>CAVUHO010000010.1:0-1227500 GCA_963741385.1 Candidatus Sulfomarinibacteraceae bacterium
CGCTCCACCACTGGAGTTCGGGGTCGCTCACCGAAAGTCCTCGGGGAGGACCGGACCGATCCTCGCGAATACCTTCTCCGGTCGCCCGGAGGCATCGATCACCCGCACCCGGTCGGGCTCGCGCCGCGCGAGCTCGAGGAATCCCTCGCGCACCTTCCGGTGAAACGCAGCCGGTTCGTCGTCGAGACGGGTCCCGCGGGCCGAGCCGCTGGAGTTGCGCGAACGGGCGCGGGCGAGGGCCTGTTCCGGGTCCATGTCGAAGACCAGCGTCAGGTTGGGCTCGAGACCGCCGGTGGCATACCGGTTGAGTGCCGCCACCTCGTCCCAACCCAGACCGCGAACCACCCCCTGGTAGACCAGGGAGGAGTCGGTAAAGCGATCGCACAGCACCACCGAGCCGTCCGCTAGCGCAGGTCGGATCACCCGCTCGACGTGATCGCGGCGCGATGCCTCGAGGAGAAAGATCTCACTCACGCCATCGGGCTCGAGCTCGGGGTCGAGCAGAAGCGCCCGCACCGCCTCTCCGAGCGCGGTGCCGCCCGGCTCGCGGGTCAGGACCGTGGTCTGGCCGAGGGTGCGCAGCCACTCGTCGAGCAGGGCGAGCTGGGTGCTCTTGCCGGTGCCCTCGCCGCCCTCGAACGTGATGAACCATCCGCGTGACATGGTCGTGAGTATAGCCGGGCCGGGGTCAGTCCGATGCCCCAGAGCAACGCCAGTGCGCTGCCGGCCTTGAGTGAGCGCCAGGTTCGTCGCGTCCTTCAGATCGAGACGCCCGTGCGAGGTCATCAGAGCGACGATCACACACGGGATCAGGATGATCCGTCAGGGCGGGATATCCGGTGGAAGAAATCGGCTGTCTCGAACACCTGTCGCGGAAAGCGGCGTCCCTGCCAGGTGAGATTGCGCTTCAGGATGAGATCGAACAGCAGCGGATTGTATTTCTGAACCTCGAAGACCACGGATGCCGTCTCGGCATCGAGCAGACCAAGGCGCCGCATCTGAGTTCGCGAGAACAGGGGCAAGATCCCGGTCAGGGGGTAGTCGGAGCCGTTGAGCAGGCGATGATGAATGTCTTCCGCGAGCAGCAACGTCTTCAGCGTTTCGGGGGCACGGTTGACCTGGGTGATCGCCGAGAGATCACCGAAGAGCAGATCCTCGTAGGCCCGCTCCCTCATCAAATCCATGAACCTCTGGAAATTTCTTGACGCAGCACCTGATTCGGGGTGCCCGGAGAGATCGATTGCCGCCCCCAGAGACGCGCAATGCGCCACGATCACGCGGACCTCATGGTCCAGCGCCCGACGCAGCAACAGGGGGTTACCGAACTCTTGATGTCCACCGCCCTGAGCCGCCAGCTCGTGGCCGCCGTGTGTCAACAGAGGCAGATTCAGCCGTCGCAGGGCCTCATAGAACGGGTCGCAGCGGGGAGATGATGGGTCCATCCCCATGGCGGCCGGCAGCCATTTGACGGCTCTGGCACCGTGACCGGCCGCCCATTGCAGCGCCTCCAAGGCATCCTCGCGGTAGGGGTGGACTGAACACATCCACTCGAATTGCGGATGACTCGCTGCTACGGCTTGAGCGTATCTGTTCGAAATGAAGAACGTGCTGAGATCGGGTCTGCGCCGACCCGATTCGTCGTAGTTGTAATCGAAAGCCAGCAACATGATGCGCATGCCCGTGTCTGGCTCGAGCAGAGACTGCAGGCGTTCGATGTAAGCCGCGTCGGTCCGCCGCTGGTCCAAGACGCAGGAGGCGTTCATGTAGAGTCGTTTCTGGATGAACTGCAGCGGGCGCCAGGGGCTGTCCAGCACCGGATTGACCCACACGTCCTCCGGCTCTCCGTCACCGGTGCCGACGAGATGGACATGACAGTCCCAGACCTTCGACAGGTCGAGACCCTCGAAGGCGCTCGCAATGGCCGGGTGGGCGGCGATGCTTTCCGGCAGCCGGGCGTCGAGGCAAGGGTTGAAGATGCCCCGGTCCGGCAGCCAGTCCCGGTACCACCAGAGGGCGCCGCCGGTTGCCGCGAAGGCGATCGACGACAGGAACCGACGGCGGGTCAAACGGGGGTGTTTCACGACGTTTCGGCAGGCCCCGTTACACCGGGCGACTCGGTGTGCCAGGAGGCAAACGGCGGCGCGCCATCGCAACCCTGAAGAAACAGCAGGGCAGAGACCGGTGTCAGGCCGAAGGCGCCCATCAGACGAACCGGGGGGCATCCAACCGACAGGGCCTTCAGCGACATCCTAGCGTCCCCGGGTGAGCACGAAGTAACGCACGCCATTGGGCGTCTCCAGGAAGTAGAGCTCCCGCGTTTGCGGCAAGTCCGTTTCGGTGAAGCGCAGGAACAGGTCGTCGAAGAACTCCGGCGTCTCGAGGCTGAAATTGTGGAAATTGCGGGTTCGATTGACCGGGGTGACGTCGACCAGCACCAAGCGCTCGTCGCCGGGCTCGATCAGCCTGGAAAGGCTCGCCGTCTGCTGGATCTGACTCGGGTTCGTCGGGTCCAGCGTGCTCTCGCCCAGGCGCAGCCCGCGGTTGAGGAGCCGGCTGACCAGCAGCGCCCGGTCGTTGGACGAGACATAGACGGTGACGTTGCCGGCCAACGCACTGATTTCCTCCTTGAACTGGCTGTTGAACTCCGCGTGGTCGACGTCCGCCGCAGCCAGTACCACGTTCTCGATCTCGGTTGGAGAGTCCGAAAAGTCGGCGTCGCGATACAGCAGGTGGAAGGCGTCGACGACCACCTGGGCACCCATGCTGTTCGCCATCAGCCAGATGCGGTCCGGTCTGACGTCATGGATGACCAGTTCCAGGGTTGCCGCAAGCTCGGCCCCGGATGCCTGAGCTACCTCGCGCGCGCGGCGGTAACCGCGCAGCGATGAGCCTTGATCGCCGGGCCAGTCGAACAACAACACCGGTGTATCGATATCGAGGACGTGCGCGAGAAAGGCGGTCTTGCGCAGCGCGGATGGATAGGCCTCACGGAAACCATGGACCACTATCAAGAGCGAACGATAAGGAGACGCCTCCACCTGGGCGCGGAGCTCCGTGACGAACTGCTCGCGCTGCAGCGTTCGCAGGCTCTCCAGCCGGATCTCCTCGTTGAGAAACCACTCGCTCGGGTTGATCAGCATCCCCAGACCGAGCGTGGGCTCGATCCTGGTGTCGAAAGCGCCAAACCTCAGGGAACCTTCACGTTCGGAGCCGAATCGCGCCTCGATCGGACCCTCCTCCTCGATCGGGACCCGATTGGTGGCGTAGAAAAACCGGAACACGCCCTGGTCGGACAGTTGCGACACCGTCATCCGGCGAAACGCAAAGGCCTCAGCGTGCTCCAGCACCGTACGCGTGCCAATGAAGTACAAGTAGAGTGCCGCACCAACGAAGGCGCCGACGGCCAGCCCCGCGCCCCACAGCAGCCCCCTTCTGATGCGTGGCATTGTCATCTTCGCGCGCCTCCCCGAGCTGGGACAGATCGATCAGGCTCGGCTCCGTAGTCTACACGCAAACGGTAATCCGAAAATATTGAACCCTGGTTCAACGCGTTGGCCGCCGGCAAGAAACCCGGAGAGCGAATGAGCTGGAGAACGATTCTCTACGTCATGATGGGGGCCTTGTCGGCCACGATCGCCGGCATGTATCTCGCCGCGTGGCTCATGCAGCGGGAAACCTGGTCCTACCTGATGTTCGTGCTGCTCGCGGTCAGCATCTCCGGTCTCGCGGCGACGGAGCTCAGGATGCTGCGCGCACAAACGCCCGGGGAGTACGCAGCCGCATTGTCTTGGCTGCAGGCAGTCGGGCAGCCCGGAGCCGAGCTCTGAAGATGTGCGAAAATGTAGACGCGCCATCGCTGGCGCTCATGCAACCGCGCCCGTGGCGGGCGACCAACGGCTCCTTCGGGGAGCACGAGGATCCGACGGCCCAAACAGAAGGAGAAACCGACATGAGAGGCACCTCAGCCTGCCTGGCCCTGCTCGCACTGATCGCCGCCCAACCGGTCGCCGCCGCCACCCTGGGCAGCGACATCACGCGATGGACCACCGACGAGGAGACCGAGACGCTCACCATCGAGAACTTCGGGACCGAGCCGGTGCGCCTCGTGCCCGTGCGAGCGGAAAACTGAATCGCCATCCGACGCCGGGAGGATCACCCGTGACCCGGCACCGCTGGATGGTGGTCGTCGTTGTGATCGCGGCCCTGGCCCGGGCGGCCTCGGCCGAGTGGACGCCGCCGCTGCCGCTCGACACGCCGCAGGACCGGGACTGGATCCAGACGACCTCCGGCGAGTGGCTCAAGGGCGAGCTGCTGGTGATGTACAAGGACGAGTTGACCTTCGACAGCGACGAGCTGGGGGAGCTGACTCTCGACTGGGAGAACGTTTACCTGGTCGCGACCTCGGGTGTCGCGGTGATCGGCCTGACCGGCAGACGGATCGCGGAGGGCCGGCTCTTCGTCGAGGGCCCCACGGTGAGGGTGCTGGGGGCTGAGGACCGGACCTTCCTCAAGGAGGAGGTCATCAGCATCACGGCGGGAAACCGGCGGGAGGCCAATTACTGGGACCTCGACCTCGCCATCGGCGCCAACTACCGGACCGGAAACACCGAACAGGTCGAGACCACCTCCAGGGCGCGGCTGCGCCGCCGGACTGTGACCAGCCGGCTGGTGTTCGACTGGCTGGCCACCTACAACCTGACCGACGGCGTGGTGACGACCGACAATCAGCGGGCGTCCGGAACCTGGGATCTTTTCCTTTCCCGGCACTTCTTCCTGACCCCGGTCGCCGCCGAGTGGTACAGCGACCCGCTCCAGAACATCGCGAACAAGCAGGCCCTCTCGGTCGCGGTCGGCTACACCCTGATCGACACTCCCTCGATCGAATGGCAGGTGAGCGTAGGGCCGGGCTACGCCTACACCCGCTTCAGCGACGTGGTCGAGGGTGAGCCCACCAGCGACGCCGTCCCGACCTTCAACATCGGGACCATCTACGAGCACGAGATCACGAGGAGAATCGGAATCTCTCTGGACTATCGGGCAACCTTCACCAACCAGACCTCCGGCAGCTACCTCCACCATCTGCAGACCAGTCTCGAGATCGAGCTCACCAGACGGCTCGAGCTTGACGTGACCTTGGTGTGGGACCGGATCAAGGATCCGCGGCCGAACTCGGACGGGACGGTGCCCCAAGCGGACGACCTGCGTCTGGTTCTCTTGCTCGGCGTCAGCTTCTGATGCAGGATAAAGCGGTATGGATGATCGTCACACCGCTCCGGCCCGACGCACTTGGAGGTGCTTCATGTCCTCGATCATAATCGCCGTTGCTCTCGCCGTCATGTCGCCGGTCTCGGCCGGCGCTGAGGACGCCCAGAAACCGTGCTGCTTGACCAACCCGCGCTTCGCCGGCACCTGCCAGGTGATCCCGGACGACGAAACCACCTGCGACGACGTTCTAGCGTACCTCAACAACCCGAACAGCTTCGGCCGGACGTACTGCTCCAAGACGAAGGTGCGCGGGGGCTGGCAGATGATCGAGTGCGAAGGCGAGCAGGCGCGGGCGTGCACGGGCGCTGACGACGCTCAGGTCCACGGAGTTGCCGCGACCCTTCCTTGACGGCGGCCGTCGCGCAGCTCCCGATCGCCGCTGGCGCGGTGGTAGACTGCGGCCGGCTCAGTGAACCGACCGGTAGCCGCCTCGCCGGTTGCCCACGGCGCCGAGATCCTAAAGGAGACAGAGATGAGACCTGGACGTCTTCCGATTCTGCTTGTGGTCGCTGGAGCCCTCGCCGGCTGCACGAGCGCAGGCGGGCCCGGCCTGTCGGAGATGTCCTTCTCGGACGAGCCGCTGGTCGGCAAGTTCGTCTGGTTCGACCTGATCACCGACGATGCCGTGGCCGTCCGCGACTTTTACTCCGGGCTCTTTGGGTGGGCCTTCGAGACGACCCGAGGACCTCGAGGGAACGACTACGACCTCGCCCGCGACGGCGGCGTCTACGTCGGTGGGGTGGTTCCGGTCGCCGGGCCTGCCGACGGCTCGGAGATCTCGCGCTGGCTGCCCTACGTTTCGGTGGCCGACGTCGATGCCTCGGTGGTCCGCGCCCGCAAGGACGGGGCCGAGGTCGTCGTGCCGCCCGTCGATGTCCGCCTCGGTCGGGTGGCGGTGATCGTCGACCCTCAGGGCGCACCGGTCGGGCTGGCCCGGAGCAGGATCGGCGACCCCGACGATGCCACCACTCTCGGCGGTCCGGGTCGCGTGGTCTGGATCGAACTCATCGCGGACGACGATGTCCGGGCATCGTCGTTCTACGAAGCGGTCGTGGGGTATGACGCGCACAGGATCGATCGCATGGGAGGGCAGTACACGATGCTGGAGGCGGATGCCCGCGACCGCGCCGGGATCCTCCCCAACCCGACCGACTGGAAGCCCCAGTGGATCGTCTCCTTCGGGGTCGACGATCCGGCCGAGGCCGCCGCGCGGGCCGAGTCCCTCGGGGGTGAGGTCCTCCTGGCGCCGACACCGGAGGTTCGAGGGGGCTCGCTCGCGATCGTCAGAGATCCGTCGGGCGCCGTCCTCGCGCTCCAGAAGTGGCCTATTCCGGCCGAGGAGATCCGACGATGGGGAAACTGACCAGCAGGCTCGCGCTGATTGGGCTGCTTCTGTACTGCACCGTGCTCGTCGCGTGCTCCGGGAATGTCGGGGTCGGAGTGAGCGTGGGCGTTCCGGTGGGCAACAACGGTCGCATCAGCGCGTCCACTGGGCGATGGCTCTGAGCCGAGACGTGCGGATGCGGGAGCCGGGCTGAAGCTCCGCCGTCTCCGGTTGGCGCTCACGGACCCGGTGCCCCGGCCGTCTGAATGGCGAAGGCAACCACTACGGCGTCGCCGATCGATTGAAACCGGTAGACGCCGGGTGGAAACGCCGGTCGTTTGCGCCCGAGCCAGGGGTCTCGTTCAGGCCAGCGGCCTGTGGTGTCGCCTCGGGTGGGGTGCTCCGGCAATTCAGCGCATCACAACGGTCGGAAACTGAACCTTGCGCCGCCGATGCTCGCTTCGTACATCAGACCGCCCCTCGCGATCGTGAAGGTAGCCATACCCCGTTGGAACCCACCGACGATGGTGGCATCGTTCTGGCCACCGCTGGCTCCCGCCGAGCTGCCTGTCGTCGATGCTGTGGCAGACGCGCCGGCGGTGATGGCAACGGCCTTGGCCTGTGCACTGAAGGAGAAGGTGCCGCTGGTGAATTCATTGAACGCACGCTCGTCTTCGAAGAAGACGATCATCCGGTAGCGTTGCGCGCCGAGCTGCAGGCCCACGGTCGCCTGAGTCATCGTGGATTTACCCACGCGTTCACCGTTGACGTAGACCCGCCCGGTGCCGCGTGCGCCGCCGATGCCGACACCAGCCCTTCCCACGGACGGGAACACGGCGTAACCGTAGCTGACCTCGAAGAAGTGGTCGCTCTCGCCGGCGTTCTTGAAAATGTTGATGGTTTCCTGAAAACGATCTTCACCAGCCCAGGCGCTGCCAAAAGGCGCGATCAGCAGCAGGAGCCCTAGAATGACGTTGAGTTGTCTTCGCACAGCTTCCTCCTCATCGGTTTGTGGCTCAGTATAAAAAAATCTCGTGGCCAAGCACGCTTCATCAGGCGTCGAGGCGAGAATACCCGTGCGTGCATGCGATGGCAACTCCACCTTGGGAAAGGTAACGGAGGCAGCGCACCCAGGTCGGCAATCAACAAACAGTTATCCGCAGGCCAGACGGTGCAGCCGAAATTTCGTGATTAAATACGTCCGGCGGAAGTCAACCATAAAAAAGGACAGTAATATATTAACAACCGACCCCGGGGGCGAAGGATAGCCAAATGAAGGAATTTTTCGAGATCGTCTATCGAACATTCGAGGCAACCGCTGTAGTCGTCCTGGTCATTGGCAGCGTAATATCCGGGGGCCGCTATGTTCAGCACCTCCTGATTGGCACTGAGCGTCATACGGCATATAGGAAACTCCGCATTGGGTTTGGGCGTACCCTGTTGGTGGCTCTTGATCTGCTCTTGACTGCCGACATCATCCTCACCGTAACATTGGAATTCTCCTTTGATTCATTGGCGATGTTGGGAATGCTGGTGGCCATCCGGTGCTTTCTTCATGTATTCATTGAAGTCGAAGTAAGCGGTCATTGGCCCTGGCAGGGGTGGAGAGCGTCGGGTGGGGGGCTCCCTGATTAACGCCACCTGACATCTTCTTTATTCAGGGCCGTGGCATCATCTCCAGCCGGCTGGCGGCCACCCTTGGCCGGGCGGGACTCTCACCCGCAAGGTCCGCTCGGAAGGTTTCAAGAACTCCGCTGTCATCTCAGACTCACGTCCTCTCGTCCCCCTTCCCCAGGCTTCGCCTGGCGCACTTCTGGCACTGATTCAGCGAATCATCACAATTCCTTGATGACTCGGCGGCGCCCTTGTCTTATCATGGGGCCCTCAAACATAGAGCTTGGAGACCTTGAATTTTAGCCTCGAACACGACAACATGGGCCAAGGAGACCAGAAATGAAAATCCGATTTGTGGCATGTCTGATTCTTCCGACGCTGCTGGCGGTCCAACCGGCCGCGGCAGACACCCTCGAGCTGGTGGACGGTTCGCTGATCGAAGGTTCGTTTGTCGGCGGCAACCGCACCAGCGTCATGTTCGAGGCCGGGGGTCAGGTGGAGGTCTTCGAGACATCGAAGATCCTCGCATTGTGGTTCTCGGACGGCGTCGAGACCGCCGAGGCCGCGATGGCCGCTCCCGCCGGCAACCCTTTCGTGGTGCCCGAAGGCACCCGGCTGATGGTCCGCATCTCTGACACCATCGATTCGCGGAGACATGGTGCCGGCCATCGATTCCGCGGCCAGCTCGAAGGCGCCCTGGTCGTCCAGGGCACCGAGGTCGCCCCTCGGGGCGCCTGGGTCTACGGACGGATCACCTCGGCGAGACAGTCGGGCAGGGTCGCCGGCTCGTCCGAACTGTCGCTCGAGTTTACCGACATCATGATCAACAACCAGCTCTTCGCCATCTCCACCTCGAGCCTCCAGGCCCAGACCGCCAACACCGCGGGTCAGACGGTGGGGCGCACCGCCCGCGGGGCGGCCGTTGGCGGCCTGATCGGCGGCAGCTCGGGTGCGCGGACCGGCGCCAAGGTCGGAGCCGGTGTGTCGATCCTGACGAGCGGAAACACAATCAACATCCCGGCCGGGACGCTGGTGGATGCCACGCTGCGGGCGCCGCTTTCACTGCAGTAGGTTGGGAAGAAAATGGAGGATACCGTGAAGTTCAAACAGACCTGGAAAAGGACGACCGTGCTCGCGTTGGCCGTGTTTGTGGTTGCCGTTGCAGCGGCCACAGCACAGGACGAACAGCAAGAGGTCAACGAGAGGTTTCTGGCTCGCGCGGTGGTGATGGGCATCAGCAACCCACCGGTGATTCCGCCGGGATCCACCGCGACCATCGATATCGTCATCACCCGTTGGACCACCGACGAGGAGCGCGATTTTCTTTTCGACACGCTCGCCGAGAATGGTCAACGGCAGCTGGTCAGGGAGCTCCGGCGTCAGGACGAGACCGGATGGATCCGGGTCACCGGTCCGAGTGGGAGAGGGACCAGGACGACCACCGCCCCGAGCGAGCGCCTGCGATTCGCGCGGCAGATACCCCTCGATGGAGGAGGGCGTCGGATCATCCTGGCGCTGGACCGCCCCATCTCGATGTATGAAGCGACCACCAGGCCTCGCTGGCGGAACCACGACGTGACCGTCTTCTTCATCGATCTGGATGCCGAGAACGTGGGCACCGGGCAGCTGGCGATCGGTGTCCAGCTCGAGGTCGATACCGAAACCAACACGCTCACGGTCGCGAACTTCGGCAGCGAGCCTGTCCGGCTCACCAGCGTGAGGCCAAGGAACTGACCGCCCCCGCCGCTTCTGCAAAGCGGTGGCGGTATCTGAAGGGAGAAAGAAATGAAGCACGTTACGAGCAACATACGTAGATTCTCGGCGGCCGCGGCGGTGCTCACGATCGCGGTTTTGCTGATCGGGACCACGGTCTTGGCCCAAGAAGGCGGGACCGTCAGCTACGACGGTCTGGAGCGAGTCGACTCGAGCAGGGTCGCTATGGCCTTCAAACACCCGGGCGCCGACTTCAGCGTCTTCCAGCGGGTCGCGATCCTCGATCCCTTCGTCGCCTTCCGGGCCAACTGGCAGCGGGACCAGAACCGGTCACGGACCCGCAACGTGAGGACCAGCGACATGGATAGGATCAAGGAGGACGTGGCGGCGCTCTTTCTCGAGGTCTTCAAGGAGCAGCTCGAGGCCGGTGGCTACTCGGTTGTCGATTATGCCGCCGACGACGTTCTGTTGCTGCGCCCGGCGATCATCGATCTCGACATTTCCGCGCCGGACACGCGGTCCGCTGGGCGAACGCGGACCTACGTCACATCCACCGGCGCCGCGACGCTCTTTATCGACCTCTTCGACTCGTGGAGCAATCAGCTCATCGGTCGCGGGGTGGACCGGCAGGCCGCGAACAGCTTCGGCGGACAGCTGAGCTGGAGCAACCGGGTGACCAACACCGCCGACGCCCGCCGGATCTTCAGAGGTTGGGCCGACACCCTCGTGGCGTTTTTGGACGAGCAGTATGCGCAGGACGAGCAGAACGATCAGGGCGAGCAGAACGATCAGGGCGAGCAGAGCGAACAGTAATACGATTTGCATCAGGACAGCACGAATCCTGCCCCGCCCCAAGCACACGAAAAAGGCGCGGGGCGGTTGTGGTGCGCCGGTTGACAGGCGTCGGTTAGACCCGGGCGGGGAACCGCCCTGGTCTACCCGACACTGTTCCAGCCATCTTCGTGGTTTCGTTGGGCCTGACACCCAGTCCCGGCCGACCCTCCACCCCAACGGACAGCCCGTTTCAGGACCATGAAGTACCGCCCGGATTTCCCTGATCGGTTCGGGTGCGTCCAAGATGCTCGGGCCTTCGGTCAGACGTTCTTTTTGAGCCGATTCAGGCGGCCTCTGACAACCCTTCGAGGGTTGAGGGATATGGTATATTAGCGATCGATAAAAGGAACTTCCCAGCCGAAATCCGTCGACCGCGAGGCCCGCACGTCGGCGTTCCTCGCCGTTCCCGAGAGGCTGCCTGATCTGCCCAACGGAGGGGCTCTTCGATGAGTGACCACGACACGAGCGAGAACTCGGACCGTTTCGAAGTTCGAACCACGGCCGATAGCCATTTTGCGTGGCTGCGCACCCGGTATGCCGTTGAGCGGACGATGATGGCCTACCAGCGCACGTCCATTTCGCTGATCGGATTCGGCTTCGCGATCTTCCAGTTCATATTCAGCCTCCAGGGATCGCCGGATGTCGACGATGTCCGCTTTCCACGTTCGGCGTGGCTCCTCGCCCTCGCATTGATCTCCTGCGGCATTTTCGCGGCGATCTTCTCGCTGCTCGAATACCATCGGACGATCCGTTACATGTGGAGCGACGGCTACGCGGCGGTGGCTGGCATGTCGAAGGAGAGAAGGAACACACCGCTGTACGCGATCACCTCTGTTCTCGTCCTGATCGGCATATTTGCCTTTCTTGCGGTGCTGTTGCACATGGCGTAACAGAATGAAATCCAAGAAGAGTCGGAGATCACAGCCTTTGCCTCCACTGGACGGCAAGATCGGCAATGCCGTCAGGCCTGCAGACGCCCCGCCGGGGTTTCATCTGCTCGCCAAGCCGAGTGGGTCGACCTGCAACATCGATTGCACGTACTGCTTTTTCCTGTCGAAGGAATCGCTGTACCCGAACGACAAGCAACGCATGTCCGAGTCAACCCTCGAGGTCTACATCCGGCAGCTGCTCGAGTCGCACCGCGTGCCGCATGTCACCGTGGCGTGGCAGGGGGGCGAACCCACGCTGATGAAGCTTGATTTTTTCAAGCGGTCCATCGAGCTCGTCGAAAAATACCGCCGGCCCGACCAGATCGTGGAACACACGTTCCAGACCAATGGCCTGCTCCTCGACGACGACTGGTGCAGGTTCTTCAAGCAGCACAACTTCCTCGTCGGACTGAGCGTCGATGGGCCGCGCGAATTGCACGACACCTATCGCGTCGACCGGCGCGGGAAAGGCACCTTCGATCTCGTAATGAAGGGTTGGCAGGCGCTGCGCAGACATGACGTCGACTTCAATATCCTGTGCACCGTCAACGCCGCCAATCAGCACCATGGGCGAGCCGTCTATCGCTTCTTCCGCGACGAGCTGCATGCCAAGTGGGTGCAGTTCATCCCCATCATCGAACGCGCTACAGAGGAGACCATCGCCATCGCCAACAAGGGCTGGAGCGAACAGGCGGGCAGGAAGCGTCTCCTTTACACACAGACCGGCAACCTGGTCACCGAGCGGACCGTCGGAGCCGAGCACTACGGCCGCTTCATGGTCGACGTGTACGAAGAGTGGGTGCGCCACGATGTGGCCGAGGTCTACGTGCAGCTCTTCGACGTGACGCTCGAGGCCTACTTCGGTCGTCATCGCCTGTGCTTCATGCACCGACCTGTGGTTACGGGCCGGCGTTGGAGCACAACGGCGACCTCTACAGCTGCGACCATTTCGTCGAACCGCGATACAAGCTTGGTAACATCCACCGGACCCACATGATGAAGCTGATAGCCTCGTCGGAGCAGCGCAAGTTCGGCGACGCCAAGCGCGACACGCTCACTGCGCAGTGCCGCAGCTGCGGAGTGCTCCCCTTGTGCAACGGGGGCTGCCCGAAGGATCGATTCGCGCTTTCACGCGACGGCGAGTCGGGACAGAACTACCTGTGCGCAGGGCTGGAGTTGTTCTTCAAGCACACGCAACCTTCGATGCAGCTGATGGCCCGACTGTTGCAGCAGGGCCGGGCGCCGTCCGAGGTGATGGCGCTGACGGCCGCCGAGGACAAGCGCCGCGATCCGCTTCAACCCTGCCCCTGCGGCAGTGGTCGCGCGTTCAGCCACTGCCACGGCGACACCGTGCGTGGTGCCGGGCCCGATCCGCCAAGCTCCGAGGCCGACGGCGAGCAGACAGCAGACGTCAGTTCGGGTACGGCGTTGCCCGGGTTGGCGCCAAAGCCCGGCGGCGCGGTCGACCTGGCCCGACTTCCGACCGCTCGCGGAAGCCCCGATAGCTGATGATGAACTGAACTGCAGAGCGTTGCTGGGCAAGATGATTCACATTCACTGAACCTGAAGTCATACTTCGAAAGGAACTCAACATGGCGACCAAGAAACCGAACATCCTCATCCTCTGGGGCGACGACGTTGGCTGGTGGAACATCAGCTACAACAGCCGCGGACAGATGGGTTACCGCACGCCGAACATCGACCGCATCGGCAATGAAGGCGTGGCCTTCACCGACTACTACGCGCAGCAGAGTTGCACGGCGGGCCGCGCCGCGTTCATCACCGGCCAGAATCCGATCCGAACCGGCCTGACCAAGGTGGGGATGCCCGGCGCCCCCAATGGCCTTCAGGCGGAAGATCCGACCATTGCCGAGCTGCTGAAGCCCCTGGGCTACGCCACCGGCCAGTTCGGCAAGAACCACTTCGGTGACCGCGACGAGCACCTGCCCACGATGCACGGCTTCGATGAGTTCTTCGGCAACCTCTACCACCTCAATGCCGAAGAGGAACCCGAGGATCCGGACTACCCGAAGAACCCGGAGTTCAGGAAGAAGTTCGGGCCGCGCGGCGTGCTGCACTGCCTGGCCGACGGCAAGGGTGGACAGACAATCAAGGACACCGGTCCGCTGACGAAGAAGCGGATGGAAACGATCGACGACGAGGTGACGGAGCACGCGCTTCGATTCATGGATGAGGCGCACACGTCTGGCAAGCCGTTCTTCCTCTGGTACAACACGACGGCGATGCACTTCCGCACCCATTGCGCCGAGAAGCACAAGGGCAAGAGCGGTGGCCAGGGCGACTACAACGACGTGATGGTCGCCCACGACGAGAACGTCGGCATGATGCTGAACAAACTGGACGAATTGGGACTCGCCGAAGATACCATCGTCATGTATTCCACAGACAACGGCGTCCACTACAACACCTGGCCGGACGCCGGCATCACGCCGTTCCGCTCCGAGAAGAACACCAACTGGGAAGGCGGCTGGCGCGTGCCTGCCTTCGTCCGCTGGCCGGGCAAGTTCAAAGCGGGCACGGTGCTCAACGGTGTAGTCACCCACCAGGACTGGCTGGCGACTTTCCTGGCCGCCGCCGGCGAGCCGGACATCAAGGAAAAGCTCCTCAAGGGCCACAAGGCCGGCGCGAAGACCTTCAAGGTCCACATCGACGGTTTCAACATGCTGCCCTACCTGACGGGCGAGGTGAAGGAGAGCCCGCGGAATTTCTTCTTCTACATCAGCGACGACGGCGACATCATGGCGATCCGCATGCAGGACTGGAAAGTGGTGCTGATGGAGCAACGCGCCAGGCAGTTGGCGTGCTGGTTTGAGCCGTTCGTGAAGTTGCGGATCCCGAAATTGTTCAATCTGCGGCGTGACCCGTTCGAGCGGGCCGACGAGAACTCGAACACCTACTACGACTGGATGATCTCCCATGCGTACGTCGTCTACGCCATGCAGGCCGTGGTCAGCAGCCAGATCGAGAACTTCGTCAAGTTCCCGCCGCGGCAGAAGCCGGCCTCGTTCAACCTCGACGCGGTGTTGAGGGCGCTGGAGGACGCCAGCGGCGGAGCAAACCACTGACGCGTTGGTTGCATTCAATCGAGTTGAGTCCGAACACCGTGCCCGACGTTTTCGTCGGGCACGGTTTTGTTTTGATCCCCCGCTACGCGCGATTCAGGCTACGGGTGAACGGCAATCGTCTGAGCGATGACTGACGGGGTGTCTGTCGAAGGCGCTTCGGGCCGATCGCCGACCGAACGCCGTTTCAGCGGTCGACGGAACGATCCGCGCGATCGCTCGCCGGCGCCGAGTCGCCCGCGCGCTGGGCGATCCAGGCGTTGGCCGCCGCTACCGCCTGGTTCAGTCCCGCGCCGAGCTGTGGTGTGGCCAGGAACACGTTCTCGTCGCCGATGGACTTGAGCACCCCGGTCTTCGCCAGCTGGTCGCGAACGAGCGGATCCACGCCGACCAACATCAGTTTGCTTTGTCTGCCCCGCAGCGCCTGGGAATAGCGCTGCAACACGGTCACGATCGTGCTTCCGATCTCGCTCTTGCCGCGCAGGTTGATGGCGACCACGGCGTGGGTGGCGTCGGCGACCGCCGGCAGCATCTCTTCCGTATTCTTGGCCGCGGCGAAGAACAGGCTGCCATAGACATGCAAGATCGTGAGCTGGTGGCTGGGCAACCGTTTGGGCGGCGGCTGTTCCAGCGGAAAGCCTTCCGGTTGCAGGACCCACTGTGTCACGACGACCTTGTTCGATTGGTGAACGGTGTTCAGCAAGATGCTCAGGGCGACGCCGAACAAGACCGCAAACTGCAGCGGGACGATCAAGGTGGCGATGAAGGTCACGAGCATGACCACCCTCGAGATCCGGGCAGTCTTCCAGGCCATCACCGCCTGTTCCACGCGCAGGCCCTGGAACCCCGCGACGATCAGCAACGCGGCCAGCGCGGGCATGGGCACCCGTTCCACCAGCGGTCCGGCCAGCAAGACGATCAGGGCCACGAACAGCCCGACGAAGATATTGCCCCAGCGCGATCGGGCTCCTGCGCCGACGATCAGCGCCGTGCCTGAGACCGACCCGCCCGCCGGAATGCCGCCGACGAGGCTGGTGGCCATGTTGGCAGCACCCTGGCCCAGGAAGTCGCGCGAGACGTCCGGGTAGCGGCCGTCGGGGTTGGGCGTGCCCTGGCTGACGCCTGCGCCCTGGACCAGACCGATGATGGCGATGGACAAGGCCGGCAGCAACAGCGACAGGACCAGCGACAGCTGGGGCAGCTCCAGTTGGGGCAGGGAACGCGGAATGGCTGCAATGCCGCCAACCGTCGGGACCGCGGCGAAGTTTGCAGCCGTGGGCAGGGCCGGCAGGGTCAGCAGGGCCAACACAACGGTCGCCACGGCGATGGCGATGATGAAGGCGAACCGCCGCAACGCCTTGAGCCACAGCAGCCCCAAGATCAGCGCCAGCGTGAGCGCGCCGATGGTCGTTGTCTGCGGGTTGATCTGGCGGATCCGCAATAGAAGTTCCAGCGCTTGGGCCACACGGTTCGAGAAGCTGCTCTGGTAGCCCGTCAGATCGCTCAACTGGCCCAGGATGATCAGCACGGCCACGCCGTTGAGGAAACCGGTCATCACCGCGTTGGAGACGAAACGGATCAGGGAACCCAGCCGGAACAAGCCTGCGAGCAACTGGATCGCACCCACCAACAGCACCAGCACGACCAGCGTCTCCACCCTCTGGTCGGCAGGAAAGTCCATCAGCACGACCCCGGCGGCCACGGCGAGCGCCCCGGTCGTCGACACATTCATGAAGACCGAGCTGGAGAAAACGGCGCCGATCGGCACCGCGACCATCAGTGTATAGATGCCGAGCAGCGGGTTGACCATCGCCAGCAGCGCGTGCCCCATCGCCTGCGGCACGTTGACCACGGCGAAGGTGAGTGCGGCCACCAAATCGGCCGCGAGAGTGCTGCGTTCGGGCTTCAGACGGTGGGCCGCCGCCCGAAGCTGTTCCCTGCGCGACATCTCGGTCATAGGTCCAAGTCACTTTGCCAATTCAAGAGGCAGAAGATGGCACAAGCGATCGACAGGTGTCAAGGGTCATCCACTTTCCCGCAGTTGAGGGACACCCGGTTTCCCGCACTTCACCGGGGGGTGTTCCCGGGCCTGGTGAGTAGTGTTTCCATGCTCTTTCACCTCCCGGTAGGGCCAGCCTCTCAGGCGTGGCCGGGATGATGTAGCAGCTACTCTACCCTTCACCAGGGGTTGGCGACGTTTGGCTGAGCGGAAGTGACCTCTTGCGCCAGCGCTCATAGGGGATGGCGAGCAAAAGGGAGGCGAGCAGATAGAGCAGGACCGTCCCGATGACGGCCGACTCGTGCTCCGGCAAGGCGCCCGAGGCGAGCAGGAGTGCGATGGCTGGGTGCCGGGAGACCGTGGCCGAGGCGAGCGCTCCACGGTTGCCCGGATCCGGGCCGCCGAGCAGGTGCCCGACGAGCAGACCAAACCCGATGACGACCACGGTGGCGACGAGCGTGCCCTGGCCGATCACCCCCAGGATCGCCCGGCCCTGAGCGACGAGGAGGACCACCGCGCCGAGAAGGAGGACCACTCCGCCCATCCGGTCGGCAAGGGCCGCAAGCCGCGGCGCGGCGCCCGGCCAGAGGCGGGCGAGCCCCATGCCGAGGGCCAGGGGGGCCGCGACGGTGATGAGAAGCACCTGCTCCACGGCCAGGGGATCCAAGGCGGTCTCCACTCCGAACACCCGGTAGACGATCCAGATCATGAGCGGAACCACCAGGAGGGAGACGCCGGATGACAGGACCTCCAGGCCGATGACGTAGTCGGCCTGGCCGCCGACCGCGGTTCCCTTCTTGGCCCACGGAGGCAGCACGGGCGAGACCGCGAACCCCAGCAGCGCCGCGCCAACGCCCGCCTGGAGCGGGGCGAGCCACACCAACAGGAGCACAAAGGCGGGCAGCGCCACGTACATCGCCAGTATGGCGCGAAGGGCCAGCGCCGGCCTCCGCAGCAGCAGCAGTATGTCCTCCAGGCGTGCTCGGATGCCGATGGCAACCACGAGCAGTACTACACCCAGGAGCAGCACCAGCTTGAGGATGATCGCAGGATTCACGTTCTCTCTCCTCTCTTCATGAAGCCCATGAGGCCCATGAGGCCCATGAGGCCGTCGTTATTCTACAACGTGGACCAGAAGGCGCTGTGTTCCGGCACGGCGGAGGTGGCGGTGTGGCACAGCTTCAGGAGCAGAAGGGGGTGGTACCTCGAGAGAGGTGAAAAGAAATTCCTATCCGTCCAGGTACAAAAAAGGTACCCAATAAAGGTGCCCGGCACGCACTTGCAGACTTGTGGCCGACCTCACAGATCCGCAAAGCGGTGCCACGCACCTTTTCGAGGCGACAACTATCTTGACACTCTGACAATCATTGGGTAGCGTGCGACCATTGACCGCGTCTGAAGTTGTGTCGAACATACATATAGGCGCCGCGAATCAGCGGAAAGAAAGTCTGCGTGCCCGCCTTCGCCGGGCAAACGAATGTCCATCAAGGAGTCCACGATGACGAAACCCGACAAGCACCAGCGTTCGATCCTGCCCATCCCCGACGTCCGCAAGCCGGGGCTCACGACGTTCGACGCCAAGGACCCGGACTCCCGGTTTCCGCCGATCGAGACGGTGCTCCCGCCGGCCGGGGCGCCGAACGTCCTCCTCATCCTGCTCGACGACGTGGGCTTCGGCTCGTCGAGCGCGTTCGGCGGGCCGTGCGAGACGCCGGTCGCCGAGAAGCTGGCGGCGAACGGGCTGAAGTTCACCCGCTTCCACACGTGCGCGCTGTGCTCGCCCACGCGGCAGGCGATGCTGACCGGCCGCAACCACCACTCGGTCGGGATGGGCGCCATCACCGAGATCGCCACGGCCGCGCCGGGCTACAACTCGCTGCTCCCGAACACCAAGGCGCCGCTGCCGCTCACCCTCAAGATGAACGGGTACGCGACGGCCCAGTTCGGCAAGTGCCACGAGGTCCCGGCCTGGCAGACCTCGCCCATGGGCCCGTTCGACGCCTGGCCGGCCGGCGGCGGGGGCTTCGAGTACTTCTACGGCTTCATCGGCGGCGAGGTGAGCCAGTACGACCCGGCGCTCTACGAGGGCCTGACGCCGGTCGAGCCGCCGGCCACGGCCGAGGAGGGCTACCACCTCACCGAGGACATGACCGACCGCGCCATCGGCTGGGTGCGCCAGCAGAAGGCGCTGATGCCGGAGAAGCCGTTCTTCGTCTACTTCGCGCCGGGCGCCGTCCACGCTCCCGCACCACGTGCCGAAGGAGTGGGCCGACAAGTACAAGGGCCGCTTCGCCCAGGGCTGGGACAAGCTGCGCGAGGAGACGTTCGCGCGGCAGAAGAAGCTGGGCGTCATCGCACCGGACGCCGAGCTCACGAAGCGCCACGCCGAGATCCCGGCGTGGGACGAGATGCCCGCGCAGATGAAGCCGGTGCTCGAGCGCCAGATGGAGGTCTACGCCGGGTTCCTGGAGCACACCGACCACCACATCGGCCGCCTGATCGACGCCCTCGGCGACCTCGGCGTGCTCGAGAACACGATCGTCTACTACATCTTCGGCGACAACGGCGCGTCGGCGGAAGGCACGCACAACGGCGCCTTCAACGAGATGTCCAACTTCAACGGCATGGCGGCCCTCGAGACGCCGGAGTTCATGCTGTCGAAGATCGACGAGTTCGGCTCGCCCACCGCGTTCAACCACTACTCGGTGGGCTGGGCGTGGGCGACGAACGCGCCCTACCAGTGGACGAAGCAGGTGGCGTCGCACTGGGGCGGCACGCGCAACGGCACGATCGTGCACTGGCCGAAGGGGATCGAGGAGCGCGGGGGGCTGCGCCACCAGTTCACCCACGTGATCGACGTGGCCCCGACGATCCTCGAGGCCGCCGGCCTGCCGGAGCCGACCCTGGTCAACGGCGTGCTGCAGTCGCCGATGGAAGGCACCAGCATGCTCTACAGCTTCAACGACGCGAAGGCGGAGGAGCGGCACGACCTCCAGTACTTCGAGATGGGCGGCAACCGCGGCATCTACTACAAGGGCTGGAGCGCGGTCACGAAGCACCGGACGCCCTGGATCCTGATGGGCCAGAAGCTGGTCGCCTTCGACGACGACGTCTGGGAGCTCTACGACGGCAGCAAGGACTGGTCGCAGGCGCGCAACCTCGCGAAGGAGAACCCGGACATGCTGCAGAAGCTGCAGCGGCTGTTCCTCATCGAGGCGACGAAGTACAACGTGCTCCCGCTCGACGACCGGGGCACGGAGCGGTTCATCCCCGAGATGGCCGGACGGCCGACGCTCATCAAGGGGAACTCGCAGCTCTTCTTCCCCGGCATGGGACGGCTGCAGGAGAACAGCGTCGTCAACGTGAAGAACCACTCCTTCAGCGTCACGGCCGAGATTGACGTGCGCAAGGGCAAGCCGGCAAGCGGCGTGATCATCGCCCAGGGCGGCCGCTTCGGCGGCTGGAGCCTGTACGCGAAGGACGGACGCGCCAAGTTCGTCTACAACGTGCTCGGGATCCACGAGTTCGCGACCGTGGCGACCGAGCCGATGCCCGAGGGGAAGCACCAGGTGCGCGCGGAGTTCGCCTACGACGGCGGCGGCCTCGCCAAGGGCGGCAACGTCACGCTCTACTACGACGGCCGCGCGGTCGGATCAGGCCGCGTGCCCATGACGCAGCCCATGGTCTTCTCGATGGACGAGACGACCGACATCGGCCACGACTCGGGCACGCCGGTCAGCCCGGACTACAGCGTGCACGCGAGCAAGTTCACCGGCAAGATCCACTGGGTCCAGCTCGACGTGGGTGTCGACGACAACGACCACTTCATCTCGCCGGAGGAGCGCCTGCGCATCGCCATGGCGCGGCAGTAGGCCAGCCACGGCGCGTCAGACTGCACCCTGTCTGCCGGGCGCGGCCTGTGGCCGTGCGGGCCGCGCGTGACGTTGCGGCGGGTGACGGGGCGGAGAGCGATCGGCATCCCGCCAGCCAGCCGGGGTCCAGCTGGACACACACACCGTTGACTCCGGGGTAAGGAGAAACCCATGAGCGTGATCGCGATCAACGTACTGCTCGATCCAGATGCTCCGACCGTTGAGAGGGCACGGGCGGTGAACGCGCGGCTGCGAGAGAATTTCCCGCAGGGGTTCGCCCTCGATGCCAACCACGCGCCGCACATCACCCTTCTCCAGCGGTTCGTGCGGACAGCGGACCTCGACGCGATCGCGAATGCTGTGAAAGGCGTGCTGCGAACCGAGCAGTCGATGAATTGGGAGACCAGGGCGATCGGCCTCTATGCCCTCGTGGAGGGGAATCTCGGGTTGGCCGGGATCGTCATCGAGCCGACCCCGGATCTGCGACGACTCCAGCAGAGGATCATCGACGCGGTTGCGCCGTTCACCGTGGAGAACGGGACAGGCGAGGCCTTCGCGCCCCGCCCCGACGGCGCGGCGATCGGCCAGGCGACCGTCGACTACGTCAACACCTTCGTCGGACCCCGCACCGGCACGAACTACCACCCTCATCTGACCGTCGGAATCGGGACCAGAGACTTCGTGGACGCGCTCCAGGCGGAGCCGTTCCAGCCGTTCACCGTCCGCGCAGACTCCGTGAGCCTGTACCAGTTGGGGGACTACGGTACCGCCCAGAGGAAGCTCCATGAACTCCACCGCTGCTGATCCGCTTCCCTCCTGGAACGATGGCCGGGCCAAGCAGGCAGTCCTCGCGTTCGTCGCCAGGGTGACGACAGAAGGATCGCCCGACTTCCTGCCCCTGGCAGAACGCATTGCCGTGCTCGACAACGACGGCACGCTCTGGCCTGAGCACCCGATCCCGTTCCAGGCAGCGTTCGCCATCGACGAAGTCAAGCGACGCATCCGTACCGAGCCCACGCTCGCGTCGGATCCCATGGTGCAAGCGGCCCTGGCCGGCGACCTGGGCAAGCTGCTCGCCGGCGAACACCACGACGGCGTGTTTCAGGTCCTGGCCCTCACGCATGCAGGGATGACGACCGACGAGTTCAGTGCCGCCGTCGAGGCATGGTTGGCCTCGGCCAGGCACCCGCGATACGGCAGGCGCTACGACGAGCTCACCTACCAGCCGATGCAGGAGCTCCTGCGGCTTCTTCGGGCGAATGGCTTCAAGAATTTCATCGTGTCGGGTGGCGGCGCCGACTTCATGCGTGTGTGGGTGGAGCGCGTCTACGGCATCCCGCCGGAGCAGGTGGTCGGCTCGACGTCGCGAACCGACCTTCGAGCTGCGCGACAGCGGACCGGTGCTGACCAAGACCCTCAACCACCTGTTCGTCAACGACAAGCAGGGCAAGCCGGTCGGCATCCATCAGTTCATCGGCCGGCGACCGGTGGTCTGTTGTGGGAACAGCGACGGCGACCACGCGATGTTGCAGTACACCACGATCAACAACCCGCGCCCCAGCTTCGGCCTCATCGTTCACCACACCGACGGTGAACGCGAGTACGCGTATGACGCCGTGTCGAAGAGCACGGGGAAGCTCGTCGAAGCCCTCAAGGAGGCGCCCGAGCGTGGCTGGCTCGTGGTGGACATGAAGCGCGACTGGAACACCATTTTCCGGCCCGAGTAGTGCTCGCTCGCCTCGAACCGGGCCACTGCGCCGCGCGTCCTTCTAAAGGTGCCCGGCACGCACTTGCAGACTTGTGGCCGACCTCATGGATCCGCAAAGCAGTGCAGGCACCTTTTCAGAAGCTCCGGAACGGCTGGGCGCGCGGCTGCTGCAACGACCAGCGCCCTCGAAACGCTGAACGCACTAGCCATTGCCAACGACAGCATCCCATCCGCCGAGGCTGGCGCTGGAGACGCTGCTCGAGCCTTCGCGCCGCGCTCGTGCGGCCGATATCCTTCGGCAAGGTACAATCCTCTGGTGCTCGCCAAAGCTGTTTGCCTTGCGCCACTAACCGCCCCTCGGCGGTGGAAAACGAGGATAGACCCGGATGCTCGAATTTCCCGCCCCCTTTCATGGCCCTCGGCCTTTCACCAACACAGATGCAAAAGGAGAGAAGAGATGAGGCGAAATGTGTCATTGACGATATGTTTTCTATTGCTGTCCTCGGCGTCGTTCGCTCAGTTCACGGGCTCGTCGGTGACGGGTCGCACCAGTACGGTCGAGCAAGCCCGCAACGCGCCTATCGACACGTATGTCACCGTTACAGGAAACATCGTCGCCCACCTGAGAGAGAACTACTACACATTTCGTGACGCGACAGGCGAGATTCGGGTCGAGATCGAAAGGCCAGTCTGGCGGAACCGTAAAATCGGACCCGATACCAAGGTGCAACTGGTTGCTGAGGTCGATCAAAACGCAGCCGGAACCATTTATTTATGGGTCAAATCACTCGAACCTGTCGAGTGACTGGTCCTAACAAGCCGACACAGCCTCGCCTGGCGCCACGGATCCCGGCCCTGCGCCCCTTGGCGGTAAAGGTGCCCGGCACGCACTTGCAGACTTGTGGCCGGCCTCATAAATCCACAAAGCAGTGCAGGCACCTTTTGGACGATGCGTGGTCGGTGGAGGTGTGAGCGGCGGGGACGATCCGGAGTTTGGAAGGGTGTTCGCGGAAGACAGTGGAGGAGGAGGTCCCGGAGTCCGGAGACGTGGGCCGTCAGGCCGAGGAAATCGGGCCGCTATCGATCATCCCGGGGCCGAGGTCACGGGTCAGGAGGTGTGGTAGGTTCGAGGGCGAAGAAGGGAAATTCCTATCCGTAGAAGCGATTTCTCAGCAGCTGATCTTGCGGCCGGGGCTGCAACGTGGGCGGTTCTTGTTCCACTTGGCCTGTCGATCGCCGCGATTGCCGGTGTTGAACCAGTCGTCGGTCTGTATGCCCTGCCGCTTGCACTGGTTGGCTACGCAATCTTTGGCGGCCAGCGTGTTCTGGTGGTGGGCCCGGACGCGGCAGTCGCAATCCTGTCAGGAAGCATCGTGGCGTCAATTGCGGTCGGCAAGGAAGAATACCTCACCCTGACCATCACGCTGGCACTGCTCGTCGGCGTTGTTTACATCTTGTTCTTCTTTCTCAAGATGGGTTGGACCGCCGATCTTGTCCCGGATCCCGTCCTCAAAGGCTTCACAGAGGGGATCATCTGGCTCACACTTTTGAAACAATCCGTAAGGCTCCTCGGACTTGCCCCCTATGAAGTACCGTCTGGAGCTTGGGGACATCTTGTCTATCTCAGGCAAGATATCTTGAACGCGCATGTTCCAGCCCTCATCGTTGGCGGGCTCAGCATCGCGACTCTCATACTGATCCGCATCTATCTTCCACGATGGCCGGGCCCTTTGATCGTACTGGTGGGTTCGATCGCGCTCAGCAGCCTGATTGGGCTTCCTTCGTACGGCGTGGCAGTGTTGGGTGCGGTGGAAGGCGGGCTGCCCACTTTTGCACTGCCTGCAAGTCCTTATGGCGATCAGATCGTTGCCCTGCTGTCGGGCGCTTTGGCGATTGTCGTTCTGGGATTTGCGAAAGCGTTGCCGCCATTGAAAAGGGCCTCAGAGTACAGTGGGGACAGTCTGAACCCGAACAGAGAGCTGCTGGCCCTCGGCGCCGCCAACCTTGGCGCGGGACTGGGGGGCGGACACGCCCTGGGTGCATCGCTGACAGCGACTTCGATCAACATCGGTGCCGGTGCCAAGACGCAAGTCGGAAACCTGTTTGCCGGCTTGCTTTGTGTTCTGACAATCCTCCTTCTGTTGCCGTTGTTGCACAACTTGCCCCTCAGCAGTCTGGCGGCCATTATCGTCGTTGCCTTGGGCAGCGTTTCCAATCCGGGCTATTTCCGGCGGCTTTGGCTGGTCAGCCGGGTGGAGTTTTGGACCGCACTCGCGGCATTTCTCGGTGTTTTGGCGCTCGGTGTCTTGCCCGGAGTGCTGATTGGTGTCGTCCTGGCGCTTTTCAAACTTGACCATAGTATCCACGATCCTGTGACCACTGCTGTCGGACGGACCGCCTCCGGAGGTTTCGTCGATCTGGACGAGCACCCCGATGCCGTGGAGATTCCGGGGATGCTGATACTCCATCAGTATGGCCCCTTGGTCTTTCTCAACGCCAGAATCCTGGCCGACTCGTTGCGCAAAGCGGCTCTGGTCGACCGGGACATCCGGGTCGTTGTCCTGGATGCCACCACGTCCTCGGGGATCGACACGTCTGCCGCCGACAAGATAACGACCGTTCGCGATGAACTCGCCGTCCGCGGCGTAGAGTTTTGGGTCGTGAACCCGCGACGCAAAGGTTGGAAAATTGTGGAAGCGTTCCTGACCGCAAAACAGGCGCCGATTCCGCGCGTGTTCGAGACGATTCAGGATGCCATTGTATTTTTTCAGAGCTCGGCTTTATCGCATGCGGTTCTCCATCGAGATGATCCGCAACCCTGAACGCAAGCACACGAAAAGCGGCATAGCGGTGCCTGCCTAGCAGTGCCATATGGGATGAGAAGGCCGGTCTCCTGAAACGGCGTAGCACAATAAAGGTGCCCATAAAGGTGCCCGGCTTGCACTTGCAGTCTTGTGGCCGACCTCACAGATCCGCAAAGCAGTGCCAGGCACCTTTTCAACGGCACCTTTTCAATCAGCTGTCCACAACGGCACCAAGGACCCGTCCGCCAAGGCCTCGCGGTAGCGAGCGAGGGTGGCCTCGAAGGGCTGCCGCCGGACCCTGTCCTCGGCCGGGATCAGGTCGAGGGCGCGGCTCGCGATCTCGACCGCGCGCACCTGGTCGCCGGTGCTGTGATAGGCGAGCGCCAGGGTGTCGAGGACGTCCGGGTCCCGCCACTGTCCCAGTTCGGCGGCCGCGAGCGCGAAGCTGAGCGCGGCGGCGGGTTCCTGCAGATCGGCGGGCTCACAGGTCAGGGCCTCCCAGGCGAAAGCGTTCTTCGGCCCCGGCAGATTGGATGCCGTGGCGGCGTCGCGCAGCGCAGTCAGCTGGTCTGCGACCACCGCCCGGGCCTCGGCCATCCGGTCATGGGACCTGTAGAACGCGGCGAGCTGAGCCCTCGTCGCCGTGGTCGACTCATCGGCCTCACCGTTGTCGCGCCGGGCCGCCGCCAACCCCTCGAGCAGCAGCGACTCAGCTTCCTGTGGCCGACCCAGCTTGTCGACCAGTTCCGCCAGGTCCCCGAGAGCCTGGAGCGCCCGAGGGTGGGCCAATCCCAGGGTCCGGCGAAAGGTGTCGACGACCTCGCGGTCATAGGGCTCCGCCTCGGCGAGCCGGCCCCGCAACTGCAGCAGCTGACCCATGTTGAAGACCCACACCAGGAAGTCCGGATGGTCGCTGCCCAAGACCCTGCGGCCGCGCTCGAGGGCCTCGCGGATCATAGCCTCGGACTCGTCGTACCGCCCCTGTCGGTAGTACCAGAAACCCATCGTGTTGATCGACACCAGGGTATCGAAGTGGTCATCGCCCAGGACGCGGCGACGGGTCTCCAGCGCCTGCTGAAGATAGCGTTCGCCCTCGTCGGGGCGGCCCCTCTCGGTCAGGAAGACGCCGAGGTTGGCCAGCGCCCGCAGAGTGTCCTTGTGCTCGTCACCCACCACCCGGCGATAGCCGTCGACGGACTCGACGTACAGGGCCTCGGCCTCGTCGTACTTGCCCTCGGCATTCAGCACCACCCCCAGGGAGTTCATGCAGATGAGCGTCTCCGGGTGGTCGTTGCCCAGCACTCTGCGCTTGATTTCGAGGGCCTCGCGCAGCGTCGCCTCGGCCTCGACGTAGCGGCCCATCGAGTGCAGCAGTACGCCGAGGTTGGAGAGCGCGGTCATGGTCTCGGCGCCTTCCGGACCCTCGATCCGGCGCAGGCCCTCGAGGGATTCGCGGTGGTAGGGCTCGGCCTCGGCCAGGCGACCGGTCTCGGCGATCAGCTGACCGAGATCGCCGATCGTCATCAGGGTGTTCCGATCGTCGTCGCCGAGAACTCGCCGCATCCCTGCCAGAGCCTCGTTGAACAACCCCTCCGCTTGCTCGTACCGGCCCAGATCCTGGAGCGTGACCGCGAGGTCGTGAATCGAGATCAGCGTGGTGCCGTCGTCGTCGCCGAGAACGCGCCGGTTCTTCGCGACCGCCTCGCTCTGTTGGGCCTCGGCCTTCTCCAGCTCACCGAGGTCGCGGTAGGTGCTGCCGAGCACGCTGCGGACGTTGGCCTCGACCTCGGGCTCGTTCGTCAGCTCGGTACCGATCCGTTCCGCAGTCCGGTCGAGGACCTCGCGCAGCATCGTGGTGTCCCTGCCCAGAGCCACCGACGGCCCCACCCCCTCGAGCATGCCAGTCATGAAATTCGCCACATGGTGCGATTTCAAGGCCTCGATCCGGGCGCGTTCGGACTCCCGCCTGGCCTTGAAGTAGAGGCTCGTGCTCACCACCGACGACACCACCAGCACCATCGCCATCGCCAACGAGGTCGCGAACACGGTGCGGTGCCGCGAGACCATCTTCCTGAGCTGGTAGACCGCCGACGGTGGGCGGGCCAGGATCGGCTGCGATGCGAGGAATCGGCCCACGTCTTCCGACAGCGCCGCGGCCGAAGCGTAGCGCCGGTCGGGTTCCTTCTCGAGCGCAGTGCCGACGATGGTCGCGACGTCCGGGTCGAGCTTGCAGCTCCCGCTCCAGGTCGAGGCCAAAGGCGCCGGCGGCTCCTCGCAGATCACGCGTACCGCCTCGAGCAGCGCCGAGCGAGCGGTGTCGTAGGGCCGGCGACCAGCCAGCATCTCGTAGAGGATCACTCCCAAAGCGTAGACGTCGGTACGGATGTCGATCCCTTCGACGTCGCCTCGTGCCTGCTCGGGCGACATGTAGGGCAAGGTTCCCTTGATCACGCCGATCTCGGTGATCTGGGTCAGGGCGAGGTCGCCTTCAGTGATCCGGGCGAGGCCGAAGTCGAGGATCTTCACCGTCGGTGCCGCCGCTCCTGCGGTGGAGGTGGCCACTCCCGACTGCGAGCTTTGATCGGTGACGATGATGTTGGAGGGTTTGAGATCGCGGTGGATGACGCCGCGCTGATGAGCGTACTGCACCGCGTCGCACACACTCTGGAACAGGGCGAGCCGGTGCTCGAGTTCGGCGCTGTCGATCGCCTGCGGCCGGTCCCTCAGATAGGCGCCGAGGGTCTTGCCCAGCACCAGCTCCATGGCGAAGAAGTGCTGGCCATCCTCGGTCCGCCCCGACTCGTAGATGCCGCCGATGTTCGGGTGCTTGAGTCGGGCGAGGGTGTCGGCCTCGCGTTGGAACATCTTGACCCTGGTTTCGTCGACGAACTGGCCGCCGCGGATGACCTTGAGAGCCACCCGCCGGCGCGGGCTCGCCTGCTCGGCCTCGTAGACGATGCCCATCCCGCCTTCGCCGAGCACCCCGATCACCCTGTAGCCACCGATGGCAGCGGGCAGACGGCCTTGCCCCGGGCTCGCTCCCGCGCCCAGATCGATGGTCATCCCCTCGTGGTCGCTGGAGCTCAGCGTCGCGTCGTGCTCTCCCGAGGACAGTTCCCGCTCGACGTCGCCGTCGTCGCCGGAACTCGATCCAGCTTTCCGAGAGTCGTCCATCATGCGTGGATCTCCGATTCCAGGGTCCTGGCGGTCGTTTCCTTCGTGAACACTCGAGATCGGTGTTGAGGGATAGGAATTTCCTTTCGCCCGCACCAAAGGTACCACTCCCATCAACCCTCAACCCGGTGTCCCATACGGCCGAATCGGCTCGATTGAGGTGTTCTGAAGGCCGATCTCGACGGACGCTGATGCATCGTACGTCCTCGCCCCACGCCGTCTTGCCAGGCACAGATGGGAGTGCTTGGAATCTGAGTCGAGGCAGATCAGGTGAGGTCTGAGGGCAGGGTGACGGCGCCACTCTCGGCGATGGCGCGGTGCGCCGCAAGGGTGACTTCAAGGTAAAGGTGCCCGGCACGCACTTGCAGACTTGCGGCCGACCTCATAGATCCGCAAAGCAGTGCCAGACACCTTTTCGGCACCTTTTCCTTTTCTGCGCCATCGTTGTGTTTCCGAATTGCCTGGAGTGGCTCAGCGACCCCGTGTCAGCCTGAAGTCGAATGGAAGTTAATTCCCACCCCTCGGGCCGCGACGATTTGAATCGAAACCAACTCGGGAGATCGAAGACTCGCGGATCTCATCACAGCCTCCGCTCAGGGGCGGGCTCGACCGGCGCCGGCCGCGGGCAGGGGTTCCGGTAGCACGTGAACGATGCCCGGGGGCTCGTGGCGCACCACCGTCGCGTGCGCCAGGAAGGCGGCCCCGAAGCTCGGCGAGGCGACCCGCACCGAGCCCTCGGCCCGCGCCGACACCCCGACCGCTACGAAGAGGTTCTTGACCTGCCGGACCTCGCGCCCCGCCAGCCGCAGCTTCCGGGCGCCGAGAACGGCGCCCGTCCCGTCCACAACGGTGAGCTCGAGGTCGATCGGCTCCTTCGACAGGTTGACGAGCGCGAGGCCGGTCAGCGTGCGCCCGCTGCCGTTCGGGTTGTTGGCGATCCCCGGCAGCACGACGGCCGCGCCGACGGCGGACGGGCGCGGCGCGGGGACGGCGTCGATGAAGGCCGCCGCCGGGACGCTGCCGGCGGCGTCCAGGGTGCGGATGCGCGCAGCCGCGTTGCCGCCCTCCCAGATGACGCGCAGGGCGCCGAAGCCCTCGCGATCGAAGAGCTCGCCGAGAACGTCTGCCACCCGACGCAGCTCGTACGGCTCGAGCGCGATCCTGACACTCGGCGGCGAACCGGTGTCGGCGCCGGCCAGCAGAAGCTCGATGCGCAGCATCGCCGGCTCGTCGGAGAGGTTTTCGAGCTCGAGCTCGCTTCGCCACTCGGCGCCGGCGCGCCCCACCGCGCGCACTGCCGGCAGCAGGTACGAGACCGCGGGCGCCGCGGCTGCAGCCGCATCGGCCGCCGAAGGTCCGTCGGCGAGCGTTCGGGCCGCCGCGCGCACCGTCGCCAGGCCGAGCTCGCCGCGCACCACGAACGCACCGGTTGCCGCGAACAGGATCGGCACCGCGAGGAGCACCCACCGCTCGCCGCGGCGGACGGCCCCGAAGGCGATGAGCAGGGCCAGGAACGGCAGGACGAGGAGGACGCGGGCGTAGGCGTAGGCCTCGACGTAGACCGGCCCGGCGAGCACCAGCCCGAGCAGCCCGAAGGCGGCGAACATCGCCTCGGGGGCGGACCAGCGGCGCCACCGCAGGGCGACCGACACCAGGGCGGCGAAGCACGCCGCCAGCGCGAGCAGGCCGGCGACCTCCATCCGTGCGGCGGGCAGGCCGATCTCGGCGAGGCGCACGAGCTTGCCGGGCAGCCACGCCAGGGGGAGGCCGAAGTTGCCGCCGACGTGGTGGTCCCGGCCCGCTCCGATCAGGAGGCGCAGGCCGAGCTGCCACCCCGAAAATGCGAGCAGCGGCAGGGCAATACTGGCGGCCGCAGAACGCCACCGCTGCCGTCGCAGCTCGACGAAACAGAGGGCCGCCGCCGCGAGCAGCGAGGTCTCGCGCACCAGGGTCGCGGCGACCAGGGCGGCGATTCCTGCGCGCGGCCGCTCGCGGGTGTGCAGCCAGAGGGCCGCGAGGATCAGCGCCACGGCCGCTCCGTCGGGGGTGCTGCGGAACATCGACGTGGCGAGGCCGGCGCTGACGGCGAGCAGCAGGGCCCACGCTGCCGGGCGGCCCTGGGCGTCGAGCCACCGTGCGGCCAGGTACACGGCGGCGAGCCCGCCGCCCCAGCACAGCAGCTGGTAGAGGAGCACCGCGAGGCCCGGCCGCCCGAGGGCCAGCAGCCAGGCGGCGAGCGGCAGCCCGATCCGGCCCGCCCGGTAGTAGGGCGCGTCGAGGCAGGCCGCAGTCTCGGGCTTCACCAGCAGCGGGTCGCCGGCGAGGATGGCGTAGTACTGGCCGTCGTAGCCTTGCTCGCTCGAGCGCGGGATGCCAGCGAGCGCCTCGGGGTGGATGCGCTCCTCGCCGAGGCACACGAAGGCCCGCACATCGCCGCCGTAGCGGCCGAGCGCGACGACGCCGAGCACCGCCGCCCAGAAGGCCGCCGACACGACGAGGACCAGCCACGGCGGCATCCCGCGGAGGGCGGCGGCGGCGCGGGCAGGGAGGTGCTGCATCGGTACGCCAGTATAGCCCGCGGCGGGGCGCCCTCCGTCAGAAGGGGAAGACGAGGGGAAGCAGGGCGATGCTGGCTGCGAGGACGATCAGCGACAGCGGCAGGCCGTTGAGGATGTAGTCGGAGAAGCGGTAGCCGCCGGGGCTCATGACCAGGGAGTTGGCCGAATGCGATACCGGCTTCGTGAAGCTGGTGGCCGCCGCGTAGGCGATAAAGGTGCCCGGGACGCACTTGCAGACTTGCGGCCGGCCTCATAGATCCGCAAAGCAGTGCCAGGCACCTTTTAGGCACCGCCGCGAACGCGATCGCTGGCTGGGTGGTTCGAGCCAGCGGCCTGCGTCTTCGCGTTTTCGGGTGGGCGGGGGCTCTGTGTCCTCCGTGCCTCTGTGGTTTTCCGCCGTCTCGGGATCAACCCTGGCCGATGACCTTGAGGTAGGCCTCCTCGGCGCGGTAGGAGGAACGGATAAAGGGAGCCTCGGGTTCATATATTTTTTTGGTACGCTCGATGTTGTGGAAAAGCAAATTCCTATCCCCGAAAGGGACGGGGCTCGTGTGTCTTCAGGTGGGATTCTGATTGCCACGACAGGATGAATTGCCTGATGCGGGCCGGATGCAAGGCGGGGTGTGGTGATTGTCGGTGGGTCTCCAGGGCGACCAGTTCCCCACAGAATCGGAGGTATAGGTGAGAAGGGTGATCCTAGGTCTGCTGGCGTTGGTCTCGGTGGGATGTGGTCCTTCGGGTTTCGTGTCTGACGATTTCGAGTTGTCTGCTGGGTTCGAGACTCCGGAGTTCAGAGTTCGCCCGATCAAGGTTGCCGATGCTGAGAAGGACTACGAAGCGGTCATGGAGAGCATTGACGTGATCCATTCGTCCTTGCTCGACGATCGTTGGCCAACCCAGTCGTTTACACTCGATCAGAATCGACGGGACCTCGGCGCGAAGGAACTCAAGTTCGAGCGGCGGCAAAGCTTCACCTACACGGTGGTTTCACCTGATGAGAGCCGGGTCCTCGGGTGCGTCTATGTGAACAAGGGCATCAACGGCCCAGATGCGGCTGTGTTCATATGGGTCCGTCCTTCCGCCAACGACACTGGGCTGGATTCGCGGCTTGAGGCTGCGGTGAGGGATTGGATGAAGAGGGCCTGGCCGTTCGAGTGGGTGGTCTTTCCTGGGCGGACCCTGTCTGCGGTGGAGGAGGATCCGCAAACGCCCCAGGGAGAAGATTCCGATCCACTTCTCGGGGCCTATTGGGCCGGAGGCATCGGCGCAGATGAGTTCGTGTTCCTTTTCGCGTCCGCAGCGCAGGGGTACGACGTGATGGTCTACTCCCTGAACCGGGGTGCTCTCCAGACCGAGATGCCGGCGAAGGAGGTAAGGGTGGAGCTGCCGGAGGTCTCCCTGAGCTTTCCCACCGGCGCCGCATACCGTGGACGCCTCCAGGCCCAGGGAGACACCATTGATGGCCAGCTCTTCTATGGGGATGAGGATGGTCCCCAGCTCCTTCTTGAACGGGTGACGGACCCCCTCCGCTACCCGATGCTCCCGCGGTTGTCCACGGGCCCATAGGTGCCTCTATAGAGAGTCAAGCGGTAATTCGAGAAGAATGAACCTCGTCGTCGAGGTTGTGGATCTCGTGACGGAGAACGGTCTGAAACCGAGGGTGCGCCCCTACGTTGAAAAGGACGCCATCCGTGTCGCGTGACCTCGCGCTTTTTTTTCGAGGACATCGAATTCGCCTGCTTGAGCATCCGGGATTTCGCGAAGAAGTACAGAAGAACCTTGCGGAACTTCGGGACGAAACCTCGTAGCCCAAACATGACTCATTTCACAGAATGAGGCGGACCCGAGGTGCCGCAGGCACATCGGTCGGTGAGCGGGCCGGCGCCGACGGACGTTTGCGTCCGGAGGGGTTGAACCGCTCACCGGCAGCCGGCGATAAGAATCGCCGGGCCGTTCCGCCGGTCACTTCAGGCACCCACTTTCAATTTGGCAACCACGTCTTTGCGCCTTTGCGTTGATTTGTCCGAATCTGCGTGATCTGCGTTATCTGCGGGCGCATAGCGATGGAGAGCCAGGAACGTTCCGCAGTTCATTTCGAAAACGCATACCCACAAATACGGTAATCGGTGCCGGGCACCTTTTTTCTTTCCCTTTGGACCTGGTTTCTGCAGGAATCAACAACTGTGTTACAGTTTGAAAAATCGTTTCATGGAAGGTGTCCCAGCCAGTAGGCGTAAACGGTGGAGAACCACAAGGGGAATTTGCATGGAAAATCGCGTCAGAAACATCACGGTAATCGCAATGGCTGCCATCATCTGTTCCTTCTGTTCGGGCTTCGTGGTAGCCGCGGACGAGGAGGAAGGAAAAGACGCGGTGCTCGTGCACTCCATAGTCGGGGATGTTTCCGAAGACGGCAAGCTACTGACAATCTCTCTCACTCCGGGCGAGGTGGCCACCTATGCAATTAGGGTTTTCTCTGAACCAAGCCATGTGCTTCTAATGGCGGTAATCGACAGCGACTTTGCCACCAAGGCAGACGCCTGGCGTAATAGTTGGATTGAGTTGGAGAAGCCCATGGCCCTGGTTACCACCGATCTGCCGGATGGACTGGCGCGTGTGCATGTGCCTGCTAGGCCAGCGAACGATAACCGGATTGCTGTCTACGTCTATGGGTCCTGGCCTGATGGGTCGGTTGGCGAAATCCTGGTTTCTGATGCACGGGTGGGACAAGGAAGCTTTGCGTTTTCTACGAGCATTACGGCGGGTGATGGAACCAGAGATTTCGGCCTGTGGGAACACTGTTGTCAGGGTGGTAGCTGCCCATTAAAGTGCGTGACATGCGAGAGTAAAGCCTTTGACTGTTGTCTGTTGGACGGCTGCTGCTGGATAGAGTGCGGATGGGGTCTTCCCCATTGCACATGCGCTGAATGTGACTGTTGATTCAGCCCGGAGGGAACCTGTAAAGGTGCCCGTAAAGGCGCCCGGCACGCACTTGCAGACTTGTGGCCGACCGCATAGATCGGAAAAGCAGTGCACCTTCTGGCATTTTTTGAAGGCGAAGCCGGACCAGCCACACGGACAAACCATAGAGGCACAGAGCTCACCCTGTCTGCCCACAGATCACCCAGATGGGCCCAGACCCATCGCACCGTCGCAACCACGAAGACACAAAGACACGAAGAAGACACCAAGAGACAAGATTGAAATCCAACGCAAAGACGCAAAGGCGCAAAGAGATTCCCCCGAAAAGCAACGACCGGCGAGGTCCCGACCGTCGGGAACGGCCGGGGACCGCCTCCCCCATCATTCAATATCCCGGGGGCCTTGCCCCACCTTCAGGTTCGCTCGTGAAATGTTGGGCAGCAAACCCGACACCGCAGGCGGAACCGAGGTGCCGCAGGCACGTCGGCCGGGGAGCGGGCCGGCGCCGACGGACGCTCGCGTCCGGAGGGGTTGGACCGCTCACCGGCAGCCGGCGATAAGAATCGCCGGCCAGTTCCGCCGGTCACTTCAGGCGCGCGCCTTCAATCTGGCAACCGCGCCTTTGCGTCTTTACGTTCATTTGTCCGAATCTGGGAGATCTGGAGAGGCCAGGCATTTTGCGGCTGGCAACCACGCCTTCGAGTCTTTGTGCCGCCGGCTTTGTGTCTTCGTGTTTTGGCGCGGATGCGCGGACTCTGTGCCCTCTGTGCCTCTGTGGTTTTCCTGCCGTCTCGGGATCAACCCTGGCCGATGACCTTGAGGTAGGCCTCCTCGGCGCGGTAGGAGGAACGGACGAAGGGCCCGGCGAAGACCTCGAGACCGAGGTCGGTCCCAACCTTTTCGAGCTCGGCGAACTCCTCCGGGCTCCAGTAGCGCACGACCTCGACCTGCTGAGGCGTCGGCCGCAGGTACTGGCCGATGGTGACCGCCTGGCAACCGGAGTCCTTGAGGTCCGCAAGCACCGCCACGACCTCGTCACGGGTCTCGCCGAGACCGACCATCATCCCCGACTTGCGGAGCATGGAGGGATTGCGCCCGGCCACCCGCCACAGGACCTCCATGGCCCACTCGTAGCGTCCCGACCGGCGCACATCGCGGTAGAGCCTGGGGACGGTCTCGACGTTGTGGTTGTAGACGTCCGGGCCGGCATCGACGATGCGGTCCACCTGGACCATGTCACCGCGGAAGTCGGGCGTCAGGACCTCGATTGTCGGGGGCTTTTCAAGCTCGCGCAGACGCTCGATGCACCCGACGAATCCACCGGCCCCGCCGTCGGCCAGGTCGTCGCGGTCGACGGCGGTAATGACGACGTGCTCCAGACCCATCGCGACCACCGCCTCGGCCAGCTGCCGCGGCTCATCGGCATCGACCGCCCGGGGCCGTCCGTGTGCGATCGAACAGTAGGAGCAGTTGCGGGTGCAGACGCGGCCGTTGATGAGGAAGGTCGCGGTACCGCGGGAAAAGCACTCCGAGCGGTTTGGGCAGCGGGCCTCTTCACAGACGGTATGGAGCCCGCCCGAGCGCATGCGCTTCTTGATCTCGTGCAACTCGCCGAGCTGGAGCTTGCGCGTGCGAATCCACGCCGGCAGGGCCGGCCCGGGAACCCGTCCGCCGAAACTCAAGGCGCCACGACCCAGGAGTCAGGGAAGCCCGCCGCGCTCATCCTCTGCGAGACCCGATCGGCGGAGACGCGATCCAGGAATGGGCCGATCCGAAGCTTGTACAGCATCCCCGCCCCGGAGTTCTGGATCGTGATCAGGCGCTGGTGATCGCGCGGAAACCCGAGGGCTTCGAGCTTGGTCTGCGCTTCATTGACCGTGGGCAGCTTCGACGAAGCCAGGACCTGGACGAAGAAGTCGGTGGCCGCCGGAGTGGCCGTCGGCCGCGGGGTCGGAGGCACCGTCGGCTCCGGCTCGGGAGTGGCGGTCGGCTCGGGTTCCGGGGTCGGCTCCACCTCGTCCTCCGGCGCCGAAAGAGGTGTCGGAATCACGACCTCGGGAATCGGGGTCGGGGTCGCAGCTGCCCGCAGCGCAGTGAGGCCGTCGTCGTTCGCCCGTTCGCCCGACAGCACCGACCAAGCGGCGCCGTAGCCGAGTCCGAAGGCCAGCACCATGACCAACGCGAGGGCGACCAACAGCGCGGTCAACCAGCGCGCACTCAGTTCGATCACGTAGTAACTTTGACTCATGACCTGATCCCGATTCCCCCGCGGCGGTCCAACGACCAGGAGGCCGCCACCTATTCTTTCTTGTCCGCCAGCATGCCCGACAGGGCCTCCATCATCCTGATCGGTACCGGGAACACGATGGTCGAGGCGTTCTCGGTGGAGATCTCGGTCAGCGTCTGCAGGTAGCGCAGCTGGATGGTGATCGGGTTCGCCCGCATCACGTCCGCCGCCATGGCCAGCTTTTGCGACGCCTCGAACTCACCGGAGGCGTGGATGATCTTGGCCCGCTTTTCACGCTCGGCCTCGGCCTGCTTGGCGATCGCCCGTTGCATGTCCGGCGGCAGGTCGACGTGCTTCACCTCGACCATCGAGACTTTGACGCCCCACGGATCGGAGTGCTGGTCGATGATTTCCTGCAGGCGAATGTTGACCTCCTCGCGTTTGCTCAGGAGGTCGTCGAGATCAACCTCTCCGAGGACCGCTCGCAGGGTGGTTTGGGCGAGCTGAGAGGTGGCGTAGATGTAGTTTTCCACATCCACCACCGCCTTGATCGGGTTCATGACCCGGAAGTAGACCACCGCGTTGACCTTGACCGAGACGTTGTCGCGGGTAATCACGTCCTGGGGTGGAATGTCGTGGACCACCGTCCGCAGGCTCATCTTGACCATGCGGTCGATGGGCCAGAAGACAAAAACAAAACCGGGCCCCTTGGGCTCCTTGAGAACCCGTCCGAGACGGAAGATCACACCGCGTTCGTACTCGTTGAGGATATTGATCCACTTGAAGACGATGAAGACCGCAAAAAAGATTGCCAGACCGAGACCGGATCCGAGGATACCCATCATGAACTCCCTTCAAGGCTGTCGTCCACCGCAGCCACATCGAGGCTGCGATCGTGGACTTCTACGACCCGCACGTTGTTGCCGACCTCTACGGTACCACCGACGGATCGCGCATCCCAGTACTCACCGTGCACCACGATCTTGCCGACGGGGGCGAGGTCGCCGATGACCCGGCCGATCTCACCCACGAGGCCCTCCTTACCGGTCATCGGTTGCTGTCGGTATGCCATGAGGACCCTCGTGAGGAGAAACACGGTCGTCGCGGCCACGACCACCGCGGTCGGCAGGACCACCCCGAGGCTGACCCGCAGGGCGGGGATCGGCCCGTCGAAGAGCATCAGCGAACCGAGCACGAACGAGATCAACCCGCCGACCGTCAAGAGACCGTAACTGGTCACCTTCACCTCCAGGATGAACAGCATCAGCGCCACGAAGATGAGCGCCACCCCGGCCCAGCTCACCGGCAGCACCGACACCGAATACAGACCGAGCAGGAGGAAGACCACGCCGACCACGCCGGGGAGGATTCCTCCGGGGTGGGTGATCTCCACGTACAGACCGAGAGCGCCGAGCGCCATCAGCAGATAGGCGATGTTGGGGTTGGCGAGCACCGAAAACAGCCGTTCGGCGAAGCTCGACTCAATTTCGAACACGGTCCGGTCGCCGAGATCCAGAATTTTCTCGGTGCCGTCGGGGCGCGTGACCGTTCGGCCATCGAGCTGATCCAGCAGATCGTTGAAGTCCTTGGCGATGAAGTCGATCAGCCCCTCTTCCAGGGCCTCGTCGGCGGTCACCGAGATGCTCTCGCGAACCGCCCGTTCTGCGGTCTCGGCGTTGCGGCCTCGTTGAACGGCCAACGAGCGCACCATCGCCGCCACGTCGTTGGTCGCCTTGTCGCGCACATCCTCCGGCAGGTTCTCGCCCTGCCCACCCACCGGATGCGCAGCGCCGGTGTTGGTCCCCGGCGCCATCACCGCCACATCGGCCGAGAGGAGGATGAAAAAGCCTGCCGATGCGGCCCGCGCGCCGGAGGGGTTGACAAAGACCACCACCGGCACCGGCGAGGTCATGATGGCGCTGGTGATGTCGCGGGTGGTGTCCACCAGACCACCGGGCGTGTCGAGCTCCATCACCACCACCGACGCCCCCCGTTCGGAAGCGTCGTGCAGCGCCCGCTCGATATATTGTTGCGAGGCCGGCTGGATGGTGTCATCCACACGCATCCGCACCACTTCGCCGGACCACCCGGGCGAAGCCGCACACATCACCACAAGAGACGCCGCAAGGACAAATATTCGTCGCATACCCAAGATGATAGGTCGGCGGGAGGCGGGGGACAAGGGAGCGCCCCTTCGGGGCGAATTAGGAATTAGGAATTCGGAATTCGGAATGCCCCCTCCCACCCCCTTCGAACGAGGATTTTCCTGAGTGAGCGACCCACGAAACGGAAAAATCGCAACCGCAGGTGTCATGGTGTCCAGCCTTTCACCATGGGATACGCCTTCAGAGGGCCCGTCATTCCAAGAACCCGGACTGCCCCTGCAATCAACGAACCCTCTTCAACGGGGGAGGGCGGGTGGAAATTCCGAATTCCGAATTCCGAATTCCGAATTCAAGATCCTTGCTTCATCCCCCGCCGTGCCTGCGCCCACAGCTTCCGCACCACAGCGCGATCGGCCGGTTGCGGGGAGGCTGCGGCGTAGAGCTCGCGTTCGGCGAGCCACGTGAGATCGCCGATTGCGGCGCCGATCGCGGGCCAACGGGCGCGGGCGTGGTTGGCAATCCAACGCACCGTGGCGCGCGGGGGCACCTGGATGCCGGCGCGGTCGAGATGGCCGGCAACCCGCCCCATGACGGCAGCTGCCGGAGTCCCGGCGCCGCGCGTCCGGCTGATTCGCGGCCGGCGCCGGCGCAGCCGGCGGCGGAGGAAGCCCACGCCTGCAACTACGACAGCTCCGACCCCGAGCATCCACCAGGACAGCAATCGCGCCACCGTCTCGATCATCGATGTGACCGCTGACACCACCTGCTCCTGCTCGCCGAAACCGAAGGTGAGGATGTATCGGTCCCACGACGACTGCATCCACTGCATGGCCCATTGAACCCTCTCGCGTCCAGTTGCGCGACTCAGCGCCGGGACCTCGCCGATCGGAGTCGGGTCGAATGTGCTCCACTCCGACCCGCGCCCGACCTGGGCCTCGACCCAGGTGTGGGCGTTGGCCTCCCGGACGACCGCGGATGCTCCGTCCGCGGCCAGGCTGCCGCCGCTGTAGCCGGCCACGATGCGCGCGGGAATCCCGAAGTCCGTGAGGATCGCCACCATGGCGCCGGCAAAGTACTCACAGTGGCCTGCCCGCTCGGTGAGCAGGAACCACGCCACGGGATCGGACCGCATGTGGGTCATCCCGCTCAGCGAGTAGTCATAGTTCTCCTGCAGGTAGCTCTCCACCGCCGTCGCCCTGGCCTCGGGAGACTGCTTTCCGGCAATCATCTCGAGGGCCAGCCGCCGGACCTCCGGGTCGAGCTCGAACCTCGGCAGCGAGCTCGGCTGCAGGTCGGACGGCCGCGGCCCTTCGTCCCGGGCCACCCACACCGAGTAGGTCAACGGACCGCGGGGCCGCGATTCGAAAACCACCCCCCCGGACGGATCGAGGAGTACTGCCACCGGCGACGACAGCGCCACCGTTCCTTCGGGGAGGAAAAGGTAACGGCGGGGGTCCAGGAGCTCGATCTGCAGCTCGACGGTGCCGTCGAGAGACCGTTGCCGACCGAAGGGCCACACCAGCCCGCTGCCGCCCTCGGGCACCAGGGTCGCGCCCCGCGGCGCCCACGAGTCGAGGGTGACGCGCTCGAGCGCGGTGCCGCGCAGGCGCATCCAGCGCGACTCGAGGGCGTCGCCGGACGCCGCCCGAACGACCATCGCCACCTCGGGCGAGGTGCGGATCGTCCCGACGCCGCCGAGCTCCACGTGACTCGTGAAGCCGGTGACACTGCTCATCCCACCTCGACCGGCGACCCACGGCACGCGCAGCCTCGGCATCACCACGAAGATCGGTCCCGCCACCACCAGGGCCGCCAACCCGGCGGCGACCGCGTGACGGGGACGAGGGAGCGGGACAGCCGACCGCCGCAGGTCAACCTCCATCCCGGCCAGCAGGATTCTCATGCCCGCCCACCACCAGACACCTGCCGACACGACGAAGTACGCGATGATCGTGATGTGGGTCGAGGACGTCACCGAGACGACCCACACCAGGAACACCGGCAGCAAACCGTTCAGGAACGACCGCCTGTCCGTCACCGCGAGCGCCCGGACGGCGGTCAGCAGAAGGAGCAGGTGGCCGAGCGGCCGCAGCGGGCCCACCCGAAGGCCGCCGACCGCCAGTACGACGACGACGATGACGACGCCGAGTGTGTTGAGCACACCCGCGGACAGCCGGATCTTGATCGTCGGTCGCACCACCAGCAGGAGGCCGACGGCGCCGGTCACGAGCCAGAAAGGCGGCAAAATGATGTAGAGGAACGCCAGAGGCACCACCGACCACGCCACCAACGCACCGAGGAGTTGACGATACTGCGCCGCCGTCATCGGGGTTTTCCCGACATCGTGAAGAGCACCTGGCGGCCGACGCTGATGTGCGCCGGCGGCGGGTCCGTCATCCGCTGCGGTTCCACCTCGGCCAGCGGTCGCAGCAGCACCGGCGCCCGGCGCGATGAACGCACCGGTCGGATGACCTGGCCACCCACGACCAGACCCACCGGAACGCCCTCCCGCAGACGCCGGACCGCCCCGGTGGCCGCCTCCGACACCAACCGTTCGAAGCGTTCGCGTTGGATCGGATCGTCGGGTTTTTCGAGGCGGGGGTCGACCACGTAGTACACCGCTTTCTCGGCCGCACGCTGGCGTTCCACCACCACCAGCGTCTGCTGCCGCGCGGTCTGCTTCCAGTGCAGCGAACGAATCTCGTCACCCTCTTGGAAGCCGCGCAGCTGGGTGACCTCCCCCTCGCGCCCCCTCGCCTCGAGGGCGTCGGGCGCCCGCCGCCCGCCGCCCCGCCGTACCGACGGGCTGGCGCGGGCCAGCAGACGCGGGTACACCAGCACCTGAGCATCGAGAACCAGGGCCTTTGACTTGAGAAAAAATCCGAGCGGCAGGACGACCTCGAGCCGCCACGGGCCGAGCTCATGCCAGCCCCGTTCGGGGAAAATCACCTCGACCGAATAGCGGCCTGTGCCGCCACTCGCAAGCAGAGGTTCGCCCACAACCACTGTCCCTTCGCGATCGCGAACCACCAGCCCGTACGCCGGGAAGAACCGCGAGCTGTTGCTGAGCTCGAGTTCGACCACCGCCGGTCGACCGGCGAACACTTCCTTCGGCAGCACGACCCGGGCCCCGACGCTGCCCAGAGCCTGGCGCGACCACAGACCGGAAATCACGTAGCTGCCGAGGGCGAGACCGAGAATGGCCATCAAGGCGTTGTTGCCCGTGTTGACCGCCGCCAGACCGAGCACCACGCACGCGGCCAGATAGCCGAGACCCCAGCGGGTCACACGCAGGCGGAAGCCGGGGAAGGCATTCACGAACGCCATCACAGAAACCGGAATTTCGGATTTCGGATTTCGGATTTCGGATTTTTTTCGGACGCCGTTTCCGGGGGTGGGTGGGTGGCAAATCCGAAATCCGAAATCCGAAATCCGAAATCGGACATCGCAATCATCGTGGTACGGGAACGGTCTCGAGGATTGACCGAATCACGGCGCGCTCGGCGCGGCTCCGCTCCCACCCTTCCCCCACCAGGGGGTCCGCGTGCAGGAGCCGGTGCGCGAGCACCGTCTCGGCTGTGTCCTGGAGGTCGTCGGGCAGGACGAAGCTGCGGCCGCGAACCAGGGCCAGGGCCTGTGCCGACCGCTGCCACGCCAGACAGCCGCGGGTCGAGACCCCGAGGGCCAACGCCTGGTGCGAACGCGTCGCCTCGACGACGGCCAGCAGGTAGTCGAGCAGGAGCCCGGAGACGTGGACCTCCGGTACGAGGTTCTGCATCTCGATGACCTCGCGCGCGTCGAGCACCGGTTTGAGCTGTTCGAGCTGCGGCTCGGCGCCGCTCGACCGCAGCAGCTCCAACTCCTCCTGGTGTCCGGGGTAACCCATCGACAGCCGCATCAGAAAGCGGTCGAGCTGCGACTCGGGCAGAGGGTAGGTCCCGGTGGATTCGACCGGGTTCTGGGTGGCGATCACGAAAAAGGGCTCGGCGAGACGGTGGCGCGTCTTTTCCACCGTCACCGCGTGCTCGCTCAGGGCCTCGAGCAGCGCCGACTGGGTCCGCGGCGCGGCCCGGTTGATCTCGTCGGCGAGCACCACGTTGGCAAACAGCGGGCCCTCGATGAATTCGAACTCGCCGCGGTCCTGACGGTAGACCGAGATGCCGATGATGTCCGACGGCAAGGTGTCCGAGGTGAACTGGATGCGGTGGAAGTCGAGGTCGAGCGACCGCGCGAGAGCCTGCGCCAACGTCGTCTTCCCGACCCCCGGCACGTCTTCGAGCAGGACGTGGCCGCGCGCCAGCAGCGCCGCGATCAGGGCGTCGACGATCTCCGCCTTGCCGCGGATCACCCGCACCACCGATTCGTGCAACCTCTTCAGACGATCAAGAACTGTGTCGGAAACGGGATTCACTGATACTCCAGGGTGTGAGGCGGCTTCCGCGCCCCACCAACCAGTATACGAAAGTGGTTGAGGTTCGTTGACCGGCGGAGGGGAAAGGGGGAAAGGGGGAAAGGGAGAATCGGTGCGATTTCGGATTTCGGATTTCGGATTTCGGAATTTCCACCCGTCCGGCACGCGAGACGCGTGCCCCACAAGTTGTCGTGCGTCCTTCACGTCATGCCCGGGTCGGGTGGAAGCCGCGTGCGGCGGAGGTGCCATTTTGACATTGTTGAGCACGACTTTGTGGCAATGCCCGGGCACGATGCCGTCGGGCGAAAGCAAAGTCAGGACGGACTGCCTCACGGGAAGCACGTTCTGAAAGTCAATCAGGAGCGATGTACGATACCGCCATGGCCTCCACGACCGAGAACCAGGTTCACGAGTTTCTCGCCCACCTGGTGGTGGAGCGCAACCTGAGCCCGCGCACGGTCGAATCCTACGCCCGCGACCTGCGGCAGTTCTCGGTCTGGCTCGACGAACAACACATCGAGCTGGGCGCGATCGAGAAGTCCAGCCTTCGCAACTACCTCGGATCCCGGCGCGACGGCGGCTTGTCGCCACGTTCGGCGGCGCGGGCGCTGTCCGCCATGCGTTCCTTCTTCCGCTTCCTGTTGCAGACCGGGGTCCTGACGGCTGACCCCACCGCGAACCTCAAATCGCCGAGCCTGTGGCAGACCGTACCCCACGCCCTGACCACGGACGAGATCGATGCCCTGCTGGCGGCGCCGGACACCACGACCACCCTCGGGCTCCGCGACCGCGCGATGATCGAGACGCTCTACGCCACCGGGCTGCGGGTGTCCGAGTTGGTGGGCTTGACCCGGGACAGGGTGCGTCTCGACCCCGGCTTTGTCCGCGTCCTCGGCAAGGGGCGCAAGGAGCGTCTGGTGCCCCTCGGAAACGGCGCCGTTTCCTGGCTCGACGACTACTTCGGACGCTCGCGGCCCGAACTCAATCGCGACCACCGCTCCGAGGTCTTTCTCAATCACCGCGGCGGCCGGCTCACCCGACAGGGCTTCTGGAAGATCCTGCGCGGCCACGCGGTCACGGCGGGAGTGACCTCACCGATCAGCCCGCACGTCGTCCGCCACTCCTTTGCCACCCACCTCGTGGAAAACGGCGCCGACCTGAGGGCCGTACAAATGATGTTGGGACACACCTCGCTCACCACCACCGAGATCTACACCCACGTCGCCCGCGAACGATTGCGTCGCCTGTACGACGAGAAACACCCACGCGCATAGCGCGAATTCGGAATTATGAATTCGGAATTCGGAATTCCCACCCGCCCTCCACGCAACCCGAAGCCCCGGGTCGGCGGCCGGCATTCCGAATTCCGAATTCCGAATTCCGAAATTCGAAGGGTGTTTCTTGCTGCCATGGTTTTCCTGATCACCCTTTCGCCTGGGATGCGCAACGAGCAAAACTGGTGGTTTTCGTCGACGGTCGCGTGCTCAAGGTGGAGGACGCCCGGCTCGAGGGCGAGCGGATCGTGCTCGACCTCAAGGGCGGTGGCACGTTGCGGGTGTCGGCCGTCCGGGTCGATCGGGTCATCGCCGACGAGGTCGAGGACCCGGCGCCATCCGAGTTTCCCGACGACAGCGCGTGCCCGGCGGCCTGGGCGGACGAGGCCCTGCCGATGGGGACGCCCTACCGGAGTGCGATCGCCGAGGCCGCCCGCGCCGCCGACCTCAACCCGTGGCTGGTGGCGGCGGTGGTCCAGACCGAGTCGGCCTTCGACCCCAACGCGGTGTCCCGCGCCGGGGCCGCCGGGTTGATGCAGTTGATGCCGTCCGCCGCAGCGGACCGTGAGGTGCGCGATGTCCTGGACCCGGCCGAAAACCTCCGCGGCGGGGCGGCCCACCTGCGGATCATGCTCGATCGCTTCGACTCGTTGACGCTGGCGCTCGCCGCCTACAACGCCGGCGCCACCACCGTCGAGCGCTATGACGGCGTCCCACCGTACGCAGAGACGCGGAGCTATGTCCGCAAGGTGCTGGAGCTGTTCTGCCCGGGAGAATGACGCACATCTGCTGTAGGCGGGTCCTTCAGGGCCCGCCACTGCAACAACTCTGTCATCCCGACCGAGAGAGCGAAGCGACCGAGCGGAGGGACCTGAGGAGGGAGCATTTCGGAGCACATTGTCTGGAGCCATACCGCAGATCCCTCCGCTACGGCCCTCCGGGCCTTCGGTCGGGATGACAGTGAGGGGGATGGCCTCGCTTTCTCAGTCGGGATGACAGTGAGGGGGATGGCCTCGCTTTCTCAGTCGGGATGACAGTGAGGGGGATGGCCTCGCTTTCTCAGTCGGGATGACAGTGAGGGGGATGGCCTCGCTTTCTCAGTCGGGATGACAGTGAGGGGGATGGCCTCGCTTTCTCGGTCGGGATGACTTCGGCGATAGGTAAGACCGTTCGTAAGCCGCGAAGCAGCGGCAGGAAATTGCCAGGGGCGTCCCGCCCGAATTGTGGGGCAGCCGTCCCGGCTGCCGGGTGGATGGGCGGGTTCCCCTGTCCGCGATCTCTGCGGGTAAGTCGGGCGGGTGGGTGGCAAATCCGAAATCCGAAATCCGAAATCCGAAATCGGGCCGGGCGGGTGGGTGGTAGACTTCGCCTGAGGAGAGCGATCATGAGACTGCAGAAGGTTCTCGTGCTTTCAATCGTCGTGCTCACTGCGGTGACGGTCGTGAGCTGCGGCAAAAAGGTGCCGCCCGAACAGCGGCTCGCCCAAGCCCGTTACAACCACGAGATCTTTCCGGTGGCGGCCAAGACCATGTACGACACCGAAGGCAACCCGACCCTGTTGGTCGACCTGCAGGTGGCCAACAAGGGTGGCGTCCAGCTTCCGATGCTGACGGTGCTGGTCAAGGTCCTCGACCCCGAGGGGAAGGTCAAGAACTCCGAGCGGGTGACGCTCGACCTCGAGGGTGTCCAGCCGGGAATCGGGGCCCGGGTTTCGGCGTCGCTGCCGGGGGTGGAGCTGCTCGACGAGGACGAGGTGACGGTGGAGCTGGAGAGCAACCTGTCGCCGGAAGACCTCCGCCAGCTGCCCGAGTTCGCCGCGATGACGGCTGCTAATTGAGGGGACCCGCCGGCAGTTCGGCAACCCCGAACCTCTCCATGAGGATGCCGCGCAGGCGCGGCAACTCGACCGCTTCAAACGCCGCCACGATGTCGGGCGCCAGACGCGCGATCGCCCTGTGGGTGGCCTCGATCAAACGCAGGCCCTCACACAGTTTGAGATCGGCGTCCTCTTCGAGGGTGCGGCTGGTGACCTCGAGCATCAACCCGCACCGCGAATCGACCATTGAACGAAAATCGTCTGATTCCATGACTCTGGTTCCCACCTCACTCAACGAAGGACAGGACCGTGCTATTTCCAGACCCTGAGGTCTTTCTCGGTGAGGTGGAGGCCATCGCCCGGCTGGGCGGTGTGCAACTCATGGCGTTCTGGCGGTCCCTCGCGGCCGATCAGATCAACGAAAAGGCGCGCAATGACCTGGTGTCGGCGGCCGATCTGGCCTCGGAAAAGACGATTCTCGAGGCGGTGGCCAGCCGCTTCCCCTCGCACCGGGTGCTGGCCGAGGAATCCGGCTTTTCGAACGACGATGATTCCGCACCCACCTGGATCGTCGATCCACTGGACGGCACCACCAACTTCGTCCACGGCATCCCGCAGTTCGCCGTGTCCATCGGTGTCGCGGTCGCGGGACGGGTTGATTTCGGGGTGATCTTCGACCCCTGCAAGAACGACATCTTCACCGCGGCGCGCGGCCGCGGCGCCCGCTGGAACGGCGTCCCGTGCCGGGTCAGCGGCCGCAGCGGGCTCGAGGGCTCGCTGATCGCGACCGGGTTTCCGTTCAAGGCGCACCGCCTGCTCGACCCCTACCTGGCGATCTTCAGGGACGTCTTCCTCCGCTGCAAAGCCATCCGCCGCCCGGGCGCCGCCGCCCTCGACCTCGCCTACACCGCCTGTGGCCTTTTCGACGGCTTTTTCGAGTTCCAACTGTCGCCGTGGGACGTGGCCGCGGGATCGATTCTGGTCGAGGAAGCCGGCGGGATCATCTCCGACATGAACGGGGCCGCAGGCTTCTTGGAAAACGGCAACGTCGTGTGCGGGCCACCGGGCGTGCACCACGAACTCCTCGCCGTGGTGGCGGCGCACGGCGAAGCGTGGCGGTCAGCGTTGGCGGTGTGATGTGAATCGGATGCCGGCAATCCTGGGTCGGACGTGTCGTGTATCACTGTCAAACTCTTGTGAAACACACCGGCCGGGCTATACTCCACTCTGTGACTGATCACCAGATGACCCATGGGGCGATGCGCGAAAAGGTCCAGGAAGCGGTCGCCTGGACGCGCAGCGAACGCTTTGACGAGGCCATCGAGGTCTTCGAAAAGTACCTCCCGAAGCTGTTCTCGGATGGCGACATCCAGGACAAACGGTTTGCGGCCGCCGCCTTTTCCTTCTACGGGCTGAGCGTTGCCATGGTCAAGCACAAGTACGCCGAGGCCGTGAAGTACTGCAACGTGTCGGTCAAGGCCAACTTCATGGACCCCGAGCACCGGATCAACCTCGCGATGGTGTATCTGGAACGCAACGACCGCAAGAACGCGGTGCGCAACCTCGAGGCGGGTCTTCGCCTGCAACCGTCGAACAAGCGCATCCAACAGATTTTCGCCGAGATCGGCCGCCGCAAACCAGTGACGTTTTCGTTTCTTTCGAGGCGCAACCCCATCAACGTCTGGCTCGGCCGTTTGCGGGAACCATAGTCGAGGAAAGCGTGGCAAGCGAAATCTGGATCCTCCCTTGCCACCAACCCGTGAGGGGTTTATCCTACGCGTTGTGAATTTGTTCACGTGGTCCTCTGACCGCGTGCAGTGATCCACCAATACATCCGGGTCGCCGACGAGGCCTGACCCGCGGAGGTTTTTCATGGCCCAGAAACAGACCGTGATGATTGACGGCAATGAAGCGACCGCCTCGGTCGCCCATCGCATCAACGACGTGTGCGCCATCTACCCGATCACGCCCTCTTCCAACATGGGTGAGTTCGCGGATGAGTGGTCGGCGCGCGGCAAGACCAACATCTGGGGCATCGTCCCCGACGTCGTCGAAATGCAGTCCGAGGGTGGGGCGTCGGCCGCGGTCCACGGTTCGCTCCAGGCGGGCGCTCTGACCACGACCTTTACGGCCTCGCAGGGTCTGCTGCTCATGATCCCGAGCATGTACAAGATCGCCGGCGAGCTCACATCGGCGGTGTTCCACGTGTCGGCCCGCACCATCGCCACCCACGCGCTGTCGATCTTCGGCGACCACTCGGACATCAACGCCGTCCGCCAGACCGGCTGGGGCTTGTTGGCTTCCGGTTCGGTCCAGGAAGCCCACGACATGGCGTGCATCTCGCAGATGGCGACGCTCGCCAGCCGCATTCCCTTCGTCCACTTCTTCGACGGCTTCCGCACCTCGCACGAGGTGTCGAAGATCGAGTTGCTCGAGGACGACGATCTGCGGCACCTCATCGACGACGATCTGGTCCGCGCCCACCGCGATCGCGCGCTGTCTCCTGACCGCCCGTTCATCCGCGGCACCTCCCAGAACCCCGACACCTTCTTCCAGGCGCGCGAGGCCATCAACCCCTTCTACGATGCGTGCGCGGGCCACGTGGTCGATGCCATGGAAGCATTCGGCAAGCGCATCGGCCGCGACTACCACCTCTTCGACTACGTCGGCGATCCCAAGGCGGAGCGGGTCATCGTCATCATGGGTTCGGGCGCCGAGGCCGTCCACGAGATGGTGGAGTGGCTCAATGCCCAAGGCGAAAAGGTCGGGGTGCTCAAAGTCCGGCTCTACCGCCCGTTCTCGGCGAGCCACTTCCTCCAGGCCCTGCCCGTCACCACCACCAAAATCGCGGTCATGGACCGCACCAAGGAGCCCGGTTCCATCGGCGACCCGCTCTACCTCGACGTGATCACCGCGTTGCACGAGTCGAGAACGGCCGGCACCAGCCCGTTCAAAACCGAGCCGGTGGTGGTCGGCGGACGCTACGGGCTGTCGTCGAAGGAATTCAACGACACCATGGTGAAGTCGATCTTCGACAACCTGGCCGCCGATAAACCGAAGAACCACTTCACCATCGGCATCGTCGACGACATCAGCCACACCTCGCTGCCGATGGACGACGATTTCACGATCGCCGGCGACGACGTCTTCCGCGGTCTCTTCTACGGCCTCGGTTCGGACGGAACGGTGGGCGCCAACAAGAACTCCATCAAGATCATCGGTGAGGAGACCGACAACTTCGCCCAGGGCTACTTCGTCTACGACTCGAAAAAGGCCGGCGCAGTCACCGTCTCCCACCTCCGCTTCGGCCCCAAACCGATCCGATCCTCCTACCTGATCCGCAAGGCGAAGTTCGTCGCCTGCCACCAGTGGGTGTTTATCGAAAAGCTCGACATGCTCGCCTACGCGCAGCCCGGCGCCACCTTCCTGGTCAATTCGCCCTACGGGCCCGACGAGATCTGGGACAACTTCCCGCGCGAGGTTCAGAAGGCCATCATCGACCTCAAACTCAAGGTCTACTGCATCGACGCCACCGAGGTCGCGAGAGAGACCGGAATGGGCCGCCGCACCAACACCATCATGCAGACCTGCTTCTTCGCCATCTCGGGCATCCTGCCCCGCGAAGAGGCGATCGCCAAGATCAAAGGTGCGATCAAAAAGACCTACGGCGCCAAGGGCGACGAGATCGTGCGCCTCAACTTCGAAGCGGTCGACGGCACGCTGGCCAACCTCCACGAGGTGAAGGTGCCCGCCAAGGTCAATGCCACCTTCACCCGGCCGCCGACGGTCTCCGCCGAGGCGCCGGATCTGGTCAAAAAGGTCACCGCACTGATGCTCGAAGGCAAGGGCGACCTGCTGCCGGTTTCGGCTTTCCCGCCGGACGGTACCTGGCCGACCGCCACCACCCGCTGGGAGAAGCGCAACATCGCCATCGACATCCCGGTGTGGGACGAGGAGCTCTGCATCCAGTGCAACAAGTGCGCGATGGTGTGCCCGCACGCCGCCATCCGCGCCAAGGTGTACGCGCCTGCCGCGCTCGCCGGCGCGCCGTCGACCTTCAAGGCTGTCGACTACAAGGCCAAGGATTTCCCGGATTCCAGCTACACAATCCAGGTGGCGCCGGAAGACTGCACCGGATGCGAACTCTGCGTCCGGGTCTGCCCTGCCAAAGACAAGTCCAACCCCAAACACAAGGCCCTCGACATGGCGCCGCAAATGCCTCTGCGCGAATCCGAGCGCTCAAACTTCGCCTTCTTCCTCGGCCTGCCCGAGGTCGATCGCACCAAGGTCAAATTGGATGTCAAGGGAGCTCAGTTCCTGCAACCCCTCTTCGAGTACTCGGGCGCCTGCGAGGGCTGCGGCGAAACACCCTACGTCAAGCTGCTCACCCAGCTCTTCGGCGACCGGCTCCTGGTCGGCAACGCCACCGGTTGCTCGTCGATCTACGGCGGCAACCTGCCGACCACCCCTTACGCGGTCAACGCCGACGGGCGCGGCCCGGCCTGGAACAACTCCCTGTTCGAGGACGCCGCCGAGTTCTCGCTCGGTTTCCGGCTCGCCATCGACCAGACCGAAAAGTCCGCGCGCCGGATGCTCAAGAACCTCGCATCGAAGGTCGGGGAAGAGCTGGTTGACGAGATCCTGCTCGCCGACCAGAAGAGCGAGGAAGGCGTTGCGGCCCAACGCGCCCGCGTCGAGACCCTGCGCAAGAAACTGGCGGGAATCAAGGGACCCGAGGCCGCGAGTCTCGCCCACCTCGCCGATTACCTGGTACGTAAGAGCGTGTGGGCGGTCGGCGGCGACGGCTGGGCCTACGACATCGGCTACGGCGGTCTCGACCACACCCTCGGCATCGGCCGCAACGTCAACCTGCTGGTGCTCGACACCGGCGTCTACTCGAACACCGGCGGCCAGGCCTCCAAGGCGACGCCGCTCGGCGCCGTCGCCAAGTTCGCCATGGGCGGCAAGGGGATCCCAGCCAAGGACCTCGGCATGATGGCGATGGCCTACGGCCACGTCTACGTGGCATCGGTGGCCTTCGGCGCCAAGGACAGCCAGACCGTCCGCGCCTTCCTCGAGGCCGAGTCGTACGACGGACCGTCCCTCATCATCGCCTACTCGCACTGCATCGCCCACGGCTATCCGATGGCCGACTCGCTCGACCACCAGACAGCGGCGGTGGAGAGCGGGGCCTGGCCGATGTACCGCTTCGACCCGCGCCGCACGGCGATGGGCGAGAACCCGCTCAAGCTCGACTCGAAGTCGCCGAAGATCTCCTTCGAAGAGTACGCTCTGTCGGAGACCCGGTTCAAAATGCTGGCCAAGGTCAACCCGGAACGTTCGAAGAGACTTTTGGCGGAGGCCCAGCGCAACGTGCAGGCGAGGTACGCGATGTACCAGCAGCTTGCGAATCTGCATTACGGCTCTGACGCCGACAGCGAAACCAACTGAGGGAGTCGTCATGAAACTGACCACCACCTATCTCGGACTCGAACTCAAAAACCCGATCGTCTGCGGGTCCTGCCCGCTCGGCACCAACATCGACACCATCCGCCACCTCGAGATGTCCGGCGCTGCGGCGGTCGTACTGCCGTCGCTCTTCGAAGAGGAGATCGTCGGCGAAGCCCAGGCGCAGATGGCCATGGAGTCGGTCGGGGCCGGTTTCGCCGAAGCCTCGTCCTACCTCCCCGACCCGGAGGGGTACCACGTCGGGCCCGACCGCTACCTCGACCATATCAAGGCCGCCAAGGATGCAGCGACGATCCCGATCATCGGCTCGTTGAACGGCACCACCCCGGGCGGCTGGATCCGGTACGCCGAGAAGATCGAGAAGGCGGGCGCCGACGCCATCGAGCTCAACGCCTACTACCTGGCCACCGACCCTGAGGTGAGCGGTGCGGCCATCGAGGAGCGCGTGCTCGCCGTCGTGCGGGCGGTGAGGGAGGCGGTGACGATCCCGATCGCCATCAAGCTTTCGCCGTTCTACTCGTCGCTGTCGAACTTCGCACGCGAGCTCGAGAAAGCGGGCGCCAACGGGTTGGTGATCTTCAACCGCTTCTACCAGCCTGACCTCGACATCGAAGAGCTCGACGTCATCCCCAACCTGCGCCTTTCCACCGCGGACGAACTTCGGCTGCGCCTGCGTTGGCTGTCAATCCTTTCAAGCCAGCTCGGCATCTCACTCGCCTGCACCGGCGGCGCCCACAACGCGGTCGACGTCATCAAGGCGGTGATGGCCGGCGCCCACTCGGTGCAGATGGTTTCGGCCCTGCTGATCCACGGACCGGAGCACATCCAGCGCACCCTCGAGGCCGTCGAGTTCTGGCTCAACGAGCACGACTACGAGTCGCTCGCGCAGATGCAGGGCTCGATGAACATGTCCAAGGTCCCGGTCCCCGCCAAGCTGACCCGCGCCAACTACATGAAGATGCTGGACAGCTGGCAGCAGTAACGTTGTAACGTTTCAACGTTTCAACGTTCGAACGTTTCGAGGGCGGGGCAACCCGCCCTTTTTGATGGTCGAAGCTCGATGATGAGCCCGTCGAAGCACGCCACAAAGGGTGACCTCGGCTCTGAAGTTTGACAATCTCAACTCCGAAACCCATATTTCGTAACGAAACACCCGCCCAAGAGTCAACATCGAGAGATTGTCGAAGGCGCCTTCCGGGTGGGGTCGTCCCCGAGGGTCAATCCCCGGCGGTCGTTGAGTCTGAGAGCATTGAAAGTCTATCTCGGACGTCGCTGGAAGCCGCATCCAGAACCGAAGCTGCGACCCAGGTCCGGCGCGAGTTCGAGCGGCCCGCACGACGCCCGACATGTCGCGTCGAGGAGATCGGGAGGCCTCGGGTGTCCGACTTTCACCAGCGCGGTCCCATCACCACCCTCCCTCGCCTGGAGGGTTCGGACTCGGAGCAGCGCGAGCGCGAGCTGGTGAGCTTTGTTCGAACCAGGCCCCTCATCCTGATCATCCCGTCCCTGATCACCGAGCTCGACGAACCGGCGCTGGCGAGGATGGTCCACGAGATCCGCAAAGCGCTCTACATCGACACCGTCGTGGTCTCCCTGGATCGCGCCGATGAGGAGGGTTATCACCGCGCCCTCAAATACTTCCGCGACGTCGGTCACCGGACCGTCGTGTTGTGGAACCACGCGCCGCCGATCCTGGCGGTGCGTGAGGAACTGGAGGAGCGCTTCACCGCCGTCTCCCGGCCCGGCAAGGGCCGCGCCGTCTGGATGGCCATCGGCTACGTCCTCGCCGAGGCACGCGCCAAGGTCGTCGCTTTCCACGACGCCGACGTCGTTAATTATGACCGATCGCAGCTCACGAACCTCGTGTATCCGGTGCTCAATCCGTTGCTGTCGTTCGACTTCTGCAAGGCCTACTATGCGCGGTACACGGATCGCCTTAACGGCCGGGTGACGCGGCTCTTGATGCGGCCGCTGCTTCAGGCCGTTGAAACCACGGTGGGCCGAACATCCTTTATCTCCTATATGTCCGCCTTCCGCTATCCGCTCGCGGGCGAGCTCGCTTTTTCCGCGGACCTTCTGCGCCAGATCCGCATCCCGAGTGATTGGGGCCTCGAGGTGGGCCTGCTTTTCGAGGTGCTCCGCCAGCGATCGCCGCGCCGCATCTGCCAGGTGGACATCGCCGACCAGTTCGAGCACAAGCACCAGCCCCTGTCACCGGACGATCCGACAACCGGGTTGCACCGCATGGCGATCGACATCGTCAAACACCTCCTGCGCATCTTGTGCTCGGCCGGGATCGTGCTCCCCGGCGGGTCCTTTCAGAGCATGCGCGTCGCCTACCAGCGCTTCGCCGAGGATGCGGTCGCGGATTACCTGGCGGTGGCGGCCTTCAACGGGCTCGTCTTCGACAAGAACGCCGAGGAGGAGGCCATCGATACCTTCTCTCGCGCCCTGCAGGAAGCCTGCGACCAGTTCGTCGTCGACCCGTTGGGCACACCGTCGCTTCCCAACTGGGCACGGGTGGACTCGGCGATCCCGGATGCCGGCGCCCGGCTTGTGGAGGCCGCGGCCAGCCTCGGGGGAGTCATCAACACATGAAAGTCCGCGCCATCTTCACGGACCTGGATGGCACGCTCTTGGAGCCCGACGGTTCGGTCGGTTGCGAAGCGGAGGCGGAGATCCACCGTCTCACGGCCGCTGGTATTCCGGTCTTGCTGGTGACGAGCAAGACGGCGACGGAGGTTGTCGGGCTGCTCGCACGGTTGCATCTTGAGACCCCGGCCGGTTTCGAGAACGGCGCCGGCATTATCGACGCCCGAGGCTCGATGGTTTTCGACCCGGCCGCGATCCCGGTGGAGGAGCTTCGACTGGCAGCGGCGAAACTTCGTGAGCGGTGCGGCGCGCCGCTCAGAACCCTGGACGAGCTCGACGACTCCGAGCTCATTTCCCTCACCGGGCTGCACCAAAGGGCTCTCGCCGCGGCGCGGGAACGCCGGGCGACGATGCCATTGGTTGTGGCGCCGGAGTGGGACTGCATCCTGCGCGCTGCGTTACCCACGTCGCCCCGGATGCGGCTGGTGCGCGGAAACCGATTTCTGCATCTCCAGGGCGATCACGACAAGACCAGCGTCATGAAGCTGTTGCTGTCCCAGCTCCCCCTCCGGGAAGGCATCGTTGTCTCGTGCGGCGACAGCCCCAACGATCTCGAGCTGCTCACCGAGGCTCAGGTTGCCGTCATTGTCCCGTCGGCTGCAGGCGCCAGTGAGGAGCTGGTGATGAAGATTCCCGGCGCACGAATCGCGCCGCACCCGCACGGCCGCGGCTGGGCACTTGCAGTGCGGGAAATCGTCGAGAGGACAACGTTTTGGAGATAAATGACAGGACGTCACTGCGGGACCTCACCCGGGAGCTTCTCGGCCAGATCGCACCGGCGGATCTGTTGATCGGGATCCCCTGTTTCAACAACGGCGACACGGTCGCTGCGGTCGTCGAGACGGCCGCCGCCGGGCTTCGCAAGTACTTTCCGGAAATGACGAGCTGTATCGTCGTGGCGGACGGCGGCTCCACCGGCGACGATTCCCGTGAGAGGGCGCTGGCGACGATCCAAGGTCTGGAGGCCCACGGTGTTGTCGGCATCTACCGTGGACTCCCCGGTAAGGGCTCGGCGGTCCGCATGATCTTGGAGGCCGCGGGCATCGTCGGGGCTCGGGCGTTGGCGCTGCTCGACGCTGACCTGCGCTCGACAACACCGCGTTGGATCGAGCGGCTGCTGTGCCCGATCGTGCACGAGAATTTCGAGTTCGTGGCCCCACTGTACAACCGATTCAAGTACGACGGGACCATCACCAACAATGTCACCTACAACATGTTGCGCTGTCTTTACGGCAAGCGTGTGCGGCAGCCAATTGGCGGAGAATTCGCGCTCGCCGGCGACCTCGCGGCGTCTCTTCGCGAACAAGCGGTATGGGACTCGGACGTCGCCCGATTCGGCATCGACATCTGGCTCACCATCCAGGCACTGACGCGTGGCGCGCGGATCTGCCAGTCGCGGTTGGGGGTCAAGGTCCATGATGCGAGGGACCCCGCTTCGAGCCTGGAACCGATGTTCCGCCAGGTGGTGGGAACCCTGTTCGTCCTGATGGAGGACACGGATGCGTCATGGACGGAGGTCCGCGGAAGCGAAGCCGTCCCGACCTTCGGAGAGCCCGTCGACGAAGAACCGGAGGCATTCCCGATCGACTTCGAGAGCCTGGTGGAGCACTTCTTCGTTTCCTGGGACACCCTGAAGGGTGCGTGGCGGGACATCCTCTCCGAGAACACCTTCGCCGAACTCGAAATCCACGCCGCAACCGGTCGCGCGGCGTTCGACCTGCCGACCGACCTCTGGGTCCGCATCCTGTTCGAGTTCGCTGCGACATACCACCATCGCAGCACCGCTCGCCGTCAGGTGATCGAGGTTTTGTCGCCCCTCTATTTCGCTCGGGTTGCATCCTTTATGAATCGTACCCGCCATCTCAGCAACGCCGACGCCGAAGCGGTCGTCGAGGAACAGGCGAAGGTGTTCGAGCTTCGCAAGCCCTACCTCTTGTCCATGTGGAACGATCAGCTGTAACGTTCGAAGGTTCAATCTCCGAGACGATTTGGGCGGAGTGACCCGCCCTTTATCTTTTGATGATGGATGTTGGATGCGCCAGAATGGTGTCAGATATCACAACCTCACAATACCGGCGTTCGAGCCGGACGGGCCCGGACAGGGATTCTGAACGCCCATCGTCTGTTGTGAGATGGTGTCAGGTATCACAACCTCACAATACCGGCGTTCCGGCGTTCGCGCCGGACGGGCCCGGACAGGGATTCTGAACGCCCATCGTCTGTTGTGAGATTGTGATATCTGGCACGATTCGAAGGACAGAGGACAATACGTTTCGAAGAGACCTTAACAAGTTGGACCGCGCTGGCCGGAGCCGGGGAATGATGACGAACAATAGCGGAACAGCGTGACTGGCACCTTGAAGGATCGACTCCGGACGACATCTCGGCGCCACAGAACGCCCTTGGCGCCTATTTCCGGTCCACAATCCTGGTACGAAAAATGCGACACTGATTCTCGCAGTCCGGGCTGTTTCGGAAATGCGCCGGACTCTGGTTCGGCGCCGGCCGAAGAAAGGTCGCCAATGTATGAATATCTGCACAGATTGTCTTCTCCGGGTGGCGGCCCGAAATTACCGTCACGTCTGTTTTTCAAAGTGGCATTCGCTGGGCTGGTAGTGATTTTCGGAGGCTCTCCTTGCGAAGGCCAGGAATCGTCCCCCCCACTCGCCAGATTTTCCTCGGAAGTCAGCGTCGAGGTGGTAACGGTCGATGTCGTCGTCACCGACCGCAAGGGAAAACCGATCTTGGGTCTCGATCGAGATGATTTCAGGGTTTTCGAAGACGGCGTCGAGATGGAAATCACCAACTTTTTTGCCTCTCAGGATCGGCTTTCTTCACCGGAGAGCGACACCGTCAGCGCAATCGAGGTCGATTCAATCACCGACCCTCCCCAACCCATCCCACAAGAAGCCAGCGACCGCCACGTCGTGCTCTATCTGGACCAGGTCTTCATGCGCCCGCAAAGCCTCCGAAGGCTGATACCCAAGATCCAACAGTTCATCAAAGAACAGCTGCCGCCGGGCACCATGATGATGCTCGTTGCCCATAACGGACTGGTGAATATTCGGGTCCCGTTCACCGACGACGTCGGCCAGATACTCAACGCCCTCGACAACGAAATCAAGGTTGCCGGCCACGCAGGCATATTGGACGGTTTCGAGAACATGATGCTCAGATCCTGGGTCCAGGCCGAGGATGCGGTCGCCGGGGGAGACCCGGCGATGATCGCAGCTGTCGCAGCAGAACGTCAGGCCTCTCTTGACGCCCTCACAGAGGATTACCGTTCGCTCATCCGCATGACATGGAGAAACCTCCAGTATTTTGTCGACAGCTTCGCCGCCGTGCCCGGCCGCAAGATCATCTTCCATATCAGCGACGGCATCCCTTACCGCCCCGACCAATGGAACAATCCGGGAAGTACCACCACCGACGGCCGCAATGTTCGGCCGGAGGGATCGCCGCGGGATCTCAGCGAGGTCATCGCCCACGCCTGCACTCTCGGAGTCACCATTCACACCATTTACGGCGAAGGGGGACCACGGGGACTGGCTTCGGGAACGGCGATTTCACCCGAAATTTCCGGCGGTGTCGCCTTTCGAAATTCGGACATGATCAGAGCCCAACAATCAAACGCCTACTTCAACAACACCACCACCTTGCAGTCGATGGCCGAGGGCACCGGCGGGATGTCCGTTCTCAAGCCAACCAAGGCGACGTTGGCACCTCTCGGTGCGGATGTCAGGACCTACTACTCCCTGGGCTTCCGCCCACCTCGCTCCGGCGACGGGAAAACTCACACAATCGATGTTGAAATTGATCGAAAGGGAGCCAGGGTCAGGCATCGCTCCCGCTATACCGCCCTCAGCGCCCGCGACCGGGTCGCCGCCCAAACCCTCGCCACCCTGGTCCTCCCAGAAGTCGACAATCCCCTGGGTATTTCATGGACGGTTCCACGCCCGGGAAAGCCCGAGGGAGAAGAGATCCGCGTACCGATCGAAGTGTACCTGCCGAGTGATGGGTTGGCATTCCAGCCTGTCGGGGATAAATGGGTCGGCCGAGTGCGGGTTTTCATGGTCACAGCAGACCTCGAACGCAAACTCGGTCCCCTGATCGAAATGGTCTACCCGATCGAGGTTGCCGGTCCCCCAAGCGAAGACAACAAATTCATCTTTCACATTCCGATGGTGGTCACACTAACACCCGGGCAATACACCGTAGCGGTGACCGTACTCGACGAGATCTCAGGGATATCCTCTTCGATTCCTACGGACGTGTTGTTTGACCGTTCCGGCGGGGTTTGGCAATTGGTCAAAAAGGAGCCCGAACACGGTGGAATCGATGGTTCATCCGGATTTCGGTGAGATGCTGTGGGATGTGGCGTTTACGACCTGAAGGCCGTTGAGACGTACGTGACAGTACGTTGAGCAGCCCGATGGAAGAAGACGCCGCAGTGTTCTGCAGACCATCGGCCGCAGTGGCGACGTGGTGTGAAATGCAGGCGAATCGTCAACGGACTAATCAGCGGTCCACCGAACTTCGCAGCCGTTCTGCAATTTCGAGCGCCTGTACCCGAGGCGGTCCTGGCGGGGCATGGGATGCAAATTCCTCAAAATAGGCGATCGCCTGTGTTTGGTGCCCGAGCCGGGCGTGGGCGATCCCGAGATTGAACGTGACCTCGAGGAAATCGGGGTTGATCTTGTGAGCTCGCTCCCACGCCATGATGGCCCCCTCCAGATCTCCCATGCGGGCGAACACCATCGCCAGCGAGCTCCAGGCCTCTAACGAGCCGAGATCAGCGGCGACCGCATCTTGGAGGTACTCCCTGGCCTCGATCAGGCGCCCTTCGTTCAACGCGATGATGCCAAGCATCAGTGTGACCTTCGGCTGGGTCGGGTCGATGCGGTGGGCGCTCTCGCACCACTCCCGGGCTTCGCCCCACTTCTCGCGCGCTACCGCCAGCTGGCCGAGTTGCACCAGAAGAGCCAGAGGAACGGGCCTCTCGAAACCGGCGAGGGCCATCTGGGCGCTGCCGAAATCGCCGACCATTGCATAGCTTATAGCGAGCTTCGCGCGCATCAGGTCTCCGGTGATGCCCTCTTCCAGCATGCCTGTCAGCAGGTCGATCGCCTGAACAAAATGGCCTTGAGAAATATAGACATCCGCCAGAATCAACCGCGGCCCCGGATCGCGGTTTCCACCCGACATCGCCTCGCGAGCCTGCACTTCAGCCCCCGCAAGATCACCCTTTTTGAAGGCAATCTGGGCCAGCAGCAGGTGCGCGGCGGGCGGATCGAAGGGTATGGCAACTTTGGCGTAGATGGATGCTTCGTCCAAACGACCCAAACGTTCGAGAACGTGGGCCGCCCTCAGGGGGAGCCTCCTCGATTCCGGCAACTTCTTGAGGGAGGCCAGAACTGACTCGGCTGCCTCGTCCGGCCGACCCAACTCCAGTTGCGCGAGCACGAGATAGCCCCATGCGTCCTCGATCTTCGGATTCTCCTCGAGGACCTTTTGCAGCGCGGATACCGCAGACTCGAGGTCGCCGCTGTGGTAAAGCTTGTAGGCGCGCATGATGTCGGCCATCGTATGGACCCGTGTCTTGGGGTCGGGCAGAATATCGTCCCCGGTCAGAGATGCCTCGCCCACGTAGCCCAGGGCCTCCAGGCTGCGACGGGTTGCCGGGTCGACCTCCGCCGGCGCCTCCAACTCCCGATCGTACAAGCTCAAGGCCGCCCGAAGCTCGTTCTCCAACTCCGGGTCCGAGCCCACCAGGTTGTGCATCTCGTCGGGATCCTCCAGGAGGTCGAAAAGCTCCGGCTGGGGAGCATCGATGTAGTGGGAGGGCCCGGCGATCAGCGCTGCGAGATCGCTCCAGCCGAAGTGGATGCGCGGGAAGAAGGTCTCTGCATAGATGGGGTTGTCCCGGGGTACGGGCCGCGACCGGGCCAATAGCGGCGTCCCCTGAAGATCCGCTCCATATTCGAGACCGAGAGCCGAAACCAGCGTCGGATAGACATCGATGAGTTGCACCGGGTCGCTGACCGTTTCGCCGGCTCTCTCCATGTGCGGGAGCTTCAGGATCAACGGCACCTGCAGGGTCGAGCGGTAGAGGAACACGCCGTGCTCGGCTTCGCCGTGGTCGCCGAGACCCTCCCCGTGGTCCGAGAGAAAAACGATCAACGCCCTCTCATAGAGGTCGAGACCGCGAAGCTCATCCAGAAGATCACCGACCACATCGTCGGCCGCCGCCACCTCGCCGTCGTACAGAGATGGATAACGTGCGGCGTACTCAGCCGGTGGTTCGTAGGGGGAGTGCGGCTCGAAAATGTGAAAGAAAAGGAAGAAGGGCCGGTCTGCGACTGATCGAAGCCAGGGTCGTACGGCATCCAGCGTTTCCCCACCCGGACGCTCGACCAACTGTGCAGACGGATCGCCCAGACCATCCGCATGCTCGACGACGTCCCCGAAGAAATCGAAGCCGGTTGCGATGCCCGTCGCCCCACGGAGCGCATACGCCGAGACCCCCGCACCGGTCGCGTAGCCCGCGTCGTGCAGAGTCTGTTGCAGGAAGCGCACCTTCGTCGTGTCAACTGTGTAGCCGAGATTGTCCCGCACCCCGTGAGTCGACGGCAAAAGGCCGGTGAGCAAAGAGGTGTGGGCTGGCAGTGTCAACGGGACGTGGGTGTAGGCACGTTCGAAAAGGATGGAGTCACTGCGAAACCGGTCGATCGCCGGAGTCTCGACGCCGCCGTACCCGTACGCGGGCAACCGGTCCGAGCGCAGCGTGTCGACGGATATCAGGATTATCGGCGTGCCTTCGGGCACGCGCAGTTCCGATTTCCCGCCACCCGAACAGCCGAGGCTGCAGATCACAAACACGACCAGCGCTGTGACGGTTGGGTTCAGTGTCGATCGCAATTGAAATGTCCCCAGTCGATTGTGGCTATCCATTTCGTCACCCCGAGACAAAAGGATTCGAGACGCGCTCGCGGCCGATGGTGGTGTCCCCGCCGTGGCCGCAGACGGCGCGGGTGTCGTCGGGCAGGGTGTAGAGCTGTTCGCGGATCGACTTCTCGAGGACCGGAAAGGACCCACCCATGAGGTCGGTGCGGCCGATCGAACCGGCAAAGAGCACGTCGCCGACGATCGCCAGCGGCCCGCCGCCGCCGGACACGACGAAGCACACGCCGCCGGGCGAGTGACCGGGGGTGTGGCGGACCTCGAGCTCGAGGCCGCCGACCGCGAGTTTCTGACCGTGCCCGAGCCACAGCGTCGGTTCCGGCGGCGTTTCGACCTCGAGCCCGAACATCTGTCCCTGCATCGGCGCGTTGCGGTAGAGGGCGATCTCATCGCGGTGGAGGCCGATGGGCAGCGCGCCTCCGAGCAGCCGCGCCAGTTCGGCGGTGCCTCCGACGTGGTCGAGGTGGCCGTGGGTGTGGAGGATCATGGTCGGTCGGAGACCGCTCGCGCGCACCCGCTCGGCGATCCACTCGCCCTCGTCACCGGGGTCGATCACCACGACCTCGCCGGCATCGACGTCGCCGAGCAGCACGCAGTTCGCTTGAATCGGACCGACCGCGAAAACCTCTAGATACAGCTGCGCAGTCATGAGCGACCCGTGCAGAGGTTTTCGCGAGTTTTGAATTTTGAATTTTGAATTTTGAATTGCCCGTATCCACGAACCGGAGAGGTGTGATGAAATTCCGAATTCCGAATTCCGAATTCCGAAATCATCCAAACACCTTCCCCGCCAGCAGTCCCATCATCTTCGCCAGCTTCGGCTTCGCGCGTTCGCCCTCCTCGAGGACCTCGGCGTGGGTCAGAGGACGATCGACGAGACCGGCCGCCGGGTTGGCGGCAAAGGACAGGACCAGAACCTTCATCCCCATGTGGCGGGCGGCGATGACTTCGGGCACGGTCGACATCCCGACCACGGCGCCGCCGAGCCTCTGCAGCATCCGGATCTCCGCCGGGGTCTCGAAGGACGGCCCGAGAAGGGCGGCGTACACGCCCTCGTGGACCGCAAAACCGGCTTCCGCCGCCGCGTTGCGGGCGAGCGTCCGCAGTTCGGGGTCATAAGTTTCGCTCATGTCGGGAAACTGCGGGCCGAACGCCCGCCCCCACTCCCCCACCAGCGGGTTCGAACCCTGGAGGTTGAGGTGGTCGGTGACGACCACGATGGAACCCGGTTCGATCGCGGGGTCGAGCGACCCGGTGGCGTTGGTGGCGATCATGACCTCGGCGCCGAGCAGCGCCGCCAGCCTGACCGGCGCCACCACCTCTTCGGGGCGATAGCCCTGGTAGAGATGGAATCGGCCGTTGAGCACCATCAAGGTCTCCTCGCCGCGCCGCCACAGGGTGACGGTCTGGCGGTGGCCCATCAGGGTGTGGAGGGCAAAGGGCAGGACGTCCGCGAGGTCGACCTCGTCCGCCGCCTCCCAGCCCGGGACGGACAGTTCGAGACCCGAACCGGCTACCAACAGGCCGCGCAGCCGCACCGGCCGATAGCGTTCACGAAAGGCCTCGGCGACCGCTCTCAAATCCCCGGGAGTCATGGTCTGACCCATCTCCGCGAGGGTAGCAGATTTCACGACGGTCAATTCTGCAGGAGGGCCTCGAGCCGCTGCCGAACCCGGCGTGACGCCGCTGCATCCGTCGTCGCCACGAAGATGGTGTCGTCGCCGGCCACCGTGCCCACGACGCCGCCAAGCTCGAGACGGTCGAGGGCCAACGCCACACCCTGGGCCTCGCCCGCCGGAGTGCGCACCACCACCAGGTTGTCACCGGCGAGGGCGACCGACAACGTGTAGATCGCGATGCGCTGTTCGAGCGGGTCCCGGGAGGCCCCATCTGCGGAGGGAGGAGCCCACCGCCCGCCGACCTTGACCAGCCCGAGGACGGCGATATCGCGGGACACGGACGCCTGGCTGGCCTCGATCCCGACGTCGCCGAGGGCGGCCACCAGATCGTCCTGGGTCGCGAGCCGGCGGCTCGCGACCAGCGAGAGGATCGCCTCGCGGCGGCGTACCACGCTCATCGACCGGGGCTCCGGCCGACCATGGCCGCGATGGCGGACTCGTATTTCTGACGGCGGAGATCCACGGTCTCTTGCCAATCCCCGGCGGCTCGATCGATCGCGACCAGAAGATTCGGGTCCCCCGCCGCTCCGGCGTAGCCCCTTGCTGCCAACAGCTCGGCGGCCGATATCGGCGGCATCTCAGTCCCCGCAGCAACCTCGCTCGCCACTTCCCGGTAGGCCGCACGAAAAGGCCGGCCCTTACGGACCCGTCGGCAGGTTTCGTCGGTCGCCAGAATCTCTCCGGTCACGGCACGCTCACACGCATCCCGGTCAACCTCGAGCCGAGGCACCGCGTGCGTTCCCATGCAAAGCATGCCCTTGACCGTGTCCAGACCTTCCATCAGCGGACCTTTGACCAGTTGGAGATCGCGATGATAGCCCCCCGGAAGACCGCCTGCAACCGCCATCGCCTGCCCGGCGAGCCCGCACAAAACCCCGGCGCGGCCGCGCATGAGCTCGAAGACGTCCGGGTTGCGTTTTTGCGGCATGATGCTCGAGCCGGTCGCAAGATCGCGCGGGAGGCGGAAAAAACCGAACTCATCGGATGCAAAGAGAACGACGTCCCAGGCCAACGCCCCCAGGTCGCGGGCAACTGTCCACAGCGACGAGAGAATCACCGCCTCGAGCTTGCCACGCCCGAGTTGGGCCGCGGTGACGCAGAGGCGGGGGCGGTCGAAACCCAGCTTGCCGGCCACCAGTTCCGGTTGCAGGGGCAGCGGCACTCCGTAGCCTGCGGCGCTCCCGAGCGGCGACACATCGGCGAGATCGGCGGCTGCCGCCAGGATGCCGAGGTCGTCGAGCAACGACTCGGCGTAGCCGCCCGCCCACAGGGCGACAGTCGACGGCATGGCCCGCCGCAGGTGGGTGTAGCCCGGCATGACCACATCGTTGTGGCGGCGCCCGAACTCCGTCAGAACCGCCACGATCTCGAGGACACCGTCCATTACCTCCAGGAGTTCGTGTTTTGCATACAGCGAGAGCGCGGCCACGACCTGGTCGTTGCGCGAGCGCCCCGTATGGACCTTTTCGCCCACCTCGCCGAGGGCGCCCACCAGCCTCGCTTCGAGCGCCGTGTGGGCATCCTCGTCGGCGTCGGTCACCGTCAACCGGCCCGCCTCGGCGTCGGCCCAGGCCCGGCGCAGCTCTGCCACGAGTTGCTCACATTCGACCGCAGTGAGGAGACCCGCGGCCTCCAACCCCTCGACGTGGGCGATCGTCCCCACCACGTCCCAGCCCAGGAGTCGCTGGTCCCAGCGTCGGTCAGCGCCGGCCGTGAAGTCGGCGACCGCGGCGTCGAGTTCCTTGCCCGAGCCCCACAAGGTCCGCGTCATTTCAGCACCTCCGTCGCCAGCTCCAGGTAGAGTGCCGAGGCGCGCTCCACCTCGTCGAGCTCGATCCACTCGTCGGCGGTGTGCGACCGTCTCGAGTCACCCGGTCCCAGCTTGATCGCGTCGAGGTGACGCATGAAGACCCAGTCGGAGCAGGTGGGTGAGGCGAACGGACGCGCCTCCGGGCGCACCCGGCGAACCGCGGCAAGCAGGGCTGAGCCCTCCGGCGTCGCCGCCGGCACCAGACGGTCGGAGATCACCTCGACCTGACCCGAAATCAAATCATCCACCCTCGAGATGATCTCCGCGTGTTCGTACGACGGCGTCGTTCGGATGTCGAGGACCGCCTCGCAGCGCGGCGGCGTCACGTTGCGCGCCACTCCAGCCTCGAGTAGGGTCGGCGTCACCACCACCTCGCCCAGCACAGGGTGCTCACGATCAAAGCGCAGATCGGCGAGTGCGACCAGGTCCCGGGCCGCGGCCAGGATGGCGTTCTCCGGCCGCGGCGACCGGTCCGCCGCCCAACCCGCGTGAAGCTGTTCACCTTCCCAGACCAGCCGCAACAGCAACTGACCGCGCTGCGCGATGCAGGGTTCGAGCGAGGTTGGTTCGCCGACCACCGCCGCGTCGGGCGTCATGCCGAGTCTCGCCAGGGCCAGTGGCATGGTCGTGTCGCGGGTCTCCTCGGAGTAGGTGGCCAACACCACGAGCCGGCCGCGAAGGGGGCCGCCCTCACCCGCAAGGCGCGCCGCCGCCGCCGTCATTGCGGCCACCGAGGCCTTGGCATCGATCGCGCCACGTGCCGTCAATCTGCCATCCGTCACGATCCCGGCGTAGGGGTCGACGGTCCAGCCGGCGCCCGGCGGCACCGTGTCGAGGTGCGAGGCCAAGAGCAGGGTCGGGCCATCGGCTGGCCCCTCCACCACGATGCGGACACACGAATCGTCGATCTCAGGGTGGAGCCCATGAGCCTTCGCCCAGTCGGCAACCACGGCCGCCGCACGGTACTCCTGCCCGGACGGGCTCGGCGCCCTCACCAGATCGACCAGGAGCGCGGCTGCGTCAACTCTCAACGTTGCTCCTCGATGTATTCCGACCGTTCGACCTCGGCAACAATCATGGTGCCGCTACCGCTGCCGGTGAAGACCTCGACCAGGAGGGCATCCGGTACCCGGCCGTCGATAATGTGGGTGCGGCGGACGCCGCCCGCCACCGCCCGCAGACAGGCCTCCACTTTGGGTCGCATGCCACCGCGCACCATACCCGCGGCCAACATGGCCTCGAGATCTTCGGGTCCGGCAAAGGCGACCAGCGAGGAGGGATCGTCCGAGTCCCGCAACAGACCGGGCGCTCCCGTCAGATAGATCAGCTTCTTGGCCGCAAGCGCCCGCGCGAGCGCCTCGGCCAGGGTGTCGGCGTTGATGTTGAGCGGCCTCCCCTCGCCGTCGGCGGCGAGCGAAGCCACGACCGGCACGTAGCCATTCGGCAACAGAAGCTCGATCAGCGACGGGTCGACCGCCACCACATCTCCGACCTCGCCGAAATCAACCACCCGCTCACTGCCATCGTCCTCGCGGACCGTGACCGGCGGCCGGCGGCGGGTTGTGACCAGCCCGGCGTCGATGCCTGAAAGCCCGACCGCGGGGACCCCGTGGGCGCGCAGAGCGGCCAGAATATCGACGTTGATCGTGCCGCTATACACCATCTTGGCGACTTCCAGCACCTCGGGGCTCGTCACTCTCCGGCCGGCCACGATCTCGGGCTCGATGCCGAGCCGCCGCGACAACGCAGAGGCCTGCGGTCCGCCGCCGTGGACCACCACGATGCGGATCGACAGCGACTCCAGCAGGGCGATCTGGATCGCCACCTCGTCGAGAGCCTCCGGCGACGCCACCACCTCGCCGCCGAGCTTGATGACAAAAACCTGATCCCGGTACAACCGGGTGTAGTCGAGGGCCTCCTTGAGGCCGGCCACGTGCTCGTTCACGATGTCCCTCCATCGAGCAGGTCTTCGAGCAGCGCCTGCTGCGCCCACAGGCGGTTTTCAGCCTGATCCACCACCACCGACCACGGCCCGTCGAGCACGCCGTCGGTAACCACCACGTTGCGCCGTACCGGCAGACAGTGGAGGAAAATCCCGTCACCGTCCCTCGTGGTATTCATCCTCGCTTCGTCGATCCGCCAGCCACGGTGGGGCGACCGCAGTTGGGCCTCGGCCACCGGGTCGCCGAAACAGCTCAGGGCGCCCCAGCTCTTGGCGTAGACGGCATCGGCGCCGCAGAGCGCGTCGTCAAGATCAGAACTCACCCGGACCGAGCCACCGGCGCGCGCCGCCGCCGCGCCCACCACTGCCATGTCCTCGGGGTCGAGGTCGTACCCCTCGGGCCGGGCCACCACGACCTCCATCCCGAGACGCGCCGCCGCCAAAGCTGCCGAAGCCGGCACGGCGGTGGGCAATGCCTTCGGATGAAAGGCCCAGGACAGCACGAACTTGCGGCCACGAACGTCACCGCCGAAACGCTCGCGCAGGGTGAGCGCATCGGCGAGCCCCTGGCAGGGGTGGCGCCGGGCCGACTCGAGGTTGATCACGGGCACTCCGGCGTGGGCTGCAAATCCACGCACCACGGCGTCCTCGCGCGCTTCCTTCCAGGTCGCCGCCTTCGGAAAGGCGCGCACGGCCAGAACGTCGCCGTAGCGGCCGAGGACTCTCGCCGCCTCGATGAGGTGTTCGACGGTATCGCCGTCCATCACCACCCCTGGCCGGGTCTCGATGGCCCACGAGGAGCGACCCGGTTCGAGGACCACCATGTGCCCGTGGTGCCGGGCCATGGCGACCTCGAACGAGGTCCTGGTCCGCAGCGAAGGATCGAAGAACACTCCCACCAATACCCGCCCTGCCAGCGACCGCGGCGCCGACCCGCCCTTGAGCTCGAGAGCTCGATCGAGCAGGGCGAGAATGTCCGCGTCGGGCCAGTCGTCGGTGGCCAGAAAATGCCGGTAGGTCATCGCAACACCTCTTTGAGCGCGACCACGAATCGATCGACCTCGTCGTCGCGAAGAACCAGCGGCGGCAGCAGCCGCACGACGCTGGGGTCGACCGCACTGCCCACCAGGATGCCGCGTTCGAACAGACTCACCTGAACCCCTCGCGCCGGACGGTCGAGATGGAGACCGAGCAGCAATCCCTTGCCGGTGATCCGAAGGACGGGCCCGACGTCGGCGAGAGCCCGGCGCAGGCGCAGCTCGAGGGCGGCCGCGCGCTCAGCCAACCCCTCGTCCCGCAGGATCTCGAGAGTGGCGACAGCCGCCGCCGCGGCCATCGGCCCACCCCCGAAGGTCGATCCCAGATCGCCGTCACTCACGGTCATTGCCACCCGGCCGGACACCACCACCGCACCCATCGGCAGACCCGACGCAATGCCTTTGGCGAGGGTCAATATATCCGGAACCACCCGGTAGGCTTCAGCCGCGGTAAAGGCCCCGGTGCGGCCGCATCCGCACTGGACCTCATCGAAGAGGAGCAAAGCGCCCGTGGCGTCACAGGCACGCCTCGCTTCGACCAGGGTCTCCCGCCGCAGGTCGCGCGCTCCGGCCAGACCCTGAACGGGCTCCAGAAGGACAGCGGCCACCTGGTCGTTGACCAGGGCCGCGAGGGCCTCCGGGTCGTCAAACGGCGCGACCGCCGTCAGATCGACGAGGTTCTGGCCGCCGCTCTTCTCCGCCAGCTTGCGGTAGCGCGGCAGGCCACTGGCGGCCAGAGTGGCCAGCGTGCGGCCGTGGAAGCCGCCCTCCATGACGACCAGCCGGCGACGGCCGGTGACCCGTCGCGCCAACTGCAGCGCGACGTCGTTGGCTTCCGCGCCCGAGTTGACGAGGAACGTCTGTTCGAGACCGGGCGGGGTGAGTTCCGCCAACAGTTCATGAACCCGGTCGCGAACGGTCAACGGCACCGCGTTGGAGTAGAAGAGCAGCTGTTCGGCCTGTTCACGAACCGCGGCCACCACCTTCGGATGGCAATGGCCCGTGACCGCCACCGCGTGGCCGCCATAGAGATCGAGATATTCGCGCCCGTCGGCCGCCACCAGCGTCGAGCCCGAGCCCCGCTGCGGCTCCAATCGCAAGCGCGGGTAGACGGGGAGTTCCACAGGACGCACTGCGGTCAGCATGGCGCCAACCCGGGAAACGCCAGACCGGACTCCTCGCCGAGACCAAGCGCCAGGTTCATGCACTGGACCGCCTGCCCGGCGGCCCCCTTGACCAGATTGTCGATGGCAACCAGCACCACTACCTCCTTGCCGTCGTCGGGCGCCGCCACGTGCAGATGCGCGTGGTTGGTGCCGACGACAGCGCTGATTTCGGGCGGCGTTTCGATCACGTGCACGAAGGGTCGTCCGGCGTACGCCTCATGTGCGCGAGCTACGAGGTCCGCGGGGCTCATCTCCACGCGCGCCCTCAGGGTGAGGTGGATCCCCCGCACCATGGGCGCCGAGTGGGTCAGGAGCCGGCACGCCGGCGCGCCGTCACCGCACCAGGCCCGCAGTCGTTGGTCGAGCTCGACCTCGTGGCGGTGCCCTTGGAGGGCGTAGGCGAAGAAATTGTGGGCCCGCCTGGGGTGGTGGGTGGTGGCCCTGGGCTGGTTGCCGGAGCCCGACGACCCGGTGACCGCGAAGCACACCGGGTCTGAGTTCGGATCGAGGGCGTCTGCAACCGCCCACAGCGCGAGCATGGACGCGGTGGCGAAGCACCCCGGCACAGCCACCCGCCGGACACCGGCCAATGCCGGCCCCTCCACGTCGGCCAGACCGCAGGAAAAACCGGCGAGCGCGTCCGGGCGACTGTGCGGCCCATACACCTTTTCGCTGACCCGGAGGTCATTGAGGCGAAAGTCCGCGGCAGTGTCCACCACGAGCCCGGGTTTGCCGTCCTCGATTTCGGCCAGAAGGTGCTGCGAACGACCGTGTGGCAGCGCCATGAAGACCACGTCCGCCCACTCACCGGCAGCCCGGGGATCGCTGTCTTCGAAGACCGGACACCCCGAACCGAGGTTCACCAGTGATGGGTGCACCTCGCCCCACGACGCACCGGCCCGGCTGCGCGACATGGCGCGCACCTCGGCGACCGCCGGGTGGCCGGCGAGCAGCCGCAGGAGTTCGCCGCCCACATAACCCGTTCCTCCCAGCACTGCGACTCGAAGATCAGCCATGGCTGCGAACCGCCTCGAGCACCACCCGGACGAGCTCGCCGTCGCCGCGCCGCGCGTTGGCCGCCGGCAGCTTCAGATGTTCGCGGATGAAACGGCAGCCGATCTCGTTGTCGGTCGCGGGACCCGACACGAACCGTCGGCACGAGTCCGAATCTTTCCTCGAGCAGCCGCGCCGCGCCCCAGCTTCCCACCTGATCCGGTGCGCAGCACACGAGGGCCGCAAACCGGCCTGTGAGAGCGCGGTCAAAGAGCAACTCCGCGACCCCGTATTCGCCGAGGATTCCGTCGCCCAGTTCGGCCACGACCACCTGCGGCCTGCAACGTCGTCCGATCTCATTGAGCAGCCCGTAGGCGGTCGACAGCGCCGCACGAGCGTCGGTCGAGACCACCCCGGCATCGTTGAAGGTCAGAGCCTCGACGGCGCCGGCGTCGAGCATCGACAGCGCGTCTCTGCGCAGCGAAACCCCGGTCAGCTTGACACCCGCGACGCGCAGCCCGGCGCGGGTCAGTCCACGGACGATCTCGCTCGCCGCCACCGTCTTGCCGGAGTCCATGCAGGTCCCCGCCACCGCGACCACCGGGGCGCCTCCTTCCAGCGTTTCCGCCTGCGGCACCGCATCGTCGCGGATGGTCGCCGGCCTGCCGACCCGGTCGCCGGTCTTCGGAAACGTCAGGACCGCCCCGAGCACCTCGGCGTCAAACGGGGGCCCGAGGTCCGGGTTGATCGCGGTGCACTTCCCGAGCACGCCGCCGAGGTTCAGGATCTGGACGACGTCGCCCTGCGACAGCTCGTGTGGCACCTCCCCGGCGTAACCCCGAAGGGCGCGCCGCGAACCGAGGACGCCCGCCACCACATCCCCGCTGCGCAGGCGGACCATGCGACCGGTGAGGTCTTCGACCTGGTTGTAGACCGGTTTGTCGGTCAACACCCGGACGGCGAGTACGCAGCCCTCGTCAGCCACGATCTCCGGGCCAACCAGGACATCCGGCCCGAGCCGGGCATTGCGGGTGGACGAGGCGATGCGGTCGAGACGGAGCTTGGATGTCACCACGGCGGGACCTCACCCGCGGCCGAGGCGAGCCGCGACGGAAGACCCGAAATGGCGGCAAAGGCCCGGGCCTCGTCTCCGGTCCACATGGAGTGCGTTTCGCCGTAGCGGGCCACTGCGGGGTTCATCAATCCATAGGGGCTCTTCACGCCCGTGACCAGAAACCTCCCCTCGTCGAGCCGTACCCTGGTCGTGCCGCTGACTCTGCGTTGGGAACTCACGATCAGCGCCTCGATGTCGCGCATTGCAGGATCGAAGGCCTGGCCCTCGTGCAACCGGTCTCCCCAGAATTGCGCGAGGTGGTCCTTCCAGAAGCTCTGCCACCGCGTCAATACCAGCTTCTCGAGCTCGCGGTGAGCGGCCACCAGCACCACCGCCGCACCCGCCTCGAAACCGATCCGTCCCTTGATACCGAGCACCGTCTCTCCGAGGTGGATGCCGCGGCCGATCCGAAATTCCCGCAGTTTCGCCTCGAGGGCCTCCACCAGCGCGGGACCGTCCATTCGTTCGCCGTCAAGCGCCACCGGCAATCCCTCGAACCACTCCACCTCCATGTCCTGCGGCGCCGGCACCGGTGAGGCGGCGGCTGTCCAGGCATCGTCGGGAGGGCCCTGCCACGGGTCGTGGGTCCAACCGCCGCCGAGCGTGGTCCCCCACAGCCCGCTGTTGACCGAGTAGCGTCCCGCCCCCTTGGGCACGGGGACCCCCCACGCCTCGAGCTGCGCGATGGCACGGTCCCGTTCGAGCCCGAGTTCGCGCACCGGCGCCACGATCGCCAGATCGGGGACGAGGACCGCAAGCGCGATGTCGAATCGAATCTGGTCGTTGCCCGCGCCGGTGGAGCCGTGGGCCACCGCATCGGCGCCGATCTCGCGCGCCACCCGGGCCACCTCCACCGCCTGCTGGGTGCGCTCGGCCGCCACCGACACCGGGTACACCGCACCGCGAAGGACATTGCCCCGCACCAGATACGAGATGAAGTTCCGCCACACCTTGTGGCGCGCATCGACCTCGCGGTGCTCCACGGCGCCGGCGGCCCGAGCCTGCGCGGCGACGGCATCGAGCTGCGCACGATCCATTCCACCGGTATCGACCGTGACTGTGACGACCTCGTCCCCCCGCTCGCGCCGCAGCCACGCCGCGCAGAAGCTGGTATCGAGCCCGCCCGAAAACGCCAAGACGATCTTCATGCAACCTCCACAGTCCGACCCGCCCGGGCGGAAAATGGATAATCATCCAAATATTCACGAATGTCAAGAGAAAATTGCTCCAGCGAATCAATAAAACATCTCATGAAATGCTGAGAATTTTTGATCATTCACCGATTCCACCTCTGATCCATATTGAATAGAAAGACAGTTTCATTCACGCCACCTTCCGCCCACATCGATGATCTGCTACCGTTGCCCACCCGATGGCGCAGATTCGCCTGAACTCGCTGAAGATCACCGGCTTCAAGTCCTTTCCGGACGAGGTGGAACTCACCTTTCCGGGGAAGGTGTCGGCGATCATCGGGCCCAACGGCTGCGGCAAGTCGAACGTTGTTGACGCCATCCTCTGGGTCCTCGGCGAACAGAGCCCGACCCTGATGCGTCTCAAACAGATGGGCGATGTGGTGTTCAACGGCGCCTCCTCGAGGCCCGCCGCAGGGGTGGCCCAGGTGACCCTCGTGCTCGAGTCCGAGGACGGTCACTGGAAGGAAACCGACGGTCGTCTCGAGGTGCAGCGAAAAGTCTTCAGATCCGGGCCCTCCGAATACCGGCTGAACGGCCGGACGGCCCGCCTCAAGGATGTCTTCAACGAGCTCGCGGACGTCGGTCTCGCGACCCGCTCGTACTCCATCATCGAACAGGGCCGGGTCGGTCAGGTGCTGTCCGCGCGCCCCATCGACCGCCGGATTCTGCTCGAAGAGGCCGCGGGCATCACCCGCTACAAGGCCCGCAAGCACGAGGCCGAGCTCAAACTCGAGCACACCCGGCAGAATCTCCTGCGGCTCGACGACGTCATCGGCGAGGTCAACCGCAGCCTGCGCCAGATCAAACGCCAGGCGAAACAGGCCGAGGTCCACCAGAAGCTCGAGACCGACCTCAAGGACCGTCTGCGGCGGCTCCACACCATCGAGGCCCACTCGCTCAACATCCTGCGATCCGACATCACGCGCCGGCGGGCGCAGACCCAGAACGAGGTGGCCGCCGCCGCCGCGGCCCTCGGCGGCAGCGACGCCGATCTCGGACGGGCGCGCGCGGACCTCGAGGCCGGACGGAGGGAGACCGACGCCGCGCGAGATGAGGTGGGTACGCTGCTCGGTTCGCGTGAACGTCTCGAGGCCTTTCTGGAACGCTCGGCCGATCTCCTCGACAACCTCCGCTCAACCCTCGACCGCACACGGTCCGAGAACTCGTCGGTGGCTTCGAGCCGGCGCGGTCTCGACGACAGCATCGCCGCCTCCAAACTCCGCCAAGAAGATCTCGAACGCACCCTCGAAGGGGCGTGCGCCCAGGTTGCCGCCGCCGAGGAGGCGCACCGCGCCGCCGACAGTGTGCGTGCCGAGGCCGAGACCGCCAGCGGGCAGTTCCGCCAGGACCTCCTCCGTTCGATCTCAACCCTCACCGACGGCCGCAATCGTCTCGGCGACCTGGAGCGCGGGCGCGACCGGCTCGCCTTCGCGCTCGACCAGCTCGGCCACGAAAAACAGCGGCTCACCGACCGCCGCGCGGGGCTCGAAATCAGCCTGCGCGAGGCCACCGACCGCAGCCGCGCCGCTGCTCACTCGGCCGACGAACTGGCGACCCGGCGCCGCGAACTTGCCGACGATCGGACCCGGCTCCGCGAGGAAGCGACGGCGGCGAAGCACGAGAGCGAGTCGCTGGGCCACAACCTGTGGGAGTTCAAGCACCGCCTCCAGGGGGTCGAGCGCGAACTTGCCCGCCACGCGGCCACCGCGGAACAGATCGCCCGCCTGGTGCCCAGCGATGCCGTGGCCGGTCAGCTTGGAGACTATCTCCACCCCTCTCCCGAGTTGGCGCCGGTCCTCGACCGCGCCTGGCGCGAGTGGCTCGAGCTGCCCGTGGTACGCACCCGCGGGTTGTCGCCCGACGAGCTCGAGGCGGTCTCCGATCTCGAGGGCAGGATCCGGCTGATCGCCGCCGGCGACCCACCCTCACGGGCGGCTCGCCCCACCCCCAAAGGCGCGGAAAACCTCCTCGACCGCGCCGGGATCGCGGCCGAAAACATCGACTGGGTCGCGCTCGCCCTGCCCCTGACCCTGCGCTGCGACGACCCGGAGCGAGCGCAGGAAATCGCCGACGCAAACCCCGACGCGGTGATCCTCTCCTCAGACGGAGTCCTTCGCCGCGGGCGGGTCTTGGAGCCGACGACCGCCGGCGCCCGCCACCCCGGCGCCCTTGCGCTGCGCGGCCAGAAAGACGAGTTGCAGGCCCAGATCGAGGACACTGCGGCGCGCACCGAGACATCCTCGGGACGCCACCGCGACGCCGCCGAAAGGCTGGATCACCAGTCCGGCGAGCTCGCCACCCTTGACGCCGATCTGGTGCTTGCCGAACAGGTGCGGGCGCGCGCGGTGGCGGTGGAGGAAAGTCTGGCCCAGGACCTCGGACGCGTCGAGCGCGAACTCGAGGCCCTCGGCGAGGAGGAGGAGCGCAGCCGCAAACAGGCGACGGAGCTGGCGGACCGCCACACACGGCTGGTTGAAGAGGTGGGCGCATTCGAAGCGAGGGGCCACGAGCTCGAGAAGGCGGTGGAGGATGCTGCGGTGCGGCTCGCCCAGCGCCGCGAGGAGGCCTCCGAGGCCCTTCGCGAACTCGATCGACGGCGCTCCGAACAACGGCTGGCGGAAGAGCGCGTGGAGGCGGCCCGCGCCGAGGCTGCTCGGCTCGCGGGTGAAGCGCGCGCGCTGGAGGAGAGGATCGGGGCGTTGGATGGGGAAGCGCAACGGATGGTGGCCGAACTCGCCACCACCGAGGACGAGGTCGTCCGTTCGCGAACCCGGCTCGCCGAGGAGCAGGGGCTGTTGGCCGCTGCCAGGGAACGCGAGCGGCGGCTGGCGGAAAAGATGGAGGCGATCACTGCGCGGGTCGCCGCACTCGAGAAAGAGGTCCGCGAACGGCGCGAAGCGCATGAGACACAACGCGACGCCCTGCACGCGATCGAGGTCGAGCAGACCCGCGCCCAGGCGGATTGGGAGCGTCTGCGCGAACACGCCGCCGAGGAACTCAGTCTCGCCGTTGAAGAGCTCCTGCAGACCGAGCCCGACCCCGAGGACCAGCCCGAGGCCCTGCGCGAGTCGGTGGATGGCCTGCGCGCCAAGATCGAGCGCCTCGGACCGGTCAACCTCCTCGCCCTCAGGGAGCTCGACGAGCTCGAGGAACGGTCGAACTTTCTCACCGCCCAACGCAAGGACCTGGTCGAGGCCCTGCGCGCCCTCGACACCACCATCCGCGAGATCGACGCTACCTGCACCGAGCGATTCGTGGACACTTTCCAACAGGTCAACGCGGTCTTTACCGAGACCTTTTCGAACCTCTTCGGCGGCGGCACCGCCCGCCTCGATCTGGTGGACGAAGACGACCCCCTGGAATCGGGCATCGACATCACGGCCCAACCACCCGGCAAGAAGAACCAATCGGTGCAGTTGCTATCGGGCGGCGAAAAAGCCCTGACCGCGTTGTCGCTGCTGCTGGCGCTGTTTCGAATCAAACCCTCCCCCTTCTGCATCCTCGATGAGGTCGACGCGCCCCTCGACGACGCCAACGTGGAGCGCCTGGCCGGTCTGGTGCAGGCGATGACCGAACACACCCAGTTCGTGCTGGTGACCCACAACCGCCGCACCATGGCCCGCGCCGACCTCCTCTACGGCGTCACCATGGAGGAGGCAGGGGTGTCGAAGGTGGTGTCGGTGAGGATGGAAGACTGACGCCTGCGGCTTGAGGCTCGTCGGCAAGAATTTTGAATTCTCAATAAAAATTTGAATTTTGAATTACCCGCCAACTCCCCACCGACAATCGAAGTAACGAGAGTTCAGAAGCGTGTGCGGATACGAGCCGCGTGCGGCGGAGGTGCCACTTTCAATATTGTTGGACACACGAACCTACCCGTCGGCACAGCGACGCGGGCCAACAATGTTGAGGGTGGCTCCTCCCGGGAAGCGAGTGCCGAAAGTCAGACCTTCTTTGTTCTGGATGCAGATGCACGGCAGCGACGCTCGGTCACTCGAGGCTGAGCAGATACTCCGCGATCGCGTGCAGATCGTCTTCGGGCAGCATGGCGAGGTTCATCTGGACGTCCGCCATGCCACCGCTCGAGAGCTTGTCGTAGCCCAGCGTCTCTCCGAACTGAAATGCCAGTGTGAGATCCGAAACCCCGGAATATCGCTTGCGTCCTTCGAGATCGAGCAGGCTCGGGACCATTCCCTCGTCGCCGCGCGGGTGAGGGCCGCCTGCGAATTGGCGGTTCGTATCGGGAATCATCAGGGCGTTGCGCGGGGTGTGGCACTCGCCGCAGTGCCCGGGGGCGTTGACCAGGTAGGCGCCGCGGTTCCACGCCTCGCTTCGCTCAGGGTCCGGACGGAACCCCGACTCGTCGAAGGCCAGCCGCTTCCATAGTCCGACACCGCGCCGGGCCAGGCCGGGAAGCGGGATGTCGGCGGCGTGCCCGGGCGAACGCACGGGTTCGAGCCCCCTCAGGTACGCCCAGAGGTCCAGCAGGTCCTCGACCCGCATGTTGCGGTACGACGTGTAGGGAAAAGCCGGGAAGTAGTTCCGCCGGTCGGGCGAGACCCCGCGGGTCATGGCGTCGACGAACTGTTCCGCAGTCCAGCTCCCGATGCCGGTTTCGGGGTCGGGTGTGAGATTCCCGGGCCAGAACGTCCCCACCGGCGTCTGGAACGGGGCTCCTCCGGCGGGCGGTCCCGTGACACCCGACGTCGCCGACGCCTTGTGGCACGAGATGCACCCGCCGGCGTGATACATCACTTCGCCGCGGAGCGGGTCGGCGTCATAGGCAGGCAGGATCCGTCCGCTCGGGCGAGCCGCGGTCAGGACAAACAAGACCCGCGGCGGCCGCCACGACGACAATCGCCAGGCCCGCTGCGACGCCCCTCGCGCGAGAGACCAAGATCAATTCTTGGGCAGGCGGTACAGATCGTGACAGCTCTTGCAGCCGTTTCCGACCTTGCCGAGAGCGGGCAGAAACGCCTCAGCTTCCGTCACCGACTGCAGGTCGACGGCTGCCTGGTGCGCACTCTTGAAGAGCTCGTCGAAGTGTTCGCGGTCGGTCCAGATCTCCGGCTTCGCCCAGGTCTGAACCTCGCCCTGGTCACTCCCCTCGGGAAACAGCTCGGCGGCCTGCGCGAGGTTGCCGGCGATCTTTTCTGCGTTGGCCCGGACGACACCGGCGTCGAACGGCTGGTCGTTCTTGGCGATAGCGCCGAGGTTCATCATCGCGTCGCGAACGCCCTCCATCGCCTTCTGCCGCTGCTTGATCGCGTCCGTCGCCGTCATGGCCGCCGCCGAAATCGTGACCACGAGCGCCGCCGCGATGCGCACCCCAGATGAATAGCCTTTGACTCCTCATAATGCCCCTCTCCTCGATGTGTTGAGTCGCTCCAGAGTTGTCGATGTCGCCCCGAACCATACGCGGCTTCCGCCCGGGAATCAACCGGAATCGGCCAGGGACGCCCGGCTCGGCGACGAATCTGGACAGCGTCAAGATTCTTGACAAAGTCCATAATTAGACTTACTTTACTTTCATGAAAGACGACTCAGCAGATCTCCTCCGGCGCCACGGAGTCCAGCGCACGGCTCAGCGTCTGGCGGTTCTGGCTGCGGTGTCGCGTCGACCGCACAGCGCTGCGGACGATATCGCAAGCGCGGTACGGACCGACATCGGCGTCATCTCCCGCCAGGCGGTATACGACGCCCTCGCCGTCCTGACCGACAAGGGTCTCATCCGGCGCATCCAGCCTGCCCGGTCGCCGGCGCGCTACGAGGACCGGACCGGCGACAACCACCACCACCTGATCTGCCGTCTCTGCGACCGGATGGTCGATGTCGACTGCGCAGTCGGTGATGCGCCGTGCCTGACACCCGCCGACGACTCAGGCTACGAGATCGACGAGGCCGAGGTGATCTATTGGGGCCGCTGCCCAAAGTGCCTCGACCAACTCCGGGGACACTCGGGAACTGAAGCAGAAACCAACCCCGTTCCACGCTCATCGCAAGCGCGGGACGATGGCGATACCGAACGACTGACTGAAAACGACCGGACCCACCAAACATAAGGAGATATCAACATGTCAAACGATGCCAGCAAATGCCCGGTGACGGGCGGCGGACACACAAGGCCGATGACCAACCGCGACTGGTGGCCGGACCAGATGGACTTGAGGGTCCTCCACCAGAACCCGCCCGCGGGGGACCCGATGGGCGAGGACTTCGACTATGCCGATGAGTTCAAGAAGCTCGACCTGAAATCCGTCAAGAAGGACCTCTCCAAGCTGATGACCGACTCACAGCCCTGGTGGCCGGCGGACTACGGTCACTACGGGGGTCTGTTCATCCGGATGGCGTGGCACAGCGCCGGCACCTACCGCATCCACGACGGCCGCGGCGGCGCCTCCTCCGGCACCCAGCGCTTCGCACCGCTCAATAGCTGGCCCGACAACGCCAACCTCGACAAGGCGCGGCGGTTGCTGTGGCCGATCAAGCAGAAGTACGGCAAGAAAATCTCGTGGGCCGATCTGATGATCCTCGCCGGCAACTGCGCCCTGGAGTCGATGGGCTTCAAGACCTTCGGCTTCGGCGGCGGGCGCGAGGACGTCTGGGAGCCGGAGCAGGACATCGACTGGGGGACCGAGACCGAGTGGCTCGGGGACAAGCGCTACCAAGGCGACCGGGTACTCGAGAACCCCTACGGCGCGGTGCAGATGGGTCTCATCTACGTCAACCCGGAGGGGCCGAACGCCGAGCCGGACCCGGTCGCCTCGGGCCGGGATATCCGCGAGACCTTTGCGCGCATGGCCATGAACGACGAGGAAACCGTCGCGCTCACCGCCGGCGGCCACACCTTCGGCAAGGGCCACGGAGCAGGTCCCGACGGAAAGTACCTGGATCGGGAGCCCGAGGGCGCCCCGATCGAAGATCAGGGCTTCGGTTGGAAGAACCGCTTCGGCACCGGCATGGGCGACGACACGATCACCAGCGGCTTCGAGGGGGCGTGGACGCCGACCCCGACCACCTGGGACATGACCTACTTCGACGTGCTCTTCGGCTACGAGTGGGAGTGCGTGAAGGGCCCCGGCGGCCACTGGCAGTGGTACGCAAAGGACGTCGCCGAGAAGGACATGGTCCCGGGTGCACACGACCCGTCGAAGAAGTACCGACCCATGATGACCACCGCCGACATGGCGATGCGGATGGACGCGAGGTACAACAAGATCTCGCGGCGCTTCCACAAGAACCCCAAGGAATTCGCCGATGCCTTCGCCCGCGCGTGGTACAAGCTCACCCACCGCGACATGGGGCCGATCTCGCGCTACCTCGGCCCCGAGGTCCCCAAGAAGCAGCTGATCTGGCAGGACCCCGTCCCGAAGGTCAACCACAAGCTGATCGCGAAGAAGGACATTGCCGCCCTCAAGAAGCAGATCCTCGAGTCGGGGCTGTCCATCTCCGATCTCGTCTTCACAGCCTGGGCCGCTGCCTCGAGCTTCCGCAACTCCGACAAACGCGGCGGGGCGAACGGCGCCCGCATTCGCCTCGCGCCGCAGAAGGACTGGAAGGTGAACGAGCCGGCCCGGGTGGCGAACGCACTCAAGGGTCTCGAGAAGATCCGGCGGGGCTTCAACGCGGAGCAGTCGGGGGGGAAGAAGGTGTCGCTCGCCGACCTGATCGTCCTCGGCGGCTGCGCCGCCGTCGAGCAGGCCGCGAAGGACGCCGGCGTCAAGGTCGAGGTTCCCTTTGCCCCGGGAAGGACCGACGCGTCGCAGCAGCAGACCGACGCCGCCTCCTTCGCCCCGCTCGAGCTCAAGGCGGACGGCTTCCGCAACTACCTCGCCAAAGGCTTCAGCCGTCCCGCCGAGCACCTGCTGGTGGATCGGGCGCAGCTGCTGAGCCTGACGGCTCCCGAAATGACGGTGCTCGTCGGCGGCTTGCGTGTCCTGAATGCCAACCACGGCCAGTCCAAGCACGGCGTCCTCACCGACCGGCCCGGTGCACTGACCAACGACTTCTTCGTCAACCTGCTCGACATGGGTACGGAGTGGAAGAAGTCCAAGACCGACGGCGTTTACGAGGGGCGCGACCGCGCCACCGGCAAGCGCAAGTGGACCGGCACCCGCGTCGATCTCGTGTTCGGGTCGGACTCACAGCTCCGCGCGCTCGCGGAGGTCTACGCCTGTGACGACTCCAAGGAGAAGTTCGTGCGCGACTTCGTGGCCGCCTGGGACAAGGTCATGAACCTCGATCGCTTCGACCTCGGCTGATCGCGACGGGACGCGAGTCAGGCCCGACGCTATCGTGGTGTTCCGACCACATGAACAAACGCCGCCTTCGGGCGGCGTTTTTCATCTGGTTGCACGCGTGCCGCCATCTTTTGGGCGGCCGCTCGAATCCGATCAGTACCTCGCACCCAGCGCAGTTCCGGTCCGGCGAGGATCGCCGACGCCGGTCATGACCCCGCTCTCGCGGTCGAAGTGAACCGCATTTGTCGAGCCGAAGGTTGAAAAAACGCTCAGTCGTGCGGGAGGCTGGGCGCGAGTGATCGGTTCGTACCCGAATGAGCCGAGCTCGTCAATCTGAGCTTGGGTGACCGGCGGCAGGATCTCGGCGTAAAACGTGCTTCCCTTATAAGGGCTCCACAAGATTCGCGGCGCGAGAACGGCGTCCCGGAGGTTGAAATTCCGATCGACGACGTTGCTGATGACGGTCGCCACGATCCCCGGGATCCGGTAGCTCGAACCGCTCCCGAGGACCAGCAGAACTTCGCCATCCTTGACCACGATCGTGGGGCACATGGTGGTGGGGATGGTGGCTCTCGCCCTCGGCGCGGTTTCGCCTTCGAGCAGGCTGTTGTAGGGAAAGGCCAGGCCGGGAGCCGCCAGCTTGTTGCCGAAGAACCTCCCGAGAGACTGCGTGAGCGAGACCGCGTTGCCCCACCGATCGACCACCGAGATCTGCGTGGTGTTTCCGTCGTCATCCACCTCTTGCTGGCGCGGAGCAAAGTCGTCGTTGACGAGAGCCCGTCCGGGCTCGATCTGGGCTGCCCTCTCGGCGGCGAATCCCTTGCTGAGGAGACGATCCCGATCGCGCACCCCGACGATCGACGAATCCGCCATCAGCCGAACGTAGTCGGCAGTCGCGATATGAAAGGCCTCGGCAAAAACCTGGTAGCGACCTACCGTGTCCTGATCGACGAATTCTGGCGGAAACTGCTCGAGGATGTTCAGCGCTTCGATCACCGCGCCTCCCATGGTCGGGTAAGGAAAGGCGAGAACCTCGGTGCCACGGTAGGTGCCCCGCAGAGGGCTCACTTCGTGCACTCGCATGAGCGCGAGATCTTCCCGGCTGACAAAGCCCCCGCGTTCGGCCATGTCGGCCTCGATTTCAGAGGCGATCGCGCCGCGATAAAATTCGGCGCTCCCCCCAACCTGGATGCGACGCAATGCGTCCGCCAGGACGGGACGGCACTGGAGGGTTTCGATGCTCGGTGGGTCCTCGCCGTTAACGAGGATGAAGTACCGGAGATAGTCAGACTTCAAGAGGTCGTCGAAGTAGGTTCTGATGGCGACCTCAGCAAACGGTGTGGCGAAAAAGCCGTTGATCGCAAGATTGATCGAGGGTTCGATGAGATCCGCCAGAGGACGGGTTCCGTAGGTGGATGCGGCGTAGTCGAGGGCCGCCAGGGTGGCGGGCACCGCGGCCAAATCCATGCCCCACTCGGCAGCAGCCTCCTGAGTTTCGGCAAGCCGGCGTCGATCAACCCTCAGAGGCACCAACGCCGAGCCGTCGATGGCGGTGGACCGCCCGTCGGCGAGTCGGATCAGAATATAGGTGCTGCCACCCAACCCCGAGTCTCCGGAGTCCGAGACCCCGAGGGCAAACGCGGCAGCCACTGCTGCGTCGATCGCGTTGCCTCCCGATTCGAGGATTTCCACCGCGATCCTGCTTGCATCCGGATGCGCGGTCGATACCATTCCAAAGTACGACTCCGACACTTCGGCCTCGAGGCCGTCGATGATCGGACCGAAGCCGGGGAATTCCGGACCTTTATTCGTCGTCCTGCATGCCGGGATCGCAACCGCCAGGCAGAGCACGATCGGCACAGCGCGGGAGACACCCCATTTCATCGTCACACCACCCTATTCGCGCCACGTTCACAAGTCCACAGATGTTGGGATGAACTGCGTGCCAGGCATCTTTTCATGCAATTTTGAATTCTCAATTTTGAATTTTGAATTCCCATCCACCCACCCGGCACGCGAGACGCGTGCCCCACAATCAGATCACACCCGGTCGGGGCCTTTTGTGGGGCAGCCGTCCCGGCTGCCGGGTGGGTGGGGCGCCGGACCGCTGCTTGACAATAGGAATCCTCGTCGGCTAGCCTGCGTTGGTGCTTTGCATGAGCGTTTGCCGCCATCACCATCATGGTCACATCCCCGTTGGGGCCAGGTGATGGTGTAGACCGAATCCAGATCGACACCACAACGCCGGCCCCGCCGGCGTTTTTCTTTTCAGGAAGACGTCGGCGCGGTCGGCACGGAGGACAGATGACCCGAACAGCCGACGAACCGACCCTGCGACTGGCCGTCCCCAAGGGCCGCATGTATGAAGGTGTGACCCGCCTGCTCGGTGACGCCGGCATCCACCTCACCCAGACGGTACGCAGCTACCGGCCCCACATCAGCCTGGCCGGCTGCGAGGTCAAGGTCCTCAAACCGCAGACCATCGTCGAGATGCTGCACGTCGGTTCGCGGGACCTCGGTTTCGCCGGCGCCGACTGGGTGGCCGAGCTCGATGGCTCGCTGGTCGAGCTGGCGGACACCGGTCTCGACCCGGTGCGGGTGGTCGCAGCTGCGCCGGTCGACCTGGTGCCGGAGGGGCAGCTGCCCTCGGGCCCGCTGGTGGTCGCTTCGGAGTACGAAAACCTCACCCGCCGCTGGATCGCCGACCGCTGCCCCGAGGCCAGATTCGTGCGCTCCTATGGCGCCACCGAGGTCTTTCCACCCGAGGACGCCGATCTCATCATCGACAACACGGCCACCGGCTCCACCCTCGAGGCCAACAATTTGCGCATCATCGATGAGCTGATGACCTCGTCGACCCGGCTCTACGCCAACCCGCGCGCCCTCGACCACCCCGACCGCCGCGCGATCATCGACGACATCGTCCTGCTGGTGCGGTCGGTTCTCGAGGCGCGGCTGCGGGTGATGGTCGAGGTCAACGTCGCCCCGGACCGCCTCGAGGCCGTGCTCGCCGTCCTGCCCTGCATGCGCCAACCCACGGTGTCGCAGCTCGCGGGCGGCGACGGCTTTGCGGTCAAGGCGGCAGTCCCGCGCAAGGACGTCCCGGCGGTCATCCCGCGGCTCAAGGCGGCGGGAGGCGAGGACATCGTGGTGACCCGGCTCGCGCAGATCATCCCCTGAACGATGGAGGCACGATGAACGAACGACCGCTCCTCGTCGAACCGGCGCCCGTCCTGGCGGAGCTCACGACCTACAGCACCGGCCGTCCCGTCGACGGCATCGACCTGGTGCTCGACTTCAACGAACGTCTGACGCCGCCTGACGCCCTCGCTGACGCGAGCCGGGCTCGACGCGTGGCACATCAACCGCTACCCGGTGCTGGGCGCGCTCGAGCCCCTCATCGCCGAGCGTCTCGGCGTCCCGGCAGCCTCGGTCCTGGTCACCGGCGGCGCCGACGACGCCCTCGAACGCACCGTGCGCTCGGTCTGCGTCCCCGGCCGCACGGCGATCATGACGACGCCCAGCTACGGCATGATCCGCCGCTTCATCCGGATCGCGGGCGCCGAGTTGGTCGAGATCCCGTGGTGGCGCGACGATTTTCCGCTCGAGGCCGTCCTCGAGCGGGCGGGCGACACCACCGCGCTGGTCTGTGTCGTCAGCCCCAACAACCCCACCGGTGCGGTCGCCTCGCGCGATGCCTTCCGCCGTCTGCTCGAGGCCCTGCCCCGCACCCTCGTCCTCCTCGACCAGGCCTACGTGGACTTCACCGACCCCGAATACGACCTCACGTCGGTGGCTCTCGAATATCCCAACGCCGTCATCGTCCGCACCCTCTCCAAGGCCTGGGGCGCGGCCGGTCTCCGGGTCGGCTACGCCCTCGGCGATCCGCGGGTGGTGGACTGGCTGCGCCGGATCGGCCTGCCCTTTCCGGTGTCGGCGCCGTCGCTCGCCATGGCGGCGACCATGCTCGCCGACGGCGACGGCCCCGGATCGCAGCCGCATCGCCGCGATCCGCCGGCAACGGGACGACCTCACCCGACTCCTGACCGAACTCGGAACCGAGGTCCTGCCTTCGCAGGGGAGCTTTGTCTTCGCGCGTTTTGCCGGTGCGCCCAGGGTCTGGACCGCGCTCCACGCCCTCGGCATCGCCATCCGCGCCTTCCACGGCCGGGCCGACGTCGAAGGCTGGCTGCGCATCACCCTGCCGGGGGACGAGGTCAACTTCTCCCGCCTCACCCACGCGTTGCGCACAGTGCTCGCTCCGGAGGCGTTGATCTTCGACATGGACGGAGTTCTGGCCGACGTCTCGGGCTCCTACCGCGAGGCCACCCTGCAAACCGCCGCCGCCTTCGGCGTCGAGATCTCGATCCAGGACATCGAGGCGGCGACCGCCGAGGGCAACGCCAACGACTGCTGGGTGCTCACCCGCCGTTTGATGGCCGAACGGGGCGTGGATCGCCCCCTGGCCGAGGTGAAGACGCGCTTCGAGGAGATCTACCAGGGCAGCGAGGCCGAACCCGGTCTTCGCCGCACCGAACGCCTGCTCATGGAGCGCGACGAACTCCTCGCCCTCGGCGAGCGCTTCCAGCTGGCGGTGGTGACCGGCCGCCCGCGCGCCGACGCCGATCGCTTTCTCACGGAGCGCGGCATCGCCGGCTGTTTCCAGACCGTGGTCACCATGGAGGACGCGCCGATCAAGCCGAATCCGGCGCCGGTGCGCCTCGCCCTCGAACGTCTCGGGGTCGCCACCGCGTGGATGGTCGGCGATACCCCCGATGATCTGCGCGCCGCCCGGGGCGCCGCCGTGCTGCCCATCGGGGTCGTCGCACCCGGTGATGACCCCGAGCCGACCGCCGCCTCCCTCCAACGGGCCGGCGCCGCCACTGTATTGAGCGAGACCAGAAAAATCCTGGAGGTCCTGCCGTGACCACGACACCCCGTACCGCTCTCGTCGAACGTACGACCAAGGAAACCAGCACCACGTGCCGCCTCAAGCTCGACGGCTCAGGCGAGGCCGCGGTGGCCACCGGCATCGGCTTCCTCGACCACATGCTCGCCGCCCTCGCGTTCCACGCCGGTTGGGATCTCGATCTGCGGTGCTCTGGCGATCTCGAGGTCGACGACCACCACACCGCCGAGGACTGCGCCCTGGCGCTCGGCCAGGCTCTCGACACGGCCCTCGGCGAGCGCGCGGGCATCGTTCGCTTCGGCAGCGCGTACGCGCCTCTCGATGAGGCTCTGGCGCGGACCGTGGTCGATCTCTCGGGCCGCCCCTGGCCGCAGGTGGAGCTCGGTCTGAAGCGCGAGATGCTGGGCGGTCTGGCCAGTGAAAACGTGGGACACGTGTTGCAGTCGTTTGCAATTGCGGCGCGCTGTGCCCTCCACGTCGACGTCCTCCGCGGCGACAACGACCACCACCGCGCCGAGGCCGCCTTCAAGGCGACCGCCCTCGCCCTCCGCCAGGCGACGGCGCCGGCGGCCGGCGGCATCCGCAGCACCAAGGGCACCCTGGGTGGTGCATCGTGACGGAGGTGGTTGTGATCCGAACCGGCACCGCCAACCTGGCATCGGTGGGCGCCGCTCTCGAACGCGCCGGTCGCGCGGCGAGATTCTCCGAAGACCCCGCCGACGCCGAGGGCGCGGACCTCGTGGTGCTGCCGGGGGTCGGGGCCTTCGGACCGGTCGCCGGCCGTCTTGATGAACTGCGGCTGCGCGAGCCTCTGACCCGGCGGATCACGGCCGGCCGGCCGACCCTCGCGATCTGCCTCGGTCTGCAGTTGCTGGCAGCCACGCAGCGAGGAGAACCCCGATGCCCGGGGCCTCGGCGTGGTGCCGGCCACCGCCACCGCCTTTCGCGACGGGCTGCGGGTGCCCCACCTCGGGTGGAACCGCGTGACCGCCGGCGATGGTTGTAGGCTGCTCAAAGACGGCGACGCCTACTTCGCCAACTCCTACAAACTCGACGAGGTCCCGGCCGGGTGGGCCGGCGCGACCTCCGATCACGGCGGAGATTTCGTCGCTGCCCTGGAGCGCGGATCGGTGCTCGCGTGCCAGTTCCACCCCGAGCTCTCCGGCGCCTGGGGCCAGGCCCTGATCGAACGCTGGCTCGCCGCCGCGACGGGGGTGGTGTGATGCTGCTGCCGCGGGTGATCCCGTGTCTCGACGTCAAGGGTGGCAGGGTCGTCAAGGGCATTCGTTTCCAAGGACTTCGGGACGCCGGGGACCCGGTGGAGCGGGCCGAGGCCTACGCCCGCCAGGGCGCCGATGAACTGGTTCTGCTCGATGTCTCCGCGACCCCGGAGGACCGCGGCAACGCGCTGGAGGTGGTGCGGGCGGTGCGCCGGGTGCTGGCGCTGCCGCTCACCGTCGGCGGCGGTGTGCGGGAAGCCCGCGATGCCGAGATCCTGCTCGAGGCCGGCGCCGACAAGGTGGCGGTCAACACCGCCGCCGTGACCCGGCCTGCTCTGCTCGACGACATGGCGCGGATCTTCGGCCGCCAGTGCACCATTCTCGCCCTCGACGCCGCCCGGTTCGAGGGTGGGTGGGAGACCGTCATTCGTTCGGGTCGCGAACGCACCGGGCTCGACGCTGCGGATTGGGCCAGGCAGGCTGTCGACCGCGGCGCCGGGGAGATCCTGCTCACCTCGTGGGACCGCGACGGCACCGGCGACGGCTACGACCTCGAACTGATCGCCGCCGTCCGTGCCGTGGTGCCGGTGCCGATCATCGCCTCCGGCGGCGCCGCCGGTCCAGACCACATGGCAGCAGCTTTGGCAGCGGGAGCAGACGCGGTGCTCGCCGCCTCGATCCTGCACGACGGCCACACCACGGTCGGCGATCTCAAGGACGAGCTCGCGGCTCGCGGGCTGGAGGTGCGGCGATGATCGTTCCATCCATCGATCTCATGGACGGCCACGCGGTGCAGCTGGTCGGCGGCCGCGAGAAGGTACTCGACGCCGGCGACCCGCTGGCGGTCGCCGAGCGATTTGCCGTGGTCGGCGAGCTCGCGGTGATCGACCTCGATGCCGCTCTCGGCCGAGGTTCCAACTGCGACGTGATGCGCGAACTGGTGCGGCGCTACCCGTGCCGGGTGGGTGGCGGCATTCGCTCCGCAGAGCAGGCCCTCGAGTGGCTCGACGCCGGGGCTCGCAAGGTCATTCTCGGTACCGCTGCGACCCCGGAGGTGCTCACGGAACTGCCACGAGAACGGGTGATCGCAGCCCTCGACGGGGTCGACGGCGAGGTCGTGGTGCGCGGATGGACCGAACGCACCGGCGCCTCGGTCCTCGACCGGTTGGCCGAGCTGCACGAGCTGGTCGGCGGGTTTCTCGTCACCTTCGTCGAGCGCGAAGGCCGGCTCGGTGGGATCGACCTCGCAGCGGCGAGGACCGTGGTCGAGGCTGCCGCCGGCACCCGGGTCACCATCGCGGGCGGCGTCACCACCACCGGCGAGGTGGCCGCCCTCGACCGTCTGGGCGCCGATGCCCAGATCGGGATGGCCATCTACACCGGCCGGCTCGATCTCGCAGATGCCTTTGCCGCACCCCTGATTTCGGACCGCCCCGACAGTCTGTGGCCGACCGTAGTGTGCGACGAGCACGGGATGGCGCTCGGACTGGTCTACTCCTCGGCCGACAGCCTGCGTACGGCAGTCGCCGAGCGCCGCGGCGTCTACTGGTCGCGCTCGCGCTCCGAGCTCTGGCGCAAGGGTGAGACCTCGGGCGCGGTCCAGGAGCTGGTGCGGGTGGAGGCCGACTGCGACCGCGACGCCCTGCGTTTCACCGTGCGTCAACGGGGCGGTTTCTGTCATCTCGAGACCCGCAGCTGTTGGGGCGCAGGGGCCGGTCTCGCGGAACTCGAGCGAAGGCTGATCGAGCTCGTGGCCCACGTCGAGCCGGGATCCTACACCTCCCGGCTGGCCGGCGACCCCGGGCTTCTCGCGGCCAAACTCGTCGAGGAGGCCCACGAGCTCGCCGAGGCCGGCAGCGACGACGAGGTGGTGTGGGAGGCAGCCGACGTCCTGTACTTCACGCTGGTCAAACTGGCGGCCAATGGAACGCGTCTCGAGAACGTCGCACGGGAGCTCGACCGCCGCGCCCTCCAGGTGCGGCGCCGCGACGGTTCACGGACGTTCGCAACCGGGGAGACCGGGACATGATGATGCGCCGACTCCAGCCGCACGAGGTCCAGAAACTCCGGCGCGACGCGGTCGACGAACCCACCCTTCGCGACGCCGCGGTGATCGTCGACGAAGTGCGCCGCGGCGGCGAGGCAGCGCTGCGGCGGTATGCCGAGCTCTTCGGCGAGCGAACGATTGATCAGCCCCTGGCGATCGATCAGGACCGGCTCCTCAACTCCCTACAGAACCTGCCAGGCGACCAACGGGCGCTCCTCGAACGGACCGCCGCCCGCATCGAGGACTTCGCCCTCGCGCAGAAGGCCGCGTTGGTCGACCTGACCTTCCCGGTGCCGGGCGGCGAGGCGGGGCATTCGATCGCACCCGTCGAAAAGGCCGGCTGCTACGCTCCTGGCGGACGCTATCCGCTGCCGTCATCGGTGCTGATGACCGCTGTCACAGCGCGGGCTGCGGGGGTGAGCGAGGTCTGGGTGGCGTCACCACGGCCCACCCAGATCACTCTCGCCGCCGCCGCGGTGGCGGGGGCCGACGGGCTGTTGGCGGTCGGCGGCGCTCACGCCATCGCCGCGCTGGCCTACGGCGTCGGCGGCCCGCCACCTTGTGACGTGGTGGTGGGGCCCGGAAACCGCTGGGTCACTGCCGCCAAAAAACTGGTAGCGGGCGACGTCGGCATCGACATGCTGGCGGGCCCGTCAGAGCTCGTGATCCTCGCCGACGCGAGCGCCGACCCGGGGGTGGTGGCGGCGGACCTCCTGGCTCAGGCCGAGCACGATCCCGAGGCCCTCCCGGTGCTGGTGACCACGGATCCGGCGCTGGCCGACGCCGTCGACATCGAGCTCGCTCGCCAGCTCGCCGATTTACCGACCCGCGACATCGCCGCCGCCGCACTGAGCAACGGATTCGCCGTCATCGCAGACAGCCTTGAGGAGGCTCTGGCCGTCTGCGACCGCCTCGCCGCCGAACATCTTCAGATCCTGACGAAAGACGCCGAAGAGGTTGCCCGTCGCGCCAATCACTACGGCGGCCTTTTCATCGGCAGCTCCAGCGCCGAGGTCTTCGGCGACTACGGTATCGGTCCCAACCACACCCTCCCGACCGGCGGCGTCGCCCGTTTCAAGGGGGGCTTGAGCGTCTTCGATTTCCTCCGAATTCGCACGTGGCTGCGGATGAACCACGATCACGACGCCGCGGCGTCGGACGCCGCCGCCCTCGCCCGCCTCGAAGGCCTCGAAGCGCACGCCCGCGCCGCCGAACGACGCATCGCGAAACGAACCCGAACGCGGCACCGGTAACTGGACGAACGTCCGGTGTCACGGAGTCGTCTTCTGAGTTGCATCCCCACCACAGAGGCATTAATGTTGTCTACGTGGAATACAGATTCTCAAAAACGATTGTCATTCCTATTCTCATCGCAGCGGCCGCAGCGGCCGCGGATGGGCACGCGCAAGATCTCGTCCCCGACGGGACCTTCGACTCGGGAATCGCCGATTGGCACCTCGTGGGGCGCGGCACGCTGGCCCACGCCGCGGGCGAGGGATCGACGACGCCCGGTTCATTGGACGTCGTCGGTGGACTGGCCGGGAGCCGCACGCAGGCGATCGCGGGATACTGCATCGCCTCGTTGCCAGCCAGCCAGGAGCTCCAGTTCTCGGTCCGGCTCAAGCCGGTAGCGGGAACGCCGGCATACTGCCGCATCGCCCTGTTCGAAAGCCAGCACTCCGACTGCCGGTGGATCGCGCTCGGAGGTGAGCAGCTGCGTTACTCGTTATACATCGGGTGGACTCAGCTGCCGCAGGCCCATCTCGTGACCGGTGCGACCACCCGATCAGTCGAGGTCCGCCTGCACTGCGCGACGGCAGTCGGCGACACCGGCCCGCTGGAGGTTCTCTTTGACGACGTCTCGATCGTCACGACATCAGGTTTGATTTTCGCCGACGATTTCGAATCCGCATCGACGGCACGGTGGTCGAACGCGGTTCCGTGATCGCGTCGGCCCCGAAAGTACTGGGAAGGAGACCGTCCATGTTCAAACGAACCTCGCAGCGTCACGCCATGGTTCAGAGCGCGTGCGGAGTCCTCGCCGCCATCCTGATGACGGTGGCGGTTTCGGCATCCGAGATCAGCGACCAACGAGCGGCGGGCGCCATCAGCTGGAAAGCCGATTTCGAGTGGGACCACGCGGTGCTCACCGTCTCCGGACCGGCCGGTGTGAGAAGCTGGGCCAAGAGTCCGGATTCGCCGCTCATGTTGGGCGTCGAGGCACTGACTACCTGGGCTGAAGCGGCCGAGGCGCCGGTCGACGGCGAGTACGCCTACGAGCTCGTCTTCGCCCCTCGGCTCAGCGACGAGGAGGCCACCGAGCGGGTCCGGCTGCGCGCCCGGGCCGACGGGTCGGGCCCACTGGCAAAGCCCTTCGGCGAGCTGCCAAGACGCAGCGGCACCTTCCGGATCGCGGACGGCGTCATCGTGGGTGCCGGCTCGACCACCCCGGAGCGGGGTGCCACCACCAAGGACGTGCTTCATTACGACGACGTCATTGTCACTGGGAGCCTCTGTGTCGGTTTCGACTGCATCGATGGAGAGTCTTTCGGCTACTGCACCGAGAAGCTGAAGGAGAATAACCTCCAGCTGTGCTTCGAGGACAGCAGCATCGGCACATTCCCGTCGAGAGATTGGAAAATACAGATCAACGACTCAACCTCGGGCGGCTCGGATTACTTCACGATCTGGGACGTGGACGGCGGCCGCAGGCCTTTCACCATCGAAGGCGGTGCGCCGGCGAACTCGCTGTACGTCGAGGACTACGGCAGGGTCGGCCTCGGAACGTCGATCCCATACGTTGAGCTGCACATCGCCGACGGCGACAGCCCCACGGTGCGTCTCGATCAGGATGGCAGCAGCGGCTGGGCCGCGCAGTCCTGGGACATGGCCGGCAACGAGACCAACTTCTTCATCCGTGATGTCACGAACGGGTCCAGGCTGTCGTTCCGCATCCAGCCGGGCACCCCGAGCAACACCCTCAGTCTGAGGAGCGACGGCAAGATCGGCGTCGGCACCTGGAGCCCCGCCGCCAAGCTCGAGATCGAGACCACCGGGGAGCCCGCGAACCTGCTCCTCGACCGCACCGACGGCGGCAGGTGGTACCTGACGTCGATGGTGGACGGCACGTTCACCATCGGCACCTCCGCGGTCGAAGGCGAGGAGCTCGTGATTCTGGACTCGATGGGCAATCTGACCACCAGCGGCACCGTCAACGGCGTGTCGGACCGGGCCGCCAAGGAGGACTTTCTTCCGGTCAACGGGACGGCGATCCTCGATGCCGTCGGTGAGCTGTCCATCGCCGAGTGGAGCCTGGTCAACGACCCGGACGGCGTGCGGCACGTCGGACCGACGGCTCAGGACTTCAGGGCCAGCTTCGGCCTCGGGGCCGACGACCGCCACATCGCTCTTTCGGACATGAGCGGCATCGCGCTGGCCGCCATCCAGGCGCTCGCCACCCGGCTTGAGGCGCGGGACGCGGAGATCGAGCGGCTGGGCCGAAGGCTGGCCGAATTGGAGGCCAGGCTCGCCGCCTCGGACTGACGACTCCACCCCTCCCGTACGAACCCGGTCGGGGCGATAACGTCCCGCAGAATGGTACTCTCTCCCGTCATGGAACGATCGTGGCGGCTCATGATCGACTCCGACCTCCCGGGGGGCACCAACATGGCGCGGGACGTCGCCATGCTCGAAGCGGTGTCGACCGGCGAGGCTCCGCCGACCCTGCGTCTGTACGGTTGGAACCCCCCCTGTCTCACCCTCGGCCGCCACCAGGGGGTCGAAGCGGCCGATCTGGCCTTCTGCCGGCGCGAGGGCATCGATGTGGTGCGCCGGCCCACCGGCGGTCGCGCTCTCCTCCACCATCACGAGCTCACCTACGCTGTGGTCGCGCCGCTCGGCACCGGACCTCTGCCGCGTCCCCTGCAGGACGCCTACCGGACGATCTGCGGCGCCCTGGTCCGGGCGATGCGATCGCTCGGCGTCGAGGCCAAACTCACGGGCGGCGAGGTCAACCTCGAGCTGCCCGGTCCGCGGACCACCGTCCCCTGTTTCGAGGCGCCGGCCGGCGGCGAGGTCGTTGTCGGGGGCCGCAAGCTGGTGGGGTCTGCCATGCGCGCCCACAAAGGAACGATCCTCCAACACGGCGCCATCGTCCTCGACTGGGACGGCCGCCTCCAGGCCGGATCGATGGGTCTCGCCGACGACAGCGGTCTGCGGCCCCACATCACGACCCTCCGCCACGAGCTCGACCGGTTGCCCGGTCGATCCGAGGTCGAGGAAGCGGTTGTCGCCGCCGCGGGCGAGACGCTTGGAGTCGCCTTCGAACCCGGCGCTCTCACGGCCGGCGAAGAGACCCGGGAGCGGACCCTCGCTCCGTCATTCCTCGTCAGCGGCTGAGGCGCCGGCGTTCTCCCGGATCCGCGGCTTGATCAACGGCAGGAGGGCGAGGGCCGGCAGGGCCAGTGCCGTCGTGATTGCGAAGAAGACGGCGTAACCGAGCTGTTCGACGCCGATTCCCGTAAAGGCGCCGGCCACATCTCGGGTGAGGGCGAACATCGCCGACAGGATGGCGTACTGGGTGGCGGCGTGCTCCTTGTCGCACAGGTTCATCAGAAAGGACAGAAAGGCCGCAGTCCCGAGCCCCTGGGTGAAGCTCTCGATCATCGAGGCCGCGTAGATGCTCTCCCGCGGCAGCGCGACGGCCGCCACCACGACGTAACCGAGATTCGAGACCAGTTGCGCGAGACCGAGCCACAGCAGCGAACGGAAGATGCCGATGCGGTCGACGATCCACCCCCCGGCCAGCGCCCCGAGGATCGTCAGCGCCGTGCCGAGGGTCACCGAGATCGCGCCGATCTCGGTCAGGGAGTAGCCGCGGTCCACCCAGAAGGGCTTGACCATCCGGCCGAGGGTCGAGTCGCCGACCTTGAAGAGCAGAACGAAGAGCAGCACCGGCACCATCTGCCAGCGGAAGACCCACCGCAGGACCGGTTTGATGGCGTGGCGCCTGGCCGAGCTGTCGAGCGGTACGCGCGGGCTCATCCACGCCGCCACCGCCAACCCAAAGAAGATCACGGCCAGGGCGACCCACAGCGTCTTCCACCCGGTGAGGTCCGCCAGGATGAGGAAGCCGCCACCGCCCGCCAGCATGGCGACCCTCGCGGCGGAGACCCGGGTCCCGTTGATACTGCCCGTCGTCTTCGGCGTCGCCACGTCCACCGCGTAGGCATCGATGGCGATGTCCTGGGTCGCCGAAGCGGTGGTGAAGAGCAGCAACAAGCCCCACATCAAATACGAAGGGCTGGAAGCATCCTGGGGCACGATCGCCAGGGTGGTGGCGCCGAGCACGAAGAGACTGGCGGTGATCCAGTGCTGGCGGCAGCCCCAGCGATCCACCAGGGGCGCCCATGCCAGTTTCCAGGTCCAGGGCAGGGAGAGCAGGCTCATCAGGCCGATCTCGCGCAGAGACACGCCGTGAACTCGGAAAAACACCGGCCACACGTCGTAGGCGATGCCGAAGGGCAGCCCCTCGGCAAAGTAGAGGACGGCAACCCAGAACAGCACCCTGCGCTTCGTCACCGCGTCATCTTACAGATGCCACGGTGACGAAACGCAATTATGAATTTTGAATTATGAATTTTGAATTTCTGATCGCCACCTCCCCCCGGTGTAGGAGGAGGACGTGGGATCATTCAAAATTCAAAATTAAGAATTCAAAACTGATTCCTGTCGAGGACGTAGCCTTCGACGGGAATGGTGGCGATATCGCTGCGGCGCAGGAAGATGGCCATGAAGATGCCGATCACGATCAGGATCGTCCCGATCCACACCAACGAAATCAGGGGCTTGGTGGACACATCCAGCACCAGACTGGCCGAGGTCGGCGCTTCCGGCGCCAACAGCGGATCGTAGACCTGCAGCTGCACCGTGCCGCCCTCGGCGTCGATGCGGCCAGGGGTCAGGGCGATGCCGCCGGTGCCCGGGACCGTAGCCGAGGTCACCTGCGGCTCGCCACCCATACCGCCGCGGAAGGTCGGGACCACTTCGTAGCTCTGGCCGCCGTGCTCGACCGAGAACACGACACCGAAGTTGATCTTGCCCGCTTCGGGGTCGAAGTCCGACAGGTCGAATTCGTCAAAGGTGATTGTGAGCTCTTTGTAGACCATGGTCTCGCCCTTGGCGAGCACCGAGGTGCGGCCGATCCCGCCGCCGAGACCGAGCAGTTCGACGCGCACCACACCCTGATCGACGCTCATACCGGTGGCGCGGATCTTGGCGCCGCCCACACCGGGAATCTCCACGGCCACCGGCTGCACGCCTTCGTCGGTGGACACCATCGAGGGCTCGAGCGAAACGGGTTCTTCGCCCGGTCGTTGGATCTCGATCACCACGCCGACGGTGAGAGCGCCCGGAACCGCGTTTTGCTTGGTCAGGTCAAAGCCCTTGAATGTCAGAGTCCAGTCGCGGAAGGAGGCGGGCTGATCCTTGGTCAACATCATGCGGCTCGAAACCGGCGCATCCTTGCCAGGCGCGAACTCGACCGGGGCGAGATAGAGGTCCTTGGTAAGGAAGGACTTGATGTCGGGATTGGCGATCATCTGGTTGGTCTTTTGATTGACCCACATCTTCGGTTTGAGCACAAAGTTCTGACCACGCGGCGAGGTCACTTCCACCACCATGGCGTCGCGCGCCTGGGGTGTCGGTTTCTCGACGCCACGGAAGGTCAGGGTGTAACCTAGAACCTCTTTGGGTTCGCCCTCCGGGAGTCGCACCTTCTGGTCGAGGCCCAGCCACCCGGTGGTGAGAAAAGCCATCATCATGAGACCGATGCCGATATGTGCGACGGGTCCGCCAGCCAACCGCCAACGACCGGTCCTGCCGAAGTCGATCGTCGCCCAGAGATTGGTGACCACGCAGAAGACCGCGGCCGCCACATAGATGATCGACGGCACACCCCGCAGACCGGCGGCCACAGCACCAACCATCACGACGGCGGTGAGTGCCGAAGTCAGACCCAGAATCCGGGCCCAACCCTCGCGGGCGCGGCTCCAGCCGAGAAAAGGCGTGCCCGCAAGAAACAAAGTGAACACCACCGCGAGCCAGAAACCCATGCGGTTGTAAAAATCAGGCCCCACCTGCGCCGGCGCTCCCCACAACCGCGAAATCAACGGTGCCGAAGTGCCGAAAAGCACCACCGTTCCGAGCAGAATCGTGAGCAGAATCCCGACCACGAAAAAGATGGTGCGTGACATGAACGGCTCGTCGCCGACCTCGGCCGGAATCTCGTTCCAGCGGAGGACCAGCAATCCCACTGCCAGCACCAAGAAGAAGCCCATGTTGAAGACCAACAGCCCGGTGATGCCGAGATCGACAAAGGAGTGGACCGAGAAATCGGCCAGGACGCCGGACCGGGTCAGGAAGGTGGCGTAGACCACCAGCAGGTACGCAGATACCGCCAGCACCAGGTTGAGCCGCCGGAAACGTCCGCGGCTGCGCTGCAGCAGCATGCCGTGAGTCAAAGCCAGGGTCGCCAACCACGGCACGAGTGAGGCGTTCTCCACCGGGTCCCAGCCCCAATAGCCGCCCCAACCGAGGGTCTCGTAGGCCCAGTAGCCGCCGAGCATGATGGCGGTGCCCAACGAGGCCAGGGACAGCAAGACCCACGGCATGGAAACCTTGGTCCACTCGTCGTACTTCTTCATCCACAACGCCGCGATCGCGAATGCGAACGGGATCCCCAGCGACGCGTAGCCGATAAACATGATCGGCGGGTGGATCACCATCCAGTAGTTCTGCAGCAGCGGGTTCAAGCCCTGACCGTCCATCGGTATCAAGGCGGCGGTCAGTCCCTCGTGGAACCGGAACGGGTCCTGCTTGACCAGAAGGAGAATCAGGGACAGCAGCGTGAGGTTGTAAATAACCATCACCCGTGACTCGTACGATCGGGCAAACCGCATCAACGGCAGACCCAACAACACACCCCAGAAGATCCACAACATGAAGCTGCCCTCCTGACCGCCCCAGAAGGTGGAGATCAGGTAATGCAGCGGCAACACATTGTCGGAATAGGCCCACACATAGTGCAGACGGTAATCATGGGTGACCAGCAGGTACATCAACAGCGCCGAGCCGGCGACAATCGCCGCCGCCATCAACACATAGCTCTGCCGGGCCGCGGAGCGCCACCGCTCGGGGTCCTTGATCGACAACCAGTAGGTAATGGTTGATGCAATACCGGCGAGAAACGCCAACCACATCAGGATGGTTCCTGGGATGTACATGGACTCTCCTATTCGATTGCGAGAGAGAAAAGACAGGGACCCTCGAAAGACCCCGTATCAGGTCTCGGAACTATAGCTCTTGACGTCATCCTCGAGGCCCTGGTACTTCGACGGGCATTTCACCAACAGCTGCTCGGCCTCGAAGACACCGCTTTCATAGCTGCCGATGGCGACGATCTGAACCGCCTCCTCGAAATTGCCAGGTTTGACGCCTTTGTAGTGCACCTGCATGGTGTTGCCGTCGTCGTCGAACATGGCGAACTGCAGCTCACTGTCCTCATCGACATACTTGGTGGAATTCTCCACCAGACCACCGGCCACCTGCACCTTGCGGGAGGTCGCCGTCGCTTCATCGAAACTCACGTAGGGCGTCAGGTTCGATTTGAACGAGGTTGTTCCATAGGCCAGAAAGGCCACTACCAACACTCCGCCTACCGCGTACCAGATCCGTCGCTGGCGTCGTGAATCAGTCATCTAGTCCTCCAGACGGCTCACTTTCCGATCGAGCCGGTACACATATCCAAAGAGCCCCACCCAGATCATCAGGGTGACGACTGCGATGCCCATGAGGTCAGACATCAAGCACCTCCTGACGGCGCCGTTGCCGGATGGTCTCGATCCGGCAGCCGATAGTATATAACCATACGTACAATCCCGTAAATCCTAATACAGATGCCAGAAGCACCTGCGTGTAGCGGGAATCGAACTCATTGGCTCCACGGGTGTTGATGATGGTGTCCGGGTGGAGCGACCAGTAGATCCGCGGCACCACGAAAACGAGGAACGGCACGGTGACGAAGGCGAGAATGGCGTAAACCGCCGACAGACTCGCCCGCCGCTCGGGGTCATCCACCGCCCCGCGAAGCGCCAGATAGGCCGCGTAGATCAACAACAGGATGGTGATCGAGGTCTGGCGGGGGTCCCAGTTCCAGTAGGCGCCCCACATGATCTTGGCGAAAACCGCGCCGGTGGTGGTGGCGAGCGCGGCAAACAGGAGCCCGAGCCCGGCGCTGACCGACGCCCGGATGTCGTCTTTCGGGTCCCGGCGCCGCAGATACATCACCGATGCGATGCAGGACACCAGAAAGGCGAGCACCGCAATCCACGCCATCGGCACGTGGAAAAAGACGATCCTCGACGACTCGCCGACAAAGCCCTCCGCCGCGTGGACGTAGAAAAACGCCGCCACGATGACCACGGCGAGCCACACCAACAAAACCAATTTCGAAATATCTGCCACTCTCATTCGTCGGCCAACTCCACATCGATCTCTGGGTGTAACCGCTGCACAGCATACCTTATTGCCACAATCATCAGTCGTTCCACACCACCGGGAAGAGCACCGCCGACACGATGGTCATGATGCCGCCCATGGAGAGAACCGCACGGATGGTGTTGGTCACCGTTTCGGTCGTCCCCTCGGAGGCCCCGGTCGTGCCCTGGATCAGAAAGATCATCAGTGGCAGCAGCAGCGGCAGCGACAGCACCGAAAAGAGGGCGCCGCGGGTCATCGCACGGGCGATGATGGCGGCAATGATGGTGGTCACCACCGCCAGCGTGAAGCCGCCGAGCACCAGGACGACGATGAACCCCCGAATCAACACGATGGTGTAGCCCATCAGAATGCAGAACAGAGGCACCAGGAGGGCCATCAAGGCATAGATCAGACAGAGGTTGTACAGCAACTTGCCGAACCACACGGCGAGCGGCGATGCCGCCAGACGCAGGAGCGGCGCGGTGTGGCTTTCCTCCTCCTTGACGAATGAGCGGTCAAGCCCGGCAAGAGCTGCGAAGAAGACGATAATCCACAGCAGCACCGCCAGCAGGAAGGGCCGATCCTCGGCCGCGATCCGGTACGGCCCCACCGTGTACGAGACGGCCGCCAACACTGTGAGGGCAAAGAGCCCGAGTGAGTTCAACGCGACCCGGGTGCGGAACTCGGTCCGCAGATCCTTGGCGGCCACCGCCAGCGCTTCAGACAGCCAGCGCCACATGGCGGCCCCCCCACTCCATCTCGCGCGGGTCGTTGGTGGCCAGGAGCACCGTCTTGCCGGCCGCGGCAAGCTCGCGCACGTGCTCCTCGAGCCAATTCTTGCCCGCCGGGTCGAGGTTCGAACCCGGCTCGTCGAGCACCAACACAGCCGGGTCGTGCAGCAGGGCCTGGGCGATTTTGAGCCGCTGTGCCATCCCGGTGGAATATCCCCGCACCAGGGTCCTGCGGTCCGGATCGAGGCCTACAGCCTGGAGGCCCTCGCGACACCGCGCCTCGCACGGCCCCAGCCCGCGCACCCGGGCGAAAAAACCGAGGTTCTCCATGGCGTCCAGCTCCTCGTAGACCGCCATCGACGGCGCCACCACACCGAGGTGCAACCGCCACGCTTCACGCGCGACTTCGGCGTCACCGTGCAGGTGGCGGACCTCGCCGCGGGTCGGCCGCAGGAGACCGCAGAGAATCGCGAGCAGCGTCGACTTGCCCGAGCCGTTGGGCCCTGTGATGACCAGCACCTCACCCGGGACCGCCTCGCCGTCGACCGCCTTGAAAACCACCCGCAGGTCGTAGCGCTTGGCCACGTCGGAGAATGAGATTCGGATGCCGTCCGCCATCGCACGGAACGATACCACGGCCGGGCCGGTGGCCCGGCGGATGCAGGTCACAGGGTGCAGGATGCACGGAAAAACACGCGTTCACCGGACGTCTCTGACAATGTTGGGAGCTCGAAGTTCGGTCGCGAGTTGGTCTGCTCGGGCCCAATCATTGTCAGAGGGGGCACTCTCGGGCAACACCGCTGTCAGCATCGGGATGATCTTGTTGGGATGCCGCCTCCCTGAGCCAAGCACTGGTTGGGTGGGTTTATAATCTCCGCCGTTGCAGGACCACGAAGCATGTGGAGGCACGAATGAACTTTTCAAATCCTTATTTTGGTTGCGCCATCGCCCTCATCGCCGGTCTCCTCTTCGGCTCCTTTGTCGAGTACGCGGTCCACAGGCTCATGCACAAGGGCAGGTTCATGGGCAAACGCCACGCCCTGCACCACCGCAACTTCTCCGCTCAGGGCTGGTGGGGCGAGTTCACCGACTACTCCCTCCCCGCATTGCTCGTCGTGTGGGCCGGCTTCCTGGTGTCAGTGCCGGCCGGTCTGGGCTTCGCGTGCGGAATCCTCGGCTACGCGGCCTTTGCGGCCTACGCCCACCAGGTCCAGCACGAAAAACCGGATCTCGCCTTCTGGCTCGGCGCCCCCATCCACTATCTCCACCACCGGGACAATATGTGGCACCACAATTTCGGAATCGGCGTCAGCCTCTGGGACCGCCTCCTGGGAACCTACAAACAGGCCGACTGGCAGCCCGGAAAACCGCTGCGTCAGTACCCCATCCGCGAGTTCGTCACCATCCGCTGGCGCTGAAACGCCCGGACTGCCGGCCCTATTGATGTGGTGCCGCATCAGCTATAGTTGCGACTCTTGGGAGGTGTCGATGAGAGCCGTGATCACCGGAACCGGTATGTACATTCCCGACGCCACGGTCGACAACAACGCCCTGGCCAGAATCATGGACACCTCGGACGAGTGGATCCAGGTACGAACCGGGATCGCCAAACGGCAGTACGCGGCTCCCGACCAGGCGACCTCCGACCTCGCGGTGCCCGCCGCCCGCCAGGCGATCGAAAATGCCGGGCTCACCCCCTCCGACATCGACTATCTCGTGGTTGCCACGATGACCCCGGATTATTTCTTCCCGGGGTCGGCGCCGTTTCTCCAGCGCAAGCTGGGTCTCGAGCACGTGCCGTGCCTCGATATCCGGCAACAGTGCGCCGGTTTTGTGTACGCACTGCAACTCGCGGACGCGCTGATCCGTTCCGGGCAGCACAAGCGGGTCCTCGTCGTCGGCGCCGAGGCCCATGCATCACTGGTCCCATGGAGTGATCACACGTGGAGCGTGGCTCTGGGGCAGGGCGACGGCCCGGTATCTAAGGAGGATTACGAGAAGAACACGGCGACACGGGATCGCGTCGTAATCTTCGGCGACGGCGCAGGGGCCGTCGTTGTGCAGGCGATGGAGGACACCGACCGCGGCGTCATCGATTGTCTGCTCCATACCAACGGCGACGAAGCCGAACGGCTGTGGACGAAGGCGTGCGGCAGCGCTTTTCGGCCCTATATCCGCCAGGACATGATCGACTCCGGCAACGTCGTACCGATCGTCGAGGGGCGCAAGGTCTACGCCTTGGCAGTGACCTTCATGCCGCAGGTGACCCAGGAAATCCTCGCACGCAACGGTCTCAGCACCGACGATCTCGACCTCGTGATCATGCACCAGGCCAATCTGCGGATCAACGAAGGGGTCCAGAAACGCCTGGGGCTCCCCGACGACAAGGTCTTCAACAACATTCAAAACTACGGCAACACCACCGCCGCCACCATCCCGATCGCCTTCCACGAGGCTCTCGAACAGGGCCGCGCCAAACCCGGCGACCTGGTGTGCTTCGTGGGTCTCGGCAGCGGCCTCAACTGGGGAGCGATCCTCTATCGCTGCTGAAGGGCTTGGGGCGAAACCCATCAACAATCGCAACTCATGCTAAAGTGCCGGTGAGCGGGAAGATCGCCCAACTCTTGTGCGCCCCGCAGATACGTCGCTACAAACTGGAGACGTCGTGACACGACGCATGCTCATCAACGCCCAGCGCCCCGAAGAGGTGCGCATCGCCATCATCACCGACGGCACCCTCGACCACTTCGAGGTGGCCGCCACCGAATCAGGCCTCCTCCGCGGCAACATCTACCGCGGCACCGTGGCCAACGTGCAACCGTCGCTCGACGCGGCCTTCGTCAACTTCGGCGCCGACAAGGACGGGCTCCTCCGCGCCGACGATGTGGTCCCGCAGGCCTATAGCAAGAAGGGGGACGACGCCGGAAAACACCCGCGTGTCGACCGCATCCTCGAACGCGGCCAGCCGGTGCTGGTCCAGGTCGTGCGCGATGGCGTCGGCCACAAGGGCGCCCTGGTGACCACCAATGTCAGCATCGCGGGCCGGTACCTGGTGCTGATGCCGTACGACGATGTTCGCGGCGTGTCGCGCAAGGCGGAAGACGAAGACCGGCAGGCGGTCAAAGACCGCGTCGCCAAGCTCGAGCTTCCCGAGGGGTTCGGCGTCATCCTGCGCACCAACGCCCTCGACCAGCCGCAAAAGATCCTCAACCGCGATCTCGGCGCGCTGTTGCGGCTGTGGAAAAAGATCCGGGCCGAGGCGAACTCAGGCAAGGGCCCGCGCCTCCTCTACAGCGACCAGGACCTCATCGTCCAGGCGCTGCGGGACTCTGTCGACAACACCATCAGCGAAGTCATGGTCGACGACGACAGCGCCTTCGAAAAGGCGCAGAGCTACATGCGGACCTTCATGCCGCGATCGGGCAGCCGGCTCATCCACTACTCGGAACGGATGCCGTTGTTCAGCAGGTACGACCTCGAGGAACAGATCGACCGCATCTACCAGCGCAAGATCGGGCTTCCCTCGGGTGGCTCCATCGTCATCGACGGCACCGAGGCGCTGACCGCCATCGACGTCAACTCGGGTCGCGCCACCCGCGGCGGCAGTCAGGAAGAAACCGCCTACAAGACCAACCTCGAAGCAGCGGTGGAGGTGGCGCGCCAGCTCAAGCTGCGGGACATCGGGGGTCTGGTCGTCGTCGACTTTATCGACATGCGGCTGGCAAAACACCGCAGCGCGGTCGAAAAGACCATGCGCGACGCCATGAAGGACGACAAGGCCCGCACGTCGGCCTCACGGCTTTCCGACAACGGGCTGCTCGAAATCAACCGGCAACGGCTGAAAAAGGCGCTCCAGCTGCGGACCTACCGCCCCTGTCCCACGTGTACCGGCACCGGCACGATCGCCAGCCCCGAGCTGGTGAGTTTGAACATCCTTCGCCGCATCGAAACCAGGGCCGTCACGGGCCAGCTCGGCGGCGCCCGGGTGGAGCTCCACCCTGAGCTCGCCGACGCCCTGCAGAACGACTGCCGGCAGGAACTCGCAGCCCTGGAGCGGGAGTTCGACATCGTGATCCAGATCGTTGCGGCCTCCGGTCTCCACCGCGCGGAGGAGAGGATCGAGTGGCGGCAACGCACGAAGCAGGAGGACAAGGTCATCACGGCGGCGGTCAGCGCAGCTGACCTCGCCGATGGCGTCGGCGGTCGGCCTCCACGCAAGACCGACGCTGCGTCGATCGAAGATGACGAGATGGACGAGATGGACGAGATGGACGAGAGAGAGGGCCCGCTGAAGACCGCTGCGGAGAGCGACAAGCCCAAGCCCCGTCGCCGCCGGCGAGGCGGAAGGCGCCGCAAGAAGACCACCACGACCGAAAACGGAGTGGACGCCAATGGCGCCGATCCGGAAGACGGCAACGAGTTTCCGGACGAGCACGAGGCTGCCCCACCGGCAGAGGAAAGCACCGAGGGAACCCCTGCGAAGAAGAGCCGCCGCCGCCGGCCTCGGCGGTCGCGCAAAAAAGCGGCGCAGCCATCACCGCCCGAGGGTGCCGCCCCTGAAAACTCTCCTGCCGTGGAGCCGGCTCCGTTCAATCCTGATTCGTCAGATCCGGACCCTTTCGCCTACTGACGCACTACAATTTTGAATTCTCAATTTTGAATTTTGAATTCCCGCCCCCGGGCTGAGGAAGGGCTCTCCGTAATTCAAAATTCAAAATTCAAAATTAAGAATTGAGGCCTATTTCTGGTCGACGTGCGGGAAGACCTTGGCCTCGACACCGAGCTCGTCGGCGATGAATGCGAGGGCCTCCTGGAGGTCTGCGATCTCGAGTTGCGGAGGCACCCGGACCACCGACGACATGGTGAAAAGCGGCGTTCCGCTCATCGGGGCCGCCACCACCTCGGTGGTCATGGTCTCCATGTTGATTCCCTGCTCGGAGAGATAGCGTGCGACCTGGTGGATGATGCCCATGTGGTCGGCACCGAGCACCGTGATCGCACACGGGATCGCGGCCGACTCCTCGACCGCCTCGACCTCGCTCAAACGGGTGTGGACGTCGTATTTGGCGTAGTGGACCTCGGCGAGCGCCGCCCGCAGACCCTCGATCTTTTCCTCTGGCGCGGTCACAAACATGAGCATGGCGAAATCGCCGCCGAGCCTCACCATGCGGCTCGACTCCACATTGCCCTCCCATTGCAGGAGGAGTTCGGTCATCTCGTCCACGATACCGACGCGGTCGCGGCCCGAGGCTGTGAGAACCAGTTGCTTCCGCATGACAAAGCCCCTCCCCTCACTCGATGAGGGCACCCTTCTATGGTAACTCACGGGCCGTGGGGATGGGATTCGATTTCGGATTTCGGATTTTCCATCGCACCCACCCGGCACGTGAGTTGATGACCGCTTGTGGGGCAGCCGTCCCGGCTGCCGGGTGGGTGGGACCACGTCAAGGGAAAAGTGCCAAACACCGCTTTGCAACTCAGGCGAGTTCTTGACCACTGCAGTTCTGCAAAGCGGTGCCTGGCACGGTTACCGGGCGGTTGGGGGCCGGTGATGGAGATTTCGGATTTTCGAATTTCGGATTTCGGATTTTCCATCGCACCCACCCGGCACGTGAGTTGATGACCGCTTGTGGGGCAGCCGTCCCGGCTGCCGGGTGGGTGGGACCACGGAAAGGGAAAAAGTGCCAAACACCGCTTTGCAAACTCAGGTGAGTTCTTGACTACTGCAGTTCTGCAAAGCGGTGCCTGGCACGGTTACTGCCACCGTCGCTGTTCACGGCGACTGTCGCTGCCGCCGATGACTGACGCTGCCCCATGGCGCCGCGCCTGCGCGCGGTCCCTGACCCTGTCACTTCGGGCCGCTACCGCTCCCCGGCCGCTTCCATCGCCGCCAGCGCCCGCGCCGCCATCCGGGCCTGGAACTCGCGGTACTCGTCGGCATTGTGCGGCTGCGACAGGAAGGCGTCGGTTTCGGCGATGATCGCCCGCTCGGCCTCGAGCAGGGCGGGCAGGTAGCCGGTGCCGGCGGCGTTGTCGAGCGCGGTCAGCTTGAGGTAGTCGTCCTTGTTGCCCGCGTCGAACGGCCGCGCCAGCTTCTTCAGCCGCGCCGACTCGAGCCACAGCGGTGCCTTCTCGCCCTGCCACAGGGGCTCCGGGCTCGCCCCGGCCTCGACCCAGAGCGGCACCGCGACCGCGGTCACCGGCTCGCCGGGGATCACCCACATGGTGGCCACCGAGCCGGCGGCGCCCGGCGTGCGTCCGACCAGCACCACCGCGGCCGAGGTGTAAGCCTTGTTGATGGTGTCGCGGGTGCTGATCCACAGCTCGCGGTCGCCGGGGACCCCGCCGAGCTCGAAGGGCGTCGGCTGCTCGACGAGGACGTGGCCGGTGTCGCGGCTGAAGGTGGTGAGGATGGTGCGGAAGTCGACCGGCCCCTCGGGCAGGCCGCGGAAGAGCTCGGCGGCGCGCTCGAAGCGCAGGTAGCCGGCGCCCTCGCCCTCCGCCCCGGTGCGCGCGTAGTTGGTATTGAGCAGACAGCTCGCGGGCTCGCCCGCAGGGTCGATCCTCTCGAAGCCGTGGTTGTGGACCTCGTACAGCATCGCGCCGCCCTCGCCGTCGAGGACGCCGAAGTTGGCGAGGCTGCCGAGCTCAGGCCCGAGGTTGGCCTCGAGGAAGGCTTCGAAGTCGGCGACCGTGCGGCAGGTGCGCAGGGCGTCGGCCATGATGACGCCCTCGAGGTCCTCCATCTCGCCCCCCCGCTTGGGCAGGTTGTAGGCGACGGTGTTGATGATCGCGAAGCCTTCGCTGTTGAGCCCGGCCCAGCAGGAGCGCCCCGACGGTGCGTCGAAGTTGGCCAGGCAGAGGTAATCGTAGGGCTGCTCGTCGACGAAGACGACCTTGTTCGAGAGCACGTCGGTGTCGCGGTTCTTCCACAGCACCGGCCCGCCGCTGGTCGAGCCCGCGGGCTGGATCACCGCCGAGGTGCACTGCTCCTGTTTGCTCTGGGCGTCCGCCGGCTGGGCGGCGACGATCGCCAGCGCACACATTGTCCACGTCGTAACGAGTCGCATGAGTTCCTCCCTGAGGTGCCCGCTCCTGTACATCGCGGCGCCCTCCGCGCCGTGCGCCAGTCTACCCCGCATTCTCCATCAGCGATCTACAAGTGGGCCGACGCGGCGCGCACCGAGGACCTGAGGGTGCCGCGGTACGAGTAGGCAGCGAAAATCGAAAATCGAATCGCTGCCAGGCTTTCAATCGAAGCGGTTGTGCATGTGGTACAGCCCGCCTTCGATCAGAATCCGCTGTGCTCTCGGCATTTAGGAGACCTCTGAAACTGATCCTGCTAAATCGTCTGAATCGTCTGACCTGGCACGGATTCAACTTCCTAAAGCCTGGAACCGATACGACCAGGGTACCGCGCACGCAAAAAAAGCGCGGCCGGGCCGCGCCTTCTGGGTCTGGGGAGTTCCAGATCAGCGGGACACGAGGTTGATGGTGCCGCTGAAGCTGTTCAACGAGATGGTCGGGCCTCCGGTTCCGGTGTTGAAGCGGAGCTCTTTCTCAGGCGTGTATTTGCTGAGCTTTTTCGGTTCCGGACCGAAGTCGCTGGAGATGGTTCCGGAGAAGGTCTCGAGGTCGTAGGAGGCCGCCGCACCGGCATCGACGACCAGCGCGATGGAACCGCTCATGGTTTCCATGTCGATGTCGCCCTGCGGTCCGGGGATCGCCTTGCAATTGATGTCCCCCGAAACGGTCTCGAAGTCCGCGCCGGCAAGCGTGCCGCCTTCGATGACGATCGACCCGCTCACGTTTTCAGCGTCCAGCGAACCCATCGCCGTGCCGACGCGGATCAACCCGCTGACCGAGGCAAGTTCGGTATCGTCGGGCGCGCTGTCGACCGAGATGGCGCCGCTGACGTTTTCCACATCGAGGTTCGCGGGCATGCCCGACACCTGGATCTTGCCGCTCACCGATTCCAGATCGAGCGCCCCACGCACACCGCTCACAGTGATCGTGGAGCTGACGGTTTCGACGCTCACTGGCGAGGTCGACGGGAGACGGATCGTGAGATCGGTCTGCGTCGTCTGTCTGCCGTGGTAATTCTCGTCGTACTCGACCACGATGCTGACACCGTCCTCGTCGACTTCGACATCGAGCCCTTCAACGCCGTCTCCGAGAGTTCCTTCGATCTGGACCTCGGCCGTGTCCCAGCCGACGATGGTCAGACTGCCGGCTATGTTCTCAATTGAGATCTCGGCTCCTCTGGCCACCGGGTGGCGTTCGTTGACCGGCTGCGCGCTCCACGCGAAACCCACAGCCGCCATCATCAGCGCCAGAGTGATGAGTGTCTTTTTCGTATTCATGGTTCCTCCAACCCGTCAGGCTCAGATTTCGCGCGGCAGGATTGCCGCCCGTTCAAGAAGATTGATCTGTTGGCGATAGGCCGACACCAGCTGCCGCGTCAGGAGCTCATTCCCAGGGTCCTCGCCCAGAGCGTTTGCGATCTCGTCCATCGCCTCATCGATGAGGCGAAGATTGGTGAGCACGACCTCCATGGTCGCCGGTGACAGTTCGCCGCGGCGTCCCTCCACCACATCCAGCAAATGCTGCCGGGTCACCTGGTAGTCGTGCACCCCGATTTCGGCAAACGAGGCTGCCAGAACCCCGGACGTGTCCGGACGCGAAACCGGCGTCACGACCACCACAGAGGTTGCCTGCCGGCGCCCCACAAGATAGGCGGTGACCACCGACGACGTGATCAGCACCACCGCAGCCGCGGCCATCAGCGCGCGGCGGCGACCAAACGCCGCTCTCACGACCTTTGCCGCGCCGATCTGCGCCTCGATCTCCGGCCACAGATCGCGCGGGGGCTCGACAGACCGCGGGAGAGCCGCCACACGCTCCCGCACAACGATGAGCGCCTCGCGCTCCCGGGAGCAGGCGGTGCACCCCTCGAGGTGAGCCCGTACCGCCGACTCGTCGGCGGCGTCGAGCCGTCGATCCAGGGCATCGTCCAACACCAATCTCACGTCGTCGCAATTCATGGCAGTAACGCCTTTCTCAGGAGCTTCCGGGCGCGGTGGAGTTGGGCCTTCGAGGTGCCGACCGCGATGCCTGCAATTCCCGAAATCTCTTCGTGGCGGAAACCTTCGACGTCGTGCAGAACAAACACCGTCCTCGCACCCTCGGGAAGCCCGCTGATCGCTCGTTCGAGGTCGATGGTCTGGCCCGGATGGGTCTCCGGCGCCACCCACTCCGGCGCCTCATCCTCGACCCGGCCCGAGACGTGAATCCCACGCCGGCCGGCGCTTCGCTGATGTCCGAGGACGACGTTGACCGTCACGCGGTGCAGCCAGGTCGAAAATGCGCTGGCGCCCCGGAACGAGCCGAGCTTCCGCCAGGCGCGGACAAAGGTCTCCTGAACCAGTTCCTCCGCGAGGCTCGGGTCGCCCGACATCCGCAGACACAGACAGTAGACCCTGCCGACGTTGAGCCGGTAGAGCTCCTCGAACGCCGAGACCTCACCGCGTGCGGCACGAGCCACCAACCCCGTCTGATCGGGGTTCAAATGACTGCTCGCGGTCTTCACCATCGGAGGTCCGATCGGCAGTACGGATGCGGTCGCCACTGTTTCCACATCCTATGAGATACCGATTTTTCGAAAATGGTTGCATCCGGTACCCGATCGTCGCGGCCGGTAGCGGGAATCTCTTCCCACCGGCCGCGGTTTGCGGCAGAGGGGAGAGAATTCATGTATGACTCTGAGGCGACGACCCGCGGCGTCAATGTCGCGGTGAAAGCGAGCTACGTGGCGGAGAGATCCCAGCCCCTCGAGAAGCGGTGGTTCTTCTCGTACCGGATCCGCATCCACAACCGTGGTCAGGTGCCGGTCCAGCTCGTCAACCGTCATTGGGTCATCACCAACGCCCATGGTACCGTCGAAGAGGTTCGGGGGCCCGGCGTGGTCGGCGAACAGCCGCTGCTGGCGCCGGGCGAGTCCTTCGAATACACCTCCTTCTGTCCCCTGGAGACGCCGTTCGGCACCATGGAGGGCAGCTACGAGATGGTCACCGAGGACGGCGATATCTTCTGGGCCAGAATCGGTCAATTCACCCTCAGCGAACCGCTGGCCGTGAACTGAAACCGAGATGATCAGCTGATCAGACCGCGCTGCTCGAGAGCGCGGCAGATGAGATCGGCGGATCCTTCAAGACCGAAAGTCCCCGAATTCACCACCATGTCGAAGCTTATCGCATCGGCAGGGTTGTTGTGAAAGTGGCGGCGCACGAATTCCGTGCGGCTGTGGTCGATGGCGTCCAACCGGTGGCCCGCGGTCTTTTCGTCCAGACCCTCCCTTTTGGCCAGAGCCTGCACGCGCAAGCTGCGGTCCGCCACCACCCGCACCCGCAAGCCGGCGCCCGGCGGCAGCACCAGGTGCGCACCTCGACCGACGATAATGACTGGACCATCGTAGGCGGCAAGCGCAATCCCCCGGCTGAGCAGTGAGACGAAAGAGTCCTGCAAGACCAGGCGCGACTCAAACAGGTTCAAAAGAGTTTCAGAAAACCAGTTGACCCTCGTCTCATCCATCAGTTCGAGCAGGCGCGGTTCGAGCTCGAGGCTCTTGGCGAGGTTCTGGACGAGCTCACTGTCGAGCACCTGCCAGCCGATACGCCGGGACACCTCACGCGCGACCTCGGCGCCGCCTGACCCCGCCTCGCGGGAAATGGTGAGGTAGGGTCCGAGGACCGGTTCCGCACCGGATTCCCCCGTAGATGCAACGCGCTCCAGAAGTCTTTGCAGCCGCATTCGGACCTCGGCAGGCTCAGCCGCCACCGCTGCGAGGTTTGTTTGCATGGCTCGACCCTCCCTGATAAAGAAGATATTGCCCCTCAGTCTCCGCCGCCACCCTTGCCGACAATGACTTCAACGTCATCCGCGGCTATCCACCGGACAGGGACACCGCGCCGTTCCATCCCGCGAAACCAGGTTTGCTGTCGTTTGGCGAAGCGACAGATCGCGGACTCGAGGTCGGCAACCATCCGGTCCAGATCCTTTTCTCCTTCGAGGTAGGCCGCCACCTCACGGTACTCGAGCCCGAGCTCTTCGAGGCGCCGCCGCGATACACCGCGATCGAGGAGTCCGCGCACCTCATCGATCATGCCTCCCTCGAGGCGTCGGCGAAGCCGCAGGCCGATGCGCCTCCGCAGCTCGGAGCGCTCGACCTCCACCCCGAAGACCGTGAATCGAAGCGAAACCTCGGGCTTTGCGCTGAAAGGCACCGGCGCCGATTTCGAAAACTCCGCGATCTCGAGGCCCCGGATCACGCGGCGCGTGCTCGAGAGGTCGGTTTCGGACGCCACCCCCGGCGCCTCACGCCGGAGACGATCGACCAACTCCGCAAGCGGAAGCTTTTCAAGGCGCGCCCGGAGGACGCCATCGACCGGCACATCCGCCACCCGGTAGTCGCGGACGACCGCTTCGACGTACAACCCGCTGCCGCCCACCATGAGCACGGGCGCCCCGCCGGCAGCAAACGACGGCTTTGCTGCAAGGTCGCCCAGGACCCGGTAGCACTCTCTCTGAAACCTGAAAAGGGTGTAGACCTCCTCGGGTTCGGCAATGTCGATTAGATGGTATGCCACCGGTGGTTCGACCCGGGCGTACTCCTCGAGGTCCTTGCCGGTGCCGATATCAAGACCCCGGTAGACCTGCCTCGAATCGGCGGAGACGATCTCGGAGCCGAGCCGGTGCGCCGCTTCGACCCCGAGACGGGTTTTGCCGCACGCCGTCGGCCCCACGATGACCACAACGTGAAGCGTCATTTTTCGATGCATTCCCGAAACCGGCGATCCAGGGCATCGACCGACTCCCGGTCTTCGCCCGCCAGCAGCACTCCCAACCGCCTCGGGAGACGGCCCTCCACCTCCATCGGCGACGTGATGAGGACCCCACACCGCGTTCCCGGGTTGAAGGCGTCACCTCCCAGGGCCATTTCGAGGGCCGCAAAGGACGAGGGCAGTCTCAGTTTGCGGGTGGAGAAGAGCCGCCAGGAGACGACGCGATCCCAATCCCACAACCGCCACAGCCGCTCAGCCGCCGCTGCCATGATCATCCTTGCATTGATGTCGACCACCGGCCGCAGCCTTTCGACACCGCCATCGTTCCACACGAAGGAATCGACGCACACCGGACCGAAGTAGCCTGCACCGGCAAGCTCTGCCGCCACGATCGCCGCCATCGACCGGATTTCGTCTCCCCAACGCTCGAGCGCCGGCGACTCGAGGTCGAAGATGTCGCCGATGAAGGCGCCGTCCGCCGTGTTGACGACCTCGTAGGTGAGGAGGCCGCCCGGTTTGCCCCCCTCGTCCACCTCGAAACGGGACGCGAGATCGAGCACCCTCTCGCGCCACGGTTCCACTGCCAGGCACTCATCCTCATTCAGCAGCCGCGTCACTGCTTCGCGATCGGCGGCGCCGAGAGCGCGCGATCGCAAACGCCGGTTGCCGAAGGCGCCGTTGCCGTGTTCGGACTTCACCACCCACCCACTTTCGCCGGGCGGCCGGCCCGAGACGACAGCCGCGAGCTCGTCAGCAGAGCGAACGACACCGGCGACGTCTTCACCGCCCCAGTGCTTGCGTTCGATCTCGGCGGAAAATGTGCGGCCGTTGACCCGGCGCACGACCTCCAGGGGCGGGTGCGGCGATGGTGCTTCATAGAGGCGGTTCCGGCCTGCTGCGTCCTCGTTCCAGCCGAAGGGCGTGAATCGAGCCCCCCTGGTGGAGGACGGGAGGACGCACACCTGTGGCGTCGGGATCCGGAGGCGTTGGAGATAGTCGAGAAAGGCACGCTGCGGTTCGACAGGCGCCAGAACCGAGTCTCCTTCCACTCCCAGGAGCAGCATGTGCATCGTCAATTCACGGGCCTGGAGCGCACGCGCGTCATGAGTCCCCGGCAGACGACCGCGACGGAGCGAGAGGTCGAAATCGACGTTGACGAAGTGCTCACGCATCCGTGACAGAGTACACGGCTGTCAGCCGGTGCGATTGTTGTGTACAATCGCGGCAGCGCATCTCGGACAACCGGAAACCCATCGGGTCGTTGCTGCGACCGAACGGTGCGTGGTTCCAGTCGAATTCGTGCAGCGCCTCCCGCGGGTCTCCGGTCCGCACTCCGGGCGGCGGAAGGGCGGAGGCGTTGTGATCGGTCGCACGGTTTCCCACTATCAGATCGTCGAGCGACTCGGCGGCGGCGGCATGGGTCTGGTCTACAAGGCCCGGGACACCCGCCTCGACCGCGATGTGGCGCTCAAGTTCCTGCCCAAGGAGTGGAGTCACGAACCGCTGCTGCGGGAGCGCTTCTCGAGGGAAGCCCGCGCCGCCTCCGCCCTCGATCACCCACACATCTGCACCGTTTACGACATCGGCGAGACCGACGATGGGCAACTCTTCATCGCCATGGTCTACTGCACAGGCCCCACACTCAAGCAACGCATCCACGATGGCCCCATGGCTGTGGGCCAGGCGGTGGACCTGGCGATTCAGATCGGCTCCGCACTCGAGAGCGCGCACGAGGCGGGGATCGTTCACCGCGACATCAAACCGGCCAACATCCTCCTCACCGACCGCGACCAGGTCAAGGTCGTGGACTTCGGTCTCGCCAAGCTCGCCGGTGAGGCCGCCGTCACCCGGGAGGGTTCGGTCATCGGCACCCCGGCCTACATGTCTCCCGAACAAGCAAGCGGCGAGGAGGTCGACGGCCGCAGCGATTTATGGGCCCTCGGTGCGGTCCTCTACGAGATGCTGACCGGCCGGCGCGCCTTTGCCGCAGACCACGAGGGAGCCATCCTCCACTCGATCCTGTCCAGCGACCCCACACCCATCGACACCATGCGGCCGGATGTGCCGGCCGAGCTGTTGCGCATCGTTCGCCGTCTGATGAAACGGGACCCGAAACGCCGATACCAGACCGCCGGCGAGCTCCTCTCCGATCTGCGGCACTTCCGCGGCGACCCGACTCCGGCCGAGATCGTCACCCAGAGCATGCCGTCGATGCCGCGGTTCCGCCCCCGGCGGTTTCTGATACACCGGTTCTTACCCGCGGCGGTGGCCGTTCTTGCGGTGGTGGCGGCCACGATGCTGTACCCCAGAATCACCCGCCAGACAACCCGTCACGTCTTGGTCCTGCCCTTCGCCTGTCACGCCGAGACCGACGAGGAGAAACTGGTCTGCGAAGGCCTCGTCGAAACCATCACCGCCCGCTTGGCCGGGGTTCGCCAGTTCAGCGCCTCCCTGTCGGTAGTGCCCACCTCCGAGGTCCGCGGACAGCACATCGCGACCGCCGGCGAAGCGCGCCGCGTCTTCGGCGTCGATCTCGTCATCGACGGCGGCGTGCAGTGGGACGGCACCAGTCTCCGGGTCCCGTTGCAGTTGGTGGACGCGGAACGCCTGCGACAGGTCCGGTCGCGGCTCCTGACGATCGAGCAAACCTCGAATTTCGTGCTCCAGGACCAGGTCGTGGCCGCGGTCCTGGAGATGCTCGAGCTCGAACTCGATGCCAAGGCCGAGCGCAGCCTCACCGCCGGTGGAACCAACAATGTCGAGGCTGCCCAACTCTTTCTCGAGGCCCGCGGCACTGTCAGCAACACCGCCACCCAGGACGAGTTGACCCACGCCATGGATCTCTACCGCAGGGCCGTGGATCTCGACCCGTCCTACGCCGACGCCCTGGTCCAGCTGGCCGACGCCTGCCACCGTCAGTACGAGCTCGCCGTGGACCCGATCTGGCTGGACCACGGCCTGTCCTACGCCCGCCGCGCGGTAGATCTGGGCCCCGATCTGCCGAGCGCCCAACTGGTGGCCGGACAGTGTGAGCTCGCCCTCCACGCCTACCCCGAGGCCATCGATCGCCTGCGGCGGACCATCGAGCTCGACCCCCTCAACCTCAAGGCCTACACCTCGCTCGCGGTGGCGTATGAGGAGCTCGGAAAAGCGGAACAGGCGCAGGAGATCATCGACCGCGCCGTTCGCACCCGACCGGACGACTGGGTCACCCACTACGATATCGGCCGGTTCTTCTACTACGAACGCCACGACCCCGAGCGTGCCGTCCCCTTCTTCCGCAAGGTGGTGGAGCTGTTGCCGGACTCGAGCATCGGCTACAGCGCCCTCGGCGGGTGCCTGTTCTACACGGGTGAGACGGCCGAGGCACGCACCAACCTCGAACGTGCGGTGGCCATCGGCTCCCGGTACGACGCCTTCGCCAACCTCGCGACCCTCGAGTTCTACGAAGGCCGGTTTGCCGAAGCCGCCGAGCTGTACCGGCAGGCCCTGGCGATGGATGACGGTGATTACCAGACCTGGAACTCCATGGGTGAGGCCCTGCGATTCTCCGGCGCGGCACCCGAGCGGACGCGGGCCGCCTACACGGAAGCGGCTAAGAGGGTCCAGTCCCTGCTCGACGCCAACCCCGATGACCAGGTTCTGCTCATCGAAATGGCCTCCTACCGTGCCCTCCTCGACGACCCGGCCGGGGCGCGGACCTTGATAGCTCGCGCGTCGAGCAAAGAGGTCGACGATCCCAACCTGATGTTCTCACTGGCCGCGGTTCACGAAGAACTCGGAGATCGCGACGAGGCCCTCCGGTGGATCGACCGCTGCGTCGAGGGCGGCTTCCCGCTGCCGGTCATCGAAGACTACCCGGGATTCAAGGACTTGAGGAACGACCCGAGGTTCGAGCAACTGAGGCGGACCGGCGACGACGCGCCATCCGCAGCCGACGGTTCACGGAAAGGAGAATAACGATGGAGGAAAAGAATGGGTCGAAGGTCCACCAAAGAAAGGTCAAGGTCGACACGAAGACCAAGGACACGAGGATCAAGAGAATCGAAGCCAAACGAGGCGATATCATCGAGTTCGTGGCGGAGGACGGCGATATCTGGGTGATCATCCCGGATAACCGCCTCGTTCTTCTGGGGTCGCCACTCCCGGAGGACTACGTCGCGACCGACCTCTGGTTCGCCTTCCGGCTCCACGCAAATCAAAGAGCCGAGATCTCGGTTCCGGAGAACTATCCGGTCTACCTGCCGGACCCGGTCGAAGAGCCCGGAGTCGTCGGCACCAAGGAGGTCTACTACTTCGTCATCTGCGGGAGCCCCGGCGACGCCTATCCGGCGACCGGCAACTCCCCACCGCGGATGATTATCCCTCCAAGCGGACTGTAAACCCCGTCGGCTTGACGGCAGCTCGAGGGCGCGCCGCACGGCGCAGCGTTTGCCGACGCCCTCGAGCGATTGGACGACATGCTGAAACTGCCCGGGCGGAACGGACTCTGTGGTAGCTTGGCACCGGGTAGAGATCCGTGAAACTCATCATCCAGATCCCGGCGTGGAACGAGGAGAAACACCTCGCCGACGCCATCGCCGCCCTGCCGCAACACGTTGAGGGCTTTGAAAAGGTTGAGGTGCTGGTCGTTGACGACGGCTCTTCAGACCGCACCGCCGAGGTGGCGGAATCCTCCGGCGCTGACGTGGTCCGCCTCCCGGTCCACCGCGGTCTGGCAGTGGCCTTCACCACCGGGATCCGCTCCTGCCTCGAACGCGGCGCCGACGTCATCGTCAACACGGACGCGGACAACCAATACGACGCCCGCGATATCCCGGCCCTGGTCGGACCGATCCTCGACGGCACCGCGCAAATGGTCATCGGCGACCGGCAGGTGGCCACGGTACGGCATTTTTCGGCCGCAAAACGGATCCTCCAGAAGCTCGGCTCGTGGGTCGTCCGCCGTCTGTCCGGGACCGAGGTGCGCGACGCCACCTCGGGTTTTCGCGCCATCTCGCGTGCCGCGGCGCTGAGGCTGCACGTCTTCACACGATTCACCTACACCCTCGAGACCATCCTGCAGGCGGGCGAAGCCGGTTTCAAGGTGGCGTCGGTGCCGATCCGCGTCAACCCGGGCGCCACGCGGCCGTCGCGGCTCTTCAGCTCCAACCTCAACTACGTCGCGCGCTCGTTGGCGAGCATGGCGCGGATCGTGATCCTCTACAACCCGCTCCGCATCTTTCTCACCCTGGGCTTCCTGCCGATCGGTCTCGGCAGTGCCCTCCTGATTCGATTTCTGTGGTTCTACACCACCGGAGACTCGCCGTCCGGCCACATCCAGTCGCTGATTCTCGCGGTCATTCTCGTCGTCATCGGCGCCCTGATCTGGCTTGCGGGCGTCATCGCCGATCTCACCGCGGTCAACCGGCGGCTCCTCGAAGAAGTGGTCGAGCGGCAGCGGACCGATGGCCCCGGCCGCCACCGCTGACCCCGTGACGAAAGCGACCTCGGGCCGCCTCGCCTGGAGGGTCGCAGGCGCCGCGGTTGCGGTCATCCTGTTGGCGGCAGTTCTCAAGGTCGCCGGTCCATCCGTGGTGTGGCGACTCCTCCGATCGACCGACGGAGCGCTCCTGGCGGCAGCGGTGGCGGCGTCGGCAGCATTTCTGGTGTTGCGGGGGTTGCGGCTGCGCCTCCTGCTCGAAGGCGGCAGCCTCGGTTGGTTGACAGCGATCCTGGTGGCGGCCGCCGCCCAGGCCGCCGCCCTCTTCGCGCCGGCGCGAACCGGGGAGTTGGCGCTGCCGTGGCTCCTGACCCGCGCCACTGGACGCACCTTCTCGGTAAACGTCGGCACCCTGCTGGCGGCCAGGGTCCTCGATCTCGCGACCCTCGGTCTCTGGTGCGGGGCGGCGATCCTGGTGATCCGGGGTTTCGGAGAACCCCTGGCGCTGGTCCTCGCTCTGCTCCTGCTCGCGCCAATCCTCCTCCTCCCGACGGCGATGCACACAGCCGACCGGCTGGCCGTCCGGTGGGTGGCCTCGCGAGGCGTGGTCGGCCGTCGCTGGGCGCGCCGGTTGCGGCGCGTGCGCCGAGAGATCGACACTCTGCGCGCCCGTCCCGCCCGGTTGTGGGGCGCGATCTTCACCTCGTTTCTGATGTGGGGTCTGCAGTGGAGCGTGGCGTGGCTCCTTCTGGTGGCCATGGGGTATCGCTGGCCCTTCATCACGGTCACGGCGGGCGCATCGGCCGCGGCGGTCGCCAATCTGCTGCCGTTCAACCTGGTCGGCAACCTCGGCACCCTCGAGGCCGGTTGGACCGCCGCCTTTGCCGCCCTCGGCGTTCCCGTTCAGGTGGCCGCCGCCTCGGGTCTGGCGGCCCACCTCTGGGGGCTCATCTTCGCGGCGTTCTTCGGCATCGTCTCCTGGGCAGCGCTGTCCATTCAGGGGAAGCACTAGGCGTCAGTCGGCGTCGATTGCACTCCGTTCGTCGGCCTTGACCTCGTCCCACAGCGCGTCCTGCTCGGCGAGATCCATCTGTCGGAAATCGCGCCCGGTCCGCCGAGCGCGTTCCTCCATCGCCTGGAACCGCCGGCTGAAGGTCGCGTTGGTCCCCTGCAGGGCGGTTTCGGGCTCGACCCCGAGGTGGCGCGCGAGGTTGGCCATGACAAACAGGATGTCGCCCAGCTCGGCCCGCACCCGATCGACGACGGCCTCGTCGCCAGCAGCGAGCTCTGCCTCGAGCTCCGCCATCTCTTCACGCATCTTGTCCATGACATCGATCGGCTTGCGCCAGTCAAAACCGACCGCCGCCGCCTTTTCGGTCATCCGATAGGCTTTGAGCAGAGCGGGCAACGAATTCGGCACGCCATCGAGCACCGAGGCTTGAGGCTCGCTCGATCGTTCCTCGCGCTTGATATCTTCCCAGTTGCGCATGACCTCGGCCGAACCCTCGACCTTGCGATCGCCGAAGACGTGCGGGTGCCGGCGGACCATCTTTTCGGAGATCCCCTCACTCACGGCCTCGACATCGAACCACCCGTTCTCCCTGGCGATCCGCGACACGAAGACGATCTGCAGCAGGAGGTCGCCCAGCTCCTCGCACAGCTTGTCGGGATCTCCGGAAGCGATGGCATCGACGACCTCGTAGGCTTCCTCGAGAAAATAGGGCGCCAGGGTGTGGATGGTCTGTTCGCGGTCCCACGGGCACCCCCCGGGGTCGCGCAGGCGGTCCATGATGGCAACGAGGCGGTCAAAGCTTGATGACATGGCCAGAGATTCTACATGGGCGGGGAAGAAAGGGAGAAAGGGGGAAAGGGCGCGGGAGGGCAGGGAGGCGCGATCCGGCGAAGCCGTTCGACTTATCTGTCATCCCGACCGAAGGCCCGGAGGGCCGGAGCGGAGGGATCTATTCGACTCGCTTCACTCGCTCAGCATCGGTCTTGGCAGGGGGTGCAGTCGATGTGCTACGTCAAGCAAGGCCAGAGATCCCTCCGCTCGCTCACTCTGTTCGCTCGGTCGGGATGACAGGAAGAGGCGGAGCGGCAAGGGAGCAGGGGGGGCGGAGGAGCAGAGGAGATTTGAATTGACTGCGGGAGTCGAGGGCGGGTACGGTCTCGGTTCATGAATGCGATTGACGACATCACCGTCGTGGCGGCGGTCATCCGCGATTCATCGGAACGGGTCCTGCTGGCGCGGCGACCCGACCACAAGCACATGGGGGGGCTTTGGGAGTTTCCGGGCGGCAAGATCCACGCCGGCGAGGACCCTCGAGCAGCCCTGCTTCGAGAGCTGCGCGAGGAGCTCGGGGTCGAAGCGTCGATCGGGAAACCCCTCACCTCCGCCGTCCACGAAGAGCCGGGGCTGAGGATTCTGCTGCAGTTCTTCGCCGCCCGCCTGCTCGCCGGTGAACCGGTCGGGCGCGAGGGTCAGGAGGTGCGATGGGTTCACCCATCCGAGCTGGCGGACTTTCCGACACCACCCGCCGACGCCGAGCTTGTCGCCCTGCTGGCCGCCGGTCTCCTCCCTTGACCGCGGGGGCTCCTCCAACCTAACGTGAGGGCTGGAGTTCCGGGGAAGGAGGCGCGATGGAGATCAATCTTCGGGAGCCGGTCGTCGCAGGTACCTTCTACCCCAGCGGCGCGGCCGCACTGGAAGACGATCTCCGGCGTCTGATCGATCTCCAACCGGTGCGCCACCAGTTGCTCGCCTGTATCGCGCCGCATGCAGGCTTGATCTACTCGGGAGGCGTGGCCGGCAAGCTCTACGGTCACCTCGACGTCCCGCGAACCGTGATCGTCCTCGGCCCCAACCACACCGGCGCCGGCGCCGCGGTCGCGGTCGCGCCGCACGAACGCTGGCGCACACCGCTGGGCGACCTCCCGATCGCCACCGGTCTCGGCCGCCGCCTGGTCGACCGGGCTCCGCTGGCGACCTTCGATCCCAAGGCCCACTGGCGGGAGCACTCGCTCGAGGTCCAGCTGCCGTTCCTGCTCGCCCGCCGTCCCGACCTCGAGATGCTCCCCGTGTGCCTCTCCCACCTCCGCCTCGACGACTGTCTCGATCTCGGACGGATTCTGGCGAGGATCGTGAGCGATTTCGCAGAGCCCATCGGGATCGTCGCCTCGTCCGACATGAGCCACTACCTCCCCGAGGAGGAGGCCAACAGACTCGATCACCTGGCCATCGACGCGGCACTCACCCGCGATCCGGCCAGGCTCTATGAAACGGTTCACCGCCACGGCATCACCATGTGCGGGGTGGTCCCGGCCACTGTCGCCCTCGCGGCCGCCAACGAACTCGGCGCGGTCGGCGGCCACCTGGTGGCCTATCAAACCTCCGGCGCGGCCAGCGGAGACCACTCCGCGGTCGTCGGTTACGCCGGAATCTGCTTCCACGCCTGATGCGACCGTCACCGACACCGCTATAATCCGCACCGATGAAGAATGATCTCCGCGTCTACAACCGCATCTCCGAGGCAGTCGGCTGGACACCGCTGGTGCGGTTGGGGCCGACCGTCGACGACCTCGACTGCGAGGTCTTCGCCAAGATCGAGTTCCTCAACCCCATGGGCAGCGTCAAGGACCGCATCGCCCGCCACATGGTTGAAAAGGCGATTGCCGAAGACCGACTCCACCCCGGCGATCTGGTGGTCGAGAGCTCCTCGGGGAACACCGCCATGGGTCTGGCCATGATGTCCGTCCTCCAAGACCTCCGGTGCACCATGGTGGTGCGCCAACAGACCTCGAAGGAGAAGCTGGACTGTCTGCGGGCGATGGGCGTCAAGCTCGTGCTGGTGGACGGCAACCTGCCCCCTGAAGACCCCGAAAGCTACAACCGCAAGGCGCGGGAGATCGTCGCCGAAATTCCGGACGCCTTCTTTCCGGACCAGCACAACAACCGCGAGAACTCGGACGCGCACTACGAAACCACCGGACCCGAGATCTGGCAGCAGATGGAGGGGCGAATCGACTACCTTGTGGCAGGCATGGGCACCGGAGGGACCATCTGCGGTGTCGCCCGCTACCTCAAGGAACAGGACCCCGCGATCCGGGTGATCGCCGTCGACCCCGAGGGTTCGGTGTTCCACGACTGGTTCCACCACCGGCGGCTCGAGCGCCCCGCGCCCTATCTGCTCGAAGGTCTCGGCGACGAGGAGATCATCGGCTGTCCCGACTTCTCGCTCCTCGACGACGTCTACCGGGTCAGCGACCGCGAGGCGTTTCGGGCGACCCGGGCGCTCGCCCGGCGCGAGGCCATCCTCGGCGGAGGGTCATCGGGTGCGGCTCTGTGGGCCGTGCGCAAGCTCGGCCGCACCCTCGAGCGGCCGGCACGCATCGTCACTGTTTTCCCGGATTCGGGCACGCGCTACATGAGCACCATCTTCAATGACGAGTGGATGAAAAAAAGGGGGTTTCTCTGAACCCCCAGGATTCAGGTGTCAGTTCTTAGTTTTGAGTTTTGAATTTTTAGTTTTGAGCTGATCCCATCGGATCAGTCAGAGTGCGACGAGGGACCTGAGCTGACAACTCAAAACGAAGAACTCAAAACTCACAACTCGTCAAGGTATTGACGACTGCTGCGTGATCGCCGCCCGGTAGACCGAATCGCCAGTGACGTTGTCGATCACCGTCGCGTACGCATACCAGATGGCCGAGGGATCCCCGCAGCGGATCTCGACCCACCCGTCGAGCAGCGGGTCATCGACCCCGAAGAAATCGAGGTTTTTCTGTTTGAGACCGGCCTCGTCGAAGATCAGAGAGCCCGAGGCCACCTCCACCCCGTCGGCGTCGAACACTGACACGACAAACACCAGGGACTGTCCGTTCGGCGGATCGAGTGGCGTGAACACCCCGATGTTCGTCCGGAAGGAACTGTCGTGCGCGACGTTGGCGATCCACGCCTTATCGGCGACCAGGACTCCATAAACGCTGAGGCCGAAGCTGCCACCGGTCGGGCCCGGCGTGTACGTCCGCGACGCCAGAACCAACGGAGACCCGTTGGTGGAAAAGACCGACAGGGCTCCGTTTTTTCCACGCTCGCCGAACAGGCTGGTCACCACGTTGGCGATCGTGAGTTGGCTGTTGCCCTCGATGGGGATCGGGTCGGACTGCTGGATCTCGAAGACCGGGCCGTTGATCCTGATCTCGGGGAACAGGACGAAGACGACCGACGTCGCTGACGAACTCACGTTGAGCACGCTGACGTTCGATCGCCACACCGTCCCGTTTTCGCCGCTGACGGTGCCCGACACCGCCGGGATCGTACCTCCCGGAGCCACGAACTGCGCTGCTGCGGGTGATGCCGAGACCATCACCGCCAGCACGACCAAAAGCATTTTCCGCATCAAGACCTCCGGGCTTCAGTTTACCTGAAAGGGTGAAAGATACCTCCGCAGTATGGTGGCTTTCAGTACGTCCCTCCCGTGAGGCACGCCGGCCCGTCGGACGGGCCGGGAGCCAGGCACCTCCGCCGCACGCGGCTCGTATCAGCACGCGCTTCCCGAGAGGAGCCAGGCTGAAGCCAGGCACCTCCGCCGCACGCGGCTCGTATCAGCACGCGCTTCCCGAGAGGAGCCAGGCTAAAGCCAGGCACCTCCGCCGCACGCGGCTCGTATCAGCACGCGCTTCCCGAGAGGAGCCAGGCTGAAGCCAGGCACCTCCGCCGCACGCGGTCCCACCCACCCCGAGCACCCGAGTGCTGATTATCGGTGGGGGGATGGGTGGAAAATCCGAAATCCGAAATCTGCAAATAGATGTTGTACTAAAATGAACGAACCATGTCCCGATCGAATCCTGACTCGGCGCTGCCGCGCGAAGGTCTCTTCCCCCCGCTGCTCGAAGCCGCCGTTCGGCTTGCCGCGCGCGGCCACCACAACCAGTTCCGCAAGAACGTCGAAGATCCGGAGGGCGACAGTCCCAGCGGCGCCTTTCTGCTCGATCGGGTCCCTTACGTCACCCATCTGATGGCCACCATGTGCATCCTCGCCCGCCTCGGAGCTCGCGACGAGGTTCTGGCCGCCGCCGTGCTGCACGACTACCTCGAGGACGTCCCCGATCCCGACGGCCGCAATAACATCCGGCAGGTTCTGGGAGACGAAGTTCTTTCGCTGGTTCTCGAGGTCACGGAAGACAAACGCCGCGGACTCAAACAGGCGGACACCTGGGAGATCCGCAAGCAGGAGCAGATCGACCACGTCGCCCGCATGACCGAGGAGGCCGTCCTCATCAAGGCCGCGGATGTTCTCCACAACGTGCAATCGCTGACGCTCGACCTCGAGGCGGCCGGCGACGTGGACGCGGTGTGGCGACATTTCAACGCCGGCCCCGAGCGGCAGCTGTGGTATTTCGCGAGCGTCAGCGAAGTCGTCGAAAACCGCCTCGGCAAACACCCCCTGGCGGCCGATCTCCGCTTTGCGGTTGAAAAACTCGGTGCCGCCCTCACACCGTAATTTCGACGCTCCTGGCGTCGGAATTACATGCGGTCGAGGACGAGGTTTTTGAGGCCCGAATCCTCGAACTCGGCCACCATCATCGGATTGACCGATCTGACGTCTGCGAGGAGCGCGTGCGCCTCGGCATCCTGGCTGTCCGCGAGCAGGACCTCGGCCAGGATCATGCGGTTGAAGAGCTTGTACATACCAACCCCGGCCTCGGCGTAGGTCAGGCCCTCGTCGGCAGCCCGCAGCTTTTCCTCGGCCTCAGCATAGTCGCCCTGGAGCGCCAGCCGTACCCCCTGCATGTGGAGGAAGGCGCCGCGCAAGCTCATGAGGTTCCTTTCGCTCCCGTGCTCGCCGAGCTTTTCGATGAGGTTCGCGGTCTCGACCTCGATCTCCATCGCCTTCTCCCAATTGCCCAACTTGCAGGCGGCAAGGTGGGTCGTGACCGTGGAGTAGCCCTCCTTGAAGTCCCTGACGCAGTCGGAGTCGGCCTCATCCATGATCTCTCGCCAGGCTCCCGCGTTGCGCAGTATGGTGTAGCGCTCGAGACAGTCCATCGAGGTCAGGATCTCCTCGGGTCCACCGGCCGCTCTGACACGGTCAATGGTCTCCCGGGCGCCCTCGGAATCGCCGCTGAAGGACTGCATCAGGACGAGGTGCTGGTAGGCGGCCCAGAAATCCGGTTTGATCCGGATGGCCGTCTCGAGTGATTCCTTCGCCTCGTCGTAGCGGCCCTGGGTGATGAAGAGTTCGCCCAGCGAGTCGTGGGGGTTGGCCTGATCGGGGGCAATGAAACGGTAGCTTTTGAAGTACTCCTCTGCTTCGGCGAAGCGGCCCTTCATCATGTTGATATAACCGAGTTGGTTGTATGCGAGAACCCAGTTCGGGGCGATGTCCACCAGCCGTTGGTACAGTCGTTCCGCGTCCTCGAGGTCGCCGCGGCTCCAGGCCTCCATCGCCTTCTGGTTGAGGATGTAGGGATCGTTGGGGTACTTCGCGACGTACTCATCCAGCAGCCGCTGCGCTTCCTCGGGTTGTTTGGCGTGGCGCGCCCTGGCGCGTTGAATGAAAAACCGCTCGCGCGGAGTCAGCAGCGTCAGGTCGGCGTTTTCAACCTTCGCCCACATGGCCGCGGTCTTTTCCTCGTCATCGTGGTACATGTCGATGGCCATAAGGTTGGCGATCACGAAATCAGGATCGAGCTCGACGGCGCGCTGGTAGCGGCGTCTGGCATCCTCGTAGTAGACCTTCATCGAGGCGTCCATGCCGGCCTGGAACTCGGCCACGGCTTCGGGCGACTTCGAGGTCCAATCCGGCGCCTTCGGCAGTGCGACCAGCGTCACCGCAGCAGCCGCGATCACGACCGCCGCCAGGCTCAACCACATCCAACGTTTCATGTCGCCTCCATCCCGCTCGGAGCAGGGTCACTGCACAGCGTGCAGAAACACGCCCCTCGGGTCATTGTACGCAAATATTGCGAAACGGTTTCACCCGCAAATAGAACCCGGCTCTTCTCTCATTCGCGGCCGCTGTCGCGGAGGGCACGAACCCGGCCCAGCAGCAGCTGCGTCTTGCGGGTGGTGGGCCAGGTGAGGGCGATCATGAGGCCGCCGAGCAGCACCACCCACGTTCCGGTCGCCGGACCCAGGCCCCACAGGGCGACCACAACGCCCGCAACGACCAGCATCTCGAGGCGAACCAGGATCGCAATGTAAACAAACCAGTGATCGCGGAGAAGACGTGCGTCGTCACCGTGCACCGCGGCGGCCCTTCGGATCTGCTCGAGTCGTTTCCTGGCGTCGGCGTTGGCCGTAAATCCGATCCACCCGACGGCCGCGACCGCGATCACCGTCAGGGTCAGCGGAGACACGGCGACCGTTCCCCGGTGCGGCAGGGCGTAACAGAGCACCACCGCCATTGGAATCGTCGCCAGAAACGCGCCGGCCGTCAGGCGCATCCGCAGAACGTGCTTCGAGATGTCGGGCGCCGCCGGCTTTTCAGAACTCATGTGAACTCTCCACTGGGGCTATCCAGGCCTCCGGCGCGCCGTCACCCTCCACCGCCGCGGACGCCTTCGACCGCGACTGCCCTTCCTCCACCCGGTTCCAGACCCCCCATATCAGACCCACCCAGACCGCCACCAGGTAGCGGTTCAGCGGCGTCTGCACGCCGAAACCGACGATTTCGTGCAGGCCTGTGGCAACCAGGGCGGCTGCCGCTCCCGCCAGCGGGTACCTCAACTCGAACCGGAGGCGCCTGACCCGGCGAGGCAGCAACCGCGTCACCAGCGACCAGAGGACCAGAATCAGGATGACGGCTCCGACCAGACCGGTGGTTGAAAGCCACTCCAACCAGTCGTTGTGCGCCTGTTCGAGGACCGCGATCCCGGTTGCGGGTTTGTCGAGGCCGATGACGAAGCGATAGGTGCCGAGACCAGACCCCACCACGGGCGATCGGGCGAACGAGCGAACGGTCCCCGCCCACAGGTCCCATCGCGAGTTGCCCTCGACCCCTTCGACCACGAACAGCTGGGAGAACCCGTCCCGAAGCTCCGGGATGCGGGTCCAGGCGAGGGCGGTCGCCACCGCCAGCAAACCGACCATGACCGCGATCCACGGCCACCGCCGGGCGCGCCTCGGCCGCATCCAGAGAGGCAGGGTCAGAACAACGCCGGCGGCGAGGAAGAGCACACCGCCGCGAGAACCGCAACGCATCATGGCGCCGATCGCCACCACAGCAGCGACGCCCGCCGCCAGGGTCACCACCGCTGCGCGTTGCCGGGCGGCTCCTGCCCGCACCAGGTTGCGCACGGCGGCGGCAAAGAGGACGAGTGCCGCCGGCACGGTGAGCTCGATGGCAGTGGCGTAGTGATTCGAGTTGATAAAGGGCCCGTAGACATCACCGCCGCCCGTGTTGGGCCTCACCAACAGCACGTTCTGCGGCGCCCCGCTCTCACCTCCGAGGCCGAGAACTCCGAGCAGACCGCAGACCACCGCGAGCAGGCCGAGCAGCGCCGGCAGCCCGCTGCGGGTGCCCGCCATGCGCACCGCCACCAGCGCGACGCCGCTCGCCACCACGATCGACGCCGCAGTCTGCACCGTCGCCCACGGCGCCAGGGAGAGCGGCGCCCAACCGTGCGAAAAGACTTCAGCAAACCCGGGTTGGACCAGTCGCCGCACGAACGCCGGCAACGGCACCAGCTGGAACACCGCCAGTGCCGCACAACCCGCGGCCGCCCACCGTGCCGGCGCGGGAACGGCCGGGAGGTTTCGGAGATCGACCATCAGCACCACCACGATCACGGCGGTTGCGAGCCTGGTCAGGGGATCGACCCCGGCGAACAAGAAGGTGTTGCCCACCAGCAGCACTGCGAGCAGAGCGCGGTGAAGAGTGGGCATGAGGCGCCGTCAGTCCGGGACCGTGAACCGGTAGCCGACCCCACGGACCGAGTGGATGTACTGGGGTGTTTTCGGGTCAGGCTCGAAGTACCGCCGGAGACGGACGATAAAATTGTCGATGGTGCGCGAGGACGTGGAGAACCGGTATCCCCACACCCTCTCGAGGATCTCCTCGCGCGACACCACCTGGTTGCGCCGCTCCACCAACAGCTTCATGAGCATGCACTCTTTCTCCGTCAGACGCACCGAACGCCCGTCGTTGGTTGCCTCGTAGGTCTGGAAGTTGACCTCGTTGGCGCCGAACCGAAACACTTCCTGCTCGTCGGGCGCGGTGCTGTACCACTCCTGGCGGCGGAAGATACCGTTGATGCGGAGGATCAGTTCCTCGAGGAGAAAGGGCTTGGCGACGTAGTCGTCGGCCCCGACCTTGAGCCCGAGCAGGCGGTCCGCGTCGGCCGATTTGGCCGTGAGAAAGAGGATCGGCACCTTGCTGCCCGTGGCTCGGAGACGCCGGCAGACCTCGAGGCCGTCGAGCTTGGGCATCATGATGTCGAGGATCACGAGGTCGAACTGGATGGTGCGCGCGAGATGCAGTCCTTCCTCGCCGTCATAGGCGATGGTGGTGGCATAACCCTCGAACTGCAGATTGTGGGCAAGCGCGTCGGCGAGGTGTTCCTCATCATCGACAATCAGAATGTGTTTCTTCATCTCAGCTCCCCGAACCCATCACTTCTCACACCCCGGCAGGGTCACCCGAAACACCGTTCCCTCCGCGCTGGTGGACCCGATCTTGACCGAGCCCCGGTGGGCGTTGACGATCTGTTGAACCAGATACAGGCCGAGACCGGTGCCGCGAGTGTTACGGGTCATCTCGTCTCCGCTGCGGAAAAAGCGGTCAAACACCAGTTCGACGTCTTCCTCCGGAATGCCGTGTCCGTTGTCGCTGATCTCGAGGACAGCATGATGACCATCCAACGTCAGGCTGACCTCGATGCGCGGCGGTTTGCCGCCGTACTTGACGGCGTTCTCGAGGAGATTCGAAATCGCGATCGATATCGCCTCCTCATCGAGGTCGCTGTAGATGTCCGGCTCGACGCCCACCTCGAGGTGCGCCCCGGCGGCGGCCGCCCGGCGCCTGAAGGTCGTGGTCACCTCTTCGACGACCCGGCTCAGGTGGACGTCTTTGCGCAGAATCACCGACCGGCCCTCGCTGAACCGGGTCGCTTCCAGGACCTTCTGAACGAGGTCCTCGAGCCGCCCCGCGTCGTCCAGCGCATTGCTCAGGAAGCGGCCGGCCGCATCGCCGGTGGCGCGGCCCGTGGTGACCGTCTCGAGGGCGAGGCGCATGGCAGCGAGCGGCGATTTGAGTTCGTGGGTCACCGCGGACAGGAAGTTCCGGTGCTGGCGCTCGAGCTCCACTTCCCTGCGAAAGGTCCGCCACAGCAGCCACAGCAGCACCAGGAGCAGCAGGGCGAAGAAGCTGCCTTCGGACACCATCATCACGATCCGCCGACGGTAGCTGTCGAGCAGCCCGTCCCAGACCTCGGCCCGGGGGCGCACGGTCAGGCTCTCGCCGGGATATTTCAGCTCGGCGCCGGGCGGGCCGTCGTCGGTCGACGACACAACCTCGAGATCTTCACCGACATCGAGGACCCGCTGCCGCCACTCGCCGCCCAACACACCCGTGAAGCAGGTCAGACCGGACAGCACGCCGATCTCGATCACGCCTGACGAGTTGAGCCGCGCCGCCGGACAGCTGCCGGCCATTCCCTGAGAACGCCATCCGGCAAAAGGCGCCGGCGCGGCGTCGCGGCCCGGCTGGTCGCCCATGAGGACCGCTGCTTCGAGAGACGTGCGGGCGGTTGCGATCTCCACCTCGACTCGGGCCGCCTCGACCCTGGCCGCACCGACCAACCACTGCCGCTCCAAAGCCAGATAGTCCCGGTTGAGGCCGAGCACGAAGACGATCCACCACGTCAGCTGGGCGTTGATGACAACCACCACCAGCACCGCGACGATCATGTGACGCATAGTGATGGGACCCTGTCGACGCATGCAAATCAGTATAACGATTTCCTGATGGAAATCGTCAGATCGTTCAACGTTATAACGTTCAACGTTTGAACGTTATAACGTCGTGAGGACCTTGGCGAGGCGCTCTACCGCCCAGTCGATTTCGTCGCGGCCGATGGTCAAGGGCGGGGCGACGCGGATCACCGTGGAGTGGGTCTCCTTGCACAGGAGCCCCTCTTCCTGCAGCGCCTCGCAGAAGCGGCGCGCGCCGCCGGCCTCGCGATTGAGCTCGATGGCGATCCACAGCCCGCGGCCGCGGACCTCCTTGACGTGTGGCGATTTGACGTTCTGCAACTTCTCCAGGAAGTAGGCGCCGTTGTCGGCCGACCTCTGCACCATGTCCTCGTCGACCAGGACCTTGAGCGCCTCGCGGGAAACCGCGGCGCCGAGCGGGTTGCCGCCGTAGGTCGACCCGTGCTCACCAGGGTGGAACACGCCCATCACCTCGTCGTCGGCGAGGATGGCCGACACCGGGTACATCCCGCCCGAAAGGGCCTTGCCGATGATCACGATGTCGGGGCGGATCCCCTCGTGCTCGTAGGCGAAGAGCTTGCCGGTGCGACCGAGGCCGGATTGGATCTCGTCCACCACCAGGAGCGCCCCGTGCTGGTTCGTGATCTCCCGCAGCCCCCGCAGAAAGCCCTCGGGCGGGATCACGATACCGGCCTCGCCCTGGATCGGCTCGACCAGGATGGCGGCCACCTTGTCGTTCATCGCCGCTTTCACGGCGGCGATGTCGCCGTACGGCAGGATGCGGAACCCGGGCGTGAACGGCCCGAACCCCGTGCGGTAGTCCTCTTCCGACGAGAAGCCGACGATGGTGGTGGTGCGACCGTGGAAGTTGCCGGCAAAGACCAGGATCTCCGCCTCGCCCACCGGAATCCCTTTGACGGTATAGCCCCACTTGCGGGCCGCCTTGATCGCGGTCTCCACGGCCTCGGCGCCGGTGTTCATCGGCAGCACGCGATGGAATCCGGTCAATTTGGTGATCTCTTCGCAGAACGGGCCGAGCTGGTCGTTGCGGAAGGCGCGCGAGGTCAGGGTCACCCTCGTGGCCTGCTCCTGCACCACCTTGACCAGCCGCGGGTGGCAGTGGCCCTGGTTGACCGCCGAGTAGGCGGCCAGAAAATCCATGTACTTCTTGCCCTCGACGTCCCACACCCAGGCGCCCTCGGCGCGGGCGATCACCACGTCCAGCGGGTGGTAGTTGTGGGCGCCGAAGCGCTCCTCGAGCTCGATATAGCCCGCAGATCCAGTCAGCTCAGCCGTCTGCTTCATGACGTCGTCCTCCCTATGTATCGGTACGCGGGAAATCAATTACACAGGGACCAGGTCAACCTGCTGCGGCCGTGCCGCCTCCCGCGAGGTGCACGGTACACCTTTGGTTTTCCCGGCGCAAGGCGATCGGGCCAACCCCTTGTGGAGGAAAGGGAGAAAGGGAGAAAGGGGGGGCCATCGCAATTTCGGATTTCGGATTTCGGATTTCGGATTTGAAACCGAGATCCTTGATAAGGGCAGGGTCTCCCCTGCTCCCCTGCTCGTTCCGGGAAACGCCCGGACGCGAGGTTCTACCGCGCCGCTTCCTGCAGCGCATCCCAGTGGAGAAAGGCCTCGATAAAGCCGTCGATGTCACCATCCAGCACACGCTCGGTGTTGCCCACCTCGTGCGCAGTCCGTAGGTCCTTCACCATCTGGTAGGGCTGGAGCACGTAGGAGCGGATCTGGTTGCCCCAGGAGATTTCCTTCTTGGGTCCCTTGATCTTGTCCAGCGCCTCTTCGCGTTTTTCCATCTCGAGTTCGTAGAGCCTGGCCTTGAGCACCTTCATGGCGCTGGCCAGGTTCTTGATCTGCGAACGTTCGTTCTGACAGGTGACGATGACGCCGGTGGGCTCGTGCACCAGCCGCACCGCCGAGTAGGTGGTGTTCACCCCCTGGCCGCCCGGGCCTGACGAGCAGTAGCGGTCGATGCGGATGTCCTTCTCGGAAATCTCGAGATCGACTTCGTCATCGATTTCGGGGTAGACGTGCGCCGACGCGAATGAGGTGTGGCGCCGCTTCTGGGAATCGAAGGGCGAGATCCGCACCAGCCGGTGCACGCCGTTCTCCGACCGCAGATTGCCATAGGCGTACGGCCCCTTGATCAACAGGGTCGCGCCCTTGATACCCGCCTCCTCGCCCGGTTGCTCGTCCATGATTTCGACATCGAAACCGCGCCGTTCGGCCCACCGCAGGTAGAGCCGCTCGAGCATCTCCGCCCAATCCTGCGACTCGGTGCCGCCGGCGCCGGCGTGGACTTCGAGGAAGGCGTTCGCCGCGTCGTGTTCGCCGGTCATCCTGGCGGTGAGCTCGAACCGGTCGAGGTTCGGCGAGATCCGCTTGAGAGCCGCGGCAAGCTCGGCGGCCGCGCCGTCTTCGCCCTCACGGGCCATCTCGAGCAGGATTCCGAGCTCTTCGTGGGCCTCCACCAACGACTCGGCCGTGGAGACCTGTTGCTGGAGTTGGGCCCTCTGGCTCATGACCTGCCGTGCGCGATCCTGATCCGACCAGATATCGGGGGCCTGGGCCGCGGCATCCGCCTCGGCCAGTTGTTCCCTCAACGACTCCTCGTCAAAGGTACCCCCGCAGGCGTTGGATTCGCTCCAGTTCCTGTTCGCCGGTCTGCATCAGTTCGTCGAGCATGGTGTCCTCACAGATTGGATCGCCCACCGAAGCGGGCAGCATATTGTACTGAACAAATCCGCAGGACGCTATCTTCCAACGTTGTGACGTTCAAACGTTGGAGCGTTTCGGGCGCCGACGCTTGCTGTACCGCCGACTCCCGACGAGGGCAACCACCGTGCCGACTGCACACAGCACCGCCCACCAGTCTCCCCAGCGGGCCCGGGGCGTGAGACCGGTCATCGGTTGCACCGCTTCCACCAACACCCCGGAATCGCCGACCTCGCGGTGTGAGATCACCCGCCCGGTCGGGTCGACGAAACCCGAAATGCCCGTCAACGCCGCACGCGCGAACCAGCGCTGGTTTTCGGCGGCGCGCAGCCGCACCTGGGCAAAGTGCTGCAGCGGCGCCCACGAGAACCCGTACCAACCGTCGTTGGTCAAAGTCACCAGCAGCTGCGCCCCGCCACGAACCTCCCGTGCCACCAGATCCGGGAAGACCACCTCGAAGCAGATCGCCACTCCCAACGGCACCGTGGCCTCCAACACCACCGGCGCCGGTCCGGGGGTGAAGGCGCCGACCTCGCGGACCAGACTTTCGGTGAAGGCGAACCGCGCCCACGACGGGACGTACTCGCCGAACGGCACGAGCTGGACCTTGTCGTAGCGCACCGGCGACAGCCCGTCCGGGGTCACGAGATAGGCTGAGTTGGCGTAGCCGCCGCCGGCCACCGGACCGATCGAGTTGAGCACGATCTCGATATCGAACTCGCGTGCGAATTGCTCCACCATCTCCCGATAGGAGGGGTCGTTTTCGAGGCTGTAGGGCACCGCACTTTCCGGCCACAGGACGATATCGGCCCCGAGCAGCGCCGCCTCCGCCGTCATCGCCCACACCCGGTCGGCGACGTCGCGCCCCATCGCAGGGTTCCACTTCTCCTCGAGGGTCGTCCCGGGCTGGATCACTGCCACCATCACATCCGGACCGGCGCGCTCGGGCAGCGGCGACAGCGCGATCGCAGCCGCCAGCGCAACCCCGGCAGCGGCCACAGAGAGAGCGCCGGCGTTGCGACGTCCCGAGTGAAGCAGGCCCCACACGCCCGCACCTGCCGCCACCACGCTCCAGCTGAGCCCTGTGGCCCCCCACACCGGCAGCGACTGCATCATCAACGGCCGGTCGGTGAAGGCCGAGGCGACGCCGGTCCAGGTGAAACCGTACGGTTGGAAACGCTGCAGCACCGTGACCGCAATCCAGGCCGGGGGAAACAACCAGATTCTCCAGGGACCGGGAGCAGCGCCGGTGACGGCGGCCGCAATCGCCCACAGGATTCCGAGATAGGCGCCCATCCCCACCAGACACATCACTGCCAGCGGTTCGGAAAGCCCACCGTAGTCGTGCATCACGGGCACGACCCAGTTGGTGGAAACCGACCAGAACACGGTGCCGGCCAGCCAGCCCAGAAACCACGGCCGCCACCTGCCTTTGACCCGCTCGAGGGCCTCGAGGAGCAGCATCGGGAACACGAGGGCCAGCGGAGCGAGTCCCGGCCCCGGCATGGCGAGGGCCAGTGCGAGACCGGAGAGCGCGGCGAGGAACCAGGGAAGGGCGGTCTTCATCTGAGGAGTATAGAGGGGCCGGTGGTCGAATCGGCTCCTCAAACTGTCATCCCGAGCGAGCGCAGCGAGCCGAGGGATCTGGGTGGGGGCTCCAGCCGACGCCGATCCACTAGCCGCCCCCAGATCCCTCCGTTCGGTCGCTTCGCTCCCTCGGTCGGTATGACAGAAGGTGAAGCACCGCCGCCGAACGCTGACTTTCCGCGCGCGTTTCCCGAGAGGATTCTCAGGCACGCGGCCCGCGGCCGGCCGGATGCCAGGCACCTCCGCCGCACGCGGTTCCGCCCACCCTGAACGCGAAGGGCTTTCCCTAACGGTGGGGGGTTGGGCGGGAAATCCGAAATCCGAAATCCGAAATTCCTAATTCCGAATTCCGAATTCCTCCAGGACGGCATCGGTGTGCTCGCCGAGCCTGGGTGCCGGCCGGTCCGGCGTAACGCCGAGGCCGACATTCCAGGGCCCGATGCCGGCGGCGGTCGCGCCGCCCGGCAGCGGCGTCGTTTCGGTCAGACCGGCGGCGGCAAACGCCGGGTCAGCCATCGCCTCGTCGAGACCGTGGACCGGGCCCATGGGGAGCCCGCGTTTTTCGGCCTCGGCCAACCAGTGGTCGCGGGGATGAACGGCCAGGGCCCTTTCGACAGCAGCCGCCGTCCTCGAACCGTCCTCACCGAGGGCAAACGCCGAACCTTGAAGGTCTTCGGCTCCGATCACCTCGACAAAGGCCGCCCAGAACTTCGGCTCGAGCGCCGCCAACGACAGGTTCTTGCCGTCACCGCAGCGGTAGATGCGGTAGCAGGGGCACACCCCGCCGAGCAGGGTGTCGAGCACCCCGCCTCCGCCCGCCGCCCGCTCGAGCCAACTCCAGGTCAGAAAGGGCAAGGGCCCCGCCGCGAGCGGCTGCTCGATCAGCCGCCCCGAACCGTCGCGCCCGCGCGCCAGCAGACCCGCCAGGATGGACGACGCGGCGAGCAGTCCGGACGTCACATCGGCCAGCTGGAGCCGCGGTACCCGGCCGCCGACCAGGTCGAGCACACCGGCCATGGCGCTGAAGTTGAGGTCGTGGGCCACCCGGTCGCGAACCTCCGGCGCCGACCCGAAGGACGACAACGAGCACCACACCAGCCGGGGGTTTGCACGGCTCAGATCGTCCCAGCCCAGCCCCCAACCTTCGAGTGTGCCGGGGCGAAAGCTCTCCACCAGGACGTCGGCGCGGCCGGCCAGCCGGCGCAACTGTTCGGCACCCTGGTCGTTCCGGAGATCGAACGCGACCGACTCGGCGCCGCGCAGAAAGGCGGCAAAGCCGACGCCGACGCCGCCCACCTGCGGCGGCACCTGGCGCATGGGGTCGCCGCCCTGAGGATCCTCAACCTTGATCAACCGCGCACCGAGGTCCAACAACTGCCGCGCCAGGACCGCCCCCGGCAGCATTCTGCTGAGATCAACCACCACGAGGCCATCGAGTGGGAGCGACGTTCGTGCTGTCATCGGCGACTCCGTCAATTCTCAATTTTGAATTTTGAATGACCCCCCCGCCCACCCGCCCGATCCGGGGGAGGGTGGGTGGGAATTCAAAATTCAAAATTCAAAATTCATGATTCAAAATCCTCATTTGTAGAATTTTCCGCGATTTTCGACGACCTCGGCGAGCAGGCGGGCGGGCAGGAACCGCTCCCCGTGGGCGGCTGCGAGCCCCTCGAGCCGCGCCACGATCTTGCTCCGGCCGACCGAATCGATGTAGCGGAAGGGCCCGCCGCGGAACGGCGGGAAACCGAGACCCAGGATGGCGCCGAGATCGCCGTCGCGCGCCGAGCCGATGATGCCGTCCTGGAGACAGTGGATGGCCTCGTTGACCATCAGCAGCGCCAGCCGATCCTGGATCTCGGCGGGGGCGATCTGCCGCCGCCCGGCGCCGCCGAGCAGTTGGTAGACCTGCGGGTTGACAGGTTTCGGTCCCTTCTTCTTCTTCGCCGGGTAGAGATAGAAACCGCGGCCGTTCTTGCGGCCTTCGAGCCCGGCCTCGAACAGGCGCGGCATGGCGCCCGAGCCTTCGAGGCCGCGGTCGGCAAACGCGCGGCCGAGATCGCGCGCGACATGCGCACCGACATCGATGCCCACCTCGTCGATCAGGGCCAGCGGCCCCACCGGGTAGCCGAAGTCCTTCATCGCCCGGTCGACGTCCTCGACGGCGGCGCCTTCCTCCACCAACAAAACCGCCTCGTTGAGATACGGCGCGAGAATCCTCGTGGTGTAGAAACCCGGTCCGTCCTTGACCACAATGCAGGTCTTGCCCTGGGCCGTGCCGAAGGCGCGCACGGTGTCGACCGCCCACCGGGCCGTCTTTTCGGCCACCACGATTTCGAGCAACGGCATCCTGGGCACCGGCGAGAAGTAGTGCATGCCGAGCACCCTCTCGGGGTAGTGGGCCTGGGCGGCGATCTTGGTAATCGGCAAGGCCGAGGTGTTGGAGGCGAAGACGGTCGTCGTCGCGACCCGCCCCTCGACCTCGGCCAACACCCGTTTCTTGAGTTCGAGGTCTTCAAAGACCGCCTCGATCACCAGGTCCGCGCCGTCGATGTCGTCAATTTCGGTGGTCAAGAGCAGGCGCGACCGCCGCCGGTCCGCCTCCACCGAACGAATGGCGCCGGAGCGCACCTGTTTCTTGAGGCCGTCGTCGACGGTCTTCGCCGCCCGCCCCAACACCTCCTCCGACAGGTCGCGCACCACCACCGGGCACAGACCCAACGAAACCGATGCCACGCCCGCGCCCATGAAGCCCCCGCCGAGGACCGCCAGTCTCGTGACGTCCTTTGCCCGGGCCCCGGTTGCCGGTTTTTTGGCCTCGTTCATCGCGTGGAAAAGGCGCACCAGGTTGCGGCTCTCGGAGGTCACGGCCAGCTTGCCGAAATAATCGCTCTCCTTCGCCAGACCGGCCACCCGCCCCTGCCTCAGACCCGTCTCGACACAGTCGAGGATCGCCGGCGGCGCCGGGTAGAGACCGCGGGTCTGGCGAGCGACCTGTTTGCGGGCGGCCTTGAGGACCATGGCGCGGCCGGGCGGCGTCGCCGCCAGACGATCCATCAGGGTCTTTTTTCGCGGCGTGCGTTCGAGCGTGCCCTCGGCCAGGGCCAGCGCCGCCCGTGCGCCGGTCTCGGTAATGCCGCCGGGGGTCGTGATCGCATCCACCAGACCCATTTTTCTGGCCTGCCGGGCGCGGACCCGTTTGCCGGTGAGCAGCATGGGCAGCGCCGCCACCAGACCCACCCGTTCCATCAGACGCTGGGTGCCGCCGCCCGCCGGCAGCAGACCAAGCATGACCTCGGACTGGCCGAGCACCGTCTTGGGATCGTCGCTGGCAAGAATGTAGTGGCAGGCCAACGCCACCTCGAGCCCGCCGCCCAGAGCGGCACCGTGGACCGCCGCCACCACCGGTTTCGAGGACGTGAAGATCCGCTCCAGCAGAGCGTTGCCGCTCCTCGACATGGCGCTGATCTCGGCCTCACCCAGCCCTTCGATGACCTCGAGATCGGCCCCGGCGATGAACGTGTCCTTTTTGGCCGACACCACGACCAGCGCCCGCACCCGGTCGTCGTCGAGGAGCGGCGCGACCGTGGTTTCGAATTCCTTCACCACGGACGGTGACAGGGTGTTGACGGGTTTGGTGGGGTGGTCGAGGGTCACCACGACGACGCCGTCGGGTCGTTTGTCGAGCTGGATCATGCCCATGTGAATGCCCCCCGCCGGCTGACTCGACGGCGGATTTCGAATTTCGGATTTCGGATTTCGGATTTCCAGCCCCACCGTTTTTGACGGCCCCCGGGAGCGACAACACCTCTCGCGGTTTCAGGATTCATCTGGTACCTCATTCGAATCTCTCGAAGACCAGGCCGATGCCGATGGCGCCGGCGGCGCAGGCCGACACCAGTCCGTAGCGGGCGTCCTCCGCCTCGAGCCGCTGGCAGCAGTTGGTGATGAGCCGCGCGCCGGTGGCGCCGAAGGGGTGGCCCAACGACAGCGAGCCCCCCCAGGCGTTGAGGCGGCCGCGGTCCACCGCGCCGACCGCACGGTCGCGACCCAGCCGCTCGCGGCAGAAGTCCTTGTCGTCGAGCAGCTGGAGCACTGCCAGCACCTGCGCGGCGAATGCCTCGTGCAGCTCCACCACCTCGACCGCGTCAAGCTCGAGCCCGGCCGAGGCCAGGGCTCGCGGGAGGGTCAGTGCCGGGCCGAGGAGAAGTTCCTCGAGGGGATCGAGCGCGGCCACCGCTATCGCTGTCAGCGCCGCCAGAGGCTGCAGACCGAGTCTCTCCGCAGCCTCCTCCGATGCCAGCAAGACGGCGGCCCCGCCGTCGGACAGAAAGGAGGAGTTGCCCGCGGTGACGGTGCCGAAACGCCGGTCGAACACCGGCTTCAGGGTGCTCAGCTTCTCCAGTGTCGAGTCGCCGCGCACTCCGTTGTCGACAGCCACACCCTGATAACGGGGCGGCGGAAAGGCCGGCACGATCTGCCGTTTGAAGCGGCCCTCCGCCGTGGCCGCGGCAGCGCGGAGGTTCGACGTCATGGCGTACTCATCCTGGGCCTCGCGGGTGATCCCGAGCCGCTTGGCCAACCTTTCGCAGTTCTCCCCCATGATCTCGCCGGTCGAAAACTCGGCGAGGGCGACCGGCTCCGGAAGCAGATCCTTAGGGCCGAGCCCACGCAGCAGCTTCAGATAGCCGCCCAGCCCGCGCGCCTTCTGGGCGGCGATGAGGCGTTTACGGACCGATCGGCGGTAGCGGATCGGTGCATCGGACAGGGTCTCGGCCCCGGCCGCGATGGCCACCTCCGCGTCGCCGGTCTGGATGGCCCGGGCGCATTCGAGAAAGGCCTGAAGCGACGACACGCAGGCCACCGAGCAGGTAAAGGCGGGACAGCTGTCCGGCAGCTGGGTGCCCAACACCACCTCGCGGCCGAGGTTGGAGGTGGCAGGGTCGGCGATCACGGTGCCCATGACCAGCAGGTCGACCGCGGTCGGATCGATCCGGGTCCGGTGCAAGAGCCCCGCCACCGCCATGCGGCCGAGGTCGTAGGAGCGGAGATCGGAAAAAGCCGTCCCAGAACGGCAGAAGGGCGTGCGGGCGCCGTCGATCACCACCACCCGGCGCATTCCAGAGGATGTGTTCATGGAGAAACTCCCTGCATGGTGATAGCAGAAACCGCACCCCTGCGCCACTCCCGCGGCGAGGCAGGAGGGGGAGGGGGGGGTCATCGCAATTTCGGATTTCGGATTTCGGATTTCGGATTTGAAGCCACGAGTCGTGAAAAAGCGAGCATCTCCCCCGCTCCCCCACTCCCCAAGCCCCAGGCCTCAAGCCCCGAGCCTCAAGCCCCTGCTAAGATCCCAAAACCGGCGGCGGCGGTCGTTTACAACCGCCTGGGAGGAGCTCCACGATGCGCCAACGATTCAGGATCGCTTGTCTGATCACCCTGTTCGCGGTGGGCCCGGTGGCCGCAGCGGACGAGGACCCCTATCTCTGGCTCGAAGAGGTGGAAAGCGCAAAGGCCCTCGCGTGGGCCGAGGCCAAAAGCGCCGCCGACACCGCCGTCCTCGAGGCCGTCCCTCGAGTACGGTGAGATTCACGCCAGGCTGGTCGAGATCTACAACTCGAGCGAACGGATCCCCTCACCCGCCATCCAGGGCGCCTGGATCTATAACTTCTGGCAGGACGCGGACCACCAACGGGGGATCTGGCGCCGCACCTTTCTCGACCAGTACGTGACCGAGTCACCGGCCTGGGAGGTCGTGCTCGACGTCGACGCACTGGCCGAGGCCGAGGGGGAGAACTGGGTGTGGAAGGGGGCTGACTGTCTCTCACCGGAGTACCGGCACTGCATGGTAAGTCTGTCTCGGGGCGGCGCCGATGCCTCGGTGGAACGCGAGTTTGACGCCGCCGCCAAGGCGTTTGTCGAGGGTGGGTTCTTTGTCCCCGAGGCCAAGGCGCGGGTGGGATGGAAGGACGCAAACACCCTCTGGATCGGCACCGACTTCGGCGAGGGCTCGCTCACCACCTCGGGCTATCCCCGCATCGTCAAGGAGTGGCAACGCGGCACGCCGTTGGAGGCTGCAACTACCGTGTACGAGGGCTCGGTCGACGACGTCGCGGTCGCCGCCTACTCGATCCACACCCCCGAGGGCCGCTACGACATCGTCAACAAGACGCCAGAGTTCTTCCGCGGCAAATACTTCATGGTGCTCGGCGGGCGGCTGGTCAAGCTCGACATTCCTGAGGACGCGGACCTGCAGGGGATTTTCAAGGACCAGCTGCTGCTGAGCCTTCGCACCGACTGGATGGTCGGCGGTACGACCTACCCACAGGACGCGCTGCTGGCGATCGACCTCGACAATTTTCTCGAGGGCGACCGGTCCTTCGAGATCCTCTTCGAGCCGTCGGAGAGGGCCTCGCTCGCCGAGGTCACCCACACCCTCAATCATCTCCTGATCGCGACTCTCGACAACGTCCGCAGCCGGCTCTACCGGCTCACCCCCGGCGAGTCGGGCTGGACGACGGAGGAGATCGAACTGCCCGGCCTCGGCGCCGTCAACGTCGGCAGCACCGGCGATGTGGACGACAACTTCTTCTTCACCTACACCGACTTCCTGACGCCCTCGAGTCTCTACCTGGTGAGGCAGGGCGCGCAGCCGGTGAGCGTGAAATCGTCTCCGGCCTGGTTCGACAGCGAAGGCATGACGGTGGCCCAGTACGAAGCGACTTCGAAGGACGGGACCAAGATCCCCTACTTCGTGGTCATGCCGAAAGGCTTCGAGGCCAACGGTGCCAACCCGACCATGCTCAACGCCTACGGCGGTTTCGAGGTGTCGCGAACGCCCCGGTACTCAGGCGCCCTCGGCTCGGCGTGGCTCGCGCGCGGCGGCGTATACGTGCTCGCCAACATCCGCGGTGGCGGCGAGTTCGGTCCCAAGTGGCACCAGGCCGCGGTCCAGGAGAAACATCAGACCAACTTCGACGACTTCATCGCCGTCGCCGAGGACCTGATCACCCGCAAGATCACCTCGCCCGAACACCTTGGCATCATCGGCGGCTCCCAGGGCGGGCTCCTGGTGGGCGGGGCCTTTGTCCAACGCCCCGATCTGTTCAAAGCGGTTGTAAGCGAAGTTCCGCTGCTCGATATGCAGCGCTACAACAAGTTGCTGGCCGGGGCGAGCTGGATGGCCGAGTATGGCAACCCCGACACGGACGACTGGGACTACATGAAGCTCTGGTCGCCCTACCAGAACCTCAAGCCCGAAGCGTCGACTACCCGGATGTCTTCTTCTGGACCAACACCCGCGACGACCGGGTCCACCCGGCACACGCCCGGAAGATGGTGGCGAAGATGACCGACATGGGCAACAAGGTCTACTACTACGAAAACACCGAAGGCGGCCACGCCGCCGGCGCCAACCTCAACCAGCGCGCCTACACCGACGCGCTGGAGTATGCCTATCTGTGGATGATGCTGCGCTGACCGGCCCGCGGCCGATCAGCGAATTATGAATTCTCAATTTTGAATTTTGAATTTCCACCCTCCCCCGATATTCGGGGGTGGGTGGGCGGGAATTAAGAATTGAGAATTCATAATTCAAAATTGTCTACGTGATGATCGCGACGCCGGCCCAGACGATGCCGCCGAGGATGAGCAGCGGTATCAGGAGCAGCGCCCCGACCAGCAGCACCACCGGCCCCAGCACCGCGAGGGCGATCACGAACCCGATCACGAAGACCAGAGCCTTGAGACCGAGCACGATCGGCAACAGCGCGAGCTTGAACACGAACTTCAAGATGCCTGCCAGCAGCACGACCACGCCGATGACCACGGCCCCGACGAACAGCAGCGTGAGAATTGCGAGCACCTCGAGCATTGTCCGATCCTCCTGATCATCAGTACGCAGGTCGGGGGAGAAAAGTTCGTCTCCAGTAATTCGCGTCTGCGATTCGCCGGGCGAATCGCAGACGCGAATTACCGCCGCATGATCGAATCGAGGATCATCAAAAACGCGGCCTGTTGTTCGGGCTCCATCTTTTCGATCACCGCCAGACACCCGGAATCGTCAAACTCCTCGTGCAGCCGGTCGGCGCGGTGGCTCGAGGTGATGATGATGCGCTTGAGGTTGACGCCCGCTGCCCGCGCGGCTTCGAGGACCTCCTTGCCGTCCATCTCCGGCATCTCCCAGTCGAGGAGCAGCAGGTGGATGTCCGGCGCCAGACCCGCAACGGCCCCCGCAGAGTCGGTGTAGGTTTCGACCGCAACCCTGTCACCGTAACGGTCCTCCAGCAACCTTCTCCAGACGGCACACTGGACCTTGGAGTCGTCAATCACCAGCACGCGGCGCGGGGCAGCCGAGGGCATCTTTGAAAGACTACCCCCGCCTCGCGAAGAATGCCAGGGGCCGGATGCTGGACTCGTCACGGCGTAGCCCGCAGGGCGAAGCCGGATGCTGGATGCTCGATCCCAACCAGCCGCGTTCACCGGACGTCTCTGACAATGTTGGGAACTCGAAAGTGGGTTGCGACTCCATTCCAAGGGCCCAATCATTGTCAGAGGGGGCACTCACGGGCAACGACGTCGAGAGCATCGGGATGATCACGTCGGGATCTGGCCTCGCGGACTGAATGCCCTCCGCGGGTGAGCGGTCGTCAGCTCTCGGCCGTAAAGCCGAGAGCTGTAACTGCAGAGAGCAGGATCTCGGTCGAGAAGCCCTTCCCTCTGACTCGTGCCAGGCCTTCGTCGAGCCACACCTCGGCCTCGGTCACGCCGGCGACCTCCGAGAGGGCTCGTTTGACGCTTTGGACGCAACCGTTGCAGTGCATACCGCCGATCCTGAGCTCCACGATTGTCAGACCGTCGTCCACCATCGCCACCTCCGTGTCCACTCTTCGCCGCGGACGTAATGCGTTCACCAGGACCGCCAGGAGTGCAATCGCGCACCCGGTCTCGAACCATGACCTCGAGCCCTCGGTTCCGTGAAGGGCGTGCGTACCGGCGGCGGCCATCGCCGGGGCCGCCGGAACCATCGCCGACTGCGGCAAAATCCCGCTACCGATCAACGTATCCACCGCCAACCCGGTGGCCAGCGAGGCCACCGCAACGGTGACCAGATAGAGAATGGCGGTGCGCCGCCCCAGGACTTTCCACAGAGTCGCGAGCGCGGCGCTGTTGGTGGCGGGTCCCGAGATCAGGAAGACCAGCGCCGCGCCGGGCGAGAGCCCCGCGTGGATGAGCCCGAGGGCGATGGGGGTCGAGGCTGTCGCGCACACGTAGAGCGGGATGCCCACCACCATGGCCGCCAACATCGGCAGCACGCCGCCGCCGAGATAGGACTCGAGCGCCCTCGGCGCGACCACGGTTGCAATCAACCCCGAGATGAGAACCCCGACAACCAGCGCCCGGCCGATATCCCGCGGCAGGATCACCAGACCGTAGTGCAGAGCTTCCGAGATCTTCGAACGGCTCGGCGCTGGTTCGTCACACTCACCCGTCGGACAACACGTGGCATCGGCGGTCGCGGGGAGAGTCGCGGTTCGCGGTTCGTCATCGTCATCGAAAGCCTGCACGAGAGCCCCGCCGAACACCCCGGTGATGAGAGCGGCAACCGGCCGCACGACGGCCAGAAACGGGCCCAACAGACCGTAGGTCACCGCGATACTGTCGACCCCGGTCTGGGGCGTCGACAGCAGGAAGGCGGTGGTCGCGCCCTTGCCGGCGCCGTGCTGCCGCAGCGACGCCGCCACCGGGATCACACCGCACGAACACAGGGGCAGCGGGACCCCGAACAGGCTCGCCTTGAAGACCTGGGCGAGTCCCTTCCCGCCGAGGTGTCGCTCCACCCACTCGGGTGAGATCACAACCGACAAAACTCCAGCCACCAGGAAACCCAGGAACAGGTAGGGCGCCATGGCGCCGAACACCGACCACGAGGCTGCGGCAAAAGTGAGGGTCCAATCCGTCATTTGCTCAGGGTGTAGATCAGGTCCACGAGCTCGTCCTGATGCTGCTTCTTCTGGTCGGTCTGTAGTCCTGCGGTGACACAGGTTTCGATGTGGTGGCGCACCACCACCTTGCCGACCCCGCGCAGGGCCTCGTGGATGGCCGAGATCTGGGTCAGGATTTCCACGCACCCGTTCGATTCCTCGACCATCCGCCGCAGACCGCGGACCTGTCCCTCGATGATGCTCAGACGGCGAAGGGCGCTCTTTTGAACCTGTTCATCGACTGCCACAGCCACCTCCGTCATGGTTGGAATAATACCATTCCCCCGTGGGGTATTACGCCGAGACGATCAGAAAGGTTGCGGCGATCGTTTCAAAAGGTTATCGAGAACTCTTCCCAATTATTATTGACAGTTCTATACTCGCCGGTGCGATAGAACATCGGAACGAAAGGAGCCCACAGATGAGTGAAGGAATCACCGAAATGAAGGTCGGCCAGAAAGTGCCCGACTTCGAGCTCACGGTCTACGAACCCGAAAATCACGGCTTCGGCAAGCGCAGCCTTGCCAATCTGAAGAAGGAGGGGAAGTGGACGATCCTGTTCTTCTACCCCGCCGACTTCACCTTTGTCTGAGCAACCGAATTCGCTGCTCTGGCAGAGCAGCAAGACCGGTTCCGGAAGATGGGCGCCGAGCTCATCACAGTTTCGACCGACACCGAGTTCGTCCACCTGGCGTGGAAGCGTGACGAGAAGGAACTTGCCGATGTGAAGTACGCGATGGGCGCCGATCCGACGGGCAACCTGTCGCGGCTGTTCGGCGTCTACGACCCGGGCTCGGGTCTCGCGCTGCGCGGCACTTTCATCATCAGCCCCGACGGCACCCTCTTCAACTCCGAGGTCAACTTCTACAACATGGGCCGCAACATCGACGAGCTGATGCGCAAGTTCAAGGCCAACCTCTATCTCGCGAGAAAGGCCAACGAGGGCTGCCCCTCGAAGTGGAAGGACGACGGCGACAAGACGCTGCGTCCGGGACCCGAGATGGTCGGAAGGGTGCACGAGGCGCTGAACGACTGACAACCGGAACGTCAATCGACAATAGCCGCCTCCGAGAAAGAGGCGGCTTTTTTTGCGCACGTGAAAGGGAGAAAGGGGGAAAGGGAGCCATCGCAATTTCGGATTTCGGATTTCGGATTTTTCTTACCGTTTCGTGAAAGATGCCGGGCCTTCCCCGTTGTGGTATCTGTTATGGCCACCTTCCCCTCGTGCAAACCGGATGCGCTTGCCACGGTATAGCCGGAGGCGAAGCGGGGTGAGTGGCAAATCCGAAATCCGAAATCCGAAATTCACTTTCTCCCCTGCTCCCGTTCACAGCTGCTCGTCCGCACTTCCCACCAGCTCCAGATTCTGGGCGTCGTAAAGCTGCCGGTACAGACCGTTTTGGATCAGTAGCTCCCGGTGGTTGCCGCGTTCGACCATTCGACCGCCGTCGAGAACCACGATTTCGTCCAGCCCTTCCGCCGCCACCAACCTGTGGGTGATGAGAATGATCGTCCGTTCCGCGAAGTGTTCGAATAGGGAAAGCATGACCCGATTTTCGGTGATGGGGTCGAGCCCTGAGGTGGGTTCATCGAGCACGGCGATGGAGGGATCTCTGAGGAATAGACGAGCCAGAGCGAGGCGGCGACGCTGGCCGCCCGAAAGCTGCATACCGTGCTCGCCGATCCAGGTCTCCCAGCCACCTGGCAGACAATAAATGGTGTCGAGGAATTCGGCCTGCTCAGCGGCCCGGTCCAACTGCTCCTGGTCTGCATCGGGAACGGCCAGGAGAAGATTGTCGCGGATCGTGCCGGTGAAGAGATCCGTCTGCTGCGGCAGCACGCCGATGGCGGAGCGGAGGCTTTCGAGGGAGTACGAATCCAACCGTCGTCCACCGAGGCGGATCTCGCCTTGGGAAGGGTCCCAGAACCGGAGGAGAAGGTGGACGAGGGTCGACTTGCCGGCCCCGGAGGGACCGACCACGGCCACCCGAGTCCCCATGCGCATCCCGAGGTCGAGTTCTCGCAGCGCCGGTCTGACGACACCCGGGTAGGTGAAGGAAAGCTGACGCAACTCGAGAATCGGCTCTGTGGATTGCGTCAGACCCGATGGATCCACGCGGCACGGTTCGTCTGGATTTCTCACGGCAGGCTCGCCGTCGAGAACGGCAAAGATCCGTTCGGCCGCCGCGAGCTGGTCGGAGATGCCGCGGGCCGCGGCGGGGAGGGGCTGCACAGCCTCGAAGGCCGCCATGACCACCAGACAGACGACGGCAAGCCCAACGCCGGTCAATCTCCCCTCGCCCACCATTGGGATCCCGACAACCACGACCAGCCAGACCGTCGCATGGGTGGCGAAGGTGACGCCGGCTGAGCCCAGGGCCTCGCGGCGGGCGGCCCGTTCCCGGGCGGCCTCTGTCCGGCGCGAGAGCTCCTCGACCTTCCTTTCCTGGCGGCCGCCCTGGCCAAAGGCAAGGAGATCTGCCATCCCCTGCACGCCGTCCGCCACCGCAACGGCAAGCTCGGAGCGCACGGCTATGAGCCTGCCGCCGGCCCGTCGCCCGAGTTCGAGCACACCCACCGAAACCAGAATGGAGGTGGCGACGAAGGCCACGAGGAAGACCAACGCCAACTCGGTTGCGTAGGAGCCGAGGACGAAAGCAGTTCCGACGGCCACGACCGCCGCCACCAGCGGCGGCGCCACGGCACGGATGAAGAGTTCCTGCAGCGACTCCACGTCGGCCACCGCACGGGTCAGAAGGTCCGAGCTCCGCATCTCGATGATCCGAGCCGGGGCCAGGGGCTCCAACGCGCGGAAGAACCACTGCCGCAACCGTCCCAGCAATCGCAGGGTCAACTGGTGCGACACCAACCGTTCGAGGTAGCGGAAAATGCCGCGGCTGACGCCGAAGAAGCGCACGCCGACGATGGCCACCTGGAGTTCGGCGATGGAGGGATGCAGCGCGGCCGAGGCGATCAGGAAGGCGGCCGTGCCCATGAGCCCGATGCCGCTGCCGACGGTGGCGACGCCCAACGCCACGGCCGCCGCCATCTGCCACCGGAAGGGACCCAACAGCCGCAGCAGCCGCAACAGTGTCTTCACTTGGCGCTTCCGTAATCTCGAACGAGCCCACGGTACAGAGCGCAGCGATCGAGCAGATCCTGATGACGGCCCTGGTCGGCGACTCGTCCGTCGTCGAGCACCACGATTCGGTCAGCGGCCATGACCGTGGGCAGCCGGTGCGCGATGATCAGGACCGATCGTCGTTCGAGGAGGGTCGCCAGGGTCTCGTCAAGCTCGGTCTGGAGCCGCGGATCGAGGTCCTCGGTGGGCTCGTCGAGAATGAGCACCGGAGCATCAGCGAGGAACGCACGGGCCAGCGCCAGGCGCCGGGCCTGGCCTCCGCTCAGCTTCGCCCCCCGCTCACCGACCTGGGTCGCCGCACCGTCCGGCATCTCTGAGAGGAAAGCTTCCGCCGATGCGAGCTTCACGGCGGTGGTGAACTCATCCGCCGAAGCCTCGGGACGCGCGAGAAGGATGTTTCCTTCTGCGGTGTCGGCGAAGAGGTGGGGGTGTTGGGGCACCCAGGCTACCGCCCGCCGCCACGCCTCCAGATCGATCTCGGCGGCGTCGATGCCGTCGGCCGTCAGCCGCCCGCTGTCCGGCGCGACGAAGCGCAGCAGCAGGCGGGCGAGAGTGGTCTTGCCGGAGCCGGACGGCCCGACCAGGGCGACGATCTCCCCGGGGTCGATGGTCAGGCTGACATCGTGCAACGCGGACCGCCCGCCCGGGTAGGCGAAGGACACTCCATCGAGAGCGAAGGACGGCCGCGCCGGCATCCTGCGACCGGCGGTTGCAGGTATCGACCGCTGCTCGCCCTCGAGAATCTCGCCCAACCGTGCCGCTGCCGTCGCCCCTGCGAGACCGGCGTGAAAAGCGGCGCCCAGCCGGCGCATCGGCAGGTAGAATTCGGGCGCCAGCAAGAGCACGAAGAACGCCGCCTCGAATTCAAGCCGCCCGCCAAGAAGCCGCAATCCGATCTCCACCGCCACCACCGCCACACTCAAGGTGGCGACGAGCTCCAGGACCAGCGCCGACAGGAAGGCGATGCGGAGCACCGCCATCGACGACGAGCGGAAGGCCTCGCTCACCCGACCGATGGCTGCGATCTGTTCCCTGGAACGACCGAGAATCTTGAGGGTTGTCAGTCCCTGGATGACGTCAAGAAAAAACGCACCGAGGCGCGCCATATCGAGGAACTGGCGGCGCGAACGAAGCTCGGCCATTCGTCCGATGAGAAACATGAAAATCGGGATGAGAGGAGCGGTGAGGATGAAAACGATACCCGAAAGCAGATCGCGGGACAGGACAACCGCGGCCACAGTCGCCGGCATCACCGCGGCCAATGCGAGTTGCGGCAGGTATTGGGCGACGTATGCATCAAGGGCCTCGATGCCACCGGTCAGCAGGGTGACGAGTTCACCTGTCCGCTCTCCCTCCGCAGCCACCGGACCACGGTCGAGGAGACGGGCGAAGACCCGGCTGCGGAGCTCGTGTTTGACCCCCGCCGCGGCGTGAGCGGCTGCCGAGTCGGCAGCCCACGACAGCGCGGCCCGGACCGTAATCGCCGCCAGCAACCACCCGAGGATGGGCGCCACCGCTGTCCGGTTCGCCCCCTTCAGGAAGACTTCGGCAATGATGTGGGCCAGCAGCCAGGCCTGGACCACAGTGACGACGCCGCCCAGCCATCCGAGGGCGACGCTCGCGACCAGCGAAAGCCGGTGACTGTGTGCGAGATCGAGGAGCCTGCGATCCAGGTACATCGCCGTTCAGGATACGACGGACGAGATCTGAAATAGAAACCGGGGAGGTGCTCCTCCCCGGTAGTCCGCTGCGTTGTGCGGAACGTCAGTACTCGAGATGCGACTCCGGCGTGATGCGCTGCCGGAAGACCCAGTAGGACCACGCCTGGTACACCAGCACCACCGGCACCAGCAGACCGGCGACGATGCTCATGACCTTCAAGGTGTAGGGGCTGGACGATGCGTTGTAAATGGTGAGGCTCCACGCCGGGTCGAGGCTGGAAACCATGACCCGGGGGAAGAGCGCGATGAAGATGGTGACGGTCGTAAACGCGACCGAGATCGAGGTGAGGATGAAGCTCCAACCGTCATGCCGGTTTGCGATCGTCCAGCGCGTCGCAAGGAGGGCGATGACTGCGATCGTCGGGACGACACCGGGGTTGAGGCCCAGTCGCTGCTGCACATCGGTCATGAAGTAGGTACCGAAAGCAAAGAGCACGAGGAAGAGCGCGGCCGGGAACCAGAGTCTGCGGGCCGCTTTGTGGGCACGCTCCTCCATTTCACCCCCGAGCTTGAGAGTGAGGAAGTTGGCCCCATGCAGGGTGAAAACGGTGAGCGAGGCGAGACCGGCGATGAGTGCGTAGGGGTTGAGAAGATTGAAGAAACCACCCACGTAGTTCATGTTCTGGTCGATCGGGACCCCCCGCACCAGATTGGCCATCGCCACGCCCCACAAAAGGGCCGGGATCGCGCTGCCGAAGAAGATGCACCAGTCCCATAGGCTGCGCCACCTGGGATCATCCATCTTCGAACGGAACTCGAAAGACACTGCCCGGGATATGAGTGCCAGGAGCATCAACAACAGAGCGATGTAGAAGCCCGAAAAGAGGGTCGCGTACCAGTGGGGAAAGGCCGCAAACATCGCCCCGCCGGCGGTCAGCATCCAGACCTCGTTGCCGTCCCACACCGGACCGATGCTGTTGACAATCATGCGCCGCTCTTTGTCGTTCTTGCCCAGGAACGGCAACAGGATGCCGACACCGTAGTCGAACCCTTCGAGGAAGAAGAAGCCGACGAAGAGCACGCCAATGAGTGCGAACCAGAGAGTGTTGAGATCCATGATGTGCTCCCTTCTCTCACCGCGCCCCGGTGGGCGCGAGATCGGCGTCGGTTGTTTCAGGGACTCCGGCCTCTGCGTACTTGCGGAGAAGGACAACGTCCGCAACCATCAACAGGGCGTAGAGCAGGGTGAAGGCGATCAGAGAAAACAGCACCATGCCGGCACCGACGGTCGGGGAGACCGCATCGGCAGTCTGCTGCAATCCAAAGACGATCCACGGCTGGCGGGCGACCTCGGTGAAGATCCAACCGGTGGAGTTGGCGAGATAGGGCAGCGCGATGGCCCAGAGCATGAGTTTGAGGTAGCGGGGCGACTGCTCCATCCGATCCTTGGACGCCTTCCAAAGTCCGTACAGCGCAAGCACCAGCATCAGACCGCCCGCGCCGACCATGATGCGGAAGGTCCAGTACGAGATTGCCACCGGCGGCACGTAATCACCGGGCCCGAACCGTCCGACGTACTCGTCCTGGAGGTCGTTGATGCCGCGCACCTCTCCAGTGAACGAGTTGTGGGCGAGGAAGCTCAAGAGGCCCGGCACGCGGATCGCGAAGACATCGCGCCGCTCCTTTTCGTTGCCGATGGTGAAGAGCGACATCGCCGCCGGGTCCTCGGTCTGCCACAGGGCCTCGGCCGCCGCCATTTTCATCGGTTGGATGCGGGTCATGTACTGGGCTTGGGTGTGGCCGACGAGGATCACCAGCACTGTGCCGATCGTCCCGTAAAGGATCGAGATCCGGAAGGAGCGACGGAAGACCTCGAGGTTCGCAGATCCGCGCAGAAGGTGGAAGGCGGAAATGCCGGCGACGAAAAACCCGGTGGTGGCCATCGCCGAGGTGAAAACGTGCGGCCACTGAACCCATACATGGCCGTTGCCGAGCAGTGCGAAGAAGTTGTCCATCTCCGCGCGCCCGTTGCGCAGCACGTAGCCCACAGGCTGTTGCATGAAGGAGTTGGCGACCAGGATCCACAGGGCCGACAGGTTGGAGCCGATGGCCACAAGCCACATCACCGTCGCATGCGCCCTCTTCGACAGCTTGTCCCAACCAAAGATCCAGACTCCGAGAAAGATCGATTCGAGGTAGAAGGCGAGCAGGGCTTCAATGGCCAAAGGGGCGCCGAAGATGTCGCCCATGAAACGCGAGTACTCCGACCAGTTCATGCCGAACTGGAACTCCTGGACGATTCCGGTGGCGACGCCGATAGCGAAGTTGATGAGGAAGAGCTTGCCCCAGAACTTCGTCATCTTCTTGTACGTCTCGTCCCCCGTGCGCACGTACAGGGTCTCCATGATTGCGATCAAAACTGAGAGCCCGAGGGTCAAGGGCACGAAGAAAAAGTGGTAGACCGTGACAATCGCGAATTGCAGTCTTGCGAGCACGACGACGTCCATGAAGATCCTCCTTCCGAAATCAGCGATCCCCGGTGCGTAGCCGCTCCGGGGCAATTGAATTCGAACTCGAAATCAGAGAGAGCTGGTCCGCATCATAGGGGTGCGGAGTGGGCTGGAGATACTGGGAATTGTTCTTTTCCATCTTCCTGAGGGACGAGAGTGTAGCATCGTAAAATCAGGTAAATAAACAGTTTATTGATCGTTCAAACATGCAACTGATCAACCACCCGGAGCTGGCGGGACCACAAGTGAGATGGGCGGGCTAGACTGCACATGACATCTTCTAACTCTGGAGGCCGCGATGCGCCGTTTCGCCCTCGCCCTCATCGTGATCGCAGGTGCGCTGCCGCTGGCAGCCAACGAGCCCCTCGTCCACACCTTTTCTATCGTCGCCCGCGATGCGGCGACCGGCGAGATGGGGGTGGCCGTCCAGTCGCACTGGTTCTCGGTCGGTTCGATCGTCACCTGGGCCGAGGCCGGGGTCGGCGCGATCGCAACCCAGAGCTTTGTCGACCCGGCGTACGGCCCGCGCGGCCTCGAACTCATGAAGAGCGGTTTGTCAGCCGAGCAAGCGCTCGCAGCACTCCTGCTGGTTGACGAAGGTCGCGACGTCCGCCAGGTCGCGTTTGTGGACACCCAAGGCAACGTCGCCGCCCACACCGGGGCCAGGTGCATCGAGGCCGCCGGTCACCACGTCGGCGACGGCTACTCTGTTCAGGCCAACATGATGCTCAACGACAAGGTGGTGCCGGCGATGGCTGCGGCCTACGAGTCCGCCGAGGGAGATCTCGCCGACCGGTTGATGGCCGCGCTCGTGGCGGCACAATCGGTCGGCGGCGACATCCGCGGCAAGCAATCGGCGGCGATGCTGATCGTCAAGCCCGAATCGACCGGCCGGTCCTGGGCCGATCGGGTACTCGAGTTACGGATCGAGGATGCCCCCGATCCGATCACCGAGCTCGAACGGCTGCTCACCGTCCACCGCGCCTACGAGCACATGAACGCCGGTGACGTCGCGGTCGAACACGAGAATCTCGAGCTCGCCATGACCGAGTACGGCGCCGCCGCCGAGCTGCTGCCCGGCAATGTCGAGGTCATGTACTGGGCCGCCGTCACCCTCGCCACCAGCGGCAGCCTCGATCAGGCCATACCCATGTTTCGCGAGGTCTTTGCAGCCGACCCCAACTGGATCGAGCTGACCCGGCGACTCCTCAAACCCGGCATCATCCCCGACACGCCCGAGGGCCGGGCGCTGGTGGAGCAGATCGTCGCCCTGGCACCGTGAGGAATTTTGAATTCCTAATTTTGAATTTTGAATTTCCGTCCACCTTCCCACATCTATCGGACGGGGGGCGGCATTCCTAATTCCTAATTCGCCTAGGGCGAATGCCAGATCGGGATCGTCCACGCCCGTTCCTGGATGGCGGCCGACAGGCGCGGGTGCGGGGCTCGAGCCGAAGGATCGCTCCCTCAGTTGCTCGCAGCAATCCAGTTCGCGTTCTGCACCAGTTGGTCCACCTCGGCTTCGAGGGAGTCGACCTCGCCCGGAAGGGCTGAGGCCGCCAGGATGTGGACGTCCTCGTACTGGCGGTCGAAGAGCATCCAGCGGACCCAGAGGTAGGGCTCGCCTTCCTCGTCGACACTCTCCTCGATCACCCGAATGCCCTCGAAACCGCCGATGCCCGTCGGTTTGATGAGGTCGGGTCCCATGTTCTGGGTCACCGTCGCGATAAATGTCTCTTCGGTCTCACCGACGCCGAGGGGAAGCGACCACACGAAGAGGCCCTGTCCGTCCTCGCGGATCCACTCCGATCGCTGGTCGGGCTCGCTTCCGAAGGCCCAGGCCTCGGGGTCGTGACCGCCGCTCCACCCGAGGTCGTTGGAGGCGAGGTCGAGATCGCGATCGACGACGTTGACCGCACTGCCCAACACTCCTGTGAACACCGGCGGCACCGCCATCAGTGCGAGACTGGCGACAGCACCGGCTGCGGCTGCGCGACGCCAGTTCGTCCTTTTCGTCTCCAGACGAGTCCGATGAACAAGGACCGCCGCGACGTGTGCGCTCTCGAGCTTGGTGAAGAAGAAAAACATCGCTCCCAGGGTCACCGCTGCAACAACCTCTTGCGGTCCGGCTGCAAAAAGAAAAGAGAACGCCACAATCAGGAAGAGCAAGCTCTCACTGAAGAAATCCAGGGTCGCCAGCACCGGGTGACCGGCGTACAACAGACCTGCGCCCGGGAAAGCCAGTGAAAGCGCAGCCGCCAGACCGCGCGATTTGAAGCGAACACCGCACTGGCCGCAAACGGCGGGACATTTCGGTGTCGCCGCACCACACCCCGGGCAGTGCCAGAGGGGCACCGGGCGCGGCGAGTGGATGTCACCGGGCAACAACTGCTGCTGAATTTTCGGTATCAGCAGCTTCATCAACTTGCGATCTCCGCTCTCCTGAAATTTCCACTTCTGTGTGCGCCCCTCGGCAGGTTTCAGGGTCAAGGTGCCGAATTTGAACTTCAAGTCCTTCACCTGCCCCCAGGAATACGAGCAGGTGCAGGTGTCGGCGCGGTCGGGCTTGCGAAGCATGATTTCGACCAACCGACGGTCGGTCATCACCAGGGCTGCCCGGAAGAACAGGACGTACCAGACGCCGAGGCCGAAGACCTCGAGGAATCGGGGGTTGTGAATAACCGGTGCGATATGGAGCACCGTCTCGTCAGAATCGAGGACCCGTTCGAGGTGAGGCTGTATCGCCAGCACCAGTTTTTCGCGGGCATCCAATTTCTTCCGCGACAGATATGTGTCCTCGCCGGAGAAGCAGCGATCCATCCCTGTGACCGGCACGAACTCCTCGTTCAGTGGTCCAAGGAACGCGGGATTCCAGAGTTGTCCGCTGTGCGGTTCCACCCCGTCACCTCCTTTCGACATGCCACGGCGCAGCCGAAGGCGAAGCCGGATCTCACTCAAGTGTACCTATGGGAGGTGAGCCGACTGAAAACCCCGGATGCTTTTGACACAACCGTAACAAATGGAACCCGTCAATCGAGTCGGATCAACCCTCCACCAGCTGCCTGCTGACCAGCCGCCGGTAGAGGCCGTCCATCACCATGAGTTCGTCGTGGGTGCCGGTTTCGGCGACCCGCCCGCCGTCGAGCACTACCACCAGGTCGGCGTTGCGGACGGTCGACAAGCGGTGGGCGATCACCAGGCTGGTGCGATGGCTCATGAGCCGTTCGAGGGCGTCCTGGACCAGCGACTCGGACTCGGCGTCGAGCGAGGAGGTGGCCTCGTCGAGGATCAGGATTGGCGGGTCCTTGAGGATGGCGCGGGCGATGGCCACCCGCTGTTTCTGGCCTCCGGACAGCCGCACACCCCGTTCGCCGACCTCGGTGGCGTAACCGTCGGGCAGGGCAGAGATGAAGTCGTGGGCGTTGGCCGCCCGGGCCGCCGCCTCGACCTCGTGGTCGGTCGCTTCGGGCCGGCCGTAGCGGATATTGGCGGCGACCGAGGTCGAGAAGAGAACCGGCTCCTGGGCGACGGTGCCGATCCGCGAGCGCAGCCAGCGGGCGTCCAGTTCGCGCAGGTCGCGCTCGTCGAGGCGGATCGCGCCAGCATCCGGGTCGTACAAACGTAAGAGCAGTGCCGCGATGGTCGACTTGCCGGCGCCCGACGGCCCGACCAGGGCCACCATGCGGCCGGGATCGAGGTTCAGGCTGACGTCGTCCAGCACCCGGACGTCGGGCCGCACCGGGTAGGAAAAACCGACTCCCGCGAACTCCACCCGCCCCTCGACCCGATCGAGGCGCGCCCCACCGCCGCTGTCCACGGTCGGCTCGCGGTCGATCAGCTCGAAGACCCGCTCGGACGCGCCGCGGGCTCGCGCGAAGTCGGACCACAGATCGGCGAGTGCGCTGAGAGACATGGCGACGATGAGCGTGTAGAGGATGAAGGACGCGAGCTCACCGACCGAGAGGTCGCCGGCCATCACCATGCGGCCGCCGAACCACAGGACCGCCGACACCGAACCGAAGGCGGCCAGGGTCATGACGCCGATAAACACCGCCATCACCCGGATCCGGCTGCGAGAGACCCTGAAGGACTCCCAGATCCGGTCGCCGTAGCGCTCCGCCTCGGCCTCTTCGCGGGCAAAGCTGCGCACCGTGCGGATCCCCGCGATGGTTTCCTCGGCGGCCTCGTTGGCGCGGGCGAGGGCGTCCTGCGCCGCCTTCGCGAGCTTTGACATTCGGCGCCCGACCACAACCGCGCCGAGGGCCACAGGAGGCACCAACGCCAACATCAAGACCGTGAGCCGCATCGAGGAAGCCGCCAGCAGCGCCAGACCACCCACCACCATCACCAGGTTGCGGAGACCCATGGAGAGATTGACGCTGACCGTGTTCTGCATGACGGTGGCGTCGGCGGTCAGCCGGCTGGTGAGCTCGCCGGTCTTGCGGGCGTCGAAGAAGGCGATCTCCTGGTCGACGATCGACCGGTAGACGGACTCACGCAACCGCGTGACGATGCGCTCGCCGGCGACCGAGAACAGGTAGTAGCGCAGTGCCACCGCGACCGCCTGCACGGCGAAGATGACGGCCATGATCAGGGCCACCCGATTGACCGTGGCGGCGCCGCCCGCCACGGCGGCATCGATCAGGACCCCGATCACCCGCGGATAGGCGAGAGCGGCCGCACCACCAATCAACAGGAAGATCGACGCCACCGCCAGCCGCCGCCACTCGGGCGCCGCCAAAGCCAGCAGCCGCCGCACCGGCACCGGCCCCAAGACCTGAAGGTCCTCGGAGATCGATGGATCTTCCGCCATCACTTCGACCGCATCAGCACCCACCGATGACCCGGATCAGGGGGAGGGAGGGTGGGAATTCAAAACTCAAAATTCAAAACTCAAAACTCTGAATTCACTTCTTGTACTTCACCGAACAACCATAGGGCTTGGTCTCGGCGGTCGTGACCACCTCCCCGGCAAGAACCTCGTCGAGGGCCGCTGCCACGTAGTTGGTCGGTGAGTCCGACGAGCCGCGCGGATCGTCGTCGATGGCGCCGGCGTAGACCAGCTTTCCGCTGCCGTCGATCACATACATGTGGGGGGTGGTCGCCGCTCCATAGAGATGCCCGACATCACCCGACTGGTCGACCAGGATCGGGTACGGCAGGTCGTTGGCGGCCTTGAACTCCGCGTTGGCCGCGGCGTCCATGTAATTGGTGGAGTTGATTGTCAGCCACACCACATCCTGGGCGCCGTACTTCGTAGCCAACGACTTCATCGTGCCGGCCTTGTAGTGGCGCTGGACGAAGGGACAGTCTGGGTTGAGCCATTCGAGCACGACGACCTGGCCTTCGAAATCGGAAAGGCTGACCTCGTTGCCGGAGGTGTCCATCAGGGTGAAGTCCGGAGCGGCGGCGCCGACTGCTGCACTGTCACCCGCCACCGTCACACCTGTCAGAACGATCATGATCATTCCCACAAAAACTGCAATCTTACGCTTCATATTATCTCCCTTAAGTTGCTCATCTGTTTTCAGTTGAGGCCGACGGCCAGATCCCAGCCGCGACGTTGGTGGTTCTCGTCGGTGACCACCACTACCGAATCCAGGGTGTCGGGTGTGACCGTCGAACCGGCCATCAATCGCACGACCGCGTCGACGCGCGTCAACCCACCCCGGGTCTGGACCGTGACGTTCTCCACCTCGAGACCCGAGGGGGGATCGGGGAACCACTCGACCGCAAACGGCGCGGCCCGCCACTGCAACCACAACCCGATGGTCCCATCGGAGAGGCCTCCAGTCGTCCTCAGCGACAGTGGCGGATCAGAGCTCGGAATCGGTTGAGGCAGCGAGGCGGCCCAGTCCTCGGAGAGCCGATCGTCTGCGATCTCGGCCAACGGGGCCGAGAGCTCGGCCGAACCGAGGACGCACACATCCTTGCAGGCGAGCCACGAGACGGACGCACCCACGACAGTAGTTCCGGGCAGTGCGGTCGCTGACCGAAGTTCGGCGGCCAGCACCACCGAGCCCTCGTAGCCATAACCCGGGATGTCACCGCTTTGAATGAAGCCAACCGGCACTGGCCATTGCAGGTCGCCCGCTGCGACGCCCGAAGGCAACCGCCACTGCACGTCGGTAGCAAGCCCGGCGCCGCCGGGATTCTTCCAGTAGATGTGCCAGCCGGGTTTGATGTCAAAACCTACGCCGAGCAGGACGGGCTCTCCGGGCTGCTCCTGACGGGCGCTCGCAACCAGCCTGACCCGGGCGTTGCCCGCGCCGAAGTCTTCCGCCGCCGCGGGTCCGACCGCCGTGGCGGCCACCGCCGCCAGGACCGCGAGGCAGGTACGACACTTCATGCCTGACTGAAGTCACGTCGCCGGTTCAGTATTCCCCGGCTCGTGCACGAACAGGACCTCGGCGCGCCGCCAATCGAGACCCACGAGGCTGCCGGTGGCGACGAACCGATCCAGCCCGAGGTCCTGGGTCAGCGCGCGGATGACCCCTCCATGAACGAACAGGAGATGCCTGCCCGGCTCGAGCTCCGCAATAAAATCCAGGATCCTGGCGCGGAACTCCGCATGCGACTCGCCCTCGGGCGCCTGAAAGCCCCGGAAGGCTCGAAAAACCTCACCGTAGGCGGAGTCCGCCTCGCGATATCCGCAACCCTCGAGCGAGCCGAAGTGGCACTCACGGAGCCTGGCGTCGGCCACTGCCCCACCCCAGGCCAACTGCGCGCTCTCGACGGCCCGGACCAGGTCCGACGACCAGACGCCGCTGAACTCGGATCCGTTGATGACCCCGCGGAGAGCCTCGGCCTGGCGGCGGCCGCGTTCGGTGAGCGGGGGATCGCTCCACCCCGCGACCCGCTTCGAGGCCGAGAACGTCGTTTCGCCGTGGCGCACCAGCCAGAGTTCCATGACCGTGGAGGATACCTCAGCCCCGGGTTCAGGCGCGCGGGCCGCCGTACATGGCCTCGATGAGTTCTGTGTAGGCCTCGGCCACCACCCGCCGCTTGACCTTCATGGTCGGGGTGAGCTCGCCCCCGTCGACGGTGAAGGCTCTGGGCACGACCCGGAAGTCCTTGATCCGTTCGAAACGCGCCAGGTGTGAATTGACCTCCTCGACGACTTCGGCGTATCGGCTCATGAGATCCGGATGTGCAAGCGCGGCTGCGAGGTCCGAAGCGTCCACGCCGCGCTCGCGGGCCCACGCCGCCACACCCTCCGGGTCGGGCGCGAGCAGGGCGACGACGAAGGGCCGCCCGTCGCCGACGAGGACGGCGTTTTCGACCAGGGTTGACTGCTTGAGCCGGCTCTCCACGGGCTGCGGGGCGATGTTCTTGCCGCCGGCGGTGACGATCAGGTCCTTTTTGCGGTCGGTGATGAAAACGAAGCCGTCGCCGTCGATGGTGCCGATGTCCCCGGTGAGGAAGAAACCGTCGTCGGCGAAGACCTCGGCGGATTGTTCGGGCTTGTTCCAGTAGCCCTGGAAAACCGACGGGCCCCTTGCCAGGAGTTCGCCGTCGTCAGCGACCCGCATCTCGTAGCTCGGAAGCGGCCGTCCAACCGAGCCGAGCCGCAGGGTGTTGGGCGTCGGCCCATTCATGGTGATGATGGGCGAGGTCTCGGTCAGCCCCCACGCCTCCTGTACCGGCACGCCGATGGCCTGGAAGAATTCGTGGACGTACATCGGGACGGCGGCGCCGCCGCAGAACACGACCCGCAGCGAGCCGCCGAGGGCGCCGCGCACCTTGGCCAGCACCAGACGGTCGGCGATGAAGTGCTTGAGAGCCAGACCGGCGCCGATCTCCCGCTCCGCGAGGCGACGCCGCGCGACCTCGGTCCCGGTGGCTATCGCCCAGTGGAACAGCGACCTCTGCGCTGCGGAAGCCGAGTTCGCCTTTGCCATGACGGCCGCGTGCACCTTCTCCAGGAGCCGCGGGACGGCGGCGAACACCGCCGGCCGGATCTCGCCCATCAGACCGCCGACGTGATGCACCGAGCAGTAGGCGCGTGAAGCGCCGAGGCTCATGTACATGAAACCGGCGACCCGCTCGATCATGTGACACAGGGGCAGGCACTCAAGACCGAGCTCGTCGGTCGAGATGTCGACCCGGCCGAGCGCCTCACGGGCGTTGGTGACGATGTTGCGGTGGGTGAGCATCACACCCTTGGGCTCGCCGGTGGTGCCCGAGGTGTAGACGATGGTCGCCAGGGCGTCCTCATCAATGCGCGCGGCGCGCTCCCAGAAACGCTCCCCGGCGCCGTCCTTTGTGGCGCTCATCAGTTCTTCGAGGGCGAGAACGCCGGCGGCACGCTCGCCCTCCAGCTGCAGCAGGTGGACGAGATTCGGACACCGGTCGCGGACCTCGAGGAACTTGGCCATCTGCTCGGCGTCCTCGGCCAGAACAACCCGCGCGCCCGAGTCCTGCACCTGGTAGGCCACCTGCTCCGGCGTCAGGGTGCCGTAGATCGGGACGTTGACCGCGCCGAGGTCGAGCACCGCGAGGTCGATCATGTGCCACTCGGGGCGGGTGTCGCAGAGGACCATGACGCGGTCGCCGAGGTCCACGCCGAGGGCTGCGAGGGCGTCGGCGAGCGCGGCCGTTCGGCGGAAGAACTCCAGGGTCCCGCAGGATCTGGTGCCGTCGGGACGGTAATGGAGGTAGTGGTCCGGGCGCGGGTTTTCGAGCTCGTGACGGTAGAGATCGAGGAGGGTGCGGTCAGTCATCATATCCTCCGGAAGGCCAGGCGAACGATTCACGTCGAGCTTGCCGACTTTGACCGGGGCTGTAGGCACCTCAATCATCGGGCCGCCGCGTCCGAGATGCAAGGGTGGTTCGGCCCGATGACCCGCGCCCGTTGCGACGGCGTATGCTGGACCCATCCGGAGGGACCGATGAAAGCCATCGCCGACATCAGCATCATTCCGCTTGGCGTGGGTCTTTCGCTTTCGAGTTATGTGGCCGTCTGCGAAAGTGTGTTTTGCGGGGCCGGACTCGAACCACGCCTGCACGCCAACGGGACCAACGTGGAGGGCGACTGGGACGTGGTCATGGCGGCGCTCAAGACCTGCCACGAAAAACTCCACGGAATGGGAGTGCCGCGGATCGCCACCAATATCCGGCTCGGCACCCGGGTCGACCGCGAACCGTCGATGGATGCCAAAATCGCATCGGTCAAGGAGAAGATGAAGAAATGACAAAGGTCGGCATCCCGTTTGCGAAGTGGCAGGACCCCGGCGACTGGGACGCCATCGTCATCGGCTCGGGGATCGGAGGTCTGGCGGCGGCCGCCTTACTCGGAACCCACGGCGGCAAGAAGGTGCTGGTCCTCGAACGCCACACCACCGCTGGCGGCTTCACCCACACCTTCAGCCGTGAGCGCTGGGAATGGGATGTGGGAGTCCACTACATCGGCCAGGTCCACCACGAGGGAGCGATGCTGCGAAGGCTCTTCGACGAGGTGACCGGGGGCAATCTCGAGTGGGAGCCGATGGGGGAGGTCTACGACACCGTCGTCATCGGCGGCCAGCGCTGGGACTACGTGACCGGCCGCGAAAACTGGCGGCAGCGGATGCACCACTGCTTCCCCGGCGAAGAAGGCGCCATCGACCGTTGGCTCGAGTTGGTGAGCGAGGCGACCCGGGGCGCACGATCCTTCTTTGCAGAAAAGGCCATGCCGGTTCTTCCCGCCCTTCTCGCGGGCCCGTGGATGCGGCGGGGATTCCTACGCCACTCCGACCGCACTCTCGGCGAGGTCCTCGACGAACTGACCGACGACCCGACCCTCAAGGCTGTGCTGGCCGCGCAGTTCGGCGACCACGGTCTGCCGCCGGCCCAGGCGAGCTTCGCCATCCACGCCATGATTTTCAACCACTACCTCGGCGGCGCAGCCTACCCGGTGGGAGGATCGGCCCGCATCGCCGAGACGATGGCCCCTGTCATCGAGCAGGCCGGCGGTACGATCGTCATCGGCGCCGAGGTCGCTTCGGTGCTGGTTGAGGATGGGCGCGCCGTGGGGGTGCGGATGACCAAGGGCGGCGAGATTCGCGCACCGTTGGTCCTCAGCGATGCCGGTGTCCCGAACACCGCCCACCGTTTGCTGCCCGAGGGCACCCCGGGCCGCGAGACGCTGCTGGCCACCCTCAAGCACACCGCGCGATCGGCATCTCACATCTGTCTCTACGTCGGTCTCGACGCCACCGACGCCGAACTCGGGCTCGAGCGCCCCAACCTGTGGGTCTACTCGAGCGCCGACCAGGACGGAGACATCGCGCGCTTCATGACCGACCCCGACGCGCCCCTGCCGATGGTCTACATCTCGTTCCCGTCGGCCAAGGACCCTTCCTTCACCTCACGCTACCCGGGCAGGGCCACGATCGAGGTCGTGAGCATCGCCCCTTACGAGAGGTTTCGGACCTGGGAGGACACGCGGTGGATGAAACGCGGCGACGACTACACCCGCCTCAAGGAGGAACTGTCGCGGCGTCTGATCGAGGTGTTGGAACGGGAGGTCCCGCAGGTGGCCGGCAAGATCGCCTACCACGAACTGTCGACACCGCTGTCGACCCGCCACTTCGGCGGCTACTCCGGGGGTGAGATCTACGGTCTCGAACACACGCCCGCACGGTTTCGCGAACGCGCTTTGCGGCCACGTACGGGATTGAAGGGTTTCTACCTCACCGGCCAGGACGTGTGCACCGCCGGCGTCGCGGGAGCGCTCTTCGGAGCGGTGCTTTCCGTCTCAGCGATTCTCGGGCGAAATCTGCTGAAGGAGATATCTCGGGGATAGTCCAACGATTGAACCTTTAGCTCATCCGAAAATCCCTGCGACGATCATGCGTTCTTTCGGTGCTCTATCGAAATCAGATTCATCCTGTCATCCCGACCGAGGGAGCGAAGCGACCGAGCGGAGGGATCTGGGGGGTGGCTTCGAGCAACGTCCTACCCCAAGCCACCCCCCAGATCCCTCGGCTCGCTTTGCTCGCTCGGGATGACAGTTTGAGCGACCTGGTTTGCTTCCCTCACACCATTCGGTATTGAAACGTTTACGGGTTCGGCACACGGAACGTATCGCATGCGGCGACGTCGCCGGTCTCGAAGCCCGTGCGGAACCACTTCACCCTCTGGGCGGAGGTGCCGTGGGTGAAGGAGTCGGGGACCACCCGGCCGGTGCTCTCACGCTGGATGCGGTCGTCGCCGATGGCGGTGGCCGCGTTGAGGGCCTCCTCGAGATCGCCCGACTCGAGCATGTTCCGCTCGCGTTGGGTGTGGAAACCCCAGACCCCCGCCAGACAATCGGCCTGCAACTCGAGCCGCACCGAGAGCTCGTTGGCCTCGGTCTTGCTGGCGCGCCGCTGCATGGCTTGAACCTCGTCGTTGATGCCGAGCAGGTTCTGCACATGGTGGCCCACCTCATGGGCGATCACATAGGCTTGGGCGAAATCGCCGGGCGCGCGGAAGCGCTGTTTGAGCTCATCGTAAAAGCTGAGGTCGATATAGAGTTTGTGGTCGGCGGGGCAGTAGAAGGGGCCCATCGCAGCACCGGCCATCCCACATGCCGACCGGACCTGGCCCGAGAATATGACGAGGTGCGGTTCCTCGTACCGGCGGCCGATCGACGCAAAGACCGGGTTCCAGGTGTCCTCGGTGTCGGCCAGCACCACCGACACGAAATCCACCATCTCGTCCTGTCCGGGCGGCGGCGGTGCGGAGCTGGTCGAGGCTGATGGGCCGTTGTCCACGGGCAGCTGTTCGACGAGCTGCGCCGGGTCGCCACCGAGCAGCAGATACAGGACTGCGACGATCAGGAACCCGATCCCGCCGACGCCGCCCACCGCGGCCCCCCGGCCCATCGACATCCCCCGCCGGTCCTCGACGTTCTGACTCCTCCGCCCACCCTTCCAACGCATTTCTCACTCCTCCAGATGATGGTGCGCACATGCTACACCACCCACCAGGATGGATCCCGCATCCTGGTGGTGGACTACTGCAAAATAGGGATATGACTACGACCGATGGACTACTCCATCGGTGAGGAGAGCACCCGGATCGCCGCTTCGAGACCGGCATCGAAACCGCGGCGCACTCGCGGGTCGGCGAAACCGCGGTAACCGCGGTCCTTCTTCTTGGGCAGGGTCACGTTGTCGGTACAGAAAAGAAGCGCGCCGGTGACCAGATCGAGGCGCGCACCCACCACCGCCACCGCTGCGCACTCCGACTCCACAGCGATGACGAGACCCGCGCAGTCCTCGTAGATCTCCCGGCCCTGGCGGTAGCCGGCGTCGGTGGTGTAGACCACGCCGCGATGGGCGCCAACGCCGACCTCGCCGGCCGCACGCCACAGTTGGGCCGTCAGCAGTGGGTCGAACGCGGCCGGAAAGCCGGGTGGCGCGTAGTAGGCCGACGTCCCCTCACCCCGGACGGCGCCCGTCGCTACGACGAGGTCGCCGACCCCAACAGCCTGCGCGACCCCACCGCAGGCGCCAAACACCACGACCCGCCGGGCGCCGGCGTGAACCGCCATCTCGAGGGCGTTGGCGGCGGCCGGCGATCCCATGCCCGAATAGATCAGGGTGATCGGGGATGGCGCCCCTTTGAGCCGGTACACCAGACGGTCGGTCGTTTCGTCGAGCGGGATCTCTTCGCCGTCCCACCGCTCCACAATCGCCGGCAGGAAGGAACGCCGGCCGAAGGGCAGGAGCAAAACGGACTCCTCACTCTCAAACGGCGGGTTGTTGGAATGGCTGAAGTCTCGGCTGTTCAAACTGTCCTCCCTCGATTCAAGGCTACCACCGGAGACCACCGCCGGCGCCCTGGAGGAACGACCCCTCCCCTCGGTGTTACCATGCGCTGTCGCCATTGGAGGGCTGCAATGTTACGTTTTCGCAACTTCTCAACTGTAGTGATGGCCGTGCTTTCGATCGTGACCTCATGGACGATCGTCCAACCCGCCTCGGCCTGCACCAACATCCTGGTCAGCAAAGGAGCCTCGGCCGACGGCTCGGTGATGATCACCTACGCCTGCGATGGCCGATTCCACCCCAGGCTGCGGCAGGTCCCGGCGCAGGATCATGAATTCGGCGCGGTCTACGAGATCAAAGAACGGTCGGGCGCTGTCCGGGGCACCATCCCCCAGGTGCCGCACACCTACGCCGTGGTGGGCCTGATGAATGAACACCAACTGGCGATCAGCGAGACCACCACCACCGGCCGCGAGGAGCTTCAGGACCCCGAAGGCCTCATCCACTACTGGACCCTGATGCAGCTGACCCTCGAGAGGGCGAAGACGGCGCGCGAGGCCATCGACGTGATGGCTTCGCTCGTCGAGGAGTTCGGCTATCAGTCCACCGCCGAGTCCTTTTCCATCGCCGACCCCAACGAGGTGTGGCTGATGGAGATGGTCGGCACCGGCCCGGGCAGCCGGGGCGCTGTGTGGGTGGCCCTGCGCATTCCCGACGGCTACATCTCTGCCTATGCCAATGGGCCCCGGGTGCGGGAATTCCCGCTCGACGACCCCGAGAACTGCCTGTTCTCCGAAAACGTCGTCTCCTTTGCGGTCGAACAGGGCTTTTACGACCCTTCGGGTGGCAAGCCCTTCAGCTTCGCGGAGGCCTATGACACACCGACGGTCCAGTCGAGGCGGTACACGGCAACCCGGGTGTGGAGCATCTTCCGCCGGGCCGCGCCGTCGGTCGAACTGAACACCGACTACCACCGCGGAGTCGCGGGCGCCGAACCCTACCCCCTGTGGATCAAGCCCGACCGGAAGCTCAGTGTCGCCGATGTGATGGCGTTGATGCGGGACCATTACGAGGGCACTCCCTTCGACATGACCCGGGGAATCGATGCCGGCCCATTTGGCGACCCGAACCGCTGGCGGCCAATGGAGTGGGAGGTGGATGGAAAGACCTACAGCTGGGAGCGGCCCATCTCGACGCAGCAGACGGGTTTCTCCTTCGTATCGCAGTCACGGTCCTGGCTGCCCGACGCCATCGGTGGGGTCTACTGGTACGGCCTCGACGACACCTATACCTCGTGTTACGTGCCGCTCTACGCAGGCATCGACAGCGTGCCGTACTCCTTCACCGTCGGCAGCATCGAAAAATTCTCATGGGACTCGGCGTGGTGGGTCTTCAACTTCGTGGCCAATTTGGCCAACCTCAAATACAGCTTCATGGTGGAGGATATTCTCGAGGTCCAGAGGGAGATCGAGGGGAAATTCCTGGCCATGCAACCGGTGGTCGAACAGACCGCGCTCGCGCTCGCCGACAAGGACCCCGACCTGATGCGTGAGTATCTCACGCAGTACTCCGTGGGCCAGGGCGAGGAGATGGTGCGGCGGTGGAAAGAACTCGGCGAATACCTTCTGACCACGTACAACGACGGCTATGTTGCCGGCAAGGGAGAGGAGGTGGAGCGTGGCTATCCCGAGAGCTGGCTGCGCGAAGTGGTAGGTGCGCGTCCCGAGCAATTTCTGCTCGAGCAGAAAGAAAAAACAGAGAACGAACACCCGTTTTGAGAGCACAAAACGAGGCCCCGTCGATCATGATAAAGTCCAATTCATCCCACCCCGGACCCGGGGTGAATCAACCACTGCGAAGGAGGGGAAGCCGATGAAAAAGTTGTGGATATTGATGCTCGTTTTCGCCCTGGCGGCCTTGCCGGCAACGGCCAAAAAGAAAACGGATGCGGTACCGGACGCCGATGAGGAAAAGGGAGGCATGTCGGCCGCCACCTTCGCCGGCCTCGAGTGGCGCTCGATCGGACCGGCCTTCAACTCCGGGCGGGTGATCGATTTCGCGGTCGACCCGCAAGCCCACAACATCATCTATGCCGCCACCGCTTCGGGCGGACTGTGGAAGACCGTCAACAGCGGCACCACCTGGGAACCCATCTTCGACAAGGAGAAGTCCTACTCCATCGGCAGCGTGACCATCGATCCTGCAAATTCAAACGTGGTATGGGTCGGGACCGGCGAGAACAACAGCCAGCGCTCGGTGGCCTTCGGCGACGGGGTCTACAAGAGCCTCGACGGCGGCCAGAACTGGAAGAATGTCGGTCTCGGCGAGTCCGAACACATCGGCATGATCGTGGTCGACCCGCGGGATTCCAACGTCGTCTACGTGGCGGCCCAGGGGCCGCTGTGGAACTCGGGTGGCGACCGCGGCGTCTACAAGACCACCGACGGCGGCGCGACCTGGGAGCGCGTGCTTTTCATCTCGGACGACACCGGCGCCAACGAGGTCCACATGGACCCGCGCAACCCGGATGTGCTCTATGCGTCGTCCTACCAGCGCCGCCGCCACGTCTACACACTGGTCAACGGCGGCCCGGAATCGGCCATCTACAAGTCGACCGATGCCGGCGCCACCTGGCGCAAGATCACCGAGGGTCTGCCCAAGGTCGATATGGGCAAGATCGGCATGGATATTTCACCTGCAGACCCCGACGTCCTGTACGCGGTGATCGAGGCGCAGCGAGACAAGGGCGGTTTCTTCCGTTCCACCGATCGCGGCGAGAGCTGGTCGAAGATGTCGGACTACGTTGCCGAAAGCCCGCAGTATTACAACGAGATTTTCGCCGACCCCCATGACGTCGACCGGGTCTACGCCATGGACACCTTTCTCCTGATCACCCTCGACGGCGGCAAGACCTTCAACCGGGTCGGGGAGAAGAAGAAGCACGTCGACAACCACGCGTTGTGGATCGACACCGGCGACACCGACCACTTCCTGGTGGGGTGCGACGGCGGCATCTACGAGACCTGGGACCGCGGCGCCACCTACCGCTTCTTCGAAAACCTGCCGATCACCCAGTTCTACCGCGTATCGGTCGACAACACGAAGCCCTTCTACTACGTCTATGGCGGCACCCAGGACAACAACTCCCTGGGCGGCCCATCCAGGACCCTCTTCAGCTCGGGGATCTCCAACGAGGATTGGTTCGTCACGGTCGGCGGCGACGGCTACGAGACCGTTGTCGACCCCACCGACCCCGACACCGTCTACAGCCAGTGGCAGTACGGCGGTCTGGTCCGCTACGACCGCGCGAGCGGGGAGTCGGTGGACATCCAACCGCAGGAAGAACCGGGCGAGGCCGCCCATCGCTGGAACTGGGACTCGCCGCTGATGATCAGCCCGCACCTCCACACCCGGCTCTACTTCGCGAGCCAGCGGCTCTTCCGGTCGGACGATCGCGGCAACTCGTGGACCGCCGTGAGCCCTGACCTCAGCCGCGCGATCGACGCCAACACGCTGCCGGTGTTCGGCAAGATTCAGGGCATCGACGCGGTCGCCAAGAACATGTCCACCTCCAACTACGGCAACATCGTGTCGCTGACCGAGTCGCCGCTGGTGGAGGGCCTCATCTACGTCGGCACCGACGACGGTCTCATTCAGGTCACCGAAAACGGCGGCGCCGACTGGCGCGCGGTCGATGAGGTTCCCGGAGTGCCCAGGATGACCTATGTCAGCCGGCTCGAGGCGTCGGTGCATGACAAGGACACCGTGTATGCCACCTTCAACAACAAAAAACGTGGCGATTACAAACCCTACGTCTTCGTCAGCCGCGACCGCGGCGTGACCTGGACGTCCATCACCGGCGACCTGCCCGATCGCGAGATCGCCTACGCCGTGATGCAGGACCACGTCAAACCGGAGTTGCTGTTTGTCGGCACCGAGTTCGGTGTCTACTTCACGCCCAACGAAGGCACCAACTGGATCAAGCTCAAGGGCAAGCTGCCCACCATCCAGGTCCGCGACATCGACATCCACCGCGGCGAGAACGATGTCGTGCTCGCCACCTTCGGCCGGGGCTTCTACGTCCTCGACGACTACACCCCGCTGCGCGAGGTCTCGGACGCCGCCCTCGAACAGGAGGCAATCCTTTTCCCGACCCGAAATGCCCTGCGCTATGTCGAACAGAGTTCGCGGGTCGGTTCGCGCGGCGCCACGTTCTACACCGCCGACAATCCGGATTTCGGCGCCACCTTCACGTATTACCTGAAAGACGGGGTCAAGACGCTCGAGGATCAACGGATCGAGGCCGAGAAGGAAGCCGCCAAGGCCGAGGTCGACCCCGACATCCCGAGCTATGACGAGCTGAGGGCCGAGGAGGAACAGATCGACCCCTCGGTGTTCCTCACCGTTCGCGATGCCGACGGTAACGTCGTGCGCAGGGTCGACGGTGCCAGCTCCAAAGGCCTCCACAGGGCGACCTGGGATCTGCGGTGGCCGAGCAGCCGCCCGACCTCGCTCAAGAACGAAATCCGGAACCCCTGGGATCGCGAACCGTCGGGTCAGCTGACCGTTCCCGGCTCCTACACGGTGACCTTGTCGAAGGTCGTCGACGGTGTCGTCACCGAACTCGCGGAACCGCAGACATTCGAGGTCGTGGAGCTCGGTCTCAACCGGTTCAAGGCGGAGAACTTCTCGGAGGCGTTGGCCTTCCAGCAGAAGACCGCGGATCTTCAGCGCGCGGTCACCGGCGCCCTCAAGTGGGCCGACGAAGCCGACGAGCGCCTGACATATACGCGGAAGGCGCTCAGTGATGCCCCCAGGGCCGACACGGCTCTGCTCGCCGAATCGCAGCGGCTGCAGACCGAGCTTGACGACGCCCTGCTCCAACTTCGTGGCGACCAGACCAGGGAGAAACGCAACGTCTTCACGCCGCCTTCGATCTCCGAGCGGGTCAACCGCATCGTCAGCGGCCAGTGGGACACGACGTCGGCGCCGACGGTCACGAATGTGAAGGACTACCAGTGGGCAGCCGAGGCCTTCGCCACCGAACTTGCCCGTCTCAACGTCCTGTCCGCGGCACTCGACGCCTTCGAAGCTCAGCTCGAGGCGGCCGGTGCCCCGTGGACGCCGGGACGGCTGCCGGAGTGGAAGATGAAATGAGGAATTAGGAATTCGGAATTCGGAATTCGGAATTTCCGCCCACCCACCCCCCGGTCGTCGCGGCCGGGGGGTGTTTTTATTTCGGATTTCGAATTTCGGATTTCGAATTTTCCGCCCAACCCCCCACCGACGATTGAAGTCCGAGTGCTCAGGGCGGGTGGGACCGCGTGCGGCGGAGGTGCAACTTTCAACATTGTTGGTTCCACGATCATCCACGTCGACGGGACGCTACGGGCCAACAATGTTGAGGGTGGCTCCTCCCGGGAAGCGCGTGATCAAAGGCATGCAGCAAACGCCGCCTCGGAAACGGACGTTATGGAACAGAGTCGCTGGCGAAAATGTTGTGTACACCGGAGGATCGACTCATGGCGACAGCGACATTCGGTGCAGGATGCTTCTGGGGTGTGGAGGCGGCGTTTCGCAGGATCGAGGGTGTGACCGATGCGGCGGTGGGCTATGCCGGCGGCCACACCGACAACCCGACCTATCGCGACGTCTGCTCACATAGCACCGGTCACGCCGAAGTCGTGCAGGTCGAGTACGATCCGGCTCGCGTCACCTTTGACAGCGTGCTCGAAGCGTTCTGGGAAATGCACGACCCGACCCAGGTCAACCGCCAGGGCCCGGACGTCGGCGACCAGTACCGCTCGGTGATCTTCTTTCACACCGCGGAGCAGGAAGAGAAGGCCATCCGGTCCAAGAAGGCCCTCGAGGCCGGCGGTTCGCTCCGGCGCCCCGTCGCGACCCTGATCCAGCCGGCGCCGACGTTCTGGCGTGCCGAGGACTACCACCAGCGCTATCTGGAAAAGAACAGCGGGGCCGCCTGCAGCCTCGGCCACGCGGGAGGCGGAAGGTGACACCAGACCTGAAGCTGCACTCCGCCGCCGTGATCGGCGCCACCGGGCCGACCGGCAAACACCTGACGCGCGAGCTCCTGCGTCGCGGGATCGAAGTGAGGGTGATTTCTCGCAGCGCCGAAAATCTCGAAAAGGCGTTCGCCGGTCTCGACGCGCAACGGGTCGCCGCCGACGCGGTCGACCCTGAGGCGGTCCGGCGCGCCATCGACGGCTGCGAGGTCGCGTTCGACTGCATCGGCCTCCCGGCCGAGCACATGGATCTCCACCCCGTGACGGCCAGGGCGGTCAGCGACGCGGCCTCGGCGGTCGGGTGCCGCTGCGTTCAGGTCTCCAGCTTCTGGTCGTACCTGCCGGCCCGGTCGCAACCGATCAACGAAGGCAGCCCCCGAGAGGGCGGCAACTTCTACATCCGGATGCGGCGGCAGGCCGAGGACGTCGTTCTCGCAGGCGGCGGGGCGGTGCTCCACCTGCCGGACTTCTTCGGCCCCGAGGTGAACGCGAGCAGCCTGCAGAGCTTTCTGAAGGAAGCTGCGGAGGGCGATCGTGCGAACTGGATCGGTTCCGCCGACACGGACCGTGATTACGTCTACGTGCCCGACGCGATGAGTGTGGCCACCGATCTCGCCGGCCACACCGGAGCCTACGGCAAACGTTGGGTGCTCGGCGGCAGCGGCGCATTGAGCGCCCGGCGCGCGGCGGAGATCGCGGGCGACCACCTCGGAAAAAAGATCGCGATCCGCAGCGCTCCCCCCTGGATGCTGAAGATCATCAGTCTCTTCTCCGCCGACCTCAGGGCCTTCATGCCGATGGTCCCGTACTACGTACAGTCGGTATCGTACGATGAGTGCCATTTGGCGGAGCTGATCGGACCGATCGAACACACGGTCTACGCCGATGCGATCCCGACCACCCTCGACTGGATTCTCAAGTGACCTTCTGAGCCAGCGACACGAAGTGGGTCGCGGTCAGGAGCAGAAGGACCCGGGCGCCGACCGGAATCGTGCCTTCGATGCGGAGCTTGCGCAGCGCGGCCAGAGTGGCCGCGCTTTCGTAACTGCCGGCGATGCCGTGGCGCCCGAGGGTCCTGAAGGCGTCCCTGATCGAACCCTCCGACACCGCGACCGCCGTCCCGCCGGAATCCTTGATGGTCGACAGGATGCCGTGGCCCATGATCGCACCGGGGACGTCGAGACCGTCGGCGATGGTCCCCTTCGACTTCACGGGTTCGACGTGATCGAGCCCACGCTTGAACGACTCGATCACCGGCGCGCAATTTTCCGACTGCACCGCCACCATCCTCGGCAATTCATGCCGGGTGGGGTCGATCGAACCGAGGGCGGCGAGTTCCTGGATCGCCTTCCAGATGCCGACCAGACCGGTCCCGCCGCCGGTCGGATAGAGAATCCACTGCGGCAGCTTCTCGGGGCCGAAGTCCTCGACGATCTCGAGCCCCATCGTCTTCTTGCCCTCGAGACGGCCTGGCTCGAAAAAGGTCGAAAGGTCCACCAGCCGCCCGCTCGCCAGGTCTTCGGCGTGCTTTTCGCGCATGATCCGGCCCGACTCTGCGATGTTCGAACCCGCAAAGTGGACCTCGGCGCCGAAGAACTCGGCCTCGCGGTGGTAGATGCCTCCCTGATAGCCATCCGGCATGTAGACCTGACAGGCGGGGAGACGGAGCCGGGTCGAAAACATGGTCGCCGCCACCCCGGCGTTGCCCTGGGTCGGGAGACAGAACTGCTTGGCCCCGCAGGCGACACCCAGCGCCACACCGACGGATAGCCCACGATCCTTGAAACTCCCCGATGGGTTGCCACCCTCGTTTTTGAGATAGAGCTCGACGCCGTTTTCGCCACCCATCAGTTCATGGCGAACGGTGGGGGTGAGGCCGACATCGGGGGCATACCGCCACGGCAGTCCAAGGACCGGAAGCAGAGCGCCGTAGTGCCAAATACCGGGCCCCTTGCCCCATCCCCCTCTTTCGAGCCGCTGAGAGACCGCGTTGAGGTCGTACACCACAACCAACGGCTTGCCGGGGGCAGGACAACAGGAGCACAGACCGATGGGTCGCTGAAACCCGTGTGGATCGAACTCCTGGGCAGTCACCGAACACACGATCCGGGAAATGTCGGGATTGAGGCGGATGCGGCCTTCCGGTTCACCCATTTCGAAACCCCCGCTGGGTATTCTACCGCGCACGCGGGCGGGACGCTCGGCGGACCTGTCGCTTACTTGAAATCGACGAGTTCGAAGGGGTTCGTGGCCCGGGAGTACGTCGCCTCGAGGCGGTCCCGATACGGCTCCATGCCGACGGCGAAATCCTCCGGAAGACCGGTCTGCCACGGCACCCGGCCAGGGTCCGCCTCCAACTCCGCAAGCTCCGCGATCACCGCCTGGAGCAGATCCGTCTGCTCGGGATCGGCCGCCAGCTCGCTCTCGAGGTTGCGCAGCATCGCCGTGATGTCGCGCCGCAGCCGCCATGTGATCTGCTCCGGTTCCATCCCGCCGTCGATGTGAAACTGCACCGACCCTGCGCTGTCAGGGGGCCGGTTCATGACGTCGTGCAACTCCGAATCGCCCGCCGGGTGGGCCAGCCACGCGTGATAGGAAAACCAGTAGATCCAGGTGTACTCGCCCATCCCCATCCCTGCATCCAGCAGCGCCTGATTGCGGGCGTTGGCGAATCCGAGGGCCAGCGGAGCGAGGCTCACACCCGCCCTGGCCACTCGAAGACCGGAGGCAGCCCCTCTGGCCTCCGCCGCGGATGCCAGGCCCGCCACCGCCGATGCGAGTTCGTCGCGCCTCTCGGTGATCGCATCCCGGACGACCAGAAAGACCTCCATGCGGTCAGCCGGAACGCCCGTCCCGGCGGGCGGCACGAAAGCGTGGATTGGACCGTACCGCTCGTCGAGCTCGCGTTGGACCCGACCGGCTTCCTCCACGACCACAGTGGTGTCCTTGACCCACCGATAACCCATGAAGCTCACTCCCGCGGCGAACACGATCAACAGGAGACAGCCGATGCCGCAGCCGGTGAGGACTTTCGATGTGGTGCTTGCCATTTCCCGGCCCTCAGCCTTCGGAACGGAACTCGGGCTCGGCGAGGATCGTGAAGATCACAGCCGCGATGCCGAGGGGGAATAACCCGAAGACCGCTGCGATGGAGCCTGCCAGGGCCAGGCCCCACCGTCGACGGTTGAATGCCGCGATCCCTCCGAAGATGGCGAGCAGCCCGCCAAGGAAGCAGAGAATGGCCAGCGGTAGGAACAGGGCCAAGGGAATAATCGCCAGGGGTTTCAGCTCGGGCGAGGAAAGAGACCAAAGAACACCGCTGCCCACCAACGCCAGGACCAGAAGCGGGATCCCGCCGACCAGCCCCGATATCCCTGCGGCCACATCGAGAACTCCGGCCACCGTCGCTTTTTGTGCCATTGCGCATCCTTCCCTGGCGAGCATCGCCCTACCCCACACTACGCACATTGTCGCGGACTTGTTCCCGATCCGCCACCGCCCCCAACCTGCCGGTACATCGCACATCCATTTCAAACCGTCCCAAATCGCCGACGACTCTGAGAATGGACTGAAACCCACCTACGAGCCCACTCGGTCTTTGGGTCCGAAGCCGGGCGGGCCTTGGCCCACCTTCAGTCTCGCCACTGGCGAACAGACCGCAATGGCGTAAGGTGAGGATCATGACGAGGGAACAACCAGCTCCCGCACAGAAAGAGGTCGGGATTTCGGATCTCGGTGCATGGGCGACGGTGAAGTTGGCCCTGACCGGCAAGGAGCTCGACTTCACCTCGGGACCGATCGGACGCGCCATCATTCTGCTTGCTATCCCCATGGTGCTCGAGATGGTCATGGAGTCGGTCTTCGCACTCACCGATGCGTTCTTCGTCTCCCGGCTCGGTACAGATGCAGTTGCCACCGTGGGCCTGACCGAGGCCATGATCTCCGTGCTTTTCGCGATCGCAGCCGGGACCGGGATGGCGACCACGGCGATGGTGGCGCGACGCATCGGCGAGCGCGATTCCCGTGGCGCCGGGGTCGCCGCAGCGCAGTCGATCGTCCTCGGTGTGGGGCTGACTCTCGTCGTGGCGGTGCCCGGGGTGGTGTTCTCCGAACGGCTCCTCTCACTCATGGGCGGCAGTCCGGAACTGGTGGCGTCAGGCCGCGGCTACGCTCAGGTGCTGTTCGGAGGATCGGCGACCATCATGCTGATCTTCCTCTTGAACGCCGTCTTCCGGGGCGCCGGAGACGCCGCCATCGCCATGCGTGTGTTGTGGATCGCCAATCTCTGCAACATGGTTCTCGACCCCTGTCTGATCTTCGGTATCGGCCCTTTTCCGGAACTCGGAGTCACCGGCGCCGCGGTGGCAACGACTCTGGGCAGGGGCGCGGGGGTGGCGATTCAGTTGTGGGTCCTGTTTCGAGGCAGCAGCCGCATCCGGATCACCGTGCGGGATCTCCTCCCCAACCTTCACGTTCTCGTGCGACTCTTCCGCCTGTCGGTGGGCGGCATTCTGCAATTTCTCATCGGCACCTCCAGTTGGGTGGTTCTGGTGTGGATCGTCGGTGGATTCGGCTCTGCCGCTGTCGCCGGCTACACCCTGGCCATCCGCCTCATCGTTTTCGCAATCCTGCCCTCCTGGGGTCTTTCCAACGCCGCAGCGACCCTGGTCGGTCAGAACCTCGGCGCCGGTCACCCCGAGCGCGCTCAGATTTCGGTGTGGCGAGCCGGTCTTTACAACATGGTTTTCCTTCTCGGAACCGCCGTCGTGTTCATCGCCGCGTCGGGGCCGCTGATCCGGATGTTTTCGAACGATCCCGCGGTCGTCGCATTCGGCGTTTCGTGTCTGGTGTGGGTTTCAATCGGCTACCCCTTCTACGCGTGGGGGATGGTCATGGTGCAGGCGTTCAACGGCGCCGGCGACACCTACACGCCGACCGTGATCAACTTCTTCTGTTATTGGCTTTTTCAGCTCCCGCTGGCCTATGTTCTGGCCCACATCGCCGGCATGGGCCCCACCGGGGTGTTCGCCGCCATCACCATCGCCGAATCGCTCATCGCCGTGGTCGGCATCTTGGTCTTTCGACGCGGACGGTGGAAGACGCGGGTGGTGTGATCCGGAGACCCTGGGCCATGGGCTGTGGGCCTTGAGCTATGGGCCTTGAGTTCCGGGGTGGGGCGGGCGCCTCGAACATCATCGAGGTCAGGGGCAATGTTCTGGTGGATTCGAGCCCTCGAGACTCAGAGTCAATAGTCGCGCAGGGCGGCCTGCCCGCCGACCGGCAGGCAGGCCTTGACATCAACCGCTGCCCGGCTTACCTTGTCGCCTCGTCCGACCGACTGGTCAGTCAGATTTTAGGAGCATCGCGTGTTTAACCACAACAACGGACCGTGGCGACAAACGACCCCGTCTGGTCCGGGCGGCCACCGTCGTTTTTGCCGAGAAGGGCTATGCGTCGACCCGCGTCGCCGACATCGCCGAGCGCGCCGGGATTGGCAAGGGCACCGTCTACGAGTACTTCTCGTCGAAGAAGGAGCTCCTGTTCGCGGTGTTCGAGTCCATCAACCAGGACGTCACCACGCGCATGAACGCGGTGCTCGACGACGACAAACCGACCCAGGAGCAGCTCTTCAACCTCCTTCGCCTCGGCGCCGAGGTCGTAGCGGAGCAGGTCGAGCTGCAGCCGGTGGTCCTCGACTTCTGGGCCGCCTCTCGTGGCGGTGGGTTCGAGGACGCGTATCGCGAGGCCGTCGTTGCAAGTTACACCCTGTATCGTAAGCTGATCGCGGATTTCATCCGCGCCGGTCAACGGCGGGGGCAGTTTCGCAGCGACGCCAACGCCGACGCGCTGGCCTCCGTGGTGGTCGCCACGGTCGACGGTCTCGGCATCCAGCTCTACTTCGATCGCTCGCTGGACCCGAGACAGATCACCGAGGTGTTCGCCCATCTCCTGTATGAAAACCTGACCATGGAGTCTTCATGAAAGACCTCAAACCGGATCGAGCCACCCACGTACAAGGAATTCAACGGAGGGTGCCAATGGGACTGAAGACCGCGCGAGCTGCTCTCGCGATGTTGTTGTGCTGCACCGCGTTCGGACCACGCCTCGCGGGTGCCGGGGAGCTTCAGAACGCGACCTTGAAGGACCTGGTCCTCCAGGCCATCGCGACCCACGAGGTCGTGCAGCGGGCAAACAGCCAGATCCGGCGTTCGGATGCCGACATCAAGCTGGTGTCCTCCGCCCTCTTGCCGCGACTCAACCTCAACGGCGCCTACAGCTTTTACGCCGACGAGCAGATCATCGAGCTGTCGGATACCGAGAGCTTCGTGATCCGGCCGAGCCAGGACTGGAGCGCCAGCGTCGATCTTCGCCAGACCCTGTTCTCGGGCCTCCGCGACTGGCGCGCCCGCGACATCGCCAGACTGCGCCGCGACATCGCGGACCTCGACCGGTCCATCACCATCAGCGACCTCACGCTCCAGGTGGCGGCCGCCTTCTACGACGCGCTGGCCCTCGCCCAGTGGGTCCAGGTGCGCCAGACGGTCCTCGAGGAGAACCAGAATCAGCTCAAGGTGGCCGAGCGGCGCTACGAGGTCGGCGAAACGGCGATCGCCGACGTCGCCAGGTGGCGTGCCCAGGTGGCGGCCGCCAGGCAGGCGCTGGTGGTGGCCCAAGGCGAAGCCAAGCTTTCGCACGACAGACTGCGGCGGCTGGTCGGACTCGACGAGCTCGGCGAGCTGGCCTCCCCCGGGCCCATCCCCGTCCCCTCCATCAACGAGGAAACCCTGTTAAACCAGGCCTTTGACCAGCGGCTGGAGATGAAAACGCTCCTCAACCAGTTCGCGGCCGCCGGTCTCTGGGTCAAGGTCGAAAAAGGGTCGTGGTACCCCGAACTCGAAGCCGTGGGCCAGTACTTCCAGCAGAAGGCCGGTTTCCCGGCGAACAACTGGATGTCGTTGTCGCTGGTCCTCAAGGTCCCGATCTACGACGGTGGGCTGACCAGGGCGCGGGTCGCCAGGGCCAAAGAGGACGTGATCGAGGTCCAGCTTCTGGCTCAGACCGTCCGCCGCACGATCGCCGATCAGGTGGACTCCGGCTACCTCGGCTACGAGGCGGCCAGTGCGGCCCTCGACGCCGCGGGCGAGCGAACCGAGGCCTCGCGTCTGGCCTACCGCCAGGTCGAACGGGCGTACCGGGTCGGAGAAGCCTCGACAACCGACCTTCTGTCGGCGACCACCGAAGCCACCGACGCCGAGACCTCCCAGATCGTGGCCCGCGCCCAGCGCGCGTACCAGGCGATTTTTCTCCGCTACGCGGTGGGAATGCCGCCGCTGCCCGATCTCGACTTCCCCCAGATGAGCGATGCGGACCCAATGGAGTGATGTCATGAAAAGCCTGCTTCGACGTTTCCAGATCATTTTTCTTCTCACGTTTACCGCCGGCGCTCTCATCGGATGCCACGGTGGCGAAACCGACGACCGGGCTACCGCTGAGAGGGTTGTCGAACGGGCGCTCGCGCCGCGCGAGGTGAGGCTCGTTCTACCCGAGGTGCGGAACGAGAACCCCGGCGTCCAGCTGGTGGGTGAGATCCGCGCCTTCGACACCGTCACCATCTCGTCCGAGATCGCCGGCAAGGTCGACAAGGTGCTGGCAGAGGTGGGGGATCGCGTCGCGGCCGGCACCCCCCTCGCGGAGGTCGACCGCGAGACGTTCCACATCTACCTCCAGCAGGCCGAGGCGAACCTCGCGGCCGCCAACGCCAATCTCGCGCTGGCCGCCAAGGAACTCGACCGCAAACGGGATCTGCGCTCGGACGAGACCATCTCGCAGGCGGCCCTCGACCAGGCGATGGCGGCCCACGACCTGGCGACCGCCCAAGTTGCGGCCGCCGGGGCCGCTCTCGGTCTCGCACAGCGCAACTACGATCGCAGCGTGATCAGGGCGCCCGCAGCCGGCGCCATCACCCAACGCTATGTGGTCGCCGGCCAGTGGGCCGAGGTCGGCGTCGGTCTGTTCGAGGAGGCCATCGGCGACAAGGTCAAAGTGTCGGCGCGGGTCCCAGCCGCATGGGCGCCAAAACTCGCAGCCCTCGAGAATTTCACCTTTTCCATTGGCGTCAATGGCCCGGTCCACACCGCCAAAATCTACAGCATGCAACCGGTGGTGGAGGAGGCCAGCCGCTCCTTCGAGATCGTCGGCACTGCGGTCAACGACGGCAGCATGAAGCCGGGGATGTTCGCCAACGTGACCCTCGAGTCACCGACCGTCGAGCAATCGTTGTGGCTGCCGGCAGCAGCCGTGGCGACCTCCGATCTCCCGCAGGTACTCACGGTCGAGAACGACGCGGTCGCCTTTCAGCAGGTTCAAATCGGACGCCGGGTCGACGGAATGATCGAGATCGTCGACGGGCTATCCCCCGATGAGGCGGTCATCGCCGACGTCTCCGGCCTCTCCCGCAGCATCCCCGTCACGGTCGTCGAGTAGTCGCGGCTCAACCGATGAGAGAAATCTCGATTCCAGAGCCCGGATTATTTTGCAGATGCGTTGGGAAAGATGCATTTCGCGATCGGGTCCTCGCGTCCATTGAGAATTCAAAATTCAAAATTCAAAATTACATGCGAATGGAATGAGCATGAATCTATATGACATCGCAATCCGCCGCCCGGTCTTCACCGTCATGATGATGGTGGCGCTGGTGGTGTTCGGTTTTCTCGGCTACCAGACCCTGCCCATCAACCTCCTGCCATCCATCGACTTCCCGATGGTCACGGTGATCACCCTGCTGCCCGGCGCATCTCCCGAGGTGATGGAGTCCGACGTCACCGACGTCATCGAGTCGGCGGTCAACACCATCGAGGGCATCGACCAGATCACGTCGTACTCGGGGCAGGGGGTGTCGCAGGTGACGGTGATGTTCACCACCGAGCGCGACGTCGACATCGCCGCCCAGGACGTGCGCGACAAGGTCTCCGGCGCGGTGGGCCAGTTGCCGCTCGACGCCGAGCCGCCGATCGTCCAGAAGTTCGACGTCAACACCCAGCCCATGTTGTGGATGGCGCTGGCCGGGCTCGACGCCCGCGAGTTGTCGGACTACGCGGACCAGGTCGTGAAGCCCCAGCTCCAATCGGTGCCCGGCGTCGGCAACGTGCTGGTCCCCGGTTTCCGCGAGCCCATGATCCGGATCTGGATCGACCGCGACAAGCTCGCCGCCCACCGGCTGGTGGTCAACGACGTCATCATGGCGCTGAACCGCGAAAACCTCGAGCTGCCTGGCGGCTTTATCGAGGGTCCGCTGACCGAGCTCGCGGTGCGAAACCTCGGTCTCTTCGAGACGGTTGAGGACTTCGACAACCTCATCATCACCATCGTCGACGGCCGTCCGATCCGGCTTTCCGACGTCGGCTTTACCCAGCTCGGCGTCGCCGACGAACGTGGGATGGCGCGCTACAACCTGACCCCGACCCTCGGTCTCGGTATCGCCCCCCGCGCCGGCGCCAACCTGGTGGATGTCAACCGCGCCGCCCGCAAGCGGATGGACGAGCTTGCCAAGGACTTCCCGCCGGGGCTCTTCTACGACGTCGCCTTTGACGGCGCCGAGTATGTCGAGAAGTCGATCGAAAACGTCCAGGTGGACATCGTCTACGGCGCCGCGTTGGCGATCCTGGTGGTGTTCGTCTTTCTCCGGTCGTGGCGCTCGACCTTTATCGTCTCGCTCGCCATCCCGACCTCGCTGATAGCCACCTTCGGCTTCATGCGGCTCTTCGGTTTCTCGCTCAACAACCTCACCACCCTGGCCCTCGCCCTCTCGGTGGGGGTGGTGATCGACGACGCCATCGTCGTGCTCGAGAACGTCTTCCGCCACCAGGAGGAGGGCGAGGACCCGTTCACCGCCGCTCACCGCGGCACCAAGGAGATCGCGCTCGCGGCCATGGCCGCCACCTTCTCCATCGCCGCGGTGTTTATCCCGGTGGCCTACATGCAGGGAATGATCGGCCAGTTCCTCTTCGAGTTCGGCATCTCGGTGGCCGCCGCAGTCCTCATCTCACTGTTTGTCGCCCTGACCCTGACCCCCATGCTGTGCTCGCGCATCCTCAGGGTAAAACCCAAGCACGGCAGGCTGTATGACATCCTCGAGGGCGGCTTCGACCGGCTCGAGGCTGCCTACGCCCGCGCCCTCGACTGGGTCTTGCGCCACAAGATGACCACTCTCATCGCGTCGGCTCTGATTGTTTTCGCGAGTCTCGCATTGACGCCGTTTATCGGCGCCGAATTTGCCCCCGCCGAGGACATGTCGGCATTCATGATCACAGCCGAGGCGCCGGTGGGTATCTCGCTCGCGGCCATGGACCGCAAGATGCAGGAAATGGAACGCATCGTGCTCTCGCAGCCCGAAATCCGCTCCGGCTTTGCAGCCCTCGACATCGAGGAGCGGGGCAGGGTCAACTCGGGGATCATGTTCATGCGGATGTTCAAGCCCGACCAGCGTGAGACCACTCAGGCCGAGGTGGTCAAGCGGCTGCGCGGTGAACTCGCGCAGATCGAGGGGTTGCAGGCGTCGGTCATCGAGTTCAGTTTCTACAACGTGGGCGGCGAGGGCGGCGAGAAGGACCTCGCCTTCTCGATCCGTGGTCCCAGTCTGGACGAGCTCGACCGCATCGGGCGGCGCGTCATCGAGCGCCTCTCCGCCGAACCCGGTTTTGTCGACCTCGACACCAACCTCGACCTCGAACAACCACAGCTCTTCGTCACCGTCGATCGCGAACGGGCGGCCGACCTCGGTCTCGACGCCGCCACCATCTTCGAAACCGTCTACGCCCTGATCGCTGGCCGCAAGGTCGGCTCCTTCACCGACGAAGGAAAACGGTATGACGTCCGCATCAAGGTCCGCCCGTCGCAGGCCAGGACCCCCGAGGACATCGGTCGGCTCGAGGTCCGGACCCTGACCGGTCAGATGGTGCGGCTCGACTCGGTCGTCAAGATCTCCTACGGCGTCGGACCCATCAACATCAACCGCACCGACCGCGAACGCTCGGTTCTGCTGTCCGCCAACCTCGATGGGGTGCCGCTCAACCGCGCCCTCGAGACCTGCAAGCGCATCTTCGCCGAGGAGTTGCCCGAGGGCTACCACGCCGAGGCCACCGGTCAGGCCGAGGAGTTCGCCTCGTCGATGAATTCGCTGCTTTTTGCGATCGGTCTCGCCATCCTCATCGTCTACATGCTGCTGGCGAGCCAGTTCGACTCGCTGCTCCACCCCTTCACCATCATGTTCGCTCTGCCGCCGGCCCTGGTGGGGGCGCTGCTCGCGCTGTTTGTCACCGGCAACACCATCAACATCATGTCGGTGATCGGCATCATCCTGCTGTTCGGGTTGGTGACCAAGAACTCGATCCTGCTGGTCGACCTGACCATTCAGAAACAGGAGAGTGGTCTCGACCGCGAAGCGGCCCTGCGCGAGGCGTGTCCGATCCGGTTGCGGCCGATCCTGATGACCGCCGTGTCGATGATTTTCGGCGTGCTGCCGGTCGCGCTCGCCATCGGCGAGGGCGGCGAGGCGCGCGCCCCCATGGCGGTGGCGACGGCGGGCGGTATGACCACCTCCACCTTCCTCACCCTGTTCCTGGTGCCGGTGGTCTATGCCTACATGGATCGCCTCGGTGAAAAGTTCCGCGGCAAAAAGGAAAAGCACGGGCCATTCGAGGGAATGGCGGAGGAGACGACGTAGTCGGATTTCGGATTTCGGATTTCGGATTTTCCGCCAAACCTCTCACCTCCATGATCGCCCGAGTACTCAGGGCGAATGGGGACGCGTGCGGCGGCGATGTTTGATTCTCTCTGAAAGGCGGGGCGGGTCGTTTACGGCCCGCCCCCCGGATGCCTATCCGGGCTTCCAGACACGACCCGTCATCATCCGGTCACTGGCCAAGGTCGAAAGGAATCTCGAGGCTCGACTCTTCGAGCTCGATGATCAGCTTCCACCGCCCGGGCTGGACCCCGCCCGCGACCGGAAAGACGAGCATGCCGACGCAGAACTCGCGCTGGTTGACCCAGATGGCGTCTCGCGTCGACCCGGTCCCCGGGATGCGGAGGAAGTTGAGGTCGCACAGCGTCTTGCCACCTCGGGTGGCCTCGAGTGGCTCCGACGCAACCTCGGCGCGGCGGATCATGCTCTGCAGCTGCGGGTAGGCGTCGATGAACTCCTTCTGGGTAGGGAGCGGAATCCGCCGCCCGTCGGGGGTTCGCACCGACACGTCGCTCAACTCGACCTCGATGGACTCCGTTCGCCGGCCGGTGAGAGCGACATCGAGGATCAGCCACTCGTCACCGAGATTGGAGTCGGCGAACTTGTAACTCGCCACACCCTCGAGATCCGCGCCCACCGTCTTCACCTGGGTGCGGCCGATCTGGGTCACGCTGGGCTCGACCGGCCCCGTCGGTTTCGAGTTGTCCGAACCACTGGACCCGCAGGCCGCGATCATTGTCACCAGAACGGCCCCAAGGACTCTTCGCAACGCAATGCTCTTCATCTTCATGTCGACCTCCTCTGAAAAAAACGGCTCACCGACTGCAGCTCAAGAGTTCCTTCGCAATTGCGGCGTCGGGGTCATCGGGCGCCAGTGTAACAGGAGGAACCGTGATGGCGGTGCGAAGCCGCGAGGACATCAGCTGCGAGGCCAACCCATGCGACGTCGTCGCGCAAGTGTAGATCGCGGCTGCAACGAGCCACCCTTCGGCGCCATGGCCTGACACCCACCCAGGGCGTCGGGCCAGCGATCAATCCGGATCGAGCTCGTGGTTTCCGCTCGGCCCCCCGAGGCGCCGCAGGCCGTCGGCAGGTTCGAACCAGCTCACGTGGGTATCGTAGAACACGTGCGCGGCCGGCGCCCGGTCGATGGGGCCATCCATGTGGGCGAGGGCAATGTGAACTTCGGTGGGCCACCTCTCGCCTTCAAAAAAGAGGGTGCTGCCGCATCGGGTGCAAAACCCGCGGCGGGCGCTTGCCGAGGATCGGTACCACGCGATCTGCTGATCACCAGAAATGACTTTGAACTGCGGCCGCTCGACTCCGAACCAGGTCACGAAGGCGGCGCCGTGGGCGCGCCGGCACAGCGAACAGTGGCAATGAGCGCACCACTTCGTCGGCGGCGCGACCTCGAACCGGACCGCACCACAGAGGCAACCACCACTGAAAGCCGCGTCATCCGTCATGAAGCCTTCTTCCGCCTCGAATACGTCCGGTGAGCGGCGAACGCCAAAACGTTCCAACGTTCAACGTTCAAACGATTCGATCTAGCCGGGATCCGCGTGGACCATCTCCGCCATGATCCGGTCGGCGTGGGCGGCATCGATGGAAACGAAGGCGACCCCGACGTCGAACCCTCCGCTCCTGCCGGGCTTCTCCCACACCACCCTGCCGATGGCTTCCACGACCTCGTTGTCGACGGTGAGCATGAGGCGCAGGTAGGAATCCACCCCCAACGACTCGATGCTGTTGATCATGAGTCCGCCCGGCCCCATCTGCCGCGCCATGGCCATCTCACGCTGCTCCGCCGGGCCGATGCGGTGGATGAGGACCACATTTTCGGTTGGGATCCTCGGAAACTGACGCCGCGTAGGTGTAAGTTCGTCCTCAAGCATGCAGGTACCTCGCCTACTATTGTATCGCGAAGCCGCTCACGCTTCCTGGCAATTTCGGATTTCGGATTTCGGATTTCGGATTTTCCACCCACCTTCCCCCGCAAAAACCCTCGAAGTTAAGGAGACTCAACAACATCCCGGTACGGTTGTGGGGCAGCCGTCCCGGCTGCCGGTTGGGCGGGGGCCAAATCCGAAATCCGAAATCAGGTTGACGTGGGTCTGTCCTCCACCACAACGCCGTCGCGGATCTCGACTCTGCGGTTGGCGCGTTCGGCCAGCGCGTTGTCGTGGGTGACCACCACCAGGGTCCTTCCCTGCTTCCAGAGGCCATCCAGGACGCTCATGACATCCGAACCCGACCCGGTGTCGAGGTTACCGGTGGGCTCGTCGGCGAGCACGATGTCCGGCTCCATGGCCAGGGCGCGGGCAATGGCCACCCGCTGCATCTGGCCGCCGGAGAGCTCCGTCGGTTTGTGCTCCACGCGGTCGGCCAGGCCGACCGCTTTCAGCTGCTCGAGCGCCCGCCGTCGCCGCTCCTTGCGGCCGATGCCGCCGAACAGCAGCGGCATCTCGACGTTTTCGAGCGCGCTCAGCTGCGGCAGCAGGTTGAAGTTCTGAAAGACAAAACCGACCCGCCGGTTGCGGATGTCGGCAAGCTGGTCGCGGTCGAGACCGGACACCGCCTCGCCGCCGAGGCGGTACTCCCCGTCCGAGGGCGTGTCGAGGCAGCCGAGGAGGTTGAGCAGCGTCGACTTGCCGGACCCCGAGGGGCCGACCACCGCCACGAACTCCCCGCCCTTCACCACGAGGTCGATCCCGCGCAAGGCATCGACTTTGATCTTGCCGGTGTCGTAGACCTTGGTGATGGCCCGCATGTCGATGATGTGGCCGTTCGACTCCGCCGACCCGTTCTTCTTCTTGCCCAACGACCAGTTCATCGATGACTCCGATCTCGATCGCAGACCTGCGCGGCTTCAATATTTCGGATTTCGGATTTCGGATTTCGGATTTTGCCCCCACCCCACTCTCTGTGACGGCGACAGTGGGCGGGTGGGAAATTCGAAATCCGGCACTGGCCGTCAGGAGCGGAATGTGGTCGACAGCCGGAATGGAAGGTCGGGTGGTGGCCGGCTATCGACCACCCGCTCATGGCGGGTAGACGCCGAGGCCGGAGGCCACGAGCAAATCCGAAATCCGAAATTGCGATGGCCATCACTCATACCTCAAGGTTTCTGCCGGATCGACGGTGGCCGCCCGCCGCGCCGGAAAGTAGCCGGCGAGAATTCCGATGCCTCCCAGGATCCCGGCGGTGGCCGCCGCGATCTGCCACGACAGCGTCGGCTTGCCGAGAAACTCGAGGGCCTGGTTGCCTTCCACCGGGATCAGGCCGAGCAGGAGGATCATCACCACGGCGAGAGCAAGCCCGAGGGCACCGCCGACCAGGGTGTAGGAGAGCCCCTGCAGGACGAAAGGACCGGTCACCCAGCCGCGACGAGCGCCGAGCGCCATCTGCACTCCGATCTCACGGGTCTTTTCTTTCACCACGGCGTACATGATGTTCGCCACCCCGATCCCGCCGATCAACAGGGTGAGGGCGCCGATGATGCCCAGAAAGGCCTGGAGGCCGATCATGATGTTGCTCATGACCTTGGCCCCCTCGACGGTGTCCCAGAGACCCGTCACCTGCTCGTCGCTGGGGTCGAAACGGAACTTGGCCGCCAAAGCCTGGTTGAACTGCTCGCGGGCGACCGGCATGTCGTCGGCGGTGCGCGCTTTGAAGACGATGTTGGTTAAACGCTGCCGCCCGAACTGCGCCGCAAAGGTGGTGATGGGGATGACGGACCCGTCTTCGTCGGGTCCCTTGTAGGTCCCCATCTGCATCTTGTGCTGGAGGACGCCGATCACCAGGTACGGCACACGGTCGACAAACATGGTCATGCCCACCGGGTCGACGTCGCCGAAGATCTTCTCGGCCAGCGCGTCGCCGAGAAATATCACGCGCCGCTTGTCGCGCTCGTCGTTGGCGTTGAAGAACCTGCCGCCGGACTGGGCGAAGTGGTGGCGCATCTCGCCGTACTCCCAGTTGGCGCCGGTCACCCTGCCGGTGATTGTGGTCGTGCCATAGGTCATCGAGCTCGACCAACTGGTCATCTCACCGATGACGCCCGAGGCCTCGGTCATTCGGCCCCGGAGATAGGTGATGTCATCCATCCGCGGACGGATCGGCCGCCCCTCCGGCAACCCCTGCCACACCTTCGATGTCTCGCCCGGCCACCACACGGCGATGTTCTCGCCCATACCGTGGCGGCCCTTCATCATCTGGATCTTGAGACCCTCTCCGAATGACAGCAGCATGAGGATCGCCACGGTCCCCCAGGCGATGGCGGCGACGGTCAGGATCGCCCGTTTACGCTGCAACGAAGCCGCCTTGACGAAGAGCGCGCCCACCACCCGCCAGTCGAGGAGTCTCATTCCGCCCACCTCCCCGATTTCGGATTTCGGATTTCGGATTTCGGATTTCCCAACCACCCGGCCCCGCTTTCACGACGGGTGAGCGGGGGGAAAATCCGAAATCCGAAATCCGAAATCCGAAATTGCATCTCTGTGACTCCTAAAGCTTCATCGCCACGACGGGGTCGAGCTGCGAGGCGCTGCGCGCCGGGAAGTAGCCGGCCACCACACCCACCAGACCGAGAATTGTGGCGGTGAGGATGGCGAGACCCGGCGACAGCGTGGGGAGACCCACGTACTCCTCGAGATTGGTGGGGAAGGCTATGCAGATGGCGAACGAGATCGCGAGTCCGATGGCGCCGCCGATGGCGGTCAGAAACATGGTCTCGAGCATGAACTGGGCGAGGACGGCGCGGCCGCGGGCACCGAGCGCCATCTTGATCCCGATCTCACGCGTGCGCTCCTCGACCACGACGTTCATGATGTTCGAGACGCCGATGCCGCCGACGATCAGGGTCAACACGCCCATGATGCCGAGAAAGACCTGGAAGCCGAGCATGAAGGCGTCCATGAAGACGAACATCTCGCTGGTGTCCCACAACTGGACCGCCTGGTCGTCGTCGGGATCGAACCGCAGCCGGTGGCTGAGGGCAACTCTCACCTGATCGTTCAACGTCTCGTTGAGATCGGGGGACGGCGCCTTGTAGATGAAGTTGTCGACATACTTCTGTCCGGTCAGGGCGCGGAAGGTCGACTCGGGGACGATCATCTTGGAGTGGTCGCGCCCCGAGTAGGACGAGTCCTGTTCCTTGGGCACCAGCACGCCCACCACCAGGAACGGCGACCCGTGGATCATCACCGTCTCACCCACCGCGTCCTGCGTCCCGAACAGATCATCGGCCAGCTCGTTGCCGACAAAAACCACCCGGCGGCGTTGCGCGACGTCGATGGCATTGATGAACCGGCCGCCCGCCGCGGGGATCATGTTGCGCATGGGGCCGTAGGCCGGCGACACCCCGGAGACGTCAACCGACCGCTGGCGATCGCCGTAACGAGCGATCAGGGCCTCGGAGTACTCGCCCGAGATCCCGGCGATGAGCGGCACCTGGGCCTCGAGAAAGGCGATGTCCTCCTCCATCATCCGCATCCGACGGCCCTTGCCGAGACCTTCGAAGTTCATCGAGGTGCGCATGGGCCAGGCGATGACGATGCGATCGCCGAGACCGGCAATCGATTTGATCATCTGCCGGTGGAGTCCGTTGCCGAAGGCGAGCAGGAGGCTCACCGCCACGGTGCCCCAGATGATCCCGAAGGTCGTGAGGAAGGTCCGCAGCTTCTGGCTCCACAGGTCGCGCCCGAGCTGGCGAAAAAAGGAACCGAAGCCGATCACGGCCGGGCCTCCGGCCCTGAATTATGAATTTTGAATTCTGAATTTTGAATGACGGAACCCTCCCCGACCTCATCACTGCAGGGCGAGGGATGGAATTCCGAATTCCGAATTCCGAATTCCGAATTCATCAGCTGATGACCTTCGGCGGCCGTTGGACGACCTCGTCGCCTTCGGACAGCCCTGAGGTGATCTCCACGTTGAGGCCGTCCGAGAGGCCGAGCTCGACGGCGACCTTGCGCGGTTCGGCCTCCGGGCCTTGGCCCGGCAGCTCGACGAAGGTGTGGTCGTCCTCGAACAGGACCAGGCGCTCCGGAATCAGCACGATGTCGGTCTTTTCGCGGATCACGACATCCGCGTTGGCCGAGTAGCCGGCGCGAAGCACCACGTCCTGCTCGGGGTCGAGCTCGATCTCGACGTCGAAGAGAGTTGCTCCCTCGCTTTTTTGGGCCTGTGGGGCAATCCGCGACAGCCGCCCGGTGACAATGTCGTCGGGAAGGGCGCCGACCTTGATCCGGCATGGCATTCCGACCGAGATCTTGCCGACGTCGATCTCGTCCACAGTCCCCTTGAAAATGAGGTCGCCCATGTCGGCGACGGTGGAGAGCTCGGTCCCCGGTTGGTAGGAGGTCAAGGGCACCACGGGATCGCCGACGTTGGCCGAACGTGACAGCACCGTCCCGCTCGCTGGGGTTTGGATGAGCGTCTCGACCCCGCTACCGCCGGTCACCTTGCCGCTGCGGGTGAGCTCGCGATTGTCTGAGGCCTGTTGGCGGGCGATGCGAGCCAGCTCGTAGGTCTCGCGCAGCGCGTCGAGATCACCCTTCGACATCAGACCGTCGTTGAGCAACTCGACACCGCGTTCGTAGTCTGCTTTCGCCTTGAGATAGCTTGCCTCCGACGCCTGCACGCTGTGATCGACGTTGAGGAGCTCCTGCGGCGTCGGGTCGGGCGCAATCTCGAACAGAGGGTCACCGGCACGAACGGTATCGCCGACTTCGACAAAGCAACGCTTCACGATCCCCGAGATCTTCGACTTGATCTGGAACTTCTCGCGCGGCTCGATCTGGCCCACCGCAAGCGCCTTCTCGGTGATCGCGCCTATTTCGGCTGCGACCATTGTGTTGCCGGTCTCATCGGTGCCGCGCGACCCGACCCACGCATAGATCCCGCCGGCTGCCCCCGCCAGCACCACAACCACTGCAAGAAGCCTCAGTACCTTTGCCATCATCTGCCTCCGTCGGTCGAGCGACCCAACCACAAGTACGCAGGTTGACGACCGGAAGTTCTCGGAAACGCCTCCCGATCACAGTCGCTGTTACACCCTATTGTTATGAGATGCAATCGATCAGGCTGGGGTTTGAATGGAGGGGGGAGCAGAGGGGAAAGGGAGAAAGGCAGAGCGGAGAATTCGGAATTCGGAATGTCATCCCGACCGAAGGAGCGATCCGACCCTTGATGTCATCCCGACCGAAGGAGCGGAGCGACCGAGCGGAGGGATCTTTGGAGCGGCTCGCGGAACGTCGTTGCCCCCAGCAGCCGCTCAGAACCTGCCCTGAGCGAGGGGTGGCAGGTCGAAGGGGTCCCTCCGCTACGGCCCCTCGGACCTTCGGTCGGGATGACAGTTTGAGAGGGATTGGGGGATCAGCTCACGACGATCACCTTGAGGTGCAGCTGCCGCGGCTTCACTGTGCAGGCGAGACAAGGCACCACAAAGACCGTACAGAAACGGCGGCTCTTCGCGGGTGCACGCTTGACAGGTTCTCCGGCGTCGGGGAATCTGGCGGGCGGGGAGGGATTGTCATGCGGAGGCACGTCACACTGATCACCGGCGCGGGCGGCGAAATCGGCCACGGGCTGATCGAGCGACTCGCAGCCGATGGCGACAGCCAGATCATCACCATCGATCTCAAGCCGCTCGACCCCGGGATTCGCGAATTCGTCGAGCAAGACTACGTCGGCTCGATCCTGGAGACCCACCTGCTGCAGCGGATCCTCTCCGAGTACCTGGTGGACACGGTGTACCACCTGGCGGCCATCCTCTCGACCAGGGCCGAGTTCACACCGGTGACCGGGCACGAGATCAACGTCGAGGGCACACTCAAGCTGCTCGACTTCGCCCAGGCCCAGGGGGAGTCGCACGGCCGGCCGGTGGCCTTTCTCTACCCGTCGTCGATCGCGGCCTACGGTCTGCCCGACCTGGAGACCAAGGCGAGGGTGGGAGCGGTTCGCGAGCACGAGTGGAACAACCCGACCACTATGTACGGCTGCAACAAGCTCTACTGCGAACACCTCGGCAGTTACTACGCCCACCACTACAAGCAACTCGCCGCCGAGACCCTCTCGGGGAAGGTCGATTTCCGCGCTATCCGCTTCCCCGGGCTGATCTCGGCCGTTACGGTGCCGTCGGGCGGCACCTCGGACTATGCGCCCGAGATGATCCACGCCGCGGCCCGCGGCGAGGCCTACGCCTGCTTCGTACGCCCCGACACCCGGATTCCCTTCATGGTGATGCCGGACGCGGTCGACGCACTGGTCCAGCTCGCGAATGCGGACGCCGCCGGCCTCGGCAGGGACGTTTACAACATCACCGCGTTCAACCCATCGGCGGAGGAGATCCGTTCGCTGGTGCTGGCCGGCTTCCCCGACGCTCAGATCAGCTTTGAACCCGACCTCAAACGCCAGGCCATCGTTGACAGCTGGCCGGCCGATGTGGACGACGGGGCCGCACGCACCGACTGGGGACTGGCACCGCGGTTCGACCTCGGGCGGGGTTTCTCCAATTTTCTGATCCCGCGGATCCGCGAACGCTACGCCTCCTCGCGGCTCCCATGAGGCCTCCCATCCATCATCGCTTAGCGGACCAGGATCGTGCCGGTGGACGGTTCCTTCTCTTCTCTCAAGGCGGAGTCGAGATGACAGCAGCTCTCGCTCTCAGGATCAAAGGAAGCGCGCTGAAATGCTTCATTCGTAGACACTTCCAAATTTTGAATTTGCGTCCAAATACCCCAAGATGTAGTGTTGACAAGACTTGGCGACCCAATATATAGTGGGTTGAGTCGAGTCTAAGAATCCGCGAGCCGGTGACCCAAAACAGGTCTGTAGGGGGAGTTTTGCGCCGGAAAGCGGCCACCGTAGGGGAGGTCGGGGGCAGAACATGAAGGTTACGCGCCGTTTTACACGCGCCGAGGACGACCCGTACGAGTCCATTGAGTTCATCGAGAGAGCGTCGGAAATCCGCAACCCCGACGGCGGCGTGGTGTTCGCCATGGACGGCGTCAAGGCGCCGAAGAATTGGTCCCAGGTGGCGGTCGACGTCCTCGTTCAGAAGTACTTCCGCAAGGCGGGAGTGCCGCAGGTCGATGACGAAGGCAACCCCGAGATGTCGGAGAGCGGAGAACCGCTCACCGGCCCCGAGCGCGACGCCCGCCAGGTCTTCAACCGGATGGCCGGTTGTTGGACCCACTGGGGCAAGGAACACGGCTACTTCGACACCGACGATGACGCCGAGGCGTTTCACGACGAGCTGTGTTACATGCTCGCCGCGCAGTTCGCGGCACCCAACTCACCGCAGTGGTTCAACACCGGGTTGCACTGGGCCTACGGCATCACAGGGCCCGCCCAGGGCCACTGGTACGCCGACCCCGAAAACGGAAAGCTCAAAACCTCGTCGAACGCCTACGAACACCCGCAACCGCACGCCTGCTTCATTCAGTCGGTCGCCGACGACCTGGTGAATGAAGGCGGCATCATGAATCTGTGGGTGCGTGAGGCACGTCTGTTCAAGTACGGATCGGGGACCGGGACCAACTTCTCCCAGCTGCGCGGGCACGGCGAGCCGCTCTCCGGCGGCGGCCGCTCGTCGGGCCTCATGTCCTTCCTCAAGATCGGCGACCGCGCGGCCGGCGCCATCAAATCCGGCGGCACCACCCGTCGCGCGGCGAAGATGGTGTGCCTCGATCTCGACCACCCCGACATCGAGGAGTTCATCTCCTGGAAGGCGGTCGAGGAGCGCAAGGTCGCCGCACTGGTGACCGGTTCGCGGCTGCTCAAACGCCAGCTCCAGGAGATCCTCGACGCGTGCTTCCCGAACAGCTCGGTCGAACCGGTCATGGATGTCGAGAAAAACGCCGACCTCAAGACCGCGATCCGCACCGCGCGGCGGCGGGGAGTGCCGGACGGTTCGATACAGCGCGTGCTGCAACTCGCCGCCCAGGGCGTGCAGACCTACCCCGTGGAGGAGTACGACACGGATTGGGACTCGGACGCCTACTACACGGTATCTGGCCAGAACGCCAACAACAGCGTTCGGGTGCCCAACGCGTTTTTCGGCGCGCTCGAGGTCAACCGCGACTGGAAGCTGGTCAACAGAACCGACAGTGCGGTGGCGAAGAAGGTCCCCGCGGGCAAGCTGTGGAATGACATCACCCTCGCGGCCTGGGAGTGCGCCGACCCCGGGCTCCAGTTCGACGACACCATCAACGAGTGGCACACCTGCCCGGCGAGCGGGCGCATCAACGCCTCGAACCCGTGCTCCGAGTACATGTTCCTCGATGATACGGCGTGCAATCTGGCGTCTTTGAACCTGGTACGTTTCCTCGGTGAGGGCGGCCGTTTCGACGTCGAGCTCTTCCGTCATGCGGTCCGGCTGTGGACCGTGGTGCTCGAGATCTCGGTGCTCATGGCCTCGTTCCCGAGCCGCCGGATCGCAGAGCTGAGCTATCGCTACCGCACCCTGGGTCTCGGCTTCGCCAATATCGGTTCGTTGTTGATGCGGCTGGGCATCCCCTACGACTCCGACAAGGGCCGCTCCATCTGCGGCGCCATCACCGCCATCATGACCGGCGAGGCCTACGCCACATCGGCCGAGATGGCGAGCCAGCTCGGTCCTTTCCCGGGCTACGAAGAAAACCGCGAACACATGCTGCGGGTCATCGGCAACCACCGCCGCGCCGCCTACGACGCCCCGGCCGAGATGTACGAGGGTCTGACCACCAAACCCGACGGTCTGTCCGCGGAAACCACCCCACCGGATCTCATCGCGGCCGCCCGCGATGCCTGGAATCGCGCCGTCGAACTCGGCACCGCGCACGGCTTCCGCAACGCCCAGGCAACGGTGCTCGCGCCGACCGGCACCATCGGGCTGGTGATGGACTGCGACACCACCGGGATCGAGCCCGACTTCGCCCTGGTGAAGTTCAAAAAACTGGCCGGCGGCGGTTATTTCAAGATCATCAACCAGGGCATGCCATCGGCGCTGACGACCCTCGGCTACACGGCCGTGCAGATCGACGAGATCGTCGCCTATACCATCGGCCACGGCACTCTGAAAAACTGCCCGACCATCGATCACGAGGCGTTGCACGCCAAGGGCTTCACCGACGAGATCATCGCGCGCGTGGAGAAGGCCTTGCCCACCTCCTTCGACATTGGCAACGCGTTCGCCCCGCACGTCGTGGGCGAGGACTTTCTGCGCGGCCTGGGGATCAAAGATCTCGAAATGGCCGACTGGAGCTTCGACACGCTCACCAGACTCGGCTTCACGGGCCAGGAGGTCGAGGCGGCCAACACCTGGGCCTGCGGCACCATGACCGTGGAGGGCGCGCCGCACCTTGCCGATGAACACCTGCCGGTTTTCGACTGCGCCAACCGTTGCGGCAAACGGGGCATCCGCTCGATCCGCTACGACGGTCACATCCTGATGATGGCCGCCGCTCAGCCCTTCATATCGGGCGCGATCTCCAAGACCATCAACATGCCGGCCGAGGCGACCCTTGGCGACATCAAACGCGCCTACTACCTGGCCTGGCAGAAGATGCTGAAAGCCGTCGCCCTGTACCGAGACGGCTCCAAGCTCAGCCAGCCCCTGAGCATCGGCATGGACCTCGAGGAGGAAGATGCGTTGGCCGAAGCGGTCGCCACCGGCGACGCGGCCAAGGTCGCCGAGTCGATGGCCGAACGGGTCGTGATCCGCTACCAGGCGCGGCGCCACCGGCTGCCGGGCCGGCGGGCCGGCTTCACCCAGAAGGCCTCGGTCGGCGGCCACAAGGTTTATATCCGCACCGGCGAGTACGAGGACGGCTCGGTGGGCGAGATCTTCCTTGACATGCACCGTGAAGGCGCCGCGTTCCGGTCGCTGATGAACTGCTTTGCGATCGCGGTGTCGCTGGGCCTGCAGTACGGTGTGCCCCTCGAGGAGTACGTGGACGCTTTCGTCTTCACCCGCTTCGAGCCGTCGGGCATGGTCGGCGGCCACGACCGCATCAAGATGGCCACCTCGGTCATCGACTACATCTTCCGCGAGCTCGCCATCACCTATCTCGACCGCAACGACCTCGCCCAGGTGTCGCTCGACGATCTCCGCCACGACGCGGTCGGCACCGGCTCCGACCAGCACAAACTGCCTCCCAACGAGGAGGACATGGCCGAGGTCCACCCCATCGCCGTCAATCAGAGCGGTGGGCGCATGGTGTCCGCTTCCTCTGCAAGGGCCGTCGACATCGGACGCACCACCACGTCGAGCAACCAGGCCCAGGCGGCGGCTCAGAAGGCGCGCTACATGGGCTACGAGGGCGACCCCTGCCCCGAGTGCGGCTCACTGACGCTCGTCCGCAACGGCACCTGCCTCAAGTGCGACTCCTGCGGAGGAACCACGGGTTGCTCCTGACGGAGCAACAATTTTGAATTCTGAATTCTGAATTTTGAATGAGCACCCACGCGCCCCTGGATCCCCGGGGGCTTTTTCAATTTCGGATTTCGGATTTGCTCGTGGCCCCCGGCCACGGCGTCTACCCGCCATGAGCGGGTGGTCGATAGCCGGCCGCCACCCAACCTTCCATTCCGGCTGTCGACCACATTCCGCTCCTGACGGCCAGTGCCGGATTTCGGATTTTCCGCACACACGCCCGCGGAGAAAACGCAGATGAAAGCAGATAACCGGTCCGCGTGCGGCGGAGCGAACTCCGGGGGAACGAGTGCGGAAACGTGCCGCGTCCATCGGACGTGCCGTCTCAAACGATGTTGGGAACTCGGACTCTCTTTTTGAGCGTATGCTTCAGGCCCAATCATCGTTTGAGGGGGCACTCACGGGCAACACCGCCGTGAACATCGGGATGACCACTTCGGGACATCGCCTCTCGGAGAGAACATCCGCCCGGCAGGCGGGACGCCTGCCCCACAATGTGCTCCGGTAGGTGATTCGCCGTGTTGGTGGCAATGCCCAAGTCAAAAACCCCGCCCCTCTGAAATCTGCTAGCGCGAAGCGCGCAGATTTCAGAGGGTGGGTGGGTGGGGGGCGGGGGCGGGCCACTCAAAGCGAGGGTTCCACACTCCCCACGAACCGCCCGCCAGCGCGCCCTTGGCGCGCCGCGGCCGAAGGGCATTGGTTCGACACGAGCTTGATCGTGTCGAACCAATGTCCCGAGGACGCATGGCCGCGATCCCGGATCGCGGCCGGCGGGCCACGGGGCACGCTTCAGTCCGCGAGAGGTCCCAATGAGGGCACGAGATCGGCGGCGGTGGCCATGTCCGTGGCCATGTACCGATCCTGCTCGAGACGTGGGACCTGAGCGCGGAGGCGGGCGGCCGCCTCCTCGAGCCTGGGCGAGGTCTTGAGCGGCCGCTGGAACTCGAGCGCCTGGACGGCGGCGAGGTACTCCATCCCCAACACCAACCGTGTGAGCTCGACCACCCGGGCCAGCTTGCGGGCCGCCCAGGTCGACATCGAGACGTGGTCCTCCTGCCCTGCGGAGGTCGGGATCGAGTCCACCGATGCCGGGTGAGACAGGGTCTTGCACTCGCTGACCAGCGCCGCTGCCGATACCTGCACCATCATGAAGCCCGAGTTGAGCCCGGCGTCGGGCGACAGGAACCGCGGCAGACCGGAGAGGGCGGTGTCCACCATCCGCGCGAGCCGGCGTTCGGAGATCGATGCAAGGTCGGTGAGGGTTGCCGCCAGATAGTCGAAGACTGCCGCGATGGGCGCGCCGTGGAAGTTACCGCCGGATATCAAGCGGCCCTCGGCAAAGACCATGGGGTTGTCGGTGGCCGAGTTGAGTTCGATCGAGAGCACCCGGTGCGCATGCTCGAGGGCGTCGCGGCCGGCGCCGTGGACCTGCGGCGAACAGCGCAGGGAGTAGGCGTCCTGGACGCGGCCGCACTCGCGGTGGGACTCGCGGATCTCCGAACCGACGAGCAGCCTGAGGAGACGATCGGCGCTGGTGACCTGACCGGGGTGGGGCCGCGCTGCGTGCACCGCCGGGTCGAAAGCCGCATCGGTCCCGGCCATGGCGTCGAGGGTCAATGCACAGATGACGTCGGCGGCATCGAACAGCCGGCGAGCGTCAGCCACCGCCAGGGCACCCACCGCCGCCGACGCCTGGGTGCCGTTGATCAAAGCCAGCCCTTCCTTGGCGCCGAGGTGGAGGGGCTCGAAGCCGGCCCGAGACAATGCCACGGCCCCTGACATCCTCTCCCCGTTGACGATCGCCTCCCCCTCCCCCACCAGCACCAGCGCCAGGTGAGCGAGCGGAGCGAGGTCTCCCGATGCGCCCACCGAACCCTGGCTCAGCACCACCGGATGCACGCCGGCTTCGAGGAGCGCAAGGACTCTCTCCACGACCTCCGGCCGGCATCCGGCATGGCCGGTCGCGAGGACGTTGGCGCGGAGCAATAACATCGCTCGAACCACATCCTCGGCAAAGGGCTCGCCGACGCCGCAGGCGTGCGACAGCAGGAGGTTGAGCTGCAGCTGCTCGAGCTGATCAGGCGAAATCCTGACCTCGGCGAGCTTGCCGAAGCCGGTGTTGATCCCGTAGACCACTTCGCCCGATGCGAGGATGTTTTCCACGACCCGGCGCGTCTCGGCCACTCTCGCACGAGCACCGGCATCGAGCGTTACCCCCGCACCCTGACGGGCCACCCTCTCGACCGCTTCGATATTGAGGGTGCGACCGTCGACCACCACCGGGTCCGTCATATCCGGGCCCTCAACCCGCCGCCAGCTGATCGATGAGATCGATGTAGGTCTGCATGGCCTCGTCGGAGGTCATCCCGCGGCGCTTCTCCCACGCGGCGTACTTGGCCGCGCCGCGGAAGTCGAATCCCGACGGCGCCTCACCCTGGACATCACCGACGGTCGCCTGCTTGTAAAGCCCGTACAGCTCGAGCAGGGTCTCGTTGCCCTGCGACGACAAAGCCTTGCCCTTTTCGATCGACGATTCGAACCGTGTCTGAAGATCCATCCTTACTTCATCCTCTCTCGAATCCGGTCATAGACCTCGCGGCGGTGGCCGACCGCAATCACCAGGATCTCGAGTTTTTCGTGCGTCGCCCGGTAGACGATGCGCCAGTCACCCGTCCTCCACGAGCGGAGACCGCGCAGGGTGAGTTGGAGGGACTTGCCCCGCGCAGGGTCCTCGACCAATCGCTCGATTGCGGCCCGGACCTTGGACCTGACCTGTGGATCCAAACCCCGGATCGCCCTGGCCGCAGATCTGGTGTAGTCAACCTTCCAACTCACCCCAGACCTCTTCGTGCGAAACGACCTCACCGCGCTCAGCCTCGTCAAGACCTCGACGCACAGCGTCGGCCAGCCCGTCGTCGGCGAGGATCTCCAGAGTTTCGAGCAGGCCCTCGTACTCGTCCACCGAGACCAACACGCCGGCCGGCCGCCCGGACCTTGTAATCACCACCTGTTCACCCATCTCCACCACCTCCGAGAGCAGGCGGGCGAGATGGGTCTTGGCATCGGAAAGGGTGACTGTGCTCATGACAACTCCAAACCAGAATATAAGTCCGATTTCTGGTCCTGTCAAATCACCACCCAGCTACTCGGACGCCATTCCTCCTCACGGGGCATTGTAACCGGGAGCGGAATTTTGGATTTCGGATTTCGGATTTCGGAATTTCATCGCAACTCCCGGCCAAACGTGAACGCCTGGGTGCTCCATAGCGATTGTCCCTTCGGGAAGCGCGTGCGGAAACGAGCCGCGTGCGGCGGAGCGAACTCCGGGGGAACAAGTCCGGAAACGTGCCGCGTCCACCGGACGTGCCGTCGCAGACGATGTTGGGAACTCGGGCTCTTCTTGATGCGTGTGCGCAGGCCGAAAGCCGTGATCAGTGTCCGGAACGTGCCGCGTCCACGGGACGTGCCGCGCAAACGATGTTGGGAACTCGGGCTCTTTTTGTTGAGCGTATGCTGCAGGCCGAATCATCGTTTGAGGGGGCACTCACGGGCACCACCGCCGTGAACATCGGGATGACCACTTCGGGACATCGCCTCTCGGAGTGAACATCCGCCCGGCAGGCGAGACGCCTGCCCCACAAAATTGCCCAGAACGTTCCCCGGCAGGTGTTGCACCTCGACCACGGCAACGCCCAAGTCAAAATTCCTCGCCCCTCGGAAATCCGCCGGGCGCAGCCCGTCGGGAATTTCCGAGGGTGGGGAATCAGGTGCGGAAACGAGTCGCTTGCGGCGGAGCGTGGCCATTTTCAACATTGTTGGACCCATCGCCTTCAACGTCGGCACGATCTCTAAGGCCACAATGTCAAAGGTGGCAACTCCCGGGAAGAGCCTCCGGATACGGCCCGCGTGCGGCGGAGCGTGCAATCTTCGACATTGTCGGACGCTCGGAGTCTCACGTCGGCGGGTTCTCCCGGGCAGACAATGTTGAAGGTGGCAACTCCCGGGAAGCGAGACGGGAGACTCGGGCGCTCTCGAATGTTCGAAGACGGCAGGACCCAGTCGCAAACCTAGTACGGCGAGAAGCCGCCTTCGGCCCAGTGGTCTTCACGGACGCCGTTGTAGAGCATCTGCAAGGCGTCGAGGTGCTGCTTCTCCCAGTCGGCGAGAAACTGGTAGAACTCCTTGACCTCGATCTCGGAGGTCGACTGCGCCGCACCCGAGAAGTACTTGATGGCGTTGGTCTCGAGCGTCATGCCGATCGACAGCGCGCCGAGCTCGAAGCTGGCGCCGTGGGCCTGTTTCTTGAACGCGTCGGTGAAGATGGTGCCGGTGAAGGCCTTGAGATCGGGGTCGCGGTGCGGCATCTTGAAGGCCGCGACGCCCTTCGCCTCGTACGACCCGATCACCGACTGCAGGTAGGCCTTGTGCTGGACCTCGTCCCGCGCAAGCTTGTCGAAGAGCTCCTGCACCGCCGGCTTGGAGGCCTTCTCGGCGGCCATCGAGTAGAAGGTGTAGCCGTCGACCTCGATCTGGTAGGCCTTGCGAAGGATCTCTCGGATGTCGTCAGATGCCATGGTCATGCCTCCTCAAGGGCCAACGCTTCCCGGTCGAGCGGCTCCGGTCGTACCGCAGCCTCTTCGAGCGGCACCCAGGCGATGGCGCCGGTCGGGCAGAATGGCACGCACCGCGGTTCGCCGCCGCACAGATCGCACTTCTGCACGCAGTGGTAGGTCTCGTCCCACAGCATGTTGCCGAATGGACACCCGGCGACGCACATCCGACACGAGATGCAGCGCGAGCGGAGCATGTCGATGGCGCCGGTCTCCGGGTTGCGCACCAAAGCCTGGGTCGGACAGACTGCCACGCACCCGGCCTCTTCGCATTGAAAGCAGACGATCGGCGTGCCGACTTCGGGCCCCCGCCGGTGGATGTTGATGCGGGTCTTGGAGGGCCGGCCCTCGGAGCCGTGGGCGAAGGCGCAGGCGAGCTCGCACTTGCCGCAAGCGATGCAGCGTTCCACCGAAACCTTGTAGATCATGCGCATCGGGAGGCTCCCACGGCGGTGCCAGGCTGAAGCCAGGCACCGATCCAGGCGTTTTTCATCATTTCAGCACCTGCAGTTTCTGGAAGGTCTTCGCCATCTCCCGCCGTTTGCTGGTGTCGCTCTTTTCGAAGTAGGTGATCGGGACCCCGCTGCGCTTTGCAAAGTGCTCGGCCTGCTCCTTGGTGATCACAGCCTCGCCGGTCTTCGGATCGCGCAGCATCTCGAACTCGCGGCCCCAGATCGTGCGCCGGTGGTTCGAGGTTTCGAAAGGAATGAAATCGGTGGGGCAGATCTCGGCGCACGCCAGACAGCCGATGCAGTCTGGCGGCGGTTGATTAAAGGGCGGCGCGATCTCGCGGCCCCAGCCGCGATTGACGCTCGCGATCGCCGACACCCCGATGTGGTCGCAGACCCGGGTGCAGAGACCGCACAGGATGCAGTCGGTGGGTTCGGGGTTCGACTCATACGAGGTCGTCTCGATCCCGTGCTCGCGGGCGACTTTCTGAATCAAGGGCGTGTCCGGGCAGCGGGCGAGCAGCAGATCGAGCACCACCCGCCGGGTCTCCACCACCCGCTCCGAGTCGGTGACGACCGTCATCCCCTCGGCCACCGGGTGGTTGCACGAGGTGACCACCTTGAAATAGTCATCGTCCCAGTGGGCCTCGGACATGTCGACCACGCAGAGGCGGCAGCCGCCCCACGGTTCCAGACCGTCGAACTGGCACAGGGTGGGAATCTTCACACCGGCCGCCCGGGCGGCGTCGAGAATGGTGGCGTCCGCACCCACCGTGACGCGGCGGCCGTTGACCTGAAGCGTCGGCATCACACCACCTCCGCTGAGAGCTCGTGCTTAGGGAAGGTCCGGATCGAGTCGGTGGGGCAGACCTCGACGCAGGCCCCGCACGAGATGCAGACGTCGTTGTCGATCACGTGCATCTCCTTGATCACTCCGCTGATGGCGTCGACCGGACAGGCCTTGAAGCACAGGTGGCAGCCGTCGCAGTCGTCCATGATCTCGAAGGCCGTGAGCTCGCGGCAGACCCCCGCCGGACACGCGTGGTCCTTGATGTGGGCCTCGTACTCCGACCGGAAGTAGCGCAGGGTCGAGAGCACCGGGTTGGGCGCCGATTTGCCGAGCTCGCACAGGCTACCGAGCTGCATGCCCGACGCGAGTCTCTCGATGAGCTCGATGTCGCCGGGCCTGCCCCTTGCCGTCGATGATGCGGTCGTAGATTGCCACCATCTGCTTGAGGCCCTCACGGCAAGGGGTGCACTTGCCGCAGCTCTCCTCCTCGAGGAAGGCGAGGAAGAAGCGCGACGACGTCGACCATGCAGGTGCGGTCGTCCATCACGATCATGCCGCCGGAACCCATCATGGAGCCGGCCTCGGTGAGCTTTTCGTAGTCGACCGGCAAGTCGAGCAGCTCCTCCGGGACGCAACCGCCCGAGGGACCGCCGGTCTGCACCGCCTTGAAGGACCGATCCTTGAGAATCCCGCCGCCGATGTCGTAGATGATGTGGCGCAGGGTGGTGCCCATCGGCAGCTCGATGAGTCCGGTGTTCTTGACCTTGCCGACCAGCGAGAACGCCTTGGTCCCCTTGGACTTCTCGGTCCCCATCGAGGCGAACCAGGCGCCGCCGCGGTCGATGATGGCGCCGATCCCCGCCCAGGTCTCGACGTTGTTGAGCACCGTCGGTTGGTCGAAGAGGCCCTTGGCGGTGGAGTGGACGTACTTGGCGCGCGGCTCGCCGGTCTTGCCCTCGAGCGAACGCATGAGGGCCGACGACTCGCCGCACACGAACGCGCCGCCGCCGCGCGAGATCTTGACGTCGAAGTCGAACCCGGAACCCATGATGTCCTCGCCGAGCAGACCGTACTTGCGGGCCTCGGCGAGCGCGATCGTGAGGTTGACCACCGCCAGCGGGTATTCGTCGCGAACGTAGATGAAGCCCTCGTGAGCGCCGAGAGCGTAGGCGCCGATGATCATGCCTTCGAGCACCGAGTGCGGGTCGCCCTCCATGATCGAACGATCCTTGAAGGCCCCCGGGTCGCCTTCGTCGCCGTTGCACAGGACGTATCGCCGGTCGCCCGGCGCCGACTTGCACGAGTGCCATTTGCGGGCGGTCGAGAACCCGGCGCCGCCGCGGCCGCGTTGGCCCGAAGCCGCCACCTCGTCGATGACCTCATCCGGAGTCATCCCATACAGGGCCTTGGCGAGACCGGAGTACGCACCCTCCGCGATGGCGTCGAGGATCGAGGTCGGATCGATGCGACCGATGTTGCGCATCGCCACCCGGACCTGGTTCTTGTAGAAGGGGATCTCGGCGTACTGCTCGATGCGGTCGCCGCTCACCGGATTCTTGTAGAGGAGGCCCGGGATGACCTCGCCGCCGATCAGGGTCTTTTCGACGATCTCCTCGACCCGGACGGGTTTGACCTTGGTGTAGAGGATGCCCGAAGGCCGCAGAACCACCAGCGGCCCGCGCTCGCAGAAACCGTGGCAGCCGGTGGATTTGACGAAGAGGTTGACGTCGGCATCCAGACTGCGTTTGGCGATCTCTCCAGCAAAGGCCTCGGCGACCTTTTTCGCGCCCGAGGCGAGGCACCCGGTGCCGCAGCACACCAGGACCTGCTGCGTGCGGTTGGCCTCGTTCTCACGGGCCTGGGCCTGCAACGCTTCGAACCGGTCGCGGGACTCAATTCTCATCGTCGCCTCCCGCCGCCAGATAGGTCGCCATGCGGGCCGCCTTGGCGCTGCCGCGGTAGGTCTCGCCGACGATCATCACCGGCGCCATCGCGCAGGCGCCCACGCAGTTGACGGTCTTGATCGTGAACTTGAGGTCTTCGGTGGTCTCGCCGGGCCCGATCCCGAGCTGGCGCTGGAGCTCCTCGACGAGCTGGCCGGCGCCGCGGATGTGGCAGGCGGTCCCCGTGCAGACCTTGACGATGGTGTCGCCCTGGGGCTCGAGGGAGAAGGCCTTGTAGAAGGTCGAGACCGAGAAGACCTTGGCCAGCGGCACATCGAGCGCGTCGGCCACCCGCTCGAGCACGTCGCACGGCAGGTAGTTGTAGGCGCGGTGAACGTCCTGCAGGACCTGGATCAGGGCCGGCTCTGCGGCCGGGTATCTGGCCAGGATGTCCTCGGTCATCGTGAGGTCGGAACACGGTGTTTCAACCATCAGGCCTCCATCACCTTGTGCGCCGCGCCGAGCTCGTAGCCCTTGCGCAGCGCCTCGATGTTGACTTCGATCACCGCCGGCTTGGCGGCGAAGGTCTCGCGGATCACGGCGATCACCTCGTCGATGGAGACCGCATCGGTGGCCCCGAGGTAGGCGCCGAGGGCCACCATGTTGGCGCCCCGCGGGTTGCCGAGCTCGGTGGCGATCTGGTTGGCCGGCACCTCGATGACCGTGAGGTCCTCGCGGTTGGAACCGCGGTTGATGAGCGACGAGTTGATCAGCAGCAGTCCCCCCGGACGGATATCCGGTTCGAACTTCTCGAGTGACGGCAGGTTCATGGCCAGCACCGCCCGCGGCGAGCGGATCACCGGCGAGCCCACCGGTTTGTCGGAGACCACCACCGTGCAGTTGCAGGTGCCGCCGCGCATCTCGGGGCCGTAGGACGGCAGCCACGACACCTCCTTGCCCTCGTGCATGCCCGCGTAGGCCAGCATCTTGCCGATGAGCAGGATCCCCTGCCCCCCGAACCCGGCCATGATGACTTCGCTCTGCATGCCCCCTCCACTCACGAGCTCAACGGTTTCGGTTCGCGGCTGCCACTGTCGGGCGTCTTGAAAACCCCCACCGGGTAGTAGGGCAGCATGTTCTTCTCCAGCCAGTCGGTCGCTTCGGCCGGCGGTATGCCCCAGTTGGTGGGGCAGGTCGAGAGGATCTCGACCAGCGAGAAACAGGTCCCCTTGACCTGGTAGGTGAAGGCCCGCCGCAGCATCTCTTTGGCGTGGACCGCCACCAGCGGATTGTGGACGGTGGCACGCGCGACGAAGGCCGGCGTGCGCAGGGTGGCAATCATCTCCGCCACCCGGATGGGGTAGCCCGCGGTTTCAACGTCGCGCCCGAGCTGGCAGGTCGTCGCCACCTGTCCGGGCATGGTGGTGGGCGCCATCTGGCCGCCGGTCATGCCGTAGATGGCGTTGTTGACGAAAACCACCGTCACCTTTTCGCCGCGGTTGGCGCAGTGGACGATCTCCGCCATCCCGATCGAGGCGAGGTCGCCGTCTCCCTGGTATGAGAACACGATCAGGTCCGGACGCGCCCGCTTGACGCCGGTGGCGACCGCTGGCGCCCGGCCGTGGGCAGCTTCCTGGAAATCGCAGTTGAAGTAATTGTAGGCGAGCACCGCACACCCCACCGGAGCCACGCCGACGGTTCGATCCTTGACCGCGAGCTCGTCGAGGACCTCGGCCACCAGTCGGTGGATCAGCCCGTGGGTGCAGCCGGGACAGTAGTGGGTGGTGACATCGGCCAGCGCCAGCGGGCGGGCAAAAACCGTCTCAGCCATGGTGCACCTCCACTGAACTGCCGTCGAGAATGGCTTTGACCTTGGCCACCACCTCGTCCGGCGACACCAGCATGCCGCCCATCCGGTTGTAGAAATGGACGGGTCGCGTGCGCGCCAGTGCGAGCTGGACGTCCTCGATCATCTGGCCGGCGGACAGCTCCACCACCAGCACCGCTTTCGCCTTTTCTGCGGTCGTGCGGACCGCTGCGTAGGGGAAGGGGAACAGGGTGATGGGTCGCACGAGGGCCGCCTTGATGCCCTCGTGGCGGAGCTCTTCGATGGCGGTGGAGCACACCCGCGCCACCGTCCCGTAGGCCACGATCGCGACTTCGTAATCCTCGTCGGCGCCCTCGGTGGCGTAGCGGATCTCGTCGGCGACCATCACGTCGTACTTGGCCTTGAGCTTGATGTTGTGCCGCTCGAGTTCCGCGGGATCGAGAAAAAGGGAGTTGATGATGTTGGTGGGCCGGCTGCCATCGCATCCGGTGGCCGCCCAGGTCTTGGGCGCGAGCTCCTTGATCGGCCGACGACCCTCGAAAAACTCCACCGGCTCCATCATCTGACCGATCAGCCCGTCGCCCAGCACCATCACCGGGTTCCGGTAGTAGTCGGCGAGGTCGAAGGCGTCCTGGACGAGGTCCGCCGCCTCCTGGATCGACCACGGCGCCAGCACCAGGACCCTGAAGTCGCCGTGGCCGAGGCCCTTGGTGGCCTGGAAGTAGTCACCCTGGCTGGGGAGAATGCCGCCGAGCCCCGGCCCGGCGCGGACGATGTTGACGATCACCACCGGCAGCTCTGATCCGGCGAGGTAGGAGATGGCTTCCGCCATCAACGACACACCCGGTGACGAGGACGAGGTCATGACCCGCTCGCCGGTGCCGGCAGCGCCGTAGATCATGTTCGAGGCCGCCACCTCCGACTCGGCCTGGACGAAGGCGCCGCCGATCTGCGGCAGCCGCATCGACATGTACTCGGGGATTTCGTTCTGCGGGGTGATCGGGTAGCCGAAGAAGAGCTTGCACCCGGCCTGTACCGCCGCCTCGCCGATGGCCTCCGAGCCTTTCATGAGTTTCTTGGCCATGGCAACCCCTCAGTACGAAAAGTAGTGGTACATGGTCCCGTTGACCTTCATCTCGATGGCCATGTCGGGACAGGTGATGCAGCACAGGCGGCAGCCGATGCACCGCATCTGCTCCACGACCTCGGCGTAGAAGTAGCCCTTGGTGTTGATGTTTCGGCCCATGCCGAGAATCTGCTGCGGGCACGCGTGAACGCAGAGCTCACACCCCTTGCAGCGGTTGGGGCTGATCACGATCTGCGGCATGAACGCTCCTTTCTCAGCTGACCACGAAGAGCGGACCAGTGGTGCGCCGCTCCAAGGTTTGCGCAAACGGCGGCCGGACGATCCGCCGCATGGCGATCACCGGACATACGAGGTTCTCGGCGGAGAGCTCGCTCGCGAGTTCGGAGGCGACGGTGATCGCCGCCAGCGGGATCTCCGCCAGGCGGGCCGTCTCGAGGGCCATGCGATAACCGTCCAGTACCACCTCGACGGTGGTTTCGTCCATCAGGTGGGTGTTGGAGATGAGGCCGGTCACCGGCACGCGGCCCACCGCCTCGATCTCCCGCACCATCGCCAGGGCCCGCTCCGGATCCGGGGTCGAGGGACGCCGGAAATTGAGCACCAACAGGCACTCGGTGTCCTCGAGCGGGACCACATCAGACAGCGAGCCGAGGACCCTCGCACCCACGTCGTCGCCCCCCACATCCAGGATCAGGTGTTTGCTGTCGTGGCGAAGGTGGCTGCGGATCTGGGGCACGATGATCGGCAGGTCGGAATGGATGTTGGCTCCGGTGGGCGCCAGGAGCTCGATTCCGGCATCGGCGAGGATCTCCCGCGCCGCCCGCGAGCGGAAGTACGGCTTGACCACATCGAGATCGGCGAGGGTGACAGGCACACCTGTCGCGGCCAACTGGAGCGCCCCGTTGAGGGCGATCTCGGTCTTGCCGCTGCCGAAGTGGCCAACAAAGACTGTCACCCGTTTCTCAAACAAACCCTGACTCCTTGTCGCTGGACTCCGGCAGACCGGGGAATCAGGATACCCCAGCCGACACCTGGGGCTCAAGATATGTGAATTCCTTCACGAATCCAAGTTACCCATTGAGACGCAGTTACATGTCGTGGGTGTCTGTGGGTTCAAGTCAAGAATGTTCTTTGGATCCAGCTTCGGCGTTCAATCGGACTCGACGCGCCGCACATTCAGCATATCCGTTGCAGCCGCGGCAAATGGGGTCATCGACAAAACCGAACTCGCTCGGCGCGCACACTGTGATGGTGGAGTCTTTGGCGGCGTCGAGCTCGGCCAGCAACGGCTCGTCTTCCAGCGCCACGATACCGTTCTCGCGCGCACGCGCGGCGGCGGCCCGCACCAGGGAGTCCCAGACGCGATTCCGGTCTTCAGCCTGAGCGCTCTCAGCCCGGACCTCGATCTTGGCCTTGCGCTTGGAGAGCTCGAAGCCGATCTTGCGGCGGCTGGGCAGCCGGCGCGTGGCGAGAAAGAAAAGGTAACCCGCGGAGGTCCCGGCAACGTTGACCAGACCGGCGACCAGACCCATGGACAGGCTCGAGTAAACGAGGATAGCCGCGGCGACGATCGCCAGGTACTTGACCTTGACCGGGATGATGAAGAACAGCCGAAACTCCACCTCGGGGAAGAGGGTCGCGAAGGTGAACAGGAGGCACGAGCTGAAACCGAGATCTCCGAACAGCGGGCGTCCGATCAAGGCGGCGGTCACCGAGGCGCCGAAGGTGGCCACCATCCAGAAGACGAGGAACCGCGGCGAGCCCCAGCTGTCCTCCAGCGGCTTCGCCATGATCCACAGCACCAACATCGAGATGAAAAACCAGAACATGCTCGAACCGTGGATGAACTGATAGGTCACCAGGGTCCACGGTCGCGAGCTCACGAGGCCCGGGATCAGGGCAAGGGCCTGCTGGCTGTCCTGCATCATGGTGCTGAGGATGAACACCGCGAAGTGGGCGAAGATCAGCCCCTCGGTCAGATGCCACTGTTCTCGCTGAATCATCGTCTGCCGAGCCTCCGTTCCATTTCCTCCTGGCTCAAACGGAGGATGATGGGCCGTCCGTGCGGACAGCGGTAGGGGTTGTCCGTCGCCAACAGATCGTCGAGGAGGGCGCGCTGCTCGTCAACCGACAGACGGTGATTGACCTTGATGGCACCGCGGCACGACAGCGATGCCGCCAACTCCTCTTCGAGCTCCCGTGACGCATTCTCCGGGACGCCGTCGAGGGCGGTGGCGCGGTCGAGAACGCCCTCGACGACCTCCCTGACCGCCTGCTGGTCGAACTCCGGCGGGACCGACAGGATGCGGATGGTACTCGGGCCCGAAGAGCTCGGCTTCGATACCGACCTTCCGCAGGATGCCCTCCACATCGGGGAGGGCCGCGGCGTGGGCTTCGTCGACCTCGATCAGACACGGGGCCAAGAGACCTTGGGAGGGCGCCTCGCCGCCGGCCAGACGCCGGCGGATCCGGTCAAAGAGGACGCGCTCGTGGGCCACGTGCTGATCGACAATCACCAGACCGTGATCGTCCTCCAACAGCAGAAATGAATTCCGGTACTGCCCGATGAGGCGGCCGAAGGGCGTGTCGGCAGCCCCGGCTCTGGCTCCCGAACGGACCCGCGGGTGGTCCTTCTCCGGCCGCCAGATCGTCCCCTCCCCGTGGTCGCCGGCCGGCGGCCCGATCGACACCTCGCCATAGGCCGGGTGATCGAAAAGCGCACCACCACCAGCCGCGGCCTGGCGACCGCGGAGCAACTCCCCGTAACCACCCGCGCGCGGTTCGGTCATCCCGGGTGGGGGCGCACCGTCTTCCAACGATCGAATGTCGACCCGTCCCTGGGAGGCGGCGACACCCTCCCGCATCGCCCGTTCGATCAGGGCGAAGACCGAACCGGATCGCGAAAATCGCACCTCCGCCTTGGCCGGGTGGACGTTGACATCCACCTCGTCGGGCGGCAGCCTCAGATCGACCACCACTCTGGCGCCGCCGAAACCACTCCCGGCCGATCGCAAGACCCGCAGCACCGCACCGACAACCAATCGATCGCGAACCGCCCGGCCGTTGACCAGTAAGGTGAGGGAAGGCCGGCCGCTGCCACCTCCCGGCGCCAGCAGACCCCGCACCCCGGCCTCGCCGGCCGTGGCGCCAAAGGCGACGACGTGGTCGGCGCCGCGCCACAGATCCTTGAGCCGCTGCGACGCGTCGGCCACCGCCGGCGCGTCGATCAGCACCCGCGAGCCGTGGCGCAGGACAAAGGCCACGTCGGGGCGGGCCAGGGCCGCACCCCACAGGATTTCCTGCGCGTGGCGCAGCTCGGTCTCGGGCGAGCGCAGGAACTTCCTCCTGGCGGGGGTGTTGAAGAAGAGGTCGCCGACTTCGACAGTGGTGCCTCGGGTTCGAACGGCGCCGTCGGCCGCGAGAATGCGCCCCCCTTCGACCGTCACCCGCACCCCGCCCTGAGCGGGGTCGGCGGCGGTCACGAGGACGAACCGCGAGACCGCAGCGATCGACGGCAGGGCCTCACCGCGAAAACCGAGGGTGGTGATGTGGTCGAGGTCGCCGGCCGCGCTGATCTTGGAGGTGGCGTGGCGTTCGAGCGCGAGCACGGCGTCGTCGGCGTCCATCCCGCACCCGTCGTCAGCCACGCGCACCCGGCTGCGGCCGCCGTTGACGAGATCGACCTCGATCCTGGTCGCCTCCGCATCGAGGCTGTTTTCGACCAGTTCCTTGACCACGGAGGCAGGCCGCTCCACCACCTCACCGGCGGCGATGCGGTTGATCAGACCATCCGACAGAACGTGAATGCGAGGCACGAGGGACATGATACCGGTAACGGACGTTGGAGAGCCACCGACCCCTGCAAATGAACGCAAAGGCGCGAAGACGCAAAGGCGCTCACCTATTCGGATGGTCCACAGATCACCCAGATGACCCAGATATCGGACCGAACGTAGAGACGCGGAGGCGGAACCGACGCGCCCCTGGCGCGTCGGCCGGGGAAGCGTCCGTCCGCGAGGGATGCTTGCATCCATCGCGGACGGGCACTTTCCCGGGAGCCGGCGATCCCGAGATCGCCGGCCTTCCGCCGGGCCACTCCAGGCAACCTCGTTGCCGCAGGTACCGCGCCTTTGCGCCTCTGCGTTGGATTCCGGGGCCGGAGGCTTTGTGAGGACTTCGTGTCTTGGTGTCTTCGTGGTTGCGACGAAACCTGGCTCTGTGTCCTCTGTGCCTCTGTGGTTTGCCCGGTGCGATGGATCTGCGTCAATCTGCGTGAGCTGCGGGCAAAATGAGCGAGCCCGCCGACGTCACTTGACGTTGTTGAAAATCGAGAGGTCCGGTTTGGAGTCGGGAGTCACGATCCGGCTGGTGTCAGCCAGGTCTTCGCGGATCAGGAGATCGATGAGGTGATCCCGGACGCCTGATTTTCCAGCTTTCTTGTACAGGCGCATGACCGTCGAGGGTTTGAGGTGAATTCCGGTCATGTGTTTGAGGTACTGGCAGAAGACCTTGGATCGGGACATGAACGAGGCCACGAGGATGAACAGCAGAAGGGCGATTGCAGCAACCGCACCCAGTTGGTACATGGCTGCGGGTCCGAGGTCGAGGAATTCCAGATCCATGTTCAGTCTCCATCGCCATCCGGCGTGTCGTCATTGAGCGCGTGGGTCTCGTCGACCTCACCAAAGAAGTTTTCGGGCACCAACAACTCACGCCCCTTCGACCCGTCCAGCGGCCCCACCAGACCTTCCTTCTCCATCATATCCAGGAGTCGGGCTGATCGCGTGTAACCCAGCCGCAACCGGCGTTGAATGTAGGAGGCCGAGGCCTTTCGGGTCTTCACTACCAACCGCGCCGCGGAGTCATACATGGGGTCCGAAATGTCGTCGATGTCGTCGCCAGAGGCCGCCTTGCCACCGCGTTCCGGCGGCCCCAACGGTGGGTGCGACAGGACCTCGCGGTGGTACTCGGGTTTGCCGAACCTCTTGATATAGCGGACCACGCTGTGGATTTCTTTTTCGGTGACCAGCGGCCCGTGCAGCCGCATGAGGCTGCCGCTGCCCGGTGGAAGAAACAGCATGTCGCCGCGACCCAGCAGGTGCTCGGCGCCCATCGAGTCGAGAATGGTCCGCGAGTCGTAACGGGAGCGCACCCGGTAGGCGATGCGGCATGTGAAGTTGGCCTTGATGATGCCGGTGAGGATGTCAACCGAGGGACGTTGCGTCGCACAGATCAGGTGAATGCCGACCGCGCGCGCTTTTTGCGCGAGCCGGGTAATGGACTCCTCCACGGCACGCCCGGAGGTGATCATCAGATCGGCGAGCTCGTCGATTACGATCACGATATAGGGCATTGCGTCGAGCACGGGCTCGTCACCATTGGCCTCTTCATCGAGCTTTTTCCTCGCCCGCCGCAGCTGCACCGGGTCGCGCAACAGCTGGTTGTACTGCTGTAGATTGCGGACGCCGAGAGATGCGAGAACATGGTAGCGGCTGTCCATTTCGGCCACCGCCCAGCCCAGAGCATTGGCGGCTTTCTTGGGGTTGGAGATGATCGGGGTCAAGAGGTGGGGGATGTCGGCATACACGCCGAGCTCCACCATCTTGGGGTCGACGAGGATGAATTTGACCTCGTCGGGCCGTGCCTTGTACAGGATCGACATGATCATGGCGTTGAGTCCCACCGATTTGCCCGAACCGGTAAAACCGCCGATCAGCAGGTGCGGCATTCGCGCGAGATCGGAAAAGAACGGCTTGCCGCGGATGTCGACGCCGAGGCTCAGGGTGAGCAGGGACTGGGCGCGCTGAAACTCCGGCGCCTCGACCAGCTGCCGAAGCCGGATGACCTCCGGTTCCGGGCTCGGCACCTCGATACCGACCGTTGCGCGGCCCGGGATGCGGTCGATCCGGACCGACTCGGTGCGCAGGGCCAGTGCCAGGTCTTCGGACAGGTTCTGCACCGCCGAGATCTTCACACCGGAGTCGAGCCGGAACTCGTAGGTCGTGATGACCGGACCGGTGCGGATGTTGATCACCTCGCCGCGGACCTTGAACTCGCCGCACTTCGTGGTGATCAGCTTGCCCATTTCGATGAGCGCCGCCGAGTCGCGCTCCGGCGCCTCCTCGGCCACTTCGAGAAAGGACTCCTTGGGGAGATCGTAGCTCTCGAGGTCCTCCACGAAATCGAACTCTTCCTGCACATCGGGTGGTGTCGGCTTCGCCTTCGCCTCGGTCTTCGGTCGCGCCGGGGCCGGGGCGCGCTTTTTGGCGACCTGCGGCGCCGGCGGACCTTCGACGGTGGGCTCTTCGGCCTGTTTTCGCAGGATCCGGAATCGACCGCGCCCCTCCACCTCCTTGACGGTCAGCGAACCCTTGTACTCGTCGTCGCCCTCCATGCGCTGAATTTGCCGCTCGAAGACCCGTTGCTTTGCCTGCTCATCCGCCTTCTCCCGAAGCCGGTCGGATCGCTGCCGACGCCGTTGGTGCCAGTGATCGCGGATCCGTTCGGACAACCGATCGGCATACGCCCCCGCCGAGGCGCCCGAGATCAGCAGCACCCCGATCACGAGCAGGAATGACAACACCACCACGCCGCCCACCGGGCCTGCAAAACCGGTCAACAGCTCGGTCCCGGCGAGACCCACAAACCCCCCGGCCGACACCCGACCGTCGCGGAACGGCAGGTCAGTACCGACCATCGCCGCGAATCCGGGCAGCGCCAACAGGATGGCGGCCCAGCCGACGCCGACGATCCGTGGGTTGGCCGTCGGCGACTGTCGGAGCATCCGCCACCCGATCACCGCTGCCGCCACGGGCAGGAGGAACGAAGTGATGCCGATAAAATTGAACAATGCGGCGGACAGGGTCGCCCCCAGCCAACCGGCGAGATTGTCGGGCGACGACCTCAGGGTGGAGGCGTGAAAGGGGCTCGGGTCGAGCGGCGAGTGGGAGAGCAGCGCCACCACCAACAGCAGCGAGCCCAACAGCAGAGCCACCGCGACCGCCTCGCGGACCACTCGCTCTTTCACCGCAACCACCCCCATGCGATCACCAGAATCCCGAGCGGAATGCAGTACCAGGCGAAACGGTGGAATACCCGGCTCGAGACCGTTTTGATCACGAGGGCGAGGGCGAAGTAGCCGGTGATCGCTGCCGCTGCCGCGCCGACCAGACAGGCGAGGCCGAATCCGTTGAGCTGGTGACCGGGCATCTGCCATTCGCCGTACACCTCGAGAACTGCAGCCGCGGCGATGGCCGGCACGGAGAGCAGGAACGAAAAACGGGCGGCCCACGCCCTCTCCATGCCGCCGGCGATCCCCGCCGCGATGGTCACCCCGGAACGGGAAAGACCGGGGAATACGGCCATACCCTGCGCCAAACCCACTGCGAGAGCCTGCCGCCACGTCATCCGGTGTTGATCGCTCTGACCGCCGGGAAACCATGCCGTCGAGGCAACCACCCCACCGGTGAGCAGCAGCGCCGCGCCGACCCACAGCGGTTTCACAAAGGCCGCAACCGCGATTGAGCGGAGCGGAAACGCCAGCACGGCGGTGGCAACGGTTCCGGCGGCGATCAGCCCGATCAGCCGGCGGCCGCTGCGCGTGGAGACCCATTCGACGATGTGTCGGCGTTCGAACCACACCACAGCTGCCGCGGTCCCGACGTGCAGCATGGCGTCAAACACCACGCCCGGTTGACTGAAGCCAGGAATCAACATCTGCGCCAGCGCCAGGTGGCCGGACGACGAGACCGGGAGGAACTCGGTCAATCCCTGGAGTACGCCGAGCAAGGCAGCGATCCACCACGTCATCCGACGCAGCCCATCCCGGACCGCATACCACCGTTTCGAAGGTGGTCCAACCGACGATCTTCAGTCCGCAATTCCATGCCCCTCAAATGGTATCACTTCCCGGCAAGTCCCTGCCAACGACCAACTTATGGCTGACTCGAAAGGCGAATCCACCCATCGAGGGCGACCGTGCCCGGGCGTTGGGACGGGTCGAGACCGGCAGCCTCGATGGCTGCGGCATCGCGCAGCGGGGCGGCGGCGTTGCTCAACATCTTTCGCGGCCTGGTGAGAGCGTGGGCGGCGAGGGCGAGACCCGCGGCGATCGTCTCGTGGTCGTACGCGGGTGGGTGGAGATCGACCACGAGAACGCTTGAAACCACCTTCGGTGCCGGGCGAAACGCCCGCGGACCAACGTCGAAGAGGAGCCGCGCCTCCCCCCAGGCCGCGCGTTCCAGCGCCAGCAACCCGTGACCACGCCCCCCGGGAACTGCCACCACCCGGTTGGCCACCTCGCGCTGCAACATCACCACCAGGCGGGTGAAGAGGTCGTGGCGGGGCAGGAGCCTGCGCAGGATGGCCGTGCCCACCGAATACGGGAGGTTGGCGGCGACCTGCCATGGCGATTCGGCTTCCAGGGTATCGAGATCCTCCCGAAGCGCATCGACATTCCGGATCTCGAGGCCGCGGGGGCCGAATCGCTGTCGAAGGGGCGGCACGAGGTTCCCGTCGAGTTCGAGAGCGAGCACCTTCTCGAACCTCTCCAGCAGATGTTCGGTCAGCGCCCCGCGTCCCGGTCCGATCTCGAGGACCCGCGGCGGTTCGTCGGCCAGCGCAGCCACAATCCGCTCGGCGACACTTCCGTCGACGAGGAAGTTCTGACCCATGCGGTGACGTTTCGGTCTTCCCATACTGGTCAGATTTGGGTTTCTCTCGGCCCCCACCAGCGGAGACGGCGGGAGGGTGGGAAATCCGAAATCCGAAATCCGAAATCCGAAATCCGGTACGGCACGATCAGCGCTTGCATGCCGCGGCCAACGTGGTGGCAAACCGCTCGACCTCGTCGGCGAGTTCGTCGCAGTCGCCGAGCGCGCCGATCCGGCTGACGATGGCCGACCCGACCACCACGCCGTCGGCTTTCGCCGCCACCTTCGCAACCTGCTCCGAAGTGGAGATCCCGAAGCCGACGGCAATCGGCAGTCGCGAGGCTCTGTGGGCGGCCTTGATGTTCTTTTCGAGCTCCGCGTCGAGATCCTGGCGCGCCCCGGTCACCCCGGTCCGCGACACCAGATAGAGAAAGCCGCCGCCAAACTGCGCCGCGGCCTTCATGCGCTTGCGGCCCGATGTGGGCGTGACCAGCATGATCAGATCGAGCCCGGCGGGACCCAGGGCCTCCTCGAACGGCACCATTTCCTCGGCGGGTACGTCGGTGAACAACACCCCGTCGACCCCCGCCGCCGCCGCGTCCACGGCAAATTTTTCGAGTCCGTAACGGATGACCGGGTTGGCGTAGGTGAACAGCACAATGGGGAGCTCGACATCCTGACGGACGAGCGCAATGGTCGCCAGCACCCCCGACAATGTCGTCCCAGACGCCAGGGCGCGTTCGGCCGCCCGCTGATTGGTCGGACCGTCGGCAATAGGATCCGAAAACGGTACGCCCAGCTCGAGGATGTCCGCTCCCGCCCGTTCGAGGGCATGGATGATGTCGACGGTCCGCGCGAGGTTGGGATCGCCGGCGGTCACATAGGGCACGAAGGCGGCCCGTTTGGCACGGCCGGCGATCCGGAAGGCTTCCCGCAGGCGGCTCACGACCCACCCCCCTCGACCAGCGCCACCTCGCCGAGGTCCTTGTCCCCCCGTCCGGAGAGGTTGATGAGGATGTTGGTGCCCAGCGACATCGGCGGCGCCACCCTGGCCGCGTAGGCGATGGCGTGTGCGGACTCGAGCGCCGGGATGATCCCCTCGCACTCGGCCAGGAGGTGAAAGGCCGCGATGGCCGCAGCGTCATCGACACAGGTGTAGGCGACGCGTCCGCTCTCCTGCCACTGGACGTGCTCCGGACCGACCGCCGGGTAGTCGAGACCCGCCGAGACCGAATGCGTCCGCAGCACCTGGCCGTCGCCGTTCTGCAACACCCGGGTCCGGGTGCCGTGGAGAACCCCCGTCGCGGCGCTGCCGGTGAACCTGGCCGCGTGCTCGCCCGGCTCGAGGCTGCGTCCGCCGGCCTCGACTCCCACCAGCGCCACCGCTTCGTGCGGAACAAATGCGGTGAACATCCCGGCGGCGTTGGAGCCTCCTCCGACACACGCGACCACCAGATCCGGCAGCGTCCGGGTCGCCTTTTTGAACTGCGCGATGGCCTCACGGCCGATCACCGTCTGAAAGTCGCGCACCATCATCGGGAAGGGGTGCGGGCCGAGCACCGAACCGAGGATGTAGTGGGTCGTGTGGACGTTGGTGACCCAGTCGCGAAGCGCCTCGTTGATGGCGTCCTTGAGCGTGCACGAGCCCGCCTCCACCGCCACCACCTCGGCCCCCATCAACCGCATCCGCACGACGTTGAGCTCCTGGCGCCGCATGTCCTCCGAACCCATGTAGACCCGGCATTCGAGCCCGAGCAGGGCGGCCGCCGTCGCCACCGCCACCCCGTGCTGGCCGGCGCCGGTTTCGGCGATCACCCGCTCCTTGCCCATCTCGCACGTCAGCAAAGCCTGGCCGAGGGCGTTGTTGATCTTGTGGGCCCCGGTGTGGCACAGGTCCTCGCGCTTGAGCCAGATGCGGGCGCCGCCGAGCCGGGCCGACAACCGCCGCGCCTGGTACAACGGGGTGGGCCGGCCCACGAAATCGGTCAGGAGTTCGTCGAGCCGCGCCTGAAAGTCCCGGTCGTGCGAAGCCTTTCGATAGGCAGCCTCGAGCTCGGCCAGCGGGGCCATCAGGGTCTCGGGCACGAACTTGCCGCCATAATCACCAAAATAGCCGCGGGAGTCGGGGAGCTTCTTCATCAGGTCCAGATTCTACCTGAGTCGTGCGGGCAGGGGCAGGGAAAGGGGAAAGGGAGAAAGGGGGCCATCGCAATTTCGGATTTCGGATTTCGGATTTCGGAAATGGAACGACGATTCGTGATAAGGGCAGGGTCTCCCCTGCTCCGCCTGCCTGCACCCCTGCTCCCTGCTCCCCTGCTCCCTGCTCCCCTGCTCCCCTGCTCCCCTGCTCCCCTGCTCCCCTGCTCGCCCTGCTCCCCTACGCAGTCTACGGACGCAACTGCTCGATCACCTCCGCGCTCACCCACCAGATGTCCGAGCTGCCCTGTCCGGGGCGGATCGAGAGATCGAGCAACTCGGTGATGGAGCGGCCGGTCAGCGGCAGAGCGGCCTCCTCGTCCTGACGGGATGACATGAAGAAGAGGTACTTCCTGTCGGGGGACAGCGATGCCGACCACTCGCGACCGGTCGGCTGGTTGACGGCCGGTCCCAGATTGATGGGCTCGGACCAGGTGTCGTCGTCGCTGCGAAAGGCCACGTAGTAATCGACCCCACCGAGGCTGTCGTCGCGCCCCATGGCCGGGACGATGACAAAGGTCTCGTCGGGAGCCACAAAGACGTTGAACCGGTTCGTGCCACAGTTGACCTGCGGCGGCAGGAGTTCGGGCTCCGTGTAGACCCCGTCGACCAGACGGGAGCGGTAGATCGAGGACACCCGGTCCTGTCCCTCGCGGGTGAAGTACAGGGTCCCATCGGCGGTGACCGATGGAAAGTACTCGGGGGCGTCGGAGTCGACCGGCGGCCCCAAATTGGTGGGCTCTCCCCAGCCGTCGCCCTCGCGATCCATCACCCAGATGTCCTGGTAGACCCACCCCGGTTTCTCCTCCTGTCCGGGCTGCGGCCGGGTGGACATGAAGAAGAACCGTCGGCCGTCGGCCGAGATGGTCGGCTCGATGTCCAGGTAACGGCCCGAGAAGGGCGCCACCTCCGGTTCGGTCCACACGCCGTTCACCTGGCGGGCGACCATGATCATGGTCCGGTCGCCGAGAGTGACCGAAAAGTAGACCTCGTCGCCGTCGGGCGTCATCGCGAGATCGCGGGTGGCGAGCCCGGTGGAGACAAAACCCGGCGCGAAGAGCCGCGGTTCGAGACCGGGCGGTTCCTGTCCGAGATAGGGCCCGCGGAGGTCGGGCGCGGATGTCACAGGGGCGGACGAACCCTCGCTGCCGCGCATGGGGGAACAGGCCGCGCACACGAGACAGAGACCCACCAGCGGTCGCAGAGTTGTCATCGGATTCTCCTTCGGTGGTGTTACGGAGAAACTGTCCGGCGGTTTTCCGCCCTGGCGTTGGCGATGAACTGCCGGACCTTGTCGTGGTCTTTGATACCAGGCGCAGCCTCGACACCGGAAGACACGTCCACCAGATACGGTCGGGTGACCCGAAGTGCATCGGCGACATTTTCCGGTGTGAGACCACCCGCAAGACCAAAAGGAATATCTGCCGGTCCGTCCGCCAGACACTCCCATGCCCACGTGAGGCCGTCGCCGGCGCCGGGGTCGAAAAGGGGGAGGCACACCCGTGCGAGATGCGCGACGCGGTTCCAGTCGACTCCGGAACCGACCTTGACCCGCCGAATCACCTGCCGCCCCAGCACATCGAGAAACGAGTCGGGTTCGTCGCCGTGGAGCTGCACCCAGTCGAGCCCGAGCTGCTTGCGCACGCAAACGATCTCTTCGAGGGGGGCGTCGAGGAACACCCCGACCGTCTCGGCGCCGCGCACCTCACGAATCCACGATGCCTGATCGGCCGCCAGCGTCCGCGGCGTTCCCGGCCTGAACACGAAGCCCAGGAGATCGGCGCCGGCGGCAGCTGCGGCCTCGGCATCACCGGGCCGGGTGATGCCGCAGATCTTGATCAGCACGTGTCGGCCCGGGACACCATCGACCGGCGGTTGCTCACGCGCCCGGTCGGGAGAGCCGGCCGCTGAGGCGCCGAACCTCGCGCTCCGGGTCGCCGGAGCGGACGAGGTGCTCGCCGATCAGGAAGGCGTGATATCCCGCCGCGTGCAGCCGGTCGATATCTTTGGGGACGGTGATTCCACTCTCGGCAACCCTGATTCTGTCGTCTGGAATCTTTTCGGCCGCTGCCTCGACGCGATCCAGACGGATCTCGAAGGTCGCGAGATCGCGGGCGTTGACGCCGATGATCGCCGCCCCGGAATCCACCGCCGGGCCGGGGTCCTCGTCGGCGAAGATCTCGAGCAGTACCTCGAGTCCGAGCATCTCGGCTGTCGACAGGAGATCCTTGAGACGGTGCCGGCTGAGGATCCGGGTGATGAGCAGAACCGCGTCCGCTCCGAGGAGGACGCTTTCGAAGAGCTGCCGCCGCTCGATGATGAAGTCCTTGCGCAGGATCGGCAGATCCACCGCCCTGCGGACCTCGATCAGCCACAGTGGATCACCGGCGAACGAGTCGCGCTCGGTCACCACCGAGATGGCAGCGGCGTGACCCTTCGCATACGCCTGGGCGAGCGCAACCGGATCGAATTTCTCGCGGATCACCCCAGCCGATGGCGAGGCCTTCTTGCACTCGGCGATGATTTCGATATCGGGTCCGGCCAATGCGCTTTTCAGCGACCGCGGGCGGGTTTTTCGCTGCTCGACCAGGCGGATCGCAGCCCGCTCGAGACCGGGGGCCTCCGGCGTCCATTGGAGTCGTTTGCGGACATCCGCGACGATGTTTTCGAGGATCGACTCAGCCACCCCCGGTGATCTCCATTGATCTTTTCCCCAGTAAATCCAGTATAGCCAACCCTGCGCCCGAGCGAAGGGTCTCCCGCGCCATTTCGAGACCTTCGGCCAGATTCCGGGCCTTTTCGGCGACGCACAGGGCGGCGGCGGCGTTGACCGCCACGGCCTCGGAAGCCGCCGAGACCTCGCGTCCGCCGAGGATGTCCCGCATCCGGCAGAGGTTCTCGTGCACACCGCCCCCCGTCAGGCTCTCCGGGTCGTCGACGACAATCCCGAGCTCTGCGGGCTCGACCCGCCAGTCGCCGACCACCCGGCCGTTGCGAACCTCGAGGACCCTGGTCGGGGCATTGACCGAGATCTCGTCGAGACCATCCTCGGAGTGAACGACCAACGCCCGAACGGCGCCCAACTCGGCGAGCGCACTGGCCATCAAATCCTGGACGTCGGGCCCCCACACGCCGATCACCTGCCGCGTAACCCCGGCGGGGTTGGTCAGGGGCCCGAGAAGGTTGAACACCGTGCGCACACCGAGCGCCCTGCGAACCGGCATCACCGCTTTCATCGCCGGGTGCAGCCGCGGCGCGAAGAGAAAAGCGATGCCGATCTCATCGTGGAGAGCCGCCATCGCACCTGGCGACAGGTCGAGTCGGACCCCAGCCGCCTCCAGCACGTCGGCCGACCCGCAGCGCGAAGAGACCGAGCGGTTGCCGTGTTTGGCCACCGGGACGCCGGCCGCCGCCGCCAGCAGCGCCGCCGCGGTCGAGATGTTGATGGTCTCGGCGCCATCGCCGCCGGTGCCGCAGGTGTCGACCGCCCGAGCGGGATCCGCAATCGGCACCGGGATGGCGCGCGCCCGCATCGCCCGGGCCGCCGCCGCGATCTCGACCCCGGTCTCGCCCTTGGCCCGCAGCGCTGCCAGCACTGCCGCCACCACGACATCGTCGACGCCGCCGTCCATCACGGCTCCGACGAAGATCTCCATCTCCTCGCCCGCCAGGTCACTCCCCGCGAGCAGTTGGTTGAGCAGAGGTCTGTGGTCGATGGCAATCATGAGGGTTCTTGAATTCGGAATTCGGAATTCGGAATTCGGAATTTCTGCCATTCGTCGCGAACCGGGAGGCCGGCGAGGTGGAGAAAGCGGGCGAGCAGGAAGCGCCCGTGGTGGCACAGGTAGGACTCGGGGTGGAACTGGACACCAAAGTGGGGCCGTGACCGATCCTGAAGACCCATGATCGTGCCGTCGGCCGTCCAGGCGGTGACCTCCAGCGATTCCGGAAGGGAGTCCTTCGCCACCACCAGCGAGTGGTACCGGGTCGCCTCGAACGGGTCCGCCAAACCCTCGAAGAGCCCGGTGCCGCAGTGGTGCACCGGTGAGGTCTTGCCGTGCACCGGGGCCGACGCCCGCACGACCTTTCCCCCGTGAACGGCGGCCAACGCCTGGTGGCCGAGACAGATTCCGAGCAGCGGGAGATCAATCGCCGTCTTCACCAACTCCATCGTGACACCCGCGTCCTCGGGCACCCCCGGACCCGGCGAGATGACAATGGCGTCGGGTTTCAGGGCCATCAGCTCGCCCACCGTCGACGCATCGTTGCGCACCACCTCGATGGGCGTGTCCCCGACCTCGGCCAGCTCCTGCACCAGGTTGTAGGTGAAGGAGTCGTAGTTGTCGATCATGAGGATCATCCCGCCACCCTCCCACCCAATTTCGGATTTCGGATTTCGGATTTCGGATTTCTCGACCCAGCCCCTGAAGCCAATTCCTGGGGGTGGGTGGGGGCAAATCCGAAATCCGAAATCCGAAATCCGAAATCTATCAATCATGGTCGGTGCCTTTGGCAGCTGCTTCGGCCATGGCGACGGCCTGGACGAGGGCACCGGCTTTGGCGGCACACTCGGCGAGCTCCGATGAAGGGACCGAATCGTAGACAATCCCGGCGCCGGCCTGGATCTGGACGCTGCCGCCACGTTCGACCAGAGTTCGGATCGCGATACAGGAGTCGAGATCGCCGTTGAGGTTGCGGTAGCCGATAGCACCGCCGTAAACGCCGCGGCGTACCTCCTCCAGGTCGTCGATGATCTCCATCGCCCGCACCTTCGGTGCGCCGCTCAAGGTTCCCGCCGGGAAACACGCAAAGAGGGCATCCCAGGCATCGAGACCGTCCTTGAGCCGACCCTCGACCTCGCTCACCAGGTGCATGACGTGGCTGTAGCGCTCGACCTCCATCTCGCGCACCACCCGCACCGTTCCGGGCTCGGCGACGCGACCGATGTCGTTGCGGCCGAGGTCGACCAGCATGACGTGCTCGGCGAGCTCCTTGGGGTCCGCCTTGAGCTCCTCCTCCAGTCGCAGGTCCTCCACACGGTCCGAATCGCGGCGCCGGGTCCCCGCGATGGGGCATGTTGCCACCCGATCGCCCGTCACCCTCACCAACATTTCCGGGCTCGAACCGAGGATCCGCGCCTGGCCGGTGTCGAACAGGAACATGTAGGGCGAGGGGTTGGTCAGACGCAGCATCCGGTAGATTTCAGCCGCGGTGCAGCGGGCCATCTTGCGCCACCGTCGGGACAGCACCACCTGGAAGATGTCACCGGCAAGAATGTGCTCCCGCGCCCGGGACACGCCCGCCATGAAGTCTTCTTCCGAGGGCGTCGCCCGCCAACCAGCCCAACCGCCTTTCGCAGCTGGAATGACGTGCGGCCGCGAGCCCTGGAACCCTTCGAGCAGCGAGCGGTGGAGCTGCCCCAGCCTTTGCCTGGCCGCGCACCAGGCAGCCTCCGCATCGCCCCCGATGCGGGCCGCAACCACCAGCAACAACCGTTGCCGCGCCCGGTCGAGCGCCACGATGCCGTCGTAGAGACCGAACCAGGCTTCCGGCAGTCCGCCCTCGTCGCGACCGCTGTCGGGGATCTTTTCGACCAGACGAACGGCGTCGTACCCCACGTAACCCATCGCACCACCGGCAAAAGGTGGTAGCCCGTCGACCGGTGCCACCTTTCCGAGATCCGTCGCCGACCGCAGTTCCTGCATCGCGTCGCCCTCGCGCGGGGCACCATCGACGAACACGGTGCCGTTGCGGACCTCGACTACCCGAAACGGGTCGGTGCCGATAAATGAAAAACGTGCCGCGCGCTCTCCGCCTTCGACGCTCTCGAGCAGGAAGGCGTTGCGGCCACCGGCGGCCAGGTGCGAGTAGACGGTGAAGGGCGTCACCGTATCCGAGGTCAGCTCGAGCACCACCGGCACGACATCGTAGTCGCGGGCGAGCCGTTCGAACTCCTTTTTGTCGGGCCGGACCTCCATGGCGCCTCCTCAGAATCAGAGAGGTCATTGTGACGCAAATGGGGGGAGGGGTCTACCCGCCGGGCGGCGTTCGTCGCACCTCGACTTTCCCAGCCCCCTTCCCGAGCGGAGCCAGGCACGCGGCCCGTCGGACGGGCCGGATGCCAGGCACCGCCGCCGCACGTGGTTCCACCCGCCCCGAGCACTGGAACATTTGTTGTCGATGGGGGGTCGGGTGGGAATTCCGAATTCCTAATTCCGAATTCCTAATTCAGCTTTCTCCCCTCGTGTACAATCCCGCTCTCTGAAGGAGGGACCATGGCGCGCCCCGTCATCACCATCGCCGAGCTTGCAGAGTATGCCGATCAGGAGGTGACCCTCAATGGGTGGGTCTACAACTGGCGCAAGAAGGGCAAGCTGCGCTTCATCATTCTGCGCGACGGGTTCGGCTATCTGCAGTGCGTGGTCTTTCAGCCCGAGGTCGACGAGGCGGTGTGGGAGAAGGCGGTCGAGCTGACCCAGGAGTCGTCAGTTACCGTCACCGGCAAGGTGGCGGTGGACGAACGCGCCCCAGGCGGGTTCGAGCTCAAAGTGAGCGCCATCGATGTGATCCAGCTCGCCCCCGAATACCCCATCGGCAAGAAGGACCACGGGCCCGACTTCCTTCTCAACCACCGTCATCTGTGGCTGCGGTCGAAGAGACAGCACGCCATCATGCGGGTGCGCTCCGAGGTCGAGTTCGCCATCCGTGATTTCTTTCAGACCCGCGGCTACACCCTCATCGACTCGCCGATCCTGACACCGGCGGCGTGCGAGGGCACCTCGACCCTCTTCGAAACCGAGTACTTCGGCGAGACCGCCTTTCTCTCGCAGTCCGGCCAGCTCTACCTCGAACCGGCGGCGGCCGCTCTCGGCAAGGTCTACTGTTTCGGACCGACCTTCCGCGCCGAAAAATCGAAGACGCGGCGCCACCTGACCGAGTTCTGGATGGTCGAGCCCGAGGTCGCGTGGCTGCGGTTCGACGGCCTGCTCGATCTGTGCGAGGAGTTCCTCTCCCAGGTCGTGGCGCGGGTGCTCGATCGCTGCCAGAACGATCTCGAACGGCTCGAACGTGACGTGTCCAAGCTCACCCCCACGACCGAGGGGAAATTTCCCCGAATCGACTATGCGGACGCGGTCGCCAAACTGCAGGAGCTGGGCTCCGACATCCAGATGGGCGAAGACCTCGGCGGCGACGACGAGACCATGCTCACCGAGCTGTACGACCGCCCGCTCGCCGTGACCCGCTACCCGGCGGCCATCAAGGCTTTCTACATGCAGCCCGACCCGCAGGACCCGACTCGCGCACTGGCGGTCGACGTGCTCGCTCCCGAAGGCTACGGCGAGATCATCGGCGGTTCGGAACGCAGTGATTCACTCGAACATCTTGAGCGGCAGATTGCCGCCCACGAACTGCCGCGCGAGGCCTTCGAGTGGTACCTCGATGTCCGTCGCTACGGCTCCTTCCCCCACGCCGGGTTTGGGATGGGGATCGAGCGCTGCGTGGCCTGGATCTGCGGCATTTCGCACCTCAGGGAGGCCATCCCGTATCCGAGGTTGATCAACCGGTTGAACCCCTGACCCTGGGGAATTTCGGATTTCGGATTTCGGATTTCGGATTTTCCACCCACCCACCCCCGGTAACAACACCCGGGAAGCACGAGGCGAGGGGCCGATGATGTTGACGGATCCGAAGGTCAGGTTCGCCTATGTGGTGACCAAGGTGGCGGTGTTCGGTGTTGCCGCTCTCGCCACGTGGCCGCTGTCGCGAATGATCGGGCCGAAGGCGTGGGTTGGTCTCGGTGTGTTCGGTGCGATCCTGGCGGTCATGACGGCGGTCGTTCTCTTGAGCTCCTCTCGCAACCCCGCTGACAACGCCGAATCGGGAGTTGACGAGGATGCATCTGACATCGATGCAGTCATTGATCCTGATCAACCGTTTGCACACCCGGTCGAGGACAGCATCGACCTTCACCCGTTTCCGCCACGTGATGTGCCCGATGTGGTCGATGCCTACCTCGAAGCGGCGTTCGAAAACGGATTCCGCGAGGTTCGGCTGATCCACGGCCGCGGCATCGGCGTCCAGCGCGACAGGGTGCAGAAGCTGCTCGGCCGGCACCCGCTGGTTTCGGGTTTTCACGACGCTCCGCCCGATCGCGGCGGTTGGGGCGCGACCGTGGTGTACCTCAAGCCGAAAAGCTGAGAAGAAGGCACCTCCGCCGCAAGCGGGCCGTTTCCGCGCGCGCTTCCCGAGAGGAGCCAGGCTGAAGCCAGGCACCTCCGCCGCACGCTGACTTTCCGCACGCGCTTCCCGAGAGGAGCCAGGCTGAAGCCAGGCACCTCCGCCGCACGCGGTCCTACCCGCCCCGAGCACTCGGGTGCTCATGGACGGTAGGGGGGCGGGTGGCAAATCCGAAATCCGAAATCCGAAATCCGAAATTCAGCCTTCCACGGCCTCGGTGGTCATCCCGATCACGGTGTAGCCGAGTTTTTCGATCTCGGCCTTGAGGGTCTCTGGCGCCACCTTGCGGGAGTGGTAGACGGCCTCCGCTCTCCCCTCCCGGAAGTCGGCCGATGCCTCGACCACACCCTCGGTCTTCTCGAGCGTCGCGGTGATGGCGGAGGAACAAGCGTCGCAGTGCATGCCCTCGATCGTGAACACGGTGCGGACCGTATCCGGGCCGCCGCACGCAACCAGAGTCAGCACTGCACCCACGAGCACGACAATCGCCGCCGCGGCGGTCAAAGTGCGTCGCATCTTCTCTTCCTCTCACGTCGTCCGGTCGTTGAAAATCGACAACAGGAATTTCGGATCGACGGTATCCGTCAGACGATAATAGATGGTCATTCGGTCGCGACGCGACCCCACCAGGCGTCCGGAACGCAGACGGCTGAGGTGCTGCGACACTGCGGCAGGCGTCATCTCGAGGATGGTCGCGAGGTCACACACACACAGCTCGCCGGTTTCGCCGAGAAGATGCATGATCTTCAATCTGGTCTCGCCCGCCAGCAGTGCAAAGTGCTCCGAGGTCCGATGCAGTCGGGTTGCATGGGCTGCCAACCTTTTTCTCAGCGAACACAGTTCGTCCGGCGTACGGTCGGGTGACACACAATCAACACGGGCCGCGGTCATTCCTGACCTCGGCTTTCGGCGGCTCGGGGTGCAGTCGGGTTTAAAATCAACATATCGCCATTTTAGAATTTACTTAAGGAATGTCAAGACTCCGTCGCGAGTTTCAAGGGAAGGGGAAACCAGTGGCACTTTCGCCGGATGGCAAACAACAGCTCGAGGTTTGGATGGACGGGATGTGCAGGCTGTGCCGTCGGTCGCAGGCGTGGTGCGAGCGGCGCGATCGCGACCAGCGGTTGGTGTTTCGCGATTTCCGCAGCTTCGACGACGCCGAGCTCCCGTTGCGACGCGACGCCCACGAAGGGTCCTTGTGGGTGCGGACGGATGACGGGACTCTCCATCAGGGCTTTGCCGGCTGGCTCCTCATCATGCTCGAGCTCCCGCGTTGGCGGTGGCTGGCGCGGGTCGCCGCGATGCCGCCATTCAGGTGGTTCGGCCCGCTCATCTATCTTCTGGTGGCCAGCTTCCGCCATGCGATCCCGTAATCACGGCCAGCCAGGCGCCGGCACCCCAGCCGCTGCAAGCCGTTCGAAAAGCGGCCACTCCGACCACCGTCGATCAACCACCCGGGACACTCGCCGCAGCCCCACCACGGCATTGCTCAAGAGGACTTCGTCCGCAACCGCCACATCGTCGACCCTGAGCTCGCGTTCTCTCGCCCGCAACCCCATGGTTTCGCTGTGCTCCAGCAGCCACCTCCTCATGACGCCGGGGAGACACCTCGCCGGGGCCGGCGGTGTGAGGAGGTCGTGTCCGTGGCGGACCCAGATATTGGCAACGGCGGTCTCGAGGACGTGACCCGATGCGTCCACCAACAAGGCATCGTCTGCACCATTCTTGCGGGCGTGGTCGAGGGCGAGATCCCACTTGTGGCGGTTCAACATCTTGTGTCCGGCCATCGGCGGCACACCCGGCCAGCGCTCGATGACCAGTCGGGCGGGTTGCGTTTCCGGGCCGCTCTCACTCAATTCGGCGGCGGTTGCGACCACCCGCCACAGCGAGTCGATTCCGGCGCGGCCCACGACTCGCACCCGAGCCGGTCCCTCGAGACCCTCGGCATCCAAGAGCCGGCAAACAGCCTCCTCATCCGGTAGCAGGATGGTGTCGCCGGCCCCGAGCCGGGCGAGACTCGCCGACAGGCGTTCCCGGTGCCACGGCCACAGCAAAGGGCGGCCGCCGTCGCAGCCGACGGTGGTGAACACACCCCAGCCGGCGCCGCGACGTTCGCGGCGGGCGCCAACTTCGACCAGACGGCCGTCTCGCCACTCGTTGCTCACACGCCCACTCCCACCGGCTCGAGCCGGAGGCCGGGTGGAACGAGGTCCGTCAGGGCCGCCAATCGTCCACGGGGACCGGTGTGCCGAGCCTCCAGCCCTCGCCCACCACCGGCGCGACAAAGATGTTCTCGTCGACCATGACGGGACGGTAGTTGGGCATGCAGAAAAAGACCCACTTCCCGTCGTCGGTGGGCGCGGCCTGGGTGAACACGCCGCGATGAGATCCGGGCAACCGCAAGGCGCTCACCTGGCTCTCCTCGTACAACAACTGGCGGTCTTCCCGGCAGAAGAAGAGTTCGTTCTCGGGTCCGGTCCGCGAACCCCACTCGCTGCCGAAAGTTGAGATCTCGGGCGGCAGCGGCAGCGGGCCGGTCTCCACCTCGGGATCGTAGAGAAAGATGTCGTCGCGTTCCCGGCCGCCGCGATCCGACCCGAACGCCATTTTGGTTTGGCTCCCCGTCAGATACACCGCGTCGTGGGCCGGGCTGCCGATGCCCTCGATCGGCTCGATCTCGCCCCACGGGGCGGCGGTGCTCGACCGTTGTGCCACCCCGACCCACGGGGCCTCACCTCCCGCAACCACGGTCACCACACAACGTTTTTCGTCACCGCTCACCCAGGTGACCCGTTGCTGGGTGGCGCCGTCGAGGCCAGGGAACACCACCAGCTCAGGAGTGTTCCAGCCGTCGTCTCCAAGTGCGGTGCGGTAGGTGCGTTGGGTGATTGCTCCGCCCTCTTGCGGGACCGCGAGACCGTCGCGAAGGGCCCCGTGCCAGGAGTCCTCCGCAGTCGCCGGCGGGCGCAAGCTCGCGCTGAAATAGAGCACACGGCCGCCGGCCACCGGGACCGGCGCCGCCTCGGAACCGGTCGAGTTGATGCGGTGCGGGTCGTCGGGTTCTGATGCCGCAGCAACCGTCAGCTTCGGCAACTTCCAGCGTGCGTAGGTCGCGAAGTCCATCAGCATGTCCGCCTCGAGCCGAAGATCGGATGAACCGAGAATCTGCGTGGTGCCTGGAACCGGCAGGACCACGACTTCGGTTCCGGACGGGATCTCGTCGAGCTCGGCCGGACCGTCGTTGGCGATGACGACCGTGTCCGGGCCGACGGTCACGGTTGCAATCAGGCCCTGTTCCACCGCAGGTGTGGGCTTCCCGACCTCCTCCTCGGCATGACGCAGCGCACGCGGCGGGCCGACCCGGATCAGGACGGTCCACAGCGCCGGGTCATCGGCGTTGGGCGTCACCTCGATCAGATTGCCGAACAGCTCCGCGTCCGGCTGGGCGGTGGGTCTGGCCGGATCGAGAAGATCACATCCGAGCGTCAACACAACAAGAAACGCAACTCCAACAAACGCGGCACGTCGCATACGGTCCCCCTCGATCATAAAAGCATACCGGCAATCGTCGCGGTCAGACATGAGGCGATGGCGCCGCCGAACATCGCCTTGAGCCCGAGCTGGGCGAGATCGGATCGGCGACGCGGCGCGACCGCTGAAATTCCACCGATCTGAATACCGATGGACGAAAAGTTGGCGAAACCGCACAGCGCATACGTGGCGATTACCAGCGACCGCTCGGAAATCGCGCCGTCCTGAAAGTACGTGCTCAAGACGCCGTAGGCCACGAGCTCGTTGAGGGACAACTTGATTCCGAGCAGGTTGCCGACCAGGGAGGCGTCCGACCAGGCGACGCCCATCAACCAGGCCAACGGCCGCAGCAGAGTGCCGAACAGAGTCTGCAGGGAGCCCGGAAAGATGCCGGTGAACTCGCCGACCACCGGCGACATGCCACCGGAGCCATAGCTCACGTACACGCCGTGCAGCAGGGAACCATCCACCAGCGAGTCGGCCCAGTTGAGGAGGACGTCGACAACCGCGATCAGGGCAATGAACCCGACCAGCATCGCCGCGACGTTGACCGCCAGCTTGAGCCCGTCGGAGATGCCGCCGGAGGCGGCCTCGATGACGTTGCTGCCGGACTCGATCTCGGGCAGAGCGACATCTCCGGCGGTGATCGAGTGCTCCAGTTCCGGGTAGATGACCTTGCCCACCAGCAACGCAGCCGGCGCGGCCATCACGCTGGCCGCGATGAGATGGCCTGCAGGGATGCCCATCGCGATGTACGCGGCGAGGACGCCTCCGGCAATGGTGGCGAAACCGCCGACCATGACCGTCAGCAGCTCCGACCTCGTCATGTCGTTGAGGAAGGGTTTGATCAGAAGCGGCGCCTCGGTCTGGCCGACAAAGATGTTGGCCGAACACGACAGCGTCTCCGCTCCGCTGGTGCCGACCGTCCAGCGCATGAATCTGGCGATAGCCTCGATCACGCGCTGCATGATGCCGAGGTAGTAGAGGACGGCCATGAATCCACCAAAAAAGATGATGGTCGGCAGCACCTTGAACGCGAACTGGAAGCCGAAGCCCGGCCAGACCGCCGCGCCGCCGGGGAAGAAGTACTGCGGGTCGGCGAGGTTGCCGAACAGAAACCGGGCGCCGTAATCCGAAAGACTGAGAAAAGCGGCCACCTTGATGCTGAAGGCGGCGAAGATCACTTGTCCATGAATACCGGATGCGATCAGCCACGCCACCCCCGACACCACCAGCAACACGCCGAGCGGCGCTTGCAGGCGGGGGGCGACGTGGAACCTCGAGTTGGCCAGGAGCAACGCCAGCACGACGACCGCTGCCCACCCTGCCGCGGCGGGCCCCAGCAGACCCAGGACCACACCGACCACGCCGGCGCCAGCGACGATCGCTCCCACAGAGGTCAGCGACCGATCACCGGCGGTCCGATCGTGGCGCAGTTGGTAGACCGACAGCAGCGTCCCCAGGACCCCCATCCCGACAAAGCTCCAGAAATCCTGGCGCAGGATGATGACCGCAAACAGAAACTGCATCCCGAGGCCCCAGAACACGATCCGCGGCTTCACGTCGCGCTTGTGATAGGACATGGCCCAGGCGAGACCGAGCAGCGCCAGGATGCCGAGAACACCGATGAACCGCATGGAGAACCCTCCCGCGGTGATACTTTACACCGCTCACGCCCCGCCCGACGAAACCCGGTAAGATGTGCGGGACCACGAGTGGATGACGGCGCACGGCCCACCCGGGCGCCGCTGGGAGTGACACCATGGCGATGGACTTCGAAACAGTCAAATTCATGCGGCGCCTCTTCGGGGGCCTGGGGGCGATCATCGGCGCAACTGCGGGTTACAAATACTACGGGATGTTGGGTGGCGCCGGCGGCCTGCTCGTCGGCTACGCGGTCGGATGGAATCTGGTCGACCTGCTCAAGGGCCGCGCCCACAAGTGAGTCTTCGAATCTGCTACGAATTCGGCCCGGTCGGCGGCCGGCGGTGAATCGCAAGGACTTCGAGGCGGTCGTCGGCGAAGCGCTGGACAGGCTGCCGCTTGAATTCGCGGACCTGATGTCGAATGTGACGATCCAGGTCGAAGAATCGCCCGACGCCGAAACCATGGCGGACGTCGGTCTCGATCCCAGGATCGACACCCTCTTCGGTCTCTACACCGGGGTCCCCCTCGACGAGCGGGGTGGCTGGTACGGCAACGTGCTGCCGGATGTCATCGTGCTCTACCGGAAGCCGCTGCTCGCCGAGTGCCGCGACCGTCGTGAGTTGATCCAGCAGATCCAACTCACCCTGCTGCACGAGATCGGCCACCACTTCGGTTTTCCCGAGGAGGAGATGGATGCGTGGGAGCACGAGTTTGGCGGCCTCGACGACCCGAATGGAGCGGAGGGTGACGTCTGAACGTCCGCCGTCGCCGCGGTCGGGTCATCGCCACATGAGATCCGGTATCCTTGGCCCATGACGCTTCGAGCCGACCCGCTCCACCCGATCGAGGCCTCCGAGCTCCACGCCCGGCGGGAGCGTGTGTTCCTGCTGCTCGCCGGGCTCTTCCTCGGCACCCTGGCGATGCTCAACATCCTCGGCATCAGCCGCTTTATCAAGCTCTTTGAAACCACGACGTCCGGCGGTACGCCGCTCGTCTTCGCCATCGCGATCGGTGTCCTCCCCTACCCTATGACTTTTCTATGCACCGACTTCATTTCCGAGTTCTACGGCCGCAAACGGGCCAACTACGTGGTCTTCGTGGGTCTCCTGCTCAACATCTGGGTGGTCGCCGTCATCTGGCTCGGCGGCGTGCTGCCAGGCTTTGAAACCGTCGACCCGGCGACTGGCGCGATTGTTCGCGACGCAGCCGGCCGGCTGCCGGTGTTCTTCGAAATCCGCGCCCTGACCTTCGGCGCCGTCACGGCGTCGATGATCGCCTACATGGCGGCCCAGTTCTGCGACGTCTACGTCTTCCACTTCTGGAAGAAGGTCACCAGGGGAAAAATGCTGTGGGTCCGGAACAACGGCTCGACCATGGTCAGCCAGCTCGTCGACACGATCGCGGTCATCCTGATCACCCACTACCTGGTCCACGCCCTGCCCATCGACCCGGAGCAACCGCTCGGACGCCAACTGGCCCTCTACATCTTCACGGGATACGCCTTCAAGTTCGTCTTCGCCGCCCTCGACACCATTCCCTTCTACATCGGCGTCCGCTTCCTCACGGGCTACCTGCAGCTGGACCCCACAATCGACCACGACCTCGACGGCGGCCGGTAGGCGGAGCTGAGAGGCAGGGGAGAAAGGGAAAAGGGGGCAATCGGCCGTTTTATTGATGTCATCCCGACCGAGAGAGCTCGGCGATCGAGTGGAGGGATCCCTCCGCTACGGCCCTTTGGGCCTCCGGTCGGGATGACAGGAAGTGGCGGTCACTCGTCCGGGTGTTTGCGTCCTCGGGTCCACGAAACGTGATAAGGGCCAGGGCTCCCCTGCTCCCCTGCTCCCCTGCTCCCCTGCTCCCCTGCTCAACCAGCGGGAGGGCGGGCGGAAAATCCGAAATCCGAAATTGGACAGCGTGGGCGAATCAGTAGCGCGCAGCGATGGGGTAGCGGCGGCCGACGCCGAAGGCCTTGGCGGTGATCTTGATCCCCGGTGCGGCCTGGCGGCGTTTGTACTCATTGACGGTGATCAGACGCACCACCTGGCGCACCGCCTGCGGGTCGAGACCCTCCGCGATGATCTCTTCCACCGACCGGTGGTCCTCCACCCAGGCCTCGACGATGCGGTCCAGCACTTCGTAAGGTGGCAGCGAGTCCTGGTCCGCCTGGTCCGGGCGGAGTTCGGCCGAGGGCGGTTTCGAGATGGTCGATTCCGGGATCACCTCGCCGTCGGCGTTGAGGTGGCGCGCCAGTTCGTAGACCAGGGTCTTGGGCACGTCGGCGATCACCGCAAGCCCGCCGCACATATCGCCGTAGAGGGTGCAGTAGCCCACCGCCAGTTCGGACTTGTTGCCCGTGGCCAGAACCAAACGACCGAACTTGTTCGACAGCGCCATCAGCACCGCGCCGCGGATCCGCGCCTGGATGTTCTCCTCGGTGACATCCCCCTCGAGGCCTTCGAACACAGGATCGAGGCCCTCGAGATAGGACTGGAAGATCCCGTCGATGGGGATCAGCCGGTAGTCGATGCCCAGGTTCGCGGCGACGGCCTCGGCGTCGGTGACGCTGCCCGCCGACGAGTACCGGGTGGGCATGGCGACGCCGAGAACATTGTCGGGCCCCAGCGCCCGCGCCGCGATGGCCGCGGTCAGGGCCGAGTCGATGCCGCCCGATAACCCGAGCAGCACCTTTTCGAACCCGCACTTCCGCACGTAGTCGCGCACGCCGAGTTCGAGAGCCGCCAGCGCCTCCGCCTCGCGTGACGACGCGGTGTCATGGATCTCGCCCGGCAGGCCGGCAGCGCCCTTTGCCCGGCGCAGAGCATCGTCGGGCACCTCGTGGACGAGGAGGTCCTCGGCGAAATCATGAGCCCGTGCCACCACCTGGCCGCACCCGTCGAAAATCAGCGAATGCCCATCGAACACGAGCTCGTCGTTGCCTCCCACCTGGTTGGCATAAACGAAGTAGCGGCCCGAGTCGGCGGCATAACGGCGAACCAGCTCGCGGCGCTCGGCCGCCTTGCCGAGCTCGAAGGGGCTCGCGGACAGGTTGACCAGGATCTGTGAACCGCGGTGGATGAGTTCGAGCACGGGATCGCGGGAGTAGAGGCTGAGACCGTCGAGATCGGGATCGGCCCACACGTCTTCGCACACTGAGACGCCGATCTTGACGCCGCGAAAATCAAGCGGCCCGACGGAGGTGCCGGGTTGGAAATAACGGGCCTCGTCGAAGACGTCGTAGGTGGGGAGCAGGCACTTGTTCGAACGCGCCACCACCTCGCCGCCGTCGCACAGGGCCACAGCGTTGAAAAGCGGTTTGCCGGATCCCGAGAGATTGCGGTCGACAAAACCGACCAGGATGCCGAGGTTCTCGTCACTCAACCGCGCCACTCGCTGCAGCTGGTCGAGGTTGCGGTCGATAAAGTCCGGCCGTTCGAGGAGATCGCAGGGCGGATACCCGACGGTGGCAAGCTCGGTGAAAATCACCAGATCGACCTGCGCCGCTCTCGCCCGGGCCACCGCGGCCGCCATCGCTTCGAAGTTGGCCTCGAAGGCGCCGATCGTGTAGTCAATCTGCGCGACTGCAACCTTCATCGGCAGGACCTCCAGCGGTTCAAGGATATACCTACCGCAATTCAGCCGCTCCGGCCGGGCCGGAGCGGCTGAATTGCAGAAACACCAACCCCGCCGGGGAGGGATCCGGCGGGGCGGCGAGGAAGGAGGAGAGTTGAACGATTGCTCGTCCCTGATCTCATCCTTTATACGGAGGTCAAGCCCGCCGCGTTTGGCGTTCGTTTCAACCCCTGTGTTAGCATCCAAAAGAGGTCTTTCCATCAACCCACGCACGCACCCGACGCCGGAGTAGGGAGTCAAGATGCTGGATCGAATCGGCCATTACCGCATCGTCGCCGAGCTCGGCCGCGGCGGCATGGGTGTCGTCTACAAGGCGCACGAGGAATCGCTCAATCGCTTCGTCGCGCTCAAGGTCCTCGGCGAGCACCTTACCGAAGATCCCGCCCACGTGGAGAGGTTCCTGCGAGAGGCGCAGAGCGCGGCCCGCCTCAACCACCCCAACATCGTCCAGATCTACGCCGTCAGCCAGGACGCAGGCCGCCACTATTTCGCCATGGAGTACGTCTCGGGCCAGAGCCTGCAGCAGATTCTCCGTTCGAAGGGGACGCTCGATTCGATCCAGGCGGCACGGATCGTGCTGCAAACCGCCTCCGGTCTGCAGGCGGCCCACGAACAGGGCATCATCCACCGCGACATCAAACCGGCCAATCTGATGATCGACGAGCGCGGACTGGTCAAGATCGCCGATTTCGGTCTCGCACTGATGACCGCGGCGGTGTCCCGATTGACCGCCACCGGCATGTTCATGGGCACCCCGGGTTACCTGTCGCCAGAGCAGTGTCTCGATCTGAATATCGACCACCGCACCGACATCTACTCGCTCGGGGTCACCCTCTTCGAGGCGCTCAGCGGCAAGACCCCGTTCACCGGCGACAGCCCGCTGGCGCTGTTGCGGCAGATCATCGACGTCGAGCCACCCGATCTCGCCGATCTCAAACCGGATGTCGATCCCGCGCTCCGTTCTCTGGTGCAGCGCATGATGGCCAAGGACCGGGACCTCAGGATCTCGAGCTGCGCTGAACTGGTCGGCCCGCTCGAGGCCTTTCTCGCGTCCAAAGGGGCGACCGGCAGCCTCGTCGAACGTCTTGCGGTCTCCTCCTCCGGCAGCGCGCCACCGCCACCACCGCCCAGCGCTCCGATCGAGGAGCTCGACTCGGGTCCGACCATGGCCGTTTCGGGCGACCTGCCTGACCCCGGCGCGCCACCGGTGACCAAACCTGCCGCCGATTACCAGGCTCCGGTGGTGGAATCGGCGCCGCTGCCGAGCCCGCCTTCAGGGGGAGGGCGAAAAATCGCCATCGTGGCCGCACTGGTGGTGCTCCTGGGGCTTGCTGCGGTGGTCGCGGGCGGGGTGTTTGCGTGGCGTTCCGGGCTCTTCGGGTTCGCCAAGGCGGCCTCTGACTCCACCCGCCGGCAGGCGTCGTCCGCCGCGCTCGTCACCGAAACACCGGCCGACGCGACTGCGGAGACTCCGGACGACTCGTCCGTGACCGCTGCCGGCACCACTGCGGCCGGCGGCGGGCAGCCGCCGGCGGCCACTCCGGTCATCCCGGCGCGGCCCACCCCCGCGTCGGTTGAGAAACTCAAACCTGAAGCGACGGCGAACCAACCTCGGGCGAACCGAGACGACACGGCACGCGAACCGCTCGGCCCGCCGCCGGTGGCCGCACCGCCGCCCGATGGAACGGTGGTAATAGCAGTCGGAGATCAGCTGCTGGCGGGAGAGGCCGAAGCCTTCATGGAGAGCGCTCTTGCAAGGGCCGGAGTCCCGCTGGTCGACGAGGGCGCAATACCGGGGATCAGCGGCTTGATCGGCAGCGGGGAGATTCCTCGCCCCGGCGAGGTCCACGCCATGCTCAAGCCGTACGTCCGCAATCTCGTGATGATCCGCGTCGAGTACCTGGGCGAGCGGCCGCTTATGTACATGGGTCAGCGGGACGTGGCCTTCCAGGCACGGGTCACGGTGGTGGCCATCGACGTGCAGAGCGGCAACGCCATCGACCCACCGGCGAGATTCCGCGTCGAGTACACCCACCTCAACGCCGAACGTGTCGTGGAGAAGGAGTTCCGCCAGCCCACATTCGACATTGTCGATCGCCTCAAACGACAATGAGGTGACCACGGCGCCGGCCGCAGGCGGCGGACCCGACGCCGACCGCGGAGTCACCGAGCAGGGCGAGGACGCGGTGCTGTTCAATTGAACCACGGGCCTTGCGCTATGGGCTTCGGGCTTTGCCTCGCGAAAGCTTGAATCCACCACTGTTCGGTGCCCGATTTCGGTGTCGTTCGGCGCACCAGCCCACACTCCACGGCTCAAAGTTCAAAGCGCACGGCTCATAGCTCATGGCCCCGGGGCGGGTGGGCGGGTGGGTGGGAAATCAGTCCCGACGCCCGCCGAGAATGCCCGAACGCACCAAGAAGTACAGCAGGGTCGCCAGGGACGAAGCCACCGCCGCCACATAGGTCATGGCCGCGGCGTTGAGCACCTTGTCCATGCCACGGCGTTCATTGGTGCCGACGATGCCTTGCTGCACGACCAGCGCCTTGGCGCGGTTGGAGGCGTCGAACTCCACCGGCAGGGTGACCAGCTGGAAGAGCAGGACTGCCGAGAACAGCACGGCACCGACCAGCACCATGTTCTGCGATGACATGAAGAGCCCGATGAGCATCACGAAGTAGCCGAGGTTCGAGCCGATGCCCGCAGTCGGCACCAGCAAGGACCGCAGCTTGAGCGGTCCGTAGTGTTGAGCGTGCTGGATGGCGTGGCCGGATTCGTGGGCGGCGATCCCGACCGCTGCCAGCGACCGCGAGTCGTAGACCCCGTCCGACAGGGCCAACGACTTATTGACCGGGTTGTAGTGGTCCGAGAGCATGCCGCGCGAGCGGGTGATCGTGACGTCGCGGATGCCGGCCCCTTCGAGCAGGCGGGCGGCGGCCTCGGCGCCGCTCATGCCCGACGACACCGGCACTTTGGAATATTTCTTGAAGTTGGCCTTGGTTCGCCAGCTCGCCCACAGCGAGAAGATGAACGCCGGCGCGATAAAGAGGAAATACATCGGATCGAACATCATGTCGCAGCCTCCAACGGCGCGGTCAGTCGAAACGCTCAGGCGCCGCACCACATACTACCGCCAATCGTCACAGAATATTTCCTCGCGCCACGGCGTTCGAGGCGGTACCATCCCAGCCGGAGAAGGAGGGCTCGTGGCATCTCGAATCGGTGGTTTTCGCACGCATCTGCTGATCTTTGTCGCCGTTCTCGCGGCTGCGCTCGCGGTCTTTTCGATGTTCGGCGGGGCCGAGATCGCGATCGGCAACGTCGTTCTCCGGGCTCAGAACGGCGCATCCTACGCTCTCGCCCCACCGCCGGCCTCCGCTCTCGAGGCGGCGCCATTCGAGGTCACCGGGGAGGTGGTGTTCGACGGACTCCCCAGAAATGTCATCGTCATTCTCGGTGACGGCATGGGCATCGGGGCAGTCAGCTCCGCTTCCCATCTACTGTCTCCGCCCGGCGTTCCGCTGGCCATGGAACGGGCGCCGGTCGTCGGTCTGATGCACACCTGGGCGGCCGACATCCTCGCTACCGACTCGGCCGCCGCCGCGACCGCCATGGCCACGGGCTTCAAGACCGACAAGGGCACGCTCGGTCTGCGGCCCGACGGCCGTACGGTGCTGAACATCTTCGAAGCGGCGCGCGGTGCGGGTTTCGCCACCGCTGTCGTAACGACCTCCGGCCTCGCGGACGCGACGCCCGGGGGGTTTTTGACGCACGTCGCTTCTCGCAACGACTACGATCAGGTGCTGATACAGGTGCTCGACTCGCGAACCGACGTTCTGATCGGCGGTGACTGGTCGGGCTACCCCAAGGCCCGGCGTCACCGTGCCTACCGCGAGATCGTCGAGGACATCGAAGCCCAAGGCGCCGCGCGCGGGTACTCCGTCACCCGCAATCCGGAGGGGCTGAAGACGGCAAGCGTGCCGCTGCTCGCGCTGTTTCCGCCCCGTCCCGAGACGCCACTTCAGAACGGACCGCCGTTGGTCGAAACGGCCGCGTGCGCCCTCGATCTCCTGGATGGCGGGGACCGACCGTTCCTCGCCCTCATCGAAACCGAGGCCACCGACGAGGCTGCCCACGCCAACGACATGGCTGCGCTCCTCGAAGCCATGCGCGAGCTCGACGACACCGTGGCGATGGTGCTCGCACGTGCCGCCTCGCGCAACGACACCCTCGTCGTGGTGGTCGCCGATCACGAGACGAGCGGGCCCCACCTGCTCGATGGTTGGTACGACCGCGGGCGGGTCGTCGTGCGGTGGGCCCACGAGTACCACTCGTCGCAACTGGTGCCGGTTTTCGCCTTCGGGCCCGGTTCGGGTGCGTTCTCCGGGGTCTTTGACAACACCCAGTTCGGGGTCCGGATCGCACGGCTGCTCGACCTGCAGGACTTCCCACAATTGGCCGATTCTTTGCCGAATTGACCGATTTCGACGGTTCTGATAGGGTTTCTGCCGTTCAGACCGCCGGTCGGGCGGCAAACCACTGTCAAGGACACACGATGACGATTCTCGACGGTCTCAAACGACTCCTCCTCGGGCCCGAGCAGCAGGCGACCCCGGCGCTCGGCCGCAACGACCGCTGCTGGTGCGGTTCGGACAAGAAGTACAAGGCGTGCCACCTCGCCGCCGACAACCGCAAACGCATGGCCGAGCGCAGCACCGCCGGCGCCGCCCCTCAGCGCGGGATGTTTTAGCCCGCATCTTTCAGGAGTATTCGAGCCACCCTGCGTGTTGGTCCATAGGGAGCACACCATGGCCGACATGAAGGTTCTCGAAGATTTTCCGCACAACCACGGCGCCGGGGCCCTCGACGAGGTGCTGACCGGGGTGGTCGGCGAACTGCTGGCGCAGGGCGACGAGCTCGCGACGCCGTTGCGCAAGACATTCACAGGTCACCCGCTGCCTTCCCGCACCGAGGTGGTCGAGATGGTGGACCTCCTGCGGTCGGTGATCTTCCCCGGCTACGTCGGCAACCGCGACGTCACCGAGGAGAGCCTCGGCTTCCACCTCGGCGCGGGCCTCCACCGCGCATCACTGATCATGGTCGACGAGATCCACCGCGGCCTGTGCTTCGCCTGCGCGCGCGAGAAAAGCGGCCGAACGCCGGAGCTGTGTCTTGGTCGCGCCAAGAGCATCACCGCCGATTTTCTGCGCCGGCTGCCCGAGGTCCGGCGCAAGCTCGCCCTCGATGCGGTCGCGGCGTATGAGGGCGACCCCGCCGCACCGAGCCCGTCGGAGGCCATCTTCTGCTACCCCGGCGTCCTCGCCATCACCTGCCACCGCATCGCCCACGAGCTGTATCTCGCCGAGGTGCCTCTGATCCCCCGCATCATCTCCGAGCACGCCCACAGCCTCACCGGCATCGACATCCACCCCGGCGCCGCCATCGGCGACAGCTTCTTCATCGACCACGGCACGGGCGTCGTGATCGGCGAAACCGCGACGATCGGCAACCGCGTCCGGATCTACCAGGGGGTGACCCTGGGCGCCAAGAGCTTCCCTCTCGACGATCACGGCAATCCGATCAAGGGCATCCCGCGCCATCCGACGATCGAGGACGATGTCACGATCTACTCCGGCGCCACCATTCTCGGCACCGTGACCATCGGCAGGGGCGCCGTCATCGGCGGCAACGTGTGGCTGACCCGCAGCGTTCCACCGGGCGGAACCATCTCCCAGACGCGGCCCACCTCCGAGCGCTTTCAGGACGGCGGAGGGATTTGATGCTGACGCATCAGAATTTTGAATTCTCAATTTTGAATTTTGAATTCCGCCCACCCTCCCACCGACGGGAACGACTCAAACGGAAACTCCAGGGGTCGAGGCCCATACACCCCACTGTCATCCCGACCGAGCGAACCCGGTGAGCGAGTGGAGGGATCTCTGCGGCTCGCCGCAATCTCTCAGATCCCTCCGCTGCGGCCCTCCGGGCCTGCGGTCGGGATGACAGGTTGGAAACCCGCCCCGCTATTGTGAGGTGTCGAGAGGGCGGCGGATCTGCCGGCCGCCCACGGGTCACCGCGCGTAGTACGGGTTGCTGCCCGAGGCGTGGTCGGTGTCGTCAAGCACCCTCTTGATCTCGGGGACCTCCTGCAGGATGGCCGTCTCGATGCCGTCCTTCAGGGTCACCTTGGACATGCCGCAGCCCTGGCACCCACCGCCGAACTGGATCATGGCGGCGTCGCCCTCGACCCCCAGAAGCTCGACCCACCCGCCGTGGCCGGCCAGCGAAGGGGCGATCCGTTCGTCGATGACCTTCTGCACCTTCTGCGCCAACGGGTCGTCCCACGTCACCACCGCCTGCGGGTTTTCGAACATGAAACCCGAGCCGCGGACATCGGTGACGAAATCCACCTTTGTGCCTTCGACGCTCTCCGCGGTCTGCGGATCGAGGTAGACGTTGAAGGCCTCCTGGTCCACCACCGCGTCCTTTTCCGAGGTCTCTCCCTCCATGACCAGGGACAGCTCGTACTGGAAGCGATGGCGGCCCTGGCGGTGCGCCACGACGCGCACGCCGAGGCAGGAACCCTCGGCCATGTTCATATACTCGCGGACCTTCTGCCGCGCGTTTTCGGTGAATATGATCATCGCTCTCTCCTTTCGGCGCCGACCGGCGCCGCGGCACCATCGTACCAGAGTTCGTTGAAACGTTAAAACGTTGAAACGTTGAACGTTATCTCGCACCCAACGTGACTGTGAACTCGAGCTGCCCACCGTCGCGAAGGGCGATCACGGTCACCTCGTCGCCGGGTTCGCGGGCCTTGAGCAGTGCCGAGTACGAGCGGAGATCGGCGACCGGTTCGCCGTCAAACGCCACGATGACGTCGCCCGCGAGGATCCCCGCCGATTCGGCGGCCGAACCGGGCATCACCTGCTGGACGCGCACGCCCTGGCCCTCGAAACCGAAATCGGGCATGGTGCCGAGGCTGGCCCGGCGCTCGCCCTCGTGGGGGTCGGCCGCCGCGGAGCCCCCGCCGGTTCCGGCGATGGTCACGGTCAGCGCCTCGGTGCGTTCAGCCAGGTAGCCCACGGCCTCGTGCGCCGACTCGGTCACCACAACCAGACCCTCGGCGTCGATGGTCGCAACGGTATCAGTCGGACGGTGGTAGTCGGCGGTCGGCCCGGTGAAGAGCTGCACCGCCGGGATGCCGCGCTCGATGCAGGCCACCTGATCGGAGGCGTCGAGGGGCTCGGACACGACCGAGATCGGAGCGCCCGTGGTGTAGCCCACGCCCATGAAGATGAAGCGCCACTCGCGGGCCGAGTCGGCGTTGAGGACGTAGAGCTTGCCGTCGGCCAGCCGCCCGACCGTGTCGAGGTTGACGCACGCAAACGGCTGCACCTCGGGCGGCAAGGTGCTCAGGAGATGGCGGGATCCCAGCAGCCCGGCCTCTTCGCCCGTCACCACCGCGAACACCACCGGGCGCGGCCGCGGCGGTTCGGCCGCCATGGTGCGGGCGAGCTCGAGCAGCACGGCCACGCCGGAAGCGTTGTCGTCGGCCCCGGGGTGGACCATGCCCTCGTTGCCCGCGCGGACATCCGGCCACCCGGTGCCGAGATGATCGATGTGGGCCAGCACCACCACCGGCTGACGGTCGAGGGCCGGATCGGTCCCCGGGATCCTCGCCACCAGGTTGACCAGTGCCATCTCGCGTTCAGGGTCACCGCCCCGCCAGCTCCACGCCTGGCGGAAACCGTCCCCCCCTGCCGGTTGGAGCCCGCCGTCGCGCAAGCTCTGCTCGGCGATCGAGGTCGCCCGAGCGAGACCGTCACTGCCGAGCCCGCGACCTTCGAGCCCCGGATCGGCGAGGGCGGCAACCGTGCGACCCAACACCTCGGCGTCATAGGCCGGTGGAAGTTCGGCCAACGGCGCCCTTGGCGGCAGGTGCAGTGCCGGCATCGGGCCGTCCGTCAGATTGCGCACCAGGGGCGAAGACAGAGGGTGCCACATCCCCTTGGCGACGTTGTCGGGCTCGGGGCCGCGAAACCCGAGGTATGAATACCGGGTGTAGTGGGGCAACTTGCGCGCGAGACCCGGGATGGCGACCGCGGGTGAGGCGGCGACCCAGCCCACCGCGGCCTCGGGATCACCGGTCGAGCGGGCCACCATCACCACCGAGTGTTGGGCGCGGGGCAGCCGGTCGTCGCCCACCGCCACCTCCTCGTCGCCAACCACGACGCCCTGGTCGGCCAGCCGGCCCGCGATCTCGGCGGCAAAACGGTTGTCCCAACCGAGGACCCACGCGGACCCGGCCGGCAGCTCGTCGATCTCGCCGTCGATCACCACCCGCGGTTCGGCCGGTCGCGCCCAATCAACGGCCAACTGCCGCCACGCCGCCAGTTCGTCCTCGGCCGCCTCGCCGGGCAGAATGAAGAGCGGGTCCTGCGACCCAAAAACTGTGGACAGGGCCGGCGGCACCTCGAACGGGTCGAGACGACGCATGACGTCGAAATCCGGGTCCACGTCCACCCGCAAGGGCTTTGCCGGACACGGCACCTCGACGATACAGTCCCGGCCGCAGGTGCCGACCTCGGCCACGATCGCCTCCTCCCGGCCCTCGACCGTCACCGCCACCGGCACCGAGATCGGATAGGGGTCTTCCTCCTGGACCTGGCGCAGGTGGACGGAGACCCTCCACGGTGCCTCTCCCGGGGCGCCCTCCTCGGCACGGGCCTCGATGATTTCGATCTGCGGCGCACCGGTCCGCTCCACCCACTCCTGAATGAATGGGCCCCAGTCACCGCCGGCGGCGTCGGTAAACGCCGCGGCGAGATCCGCAAAGGAGGCGCGGCTGAAGATGTGCTCGCTGTCGAAGAGCGACAGCGCCTCGAGAAAGCTCTCGTCGCCGACCGACCTCCGGGCCATATGAAAGAGCATCAGGCTCTTGCCGTAGCCGACCGCTTCGGAGGCCGCGGATTGGCGCGAACCGAAGGTTGAGAGCGGGAAGTCGTCGCCCGCCGACACCATGTCGGTGAACTTCTTGAGGGTCGCGCGGCGGTAGGTGGCGCCCTCGCCGTGCTGCTCGGCAAACAGATGGTCGGCCATGTACGCGGTCAGGCCCTCGCACCAGTTGCCGGTTTCGAAGTCCACGTAGACCGAGTTGCCCCACCAGTTGTGGAGCAGCTCGTGCGGGTAGGACGAGGTGAGGATCCACGGGAAACGGATCACCCTCGGGCCGAGGAGGGTGAAACCGGGCATGCCGTAACCGGTCTCCCAGAAGTTTTCGACCAGGGCGAACGACGCGTACGGGTACGGCGGGAGCATGCCGTCGTAGAGCTCGAGATAGCGGGCGGTGGCGTCGAGGTAGCGTTGGGCCAGCGCCGGGTCATCCTCGCGGAGAAACGCAAAGATCTCGACCCCGCCGGCCATCCGACGGTACTCGTGCCAGGGGCCCGCCACCAGGTAGACCTCCTCGGTCGGATTCCCGAGGCTCCACGCCGTCGTCCGCAGCCCCTCGCCGTCTCTCTCATGGCGGGTGCGGCGGCCCTGGGACACGACGTCCCACGCTGGTGCGAGCCCGGTGACCGTGAGATCGAATGTCACCAGACCGTCGCCGAAGCTGGGCACCCAGAAGCTGGTCCCGGAGAGGAAGACCCCGCTTGCGTCGATGATCCCGGGGGTCTCGGAAAAGCTCCGCTGGTACTCCTCGCCGGCGGTCGCCAGCGGGTGATAGATCTCGCCTCCGTAGATGAGATCCACGGGCCCCGAAACGCCGGGATCCGGAAGCAGACGGAAGGCCTCGAGCGGCACGTTGTCGGGCACGGTGTCGGTGGTGGCGTTGATCCCGAAGAAGCCGGCCTCAACCGGACCGGTCAACGGCTCCAGGCTCCAGCCCGGAGTCTCGACCCGCGGATTCAGCCCGGCGTGCAGGACGAATCGGAAGGCGCCGTCCTCGTCGGCCATCACCGCACCTTCCAGACTCATGGCGTCGACCACCTCCACCGTGTGCGCTTCCGGCTGCAATCGGACCAGCAAACGGTGGTGGAGTTTTTCCGCAGCCGCCGCCGTGCCCGCCAAGGCCAACAACGCCGACACCCCGATAAAAATGAGACCTTTCCTCATCATGCCGCCTCCGTCAGGTATTCTACCCTTACGAGGAACGGCACTGGCGCCTTTCAATTTGAAAGAGATGGGTCGCCGCAGCCGACCGTTCCCAGGGGGAATCATGCTCGCAATCATCGCCGGCACCAACCGCCCCGGTTCAAATACTCTCACGATCGCCCGCAACGCCCGGGACATCCTGGTGGGCTGTGGCGAAGACGTGGTGGTCCTCGACCTCGCCGAACTGCCCCGCGACCTCATGGCCAGCACCAGCTACGCCACCAAACCGGACGGGTTCCGGGTGTTTCAGGACGCGGTGCTCGAGGCTCGGGGCATCCTCACCGTGGTGCCCGAGTACAACGGTTCCTTCCCCGGTATCCTCAAATATTTCATCGACATGCTGCGTTTCCCCGACAGCCTGTACGAAACGCCGGCGGGCTTTATCGGCATTTCTGCCGGACCCTGGGGGGCCGTCAGAGCGGTGGAGCAACTCGAGATGGTCTTCCAGTACCGGCACGCCCACCTGTACGGACGCAGGGTGTTCATTGCCAACGTGGACACTGCGGTAGACGATGCTGGGAAACCGATCGACTCCGCCCTGGCGCGACGGCTCGAGACGATGGTGTGCGGATTCGCCCGGTTCTGCCACCGACTTCACGCCGGACCCGAGGCTGAAGCTTGAAGCCCAGACCCCGACAAACCGCGTGGACGGTGGGCGCGAACCGGGATAAAATCCGCGAGGCCGCTGAAAGAACTGGAGGTTCTCATGCAGATCCAAAAAGCCCTCATCGTGGTGGCGGTGTTCGTGCTGGCCGCGGGAACCGTTTCGGCGGATCTCAAGATCGTCAAGATGGAGCACACCGACGGCTTCAACGCCATGGGGCGCGAGACGCCGCCTACCGACCAGGAACAGGTGAGCTGGCTCGGTGCGGACCGGATGCGGATGGATCAGGGAGATCAGAGCACGATCATCCGGCTCGACACCAAGAAGCTCATGATTCTCAACCACGACGAAAAGACCTACAACACGCTCGACCTGCCGGTCGACCTCACCCAGTTCATGCCCCCCGGCATGGCGGATCAGATGATGGCCATGATGACCTTTGACGTCACGGTCACTCCGACCGACGAGACGAAAACGGTGGGCGACTGGAAGGCGCGCCGGTACGACGTCACCATGACATCGAAAATGGCGACCTCGACCATGACCATGTGGGTCACCAAGGACGCCGCGTTCAATCAGGAGGCGTTCTACAAAATGTTCGAGCACCTCAACAGCATGAACCCCGGCCTCGCCGACATGGCCAAGGAGATGCGCAAGGTCGAGGGGCTGGTGGTTGAACAGGACAGCGTCACGACCATGACCATCATGGGTAATGTCACGATCAAACGAACCGAAAAAGCCACCTCAATCGAAGACCTCGCCCCGCCGGCGGGCATCTACGACCCACCCGCCGACTACACCGAGAAGCCATTCGACTTCATGGGCGCGATGCAACGACAGTAGGGATTCAGGAACCGGACGACCACGAGGCCGCCACCAGCGTCACGTCATCGTACGGCGTGTGCCCGCAGGTGAAGGCCTCGATCTCCTCGAGCAGGTAGTTGATGGCTCCCTGAGGATCGGCCGGAGCTTCCTGGAGTGATTGCGTAAGACGTTCTTCTCCAAAAAAGTCACCCTCCGGCGACTGGGCCTCCACCGCACCGTCGGAGTAGGCCAGCAGGAGGTCGCCGGGGTCGAGTCCGATCTCGAGAATCCGGTGCCCGCCCGTGCGGAGCGCCCCCAGCGGCAGCCGGTGCTCCGGCATGGCCAGACACTCCACCGCTCCCGACCGGCGCCGCAGCAACGGCGGCGGCTGCCCCGCCAGCGTGTAGGAGACGCGGCTCTCGCCGCCCCTGAAAGCCAGATAGCCGAGAGCGACAAAGCTGCCCACCTGGTACTCCCCGCCTCGACGGCCCCCGCGCAGCGCGTACAGCCGTTCGTTGGCGAGTCGGAGCAGCTCTTCGGGTTCGGGATGGGCCAGCGCCACCGATTTCAAAACCTCGTGCGCCGCCATCATCATCAGCGCCCCGGAGATCGACTTGCCAGAGACATCACCGTAGACGATCGCGTGCTCGCCGTTCATCCTCCCCGGCAGCTCGGCGAAAAAGTCGCCCCCGACCTCACGGGCGGGGCGGCACACGGCGGCCAACGACCAGCCCTCGGTGACAGCCAGCTCGGTGGGCAGCAACGAGGCCTGAATCGACGCCGCGATCTTCAGCTCGCGCTCGAGCTCCGCCTGGCGCGTCCTTTCGTCCAGAAGGATGCTGGTTTCCAACGCGATGGAGGCCTGGTTGAGCAGCCCGCGCAGCAACTGCAGCTCTTCCTTTTCGAATGCCGTCTGGCCCGCCTTGGCGGAGAGCAGTATCACACCCACCGCACGGCGGGTGGTGGCGAGCAGGCCCGCGAGCTCCACACCCGCCGAACCCAGAGTCGAGGAGAATTTCTCGATTTCTGGCGACAGCAGACGAAGGGGCGCCAGATCCTCGAGCCGGACCAGCGAACCCTGGCGTTTGAGTTGGTCGTGGAGGATCCCGATGATGGGCAGCTCGTCGGGCAGGCTGTCGGGCCCGGCCTGTCGCACCAGCCGTCGGCCCGAGATCAGATACAGCGCCGAGAAGTGCAGACCGAGGAGTTCCGGCAACCGTCCGACCAGCTGGGCCACGACCGGACCGATCTCGACCTCACGGGTGAAGGCCTCGCCCATTTCCACCATCGCGCGTTGCAGACGCAGCCTCTCGGCAAAGAAGAAGCGATCGACCGGGCCCTGTAGGCGCTGCCTCAGTGGTTCGAAGAGAAGTACGATGGCGAGGGCGAAGATGACCGGAAAATAGGGTGAGTCGGCGAGCTGCGTTCCTCGGAAGAGCAGATTGAAGGAGGCGATTCCGAGGGCATAGACGGCGGTCACCATAGCGGTGGTGATCGTATACAGGAGGCTCTTGCGCAGGATCACCCGGATGTCGAGCAGCCCGAACCGGATGATGGCGTAGGCGAAGGTAATGGGCACCAGGATGAGGGGCACCACCCCGTAGAACAGAAACCGTTCGGTGTTGAAAAACGACGGGAAGGCCACGGCAAGGACGATGAAGGGAACGACCCCGAACAGGGTGCCGAGAAAGACCAGACCGGCGCCGCGGCGCTGGTTGGCATCCGGAAGAAAACGCGCGCTCAGGCCGAGGGCGCCGAGACCGAGCACCATGTAACCGACCATGACCCACCAGTTGGTCATGGGGGCGCCGCTGATCAACCGCAACGGGCTGTCGGTCTTGCGTGCCCATACGACGGTGACCAGGTAGACCAGGGGCGGCACCAGGTAAATCGGCAACATCTTAGCGCTGACCCGCGATACCCACCCGAGGACGCGGGCGATGGGGTCCCGCCGCCACTCCCACACCGGCCGCGGGTAGATCAGGAAGAAATGGAGGAAGGCCGCCGGCAGAAAGAGCAGGGCGATTGTCCCCGTCGAAAGTACGAAGGTGTCGATCCACGAGTACGAAGCGGGACGCAACCGGCACACCAGAAAGAGCATGAACAGACTGCACATCGTGAAGAACACCCGCGCTGCCGGCAGGCGCGGTTGGCGCAGCACCACGAAGACGCCGACGCCGAAGAAAAGAAAACCCAACAGAGCGGCGTAGAGGTAGCTGGTATCGCCGATCCGCCGGCGCCCGAGCTCAACCTCGACTTGGAAGATGCTGCCGCTGGAACGCACCAGGTAGGAAACCGATTCCCCAATGCGGTGGCGGTTGAGCAGCGTCTGGGCGTGGGTCTTGGAATCCAGAAGAAACGTGCGATCGATCCCGGTGATCACGTCCCCCGGCCGAATGCCGGCGCGGTCGGCGCCCGATCCCGGGACGACGGCGCGCACCACCCGCGCTCCCGGCACATCCGCTTCCAAAATCACGCCGTCGTACGGACGCGGCAGGAACATGTCCGCGACCGACAGGGCGGCGATCAGAAACGCGAGAATCCCGGGCGCCAACGTCAACGTCAGACGCCGTTGCGACCGCTGCATCACAACATCATACGCGTTCGACGGGCATTCGGTTCGCGACATTGTCGCAAAAATCTGGTTTCCCAACCCTCAGGCCGGCCGCTATTTTTGCAAGATCGGTTCGTCCTCCGGCACTCCGAGCATCGCGAGAATTTCCTGCAGGCGGTCCAGGTCCACCTCGACCACCCTCACATAGCGGCCGTCTCGGTAGAGGCGCAGCTCGAAACGTCCTTCGGTGTGGCTGGGCAGCAGCCCGACCCCGAAGACAGGTTCGTCCGCCATGAAGAACCGGATGGAACCGAGGTTGGGGCACTTGTGATTGTCACCCGGTGGTGCGTCGTCGATGAGATCGACCAGGAGAGCGACGGCCGGGTGGTCACCCGTCACCACGTTTTCGAATCCGATCTGTGCCCCTCCGGGGTTGAGATTGACCCTCACGCGTTCGATGGGATCGACCATCGAAATAAAGCTCGGATCGTTCGCCCCGCACGGCGCGGCGATCAGCGCTACGACAACGAGCACCCCAACTGTCCTGCTGAGACGCGCCTTGAATTTCATTCCGGAACCTCCTCGATGTGCTCACCGGGATGAGATCGCGCGGGGTCGAAAAAGTTCCACGAACTTCGGTCAGACGAGAGTCTCAACCACCCATCGCAGCCCGCAACCTCTTCGTTTCGTCTCGAAGGTCGCAGGCCGCGGCCAGCAGAAGGTCGATTGTCACGGGGGGCAAAGCCGCCGCGGTCGCTGCGACGGGCTCGTCGGGATCGCCGAGGCCGGCATCGCGCTGGCCTCGCAAGCGGTGGCCGATGAGGTCGCGGATCTCGGCCGCGTTGTCGACGCCCCGGAAATACCCGAGGTGCATGTTGGCCGTCTCGGCGATCTCTTCGCCCCCTTTTGAGTGCTCGCCGCCCCCGGCCGTCCGCACCCGCAAGTCGGCTATGCCGAAAAGCCGCTGCAGCGGACCCTGGCGGATCGACAGGTTCTGGATGTTGGCAAAGGTCATGGTCTGCTCGCGCACGGCAAGCAGGCCTTCGCGGATCCTCAGGGTGGTGTCGGTGACCATGTACCAGCGGTAACGGTAGTCGAGACGGACCATGAGAAACGAAAAGGGCAGCTGGGCCAAGAAACCGGCCACGCCGACCACCTCGAGTACCCGCGCAAGACCGGTAAACATCCATGCCGCTCCGAACTCGATCCGGGCCAGAACCACGAGACCGACGATGAGGCCCACAGCCGTGCCGGCCTGGCGGATGGCCCAGCCGCACAATCGGTATCTGAAAAACCCGGGTGCGGCGTTGAACACCCGCAAGGTCCCGGCGCCGCCCATCGGCGGTTCGGGACGCGGCGGCACCTTGAGGACGCGGGTGATGAGCCGCTCGAGGGGGCTGTCAGCCATTGACCGAACTCCCGGCCCGGCGTTCGAGAGCCGCGCGGATCTCCTGCAGCTCGCTGACCGCCTCGCGCAGCGCCGCCGCCACGTCGCCGAGGTCGCCGGTCACGGACGCATCCGAACCCGAGGCCTTGCCGGTCGCTCCGGCGGATGCCTGTGGTTGAACGAGGCCCTTCGCCCCGCGCATCCGCGAGTAGAGAAAATCGCGCAGCGGCCCGAAGTCGCGCACACCCTCGATGGTCATCTCGGCCTTGGAGCTGCCGCTCGCGGTCTGGATCTGAATCCTCGCCAGGCCCAGCCACCGCTCGACGAAGTTGCTGGTGAGGTGGATATCCTGGATGCGGGCAAAGGTGAGGTTGATCTCCCTGCGAAAGAGAATTCCCCACTGCATCGACACGCCCTCTTCGGAAAAGCGGTAGCGCATGGTGTGGTAGCGGAAGTACAGGGGCACCAGGACGAAGGGAAAGAACGGACCGGCCGCCAGCGACGACAGCGCGTAGTACGTCATCAAGCTGTCGTGCGGGCGCTCGATGGCGAGGATCTGATCGGTCGAGAGCGTCGCAGGACTCTCGGTTCCAGTCACCGTCGCACCTCCATTTCTTCTGTCAGGATACCCGACTTTCAGCACGCCCTTCCCGAGAGGAGCCACCCATCACATTGTCTGACCGCAAACTCTCACCTGGCCGGATAACTGTGGCTCAGACAATGTGATAAATGGCACCTCCGCCGCACGCGGTACGTATCAGCACGCCCTTCCCGTGAGGTGCCAGGCTGAAGCCAGGCACCCCCGCCGCACGCGGTCCCTCCCACCCTGAGCACCCGGACGTTTCCCGTCAGTGGGGGTGCGGGTGGGAAATCCGGCACTGCCCGTCAGGAGCGGAATGTGGCCGACGGCCGGAAAGGAAGGGTGGGAGGGGGCCGGCCATCGGCCACCCGCTCATGGCGGGTAGACGCCGTGGCCGAAGGCCACGAGCAAATCCGAAATCCGAAATCCGAATTCCTCAATTCCTCATTCCTCATTCCTCATTCCTATTTCACCCAACTCTGGTTGTACCCCAGGTCCTCGATGGAGCCGGCAAAGGCGGTGGGCAGGAGCGGTTTGAAGGTGTCGATCATCACCGCCAGCTCATCGGTGCGGGTGGTGCCGATGGAGGCCTCGTAGGTGCCCGGGTGGGGCCCGTGCGGAAGCCCCCGCGGGTGAAGTGTGATCGAGCTCGGACCGACACCCTTGCGGGAGGTGAATTTGCCCTCGACGTAGAACAGGATCTCGTCACAGTCGGGCGACGAATGGGGATAGGGACAGGGAATGGCGTTGTCGGCGAAATCCACCACGCGCGGAACGAAGGAGCACACCACATAGCCGTTGCCGGCAAAGGTCGTGTGGATGGTCGGCGGCAGATGGACCAGCCCGGTCTTGGGTTGGAAGGCGAGGATCGGAAAAACGAAGGGCCACACCTGACCGTCCCAGCCGACCACGTCGAAGGGGTCGTTTGTCAACTCGAAGGCGGTCAGGAAGCCTCCGTTCTGGACGATCAGCCGGCGCGGCGCCTTCAGGCTTTCGGGACCGCCGTCGGGCCACATGGGAGCCGCAAAATCGTGGTGGGTGTAGGGCGCATACATCGACAGCTGGCCCTCCGGCGCGCGGTACTGTTTGGGTACCCTGAGCGGCGACCGCGCTTCCATCGTCAGCAGCATCGACGGAGTGTCGAGAACCAAGCGGTGCGGCATCCCCTGCGGCACGTAGACGTAGTCGTGGGCCGCAAACGACTGCACGCCAAGGGGGCTCTCGAGCCGGCCGGAACCCTCGTGCACGAAGGTCAACTCGTCGCCGTCGGCGTTGGCCACGAGCGTCGGTTCGCCCTCGGTGGGGCACCCCAGCCAGACCCCGATGTCGGGATTGGTGAACAGCAGGCGGCGGCTCAGAAAGGGGCTGTCGCCCCGCCCAAGCCGGCTGCTCTCATAGTGACTTCTCCGCAGCGGCGCCAGGTGCCGGCCCTCGGCCCACCCGGGGTGCCGTCCCAGGTCCTCCTGGCTTTCGACCCAGTGCGGCGGCCTGCGGTGCCAGAGGATGGTGTAGATGGACTCGAAGCCCGCGCGGGTGAAACAGTGCTCGTAGCAGAGTGAGCCGTCCACTTCGAACACGGTATGCGGTTTTGCGGGGATCACGCCACGAGTGAGTCGGTGAATCACCTCGCACCTCCGGCTCTTGATTTCGGATTTCGGATTTCGGATTTCGGATTTCCCACCCGCCCGCCCGCGTGTCTCGAGGGATTTGCGATGAAAATCCGAAATCCGAAATCCGAAATCCGAAATTCCGTTTTCATGAGCCTGCTCCCGCCTCGAGTTGCCGCTGGGCGGCGAGACGCTGGAGTTGATCCCTCTCGATCGACTCGAACAGTGCCCGGAAGTTGCCCTCACCGAAACCACGCGCCCCGAAACGCTGGATCACCTCATAGAAGAACGGTCCGGCCTTGCTGTCGTCATACAACAGTCCGCCCTCAACCATAAAAATCTGCAGGAGATAACGGTCGTCCGCACCATCGACCAGAATTCCCAACCGCTTGAGTTCGTCGACATGCTGGTCGAAATTCGTGACCTTCTGACGCACCAGTCGTTCCGGCAGCATGTCGTAATAGGTCGCGGGCGTGTCCAGAAAGTCGATCCCGGAACCGCGGAGGTTCTCAACCGCAGACGAGATCTCCCCGACGTGAAATGCCACGTGCTGGACGCCAGGGCCCTGATTGGTCTCGACAAAGGTGTAGATCTGACTGGACTCGTAGTGGGGCGTGACCGGTTCGTTGTTGGCGAGCTTGATACCGGAATCGGGGTCCCACATGACGATCGAAGCGAGCCCCGACCCGCCCGACCCCGGGCTGACGTCGGCGGTGTGGAAGTGGACCCGCCAGTACTCTTCAAAGCCCATGACGTCGCGCAGCCAGGTGATGTGTGGTTCGAGGGTGAGGAAGTTTGAGGTCACGTGGTCGATGATCTGGAAGCCGTTGGAGTTCAATCCGTCGCTGGGGTTGATGGGCTGAAAACCCGGCGGCAGGGCGCCGGAAGCGCGTTCGACAAAGCGAAAGCGGACGTCTCCCAACGGCGTCGCGATATCGAAAAACCGGTAGGGGCGCCCCTGGTCGTCGGCCGCTTCGATGATGTCGGTGCAGAAGGTTGCGTTGCGTTCGGTCAAGACGGCTCGGGCCGCTTTGACATCCCGCACCCGGAAGCCGACCCGACGCACGCCGTCCGGGTGCCGCTTGAGCCAGCGGTCGGCGGCCGAATCCCGCTCGCGCGAACTGATACAGATGCACTGCGCCTTGCCGGCAGCAAAGATCACCGCGTCCTCGCCGCTCGATGCGGCCTCCCGTTCACCGAGACGGGCCACCTCGCACACATCCATCATCCTTGTGTAGAAGTTGCGGCTGCGGTCGATGTCGCGAACCACGAATTCGTAGGCGTCGTAACCGACGATCCCCAGACCTGAGCCCTTTTCGGCCTTGTCGTTCATTCTTGCCTCCCGAAAGCGGGATCAAGCATAACAAACTGTGGGACTGAGTCGCCGTCGCCGGCTCGAACCACATCCCAAGGCGTGACTTCAAGCCCCAAGCCTCAAGCCTCTGGCCCCTCGCCCTACCGATGCCGCTGAAAGTCTCCGTTGGCGGCTTCGAACTCGAGGTCCCTCCACAGGTCTTCAAGTGGGCATCTCATGATAATGAGATCCTGCCAGGCGCCCGACTGGTCCCTGACGTGTTCCGGGATCAGAAACTCCTCGTGGAACCCGAGCCGTTTGAAGATGCGATGTGCACCCGCCTGCGGCCGCATGAGCCGCGCGACGATGCGATCGACCCGATGCTGCGAGGCGAGATGGAAAAGCTCGCGCGCCATGATCGTGCCGAGACCCAGCCTCTGGCAGGACCCGGCGACGATCAGACGGACCTCGGCGACGTTGTTCCCCCACCCGTGACCCTCGAGCTCGAGGGTGCCGTCGGCCACGATTTCGCCGTCGTGTTCGGCCACTACCCGAACCGCCCTTCGCTCATCGGTTTCGAGGGTTCGCCGTTCCACCAGATCGCGGCGGGTGACGTCGACGCGGAGGTATTTGCGATCTTCAGCGGGCAGGGCACAGAAAAACTCGTACGACCGCTGCACGTCGTCAGGCTGCATGCGCCGCACGGTGATGGCGCGCCCATCACGCAGCGTCACCTTCCTTCGGAAGCCGCGAAGGGTGGTCTCATCGACCGGGGTTGGTGCGGACATCAGGCACTCCCTTTGGTTGCGGGCGGTACCCCCTCAGCGGTCGCCACGGGCCCCCGCCTGGCTGTCAATCATGGATCGCTGGTTGTCTGTTCCCCAAGATGCGGCCTGGGGCGGTAAATGGCCAGGAATCGAGACGCAGAATCGAGACGCCGCCTCGTCCACACTCCCGCTTCGGACAGGATGCCATCGTGGGTCGACGCTTTTCGAACCGGAGGTTGACGGTGGCTGCGTTCGCCCTTGTGGTCGCCGCCGACGTGATGCTCAGTCGGTCTTGGCGTCAATCAACCCGGGAGTGAAGAGATCAAAGCCCGGGTCGAACTGGGTCAGAAACTCCACACTGAACAACCGATAGGTCACCCAGATCGGCAACATGATGACCGTGCCGATGAAGGGCAGGGCAACCACGCAGCAGGTCAACACACAGATCATGCTGAAGAAGACCACGAAACAGAGCACCAACCCGATGACGAACAACCCGTAGAGGAAGAAGGGCAGCGGCCGGGTCTTCAACCATGGCAGGAAGTAGCGCCACGCCTCAGTCGCCTTGATTTCAAACTTGTACATGATCGGAATGACGAAGCCTTCCAGCATGAGCGCCACGAAGGCGGCGACGATTCCGAAGGCGATCATCACCAGAATGCCGAGCATCATGGCCGCATACGACAGACTCGCCAGGGCATCCGAGAAGGAGAACGTGGCTGCCGGCGCCAGAAACAACAGGATCAGAATCATGGCAATCAACCCGCAACAGACCACAAATCCGAGACGCCACAGGAAGAGGGAATTGCCGAGGTCACGCAGGCGGTGCCACGGCTCGACGATCTCGGCCCGATTGTTAACGACGTTGTCGAGGAAGATGAACTTGGATCGCGACGAGACCCACAGGATCACCGCCAGGATCGCAGCCACCGCCATGATGATGACGAAGAGCAGGGGCAGCCACAGCAGCACATTGCGGGCGCCCTCCCAGCCGTTTCCGTGAGAGCCGAATAGTGACCCCCCTTTGAAATCTCCATTGTCCATGATCCATTTCGAACCGCCGCCGCCGGACCCGTTGGCCAGCCCCGCGAGCCAGGCTGAGAAACCAAGCACAACCCACTTGGAGAGGTCGAAGGGGCGCCACAGGATGTGCTTCATCCTTTCCCATGCCAGGTTGAGCGGCGCGAAGTAGGCAATCTGCATCGGTCCTCCTGTCGGCGGTCCCGCCGATTGTAGCCGGAGCGGCCAGTTTTCGGCGGTTCGCCAGGTCAATGGACGGCGTCGATCCGGCGCCCTCCAACTCAACAAACGCGGAAGACCCCGATTGGGTTCGCGATCGGGCCGCGTTCCGTGTCAAAGGAAGGTCAAAGCGGGAGCCGCCCATCCGTCCTGCGTCGCACGGGAGCAAGGGGGGAAGGGAGAAAGGGAGAAGCGGAGATAGGGACAGGGGGGATCGCCCGTGTTCACCGGACGTGCCGCCTCCTGGAAGACGTGTGGATACGTGCCGCGTGCGGCGGCGGTGCCGTCCTTCACATTGTCTGATCCTGGCCGTCGCGGTCAGGCGGAACCTGGAGGGCAGTCAATGTGAAGGGGGGCTCCGCACGGGCAAGGCCGTTCAGAGTATCGGGGTGATCGAGTCGGGAGGTTACCCGTCGGAGCGCAAGCCCCTGGTGAACGTTCGTTCAACGCGGCATCAAAACTGAACTCACGACGGTTTTTCGAGACACTCCGCGAGGAGTTCGGCGATGTGCAGGGGTCGCGTTTCGGTGAGATCGCCGATCTGGTGGCGGCAGCTGGTCCCGGAGGCCACGACCTTTGTGCCGGCGGGCAGGTCGTCGATCAGGCGCACCAGCGGTTGGGCCACCTGGTGCGACAGCTCGCGGTGTTCGGTGAGCATGCCGAAGGCGCCCGCCATCCCACAACACCCGGTCTCGAGCCATTTGGGCGATGCGCCCGGCAGGCGATCGAGGAGACCGATGACCCGTTGCGCGTCGGACAACGCCTTGGCATGGCAGTGTCCGTGGACCGCGACCGCCCCGATTTCCGCCGCCAGGGGAAGGGCATCGTGATCCCTGGCCAGGAGATCGCCCAAGAAGTCCTCAAACAGCACGCATCGCTCGGCCACCGCTTCCGCCCCCGCGATGCCGAGTTGAAGATACTCATCCCGGAACATCGACCAGCACGAGGGCTCGAGAAAGATGATGGGTTCGGTCGATCCTGCCAACAGGCGCACGTTGTGCTCCGCCGACCGCCGCACCTGGTCGAGCAGACCGCGGCTGGCGGCGGGCCGTCCGCAACATTTCCTCCCGTTCGCTAACCCAACCGTGTAGCCCGCGGCCTCGAGAACGACCACCGCCGAGCGTCCGATTCCGGGCTCGTGGTACCGAACCCAGGTGTCATCCCACAGAATCACCCGGCCGCGGCTGCCGGCGCCGCTCGCGGTCCTCCGGCGGAACCAGGCGTCGAAACGACGCCTGGCAAAGGGCGGCAGCGGCGCAGCGGCGTCGAAACCGAAGACCTTTTGCAACAACCGACGGATCGCCCGGTTGCCCAACAACCGGTTGGCGAGGCCCGGCGCGATGGTCCCGAGGCGACCCAGCAGATCCGCAGATCCAATCATCCGATCGGTCAACGGCACACCGTTCCGGCGGTGCCGAGCATGCCGCAGCTCGGCCTTGAGCCGCGCCATATCGACGTTTGAAGGGCACTCGGTGGCGCACGCCTTGCACGCGAGACAGGTGCCCAGAACCTCGTCGAGCTCCGCGCTCTCGAGGTTGGATGGATCTTTGAACCTCCCCTCGAGAGCAGCGCGGATGATGTTGGCTCGACCTCGGGTGGAAAGGGCCTCGTCGCCGGTGGCGCCAAAGGTCGGGCACATGGTCGGCGGTTCCTTGCGGCAGCCCCCACACCCGTTGCACTGCTCGAGGTTGGCGATGAAGCCGTCGTCGCGCCCGACCCACCTGAAGGCCTCGGCAAACGGCAGCCGGAGCTCCGACCCGGTGCCGAGCCGGAGGTCACGATCGATTCGAAACCGTCCGTCGCCGAAGACCTTGCCAGGGTTCATGATGCCGCGGGGATCAAACAGAGCCTTGATCTCGCGGCTCGCCGCCAGCAGTTCGGGGCCGATCTGGCCCTCGAGGTACTCGGCGCGGGCCATGCCGACACCGTGCTCGGCGGCCAGCGACCCCTTGAAAAGTCGGCACAGCTCCGACACCTGGTCAGCCACTTCCCGCAGCTTGGTGATGTCCTCTGCTCGGTGAAGATCGAGGACAGGCCGCACGTGGAGCTCGCCGGAGGCGGCGTGGCCATAGTACGAAGCTTCCAGACCCAGCGGTTCGAGGATTCGGCGGAGCCCGGCAACGTACTCCGGCAACCGCTCCGGCAAGACGCAAACATCCTCGATCCCGGGGACCGGTTTTGCTGACCCCTTGCGGCTCGTCACCAACGACAATCCGGCGCGGCGCATACCCCACACCAACTCCGCTTCAGTCGCGGTCGTGCACGCCACCGATCGCAGTCCGATGCCGCGGCGAAGGAGTTCGGCCAACCGGTCGCCGTCGTCGTCAAAGAACTCAACCAAGAGGATTGCGTTGCACGGCTCCTCGTCGAGCCGCAGAAAGTCGCGTGCTGCACGAAACGCCCTCTGCCCCCGGGTTTGATCGAAGACTGCGGCATCCAGATGCTCGATTGCCGCCGCCTCGAGGTCGGAAATTTCGACGGTTGCCTGCAGCGCCTCTTCCACCGATGCAAAGAAGATCACTCCCAGACTCCGCCGGGCCGGACGCGGAACCACCCGGAGTACTGCCGAAACGATCCCGGCGAGGGTACCTTCGCTCCCGGCAATAACTTGCGTCAAATCCCCGGGAGCGTGGAGAGCTCTATCGAGACCGTAGCCCGGCCACCGCTTGACCAGACCCGCGGGCAGGCGGCGGGCAATCTCCTCTGAATTTTCTGCAAGCAGCCGATCGGCAGCATCTCGGACGCCGGGTAGACCCTCCTCGCCCGCGCCCACGATAGCGATGGTCCCGTCCGTCAACACCACCTCGAGCGCCGCGAGATGGTCGGCAGTGGTGCCGTAGACGGGTGCGTGGGCGCCCGACGAGTTGTTGGCGATCATGCCGCCGAGGGTGGCGCGCGATGAGGTCGCGACATCCGGGCCGAACCACAGACCGTGGGGGCCGAGGAAGGAATTGAGGCGGTCGAGCACCACCCCGGCGCCCACCCGGACGGTTCCGTTTTCACGGTCGAATTGAGAGATGCGGCAGTTGTGGCGCGCGAAGTCCACCACCAACCCGCTGCCGATAGCGCCGCCGGCGAGCCCGGTGCCCGCCCCCCTTGGCGTGACCTCGACCCCGCTGTCAGCCGCCGCACGCAGGAGTGCGGCGGCCTCGGCGGCCGAACGGGGAAACGCCACCGCCGCCGGCTCGACCCGATAGATCGAGGCATCCACGGCGTACAGACAGCGCGTGAGCCGATCCGTCCGCACCTCGCAGCCCGAGTCTTCGAGCGCCGCGATCTGTGGTGCAGTCAGTTCAGTCACGGGGGCATTCTACAGCGGGATTGTTTGTCGTTTCTGGGGGCAGATATTAGCATCGACTGATGACCATACGTTCCCGCCGCATCCCCGACGACCTCACGCCCAATATTCTGGCCGTCGCGCGGGCGCGGCTCGGCGACATTCCCTACGATCTGACGATCAGCAACCCGACCGTCTGTGGCTTCGCCTATCCGCCGGATCTGCTGGCGGGTCTCGGTGACCCACTGGCGCTCAGTTACCACCCCGACCCACGGGGGCCCCGCTCCGCACGCCAGGCCGTGGCCGCCGACTACCTCCGGTGGGCAGTCGAGGTGGACCCCGACCACATCATGCTCACCGCCTCCACCAGCGAGGCCTACAGCTTCCTCTTCCGGCTCCTGTGCGACCCCGGCGACGCCGTCCTCGTACCTTCGCCCTCGTACCCGCTGTTCGACCACCTGGCGCAGCTCGATGCGGTCGAGGCCCTGACCTACGACCTCGACCGGGACGGGGGCTGGCGGATCGACTTCGCGAATCTGGACAACGCGCCCGATCACGTTCGAGCTGTGGTCGTCGTCCATCCCAACAACCCCACCGGTTCCTTCGTCCACCCGGCAGACGCGGACCGCCTGGTGTCGCTGTGCCGGGACCGCGGCTGGGCGCTGATCGCCGACGAGGTCTTTCTGGATTACACCCTCGACGGCGGCCCGGGAGCGGATGGGAGCTTTGCCGCGGTTGGGGACTGTCTGTGCTTCGCCCTCGGTGGGCTGTCAAAGAGCGTCGGGTTGCCCCAGGTCAAACTGGCGTGGATCGTCACCGGCGGCCCGGATGACCTGGTTCGCTCCGCGCTGGAAGGCCTCGAGTACGTCGCCGACGCCTACCTCTCGGTCTCCACCCCCATCGCGGTCGCGGCACCCGGCCTGCTCGCCGCAGGCGAACGGATCCGTCCCGAGATCGGCGACCGTTGTCGGGCGAACCTCGACACCCTGCGAACCCTCGCGAGACTTGAACCGTCGGTGCGCGTCCTCCCGGTGGGCGGTGGGTGGAGCGCCGTCCTCCAGGTTCCGGCGGTCGGCGACGACGACGAACTCTGTGTCGCCCTGCTCGAGAAATGGGGCGTGGCGGTTCACCCCGGCCACTTCTTCGGGTTCGACCGCGGCGGCTTCCTGGTGCTGAGTCTGTTGGTTCCCGAACCTGTCTTCACCACCGGCGCCCGCCACCTGCTCGCCGCCATGCGGGCCGCGGGCGCGGCGACGGATCTCCCGTGAAACCGGGTCGGGAAAACCGCCTCCACGGCACCTTGTCCGGGGCGCCGGTTGCAGCCAACGATCCGCAGCCGGGAGGCAGCCGTTGGGTTGCCGCCGTCGGCCTCATGACCCTTGCCGCCGGTGTGCTGGCGGCGCAGCTGCCCTTTCCGTTTGCCGTCGACAGCCACCTCCTCGGCGATCGGGTTGGCTCCCTCGGGACCCACCCCGGATTCGTGGCGGCGGCGTTCGCGTTGATCGCCGCCGGCTCTCTCGTTCTCGGCGCCCTCGCCCACTCGACGCTCAGAAGCCCCGCGTTCCCGGCTCACCTGCCGGCAACTGACGCTGACGGCGCGGCCCGCCGGCGTCGCCCTGCTCACGATCGCGGCGGTGGTCCTCGCGATCCTCTGCACACTGGCGCGGCTCGCCGTCGCACCGGCCTGGTATCCACCACTCCTCGCCGCCGTGCTCGGCCTCGCAACTGCGGGGCTGTGGGCTTGCGACACCCGTTCGTCGCCCGCAACCTTGAAAACGGCGACCCTCGGCCGCTCCGACCTGCTCTGGATCGGCTTTCTGACGGCAACGGTCGGGTGGACGGCCACCCGTCGCATCGACCACTGGTACTACTCGTGGATCGGGGACGAGGTTTCCTTCTTCGAAAAGGCCCGGGGCCTCCTCAGCGGCCCCCCGGCCGACATCTTCAGCCTGTCGTTGGTCCACTCGAAAAACCCGGTCGCCGATTCTCTCTTCCAGTCGCTGTTCCTGCGGTTGTTCGGCGAAGATGTCCTCGGCTGGCGTCTGGCCGAGGTCACGGTGGCCGTGGTCGCGGCCGCCCTCGCCTACCTGATCGTCGTCCGGGTGACGGTTCCACCCGGCGAGGGAGGCGACGCAACAGGTCGCTTGTCCGGCGTCATCGCCGGTCTCGTCGTCGGGAGTTCCGCCTTCACCCTAGCGTTCTGCCACATCGGCTACAACAACCTCCACACTCTGGTTCCGCCGCTGCTGATCGTCCTCTGGTTGACCGTGATCGCCTCGCGGCCCTCGGGGTCCCGCCTCTTCATTCTCGGTTGTCTGCTGGGCCTCTGCCTCTACACCTTCCTGGCGACAACGATTTTCTGGCTCGTGGTGGTGATGTTCCTCGCTCCCGGGTTGCTGTCGAAGGGACCGCGCGGCCGCCTCACCGCCGCGGTCGTCGTGATCGGCGGCCTGGTCTGCACGACCCTGCCGATCCTGGCCGCAAACCAGACGCCGCTGATCGAAAACCTGAGGGCCAGCCACGCGCTCGGTTTCGGCGCCGAGAGAAGCTGGGTGCTGGGGTGGGCCGGCAGCGCCGGCGTCTTCTGGCACAACAGCCGGTGGTTCGACCATCACGTAGCGGCTTCACTGCTCGATCCCTTCGCAGCCGTCCTGGCGGCCATCGGCGGCGGCGCCGCCGTTTTCGTTTTCCGCCGCTCGCCGTTTGATCGCCTGCTGCTGCTGTGGTTCGTCCTCGGCACGCTCGCCGTCGCCGTGTCGCACCCGTTGACCTCGCCGAGCCTGACCCGCCTTCTATTCGTTCTCCCCGCGGCCGCCCTCCTGGCAGGCCGTGGCGCAACCGTCCTGTCCGGCATCTTCACGACGCGGCTGAAGTCTTCGGTGCCGGCCGTGAGGGCGGTCCTGCTGTCGATCGCCGCACTGATCGTGATCGCCAATTCCCGCCAGTTTTTCGCGATCGTCCCGCTCCGTCTACCGCCGCCGCCCTTCACCTCCACCGTCCGCGCCCTCCAGGAGCATCCCGCATCGCCCGTCGTGGAAGTTGCCTACCAGATGGACCCCAACCGTGAGGTCGCGCTGCGTCCCTATCCGACCCTCGCGGCCCGCCACAGCTGGATGACGGCGACACGGCTGGTTTCCGACATCGATCACGTCGACCCGAACTCGGTATTTCTGGTCTACTTCAGCCGGCGTCTGGCCGAGACCGTCGAGGAGATCGTGAGCCCCCGCTGGACCGGGTCGTGTTACTGCGAATCCGGAGGCGAATGCGTCGTGTGGATCTTCGAACCGGTTCTCGGCGACAGCTCGAACGCCTTCAGCCGGCAGCCGTGAGGTCGAGAATCCTCCGCACCTCGGCGCCCGACAGCGTCTTGTGGTGCACGAGTTCATCGGCGAGGCTCTCGACCGCGGTCCAGTGCTCGCGCAGGACCCGTTCGAGATCCTCCCGCACGTCCTCGAGCAGCGGCAGCACGTCCTCGCAATCGTTGACGAGCTTCATGGCGAGGCGGACTGCCGCGTCGAGGTCTTCGCTGGACTCGTTCCAACCCGCGCGTCCCGAGATCATGGCTTCGGCGACAGTACCGGCCAGCACACATCGCAGCTGGTTTTCGATCGATTCGAGGCTGGCCCGGGTGCCCATGCCTTCATCCGGATCGCTCGAAAAACGCAGGGTCTCGGTGGTGCCGCTGTGCTCGGTGTCGCCGAGGATCTCCACCCGGGTCAAGACCTGCCCGTAGAGCTCCGACGCCAGCGCGTGACCGGCTTCGTGGTAGGCGGTGAGCCGTTCGGGGTTGATCACACCGTCCTCACTGGAGGTCCGAATCGGCCATGGTGTAGAAGAAGTTTTCCGACACCCACGGGATCGTGAGTTCGGAGTCAAAGGACCTCGCGGTCGGCACAATCCCCAGCGGCTCAGGTTCGCGGGCCCAACCCGCCTCGAGGAGGCCCGCTGTCAGAAAGTGCCCTGCGGGGAGCCAGGTTTCGATGTTCTCGATGCCACGGGCCGAGAGATCCGAAGCCACCCGGCCGGAGAGAGAGGCAATCATCGCCGGGTCAGGCGGCATCAGGACATCCACCAGCCGCGCCGTGTCCCCGTCGACCCCGACCACCGCATAGCCTCGCGGACGCCGCGCGATGCCGGCGAGGAAGAGGTACACCAGGTAGTCCCTCTGGGGATTGCGGAAGAAGCGCCAGTCGACAAAGGCGGCGTCGCGGACGGCCGCCAGCGGGTAGGTGCCTTCAACTTCGGACCAGACCCGATCGAGTGCGGGCTCCGCACGCTCGATGAGCCGCACGGAATGACCAAACAGTCTCCCCGGGCGGGCCAGCTTCCCGGTCGAAGCGCGCAGGTAGGCAACCCCGCTTTCGAGCTCGCTGTAAGCGAGGTACCTGGCGCCGATGTCGAAGTGATAGCGGCCTGGGATGCCGTAGTAGAGCACCGAGTCGCCGCCTGCAAAGAGGTCGAAGAAGGCCTCGGCAGCCTTGATGAAGAGACCCGTCTTTCGGTAGCCAGGGTGGCTCATGATGTCCATCAACTGGACGATCTCCACCAACCTCCCGTTCCACCGGGCCCGGTACGGGACACCGCTGTACATCACCACGGCGATCTCTCCATCAGGGTCGCGACACACCAGGACCCGCATCCCGAAAGGATTGTCGACGTACTTCCAGCGCCACAAATCGGCGTCGAGCTCCTTGCCGAAGGCCAGCTGCCACAGATCGAGTACCGGCTGTTCGTCCTCAGCGCGATACGGTCTGGCAGTGAAGGTGCCCGCCTCGATCTCGATGGTCCTCTCGGTCACGACCCGTTTCCTCTCCTGCAACGGCCGCCGCGGTAGGACGGCGCCGATGCCTCGATCGTACCGTACCCGATTCGGAGAAGGCCGTATACTGGGGCACCATGACGTCGACAAACCGACGGCTCGGCGGTTGGGGATTCGTGGGCGAGAGCCTGCCGCCAACTCCGCATCTCCTCGAATGGTTGACCGTGAACGTCGGCCACGCGGTTCACCCGGTGCCGCCCACGGCCGCCGACCCGCCCGACATCGACGCCTTCGATCTCGGCGTCCTGCCGGCCACGATCTCGACCGATCCCGGCGATCGTCTGGCCCACGCCCGCGGCCAGGGGCTGGTGGACGTCCTCAGGGTCCGCGCGGGTGCGGTGCCGGCCCTGCCCGACGCGGTGTGCAGACCGAGCACCGCCGACGAGGTGGGGGCCGTGCTGGCGGTCTGTGCTCAACGCTCGATCCGCGTCATCCCCTGGGGGGGCGGCACCTCGGTGACCGGCGGCGTCAACGTGCTGCGGGGGGACGCGCCCCTGCTCACTCTCGACCTCGAACGGCTCAGCGGCTGCACGGCGGTCGATCTGGTGTCGGGACTCGCCGTGTTCGGCCCCGGCACCCGCGGCCCGCGGGTCGAGTCGGAGTTGGCCTTCCACGGCCTCACCCTCGGCCACTACCCGCAGTCCTGGGAACTGGCGACGGTGGGCGGCTGGGTGGCAACCCGATCCTCGGGCCAGGAGTCGCTCGGTTACGGCCGGATCGAGGACATGGTGGCGGGGCTCGAGATGCGGGCGCCGGCGGGCCGGCTTCGCCTGCCGGCCGGTCCGGCCTCTGCCGCGGGCCCCGACCTCAAACACCTGGTGATGGGCAGCGAGGGCCGTTTCGGAGTCATCACCGAGGTGACTCTGAGAGTCCGCCCCCGCCCGCGCGTCACCGAGATCGTCGGCGCCCTGGTGCCGGACATCGACCGCGGCCTCGAGGTGGTGCGCGAACTGGTGTGGCGGGGAACTCCGCTGACCATGGTGCGGCTCTCAGACGCCCACGAGAGCCAGGTCGCGATGGCGGTCGGTCTTGGACGGAGTCGGCTGGCGCGCTTGGTCGACCACTATCTTGCCCTTCGCGGCATCGGCGCCGACGGCTGCCTCATGCTGATCGGCGCCGCGGGAGACCGCGACCGGGTGGACGACACCCTGGCCTCGGCCCTCGACGTCGTGTCGTCCCGCCGCGGCGTGTCGCTCGGCCGGCGGCCGGGGCGGCACTGGCTGCGCGACCGTTTCCGCCACCCCTATCTGCGCGAGTCACTGCTCGACATCGGCTATGCCACAGACACCCTCGAAACCGCGGCGCCGTGGTCGAGAATCGTCGAGCTCCGCACCCGCGTAACGGCCGCTCTCGAGGGCGCCCTGCACAGCGACGACGAACGGGTGGCGGTGCTGTGCCACGTCTCCCACCCCTACCGTGACGGCGCCTCGCTCTACTTCACCTTCTTCTTCCGCGCGGCCGCCGCCCCCGACGCGACCATCGCCCGCTGGGCCCGGATCAAGCGCGCCGCCACCGAGGCCCTGGTCGCCGCCGGCGCGACCCTCAGCCACCACCACGGCGTCGGTCAGTGGCACGCACCGTGGCTCGACCGTGAGATTGGCGGCGACGGCGCCGGAACGCTGGCCGCGGTTGCCGGGCGCCTCGACCCGGCCGGCATCCTCAACCCGCACGTTCTGCTCGATCCGGACGACCGTTTGGAGAGCTGAGTGTTTCACCCGCAGTGGCGCACAGCCTCGCTCGATCGACTCGCCGGGGTTTTCGACCTGGTGGTGATCGGCGGCGGCATCACCGGGTGCGGCGTCTGTTTGGACGCGGCGCAGCGCGGTCTCGATGTGCTCCTGATCGACAAGGGCGACATTGCGTCGGGCACCTCGTCGCGGTCGTCGAAGCTGATCCACGGCGGCCTCCGCTATCTCAAACAGATGCAGTTCCGGATCACCCGGCTCGCGTGCCGAGAACGCGACCGCATGCTCGCCCTCGACCCGCACCTGGTGTACCCGATCCGTTTCCTGTATCCGGCCTCGCACGGCGACCGCACGCCGGGCTGGCAGGTGGATCTCGGTCTGTGGATGTATGACCATCTCACTGCCCGCCCCGAAAAACACACCCAGGTCGACCTCGACGAGCTCGCAGAACTGGTGCCGGACCTGCCTACCGACGGTATCGACCGGGTCCTCGCCTACACCGACGCCATGGCCGACGACGCGCGCCTGACCTGGGCGGTCGCGGCCACCGCCCACGCCTACGGGGCCGCAGTGGTGACCCGCTGCGAGGCCCTGACAGCCACCCGTGACGGGAACGGTCGCGCATCCGGGCTGGTGGTGCGTGACCTCGAATCCGGGAAAAGCCACCGCGTTGCTGCGCGCCTGATCGTCAACGCCGGCGGCGTGTGGACCGACGCGGTTCGGGAGCGGCTCGGGCTCGAGGGCCGCCGGGTGCGCCCGTCGCGCGGTATTCACCTGATTCTGCCGTCGGCGACGGTGCCGATCACCGTGGCAGTGTCGCTGCCATCGCCCGACGACGGCCGACCCGTTTTCCTCGTTCCCCACCCCGAGGGCGTGCTGCTCGGCACCACCGACCACTTCTACGACGGCGCGCTCGACGACCCCAGACCAACCGCCGACGAGGTGGCCTACCTGCTGCGCGCGGCCCAGACCGCCTTCCCCTGCCGCGGCATCGATGCCGCTGCGGTGCGCGGGACCTTTGCCGGTTTGCGGCCGATCCTCGACATCCACGCCGACGACCCCTCGGAGGCGAGCCGCGAGGAGGACATCTGGGAGGAAAACGGCGTCCTCTCAGTGTCCGGCGGCAAGCTCACCACCTGGCGTTCGACCGCCGAGGCCGCGGTGGACTCGGCCGTGGGGTTGCTCCCGGAGCAGGTAACCCGCCAGGTGGGGCGTTGCATGACCAAGGGCACGCCGCTTGGCGGGCTCGCGCCGCGCGACCTCGGGATTCGTCTGCACGCCGCCCTCGGTCTCGAACCCGCGGTGGCCGACGGCATGGCGCGCAGGCTCGGTTCGACGGCCTGGATCGCGACCGAGCTCGCACGGGGAAAAGGCGAACTCAGACCGCTGCGGCCCGGGCTCGACCTTTCGGCCGCCGAGGTGCGGGCCCACTGCCGGTGGGGCGCCGTCCTCCACCTCGAGGACCTGCTCCTGCGCCGCGTGCGCCTCGGGATGTGGGAGCCCGACACTGCCCGCGACCTCGCCCCCATCCTCCGTCCCATCCTGCGCAGCGAGATGGGGTGGAGCTATCGCCGATGGCAGGAAGAGCGGGAGCGGTTCGCGGCTGCACTCGAGGGGTGGACGGTAGGAGGAATTCGGAATTCCCGCCCACCCACCTCTGGAAATTTCGGATTTCGGATTTCGGATTTGCTCGTGGCCTTCGGCCAGCGTCTACCCGCCATGAGCGGGTGGCCGATGGCCGGCCCCCTCCCACCCTTCCTTTCCGGCCGTCGGCCACATTCCGCTCTGACGGGCGTTCCGGATTTGCCACCCAGCCCCCCACCGACAGTGAGCACTCGAGTGCTCAGGGCGGGTGGGACCATGTGCGGCGGAGGTGCCAATTTCAACGTTGTCGGAAGCTCGGCTCCTCCCGGGAAGGACGCCAACAAAGGCGGGGGTGGCAATCTGATGCGGAAACAAACGGCGGGCCGAAGCCCGCCGTTGAAAGATCTCGAACCTATTCGCCCTACAAAGCCTTGATGGCTTCCACCATCGGCGGGATCACGGTGAAGAGGTCGCCGACGACGCCGTAGTCGGCGATCTTGAAGATCGGCGCGTCCGGGTCCTTGTTGATGGCGACGATGATCTTCGACGAGTTCATGCCCGCGAGGTGTTGGATGGCGCCCGAGATGCCGCACGCGATGTAGAGCGACGGGCTCACCACCTTGCCGGTCTGGCCCACCTGGTGCGAGTGGCTGATCCAGCCCGCGTCCACCGCGGCGCGCGACGCACCCACCGCGCCGCCGAGCGCATCGGCGAGCGATTTGATGAGAGCGAAATTCTCGGGGCCCTTGATGCCGCGGCCGCCGGAGACGACGATGTCGGCCTCGGCAACGTCGAGCTCGCCGCCGCCCGCCGCCACCAACTCCTTGACCACTGCACGGATGGAGAGGGCGAGACCGTCAAGGGCGACGACCGTTCCCGCGCCGCCAAGCTCCTCGGCCGCAAACACGTTCGGCCGCAGACTGACGACCTGTGGGGTCTTGCCGGCGGTGGTGGCGGTGGCGAAGGCCTTGCCCGAGTAAACCGGCCGGCGGCCAGTGAAAACCTCACCGTCGAGGGTGAGCCCGACCACGTCGGCGAGGGCGCCCACGCCAAGCCTCGCCGCCACCCGCGGCGCGAGGTCTCGGCCCATGGCGGTGCCGGCAAAGAAGATCGCCGACGGCTGCGCCAGCTCCACCGCTTTGGTCACCACCTCGGCATAACCTTCGGCCGAGTACAACCCGAGGTTGGCGTCATCGGCGACATAGATCGTATCGGCCCCCCAGGCGCCGAGCCCGGCCGCGGCGCCGGCAATGCCCGATCCGGGCAGCACCGCGCTCACCTCCGCCCCCTGGCGCTTGGCTTCGGAGATCGCCTGAAGCGAGGCCTTGCGAACCTCACCGCCACGCTGCTCCACGAATACCAGAATTTTTTCCATCATCGCCTCCCTAAATCGCCTTCGCTTCTTCGCGAAGCAGTTTCACGAGCCCGGCCGCCGCCGCCGACGGGTCGTCCTCGCCCTGGATGATGGTTCCGGCCGATTTCGCAGGCGGCAGTTCGAGGGCGGTCACCGCGTAGAACGGGTTTGCACCCTCCTCGATGCCGAGGCTCGCCACCTCGACCTTTTCAACCGGTTTCTTCTTGGCCGCCATGATGCCCTTGAGCGCTGCGTACCGGGGCTCGTTGAGACCCTTCTGGCAGGTCACGAGCGCCGGCAGCGGACTTTCGACCTTTTCCCTGAAGCCCTCGACGTCGCGGCCGGCGGTCAGGGAGGCATCGCCCACCTCGAGCTCGATGACGTCCGCCACGTGGGGGATATCGAGGATCTCGGCCAGCATCTGGCCGACCTGGCTGCAATCCGTACCGACACCCTTCACGCCGCACAGGATGAGGCCGTACTCCCTGTCTTTGATGACTCCGGCAAGCACCTTGGCGATGGTGAGGCTGTCACCGAGGGTCTTTTCACCGCCGAGCACGTGCACCGCCTGGTGCGCGCCGCGGGCAAGACAGTCGCGCAGCGCCGGCTCGGCCGAGGCCGGACCGTAGGTCACCACCGTGACCTCACCACCCTTGGCTTCGGTGATCTGCAACGCCTCCTCGAGCGCATATTCGTCGAACGGCGACACGATCCACTTGATGCCGGTCCCGTCGATCGATTTGCCGTCGCCACCAACCTTGATGACCGACGCCGTATCTGGAACGCTGGCTACGCACACGATACAGTTCACGGCTTGCCTCCTTCTCGATAGTGTCGTGAAAATGAATGGTCATTCACAGGCGAGAGTGTAACACTTCTCGGCTTGGGGCTTGGGGCTTGAGGCTTGAGGCTTGAGGTCGTGAGGCGATGGTCGGCGCACCGTCTGCGTTCACCGGACGTCTCTGACAATGTTGGGAACTCGAACGCCAGTCGTGAGCCCGCTCCACGGGCCCAATCATTGTCAGAGGGGGCACTCACGGGCAACAACGCGGTAAGAATCGGGATGATCACATCGGGATACTGCATCCCGGAGTGCAAGCCCGCACCTACGTGGCGAACCGATCAGTCTTGGTTTTCTTCGCGCAGGCGGTGGATTTCTCGGTCGTAGACTTCCATCACTTCGTGGTGGCGGAGCAGGCCGATGACGGGTGCCGGCGGTTCACCCTCGAGGACCGGCAGGATGTCCCGCCGGAGGGCGGTGAAGCGGCGCACCGCGGTGTGGAGGTCGTCGTCGGGCTCGAGGTAGGCGATGCCGCGCGCCGTAACCCCGAGATCCGAGGCCACCAGCAGCGGCCACACTTCCGGCGTGGCCATGACGCGGCGCACATCGTTGATGCTGAACATCCCCTCCACCACGCCGTCATCATCCACCACCGGGAAGGCGTACTGGTCGGTGTCGGCGACAAGATCGAGAACCGTGTCGAACGAAGCACCCGGTGGTACGGTGATGATCTTCTGGTCGGGGTCCATGACCTCGCGAACGGTCAGACGTTCGAGAATGTCGATCTGGAATTCACCGACGTGGGCGGGCGAGTCGATCCTGCCCGGGACCTGCGCTTCGTAGATGCTGACCCCCCGCATCAGGAGATAGGCGACCGACGAGACCAGCATCATGGGCACCAGCAGCCCATACGAGCCGCTCATCTCGGCCACCATGATGAGGGAGGCGATCGGCACCTTCGCGACCCCGGCGAAGAAACCGCCCATGCCGACCAACACGCAGGCTGCGGTGGGCGGCGCGAACTGCGGCGCCACGCGCTGGGCAAGGTCGGCGAAAACAGCTCCGGTGACGCCGCCGATGACCAGCGACGGGGCGAAGACGCCGCCCGAGCCGCCCGATGAAATCGTGAGCGAGGTGGCGAGGATCTTCGCCGGTACGAGCAACAGCAACACCTTCAACGGCAGTTGTTCGTCCAGCGTGAGCTGCAGCCACCCGTAGCCGCCGCCGAGCACCTGCGGCACGGCCATGGCGAGCAGGGCCAGCAGGAGGCCGCCGACGGCCGGTTTGGTCCAGGCCGGGATCGGCATGGGCCGGAAGACGTTGTCCCGCATGCCGTAGAAGACCTTGACGTAGATGACGCCGACCACCGCCACCACCATCCCCAGGATCAGGTAGGCCACCAGCTCGTGCGGCCGCGCGAAATGGATGTCGGCGGTCACGAAGATCGAGTTCCAGCCGGTGAGCGAGGCCACCACCACATAGGAGACGATGGACGAGATGATGGCCGGAATCAGGGCCTCGGACTCGAAGTCCGGGTCGGAGTAGAGGACCTCGACCGCGAACAGAGCGGCGCCGAGCGGCGCCCGGAACATACCGCCGACACCGGCGGCAACACCCGAGATCACCAGCACCCGGCGGTCGTGATAACCGAGATGGAGCAGATCCGCCAGGTAGGAACCGAACCCGGCGCCGACCTGGGCCACCGGCCCCTCGCGCCCCGCCGAACCTCCGGACCCGATCGTCAACATCGAGGTGATGAGCTTGACCGGCACCACCCGGCGGCGAATGACCGCCCGGCCGCGATGGTAGGCGTTGATCACCGCATCGGTACCGTGTCCCTCGGCTTCGGGCGCGAAGTTGGTGACGATCCATCCCACCAACAACCCGGCCAGCGGCAGAACGATCAGCAACATCCATGGCCGGGACGGCATGTTCCAGTCCTGGTTGCCGGCCACGCCGTGACCCGGCACGTGAAAACCGACGAGGTCTCCGAGGAGAACCGAGTTGATCCAATCAACCCCCCAGGTCAGGAGGGATCCGCCGAGACCGGCGACCACGCCCACCACAAGGGCCAACACCATCCACCGACCGAAGTTGAAGAGATCGACCCGGCTTGCGAAACGGGCGGCTCTCGCGATCCACGGCTGGATGACGGGGGACAAGGGCGTTCCCGTCAGCAGGCTCAGCGGACCCGTGGCTGATGGTTCGCGAGGAAGCCCATCGTCAGTCGACGCGGCCGATTGCCAAGCACGCGTTGGTTCCGCCGAACCCGAAGGAGTTGGTCAGCGCCACGTTGATTTTCACGTCACGAGCGGTGTGCGGCACGTAATCGAGGTCGTTCTCTGCATCCGGCTCGTCGAGGTTGATGGTTGGCGGTACCACGCCGTTGACCATCGACAGCACGATGACCCCGAACTCCAAACCACCGGACGCGCCGAGGAGGTGGCCGGTCATGGACTTGGTCGAGGACACCATGATCTTTTTTGCGTGGTCGCCGAAAACACCCTTCAGGGCTCTGGTCTCGACGACATCGCCCGCCGGGGTCGAGGTGCCGTGGGCATTGATGTAGTCGACATCTTCCGGATTGAGACCGGCGTCGTCCAGGGCGCAGCGGATCACCCGTTTGGCACCGTCGCCATCCTCGGCAGGCGCCGAGATGTGGTAGGCGTCCGAGGTCATGCCGAATCCCAACACCTCGGCGAGAATCGGGGCGCCGCGCCGTTTGGCGTGCTCGAACTCCTCGAGCATCACGACCCCCGCCCCTTCACCCATCACAAAGCCGTCGCGATCCTTGTCCCACGGCCGTGACGCCCGCTCCGGCTCGTCGTTGCGGGTGGAAATGGCCCGCATGGAGGAGAAACCGGCAAGCGCCAAGGGGCTGATCACCGCCTCGGAACCACCGGCGAGGATCGCGTCGGCGTAGCCGTGGCGGATATAGAGCAGTGCGTCGGCGATGGCGTGCGCCGACGTCGAGCACGCCGTGCAGGTCGCCATGTTCGGGCCCTTGGCGCCGGTGCGGATGCTGACCACACCGGAACACATGTTGATGATCGCCCCGGGTATGAAAAACGGCGAGACCTTGCGCGGGCCGCGATCGCGAACGACGTCGCGCTGGCGTTCGATCAACGGGAAACCGCCGATTCCGGATCCGATCACGACCCCGACACGGGTCGCGTTGGAGTCGGTGATCTCGAGGCCCGAGTGGTCGAGGGCCATCAGCGATGCCGCCAAAGCATAGTGCACGAAGAGGTCGAACTTCTTGACTTCTTTCGGCTCGATCCAGTCTTCGGGGTTGAACCCCTGGACCTCGCCGGCAATATGGACAGGGTAGTCCGTGGTATCGAATCGGGTAATTGTGGACACACCGCTCCTGCCTGCGACGAGTCCATTCCAGGTCGCCTCGGTCCCGATCCCCAGGGGAGAGACCATTCCGACCCCTGTGACCACTACCCGTCGGGACATCAGCTGTCCAGGTTTTGCTTCAGAAATTCAACTGCGTTCTTGACGGTGCCGATCTTTTCTGCCGCCTCGTCCGGGATCTCGACCCCGAACTCCTCTTCGAACGCCATGACGAGCTCGACAACGTCGAGTGAATCCGCTCCGAGGTCGTCGACGAACGATGCCTCGGGCGTCACCTTTTCGGCGTCAACGCCAAGCTGCTGAACGATAATCTCCTTGACCTTGGCTTCCACATCCATACTCAGCCCCTCCTCGATTTTTTTGGCAGTGTCGATTACGTATCGAGCCGCCGTCGCGTGAACCGGCGACAGCCCGAGACCCGCCGCTCCTTCCGGCCGAACCGGATTCGAAACGCCGCGCGGGTTGGGCCGGACGCCCTTCAACTTTCACCCAAGTCCGTGACGCGGCTTCGACCGCACGCTTGGACGACGTACGTGATAGCACACAGTCTCAAACCACGCAAGAGGTCGGGTATTCCTTGACATCATACTCTGGAAGGAGTATTCAGCCAGATACGACCGCATTCGGTCGCGGGAAGGGGATGCCGATGGAATCGTATCTCACTGCCAAGGAAGCCGCGGACTACCTCAAACTCGCTGAACGCACGTTGGTTCGGCTTGCCCACGAGGGAAAGATCCCCGGCGTCAAGATTGGCGGGCAATGGCGATTCCGTCGCGCGCTCCTCGACGAGTACCTGGACACTCTGGCTTCGGAGTCGGTGGCCACCTCGGGCACCACCCCCAACCAGGTGATCGACGCGCCGATGAAGGAGATCTTCACGGTCGAGCAGATCATCCCGAAGCTCGATGCCGGGAACCGGCCGGAGGTCATCCACGCCATGGCCGAACATGTTACGGGTCTCGGTTTGCTCGAAGATCAGGCCTGGCTGGAGGCGGCACTCGCCGCTCGCGAGCGCCTGGTCCCAACCGCGGTGCCGGAAGGCGTCGCGTTCCTCCACGCCCGCCGTCGTGCCGCCGACAAATTCCCCAAACAGTTCATCGCCATGGGACGCTCTCCAGAAGGCGTGGTGTTCGGTTCTCCCGACATGGGCAAGACCCACATCTTCTTTCTCCTCGCCTTGCGCAACGACGCCCTCCACCTGCGCTGGCTCTCCCGCCTGGCGTGGATCGTCCGCAGCCCGAGCCGGCTGGCGCGGCTGACGGAGGCCGATTCGGCGCAGGCGATTCACACCGCCATGCTCGAGGCGGCCAGCGAGTTACCCGGCGCACTGAGGCCGACCGGAGCACCCGCAGGCCGCTAGCGGCCCGTTCTTAATTTTGAATTTTTAATTTTGAATTCCCGGCCGCCCTCCCCCGGAAAGCAGGGTGGGTGGCGGAATTCAAAATTCAAAATTGAGAATTGAGAATTGAGAATTCAGCAAGGGGTGTCGCGGGGCGGCTCGAAAAGCTCTACAATAGTCCGCCTATGAAAATCGCACTGATCGGGAGTCACGGCGTCGGCAAGACGACCCTCTGCTTCGAGCTCGCGGCGGCCCTCAAACGCCGCAATATCGACCTCGAGATGGTGCGCGAGGTGGCCCGCCGCTGTCCCCTGCCCATCAATCAGGAGACGACCGTAGCCGCCCAGGAGTGGATCCTCCACACCCAGGTGGCCTGGGAAATCGAGGCCGCCTCGAGCCGGGACACCGTGCTCTGCGACCGCTCGGTGCTGGACAACTACTGCTACCTGGTGCACGCGGCGGGAACGATCCGGGCGTGGGAGCTGTACATCGACCACTGGATGCCGACCTACGACCTCCTGGTTCACGTCCCGATCGCAGAGCGGCCCTCGTACGACGGGGTGCGTGCGGTGGACCCAGGGTTCCAGGAGACCATCGAGACCCTCCTCGAAGGGATGGTGGCTGCGCGCGGCCTCAAGCCCCTGCGCCTCTCGGCCGCTGCCAGAGGAACCTGGTGCGAGGCCATCATCGATCACCTGCTGCCCAAGCTCGAACCGACCCTGCCGCTGTTCTCCGAAGAGGAAACTCCTTGAAACCCGGCCCGCAACCCACCCACGGCTGCGTCGATGACGCGGCGGTCGACCTGGTCGAGATCATCGACGGGTCGGTGGCTCAGTTGTGGGAGACCATCGAAAGTCTGGAACGGCTGCAACCGCGCAACCTCGAGCGCTTCCGGGTCTCGATCTTCGGTTCCGGCCGGATCGTTGAATCCGACCCTCTCTTCTCCGAAGCCCTCGAGCTCGGCCAGCGCCTCGCCGAGACCGGATGCGGCATCGTCACCGGCGGCGGCGGCGGACTCATGCACGCCGTCGATCTAGGGGCTTCCCGCGGCAAACTGTCGGGCCCCGCCGAGGGTGATCTGCCGATTCGCCTGGTGACCGACGACGATGCATCGCCCTTCGTCGAGCGGGTCTACAGGCACCGCACCTTTTTTTCTCGCCTCCACCACTTCGTACGGCTGTCGTCGGCGTTCATCGTGTTGCCCGGAGGTATCGGCTCGACCCTCGAAGCCATGATGGTCTGGCAGCTGCTGCAGGTGAAGCACCTTCCACCGATTCCGTTCGTTCTCTATGGAGATCACTGGCGGGGCTTGCTGCGCTGGATCGAGGACGAGTCCCTTAGCCGGGGCTATATCAGCCGAACGGACGCCGAACTGCCGATCCTGGTTGACTCGGTGGACGATGCGGTGGAGCTGATCCTGCGGACGAAAGCGGATTTCGATCGAAAAAAGGCGGCCCGGCCGGGAACGGTACAATCTCCCACGAACCATGATGAGCCGCACCAGCAACCCTGAGATCGTCATCACAAACGGCCTGGTGATTCCCATGGTCCGGGATCACGAGTGGCTGGAGGGTGACGTCGCCATCCGCGACGGCCGAATCGCATCCGTCGGCGGGACCGCCACCATCTCCGACGATGCCGTCATTCTCGATGCTCGCGGTGCGGTGGTGCTCCCGGGTTTCGTCCAGGGGCATGTCCACGTCGTGCAGTCCTTGTTGCGCCACCAGGCCGACGGCCTCGAACTGCTTGACTGGCTGCACCGCCGAACCTGGCCCTACGAGGCGGCCCTCGACGGGGACGGCGTGGAGACCGCGGCTGAGCTCGGGATCGCCGAGTTGCTGTGCGGCGGCACCACCACCGCGCTCGACTTCGGGACCACCCACGATCACGGCCGTGTGTTCGCGGCCGCCCAACGACTCGGCATCCGGCTGGTGTCCGGCAAGACTCACATGGACACGGGCGTTGACGTACCGGCCGAGCTGTTGGAAGACCGGGACCGTTCGCTCGCCGACGCCGAGGAGCTGGGCTCGAAATGGAACGGGGCGGCCGGAGGCCGGCTGCGGTACGCGGTCGCACCGCGCTTTGCGCTCTCGTGTTCGCCGGAGCTGCTCGAGGCGTGCGCGACCCTTGCCAGGAACAACGACTGGTTGCTGCAGACCCACGCCTGTGAGAACCGGACGGAGGTCGCGGATGTCCGCCGGATCACCGGCCTCGACACCATCGTCTATCTCGCCGATCGAGGGATGATCGGCCCGGATGTGGTCCTCGCGCATGGTGTTCATCTCCAGCCTCACGAGGTTCGGCTTCTCGCCGAGAGCGAAACCACCATCTGCCACTGCCCTGGGGCCAATCTCAAGCTCGGTTCGGGCATCGCCGATGTTGTGGGACTTCAAGACGCCGGCGTGCGCGTGGTTCTCGGCGCCGACGGTCCTCCGTGTAACAACCGATTGTCGGTTTTTCATGAGATGAGCCTGGCGGGCACCCTTCCCGGACTCAGCCGGGGCCCCGCCGCATTGGGAGCGTGGGCCGTGCTGGCGATGGCCACCCGGGTCGGCGCCGCGGCTCTCCACCTCGAGACCGAAATCGGCACCCTCGAGCCCGGGAAGTCGGCGGACCTCACGGTGGTTGACATGGATGAGTGGTCGATGCTGCCCGGCGGCGACCCGGCGTCGCGGATCGTCTTCGGTGGCAGCGCGCAGATGGTGCGCCACGTGGTGGTTGCAGGGCGGCCCGTGGTTTCAGACCGGCGGCTCGTCACCGCCGACCCCGATGCACTCAGACAGCGGATCGCCGAGGTCTGGACGGCGACGCGACAACGGATGGAGTCGACATCATGAAGATTGGACCGACCAGCGCCGCCATCGACCACCTCGATGAATTCCTGGCGGCCAAGAACTATGGCAAGGCACTGAGGGCGATCGAGGCCGAGCTCCAGAGAAACCCCGATAACCTCAACCTGCGACTGCGGCAGGCCGACATTCTCGAACTTGCCGGGGATCGCAAGCGCGCGATCTTCATCCTGCACAACATCGCCGAGGCCCAGGCAATGGACGGGTTCTATGCCCGGGCCATCGCCGTCTACAAGAAGATCCTCCGGCTCGATCCCGAACAGGACGTGCACGCCCAGCTGGCACAATTGATTGAAGATGACCGGAAATCGAAGACGGCGGTACATCGGCGGCGCAAGACAGAGGCCGCCCTCAGTGAACAGGCGTCTGAGAACGCCCAGGACCTCAAGGAGCTGGCGGCCTCGTCATTGTTCGCCTCGTTCAAGCGGGAAGCGCTGGTTGAGGTCCTCGCCTCGACCGAAGTGCGTTCCTACGACTCGGGCGACATCATCGTGACCGAAGGCGAGGCGGGTTCGAGCCTGTTTCTGATCGTCAGCGGCATGGTCAAGGTCTTTACCAAAACCGAGGACGGGGCCAACCTGCAGTTGGCGGAGCTCGGGCTCGGGGATTTCTTCGGCGAGGTCTCGTTGCTGACGGGGAGGCCGCGGACGGCCACCATCACCGCCCACACCGACGTCACCACCATCGAACTCGAACGCACGAGCTTTGACGCCATCGTCAAAAACCACCCTGAGGCACGGACGACTCTCGAAGACTTCTACAAACGTCGCGCCGAGAAGACCGTCGAGGCGGTGATAAAGCGTCTCCGGGATCGCCACGGGTCGGATAAAGGAGCGCCGGAAGGGTCATGACGGTTCGGCCCATTCTGGTGTTCGGCGATCCCCGGCTGGAGGCCCCCAACCTTCCCGTCGACGACTTCGGCGGCGAGCTGCAGGCGCTGATTCAGGACCTGTTCGAGACCGGGTGGAAGGCGCCCGGTCTTGGGGTCGCGGCGCCACAGATCGGGGTCAACCTGCGGTTGGCAACCATCGACCTGTCGGTGGGACGCGACCCGGGAGTCCTCATCGTCCTTGCCAACCCCGAGATCATCCACCGGCAGGGTCGCGCGACTCTCGAGGAGGGATGCCTCTCTTTTCCCGGCCTCTTCACGACCATCGAACGCCCGACAGCGCTCACGGTCCGAGCCCAGGACCAGCATGGCGGGTGGCGGGACATCGAGGCCGACGGGCTGCTGGCACAGGCCGTGTGCCACGAGGTCGATCATCTGGACGGCGTGTTGCTGCCGCGCCACCTGCGCGGCATGAAGAAAAGGTTCTTCATGCGCCGGGTCGAGAAAATGCGCAAGCTCGGCGTCTGGCCGCAATCTACGGCGTAGATTGCTGAATTCGCGAATTTCGGAATTGCGGATTTCCCACCCATCCACCCGCATTTTCCTGGTCTTGTCGGGCGGGTGGGCGAGAATTCCGAATTCCGAATTCAGAATTCCGAAATTCTACAGTCCGGTGGGCAGGGCCTCCCTCGGGTTGTCTTGGTAGAGGTCGGCCACCGCTCGCGCCGCCTTCTCACCGCCCGGTGACATCACCTTGGGCACCACGATCAGCACCGTGTAAAGGTGATCGCCGAAAGCGCGCGTCTTGGTGTTGCGAACTCCCTTGCCGCGGAGCCGGAAGGTGCGCCCCGAGTTGGTCCCCGGCGGCACTTTCGCCCGAACAGGCCCGTGGACGGTCCCGACTTCGATCTCACAGCCCCTGTAGGCCTCGGGGAAGGTCACCGGAATCGTGGTGTGGATGTTGTCGCCCTCCCGCTTGAAGAAGCGGTCGCTGCGAACCCTCGTCCGCACGAAAAGATCGCCCGGACTGCCGCCTTCCAGGCCCTCGGCGCCCTTGCCAGCCACTCTCACACGCTGTCCGTCCGCCACACCCTCCGGGATCTTGACCCGCAATCGCTCGGTGGACACGAGGACCCCGGACCCGTGACAGCTCGGGCAGGTCTGGCCCCTGGTGTTACCGTTGCCGCCGCAGGCGGTGCACCGGATCTGCCGTTGCACCGGGATCGTCACGCTGGTGCCGCGGACGGCCTCGGCAAACCCGATTTCAACCTCCAACTCGTGGTCGCCGCCCTTTCTCGGGCGCTGTCGGGTCTGGGCCGCCCGGCGGCCGCCGAAGAGGTCTCCAAACAGGTCTCCCAGGTCCTGGAAACCACCCCGCCCCGCTCCGCCATCACCAAAATCGACCCGAAACCCGCCGGCGTCGTGCCAGGAGGAACTCGCCCGCCGGAACGGGTCAAAGCCAACGTCAGCCCCGCCTTCGACGCGACCGTAGGTGTCATACTGCTTTCGTTTCTCCGTATCCGACAGCACCGAGTAGGCTTCCTGAATCTCCTTGAACTTCTTTTCGGCATCCGGGTTGTCCGGGTTGACATCGGGGTGGAACTTCCGCGCCAGCTTGCGATACGCCTTCTTGATCTCGGTGGCCTCCGCCGCACGATCGATCCCGAGCACGTTGTAATAATCGACCGCCACATGTCCTCCAACACCGGCACCGCCCACGGCGGCCGTCCGGCTTCCCCGAAATATGAGCGAGTTCTCATAATATTTCAACTACGGGTCTCTCGCCGCCCACCACAGACGCCCTGTGAATTGGGTTCACCGGCGACGTCATTGTCCCGAGTGGCATCCGGGATAAAATGGCCGGTATGGACCCGGTTTCCTGCCTCGTGCTCCTGATGGTGGTCGTCCCCACCCGCACCAAGCAGGCCATCGCCCTGTTTGCCGCGGGTCTCGTGACGGCCGCGGTTTTCAATTTCGCGTGGGTGGCGGACCATTTTAAGTTCGCAGCCCTCTCCAACACCCCATTGGCCGGGCTGGTGGCAAACGCGAGCGTGCTGGTGGTTGCCAACGCGGTTGCCGGAGGGTTGATCGTGTGGGGGCTGATCCAGCTTTTTCTTGCGGCCACGCCGCAGCAGCGGCTCGTGAGAACCCTGATCGCCCGCGGCGACCTTCGGGGAGCCGCCGAAATGCGCCTCAAAGAGGGGGATCTCAAGGGCGCATACTCGCTCTTTCAGAAAGTGCGGGCGTGGGACGAGGCCGCCAAGGTCGCGTTGCAACTCGGTCGGGAGGGTGACGCCGCCGAGCTCCTGCGCCGGGCCGGCGGCCATCATCTCGGAGAGGCGTCGCGCATTTTCAGGCGCAGCGGAAACATCGCGTCGGCGCAGAAGTGCGACCGCGACTTCGCCGAGTGGCTGAGCAGCCGCGGGCGCTACGAAGAGGCGGTCGAGGCCTGGATGCGGGCGGGAGAACCGAAACGGGCGGCCGGCGCGGCGGTCATCGCGCTCGACGAGGGACGATTCACTTCATCGCATCCCGCCTTGCCGGCGGCGCGGCGCGCCGTCGAAACCAGGGGCGACCACCGAACGCTGGCCCGTCTTCACGAACTGGAAGGCAACTGGCTCGCTGCCGCCCATGCGTGGCGGGCCGCCGGTGAGCACGCCCGGGCCGCCGAGATCTTTCGCAAGGCCGGAAACATGCACGATGCCGTGATCGCGGAATCCGACGCGGGCCACCACCAGGAAGCGGCCCGGCTGCGAATTCGCCAGATCGAAAAGCTGCGGGAACAGCTGGAATCGCTGCAAAACCGCGGCGCTGCGGCGGAGGAAGTGCAACGGCTGGAAGGCAGAATCGAGCGTGAGGAGGAGACCCTGATTCCGCAACTCGCCGAACTCGGAATGCGGCAGGAGATGGTGGCGGTGATCGGCGCTTCCGGTCGCGCCGAGGACGCGGTGAACAAACTCGTCGCCCGGAATGAAGAGGCTGAAGCTGCGGACCTCGCCATCAACGCCAGGTTGTGGAACGCGGCAGCTCCAATTCTCGAACGGCTCAACCGCTGGGGAGAGGCCAGCGATATGTACGAGCTCGGCGGCGATGTCGAGAGCGCCGCTCGCTGCGCGGAACGTGCGGGCGAAGACGAACGCGCTCTCCAGCTTTACCGCAGCCTCGGCGCCATCGACCGCACCGCCCACTGCATGGCCCGTCTCGGATATCTCCAGGACGCACTGACCGAGCTCCATCGGGCCAATCTCCATGATGATGCACTGGAGGTGCTGCAAAACCACCCGGGTCCGATTCCCGATATTCCCCGGGTCATCCTCGACCTCTCCGAGTGGGCCAAGGAGCACCGCTCACACGAGGCCGCCATCGCCTGTCTGCAACGGGCGGTGGTGGGCGTTGCGCTCCAGCCGCAACGCCTGGGTCCGGCGATCGCACTGGCAGAGGAGTTGTATGCCGCCGGTGAGGGCGCCACCGCCCTCGCCCAGGCGGAACGCATCCTCGCCTTTGATTTCTCCTGCGAACCGGCGCGTCGCCTCCGCAGACAGATCAACGCCGACGAGGGCGGCCGGGCGGCTCTGAAAGCCGGCGCCGCTGACGGCGGCGGCGTCAGCGGATCGTCGCACCTCGCGCAACACCGTTTCGAAATCCTGACCGAACTCGGTCGCGGTGGAATGGGCGTCGTCTACAAGGCACGCGACACCCGCCTCGAGCGTGATGTCGCCATCAAGGTGCTGCGAACCACGTCCGACGAGGAGGCGGCCCGACTCGGTCAGGAAGCCAGGGCGGCAGCCACTCTCAACCACCCCGGCATCGTGACCATCCACGATTTCGAGAGCGGATTCGACGGCTACTTCATCGCCATGGAGTACGTGCCCGGCGAACCGCTCGACAAAGTCCTCAAGACCAATCCCGTGAGAATCTACAACCTCCTGCTGCCGATTCTGCAGCGGGTCGCTGATGCCATCGCCTATGCCCACGACCATCACGTCATCCACCGCGACCTCAAACCGGGCAACATCCTCCTGACTCCCGGCGATGAGGTCAAGATCCTGGACTTCGGCATTGCCGCCCGCCTCGAAAGCGGCGACGGCAACATCGCCACAGTGTGCGGAACGCCGTTTTACATGGCGCCCGAACAGATTCGCGGCGAGGCGCCCACACCGGCCACCGACGTCTACGCATTCGGCGCCACCGCTTTTCACCTGGCGACGGGTCGCCCGCCGTTTTTCAAGGGTGACGTCATCGATGCCCACCTCAACACGGCCCCGCCGGACCCTCTGGATCTGGCGCCGGATCTCGACCCGGACCTCGGCCGGGTTATCCTGAAGTGCATGGAAAAGGATCCCCTGCAGAGGTTCAGAGACGCCCGACAGCTTCAACAAGCGCTGCGAGCGCTGGCCCGTTGACACACGAACCTTCGATCACCTCCCCTGCGGCCACCCTCTACCGCCGCCACCAGCTTCGATGAATCTCCGCGGCCTCTGGCGCCGGCCCGACACCCGGTTTCTGTTGCTTTTTCTGCTGATCCTCGGGTTGAGTTTCACCGTCGTCGCCCTGCGGTCGGTCAACGACGCGGTCGTGGTCCCCTACACCGCCCTCATCGCGCGCTTCGCTGGCGCAATCCTTCGGGTTTTCGGCGAATCGGCGACGGTTTCCGGGTGTGTCGTGAGCTCGCCGCGGTTTGCCGTGACGATCTTCAACGGATGCAACGGATTGATCACCAGCCTGATCTTCGTGGCGGGGGTCCTCGCCTTTCCCGCCCGATGGCCGGCCAAGGTGATCGGCGTCGTCGGCGGGCTACTCGCGATTCAGTTGATCAACATGGTGCGCATCGTTTCGCTCTTTTATGTCGGCATCTTTTTCCCCGCGCTCTTCAACGATGCCCACATCTACATCTGGCAATCGGTGGTGATCCTCGCCGGCGTCGGTTTGTGGATCGGGTGGGCCCACTTTTTCGCCGGTTCCGGACGGCGCGCTTCGTGAAAACGGCCGGACGCCCCCCCTATCTTCAGTTCCTCTTCCGTCTGCCGTTGGCACTGTGCATCGGCATGGCTGTGTGGCTCGTCCTGAGGCCAGTCATCGACCGGGCGGTGGCCGGTCTTGCGCAGACCCTGATCCGCGCCTACGAGTATCCGCGGGTCACCCGGCTGGTTGTCGACGATCATCGGGCGCAGGTGCGGCGGTCGGATTTCCGGACCGACTCACAGATTCCCACCGTGCCGCTAACCGAGATAACCTTTAACACCATCGTCCTGTTGGCCCTGTATCTGGCCCTCCCCAGGCCCTTGTCGCGACGCCAACTCGAACGCCTCTTCATGGGAGTCTGCGTCCTCTATCTGACCCAGGCGCTCAACCTCCTGTTCCACGTCAAGACCCTGTATGCGATGGGTCTGGGGACCTGGAGCCAGCAGCACTACTCGGATCTGGCCCGCAATGTGTATGGTTTCTGGCGGTATTTCACCGATCTTCCGGGACGGTTTTCATTCCCATTTCTCATCTGGCTGGGGTTCAACTGGGAGCTCGTCATGGCCATGCTCGGCACACCGGTCATCGACCAGGGGGCACAGAAGAAAAAGGCGAACCGGACGAGGTCGCGGTAGCCCGTGCCCCTCGACAGTCTTTTCTATGCTTTGCCGCGGCGCAGCGACCGGTAGTCGGGGATATCGTAGTCCTTGATCTTCGCGATCAACGCGCCCCGGGACAGATTGAGATCGCGCGCGGCCCGGCTCTGGTTGCCCTTCGCGCGGCGCAGCACACGATCGATCAACAACCGTTCAACGGCCGGAATCACGACCTTCAGATCGTCCTCGTGGAGCACTCCCGCCGTCTCGTCGCCGGGGCTCGGGCCGGCTGCTGCCGCCGTCCCGGGAGCCGTCGCGGTCGTCGAACCACGCACGACGCCGCGGACCAGCTCTCCCTCCGGGGTCGCAGACACCAGCCGCCGAAGCTCGCCGAGCAGCTCCGCGACCTGCCCGGTGAAGCTATGGGTGAGCAGAGAGTCGAGGGTGTCGAGTTCGATGCCCCGAATCTCCTTGCCCTGCTCGGCGCCGACAGCTGCGAGCATGCGAACGATCAGCAACGGCAGATCTTCGCGACGTTCCTCGAGGGGCGGGACGCGAATCAGGTGACGCCGCACCAGCCCAAGCAGATCTCCGCTGAGCGGGTTGTCAGCGGTCGTCGACAGGCACCCTTCGTCGGCGGTCAACACCCACCGCACCTTCGAGCCGTAGCCGGATCCGAGATCGTGCGTGATGGCGGATGCGGTCTCCCGTTGCAACTCGGCGGACATCCTATGGGCGCCCCGGACGATGACCACCCCGCCACCGGCGTGCTCGGCCAGGCCCCGCGCACCGACGACTGTCGCCGACCCGAGGAGCTCAGCTGCGACCGCGCGATCATCGCCGCCCCGGACCTGGACAACTCGGATCCACGGTCGACCGGTCGGACGGAGCGAGGCAATCAGCGAACCGAGAAACGCCTTCCCCGAACCCGCCCGACCGTACAACAGGACCGGGTCCGCCGATCGAGCGGCCGCCACGACCTGATCGCGGAGTGTCCGGATCACGAGCGAAGTTCCAGGCATCCGCTCCTCGACCTTGGCCCTGGCCGCGGTCTCCCACCGGCCGAGCAGGGCGCTCGAACCCGCAAAATCCGCCCAGTGCGAAGCCAGCATCGCCGCCACTTCGGCGAGGAGGATGCGGTCGTCGTCCATATCGTCCTCGTTGGTCTCCACCAGAACGTACACCCGGCTGTCCGCCGCCCCTGCCGGCACCGGATAGATGAGGAGATCCGGACCGCTGCCCCGCAGCACAGCCACGCGATCTCCCCGGTCGAGTTCCGAGAAGGTTCGCGCCGGCAGCTGAGGTGTGTTTCCGGACCACCGCGAGACAATGGGTTGCAAAAGACCCTGCTGATCGAGCCAGGCGATCATGCACCGGCGGGCCGGATACGAGGACTCGAAAAATCCTTCGAGCGTGGTCGCCATGTCGGCCTGAGCACCGCCGCGGAAGATCTCGAGCAGCTGTCGACGGCCTGCCGCGAGGCGGGTCGGTTCATTGAACAGGACGACCTCCGCCCGCTGGCGCGACGGCTCCACCGTTTCCGTCTCGGACGGCGGACTCGAGGGCTCGTCGACCCCCGGATGCAGTGCGGCTTCATCCAATTCAGCGGCTTCTGCCGCCATATTCTCGACCACCAACGTCGCTGTTCCGACCCGGATTTTATCGCCGTCGTCGATCACTCCGCGCGCGCGGCGCTTGCCGTTGACCAGCACCACCTGCCGCTGCTGCCCCAGAAACGTGAAACGACTTCCGCTGCGACGGATCACGACGTGGTTCGGCGCGACTCCCGGCACCCGCAGCACCACGTCATTGGCGGCCGAAGCGCCGATCGAGATCGATTCCTTGCGGATTTCAAATCTCAGCTCGGGGCCACTCCCCGTGTCGATAATCAGCGTCGCCACACGCCCTCCGTGTTTCCGGGTCGATCGGTAGACCTGGCAATGCCATCGGGCCATCACCTACCCACCAACCCTTTCGACGCGCTCCAATTGCAGCAGGAGCTTACGTGGCGGACATCAGAGTGTCAATCGCGAGGACACTTCACTGCCCGCGGCAAAGCGGGTTCCGGTGTGAGTCAGGTCACCACCGCCCCGCCGAGGCGCCCGGCGAGAACCACCAACTCCTCGATGTCCGGCAGCCTGTCGCCCGCGCGATCGGCCACCAGCATGCCGGCCACGCTGCCGAATCGTCCGAGGGGGATCAGGGCGGTGGCCGCCGGCAGTCCGGCGACCCCGCACACCTCCGCCAGCCGGCGCGCCCCATCAGCCTCCGGTTCGATCTCCATCACCGCCGTACCCGATTGAACCACCTGTTCGAGAAGTTCGAGCCCACGAGACAGGACGGTCGCGTTGCGGTCGAGTGGATAGCCAAAGCCGGCGCGACAACGGATTGTCTGGTCATCCACGGTGAAGACCGCACCCCGCGTGAAATTCTCGGACGCGAGCTGCAGCAGCGACTGCAGCCCGCGATCGGGATCGCTCTCCGACAGGATCGCACCGACGAGATCGGACACCGACGCCGAAAGGCCGGTTTCGACTTGCCGCTGGCGATTTCGCAACTGGCGGTCCACCACGCTGGTCAGGTCGGCGGTAAATCGGCTGGAGGCCTCGCCGGTGTCGCCGCGGGGCGACGGCATGAGAAAGGACACGCCGGCGTCGATCAGCTGGTGGACCCAATCGGGGTCGCCGAACGGACCAACCCACACCACAGGCACAATCGGGTCCGCCGCGCACCCTTGACGAATCAGCTCGAGCCACTCGCGTTCGCGCCCGACCCGGGCCGTCGCCTGCTGGTGGTGGACGACCAACAGGTCAAAGTTCTCGATCTCGATGGGCTCGGACATCGGCACCAGCACCAGGCGCCAGCCGTGCTGTCGCCACTGGCGATCGATCGAGCCGCGCCACAGTCGCGGATCCTGAGCGATCACTCCGATTTCGGCAAACAACAGCTCGCTCGGGGCCTCGGCCGCAAGATCCACCAACATTTCGTCGAGCGGATTGTGGGGCGGCTGCGACGGCAGCACGTGGATCTTGACGGTATCGGAAGAAATCTGGAAATCGAAGATCTCGTCGGTCAACAGTGCATCGATTTCAGTATCGGTGTCGATCCCTTCGGCCGCTGCAGCCAGGGCCGACAGACCCAGGGCCCTGCCTTCGATCGGCGTGATCAGCTGTGGTTGAAAGGAGAAGTGGCCGACGCGGCAGCTGAGGACCCTGCGGGCCAGCCGGAGTTGGTCCTCAGACGGTTCGCGCACACGTCCGCGATCAACTTCGAATCGGAGCTCGCCCTCCGCGGTGTCGAGCACCAGGAGCCCGCTCGGTGATGTCGCCGACACCAGCCGCAACAGCGCCGAAGGCGAAAGGTGCTCGAGGCTTCCCGACACGACCCGCCTCACGACCCGGGCCCTCCTTGCGCGCGGCCCGCATACCCCTTCACGGTGTAGCTGTGGTAACCGCCGGCGCGGAGAACAAATGCGCGGCGCTCGATGACCTTGCCGCCGGCCTCGACCTCGAGCACCCACCGGCCCGGCAGGAGACCTGAAAACCTGGCCTCGGGATCGAGGCGGGCGCGCCGGATCTCACCGCCGCCACCCCGCAGCACGGCCAGGGGCTCCTTCACGGACAGATCGGAGTCGATTCGGCACACCAGGTCCGCCCCCAGGTTGGGTCGCAGCAATCGCCCCGCACGCCGCGGCAGCCGCGCGAGGCCGTCATTTCCGGGCTCAAGAACCTGTACCCGTGGCCGCTCCATGACGGTATCCGCAAACACCAGGTGTCGCGGCGTCACCGTCCACAAACCGAGCGTGGGGTCGCTGGGAACCCAACCGGCCGCCGGGAGCCGGCATTCGATCCAACGATGGGGAATGGCCTCCGCATCGCTCACCAAAAGCCCGCTGACCGTTCGGGAGTCGAAACCCGCGGCGCGCAACATGGCCACGGCGGCGTTCGCCAGACCCGAACAGCGGCCCCGGCCGCGGGCGAGCACTGATCGGGCGTCCTGCGGACCGCCATCGTCGACGTCGACGGCCAGGTGATTTGCCACCCACTCGAGAATAACGGTCGCCGCCTCCCACGCACCGAGATCCGGGGTGAGTTTTTGGGACAGATGCTTCGGTAGCTCGAATCCCTCCGGCACATCGGGCGCGGCGGCGGCCAGAATTCCGGCGTACGAACCCTCGGATTCGATGGGCGCGAGCGAGGTCACGACACGAACCTCGAAACCACCGCCGTCCACCTCGTGCACTTCCTGCACGTAGCCGTTGGCCGCGGCGGGTACCGGCATCGCGCCGGTCACCAGATAACGGGCCTCTTCGCCATGGGCGGCGAAAGCCGCCATGAGCCCGAGGCCGAAAATCGCTGCTCTCATTCCGCTGCGGCTCTCCGTTTGACAAAACCATCGAGCACGCCGTTGACGAAACGTCCCGAGTCCTTGGCGCCGAATTTCTTGGCGATCTCGATCGCCTCGTCGATCACCACCGCATGGGGAGTGTCGGACTCGTAGATCAACTCGTACATGGCGAGCCTCAAGATATTGCGGTCGACTGCCGCCAACCGTTCGAGTCGCCAGTGAGCGGTCTGCCGCACCAATTCGGCGTCGATCTCGGCGATCCTGGCCAGCGTCCCTCGCAGCAGCTTGTCGGCAAACTCGCGGACGCCTTCACCGGCGTTCTGCCACTCGTCGAAACCGAGCTGCATCTCCTCCGGTGCGGTGTCCGTCAACTCGTTCTGATACAGCAATTGGAGGGCGAGCTCTCGAGCCCGCCGGCGTGTGCCCACTATCCGGCCCTTCCTGCACGTCGATCCTGTTGAACAGCCGTAGACATTAACGACCCCGATCGAGCCTTTCGGTGAGTCTGGCCATCTCGATGGCCGCCAGGGCGGCCTCCCAGCCCTTGTTGCCCATCTTGGTGCCCGCCCGTTCCACCGCCTGCTCGAGGTTTTCGGCCGTGATCACACCAAAGGTGATGGGGACACCCGTGTTGACGGCCGCCTGGGCGACCCCTTTGGCGACCTCCGCCGCAATCAGGTCGAAGTGAGCCGTGCCGCCGCGGACCAACGCCCCGAGGGTTATCACAGCGTCAAACCCGCCGCTTGCGGCGAGCTTCGCGGCGACCATCGCGATCTCCCACGCGCCCGGCACGCGGACGATCGAGATCTGCTCCTCGTCGGCGCCGTGGCGGACGAGACAGTCGATCGCCCCGGCCTCGAGCCTGCCCGTCAACGCCTCGTTGAAACGGCTCACGACCAGTGCGAACCGCAGGCCCTGCGCGTCGAGGTGTCCTTCAATGACCTTCATCATCCCTCCAAAGCCTGTATTGTACCGCAATTACAGGTCTTGGGCCGATCTCCGACCGGCCCTGCCACGGCGTCCCGCGTCAAGCCCCGGTGAGGATCGCTTCCTCGGCCAGGCGGCGCCCGGCGGGGGTCGCGAGGATCAGCTCATCCGCACGTGCCACGAGATCCCGGCGTTCCGCCTCACGGACGACCTGCCGCGTCCGGGTCTCGCTCCATCGCAGGTGTTCGTGGAGGCCCTGCAACCGGCACTCCTCGCGTTCGCGCTCGGTTTTCTGGTGGTGCAGGAGATGGACCACCAGCATCCGTACGGCGAGATCAATCCGTTGCGCACTGCGGCGGTGGGCCTGCGCCGCCAGACCGCGCCGCGGCGCGAACGCGAAGGCGAGACTGAACAGCACCCCGGACGCCACCGCCATCGAACCGGCGATCGAGACATCGAATACGTGGGCCGCCCCATACCCGAGCACCGCGCTGGCGGCGGCCGCCGCCGCGCTCGTCCACAGCATGGGTGCAAAACGATCGACGAGAAGGTAGGCCGTGGCGGGTGGGGCGATCATCAGCGCCACCACCAGGATGGAGCCCACCGCGTCGAATGCCCCCACCGCGGTGACGGAGACCATGGCCATCAGGGAGTAGTTGATGACGCCCGGAGAGAAGCCCAGCAGCGCCGCCAGACCCGGGTCGACCGTGGCCAGCTTGAGCTCCTTCCACACCAGCGTGACCGCCGCCAGGTTGAAGATCAGGATCGCACCCATGGTCCACAGAGCACGCGGTCCGAGGTCGACGCCGCTGACGATCATGCGATCGAACGGAGCGAAGGCGAGCTCGCCGAGCAACACCGAGTCGGTGTCGAGGTGCACGCCGCCGGCATACCGCGAGATCAGGATCACACCAATCGAAAACAAGGCCGGGAACACCAGCCCGATCGAAGCATCCTCGGGCACCAGGCGAGTCCCCCGCAGCGCCTCGATCAGGACCACCGTCAGCACACCGGTCGCTGCAGCCGCCGCCAACAACAGCGGCGAGTTGAGGTCCCGAGTGACGAAGAATGCGATGACGATTCCCGGCAGGATGGAATGCGAAATCGCATCCGACACCATCGCAGTGCGCCGCAACACCAGATACGTGCCCGGAATCGAAGCCGCGACCGCCGTCACCACGCCGATCAGGACGATTTCAGCTTCCGCGTTCATCGCCCGTCCTCCGACTCTCGATCGAGGATCTTCCGGGCCTCACGGCGACCCACTTCGGTGGGCGCCCACAAACCCGCTGCTGTGCTCCGGGCGAGACCGCGGACGGCCAGCCGATCCAGGGCTCCGGCGACATCCGCATTCCGCCGGCTCATGGTCCGCAGCACCGCCACGCTGTGACCGTGGTCGGGATCATTTTCGTGCTGCAGCGACAGCGCAAACAGATGCATCAGCACCGGTTCCTGGTCGGGCGCCCGCCGCAGGCGCCCGAGCCGGATGGCGCGCCACACCAGACCGCGGTCCGGCGCCACCAGTATCGACCCGGCGACCGCAAAACTGAGAACCAGGACGATGGTCGGCCCGGTCGGCAACCGCGGCACCAGCGAGCTGGCCACCGACCCGGCAACCCCGGAGACCACCCCGACCGCCGCGGCGATCGCCACCATCGGTGCGAGACGCCGGCTCCACTGCCGTGCCGCCGCCGCCGGCGCGACGATCATGGCGCTCATCAGCACCACACCCACGGTTTGCAGACCGATGACGATGGCGATGACGAGGAGCAGGGTCAGCAGACCGTCGAGCAGGCGCACCGGCAGTCCGAGGCTGGCCGCGAATTCGGGATCGAACGTCAGGAGCTTGAACTCCTTCCACAGCAACCCCAGTACCAGGAGCGCCACCGCCGCCAGCACCCCCATGGTCAGAACATCCCGCTTCAGCAGCGAGGCCGCCTGACCGAACAGGTACGATCCAAGCCCGGCCTGGGCCGCGTTCGGCTGTTTCTGGATATGGGTCAAGAGCACCAGGCCGAGGCCGAAGAAGACCGCCAGCCCCATCCCGAGGGCGCTGTCGAAGGGGACCCTCGAGCGGCGGACCACGAAACCCATCATGATGGTGGCGACCCAACCCGCGGCTGCCGCCCCGATCATGATCACGAGCGGCATCTTGCTGCCGGTGATCAGGAAAGCGAGCGCGATTCCCGGCAGCGCCGCGTGGCTGACCGCGTCCCCGATAAGGCTCTGCCGCCGCAGATAGGCAAACGACCCGAGCACGCCGCTGGTGGCTCCGAGCACCGCCGAGCCGGCCGCAACGAGACGCAGGGTGTAGTCGCCCAACAGGTCCATTACGCCCCACCGGCGGCCCGCGCCGCCAACACCCCGACCCGCCCCCCGAAGGTCAGGCGGAGGTTGTCCTCTGTGAAGACCTCAGCCACCGGACCGGCAGCGAGGGCGCGAACGTTCAGCAGCAGCACCGAGTCGAAATACTCGGGGACCGTCTGCAGGTCGTGGTGGACGACGATGATGGTCTTGCCCGCACCGGCGAGGCGGTTGAGCACCTCGATGATCGCCCGTTCGGTGGGCGCGTCGACCCCCTGGAACGGCTCGTCGAGGATGATGATCGGGGCATCCTGGACCAGCGCCCTGGCGAGCAGGACCCTCTGCTGTTGCCCACCCGAGAGCTCGGCGATGGGGCGTCGCGAAAAGGCGGTCATCCCAACCTGGTCGAGGGCCGCCTCCGCCCGGCGGCGTTCATTCGCGCCCGCGCGCCGCACCCACCCCAAGCGGCCATAGGTGCCCATCGTCACCACATCCAGAACGTCGGTCGGGAAGTCCCAGGAAAGGGTTGCCCGTTGCGGCACATACGCGATATCACCCTGCGCCTGGGCCCGTGGGCGGCCGAAAATCCGAACCTCACCGGCAACCGCCGGGATCAGACCCATGGCCGCCTTGACGAGGGTGCTCTTGCCGGCCCCGTTGGGGCCGACGATCGCCATCTTGACCCCGGTCGGGACCTGGAGATCGACGTCCCACAACACCGGTTGGTCGTCGTACGCTACGGTCAGGTCCTCGACCTCGAGGGCCCAGGGCGAGAGTGGTTCGCTCATGTTCTGTCTCCCGGTCGCGATCCGTGGCTCCTCAATCTGGACCCCCGGCGCCCTGCAAAGCACTGACGATGGTCTCGACGTTGGCGCGCACCGTCCCGGCATAGCTGCCCGCCGGCGTCCCCGGATTGCCGAGTGAGTCGGAGTACAGGCTGCCGCCGATCTCGACTGCAAACCCCCGCGCCGCGACGGCCTCCCGCAGCGCCTCGACGAAGCGCGGAGGCACCGAGGTTTCAACGAATACAGCAGGAATCCGTCGCCGGTCGATGAACTCGGCCAGCTCTTGGACGTCGGCGGTCCCGGTCTCGGAGGCCGTGCTCACTCCCAGCAGCCCGCGCACCTCGAAACCGTAGGCACGGCCGAAGTAGGCGAAGGCGTCGTGGGCAGTCACCAACACGCGTCGCTCGGGCTCGAGCTCGGACGCCCGCTGCAGCACCCACTGGTCGAGGGCGGCGAGCTCGTCGCGGTAGGCCTTCGCACGGCTGGTGTACCCGGTCGCCCCGGCCGGGTCCAACTCCGTCAGGGCTCGAGTGACACAATCCACCGTGGCAGCCCACAGCTCGACGTCGAACCAGACATGAGGATCGTGGAGGCCGTTGAAATTCTGGAGAGTGATCAGCCGGTCTTCGGGGATACACTCGGCGACGGCAACCGTCCGCACACCGCGTTGGTTCATCCCCTCCAACACATCGGTCATCTTGCCCTCGAGGTGCAGCCCGCTGTAGAAGACCGCCTCCGCAGAACTCATCCGCCGCACGTCGCCCGCCGAAGCCTTGTAGAGGTGGGGGTCCACCCCCGGGCCCATCAGGACATCGACCTGGACATCGTCACCGCCGATCGTCCGCACCAGATCGCCGACGATCGTGGTGGTGGCCACCACCTGAAGACCGTTTGCTCCCGTCGGCGCGTGTGCACCGGGTCCGCACGCTCCGACCGCCACCGTCATCAACACATAAGCCGCAACTCTCGCACTCGTCATGAATCGGTCCTTTCCACCCACAGCCGCCGTGCGAGCACGACGGGAAGATCCCGCTGTTCCCGACCCAACCTCACGCGAACCGAGGTCCCTCCGGTTGCGACGACCTCCACCGGGCTGCCGAGGGCCACACCCATACGTTGTAAGGCCCTGAGGCTGTCGCGGTCCTGGACGCCGACCCGAACCAGTTCACCGCGGTCTCCCGAAATCAGCGCATCCAGGCGCACCCAACTCTCGTCGAGAGGCATTTCCAGATCCTCACCGGGGATCGGGTCACCGTGCGGGTCATGGGTCGGGTGCCCCATCGCCTCGGCGATCCGCGTCTCGAAGCGTTCGGAGATCACGTGTTCGAGCCGTTCCGCCTCCTCGTGGACCTGATCCCATGAATAGCCCAGTCGCTCGACCAGATAGGTCTCGAGCAGGCGGTGGTGGCGCAGCATCTCGAGCGCGACCCGGCGGCCCGCTGCAGTCAGGGTGGCGCCCTGGTAACGGATGTGCTCGACCAACCCCAACTGGGTGAGACGGCCCAACATTTCGGTCACCGACGCCGGCTGCACCTCCAGCCGGGCCGCGAGCTGCTTGGTACCCGCCTTGCCGTCGCGCTCCTGCAGCAGAAGGATCTGTTTGAGGTAATCCTCCTGGGCCTCGCTGAGCATCGGTCGCGCTGGGTTGTGATGGCTGGATTCACGCTTCATCTTGATTTTAGGTTAGCCTAAAAATTGACTGCGCACAAGTTTTCCACTGCAACGGATCCGCTATCATGTCTGCGGAGGATCGCCATGTGTGACAACCATTTGTTGATGATGAGCTGCCAACCCCTGGCGGCGGGAACACCACCGCTTTCGGGTCACGATCTCGAACACAAGCTCAGCCACGCCGAGGGGTGGGAGATCGAAAGCGGGGAATTGACAAAGACCTTTCAGTTCGACGACCACTACCAGACCATGGCGTTCGTCAACGCCGTAGCGTGGATCTCGCACCGCGAAGACCATCACCCGTCGATGGTCGTAGGCTACAACACCTGCAACCTGCGGTACGCCACCCACTCGGTCGGGGGGATTTCCGACAACGACTTCATCTGTTCGGCAAAGGTCGATCATTTGGTGGGCGACTGATCCCCCACCCTGAAGGAGGACTGATGACCACGACCCGATGTGTGTATGCGTCGATGGCCGTCGCCGCCGTGGCGGTGCTCACGATCGCAGCCTGTGGTGCCTCCGGACCGCCCCCCGGCAGCCCGCAAGCCCTCTATATCGACCTCGGTTGCGCCAAATGCCACGGCGCCGACCGTCAGGGACAGCGTTCCGGACCGCCGCTGGTCAAGATCGCCGATCACTGGGACGAGACCGAGCTGCTCGAGTACCTGAGGAGCCCGAAGACTTTTGTCGAGTCCAACCCCAGGCTGAACTACCTCAACGAGCAGTACCCGATCGCGATGCCGGGCTACGCCACGACCAGCGAGGCGGATCTGAAGAAACTGGCGGACTACATCCTCAACAGCTGATCAGGCGCGCGCCCCCGCCGGGCCGCGGAGCACTCGAGCCGGCAGGAGCACGATGGCGTGCAGAAACTTGAAAACCGCGTCGACGGTGATGCCGATCAGCCGCAGCGGCAGCATCAGCAGCCACACGATCGGGTAGAGAAAAAGCGCGAGCAGGGCCAGCGGCCAGCACACCACCAGCAGGATCAACCACAGGAGAAAGGTCCACATCTTGTCCTCCACAGAGAGATACGCAGGACGGCGGGGTGTTGTTCCAGTGCACGAGGGCTTGAGGCTTGAGGCTTGAGGCCTGGGGCTTGGGGGCTTGAGGTTCGAGGAGGGTCAGCCACTCACCGGTTGCCGCCGACGATATGCTCGAGGTCCCCCGTTTCCGGGTCCCAGCGCACGATCGCGCCCGTACAATCCTCAAAGAAGCGACCGGCCTCGGGGGTTTTCCTGTACCAGAAGGCAGTGACTCCCGGGCCCCACACAATCTCCGCTCCAAAAAAACCCCGGCGAAGGCGCTCGGCTATGTGCCGTTTCCGACCTGTTTCGATATCGATGAGTTCCATGATGCGACCCAGTTTCCGATCTTCCGGATCCTCGAGGCGGCTCACGACCAGGCTGCCGGCAATCGCCTCACCGTAGATCTCGAGATCCGGCGCGACCCCGAGGTCGCGCTCCACCCGGACCACACCGTCCGCCGATTCCGCCACCAGGAGCTCGTGCCCGTTCTCTGCTTTCGAGAGGGCGACGATGCGGCCGTCAGCCAGGAAACGGAGGGAGTCGGCCAGATCGATCTCCCGAATCAACTCACCGGTCCTCCCGTCATAGAGGCGACGATGGGTCGCGGCGTCCTCGGCGTTTGTGGAAGCCACAACAACATACGTTGCATCTGCGTCCACAGCGATCCAGGACCGCGCCGGAACACTCTCGATGCGGCCGAGTTCGACGACCTTGCCCGTTTCGAGCTCCGCCTCCGCAATGTGGAGGGGGTCGTCGTCTACGCGGTCGTGGCGGGCAAATAGAGACAGACGAGAATCCTCGCCAAAGAAGACCGTCGCGTTGCGCAGGTTTTCGGGGATCGAGAGGGTCGTCAGCAGGCGTTCGCTTTCGAGATCGTAGACCGAAAGCAGGGCCGCGTCGAGAATCGCAACCCTGGACCCATCGGGCGACAGGGATGGCGCCGACCAGCCGGAGACCACGATCGTCGTTTCTTGAAGCTGTGGATCCTGTGCCCGAAGATCGACCCACCACAACGTTCGCACGTTTGTGTCGGAATCCCCGGGCACGAACATTGCAGCGGTGCTGCCGTCAGCGGAGAAACCGATTTCGCGCCAATCACGGGTCGATGACGGCAGCGCGATCCACCGTTCGTCAGCTGTGGATATCAGGAACCTCCGCGAGACGTCGAGCCGCCAGGGTGTGGTCCCCCCCACCTCGATCCACCCGCCGTCGGGAGCCACTGAATAGAGCTCGACCCGATCGAGGTCGATGGGCCCGAATTGACGCAACCAATTCCCATACGCAGCGGCGCCCGCCACCAGGACACCCAGCAGGAGCCACAGCGTCACCGACAGCGCCGCGTGCGTGCGTCGGAGGTCGGCTCGCCCCACCGCCGTGCCCACCAGGCCGGCGGCTGCGAGCGCGATCGCTGCCGCACCCACCAGCAGCGAGCCCATCAACGTCACCGCATTGGCGGCTCCCAGGAGCACGAGAGGACGGACCGTGAGCCACGACCCTGCGGCGATCGCCAGCACAGCCGCCAGATCGAGAAAGAGCCACGCAGTCCGCGCGCGCAGCATGATGCTGATCGCATGAGACACGAGGAGCAGCACGACGGGCACAGCAAGAAAGAGGTAAGCAATCTCCCCCCAGCCGGTCCCGTTGAGATCGAACAGGTGGGGGCCTTCCGTGACCACGGCGACAATGCTCACCACAAGCTCGCACATCAGAACGATCGCCAGAGCGGCCAGCATCCGGCCTGTCCACACCGCGGCGGCGCCGACCGGGCGGGCAAAGTAGAACCCCAGCCGCCCCGCGGAAAGATCGCCGCCGAACACCGTGGCGCCGAGCCCTACCGCCAACGCCAGACCGAGGCCGATGCCGAGCACCTGCGAGGCGACGGAACGGACATCTCCCGGGTCCTGGCCCTCGAGACCCGGCAGGTGCGGCAGGAGGAAGGCGATCGCCGCCGCCGCCACCGCAATCAGAAGAAAATCTCTCTTCGCCGCGAACTCACGCCGGAATATGGCCAGGGCGGGATTCATGACCGTCCTCCGTTGTCACCGCACAGGGCGATGAAGATCTCCTCCAGCGGCAGGGATTCCACCTCCAGCACCTCGACCGGTAGATCCCTGCGGAAACGCGCGAAACCCGCCTCGCTGAAACGCTCGACCACGGTTTCGGTAGCGCCGGCCGCGGAGGCTGTTCTCACCACCCCGAGATGCTCGAGCGCCGCCGCGATCTGCTGGTCGGAATCGTCGTTCGTCGTGCCATAGTTCAGCCGGCGGAACCGATCTTTGAGCGACTCCAGGCTCTCGTCGACCAGCAGTGAACCGTTCTTGAGGATGCCGACCCGGTCGGCGATTCCCTCCACCCCGGCCAGGTCGTGGGTGGTGAGAAAGACCGTGGTGCCGTGGTCGGCGAGGTCGCCGATCAGCTCTTCGAAGAGCTCCCGGCGGGCGACCGCATCGAGGCCGAGGGTCGGGTCGTCGAGCACCAACAGCGACGGCGAGGCGGCAAGTGCGAGAGCCAGCGCCATCTGTCGTTGTTGCCCCTTGGAAAGCCTGTCGAATCTCTGGCGTCGCGGAATGCCGAATCCTCCGAGTCGCGCGAAGAACTCCGAGGTTCTCCAACGTGGCGCGATTCGAACCATGAAGCGAGCGAGTTTCTCGGCGTTGGTTTCAGGAGGAATGTCCGGTTGCTCCGGAACCACTCCCACCTTCTCCATGATCCGCTGCCTTTCCTTCCAGGCATCGAGGCCGAACAACCGAGCGGCCCCGGAGGATGCATGGCACTGGCCGAGCAGACAACGAACGGTCGAGGACTTGCCCGATCCGTTGCGGCCGAGCAGGGCGTAGACGCAACCCCTCGGCACCTCCAACGACAGCTCGTCAACAGCCGTCATCCGCCCATAGCGGACCGTCAGCTCCCTCAGTTCGACCACGGTTTCAGTCGTCATCACCCGCTCCCTCACCGCCCTCGGAATCGAACTCACTCCACGCCGTTTCGACCGCCCGCAAAGCCTCGTTGCGATCAGCGCCGACGCTCCGGGCAGCCCTGGTGAAGACCGCCGCACCATCTGAGAGCAGGCGCAGACGTTCTTCACTCCGATCGCCCGCCGGGAGCTCGGCAACGAACGTGCCCTCGCCCCGCCGCACGATCAGCAGCCCTGCGTCGGTCAGCCTGCGGTAGGCCTTGGAGACGGTGGCCGGGTTGATGCGGAGGGCGCGGGCGAGCTCCCGCACGGACGGCACCGCGGTTCCCACCGGCAACCGCCCCGACGCCACCTGGCGCCGCACGCCGTCCTCGATCTGCCGCCAGATCGGCGTCGCAGAAGAGGTGTCGACGTCAAGCAATCGCAGCATTGGAAGATCCATAGTGTGTCACTGATGTAATACACTATAACACGAACATTTTCGTGTCAAGGGCACCTCCGCCACCCGCCGGCTTTCCGCACGCGCTTCCCGAGAGGAGCCACCTTCAACATTGTTGGCCCGAATCTCCATGCCGACGTGGATGATCGCGCGTCCAACAATATTGAAAATGGCACCTCCGCCGCACGAGGTGCCACCCACCCTGAGCACTCGGGGGTCAATTGTCGGTGGGGGGGGCGGGTGGGAAATCCGAAATCCGAAATCCGAAATCCGAAATTTCAATCTCATCTCCGTGTTATCGTTGCGCCGATGAGGAGCAGCGCATGAAAGGCATCGTCCTCGCGGGCGGGTCCGGGACCCGACTCCACCCGGTCACCAGGGTCATCAGCAAACAGCTGCTGCCGGTTTACGACAAGCCGATGGTCTACTACCCCATGAGCCTGCTCATGCTGGCCGGGATCCGCGAGGTGCTGGTCATTTCCACCCCACGCGACCTTCCGGCCTACCGCGAGCTCTTCGGCGACGGCAGACGCCTCGGAATGCGTTTCGACTACTGCGTCCAGCCCGCGCCGGATGGTCTCGCCCAGGCGTTTCTTCTCGGCCGCGACTTTCTCGCAGGTTCTCCGTCCTGTCTCGTCCTGGGCGACAACATTCTCCACGGCCACGGTCTCACCGGGATGCTGCAGGCGTGCGCCGGGCTGACCGAAGGGGCGCACATCTTCGGCTACCGTGTGCGCGATCCCGAACGCTACGGCGTGGTCGAGTTCGACGGCGACGGCCGCGCTCTCTCGATCGAGGAGAAACCGCAGCGGCCCAGGAGTTCGTTCGCGGTGCCGGGTCTTTATTTCTACGGGCCCGATGTGTGTGACATCGCGGCGGATCTCAAGCCCAGCCCGCGCGGCGAACTCGAGATCACCGATCTCAATCGGCGCTACCTCGAGCAGGGCCGGCTCCGGGTGACGGTGCTCGACCGCGGTTTTGCGTGGCTCGACGCTGGCACCCACCGCAGCCTCAGCGATGCCTCCAACTTCATCGAGGCCATCGAGGAGCGGCAGGGGCTCAAGGTCGGTTGTCTGCAGGAGATCGCCTGGAACCAGAAATGGATCACCACCGACGAGTTCCGGCGCGAGGTCGAGGACGCCGGGGCATCGAGCTATGGAGACTACCTACGGGCGGTGCTCGAAGGCGCGGAGGCCGGCCGTGCGGGTGATTGACGAGCCGCTGCCCGGAGTCAAGCTGATCGCTCCCGTGGTCCACGAGGACCACCGGGGGTTCTTCATGGAGTCGTACAACCGGAGCCGGTTCGCCGAAATCGGCATCACCGACAACTTCGTCCAGGACAACCACTCGCGCTCCGACCGCGGCGTGCTGCGCGGCCTCCATTACCAGCTCGCACGGCCGCAGGCGAAGCTGGTGCGGGCGACGCGCGGGCGCGTGTTCGACGTCGTGGTGGACATCCGGCGCGGCAGCCCCACCTTCGGTCGCTGGGCCGGCGCCGAGCTGTCGGAGGAGAACCGGCTCCAGTTCTACGCCCCGATCGGTTTTGCCCACGGCTTCCTGGTGTTGTCCGAAACCGCCGAGTTCCAGTACAAGTGTTCGGACTTCTTCAGCGCCGACGACGAACGCGGACTGCCGTGGGACGACCCCGTGATAGCGATTGCCTGGCCGCTGGAAGGCCTCGATCCGAACCTCTCCGAACGCGACCGAGGCTGGGCGCCCCTGTCAGCCGTCCCCGAGTCGGACCTCCCGGAGTTCGGGCCATGACGATGCAAGCCCACCGACCGCGATCGATCCTGGTCACCGGCGGCGCCGGTTTCATCGGTTCGAACTTCGTCCGCCACGCGCTGGTGGCCGACGGTGACGTGCAGGTAGTCAACGTCGACGCGCTGACCTACGCGGGCCACCTGGCGAGCCTTCAAGGCGTGAGTGAGGAACACCCGGATCGTTACCTCTTCGTTCACGCCGACATCCGGGACGCCGATGCGGTGCGGAAGATTTTCGCCGAGCACTCGATCGACACGGTGGTCCACCTCGCAGCGGAGAGCCACGTGGATCGTTCCATCGACGGCCCACTCGATTTCATCGACACCAACATCCGCGGCACCGCCGTCCTCCTCGAGGCGGCGCGTTCGGCGTGGCGGGATCGCAGTGATGTGCGGTTTCACCATGTGAGCACCGACGAGGTCTTCGGATCGTTGGACTGCGACGGCCTGTTCGAGGAGTCGACGCCCTACGACCCCTCGAGCCCCTACTCCGCATCCAAGGCGGCCGCCGACCACCTGGTCCGCGCCTGGCACCGGACCTACGGCCTGCCGGTGACCCTCTCCAACTGCTCCAACAACTACGGGCCCTACCAGTTTCCGGAGAAGCTCATCCCCCTGATCATCTCGAATGCGGTGGCCGGCCGGGAGCTGCCGGTTTACGGCGCCGGCACCAACGTGCGCGACTGGCTGCACGTCGAGGACCACTGCCGCGCCCTCGACCTGGTGGTGCGCAACGGCGTCCCCGGACGGACCTACAACATCGGCGGCAGCAACGAACGCACCAACCTCGAAGTCGTCCACGCCATCTGCGATCTGGTGGACGAGTTGCGCCCCCTCTCCACGGGAGACGGCCGTCGCGACCTCGTCCGCTTCGTCGCTGACCGCCCGGGCCACGACCTCCGCTACGCGATTGACGCCTCCCGCATCCGCTCGGAGCTCGGGTGGGAAGCCTCCTACGATTTCACGACCGGTCTCCGCGCCACCGTCGAGTGGTACCTCGACAACGCCGCCTGGTGCGAAGCCGTCATGCACGACACCTACGACGGCTCACGGTTAGGGCTGAAAACCTGAAGCTCAGGTTTTCAATTCTCAATTTTGAATTCTCAATTTTGAATGTCCCCTCCCACCCGCTTTTTGGGCGGGTTCAAGGGTGGGTGGGCGGGAATTCCGAATTCCGAATTCCTAATTCCGAATTCAGAAAACCAGCTGCACCATCAACCGCATGCGGTAGTCCACCTGATCGGGCGCCTTGGCGATCGGTGCGGCGTGGCCGTTGATCACGGCGTCCGGGTCGGCTGCGAACTGCCGCTCGAGCCGCGACACATCGACCGCCACCTTGTTGCGCCAGCCCGGAAGGAAATAGCTCACCGCCGCCGACAGTTCCGAGATCGAGCTCTCGAGGGCCGGCGTCCAGACCTCGCCATTCCACACCTCGGGGATTCCGAGGCCGGAGTCGACCGCTTTTTGATAGGTCGGGTCGACCATTCGGGTGTTCTCCGCATAGCGGGTGCGCAACTCGAGCTGCTTCGGAACGATGAACCAGCCGAGAGCCGCCCGATAGCCTTCGCGGTCGAAGTCCTCGGCAAAAATCTCGTAGTCGTAGGACTCAGTGCCCCACTCGACGTCCAGCGACCAGCCGCGATAGTGGGCGATGGCTGCCAGGTTGCAGCCGCTCTCGTCGAAGGTGTACGGGGTCTTTTCAGAATTGACGTACGCCGACCCGATGACTCCGAGCTTGAACTTTTGGGTGTCTTCTAAATCCCCGACGACTTTCCAGTCGACAAAGCCCCACGGGTGATAACCGACCCGTACCGCGAACAGGTGCTGGTTGCCGCTGTTGGAAAAGGCGGTGGAACCTCGCCCCTGCCAGATGCCGACCTGGTATTCGAAGGTCGGGGTCGAGGCGGTGCCGCGCTGACCGCGAAGCTGAATGCCCTGGGAGCGAAAGAGGTCCAGACCACCGGTGGCGAACCCGGTGGGGGCGACCCAGCTCAGCCCGAAGCGAGAGCTCCCGCCGCCCGGGTAGCGCGGACCCGGCAAGGTCGGGTCGCCGAGGTCGATGTCGGTTTCACCGGAGAACAACGAACGGTCGACCATCCCGAGCGCCGAACCCGAGTTCATGAACTCGAGACCGTAGGAAATCTTGTTGCGGCCGGCTCCGAGACGCAGGAGGTCCGAAAACTCGTACTCGACCCACAGGTCATTGGCGTTGATCCCCTGGCTCGCCTCCAACTGCACCTGCATCAGGTAGGTGAAGCGGGGGCTGCCCACGAAGCCCGTGAAAAACAAGCGCGCACGCCGGACGAAGAAGTTGGAGTAGTCCTCCTGGTTGTACCGAGTCAGCGGATCATAGTCGACATAGGTGTATCTGGTCTGCAAGAGCCCGTTGAGCCGCAGGGCGAACCGCCCGTCGGCCGATTCGAGACGGAATCCCTGATCGTAGAACACGTGCAGCGTGTTCTTCGGCTTCTCGTTTTCTTCGGCTCTCGTCATCGGCACTACGGCCACCAGCGCGACGATCGCCACCAGCAAAGTCTTGAAATTGCTCATGGACACCCCCGCAGTCTGCACGCGCAAAGTATAAACCCCACTTGTGGAAAATTTCACAAGGGCCGGGCCAAAAGCAGGCAGCGGCCGCCCGGTCAGTCGACCACGATTTCGAGGTTCTTGATCTTCTCCCACAGGGTCTTGCGACTGATGCCGAGCAGTTCGGCCGCCTCGGCGCGCCGACCCTGGGTGGCCGCCAACGCGTTGCAGATGGCTTCCATCTCGGCACGCTCGACGGCGGTCTGCATCGCAACCACCGGCGCGGGGCCGTCGGCGGCCAGACCTGGCGCACCGCCGCGAATATTCGGCGGCAGCTCGTCGACGGTCACCCGCGGACCGCGGCAGAAGAGCACGGCCCGTTCGATGACGTTGCGCAGTTCACGGACGTTGCCGGGCCAGGTGTGGGTCTCGAGCTTCCCGATCACATCTTCGGTGAAGCCTTCGATTTCGCGCCGCCGGTCGGTGGCAAATTCCTGAAGGAATGCCTCCGCCAGGAGGGGGATGTCCTCGAAACGCTCACGAAGAGGCGGCAGATCGATCGCCACTGTGTTGACCCTGAAGTAGAGATCCTCGCGGAAACGGCCGCGGCGGATCTCCTCTTCGAGCGAACGTACCGACGCCGACACGATGCGGACGTCGACATCGACGGGCCGGTTGGAGCCGAGCCGTTCGATCTGGCGCTCCTGCAGGACGCGCAGCAACTTGACCTGGAAGGTCAGGGGCAATTCGCCGATCTCGTCCAGGAAGAGGGTGCCTCCGCTCGCCGCTTCGAAGCGCCCGATTCGCCGTTCGCTGGCGCCCGTGAAGGCGCCTTTCTCGTACCCGAAAAGCTCCGATTCGATCAGAGATTCCGGCAGCGATGCGCAGCTCACCCGCACGTACGGTTTGGCTCGCCGCGGCGAGTTGAAGTGGATCGCAGACGCCACCATCTCCTTGCCGGTACCGCTCTCACCGCTGACGATTACCGAGGCGTCGGAGTCGGCCACCAGGCGGATCAGCTCGAACACCTCGCGCATGGGCTTCGATTTGCCGATGATATTGGAGAACGAATACCGCTGTTCGAGTTGCGCCTGGAGGCGGACGTTCTGTTCGCGCAGGATCCGCACCGAACACACATTGCTCAGACGAACGACCAGCTGCGCCATCGAAAACGGCTTGGCGATGAAATCGGTCGCCCCCTCGCGCATCGCCTCCACCGCACGGTCGACCGTTCCGTGGGCGGTGATGATGATGACCGTGGTGTCGGGGCTCAACGCCTTGATGCGCTTGAGAAGTTCGATGCCCCCGAGCCGCGGCATCACGAGGTCGGAGAGCACGAGGTCGTGCTGATGTTGTTCGAAGAGGGCCGCGCCCTTGACTCCGTCCTCGGCCACGTCCACCGCCCAACCCTCTTTGCGCAGGGCGTCCGCCATGGTGATCCGCAGCAGCGGCTCATCCTCGACAATCAGCAGACGGTGTCCGCAGATTTTCATCACGTCTGTTCCTCGTCCCATTCGCCGGGCATCGCGGCCATGATGACACGGAACGTCGTGCCGCGGCCAACCGTCGATTCGAGCTCGATCTTGCCACCGTGGGCCGCGACGATGCTGCCGCTGACCGCGAGACCCAGCCCCGTGCCTTCGCCGACCTCGCGGGTGGTGAAGAACGGGTCGAAGACCTGGTCGCGGATCTCGGCGGGAATGCCGTGCCCGGTATCCCTCACCTCCGCCATCACCTTGCCGCCGCGCACGCGAGTCCTCAAATACAAGGTGCCGCCGCTGCGCATGGCGTCGAGGGCGTTGAGGACCAGGTTGAGAAAGAGCTGCTCCATTTGAAAGTGATCGGCCTCGACCACCGCCGGGCTCGAGTCAAAGTCCATCTTCACTTCGACGCCGTGAGCCCGCAGTTGATACTCCACGAGCTCCACCACGTGGCGCAGGTTGTGGTTGATGGACGTGGGTTCGAGAAGGATCTCCCGCGGCCGGGCGAAATTGAGGAGGTTGGCCACGGTGCGTTCGATGCGTTTGAGACCATCGGCGATGAGCCGGAGGTAGCGGTCCCGCATTTCCTTGTCATCGGGGTTGTTCACCATGTTCTCGATGCTTGCCAACACCCCTGCGAGCGGATTGTTGACCTCGTGTGCAACCCCCGCGGCCAGGGTGCCGACAGCTGCCATCTTCTCGGTATGGGCGAGCTGGACCCGTTGCAGTTCCTCCCGCTCGCGCGAAGCCTCGAGCTCGTTCATCATGAGATTGAAGACTTCTGCCAGTTCGGCCACCTCGTCGCCGCGCCGGGTCGGCGCCCGCACCGTGAGGTTGCCCTCACCGGCGCGTTTCATCATCTGATTGAGGTTGAGCATCGGACGGATCAGGGTCTCCACGTAGAGGGCCGTCATGATCGAGTTGCCGAGCATCAGAATCAACGCCATCAATGCAGTCTGTCCGGCCACATCGCGGACCTTGCGTTCGATGGGAACGAGCGAAAAACCGACCGCCAGGACCCCCGCGGAAGCGTCATTCACGTTCAACAGTGTCCTCACCTCGAGCACGGCCTCGCCGTCCACTTCCAGGTCCTCGAACTCCAGCGGAGGTCCTTGGGGGCGACCGCGGGTCAACGACCGGTCTAATTGTCGTCCCATCAATTCGCTGCCGGAGACATGGGTCGCAATGCCGCGCTCGTCGGTAACAATCACGTAGCGCATGACGTCCCGGTTGCGGGTCATGATCTCCGAAACAAAGTGGTCGATGAGCTCACCCGCTCCTCTCTCGAGCCGGGGTTGTTCCTGTTCCAAATCCGAGATCGAGATCGCCATCGCTTCGGTGACACTCCGGCCACGGCTGACGATCGCTTCGTACAGGGTTCGCCGCTCGTGGATGGTGCCGAGCACGGCCACCAGAGTCATGGTCACCGCAATCAGGGTGTTGGAGTAGAGAAAGAACCGGATTCGAAGACCGAGCTTGATCATGGGCTCACGACCTCACCGCCTAGCGGTGGCCGGAATGGGCGAATGCTCCCGCGGCGGGCTCCGTCGATGGGCGTGACCATGACCGTCAAGAGCCTCCCGCGATCCGCGAGACCAGTTCATCACAGTCCGCCCCGGGGTCGAGCTCCACCACGTGCACCCATCCGCGCTGCCGCGCCCTGTCGGCGGCCTCGGACCCGAGACACCAGGCGATCGATGTCGGCGTCCAACCGGGGTTGTTCATCTCGTCATCCAGCCAGTCGACCTCCGCCCGACTGCGCACGATGCACCCCGACAACGGCAGGGCCGACATCACGACGCGCGCGGCCGGCGTCACCGGCATCGGCAGGACCACCATCTCGGCGCCGTGGTCTTCGAGGATGACGGCCATCTGCGGGTTCGTCGCCGCCGTCACCAGGCGTTTCCCGGCCAGTCGCAGGGAACTGAACCAGTCGAGGTTCTTGACGTGGCCGATCGTCGGGCCGATCGCGAACAGCGCCGGCGGCTCGAGCCCGGCCTCCGCGATTGCGGCGGTCAAACCGCTCAAGGTCGAGACCACGGTTCGTTGCGCGGAGGTGGTCCCCTGCTGGACCATGGCCGCCGGCGTGTCGGGCGCCATCCCCGCCTCGAGGAGACGCTCGACCACCACCGGCAGCGCGGTGACGCCCATATAACCGACGAGGGTGGCGTGTTTGTCCTGGGCCAAAAGATCCCACCGGACCTGGGGGCCGTCACCCTTGATGGCCTCATGGGCGGTCAACAACGTCAACCGGACGGATTCGCGACGGTGGGTCGCAGGGATTCCGGCCCACGCCAGGGCCGCGACCCCGGAGGTCACGCCGGGAACCACTTCGAAGGGAATCTCTTCCTCAGCCAGCACCTCGGCCTCTTCACCGCCGCGGCCGAAGACGTATGGGTCGCCACCCTTCAGCCGCACCACCCGCTTGCCCTCCCGGGCCAGCCGGACCAGCAGAGCGTTGATCTCGGACTGCGGTGTGGGGTGGTTGCCGGCAACCTTGCCGACCGGGTGGAGCTCGACGTGAGCCGCCAGATCCGGGGGCAGGGCTCCCGCCACGAGGCGATCGTAAACCACGGCGTCGGCCTCCGCCAACCGTCGCCGGCCACGCACCGTCAAGAGCCCCGGACATCCCGGTCCACCACCCACCAGGGCGACAAACCCGGTTCCGGGCCGCGTATCCCGGCAGTCTCCGGCGGCCGGGGGCGCCGAGTGCACAGAGGTCGATCGATGATCCACCATCGTCCGAAGCCAACCACGCTCCTCGGCCTCGGTCGGGACGCGCGCCGTCAGACGTTCGCCGTCAACCGTGGCGGCGAAGAAGTCGTCGTAGACCTCGCTCTGCTGCGAAGGGCTGATCTCGAGGGCCCGGACAGAGGTGCGGAATCTGGCCGCCGCATCGAGCCACTCGGCCCACTCCGGCCCGAACCTGCGCTCCAGCAGCCGGCGCAGCCGCGCCACCGCAAACGGCGCCTCGCCGGCGGAGCTCAAGGCCATCTGCAACGGGCCCCGCCGCACTCTCGCCGGCAGGTGGAAGGAACAGAACTCGGGGTCGTCGGCGACATTGCACCAGACTCCGTGTTCTTCGGCTTCCTCGAAGACCTGCTGGTTGACCTCGCGGTCATCGGTGGCGGCGACGATCAGCGACCACCTTCCCGCGGCGTCGCCTCGATACACGCGCCGCTCGAGTGCGATCTCGCCCTTTTCGGCCATCATCGCGACCGGCTCCACAACATCCGGTGCGACGACGGTGACCCGCGCACCTTCCTCGACGAGCCCCTGAATCTTGCGCAACGCGACGCCGCCACCGCCGACGACCAGACAACGGCGCCCTTTGATTTCGAGAGTTACGGGATACATCTGCCCTTCCTCGGAGTGAGTCCTGCTCCAGACCGCCGCAGTTGCGGGATTGTAACACCGCGCGCTGCGCCCGTTCCACTGTTACGATTACGAAACGGTCTCGTCAACAACTCACGACGCTGAGGCTCGCACCCGCCAGCTGACGCCGCCACCGAGGTAACGAGCTCCGATCCCTCGTGTGGCAAGCCACCGCACCACCTCTGAGGAACGGGTGCCGTGGGCGCACGCGACCAGAAGATCGCGGCCGCCTACCTCATCCGCACGACTACGCAACTCGCCGGCTTCGATCTCGACCAGGTTGCGCGCGATCAGCGGCCGCTCCGCCCGCTCCTCCGGCACGCGCACATCCAGCACGTCCAGAGTGCGCAGATCGGTCAGTGGCGACATCGCCTCGACGCCGTCAATCTGGTTCTGGGCCGCCATCGCCAACACCGCCAGGGGATCCAGCGCGGGTGCGTAGGGTGGCGCGTAGGCGTGCTCGACTGCGGCCAGGTCGTTGACAGTTGCTCCCCGCAGGATGAACTGGGTCGCCACGTCGATTCGTTTCGCGACTTCACCCTCTTCGCTCGCGCCCTGAACTCCGAGCACCTTTTTCGAAGAGGGGTCATAGACCAGGGCGAGGAGAATGAGCTTGGCTTCGGGCCAGTAGTGGGCCCGGTCCTCGGCGCTGATCCACACGCTGCGAACCCCGAGACCATCGCCCCCGAGCCGAGCCGCGGTGCAGCCGACGGAGGCGACGTTGAGGTCGAAGACCTTGACCGCGGTGGCCGCCGCCACCGGACCGAAGGCGTCGTCGCGACCGGCCAGGACATTGGCCAGGACCCGGCCCTGCCGGTTGGCCAATGAGCCGAGAGGTAGGAAGGCCGGACCTCCCGATGCCGCGTGCCGGCACTCGACGCAATCACCGGCCGCCCACACGTGGGGCACCGAGGTGGCCATGCGCTCGTCCACCCGGATCGCCCGGCTCGGGCCGAGCGCGGCGCCGGCAGCGGTTGCAATCTCGACCCTTGGTCGGACTCCCACTGCCACCACGACCGCGTCCGCCTCCACGGTGTGCTCCCCGGCACGAATCGACACTCCGTCGTCTCTCGCCGAGATATCCTCCACCGCCGAGCCGCAACGGACACGAACGCCGTTCTTTTCGAGGTGGCGCGCCACCACGGCGCCGAGTTCGGGGTCGAGGATCTCCGGGAGCGGGTGCGCGGCGGCCTCGATAAGGGTCACGTCGGCGCCCCACAGGCTGTGAAATGCTTCCGCAAGTTCGCACCCCACCAACCCGGCGCCGATCACCGCGACGTGGTTGATCTCGCCCCGCATGAGACCGATCTTGAGGGGTTTGACGTCGTCCCAGACGTGAAAGGCGTGGACTCTCGGATGGTCGGGCTGGTTTGGGAGCTTTCGTGGGGAAGCACCGGTGGCGATCACCAACTCGTCCCACGAGAGTTCCCTCTGTTCTTCCGGCCCAACGATAGTCAGGGTCCGGGCCTCGACATCGACTGCGGTGGCCCACCACGGCGCGAGCACCTCGACCCCCTTGACGGTGGCAAAATACTCCTCGTCACGATCGGCTCCATACGGAGTGCGGCGCAGCACCCCGAGCTCCTCGATATCGCCGGACAAAACGTATGGCAGACCGCACGCCCCATACGAAAAAACCTCGCTGGCCTCCACCACCGTGATCGACCACCCCGGCTGCAACCGCCGCAACCGGCACGCACACCGCAACCCCGCCGCCGACGCCCCGACGATGACGACCTTCTTTTCTTTCCCGCTCATAATCTGCCGCCCCTCAATAAGAGGCCCCCGCCCCCAGTAAGAACCGGGTGGGCGGGGGCAAATCCGAAATCCGAAATCCGAAATCCGAAATCAATTACGCTTTCTTCAACTGCCCCCTCACCTCGAGCGCGATCTTGTACAACGCGGTCAGGACGAGCAGGCCAATGGCGTAGATCGCAAAGCTGATCATGAGCTCGGGTACGGTCGGTGCATAGTGGACCACCTGACCCAGTGGGTTGGGCACGAAGCCCGCGATCACCATGCCGAGACCCTTGTCGATCCACAGGGAGATGACCACGGCCACGCAACCGAAGAGCAGCCAACGGTGATTGTTGCGCGTCTTCGGATTGATGAGCACGACCAGAGCAATGATGGCGAGGATGGATGACAGCCACATCCACGGGGCGAGGGTGTTCTCACCGTCGAGACCCATGAACAGGAACTGGAAGTGGCTGACGTGCTCGGGAATATTGCTGTAGAGGGCCGTGAAAACCTCCATGAGAACGAAGAAAACGTTGATAACCATCGCATAGGTCACAATCTTCGCCAGGGTGTCGATGGCCTGCTTCCCGGCATCGAAGGTCGAAACCCTGCGGACAAAGAACGCGAGAAGAATGAGAATCGCCGGGCCGGCAGCAAAGGCGGAGGCGAGGAAGCGCGGCGCCAGGATTGCGGTCAACCAGAAGGGCCGCGCCGCGAGACCGGAATACAGGAAGGCCGTGACCGTGTGGATGGAAACCGCCCACGGAATCGAGAGCAGGATGATCGGTTTGAGCCACTTCGGCGGCGGTTCCTCGCGCCGTTCCGCCGACAATGTAAAGGTGCTGATGATGACGTTCAGAACCAGATAGCCGCTGAGAGCGACGGTGTCCCAAAACATCATCGAACGCGGTGAGGGGTGGAGAAAAACGTTGAGGATCCGGTTCGGCATGCCCATGTCGACAAAGATGAAGAGCATGCACATGATGACCGCGGGAATGGCGAGAAACTCGCCAAGGATGGTCATCTTGCCGAACGCTTTGTAGTTGTGGAGGTAATAGGGCAGGACGACCATCACCGCCGAGGCCGCGACACCGACCAGGAAGGTGAACTGGGCGATATAGAAGCCCCACACCACGTCCCGTGAAAGACCGGTAATAGTCAGACCTTCGGAAAACTGCCAGAACCAACAGGCGACTCCGCCGCCGATCACCACCAGCAGACCGAAAATCCACGACCAGTACAACCTACCGCCCGAGAGTGCCTTCTCAATCATGGCCACCCTCCTCCCCTTCGAAGACCTCGGCCGCAGGGGCTATCTCCTGCAGCGTTTGCGGGTCTTCAACGATGTAGTACACCTCAGGCTGAGTTCCGAGACCTGGTCTGCGACGGATGGCGAAGTGTTCGGCGAGCAATTGGCGGACCTCCGACTCGGGGTCGTTGAGGTCGCCGAACACCATCTCTCCGTTGTCACACGCTGCGACGCACGCCGGCAGTTCGCCGCGTGCCAGGCGTTCATCGCAGAAGGTGCACTTCTCGACCACGCCCCGCATCCGCGTCGGGTAGGACTCCGGTCCGAGACCTGCCAGATTGGGGGCGGTCCGGGGGTCCTTCCAGTTGAAGCTGCGCGAGCCATAGGGACAGGCCACGACGCAGTAGCGGCATCCGATGCAGCGGTGCCAATCCATCATCACGACACCGTCGGATGCGCGCTTCCAGGTCGCCTGGGTTGGACACACCCGCGTGCACGGCGGGTTGTCGCAGTGGTTGCACATCAGAAGCGTCGGTTTGCCCTTGAGGTCTTCGCGGATGTAGTGAAACTCCTGCGAGTGGAAGGCGGTCTGAAAGTCTTCGGTCCAGATCCACTTGACCTCGTTCTTTGGGTCGTCTTTGAAATCCGGAACGCTGTGCGCCGAGTGACACGCGTCAATGCACTTCTGGAGGAGCTTGTCGTCTTTCGAGAACTTCCGCAGATCCACCACCATTGCCAGACGCTTGCCTGTGGTCGCCGGAGGTTCGTGCTCAACGGTCCCGGATGCGGTCGTAGTCACCGCTGCGGAACCCGCCACGCCGACTGCGGAGAGGCCCGCAAACTTGAGGAATCCTCGTCTGCTGCTCTTCATCGCTGGGCCTCCCCGGGTACCACGTGGCAGGACCAACAGTAGGGTTGGACCGCGGTGTAGGTGTGGCACGAATCGCAGAACTCGCTCTTGTTGGAATGGCAGTCCAAACACGTCTTCTGCAGACTCATCTCATACTCTTTGCCGTTCAACTGGCTCACGTAGGTGCGCTCATCCTGCCGAACCACCGCATCACGCCACTGGTTCAGCAGAGCCATGTGGTTGGCGCGCATGAACTCGGTGGCCTCGACGCATTGCGTCGCTCCGTTCGGTGGCAGTTGCAGTTCGGGCTCCTCGGCGGAGGCGGCGCTGATCCGGTTGTACCACAGGGGTGACGTCGCGAGGACCGCGAAGACGGCGAGACCGGCGACGATCTTGCTGGCGTCATACATCGTCCTGCTCCTCCTTCTCCGGCACCAGGGGCTCGCCGCGCAGATCGGTGGTGCGGTCGTTCTCCCCCTCCATGATCAGGGCGTTGCCGACGAGCTCGTGAATCCCGCTCACATCGACCCCGGGCGCCCAGTACTCGACCAGCGGCGGCAGGGTCGCGCGGTCGATGGCGCAGATGCACGAAAGCCGGTTGACGTTGTTGTGATCGCGCACCCATTTGACGGCGTTGCCCCGCGGCAGGCCGCCGCGCAGCCGCATCTCCATGTTCTCGTCGTTGCCGAGCCCGGCGCCGCCGGCGCAGCAGAAGGTGTTCTCGCGGATCGTGTTCTCGGGCATTTCGAAGAAGTTGTTGCACACGGCGTTGAGGACGTAGCGCGGCTCGTCAAGCAGACCCATGGCGCGCGAGGGGTTGCAGGAGTCGTGGAAGGTGACCCGGAAGCGGTCGTTGCGGCTCGGATCCAGCTTGAGCTTGTTGTTCTTGATCAGGTCCGATGTGAACTCGCAGATGTGGACCATCTTGGTGGAGGCCGCATTGTTGAATACAGTGCCAGTGAAAGGCGACTTGGGAACTTCCAGGAAGTCCGCCGGGCCGTTCATGGTGTCCATGTACTGGTGCATGACCCGCCACATGTGGCCGCACTCGCCGCCGAGGATCCACTTGACTCCCAGACGCTTGGCCTCCTGGTAGATCTTCCAATTGAGCTTCTTCAAATTGTCGGTCCCGCTGAAGAGACCGAAATTGCCGCCATCGGAGGCGTAGGAGCTCAGGGTGTAGTCGAGACCGATATGCTCGAAGAGCATGAGGTAGCCGCAAAAGGTGTAGGTCCCCGGGTCGGCGAAGTAGTCCGCTGAAGGGATCACGAAGAGGACCTCGGCCCCCTTGCGGTTGATCGGCGGCTCGATATGGAGCCCGGTGACGTCCTCGAGCTCGTCACACAGAAACTCCACGTTGTCCTTGTAGGTGTGGGGCTGGATGCCGAGGTGGTTGCCGGTTCGGCTGCAGTTGGCCACCGGCTCCATGATCCAGTTGATGTTGAGCCCGATCAGGTTCATGAGTTCGCGGGCCGCCATGGTGACCTCGGCGGTGTCGATGCCGTATGGGCAGTAGACGCTGCACCTGCGGCACTCGGTGCACTGGTAGAAGTAGTAGTACCACTCCTTGAGCACCTCCTCGGTGAGCTCACGGCCGCCGGCGATGCTGCCGAGGATCTTGCCCACAGTGGTGAAGTCCTGGCGGTAGATCGAGCGCATGAGTTCAGCCCGCAGCACCGGCATGTTCTTGGGATCACCCGAGCCGATAAAAAAGTGGCACTTGTCAGCGCACGACCCACAACGCACGCAGATGTCCATGAAGATCTTGAGCGACCGATACTTCTTGAGAAGTTCCTGGAAACCGTCGTGGATGATCTGCTTCCAGTTCTCGGGGAGCTTCCAGTCGGCGTCGGTGGGCGACCACTCCCGCGGGTTCGGCATGGCCATGTACTTGAGGTTCTTCGCAGCAGCGGGGTAGGACCAGGTTCCACGCCGCGCCTCGAAGTCGACGGCCGGATTCATCCAATTTCTTCGCGGGGGAGTGAAGTTGATCTGAATCAGTTCTTGAGGGGTCTTCTCCGCCATGGCTCACTCCTTCTCCAAGGCGTAGCCGGACGCCTTCATCTTGTCGCGGAACTCGTCCTCCCATTCCGCGTAGGAGTGCCCCTGGATATCCGGATTCCACGGATTGATGTGGCGCCGGACCCGGTTACTGTTGGCGAGGTTTCGCGTCGGGCTCAGAAAGACGCCCGGTGCGTGCAGGAGCTTTGAGAACGGAAAGTAGATCAACAGGATGCTGACCAGGAAGACGTGGACGAAGTACCACAGACCGACTCCGACCGGCGGCACGAGTTGGAATGACGCCCAGCCGGCGATTGCCGCTTTGACCTGCACGACATCGACCTTCTCGACGTGCCGCATCAGGAAACCACTGGTCCCGATACCGAGCAGTAGATAGAGGGCGAAGTAGTCCGAGGGCAGTGAAATGTAGCGCACCTTGCCGTTGAAGAGCCGCCGCAGCAGCAAGAACACGAGTCCAGCCGCCATCACGAATGTCGAAATGTAGAAGACCGGCAGACCGACCTGGAAGAACCCGTCAACGTTTTGCAGATAGTTGACCCACGCCGGCACCGGTTCGATGAAGTATCGGAAGTGGCGGAGGATGATGATCAGCATCGCCCAGTGGAACGCCATGGCGGCGGCCCACAGGGTCTTGTCGGCGATGTAGTTCACCTTCTCCTTGTCCGACAGCAACTCGACCCGGTGGTTCCGGAACAGCGAACGGAAGAACAGGACCTCGAGCACCATCCGCCCGAGGACGCCGGGGAGACCGCTCGGGGCCTCGAGTTCGTTGTTGCGGATCCACGGCAGGGACTTGGCCTGGCCGCAGGTCGTGGGAATTCTGAACGGCACGGGCGATCGTGCCCACCGCATCACCCGGTAGGTGATTCCACCGAGAAACACGGCGAATGCGATCCCCGGGAGGATGACGCCGATCCCGATGCGCAGGCCTTCCCCGCCACCCGCCCCGGCCACTGCCAACAGCGCCAGAACAGCCACCGCAATAAGAGATATCAACGATCCCATGCGTCCGATCCCTCCTTTCTCTCGGTCGTGCAGGACCGGGAGACACACCTCACTCCGATGCGGTCTCCGATTCGCGAGCCCGCTCCTCGCGCCACGACTGCATCCGTTCGAGAATCCCCAACGACTGGTTGCGGATCTCTTCGGCGCGGATTGACCACAGTTGTTCACGGCATTTCATGTAGACCTCGAAGCCCGCCAGCGCGAGGCGGTCGATACCGTGGTCGAACTCCTCCGGAACCTCAGACCCGTTCGCAACCAGTTCGCGAACGATGTGTTTGAGGTCGAAAACAAACCCGACGGCGGCGGCGGGCGTGAATTCCTGCACCGCGCGCACCCGGATCACGAGATCCAAAGCCGGCCGCAGATCGTCGGGATCAGTGCCGGAAACGACCCCGTCGACGATGTCCGCCAGACCCTCTCGGAGACTTGCACCGACCGGGTTCGCAAACCGGTTCGGTTGCTCCTTGAGAAATGTCGCGGTCTGGTCCGGGTAGGCGTTGATCACCTTGTCGATCCAGCGATCGAGCACCGCCTGCCGGCGTTTTCCCAACTCTTCGGCAAACATGCCAAGCTCCCTGTGCTTTGCGAGGCCGCAAATCCGCCCCCGTCGATGACGGGGGCGGTAGCGGTCGATTATCAGACGCAGCCGGTCGGTTTCGGCAAACCCGCAACCTTGCAGGCGCCCTTGGCAGGGCCCGACGGGAAGAGCTCATAGATTTCCTTGAGCTGAAAGCCGGTCTGCTTGCAGAGCTTGCGGATCATTGGGGCAACACCGAACTGGAGGTAGTACTCACGAAGGTAGTTGACGACCTTCCAATGGTTCTCGGTGAGGTCATCCACGCCCTCGGTGGTACCGAGTGCCGCCGCAACCTCCTCGTTCCAGTGTTCCGGTTCCGACATGAACCCATCTTCGTCAACTTCCACGGAAACATTTCCCATTGCAAACGTGGCCATCTCAGTCCTCCTTTGGTTTGTCGGGGGCTTCCGCCCCGCTGATCTCGATCAATGTGACGTTTCGTTCTCGCTGTTTTTTGAGTTGTGCCTTTTCCATCGCCTTGACGAAATCCTGGGTCGGCCGGTGACCGAGTTCGATGGCGCGGCCGAAGTGGCGTTCGGCGGCTCCGAGGTTGTCCAGGGCCAGATAACCCACGGCCGTGTAGTAGTGGGCGGCGCCGTGTTCGCGATCGAGCTCGATCACTCTCTCGTTGCTGCGAACCAAGTTCTGCGGGTCGTTGAGATACAGGTAGGCCTGACCCATGTTGTAGTGGACGATCGGCAGATCGTCACGCAGTTTGGCCGCTTCCTGGGTCGCTTCGAGGCAGCCCTGAAACTCCCACCGCATCAGCCGCACGCCACCGAGGTTGATCCACGCCTCGACCATGGTCGGCTCCAACTCGACGGCCTTGAGATAGGCCTCTTCGGCCTGTTTCACGCGACCGGAAACCGTGTAGGCGAGGGCCAGGTTGTAGTGGGCCGCGGCCTTGCCTGGGTTTTCCTCAACATCGCTCAAACAGCGCTCCATCCGGTGGCGCTGGCTTTCATACTCCATCCGCACCCTCCCTGTTCACGGCAAGCAGCCGGTCGAGACACGCCTGCTCCCCGGGATCGTCCGTGTGTTCAATCGCCATGAGTTGCTCACGGACCGTCGCCACCAGATGGGGCGCGGCTTCGGCGATGCGGCTCAATGCGCGGAGAATCCCCGGCCGCAACCCCTCGTCCCACAGGTACGACGCCATCGGCCCGATGAAGGGGGCGACGAGTGTCGGATTCCTGAACCCGATCTCGCCGATGACCGGCAGCATGGGGGCGCCGTTTGTGGCCGACTCGTCGTTGAGCGCCCAGAGGGCACGGCGCAGGATCTCCCTGCCGAGTTCAGGACGGGAGGAGGCGGCAGAGCCCAGTGCCTCGGCTGCGTTCCCGCGCACCTTTGCTTCGGTATCCCAGAGACGACCCTGCAGATGGCGTATGGAGCGCGGTTGAGCCAGCACCAGCTGTTCAAGGCCCTGACGATCCCCGCGGCTGAGCATCTCCATCACCATCTCCTTCAGCCGCATGCCGCTGCCGACCCACCGCGTTCGCCGGCGAAGAGTGCCGCGAGCGCGAGAAAGCCGTCCGCCCAATTCGGGGTCGCCCCCGCGTGGAGATGGAGGTAGGAGGCGAAGACCCGCCCGTGGTTGATTCCGTCGCGCTGGCCACCGATGCCCGTGCCGCGCTCGACGCGCAGGACGCCACGGTCGAGATCGCTGCCGGAGATGGCCCTGGAGTAGTGGAATTCGTGACCCACCAAACGGGTGCCGGCGGGGAAGAACGCGTTGTCGCGGTCGGCCACTGCGACCTCGTAGCCGTGGCCCTGCGGCGTCCGCCGTTGCTCCACCACGAGGTCGAGCACGCCGGCCATTGGATGCGCAACCCCGTCCACCACCAGCTCGCGCGCCAGGTACATGAGCCCCGCACACTCGGCGAACACCGGCATGCCGGAGTCCACCTGGTCGCGAATACTGGCGGTAAAGGCGGTGTTAGCGCCAAGCCGCGCTGCGTGCACTTCGGGGAAGCCGCCACCTATGTAAAGACCGTCCACCGCCGGAAGCTCCTCGGCAGCGGCCGGGTCCACCGGCACCAGAGTCACCCCGGCAGCCCGCAAGAGCTCGAGGTTCTCCGGATAATAAAAACTGAAGGCCTCGCCTTCGAGAAAGGCGATGGTGACCGGTACCTGGCTCACAGATTTCTGCGCCGGCTTCAGTTCGAGCTCCGGCGCCCACTGGGCAGCCGCCAGCAGCCGATCAATATCCACACCCTCGACCACCGCCCTGGCCGCCCTTTCCACGGTCACTTCGGGGTCCGGGTGTTCGACGGTGGTGACCAGCCCGAGGTGGCGCCCCGGCAAAGGGTCGTCTCCCTTGAGGCGGCGAATGGCGCCGAGCACCGGCGTCCCCGCCTTGCCGGCCACCGCCTCACGGACGATGGTTTCGTGTCGGCCGCAGCCGACCCGGTTGAGGATCACTCCCGCGAGGTCGAGCTCCGGGTCGAGGGCCCGGCAACCGAGGACCAACGCGGCCGCGGTGCGGGTCATTTTGGTGACATCGAGGATCAGGACGACCGGCGCCGCCAGGCGCCGGGCGAGCATGGCCGTGGAATGGCTGCCCTCCACGTCCACGCCGTCGAACAGGCCCCGATTGCCTTCAACCAGGATGATGTCGGCGTCCGACGCCGCCGTGGCCAACGCACCTGCCATGGCTTCGTCCGACATGAGAAAGGTGTCAAGGTTCCGGCACGTGCTGCGGGCCGCCAGACCCAACCAGGCGGAGTCGATGTAATCGGGCCCCTTTTTGAACGGCCGGACCTTGAGGCCGCGGTCGGCCAGAGCCCGGGCAAGACCCAGAGTGACCAGCGTCTTGCCGCTGTCGCCGGCGAGGCCGGCGATGACGAGCCGTGGGACCGTGACACGCATCAGGAAACGCCCGCCCCCGTTCTCACTGGCCGACGATGAAGCCGCAGGGACACTCTTCCCAGCACTTCTTGCAGCCGTCGCACATCTCCATCTTCTTGATTTCGAAGAAGTTCCCAAGGGACGGCTCTTTGGTTTTACCGAAGACGTTGTTTTGACAGTACATCCAGCAGTTTTCGCAGCCGAAGCACTTGCCGCAACTCAGACAACGACCGATCTCCGTCAGAGCGTCCTCCGCCAACAGACCGAGATCCACCTCGTCGAAGGGATTCGCGAGCCTTTCCGCAGGTTCCTTGACCTGGCGTTGCGTACGATCAACCGGTGGGTACCAGTCGATCTTGAGTTTGTCGGCGCGGATCATGTCGCCCTTCGACTCCGCCTTCGGCGTGGTGCCCTGGAGGTGGGCGTGGATCGCCAGGGCCGCCGTGCGGGCCTGACCGATCGAGGTGGTGGCAATACCGAGGTTGATGTTGTCGCCGCCGGTCCAGACGCCTTCGATGCCCGTGAATCCCCAGTCGTCGCCGTTGAGCCAGCCGTCGCCGAGCTCCGACGACTTCATGGCCGCCACGTCCGGTTTCTGGCTGACCGCAGTGATGATCGTCTCGACTTCGAGTTCGTAGGTATCGCCCGCGATGGGAACCGGTCGCCGGCGACCCGAGGCGTCGGGCTCACCCAGCTCCATCCGCTGCACCACCATGGCGCGGACTTTGCCTTCTTTGTCACGCAAGACCTCGAGCGGCGCGGCGAGGAACTCGATCGAGATGTCCTCCTCGAGGGCCTCCTCGATTTCGCGTTCGATGGCAGGCATCTCGGTGCGGGTTCGACGGTAGAGGATGGTGACCTCGGCGCCCAACTTGGACGCCATCGAGGCCGCATCCGCTCCGAGGCGCTTGGAGACCCGGGCCGCGTCGATGGCGGTGTCGCCACCGCCGACAACCACGACCTTTGTCCCGAGCTCGACCTTCTTGCCGGAGTTGGCATGGTTCAAAAACTCGGTTCCGGTCCAGATACCGGGGCCGTCTTCGCCGGGGATCCCCAGGTTTTTGCCCTGGTGGGCGCCGATGGCAATGTAGACCGCATCGTACCCGGAGCGGATCTCGGCAAACGTGATGTCTTTGCCGATCTTGGTGTCGCACTTGAGCTCGACCCCGAGATCGACGATGCGCTGGATCTCGGCGTCGATGATCTCGCGCGGCAACCGGTAGACGGGGATCCCGTAGCGCAGCATGCCGCCGGCCTTGGGGAGACCTTCAAAGACCGTCACCTTGTACCCACGGCGGGCCAGCTGGTAGGCACAGGACAGACCGGAGGGCCCACCGCCGATAACGGCGATCTTCTGGTCCTTGGCGCCCTCGCCCTCGACGGGCTGCGCCTTGAGCCCATGTTCGATGGCGTAGTCACCGATATAGCGCTCCACCGAGTTGATGCCCACCGGGCCGTCCTTCTGGCCACGGTTGCACCCGGTTTCGCAGGGGTGGGGACACACCCGCCCCATCACCGACGGGAACGGGTTGGTCTCCATCTCGATGCGCCAGGCCTGTTCGCACGCCTGGTCGAGGCTCAAGCCCAGCTTCTCGCGCAGGCTGATGACCGTGAGCCAACCGCGGATGTCGTTTCCGCTCGGGCAGTTTCCCGTGCACGGCGGCAGACTCTCCACATACCGCGGACGCAACGACGAGATACTGCTCCCGCCGCCGCCACTGGCGCCGCTCATCCGCGACTTCATCTTGCTCGATTGGTCTTTGTCCTTCTTCTTCAGCAGACCCATAAGATCGCCTCCTCAGTACCGGCCCGGTCCACGCTCACGAGAGCTTCGACATGTGCTTTTTGAAATCCTCGAGCTCGGCAAGCAATCCGTCGTGCTTCTCCTCGTCGGTCAGGAGGTATTTGAGCAGGATCCTGTGCACGGGCTCGGTGGTCTGTTCCAGGAGCTCCTTGGCGAGCGCGATCGTCTGACGCTCGAGTTCGTCGTGGGCCTCGATCTGGCCCCACACCTCGGCCAGGTCTTCCGGGCTCATGGTGATCGACTGCTTGGTGAGGCTGTCGATGATGAACTGCTGCACCCGGTGGTGTTGGACCGAGTCGTTGCGAATGATCTCCATGACCTGGCGGATCAGAAGGTTGTCGGTCTTTTCCATGATCTGGGCGGTGGTCTCGATGGCATCGCGCTCGATGCCCTGCCACTGGCGCAGGACGTCGATGGTGAATTTCTGCCGCTCAGGGCCCGAAGACTTTCTCTTGGCCATTTTCATCCTCCGTATCGAATAGCGCGCGGAAAACGCCCCCCGGGAGTTCGCCCGGGGGGCATCGGCGCTTAGTTTTCCGGGAGCGTCACGTAGCTTCCGCCGGCGTACTTGTAGGTGCAGCGACCGGAGTCGATGAGCACGCGCAGGGCCTGTTTGCACATCTTCTTGTCCACTGCGTCCTCACCGAAATCGTCGATCATCGCCTTGGTGACGTCCATGGGTTTCAAATTCTTCTTGCCATAGGTCGACTTGACCAACTCAAACATGGCATCTGCGATCTGATCGATCGTGACCTCAGCCATGGCTTCCTCCTAGTGGCGCAGCTGCGCCGTCCTCGTAAAGGTCTCGCCGGCGTGCTTGAAGTCGTCGATGTGGTATTTGGTGAACTCGAGTTCGTTGAGTTCGAACCACTTCGGCCACCCGATACGCTCGATCCATTCACCCATGCGCTCGTGCTTGCGCGCATTTTCGGCGTAGACATTCACGATTTTGGTTACCGCTTCGACCACTTCCGGCCAGCGCGGCGGGTTGTTGGGAATGAAGGGAATCGCCAGCTTCGAGAACTTCGGGGTCGAACGGGCATTGGAGACCTTGCCGCCGACCCAGATCGAGATACCGTCGGTCTTGGCGTTGTTGATCTTCACCGCCGGGCACACCGTGTAGCAGTTGCCGCAGTACATGCACTGCTCCTCGACGATCTCGATGGACTGCACGCCGTCGACGGTCGCCGGTCGAATGGCGCCGGTCGGGCAGGAGGCCACGAGGGTCGGGATCTCGCACATTTTTGGCAGGTCTTTGTGATCGATCACCGGCGCTCGGGTGTGGACGCCAAGGACCGCGATGTCGGAGCAATGAACCGCGCCGCACATGTTGAGGCAGCAGGCGTAGGCCAGCCGGAGCTTCGCCGGCAGTTCCATGTGGTTGAAGCGGGGCATCAGTTCGTCCATCAGCGACTTGCACACGCCGGAAGCGTCCGACGCCGACGAGTGGCAGTGGACCCAGCCCTGGGTGTGGACCGGGTTCGAGATGGCGTTGCCCATCCCGCCGATCGGGTAGCCGAGAGCCTCGACTTCCTTGACCAATGGATCAACATTGGCCTCATCGCTGATCAGGAACTCGACGTTGTTGCGGCTCGTAAACCGCAGGTAACCGCCAGAGTACTTGTCGGCGATGTCACAGAACTGCCGGATCGATGTGATCGCAAGCAGTCTCGGCGAAGCGGCACGAACGGTAAACAGCTTGTCGCCGGTCTCACCCACGTGCACCATCACACCGGGACGCAGGATCTCGTGGTAGTCCCATTTGCCGTAGTTGGCCTTGATGACCGGCGGGAGGAACTGTTTGTAATTTGGGGGTCCGATATCAGTGATGCGTTGTTCAGCCATTTCTTCCTCCCTTCCTATTCCGCGTCTTCGAAGATTTCATCTCCGAAGAAGATGTACGGGTTCGCGCGAGGAGCCATCACCATCTGGGGAATCGGGTCGAGTCCGATTTCCGCGAGGAAATTGGAGAGCCCCACGCGCTGGATGAACTCACCGGTGCGTTCACGGGCCTTGCCGTGCTCGCCCCAGAGGTCCCAGATGGCCTCGGTGAGTTCTTTGAGATCCTCGTAATCCGACGCCGGGTCCATCTCGAGGAATGGCACGAAGACCGAGCACAGGAGCGCACCGCCGACGATCGGCGCCTTGCCGCCGATGAGGATGGTCGCACCGCGGTCCTTGCCGGGTTTGAGGGCCTTCGGCATGACGTTGATGCAGTGCATGCAACGGACGCAGTTGGCGTTGTCGATGTCGATGGTCTTGCCGTCCCACTCCACACACTTGGTGGGGCAGAGGTCGCAGATTTCCGACTGGATGTCGACGCCGTTTTTCGCGTACTCGGCAACCTTGGCCTGATTGACCTGGATCTCATCTCTCCAGGTGCCGATAACGGAGCAGTCCGAGCGCGCGATAGAGGCAACACAGTCGTTCGGGCAACCGGCGAACTTGAACTTGTACTTGTAGGGGAAGAACGGGCGGTGGAGCTCGTCCTGGAAGTTCTGGGTGATGTTGTAGCAGGCGTCCAGGGTGTCGTAGCAGGCCCACTCGCAACGAGCGGGGCCGCAGCAACAGCTCGGCGTCCGCATGTTAGAGCCCGAACCGCCGAGGTCCCAACCCGCTTTGGTCAGGTCGGCGAACAGGGGTTCGATAGCCTCGGTCGTCGAGCCCAGAAACACGATATCGCCGGTGGAGCCGTGCATGTTGGTCAGACCCGAACCGTGCTTGTCCCAGATGTCACACAGGGTGCGCAGGGCGTCGCTGGTGTAGAACCAACCTGACGGTTGATTGACCCGGTGGGTGTGGAACTCAGCCACGTTTGGAAACTCCGCGGCGAGGTCCGAGTAGCGTCCGATCACGCCTCCGCCATACCCCATCACACCCACCAGGCCGCCATGCTTCCAGTGGCTGATGTGCTCTTCGTAAGAGCGCTCCAGCTGCTTCATGGCGTCCTGAACCATGGGTTTGTGGGCCTCCTTCTTGAACTCCTTGACGAAGCTCGGCCAAGGCCCTTTTTCGAGCTCGTCAATTAGCGGCGTCGATGACTTCGTTTTTTCGGTCATTGCCACTCCTTTCTCATATGTTTACGATGTTTCATCTCGGCGTCAGGTGTCTTCATCGCCCGTCCTCACATCAGTGAGCTGATGTTCGACCAGAACCTGGAGAACACCACCGTCGACAGAAAATAGCCGAGCGGCACATTGACCATCACACCGATGGTGAACGCCCAGAACGGCTTGAGACCGAAGGTCATGAGATCGGCAAACCGGGTCGACAGCCCGATACACAAGAAGCACAGCACGAAGGCCCACGAACGGAGGTTCTTGATCGGGTCGATGACCTTGGTGCGGAGGTTGCTGTCGAACCAGTCGGAGGCGAAGCGCAGCTGTTTGAAGGCACCGATTTTGTCCTGGCGATTCGCGTCTCCAACGCGAATCGCAGATTTCAGAATTTCAAACTCCTGAAGCGTCATCGCGTCGCCGGAGTTGGCGTACGCAAGACCGTCGTCGCCGATCCTTACACGCGCTGAGAGTTCGGCGGGGACCTCGTAGTCCGAGAAGTCAGCGGCGTAGACGATCTTTTCGGCCGAACTCTTGTAGGTGCCGACAAGCGGCGCCGTCCCCACCCAGTCCGCCGGCGGGCGCGAACTGACCCAGGTCATGATGATCGAGGCGGCAAAGAAACCGAGGACGAACTTGGGGAACCGCTCCCAGATGATGCCGGCCCCGACTGTCTTTTCAGACGCGTCCTTCTTCTCCCAGAACACCACCGACACCACCGCCAGGATCAGACACCAGATACCGATCCAGATGTCGCGGCCGATGACCTTCATCAGGGTGAAGGCGTTGATCGGGTCGTCCGGGTTGAGGAACTCTCCGCCCTCGCCGCGGATCCCGCCCGACTCGATGACCGCCGAGAGCTCTGCGACCACGGCGAACCCGGCTGCGTCGGCGAACTCCGAGGTCCCGGTCCAGGCGCCCGCCTCACCCGGGGAGATGGGGACCGGCACCATGATCTTCACCACCATGCTGAGGACCAGGATCATGACGATGGCCCACACCGAAACGATGGCGATGGAGATGGCGATGTGGTCCTTCTTGGCCTTGACCGCGCCGCCGACAGCGATCGACGCCGACACCCCGCACACCGCGCCGCCGGCGCCGAGCACCGCCGCGAACCGCTTGTCGAGACCGAAGATCCGGGTCGCGGCAAAAAAGATGGTGAGCCAGGTGCACACCGAGACGATGGTGGCCTGGAGAAAGGCGATAGGCCCGGCGTTGAAGATCAGGGTCAGAGGCAGGGTGGCGCCGAGCAGGACGATTCCGGTCTTGATGTAGTACTCGGTCAGCAGGCTGGTTTGGAACCAGTCGGGGGGCTTGATGATGTTACCGATGACGAGTCCGACCAGGAGCGCCAACAGCGGTGCACCGAGGTCCGCCTTTTTCGCCAGATCCCAGGTCGACAGGTAGAAGATCGCCGTGGAGCCGAGAAAGAGGATGATGAAACCTGGAATGAACTGGCGGACGTTGCGGCCCATCACCGCCATGGACAGAGTGAATACGGTGCCGAAGACAGCGAAGATCACGAGGTAGCTGGGCAGGTTCTTGGCGATGTCGGCACCCAGTGCTGCGGCGCTCGACCAACTCCCGGGTTTGACCGCCCACGATCCGATGCTGCCGCCCCCGAAATACACCGCCAGCGCGAGAATCACGATGCCGAGGCCTTGCCAGACCGCCCAGTAGTCCTCGGTTTTCCAGAGTTTTTGGAACTCGCTCCTCAACGCCGCGCCTCCCCCACTTCAGACACTCGGCCGGTTGCGAGCGGTGCAACCCCTGTGCCAGAGACCCATCTCGTGAAAATTCCCACAAACTGTTGAGGGGAGACGACTTTTTGGATCGCAGATGGGAATTTGGCGGCCTTGGGAAGTGTCCAGCGTTACCGTCGCGTAACAAGCCCGAGCGCCGTTCTTCGGATTCGTTTCTGAATGGTAGCCGTCGACAGGTCGAGTGTTTCGTTGACTGGCATCACGTCAGACGGCTGCGGCCGTCTGTTTCCGGTGCCACGATCCCCAGATCCCGCATCTTCCGATACAACGTGCTGGGGTGGATCCCCAACTCCTCGGCTGCGGCCGAGCGATTGCCGCGGTGGCGGCGCAGGGCATCCGTGATGTGCAGGACTTCGAGCGAACGAAGGGTCATGCCGGAACCGCCCGCCAGCCGGTCTTCGCCTCGCAGGCGAACCAGCTCCGGCGGCAGGTGCTGGAGCTCAATCACGTTCCCGCGGCACAACACGAACGCATGCTCGATGATGTTCTCGAGTTCGCGGGCGTTCCCTGGATAATCGTGGCTCATGAGCAACGCCATGACCTCGTCGGAAACGCCGACCACGTCCTTGCCCTGCAGGCGGTTGAATCGATTGATGAAATGGTCGATCAGCAATGGGATGTCGTCGCGCCGCTCAACCAGGGGGGGTAGCTTGAGCCGGATCACGTTGATTCGGTAGAAGAGGTCTTCCCGAAAGGACCCGTTCTCGACCAGCTTTGAGAGATCGCGATGGGTCGCCGCCACGATACGGACATCCGTGGTGACGGGCTCGACCGAGCCGAGCGGTTCGTACTGATGCTCCTGGAGAACACGCAGCAGGCGCATCTGCATGGCCGGAGAGATGTCGCCGATCTCGTCAAGGAAGAGCGTCCCTCCTTCCGCATGGGCGAATCGCCCGACCCTGTCAGTACGCGCGTCGGTGAAGGCGCCGGCCTTGTGGCCGAAGAGCTCGGACTCCAGCAGGGTATCGGGCAAGGAGCCGCAGTTGATGGCAACGAAACGCTCGTCGCTGCGCGGTGAAAGATCGTGGATGGCCCTTGCAAACAGCTCTTTCCCGGTTCCGCTCGCGCCATGGATCACGACGGTGCTGTCACTGGCGGCGATCGCCGGCAGGATACCGAACAGCTCTCGCATCGCCCGGCTGCGACCGATGATGTCTCGGAGTGAGAAACGCCCTTCGAGCTCTCGGCGAAGCTCCTCAACCTGACTGAGATCGCGGAAGGTTTCGACACCGCCGACTAAATGCCCGGTGTCGTCGCGCAGGACCGTTGTCGAGATTCTGATCGGCACCTTGCGTCCCTTGGCATCGATGATACAAGCCCCGCGGTTGAACACCGGTTCGCCGGTTTCGAGCGTGTGGCGGAGCGCGCAGCCGCTCTCGCAGATGCTCGCGTGGAATACATCGCAGCAGCGACGGCCGATCGCCTGCTGGCGGGTAACGCCGGTGATGCGCTCTGCAGAGCTGTTGAAATAGGCGATACGCCACTCGTGGTCGACAGTGAACACACCGTCGGCGACGCTGTCGAGAATGGTCTGACTGATGCCTGGTTCACCGGATTTCAATGCGTCACACCCCGCGTCGAAAGTAATGCCCCGTCGCCGATTGTCAAGCCCGGCGACGAGGCGCGTCCGAATATGACATACTGAGCGCCATGCCGGAGTGGCGGCTTGGTGGAGACGTGTCAAGAGAAACCATCACACCTGCCAGCGAATCAGCGGTCGTCCGAAGCGTCCAGAATCGGACGAACCGGGTCAAAGAGACATCGGGACCCGACCACGTCCCGGGGGCCGCCACCGAAACCGGCATCAGACAGCCCCGGAACGGTCGGCGGGCCGTCACCGAGTCCGTACTGGCATCGGTCTTGTTGGCCATCGCCGCCGCCTCGGCCGCCTGGTTCGGGTCGCCGCTCGCGGCCGGCGCCGCCGTATTGGTTCTGTCGGCGCTTCTGGGCGCGGCTGTTGTGGTGCGACGCAACCACCAACCACCCCCGGTCGCCGAGCTGCGCAGAGAGCTCGATCAGACGAGGCGGGACTACGGGCAGCTTTTTTCGGCGGTGCCGTGTTTCATCTGCGTCCTCAACCGTGACCACCACGTGATCGAGGCCAACGCCCTTTACAGCGAGGCGTTCGATGTCAGCGAACGACGGCTGTGCTACGAGATCTGCAAACAGCGGAGTGCGAAATGCACGAATTGCCTGGTCGACCAGACGTTCGAAGATGGGCGAATCCACTCCAGCGAGGAGACCCTGATCACCCGCGAGGGACATCGCATCAATGTCGTCGTGCACACGCGGCCGGTCTTTGACGAAGGCAACCGGATCGCATTCGTGATGGAAGTATTCACCGACGTCACCGAGGTCAAGCGGCTGCAGCGGCAGCTCGCCCTGACCGGTCGTGCGGTGGCCGGTATGGCGCACCGGGTCAAGAACATCCTCATGGGTCTCGAGGGCGGCATCTTCATCGTCAACGACGCCCTCGAAAGCAATGACCGCCCTTCCATCGACCAGGGTTGGGAAATGGTGGAGCGCAACGTGGGTCTGGTGACCGGCATCGTCAAGGACCTCCTGTACTGCTCGAAGGACCGCGAGCCGTCCTTCGAGGCCGATGTCTGCCCGCAGGACATCGTGAGCGAGGTCCGCGACCTCTATGCCGCGCGGATGTCGGACGACAACGTCGAGATCCGGACGGAGCTGAGCGAGCCGCCTCACCGCGGCACCTTCGACCCAGGCGGCATCCACAACCTGCTCTGCAACCTGGTGGCCAACGCCATCGACGCCTGCCGTTTCGATCCCTGCCCGGACAAACCAGGGCACACGGTGGTCATCCGGTGCCTCGCCAATGGCGATGGGGCGACTGTGTTCGAAGTCGAGGACGACGGCGCCGGCATCCCGGAGGACCTGAGCCACCGGGTTTTCCAGGAGTTCTTCTCGTCAAAAGGAAGCGAGGGTACAGGCATCGGTCTGCTGGTGGTGCAGAAGGTGGCGGAGGAGCACGGTGGCAGAGTGACCTTCGAGTCGCGCCCCGGCCACGGCACGGTCTTCACCGTAACCATCCCGAACGCCCACGTCGAGACAGTAGACGGCTTTTCGATCGCTGACCGGAGCGAAGCGCAGGTATCCTGACGAGAGGTTTCTGCCCTCAGGCTGCGCCGATCAGCGCCTCCACCCGCTCCAAGAAGACCTCACGATCGATCGGTTTCTCGATCAATGCGTCGGGCTTCGGCAGGTTGTCGAGATCGCCGAAAAAATCGTCGAGGCGGGTCAGGCCGGTCAGTACGACGATTGGGATCGATGTGGTCTTGTCAGAATTTCGCAGGCTGCGATAAGCCTTGACCCCCGATTTGCGGGGCATCAGGACATCGAGGGTGATGAGATCCGGTTGGTGCGCCTCGGCCAACCACACGCCCTCCTCACCGTCGGACGCCGTTTCCGTCTCGTACCCGGCCTTCCGGAACAGCGCTTCGAGATACACGCGCATGTCCTGCTCGTCATCAATGATCAGAACTTTCTTCGCCATAGTGTCCCCCTGATCCTCGAATTCTAATTGGCCGGGCCCGTGATATCGAGTGCCGCCCGCGCCTCAGGTGTGTCGATGCGCCCAAGAACCTTGCGAATCGGCTCCCGAAGGTTGGGGTTGTCCAACGCTCGGATGACACAGTCTACGAGGTCCGAATCCTTGAGGTGCGCGAGCTCTTCAGATGCGCACTCAACCAGTTTCGGGTTCCCGCTCCCGAGTGCCGAGCACAAATACTCCACCGCAAGGCCGCCGGTCTCGCCTCCCTGACGGGCTACGGTGCCGAGCGCCTTGAGCGCCTTTTCGCTGCGCTTGAAGCGTCCGATCGCCCGCACGCCGCGCAGACCGCCGCCGTAGACGTCGACGAAAGCTTGCACCGCCTCGTCACTCTTGCGCTCAGGCTCGGCGGTCTCGGCAACCTCCGACAGATAGGACTCGTCGGCGAAATACTCGACCGCCATGCGGCGCACGGTCGCGCTGTAGGTGGGGTCCTGGGCTATCGACTCGATGATCCGCCGGTCCGAAATCTTCGAAAAGCACATGCCGATGAGATCGACGTTCCCGGGTTCTTTCAGCAGGTCGGCCACCACCCGTTGCGAGAACAGCCGCTCCACCGCGACCAGCCGCGCGTCGAGCGACTCGGCGTTTCTCGCGACCTTGTCCAGCGTCGGGTCGTCGGTGAGGCGGGACACTGCGGTCAGCCGTACCCGGGGCGACTCGTCAGTACAGGCCACCTCAATCAGCTCTTCAAGGTCGTCAAGCTTTTCGACGGCTGCAAGCCTCACGCGAAGGTTTGAGCTCGTGTGGCCCTTCTTCTTCGCCGCAGAGGTCGGCTTCTTTCTCTTCTCCAGGACGCTCATCGTCGCCCTCCTTTCTCGAGGGTTCGAACCCCACCGCGAGTCGACGACTCCTCGACATCATGCGGCGGTGTCCAAAAATGATTCACGACATCCTCAGTCCTCGACCACGCCCAGCGCACGGTCGACCGTCTCACCGAATTCGTCGGGGTCGATCGGCTTGTCGAACACCGCGAACGGCTCTCGCACCGCCAGGTGTCGGCCAGCCAGACCGCTGACGACGATCACCGGGATGGCCGATAGATCCTTGTCCTTGGAAAGGCGCCTGAAGAAATCAGTCCCGGTCTGATTGGGCATTTGCAGATCGAGGATGATCAAATCCGGCCTCTCGCTTTCCACCACGTTGTAAGCCTCGCGACCGTCGCTCGCCGTGAGCGTGTCGTAGCCGCGTTTTTTGAGCACTGCGGAGATAAAGGTCCGCACGTCGGCTTCGTCGTCGACCACCAGGATTCTGTGGCTCATTGCGGCCTCCATTGCTGTCCTGTCTCTTTCATGCGGCTACTCCTCGCGCTCGCGCTCGGTCAAAAACCGCCAGAACGGAATGAAGCTGATCGCCAGCACCCCGATCAGGATGTATGTGACGCCCTCGGTGTGGGTCAGAAAGTCGAACAGGGTGTGGAACATCCGCCCCTCCTCAGTGCAACGCCGGGTAGTCCGGGTGGTCGTACATGATCGGCATGCGACTCGCAAACCACCGGAAGACCACCACGGCGAGAGTGATCAGCGACACCGTCACCCAGACCTCGGTCCACGCCGGCGCGTAGCGCATCTCGTGCGGAACCTGCCAGTTGAACGCGATGAAGGAGACGTTGAATCGGTTGAGGACGACGCCGGTGACCGTGATCGCGGCTGCCGCCCGAGCCAATCCGAGCCGCCGCTCGCGATAGGCCACGGTGAACAGGATGCACGGTACCGCCACACATCCGATCAGCTCGACGAGGTACCACGCACCCCATCCGGTTGCCAGCAGGCGCCACTCGTTTTCTATCGACAGCGCCACCAACTTGATCGCAAAGTAGGTCGCGAGAACCACCGCCCCACCCTTGGCAAGGCCGTAGTTGATGTCCCGGAACTGGTTGTCCGAGATTTGAACCTGATGGTGGAACGCGCGATGCGAGATCCAGCCCTCGATGATGATCATGCCGATTCCGGCGGCGATCGCGGAGATGAAGAACTGGACTGGAAGGTGCGATGAGTACCACAGTGGGTGGAGCTTGGTCGGCGTCACCATGAACATCGCGCCCAGAGTCGACTGGTGCATGGTTGACAGCATAAGCCCGAAGATCGTCAGTATGATCGTCAGCTGTCCGACCAATCGGCGCCACCACTTGAGACCGAGCCACTCACAGATCGCCGGCGTGGTCTCGATGAAAAGCACGGTCAAGTACAGGGCCACGCACAGTGAGACCTCAAAGAGCGGCGACGTCGGCCCCGCCTGTTTGATGAACGGGTACGGAAGCCGCCAGGGACGTCCGAGGTCGGCGAGAAGGCCGAGCACGACCAGCGAATATCCGAGAAACCCGGTCAGGAGCGCCGGCCGTACGAGCGGTTGGTATTCCCTCATGCCGAACAGGAAGACGGTCGATGAAATGACGAATCCCCCGGCCGCGAGGGCGACGCCGGCCATGACGTCGAATCCGATCCACAACCCCCATGGATTGGTGTCGGAGAGATTCGTCGTAGCGGCGAGGCCGGTCGTGAAACGGATGGAGAGGATGATTGCGCCGCCGAGGAGGATGACCCCGGCGATCAGGTTGAACGGGGTGAAGATCCCGTTCCGACCGCCGTCAGATGCAGCAACGCTCATGACGGGCCTCCCTTCCCCTGCTCGGCCAGCGCCTTGCTGACAGCTGTCTGGACGGCACGCTCTTTGTCCTTCGTCGCTTTCTCCGCCGCCTGTGCAAGCTTGGCCTTCATCTCCTCTTCCCCTCGCGCCCTCGCCTCCGCCAGGGCCGCTTCGAGCTCGGCCTTGGCGAGCTTGTCCTTGCGCTTGGTGAAGGCGTAGAACCCCGCCAGCAGACCTGGATAAATCGTCACGATCAGGGGCACCACCGACAGGTAGCTGGTGCCGATCGCTGGCAGGGACTCGTGGGTGACGCCTTCATGGAGGTCGAGCTCGCGGAAGGGGATGCCTGCGAGCATCAACCAGCTCGTGCCCCCGAACTCGAACTCGCCGAAAACATGATTGATATAGCGGTCGGGAAATTTGCGGATCCGATCACGCGCCACCTCGATCAGGTCCTCGCGCCGTCCGAAGGTGATCGCTCCGACGGGGCAGGCGTCGGCGCAGCCCGGGTTGAGGCCTTCCTTGATCCGCGGATAGCACATGGTGCAGCGCATCACCCGCGGGTCGATGGGGTTGTCGTACTCGTAGGCCAGGGCATAGTACGGGCACGCCATGATGCAGTAGCGGCAGCCGATGCAGACCTCCGGGTCATAGAGGATCGGCCCTTCGGGGGTCTTGGTGAACGCGTGCACCAGACAGACCGTCGCGCAGCACGGCTCGTTGCAGTGCATACACTGCAGCTTGCGGTAGACCGGTGGCTCGTCGCCGGCGCCGTCCCGGTACCGATTGACGACCGTGAAGGCGGTCGCCGACGTCCGCCGCACGGATTCGAAGACATCGAGATCGCCGATCGGCTGTTGTGGTTTGGGCAAGGCGTTGACCTCGGCGCACGCGACCTCGCACGATCGGCAGCCAACGCACAGGGTGGTGTCGTGAAGGAGCCCGTAGCGACCCGGATAGCCTTCAAAGTGCTCGATCGTTGAGGCGTCAGCGGCACCCGTCGAAAGCACCCCCGCGCCCGCCGCCAGGGAGCCGAGAAACCCTCGTCTCGACATGCTCATGAGATCGTCTCCTTTGCAGCGTGGCAGTCGGTGCACCCCAGCTTGTCGATGCCCATCCGCTGGTGGCAGCCGATGCACTGGCGGTGGTATGCCACCTTCAGTCCGGGTCTGTCCGCTCCGGCCTGCGCCGCTTCACCGTGACAGGCGCGACACTGTGGCGGGCGCTGGTCGTTTTCCGAGTGGTGGTGACACCCCTCGCACCCGATTTCTACGTTGCCGTGCAGCACGCTTGCCAACCGCGATTTCCGGACGCCCTCGTCGAGCCGGACCACAATTTTGCGATGGGGCAGCGTTGACGGCTCGTAGGTCGAACTCAGAACGTCGATGACAACCGTCTCCGGGAAGTCGTCGGAACTCGGTGGCAGGGGGGCAATCTCGGACGTGTCGGGGGCGGCCGCAGGCAGCTCGGTTCCGAGGGCAATCCACGGGCCTTGATGGCAGCCGGTGCAGGCCGAGCCGGTCTGGCTCGTTGCCATCCCACCGTGACACCCAGCGCAAGCACTCGCTGCCTGTTCCCCGCGGTGACAGCCGACGCAGCTGAGTGATGAGGACGCGCCGTGAAAAGCGTCCTTGAGGGTCACGCCACCGCCTTCCCGGGCGCCGGCCACGGTGTGGCAGCTGCCGCAGCTCTGCACAGTCTGGTGGTGGCAGCTGGTGCAGAAGGCGGTCCTCGGCTCGTGGGCCGCGTGATCGAAGGCCACCAGCCGTGACAGACCGTCCGCGCGGTGGATCCACATCTGGTCGGGCTGGCCACGCATGAGACGCGGAATGATCTCCAGCTTCTCCACTGCCTCGCGATGGGTGGGGTCGTGGCAGCCGATACAGGCGGTCGGCCCCGCCTTCTCGCCCTTGCCGATACGCTCGAGGTGACACGAGAGGCACTGGACGTGGGATGCATTCTGGAGCGACAACGTCTTACCCTCATCCTGCTCCAGGTGACAGTCGCTGCACGCGTCCTCCTGCCCCTTCACATAAACCAGCTGCTTCAACTCCTTGTCGTAGGCATGGTGGCAACTCCGGCATTGGTCCGCCTCGTCCTGGTCCTTGAAAACAGCAACGTGACGCGCGTGGAGCGAGTAATCGAACTCCATCGGCGCCTGCTCCGGCATGACAGCGTTCTGCAAACGGTGGCACTCCCCGCAGGTCAAAGGTCCCGAGTCAAGGTTCTGCGACAGCCGCTGCTGATGGCACCCGAGACACCGGTCGTGGTAGGCATCCATCAGAGCCCCAGGGTCGAGATCGCGGGCGCCGGCGGCAAAGGACGGGGTCAGCTTGCCTTCCTCGATGAGATGGCACTCCTTGCACTGATCGGCCCCCAATGCCGTGCTGTGGCCCGCATGGTTGAAAACGACCGGAGGCCGCGCCAGGTTGCCGAATCGCTCCGGGTGGGCAATGAAGATCATTCCCGCGGGCGCCGGTTCGGCCGGCGCTGTCGGCTGCTGCGCGGCGACGGCCGCGGTGCCGAGGAGCGCGATGGCCGCGGCGAGTAAAACTGTGCTTCGGATAGGTGTCATCGTCGAGTTCCTTCCATCAAGCCTGCGGTATCTCGATGCACTTGATCAGCATCTCGCTGATGAACGATACGTGGCAGCCGAGCTTGTAGTAGCCGATGATGTCCTCGATGCCGGAGTGGCAGTTGTGGCACGGCGTGATCACCAGGTGTGCCCCGGTCTCGGCGATCTGCTCCGCCTTGACCTTGTTGCTCTTCATCCGCGAGAGCTTCCACGGCGGCCCGCAATTGATCAGCCCGCCGCCGGCCTGACAGCAGTAGTTGTGCTCGTACCGCGGGTCCATGTCCCTGAAATCCTCACACAGGGCGTTGACCACGTAGCGGAGCTTGTCGTGCAGGCCTCTCCCGCGAACGATGTTGCAGGGGTCCTGGACCGTGACCGGTTCTTCGATTTTTCGAACGATCTTGAGGCGGCCACTCTTGAGAAGGTCATAGTAGTACTCGACCGCATGCACCATCGGGATCGGGGGTTTCGTCCAACCCAACCACCGCGGCCCGTCGTAGACCGCACCGCGGTAAGCGTGACCGCACTCGCCCATCACAATCCGTTTGACCTTGAGCTGCATGGCCCGTTCCCAGTGCAGGCGCTCGACCCTACCCATGGTCTCGAAGTCGCCCGAGTACATGGCCATGTTGGAGTTGTCCCACCCGTCGGTTGAGGGCATCGTCCAATCGGCTCCCGCGACCTTGAAGATGATTGCCATGTTGGCGATCAGCTGGGCCAGGATCTTCGGCTCGGGGCCGATGATCGAGTACATGATCTCGGCGCCCTCCTTGTCGAGTGGGATGCGGGTCCCGGCGAGCTCCGCCTGCGCGTCCTCCTCCTGCCACATCAGGGTGTCGATCCAGTCATCCTGCTGGACCCACATCTGGTTCATGGTCGCCGAGTGGCTGTTGGTGGTGTCCTGGAGATATTGGGGAACCACACCGAGAAGGTTGAGGATCCGCCTCACAGTCATGATCAGATAGGAGATGTCGATCCCGAACGGGCAGTACATGCTGCAGCGTCGGCACGCACCGCAGTCGATGAAGGCGATGCGGGCCGCGTTGTGGAGGAACTTCGCGTCGACCTTCCCCTTGCGCCGGACCATCTCCCAGATCGTGTCCTTGACCTTGGCCACCGGCGCGTAATCCGGGTCGCCGTTGCGCGAGACATAGCTCTGGCAGGACTCGGCGCACAGACCACAGTGGACGCAGGTCTGGAGGTAGACCTCGAGTCTGGCCGCACACTCCTGGGTCAATACCCGGTTGATGGTCTTCTCGATCCGCTCCGGTGTGAGCTTTGCAATGCTGTCGTCCACGCCGGGGTCAATGATTGCAATATCCTGAAGATCAGCCATGTCGCTTCATCCTCATTGCGCCCAACCCTCCATTCGCAAACATTTACCAATCCCTCGAATGGCGCACGGCGCCGAACTCGCTGCCCATGTAGGCCCTGGTAAATACGAACCACAACATGTGGACCAGACGGGTCCACGGAATCACCAGCAACCCCAGCACCCCGCTGAGGCCGTGGATGATGATCATCGGCTTGTAGGGCAGCCACTGCTGGTGTGCGACGAACCCGGTCACGAAAGGCGCCATGACAAGGAGCGCGAGCAGAAAGTCCGACGGGTAGCTGACATTCCGGACTTCGGGACGAACCAGCCGTCTGACGACGAAAAACACACACCCAAAGACGACCACGAGGGTCATGACATCGGCGACGCCTTCAGGCAGGCTCCACCACCGAATGCCCCAGGACTCCTGCCACAGGACCGCGTGCCCCATGAGAAACAGAGGCGTCACGACGACGCAGATATGGAAAGCGTAGGACAGGACCGTGTAGAACGGATGCAATTGCATTTTCCGACCGCCGAACGGCACCAGCCAGTGGAAGAGCGACCGGAGACCGAACTTGGCGTCGAAGGTGGCATAGACGACCTTGTCCTTCCTGGCCAGCCGCGCCATCGTGATGAACTGGTAGGCAAGCCCACCGAAGAAACCAATGAAAGCGATCCAGACCAGGGGGCCGCGAACGAACTCGTACATGCTCCCTCCCTCAACCTTGGAAAATGGAGTCGAAAGGCACCACCTGGCGGAGGTAGGTTCCGCCCTCCACGGCGCGGATCAACAGCCGTTCGCCGTCTGGACTGAAAATCGGTTCCCACAAAGCGTCGTACCACGGGCTCCAGATCTTGCCGTCGACTGCGATCGCAAAACGCCCTTCTTTCTCCACCTTGGCGACGACCTGGTCTCCGGACGGGGCAAATACCGGGTCCCACACCATGTCGAAGGTCTCCCTCCAACTCGTACCATCGACCGCGATGCCCCACAGACCGTGGTCTCTCACTGCCGCTGCAACGCGTCGACCATCTGGAGAAAACACAGGTGGCAGCACCAGATCGTCGAAATGGGTCTTCCACGCCTGATCGTCCACAACCACCGTCCAGCTGCCGAATCCGGGTGCCGCCACAGCCGCTATGTGTTTGCCGTCTGCGCTCAGCCGCTGGTTCCACAGTTGCATGAAGCGGCTGTCCCAGATCGGACTGCCGTTTTCAGCGATCGTCCACGAACCGTTGACACGGACGGGGGCCAGGAGGTTTCGGCTTCCATTGCGATAGGTGGGCTCCCAGACGCATCCGAATCGCCCCGCCCACGGCTCGGCGTTTTCAGCCAGGGTGTAGTCGCAGATATCCAGCCGCACCTCGGCGGCCACGCCGCCACCGTCTCCACTGATCGCCGGTCCGTAGACATTGATGAACTTGCGCTGCCAGGCTTCGCCATTGACGGCGATGCTCCAGGTTCCTTCCATGAATCCGACGATGTCGGCCTCGGCCAGTGGTTCCACCTGCACCACCGCGACGACAGTGCCGCCGCCTTCACTGATGGCGAGCCCCCGTGAAGAGTGAAAGGTCTGCTCCCACCGCTGCCCGTTGACCGCCACGGTGTACTGCATGTTGTCCTTGATCTGCAGTGCGACCACCGACCCGTCGCGACTGAAGACCGGGTTCCACGCAAATTCCCAGCGCTGCTCCCATGGCTCACCATCGACGGCCAGGGTCCACTCGTCGTCGATGCGGACCAGTGCGTACAGCCTTCCGTCAGGCGCGAAGATCGGGTGCCACGCCTTTTCGAACTCGCCGTCCCACAGCGAGCCGTTCACGCACACGCCAAAAATGTCGGGCTCGGTCAACACCGGGGCGGCTATCCGCTCGCCGTCCGGACTGACCACGAACTCGTGGACGTCGGTGAAACGCTGCCGCACCTCGGTGAGGTCACAGACCGGCTTGCGCCCGATCTGCCAGTCCCAGCTGTCCCGGTCCCTCATGCCGCCGCTCCCTTCGTCAGGCACCACGACTCACAGTCTGAGTCCGGCCATCGGGGCGCTTCGGCTGCAACGGTCATGCCCGGTCTGGGTTCGCCGCGGTCAGCGCCCCTAATGCGCCTTTCCGCTGACACTTAGAAGAGCAGTAGCGATCAGAAGACTCGTGCATTCTGCAAGGGATTCGGTTCTGCAACCATGCGATTTGCCTTGTTGTCGTTCGGTCGATCGGGTCATTGAGCGCCTCGAATAGGGCCGTGTCAGGCGGTGCCGACCGTTGAAGCCAACCTGATCATGCGGCCCTCCCTACCGCCGTCTCGGAAACGGGCTCCCCCGGCGGCGCGCAATCGCGTGTCCGAGTGACTTCATGTGTTCCTCGTTTTAAACACTGGACCACGATCGGCAGGACGCGAGGGGGAGACCGGGCGCGGTCCGCCCGAGCTGGCACGGTCCCTGCAGTAAGGCGGGTATCAACAACAGTGCGAAGAGCGAAAGGGGTGAGCCATGGCCATCGAACAGCTGGACAGACACGAAGTATTTCAGTTTCTGCGACCCGACCAGTTGAAGAGGATCAGCGACGTCGCTCACGTTGTGTCATTCAAGGCGGGGGATACCGTGTACGAGAAAGGAGCTCGCGCCGACCACTTTTATATCGTGCTCGAGGGACAGGTCTCGTTGCGGATTCCGAGCCGTTCCGGGATCAGTATCCAGATCGACGAGCTCACATCCGGGGCGATTTTCGGCTCGTGTGTGTGCTTCCAGCTCATGAACTACAGTTTGAATGCGCAATGCACCCACGACTCGCGGCTCCTCGAGATTTCTTCCACCACTCTCAAGGAACTCATGGACCAGGACCTGGTGATGGGATACACCATCCAGACCCAGATCTCACGGATCTATTTCCAGCGCTACATCGAGACCATGAACAAACTGCAGTCGATCGTCATGAACCTGCCTTTGGAAGCGGTTCATACGGAAGCGGCGGAGGCACTTGTCGGAAGCTGAGTCGGCGATCGCGGATCATCCGGTCGGATCAGGTTCTGGCTCGAACTGGGTCATCTCCCGTCGGCGTTGGCCCTCCCGGCACCGGGTTTCTTCTTCAGCGGAGAACCTGGTGGAGGAACCCTCGGTCGGCTTCCGCGACATCCGCCATGGATGTTCCGACCACGCCGCTCATGATCGTCGACATCAGGCCGATGTTCATGTGGGAGACCCATACCGACCCATCTGCCAGCTCATAAACCGACCACGAGCACGGCATGATGGCGGACAACTTCGGCTCGGCCCCGAGTACGGTCTTGGCGACCATTGGGTTGCACATGAAGTAGAGGCGGATCTTTTTCACGTTGTCGGGCAATCCGTTTTTGGCCGCGAGCTTCGCCGACATGTCGAAGCTCTCCATGGGGAAGCTCCAACCCTCGCTCTTTGGCACCACCTGCTCGATCGTCTCGCAGGTTGCCGCGAACGATTTCGAGCTCCGCTCCGGTACCACCATTTTCGAACGCATGATCGCCACCATTGTTGCGGCGGCCACGAAGATGCCTGCGACGAGCCCGATGATCAGTGCGATGGGAACGCTCATGTGTTTCTCCCTTGACAGCACTCCACTGAGTACTAGTTCATTATATAGTGATTGTAGAATATTCTTAAAGAGCGAATCAACCCCCCTTTCATGTCCTCACGCTGGGACTTGACGAACGACTGTTTTGAGCATATGTTCGTAACCGGGAGGCTCATGGGACGACCGGAAAAGACCAGGACAATCGGATGTGTGGCGCAGGGGCGGGGCTTCAAACCGGTGGGCCGGCCGGCCATCGAACTCGAAATCGAGACCCTCAGGGCTGACGAGTTCGAAGCCCTCCGCCTCGCGGATCTCGAGGGTCTCTATCAGGAGGCGGCCGCCGAGCGCATGGGCATCTCGAGACCGACCTTTGCCCGGATCCTCGATCGGGCACGCTCGATCGTGGCCCGTGCGCTCGTCGAGGAGAGGCTTCTGCTCATCGGCGAGGGTCCGGTGGTTGAAGGTCCCGGCCAACCGATGCCGTGTCCGGTTCACGGTACCGGAAGGAAACGAGGCCGCGGTTGCCGGTGCGGCCATGCTCACCGAGCAGGAAGGAGACAGGAAAAATGATGATCGCAGTTCCGATTCGCGAGGGGAGATTCACCAGCCACTTCGGAGGCGCCGAAGCCTTCGCACTGTACACGGTGGATGAGACCAAAACGATCACCGAACAACGCCAGGCCGCCCCTCCCGAGCACGGCCGCGGCGTGTTTCCCATGTGGCTCAGAAAACAGGGAGTGACCACGGTCCTTGCCGGTGGCATGGGTCCGAGGGCGTCAGATATTTTCACCGGGCACGGGATCGATGTGGTGCTCGGAGCTGACGGTGAGGACCCCGAAAACATGGTGCGCGCCTATCTCGATGGCACGCTTGCTTTCAGCGGCGAGCTCTGTCACGACCACGGCTTCCACGATTGTGGAAACCACAAGGAATCAAGCGGATGCGGCGGCCACGGCCACAGCCAGTGAGAGATCGGGCGGAGGCGCCCGGCAAGGAGGTCGAGATGAAGGGCCAGGGCAGAGGTAGCGGACAGGGACAGGGCCGAGGGGCCGGAGGCGGCCAGGGCGGTCAAGGAGGACGTGGTGGCGGAAGTGGTGGACAGGGAGGCGGAGCCATGGGCGCCGGCGGATCATGTCTGTGCCCCAAATGCGAGCGTCGCTTCCCCCACCAACGGGGGGTCCCATGCCTCAACGAACGCTGCCCGGACTGCGGTACGGCCCTTGTTCGCGAGGGTTCCGTCCATCACGAACAGATCACACAGCGCCGCGGCAACGCGGCCGGAAAGGGAACGGAGGACTGAAACATGCCTGGAGGAGATCGAACAGGACCAATGGGTGGCGGATCCATGACCGGCTGGGGCCGCGGCCCGTGCGGCAAGCCGGACGGACCGCCGTTCGCGCGCGGCGGGAACGGCGGTCAGGGCCGAGGTTACGGCCGCGGCGTTGGTGGAGGAGGTCGGGGCTGGCGCAACCGATTCTGGGCAACCGGAATACCCGGAAGGATGCGAGGGGTGGCGGTCCCGCCGGCCTTCGCGGGCGCCGAACCGCCGGTTGACACCCGGCGACAGATCCTCGAACAGCGCTCCGCGGCGCTTGAGGTCGAGCTCCAAGAAATCAAGGCACGTCTCGGCGAACTCGAGGCCGAGCGGTGATGTGACGCGGCAATATCCGCGCCCCGGAGGTAAGGAATGAAAGTCGTCGTATCGTCGACAGGTGGGAGTCTGGACTCGCAGGTTGACCCCCGATTTGGCCGCGCTGCCATGTTCGTGCTGGTCGACACAGAGACCGGCGAAACGCAAAGCATCGACAACTCCGCCGGGGCAAGCGCCGCTCAGGGGGCGGGCATCCAGGCGGCGGAAACGGTCTCCCAACTCGCCGCAGAGTGCCTGATCACGGGCCACTGTGGACCCAAGGCATTCCGGGCCCTCCAGGCGGCCGGCGTCAAGATCTACATCGGAGCTTCGGGAACCGTCGACGAGGCTCTCGCCCAGTTCAGATCGGGCAACCTCCAACTCTCGACCGTACCGGACGTGGGTGGGCACTGGGCGTGATCGTCGCCATCGCCTCCGGCAAGGGCGGCACCGGCAAGACAACCGTTGCGGTGAACCTCGCCTTGAGTCTTCCCGGCGACGTTCAGCTCCTCGACTGTGATGTCGAGGCGCCAAACGTCCATCTCTTCCTGCGCGCCGATCCGGTGGGAAGCGAGGTCGTCGGCATCCCGGTTCCCGTAGTGAATGTCGATCTCTGTAACCAGTGCGGCGAGTGCAGCCGGCTCTGTCAGTACAACGCCATCGCGGTCCTCGGAAACGGTGTCATGGTCTTTGCCGAACTGTGCCACGGCTGCGGTGGCTGCGCCCTGGTGTGTCCGGAGGAGGCCATCACCGAGGTGATGCGACCCATCGGAGTGGTTGAGGAACTTCAGACCGGGAGTGTGCGCCTCGTCCAGGGGCGTCTCAACGTCGGCGAGGCGCTGGTCCCGCCGTTGATCCGCGAGGTCAGGGCGAGGGGTCGCGATGAGGGTGTCGTCCTCATCGACGCGCCGCCCGGCACCTCGTGCTCGATGATCGCCGCCGTGCGCGGCAGCGATTTCGTGATTCTGGTCACCGAGCCGACGCCCTTCGGCCTCAACGACCTCGCCCTGGCAGTCGAAACCGTTCGCGTACTCGGCATTCCCTTCGGTGTCGTCATCAACCGCGCCGGATCGGGCGACGACCGCGTGCACCGCTACTGTGCTCGCGAAGGCATCGATCTCCTCCTCGAGATCCCAGACGACCGCCGCATCGCAGAGGCCTCTGCGCGTGGCCTGACACTCCTTGACGCCATCCCGGACATTCGTCCCTTCTTTGCTTCGCTGGCTGAGCGAATCGAGACCATGGCGGCCATCGGCCCGGGACCCCGGGCCGAGGAAGGTCATGTTCGTGTCTGCCATTAAGAGCCTCTCCACGACGCTCCCCGTGACCCGGGGCCAGGCCGCGTACGCGCGGGTGCCGGAACTGGTGGTGATCAGCGGCAAGGGTGGGACCGGCAAGACCAGCGTGGTGGCCTCCCTCGCTGTGTTGGCCCAGAACGTGGTAGTTGCCGACTGCGACGTCGATGCCGCCGATCTCCACCTCGTTCTGGAACCGAGGATCCTTGAAACGCATCGCTTTGTCAGCGGCCACGAGGCTGTGATCCGGCAGGCCGATTGCGAAGCAAACGGTACGTGCAAAGAGGTCTGCCGCTTTGGTGCGGTGATCTCCGGAGAGGGCTCCGCCCCCTTCGTCATCGATCCCCTGGTTTGCGAGGGGTGTGGAGTCTGCGTCGAACTCTGTCCCGCCCGGGCCATCGATTTTCCAGAGCGGGACTGCGGCGAGTGGTTCGTGTCGACCTCGCGGAACGGAGGCATGATTCACGCTCGTCTCGGCATCGCCGCCGAAAACTCAGGAAAGCTGGTCTCGATCGTCCGCAATGAAGCGCAGCGGGCCGCGGCACGAGACGGCAGCTGCTTGATCCTGGTTGACGGCCCGCCCGGAATCGGCTGCCCGGTGATTGCGTCCATGACCGGAGCTACCGGCGTCCTGGTGGTGACCGAGCCCACGGTATCGGGGGCCCACGACATGGCGCGGGTTCTCGAGTTGGCCACCCACTTCCGGATCCCTGCCGCAGTGTGCGTCAACCGTTGGGACATCAACCCGGAGGGCGCCGAGCAGATCGAATCACAAGCGCGCCACTACGGCGCCGTGATCGCCGGCCGTATCCGCTACGACACCACTGTCACAAGAGCTCAGGTCGAGGGTCGACCGGTGGTGGAGATGGGTGGAGAGGCGGCGGACGACATCCGCAGCCTATGGGCCCACCTTCAAGGCTGGGTCGAGGGATGACAGACCAATCGCCGACCGCACCCTGGCTGGTGAAGGAGAAATGAAATGAAAAAGATCGGAATCATCATCTGTGATCGATACCGCACGTGCGCGGGTGGCAAATGCCTGCGGTCCCTCAGGCAACGCGAAGGAGCTTTCAGCCGCTACCGTGATGAGGAGATCGAACTGGTGGGATACACCACCTGTGACGGCTGCCCGGGCGGCAACATCGAGTACGCGCCGGCTGAAATGAAGAAGAACGGTGCCGACGTGGTGCACCTGGCCACTGGTCTCCTGGTCGGCTATCCACCGTGTCCGTACATCGATGATTTCTGCAAATTCATTGAAACCAAGTACGGCATGGAGGTCGTGCTCGGGACCCACCCGATTCCGCAGAACTACTTCGAAACCCATGAAGTTCTCGGGACGTGGGCCGGGCAGGAATGGCAGAGCAGGCTTTTCGAAACCCTCACCGACGAGAGGACCCGCAGGAGTTACGACTGATGCGCCTGCCGATCAGTTCAGATCGATGCGCCAATCGGCGGCCTCGGCGGTGCCTTGCTTCAGACCTCAAACATTGCCATGAATGAACACACACGCAAATCATTGATTTTGTATTCAGTTACTCTACTCTCGATGACCCGGATGTAAGATCAGAATCACAAGGAGGCCTCATGGCGGAAGAACCAAAGGGATGCGCACGAGTCACTGGAGCGGTGTTGGGCGAACCCTCGCCCAAGGTTCCAAATGCACCAACACACGATGAAATGACCAAGGAGAAAGCCATGACAGCACGCGTCGGCCAGAAAGCACCCGATTTCAACGCCCCGGCCTATTTCAAGGGCAGTTTTTCAAACGTGCAGCTCTCCAACCATTTCGGTAAATGGATTCTGCTCTGCTTCTACCCAGGTGATTTCACCTTTGTCTGAGCGACCGAAGTGTCGGCGGTCGCCGACAAGTATCAGGAGCTCCAGGACCTCGGCGTGGAAGTCTTTTCGGTCAGTGTCGACAGCCACTTCGTCCACAAGATGTGGAACGACCATGAACTTTCGAAGATGGTGGAGGGCGGGATTCCCTTCCACATGCTCTCGGACCAGGCGGGGAACATCGGCAGAGCCTTCGGCGTGTACGACGAAGCACAGGGAATCGAGCTTCGCGGTCGATTCATCATCGACCCGGACGGAGTGATTCAGGCGATGGAGGTGCTGACACCGCCGGTGGGGCGGCGCATCGCCGAGTCCATTCGGCAGGTGCAGGCTTTCCAGCTCGTCCGCGCCAGCAAGGGAACCGAGGCAACCCCTGCCGGATGGATGCCCGGAGACCCGGTGCTGAGGCCCGGCCCGGCCCTGGTCGGCAACGTCTGGAAGGAATGGAAACCAAACGAGTAAGAAAGAGCCGCCCGCTTTCGCGGGCGGCTTTTGAAAACTGGGTGGGTGGGTGGCAACCCTAATTTCGAAATCCGATTTCGAAATTAGTGCCATTCCCAGTCGATAAAACCGGGCTGGGCGTCGACCATCGCGTTGACGATCAGCTCGACGAGCCCACCGTAGTAGATCCCCGCCTTTTCCCAGGCGTCGTAGTAGTTGATGATGTCGCGGATCTGGCCCTTGCAGTTGGAGCACGGCGCGCACAGGTACTTGGGGTGCTCCCTGTCCATCGGTTCGTCTGAGAAGGCCTCCAGAATCTGGCGGAACTTCCTGCGCCCGGTCATGCGGTGGCGCCAGTCTGAAAAATTGTGGCCCGACATGATGGCGAAACCCGAGCCGCCGCCGCAGCAGTAGTTCTCGACGCCGTGCGGCGCCATTTCGCGGAAACGACCGGGCGGGAGGACCGCCTCGAGGATCTCGCGCTGCGGCGTGACGATGCCCATCAGGCGCACCAGGTTGCACGGATCGTGCAGGGTCACCGGGAAGTCGTTGCGGCTGGGGTCGAGCTTGAGCTTGCCGGAGCGGATGATATCCCGCAGCGTGACCATCGAGCTCTCACGCGGAATGTTGAGGTCGCCGGTGAGGATCTTGTCGGCGATGACGGTCAGCGCCTTGTGGGCGTGGCCGCACTCCCCGAGCACGATCTTCTTGACGCCGAGCTTCTTGGCGGCGGCAGCATGCTTGACCGCAACGCGGGCGAACTGGACGTCGTCGTACCACACGCCGTAGTTGATGCCGTCATAGGCGACGGCCTCCGACGACATGGTCCACGACAGGCCGGCGGCCTCGAAGACGGTGGCGAAGGCGCCGGGATTTTCCGGCCACGCCATGATCTCGCCGGCGTTGTGGATCAGGAGAATGTCCGCGCCCTCGACGTCCCACGGGGTCTCGATCTTGATCCCGGTGCGTTCGGCGGTGTCCTCGTCGATGAACTCGATATTGTCCTTGACGATCATCGGCGTCATGCCGGTGGAGGAGCCTACGGCCAGTTGCAGCACCGAGCCGTCGTTGTGGATCTCCTTGGGGACGATGCCCATCTCCATCGACGCGATCTTGCGGATCTCGCGCGACAACAGCGCGTTGTCGACCCCGATCGGACAGGTCTGGGCACAGCGCCGGCACAGGTTGCAGCGGTAAGAGAGCTCGATCAGCCGCGCCACCACCTCCCAGTTGAGATCGATGTCGCCATGGACCTTGGGTGACTGCTTCTTGACGTACTTGAAGTAGATCCGGCGCAGGATCTCGGAGCGGTACATCGGTCGGTAGAGCTCGTTTTCACCGCTTTCCTCGTAGATCGGGCAGGCGTCGGAGCAGGTCTGGCAATGGGCGCAGTGCTCCATCGACATCTCGAAGGGCTGCAGGAAGGCCCAATTGTCCTCGGTGCTCATGCACTTTTCGAGGCCCCTCAGGAAGCCCTGGACCAGACGGTCCTCCTCCTCCTTGTTCTTGGGCTTGGCGATGTTGACCGCGATGGTGTCGTCGAGGACGACGAACTTCTCGCGCGCTGCGTCCGAGATCTGAGCGAAGGCGGGCTCCTCGTCGATCTTGTCGAACGGCGGCGGCAGCGGAATCTGCTCGAACGGGTTGATCTGGGCCATCGGTTGGCCCGGGTTCCTGCCGATGTCCTTGACACTGTCCGGTTGCTTCATTTTTCCTTTACCTCCGGCTCCTCGGTGGCTGCCTCGAGCCAGGTCTTCTTGCCGTCGCCCCTGATGTGCGGCGCCGACCACGAAATCGGCCGATTGAGCAGTTCTTGGATGACCTTTTCCTCTTTGCCACCCTGGAGGTTGGGGTCGTCCTTCCAGCGAATCGAGTGATAGGCGAAATACTTGCCGATAAAGTGGGACATGTGCGTGGTGGGGATGTAGGCGGTCAGGAGCGTCAGAAGGACCGCCGACAACAGCACCATCAGCGCCGCGGTTCCACCGGCGGCCAGCGGGGCCAGGTTGAAGGTCACGAGATTGGCGACAAAGGCCGACACCAGTGCGAACTGGCGGTCGAAACCGATGAACGTCGCCAGCGCGACGCCGAAGACGACGATGAAGAACAAGAGGTTGAAGAGATCCGCCGGGGCGGTGTAGTCGCGGAGCGAACGGCCCCGGCGCCGGCCAAAGAGACCCAGCGCGCCGATGATACCGAGGACCAGGCCCGCGCCACCGAGGAAAGGCAGCAGGGCGCCGATGATCCCGTTCACCGGCGCGGAAATGGCAGTCGGCAGGAGAGCCCCGGCCACTCCACCCACCATCATCACTATGGTCGCTGCAGCCACCAGGTACAATCCGAAGTGGAACGGAAAGGACCACTTCCAGAGCTTGACGTTGTGTTCGCGGAGAGCCACCAGGAAGAGGATCTCGGGAACCATGACCTTGAGCTCGCCGAGCATCGACACCTCGCGCTTCTTCTTCCACCAGTCGCTCTCTTCGAGGTAGGAACCGCCGTACGCGGCGCGTCCCCCACCCTCGTGGGCCACCGGGTACAGCTCCCAGCGCAGGTGCATGGGCATCTTGGACCACATCATGAACCGCGCAACCACCGCAACGATGAAGAACGCGAGGCCGATGTAGGCGATGATGTAAGCGAGAGTAGTCATCATTAGCACTCCCCACCAGAGATTATAAGACCACCGCGAGAATAGCGAAACCCATTTTGTGAACTCGACTGTTGTTGAATATGAGTCCGATACGCCCGTTCCGCGCACCATCGCCCCTCGCCAATCCGGAGGCGACATGAAAACCACGATGCCGGGGCACGCTCAAGATCACCGGGGGAGTGTAAAACGCAATATTCATTCCCTAGCAAATTGCTCGGTTTTCCGTTGCGCCCCAACCGTGCCCGCGCTGTCCAGCCGCCGTTGAAGTATGGCCAACACACGAGATCCGCGCCGGTTCGAGGGTTGGATCCGGGGCGTGAGCGCCCCCACCCCGGCATCCGAGACCCAGGGGCGCCGGAGAATCGTTACCGTTCGGTAACGAGTCTTCGCGCGCGTCACGCTCCGCCCCGGTGAGGTTCAATGTTCCAACTCGAGAACGATCCCGTTCCGACTAAAGATCTTCTCCCGCCACCATCCGCGCAACCATGTCGGGGAACCACGTTTCATCCGGGATCTGGACCATCCAACCGTTGACCACGTAGGTGGGCGTCGAACTCACGCCGAGAGTGTTCCCGAGGTTCATCTGACGGAGCACCGCGTCGATGGACGGGTTCTGGAGGTAGCAGGCGAGGAAGGTATCCTCGTCGAGACCCTGCCCGGCAACGAAGTCAACTGCGGTTGGGGTCACCTGGGCGACCTCCATCTCACGTTGCAACGAGTAAAACGCCTCCTTCAGGGGGATCAGTGACTGGGGGTTCTGGCGGGCCACGCACCACGCCGCATTGGCGGCGCGAAACGCCCACGGGTGGATCATCGTCAACGGAAAGCTCAGCATCCCGTGGCGAAGGGCATCGCCCTGGGTGTCGATTACCTTCTTGATCAGCGGCCACTTGTTCTTGCAGGCCGGGCATTCGAAATCAGAGATCTCGACAATCTCCACCTTCGACCCGTGGTCGGCCGTGGTGTCCCACACCACCACGTCGGACCCGGCAAGCAACCGGCGCCGGACGGCCACCGGGTCGTCCTTCAACGACATCTCCGATCCCATGATCAGGTACTTGCCGTCGGCGGTCACTCCGGCTTCCCGGATGCTGTTGCCGTAACCGGTGTCCACCAACAGATCAAGCGGCAATATGGCGCCCGCTTTCCGTGGTCCAGTGTCCCACTCCACCTTGACCCTGAGGTTCATCGACGCCCGCATCGCTTCGGGCAGGAAACCCGCCAGAAAGGTCTTGAGGGACTCCGTGTCCTTGCCCATGCCCTGCGACGGCAGCTCGCCGGCCGAACCAACCCAGATCGTGTCGGCGCCCTCATCGATCAACGCCGAGGTCGTTCCCGACAACAGCTCGCTCGCGCAGGTGCGTTCGACTGCGACGACTCGGTACGACCCCGTGGACGTCTGATAGCGGGTGTTTTCCACGAGCCGGAACGACGAGTCGGGATACCACGAAATCGAGCGCTGGAGAAATCGCATCGCCCTCGGATCGGGCTCCGGCGACGAGGCCTCCTTCTTGTTCTGTGCCCCCGACGGAACACCGATGCCCACCATCACCACAAAACCAGCCAACACAAACCGACGGAGTCTCATCCTCATTCAAATCTCCCAATGAAATTGTATCAGCAGCCCATCGCTGCCGATTCGACCGGACCCTCGCAAGGCAATCGTCGTTCGCGGGAAGCGGTTGGCGGCGCCGAAATCCGCCGGCTACCCCTTTGCAGCTGCTTCCTCGACCGGTGGGGCATTTGCCTCCGGGGCCTTTTCCGCCCCCGGCAGGAGACCCAGAGCCTCCCGTAATTTGACCTCGATCTCATCGGCAACTTCGGGGTTGGCTTTCAGGAAATCACGGGCCGCGTCCCTGCCCTGCCCGATCCTGGTCTCGCCGTAGGAGTACCACGATCCGGACTTCTGCACCAACTTGTGTTCGACGCCCAGATCCAGCAGCTCACCGGTCAAGGAGATGCCCTCGCCGTACATGATGTCGAACTCGGCGGTTTTGAACGGAGCAGCCACCTTGTTCTTGGCGACCTTGGCCTTGGTGCGGTTGCCCACCACCTTGTCGCCCTGTTTGATCGAGCTGGTGCGCCGGATGTCGATGCGAACCGACGCGTAGAACTTGAGCGCGCGACCACCGGTCGTGGTCTCCGGGTTGCCGAACATCACACCGATCTTCTCGCGGATCTGGTTGATGAAAATGAGGCAGGTGTTGGATTTGGAGACGATTCCTGCGACCTTGCGCAGCGCTTGCGACATCAGCCGCGCCTGAAGCCCCATCTGGGCGTCGCCCATGTCGCCTTCGAGCTCGGTACGCGGCACCAGAGCGGCCACCGAGTCGATGACGATGGCATCAACCGACCCCGAACGGATCAAGGTCTCGGCGATTTCGAGTGCCTGTTCTCCGAAATCTGGTTGCGAGATCAGCAGCTCATCGAGGTTGACGCCGAGTTTGCTGGCGTACTCCGGATCGAGAGCGTGCTCGGCGTCAATGAACGCCACCAGCCCGCCGGCTTTCTGCGCGTTGGCGATGATGTGCAGGGCGAGAGTGGTCTTTCCGGAAGACTCCGGGCCGTAGATCTCGATCACACGGCCTCGTGGGATGCCGCCGACGCCGAGAGCTGCATCGAGCGTGAGCGAACCGGACGGGATGATGTTGACCCGCACCTTCGGCTTCTCGCCGAGCCGCATCAGCGAGCCCTTGCCGAACTGCTTTTCGATCTGACCGATAGCGGTCTCCAATGCCTTCAGTTTGTCAGCCTTCTGACTCATGAGTAACTCCTTGCTGCGGGTGCAGCGTGGCGGGACCCGTCCATCCTAGGGGCCTCCCCGCGGTGCGTCAAGGTCTCGCAGCCGCGGGTACGAACGCCAGCCGGGAAAGAACCACTCCGAGCTCGCGGCCATCGTCGGAGCCGGCGGCCGCGGGCAGGTAGGGAACGCTCGCGATCTCGATCTCCACCCGACCGGTTCCCGAAGCGACCGGCGGCAGTTCGATCGCGACCTCTCCCGGTTGCGATCTGGGATCGATCGGGCCCGCAACCCACTCGCCTCCGAGCTTCAGCCGGGTCTCGGGCGAGGTCGGTCGCGGCGCCCACAAACGCAGGCTCAGCGTCCCGGCAACCGCAGGCACCCGCAGCACCGCCCGCGGGCCCAACCACACACCCTCCCCCACGCCTGCAAAGACCTCTCCGTCGAACGCGCCGACGAGCTCGACCCGCAGGGCCTCGCGCTGCCAACCTTGAGCCACCGGGCCGCTCCACGGCCGTCCCGGGTCGACCACCCGCATCTCGAAGACCTGTGCGGCCAGTGGGCGCCGATCGTCGCCGCCCGGAGGTACACCCCGGGCACGCTCGATGCTCAGGGCCGATTCCCGGTCCACGACACCGGCAGGGACTGTCAACCACAGCCGCATCTCGCCGCTCTCGCCGTCGACGGTCGCCCCGCCACTCTCGCCCCACCTCACGGTCACGGGGTCGGGGCCCGGTGCCGGCCGCAAGGCCAGACCGAGTTCGGAGCCGGCTGCAAGTGGCGGCACCAGCAGCGCCGCGTCGGCGCCGCACCACATGAACCGCCGTCCCCCTTCGGTGTGCTCGGCCGGCCACCAACCGCGGATGGGCAGGGGCACGTCGCGCAGCACCCAGGCTTCGAGAAAGCGCTGCTGGGTCAGGGGCTGCAAGGCCTCCGAGACTCCCGCCCATCGGCGCTCGACGCCGAACAGGGGATCCGGATAAAGCTGGCGATGAACCGTGGCCACCAACCACGCACCGTGAACGCCCGCCCACGGCTGTGGGTCCCACGGTGACAGGACCCACGGCGGCGTCGGTTCACCACGGCTTTCGAGCAGGTGCCAGAGGTAGGAGGCGAAGGGGTGGAGCTCCGGCTCCAGCACCACCGTGAGGCCGTCGTTGCGGGCCTCGGTGAGGGCCTCCTGGGCCGCCTGCCAGGCGGGGAGCTGGGTGGTGTGTTGTTCCGTGACCGGCGGCAGACTGGTGGCGCCGAACCAACCCGCCAGCCCCAGCAACCCGGCCACTGCGACGGCGGGTGGAACGGTCGCTGCGGCCGCCGCCACCAACGGCGCGATCGCCATCTGCACTCCCACCGCATAGCGGCCGTAGGTGCGGTTTTGCAGCCACACCAACTGGGCCACCGCCAACACGAGCGCGATCAGCCACACGGCGGCACTCCGTCGTCCCCGGCGGCGCGCCCACACCCAGAGACCGACCAGCGCCAGCGCAAAGATCATGGTCGCCGGCCATACCCCTGCGAACCCCTTCACCAGGCCGAGGTCTTGATACCCACCGAGGTTGCCCGCAAGACGCGAAAAGTGACGCCGGGAGTGGGCCGCAAAGGGCTCCCAAAAGGCGCTCCACCCCCCCTCGGCCCGCATCATCAGCAGCACCGAGATCACCCCCGCCGTGACACCCACGACCACGCCCGGCAGCAGCCTGCGCAGCGGCCGCACCGACCACGCGCCGGCGAGCCACACCACGGCGAGCACCGGCAGCAGGTGGGGACGTACCAGAAACGACGCCGACACCAGAAGGGTGAAGACGGTGACTCGGGATCCCCGGAGTCCCCCGACCAGGACCGCCGCTGCGGCTAACGCCAGGACCGCCGCTGCGGTGGTGGAGAAACCGCGCACGGAGTACAACCACGGCCCCGGAGCGGCCAAGATCGCAAGCGCGGCCGCCGCTGCCACCGGCGGCGGCGCCACCTGCCGGCCGATTGCCGCCAGCACCCACAGGGCGGCCACCGAAAAGGCCGCTGAAGCCAACTGCAGGGCGAGCAGTGGATCGCCGGTCAGCAGCGTCAGCACGTGGCCGATGGCGAGCCAACCCGGGAAACCCGGCGGGTGGGGAAAGTGTGCGGCGAGTTCGAAATGGAGGATGCCGCGCGCAAACAGGGTCTCGTCCCACTCCCAGGGACCGTTGGCCAGGAAACCGAACCGTGACACGACCAGGGTGGACGCCAACAGCACGGTCGCGACGAGGTCGAGGGCCCGGCTCTTCAAGCCGAAGAGCAACAAACCATCCGGTCTGAACTCTTTCACGGCAGTCCCCCTCCGACGGGCGCCAACTCCTCGTGAATCCTGCCCTGGAGGTCGTATTCGAGGACCGCCTCCGAGATCTCAACCTCCATCCGCGCAGCGGAAAACCCCTCCGCACAACTCTCGGCCGGCACCCTCATCGTGGTGGCCAGATCGATGCAGGTGCCGTCCCCCAGGGACCCGTCCCCTTGCAAAAAGAGCAGGTGGTCATCCCGCCAGCAACCGTACTCCCCGACCACCGGTGGGTCGCCGGGCACGCCGAGGAGGTTGCGGCCGACAAAGGCATAGGGGGCGGGGTCGATGCCCAGCAGAGCGAGCAGGGTCGGGGCGACGTCGACGTGACCCGCGACGGTTTCCCGTTCCCCGTGCAGGTCCAGCGCCCCCGGCACCCGGATGAAAAGCGGCACCTCCTGGCTCAGGTACCAGCCTTCCCGATCGTGGCTCGCGCCCATGACCGACGCGTACCCGGGCCCCCACGGGAACCCGGCATCGTGGTCCCCCCACACCGCGAGCACGGTGGAGTCGGCGAGTCCGGAGCGCTCGAGTTCGGCCACGAACCCGGCCAGCGACATGTCGAAGAAGTGCATGGTGTGAACGAAATTCCCTATCGGCGTGCCCTCCCACGGCCCGACATCGAGAACTTTGAGACGTTCCGGGAAGCCCTCGAAGGGGTGGTGGAGGGACAGGGTCAGGAGATAGGCGGCAAACGGCCGCTCGATGCCGGCCAATCGGCGCCCCGCCTGGTCGAGAAAGTCGCGGTCGCTGAGCCCCCAACCGACCGATTCGCCAGGCGCGAAGTCCTCGACGAACAGACTCTCGGCGAAGCCATAGGCCCGGTGGGTGGATCGGCGGTTCCAGAACGAGCCGTCGTAGGGAACCGCCGACAGGGTGGTGTAACCGCGCCCGGTGAGGATCTCCGCAAGACCGGTGAAGTCGTTGCCGGGGTATCGAAAAGCGGCTGCGCCGCCGGAGGAGGGCAGCAGGGACACCTGGGTGGCCAGCTCGCTGTCCGACGACCGCCCCTGCGCGGTCTGGTCGGTAACGTTGGAAAACCACAGCGCTTCCTCCGCCCACCGGTTGAGGAAGGGGGTGACCTCCTGGCCTTCCACCTCGAGACCGATCACGAAGCCCTGCAGGCTCTCCACCTGGATCATGATGAGGTTGCCGCCCGCGGCGGCTCCGAATGACGGTCCGACGCCCGCTCGCAAAGGTTCGCGGTCCCGGAACCATTCAACGATGGCGTCATAGCGTGCGGGGTCCAACTCCTGCACCGTCAGCGATGTCACGGCCAGTCCGCCGAGATCAACGGCGTGCAGGTTGAGCACGCCGACCTCGCGCGCCACCAGCACCCTGCGAAAGACCTGGTGCAACAGCTGCGGCTCTCGGGTTGCGAGCCGGGACGCCGCCACCGTCCCCACCGCGATGATGGTCACAAGGATCGCGGCCGCAACCCGCCGGGGGTACCGGCTCGCCCTTTGGCCGAGGCCGAACGAGGCAATCGCCAGCACCACGCCGGGCAGGAGATCGGCCCACAGCCACAGATCAGAAAGTTCCATCAAGGAACGAACACTTGCCTCGACCCGCCCCAGTTGACCCAGGCCTGCGAAGGCCGCGGACGCCGGCAGGTCGCCGAAGAACCGCAGGTACACCGTGTCGCCCCACAGCACCAGGGTGCCCGCTGCCGCCACCAGCCAACACGACCACCCACGCCATTTCCCGGGCACCAACAACAAGACGAGGGCGAGGGCTGCCGCGCTGCCCGCCGTCAGAGCCCAACCGTCCGCGGTGGCGGTGGTGCCCGCCGTCGCCAGCACCGACCCCTGTTTGACCACCAGCGACCCAGCGCACCAGAAAACATCCGCAACCGCCAGCGACGAAACGAGAAACCGCGGTCCGCCGCGCACCAGAACCGAGGCCGCCAGCCCGGCCGTCAGCACGCTGAACACGGCCCACCACCCGGGACCGGCAAGGACGTCAGCGACCACCACCACCGGCTCCGACGGCGGCGGCTGCGCGGCCCGATCGGAAAACCAGCAGACGCCTTCCTCGACCATGTCCCACTGCAGACGGAAGACGCCCGCTTCGCGCGGCGCGGCGACCACCACCGAAAATTCCACGGTCTCCCCCGGGCCGACCGGCACCGGCACCACGCCGCGCCGCCCCTCCCGTTCCACCATCGCTCCGCGGCGATCCAGCCAGTGGGAAGAGAGGGCAAAGGTGTCGCCGGCCGGCCAGTTGCGGGCGCCGTCGTTGCGCACCGTGAGCTGCACTGTCGCCTCGCCGCCTGCGACCATCAACCGCGGCGCGCGCCCGCCGACCACCGAAAAGGCGTGGCCGACGACGACATCGATCGCGACCGGTTCGACCGGCGTCGGGTCGTGGTCCGAGACCCACAACTTGCCCTCGCGCACCACGTCCCACACCAGGGCGAACCTGCCATTCGTCCGCGGCGCCTCGACCGAGGCGATGATCGACACCACCGCCCCCGCTCCGACGGTCGCCTCGAACGCGGTCCGGCGCCCGTCTCGCACGACAGGACTCCCGTGTTCATCCAGCCAGTGGTAGGAGAAAAAGAAGCCGCGGTCGGGGGACCAGTCTTCGGCGCCGTCGTTGGCGATCACCAAGGAGAAGGAGACCGTTGCACCGGCCTCGATTTCCTGCACCGGCTGCTGGCTGACGATCCGCAGATCGAAAGCGGGCGGCGGCAGTTCGGCAGCAACCCCCGCACCGCCGGAAATGAAGAGGACTGCTGCCGCAACGACTCCGTTTCGCCACCCCATCAGTGCCGCGAGTATAGCCCGCACCGTCCGGGTGAACCCGGGGCCGTGCGGCGATCCCTCACGGCTCATCAAGGCCCGACACGCGGGCGCCGATCACTTGACGGGATAGCGCTCGTCGAAGAGACGGATCACGATATCGGTGACGTTTGCCGCATCCGCGATATAGATGAGAGGCTGCGCCTGAAGCGTGAAGATCGCGTCAAAATCGTTGGCCTTGCCGTACTCGCTGGCCACCTGGCCCAGCCGCAACGCCACGTCGCCCAACATCTCGCCCTGCTTGGAATCGATATCCCGGTTGAAGGCGCGCCCCGCATCCTCGAACTCCCGCCGCGCCTGGACGACGTCTTTCTCGAGCTGCGCCACCGCCTCGGCCGAGGCCACAGAGCGCTGCGCGGCCAGTTGGTTCGTGAGTTCCACCACACGGGTCCGCAGCTGTTCGAGCTGCGCCTGGCGGGGTCTTGCCCAATCTTCGAGCGCCTTGACCTGAACCTGGCCCTGTTGGGTCGTCGACACGGCCTTTTCGACGTCGAGGAAGCCGACCTTGCCGGCGAATGCCGGCGCGGTCGTCAGCACCATCAGAAGAACGAGCACCCAGCGCATCAGGAAACGCATAGCCACCTCCAGAACGGCAGCGGATTTTAGCACGCGGTGGGGACGCCGGGTTTTGACATTGCCTCCCATTGGGCCGAAAATTGCTACAGTTGCGGAATGGCCCCAACCAACTGGTCCGTTTCCTCTTCAGGAGGGGCCGAGACATCGGAGAGTTACGAGAGATGACGCGAACCCGGTTGTTGTACCTGATGTTGGCAGTCGTCGCCGCGGCAGCGGCCGCGAGCGGGTGTGTCTCGACCGCTTCGACCACCACGCAGGCCCCTCCCGAAGTGGCCGAGATATCGCCCGAGGCCACGACCCCTCCAGCCGCGGCTGCAGACGAAGGCAGCGGATCCGGGGGCGACGGCGTGGCACCCGGCGACGGCCCCGGCGAAGCGGCGGGCGGCACGTCATCCGGATCCGGCGGCCCGCCGCCCGGTGGGGGAGCCGCCACCGCCGACGAAGCGACCGCAGCCCTCGAAGCCGAGCTTGCCGCCTCCGCCGGCGAGTTCGACGCCAAGATGCTCGACGAGCTGCGCCGCCTCGCCGCGGAGGCCGCCGCGAAAACCGATGACAGTGGCGCGTCGTCCGGCGGAACGAGTGGCGGCGCCGGACCGAGTGATGACGAAAGTGCTGAGAACTCCGGCGGGGCCGTCGGTGCGAGCCCGGACCCTGACGGATCGCAGACTGTCCCGCCCGACGTCGGCGACGGTTCGGACGACGACATCGTTGCCCGCCAGCTGAGAGAGGCGGCCATCGCCGAGCAAGACCCCGCGTTGCAGGAAAAACTCTGGGACGAGTACCGGCGCTACAAGGCCTCGGTCGGCGGGTCATCGAAGGGCGACTCATGAGCGGACGGATCGGGAGATTCCGGCTGATGCTGGTGGCGGCGGCGGCCGTGGCGGCGGCGGCCTTTGGTTGCTCGTCGCAGTCCACCAGCCGGCCGTCGCAGACCCAGGCGATCCAGGCCACCACCGAGATTCCGAGGGATCAGCTGTTGGATGTCGGGATCGACGTTCTCGACCCCGGACTGCCCCCGGAGGGGCAGCCGATGCCTGACGACGTGTTCCCAGAACTCCGTGAGGCCGAGGCGCGGTACATGGCCGTCCGCCTCGAAAACACGATGCAGGCGACCGGTCACTGGGGTGCGGTGCGGGTGCTGCCGGGCGACCAGGGCATCACCGACCTCCAGGTCACCGGGACCATTCTCCTCTCCACGGGTTCCAAGCTCGCGCTCGATGTGCGCGCAGTCGACGCCACCGGGCGGGTCTGGTTGGAGCAGCGCTACAGGGGGGACGCCAACGACCTCGTCTACTCCGCCACCCAGCCGATGAAGACCGACCCGTTCCAGTCGCTGTACAACGAGATCTCCAACGACCTCCTGGAGGTCCGGCAGAAGCTGCACGCCGATGAGCTCAAGAACATCCGTCAGGTTTCGCGGCTGCGCTTTGCGGCCGATCTCGCACACGAGCCGTTCGACCAGTATCTGACGACCAACAAGAAGGGCGTAATCTCGGCCAAACGCCTGCCGGCGAAGGACGACCCCATGATCGCCAGGGTGGATGACCTCCGCGCCAGCGAAAACCTCTTCATCGACACCCTCGATCAGTACTACGCCGCCTACTCCAACACAATGGAGAGCCCTTACAACAGCTGGCGCAAATACACCTACGACGAGGAGCAGGCCTACAAGGCCCTCAAGCGCAAGGCGCTGACCCAGAAGATCCTCGGCGGACTGGCCATCCTCGGCGCCGCCCTCGCCGATCCCGGGTCGTCGACAACGGCCATGATCCGCGACGCCGCCATGATCGGCGGGTTGGCCGCGATTCAGGCCGGCATCACGACCTCCAAGGAGGCCAAGATCCACGCCGAGGCGATTCGCGAACTGGCGGCCTCGGTGGAGACCGAGTTGGAGCCGATGGTGATCGACGTCCAGGGGCAGACGCTTCGCCTGACGGGCACCGCCGAAACCCAATACGAGGAGTGGCGCAGTCTGCTTCGCAAAATCTGGAGCGACGAAACCGGCCTTCCGATGGACCCGAATCAACCCGTTCCCCAGCCCGGCGGGTCAAAAAACGGGACGGTCGGGGCACCTCCCCCCGGCCTTCGTTGACCATGGCGCCGGACGAGCGTCCGCCGCAACTGCAACCGCCGCCGAGAGCCCCCTTCCCGGTTGAACGCCCCGTCTCCGGCGGGCGCGAAGACGGAGATCGCCGAACGGCAGGGATCAGAACGGCTGGACTGGTGGTGCTTTTCGCCGCTCTGTCGATCGCCCTCGTCGCCGTTTTTGGAGTGCTGCCGCGCTGGGCCGCCAGCCGGCCGCCGACCGCCGCCCGGCAGACACCGGCGCTACCGACGGCAACACCCTCCCCCCGGACAGCCGAGGACGCCCCCGTGCAGGCGCCGGACCGCACGCCGCTCGCCGTCCCCGCCCAGCAGTCGCAGCGAGAGACGGACAGCGCGAACGCTTCCCCTCCGGCCGATTCCCCGGAAGAGGCTGATTTCATGGCGGCGATGTCACGCGGCCTCGCAGCCCTCGAGTCGGGCCGGTGGCAAGCCGCCAGGGAGGCCTTCGAAACCGCCGCGAGCCTCCGGCCCGGTGCGCCGGAGGTCGCCGACGGCGTCGCCCGGGCTGCCGCCGCCGAGCGGCGTTCCCTGGTGATTGCCGGGACCCGGCGGGGCCTGGAACTCGAGACCTCGGAAGCCTGGGCGGAGGCCGTAAAAGTGTACGCGACGGTCCTGACGGTCGACCCCGAGGCCGCGGCCGCGCTCGAGGGCCGCGAGCGGGCCGACCGGCGGGCGAACATCGACGAGCAGCTGGAATACCACATCAACAACCCGCACCGGCTCTCCTCGCCGCCGGTGTTCGAGGATGCTGCCGACCTCCTGGCACGGGCGCGTGAGCTCGACCCTGCCGGCCCCCGACTGGAGAGTCAGCTGTCCCGGCTCGAGGCGGTCCTGGTAGCGGCCTCGACTCCTGTCCCGGTTGTCGTGGTGTCCGATGAGCGCACCGAGGTCGTGATCTACCGGGTCGGTCGGTTGGGAGTCTTTCTGCGCCGCGAACTCGGTCTGCGGCCCGGGGCCTACACCGCGGTCGGCAGCCGGGAGGGTTTTCGCGACGTCCGAGTGCAGTTCAACGTCGGCACGGGCGCCCCGCCGAAACCGGTGACGGTCGTGTGCACGGAGGCTTTGTGACCACCCTGACCCTCGATCTGGGCGGCCGGCAGCGGGTGTTCACGACGGATGACTTTCCACTCAGTCTGGGCGGTCTGCGACCCCATATCCCCCTTCCCGGGTTCGTCCACGAGGGTCCGGCGGCCCACCTCGGTCAGGACCACGGCGACATCTTCATCCAACCCGCCACGAGTTCTCCAGCCCCCACCGCCGTTTCCTGCAACGGGGTCCTTTTGACAGCTTCCAGGTGGCTCGAAGACGGAGATCAGATCACGGTCGGGCCGGTCCGGCTCCGCTTCAACGCGGCGCCCGGCGGCTTCCGACTGGTGGTCGACAGTGCGGTCACAGAACCACCGCTGCCCAGCGGCCGCGATCACCAGGCGCAGTTTCAACCGGCGACCGAAATCGCACCGATTCGACCGGTTTCCTTCACCCCGCAACGGCGGACCCCGGGGCCCCGGCGGGCGTTTCACCTCCGCCCGCGAACCCTCCTGCTGGGGGCCGTTCTCGCGGTGCTCGCAGGCTGCGCCTGGTACGTTCTCACCGCTTTTTCGGTGGCGGTGGAGACCGACCCTCCGGCCGACCGCCTGGCGGTCACCGGCGGTGTCACTCCCGGGCTGCGCGGCCGTTATCTGCTGCGGCCCGGCACCTACCGGTTGCAGGCGGAGAGATCCGGCCACCTCCCCATCGACGCCACCTTCGACGTCGGGCCGGAAGCCCCGACCACGCTCCGGTTTACCTTCGAACCGCTCGGCGGGTTGGTCTCGTTCCGGTCGCGGCCGGAAAGCGGAGCGACCGTGGTGATCGACGGCACGGCGGCCGGCGCCACGCCGATTGACGACCTCCCCCTCGCCGCCGGTGACCACATCGCGGAAATCACCGCCCCCCGGCATCTTGCCCACTCGACGAGCTTCCGCATCGAACCCGGCGACTCGCCCAGGACCATCGAAGCGGACCTCGTACCGAACTGGGCGCCCGTCGCGGTCGCGAGCTCACCCATCGGCGCCGAAGTCCGGATCGATGGTGCGGCGGCCGGAGCGACCCCCTCCACCTTCGAGGTGGAAGCCGGGCCCCGAATCCTCGACATTCGCAAGGCCGGCTTCAAGCCCGTCCGCCGCACTCTCCAGGTCGTCGCCGGTGAGGCGGTCGATCTCGGCGTCGTCACGCTCGCCCCCGAGGACGGCCGTCTCGCCGTCACCTCGCGGCCCACCGGCGCCACAGTCACCGTCGGGTCGGAGTATCGCGGCACCACGCCGCTCGAACTCGCCGTGGCGCCCGGCGCACCGCTCGAGGTGCGGGTGTCGCTCGCCGGGCACGCCACCTACTCGACCGGGGTCGCGGTCGCCGCGGGGCAGAGAGTCGAGGTGCAGGCAACCCTCGAGATGCTGACCGGCGAGGTGGTCATCACCTCGCAACCCCAGGGCGCGGAACTCCTGATCGACGGGTCGTCCCGCGGCAGAACCGGGCAGACCGTCGAGCTCGAGGCGCGCCCGCACGAGATCGAGGTTCGTCTCGACGGGTACAACCCGTACCGGACCACGATCACCCCCGAACCCGGCCTCACCCGGGCCGTTCGTGCCACCCTCCAACCCGCCGGGCCGGCAGCTCTGCCGCGTTCCATCACCAGCCCGCAGGGTGTGGAACTGGTGCTGGTCGATCCCGGGAAATTCATCATGGGCGCAACGCGCCGCGAACCGGGACGCCGCGCCAACGAGGTCCTGCGCGAGGTAGAGATCACCAAACCCTTCTACCTGGCGGTCCGGGAGGTCTCCAACCGCGAATTTCGAGAGTTCGCAAGCGGCCACCTGTCCGGGTCCTACGGCGGCCACAATCTCGAGATCGACCACCACCCGGTGGTCAACGTGACATGGGAGGAAGCGGCCCGATACTGCAACTGGTTGAGCGAAAAAGAGGGTCTGCCGGCGGTCTACGTGGAGCGGGCCGGGACCCTGGTGCCGCGCTTGCCGCTGCCGACGGGCTACCGTCTACCGACCGAAGCCGAGTGGGCGTGGGCGGCGCGCTACGAAGGCTCTTCGGCACCCTCGAAATACGCCTGGGGCGACTCGCTCCCGGTGCCGCCCGGGGCGGGCAACTACGGCGACGCCTCGGCCGAGGGCTTTCTTCACGCCGCACTGCCCGGCTATCAGGACGGCTACCCTGTGACCGCTCCGGTAGGCAGCCTCACGGCCAACCGCTTGGGTCTTTATAACCTCGGTGACAACGTTGCGGAATGGGTGCAGGATTTCTACACATTCACGCCCAGCCCGCCCGGGGTGGTCGAGCGCGACCCCACCGGACCGGCATCGGGCGCGCAGCACGTCATCAGGGGTGCAAGCTGGATGGACACGGCCGTGACCGAGCTTCGGCTGACCTTCCGCGACGGAGGCGACCAACCACGCCCCGACCTCGGATTCCGGATCGCCCGCAGCGCCGAATGAAAGGGAGAAACACATGAGACGTCTTCTGCGACCAGCCGTCACCGCCGCCCTGCTGGCGGTGGCCGCCGCCCTGCTCTTCGGATCGGGGCTGCTCACAGCCGGGGCCAGGCCAGCACAGACGGCTCCGGGCCAGGAGACACCCCTGCCCGACTTCAAACCATCGGAAGAGCTGCCGGCCGATGCCGCCGTGGCCTTTCCGACGGACATCTGAGGCCACGATGCGCCGCAACGACTCCGTCGACTTCGTCTTCCAGCTGATCTCGCTGATCGTCGCCCTCATCCTCGTGCACGCGGTGTACGTGACCGTGGTGCGTCCCAAGGCCGACGCCTTTCTCGTCGAGCAGACGGCCCTGGCGGCGGCCGACCCCGGGTACATCGAGCAACGCTCGGTGTGGGTGATCGTCAAGGACTTCGAGCAGGAGGCGTGCTTCGTCCTGATGTTGTGGGCGATGGCCATCATGGCCTCCAAGGGGCTGACCACGGCGCGCGAGAGCCGCCTCCTGGAGACCGAGCTGGTACCGGTGGCCGACGGGGTGAGGATCCTCCCCGAGGACTCCCGGGAATACGCCCGCCAGATCGAGACCCTCCCCGACGACCAACGGCGGTTGCTCCTGCCGCGGACTCTGCTCGCCGCGCTCCACAGGTTCGGAGCCACCGGCAGCATCCAGGACGCCTCCACGACCGCCCGCGACACGGCCGAGACCGAGTCCGAGCGGCTGGATTCGGAGCTCGCGATGGTCCGCTACATCGCGTGGGCGATCCCGTCGATCGGTTTTATCGGCACCGTTCGCGGCATCGGCGCCGCCCTCGGTCTCGCCCACCGCGCCGTCGAAGGCGACATCACCGGCGTCACCCGCAACCTCGGCGTCGCCTTCAACTCCACCTTCATCGCGCTCCTGATCTCCATCGTCCTCATGTTTCTCCTCCACCAGCTGCAGCTCCGCCAGGAACGCCTGGTGCTCGACACCGAGAGCTACGTGGACAGCCACCTGATCAGCCACCTCCAGGCCGGGCGGGCGGCACCCGACCCGCAACGACGGAGCGCCTGACGGCATGGAACGCACCGCTCTCGTGCTCGTGGACTCGGGGATCACGGCGGTCAGTTCGAGGGGCCGGGTGTCGGCGCCAACCCCCGGTCTGGCACTCATCGACCCTGACGCCACGCTGGTCGGTATGGACGCACAGCGCAACGCCCGTCTCAAACCGAAGAGGGTCCACAGCCGGTTCTGGCAGGAGTTGGACACCACGCCACTTGCGCGTCCGTTTCCCCACCACCTCCGCACGGCCGACCTCGCCCACGCCCACCTGTCCGAGGTCTGGCGGCTGGCCGGGCACGAGGCGGAGGAGGTCATTTTGGTCGTCCCCGGGGTCTTCACCCCGGAGCAACTGGCGCTGCTCCTCGGAATCGCCGGTGCGGCCGGCATCCCGGTGCGCGGGCTGGTGGACCTGGCGGTGGCCGCCGCCGCCGATCGCGCTATCCGCCGCCGCTGTCTCCACCTCGACCTGCACCTCCACCGTGCGGTCCTGACCGAGCTCGACCACGGGGCTGGCGTCGCGCGCGGCCGGGTGTGGGAGGACGACGCCGTCGGTCTCCTCGGGCTGCACGATCTCTGGGCCCGCACCGTGGCGCGCCTCTTCATCCGCCAGACCCGCTTCGACCCCCTGCACCTCGCGGCCAGCGAGCAGTCGCTCTACCTCGAGCTTCCCCGCCACATCCTCGAGCTCACCGAGCGCGAGACGACCCGCATCACCCTCGAATCGGGTGGACGACAGCACGCCGTCGATCTCGAACGCCGTGATGTCGAGGAGGCGACGGCAGAGGTCACGGACAGGCTCTCCATCTGGGTGAACGAACACGCCGGCCCGGAAGCGACGACCGTGCTCGTCAGCCACCACCTGGCGTCGGTTCCCGGCCTCGTCGACCGCCTCCGGGGGAACCCAGATATCGAGGTCGCCGTTTTGCACCCGGCGGCGGCCGGCGGCGCCGCCCTCGGCCACGCCGAAAAGATCGTGACCGGCGCCGGCGCCCTGCCGTTCGTGACCCGTCTTGCGGGCTACGATGCCCGGCCTCCCGGGCCGGTGACCGTGGCGGTTACGCCACCTCCCGGTAAGGGGCCGCCTTTCGCCGCTCCAACCCATCTCGTGGTCGACGGCGTCGCGCAGCCCATAACCGAGACCCCCGTCTTCATCACGATGGGCGATGCGGGGCCGCGGGTCAGTATCCGGCGGCGGGGAACCGGCGTCGTGGTGGAGGCCCCTCCCGGGGTGAAGGTCGTGGTCAACGGCGACCAGGTGGAATCGTCTGCCGCCCTCGCCGCCGGCGATCGCCTTCTCCTCGGTGAGCCGCCGCGCGAGGTCCTCCTCGTAACGATGGTGGGGTGAGGTATGAGGGCGAGGCCCGTCACCCCGATCGGGTTGTCTTTTCTCGACGCCATGACCTGTGGTCTCGGTGCGGTGATCCTCCTGTTCATGATCATCAACGGCGCCGTCCGGGATCACGAGGAACGGGTCACCAGCGACCTCCAGGCCGAGGTCAACCGCCTCGAGGCTGAGGTGCTCGACGGCCAGCGTCTGCTGGTCGAGTTGCGAAACACCACCCGGGAAACCGACGATGAGCGTGTTCTGACGCAGGGCCTGGCGCGCCGGCTCATCGAGTCGCTCGAGAAAATCAGGGTCGAACTGGCCACCTACGAGGCGACGACGCTGGCCCGTCGCGAGCATGTCAACAGGCTCCAGACCGACCTCAAATCACTGGAGGAGGACGCTCGCCGCCTGTCAGCGTCGCTGCCCTCCGAGGAGACGCCCGGTTCGAGTGAGCGCCTCCACGTAGGGGACGGCGACCGGCAGTACCTGACAGGCCTCAAGGTCGGAGGACGCCGGATCCTCTTTCTGGTCGACGCTTCCGCGAGCATGCTCGGCAGCACCATCGTCGATGTCATCCGGCGCCGCAACCTCCCCGATGCGGACAAGCTGCGCGCTGCCAAGTGGCAGCAGGCGGTGGCCACCGTCGACTGGCTCACGACCCAGATCCCTCGCGACAGCCAGTTCCAGATCTACGTGTTCAACACCGACGCGGCCCCGGTGTTGCCGGACAGAGGCCCGGTATGGCTCGACGGCTCGGACCGCCAGGCGCTTGACGCCGCGGTGGCGGGGCTGCGCACCGTGGTCCCGGGCGAGGGCACCAGTCTTCTCAACGCACTGGCGGTTGCAGGCGAGCTCCGACCTCGACCCGACAACCTGATCCTCCTGACCGACGGCCTGCCGACCGTCGGCGAGAGCCCGACGTCATCCCGAACCGTCAGTTCGAAACAGAGGGTGAGGCTGTTCCAACACGCCGTGAACCGGTTGCCCGCCGGGATCCCGGTCAACGTGATCCTCTTTCCCATGGAGGGAGATCCGATGGCCGCGAGCGAGTTCTGGAAGCTCGCCATCGCGAGCCGCGGCTCCTTCATGAGTCTGTCGAAGGATTGGCCGTGAAACGCCGGCGCCGCGATTTCGATGTCTTCTCGTTGGCGTTTCTCGACGTGATCTGCTGCGGGTTCGGCGCCATCGTGCTGCTCCTCGTGCTCACCAAGGTCGGTGAACCGCAGGTCATCGAAATCGCCCGGCTGGACCTCGACGGACGCCTCGCCGCCCTCGAAGCCGAACTCCACGAAATCCGCGGAGAGACCGTGATCTTCGATCGCCGCCTGAAGGCGCGCCGTGAACAGCTGTCGCAAGACCAGTCGCAGATCGCCCGCCTCCGCGGCGACCTCGAGGAGATCCGCGGCGAGTACGCCGGCAGCCAACAGTTGTCGGAGGTCCAGGACATCCTCGAAGGGAGATTGCTGGCCGCCCAGCAGGAGCTCACCGACGAAATGCGCCGGCTGCTCGAGCAGAGCCGTCAACGGCGCGCCCCCGACTCCGCGGTCGCTGGTATTCCGATCGACAGCGAGTACATCATCTTCGTCATCGATACCTCGGGCTCGATGTTTCACTTCGCCTGGCCGGCTGTGGTCGCAAAGATGACCCAGGTCCTCGACGCCTATCCCAAGGTCAAGGGAATGCAGGTGATGAACGACATGGGGCAGTACATGTACTCGCAGTACGCCGGCAAGTGGATCCCCGACACGCCGGGACGGCGCAAGGCGGTGATCGACCTCCTGAGGTCGTGGAGCCCCTTTTCGAACTCGAGTCCGGTGGAGGGCATCACCCGCGCCATTCGCACCTTCGCGAGCCCCGCTCACCGGATCTCGGTGTTCGTCTTCGGCGACGAGTTCACGGGTTCTTCCATCGACGAGGTGGTCCGCGAGGTGGACAGGCTCAACGCGGCCGGGCCCGACGGTCTGCGGCCGGTGCGCATCCACGCCATCGGTTTTCCGACCGTGTTTTCGGTTCCCGGCGCCAGCGAGCAGACCGGAATCCGGTTTGCCACCCTGATGCGCATCCTGTGCCGCCGCAACGACGGCACCTTCGTGGCCCTCAACTCGACCAGCCCGTGAGGGCGCAGGTTTCGACGTTTCAACGTCTTAACGTTCAATCGTTATAGAATGGTTCCATGGCCGATATCCAGACCGGGACCACACCGACGCGACTGCTCGTGGTCGAGGACGACGCACCGCTCGCCGATGGTCTCTGCCGGAACCTCAATTTGGAAGGGTTCGGTCTCGAATGCGTCGGCTCCGGCGAGGCCGCTCTCGACGTGCTCGCGCGGGATTCCTCCGCTTTCGATCTGATGATTCTCGACATCATGCTGCCCGGTCTCGACGGGTTCGACGTGTGCCGTCGGCTTCGTACCGACGGCAGCCGGATTCCTATCCTCTTCCTCACCGCCCGCGGCAGCGATGCCGACCGCATCCTCGGTCTCCAGGTGGGCGCCGACGACTACCTGACCAAACCGTTCCTGGTCGAAGAGCTCGTGCTGCGGGTCCGCGGCATTCTCCGCCGCTCCGCGTGGGCGCAAACCCCGGCGCCGACGGGGCCGACCATCAAGGTCGGGGAGCACGCGGTCGACTTGAACACCATGCGCGCCACGACCATCGAGGGGACCGTACCGCTCACCGAACGAGAGGTGATGCTGGTGCGGTTCTTTGCCGAGAACGAGGGTCGGGTGCTGACCCGCGGTGAGCTTCTGGAGCGGGTCTGGGGTTATTCGTTCGACACCTCGACCCGGACCCTCGACACCTTTATCCACCGTCTGCGGAAACACTTCGAGGCAGACCCCAGACAGCCCCTCCACTTCCACACTGTCCGCGGTGTCGGCTACCGCTTCACTTCCGATCCCGAAGAGTGAAACTCCTCGGGATCTTCAATTTTGAATTATCGGAGATCGCTCTGAAACGGGGTTGGGTGGCCGGGAATTCAAAATTGAGAATTGAAAATTAAGAATTCTTCTCGATGCCGAGATCCTTCATCTTCCGCCACAGGGTGACCCGGGAGATGCCGAGACATTCCGCGGCCTCCTGCATCCGCCACCCACAGCGTTCCACGACTTCACGCAGAACCCTCTCTTCGAGCGCGGCGAGGGGGTTGCCGGTCTTCATGAGCTCGTCCACAAGGGCGGTCCTGTGGCCATCCGCCGGCAAGTGGTCGAGATCGATACGGTCGGAGGCGGCGGCAAGAGCGGTCGCCAGCGTCCGTTCCACCTCCTCGAGCCCGCTTCCTCCGGCCATCAAGACGAGCTGCTCCAAAGCGGCCGCCGAAAGGCTTCTCCCGGGCGCCATCTCTTCGACCCATGCACCGATCATCCGGGCCAGATCGTCGGACAGATCATCGAGCGGCGGCAGTTCCCAGACCTCGTGGCCGTCCAGGCCGTCGTTCAGGGTCGGCGTCCCGACAATGATCCGCCAGCCCTCCGGACGGTGCTCGTCGACTTCTGAATAGACCCCGTGCCCGTAGGCGTACACGGTGCCCGGAGGCCACGGCGTCGGGTCGTCCCAGGCCCCGTCCCAGACGCTGAACAACCCGTCAGGCAGACCCGAAAACCGATGGATGGTCCGCGCCACATCGAGGCACGACGGGCGTTCCCCGACCAGGATGAGATCGCAGTCCCTGCCGGCCAATTCCGCGGCCCGCCGGTGCATGCCGACTGCCGTCTCGGACTGGCCACAGGTAAAAAACCCCGGCTGCGGCAGGTTCGGTCGCAGGATCTCGACCGCGCCGCGGAATTCACCGGTGGCATCGGCAAGCGGGACGACCGTGACGTCGAGATGCAGGGCGCGTCCGTCAAACGTGTGGTAGACGGTCGCGAAGTTCCGCACCGTCTCCAGACCCGTTTCCAGTGCAAAGGTCAACGGGCAGGCGTTCTCGCAGTCGACGCCGCGGGTCGTCAGCCGGCAACGACCGCCGACGGGCTGGCCCTCCTCGTAACCGAGCAATCGTCGCGCCGCCTGGTTCACGTGTTGGAGGATGCGCTGATGATCGAGAACGATCACCGCCTCGTCAAGCTGATCGAGCACCCGCAGCCAGCCGCCGCCGAGATGATCTCCGGTGTCGAATGTCACGCTCCTATAACAGCGCGGGGTTCGGTTTTTATTCGCGTCGCGGCCGCGCGTGGGTCGGAAATCCGGCCCGTGCTTGCCACCCGACTGCACAAAGGGTTCGCACTCAGCGTTCGATCTCGAACTCCGGTTCGGGGGTTGGTTCGGGATCAGCGAAGTACAGGGCCGAGTGCGCGATCGGCAGGAACATGACGTGGACCCGACCCTTGATCTCGACCTCGACCTGATAATACCCGCTGGTCGATATCGAAACCAACGTCGCCGCGGTGCCTTTGGCATCGATGAGGGGACAGTAGACGGATACCTTACCGGGAATTTCCATGCGTCGGCTCCTTTCCCGTGTTTTCGATTCTATCAGGGTTCGTCCGGGTCGCGGGGTGAGATCTCGCCGTACTCCTTGAGCTTGCGCTGCAGGGTGCGGAGGCCGATTCCGAGAAGCTCCGCCGCCCGCGCGCGGTGCCCGCTGGTGAAGTCCACCGTGCGCAAGATGAGTTCCTTCTCGACATCGGCCATCGGCCGCGGCGCCCACACCGTCGACTGGGCCACGATCTCGGGCGCCGTGGTCAGGGCCCGGTACTCCGCCGGAAGATCTTCGAGGCCGATCTCCTCCCCCCGCGAGAACAGCACCATCGACTCGATGACGTTGCGGAGTTCGCGCACGTTGCCCGGCCAGCTGTGCCGTTTGATGGCCGTCAGCACCGCCGGGTGCACACCTCGGACGGTGCGGCCGAACTCGCGGTTGAAGAGCTCGAGAAAGTGCTGCACGAAAAGCGGAATATCCTCCCGCCGTTCGCGCAGTGGGGGGATCTCCAGGGTCACCACCTTCAGCCTGAAGAAAAGGTCCTGCCGGAATCTGCCCAGTTCGACCCATTTTTCGAGGTCGCGGTTGGTGGCCGCCACGAGCCGGAAGTCGACCGGGATCTGTGAGGCGCCGCCGACCCGCATGATGTGGCGCTCTTCGAGCACCCGCAGCAGCTTCACCTGGAGGTCCGGCGACAGCTCGGAGATTTCGTCGAGAAAAAGGGTGCCGCCCGAAGCGCGCTCGATGAGGCCGATGCGGCGCTGGTGGGCGCCGGTAAACGCCCCCTTCTCGTGCCCGAAGAGCTCCGATTCCAGGATCTCGCCGGGAATCGCACCGCAATTGATGGCCACAAAAGGACCGTCCGCCCGCGGCGAGTTCTGGTGGAGGGCGTTCGCGACCAACTCTTTGCCGGTCCCGGACTCACCCACGACGAGAACCGTGGAACGCGTCGGCGCCGCCACCCGCGCCCGCTCGAGCAACCGCTCCATCCCGGACGAGTGACCGACGATACCTTCAAACCCGAAGCTTTTCTCGAGACGCTGGCGCAACCGCCTGTTTTCATCCGACAGGACCCGCCGCTCCAGCTGCAGCTGCACCCGCTGCCGCAGTTCCTGCATCTTGACCGGCTTGGTCAGGTAGTCGTCTGCCCCCGCCTGCAACGCCGACACCGCGGCATCGACATCCGCGTAGGCCGTGACCAGGAGAAACGGAATGTGGGGGTATTCGGCACGGACCGCGCGGAGAAATTCGTACCCGTCCATCCCCGGCATGCGGACATCGGAGACGATGGCGTCCACCGCATCACCCTCTGCAAGCCGTTCCAGGGCCTCCTCGGCTGATGGAAAGGGACGCAGGGTATAGCCCACCCGTTCCAAGGTCCGGGTCATCGCGTCCCGCGACCCGTCGTCGTCGTCCACCAGAAAAATCACTGCCGACATGTCATCTCCCAAAAGAGTCGAGCATCTGCTGCAAGGTGTTTTCGTCGAGGATCTCAACTCCCAGAGTGCCGGCCTTGTCGAGCTTACTGCCCGCGTTCTCCCCGGCCACGAGGCACGTGGTCCTGCTCGACACCGAGCCGGCGACAGTCGCCCCGAGTGCCTCGAGCTGTTCTTTGATTTCGCGGCGCGGACGGTTCAATGCCCCGGTGAGGACAAAGACCTGACCGGCGAGAGGCTTGGCGGTTTCCGGCCTCTCCTCCTCCCGCGGTTTGACGCCACGCGCCGCCAGTCGGGCGATCAACTCGCGATTCTCAGCCGCCGCCAGCCAGCTGCCGACGGACTCTGCGATCACCGGTCCGATACCGTCGAGGCCGACCAGGGCCTCGGTGTCGGCGTCGGCGAGATTTGCAACGCTGAGAAACCGCGTCGCGAGGAGCCTGGCCGCGCGTTCTCCGACGTGCGGTATCCCCAACGCGAAGAGCAGCCGGTGCAGCGGCTTCCGCCGCGCCTCATCGAGCTCGCGCACGAGATTTGCAGCCGACAGTTCGCCCCATCCCGGAAGGCCGGCCAGGACCCCTACGTCGAGATCCCACAGCGAAGCCTCGTCGGTCACCAGGCCCGCTTCCAGGAGTTGATGCAGCGTCCGACTCCCCAGGCCCTCGATCTCCATCGCGCCACGCGACACGAAGTGCCGCAATCGCGACTCCGTCACCCCCGGACAGAGCGGGTTGGGGCAACGGAGAGCAACCTCCTCCACCGCTCTCTCCACGGCTGTCCCGCACACCGGGCAGACGTCGGGCGGGGAGATCGCTGCAGCGTCCGGCGGGCGTTCCGAGGTCACGACACCGATGATCTTCGGGATCACCTCGCCGCCCTTGGCGACCCACACGGTGTCCCCCACCCGGACATCGAGACGCGCCACTTCGTCGAAATTGTGCAGCGTAGCCCGCGCCACCGTGGTCCCCGCGATCCGCACCGGCCGCAGCACGGCGACTGGAGTCAGCACTCCGGTGCGACCGACTTGAATCGTGACGTCCTCCAGGATCGAGGTCTGACCCTCCGGCGGAAACTTGTAGGCTACCGCCCACCGGACGGACCGCGCAGTGTGGCCGAGCTCTTCCTGTTCGGCAAACCCGTCCACTTTGACGACGATCCCGTCGGTGTCGAAGTCCAGACCGTGGCGTTCTTCCTGCCAACGATCGATAAACGCCTCGACGTCGGCAAGCCCGGAACACCTCTGGAACCCCGGACTGACCGGAAAACCGAGGCCGACCAACCAGCTGAGGGCGGCGATGTGGCTCTGCAGGTGACCACCAGCGGTCCCGACCACCTGGTAGCACCACAGCGACAGCCGGCGCCGGGACGCCGCCCGGGAGTCGAGGAGCCTGATGGACCCCGCCGCTGCGTTGCGCGGGTTGGCGAATTCCCGTTCGCCGGCGGATCGTCGTTCAGTATTGAGTTCGGCGAACACGCTGCGCGGCAGGTAGACCTCGCCCCGGATTTCTACGAGCGGCGGCAGTCCCTCGAGCTCGAGCGGCAGCCGCCGAATGGTCCGTGCGTTGGCGGTCACCTCGTCGCCGACCGCGCCGTCCCCGCGGGTCACCGCCCTGATGAGCCTACCGTCGGCGTAGACCAGGGAGATCGACACGCCGTCAATTTTGAGTTCGGCGGCCAGACCCGCAGGCTCGCGGCCGAGCTCTCGACACACCCGGTCGTGCCACGAATGCAGCTCGTCGCGCGAATAGCTGTTGTCCAACGACAGCATGGGCACCGCGTGCGCCACCTGCTCGAGACCCTCGAGCGGCGCACCACCAACCCGCCGGGTCGGGGAGTTCGGGCTCTGCAGATCGGGGAATCTCTCCTCGAGGTCTTTGAGCTCGGAAAACAGCTGATCGTACTCGAAGTCGGAGATCGACGGCTCGGCGAGAACGTAGTATCGATGGTCGTGCTGGCGAATCAACTCGACGAGCCGCTGCACGCGCTGCGCGGCCTTCGTCTGTTCCGCACCCCTGGTCATTTCTTGCTCCGCCGGCGGCGGCGCGGCCGGGTCCGGCGGCGGCGGGGCTCGTCGCTCTCGGGAGGAGCCTCGGGTTCATCGCCCCTGATCTTGGCAAGCCCCCGCGCCCACCCGTTGTGCGCCTCGGGCGTGATGAAACCGAGCGCCTCGGCAAAACCGTGGAGATCCCAGGCAACCTGGAAGTAGTCCTGATGCGCCAGCTTGAGAACCTGCCGACCCCGCTCGGGGGATCGCCTCATTTTGGTGAGCGTGAACAAGCCCTGGTGCAGCTGGTGAATGGTCAGGTTGGAAAGGTGCATGCTGGCCGCGGCAGGCTCGAGTATCTCCCGCAAACGTGCCAGGAGCTGCGGGTTGTTGACGCGACCGCTGCCGTCGGTTTCCTCTTCCGCGAGGCCCAGGAAGCGCGGCAGGAAGAAGGCCCCGATGAGACTCGCGTCGGCAAACTCACGCCCGGCGGCAATTCGTTCGTCCACCATGGTGAGGACCCGGACGCTCTCGTCGGTGTCCAGAGGGAGGTCGGGGAAGGCCCTCGGAAACAGACCTGCACGGCGCCACGCGGCGTGGATGCCCGCGGCCTGCTCGGAACGCAGGCACTCGAGAAGCTCGTAGGTCAATCTCGGCGACGACGCGTCCGTGATCAGGGCCTGCTGGCGCTCGATGGCCTCGACTGTCGGCGGGTCGATTTCAAAGCCCAGCCGGACGGCGTACTCGAGCGCCCGCATCATGCGCACCGGGTCCTCGATAAACCGCTGGTCGGGGTCGCCGATGGTGCGGATCACACCCCGTTTCAAATCCTCGATACCGCCGACATAGTCGATGACGCTGAAGTCGGCCAGGTTGTAGAAGAGCGCGTTGATGGTGAAATCGCGGCGTCTGGCGTCTTCCGCCGGCGTCCCGAATACCACCTCCTCGCGGCGGGGCGGCAGCGATTCGACGGCTGTTTCCTCCTCGGTCGCCTCAGCTTCGCCCTCGTCCCAGTCGTTGGGTGTCTCCGGTGGCTCAGGGCTGGCGCGAAAGGTGGCCACCTCGACCACATGCCCCCGGAAAAAAACGTGCGCGAGGCGGAAGCGGCGGCCGATGATCCGGGAATTGCGAAACAGACTCCGGATCTCCTGTGGGCGGGCGTTGGTGGCGACGTCGAAGTCCTTGGGGCGGCGACCGAGCATGAGGTCGCGCACGCTGCCGCCGACCAGATACGCCAGGTAGCCCGCGCGGTGCAACCTGTAAAGGACCTTGAGGGCCTCCGGCGACACGTCGCCCCGCGACAGCCGGTGCTGCGAGCGTTTCAGGACCCTCGGTTCGAGGTCCCCGGTGGCTGGATATTCCATGGCGTCGTTCATCAAGTGGTCCAGCTGCTCGTGCGCAGCGCCGTCTCGAGGGCCCTGGCGAGCCTTGGTTGAAGACGTGCCGGCTCAGCCATCGATGGACAGCACGATCTTACCAAATTGATCCGCATTCTCGAGTCGTTGATAGGCCGCCCGGCCTTCGGCGAGCGGCATGACCTGGTCCACAACCGGGCGCAGTTGATGGGTGGTGACTGCGCTCGTCAACCGGCGCCAGTCGTCCCTCGAACCCATGGTCGAGCCGATGATGCTGAGCTGATTCCAGAAGATCAGTCGAATCTCCTCCTTGGGGTTGGGGCCGGAAGTGGCGCCGCAGGTGACGATGCGGCCGCCCTTGGCTGCCGCCTTCAGCGACTGCATCCAGGTCGCCTCGCCCACCGAGTCCACCACCACGTCGGCTCCCCGTTTTCCGGTCAGCCCCCGCACCGCCCGTGCGACCTGGTCGTCTGCCGGGAGTCCCTCGTCGGCGCCGAGGTCGCGGGCCCGTTGCAGCTTCTCGGGCGACCGTGAGGTCACGATCACGCGGCAACCCGACAGCTTGGCGAGTTGGAGACAGGCCAGCGAGACCCCGCCGCCGATCCCGTGGATCAATATCGTCTCTCCTGAACGCAGCCCTCCGCGGGTCACCAGCATGCGCCACGCCGTGAGGTACGTGAGGCCGAAGGCCGCCGACTCCTCCCACGACAGGTGAGCGGGCCGCGGCGCCAGCGAATCGGCTGCCACCACCACCGCCTCGGCAAATGTTCCATCGTTGTGCTCGCCGAGAACACCGAACGTCACACACAGGCTCTGTTCGCCGGCGCGACAGTAGCCGCAGCGTCCGCACGACAGCCCGGGGTCGAACACCACCTCGGCGCCAACTTCGACACCCGTCACCGCCGGGCCCACCGCATCCACCACACCGGCGCCGTCAGCGCCACCGATGTGGGGCAGCCCGATCGGGATCCCGGGCATGCCCTTGAGTACGAACAGATCGAGGCGATTGAGCGCCGCCGCTCTGAGCCTTACCCGCACCTCGCCCGGACCCGGTTCGGGTTCGGGTCGATCCCCGAACTGCAGTTTATCTCCACCACCATGCTCCCGAAAAAACAGCGCTTTCACGATACCTCCGGTGGTGTGCATTGTATCCGCAATTCCTGCGTCCCGGCGGGACGCGGGAGCGGCAGAAACACCACACCCCGCCGAAGCGGGGTGTCGCGGTTCCACGGGTTCGGATTGCCCGTCAGGGATTTTGATTGTCGAGGACGAATCGGCGCTCGCCGATGATGCTGTGGGCGCCGTAGCGATCTTCGGTGCGAACGACCAGGCTGTGCTCGCCGTCGGCGAGGTTGGCCGCCACGGTGTCGAGGTCATACCTGTATCCGGAATTCCGGGTCACACTGACCGGCAACCACGGATAGAGGTCCTCGAACTCCGGCGAGGGAAGTCCGAATTCGGCATCGCCGATATAGTTCCCGTCGACCCAGATCTGGACGTACCGGATGCCTTCACGATCCCGCGCGAATCCAGTCACTTCGACGACACCCGCCTCCAACTCCATGTGTTCCGGGGTAACGATGTCACCGATTGCGGGGTCGTCACCATCGTCGTTGCAGTCGAAGATGACCGGGATCTGCGCGATGTCCGTCACGTTGTTTTCGATATCGCCCGCACGAACCTTGACGTAGTGCAGTCCCTCGCTGTAGCCACGAGCCAGGATCAGGTAGTTGATGTCCATGAGGAACGCAAATCCGCTGTGTTTGGAGTTCGGCACATCAACATATAGACGCTGGATATCCAGTCTTTCGTGGCCGTAGTAGTTGAAGTCGAAATCCACCGGATCCCAGAAGAAGCTCGGCAGGGTGGTGTTCTGGTTGTAGGTTCCGTCCAACGGCACCGGCGCCCCATCAAGCAGCAACTCCACGTAGGCGACACCGCCGAAATCGGTCCGGCTGCCCACATCGAGGGCCCATCCGATGACCATTTCCACGTTGTTGGGGTTGTCATAGACATCACCGGACCAGGGCGGCAGGACGCCGTCAACCGGTTCGCACCCGTCGGCGAACATCACGTGGTTCGCGATCGGCCAGTCGATGGCGCCGAACGGCGGCAGATTCGAGCCGGTGTTGAAGGTCTGCACGAAGCGGCGTCCGATAATTCGCGACGCGCCTTCGTTGTCGACCGCCCGCACGGCAAGGATGTGGATGCCGTTGTTGAGGGCGGTCGTGTTGAGCATACGGATAAAACCCGCGTACTCGGCGTCGGGATCAGACGGGAAGAGGTGAGCGATGTCAGGCCGATGTTCGCCCAGCACCGCGTTGCCCATGGCCAGACCGTCGACCAGAACCTGCACATACTCGACCGTCTCGTCGTCGATCACCCACCCGGTCACCGGGAAGACTCCGTTCATCGGCTGATTTGTTCCCGGCAGCTCGAGAACTCCAAAGGGCGCCTGGTTGATATCGTTGTCCACCGTGAACGACCGCAGCCCGTAATCCTCGACGGTGGCGTCGCTGAAGGTGATGCGGATGAACAGGGTGTGCTGTCCGTCCGAGTAGTCCCGCGAATCGAAGGAGGTGGCGAAGCCCGGACGCGCGTATGGAGTGCCGGCGTACCAGGGATAGGCCTGAAGAATGTCGTAGCGCGGTTGATCGAGGTCCGCGGTCGCCACGAACTCGTCGTCGACGTAGAGATCGATTTTGCTCGCCAATGCTTCGGCCCACTGGCAGTTGTTCCACGTCCACTGCGGCCCGCACTGCTCACCGTCATCCACCACGAAACCGGTGACCGTGACGAGACCAAATACGGTCGCACCATCGCCCGGCCTATCGAGCCAGAAAATGGTCTCGGCCTGCGCGGTTATCGGCAGCAGGAGAGTCAGAAGAACCAGCGCTCCAGCACATCCCTTGTAACGCATGCGTGTCCTCCTCTGAACCGCAGTTCCAGAACCCAAAATACGATCGTAATTATCATATACCACAGCATATCTACGGTCAAACAGAAGCTGAAAAAGATCGATGTTTTTCCTCGCAAATCTCACACATTCATCGACAACAGTTGGTTTTGAAAGTGATCCGTATCACGTTTCCTGTTCATTTCGTGAGTGGAATTTCGATCGAGGATTTGGCCAATTCCTCGGCATGAATTCTCGCAGATTTGGCGAGAGCTTCGAGATGGAATCCGCCTTCCAGAATGGACAGCAACCTGCCCCCGCTCCAGGTCTCGGCGGCCTTCACCACGCTCGCTGAAAGACGCCCGAAGCCCTTCATCGTCACCGCCATGCCGCCCAGAGGGTCCAGCCGGTGAGCGTCGAACCCGGCCGCGACGATGACCGCGGCCGGCTGCAACCGGCCGCAGATCTCATGCAGAGCCCGGTCGAAGGCGGTGCACACGATATCGTCATCGGCTCCCCCTGACAGGGGCACGTTGCGGGTAGCGCCCCGGCCGGGGCCTTCTCCGACCTCGTCAGCGCCGCCGCTGCCGGGAAACGCCGGATATCGGTGCACCGAGACACATCCCACGTCGCCGCGGTCATAAAACATTTCCTGGGTGCCGTCGCCGTGAAGAGCGCCGAAATCCGCGATCACCACCGGTCGACGCCAACTCCGGGCGACGACCTCGGCCGCGAGAGCAGTGGAGTTGAAAAAACAGTATCCCGCCGCCCGATCCCGATGTGCGTGGTGGGAAGGCGGCCGAGCGACCACGAAGGCCCGACGGAGGCGGCCGTTGACGAGGTCGAGCGCCGCCTGCAGACACAGACCCGCGGCGGCCACCGCGGCGTCGAAGGTGCCCGGCGAGACTCCGCAGTCGTGCGAATCGACCCAGCCACTCCCCCGCTGCGAGGCTTCTCGTACCCGCTCGATATAGGCCGGATCGTGAATCCAGGCCAGTCCACCGAGGATGTCCTCTTCGGGCGGGAGCGGACTCTCCGGATCGACCGACCAGCGGCCATCGACGCGGGCGGACAGGGCATCGAGCACCACCTGGATGCGGTCGGGCATCTCGGGGTGCCCGAGCCCCGGACGGTGCTCCAGGCACCGGGGGTGCGAACGAATCACGAGAGGCGGAGACAGCGCCGGCGCTTTCATCACTCCGATCATAACGGACAGAGCAAGGCCTCCACGTTCCGGGAGGCAGGCACCTCCGCCGCACGCGGTTCCACCCACCCGCCCGGCACGCGGGACGCGTGCCCCACAAGAAACCCGAACCCGGAGCGGTTGTGGGGCAGCCGTCCCGGCTGCCGGGCGGGTGGAGGGGAATACCGCCGCACGCTGACTTTCCGCACGCGCTTCCCGAGAGGTGCCAGGCTGAAGCCAGGCACGCTCCGCCGCACGCGGTCCCGCCCACCCTGAGCACTCGAGTACTCACTGTCGGTGGGGGGGGCGGGTGGCAATTCCGAAATCCGAATTCCTAATTCCGGAATTCAGCTGAGCTACCCTGGGGGTCATGAATCGCACTGTCCGCATCGCGGTATCACTGATCCTGATGGTCGGCCTGCTGGCCGTCTTTCTGTGGAACGTCAACTTTGCAAAGGTCGGGCATTCCATCGCCTCCGCCGATCCGCTGTATCTCGCTGGCGCCTGCCTGGTCGCCCTTCTGGCGTACTGGCTGCGGGCCCTCCGCTGGCAGTTCATCCTGCTTCCGGTCAAACGCGTCCGCCACTCGAGCGTCCTCCTCACCACCGCGGTCGGTTATGCGGCGCTGTCGCTCTTGCCGGCGAGGATGGGTGATCTGATCCGCCCCCTGCTGCTGGCGCGCCGCGAGAAGTTTCCGGTATCGGCCAGCCTGGCCTCGATCCTCACCGAGCGGGTCTTCGACCTGTGGTCGGTGGTGCTGTATTTTCTGCTGTTCATCATCTGGCCGCCGGTGATGCCGATCCTGGGCGAAGAAGCACGTCAAAATCTCGCAAGGCTCTCCGTCGCCGGCTACGTGGCGGGGGCCGGGTTGCTGGTCGGGACCCTGGTCCTGCTCGGTCTCTTCCGCTATCAGGACCGCTTCATCGAGGTCCTTACCCGGCCAGTGGGCAGGATTCGCGAAAGCTGGCGGCAGCCGACCGCGAACTTCCTGGCACACTTCCTCGATGGGTTGCGGGTCCTCCAGCGACCCCGCGATCTCCTGATCACCACTCTGGCGTCGCTCGTCATGTGGTACGTGGTTTTCTGGCAGATTCAGATGGTGCTCTTCGCCTTCGACATCCACCTGCCGTTGCGAGCCTCATTCCTGATTGTCACATTGACGGTCATCGGCCTCGCGGTCCCGACCCCAGGCGGTGTCGGCGGCTTTCACAAGGCCTCGCAAATCGGGCTCACGATGTTTTTCGGTATCGAGCTCAACCGGGCCACGGCCATTGCCATCGCCTACCACGCCATCTGTTTCGTGCCGATCACGATCATCGGTCTGTTGTGCCTGCCCTTGTTGGGCGTGAAACCGCGTGATATGGGTGCTTTGTCGACAAAGGAGGGCGACGCGTGAACTGCCCGTTTTGCGGACACGATGACAACCGGGTGGTCGACTCGCGCGACGTCCGCGACGGCTCCGAAGTGCGGCGCCGCCGCGAGTGCGCGGCGTGCGAACGCCGCTTCACGACTTATGAACGGATCGACGAGGTACCCACGACGGTCGTCAAACGCGACGGACGCCGGGACAGTTTCGACCGCGAAAAGCTGCTCAACGGACTGTTGCGCGCATGTGAGAAGCGGCCGGTCGCCCGCCGCGAATTGGTTACGATTGTCGATGCCGTGGAGAGTGAGCTCGCCTCGCGCGAGGTGCGCGAGATGTCCACCGAAGAGATCGGCAATCTGGTCATCGACGAGTTGCGGCGCCTCGACCAGGTGGCTTATGTCCGTTTCGCAAGCGTGTACCGGCGGTTCGAGGATGTCAGCCAGTTCATGGACGAACTCAAAAACCTGCTGAAGCAGCGAGACGACTGATCCACGTCTGAGAAGGGGTTTGCTGAGATGGCCGAAGCGCCCGAGATCTCCGATCACATCGAGAGCCAGGAAAAGCTGAACATCCCCGACGTGTTGCCGGTCATGGCGATGCGGGATGCGGTGATGTTCCCCTTTGCCATCATTCCCTTGACCGTCGGACGCGAGATCTCGGTTCGTGCTGTGGACGAGGCGCTGGCTCACGACCGGCTCATTCTGTTGCTCACCCAACGCAACCCGCGGCATGAGGCGCCGGGCCCCGAGGACCTCTTCGAAATCGGTTGTGTCGCCACCGTCATGCGCATGCTCAAACTGCCCGACGGCACCGTGCGGATTCTTGTCCAGGGCCTGTCACGGGCCAAGGTGGACTATTTCAGCCGCACCGATCCCTACTTCGAGGCTCGGCTCACGCGTCTCGAAGAGCCCGCCACCGGACCGGCGGACCTCGAGGCCGAGGCCTTCGTCCGGTCGATCCGCCAGGGGCTTGAGCGGGTCAGCACGATCGGCCGCCAGATCTCGCCCGAAGTGCTGCTGATCACTTCGACGCTCGAGGACCCCCTGCGTCTCGCCGATCTCGCGGCGTCCAACCTCGGCCTCGAGGTGGCTGATGCGCAACAGGTACTGGAAACAATCGACGTGATGCCGAGGCTGCGCCGGGTCCACGAGCTCCTCGAGCGCGAGATCGCGCTGGCCGAGATGCAGCAGCAGCTGTCGTCCCAGGTCCGCGGAGAGATCGACCGCAACCAGCGCGAATTCTTCCTCCGCCAACAGCTGCGGGCCATCCAGCAGGAGCTGGGAGAGGCCGACGACCTCGAGAGCGAGATGGCGGAATACCGGGAAAAGGCGGCTGCGATCGGCCTCTCGGATGAGGCCAGTGAGGCCGTGACCCGGCAGCTCAAGCGGCTGGCGACCATGCACCCCGAGAGCGCCGAGTCATCGGTGCTGCGGACCTGGCTCGACTGGATGACGACGCTGCCGTGGAGCAAAGTCACCGACGACAACCTCGACATCACCGCAGCGCGCGCCATCCTCGATGAGGACCACTACGACCTGGAAAAGGTCAAACAACGGATCCTCGAGTTTCTGGCGGTGCGGCAGCTCCGGCCCGAGGGCAAGGGACCAATCCTGTGTTTCGTCGGACCGCCCGGCGTCGGCAAAACGTCGCTCGGTCGCTCCATCGCCAGAGCGCTGGGCCGTGAGTTCGTGCGGTCGTCGCTGGGTGGGGTCCGGGACGAGGCCGAGATCCGGGGTCACCGGCGGACCTACGTCGGCGCGCTGCCCGGACGCATCATTCAGGGGCTGTCGCAGGCCGGCAGCTCGAACCCGGTCTTCATGCTCGACGAGGTGGACAAGCTCGGCGCCGATGTCCGCGGCGACCCGTCGTCAGCTCTCCTCGAGGTCCTGGATCCCCAACAGAACGACTCCTTTCGCGACCACTACCTGGGGGTGGTGTACGACCTCTCGAAGGTGCTCTTTATCGCCACCGGCAACGTCACCGAGACCATCCAACCGGCGTTTCTCGACCGCATGGAGGTGATCCGGCTGTCGGGATACACCGAGGAGGAAAAGCTCGAGATCGCCCACCGCCACCTGATCCCACGTCAGGTGGAGGAAAACGGTCTTGCCGGCCACGGCCTCGACTTCTCGACGGCAGCGCTCAGCCGGTTGATCGGCGGCTACACGCGCGAGGCCGGCCTGCGCAACCTCGAACGCGAGATCGGTTCGGTCTGCCGCAAGGTGGCGGTGCAGGTGGCCGAAAAACGCCGGGCCGCCCATCGCATCACCCCGGCCACCGTCGAGCGTCTCCTCGGTCCGCCGAAATTCCTCGACGAACACCCGTTGCAGGCCGATCGCATCGGCGTCGCGACCGGACTCGCCTACACCGCGGTCGGCGGCGAGGTCCTGCTCGTGGAGGCGATCCCCCTCCAGGGCAAGGGCGATCTCACCCTGACCGGTTCGCTCGGTGACGTCATGAAGGAGTCGGCGGCGGCCGCGTTGTCGATCGCGAAGGCCCAGTCGAAAGCGCTCGACATCGCCGACGGTTGGTTTGACGGACACTCGCTGCACGTCCACGTGCCGGCGGGCGGCATCCCCAAGGACGGGCCCTCGGCCGGCGTCACCCTCCTCGCGGCCATCGTCTCGGCAGCGAGCGGACGGCCGGTCCGCCACGACCTCGCCATGACCGGCGAGATCACCTTGCGCGGCGACATCCTGCCGATTGGCGGCGTCAAGGAGAAGGTACTGGCGGCTCTCCGAGCCGGAATTCCGGAGGTCCTGATGCCCGCGGAGAACGAACGCGACCTGCAGGACCTGCCGCCCTCAGCCCGTCGCAAGCTCCGCTTCCTCTTCGTCCACACCGTCGACGAGGTGCTCGCGGCGGCGCTGCGGGCGCCTTGAGGCTTGAGGCTTGAGGCTTGACGGCGATGGTCGCCGCGCCGTCCGCGTTCACCGGACGTCTCTGACGATTTTGCGATTGCCTGGTCTCGACACGAGCGAGTGATTCGGGCGCAAACATCGTCAGAGTGGGCACTCACGGGCAATGCGGATCGGAGCATCGGGATGATCACGTCGGAATACCCTCTCCCGAAGCGCAACCCTCGTGCGGCGGAGGTGGAATTTCAATATTGTTGGAAGCACGACGATCCACGTCGCCAGGGCGAATCGAACCAACAATGTTGAAGGTGGCTCCTCCCGGGGAGCGCGTGGTGAACGCCGGGCACTCTCGACTGCCCGATACCGCAGCGGGTGGCGCCCTCAGGCGGAGAAGAACGCGATCGTTTCCTTGAGACCTTCGGCGAGTCCCACCTTCGGTTCCCAGCCCAACTCCTTGCGCGCCAAGGTGATGTCGGGCTGCCGGACCTTGGGGTCGTCCTCCGGCAGAGGCACGAAGTCGATCTTCGAGGATGAACCCATCAGACGGAGGATCTCCTCGGCAAACTGCAGCACCGTCATCTCGGCGGGGTTGCCGATGTTCATCGGCTCGACGTAGTCGGAGTTGAGCAGGCGCCAGATGCCCTCGATGAGATCGGTGACAAAACAGAACGAGCGGGTCTGCGAACCGTCGCCGAAAACGGTGAGCGGCTCCCCGGCCTGCGCCTGGCAGATAAAGGTCGGCACGACCCGGCCGTCACCGGCTCGCATCCTCGGGCCGTAGGTGTTGAAGATGCGGACGATGCGGGTGTCGACGCCGTGGTGGCGGTGGTAGGCCATGGTGATGGCCTCGGCAAAGCGTTTCGCTTCGTCGTACACACCACGCGGCCCCACCGGGTTGACGTTGCCCCAGTAGTCCTCGCGCTGCGGGTGGACGAGGGGATCGCCGTAGGTCTCCGAGGTCGATGCGAGCAGGAAGCGGGCGCCCTTGGACTTCGCGAGCCCGATTGCCTTGTGGGTGCCGAGCGAGCCCACCTTGAGGGTCTGAATGGGCAGCTTCAGGTAGTCGATCGGGGAGGCGGGCGAGGCGAAGTGCAGGATGTAGTCGAGTTTCCCGGGCACGTGGATGAAGTTGGTCACGTCGTGGTGGACAAAGTGGAAACCGTCACGACCAAAGTGCCCCTCGATGTTGTCGAGCGAACCGGTGATGAGGTTGTCCATACACACCACTTCGAGACCTTCGTCCAACAGGCGCTCGCACAGGTGTGAACCGAGAAATCCCGCGCCACCGGTCACCAACGCCCGTTTCCTGTCTGCCATGTCGCCTCCGCATGATCCGACTGTGCTTGCTGTCAGGATGTGTTTACTGGGCAATCACCGGACAATCATACCTCGTCGACCGTCCCGAGAATGAGCCGTGGGGGCGCAACCGCGTCGGGGCCGATGAGCAGGGCCTTGCGGATGCGTTCGACCATCTGCGGTTGATCGATCGCGCGCGTGCCCACGAGCAGGGTCGCCAGGGGTTGGTTTCGTTCAACCCGGTCACCGATCCGCGCGTGAACCACCACGCCGGCGCCGTGCGCGATCTCCTCTTCCACCCAACGCCGGCCGGCGCCCACCGCCACCGCCACCCTTCCCAGTTCCTCGCCGTCACAACCCACCACGAAACCACCGGTCGCCGCCGTCACGTCCACCGAGGCAACAGGTTTCGCGAGCCGGTCGGGGTCGGGATCGCCGCCGTGGGCGATGACCATCCGCCGCCAGGCGTCGAGGGCCGATCCATCAGCGAGCGCCGCAACGAGGGCCGACTCTGCCTCCGCCGGGTCCCAGTCACGAAGCGTCATCGCCTCACGCGACAGACTGATCGTCACCTCACGCAACAGGCGATCCCCGCCGCCGCCGAGCACCGCCACCGCCTCATGCACCTCGCACGCGGTCCCCAACGCAGGCCCCAACGGCTGGTTCATGTCCGTGATCACGGCCTGACAGCGGACGCCGCTGTCGACCGCCACCTGGCGAAGGGCCGCCGCCAGCTCGCGCGCGTCGTCGATCGTCTTTCGGAAGGCCCCCGAACCGCACTTCACGTCGAGAATCAGGGTCCCGACCCCGAGGGCGAGTTTCTTCGACATGATCGAGGCCACGATCAGGGGCAGCGACGGCACGGTGCCGGTAACGTCGCGCAGCGCGTACAGGGTGCGGTCGGCGGGCGCCACATCGTCCGTCTGGGCGATGATCGCCGCGCCGCAGGCGTCCAGAAGGTCCAGGATTTCGCCTCTGTTGCGGCTGGAATTCCACCCCGGGATGGCGTCGAGCTTGTCGAGGGTCCCTTGCGTGTGGCCGAGGCCGCGGCCGGCCATCATCGCCACCGGGACGCCGACCGCGCTCAGGAGGGGCGCCAGGATCAGGGAAACCGTGTCGCCGACTCCGCCCGTCGAGTGCTTGTCGACCACCTCGGGTCGATCCGCCGCCAGATCCCAGGCCTCGCCGGATCGTAGCATCTCGTCGGTGAGACAGCGGGTCTCGTCTCCGTTCATGCCGCGGCAACAGATGGCCATCAGCATCGCGGCCAGCTGTTCGCGGGGCAGCGAGCCGTCGGTCGCACCGCGGACGAACTCCGCGATCTGGTCGCGATCCAGGGCCTCTCCGTCTCGTTTGGCCGCGACCGCCTCGACGAAGCCCATCAGCCCTCAGCCGAGCTCGCTGAGCTTGAGCCGGGCGTTCATGAGGTACGGCGACTCGGGGAACTCCTCGACCAGCCGCTCGAAGTAAATCCGGGCGCGGTCCGGTTCGCCGGAGGTGACAAAGACCTCGCCCAACTTGTAGAGCGCGGCGTCGCGAGGCAGACCGCCGTTCTGACCGACGATCATGGCCTCGAGTTCACCGGCAACCTCCGCGACCTGGCCCGAGGCGAGGCGGAGGTTGATCAGATCGAGCGTGGCCAGGCGACCGATCACGTCGTTGCCGCGTTTCTGGGAAAGTTCGACAAAGGCCGAACGAGCCTCGTCCGCCTGACCCCGGCTCAGAGCGATCCGCGCCAGATAGAGCCTCGCCATATCGGCCTGGTCGGAACGGCCGTAGCTCTCCACGACCTGCTGGAACTCGGCCTGGGCGGCATCGACGTCACCCGCCGGCACCAGGGACCCGGCAGCCGCGTCGCCCTCGAAGGTCTGCACCGCGTGGAAGAGGAGGAGCGAGGCATCGTCGGTCCGCGACCCCAGCCAGGCGTTGACACCCCACCACACCACCGCGGCCGCACACACCGCCCCGATCGCGGCCATCAGTAGCCGGCGGTTGTCGGTGACCCAGTGAAATATCCGTTCCGCCCCGGAAACGAACTCGTCATCTTGTTTCAGTTGTTTACGGGTAATCCGTCGTCCCATTCAGATCCTCCTACGGCGGCGCGACCGAACTGTCCGCACACCCACCGCCCCATGGCACGCACAGGGGCTCCAACTCTAGGTGGACACCGTCATTGTGTCAACGTCGGGCGCCCTCACCCGGCGGCGGTCTCAGTCGATACCGGCGCTCTCAGCTGCGACAGGCGGCGTCAACTGGTACTGCTGCAGCAGCAAAAAGGCGTCATCCGCCGTCAGGTCGAGGCCGAGCGGGGTCACCGTGACCCAGCCGTCGCTCATGGCGTGGGAGTCACCGCCCGGCTCGGTTTCGAGCGGCGGTTTCCACCGGCTGCTGTACCAGCGGGTGCCGTCCGAGTCGACTCTTGCGAGCACGTATCGCGCCTCCTCCGACGGGTCGAGCCCCATCCTGGTCACCCGATAACCGCCGATATGGTCCGGGTCGATCGGTACGTTGACGTTGAGGTAGACGGCGGTCGGCAGCCCGTCGACCCGCACCGCGTCGATCACCGGTTTCGCCCATCGGGCCGCGGCGGCAAAATCCGGCTTGGGATCCGACCAGTCAAGTTGCAGCGACACCGCCACCGCCGGGATGCCGGCCAGCGCGCCCTCACGGGCCACCGCGACGGTCCCCGAGGTCCAGGCTCCGAGACCGTCGTTTTCGCCGCGGTTGATGCCCGACACGATGAGATCCGGTGGGTCATCCACCAGCAGCGCGGTGAGACCGATCCGCGCCACCGTCGCGGGGGTGGCATCGACCGACCATGCCGTGCATCCAGCCACCGGGGCGTGTTCGGTCACCTCGATCTCGGTGCGGGTCACCAGACTATGTCCGGACACGCTCTGCTGGAATGTGGGCGCCACCACCGTCACCCGGTATGCGGGGTCCGCAGCCAGGATCGCGACAATCGCCTCGAGCCCGGGCGCATCGATACCGTCGTCGTTGCCAACCATGACGTGAACCGGCTCGGCGGCCCCAGCGACGGCGGCGAGAACCAGCAACGTGCTGAAGAAAATTGCGACCTTTTGATGAGCTTTCATCACACCTCCAACGGGTCGACCGGAGTTTAGCATCTGAGTCGGCTTGGGCAGTTTCAGAGGCATTCGGGGTTCCATGATTCTCTGAACGTCGTTTCCGAGAGGAGCCGGGCACGCCGGCCCGTTGGACGGGCCGGGAGCCAGGCATCTCCGCCGCACGCGGTCCCAGCCGCCCTGAGCACCCGATACGTTGAGTGTCGGAGGGGGGTCGGGTGGGAATTCCTAATTCTACTAATTCCGAATTCCGAATTCCGAATTCCGAATTCGCCGTCAGTGGCCGCGTTACACTTTCCGACGGAGGCATCTGCCATGGAACACTTCACCCTCAGCCTGGGCGCCCACCTCCTGCTGTGGGTGTTCCCGCTGGTCCTCACCGTCGTCGTGTTGGTCGAGAACACTCTCGACGGCCCGACGCGGGAGCCGCGGCGATGACCCCCGTCGACACCTCTACCGTGACGACCGTCGCGGTGGTGATGGTCTTCTACCTCGGCGTCCTGCTCTTCATCGGCTGGCGGGCCGCACGACGAACCCACGGCGGGGAGGACTTCCACCTCGCCGGGCGGTCGCTCGGCGCCTGGTCGGCAGGGATCTCCTCCACCGCCAGCTCCGAATCGGGGTGGGTCACCCTGGGCGCGGTGGGCATGACCTTCACGCTACGGCGTCTCCGGGCTGTGGTACGCCCCGGGGTGTCTGCTCGGCTATCTGGTCAACGTCTATGTGGTGGCGCCGCGGCTGCGGCCGCTGTCCGCAACCCACGGCTCGGTCACCCTCACCGATGTCATCACCCGCCGTTGGGGCGACCCGCACAACGTCCTCAGGGTCACGGCCACGACCATCATCCTGGTCTGCATGATGGGTTACGTCGCAGCGCAGATGACCGCCGCCGGCAAGGCCTTTTCCTCTTCCCTCGGCCTCGAGGGTCGGACCGGCTACCTGCTCGGGGTTGTTATCGGGGCCGTTGTGATCACCCTCGTCACCTCCCTCGGCGGTTTTCGCGCCGTCGCCTGGACCGACCTCTTCCAGGGGCTCCTGGTGGCCGGCGCCCTGATCGCCCTGCCGTTGTACGCGGTCGCGCGCCTCGGCGGCTTCGGTGCCCTGATCCAGGGTCTGGGTTCGATCAGCCCGGACCTTCTGACGGCCAGCGGCGACCGCGTCGGCCCCGCCCTCTGGGGCTTCGTCATCGGCCAGCTCGGGATCGGTCTCGGTTATCCCGGCATGCCCCACGTCATCACGCGGTACATGGCGGCGCGGGACGACCGCGAGATTCAACGTCTGCAGGTGATCGCGATGCTGTGGGGCGTGGCGGTGTTCTACGGGGCCGGCGTCGTCGGACTGGTGGGCCGGGTGATGTTGCCGAACCTCGCCGACGGCGAGCAGGCATTGATGGCGATCGCACTGAAGCTGGTCCATCCGGTGCTGGCCGGAGTGCTGCTCGCGGCCGTGATCTCGGCCATCCTGTCGACCGTTTCATCGCAGCTGCTGGTTGCCGCATCGGCGGTGTCCTACGACGTCGTCGAGGAGACCCTGGGCAGGGCGCGAGACGATCGCCGCAGCCTGATGCTGGGACGGATCACAGTGGTGGTGGTCGGCCTGATCGGCATCCTGGTGGCGCTGACCGGGGTGCGGTTGGTGTTCTGGTTCGTGCTGTTCGCGTGGTCGGGGCTCGGCGCAGCGTTCGCACCGCTGATCCTGCTCGCTCTCACCAAACGAGCCGTCAACCGCCACGGGGCGCTGGCGGCCATGCTCACCGGAGCCGGTGTGACCGTCATCTGGAACCTCGGCCGCGACCCGGTGGCGAACGCCGCCGCCTTTTCAAGATCGTGGTGGATCGCCCTGCTGGCAGCCACCGGAATCCTCATCGTCGGCGAGGCGTCGCGCGCGTTCGCGCCGGCCGACCGGGTCGCGGTGGTGGCTGCGGCCGGGCTGATCGCGCTTTCGTGGTGGCTGGTCCAGCAGTGGGGGCTCGACAACCTCTACGAGTTGGTGCCGGCGTTCTTCATGGCCGGTTTCGCCGCCCTCGCCGTTTCGGCCATCACGCACACTGCTATCGCGGAGGCGGAGTCATCCCGAAGGACAACCTGACGTACTTCCTCGCCTCCTCCTGAAACGCTTTGAGCCTCGACGAATCGGCGTTGACCACCAGCCCGTGACGTTCGAGGTTGGGGTTCCGGCAGAAACCCTCCAGCGGGACGCCGCCGATCCCGGTGTCGAGGTAGAAGCCCACCGTCGGCGAAATTCCATGTTGATCGGCCAGCTGGCGACAGTGTTGGGAGAGTTTGGGGACCGCGTACATCGACCCCTCCCAGTCGAAGGTCGCCGGGTCGGGCAGCAGCGGCTGCTCCTCGGCCATGAATTGGCCGAATCGATCGAACGCGTCGCGCATCAACAACCGCCGGCGCCGCTGCAGGTGGCGCCCGATTCGCTGCGACAGGCGGATCCGGTGTTCGGCAAGCTCGTCATCACCCAGCGCGAAGGGCGCCAGCAACGACAGCATCACCGCCTGCATGACGTTGGACGGCCCGGCCATGATGTTCTGCGCATAGCGGATGATCCCGTTGCGCAGAGCGCTCGACCGGGTGAGGATGGCGCCCGCGCGAAGCCCGGTCACCCCGTGGCTCTTCGACAGCGAGTCGATGAAGAGCACCGCATCGTGATACCGCGGGTCCTCGATGTACCACGCCAGCAGCTCGCGGTACTGCGGGTGCAGGCGCACGTAGACCGAGTCGAGAATGATCCCCGCGTGCGGCCAGCGTGCGAGCACGGCGTCGACGAACGCCCGCATCTGCGCGGGCGGCAGGGTCCGGCCGGTGGGGTTGTTGACCGGCATGAGGTAGACGCCGTCGATGTCGACGCCGTCGGGCACCTGGTCGAGGTCGTCGGCGTGGGGGTCCATGTCGTCGCGGCCGGGCGGCAACAATACGACATGCATGCCCTGCAGCGCCATCTGGTCCATGGGGCACGAAAACGTGGGCACCGGCACCAGCATGGTCGCAGGGCTGTTGCCACCGACCCGGTTGCGGCGCGCTTCGGCGACGCCGAGCAGCGAGGCCTGCAGGGCCTGGTTGCCGCCGTGGAAGACCACGATCTCAGGCGGCGAGTGGACCGCATTTTCAAAATCGATGCCGAGCTGTTTCGACCACAATCCGCTCCACGCCCCGGTGACAGCCGGAAAGCCGATCGAGTCGAGGTTGTAACCGAGGGGGTGGGCGCCGAGCTGGTTGAGCCAGCCATCGACGTGTCCGAAGGCCGCATCGAGCAGATTCTGCCAGTCGTGGTGGAGGTCCGGGTCCTCCGGATCATCCTCGGGCACGGTCTGCCAATCGAGGTCGCCGATCGCCGACGCCAGATCATCGTAGCCCTTGGCCCGCATGGCGCTGACAGTCCTGCTCATCAGGCGGATGGGCGCGCTGGCAAACACCTCTTTGAATGACTCGAAGGTCTCCATCCGGACGTCTTTGGCGCTCCGCTCCACAGTTCCTCCTTATTGGTCGTGACCGCCGTCTCGCAGCACCCGCTCCCGCAGTTGGTTGAGAAAGAACTGTTCCTTGGGGTTGAGGGCCTGTGGTCCGTAGGCTTCGATCTTGATCCGGATGCGTTCAAACTCGTGCGCTTCGTCGGCGCTCAGGAGCGGTGCGGATTGGGGTGACTGGCGATACGGTTCGGGTTCGACGGACCGGGTCGATCGCAACCAGAAAAAGTACATCAGGGCGCCGGCAAGGGCGCCGCCGAGGTGGGCCCCGTGGCCGATGGGCAGGCCCCCGCCTCTGGTCTGGGCGAACAGGCCCCACAGGTCGATCCCGACAAACGCGAGGACGCCCATCAGGGCCGGCACCGGCACGATGCCCATGAGGAGGATCTTGTGGTGTGGGAACAGCAGCGCGTAGGCCAGCAGCAGGCCGCTGACCGCGCCCGACGCGCCCAGGGCCGGGATGTCTGAGTTGCCCATCAGATACGTCGAAACGACGCAATGGCTGATCGACGCGATCACCGCCGCGACCAGGTAGAAGACCACGAAGGTGCGGGTGCCCCACAGGCGCTCCAGCACGATCCCGAAGCTCCACAGCACGAACATGTTGATCGCGAGGTGCCAGATCTCGCTGTGGGAAAAAGCCGCGGTCAGCAGCGTCCACACCAGGCCGTGCGCAAGGTGGGTCGTGCTGACGAGAAAATTCTCGACCATGAACTGCTGCAACGACGGCATCACCGAAGCGGCCTGCCAGGCGAGGAAAACCAGGACGTTGATCCCGATGATCACCGACACCGCCGGCGTCCGCGGCGGTCGGCGGCGCGGCGGCGGGCGGTAGTCCGTGGTCGGCAGGCGTTGGTACGGATCGTTCATGGGCCGTCCGCATTATGGCAGAGCCCGTGATAGCCTCGAAAGGGTAGGCGGAACGAGTCTCGGGAGTGTCCATGTCGAAACCGGCCCCCTTCAGATCAATCCTGGTGTGCATCCTTTCGGTCGCGGCATCGGCTTTGGCTCCGACCTCGACGAACGTCTCAATCAACGGCTCAAAGGCGCCTGGGCCATTCTCGAGGTCGAGGTCTACTCCGCCTGCGCGGGCACTTACAGCGACAACCAGGTCGGGGATGCCGGGGTAGCCGGCAAGGCGCCGTATCGATTCGAGGCCGGGGAACTGGTCAAGATCGACAGGGTGAATGCCAAACGACAACGGGTCGATCTTCTGTTGACCCTGGCCGTGCCGTACCGCACCTCGCGTGTCGAAGGCCCGTTCGAGCTTTTCGATGAGCGGGAGTGTCAGGTCCAACTCATCGTTCCGGTCCCTCGCGAGGAGGTCAAGGCGGCCAATGACGGGTCGGTCGTGAGTCGGCTTGAACAACTGATAACTCTGTACCCGTCGCTCGACGACGCCCGCGACTCCGACTCGTGGAACGGGCGGGAGACCCAACCGCTGCCCTCCGACTATGATCAGACTCTTGCCCGGTATGCAGCGTGGCAGGCGGAACAAACCAACGCCGCCGTCAATGATGCGGTGCGCCGGGCCATCGCCGACGCCGGCGATGTGGCTGAAGACCTCAGCGACGACAGCGACTACCTCGCCGGGTTCGCAGCCGGCGCCGAAAAGATGAGTTCGTTCACCACCACCGAGTGCGCGTCACTTCTCAGCACCTCGTTCTCCTTCCACGACGCCAAGGCCCCCGAGGACCATGAGAAACGGTGGCGGGACGGCTGGGAGGACGGCCAGGAGTTGATCTTCAACATCCTCGTCGCCGAGCGCCTGCAGGCGTGCCGGGTGCCGGTGCCCCCCGCCCCATGATTGTCGCCGGCGTCCAGTTCGACATCGCGTGGGAGGACCCGAACGAGAGCTTTGGCCGTGCGGCATCGTTGATCCAACGGGCGGTGGAGGACGGAGCGCGGTTGATCGCTCTGCCGGAGATGTTCGCCACCGGCTTTTCGATGCGGTCGGAAGAGATGGCGGCCCACGCGTCCACCATTCGGACGTTTCTCGCTGGAATGGCCTCGGCCTATGAGGTGTGGCTGGTTGGCGGCTACGCCGAACCCGGCGACTCCCGTCCCGCCAACGCCTGCGGGGTCTTTTCCCCCGACGGCGACGAGGTGCTCCACTACCGCAAGATCCACCCGTTTTCGTTAGCCGACGAAGCCGAGCACTACGAGGCCGGCGACACCGTCGGAACGGTCGACGTCGAGGGCGTCCGGGTGACGCCGCTGATCTGCTACGACCTCCGTTTCCCCGAGCTCTTTCGGGCTTCGGCGGACGCCACCGATCTCTTTGTGGTCATCGCCAACTGGCCGACCCGCCGCGCCCGGGCCTGGCGCGCCCTGCTCGCCGCCCGCGCGATCGATGACCAGGCGTGGGTGCTCGGGGTCAACCGGGTCGGCGAGGCCGAGGGCCACCCCTATCGCGGCGACACCAGCCTCCTCGACCCCTGGGGAGAAGTGGTCGCCACCCTGGCCGACGAGTCCGGCGTGGTGCTGCACGAAGTGGACGCCGAGGTGGTTCGCCGGGCGCGGGAACACTTTGGATTTCTCCGCGACCGTCGACCCGACATCTACCGCCGCCTCGAGGATGAGGACTAGACGGCACCGGGGAAAGGGAGAAAGGGGGAAAGGGAGCCATCGCAAATTTCGGATTTCGGATTTCGGATTTCGGATTTCGGATTTTCGACCCAGCCGCCCGGACTACCCGCAGATCACGCAGGTAGACGCAGATGCTGGGAAGGCGATGATCGGCGTTCCGCAGGCATGGCCAAAGAGAGGGTGCGGCGGAGGTGCCACTTTTGACATAGTTGGATGCCCTGGGGTGAAACCACGGCACGGTGAATCGGGCCAACAATGTCAAGGGTGGCTCCTCTCGGGAAGCGCGCCCGGAACGGCATGACACGAGAACTGTTTCTGAAATGGCCATCGGGCACGGAGACGGAGACGGGCACGGGTGGAAGCTACCCTCGAGGAATAAACAAAGCCGCTCACTGCGCTATCCTGGGGGAGAAACATGCCAACCACGGTCACGGTCAAGGTCTACTTCGAAGCCGCCCACCGGCTCCACAACCCGCAGCGGTCGGAGGAGTGGAACCGGGAAATCTTCGGCAAGTGCAACAACCCGCACGGCCACGGCCACAACTACGTGATCGAGGCCTCGGTCCGGGGCGAGGTCGATCCCTCGAGCGGCTACCTCATCGACATGAAAGACCTCAAGACCGTTCTCAACCGCCGGGTGGTTGACGATGTCGACCACCGCCACCTCAACATCGAGGTCCCGTGGCTCGACGGCATCATCCCATCCGCCGAAAATCTCGCGCGGGTGTTCTTCGAGCGGGTAGCTCCCGCTCTTCCCGAAGGTATCGCGCTGACCGCGCTGACGGTGCACGAGACCGACCGCAACAGCGCAACCTACACCAATTCTTAATTTTGAATTTTGAATTTTGAATTGCCCACCCACCCCCAGGTATGGGGGAGGGCGGATGGGAATTCAAAACTAAAAATTAAGAATTCAAAATTAGACTGCGGAGCCGTCGGCGTTGTATTCCTTGAGCACGGGTTCCAGGGCCTTCCAGAACTCGTCGTCGGCGACCAACAGCGTGCTCAGATAGACCAGGGCATCGTGGCCCTCCGCCGCTGCAAGGTCGCGGGCCGCCTTCTCGACCTTGGCGGCGTCGGGTCCTTCGAAATCCTCCGGAAGGTCGAGGGTGCCATCTTCGTGGGGCAGCCCCACCGCGTCCAGAAAACCGCCCATCAGCGGTCTGCGGTCGCTCATGTGGAGATGGAACAGGTATTGGAAGAGCACGGTATCGGGCAGAGCCTCGGCGATCCGGACGAGACGCCCGGCCACCTTTTCGGCGGGCAACTGCCGGACTGACTGCTGCCGGAACTTGAGGTCCTTGGCCAGGGCCATCTCGAGGGCGGCACGGCTTTCGCGGTCGGCGCCGTTCCAAAAGGCCATCGCGGCCGCCTTCTGCTCGTCCTCGGTCATCAGGTCCCACACGGCGTAGGGCCCGCGCTGCTCCACCGCTTCCATGAGTGTCAGTTGATCGTCCATGTCGTCCTCCTCGTCACCTTTTCAGGGTAGCGCAGCCCGAAATCCGAAATCCGAAATCCGAAATTCCTAATTCCTAATTCCTAATTCCTAATTCCACCTAGATCTTGTACTCCCCCTCATCGATCACCACCACCTGGCGGCCGTCGGGGTGGATGATCACCGCTCGTTCCACCTGGATCGGATTGCCTTTGGCGTACACGATGTCCTGGTGCACCACGTTCGAAGGACTCTCGAAGTCCTCCACCCCGACCACCCCGCCGAGGTGGTCCGAGCGGCCGAAGGCCCAGTGGAAGCCCGCCTTCTCGTCCTCGAGGACCTCTCCGGTGACCTCGGCCTTGTCGTTGACGCCGAAGGCCACCTCCGCGATGTTGGCGCGCGCTGGGTCCTCATCGAAAAACGCCGCGTAGCGGGTCGCCACCGGCCCCTCGCCTTCGATCACCACCACCGAGTTCGCCACCACGTGGAAGAGCACCAGTTCGTCGTCTTCGATGACCGGAATCGTGCCCGTGGTCCACGACGGCACCGCCTCGTGCTCACCCTCGTAGGGCACGCAAAATGTCTCGCCGGACGGGAGGTTGATGATGCGGTCGCCCACCTTGCCCCGCGGCAGGAAACCGTCGTCCATCTCGGCCTTGCGGTGCCGAAGATCGAACCAGCAGCGGTGGCCCGTAGAAAAGCGCACGTCGCACAGGTTCGCGCCCTCGAAGGCGTCGAAGATCGCCCGGCACCGCGCCGCGACCACGGAGTAGTCGGCGGCGAGGGCGGTGCCCTCCATCCGTTCCTCGACTCCCGGCATCGATGCGGCGCGGAAGTCTGAGTTCGCTTCCGCCAGTTTGGAGAGGGGCGCGGTGGCCGAGAACTCGGTCATGGCGACGACCAGCGTCGAGGCGCCAAGGGCTTCCGCCAAGTCGACCTGGTCCTCGCCGAGGCGCGCGGTGGCGGGCAGGTCGGCGTTGTTGGCGCCGGTAGCGGCAAACGTCAGCGTGGGCCGCACCGTGAAATCACGCTCGGCCGCCAACTCGAGCATGGCGTTGCGCCACCGGTCCGCCATGACCCGTCGCGCCTTCCACCCGTCGTTGTCGGGGGCGCCGTCGCGGGGAAGATCGACGGCAAAGGTCACCACCTCGCCGGGCTGGGGATCGAACACATCGATCAGGAGCTTTTTGACATCGAGCATCTGGCCTCCTCGGGCGAATCGGGTCGGCGCCAGGGCTCACCCCTCTGCCGGCGCCCGATTGTACCCGGATGCGCTATTCTGCGCGCCATGAGCAACCACGAGATCACCGCAGCCGTCGTCGGAACCGGCCACCTCGGCCGCCACCATGTCCGCATCCTTGCCGCCATGGAGGGAGTGCGTTTTCTCGGCGCGTTCGATTCTGACCCCGAACGGCTGGCCGAAATCACCGCCGAGCACGGGGTGCCAGCGCTTTCTTCGGTTGACGAGGCTGGCGCCGCCGACGTGGTGGTGGTCGCCACCCCCACCATCGCTCACCGCCAGGTGGCGGGGGCCCTGCTCGAGGCGGGTTGCCACGTCATGGTCGAAAAACCCATTGCCACCACCGTGGCCGAGGCGGAGGAGTTGATCGCCCTCGCCGACCACGCCGACAAGATCCTGGCGGTCGGCCACGTGGAGTTCCACAACCCCGCGGTGCAGGCCGCCCTCGGTCTGGCCGATGGCGTTCGTTATCTCGAATCGCAGCGGTTGTCGCCGTTCAGCGCGCGCTCGATCGACGTCGACGTGATCCTCGACCTGATGATCCACGACCTCCAGATCACCCTCGCTGTCGCCGGTGAGGCTCCGGCCGAGATCCGTGCCGTCGGCGTGCCTGTGCTCACCGACAAGGTGGATCTCTGTCACGCCTGGGTGGAGTTCCCCGGCGGGCTGGTCGCCAACCTCACCGCCAGCCGGGTTTCGGCCGACCGCATCCGCAAGCTGCGGCTGTTTGCACGCGAGTCGTACTTTTCGGTCGACTACGCTGAACAGAGCGTGTCGGCGGCGCAGCTGGTGCGCGGACCCAAGGGCGTCGAAATCGCACCCCGTTTGGTGAATGTCGAAAAGGACGAGCCGCTCAAAGCCGAGCTGGAGGCTCTGATCGGAGCGTGCCGGGGTGAGCAGACGCGGTTCGTCGACGGCCGCACGGGGGCGGCCGCGCTGGCCGCCGCGATCACCATCAGGAAGTGTGTTGAACAACGTTTGTGAGTCAAACGTTGCGATGTCGGATCGTCCCTGAAGAGATCGAGAACCCGGGAGGGTAGCCATGCAGCCGAGGTTTCAACTGCTCGACGAGGACCTGGCGGACCGCATCATCACCGAGGCCGGGATCGTGTTGGCCGAGGTCGGGATCGACGTCGTCGACGACCTGACGAAGGCGCTGCTTGCGGAACACGGCGCAGCCGAAGGCGCCGACGGCCGTGTGCATTTCCGTGAGGACATGGTGGAGGCGGCGCTCGACACCACGCCTCTGAGCTTCTCGTTGTTTGACGTCATGGGCAACGAGACCCACCGCTTCGAGGGCCGGAAGACCCACTTCACTCCGGGGTCGGCCGCCATCAATATCCTCGACCGTACGAGCGGTGTGATCCGGCCCGCGGTGACCTCCGATCTGGTCGACCTCGCCAAGCTGGTGAGCCGTCTCCCCCGTTTCGATGCCCAGTCGACGGCCCTGGTGGCCTCCGACGTACCCGAGGCCATCGCCGACAGCTATCGTCTCTTTCTCAACCTGCTCCACGGCGAAAAGCCGGTGGTGACCGGCGCCTTCACCATCGAAGGTCTGGATGTGATGCGCGACCTCCTGCTCGCCGTCCGCGGCTCGGCCGAGGCCCTCGCCGCGAAACCGGTCGCCATGTTCACCTGCTGTCCCACCGCACCGTTGCGCTGGACCGACGAGGGCAGCCGCAATCTCATGGATTGCGCCAGAATGCGCATCCCGGTCGAGATCGTGCCCGTGCCGCTGACCGGTTTCATGGCCCCGGTCACCCTCGTCGGCACCCTCGTGCAACACACGGCCGAGGTCCTGGCCGGGGTCGTCATCGCACAGCTGGCCCAGCCCGGCGCGCCTCTGCTCTTCGGGGGTTCACCGGCCATCTTCGACCTGCGCTTCGAAACCACCCCGATGGGGGCGATGGAGACCACGATGCTGACCTGCGCCGCGGCCGAGATCGGACGCCGCCTCGGGCTTCCGACCCAGGGCTACGTCGCCCTTTCGGACTCCAAGGCCATCGATGCCCAGGCCGGCCTCGAGACGGGGATGGGGGCGACCCTCGCCGCCCTCGCCGGCATCGACAACGTCTCCGGGCCCGGCATGCTCGACTTCGAGAGCTGCCAGAGCCTGGAGAAGCTGGTGGTGGACCACGAGATCTGCCTGATGACCGACCGTCTGCGGGCCGGCATCGAGCCGCGCGAGGACTTCCCGTCGCGGCCGCTCTTCGAGGAGCTGCTGGCCGAAAAACACCTCCTGATCGCCGACCACACGAGGCGCCACGTGCGGGAGGAGCTGACCTTCCCCGGCCCGGTCATCGACCGCACGAGCCGCGCACGGTGGTTGGATGAAGGCGGCTCGACGCTCGGAGAACGGGCCGCCTCAGAGGTCGATCTGAAGCTGGCGGAATTCGAGCCGAGCCGGATCGGCGACGACGTGAAACGCGAGCTCGAACGCATCATGGGAGCGGCAGGGCGAGCTGCTGGCATGGATTCGTTGCCGGCTCGTCCTTCGGCTCCATAGGTTTTACGAGCTGCGCCCTCGCGCCGGGGGGCAGATCGTTCCACGTCGACGCCAGCCAGTTGACGCCTTCGAGAAAAGCATTCGCGCGATCGGTGTGACGGCAGATCGATCGCACCAGGCGCCAAAAGGCCGGCGAGTGATCCGGGTGGACCGAGTGCGCAAGTTCGTGCGCCACGACCGCCTCGAGGACCCACGGCGGCATCACCTTGAGCACCGCGTTGAGCCGGACGATCCCGGTTCGCGGGCTGTAACTTCCCCACTGCGAGCGCTGGTTGGTCGAGAAGCGGACCTCGGTCACCCTGGGGGGTTTCGGAAATTTCGCGGCCATCTTGTTGGCGACGATTCTCCCCGAGTCGTCGCCGTTGACCGCATCGGCGCGGGCGCGGCGAAGCAACCGGCGCGCAAGCTCCACCGCCACGCTGCGAACCTCGGCCCTGGAAACCCGGTGTGGCGCGCTGACCGACAGAGTCGAACCACGCAGCCGCGCGTTGATGTTTTTGACCCGTTTTCTGACCACCACGAGGTCGAGGGTCACCTCATCCACCTGGATCTTCGTCGACACATCCGTCATGGACGGCATGCTACTGATTTTCTTGCAGAAGTCATCCATCGCTGTGATCCGCCGGCGAGAAGGCGTCCAGACATCCGGTTTCGGCAACTTTTCGGCCGTGAAGTGCGGATCGTAGCCGCCTCAGGCCGACGACGATTTGCCCCGAGCGCCCTTCGAAATGTGGTCCGCCACGAATCCCGCGACCAAGACCGCCAGGAAGAGCTGACCGATGAGAGCCTCCATCCAGGCCAGGGTGCGGGACGCGTCGGCAACCGGAGTGATGTCGCCGTAGCCGAGGGTCGTCAACGTGACGAAGCTGTAATAGGTGAAGATCGGCAGCAGGCCGGTCTCACCGGTGGTCGATACGAAAATGGCTTCGTTGGAGGCGGTAAATGCGGCCGCGGCAGGATCGCGATACTCCAGGTAGGCATACAACAGCGCGAACAGAACACCGATGAACATATAGGCGCAGAGCGCACCGAAAACCTTCTCGACCGTTGTACGGTTTTCGGTGGAGACGTCTCTCAATATTTTCCAGATCAAATAACCGAAAAACACCGCGCTTAAAAACAGGACGGCACCATTCTGCACCGGATTGTCAGGCCGGACCGCAGCAACCAGACGCGCGATGATTGCCGCCCCGCCAAGCACAGCGGTCACAACCACACCACGAGCCTCACGGAGCGTTGCGAGCAGCGCCGCCACGATCAGACCCGTGATCATGAGATCGCCGACATGGAGGAATCCGATGAGATTCGGCGCCAGGGCTTCGACGATAATCAGGACCAACATCGCAACGAAGATGTTCCGATAGGTATGGCCGCGCAGACGATCGATTCGTGACGGTGTTTTCATGATACCGAGATTCTAGCCGATAGCACCGCTCTGACGCTCCACTGTTCCCCGCGAATCTGACAGATGTGTATGATCGTCGCGTCCGCTTGGACCAACGGAGGATGATGTCATGCGCCACATCGCGGTCAGTCTTTTCTGTGCACTCATCGCGTCCGTTCCGGCGACTGCCGTCGAATTCCTCGGTGTCGATCTCTGCGCCGGCTCGGTGGACACCTCGGTGGTATTGCCTGTCGGTTCGCCGCTTTCGTTGGAGAGCGCAGAGATCGGCCGTTACGGCGGTCTCCTGCTGCTGTTCAAGGCCGAGAACGGCGACATCATGGATCACATCGACAACCTCATGTCCTTCTACACCGATACCCGCGGCACCGGCGATGTGCAGAAACTCCAGTGGACTGGGAACCAGTTCACCGCTTACGCCCAGCTGATCAAAAAGGGCTACGCCGCCCTCGCCGTGAGCACCACGGACACCTGTACCGGCGGGGGGACCGCCACGAACCCGGAGCCAAGCGCCGGCATCGAAGCCCCCGGACCGGACACAGCGACGCCAACTCAGCTGGAAACTGCGGCGGCGTCTGAAACCAAGGCCGAGGCTCAGGCAGTTGAAGCAGCCGCGGTCGCGGTAGCTGCCGCCACCAGCACCGTGGACGAGACCACCGCACCAGACGAGACCGCGGCCTCAGTCGCGGCGCCGGTTTCCCCCGAGAAGCCAGCGTCCCCCGCTGCATTCCTGCTCAAAGGCAAACTCAAGCACGCCGCGGCCGAGGATGGCTGGGTCGATGTGATGGGCGTGGTTGTCAACAACTCGGGCGCCACCTACGATGTCGCCAGCTTCGACCTCAGCCTCTACGACGGTTCAGGCGATCTCATCTGTGTCGACACAATTTCGGTCAACCAGCTCCGCGACGGCCAGGAGCGCGCCTTCCGCTCAGCCATCCGCTGCGCCGACTACGATGCCGCAGCCGTCGCCGCCTGGAAGCTCCAGTTCGCGGGCGCTCACTGAAAGCAATTCGTGGCGGCGGCCGCGACGGCCGCAGCCACGAATTGCTGACGACGACATGGCCGCTGCAGCTGGAGGGAGTTGTTGCCTTACCCTGCTGCCGGCGGGGGAAGAAACAACCAGGCCGATCGACGTACCGACCGAGGCAGCCGGATAGCGGCTGACAATGGTCTTGGGCTGCAAACGGTCGCCGAATACGCTGAGCCGGAGCTTCCACAGACCCGCCAGGGCGATTGTGGCGACACCCGCGACACGCTCCCACAGACGCCGGCCAAAGAGACGGCCCGCGCGTTGATAGAGCCTTTCTGCCCGGGCTTTTTCCAATGAATTGACGGCGTTGTGCGCCACCGAAGGAAGGATCAAGCTCCAACTTCGCGCCTTGTCCCGGCACTGTGCCAACCGCGCCTCGAGACAGGCATCCCGATCGGTCATCCCCGCCAGGTGCTCGTAACCGCGCACCGCGGTCTCCGCCATCCGGAACATCGAGCTCGAGTTTTCCTCGTAGTCCTGGCGGAAGGCAGTGTTCATCCATTTTTCCGCATCGTCGTCGGTGAAAGCCGGATGGTGGAAACTGAGGCGCTTCTGACCGTGCCACTCCTGGAAGGGCAGATCCATCCGTAAGAGCCCACGTCTCTGATGGTCCAGGTACAGCGCGGTGACCGGGATCGGAGTCAGGAGCATGAACTGGACGAAGTCCGCTTCGAGACCAACCAGAAAATCGATATCGTCCTGCATGTTCTCCGGCGTGTGGTGCTCCATACACAGGATGCCTGACGCGAGGACTGCGATCCCGCGATCCCTCAGGTTCTGCACCAATCTGTTGGCGTCGATGCCGTGGTTCTTGGCAAAGGCGGACTGGCGGCTGCGGCTTTCAAACCCTATCCACACCAGGTCCACTCCGAGCCGCACGAGATTGTCGAGACCGAAGGCGGTGATCGCTTCCGCCGAAGAAAACAGGTGGAAGCGGAAGAAGCGCTGGTGGCGCTCCATCTCCGACAGCAGATCGAGCGCGCGGTCACGATCCTTGAGGAAGTTCTCGTCCATGACAAAGAAGCTGTCGGTGCCCCTCTCGTCGGCCACCTTGCAGGCGGTCTCGAAGAGCGCCTCGCCAGTTTCGAGGAACGGGGTATAGCGCTTGCCGAAAAAGTGCGATGTCGAACAGAAGCTGCACCCGTTGACGCAGCCAACACCCGGTACCAAGAGGCTGGAGGCGGCCCCGGTCAACGGAACACCGAGAATGCTCATCCATTCGGCGCTCGGCAACGCGGGGTGGCGGATCGACGCTTCCGGGTCCTGACCGAGGTGGTCGCGCATCCAGCGGATGCCCTCGCCCTTGACCACGTGGTCACAGTCGATGAGTTGCTCGATTCCTTCGATCGCCGCGCCGTGTCCACCGAGGATGATCTCGGCGTGGGGAGCTTTCTCCCGAACGACGCGGGCCATTTCCCGCGCCTTGTCCATATTCGGCATGATGAAGGAGATCCCCACCATGTCGTAGCCGCCCTTCTCGACCTCGCGGGCGAATCGTTTTCGACTCGGAAAATCGAGGATCGTAACGTCGGCATCGATGTTGTCGGCGATGAAGTAGAGCCCGAAGGAACGGTGGTGAAAACGGAAGGAGGCCGGTCCCTGCGCCTTGGTCACCTGGTTGTGATACAGCTCCATGATGTTTTCTTTGCGGCCGAACTCGTCGTCCACACCGTAGGGGCCGAAGACCCCGCTCAGAAGGATTTTCGGGGTCCGCCCTGATTCCGTCCACGATCCCATGTCCGACTCCGCGTTTGGATTTCGCGGCCGCAGCGACGGCGACCATTGCCGATCAGCGTATGGAGCCGAGGTCACGAAAATGTCATGGCTGATGAAAATTTCCAGAATTCACCCAACGTGTGACAACGCGGCTGGAGGGCGCAATACTGTCGGTGATGAAATCGGAAATTGACCACCACATCGATCGAGACGCCAAGGCGACCACGAGATCCCGGATCTCGGCGATGGCCGCCGACGCCCTCGGCGATCGACCCGCGCAGGTGGTGACCCGGCTCAAAATGCTCGGCCCCAATTTGAGCCTGACCGGGGTGATCGTCACCCTCGCCGTCGGCGTGATGCTGCCGGTGGTGGTGTTGACCTCGGTAGGTATCGTCTCTATCGCGCTCGGTGAGCGCACCAATAATCTGGTGGTCGGCGTGCTGGTGGTCTGCTTCGCCGTCGCCTCCATCGGCGGTGCGGTGACCGCCACGATACTGCTCGGCCGCAAGGCGCGCACCGCCAGGCTCCAGGCCGACTTTCTGGCCAACGTGAGCCACGAGCTGCGGACGCCGCTGTCGGCCATCCGGATGTACGCGCAGATCTTACAGAACGAGCGGCTGCGCGAAGACCCCCATAGGACCAAAGAGTGCCTCGACACCATCGTGCGCGAAACCGAGTGGCTCGAGACGATGGTCGACCGGGTTCTCACCTGGCGCAGCGCCGCCGAGGACCGGCTGGTGCTCGAGCTGCACATCACACCGTTGGCCGCAACCGTTCAAACGGCGTTGGATCGTTTTTCCCTGCTCACCGCTCCGGGCGAGGTGGCGCTCACGACCGACCTCACCACCACCACCCCGGTGGCCCACGATCCGAACGCGATCGTCACCGTGCTCCTCAATCTCCTGATCAACGCCTACAAGTACACCACCGAAGACAAGCAGATCGCGGTCCGTGCCTTCGACCGGGACCGAGAGGTCGTGCTGGAAGTCGAAGACAACGGCATCGGCATCCCTCTCACCGACCGACGCCGCATCTTCGAACCGTTTTTCAGGAGTGACGACCGCCTGCGCGCCGGATCCTCCGGCGCCGGACTTGGGCTCGCCATCACCAAGACTCTGGTCGCCGCCCACCAGGGAACGATTGAAGTGAGCTCGCAGGAGGGCCTCGGGACCCGCATGACGGTGAGGCTTCCAAGAGCCTCGGAGCACCTCGCTGAACCGGATGCCCGATGACGGGTCCTCACAGCACCATCCTGATTATTGAAGACGATCGAGCGCTGCGTGAAGGTCTGGCCCTCAACTTCGAGCTCCACGGTTACCAGGTAGAGACTGCGGCCGACGGCGAAGAAGGTATGCGCAAAGCCTTCGATCTCCGGCCCGACCTCATCGTGCTCGACATCATGCTCCCGGTCTGGAGCGGTCTCGATATTCTGGCCGAGCTGCGCCATCGTCGACAGGATGTGCCGGTGCTGATTCTCTCCGCCCGCGGCACCACCAACAACAAGGTGGAAGGCCTCAACATAGGCGCCGACGACTATCTCGCCAAGCCCTTCGAGCTGCCCGAGTTGCTGGCCAGGGTCGAGGCCATGCTCCGCCGCCGGCGCGCCGATCAGCCCTCACAGCCCGCGTTCACCTTCGGACGGGTAACCATCGACCAGGACAATCGCCGGGTCACTGTGGAGGACGATGAGGTGGCGCTGTCGGCCAAGGAGTTCGATCTGCTCTCGTTTCTCGCGCTGGTCCCTGGCCGGCCCAGAACCCGCGAAGAGATCCTCAACAATGTCTGGGGCTGGGACTTTGACGGTTCACCAAGAACCGTCGACAACTTCGTCCTCTCGCTGCGCCAGAAGCTCGAGGCTGACCCGAAGCACCCCCGCCACATCCTCACCGCCCATGGAGTCGGCTACAAGCTGCGCTTGTAGACCGTCGACCGACCCCAATACATCTCATCCCATTTGGTGTCTGGCCAAGAGAGCGTGATACCTTGCAGACTCAAGGGAACTTCGAACATGTGTGCTGCTTTTCCAGAAGAGTTTCATGGCCTCCAGCCCGGGACGGAGGTCAGACTTCGTGGTTGAGGGCGAGCGCGCTGTGGTTCAGGGCGGTGCCCCGCCCGACCGGGCGCTTCGCGTTCGCGATGTGGCCAAGCGGTACGGGCGCATGACCGCTTTGGAGTCCGCCAGCTTCGAGCTGCGGCGGGGCGAGCGCCTGGCCCTTCTCGGACCGAACGGCGCCGGCAAGACGACCCTGGTGCGGTGTATTTGCGGTCGCGCGGTGCCCGATTCGGGAGAGATCGAGATGTTCGACCGCCTGCTGCCCCCGAGCGGCGGAAGGCAGAGGCTCGGCTTTGTTCCGCAGGAGATCGCCCTGTATCTCGACCTGACCGCGCGCGAGAACCTCGAGGCCTTCGGCCGTTTCAATGGGCTGCGTGGCAGCGATCTTTACAACGCCGTCGAGTGGGGGTTGGGATGGACCGGTCTCGCCGACCGGGCCGGCGACCTGGTCAAGACTTTCTCAGGCGGCATGAAGCGCCGGATCAACATCGCGTGCGGAGTCCTCCACCGTCCGCTGGTCCTGTTGTTGGACGAGCCGACGGTCGGAGTGGACCCGCAGAGCCGTGACCGCATCTTCTTCATGCTGGAAGAGTTGTGGCGCCAGGGCACTTCGATCCTGCTCACTACCCATCAACTGGACGAGGCCGAGCAGCAGTGCGACCGCATCGTCATCATCGACCACGGCCGCGCGATTGCCGAGGGCACCCTCACAGAGCTCATCGCGAACACGGTGGGCGTGAACCGGAGAGTGATCTTCAAGCTGGCCCACCCCGGGCCGAAGCTCGCTGGCATGGAGATGAGTGACGACGGGCGACAGCTGGTCGCCGAGGTCGCCGACGTGGCGCTCGAGCTGCCCGAGGTGCTGTCCCGGATCCGTGAAGCAGGTGGGCAGGTCAGTGACCTCGAGGTCCACTCCCCCTCACTGCACGCCGTCTTCATTCACCTGACCGGACGGGAGCTGCGCGAATGATCTGGACGGTGGTGCGGGTCGGGCTGCTGCGGATGTGGCACGGGCGGACGGAGATCCTGCTCACCTTCGTGGTGCCGATCGTGTTCTTCACCGTTTTCGCCTTCATCTTCGACGAGCAGATCGGGCTCGGCAAATCGCCGCTGGTGAACCTCGCCCTGGTCGACCAGGATGGGACCGAGCTCAGCCGGCAGCTGCTCTCCTCCCTGGCCGAGAACGAAACCCTGCGTATCTTCTCTCCCGCCGGGAGCGGCAGCGGGCCCTCCGTCTTCGCCTCGATCGAGGAAGCGAGGGAACTCGTACTCGAGGGCGCCCTTCCCCTGGCGGTCGTCATTCCCGAGGGTTGGACGGCCTCTCTCACGACGCCCGGGGTGGAGGCCGTAGACCTTCAGCTCCTGGCGGATTCGTCGGACCCCGTGGCGACTCAGGTTGTTTCCGCCCTGATCCGGCAGACCTCCGGCCAGATCCTCGCCGAGCAGGCGCGGCAGCTGATCCAGACCGTTCTTTCCCTGTCGCCGGACCAGTTCGCCGCTTCTCCGATCGAGCGATACACGAAACCGGTGGGGATCGAGGTGGTCGATCTTCTCTCGGCCGACAAGGCGAACCCGGTCGTGTCCATGTATGCCGCCGGAATCGCGGTGATGTTCCTGCTCTTCGGGGCGGTGGGCAACTCCGGAACGCTGCTCGAGGAGGAGGAGAACCAGACCCTCGAGCGACTGATGTGCTCCGAGCTGACCATGACGCGGCTGCTGGCTGGCAAGTGGCTGCTCATGATCATTGTCGGCATCGTCCAGGTGACGGCGATGTTCGCGTGGGCCCAGTTGGCCTTCGGTGTGGACCTTTCCGGCCACCTCCCGGGCTTCACGGTCATGACGGTCGTCACCGCGGGCGCCGCCGCCAGTTTTGCGTTGGCCCTGGCTGCCAGCTGCAAAAACCGGGTGCAGCTGAATGCAGTCGCCATCATCCTGATCCTCTGTATGTCGGCGCTGGGCGGCAGCATGGTCCCCCGCTACGTCATGAGCGAGACCATGCAGCAGTTCGGCAAGGTGACCTTCAACGCCTGGGCTCTGGACGGCTACATCAAGGTCTTCTGGCGGGACCTCCCGCTCGTCGATCTCGCACCGGAGGTCGCGGTCCTGGCCGCCACAGCGATCGTCCTTTTCATCATCGCGCGCCTGCTGGCCCGCCGCTGGGAGAGCTCGTGAGAGGTACAGGCTAGAATGTGCGCATGAGCAACAACCAGAAACGACTCGTTTTGGTGCTGGCAGTCGTGACACTCTCCGCCTGTGCGTCGGCGCCGCCCCAGGCCCCTGAGTCCCGACCGCCCGGTACGGGACGCGTCGAGCTGACGATGACCGGGTTTGAGAGCGAGGAAGGGCAAGCCATGGTCGCGTTCTACATCGACGGACGAGGATGGCCCGACGGCGAGGAGGGCCTCTTCGCGTCCGCCGTGGTGCCGATCAGCGGGGGGACTGCCGTCACCACCTTCGAGGACGTGCCCGCCGGTCCGTTCGCGGTCTCGGTCTACCACGACGAGGACGGCGACGGCAAACTGGACACCAACCTGGTCGGCATCCCATCGGAGAACTACGGCTTCTCGGCCGATGCGAGCGGTGTGTTCGGTCCGCCGAGTTTCGAGGAAGCGAGCCTCGAACTCGCGGCGGGAGCATCGATGCAGATCACGGTCCGGGTCCATTAGGAGGGTTGATGGAACTCATCCTACCTCGTAAGGGTGAACACCACCGGGTTCCCTCGCAGCTGACCGCGGTGGTCGCCGGCGGCGGTCTCGCCGGAGTGGCAGCGGCGGTGGTGCTTGCCGAACGCGGCGTTTCGGTCGTCCTGGCAGAGCGCGAAGACTTTCTCGGCGGGCGCGCCGGGGCTTGGACCGACCGGCTCGCCAGTGGCGAGTCCTTCGAGATGGAGCGGGGCTTCCACGCCTTCTTCCGCCAGTACTACAACCTCCAGGCTCTGCTGCGCCGGATCGATGACAAGCTCTCCTTTCTCGAACCACTCGACGACTACCCGATCCTCGGTCCCGGCGGGCAGGTCGAGTCGTTCTCCGGTTTGCCGAACACACCGCCGTGGAACGTCATCGCGCTGACGAGGCGGACGCCGACCCTCGGCCTCCGCGACCTGATCGGCGTCAACGGCCCTGCAGCGCTGTCCATGCTCCGCTACGAGCGCGGTTGGACGTACGGCCGTTACGACGACCAGACCGCGGGCCAGTATCTCGACTCGCTGAGGTTCCCGCCGGACGCGCGCCGCATGCTCTTTGACGTCTTCGCCCATTCCTTCTTCAACCCCGAGGACGCGATGTCGGCGGGCGAACTGTTGATGATGTTCCACTTCTACTTCTCCGGCAACCCGGAAGGGCTCATCTTCGACGTCTCGAAGCGGCCGTTTTCGAAGTCCATCTGGGGCCCCCTGGGCGACTACATGGCCGGGCTGGGAGTGGACGTCCGGACCGGGTGCACCGTTTCGAGCGTCGCGAAGGGCTCCGACCTGCGGTGGCGCGTCGCGCTCGACGGGGAGACGGTCGAGACGGATGCCGTCGTCCTCGCCCTCACCGTCCCCGGGCTCCAGGCCGTCGTGGCCGATTCGCCCGACCTCGACGATTCCGGTTTCCGCCGCTCCGTCGAGGGCCTCGCACTGACCAACCCCTTCGCGGTGTGGCGACTGTGGTTCGACCGGCCGGCAAAACCGGACCGCCAGCCCTTCGCGGGCACCACCGGCATCGGTTCGCTCGACAACATTTCGCTCTATCACCTGTTCGAGGACGAGAGCCGGGACTGGGCTGCACGGACCGGAGGCTCGGTCGTGGAGCTCCACGCCTACGCGGTCGATCCCGGGATGACGGAGCCCGAGATCCGCAAGGACCTCCTGCACGCCTTCCACAGTTTCTACCCCGAATTTGAAGGCGCACAGGTTTTCGAAGAACGGTTTCTGATCCGTCGCGACTGCCCGGCCTTCTCCCCCGGTTCCCACGCCGATCGCCCCGGCGTTACCACGCCGCACGAGGGCATCGCCCTGGCCGGCGACTTCGTCCGCCTGCCGATCCCCAGCGCGCTCATGGAGCGCGCCGTGGCGTCGGGCTTCCTGGCCGCCAACCACCTGCTCGCCCCCGCGGGCGTGAAACCTGAACCCCTCCGCTCCATCCCCCGCCGAGGCCTGCTGGGGAGGCGCTTCGTGGAGACACCCGAGAGTTGCATGCGATGAAGAAGATCGTGAAGTTCGGCCCCGCCCTCCCACCGGTCGACGTTCCCGAGTCGTCCCGAGCACCGGACTGGCAGCAGGCCAGGCCCGGGGCCATCGCCCGCGCCCTGCAAACGGCGCTCGAGCGGCCCCACGGCAATTGGTACGTTGTCGACGCGTCGAATCGTCTGGGCGAGCAACCGCGCCGTTTTCGGATTGCCGGGAAAGACCTCGTCGCCTGGCGGGTCGGAGGCGAGATGCTGATCGCCCCGGACGCCTGCCCCCACATGGGCGCCTCGCTCTCCGAAGCCTGCGTGTGTGAAGGCAAGCTGATCTGCCCGTGGCACGCGCTGGCGCTGGGCAAGGAGGGCCACGGCGGGTGGAGGAGGTACGCGGTCTACGAAGACGGCGTGCTCACGTGGGTTCGGATCGGAGACGAGGTCCCCGGGGTTCCGACACCTGTGCTGCCGCCGCGGCCCACGCATTACCTGGAAGGGGTGGTGCGCCTCGAGGTGCGCTGCGACCCCGAGGACATCATCGCCAACCGGCTCGACCCGTGGCACGGCGTCCATTTCCACCCCTACGCTTTCGCAACGCTGACCGTCCTCGAACTGAACGACGAGATGGTGAAGGTCCGGGTTGCCAAACGGCTCATCGGCAGCCTCTGCGCCGAGACGGATGCGATCTTTCACAGCCCGGAGCCGCGCACGATCGTCATGACGATCGTCGAGGGCGAGGGCAAGGGCTCGGTGGTGGAGACGCACGCAACCCCCATCGAACCAGGGCGCACCGTGGTCGTCGAGGCGACGCTCGCTACCTCTGATCGCCAGGGCTTTCGCCACGCCAGGAAGCTCCAGGGCCTCATCCGGCCCCTTATCGAGCGCTCCGCCCGTCGCCTCTGGGTCGACGACGCCGCCTATGCCGAGCGCGTCTACCTCCTGCGCAACTCCCGCCCGCGGGATTAACAGCCCGGGGCCGCCGTCGGAGACCGCCCGCTGGAATATTGGAAGGCGGACGGCAGGTTTCCCTATCCAGCAAAGATCGCAACGGTCAGTTCAATAGTGCAAGAACGACGCGGTCGTGGGCTCCAGGGGAAGAATCATGAGTATCAGCATCGAAGGGTATGAGGGCGACTACGGCCCGCTGCCCGTCCGAAAACAGTCCCGCTCGCAGTTGGGGACACAGGACCTGCGGCAACGGGTGGAAGATCGTCTCCGAGAGCTGGTTCCGCCGGAAAACGCTCATCCGAAACGGCTCCATCGGGCCATGCGCTACAGCCTGCTCGCCGGCGGCAAGCGGATCCGCCCGCTGCTGACGATCCAGGTCGCAACCGATCTCGGCTCATCACTGTCGGCTGCGCTCGACCCGGCGTGCGCGATCGAGATGGTCCACACCGCTTCCTTGATTCTCGACGATCTCCCATGCATGGACGACGCCTATCTGCGCCGCGGCGAACCCGCAAACCACTGTGTCTTCGGCGAGGACACGGCCATTCTCGCGGCCACCGCGCTGCTCAACCGGGCGTTCGGCGTCATCGCCGAGTGCGAACACCTCACGGCAACGACCCGGCTGGATCTGACCCGTTTGTTGTCGGAGTCAGTGGGCAGCAACGGGATCATCGCCGGCCAATTCCGTGATCTGCAGGCGCACGAGAGTTGGCAGAACAATGCGGCTCTGACCGAGATGTACGCGCAGAAGACCGGGGCCCTGTTCGTGGCCGCCCTGGAAGCTGGCGCGAGAGTCGCCGGCGTCGACCAGGCCTGGGTGGTCGCCGTCCGTGAGTACGGAGCCAACCTCGGGCTCGCGTTCCAGCTTCTGGATGATCTTCTCGACACCTTCGGGTCATCGGAGGACATCGGCAAAGATGTCGGACAGGACGCCGGGCACGAAACCCTGGCATCTCGCCTGGGAGAAAAAGGCGCCCGGTTAGCAGTTGATCGCTACCTCGATTCGGCTGCGTCCGCCCTCGAACCGCTGGGAGCTTCGGGCGTCGCGTTGATCGAACTCGCGCGTTCATACACCGAGAAGACCATCGAGCGTTCGCTGACCCTCTGAAAACACCTCGATGAGCACGCGGTAGGCCCCGTGCACGACACAACCTGAGGGAACTCGTCAGGGAGTTCTCGTTCGCGTCCACAACCCCGTTCGCGGTTCGGAGTTCGGGCCCCTGCCCCACACCCTCGCGGCCAGCGCTCCGAACCCAGCACCAAACACCAGCCTGAGCTTTCGCCCCTTACCGGTCGAAGCCCTGCCGTCCCACGCTCGCGGGTCCGCGCTCGAGAATCAACCGGCCGATGTCGCGGTAGACCGCATTGGCGGCCGCCACCGCCCAAGCCGATCGCGCGGGCAGCTGTGAGACGCCCAACCAGGACGAGGCGTAATAACGATCGGCCTCGGCCAGCACCCGCCGAACGACCTCGAAAACCCGCCCCCGGTGCACAGGGAGTTGGATTTCCCCGATCGGCACTCCGGCTTCGTCCAGCCAGTCCCGCGGAAGGTAGACCCGACCGACCGCGGCGTCTTCCATGACGTCGCGGCAGATGTTGGTGAGCTGAAAGGCGAGCCCGAGATCAGTTGCGCGGTCGAGGGTCGCCTCATCGCGCACACCCATGACGTAGGCCATCATCACCCCGACCACACCGGCAACGTGATAGCAGTACTCCACCGTGTTTTCGAGGCTGTGGTACTCGCGACCCTCGACATCCATGACGAAGCCGTCGAGGTGCTCGAGAGGATAGCGCTGAGGGATTTCGCTCTCGGCCACGACCCGCTGCAGTCCGGCAAAGATTGGATCGTCGACCACTTCGCCCGACATCGCGCGCAGCGTTTCGGCCCGCAGTCGCTCGACCCGCGCCCGGCCCTCCTCCGGTTCGAGCTGCGAACCTTCGAAGCCGAGCTCCTGGTCGTCAGTCTGGTCGTCACAGTGGCGGCACCATGCGTAGAGCATGTAGGCGCCGGCGCGGGTCCGGGGATCAAATATCCTGGCGGCGGCGGCAAAGCTCTTCGAGCCCTTTTCGATGACGGATTGCCCGTGTTCAACCAGCTGATCCACCACAACGTCCTCAGCCGTTCTCGCCGAGCAGGTCCGCAATCATCAGACCGGCCGTCGCTTTCGCCGAGTTGACCACGCCGGGCACCCCTGCGCCGGGGTGGGTCCCGGCGCCCGCGAAGTAGAGACCGCCGATTCTCTTGTCCCGGTTGTGGACCCGAAACCACGCGCTCTGGGTGAGGATCGGCTCGAGGGAGAAGGCCGAACCCAGGTGCGAGTTGAGGACATTCTTGAAATCGTCCGGGGTCATGATCTGGACGGTCTCGATGTCGGCCTGGAGATTCGGCAGGTATCGTTTTTCGAGGTAGTCGAAGATCCGATCGCGGTAGCGCGGCCCCTCCTCGCTCCAGTCGATGGGGGCGTTGCCGAGATGGGGGACCGGTGACAGCACGTAAAAAGCCTCACAACCCTCAGGCGCCACCGACGGGTCGGTGAGGGTCGGCGCGTGCAGGTAGAGCGAAAAGTCCTCCGCCAGACCGGGGCCGTGGAAGATGTCGTCGAGAAGGGGTTTGTAGCGCGGACCGAAGATGATGTCGTGGTGGGCGATCTGGGTGTGGCGCCGACGCACCCCGAAATAGGCGACGAAGAGCGACATGCTGAAGCGCTTGCGCTTGAGCCGCGCGGCCTCGCGTTGGGCGTCGATGTTGTCGCTCAGCAAAGCATCGTAGGTGTGGACGACATCGGCGTTCGAAGCGACCGCGTCAAAATCGCCGTGCCACCCGTCAGCGGTCGTCACACCGGTCACCCTGCCGTTGGACGTGTGGATCTTGTCGACCGGTGCATCGAGACGGATCTCTCCCCCGAGCTCGACAAAGAGTTTGACCAGCGCCTGCACCAAGGCACCGGTCCCGCCCTTGACGAAGAAGACGCCCCAGTTGCGTTCGAGGTAGTGGATCAGGGTGTAGATCGACGACGAGGTAAACGGGTGTCCACCGACCAACAGGGGGTGGAAGCTGAAGACCTGCCGCAGCTCCTCGTCCTTGATGTACTTGGAGACGATGGAGTAGACGCTGCGATAACTCTGAAGACGAATGAGCTGCGGCGAGACCTCAATCATGTTCCAGAAGTTGAGGAACGGAGTTGCCGCGAGCTTGGTGTAGCCCTCGTTGAAGACCTCTTCCGTATAGCTCAGGAAGCGCTGGTAACCGTCGACGTCGCCGGGGCTCTTGTCTTTGATCTGACCGACGATCGCGTCCATGTCGTTGGAGTAGTCGAAGGTGAACCCGTTCTCCCAGTAGAGCCGGTAGAACGGCATCACCGGCAGCAGTGTGAGGTAGTCCGACATGTCGCGACCCGCCGCGGCGAAGACCTCTTCGAGGCTCGGCGGCGCGGTGATGATGGTCGGCCCCCCGTCAAAGAGGTAGCCCTTGTCTTCATAGACGTAGGCCCGGCCGCCCGGTTTGTCGCGCTTTTCGATGACAGTGGTCGAGATGCCTGCCGCCTGCAGACGGACTGCAAGGGCCAGTCCTCCGAATCCGCTGCCGATGACTGCTGCTGTGGTTTGTTTCACGATGCTCCCTCTGTCTTCGGTGCTGCGCGACCGTTGCCCCCGCGGCGCGCCCCGAAAAGGCAGCGAAGGGCGGGGAGGACAGGTACCGGTGGTCTGCCGGTCAACACCCGGACCTTGTCGATCCATTTCAACCGGGCGGCGTAAAAGCGGCGGATCAGGGGGTCCGACAGACCGTAAAAGCGCTCGAAAACCCGGTATCTCTGTTCCGGCTCGGCGGCTTGGAAGAGCATCCGGTTGAGGAGCCGATAATAGCCGGTCCGGCGCCAATGATCTACCGACCGTCGCCGCGTCAGCTCGTGAAGCGCCCTGCCGTCAAGGTGCCGACCAGGAACAATCTCGTCCGCCAGCGCCACCGCATCGGGCAGCGAGTAGCCGGTGGTCGGGTGGAACAGGGCCGCCCGCATCCCGCTGCGGGCCACCCCAACCGGACCCTCACCCCAGAAGGCGTCGAGATCGCCACCGAGGACGATCGGCAGCACCCCCGATTCCTCTCCGGTGATCGCGGAGATCTCCCACCCCCGACGCTCTGCGTAGGCGCGGATTTCCTCGCTCAGCGCCTCGCGTTCGAGCCCGGGCCCGTCGCTGTAGTACGTATCCTCGATCAGGAGGTCCCGAGCGGAAAATGGGAGGGAGTAGACAAACCGGTAGCCGTCGCGCTGCTCGACGGTCGCGTCCATGAGGATGGGGCCTTCGAGGCCGTGGTCAGCAGCGAGGCGAACGAAGAGACCGACAAACTTCTGGAAGCCGACCTCGAGGTGGCGGCCGCCGGGGTCGCCGCGCCCGTCGATCACCGCCCGGGCCTCGATCTCAGTCCCGTCGGCAAGACGAACCCGGTCCGGAGAGACTTCCACCGCGTCGGCCTGCAAAAGGGTCCGGTCTCCGAGGGCCTGCCCGACGACCTCGTGCAGCCGGTCGGAGGACACCGTGTTGTACCCCCCGTGGATCACACGGTGACGACGGGGGAAACGCAGCTCGTGGGTGGCCCAGCGGTGAGTCACCAAAGGCTGGATCCACCTGAGTTGCGCCGGCGTCAGATCCGAGTCGTGAAACGACCAGGTGTGGTTTCCGCCGAGTGTGGCCCCGTGCTCGACAACCAGGAGCGGAAAACCCGGATCTTCGCTCAAGATCCGAAAGGCGATGAGGCTGTTCGCGAGCCCCCCGCCGACGAGGACGAGCCGTGCCTTCAAGGTGTTGCCATTCGCGCCTCGATCGCGGTCGTGACCGCGGCGACGAGCCCCGTAACGTGTCGGCTGCGGAAAACGGCGACCCCGGGCGTCGTCAGCCCGAAAAACAATCTCAAGAGGAGAGGTTGATCCAGTCTCATAGTTGTTGATCGCGGCTCACTGTATCAATCCGCCGATGGTGCCGCAATGAAACCCGGCGCCGCCTTCGGTGCCAGGCCTGAGCCTCTCAGCCTTTCTCGGATATCATGGCCGCCGGAGCCACAATGCACGACACCATCAAACTCGTCATTTCTATCGCGACCCCCCTGGCGGTCGGCGGTCTTTCCGGATTCGCCACTGCGCGCGGTGTCGCCAACTGGTATCCCACCCTGACGAAGCCGTCCTTCAATCCACCGGCCTGGGTTTTCGGCCCGGTCTGGACCCTGCTCTACATCATGATGGGAGTGGCCGCATTCCTCGTCTGGCGCAAGGGTCTCGAAGTCGATGGAGTCAAGATCGCGCTCACGGTCTTCGGAATCCAACTCGCTCTCAACGGACTCTGGTCCATCCTGTTCTTCGGAATGCAGGCGCCCGGTCTGGCGCTGGCCGAAATCATCGTCCTCTGGATCGCCATCGGGGCCACGACCGTCCTCTTCTGGCGGGTGGTGCCCGCGGCGGGGGCCCTGCTGCTGCCGTACTGGGGTTGGGTCAGCTTCGCCACGGTGCTCAACGCATCTCTCTGGTGGCTCAATCGACCGACGGTGGGCTGAGACACCGCCGGCTGGAAGGACCGGGCCCGTTTCATGGTTGTCAGAAGCATGAACATCACGATCTTCGTCAAACTCTACGCCGTCGCCGTCGTCACCTTCTTCGTCATCGATCTTTTCTGGCTGGGTGTGGTCGCACGTTCCTTTTACAAGAACCAGATGGGCCACCTCCTGCGGGCCGACGTCAACTGGGCCGCGGCCATCGTCTTCTACCTGATCTTCGTCGTCGGGATCGTCGTTCTCGCCGTCTTGCCGGCCATCGAACGCCAGAGTCTCGGCCACGCCATCGCCCTCGGGGCACTGCTCGGCCTCGTCACCTATGCAGCCTACGATCTCACCAACCTCGCGACCCTCGAAGGCTTTCCATTCACGGTGGTTCTGGTCGACATGGTCTGGGGGACAGTGTTGTGTGGCTCGGTGAGTGCGGTGACGTACCTCGCTTCGGAGCGGTTTTTCTGAACCTTCCCGGTCGCCCGATCGCTGCTCACGCGGGCCAGACGATGACGGTCTCCGAAGAAATCTACGAGGCGCCGGAAGCGCTTGTGTTCGGCGATTGAAGCGGAACGCGACCGACAACTTCGATAACCGATAGAACGACATGTGCACCACTTCACCGAATTGGCAGAATCAAGTCGGGGCAAATGCGCCCAGCACACCGGGGCATGGGGGGGTTCCGGACAGGTTGTGATGGGAACGCTGTGCTTCGAATTCTACAGGTTGAAACTGCGTCAATGCGAAGGGTGGAAACCATCCGCCAGGCTATTGAGGCATGGCGGCACGATTACAACCACTTCAGACCGCATTCATCGCTCGGAGGGAGGACCCCCTCCGAGTTCGCCGAGCAACCAGGACTCCAGCCGACTCCGTCGACCCTCGTCCTGATTGCTCCCCGGCCCGGGCACTCTGAGGATCTTCCAACGTGCTGATTCCTCACATTACCCGTGATACAAACATGGGGAGCACGTCACGCCGCTCTCGCGACGTGACCTCATGAACAATGCGGTTTTACAGCATCGTGGGGGTTGCGCGATTCGGCGCAACGGTAAATGCACGACTTGAGCAGCTTGGAAAGGCGCGAGGCAGTGTGTCACATTGGTAATGACGAGGTATCGTCAGCCGTGATGAGAACCCCATGTTCGTTGCATGGCCGCAGGGCGGAAAAATGCTTCGAGTGAGGATCAATGATCGAACGATCGGAGTCTGCAATGCACGTCAAGGGCAGCATGTTGATGTTCGTGGTCAGGGCAATTCGCGGCGGCGGCATTGAAAATTTCGAGGGCCTTCTGACCGACGAGGACCGCAAATTGGCGGCGCAAAAAATCCTTCCCATCAGCTGGTATCCCTTCGAGTCGTACAAGCGACTCCTCGATGCCCTGGTGGCGTTGGTGGCACGAGGCGACATGAACGTGGTGCGGCAGTGGGGCCGCGACTATGGATCGACCATCCTCGACAGTATTTATCGTTCGATCATTGTCGCCGGCAGCCCCTATCGGTCCCTGAAGAGCTACGAGCAACGGTTCGCCAGCTTCTACGACTTCGGCGTCGTCGAGGTCACCGATAGCGGACCGGGGACAGCCGAGGTGGTGCTGCGCGACTTCGATCCCGAGTGGGAGGCGATCTATCAGCTGATCTACGGATGGTTCGAGCGGACTGCGGAGCTGGCCGGCGCTCGGAACCCGCGAGTCGTTTTCACCTCGCGTTCGTGGACCGGCGATCCATATACCGGCTACAGGATCTCGTGGCAAGCGTGACGGCGAACGGGGCACCTCCAACATGGGTGCCACACTTTCTGGGTGCCACCCATTAGAAGACTCGTGTCACGCAGGTAATGCTCCGCCCGAAACGGGATCCTCGATTCCGCCCGGTCTGGAAACGAATTGTCGATCTCATCCCGTCGTCGTCGTGGCTGTGGAATCTGCTGGAAGGTGCGCAGCAGCTTTCCGCAGATTCCACAGCTTCCACCGATCGCCAGCCTCGAGTTTGTAGCGAAAGGTCAGGCGCCATGAATCGAACGTGGAAGTCGCCTCGGTGGGAATTTCCGGAAGATAGTTTGCGCCTGCGAAATCGACCGGGTCGTCAAAGATCCCAGTCTCGGTGTAGGACAGCGGCGCAAGAAGGAGCCGGACGCCGGCGCGCGGCGAGATGTTTCAGGTGAAGCAGATTCGACAAGGGACCGATGAACGAGAGCCGGACGCCGGTGGGCAGTAGAGCGGTGGCTGCGAGAGCGGCAGCGGAAAAACCAGAGCGTTCCGGTCCATCGAGATCCTCCAGGAGGTGGGCCGGGCACGGGCTTTCGCGTCGGTATCGAGATCCGTTGCGGTTGGTTACGGATGTGGCGAGGTTGATGGCTGGTCGGGGAGCTGAGTCAGCACACGGTCGAGGTCGTCGAGCGACACAGTCGTCTCGACCCCGGCAGGCAAGTTTTCGAGGTTCGTCGACCCGGCGCCACCGATCCATAGGGCTGTTGCTGCGGGAAGTCGCTCCCGCAGCGCCGTGATTTCGCGTGCCGTTTCCTCCGGCTCGGCAAAGATGCTGACCGAGAGACCGACGGCCGAGGCGTCGAGCGCCTTCGCAGCGTGGACGATTTCCTCGACCGGGAGGTGCGGACCGAGAACCCGGACACTGCGTCCCGCCGTGACGATGGCCAGAGCGGCAATCTGAAGGCCGAGGCGGTGAAGCTCGTTTGGCAGGCTTGCGACGACCACCGGCCGACCCTTGGTCCCCGCTTCGAGCGGTGCGCGCAGCCTCCTCAACTCGTCCTCGAGGATTTCGGAGAAAAAGTGCTCGTGGCGGATTTCGATCTCCCCGCGACCCCACGCGTCCCCGATCTGATCGAGGAACGGGGCGACGCGTTCACGGAGAAATCTCGGCAGACCCAGCATCGCGGCTTGGCCGTGGAGCAGTGCTGCAAGAGACTCCCTGTCGAAGCGCTTGCACGCATCTAAGACCAACAACATGACATCTTCAGCGTCGCTAACTGCGCTGGCCCGATCGAAGGCGCCCGAATTCTGGAGCAGCAGCTCGAGCTCCGACAACGGCAACGGCACGATGTCGCCGGCGCGATAGCCGGAATCGAGCGCTTTTGCAATCAGGAGCAGATGCTGAACCTGAACACCTGAGAACCTCCGGTGTCCCGAAGCAAGCCGGATGGGTTTCGGAAATCCGAAGCGACGTTCCCAGGCTCGGAGGGTGTGTTCACCAATTCCGGTGCGGCGGGTCACCGCTCCCATCGGCCAAAGCTGCGTTTTGCTTTCGACGACCTCGCTCACCATCATTTCCACTCCCCCGCCCCAACTCGGCGACAGACTGTCAAACGCGAGGGCGTCCCGGACCGATCAGCCGGGCCCAATGACCTCACGCGGCCCTGCCGGCTTCGGCAACGGCCACACGGTAGGCGTCAACCAGGACGGGCGCATCAAGCTCGGAAAGGACCGTCGAGGTGGTGAGCAGCCAGTCTCCGGTCGAATCGTGATCGATGAACCGAGCAATCTCACTCGTCTTCGCAAACACGACGACCGCTGATTCGCAACCCACGAAGCGGGCCGCGGCGATGGAGGCGTGAAGGTCCGGAGAGTTTCCGGACGAAAGGGCGTAGGTCACATAGACTCCATCCAGCAACTCCTGAACCTCGCGCACCAACTCATGGATCTCGGGGTTGAAGAGGCCCTTGACCGTGGGCGCAAACACGATCACGAGAGCCGTTTTGGTCTCGTTCTCGACGAACCTGAACGGGCTTTTCATGAGCGACCTCCGATCTATGACTTGCAACACTCCGTTCGGCGCAAATCCGCGGTGCTGACCGCTTCTGACATGCGGAGCAACGGTCATTCTATCGAAATTATTTCTAGGAATCCCAGACGAGTGTCTAGAAATATGGAATTCCCCACCTTTGGTGATGTTTTATAAGTTGGCGACGACAGACACAGACCGAAAGGAAGAGTGATGTCCGGCATCCAATCCCGAGTACCAGCCCTACGGATCCGAGCCGCCAACTCGCGGTCGCTTCGGCAGGATGGCGTGCGGGTGGTCTACTGGATGATCGCCTCGCGGCGCGTTCGATTCAATTTCGGTCTGCAGAGGGCCGCAGACTGGTCGCGCGGTCTCGGTCTCCCGCTCGTCGTTCTCGAAGCGTTGCGCTGCGACTATCCCTGGGCAAGCGACCGCCTCCACCGCTTCATCATCGACGGTATGGCCAACACGGCGGCGGCCCTCGAAGGAAAAAGCGTCACCTATTACGCTTACGTGGAGCAGGACCGCGGAGCGGGCAGCGGGCTGCTCGAGGCCCTCGCCGCCGATGCGGCGGTGGTGGTGACCGACGACTTTCCGACATTCTTCCTTCCCAAAATGGTGGCAACCGCTGCCGCCAGGGTGCCGGTTCTCCTCGAAGCCATCGACAGTAACGGGCTGCTGCCGATGGCCGCCGCTGATCGCGAGTTCGCGACCGCATATTCTTTCCGCAGGTTCGCGCAAAAAAACCTCCTCGAACATATTGCCGAGATCCCGCTAGAGGACCCGCTCGCCGAGGAGCTCCCACCTCCGACCCCCCTTCCGGCCGCCATAACTGAGAGATGGCCGAAAGCGACCGACGATCTGTTAGCCGGCCGCGGTAACTCGCTGCCGGCACTGCCGATCGATCACACCGTTGCCGCCGCTCCAGTCCGTGGAGGTTCGTCGGCCGCCGGTGCCGCCTTGCGCATTTTTCTCGACCACCGTCTCGGCCGCTACCGCGAGGATCGCAACCGGCCCGAGGTGGAGGCGACCAGCGGCCTCTCTCCCTACCTCCATTTTGGCCACATCTCGGCACACGAGGTCTTCCTCGAGACAATCCGGCGCGAACACTGGTCACCCGAGGACGTGGTGCCGCCGGCCAACGGCCGGCGCGCCGGATGGTGGGCAGTGAGCGACAGTGGCGAGGGGTTTCTCGATCAGCTCGTCACCTGGCGAGAACTCGGCTTCAACGTCTGCAGTCATCGCCCCGATCATGGCCGCTGGGAATCGCTGCCGGACTGGGCCACCTCGACACTCTCCAAACACGCTCGCGACCGGCGCGAGTATGTTTATTCGCTCGATGAATTCGCGAACGCCGCAACACACGACCCGCTGTGGAACGCCGCCCAGACCCAACTCCTCGGCGAGGGCACCATCCACAACTATCTGCGGATGCTGTGGGGAAAGAAGATCCTCGAATGGACTTCCGAACCGCGGGAGGCCCTCGAAGTGATGATCGAGCTCAACAACCGATACGCCCTGGATGGTCGCGACCCCAATTCCTACACCGGAATTTTCTGGGTCCTCGGGCGCCACGATCGCCCGTGGGGGCCCGAACGGCCAATCTTCGGCACCGTTCGTTACATGTCATCGTCCAACACCGCGCGCAAGTTTTCGGTTCGTGCATACCTCGATCGCTACAACGGGAGAAAAACATGACTGTTCTCGTTACCGGCGCAACCGGCTACATCGGTGGCCGGCTCGTGCCCCGTTTGCTCGAACAGGGCTACGACGTCCGGGTCATGGTGCGGGACCCGGCGCGCGTCGCCGGTCGGCCGTGGGCCTCTTCGGTGGAGGTGGTTCGCGGAGACGTCGAGGACCCGGAGTCTGTCGGAGACGCTCTCCACGGAGTCGAAGCGGCCTATTATTTGATTCACCTCATGGGCGCCGGCGGCGACTTCGCCCAACGCGACCGACAAGCGGCAAAGAACTTCGTCGCGGCGGGCCAGCACCTTCGGCACGTGATCTACCTCGGCGGGCTGCTCCCGAACGCCAAGAGAGTATCGAAGCACCTCGCGAGCCGGGCCGAAGTCGGAGAGATCCTGCGAGCGGGTCTTCCGACCACCGAGTTCCGGGCGGGGCCCATCGTCGGTTCGGGGTCCGCATCATTCGAGATGGTCCGCTACCTCACCGAACGGCTGCCGGCGATGATCGCACCGCGGTGGATCCTCAACGAGGTGCAACCGATCGCGGTCCGCGACATCCTCGACTATCTGTCGCTCGCCCTCGAGCGGGAGCCCGCGGGCATCTACAACGTCGGCGCCTCCCCCCTCACCTTCAAAGGCATGATGCAGGAGTTCGCCAGTGTCCGCGGCCTGCGCCGCCTGATCGTGCCGGTACCGGTTCTGGCCCCGCGTCTCGCGGCACTGTGGGTCGGGTTGGTGACACCGATCCCGAACCGTCTCGCCGTGCCTCTCGTTGAGGGTGTGGTCCACCCCGTGGTCGCCGACACTTCACGCGCTCGAACTGATTTTCCAGAAATCGTGCCTCTCGCCTACCGCGAAGCGGTCGCACGTGCACTCCGTCAGACCACCGAGAACGCGGTCGCGACGCGCTGGAGCAGCGCTCTCGGTGCGGCTCCCGCATTCGAGCTCAGCCAAAGCGAGGGCATGATTCGAGAAACACGGAGCTGTCGGACATCGGCCGACCCGGAGACTACCTTTGCCACCTTCAGCTCGCTCGGCGGTGAACGCGGCTGGCTCTTCTGGTCGTGGGCGTGGTCGATCCGCGGTCTGCTCGACCGCCTGGTCGGGGGGCCGGGTCTGCGGCGCGGCCGCCGCCACCCTGCCGAGCTCGAGCCCGGCGATGCCGTGGACTTCTGGAGGGTGGAGCGGGTCGAACCACCGAACCTGCTGCGGCTGCGAGCCGAGATGAAGGTCCCCGGCCGCGCCTGGCTGCAGTGGGAGACGGTGCCCGAAAACGGTAACACCCAGCTCGTGCAGACAGCTCTCTTCGAACCGATTGGACTCGCCGGTCATCTCTATTGGAATCTTCTCTATCCGGTTCACAAGATCATCTTCTCCGGACTCGTGCGGGCGATTGCCTCGCGTGCCGAGGGTAGGTCTTCCCGATGAAGACGTATTCCCTTGACGACGAGCTCGTTCTGCCGGTTGCGCTCGGCGAGGTTTTCGACTTTTTCGCCGAGGCCGGGAATCTCGAAAAACTGACGCCGCCATGGCTCCGCTTCGAGGTCCTCAGCGAAGGGCCGATCACCATGGCCGCGGGTGCCCTTATCGACTACCGCATCCACTGGCGTGGCATCCCGCTGCGGTGGCGGACGGAGATCGAGGTCTGGGAGCCGCCCCACCGCTTTGTGGACCGTCAGATCAGGGGGCCCTACCGATTGTGGCGCCACGAGCATCTGTTCATCGATCGAGGCAACAGCACCTCGATCATCGACCGCGTCGAGTACGCGCCGTTCGGGGGCGCTCTCGCGCAACGACTGGTCGTCGCCCGAGACGTGAAGCGCATCTTCGCCTACCGGCACGAGGTCCTTCGTCGCGACTTCGGGACATCCCTGATTCCTCAAAAATCTGTTGAAAAGAACCCCATCCAAAAGAGCTGATGATCACGAGGTCGATTCGCTGGCATGAAGGCCCTGGATGTCGGTGCGCATTTTCGTTCGATAGTATTCCACCGCGGCCGGATCGTTCATCACCATGTCGAGTTGGCGGGTGTGCATGAGGAGGTAACCAACAACCCCGAGGCCCTGCTCGACCTTGGCTCTTTCGAGACCGGTGCGGCGGGCGACAACGACATCCTCTTTCACCTGGGTTTCGAAGCTCTGTTCGGCCAGCAGATCACCGATAAAACGGGCGCGGTTGACCCTGCGTTCGATGTTGGCGGCACCGCCCTTGAAGGAGAAGCTCAGGTAGTTCTCCTCGGGGCGTGAACCGGCGAGAGCCTCGACATTCGTGAAGTGGAAACCGAAGCGCGATTGCAGGTTGATGAAATGCTCGGAAATGATGAAGTAGTTGCGGTCGGCATAAGGTTTTCTGAAGGGGGTGGCAAGCGCGGGGTTGGTGGTGGCCTCGAACAGAATCGACGCGAGGCCGCGGCCGGATGTCGCGGGTGGCCCGTCCCAGGGCACCGCCACCAATCCGTCCCACAGGGCCAGCATCGGCTTGCAGGCGATGTCCTCGAGGTGGACGTATTTGCCGCTCACCGGCTGCTTGAACCCGCCTCCGAGATCGAGGACCCACCACTGCATCGCCACGTTGTAATGGAGCTGTTTGCTGGCGAACTCCGGGAACTCGGTTTCGGTCCCGAATGCGAAAATCTCGCGCACCGCCTGCTCGTGGCAAAAGCGAGTGATGTCATGGAGCGTGCGACAGGCGGACGGCGTGAAGTCGATGCCGTCCGGGTCGAGGAGATTGAGGGGAACGATGTGCCGGAGTGCATCGCGGAGGGTCCTCAAAACAGGGGTCTCGGCACGAGGCGTCGGCGGTTCCTCCCGGCCGACGAGGAGTGCCTCGATCCGGCCCGGATAAACGGCTCCCCCGGACGCGTCAACCGTGACCTCCCGACCGTCCACCAGAACATCGAGGCAACCCGTACCGAGAACGGCCGGCACTCCGAGTTCACGGGCCACCGTTGCGAGGTGGCCGGCAATACCGCCCTCCTCCGCGACCACCGCTGCCGCCCGTCCGAGAAGGGCGGCCCACCGGGGCAACGGCTGCTCGAGGACCAGGACCGCTCCGTCCGGGCAGGTCAGAGCATCGCTGTCACGGCTGACCCGGTGGACGATCCCAGCGGCCGCCCCAGGGCTCGCGCAGACCCCTCCTTCCACCACCGGCGGAGGTGTCCCGTCGGGCAGTGTTTGGCGATCGAGGGCGAGGGACTGGGCCAGGGGACGGCACTGCAGGATCATCAGCTGACCACCCTCGGATATCGCCCACTCCACATCGACAGGGGCGCCGAAATGCCTCTCGAGGCGGAGGGCGAGGTCGGCAATCCGAGTAGCCTCTTGGTCGTTCAGTGACGGCTCTTGACGGAGATTCTGCGGAACCTCGGCCCGCTCGACGCCTTCAACCGAATCGAGCACGAAACGTTGTTCTTTGTTCCCGATCTCTTTTTTCGAGATCTGTGGTGGGTTTGTGCGTTCCACGACCAGGAGATCACTGGCAAAGCGGCCGTCGACGATCGCCTTCGGCAAGCCCCAGGCGGAACTGATGAAGATGTTGTCGTCATCCCGATCGCCGGGGTTTCCCGTGTAGACGACTCCCCCTGACCGTGCATTGATCATTTCCAGGCAGCCGACGCTCATTTTCACATCGTCGTCGCGGAGGCCACGCTGGAGTCGGTAGTGCATTGCCTGGGGCGTGTACTTGCTGGCCACCACTTCCAGATAGCTGTCGACCAGGTGCGCACGGTGGACATTGAGCAGTGATTGGTACTGGCCTGCAAAGGAAGCATCAGCCGAGTCTTCTCCCAGGGCGCTTGATCTGAGGGCGAAGCTGGTCGCGGTTGTTGATTGCGCGATCTCTCCGGCGGCAGCGTCGATCGTTTCGGCAATGTCATCGGGGACTTCGGCGGAGAGGATCAGAGCCTGGAGTTCGGAACTGAGGGCAAAGAGTTCGTCAAGGCGGTCGGCCTGGTGAGCCAATAACAGACGATCGATTTCCGGCTGCAGATCATTGGCGGCGATAAGCCGTTCATAGGCAGCCGTGGTGATGACGAAACCGCTTGGCACTGACATGCCGACAACATTGGCGACCTCGCCGAGGTTCGCCATCTTGGCGCCGGCGACATCGATGAAACTCCGATTGATCTCGGTCAGCGGAACGACTACTGGCCCATCGGATGAAAAGGGGTGGGTGGTGAGTTCGAGGTCGATTTGACGCTGAATTTTCTGCAGGCGATCAAAAAGCGCCGCGTACTTACCAGGTGCGAGGGTGTCGAGGTGTCGCACCATCTGAAACACGCTGACGCCCACAGCTGTGCAATGAGAATGTACGAACGGCATGCCAAAGGTGGTGCCGTGTGCGGCAGCGCGTTCCATCGCTGCCATGAGTTCCAGGGCCTTGGTGTTGGCGGCCAGCAGGAGCCGGAGCGCGTGATAGCGGGTCTGAAAGAGCTCTTTCGCCGCCTCCGCATCATGTGGCTCCGTCGCTCGGCGGGCCAAGCGACTCAGCATCCGCCGGAACCAGTTGGGCCCTTTTGTTCTCATCGGCGCCCGAACCGGGGGTTCACTCGCCGCTGCCATCCTCGTCGGCCTTCTCGGCCAGGCGGCGAATCTTCTCCTCCCGTAATTCCTTCTTGCGGTGTGCGTCCTCGATCTTGTACACCAATTCGTCGATGTTCACCGGTTTGAGGAGGTAGTCGAATGCGCCCATCGCCATGCCGTCGATGGAAGCTTCGATGTTGGCATGACCGGTGAGAAGGATGACCTCGACCATGGGGTGGGCGCTCTTGATGGCCTTGGTGGCGGTGATCCCATCCATTTCCGGCATGCTGACGTCGAGAACCACCACATCGACCGGGTGCTCGCCGAGTAAGCTGAGAGCCGTGGCGGCATCATTCGCCGTCAGCACGTGGAGCCGACGAATCCCTAATCGCTTGCCGAGCGTCTCCACGAAGCTCACCTCATCGTCCACCAGGAGCACGGAGATTGTCATGTACTAACCTCCCAACGGTCTCAACGCCTGTGACCGCGGTATTGCGACCCGAAACGTGCACCCCTCAGCGGGGCGACTGTCGACTTCGATACGTCCACCGAGCCTCTCCACAATACCCCGGGAAACCGCGAGACCAAGGCCGGTGCCCTGGCCATCCGGTTTGGTGGTGAAGAACGGCTCGAAAATTCGCTCGATATTTTCTTCCGGGATGCCCGGCCCGTTATCTTCGATCGCTATCACGACCTCCTGTTCGTTCCCGCCAAGCCTGAGGGAAACACGACCGCCCTGTGAGACCGCCTGGATCGCGTTGGTGACCAGGTTGAGCAGCACCTGCCGCAGCTGGTAGGGGTCCGTCGAAAGGCGCAGGGAGCCACCCGGTTCAGCGACGATGGTGACCGCGACCTCGCTGTGGTGGGCCGTCTTGCTGGTCAGGTCCACCACCTCGGCGGCCAGGTCACGCAGATCGATCTCACGCACCATGGCATCTGGGCTACGGGCAAAGCGGAGAAAGTTCTGGCTGATACGTCGAGCCCGGTCGACCGCGTTCTCGATCTTGCCGAATGCCAGATCGAGGTCCGCTTCAACGTGCGCAGGCAGGTCGTCGTAGCGACCGAGGCGTGACCTCAACCAGCCGGCCGATTCGGCGATGATCGCCAGCGGGTTGTTGATCTCATGTGCGATGCTCCCCGCCAGTTCACCGAGCGACGCCAACCGATCGGCGACGATCATGTGCTGCTTGAGCTTGCCGCTGAAGGTGTCGGTGTCGGTGTTGGCGAGACCATTGCCGGGATTCCGTTGGTGGGCGTCGTGGATTTTTGCAACGAGGGTGTCGATGTGAACGGGCTTGGTCAGATAATCGAAGAAGCCGAATCGCATTCCCTCGAGAGAGCTCTCCAGGTCTGCGTGGCCGGTCAGCATCACGACCTCGATGCGTGGGTGCTTCTCCTTGATGAAACGCAGGGTCTGGATCCCATCCATGCCCGGCATTCGGACGTCGAGCACGACGACATCCACCTCCTCGGAGTCCAGAATCGCGAGAGCCTCGGGCCCGCTCGCGGCTTTCAGCGTCGGGATCCCCCGGAGCTCGAGCCGCTGGTGGAGATTGTCGAGGAAATCGGTCTCGTCGTCTACCAGAAGGACACGGGGGGGGGCCGGTTCAGACGTCATCGCAGTTGTCCACTCTTGTCACGATTCACTCGGCGCTACGGTCGCGGTTCTGGTGGCAAGCGGCCTCGATGCGCTCGAGGATGACATCAAGTCGTATCGGTTTGATGAGGTAGTCGAAGGCGCCGAGTTCGCGTCCGAGCTGACTGAACTCCTGAGAGGCGTGGCCGGTGACCACGATGACCTGGATTTTGGGACAACAACTCTTGATCTGACGGAGGGTCTCGAGGCCGTCCATGCCGGGCATCTTGATGTCGAGGAGGATGACGTCGATCGTCTCCGGGTTCGCCCGCAGGAACTCGATTGCCGCGGCGCCGCTGGTGACCCCATGGACCTGGATCCCACGCAACTCAATCCGCATGACGATTGAGTTCAGATAGTCTTCCTCGTCATCGATCACCAGCAGTCGAACAGGCATCGACCTCACCTCCTCCCCCCCCACCGTGGCGGTCATATCGATGTCCTTGGCAGCCGCACCTTGAATACGGTGCCGAGGTCGGGCGTGCTTTCGAAGGTCAGCGAACCCTCGAGGCCCTTCATGATGGTATGACAGATCGAGAGCCCCAGACCAGTGCCTTCGCCCGGGCCCTTGGTGGTGAAGAACGGGTCGAAGATCCGATCGTGGAGCTCCTTGGGAATACCGCAACCATCGTCCTCGACCGTTACCAGGATGGAGTCGCCGTCGGCGCGGCTTGTGACCATGATTCGGCCGCCGTCTGCGACGGCGTCGAGGGCGTTATTCACGAGGTTGAGGAACACCTGTTGGAGTTGTGCGCGGTCGCTCTTGATCAACGGCAGGTTTGGATCAAGCTGCCGAATGAGCTCGACCTGGCGGAACGAAGCCTCGCGCTCGATGAAGGAAAATGCCTCTCCAACCACGTCGTTGACGTTGAAGGTGTCCTGGTGAGGTTCCATGCGGCGAGCGAAACCGAGCATCCGATGCGTGATTTCGCGGGTCCGGTCGACGTGCTGCTGGATCTTGTTCACGTTGTCGCGAAACAGGGCGCCGTGCTTTGTGTTGGCGAGGAATTCTTCATCGATCAGGTCTTCCATCAGACCCGCCATCTCGCCGATGGCGGCCAGCGGGTTATTGATCTCGTGGGCGACCCCCGCGGCCATGCGACCCAGCGAGACCAGCCGCGCCGAGTGAGCGAGTTGGGCCTCGGTGGCGACACGGTTTCGGTCCTCGGCGGCGAGCCGGGCCACCAATTGCCGGGTGTGGAAGACCACCGCGCCGCCGACCAACAGCGACGCTGCCAGGAGGGCAACGAGCTCGATTCGGAGGGCCTGTTGAAGGGGCGCCATCGCCTCCCGTGGGTCGCGGTCGATCACCAGCAGCCAGTCCTTGGAGCTCATCCAGGCGAAGGCTGTCAAGACCCGATTGCCCGCGAACGTCGTGCGCGAAACCACGTTGACCCCAGGAGGCGCAACCGAGGTGCTGAACGGCAGCTGGCCCAGGATCTCGCCGCCGAACCGCGGCGGCGTCTGATACTGGCCGTCGCGATTGACGATGTAGGCGTCGCCGGTGAGCCCGACCTGGCCGCTGCGCACCAGGCGCGTGAAGACTTCGGAATCGATGGTGGCGCGGAGGACCCATGGTTGCGGTTGGTCGTCGCGGCGCACAGCGATCACGAAGTGGGGTACCCGGCGAAAACCCAGGAACACGTCGCTGACGTACACGCCACGCGCCATCGTCTCCTCGAACCACGGTTCGCCGCCGTAGTTGCGGTCCTCGAGGCGGAATGGGCCCTCGTAGGCGAGATGGTTACCGTCGGCGTCGATGATGCCGAGATCGACAAAGCTCTGCTGCCGTTTGTTGAGGATGGTCAGGACGTTGTGCAGCTCGCCCGACCGTGTGAGGCCGCCGAGAGATGCGGAGTGAGCCAGTGCCTCGAGCATCACGGTGCGTTCGGCGAGGAAGAGCTGGACCGCGTTGGACCGGTTGACCGCGAGGTTCTGCAGCTGTGCACGCTGGTTTTGTTCCAGCGAGGAGGCGAAATAGACGTAGATCGCCGCCCCGACCAGGTACAGCGGAATCAGTGCCACCGCGAGTCCGGTCAGAGCCATTCGTCGGAACAACTGTTGGTACCGTGGTTCCACAGTTTTCTCCTCAGACGTCGCCGGTATGACGCATCAGAATACGCGCCTCAGCGCGGCGGATGCGCTCCTCGTGTTCGGCCTTGCGGTGACGCGCCGCCTCGAGTTTGTCGAGGAGTTCTTCGTAACAGGCCGGTTTCTGGAGATAGTCGAAGGCGCCGGACTTGAGTCCCTCGACCGCGGTGTCGATGATGCCGTGGCCGGTGAGCAGGATGACCTCGACCACGGGGTGGCTGCTCTTGATGGTCTTGAGCACCGAGATGCCGTCCTTCCCGGGCATCCGGATGTCGAGGATCACGACGTCGCACTCGGCCTCGTCGAGGGCGGCCAGGCCTTCCTCGCCGCTGAAGGCTGCGCGCACCCGGTGGCCGCCGTCCGTGAGGCGCAGCGAAAGCATCTCCACGAAATCCTCTTCGTCGTCGACGATGAGAATGTCGGTAGGGATTTTGGGCATGCTTCAGCTCCTACAACAGTCCGAGAATCTTCCACCAGATGCCGGCGGTGACCAACATGAGGGTGAGCAGCACCGGGGTTGCCACCAGTCCGGCGCGGGTGAGGTCGAACGAACTGAACTGGCGGTACGAGTAAGCGATGGCGTTGGGCGGACAGCCGATGACCAGCAACATCGCGAAGGAGGTGGCGCAAGCGAGGCCGAGGGCGAGGACCCGCGGGTCGACCCCCTCGAGCTGGGCCAGCGGAATCACGATGGGCAAAATCAGGGCGGCTGCGGCGACGTTGGCCATCGCGTTGGTGACCAGCGCGCCGAAGACGCAGACGCCGCCGAGCAGCACCACCCAGCCTTTGCCCTCGACCAACGGGAAGAACAGGTGGGCGAAGTACGAAGCGGCGCCCGAGGAGGCCATGGCGAGGCCGAGGCAGATGCCGCCGCCGAAGATGAAGAGGGCGGTGCCCCACTCCAGGTTTTCGTGGATGTCCCGCCAGCGCAGGGCGCCGACGGCGACCAGGGCCGCGACCCCGATCATGCCGGTGATCGAGTAGTCGATGCCGTGCAGGCCCTTGGTCAACCACGCCGAGAATACCGCCACCAGAATCAAGGTGGTGCGTTTCTGCAGCGGTGTCCAGGGCCCGGGGTCCTCGTCGTAGGTCGGCAGCTGGAACTTCGGGTCGGGCCGGTAGACGAAGTAGACCACCAGCACCGCCGCCGGTACCGTTACCAGGGCGAGCGGGAAGGCATATTTGATCCAGTCGAAGAAGCTGATCTCGACACCGGTAAGTTCCTTGAGGAAGGCCGCTGCCACCATGTTGCGACCGCCGCCGACCAGGGTGCCCATGCCGCCGCAGGAGCAGGCGAAGGCGAGCGACAGCAACATGAACCGGGCGGTGTTGGTGTTCGGTTGGATGCCGGCCGCGCGCATCAGAGGGATCATTGTGGCGATGCCGATCGCGGTGGCTGCGGCGTCGTGCATGACCCCCGAACCGATGCCGAGGCCGATCGAGAGGATGAAGGTGAAGCGAATGACGCTGGTGCCCGCCTTTTTGGCGATGGCGTGGCTGAGGCGTTCGGTGAGCTCCGCCTTTTCGAGTGCGATGGCGAGGATCAGGCAGCACATGATGAAGACGACCACCGGGTGCATATAGGTGGCCCAGGCATCGGTGACGTCGACGATGCGGAAGAACACGAGGCAGACGCCGATCATGATTGCGGTGATCTCGAGCGGGATCGGTTCGACCACGAACAGGAAGATCAACGCCGCCAGCACGGCCAGAAAGCGGAAAGCTCTCGGTGAGAGGCCGTTGACGTACCCGATTTCGACCCCGTTGAGACCGAGAGCGGCCGCCTCGGCGGAGAGCGCGACCCCGGGCTTGGCCGCGACGCCCATTGCCGCCAGACGGTAGGCGCCGTGGGCGCCCTCCCAGTCGACGGCATCGTAACGGTCCTCGACCTGCGCCGCGAGGAGGCGGTCGGGATCGCCGGCGACTGTAAAGAGGGTGCCTTCAGGGCGCGGCATGGCGTACACCAGCACGCCGAGCAGGATGGCGACAGCGATTTGGAACCACTTGTTGCGAAGAACCGTCATCCTGGTCCCCCCGTCAGACGTCCCCGCTTTGGCGGATCAGGATTCGCGCCTCGGCGCGGCGGATGCGCTCCTCGTGTTCGGCCTTGCGGTGCCGGGCCGCCTCCAGCTTGTCGAGAAGCTCCTCGAAGCGCGCGGGCTTCTGGACGTAGTCGAACGCTCCTGCCTTGAGCCCCTCGACCGCGGTGCCGATGGTTCCGTGCCCGGTGAGCAGGATCACCTCGACCACCGGGTGCCTCGCACGGATCTGCTTGAGTGCGGTCATGCCGTCCGTGCCCGGCATGCGGATGTCGAGGATCACCACGTCGCACTCGGCTTCTTCGAGGGCAGCCAGCCCCTCTTCGCCGCTGAAGGCCGCGCGAACCCGGTGGCCGGCGTCCTCCAGCCGCAGCGACAGCATTTCCACAAAGTCCTTTTCGTCGTCAACGATGAGGATGTCGATGGGTATTTTGAGCATGGTAAAGCTCCTACAGCAGTCCGAGAACGCTCCACCAGATGCCGGCGGATACCACCAGCAGGAGGAGCAGCACCGGAGTTGCCACCAGTCCGACCCGAGTGAGGTCGAATGAGCTGAACTGGCGGTATGAGTATGCGATCGCATTGGGTGGGCAGCCGATGACCAGGATCATGGCGAAGGACGTCGCACAGGCGAGACCGAGGGCGAGGACCCGTGGGTCGACCCCCTCGAGCTGGGCCAGCGGAATGACGATGGGCAGGATCAAGGCCGCAGCGGCGACGTTGGCCATGGCGTTGGTGACCAGGGCGCCGAAGACGCAGACGCCCCCGAGCAGCACCAGCCAGCCCTTGCCCTCGACCAGGGGGAAGAACAGGTAGGCGAAGTAGGAGGCGGCGCCGGATGACGCCATGGCCAGACCGAGGCAGATGCCACCGCCGAAGATGAAGAGGGACGTGCCCCACTCGAGGTTCTCGTGAATGTCGCGCCAGCGCAGGGCTCCGATAGCGACCAGGGCGGCGACCCCGATCATGCCGGTGACCGAGTAGTCGATGCCGTGAATTCCCTTGGTCAACCACGCTATGAAGACCGCCCCGAGGATCACGATTGTCTGCTTCTGCAACCGCGTCCACGGCCCCAGCGCCTCGTCGTAGGTGGGCAGCTGGATCTTCGGATCGGGCCGGTAGACGAAGTAGACCACGAGCACCGCGGTCGGAACCGTCACCATGGCCAGCGGAAAGGCGTACACGATCCAGTCGAAGAAGCTGATCTCGATCCCGGTCAGCTCTTTCAGGAACGCGGCGGCAACCATGCAGCGGCCGCCGCCGACGAGGGTGCCCATGCCGCCGCACGAGCAGGCAAAGGCGACGGAAAGCAGCATGAAGCGGGCGGTGTTGGTGTTGGGTTGGACCCCCGCCGCGCGCATCAGCGGAATCATGGTGGCGATGCCGATGGCGGTGGCCGCGGCGTCGTGCATCACCGTCGAGGCCATCCCGAGGCAGATCGCGAGGATGAAGGTGAAACGGGTGACGCTGGTGCCGGCACGCTTGGCGACCGCGTGGCTGAGCCGTTCGGTGAGCTCGGCTTTCTCCAGGGCGATCGCGAGAATCAGACAGCACATGATGAAGACCACCACCGGGTGCATATAGGTGGCCCATGCGTCGGTCACGTTGACGATGCGGAAGAGCACCAGGCAGACACCGATCATGATCGCCGTGATCTCGAGTGGGATCGGTTCGACCACGAATAGAAAAATCAGCGCCGCCAGCACGGCCAGGAAGCGGAAAGCCTTCGGCGAAAGGCCGTTGACGTAACCGATCTCGACTCCGTCAAGACCGAGCGCCGCCGCTTCGGCGGCGAGTGCGACCCCGGGCTCGGCCGCGTCGCTGACCGCCTCCAGACGGTAGGCGCCGTCAGCGCCCTCCCAGTCGACCGATTCGTACCGACCCTCGACCTGGGCCGCCAGGAGGCGGTCGGGATCGCCGGTCACGCTAAACACGGTGCCCTCGGGGCGCGGTAGGAGGTTGACGATGAGGCCGAGAGCGATCGCGAGACCAATCTGAAAGTACTTGTTGCGGAGGACCATGATCGGGGCCTCCTTCGCCCCATGAACGACGCGGAACGAACGACCTTGAACCGTGTTTTCTTATTAATGCGCCGAGAGCGAGAAACCCAACCCTTCGAAGGTGTACATGATGCCGTAGCCGTACCAGACCGTGTACAGCACGTAGAACACCAGAGAAATGAGCACCGTGAGCCAGCGGTCCTTGATCTGCTGGGCCTCGATACCGTAGTAGTTGTAGGCGCACTCGACGGTCTTGGCCTGCACTGTGTGGGTCAGTCGGGCTGCGGCGAAGAGCTTTTGCCGGTTGAAGTCCTTTTCCATGGCGTTGAGGGCCAGCCACCAATTGTGGAGGGCCGCCCGTGGGCTGCCGCCGTAGCGTGCCTCCAGTTCGTCACCACGGTTCCGGTAGGCGGACTCTGCATCCTCGAGACAGCTCGCAAAAATAGTCTCGAGATCGCCGTGGACCATCAGGTTGTTGCCCTCGACGGCAGTGGTGGCGCCGGATTGCGCAAAGAGTGGTTCGGCCGCGAGGGCGGCGCTCGAATCCGCCATTTTGAGGTTGAACGTCACCTCGTCGCTGCCGTGCTCTTCCACCAGGTGCTCGACTTTCGGGATGTAATAGGCCGAGCCCTTGGAGATCGAGTTGTAGAGGTTGTCGAGGTAGTTGAGGGCGTTGCCTCCATTGAAGATCGGCATGAAGATGACGACCATGACGGCGATGAAGGTCACGATCAAGAAAATGCCGATGCCGAGTTCCTTTTTTCGAATTCCAGTCATGACGACACCTCCATCCCGCGAAGCTTGCCGAGGTTGGAAAAGAATGTGTAGAAGACCCAGACGGCAAAGCCCCCAATGACCAGGAAGAAGGCCCAGATGCCGATGCCGTCAAGGACCCTGATGATCCCGGGCGACAACGTGAACACCTCAAGATCGGAGAGCTTGCCGGGGAGAGCGAAGATACGGTTGATGAAACCAGCGAGCACCGCCATGGCGTAGAAACCGCGAATCGTGATGCCTGGGACAACCTTGGTCACCATGGCACCCACCTGGACGCCGAACAGCGAACCAATCAACATGCCCATGGCCAGCGTGTAGAAGATGAAACCATAAATGGCGTATTGGGTGATGGCAGCATAGCCGGCGGTGAAGACGATTTGGAAGATGTCGGTTCCGACAGTCGTCATGGACGACACGCCGAGGGTGTAGACAAAAATCGGGAAAGTGAGGAACCCGCCTCCCACACCCATGATGGCCGCGGCGAATCCAACCAGGAATCCACTCGCTATCAGAAACCAGGCCGAGATGCGGCGGCCGCCGGGCACCAGGTTCTCATCGAAGGTGATCATGGGCGGTGCGTTGATCGCCTGCAATTTTTTGGGGAGGTTCCCGAGGTCGGCGCCTTCCGACCGTCCGCCGTGAGCGTCGCTACCCGGGTCGGCCTTCTTGCGTGCCTTGAGATAGTCGGTCATGGCGTAGGCGCCCAGACCGCCGAGCATGATGGAATAGATGGTGGTAATGAAGGCGTCCGAAAGCACCGGGTTGATTTCGTAGAGAACCCGGTTGATCACCCCGCCCAGGCTGGCACCTCCGATCGCACCAATAAGGAAGGTCATTGCGAGTGGCACCGAGACGTTTCCCAACTTGCGGTGGATCACGCTGCCCATGATCGCCTTGGCAAATATGTGAAAAAGATCCGTGCCCACAGCGAGGATCCCCTTGATACCGGCCGACATCAGGGCCGGGGCGATGATGAAGCCGCCGCCGGCGCCGATGCAGCCGGTGATGAGTCCGGCGCAAAGCCCAATGAGGATCGAGGCGACGAAGATCCCCGTCGAATAGAAGGCTGGGCTGTAGGCCTTCTTCCCACCGAGGATATCGGGCAATGAATCGCCGGCCGCGGCGGCCTGGTCCATGACCTGGGCGACCGCCCAGGGCCCGAAGACGAAGATCGGGACCACAAGGAGGACGAGGATCAACAGCCTCTTCGGATCACCCGTGATCCTGTTCGAAGTCTCCAATTCCCACTCTGCGTGAGCGCGGGTCGCGGCCATCATGAACTTGCCCAAAGCCTTCAAAAAATTCACGATTCCCCTCCTTAAAAAAACCGAGAAAACTCACCGGGTTCGAATGTCAGCAGATCATCGTCATTGGCAAGATTCCCTTTCTGCTCAGGCGGACTGGGAGCTCATCGCGGCGTGGATCCTCGCGATGAGCGGGTCGAGGCCGATCGGTTTGATCAGATAGTCGAACGCCCCCTGGGCGATGCCATCTCGTGCAGCGCGCTCCGAGCCGTGACCGGTCAGGATGATCACATGAAGGGCCGGATCCATTCTCTTGAGTACCTTGAGAACCTCGATGCCATCCATGTCCTCCATCTTCAGATCCACAACCGCCAGATCGAATTCCATACTGCGGAGCGCGCGAATCGCTTCTGCTCCGCTGCTCGCGGTCGTGACCTTGAAGCCGCGATGGGTGAGTCTTTTGGAGAGCACCTCGAGGTATCCGACCTCGTCGTCCACCAGGAGTAATCTGACCGCTTTCGGGGAATCCGCCATGGTGTCTCTCTCAATCTCCCCTTCTGAGTCCGATGAGGGTCGCCCGGGCTTCCAGGATCCTGGTTTCGTGTTCCCGTTTCTTTTCCGCCGCCACGTTGAGTTTTTCGATCAGACTCTCGATCTCGCACGGCTTCATGAGGTAATCAAAGGCGCCCTGCTTCATGCCCTCGATCGCGGACTCCACTGTGGCGTGGCCGGTGAGCATGATGATTTCGATGAGGGGGTGCTCCTCCTTGATGCGTGCGAGTGCTTCGAGCCCATCCATTCCCGGCATCTTGACGTCGAGGATGACGACATCGGTGGTGGTCGGACCGCCGCCGCCGAGTTTTTCCAGAGCCTCCTGGCCGCTGTGGGCGAACGTCACGCGAAAACCTCTCTTTGCGAGCCGTTTCGCCAGGGTCTCCACGAAAGCAACCTCGTCATCGACAATCAGCACTGATGCTTCGATCATGATTCGTCTCCCTCGACCTCAGATCCGATCGTTCCGTTTCGCCCGGCAGCTTTCTTCGGAAAGACCACGGTAAAGGTGGTGCCCGTCTCGATTTCGCTCTCCACCGTGATTCTTCCACCCATTTTTTCGACGATCCCGTAGCAGATCGAAAGCCCCAGACCTGTGCCCTGACCAACCGGTTTGGTGGTAAAGAAAGGATCGAAGATGCGGGCGAGGTTCGCCTCGGGAATCCCCTTCCCGGTATCGCGCACCTCGAGAACGACGTCATCTCCAACCATTCGAGTGGCGACGGTGACTGTTCCTCCCGGGCGTTCGATGGCGTCGATCGCGTTGTTCACCAGATTGAGCAGAATCTGCTGGAGTTCGGAGGGCGCGGCCTGGATGGGCGGAATATCCGAGCTGAGATCGGTTTCGATGCGGACGTTCGCGTAACGGGTTTTCTGTGATGTCAGCCCGGTCACCTCATCGACAAGATCATTGAGCACAACCTCCCGTACGGTCGGATCAGTCTTGCGGGCAAAGCTCAGGAGCTTGTAGGTGATCTCCTTGCAACGGTCGCCCTGCGTTCGGATCTGTCCGACCGCGCGTTCGATCTCCTCGAGATTGGCGCCTGAAATGGGCTCGCCTTCGCCAAGCAGATCATCAATCCAGCCCGCCTCCTGAACCATGATTGCCACCGGATTGTTGATCTCGTGAGCGATCCCTGCGGCGAGTTCGCCGATGGAGGCGAGACGCCCGGTCTCGATGACCTGATGCGTCATGACTGTACGATCGTGGTGGGCCTCGGCAAGGCGTTGGGCGAGACGTTGCGAAACGAAGTAGCCCGTGATCAGCGCGATGACGGAAACAACGATCAGCACCGCGATGGCAAAAGCCCGGACGCGATAAAGTTCTTCGTAGGCGTCCGAAGTCTCCTGCTGATAACACAGAAACCACTGGCTCTGTTTGAGGGGAGCAATGGTGAAGATCGATGGCCGGCCAAGCTGATCCTCGCCTTCGATGACGAAGATCCGGTCGGATCGGATCTGCCCGTCGAGGAGATCGATGTAGGGGGAGCGATTGAGCGCCACTTCGAAACGTGGATTGGTCTGAAACTCACCTTCGCGATTGATGATGAACGCAAAACCCGTGTGGCCGATTCGGATATTTTCCACCAAAGCGTTGAATGCCTCGAAGTCGATGGTGGCCTTCACGATGTAAAGTTCGCCCTCAAAGGTTCGTTGCGTGGCGGCGATGAAATGGGGGGTGCCACGCAGACCGGCAAAGACGTCGCTGACGTGGCTCTCGCTGGTGAGCGCCTGCTGGAACCAGGGGGCGGAGGAGTAATCCGCCATCTGGAGGTTGAACGGTCCGGCGTAGGCCACCTGAATGCCGTCGGGATTGATCAGGCCGAGATCAACGAATGAACCGTGATACTCCTCGCGCATGACATTGAGCACCCGTCGCAGAAACTCTGGTTGGCTCAATCGTTCGATGGGGTGCTCGCGGGCGATGACCCGAACATCACTGAGCCGGTCATCGATGAACGAATCGACAATCAGACTGTGGCGCTCGATGATGGCCATCAGTTCGTTCTCGACCTTACTGCGGTACACCTTTTCGAACTGGTGGAGATTGATTGCGCCGGTGATGAGGAGAGGCGCTAGAACGGTCAGGGCCAGTCCGGCCACCGCCGTTCGGACTCCAATCCGAGGGGTGTCTCGTTGTTCGGAACCGTCGGATAAAGTCATAAGAACTCCGCGCCTCCCACAGTCATGATTTAGCAAAGTACGTGCCAGGACCCTCGGGGGCGTCCAATACCGCCACCGGGTTGCTAAATCCCGCAATCACACGTTTTGGTGAGAAACTCGCCGGCAAGGTGCAGGAGGCGATACGTCAGAAAATTTTACAGTGGTGTCAGAGATTTTTTCAGTTGAGCGTCACTGAAGACCGTGTTTACGCATCCTGGCGAGAAGCGTCGGCCGGGTCACTCCAAGCAACCGCGCGGCCCTGGATCGATTGCCCCCGGTGTGGCGCAGCACCTCGGCTATAGTCTGGCGGGCGGCGCGATCGGTGACCATCTCAAGCAGATTCGTGGGATTGTCGGCCAATGCCCGCCGGACGCCCTTGGCAAGCGCCTCGGCCGCAGACTCGAAGAAATCGACAGGCTGCTCCAGGGCCCCCAACCCAAGGCGCTCGATCGTGTCCTGACCAACCTGCTGACCCCGGCTGAAGATGAGGCACTGTTCCATCAGGTTTGCGAGTTCGCGAACATTGCCGGGCCAGTCGTGTGCACAAAGAACCGGATAGGCCTCGGCGGCCAGACCGGGGTTGCGGACGCCGAGCTCGAGAGCAAAGCGCTCCAAGAAGTAGTCACACAACAGCGGTACGTCATCGAGACGGTCGGATAGGGCCGGGAGGTGGATCGGCACCACATTGAGCCGATAGAAGAGATCATCGCGGAAGCGCTCGCCCGCGATCGCCGCTTCGAGGTCGCGATTGGTGGCAGCGAGGATCCTCACCTCGACCGGAATCGGTTCCCGCCCACCGATGCGCTCGATCTTACGGTCCTCGAGCAATCGAAGCAGTTTCGCCTGGATGGGCAGCGGGATATCACCGATTTCGTCGAGGAACAGCGTCCCGCCGTCGGCCTGTTCGACCTTGCCGATCCGGCGTTTGTCAGCGCCTGTAAATGAGCCTCGCTCGAACCCGAAGAGTTCACTCTCGAGAAGGGTCTCCGGTATTGCCACACAGTTGACGATGACAAACGGCCCGTCGGCTCGGGCCGAATGCTGGTAGATGGCTCGCGCGACCAGCTCCTTGCCGGTGCCCGACGCACCCCGGATGAGTACCGTGGCGTTGGTAGGAGCGATTCGACCGATCGCCTTGGAAACCTCCTGCATCGGTTTGGAGCGTCCGACAATCGCCTCACCTGCCGTCTCGGCCCGTGGTTCGCTGATCGCGACCGGTGACCGCATCAACCGCCCGGTCTCAAGCCCCTGATCGATCGCGTCGTGAAGATCGTCGTCAGAGTATGGCTCGAGGAGGTAGTCAAAGGCACCCGCCTTGATCACCTGAATGGTTTCGTCCGTTCCCCCCTGGGAAGACACGACCACCACCGGCATCTTCGGCTCAACCGCGTGGATGGCTGCCATCGCACCACCGCCCTGCACTCCATCCATGGGAAGGCACAACAACACGAGATCTGGCTGTCCGCCGGCGACCTTTTCCAGTGCATCATCGATCGAGCTCGAAAGGGACACCCGGTGCCCTCGATCAAGCAACGACTTCTCCAGCAAACCCAAAACCTCAGTGTCACGATGAACAACCAGTACTCGATCCATGGCTTGGAGAATATCGCGGAAACCACCGGCTGCTACCTAGAAAGGCTGATCCAGTCCAATCTGACCCGGGCGGACATCGGGCGTAGACGGATCTACCCATCCGGTAATTCGAGGAAGACCGGCCCCCGATGCTATGCTCAACGCAGTGGGCACGAAGGACGCTGGAACTGCCGTACGAGAGCGGGATCGGGTACGCGCCGAACGATCCGGCATGCATGTGGAGGCGGGAAATCGTCGCCCCTCACTGGTCGCGGTTCTCGCCGTGGCGCTGTTGCTGGTGACGCTCGTGCCCTTCCTCCTTCTGTCAGGGCTGGCCTGGTGGGGCTACCGCGACGAGGTGGTGCGGATCGAGCAGGGGATCCGCGCCTCCAACCGGCACATCGCGCTGCTCGCCGGGCGGTACCTGGAGACGATGCTGCGCCAGGTGCGGGAGGAGATTGCGGTCTACGAGACCTCTTCAGTGCCGGGCCTGCCGCCGCCGATTTCAGGCGTTGCTTGGGAGCGTGTCGGGGTCGGCGGCGTCGTTGCACAGACCCAGCTCGCACCCGAGCGAATCGGCCGCGCCTGCGGTTACGACACTCTCTTCGATGCGGCTGGTCCGGCGCCGGAGTTGAGCGCGATCGGCTCGTGGATCGAGGGCGCAGCGCCGACCGTGTTGGTCCTGGGGGCGCCGACCCCAAACGGCCGCTTGGCCGCGGTTCTCGACCCTGCCGCGCTCCATCGGGAGCTCCATGCGTCGACGCCTGAGGGCGGTGACCGCCACCTCTACGTGGTCGAGGGGAGTGGTCGGCTGCTGTTCTATTCCGATCTCGGGTTGTCGCAGCGGGGCGCCGATCTGAGCACGAACCCGCCGATCCGGCTCTTCGTCGACGGCGGTGAAGGCGACCTCCGATACACCAGCTCGATCTCCGGCAAGCAGCGCCTCGGCACCGTTCACCGCCTTGCCGGGGTCGACTGGGGGGTTATCGTCAGCGCCGATGTCGGCTCGGGCCTGATCGGGCTCCGCAGCCTCTACGGGTGGCTCGGCTGGTCAATCGTGTTCGCCTTCGGCGCCGCGATGGCGATCCTCGCCGTTACGACCCGCCGAATGGTGCGGCCGCTGCTCGACATTGCACGCGTGCTGCGCGACCCCGCTCGTGACCCGAAGTCACCGCTCGACGTCTCGCCTTCGGCCAGGCGGTTGCGCGAGTACGACGAGCTCGTGAAAGCCTTCGACGAACTCGGTGCCGAGTACGCCGCGGTCGAGCGAGAGCTGGTGCAGGCTGAGAAGGCTTCCCTGCTCGGCCAGCTCGCGTCGGGTCTCGCCCACGAGATCGGAACGCCGCTGAACGTCATCACCGGCAACGCGGAGTACCTCCTGCGCAAGGTGGTCGAGGACGACCCCTCGCGGCCGACGCTCGAACTCATCGTCCGCCAGGGCCAGCGGATCGCGGCCATGATCCGCCGGCTGCTCGACGTGTCGCGGCCGGCGGAGGCGCGATTGGTGCCGGTGGAGATGGCGCCTCTCGTCCGCCAGAGCCTGGAGATCGTGCCCGGTCTGAACCGGCGGGTCGATGTGCGGACTGACCTCGAGGAGGACGCGTGCCGCGTGCTGGCCGACCCGAAGCTGATCGAGCACGCGCTGATGAATCTGATCCTCAACGCCTGTCAGGCGATGCCCGACGGCGGCCGGCTGTCTCTGGTCACCGGCCTCGAAGCGGCTACCGGCGCCGGGGCGTCGGTGGCGTTGTTGGTCGCCGACACCGGTTGTGGCATTACCGCCGCCAACCTTCCCCACGTCTTCGAGCCGTTCTTCACCACCAAAGCCCAGGGCGTGGGTACAGGGCTCGGTCTGCCCATCGTCGATCGCATCGTGCGCCAGCACGGCGGCAGCATCGAGGTGACCAGCGCCCCAGGGCGAGGTACCGTGGTGACCGTGCGGCTGCGGGCAATCGTGGATGACGTTTCCGGTGATGGCCGGGTTCAGGAGATTGGTGATGAGGAAACCGGAGTCTGAGTTGACGGCGCCCGTCCGGGTGCTCGTAGCGGAGGACGACGGCGAAATGCGAGAACTCCTTGGCCGGGTGCTCGGCGACGAGGGGTATGACGTCATTGCCGTCGGCGACGGCCACCAGGCGCTGGTGCGATTCGAGGAAGGTCAGTTCGATCTCGTTCTCTCGGACGTGCGAATGCCGGGTCCGGACGGCATGGAGCTTCTGGGCCGGTCGATGGCTCGGAGGCTGCACCAGCCGGTGATTCTCATGACAGGATTCGGCAACATCAGCTCCGCGGTCGAGGCCATGCGAGCCGGGGCTTACCACTATCTCGCCAAGCCCTTCAACCTGGACGAGCTGCTCGAGATCGTGCGCGGCGCCGCGGATCAGATCCGCCAGCGGCGATCTCTGCAAGGTGACGTGGGCGACACAGCGTTCCCGGTTGTGTTTCGTTCCGCGGCGATGGCGCGCGTTCTGGCCATGGTCCACGAGGTCGCAGCGAGTTCAGCGACAGTGCAGGTGACAGGGGCCTCGGGGACCGGCAAGGAACTTGTGGCCCGGGCGATTCACGCCGCGAGCGAGCGCCGGCTCGGTCCCTTCGCGCCGGTTGATTGCGGGGCGATTCCAGAGGGCCTCATGGAGAGCGAGTTCTTCGGGCACAGCCGGGGGGCCTATACCGGCGCCGTTGCGGACAGGCCGGGAATTGTCGAGTCTGCCGACGGCGGCACTTTGTTTCTCGACGAGGTTGGAAATCTGCCGCTGGCGATGCAGGCCAAGCTCCTTCGATTCCTCAACGACCGCCGGTTTCGGCGAGTCGGTGAGACCCGCGAACGGTCGGTGGATCTGCGGCTGGTGTCGGCCAGCAATCGCGATCTCGCCGAGTTGGTGGCCGAGGGCGCCTTCCGCGATGATCTCTACTACCGCCTGGCGGTTTTCTCGCTCCACATTCCGAGCCTCGCGGACCGGCGCGAAGACATCCCGCCGCTGATCTACCATTTCATCCGGCGATTCAACGCAGACTGCGGCTACACGGTCGAAGGTATTCGCCAGGACGCGCTCGACCTATTGGTAGACGCTCCATGGCCGGGAAACGTGCGCCAGCTCGAGAACGTGACCGAGCGGGCTGTCATCCTGCGCAAGGCGGGCCTGGTACAGCCGGTCGATCTGCCGCCGGAACTGCGGGCGCCAGGGTCCGCCGATCCCGGCAGGACGCTTGACGACCTCGAGCGTCAGCACATCGTGCAGCTCCTCGATGAGTGCGGCGGCAACCAGTCGCGGGTGGCGCGGATTCTCGGCATCAGCCGGCGCACCGTCTATCGCAAGCTCCGGCTGTACGGGATCGACGGCGGCGACTGACCGACGATCTCCCCGGGCATGCCCCGGCGGGCCTGGTCCCTTGTGTCCCACCCTGGTTGGGGGTGTATCTCCTTGGAACGAGAGTGATTACGGCCTCAGCGTCGGAATGATGCCGGCGCCTGGGACAGATTGTCTCATCGGACAGCTGACCACGGCGGACCCGCGAGCCCGATCGTAAGCATCTCGAAACACTCGACATGACGGCGTCGCGTCGATGATTCGAAGAGCTGGCACGCGCCTTGCGCCAGGTGCCCGCGATGGGCACTGATGCTCCCTCACCGACTCCGATGCTGACAGTCGCTATCGCCTCCCGAGATCGCGTGTACCGGGACAGCCTGTCGCTGCCGCTCCGGCGATCCGGGCTCCGGGTCTGTGACCTCGAGCTGACCTCGAGCGGCGGGCCTGCCGAGCTCGACGGCGTCGAGGTGCTGGTCATCGACAGCGACGCCTTGTCCCCCGCCGACCTCGAGCACATCAACCGCCTGCACGCACGGTGGCCGCTGGTGGAGGTGGTGGCGGTAACCGGGGGACAGCCCGTGGAGGAGGCGGTGGAGGCGCTGCGCGCGGGCGTGTTCACAGTCCTCCAGCACCCGGTGGCTGACGAGCTGCTGGTGGCGACGATCATCCAGGCCGGCACCCGACATCACCGTGCCCGGACCCGGATCGAGGAACTCAACCGCGCCCGCTACAGCGGCGAGCACGGGGTGGGCCGCCATTCTGGGCCGGATGGCGACCCGTCTTCCGAGGAGGTTTCGTGATGCGCTCTCAGCCTTTTGGACGGCCTCTCGTTGTCGTTGCTTTGCTGCTCATGGCCGCGGTCCCCTCGGTGGTCCGGGCGCAGGAAGCGGAGCCGCCAGCGCCGCCCCCCACCCCGACTCCGGCTCCGACCCCGGCGCCGGAGAAACTCGAGGTGGTCTACCGCGACGGGTTTGAGATCCGCTCCCCCAACGGAGCGAACCAGCTCCGTATCGGTGCCAGTCTTCAGCTTGACTGGCGGACGTTCCTGGATGACTCCGAAGCGCCGAACTCATTCGACATCCGCCGTGCGCGAATCGATTTCCGTGGGCGGCTTCGCGAGTGGATCACGTACCGCATTCAGATCTCGCTCGAGAACGAGCCCTACGTCCGCAACGCGTGGTTCGATCTCGGCTGGTCGGAGGCGTTCCACCTGCGCGCCGGCCAGATGAAGGTGCCGTTCTCGACTTCGTGGTTGACGTTCGACAACCAGGTCAACTTCGTCGAACGGGCGACTGCGGCTCCGGTGTACCCGTTTTTCGATCGCGGGCTGATGGCCTGGGGTCAGGTCTTCGACAACACGCTGACCTATCAACTCGGGGCCTACAACGGTTCCGGGATCGATCTCGACACCCCACGCGGCGACATCGACGATCACAAGGACGTCGCCCTGCGGCTGTTCGCACAGCCGTTCCGGGGTTCCGACTCGCAGGCGCTTCGCGGTCTTTACCTGGTCGGCGAGGGGACGTACGGGCCGCAGTCGGTGGCCACCAAGCGGTTCGAGTCTGGCGGCCTGACGACCGCCGGCTTCGAGTCCCGCATCTGGCGGTGGCGGCTGGAGCAGGTGATCGGTACTGACGGCCGCAGCATCGACTCCATTACCGCCGACATCGACTCCCGCTCACGGTGGGGGGTGGAGGCGCACTGGCTCAACGGTCCGCTGACGGCCAGCTTCGAGTACCTGGTATTGAGCTACGACGGGATCACCATCTCCCACGAGTACTTTCAGGGGTCGAACCGGCTGCTCAGCGATCCCCAGCTCGAGGGCTCGGGCGACGTGCGCTCGGCGTCGCTGTGGGTTTCGTGGTTCCTGACCGGTGAGCACAAATACGTGGACGCCTTCGGTTGGCGGCAGCCGGCACCCGACAGCGAGCTGAAACCGGGATCTGGGGGCACCGGCGCCTGGGAGCTGCTCGCTCGGCTGTCAACCACCACCACCGACCGCAACCTCTTCGAAACTGTCACAGTCCCCGGCTACACGGCCGAGCAGCTGGCCGCACTCGGTGGCGTGGCCGTCGGCGAAGGCGAATCGGTCAAGGCTGCGGTGTTCGACGGCGCCGCCGAGGCTGTTGAGGCCACCCTGGGCGTCAACTGGACGCTCAATTTGAACCTCAGGCTGCAATTCAACCTCATTCATCTCTGGGTGCCTGACCCCGAAACCAACGGTGGTCTCCTGTCGGCGAGCAACTCGGATCTAGGAGACATCACGGCGAGAAACCGCAAGGTCGACAGCCAAACAAGCGCGATTCTGCGTGCGATCTTCAGGTTCTGAAGGCGGGAAGGAGAGCGATGCGACCTCCGGGTTCCGGTCGAAGCTACGAGTCGCTGCGGCGGCGGATCCTCGTGACGATGATCGTGGTGCCTGCTGTGCCCTTTCTGCTCGCCCTGTCGGTGGGGGTTTACCAGTTCACCACGGCGATGCGGGACGCGACCCTGTCGCGGCTGGTGCGGATCGCGGAAGACCACCGCGACGCGATTCAGGCCTTCCTCGACGAGCGCCGCTCCGATCTCGAATTCGTCGCCGACTCGTGGACCTTTGAGGAGCTTCGACAGCCGGAGGTTCTCGGCGACGTGCTGCGCGACCTCCGCCGCAAGGCGCCGGCGTTCGTCGATCTCGGGGTCTTCAATACGGAAGGTGTGCACGTGGCCTACCAGGGGCCGTTCGAGCTGACCGGCAAGATCTACAGCGACGCCGAGTGGTTCCGGAACGTGATGGCGAGCGGCCGCGACGTCAGCGATGTCTATCTCGGCTACCGGAACTCTCCGCACTTCGTGGTCGCCATCGCAACCGGCGAGGGGGCCGGTCGCTGGGTGCTTCGGGCCACCATCGACACGGCCACCTTCAATCGGATGGTCGAGGGTGTCCGCATCGGGCGCACCGGCGAGGCGTACGTGCTCAACCGCGAGGGCGTCTTCCAGACCGAACGGCGGTCGGGAGGCGAGCTGTTGGAGCTGGCGCCCGAAACCGTCGGTCTGGACGGAGACCCCGGGGGCGTTCTGAAGACGGTGCAGCGCGACGCGGCGGGGTACCCCTACGTGTGGGCGACAACCTGGCTCAACGATGAAAACTGGCTGCTGGTGGTGCGGCAGGAGGTCGGCGATGCCTTCCGCCCGCTGCGCCACGCCACCTCGATCGGCCTCCTGATCCTGGTCGCCGGCGGCGCGGTGATCGTGTTCCTCGCGGTTTCGTTAACCAACCGCCTCATCCGCAGGATCCAGAGAGCCGACGAGGAGACGAGAGAGCTCAACCAACAGCTGATCGTCGCGGGCCGCCTTGCTGAGATCGGCGAGATGTCGGCGGGCTTCGCCCATGAGATCAACAACCCCTTGCAGATCATCCGTTCCGAGCAGGCTCTGGTCGAGACAATTCTGAGGGACTTGCGGGACGGAGGTGTTCTGCCGGAAAGCGCCGACGTCGCCGATCTCGAGGACTCGATCCAACAGATCCGGGTCCAGGTGGATCGATGCGCCTCGGTCACCCACGGCATCCTCAAATTCGCCCGGCGGACCGAAACGGCGGCTCGCGAAGTGAAGCTCGCAGAGTTCGTGCCCGAGGTGGCGGCGATGGTCAGCCGCAAGGCCGCGGTCGCGGGCATCTGTCTCGAGGTCGATGTGGCGAAGGACTCACCGGTCGTGAGCGCGGATCCCGCTCAGCTGCAGCAGGTGATCCTCAACCTGGTCAACAACGCGTTCGACGCCGTCGAGGCCCGTCACGGCGCCGACGGCGGCGAGGTGGCGATCGAGGTCTCCCGGCGTGACGACACCGTCGAGATTTCGGTGCGCGACAACGGCACCGGCATCAGCGCCGTCGACCTCGACAAGATCTTCACGCCCTTTTTCACCACCAAACCGGTGGGCAAGGGCACCGGGCTCGGCCTGTCGGTCTGCTTCGGGATCATCGAGTCGATGGGCGGGACGATCCGGGTCTCGAGCCGGGAAAACAGCGGAACCACCTTCACCGTGAGCCTCAAGGCCGCGGCGTAGGGGAGAGAAGAGGGGGGTAGAACAGTGAGCATTCTCAATCTGATGTTGGTGGACGACGAGGAGCGGTTCGTCACCACGACCGCCAAGCTCCTCGAGCGTCTCGGCCACAAGGTCCTGACGGCGACGAGCGGGTCCGCCGCCCTCGAGGTCCTCGGCAAGAACGACGTCGACGTGATCATTCTCGACGTCAAGATGCCGGGCATGGGCGGGCTCGAGGTGCTGCGGGAGATCCGGCTGCGGTTCCCCCTCGTGGAGGTGATCATGCTCACCGGACACGGCACCATCGAGTCGGCGGTGGAGGGTCTGAAGTCGGGGGCCTTCGATTTCGTCACCAAGCCCTGCGACCTCGACAGCCTGATTGCCAAGGCCGAAGAGGCCTCCGCCCGCCGGCGCGCCATGGAGGACAAGATCCGCAAGGCGCGCACCATGACGGCCATGCGGTCGCCGCGGGACCTCGTGAAGTCGGTGGACGGCGAGGTCGAAAACTGATGCCCGCGCCGAAGAACTGCTCGCTGGAGATCGACGGCGGAGCGGGCCGCTCCGGGGCACGGCGCCGGTGGCGGACACGGATTTCGCGCGAGCAGGAGCGGCACCTTTACTTTCTGGCGACCGTGGGCGCCGCCGTCTGGTACCTGATGATGCGCGTGCTGTAGGTCGCCGGGCCACAAAGTCGCGGCCCCGAGGAGGAGAAACCGCCCATGACAAGCCCAGCCATCAAGCCCAAAGCAACCGGATACGACCGCTACATCGACTGGCGGCTGTTCGCCATCCCGCTGGTCCTCTTCGTCGCCATCCTGGCGATTCCGACGCCGCGCAGCATGCTCGAAGTGGGCGCCGAGTACGCGCTCGGGCCGAGTTGGGTGCGGGAGCATTTCTCCCGGGAGGTTTTCGGCGCGGAGTACTCGACCCTTAACCAGTGGCAGGTGCAGATGGTGCAGATGATGAAGGTCAGCGTCGACCGCTCATCATTCGGCCGGGCCGCGTTTCTTGCGCGCAGTGGGAGTTGGTGCGCGAAGAACGACGTCGCCTCGACCGAGGCCGCCCTCACGAAGGTGCGGGAAGCTGCCGAGGCGATGGGACCGGACCGCTTCGAGGAGCTGCTGCGGGCGGGCCACAAGATCAAGACCGACGGCATCAGCCTCGACACCCTCGACGCCAAAGAGGCGGCGAAGGTCAAAGAGGCCGGGTTCCACGTCAAGGTCGCCGTCGCCGTTGTTGCCTTTGTCGTCGGCTGCTTCGTCACCGAGGCGATTCCGCTGCCCATGGTCGCCTTTTGCATCGGCGTCATCGCCCTCATGACCGGCATTTTCGACCGCGAGTCGATGCCGTCCATGTACTGGTCGGATGCCACCTGGTTCATCATGGGAAGCCTCATGTTCGCGGCCGCATTCGTCAAGACGGGGGTCGACCGCCGCATCGGCGTCATGATGTTCGGCAAGCTGCGGAAACCAAATTTGCGGTGGGTCACGTTTGTGATCATCCTGATCATCTCGCCGCTCACCATGTTCATGTCGGACCACGCTCTGGCGGCCATGTTTCTGCCCATCGGCATCCTTCTGTACACCACTGCCACCGCGGCTGCGGGTGGTGAAGACCCCGAACTCGGCAAGATGCTGATGATCACCATCGCCATGGCCTGTAACCTCGGCGGCTCGCTGGCGCCGTCGGGGGCCGCCCGCAACATCATCATGATGAGTTACGCCGAGGACATGTACGGCGTCACCATCGGTTTCGGCCAGTGGATGCTGTACTGCGTGCCGTTCCTCTTCCTCGCCATGCCGCTGACGTGGCTGGTCATCAACTGGCGATTCAAGCCCCAGATCACCGACCTCGGGCCGTCGATCAGGGTGGTGCGGGAAGAGATCGAGCGCCAGGGCAGTCGCTGGACCCGGCAACAGATCATATCGCTGGTGATCTTCCTGGTGATGCTGACCAGCTGGGTCACGGAGAACAACCTGCTGTTCAAGCTCACCGGAATCCGTTTCGGCATCGGCGTGCTGGCCGTCATGGGCGCCATCGCCTACATGCTCGCCGGCATCGTCAACTGGCGCGACTACCAGACCCGGGTCGACTGGGGCGTGGTGTGGTTGTACGCGGGCGCCATCATCTTCGGCCGAATTCTGATCAGCACCGGCGGCGCCTACTGGATCGCGAGCTCGATCATGAGCCTGGCGGTACCGCTCGGGCTCGGCGCCGGTATCGGCCTGCTGCTTTCGAGCAACATCATCACCGGTCTCGTGACCCAGATCATGGCTGACGGACCGGCCTGCGCTGCGGTCGGCCCGGTGACGCTCGCCATGGCCGGGATCGCCCATCCCGGCACCAGTATGATCCCGTTCATGGCGATGAGCACTGCCATCGCTTCGTCGTTGGCCTACTGTCTGATCATCGGGACGCCGCCCAACGCCATCGTCTATGCGAGCGGGTACCTCAACCAGCGGGACTATCTGAGGGTCGGCATTATCCTGTTTTTCACCAACCTCGGCGTGCTCCTGCTGCAGGCCGCCTTCTACTGGCGCTGGCTGGGCTGGCCCGGCCTTCCGGCCTTCTGATGAACGGGGGAGGGAACATGACCAGCACCCGGATGAACGTGCTCCTGGTTGACGACGAAAAGCGCTTCCGCGTCTCCACTGAAAAAATCCTGTTGCGGCGCGGCTTTGGCGTGACCACTGCGGGAACCGGCGAAGAAGCCCTCGAACGACTCGCCGACCGCCCGGATGTGGTGGTCCTCGACATTCGCATGCCGGGCATGGACGGTTTGACAGCGCTGCGCGAACTCAAGCGACGTGCCCCCGATGTGCCGGTCATCATGCTCTCGGGTCATGCCTCCGAGGACGCGGCACGCATCGCCCTCGAACAGGGCGCCTTCGATTTTCTGGCCAAACCGTGCGACATCGACCTTCTGGTCGCAAAGCTCAACGAGGCCCGGAGGTGGGCCCACTTACCCGACCGCCAGGAGGAGCGGCGCGTCGGCGATGTCATGATTCCGTTGGCCGCCTACACAACCGTCTCAGCAGATGACACTGTCGAAGACGCGATTGCGGACCTTCGCCGCTCGTTCGCCGGGAGATCGGAGTCCGACAGCATCATGGAGACCGGCCATCGCTCGCTGCTGGTGACCGGTGGTGATGGATCCGTGGTGGGCATGCTGGCCATCACGGATCTGTTGGGCACCATCATGCCGCGCTACCTGACAATGCCCAAACCCACCCTGGCCGACTCGATCCAGTACTCGCCGATGTTCTGGGTGGGCATGTTCACCCGCGAGGTGGCGCGGTTGCGCGCGGTTCCGGTCCGCGAAATCATGTCGCCGGTGCCACCCGACATCGGCGCCGACGCCTCGCTCATGGAGGCGGCCTACATGATGGTCCAAGAATCTTCCCGCCGGCTCGTCGTCATGCGCCACGGCGGCATCGTCGGCATCATCCGCGAGCAGGAGCTGTTTTTCGAGATTGATCGCATCTTGTGTGCCGACCCTGAAAAGGAGGCGAAATCATGAGCCAGCCCAAAAGCGCCAACATCTCACACGTCCAGTTCGAGGTGACCCGTCACCAGCGCGAGCGGGCGCTCGGCCAGCGCGGGGTGACGGTGTGGTTCACCGGCCTGAGCGCCTCCGGAAAATCGACCGTAGCGATTCTCGTGGATCGGCTGCTCACCGATCGCGGGAAGCACTGCTACGTGCTCGATGGCGACAACGTCCGGTTCGGCTTGAACCGCGATCTCGGTTTCAGCCCCGAGGACCGGAACGAGAACATCCGCCGCATCGGCGAGGTGGCCAAGCTCTTCACCCAGGCCGGGATGATCAACCTCACGGCATTCATCTCCCCATACGCCGCGGATCGCGATCGCAACCGCGATATCCAGGAACCGCGCGACTTTGTCGAGGTTCTCGTGGATTGTCCGCTGGAAATCTGCGAGCGGCGCGACCCGAAAGGCCTGTACGCCAAGGCGCGTGCCGGCCAGGTTGCCGAATTCACCGGCATCTCGGCGCCGTATGAGCCGCCGGTCGACCCGGAGATCGTTCTTTTCACCGCCAACGAGAGCGAGGAGGAGAGCGCCCAGAAGGTGGTTCGCTACCTCGTCGACCACGGCTACCTGAACAGGGATTGACAGCGGCTGGTGGTGTCGACGCCGCACGGCGTGGCCGGACCGGAAAGGTGCCGGGCTTTCACTTGGGATGTGTGGTGCCGGAGGCGGGGGTCGAACCCGCACGACCATACGGTCAAGGGATTTTAAGTCCCCAGCGTCTGCCATTCCGCCACTCCGGCAGCAGATATGATCATCATAGCGGGGAACCAGAAGGACATTTCGGATTTCGGATTTCGGATTTCGGATTTGTTCGGACACCCGCCTCGGGTAAAAGAGGACGAGGATCTCGGAGTGAGTATGCTTTCCGGAATTCCGGAATTCTGATATATTGAATTTATGGAAACTGCAAAGTTGGGCAAAAAAGGGCAGGTTTCGATACCCAAGGCTGTGCTCGAGCAGCTCGGAATCGAGGCAGAGACCATTCTGCTGGTCGAGGTCACTGCCGACGGGTCTATCCTCCTTCGACCTGCAGGGGTTTACCCCATTGAACTCTATAGCGACGCGCGGGTCGCGGAGTTCATGGAGGAGGATCGCATGACCCCGAAAGAGCGGGAGCGCCTCGAGAAGAAACTCAAGGGATCGTGAGTGCGCCTCTTCCTCGACGCAAACGTCCTTTTCTCTGCGGCACATTCGACTGACGGACGGGCTCGTGGGCTGTTCTTCTTGGCTGAGAGCAAATTCTGCTCGCTCATAACATCGGAGTATGCGATCGCCGAGGCGAAGCGAAATCTGATGATGAAACACCCCTCAGCCGCAGCAGTTCTTGAGGCTCTCTTGAAGCAGGTGATACGCGTCGCCGAGGGGGGTCCAGCCCTCGTCGCTTGGGCAATACGGCACGGCCTACCAAAAACCGATGCACCTATTCTGGCCGCGGCAGCTGCGGCCGGCACGGATCTCCTGGTCACAGGTGACCGTCGGCACTTCGGCCATCTTTACGGGGAGACCTGTGGTGGGGTGCGAATTGTGACACTGCGAGAAGCACTCAAGATGGTGTCGCTACAGTGAGAACCGAATCGAATAGAAGGAATGACATGAAAACCGCTGACGTGGTCATCTGCGGGGCCGGGATCGCGGGGATCTCGGTGGCCTGGCAGTTGGCGGTCAAGCACGGGATGAAGCATGTGGTGCTGGTGGACGAGCGGCCACCGATGACCTTGACCTCGGACAAATCGACCGAGGCCTATCGCAACTGGTGGCCGGACCCCGACGACGCCATGGTTCAGCTCATGAACCGCAGCATCGATCTGATGGAAGAGATGGCGCTGGCCAGCGACAACCGGATTCTGATGAACCGCCGGGGTTATCTCTACGCCACGGCGAACCCGGCGCGCGTCGAACTCATGAGTGCAAGCGCGGAGCTGGCCTCGCACCACGGCGCCGGGCCGGTGCGGATCCACACGGGCGGCGCCGGTGGCCCGGACTACCGGACCGCTCCGGCCGAAGGCTGGCAGGACCAGCCCACCGGCGCGGATCTGATCACTGACCGCGAGTTGATCCGGCGGGCGTTCCCCTATCTCTCAACCGACACCTGCGCCGTCCTGCACGCCCGTCGTTGCGGGTGGTTCTCGGGTCAGCAGCTCGGGATGTTGCAGCTCGAAGAGGCGAGGGCCGCGGGCGTCGAGTTGATCGAAGGTCGGGTGGAGTGGATCGAGACCTCTGGCGGCAGGGTCTCGTCGGTGCAGATCGGGACCACCGGTGGCAAGGTTCTCACCCTCTTCACTCCTCGCTTCGTCAACGCTGCGGGACCGATGCTGGCGGGTGTCGGCGGGCTGCTCGGGCTCGAGCTGCCGGTCTCCTCCGAGCTCCACCTCAAGGTGTCGATCGAGGACCACCTCGGGGCGGTGCCGCGCGACGCGCCGTTCACGATCTGGGAGGACCCGCAACGCATCGAGTGGAGCGCAGAGGAACGGGAGTTCCTGGCCGAGATGGCGGATGGAGACCTGCTGCTCGGCGAGATGCCGGCCGGCGTCCACATGCGGGTCGAGGGTGGAGGCGGCAGCCCCTACCTCTTGATTCTGTGGCCCTATCACTGTGACCCGGTTGCCGAGGTCTTTCCCCTACGCGTACCCGACCACTATGCCGAGATCTGCCTGCGCGGCATGGCCACCGCGATCCCTGCTCTCGGGGCGTACGTGGAGCGGATGCCGAAGGCGTGGATCGACGGCGGCTACTACACCAAGACCCGAGAGAACCGGCCGTTGGCGGGGCCGCTTCCGATCGAGGGCGCCTTCGTCCACGGTGCGCTGTCGGGCTTCGGCTTGATGGCGTCCGCGGCGACGGCGGAGTTGGTTGCGGCCACATCATGGGCAGCGCCTACCGGATTACGCGGCCATCGTTCCACCCGGGTCGTTACGACGATCACGAGTACCTGGCGAAGATCGAAGACTGGGACGACAGCACACAGCTCTGATTTCGAATTTCGAATTTCGAATTTCGGATTGCCTCCGCCCCACCAGCAGGAGACCACACAACCCTGACTTTCCGAGCGAAGGCGGAGGCTGGGTCGAGAATTCTGGGGAGGGGTTTCTAGAAGGGTCCTGCCGGCCGCCGCCCACCAGATCCCTCCGCTCGGTCGCTCTCCTCCCTCGGTCGGGATGACAACTTCTCATTGTCGCAAAGCGAATCAGGCGAAAAAAAGAAAACCGCCCCCCGTTTTTCAAGGGGAGGGCGGGTGGGAATTCCTAATTCCTAATTCCTAATTCCGAACTCTATTCGTCGTCCTCGTCCTCGCCCTTGACGGCCTCGGCGATGATCTTCTCCTGCAACTGTTTGGGGACCTCGGCGTATTTGGCGAACTCCATGTGGAAGTCGCCCCGCCCCTGGGTGATGGAGCGCAGGGTCGGTGCGTACGTCAGCATCTCGGCGAACGGGACCTGGGCCTTGACGGTGGTGGTGCCACCCTCGGAGTCCATTCCCTGGACCCTGCCACGGCGCGAGTTGAGGTCTCCCATGACGTCGCCGAGGTGTTCCTCGGGGGCATAGACCTCGATTTGCATGATCGGCTCGAGCAGGGTCGCCTTGCACTTGGCGGCGGCTTCTCTGAAGGCCTTGCGGCCGGCCATCTTGAACGCCATTTCCGAAGAGTCCACCGCGTGCTCTTTGCCGTCGGTGAGGGTGATCTTGAAGTCCACCATCGGGTAGCCGGCGACCACGCCGCGTTCGGCGGCCTCCTGGATGCCCTTGTCCACCGCCGGGCGGTAGGTCCCCGAGATTGAACCGCCGAAGATCTTGTCGATGAACTCGTAGCCATTACCGAAGTTGGGTTCCATAATGATCGAGCACTGCGCAAACTGGCCCGATCCCCCGGTCTGCTTCTTGTGTCGGGTTGTCACTTCCGCCGAAGACTTGATGGTCTCGCGGTAGGGCACCTTTGGCTGGTGCAGTACGACGTTGACACCGTAACGTCGTTTGAGACGACCAACGATGACCTCGACGTGGAGTTGGCCCGCACCGGAAATCAGCATTTCCTTGGTCTGTGGATCGCGGCCGACGCTGATGGTGGGATCTTCGTCGCGAATCTTGGCGAGCGCCGCCGCCAGCTTGTTCTCGTCACCCTTGGATTCGGATTCGAGCGCAAAGCTGATGGCCGGCTCGGGGACGGGGACAGCCGACAGAACGATATTCTCTTTGGCTGCGCACAGGGTGTCGCCGGTATGGGTCTCCTTGAGCTTGGGTACCGCGCCGATGTCGCCGGCCGCCAACTCGGTGACGTGTTCGACGTCTTTGCCCTGGATCACGGACAGTGCGCCAAGCCTTTCCGTCTCGTCACGGATTGGGTTCATGACATGGGCATCGGCCGTGGTGCCACCCGTGAAGATGCGAATGAGCGTAATCCGGCCCGCAAAGGGGTCGGAGATGGTCTTGAAAACGTACGCGCTGAACGGGGAACCGCTCGACACCGCCAGCTCCTGCTCCTCGCCGTTGACTGTGGCCTGGACCGGACGCCAATCCGGCGCGGGGGCGAAATCCACCAACCCGTCCATCAGCGGCTGCACGCCGATGTTCTTTCCTGCCGCAAGTACGAAGACCGGGAAGAGGTCACGAGCGGTAATGGCCTTTTTCAAACCCCTGGCAAACGTTTCCGCTTCGAGGTCACCCACCTCGAGGTACTTCTCCATCAAGTCTTCGTCCTGTTCGGCAACCATCTCCATCAAGGCCTCACGCGCCGCCGCCACCTGCTCCGCCATATCGGCCGGCACGTCGGCTTCTGCGACCTTGCCGCTCTCATCGTGCGGCCAGGTCAAGGCCTTGCCACTGACCAGATCGACGATTCCCGAAAATGCGGACTCTTCACCGATCGGCAGCTGCAGCGGGGTCACCTCGCGGCCGTACTTCTTTTCCAGGGCTTCGACGACGCGGGAAAAGGACGCCCGATCGCGATCCATGAGGTTGATCGCAAACATGACCGGCAGACCGAAACCGGCTGCTGCTTTCCACATCTTCTCGGTCTGCACCTCGGGCCCCGCGACCGCGGAAACCATCATCAGGGCCGAGTCGGCAACCCTGAGGCCCTGCATCGCGTCGGTGCTGAAAATGCCGTAACCGGGCGTGTCGATGAGGTTGATCTTGACCCCGCGATGTTCAACGTGGGCGACCGCAGTATTGATCGTGATCTTACGGTCGTGTTCGTCCTCGTCAAAATCGGTGGTGGTGTTCGCGTCGTCCACCTTGCACAACCGATTCAACACCCCACCGTCGAAGAGCATGGCCGATACCAGCGAGGTCTTGCCAGTGTGGGAGTGGCCGACCACCGCCACGTTCCGGATCTTCTCTGTCGTGTACACGGTCATGGAAATCCCTCCGCTCATCGGGTTGGAACCCGGTCTTTGTTTCTGTATCAGTCGCTGGACGTCACCGCCGCGAGGTCTTCGCCGGTCAGCAACCGGTAGGCATCCCTGTAACGCGAAAGCGTGCCCTCGACCACCTCGGGCGGGAGGGTCGGCGCAGGCGGTTCCTTGTTCCAACCGCTGGCTTCGAGCCAATCGCGCACGAATTGCTTGTCGAACGAGGCCTGAGATCGACCCGGCTGGTACTGGTCGGCCGGCCAGAACCGCGATGAGTCCGGCGTCAGGGCCTCGTCCATCCAGACGATCCGGCCGCCGCCGTCGGCACCGAATTCGAATTTGGTGTCGGCGATGATGATTCCGCGCTCGAGGGCATAGTCGGCGGCGGCTTGGTAGAGCCCGAGCGTCAGGTCGCGAAGACGGGTCGCCGTCTCCTCCCCCACGATTCCCACCATCCGTTCGAAGCTGATGTTCTCGTCGTGGCCGTCGGTGGCCTTGGTCGCCGGCGTGAAAATCGGCTGAGAGAGCCGTGCCGACTCCGTCAATCCCTCGGGGAGACGGATGCCGCAGACAGTGCCGTCGGTCTGGTATTCCTTCCACCCCGACCCGGCCAGGTAACCGCGGGCCACGCACTCCACTGGGATCGCCTCGAGCTTGCGGACAAGCACGCTGCGGCCGGCGAGTTCAGGGCATTGGTTGAACGGGGCGGGGAAGTCGGCCAGATCGGTGGCCAGGAGGTGGTTCGGCACGCGGTCGGCGAATTGCCGAAACCAGAAAGTGGAAAGCTGAGTGAGGATGGTTCCTCGACCGGGGATGCCCGGCGACAGCACGCTGTCGAACGCGCTGATCCTGTCTGTGGCGACCAGAAGCAGGGTATCGTCGATGGCGTAGATATCGCGGACCTTGCCCCGGCTCACCAGTTTTCCTGAAGGGATGGAGGTGGTGAGCAGGGCCTCTTGCATCGACTCAGGCTTCCTTGCCGGCGATCACCGTCTCGGCCTGTCGCGCCATTCGCGACTTGTAACGGGCGGCCGTGTTGCGATGAATCACACCCTTGCGCCAACCCACGTCGATCACCGACATGGTCTCGGGCAACATTTCTTTGACTTTGTCGGCATCACCATCAGCCATGGCGGCGCGCATCAGGCGCATCTGGCGGCGAACGCGAGTGCGCACCGCGCGGTTGCGCATCCGACGTTCGAGCGACTGGCGGTGGCGCTTGCGCCCCTGCTTCTTCGTTCCCTTGATCGTGGCCATCGAATTGACTCTCCTTCAGTCGGACGCGGCCGTCACGGCCGCATCGGGTCGCACATCATAGCCGAAACTCGGCGATCAGGCTAGTCCCAAAAGGGCCTGGGGCTTGGGGCTTGAGGCTTGAGACTCGTACGGCGTGGTCTTCTCGACCGGTTTGTATCGTATGACTGAGCACTTCGAACCTAATTTTTGAGCGCGTTGATGAGTGCGCCAAGGGATCCGGCGGCTCGATGCTGGTCGTCCTCAAGCCTTTTCGAGGCTGCATCATCAAGGTATCCGAGGCGGCTCGCCAGGCTGAGAAGATAGCCAAGTTCTCTGACCGAGCCGAAGGCAATCCCCAGGAAACGCAAATATTCCTTTTCCGTCTCCCGGGCGCCGCCCTCCACGATATTCGCCGCCACAGAAACAGCGCAACGCCGCAACTGGCTTGTCATACCGTATTGCTCAGTCGCCGGAAAGGAATGTGTGGCTCTATAAACTGCAACGGCGAGTTCATCGGCGAGATGAAAAGCGTCGAGTTTCCGGTGGTCCCTCAAAGATCAAGCCTCAAGCTCCAAGCCCCAAGCCTACCGAATGGTGAGTCCGAGCGATTTCAGCTGCTCCTGGGCGAGCTCCGCTTCGCGGGTTCCAGGGTGCTCGTAGACCACATACTGGAGGTTGACCACGCCCTGGCCCTGGTCGCCCATCTTGAGGTAGATCAAACCCTTCTTGAGCTGGGCCGCGGCGGCCTTGTCGGACGTGGGGTAGTCCTCGAGCACGAGGGTAAAGGTGTCGAGCGCCTCCTGCGATTTCTCCTGTGCGTCGTAGCACTCACCGATCCAGTAGAGGGCGTTGTCTGCGAGCTCGGTGTTCGGGTAGCGCTTCAGGTACTCACCGAACCCATCCGCCGCCAGATCGTAGTTGCCGCGCATGTAGTCTTCGTAGGCGCTCCGGTACAACGCTTCGGGGGTGGAGGCTCCCCCGGTCGCAGCCGCACCGGCGGCCGTTCCGGCGGCGCCACCGCCGTCGCCGGGCGCGGTGGTCACCGGCGGCAACACCACAATCGGCGCTGCATCCTCACGAACCGCTGCAACCGCCATGGAGATGTTCTGCAACTGGCGGGTGGTGACCTCGAGGCTCGCGTGCAGGGCCTCGATCTGCTCCTGCAACTCTTCAACCCTGGCCGCGAGATCGGCGTTGGACCGCATGTTTTTGGCGGTCAGGTCCTGCATGGATTGTTCCATCGCCTTGAGGTCGGACTTGTCGAGGACCTCGGTCTGGATGGTGTCGACCGATCTCTGAACGTCGGTGATCTCACGGTGCAGCAATGCCATGTCCTGGGATGAGTTGCACGCCGCGAGGGTCACGACGGCGACCGCGGTCAATGCGAAGCATGGAGTGCGCATTTTCATCTCCTATCGGGCGACAATCACGAAGTGGTCTCGCCGGTTGAGCTGCCAAGCACTTTCGTTGTTGCCGAGAGCGAAAGGTCGTTCCTCACCGTAGGAGATGATCTGGATCCGTTGCGAGGGGATGCCGAGCAGCACGAGGTACTCCTGGACGGCGCTCGCGCGACGTTCTCCGAGGGCGAGGTTGTACTCGCGGGTGTTGCGTTCGTCGCAGTGTCCCTCCACCAGGATCTTGATGGTGGGGTGCTTCTGCAGCCATGCAGCGTTCTTCGCCAGCGTTTCGCGGGCCGCCGGGGTCAGATCGAAGCGGTCGGTGTCGAAGAAGACGTCCTCGAGATACCCTTGCGCGTTGAGTTGGACGAGGTCGTCGGGGATCTCCTCGGTCACCTGTTCGGAAATGATGGTCTCGGTGGTCGGTTCGTACACCACCTCTTCCGGCACCGAGGAGGAAGCCCGGGTGGGAACGGGTGTCGCCGACGGTTTCGGGGCCTTCACCTTGGAACCGCTGCTTTTGCACGCGCCAACGGACACGGCCATCACCACAACCAGCAGAGCTACCATCACTCGGGTCGCGTTCCGCATATTTTCCTCCCGTGCCTTTCATTCTCCCCTCACGATCAGCTGAAGTCGTGGAAACTCTCGAGCTGTGCGTGAGCGGGCTGTGCGCGACTACTGTAGCAGGCGATCTCCGCGTCAACAACCGACGATTGTGACCTGCATCAATCTTCTACGGCTTCGTCGTCGTTCGGTTCGAAGAGACCGCCGTCCGGTCGCGCGAGCCGGCCCATCCGGTGCTGCTTTGCCAGGTAGTCGTAGACGACGATCGAGCCCGCGACCGCCACGTTGAGCGATGGAACCAGCCCCCACTGGGGGATCTGCACAATGAGCCGGGACTCTGCGAGAAGCGCCTCGGGGACCCCGCCGACCTCCGCCCCGAGCAGGAAACACGGGCGATCGGGGTATTCGGCCTCGAAGAGGTTGGCCGCACGAGCGTCGAGTTCGACGGCCACGAGGTTCCACCGCCCCGCTGCAAGGTGTTCGCGAAAGGCCTCGAGGTCGGCGACCTGAGTGACGGTGGTGTAGAGCTCGGCTGTTCGGGCGGCCTCCACGTTCCAGTCACGATCGCCCACCAACACGACTTCCTCGGCGGCCACCGCGTGGGCGGTACGAACCAACGAGCCGATATTGTGCTCCTTGGTCGTGTTCCAGCTCGCGATTGCCATCGGGCGCAGTCCCCGGCGGTACTCCTCGCGACGCTTCCGGCGACGTTCGAGCCGCCGTTCCCAGGACAGCTGGTCTTTGAGACTCGTCATCTGCACTCCACCCACGGAGTTTCGCACACCGGGTCTGTGGGGGTGGAATGAAAAAAACGAAACCCCGCGGTGGCGGGATTTCGTCGCGGCGGGTATGCCCGCCCGGGCCTTTTCAGTTGGTATCGCGGCCGTGAGGTCCGTTGAACACCCGCGGTCCCTGGGGACACATCAAATATGTGGCCGGCGCCGGGAGCTGTCAAGAGGCCGCCTCGCCTCCCGGTACCCGTTCATTCCCCACGCTGCGCCAGCACCTCGGGACCGAACGCAGCGGGAAGCAACTCGGCAACCGTTGTCAACGTGCGGTCGCCTTTCAGGTTCGCCAGGATCACCGGCATGTCGCCGAATTCCGCCAGAACCTGTCGACACGCTCCGCACGGAGACGTGGGTGGTGAGGTGGCGGTGACCACAGCGACAGCGATCAGCTGTCCCGCGCCCGCCGCCACAGCGGCGGCAACAGCGTGGCGCTCGGCGCACACGCTGAGCCCATAGGAAGCGTTTTCCACGTTGCAGCCGAGATGGATCCCACCATCTCCGTCGAGGATGGCCGAACCCACCGCGAAGTTCGAGTATGGGGCGTGGGCATGTTGGCGGACCGAACCCGCCGCATCCACCAGACGTTCGATCACAGCATCAGAGAGCTTCGTCATGAAGCCACTATACGCTCCAAACCCGGCCGCCGGCCCGTCCCTACTGCTTCTTCGTGCCGGAAGAACTACTTGAAGGTTTGCCCGACGATCCGCCGGACGGGCGGCTGGCGCCGGCGGACGAACGCGAACTTGCGCCCGATGAGTGGGAGCTGCCCGCCGACGGCGACTGCGGCGCTGATGTTCGGCCGGGGCTGCTGCGCACCGAGGTCGACGGACCGCTGCTCGGAGCTCCCGTCACCGAACGGCTGCCGCCGTTTGACGTCGAGGAGCGCCCGTTGATCGACGAACCCGTAGGCGGAACGACAACCGGCCTCGCCACTGACGATCGTCCGGAAAACGTCCTCGGCGCAATCAGCTGGCGGCTGCCGGTGGACGAGCCCGACGGCACTGAACCTGTCACCGGGGCGCCGTACATGGTCGGCCGGTAAAGATTAGGCTGCGCGAGCCGGGATGGGTTCGCGGTGTGGAACGGCGAGCCTCCACCTGCTGCCAAGGTCCGAGATACACTCTGTCGGTTGGATGCCGCGGCCTCCGACGAACCACGGCCGAGAGCTTCGATGGTTGTCGGCTGAGCCATCTGCAGGGCCAACGCGGGGTCGAGGCTGCTGTCCCGGGCCAACAATCGACTGACGTCTGCGGTCGAGCGAACCTCCACGCCTCGGAAGACGCGTTCAATCTCGCCCCGCGGGCTGGCCTCGGACGGCGACCGGGTGGTGAGGGGCCCGGTCATCACGACCCCCGTCTGGTCGCCAACCGTCGGCATCATCCGTTCTCCCGGCTTGGCGAGCCGCGCCAGATTCGGGCTTGCAAAATCTCCGTCCGACACCACCATCCAACCGCGACGGTCCACCTCGGCCAACCGGACACGACCGGAGAGATCGACGGCCGGTGCGGACGCCAACCGCGACGTCGAGGCATCACCACCGACCCTGCCGGTCGCGGTCCGGGGCGGCGGCATCACGTCACGCCGCGGCGGTTGGTTGGCCCCACCGCCTCCACCCGGATAGGGCGGTCTGTAGGGAGGGTAGTCACCCGGGTAATAGCCGCCGTAGGCATTCCAATACCAGTTGTTGTAGTACCCGTGCGGGCACCAGGCGACATAACCTGGCCACCACATCCAGCTCACCCAGGAGGGGCCCCAGAAGTTTCGAAAGGACCACACCCATCCAAAACCGACGTCGAAATTCCACGAGCCGTAGTGGTAGGGCAGCCATCCCCAGGGCTCGTACGAAATCCACGCATAGCCGGTCGAGGTCCAGTACCAGCGGCCGGCCTGATAGGGCTGCCAGTTGCCGCCAACGGTGGGCTGCCACGCCCAGGAGTTGACGGAATCGACATAGACCCAGCTGCCGTAGTTGTCGAGTTGGGCCGCCTGCCGCGAGTAGCGAAGATCCACGTACTTTGCACTTTCACCCGCTGCGATCTGGCGGCGCGCCTCCACCCACACTGCGAAGTCGTCGCTCCAGGTGAGTTGAGCCTCGCTGCGCTGGACTTCGCCGCCGCCGACTTCGGCTGCGGTTTCCGCCCGCACCAGCACACCACCGGCGGTCGTGGCGGCTTCCGCGAGACCGGACATGACTTCCACACGCAGTCCGCCCGAAGGCAGTGCCTCGAGACGGTAGAGGCCGAGTTCGTCGAGAAATACCGTCGCGGCGCGGCTGTCGACCCGGGTCGGCCTGGGTGTCAGCCCATGGTCGCCGACTTCGACGACCAACGAGCCGTCGGCGAGAAAGATCACCGTCCGCTCGGACTCCACATCTCGACTGAACGCCACAGCGTCGAGACTCAGCGTCGTGTACTCATCGAGCCACATCGTGTTGCCGTCGGCGAGAACCACTTCCATCCGGCCCTCGCGGGCGGTGTCCACCCTGTCGCCCGCCACCAACGGCATGTTGATGACGGCCTCGATGGTTTCTTCAGTATTGGCGGGTAGCACCGTGGCGTACCGCTCGAGGTACGAGATGTAGCTCAACGAGGTCAAGTCGTCCTCGTCAGAGGCCACAACCACACCGCTCACTGCCAGGATCATGCCAACTATCAGGACCCTCTTCATGGTCCACCTCCAGGTCGATCTCTCCTATTGCAACGTGTGTGCCATAACTGTGAATTTCGGATTTCGGATTTCGGATTTCGGATTTTTCCCCCAGCCCACCCCGATTTCGGCGGCGCCCGCACGGCAAAGCTCTGGCGAAGACTGATCTTCGGATTCTCAAGAAATCGGTGTGCGGAATTCCGAAATCCGAAATCCGAAATCCGAAATTGATCATTCCAGCTTCAACCGCCTCATCTCCGTCACCTGCTGCGTCTGCCGAACCTTGATCAGGGTGCCGGCGGGGTAGTAACCGCCGCGGATGCTGGCGTTGGTGTAGGTCACCGATCCCGGCCCCATCAACACGCCGGGATTGAGCACCGTGTTGCACCCGGTCTTGCAACCGTCGCCGAGGATCGCGCCGAACTTCCGCAGACCGGTGTGAACGGTCTCGCCGCCGGCAAAAAAGGTCACCTCGCGGCCGACGTTTTTGACGTTGGAACAGATGGTGCCGGCGCCCAGGTTGACGTCGCGGCCGAGAATCGTGTCGCCGACGTAGGCCTGGTGAGGGGCTTTGGCGCCGGGCAGGAGGATCGATCCCTTGACCTCGCTGTGGGCGCCGACCAGGCTGCCCGCGCCGAGCACCACGTTCTGCCGGATGTAGGCGCCGGTGCGGATCTCGACCCCCTCGTCGAGGATCACCGGCCCGACAATCAGAGCTCCGGGCTCGATGGTGCACCCCGGGGCGATGAAGATCCGATCGCCCATGAGGTGAACTCCGTCCGGCAGCTTCGAGTTGATGCTCCAGTCGTGCCACCCCTCGAGGTACTCCACCAGCCTTTTCCCAAGGCACGCCCAGACCGGCTCACCACCTAAAAAGACCCCGGCATGAGCAAAATCACCAACATCAAAAAAGCTGCCGGGGCTGAAGTCGATCATGCGGGGATCTCCTCCGGTTCGGGGGCGCGGCGTCTGACAACCACCAGGGTCTGGTCGTCGGCCGGCGGCGAGGTCGAGGCGAATTCGTCGACATCCGAAAACACCCGGTCGACGATTGCGATCGGGTCGAGGTGGCGGGACTTCCGGAGGACGCGCAGCAGACGGTCCCGGCCGTACTCCTCGTCGCCCGATCCGCCCACCGCTTCAGTGATGCCGTCGGTGAAGAGAGCGAGAAGATCGCCGGGCTCGATGCGCTCGAGCCCGAAACCGTATACCGCCTGCGGGTTCGGACCGAGGATCATCCCGGTGGTGGTGAGCTCGAGGACGGTTCCGTCGGCACGCACCAGGAGGCCGGCCGGGTGGCCCGCGTTGCAGTAAATCAGGGTGCCGTTGAGGTCGAACTCGGCGAGGAACAGGGTCACGAACTTGGTGGCCAGGCGGCTGCGGTGAATGATCGTGTTGAGGCGTTGGACGGTCCGCGTGATCTTGAATTCCCGCGACAAACCCATGCGCAGACCGGTGAAAACGTCGCGGACCTGGAGCGCTGCCGGCAGACCGTGCCCGGTGGCGTCGGCGACCGCGACGTCGAAGGTGTTGTCATCGAGGGTGATGACGTCGTAGAAATCGCCGCCCACGACCTCCGCGGTGACGGCTCGGGCGGCGATCTCGAAGTCTCCGGGTTGCGGGATGTGCCGCGGCAAGATCGAGTTCTGGATCAGACGTGCGTCTTCCATGATCGCGGCCATGCGTTCCTCGCGGAGCTTCTGGTTGACCGCGAGGCGGATGATGTTGAGCGTCGCGACCACGTCGTCGTGGTCCGCGTCCAACGGCTCGACGTCGAACGACAACACGTAGTGGGCATCGGCCACCGCGATGGCCGCAAACCACTCCCGCGTGCCGAGATCGGCCTCGAGCCGCTGGTCGAGCCGGGCGTCATCACGGCGCATCACCACCGAGCCCATGTCGAGCAATTGCTCGAACGGCGGGTAGGTCTTCCACACGCGGAGCCCGATGGGATCCCTCGAGGCGTCACCAAAGGTCTCCACCAGCTCGTAACTGCCGTCATCCTGGGCGTAGATCCTGCCGCCTCGAATCCCCAGGTCCTCGGCGAAATTCTCGGCGATGAAATCGGCGGCGCGGTGGATGGTCTCGAGCGGGGTCGAGCCGAGCGCGATCGTCTCGAGCGCACGCTCGATTCTCCGAAACAGGGAGATCGAAGTTCGGGGCATGCCGGATAATGCCACGCGCCGGCCCCGGGGTGCAAGGAAGTAACACGAGCCGGCGATCCGGCATAATGAACCGTCAACGGGGTGGCGGACCCGTCGCCGTTGGTGACTATATCGCTTTTTGGTGATAAATTGAAAAGGCGGCGCCCCTGCCGCACCGAGGAGGACTGATGAAAAGGATGAACTCTCACAGGCTGTTGGCGACCGCAGCCGCCGCATCGCTGCTGGTTGTCATCGCGTGCAGCCGGGATGAGCAAGCGGCGCAGCCTGCGATCGCCGCCGCGGTCACCGCCCACGGCACGGTAGAGGTCACCTGGAGCAGAGACCTCCCGGCGGCACTGGAGCGGGCGCGCGCCGAGGGCAAGCCGGTGCTTGTCAACTTCTACGCCGATTGGTGCGTATGGTGCAAGAAGCTGGAGTCGACAACACTGCGCGACAACGCGGTCAAGACCGTGCTCCGGGACCAGGTCATTCCGGTGAGCCTCAATGTGGACAGCGACGGTCGCGAACTGTCCAACGAATACCGTGTCGACGGGCTGCCAACCATTCTCGTGCTCGACGGCAACGGCCGCGAGATCGGCCGCATCCCCGGCTACATGGCGCCGACCGGCTTCCTCGAACAGGTGGAAGGGTTCCTCCACCAGAGCTGACTTGAAGAATGAGGAGTTAGGAATGAGGAATGAGGAATTCCCATCCACCCTCCCCCAATCCTCCATGCCACGGGCCATCGGGGCGGCATTCCTAAATCCTAATTCCTAATTCCTAATTGAGTTTCAGCGGCCCTCACCGCTCTCGGGATCGACGGCTGCCTCACGTTCCGTGGCGCTCTGTTCGCCGGCGGTCGGGGTCGGCTTGAGCCGCTCATCGGCAACTTCGACGGCCTCGAGGGTGGGCATCGGCTCGCCAGGTTTGGGCACGTAATACGGGATTTGGAAGGGCCACGGCAGCTCGTCGACGCCGGCAAAGTCCTCTCGGCACGGTTCGGTCGGTTCGGTGCCGTCGAGAAAAGCTTCGAGGATCACCGATTTCTGGTAGCCGCACGGCGGGACGGCCCTCTCACCGGTGTCGGCGTCCACCGGTGTGAAGACAACGCCGGCCGGGACCTGGAAGTCCTCCCCCCGCTCGGCGTCGGTGAGAGTCTGCAGGTATGCCGCCATGAAGCTGTCCCAGATCGGCTGTGCGGCTTTGGCTCCGGTCATCTTCCTGCCGATCGGGATTTTGCGGTCGCGGCCTACCCACACGCCAACCGTGATTCTCGGCGAGAATCCCACAAACCAGGCGTCCGTATAGTCGTCGGTCGTGCCGGTCTTGCCGGCGAGATTGGCCGGCAGGTTCCTTGCCGACACGCCGGTGCCGCGATCGATCACCCCTTCAAGGACGTTGAGCACGAGGTAGGTCACGGCCTCCGGCATCGCCCGTTCGCTGCGCGGGAAAAACCGCTCCTGCAACCGGCCGTCACGGTCGAAGACCTCCGAGATGTAATACGGTTGGGGGACCTCGCCGAGGTTGGCGATGCCCGAGTAGGCCCGCACGAGATCGATCAGATGAACTCCGAGCGATCCCAGGGCAAGGGACGGATAAGGATGAAGCTCGGTGCTGATACCGAACCGGCGGGCGGTGTCGACGACCGCCTCGCTCCCCGCGAGTTGCTGGAGCTTGACCGCCGAGGAGTTGTAGCTCATCTCGAGTGCGCGCCGGAGAGTGACGATGCCGTAGTAGATGTTGTAGTAGTTTTTGGGGCAGTAGGTCAGCTCGCCGGTGCCGTCGGGCAGGAGGAACGGGGCGTCGAAGACCGTGTCGGCCGGCGTGAAGCCGTGTTCGAATGCGGTCAGGAACACAAACGGCTTGAAGGCCGAACCGCACTGCAGCGACGCCTGCACCGCGCGGTTGAACTCGCTTCGCTGAAAATCGAAACCACCCACCAGGGCGAGGATCGCCCCCGTCCGGTTGTCCATCGCCACCAACGCGCCCTCGATATCCGGCTCCTGCAGCAGGTCGACGTTGAGGACCGCACCGGGGTCGTCGGGCAGTGGGTCGGGCAACCGCACGAGCACCACGTCACCAACCTTGAGGATTCGCTGGAGCGAACTCGCCCGGGTCCAACTCGCCCCGTCCAGAGTCAGCTGCGCCCGCCGGTCGGCAATCCGCAGGGTGGCGCTGCGGGCGGACACCTCGTTCACCACCGCCTTGACCATGCCGCCGGCCTCCAGTGAGAGCTGCTGCCACGACGGGTCCTGGTAGTCGTCGACCGACTCGACACCACCCTCTGTGAGGATGTTCGGTGGGCGGCGGAAGCCGAGGTCGTTCATCTCCAGCGCCACCAGGCCCTCGCGGACCGCCCGTTCGGCCGCGGCCTGCAGCACGGGATCCATGGTCAGATGCACCTCGAGACCCGACGTGTAGAGCGCGTCGGTGCCGTACCGGCTCTCGATCTCCTTGCGCGTCATCTCGAGGAAATAGGCCCCGGACTCCACCTTGTCGCGGTGGAGTGTCACCCCCAACGGCTGGGCCACGGCCTCTTCAAATGCCGCGCGGTCGATGAATCCGAGCTCGAGCATGCTTGAAAGAACCTTGTCGCGCCGGTTGAGCGCGTTTTCCGGACGTTTGACCGGGTCGTACTTGTTGCTGGCGCTCGGGATCATCCCCGCCAGCATGGCCGCCTCGGCGAGGCTCAACTCGGAGGCGTGCTTCTGGAAATAGAGCAGAGAGGCCGCTTCCACGCCGTAGGCGCCGTGACCGAGAAAGATCTGGTTGGCGTACATGGTGAGGATCTGGTCCTTCGAATAGCGCTTCTCGATGTCGAGGGCGAGCAGAGCCTCCTTGACCTTGCGGCCGAGCGTTCGCTCCCGTTGCAGGAAGAGATTCAGCGCCAACTGTTGGGTCAGCGTGGACGCGCCGCCTCGCGAGCCGATCTTGCGGTCGAGGAGGCTGTACCAGGCGGCGCGCAGGATCGCCCCGGGGTCGATACCGCCGTGGCTGTAGAAGTCGGCGTCCTCGATGGCCACCACGGCCTGCTTGAAGTGCTCGGGAATCTGATCGGGGCGTAGGACCACCCGCTGCTCGAGCGCGTACGATGCCACCTGCTCGCCGTCCGCGGCGTAGATGTGGGTGGTCGCGGCGGGCTCGAACTCGGCCAGAAGATCCACCTGCGGCACGTGCAGGAACTGCGCGATGATCCAGCCCGCCAGAGCGCCCGCAACGCTACCGGCCACCGCCACCCAGAGCACGGTCGTGGCGACGGAGAGTGCCCGCTTGACCTTCTCAGGGGTCTCTTTGGCCGCCTTGCCGCCCGCCGTCTTCCTGCGGATCGTCGGTAGCCCTTTCTTCGACCTCGCCGCGCCGTCGGATACGACCTTCTTCTTGATCACGGACGGACTTTAGCAGATGCAGCTGGCGGATCGGATGGCGGAATTGAGGAGAAGTGTGGGCAGCAGGGCCCGCTGCAGGGGCGTTCTCAGTCTTGACCGCCAGAGGGGCCTACGGAACGGTGTCGCTCCATGCGTTGGTGTTGTTGGACTCAAAACCGTCCTCGAATACAAGATTCGGGTCCGCGGTGACTGTCGAAACGATGGTGTCGCTGGCACCGCGCACCGTCGCGCCACTGCGAATCTCCACAAAAACCTCTTTGGTACCCGCTGCCGCACTCAGTTGCCATGCAACATTGGTTGAAAACGGCTGCCAAGCTGTCCAAGTACCGTTCTCGTTGCGAATCCTCATCTCGCTGGCCCAGCCGCTGCCATAGAGGTAGAGGTTCACATTCCGGGTCGCGGTCTCGTACGCCTCACGGTTGATCACCACTGGGTAGACGATGTTGATGGTTCCGAAATTCTGGGTCCAGTAGTGACGGATAACATACGGCCATGTACCGTCCTCATTACAGTCCCCATTGTTATCGGTTCTTGCGTTCGCCGTGTCGGCAGGGTTGTAGACATACCCCACGCCGAGTTCGCGAAAGTCCGAGGAGAGAATATTTGCCCGGTGACCCGAGCTGCCCATCCATTGATCCATGGTCTCCGTGGCCGTGGAGTTCCCGCCAGCTATGTTCTCGCCCGCCCAGTTGAAATCGTATCCTGCAGCTCCTATTCGGTCCCATGCCGTGGCCTTTGTGTCGAGATCACAGTGGGCGAAGAAGTGTCGTGTCGCCATGTTGGTACTGTGAGTCTCTGCAGAGTTATCGAGAAGGCTGTTGCGTTTGAGAGGAGGCAGCTGACCGTTGTTCCATCTCTCCTGGTTGGTCAGCTCCATGATCTGGTCTTCAAGAGACGGACTGCCATTCTTGACGGCAAGTTCGCCTGACTCGGCACGTGTCGGCTCGTCCGCTATTGGCGGAGGGAAATAGAAATCGAGAGGCTTCGTGAGATCCCAACCACCTGATGCCGCCGCTCCGACCAATACCGCACAGAGAAGCGCTGCCGCAGAGAAAAACGCGAGAACCCCCCTCTTCATGCTTCATCCCTTTGCGTCCCGGATTGCCAGTGCTGGAACAGCATTGTCACCTCATGTCAAAACTCCGCCGGATACAGCCAAGACGTGGAAACAATCGAACTTCGAAGAAGCTTTGGCCACGCGCCTGCTCGCAGAATGCCGGCCGACACAGCTCCAGAGTATCAAGGGGTTCTGAAAAGGGTGCCCGTCGTTAACAGAAAATTGTCATTGTGAGGAGGAGCTCCAGGCACCGAGACCACCCGCTTCGAAGCCGTCGTCAAAGAGCATTTCCGTCGAGGTTGCTTCGAAGATGCACACTCCGGTGGCCGGGTTGACGTAGTTGGTGAGGATGCGGTTGATCACCGTGGGGTGGAAGTCGAGGGTGCTGCCGCAGCCGGTGATGTGGCAGTAGCTCATGACGGTCCCCGCACCCCCCGGGCACGAGGTGGCGCCCGAATAACAACCACCCTCGTTGGCATAGCAGTGGTCAATCGGCGGGTTGTAGCAGTGGGTGTGGGGCGAGCCGAAGTTGTGGCCGATCTCGTGGCCCACCAGCTTGGCGTCCCCCGACAGGTAGTTGGTCTTGAAGACCTTCGAGAAGCTGTAACCGTAGGTCGTCGAACAGAGACCACCGACCCACGCGATGCCCGACGCCGAGTTCGACGATGGGGATTTGCCGGAAAGCATGGCTGCGAGCGTTCTCTGCACCGAGCCGTAGTTGCTCTTCCAGTAATTGCCGAACTCGTTGAGCTCGGTCGACGAGGCGCTGCCGCCGCTGTTTGCGCTGTAGGGATCGCTGCCGGTCCTCAGATAGGTCGTGCCCTGAATCAGGGTGACGTCGAGATCCCGCGAGTACATGACATTCATGGCAGCGATCAAATCGGCCACATAATCGGCGGCGGTAGACGTGTTGTTGCTGAACTTCTGACTCAGGAGCTCGGTGTCGGTATCGACCGCGAGGACCGCCTCCAGCGGAACTGAAGACTTCTCGACGGTCGAGGAAGCGGTTGCAAACCGCAGGTCCGGCAGCTCACCCGGTTGGTCGAGCTCTTCCTCTCCGCACCCCCAGAACGATAATGGACCTCCGATCCTCTCCTCGGTCGCGATCACCCGAACATCCGTGGGCATGTCTCCGGGGAGCGCCTCCAGGTCAAAGGTCTCACCACCCGAGATCGACATCCCGGTCACGCGGCCGCCCCTGGGGTCGAGAATCACCAGCACCCCGCTTCCTGGTTCGCCGTCGATCTCACCGATGAAGTGCTTCCGCGGCGACCTGGGCAACTCGCGAACACCGTCGTCGCCGATCTCGAAGATCCGGGTGGATGGACCGTACACCGAGATTTTCTTGAGAGTCACGGTCCGGCGGTCGCCCGGCGCCACCGGCCAGCGCTCCAAACGGAGCGAATCGCCATCGTCGATGGCATTCAGCTTTGCACCCAAATCGACCGGCAGGACCAGCCGCTCTTCGAGGAATCCCTCCTCCGAAATCCGGACCGCGCCTTCCGTCTGGATCGTGATCACAGGCGCCTCGATCATCACCAGGGGGGCGGCGGCACGAACCGTGCCGGCGGCCGCCATGACCACCAACAACAACAAACGGACGTGATCTCTGGTCTTCGGTGCCATGTCCTTCCCTCCCAGGAATAGCGCCCCTCTCCCATCCTAGGAAAAGACGGCACGAGACGCTGTGATCGGGGTCATCTATCATGATCCGAAGATGCGACTGATTATCGGACTCGGCGGCAACCTCGGCGACCCGGCAGCGGCGTTCGCCAGCGCGCTCGACGCTCTCGGCGACGACGGATGGATCCTTTCAACCTCGCGGCTCTGGCAGACCCTCGCCGTCGGCCCCGAGCAGCCCGACTATCTCAATGCCGCGGCGGTCATCCACTGGCCGGGTGATCTTCGCGCCCTGCTCGCGCGCTGTCGTGAGCTCGAAGTGGCAGCAGGACGCGACCGCACGACCGAAGAGAGGTGGGGGCCGCGGGTGCTGGATCTCGATCTGTTGCTGGTCGATGGCGTGGTGTGCCGCGGCCCGGAGCTCGAGGTGCCCCACCCCCGCTTTCACGAACGGCGCTTTGCCCTCGAGCCGGCGGCAGAGGTGGCGCCGGAGTGGGTCCATCCCCTCCTGGGCCGTTCAGTCTCAGCACTCGCAGAGGCCGCGCGCCCTGCGGTGGATGATGGTGCGGTAAGGGTTCTGGAGCCGAGCTTCGAAGAATCGCCGCACGCATCCACATGATGCCCGGGACATCATCTTCAACCAACGACCCGCCTCTCACATCGCGGTGATGTCGGGCGGCTGAAGGACAACGTTTCCCCTGTCATTCCGACCGAGCGAACGAAGTGAGCGAGCGGAGGAATCTGGGGGGCGGCTTCCGGAGGACCCAAACCTCAAGCCACCCCCCAGATCCCTCGACTCGCTCCGCTCGCTCGGGATGACAGTTTGAGTGGCTTGACTCGCCTCCACCGGACGCGGTCCGGCCCGTCCTGAGCACTCGAGCAGATAACGAGGGTGGGGGTGATGGGTGGGAATTCCGAATTCCGAATTCCGAATTCGTCAGGTGATCGGTCGCGACCCCGGTTTAGCGATCGGGACGCCCTCGCGACAGAGCGGGCACTCGGGAGCAGCCCAGGTCGGAAACTCAGCCGCCATCAGGTGACAGCTCGGCAGACGGGGCGAAGGGCCGCGGGTCGCCCGAGCGGTTGACCAGCGAACCGACGCCGAGAACCGAAGCGCCGAGTGAACCGAGGATGGCGATCACCTCGCGGGTCGACTTGCCGGTGGTCACAACGTCTTCGACCACCACCACCCGCTGACCCGGTGCGAGACCGAAGCCGCGCCGCAGAACCATCTGGCCCTCTGAGCGTTCGGTGAAGAGAAAGGGAAGATCCAGGGCGCGGGCGGTTTCGTGACCGATGATGAGGCCACCCATGGCCGGAGCGACGATGACGTCCGGTGTCATCGCGGCGGCGCGAATCGATGCCGCCAGCAGGCCGCCGGCGCGCGCCGCGCGCTGCGGGTGCGCGAGATAGAGGGCGCATTGCAAATAGTCACCCGAGTGGAGGCCCGACGACAACAGAAAGTGGCCGCGCTGGTGGGCGCCACACTCGGTGAGCTCGGCAAGAGTGACCGGTCCGGTCAATCGGCTTCCCGTTCGATGCCGTAGGCACGCATTTTCTTGTAGAGGTTCGACCGCGGCGTGCCGATGACCCGCGCCGTGGCGGCAACGTTCCAGCCGTTGCGCTCGAGGTGGTGCAGCAGATAGGCGATCTCGGACTGGCGTTGGAACTCGGCCAGGGAGCCGATGTCGAGCAGCGAGTCGACGGCCCCGTCGGCCGGCTGCGACGGCAGATCCACGTTCTCAACGGTGTCGTCGAGCTCCATGATCACAGCGCGCTCGACCACGTTCTTGAGCTCGCGCACGTTACCCGGCCAGGGGTGTTTCCTGAGCTGACCGAGAGCCTGTTCGCTCCAGTTCTTCGGTCGCCGGTTGTACTCGCGGCAGAACTGACTGGTGAGGTGGGCGACGAGCGGCGGAATGTCCTCCGGGTGTTCGCGAAGCGGCGGTGTCCGCAGCACGACCACGGCAAGCCGGTAGAAGAGGTCCTCGCGAAACCTGCCTGCCCGGACCTCGGCCACGAGGTCCTTGTTGGTGGCGGCGATCACCCTCACATCGACCTGAAAGGTCTGACCGGCGCCCACCGGCTCAACCTCTCCTTCCTGCAGCACCCTGAGCACCTTGGCCTGGGTCTTGAGGCTCATGTCGCCGACCTCGTCGAGGAAGATGGTGCCGCCGTCGGCCTGCACGAACTTGCCCACCTGGCGCCGGTGGGCGCCGGTGAACGAGCCCTTCTCGTGGCCGAACAGCTCGGACTCGATGAGTTCCTCGGGGATCGCAGCCGAGTTGACCCGGATAAATGGTTTTCTGGCGCGGCCCGAGAGGTGGTGGAGACGCCTCGCCACCAACTCCTTGCCGGTGCCGGACTCGCCCTGCACCATGACCGTGGCGTGCGACGGCGAGACCCGGGCAATCTCGTCCCGCAGCTGGCGGATCGCCGAGCTCTCGCCAAGCAGCGGCGGTGGTTCCACGGCCGCGACACCGGCCCGCGCAACGCGCCCCTGAGCGACCGCCCCCCGCACCGCGAGCAGAAGGTCGGCGCGGTCGGGGGGTTTGGTCAGATAGCCCGCGGCACCGGCCTCCAGACACTGAGTGGAGGTGAATTCGTCGCCGTGGCCGGTGAGGATGACAACTGGTATTTCGAGCCCTCGCTGGTGCAGGTTTTCGAGCAGCGACAGGCCGTCCATACCCGGCATCTTGATGTCGAGAAGCGCGGCGTCGGGCGGGTTGGCGTCGAGCTCTTCGAGCCCTTGAAAGGCGTCGCTCGCCTCTTCCACCTCGTAGCCCGCTCCGCTCAGGATGCGCCGCAGAACCTTCCGCACCCCGGCATCGTCGTCGATGATCAGGACTGAGCCTTCCATGGCTCCCATGGTAGCAGCAGAGGCTCGGAGGCCCCACCCCGGTCGGCCGAGCGTGGGTGCCACCCAGAAATGTCAAATTTAGTTTAAAGAATTTTTACAGCTTTCCTGATATCACCTAAGAGAAATACACTGGTATCGAGGGTGGCTCGTGAAGTTCGGAGGTCCGACATGAATCTGCGGCGGCTTCTCCCGTGCCTTCTGATTCTGGCGATCATCACGCCTGGCGCAACGGCCGCCGACCGCCGACCCCAGCCCGAAATTCGGGAGAGGATCTATCTCGACGACGGCCGCGTCATCGAGGTCATCGAGGTCCCCGGCGGGCTGCCACCTGCGGTCAAGATGGCTACAGCCGCCGTACCTCTCCCCAACAAGGCTGCGGGCATCAACGTGCTGACTAGCGTTCCCGCCTTCGACTGGTCGTACGGGTGCTCCGCCACCTCGGCGGCAATGATGGCGGGTTACTATGACAACACAGGCTACCCAAACATGTACAGCGGGCCGGCAAACGGCGGCGTCTGCCCGATGGACAACAGCACCTGGGGTTACGGCAAGTGCCCGCTTAGCGCAACCGCTCAGGGTATCGACGGGCTGGCCAATCGGGGCCACGTGGACGACTACTACGTCGCCTACAACAGCGCCAGCCAAGATCCGTACATCGCCGGAGGCTGGCCACAGCACACCTACGCGAACTGCACCGCCGACTACATGAAAACGAACCAGTCGGCATTCGGCAACACGGATGGATCGACGACGTTCTACAACTACTCGAACGGCTGGCCGTTCTTGTTATCTTCATATCCCGCGGACGGTGGCTACGGCCTCGAACTCTTCTTCGAGTCACGCGGCTACACCGTTGTCAACCGGTACAACCAGTACATCGTCGAGCAGGGTCTGACCTACGGCTTCTCGTACTCCCAATTTCAGCATGAGATCGACGCGGGGCGTCCGGTGCTCATCCACGTCACCAGCCACACGATGCTCGGCTACGGCTATAACACTGCGGGGTCGGTCATCTACATCCATGACACCTGGGACCACAGCGACCACCAGATGACGTGGGCCGGCTCCTATTCCGGCATGACCCACTACGGGGTCACGGTCCTTGAACTCGCTGACAACTCATCGGTCTTCGACGATGGCTTCGAGTCGAGCAACTTCTCAGGGTGGAGCTCAACCGTTCCCTGAAAAATTCGCGGGCTCGCTGAATCGGAGCGCAAGACGAAAGACCGGGCAGGATGCCACTGACATCTCAGCCCGATCTTTACCTCGACACGCTCTCACACGGGAAATCCGAAATCCGAAATCCGAAATCCGAAATCCCCGAACCTTACTCGACGTCGAACTTCACCCCCTGCGCCAGAGGAAGCTCGCCGCCCCAATTGATGGTGCAGGTCTGGCGGCGCATGTAGCCCTTCCACGCGTCCGAGCCGGCCTCGCGGCCGCCGCCGGTCTCTTTCTCACCGCCGAAAGCGCCGCCGATCTCGGCGCCGGAGGTGCCGATGTTGACGTTGGCGATGCCGCAGTCCGAGCCCTCGTGGGAAAGGAAGCGCTCGGCGGTGCGGATGCTCTCGGTGAAGACGGCCGACGACAGGCCCTGGACCACCGAGTTGTGCATGGTCACGGCCTCATCGAAGTTCGAGAACTCGAAGATGTAGAGGATCGGCGCAAAAGTCTCGTCGCGCGCGATGGCGAGATCCGGCTGCGCCTTGACGAGAGTGGGTTCGACAAAGAACCCAGGACCCTCGGGACGGCCGCCGCCGCACAGGATCTCCCCGCCCTGCTCGCGAACGGCGTCGAGGGCCGCGAAGTGGTCGTCGACGGCGCGCGCATTGACCAACGGCCCCATCAGGACGCCGTCATCGAGGGGGTTGCCGATGGTGATCGAAGGGTAGGCCTTGGTGAGCCGACCGATCACCTCACCAGCCACGCTGGTGTGAAGGAAAAGACGGCGCAGGCTGGTGCAGCGCTGACCGGCGGTACCCACGGCAGCAAACAGGATCGCGCGCACTGCGAGCTCGACATCGGCGTCCTCCGCCACGATGATGGCGTTGTTGCCGCCGAGCTCGAGGATGTTGCGACCAAAGCGGCGAGCCGTGACCTCGGCGACGTGACGGCCCATGTTGGTGGAGCCGGTGAAGGAGATCAGGGGGACCCGCGCGTCGTTGATCATCCGCTCGCCCACCGTCCTGCCGGGACCGATCACCAGGTTGAAGATTCCGTGCAGCCCGTGCCGCTGCATCACCCGGTTGCAGATGTGCTGGACCGCGACCGCCGTCAGCGGAGTGTCGGACGACGGTTTCCACACCATCGTGTTGCCGCACACCGCGGCCAGGGCGGCGTTCCACGCCCACACCGCCACCGGGAAGTTGAAGGCGGTGATGATGCCGACGACTCCCAGCGGGTGCCACTGTTCGTACATCCGGTGACGCGGCCGCTCGGACATCATGTTGGGGCCGTACAGCTGGCGCGACAGCCCGACGGCGAAATCGCACATGTCGATCATCTCCTGCACCTCGCCGAGGCCCTCGGAGAGGATCTTCCCCATTTCGAGCGACACCAGGCGGCCGAGGGGTTCCTTGAAGATCCGAAGCTCGTTGCCGAGATCGCGGACGACATCGCCGCGCGCCGGCGCCGGCATCATGCGCCAGGTCTCGAAGGCCGCCGCCGCTGCCGCCACCACTTTCTCGTAGGAGGCCTCGTCGGCCTGGATGATCGAGGCAATGGGCTCGCCGTCGGACGGGTTGATCGAGACCAGCAGGTGCTGCTCGTCCGGCGTGATCCACTCACCCGTACACGCCCCGAGATTGGAGTCTTTGATTCCGAGCTCCAGGTGGAGCCCGAGGTCGGAAAAGAACTTCTTCATTTCACGCAAGATATCGGCCATTTCGATCCTCCCTTGACCCGCAGAACGCACTTCATCCCTGCTGGCGGCGCACAATTCGCCGCGGCGGGAGTGTACCTTCCGCCCGACGACCTGCCAACCCTGAAAACAGTGTTCGGCTTTTTGACTGTCAGGAATCGTCGGTTTCGTCGCGCGCTGAGAAGTACTCTTCCCATCCGGCGATCTCGTTCGACGACAGCCGTGACTGGAAGTCGGTTCGACGGGACGGTGGACGACGGCTGCGCCACTCGGCCAATGTCCGCACGCCGGCGCCCTTGCCGCGTACACGGGCGCCAAGGGCGCGGTCATCGGTCACGACCACCCACTGCGAGGCGCTCCGTCCGTCGGGGATGAGCTCGAATATCATGTCATCGGCAGACACGGCGCCGGAGTAACGAATCGTCACACGGCCCAGGTGCTCGGTCACCGGCGAGCCCGGGGGCGGCGGACCGTCGAACACAACGACGATCTGAATGGTCTCGTTCCGCACGACCTCCAGCGTCAGCCTGCGAACGTCGGCCCGGGTGCGTTGTGACGGCGGCAGGCGGTGGAGAAGATTGTTGCCGTCGACAGCTATCGGCATGGTCAGCGCATCTGGCGTGCTCGCCGCAGCAGCCGCTGCAGCTCACGGGCCCCGGCGATATCTTTGTACATCCGGTTTGCAACCTCGTTGTCCGGATTGATCGCCAGCGCGCGTTCGAGCGATTTGCGCTGCCGCTCGACGTGGTTGCGGCGACGCCAGAAATCCGCCAACTCGAGCCAGGAGTCGACATGCTTGGGATCGGCCTCGATGGCCCGCCGCAGACAGGCCAGAGCACGATTGGCCCACAGCGGGTTGTGCTGCAGGAGCCGCGCGAGTTTGAGCAGCTCGCCCGGCCGTGGATCGAGCGCACACGCTCGCTCGAGGAGTTGGATTGCGAGATACAGCTCATTGTCCCTGATCAGCTCGTCGGCGCGTTTGAGGTTCGCTTCGACGAGCTCCTTGCGCGCCTGGGGGTCGACCAATCCCCGTTTTGTCGAATCGATCTTATGGCTCTCGGTTTCGACGGTTTTCAGGATCCGATCGTAGCGTTCCCTGGCCCTGTGTGAGGAAAGCACCTCATAAGCCGCCCGCCCGCGCTCGACGATCCGCTCCAGGTGCCCGATCATATCTCTGAGATGGGGTCTGCCCGCTGCCTCGGGGGAAAACCGTTCCCGGATCTTTGTCCACCCGTCCTTGATTTCGGCGGGGTTTGCATCGCGCTGCAGACCGAGAGCCTTGTAGTGGTCGACCTTCGTCACCGCTTCCGACAGCTTGCGGATGTACTGGCGCTCTTCGATTTGACGCTCGCTGAAGTCGCCGTGGTCGCCGGTCGCATCGTCGAGATGACCCTCGTTATCGATCGTCGGTTCATTCTCAGCGGCGTCGTGCAGAAGCGGAGGTTTCGAAACCGGGACCCCCTCACCCTCGATGATCACGGTTCCCGACAGCAACAATGTATACAGCGTGGTGAATAGCTGGACCTCTGGCAGCGACGACAGCCGCACCAGTTCCGCGATGTTCTTCGCGGCGTCGAGACGGCTGAGCAGGAAGCCCTCGGTCGGGGTCAGCTCGACATCCTCGATCATCTGCTTGAATGACGGCGAAAGGACGACCCGCCGCACCGGCGGGCCGATCTCCTGCCGGATGGCCTCGATGTCGGAGAACTCGCGGGCCGCGATCAGGATGATCTGCGAGGTGACGACGTTCGGGAGAGTGTCGAGCTGACCCTCGCCACCGCCCTCGACAAACCGACAGGTGGTTCTCGGCGCCGCTGCGGCGCGGCGAATGATGGTGAGAGCCAGCTCCTGGAGCTCGTTCTCGAGGTCGTCGGCCGAGATATAACCCCGCGCTACGAGGATGTGTCCAAACGGCGGCGAAGCGCCACCACCCTGGGCGAGCAGGACCAGCGCACGATCGTCCTCGCTGATCTTGCTGCGGTCCACCAGCCACATCCCGAGTTTTTCTTCTTCCAACTGGGAACGCGCGGCGCGAATCTCGCCGTTCGTAAAGAGGATCTCGCGAACGCTGGCCCCGGTCACCGCCTCCAGCGAACCGGTGGCGCGCGCAGCCGCGAATTCCGCCATCAGAGTCGGCAGCGGTTTCAGCGCAGCCCCAGCGCCCACGGATTCACCCACCCGACGCCGCGGACGGCCTTGCCTCGTCGCCGGTGAGCTCGATGGGATGGGGTTCGAAACCCTCCCGCCGGAGGGTCGCGGGTATTTCCTTGGCCGCTTTCTGAGCTGCGTCACGACTGCTGAATCGGCCCCACACCAGCTGCCAACAGGGCTGACCGCCAGTCGAGTCGGCCGCCACCGGGCGAACCGAATCGGGATGCTGATTGGCCTTTTTGAGGACACGCTGCAGATCCTGTGGTTCGCAGCCCATGTCGATAACCAGCGCCCAGTGACGTCCCGTCGGTTGCCCGCCTGCGGCGGCGGCGTCACCGCCGGAGCGACTCACCATCCAGGCGATCGCCAGCAGGACGATCAACAACAGCGCCGCGCTGCCGACAATCCAACTGACCGGGATGCGTCGCCGGGGCGACTGGGAAAACCCTTCAGCCGGCAACAGGTCCACCTCACTGTCAACCACCAGTTCGGGTTCCGGCTCTAAAATGCCCGTGACCACCAACGCCGCCAACAACCGGGACACCTCTTCGAGGGCGTGCTCGGACCGCCCCGCCACCTCCCGCGCGGTTCGTTCTCCGGTGATCTTGGACACGATCAGGTCCGCGTCCTCCGACAACCTCAGCGGCGAGTACAGCTCGATGAAGTTGGGCGACCTGCTGAGAAGCACATCGAGGTCCGGAAGGATGACGGACGAGACTGCGCCGGACGTGTCCGATAAGACCAATTCCACCAGCGTGTGGGTGATGGAGATCGTGGCGCCGGTCACCCCGTCGGGCTCTCCCTCGACAATCTCCAGCTCGCGCCGTGGGTCGAGAAGCCACTTTCTGAGATGTTGTTGCAATAGTTCCTTGGCGGCGCCCATCGCGTAGGTCTCGGCGATGTGCCCGTTGGCTGCGAGTTCGCGCGCCTCCTCGAGTAGATCGATGCGCCCGATCGGCTCACAACTCAACCGACGACACAGCGCGGCGGTGTCGATGCCTTCGACAAACCTGATGCGGCCATTGGAGACCCTCAAAATCAGTTCGCCGTCGCCCCAGCGCAGTTGGGCAGCGCCGCCTTCCCGGCGAGCGATCCACTGTGCAAGCTGCAAGATCTCGTGGGTGTCGGCCATGGCCACAGAATATTGCATCCGACGCTGCGTTGTAAAGCGACGGGACGTTCGCGCGGGATCTCCGAAAGCCGCAGGACCCGCGCTCGATTACGCCGCATCCACTCCTTCGGTTGGATCTGTTCGACGGTCATCCGAGAGGCTTGACACACGAACTATTGCCCTCTACCATGACGATCCCGACGGTCTTCCGTTTGGGAGGTTAGCTCAGCGGTTAGAGCACCTGCCTTACACGCAGGGGGTCGTGGGTTCAAATCCCCCACCTCCCACTAACCCTGGGCCACCACGATGCGGGGTCGTAGTTCAGCTGGATAGAACGCTGGCCTGTCACGCCGGAGGTCGCGAGTTCGAGTCTCGTCGGCCCCGCCATATTTCTCAACGCCGCCCTTTGGGCGGCGTTTTCACAATCATCTTCAGTGACGAGCCTCGTGGCACCGTTGCCTGCGAACCGGCTCTGCGCGATTCGCTCTGCGACTCGCGCGATCCGGTAGGTCGCAGCCACCGGCGGCATCGTGTCTCGTCGGCCCCGCCATATTTCTCAACGCCGCCCTTTGGGCGGCGTTTTCACAATCATCTTCAGTGACGAGCCTCGTGGCACCGTTGCCTGCGAACCGGCTCTGCGCGATTCGCTCTGCGACTCGCGCGATCCGGTAGGTCGCAGCCACCGGCGGCATCGTGTCTCGTCGGCCCCGCCATATTATCTCAGTCGGCCGCCCGAACGGGCGGCCTTTTGTTTGACCAAATGGAAGACTCGCCTCCAGTCCCGGTTTCGTCTCGGTGGTGGGCGGGTGGCCATTCCGAAATCCGAAATCCGAATTCTGAATTCCGAATTCTGAAGGGGCCCCTACGTCACGACGACGCAGTCAATGCTTCCGTGGGTGTTGGGCTCGTAGCCGTCGGCCTCCTGGTCATTGAACCACTCGCCGTTGTCGCTGCGATAACGGAACCGGTAGGTGTGGCCCTGATGCAAAAGGACCACGGCGCTGGCGGTTCCGTTGCTGCGTCGGACGAAGCGATCGGCGCCGGGACTCCATGCGTTGAAATCGCCCACCACTGACGCCGGCAACCTGGGATCATCGACATCGAGGACGAAACTGACTTTGATTCCGTTGGATCCTTTGACCTTCCGTCTGTTGAGCATGACGAACTCCTCTACCACATAATGTGTGTCGCGTCGTGGTTTTTGGCGACCCGATTGTATGCCACAATCGTGATTCCACCGAAAACCGTCCTCGCCGCCCGGTATTCCCGGCTTCATCGCTCCGTCCTTCGTGTAGGATGCGGTCAGGAATCGTCAGTCGAGATAACCGAGTGCCCGAAGTTGCTCGACGGCTTCGGCGTCGAGATCTTGAGTCTCCAGCCGGTCAAGGGCGCTGAGCCCTGTGAAAACCTGGGCCAGCCACGCCAGGAGGCCGTCAGACGGCTGCGTCTGCAGTCCCACCAGGTTGTGAAGCTCTCCTGGATCGTCGGCCAGATCGAAGAGCTGGCGTTGCTGTGATTCGACGGTGAATATTTCTTTGCGGTCGTCGGAAAGAATGGCGACCGACAAGAGTCCTTTCGATCGTTTCTTTTCGCTGTCGTGCGTGCCACCGTGGACCGCGCCGCGGTGGGTCTGGAAATAGCTGACGCCACCCGGGCCGGCTGCCTGCCCCCCGCGCGCGGTCTCTGCCCAACTTTTCCCCGGAAGGCTCTCGGGCGCCTCGAACCCTGCAAGCTCGAGCAGGGTCGGCGCAACGTCCAGCAGCGTGGCCTGCGACGCCAGCTTGCCAGCGGGAATCCGTCCCTTCCATACAAGTCCCAGAGGGATCCTCAAAGACTGCTCGTAGAGGTTTCGCCCGTGCCCCCAGTAACCGTGCTCCCCCAGGCTTTCACCGTGATCGGCGGTGAACACGATCACCAACTCGCGGTCGTCGACGGTTCCCCGGATGCCCTCCAGCAGTCGTCCGATGGAGCGATCCACCGCCGCAATCTCGGTGTCGTATCGATCTCGTTTTTTCAGTTTGTCATCGTTGACACCGAGCCGCTCGGCGTACTCCTCGTGCAAACGGTAGGGCGCGTGCGGTTCGATGTAATGAACCCACAGCAGGAACGGCCGCTCCGGCTTCCTCCGACGGTCCTCCTCCAACCACTCGAGCGCGTCGTCGGTCACGTCCTCGCAGGTGGCCTCCGAGTTGAGGAGCCCAAACCACCGGCGGCGTTCGAGCCTTTCACCGTAAGTGTCAAAGTGCTCGCCCAGGAGGGTGAGGTTGTCCTTCAACGTCCAGGTTCCGACAATTGCTGCAGTCGAATAGCCGTGCTGAGCCAGGATCTTCGGCAGCGAGTTCAGATGTTCCTGCATCCGGAGCCCATTGCGTGACGCAGCATGGTGGTGGGGATAAAGACCGGTGATCATCGAGCACATCGCCGGGCCGGTCAGCGGCTCAGGCGTCCAGGCTCGCTCGAATCGCAATCCGCCCGCTATCAGTCGGTCGATATTCGGCGACGTGTCCCTGCCATACCCGTAACAACCGAGATGGTCGGCGCGAAGAGCATCCACGGTAATGATCACAATGGACGGCTGAGGTTCGGCGGCACCAACCGGGACCACCCACACCAGTCCGGCACATGCCAAGAGCATCCTTATGCCTACGCCCCGAACGATCCCCGTAACAGCCACGGACAATCCCTCATTCAGTCATTCGTCCGCGCATTGTATCCGAAACGAGAGGCCTCGTTCTGCCGCTCCAGTACGAGGACAGCGTCTTCCGGATCACAAATCCGCGCCGACCGGAGCGACACGCTCGGCATTCTGGACCACTGCTGTTCAAATCAAAGACACATCCGCCCACGCGCCGTGACCGAGGTAATCCCCCCAAGGCACCGCCGCCGGCGTTGAATGTTCGCATTACGGCACGACCCGCGGCATACCAGGGCGACCCGAGTTTCAGATTCCAAAACGAAACACCCCACGCGACAGATTGTATCGAGGTGGTACAAAATCGTCGGAATTCAACCCGAAAACCGTCTTTCAGAGGTGGCACCGTTCTTGCGGAAGTGGTCCGCGGGAGGCGATCATGAGCACACAGAAATTCACCGAAACGTCCACACTCCGGAGCAAGAAACTCCGGCAGCGAGGTATCACCGCCATTGAGGTCATGGTCACAGTCGCCGTGATCACGGTCGTCGCTGGCATTGTCATGCCGCAGGTTTACAACGAGTTTGAGAAGGCCCGGCTCGCCCAGTGCAAGGCCGAACTCGACCTGATGAAGGCGGTGGCCTACGACCTCGGCGACGGCCGCTACATCGCGACCCCCGAACAGTTCTGGGGCGAGGGATTTCCTGGCGCCGCCGAGGGCGAGTACTACTACATCGTCGACAGCCAGGACGCCAACAAGGGCCATGGCAACGACCTCGACGGCTGCGACGAGGACAACCCCGGCAACTCGCCGCGCTGCCCGGGCATGGACATCAAATTCGTAGTCTTCTGCGCGCACAACCACGGCGAATTCGCCAGTTATGTCTACGCTACGGACCAGGACCCACCGACCGTGGTCCTCCCTGGCGAGGATGATCCCTTTAATTTCAAGGCCCAGAAGGACCAGGGGCAGGGCAACGATCCCAAGCCCGAGGGCAAAGAGCCCAAGAAACCCAAGAAGACGAAGTAATCCTGATCATCGCGAAGAGAACAGGCGTGGACCACCCTCCCACGACCTTTCAGAACGGCCCGCGATTGGCGCGGGCCGTTTCCTTTTGCCTCCGTTTCGACACGTTCTTCCGGAGGGGATGCCTCCGCCGAGTCCCCCTCGGCCATGAGTGAGGAGCGCATCCGTACAGTGGGGGGTCGGACGGAAAATCCGGCACTGCCCGTCAGGAGCGGAATGTGGCCGACGGCCGGAAAGGAAGGGTGGGAGGGGGCCGGCCATCGGCCACCCGCTCATGGCGGGTAGACGCCGTGGCCGAAGGCCACGAGCAAATCCGAAATCCAAAATCCGAAATCCGAAATGGACTTTGCGCCCGCGGTACACTTGGCACGGAATGGACTCCTTCGACCGCAACTGGCGCGGGCTGCAACTCGAAACCCTGGTCGATCTGTCGCTGACCATCGGCGGTGTCCTGTCCGAAGAAGAACTGGTGGAGGAGTTGCTGCAACGGGCGGTGGGCACGTTGGACGCCGGCGCGGGATTTGTCTGCACGCTCCACCCCGGCGGCCAGGAAGCCATCGTTCGCTCCGAACACCTGCCGCAGAACGTCGAGGTGGTGCGGTCCTTCTTTGACTCCCACCTGCTCGAGGACCTCGCCGCCGGCAGCGTTGCACGGGCCCGGCGCACCTCCGGGGACCCGCCGTTCGAACTTCTGGCCGCACCCATGTCGTGGCAGCAGCGGTTGCTGGGCATGGTGGTCCTGGCGGACAAGGAAACTCGCGAGGGGCGGGCACAGTTTACCGACGGCGATGCCCGATTCCTGCTCTCGATGGCCAGCATGGTGGCGACCGCGGTTGCCACCGCCCGCAGGGTCAACGCCATCGAACGCGAACGCCAGCGACTGGCGGATGAGAACCGCGCCCTGCGCGACGTCGCGCGCCGTGAGGGGTTCGTGGGTGAGTCGCCGCAGATCCACGAGATGTTGGAGTTGGTGCGGCGAGCCGCGCCAACCGGCGTCAATGTTCTGCTCCGGGGCGAGTCCGGGGTCGGAAAAGAGCGGGTCGCCCGACTGCTCCACTCGTTTTCTGAACGTGCGTCAGGGCCCTTTGTCCCGCTCAACTGCGCGGCTCTGCCGGAAACGTTGCTCGAATCCGAGCTTTTCGGTATCGAGGAGGGCGTCGCCACGGGTGTGCAGCGCCGACATGGCAAGATCGAACTCGCCGACGGCGGCACCCTGTTTCTCGACGAGATAGGCGACCTCTCACTGGCGTTGCAGGCCAAGCTCTTGCGGGTCGTCCAGGAACGGGAGTTCGAACGCCTCGGTGGTCGTGAACGCATCCCGGTCGACATTCACCTCGTGACCGCCACGAATCGCGACCTCGAAACCATGGTGGAGCGGGGCGAATTCCGCCGCGACCTCTACTACCGTTTGCGGGTGGTCGTGGTCGAAGTTCCACCGCTTCGTCTGCGACGTTCCGACATCCCGCTGCTCGCGCGTCACTTCCTCGAGATGTATAGCGAGCGCTTCAATCGGCCGGCGCTGTCGCTTTCGAGAGACGCCCTGGCCGCTCTCATGAGCCACCCGTTCCCGGGCAATGTGCGCGAGCTGGAAAACGCGATCCAGGCTGCCGTTGCACTGGCCCCCGGCGACACCATCTCGGTGGACGATCTGCGGTTGGATATCGAGGGGCGGCAGCCCACGCCGCCCGGCAGCCTGGGGTCGCTGGAAAACCTCGTGCGTCGCCACATCGAACAGGTCCTGGCGACGGTCGATGGCAACCGGCAACAGGCAGCCCGAATCCTGGGCATTGACCGGACCACGCTGTATCGAAAACTGCAGCAATTTGCATCAAAAGATGCAAAACGCAACAATCAATCTAAATAGAACCCATAAAACACTTAGCTGATTGAAAATTCAAAATCCACATCAAAAAGTTGCAAAATACAACAATTTGGATGATCCAAAATCAACCTCCGCCACTGGCACGCATATTGCGGTGCTGAGCAGCGGAGGTTGTTTGATGCGATCACTGGCAATCCAGAGATACTCGGCCGCGGCCGCCATCACGGGGTTGGGAGCGGCCGCCCTCCAGGCATTCTTCCTCGGCGTTGACTCTCCCGTTCAACAACTCAAACTGGCGTGGACCCTAACGCAAGTTCTGTTACAGTTGTAGGCTCATCATGGAGGTGGTGCTGCACCTTCCGGTGGTGCCCAACGTGGAACTGGTGGCGGCCAAGGCCGTTGAAACCCTGGGGGTGGCCCTTGGGATGCATCAGACTCGCGTCGAGGCCGCCAGTGTCGCCATGGTCGAGGCTTGCCTCAACGCCATGGAGCACGGTGGTGGTCCGGTTACCGTTCGCCTGCGCAGCGGCAACCACGACGGGAATCCCTGTCTGATCATCGAGGTCGAGGACCACGGACAGGGCTTCAACCCGGAACGGGCGCCGAAGAACAGTCCATCACGGGTCCTCGGCTGCGCATCGAAGCGGGGCTGGGGGTTGACGCTGATTCGGGAGCTGATGGACGAGGTGCAGATCGAATCCTCTCCAGGCAAGACTGTGGTATTGATGCGGAAGTATGTGGAGAGTGCACCATGAGCGAAGAGCGGATCAAGATTTCGAGGGATTTTCTCGGCGACACTGTGGGCCTGATTTCCGCCGCCGGATACATCAACAACGAGGGTGGGCAGGCCATCGCCGACGCAGCCACCGAACTGATGGGCCAGGGTTACAAGACCCTGCTGATCGACCTCGAGGGCACCCGCATCATCAACTCGATCGGGGTGTCGATTCTTCTCGAGATCCTCGAGAAGCTGATGGATGAACAGGGCCGGCTCGCGTTTTGCAACCTGACGCCGACGATTTCCAAGACCTTCGAGATCATGGGTTTGGTGCAGTACGCCTCGATCTACCCGGATCGCGAGGCCGCCCACGTGGCTCTCCAGGGAGATGCATCTGTCTGATCTCTTGCGCCTTGCTGACATCGCCCTCAGCGGTCGCGCCGGTCCAGACCTCCCGGAAGAACTGCTCCGGGCAGTGGTCGAGGAAACCGGTTCGCGCGCCGGGGTGCTGCGTCGCAACGACACGGCCGTAGCGCGGTGGCCGCGGACCGTGTCGGCGCAGGTGGAAGAAGCGACCGACGGCTGGAGCGAGATCCCGTTCGGGTCGGACAACGACAGCTGGTGTTTGCGGCTGCTCCACCTCGAACGCCTCGACGAAGCCGCGCTCGGCGCCACCCGCCTGGGCCTCAGCGCCTGGCAACTCCGCGAAGAGCTCAAGCGCACCAGGTTTGACGAGCGGTTTCACCTGTGGGAGCTCGAGGCCATCCGCTCGATCGCCACCGGCATCGGCGGCATTCTCGACACCACCGAGCTCGCGGAAGAACTCATCAGCCACCTTGTCGCCCTGCTCGGCGTGCGCAGCGCCCACCTGCACCTGGGAGATTCTCCCGACACCGCGGAAAACGTCGGCGGATTCGGACCGCACCGCCTCAGCACCGAGGAACTGACCTCGGCATGGCAGCAGGGTCTCTACCGAGACGACCTCGTGGCCTTGCCGTTGACCTCCGACTCCGGGACTCTCGGCGTCCTGGTCGCCGCCGACAAGGAGGCGCGCGCCGGCACCGAACCATTTGCCGCCAACGACGTGCGGCTGCTCGAGTTGTTTGCGGTCCAGGTCACCGTCGCCTTGGAGTATGTCCGCCTCACCCGTGAGTCACTCGAACGCGAGCGGATGAAACGGGAAATCGAGATGGCGGCGGTGATCCAGTCCCACCTCCACCCCCAAAAATTTCCCGCATTCGAGGGCTTCCGCCTGGCGGCGCGCTCTTCGTCGAGCCTGCAGGTGGCAGGAGACACTTATGACGTGCTCCTCAGCGACGGGGCGCTGATTGCAACGGTCACGGATGTCTCCGGCAAGGGCGTCGGCGCCGGGATGATCGCATCGGGCGTCCACGCTTCGGTCCGGCTCCTGGCGGGAATGGCCGACGACCTCGCCGATCTGGCCGGACGCATCAATCGCTATCTCGCAGGCGCCACCGCGGACAACCGGTTCGCCACCTTCTGCATGGTGAAAATCGAAGCCGGCGGCGGGATGCGGGCGATCAACGCAGGTCACTTGCCGTTGCTCATCCGGCGTGTCGACGGAACCGTCGAGCAGATCGACAGCAGCGGACTGCCGCTCGGCATTCTCGAGGTCGCGACCTACTCCGAGTCGACCGCTCTCCTCAGCCCGGGTGACGTGGTCGTACTGTTCACGGACGGATTGACCGAGGCCGAGGATGCAGACGATGAGGAGTTCGGTGTCGAGCGCGTCGCGGCGGTTGTCGCGTCGCTTGCGAATTCGACGGCGGATGAGTTGTGCGACGCGATTCTCGAGGCCGTCGACGTCCACACGGGTGGCGCACCGCTCCAAGACGACGCGACCCTGTTGGTCGTTGAACGGCTTCACAGCGCCGTTTGATTGCTCGACTGTCGGCCGGGTTCAGCCTGCGTACAGATTTTCGATCAATTCTGCGTAGTGCTTCTCCACCACCCGGCGTTTGACCTTGAGCGTCGGTGTCAGCGTTCCGTCGTCGATCGACAGCATCAGCGGCAGCACCGTGTGCTTTTTGATCTGTTCGTAGCTTGCGAGATTGGCATTGGTGGTCCTCACGACCTCTTCGAAGATCTCGAGGACTTTCGGGTTGGTTGTCAGTTGCTCAGTCGACTCGTATTCGACGCCCTTGTCCTTGGCCCACTTTTCGAGACCTTCGACGCTCGGGGACAGCAACACCACCAGGTACGGCCGGCGGTCGCCGATGATGACCGCGTTGTCCACCAGCGGCGAGCGTTTGAGCTCGGCCTCGATGGGCTGGGGTGCGATGTTCTTGCCGCCGGCGGTGACGATGATGTCCTTTTTCCGGTCGGTGATACGAATGAACCCCTCATCGTCGATCTCGGCGATATCGCCGGTGAGAAAGAACCCGTCCTTATCGAAGACCTCTGCCGTCTTTTCGGGGAGGTTCCAATAGCCCTTCATCACCGACGGCCCTTTCACGCAGAGCTCCCCATCATCGGCAATCTTGACTTCGACGTTCGAGATCGGCCTGCCCACGGTGCCGAGCTTGGATTCGCCGCCGGCGACACCATTGACCGCCACCACCGGCGAGGTTTCGGTCAGACCATAGCCCTCGAGGATCCGGATGCCGATGGAATGGAAGAACTCGTTGATGAACAGCGGCAGCGGCGCGCCACCGGAGACGCAGAACCGCAATCTGCCGCCGAGGGCCTCGCGCACTTTCGACAACACGAGCTTGTCGGCCAGCGCCATCGACAGACCGCCCGAGGGCTGGCCCGCGAGTTGTCGCGGATAGGCATTGCGGCCGGTTTGAAGCGCCCAGTTGAAAAGAGCCCTGCGGACGGGCGGGGCGCTCGCCACCTTCCCCATCACCTTGTCGTAGACCTTTTCATAAATGCGCGGCACGCTGGCGAACACGGTCGGTTTGATGGTGGTCAACAGATCGGCCACGTGGTAGACCGAACAGTAGGCCTTGGTCACGCCGCGGTACATGTAGAGATAGCCGAGCATCCGCTCGAACACGTGGCACAGCGGCAGGAACTCGAGGCAGAAATCTCCGGGGTCGATCACCGCCCGTTCGGCTGATGGCAGGACGTTCTGCACCAGGTTTTCGTGGGTGAGGGTGACGCCCTTCGGGTTGCCGGTCGTGCCCGACGTGTAGATCAGGGTCAGCAGATCTTCCGCTCGCACATGATCGGCCCGCTGCCAGAAGAGGTCCTCGGATTCACCCGAACGCCCCGAGTCGATGATTTCCTTGAGGGGCCGGACGCCGGGTGCGCACGGTCCTTCGATCTGAATCAGATGACGGAGGTCAGAGCACTCACCTTGGATTTCGAGGAACTTCGCCATCTGGTCGGCGTTTTCCACCACCGCCGCGATCGATCCGGAATCCTTGACCTGGTAGGCAATCTGCGCTGGCGTCAAGGTTCCGTACACCGGAACATCAGCCGCGCCGAGGTCGCACACCGCGAGGTCAACCATGTGCCACTCGGGCCGGTTGTCGGTCATCAACATCACCCGGTCGCCGCGACCGATACCGACCTTTTCCAGCCCGGCGGCAAGACCCGCAGTCCGCGCGAGAAACTCGGCCGTACTCAGCGCGACATGACCGTCGAGGGTGTAATGAAAGTAGTGCTCTTCACGCGGTGATTCCGTCTCGCAACGGAACAGATCGAGGACGGTCCGTACGTTCATGGAGTGCCTCCCCCGTGGTTTTGGCAGGGCGCGATGCCGTCGGTGAGCATGCGAACCAGAGGCTGGTGGTGGCGCAGAAGATCTCCGGGATTGTCCGCCAGCAACCAACTCATCACCAATTCGTCGACGGCGCCGAAAACCAGGTTGGTCGCCAATCCGGCACTGATGTCGCGGCGGAACGCGCCCACCTCCTGGCCCTCCTCGATAATGTCGCGCACCCGGTTCAGATACTCGCCGAGTTTACCACGCGTGAAGAGGTTCATGAACCTCCGGGAATGGCGGGTTTCGATCTGGAGAACGTGCGCCAGCGCGTGATCGCGCCCGAGGGTCTCGAGGTGCAGGCGGACCATCACGCTGAGCTTCTGAACCGGGTCCTCGAGCGACGCGATTTCCTCGTCGAGGCGTTCGATAAAGCGGCCGAGAACGCCGTCGAAGATCGACATCAGGAGATGCTCCTTGCCGTCGAAATATAGGTAGAGGGTGCCGTCCGCCACCTGCGCCGCCTCCGCCACATCGGTCATTCGCGCCCCGAAATACCCCTTGGAGGCAAAGACTTCGATTGCCGCCCGCTGAATCCGGCGGTATTTCTGTTCGCGGGGTGACAACTCGCGGGTGGTGTCGCTCTCTGGCATGGTTCCCCCACTTCATGAATGAGTGCTCATTCATGGTTTACCCGATCGCCGCCGGTGTCAAGCGCCACCGGCCGCGGCGGCGCACCGCCCCCGCGACCGAACCCGGTGAGATATGCAGGCCAAGCCCCAGGAATCCAATAAATGACTTATAGTCATTTATTGAGAATATGGGAAGAAAAAGAGCCATCACGGAGGAAGAGCGAGCGCTCAGGCGGCGGCGAATTCTGGACGCGACCGCAACCCTGCTCGCGCGATGGTCGCTCGACGACGTCAACGTCGATCGCATCGCCGACCTCGCCGGAATCGCCAAAGGCACCGTCTACATCTACTTCCGCACCCGGGAAGAGCTCGTGCTCGAGGTCTTTGATTGGCACCACCGCCTGTGGCTCGACGCCCTCGAGGCGGAACTGCTCGGCACGGTGGACCCGCTCGCTCCGCAACAGGTCGGTCGCTTGACGGTCTCGACATTGCTCGGCACCCCGTTGTTGTTGCGTCTCTATGGGCGTGTCAACGCCCTCTTCTGCGGAAGTGTCTCGGCCGAGGCGGCACACCGGTTCAGACTGCAGCAGTCACGGCGAATCGCGGCCGTCGCCAACGCGCTCGACGGGCGACTACCCGATCTGACGACAGCTCGAGCGGAGCGGTGGCTCTTCCGATTCGAGGCGTTTGCTGCCGGGATTGCGCCCCTCGCCCAATCCCCTCGAGCTGTCACGGGTGCTCTCGCAGGCCCCGCGGCTCCGATCTTCGGCGTCGACCTGGAATCCGAGTTGCAATACGTCGCGGTTACGATGTTGTTGTCCCCATGAGGAGAGATCGGTGGTCACCATGACAACAACCGCCCGCCGAGCGGCATTGCTCCTGATGACGGGCATCGTCGCCCTGGCCGGGGCGGTGGCTGCCCAGGAGGCACAGTTCACCGGCGAAGCCATGGTCAATGTCATCGAGTTGTCGGTGCGGGTCATCGATCCCGCCACCGGAACGGCGGTCACCGGGTTGACGAAAAAGGACTTCCGGATCTTCGAAAACGGACGCGCGGTGAAAATCTCGAACTTCGAGGAAGTCGACCGGACCACAGACACCGGCGGCGTGGCAGCCGCTAGCGGCGCGTCCGGCACGCCGCCGCGACCGCTGGAGATGGTGTACTTCTTCGATCTCTACCTGATGCGAAAGGGAGAGCGCGATCGGGCCGTGGCGGCTCTCCGCGATCGCTACCAGACGTCGATACCGGCCGGCGAGGAAGTCTCGATCGTGGCCTTCGACGGTTCGCTGACCACCGGTGTCGACCGAAGTTCGGACCGCAGAAAGGTGCTCGAGGCGCTCGACGTGATCGCAAACATCGCGCCCCGCGGTATGGAGCACGAAGCCGCCTTCACCCAGGGGCTGGCGGACGGGCCGGTCACCGGCACCCGCGACCGGTACTTTTACGAACGCAAGCAGCGGAGCGAGGAGTACCTCTTCGAACTCGAACGCCGGGTCGGACAGGTTGCAGGCGCCCTGTCCGCCACCATGGCCCGCTATGCGCGCGCCGACGCCCGCAAGATCCTGGTCGCGTTCACCCCTGGCCACCCGCGAACCCGCTGGGCGCCTGCCTACGCGTCGGTGGACTTTGCCAACGACGCCGCCAAGTATCCAACCAAGGGCATGTGGACGGCGCTCGCCGCCGAAGCCTCCGATCTCGGCTTCACCCTCTATGCCATCGATTCATCAGGTATCCAGGGCGACACGACCGGCAACTCGACCGAGCCCGCAATCGACAGCGTCGACCGCTCGTCCGCAAATACCGGACCCTCCGGCACGACCACAACGGATGCTCGCGCCCCTCTTTCTGATGCAAACTACGCATTCGGATCGGACAACAAGCAGGAGAGCATCAGTCCCTGGATGGAGCGCGTCCGCAAGGATCTCCTCATTTCCGCCGCTTCCGACACCGGCGGGCAGGCCCTCTTCGCCGACCCGACCACCGCCGTCGCAACAGTATCTGCAGACCTCGACCACTCCTACTCACTCGCTTATGTCGCCGACCACAGCGGCGACGGCAAGGCCCACACCATCGAGGTCAAGCTGCGCTCCAAACTGCCCTATGAACTCCAGTACCGCCGCACCTATGTGGATCGGACGCCGAGCGAACGCGCGGCGACGCGGCTCCGCTCGACCATGCTGTTCGGGGGCGACGCCAACCCGCTCGCCGTCCGCATCGAGCTCGGCGAACCCGAAGGGCGCCTGCGGATCGGCGCCGCGGGCTCGAAGCGGGTTCAGCTCCAGGTTCGGGTGAAGATCCCCATCGGGCGCCTCGAGATGGTCGAGCAGGGAGACACGTTCATCGGTCGGGTGGCGGTCACCGTCTTCAGCGAGGACGCCGCCGGGAACCAGTCCGCGCCCGTCAGCGGGATCACGCCGATCTCAATCCCGGCACGCGAAATCAGCCAGGCCCGGGCCCGCGGGTATTTTTCCTATGTGCTTGACCGTCGAGCTCGAAGGCGGCCGCCAGAAACTCTGGGTGGGGGTTGAAGACCTGTTGTCGAACCGCACCAGCGTCATGCCGCAGCAGCTGGATCTGTAATTCATGGTTGTGGATATTCATCCACAACCATGAATTACTGTGCGAGCTCCAGACCGATGGGGTTGGAGGCCAGTTCGATAGCGCCAGGGAGGTGGCGCCCTTCGACCCAGACCACCCACTTCCCCTGGATGCCCTCCAACAGCCGACGCGAAACCTTGGTCAGCTTGCCGAGATCGGAGATATCGGAAACCGGCCCCCATACCCCGTCTGCAGCCCCTTTCTCGACGGACCACACGGCCACCAACTCGTGGGGGCGCAAGATGGGCCCGAAATCACACTGCAGCTGCCACGGCGGAACGTCGATGACCCCGACGCTGCGGTCGTCGAGGAAGATCTCGACCGCCGCCACGCCGGGATCGACCGCCACCTGGACCATCTGGGTGTCGATCACCAACCACAGAAAAAGCGAAACAAATGTCACCATGACAATCGGTTACAATAGTCTAGTATTTCCCCGGCACCCAAAAAAGGGGGCTGCCTCATCGGATGCATCGCCTACAATCGACGTGCCGCCGCGGCGGTATTGGAGAGATCATGAGAATCTTCCTCAGACGGCTCATTTTCATTCTCATCATCGCCATCATTGCGATGATGCTGTGGAACCAAAGGGACCGCATCGCTCTGCTGAGCAACAACAACCTCAGAATCCAGGGGGACTGGTATCGCGTCGAGATGAACTTCAAGGGGACGGATGTCTACACCTTTTCGGAGCGGCTGATCTCCGTCAACAATGAAGTGCAGGGCTCGTACGAGCTGCGATCCAACGACAAGCTCGAGGTGAACCTCAACGGCACGATCACGGACTACGTCCTTTCATTCGACGACGATGACAACATGGTGTGGTCGGTCGAGGTGAGAGGAAAAACCATTCCCTCCGTGCGCTGGCGACGCTGACCCGCCGGTTCAGACCTTGCCTACCCGTCGAATGTGTCGCACCTCAATCGTCCTGTGAGGGGCGCCGGCGTCATCACGGTCCTCCTCGGCGGGCTGCCGGTACTCGTCGCCTGGGTCGCCGGGCTCACCGGTCTGCTCGAGACCCATCGCCCGGTCACCGATGTCATCGCCGAGGCGCTCGCTCTGCTCTTGATCGTGCTCGCGTGGCGCTTTCATCGGGGCCGTCTGGCGGTGGCTGCGCTGCTGGTGGGCGCCTCGAACTTCCTGGCCCGCGGTCCTCTGGCGGATGCCCCCGCCGGGGCCGGCGCCACAATTCTGGTCCTCGCCGTTCCGGTCCTCCTGGCACTGCTCGCGTTGCTTCCCGAACGCCCGATCGGGCACTTCCAGATCGTGGCCTTGGTGATCACTGTCCTGGCTCTGAGCTTGATTGCAGCGGCCGCCGGCGGCGCCGTCTCGCCGGCGGCCGGGAACCGCGCGCTGCCGGACCTCGCCCTGTTCCTGGCCGCCCCGGATGTCGCGCGGTTGGTTTTCCTGATTGCCGCCGCGTTCGTGGCACTCGCCTTTGCCGCTCGCCGGGAGGCCTTCGAGGGCGCGTTGCTGTGGGTGCTCGCAGCGGCGGCGCTCGCCCTGCTGCCGGGCCAGGGCCCTGCGGCGTCCACTCTCGCGCTCGGCGCCGCTCAGGTCGTTCTGCTCCTCGGCGTGATCGAAGATTCCTACCGTCTGGCCTACCACGACCAACTCACCGAGCTTCCGGGTCGCCGTGCGCTGGAGGAGGCCTTGCAAACCCTCGAAGGCGACTACGCCATCGCGATGGTCGATGTCGACCACTTCAAACGCTTCAACGACCGGCACGGCCACAAGGCCGGAGATGAGGCATTGCGGATGGTCGCCACCGAACTGCACAGGGTCAAGGGTGGGGGGCGCGCCTTCCGGTATGGCGGGGAGGAGTTCGCCATCCTGTTTCCGGGAGCGACCCCGGCGGCCTCCCGTGAACACCTCGAGGTGGTGCGGTCCGCCATCGCCAACCGCAAGTTCGCTCTCCGGTCACAGGACCGCCCACGAAAGAAACCCGACAGACCGAAGAAACCGGCGCAGCCGGCTCACCTCATCTCGGTCGCGGTCAGCATCGGCGTCGCCGGTCCGAACGCACGCCACAGCACTCCGGACACGGTTCTCCGGGCGGCCGACCGCGCGCTCTACCGGGCCAAGAACGCGGGGCGCAACCGGGTCGTCTCCGAGGGCGACACCAGGGCCGTCAGCAAAAGATAGATCATCCCCGGGTGAGCACCGACAGCCCGAGGGCTGCGGCGAGCAGGGTGTTGGTGGCGAGGTTCCACACCACATTGGCGGCGAGGGCGGGAATCGGAACCGGCGACGAGGGGTCCGAAAAGGCCCACCGCAGAGGCTTGGCCAGCAAGAGCGACGGCAACAGGGCCACCAGGCACAGCGGCGGCAGGGCGTGGACCGCGACTCCGGCCACGATCGCCGCCGGAGTCGCCAGCCCCGCAGCAACATAGACCCATGCCGCGACCTTGCGACCGAGCAGGATCACGAGATTGCGGCGGCCGCCTCCCCGATCCGCCGCCTCGTCGGGAAATTCATTGAGAAAGAGGAGGTTGAAGGTCATGAAAAAGGCCGGCGCCGCGGTCCACGCCGCGGCCTCGCTCCAGGAGCCGTTCTGCACCAGCGCGGTGCCGATGACCGGGCCTGCGCCGAGCCCGAAACCCGCAGCCATCTCGCCGATGCCGATCCGCGCGAGCACGTCGGTGTAGGCCACAACGGAAACCGCCCCGGCCAGGATGATCGGCAGCAGTACCCACCCCACCTGCCGCAGGAACCACACGCCGATGACGAGGCCCACGATCGAGCAGACAACACCGAACCAGAACGCCGTCGTGGTGCTCATGCTGCCGGACGGCAGCGTTCCGCTGCCACCGGAAAAAGGAGTGCGTTCGGTGTGGAGATCGATGCCGGTGCGCATATCGCTCCACTCGTTCAAGATGTTGACCGCCATGTGCAACGCCACGAGGCCGACCACGGCGAGCAGCGTCCGCGGCCAGGAGAAGGCCCCATTCCACGCAGCGGCCGCCGCGCCACTCGCCACCAGGGTCGGCGGCAGCAGGAGAAAAGGGGCTCGCGCGACACCGGCAAAGGAACTGACGCTGGTCATGCCGGGAGTTTATCGCAGCGTCGCACCGGACGTTCGAGCGTCACCGCTTCACCCTGACCGTGGGAGGCGGTAGGGTTCGATCTGAACCACGGCGTCCGCCACATCGGGGCCGTCTTCCACGAGCTTGCGGCGCACCGCCCTGGCGATGGCGTGGCCTTCGGCAACGCTGAGTCCGCCGTCAACCTCGACGTGGAGGTCGACTGCCAGCGAAGCGCCGACGTACCGCGTGCGAACCGCGTGCGCCGCCTCGACACCATCCACCTCGAGTGCCAATTTCTCGATCCGACGACGGTCGTCCGCGGGCGCCCCAGCATCGACCAGTTGGTCGAGCGCCGGACGCAGGATGCGCCACGCCACCTGCAGGATCAGGAGGCACACCACGATGGCGCCGACCCTGTCGACCACCGCCCATTCGGGAACGATCAACGACACCGCAACCGCCACCGCCGCCGGGACCGACGAGATCGCGTCGGAGCGGTGATGCCACGCGTTGGCCACCAGGGCCGGGGAGTGCACCTCCCGACCCACCGCGGCCGTCCAGCGGTACATCCACTCCTTGATGACGATCGAGGCCAGCGCCGCAACCAGCGCGATGTCCGAAGGCGGCAACGTAGAGTGGTGACGAAGACCGCGGATCGCCTCCACCCCCATCCCCACCGCAACCCCGCCGACCGCGAGACCGATCGCCACCGTGATTACGGTTTCGATGCGTCCATGCCCGTGCGGGTGGTTTTCATCGGCGGGCGCCGACCAGTAGCGAACCCCCAGGATCACGGCGATGTCGGTGACCGTGTCGGACAGACTGTGGACGGCGTCGGCGAGGACCGCCTGGCTGTGTCCGACGACTCCGGCGGCCGCCTTGGCCGCCGCCAACAGCAGGTTGATGATGAGTCCGACCCACCCGACAGTGCGCACCCGAGACTGCGGCGTCCGCTCTCCCATCGGCGTATTCTATCAGTTGTCGCAGAATGGGCTCGAATGTCGATGAAGATCCAGAATCCCGACCTGGTCACCGATCTTCACCGCACCGACGCCGCGATGAACGAGATTCTGCCCGAACAGGATCTGCCCGTCCTGCAGCCGATAGGTGGCCAGCGTCTGCAGCGGCTCGCGACCCCGCTCACCAGACTGTTGGTTGGTGGTTGTCACGACACAGCGCGAGCACGGTTTGACGACCGCGAAGTCGACTTCGCCGATACGAACCGACCCCCAGCTGTCTTCGTCGTGCGGCTTGCAGCCGTCGACGACGATGTTGGGCCGGAAACGGTCCATCGGCACGGGGAGGTTGAGACGGTTATTGAGCTGTTGCAGCGACGCTTCCGAAATGAGGAGAAACGGGTAGGCGTCGGCAAAGGACACCCTGTCGCCGGGCTGGGCGGCGGTGCCGCCGAGCGGGCGCGCGTCGTCGTCGGCCAGGCGCACCAACCGCGCACCGACCCCGAGGTGGTCAGCAAACCACGCCGCTGCGGTGACGCCCTCGTTGATCGCATCGCACTCGTCCCCCCACACCGTGACCCGGACCGGCAATTGGGTATCGCGCTCCAACGCCACGTGGAGATCGGACAGATGGGGAGCGGACAGCAAGAGCCCGTCTTCGGCCAGTTTCACCCTCACCAGCGCCAACCGCGGATGTTCGCGTTGGCTCAGGAAGCGGCCATCCTCGCCCACCACCATCCACCGCCGGTCCCACTGAAACCCGGTCGCCGTGACCGCTGCGGCATCCACCTGGATGCCGCCGCATGACTTTACGGGATAGACGTACAGGCCGCTGACGTGGATCACTCGTCCCGTCCGTTGTAACGATCGACCGCGCCGGCGGCGGTCGTGCGCGCCGGGTAGCTGCCCAGCACTCTCAAATAAGGACACTCCCGCCTCAGCTCGGCGATCCCGAGGGCGGCCGACTCAGAGTCGACGGACCCCTCGATATCGACGTAGAAGAGATACTCCCACGGACGACTCGGCACCGGGCGCGACTCGAGCTTGGTCAGGTTGAGCCCGTGTTCGGCGAGGAGGTTGAGACAGTGGGCCAGCGCCCCCTCGCGGTGGGGCGTGGTCAGGACCAGTGAGGTCTTGGCCGGGATCCGCGGATCGAGCTCGATCTCGAGACCGGATATGACCACGAAACGCGTCCAGTTCTCCTCCTGATCAGCGATGCCCTCGGCCAGTACCCGGAGCCCGTAGGTTTCCGCCGCTTCATAGCTCGCGATAGCGGCCTGGGTCGGTTGGCCTGCCCGCCGCACCTCGCGCGCCGCCGCCGCGGTGTCCTCGAACGCTACCAGTTCGATCCCTTCGAAACCGGTGAGAAAGTTCGAGCACTGGGTCAGCGCCTGGGGATGGGAGAGCACCCGGCTCAGAGTCGCCGTCCGGGCGCCCGCTAAACCGAGCAGACAGTGGCGCACGTGCAGGATCTCTTCGCCGACGATCCTGAGGTCGGTTTGGCGCAGGAGGTCGTAGGTCTGGTTGATCGAACCCGCGGTGGTGTTCTCGATGGGCAGAAAGGCGTAGCCCACCTCTCCGCTCTCGGCCATCGCCAGTGCCTCGGCGAACGTGCGTTGACCGACGAACTCCATCGACGACGATCGAGCAGCAAAATATTTGGTTGCCGCGAGTTGACTGTAGGACGCCTCGATTCCCTGAAAAGCCACCCGTCGCGCCCCACGCGCCGACCTTTCCACCTGGTCGCGTTTGAGCAGGGCCTCTTCCTGGGCTTTGAGAGACATCGCGATGATCTCGCGGAAGATCTCGTGGGTTCGAAATCCGTCAAGCCCCAGCTCGCGGGCCCATCCCTCAACCCGGGCGAGAAGCTCCGTCTCACGTTCGTGATCGCGCAGGAATGAAAGACCCTCCGCCTTGATCTGTGCGATCCCGGCCACCGTCTCCAGTCGATCCCGCAGGACCTCGAGCAGGCGCCGATCGACCTCGTCCAACTTGCCGCGAAGGCTCGCCAGCGTGTTCATGGGTGGGAATTGTACAGGTACACTCGTGGGGGATGACCACCGACAACCTTTTTGCCGCGGTAGCGATTGCGGTAGTGCTGATCGGGCTCGCTGTAGCTGTAGCAATGATACGAAGGGTGGGCCGAAAACGCCTCATCCGGTTGGCGCCGGCCTTCGATTTCGGGACCTGTAAAAAAGTGGGCCCTTTCGGCATGACGGTCACAGGCCTTTACGGTGGTTTCACCTGCCGCTACACCATCCACCCGGCATCACAACACAACCCCGGCGGGGCGTCGCTGCGCCTTGGAGTGACCGGCGCGGGCGCGTGGTCGGCGGATGTGGCCGGCGCCGGCTCCCGCCTGTTGGTGAAGATGGGCGTCCTCCGGGATCTGGAGACCGGCGACCCTGATCTCGATCTCCGGCTTCGGTTCACGGCCGATGACGAGAGTGGGCTGCGCTCGATGTTTGGCGCCGACCACGTTCGCACCGCGTTTCGGAATGTGCTCGCGACCGAGAACTTTGTCGGGGTCCAGTGTCGGACCGACCGCCTCGAGACCCGTTGGAGGCCGCGAGACCGCCGTCTCGACGAGGACGGCGACATCCTGAGGAAACGCCTCGACGCGGTCGCCGGTCTCGCCGCGGCCTGCGGCTATGTGCCGCGAATGGCCTCCTGACGGCGTTCCGAGGCGCTGCGCGGTGTTCCTCCGGCCGGCTCCAGAGACCTCGATCCGTTTGAAATCCGTAATTTTGTTGTTATATTGAGACGCTTGTGTGGCCGCCGCCGGGGCAGCCAGCGGAAGGGTGAATCGGCTGGTTCACCACAACGAAACAGGGGAGGCCCGCAAGGGCAATGCACCCCGGAAGGAAAACGGGAGCGATGGCAAAGAAACTGTTCGTTGGAAGCTTGAGTTGGGATACAACCGATGACGGGCTGCAAGAGGCATTCGCGCAGTTCGGTGAGATCTCCGAGGCCAGGGTGATCTGCGACCGCGACTCCGGTCGATCACGTGGATTCGGGTTCGTCACCTTCAACGATGACGAGGCCGCGGACAAGGCGATCGCGGCCATGAACGGCTTTCAGCTCGACGGCCGTGCGATCAGGGTCGATGTGGCTCAGGACCGGCGCGGTGGCGGTGGCGGCGGCGGCGGTCACCGCGGCGGTGGCGGCGGCTCTCGTGGCGGTGGTGGTGGAGACGACTGGTAGGCCGCACCAATCACAGAACGATTCGAACCCCCTCGACCCGAGGGGGTTTTTTGTTGCCGAACACTCAGACCCGGTCACCGTCAGCGCCGATCCGCGGGCGCGGTGAAAGCGGTCAGGACGCAGGCACGAGCCGGTCGAGCTCCGGGTTGTCTCCGAGACCCACCAGTGGTGGGTCGATCAGCACATAGTAGCGGTCTTCATATCCCGCCTCGAACGCTCTTTCCAGTGCATCGATCGCCGAATTCGTTTCGCCCAAGAGGGTGTAGGCTTCGGCCAGAATAATGAGCCGTTGGGGCTCTGTCGGGTGGGTGCTCTCGATCTCGCCGGCGCGTTGCAACGCCTCGCGGCCGCGACCGACGGCCGCCAGCAAGCAGATCTGGCGCATCGGCTCCTCCCCGCGATCGATCCTGCCCTGATATTTCGCGAGCTCCTCTTGCAGCACGCGCCGGGATTCGTCGGACAATCCGGCGCCTCGAAGAGCCAGACCGAGACAGAGGCTGTCATGGATATCGGTTTCGATCCGGTCGCTGGCGAGCGAACGCTCGCGAATGCCCCGGTAGATCGAGACCGCCTCGTCATACGCTCCGCGCCGGTACAAGAGATGGGCAAGATTGGGCAGGGCATAGCTGTTGAGGGGGTCGATCTCGAGCACGGCACGCATGGCCTCTTCAGCCTCCTCGAATCGCCGCTGTGAAACCAGACTCCAGGCGAGCGCGTGGCGGGGCCACGGCGAACCGGGCTGGAGATCCACGAGCGCCCGCGCGGCCTCCTCGGCCGCCACCGGCTCGAACAGCTTCATGTTCAGGATGTACCAAAGGTTGAAAACGGGGAATGGATTTCGCGGATCCACCTCGCGCGCTCGCCGGTACATCCGCACCGCTTCCTCGTTGCGTCCGAGGTCCTGCAGGATGCGGCCGCTGTTGTTGTAGGGGGCCACGGCGTCCGGATAAAGCTGACTCACCAGCGCATAGTCGGCCAGCGCCTCTTGGGGGGCATCGTCTACGAACTGACGGTCGACCGCTCGCAGCAACAGGTACTCGCGGCGCGACACCTCGCTCGCATCTGCCAGCGCCTGCTTGATCTGCTGGCGTCCCTCCTCCTCCCGACCGAGAAACTGGATGTAGAGCAGACCCAGCGACCCGCGCGCTGTCGCGAACTTCGGGTCCTCCTCGAGGGCGAGCTCGAAGCAGCGCGCTGCTTCCTGGTTGTGGCTGGCGGCCCACTCTCGGGATCCCATGGCCAGGAGCCGCAGCGCCTCCCATGAGGAGGTTGTGTATTGAACGAGCGGCGGGTCGGTGTCGGCGATGGAGCGCAGCGATTCGCCCAGATGTCTCCTCACCTGACGCGTCAACGAATCGATGGACTTGAGCAACACCTCGTCCCGCCCCTTTGCGGTGACGCGGATGCGGTCGGCCGTGCTCCCGGTGGAGGGATCGATGAGGCTCGCCTGCAGGATGAAGACATCGCCCACGGCATTGATCTGCGGCACCAGCAGGGCCCTCACCCCGGCGAAGCGACAGATTTCGAGCCCGGTTTCGAGATCGATCTTCGCGGCGGTGTCGCGACGCATGAGTTTGAGGGTGTTGGTGACCTGGCCCCCGTCAAAGATATTGACGTGGCGGGACTGCCGGAGATCGGTTTCGAGGGCGCTCTTGAGTGCCAGGGTAAACCCCTCATCGCCGGTCTCGTTCACCACATCTGCCACCAGCAGCCAGTCCCGGCGTTCAAACGGCATGGCGGTTCCGATGAGCGCCTTCCCCACAAAAAGCGCGACGGTGACGGCGACCACCAGCGCGGCCGCGACCGCGAGCCGCCTCGACCTTTTCAGCCGAAACCCTCCCAACATGCGGCGAAGGCCGGTGGCCTCGGCGGCCGCCCTGAGAGCCTCAGCCAACTCGCCAGCCGTCTGATAACGATCGCCGGGCTCTTTGGCAAGCGCCTTCTCAACCACGTCTGCGAGCGGCCGCGGGACCTCGGCGCGCAGGGTCCTCAAGGGCGCCGGCGGAGTGACGATGACTCGCCGCATCACTTCGCTCGGTGAACCCTTGCCGAAGGGGCCATGGCCGCACAACATCTGGTACAGGACGCACCCGGCGCCGTGGATATCGGTCCGTGCGTCCGCGGTGCCACCAGCCACCTGCTCCGGCGCCATATAGGCGGGCGTGCCGACCACAGCGCCGCGGGCGGTGCAGGTCAGGGTCTTTTCGTCGTCACCGGACTCCCCAATCCAGCCAATCCTCTTCGCCACGCCGAAATCGAGGACCTTGAGTCTGTCGCCGTGACCCACCATGAGGTTCGAGGGTTTGATGTCGCGGTGGACGATGCCGAGGGCGTGTGCCGCCGCCAGCGCCTCGGCGAGCTGGATCCCGAGATCGACGACCCGTTCCGGGGAGATGACACCGTCGTTCAAGAGGCGGTCAAGGCTCTGGCCATCGACAAGCTCCGAAGCAAAAAACAGCTGTGTCTGGTCGTCACCCTCAGGTATGGCCTCACCTGCTTCGTACAGGGTGGCCACGCCCTGGTGGTTGATGGACGCGGCGAGTCGGGCCTCGCGAAGGAAGCGGTGGCGGACCTCGCCATCACTGGCGACGGCGGGTCGGATGAGTTTGAGCGCCACCTCCCGCTCGAGCACTTCATCGCGCGCTCGGTACACCACCCCCATCCCGCCCGCTCCGAGCCGCCCGAGGATCTCGAAGTGTGCGATTCGGCGTGGACCGCCCGCCCCACCGGCCCCATTTCCGTGTGACTGTGACAACTCGCTACTAATGTAATGCCGCGGACGGAACCCAGTCCAGCAATTGCCTCTGGGACGAGGCCGACATCACCTTGACGGCGCTCGCCGGGGTCGCTACGCTCCATCAGGAATTTCTTGAGATCGAGTCTATTGACGTCGCGAGTCAGCTCGCACGAACCGTTGGAGGGTGATGATGTCCTGCCGAAATATTCGCATCCCTATCCTGTGCGCCGTCGCCGCCGCGATTCTCGCGGCCGGCCCGATCACCGTCAGCGCCGACCCGCCGGACGCCAAGGAGGTCACCCTCCAACTCACTGTGAACGGTGATGGCGGTTGCGCGATCACGGTCATTCCCGAGATCGGCGTCATCCAACACGGGAACAAGGCCAAGATCAAGAAGGTCTATTGGGTGGCCCTGCCCAACGACCAATACCCGCAGCTCTTCTGGGAGCTCCGCTGGGACCCCGACAAGGGTGGCGCATCGGAGAACTACTTCGGCAACGTCGATCTCGCCTGCGGCGTCGACACCATCAAGGTCCAACCCGACAAACCGAAGATCGACAACGCCGAGTGGCCCTATGCGGTGACGGTCTTCGGCTGTGTCGATGGTGCCAAGGCCGAGCAACTGTGCACCGTCGACCCGCGGATCCGCTGGGAGAGCGTGCCGGAGTAGACCATCAGCTCCCGCCGGCCACCAGGGCCTTGAAGTCCGGCCGGTCGTGGAGGGACTTGAACTCATCTTCCCGGCGGATCAGCTCGGGCGGTTCGCCGTGGGCGATCGCGCGCGCCAGCGCCTGCATCGCCGCCTCGGCCTCGCCGCACAGGGCGTAGACGTACGCGAGCTCATGGGCGCTGGGTCCGGTGTCCGGGAGCAGCTCCTCGAGCTGCGGAGCCAGCGCCAACGCCCGGTCGCAGTTGGTCGCCTTGGCCGAGGTGAATGCCAGCTCGGACATGAGGGCCGGGTTGTCGGGATCGTCGGCGAACCTGTTCTCGAAGAGATCGCAGGCCAGCCGGTATCTCTCCGTCGCTTCATCCGTCCGATCGAGGCGCGAGTAGAGGTCACCGAGGTTGGCCTGGTACATCGGATCCTGAGGACTCAGCCGCACCGCGAGCAGATAGTTCTCCTCGGCCTTCTCCCACCTCTCGGGGCGGTCGGAGAAGAAGTAGGCGGTGGCCAGGTTCGACGCCAGGCGCGGGCTCCGGATCGGCTTCGCGAGGCTCTCGTAGATGTCGATTGCAGCGTCCACCTCACCGACCTGGAGGTTGTAGGTGGCGAGCTTCTCGCGCGGCATCTCGACGTCCTGCGGGGCCACCTCCGCCGCCTGCACATAGGCGTCGCGCGCATCCTCGTACTTGCCGTTGCGGGCGAAAAAATTGCCGAGCGCGTTCCAGTTGGTCCAGTCGTCCGGCCGCAGCGAGGCGGCGGCGCGCAGCGACCGTTCCGCCTCCTCCAGATCTCCCACCCTCTCGGCGACACGACCGAGCTCCCGCTGTACCACGTCCGCCCTGGGGTGATCGGCGAGCGCCGCCTCGACCTGCTTCACAGCCTCATCCTGACGACCCGTCGTGCGGTAGATGCGGGCCAGAGCGAGCCGCGCATCCGGCAGTCCGGGAGCGAGTTCGAGGGCTCTTTGAGCGTGAACCTCCGCCTCCTCGAGCGCCGCGCGGTCGAAATTTTTCAAATAGATCTCCCACAGCGCCTCGCTCAGACCAACATGGGCCAGCGCGAAGTCCGGGTCGAGGCGCAGAGCCTGGCGAAAGTTCTCGGCGGCGGCATCCGGCCCACGGTAGTCGTCGACGCGATCCAGAAACCGCCTGCCCGTCACGTAGAAATCATAGGTCTGGTCGGCCCCTTGGGGGTCACGGGCCAGTCGTCGGCGACCCTCCTCCGACAGGGGAATCGAGAGAAAGGTCGCGAGGTCGGAAGCCATGATCCGCTGCAGAGAGTAGATCTCGCCGCTCGGTGCAGTATAGGTGTGGGACCATAGAACCAGCCCGGTCGAGGTGTCGGTCAGGCTCACCGTGGTGTCGAGCCGGCTCCCCTGTTTGAGGATCTCGCCATCCACCACAGACCCGACGCCGAGTTGCCCCGCCAGATTGGCGGCGCTCCGATCACCGGTTTTCCAAGCCTCCGACCGACCCACCACCTGGAGACCCTGCTCTTCCCGCAGCAGGCTCATGAGCCCGGCCGACACCCCCTCCGCAAAGTAATCCAGCCCGCCATCGCCGGTGAGATTGGCAAAGGGCATCACCGCCAGGGTCTGGAGCGGCGCCGGTCTGCCCGAGCCGATTTTCCCGATGACGATCGCGCCCACGATCGCGGCGGCCGCCACCGCCGCCACGGCAAAGGTGCGCCACCCCGGTTGAAATCTCCGCCGCACGCCCGCCCGCGGTTTGGACATGGCGATGGTCTGCGGCACGGCGCCGCTGCGCATGGCATCGCGCAATCGTTCGAGGTCATCCTCGAGTCCGCGCGCCGACTGGTAGCGGTCGGCGGGGTTCTTCTCCAGACAGCGCCGGATGACGCCACTGAGATAGTCCGGCAGCCCGTCGCGGACCTCGGCGACTTCGGGCGGGTGGTGGCTGAGAATCGAGGAGATCACCTCGGCCGAGCTCTCGGCCAGGAACGGGTGTTTGCCGGTCGCCATCGCATACAGGATGGTCCCCAGGGAGAAGATGTCCGAGCGTTGATCCACCGCCTTGCCCTTGAGCTGTTCGGGCGACATGTAGGGCGTGGTGCCGAGGATCTTGCCCTCCGAGGTCAGAAACTCGGTCTCGAGGTGGGAGTCCGAGTGCACCTCCCTCGACTCCTCCCGGGCGACCTTGGCGAGACCAAAATCCAACACCTTGATCTGCCCGGTGGCCGAAACCATGATGTTGCCCGGTTTGAGATCGCGGTGGGTGATGCCGCTCGCGTGGGCCGCGCTCAGGGCATCGGCGATGGTGATGGCGAGGTCGAGAAAGCGCCCCGGTTCGAGCCCGTTGACCGGGATGACCTTCGACAGCGTCGTACCCTCGACGTACTCCATGGTGAAGAACGGGACATTTCCGTCCTCCTCGACCGAGTAGATGGTGACGATGTTGGGGTGATTGAGGGCCGCCACCGCCTTGGCCTCGCGGCGGAAGCGCTCGAGCCGTTCGGGGTTGGCGGCCACTTCCGGCGCCAGCACCTTGATCGCCACCTCACGTTCGAGCTTGGTGTCGCGGGCCAGCCACACCTCTCCCATCCCGCCCTCGCCGAGCTTGCGGAGGATCTCGTAGTGACAAAGCGTCCGCCCGATCATTCACTCTCCTCCCGAAAAACACACCAGTGGCCGCGGATCTCGCCGGATCTGACGCCGCAGTTTACTCCAGACAGGAACCGGGATCGCTACAATCCAGAGCATGACAATGAACAACCGGGTCGCCATCGTCGGAGTTCCGCTGGACGAGAACTCTTCCTTCTTACGGGGCGCGGCCACGGCGCCCGACCACATCCGCCAAGCCCTCCACAGCCCGTCCTCGAATCTCTGTGCGGAGAACGGCATCGACCTCGGCGCCGACTCGAGGTGGCGTGACGCGGGGAATGTGGGTTCCGCCGACGCGCAGCCTTCGTTTGCCGAAATCGAGAACTTCGTCGACGGTCTCCTCGAGAACGGTGAACACGTGGTCACACTGGGCGGTGACCACTCCATCTCCTACCCGCTGGTGCGTGCCCACGAACACTTTCACAGCGGTCTCACCGTCCTCCATCTCGACGCCCACCCCGACCTCTACGACGAGCTCGACGGGTCGCGGCTGTCCCACGGCTGCCCCTTCGCCCGCGTCATGGAAGAGGGCCTGGCCGCCCGCATGGTGTCATTGGGTATCCGCACCGCCAACCCCCACCAACGCGAGCAGGCCAAGCGCTTCAGCGTCGAGACCTTCGGTCCCACCGAGGACCTGACTGCGGTCCTCGCGACCCTCACACCGCCGCTCTACCTGTCCCTCGACCTCGACGTCCTTGACCCCGCCTTTGCCCCCGGCATCTCGCACTACGAACCCGGTGGGCTCACGACCCGCCAGGTCCTCGACATCCTCCACGCCCTGCCGTGTCCGCTCGCCGGCGCCGATATCGTCGAGCTCAACCCCGACCGGGACATCCACGGCATGACCGCCATGGTCGCCGCCAAGGCGCTCAAGGAAATCATCGCGCAAATGCTCACGGCGCCCCGGGGTGGCCTGAAGTGATCACCCGCCCACCGACCTCATTTTCGCAACTGCACGTTGTGAGGTTGTGATACCTGACACCACTACACTAATGAATCTCGAATTCCGTTGGAATTCCGTGCTCCCGCAAACCGGAATTGGTCGTCCACTCGAGAAAGCGATTCCGGTCGAGACCATCGCGCGCTGGGTACTCGCGCTGCACGTCGATCCGCCGCCGGTAGATCTCCATCCACAGATTTGAAACCGGCTTCTCCCGCGTTCCCTCTCCAGGAGCGGGGGCGCGGAGCCAGTTCCAGAAGCTGGCGGATGGAGCGGTCGTGAACGGATCTCCGTGACGGTTCGCCGCCTGCCCAAGGTCACGAAAAATATCCCGAAAAACCTCAGCCACCGGCACGCCGTTGTCGAACCGGCCAAAAGCATAGGGCCACTTGGAAGCAGCAAGGTGCCCGGCGTCGAGCAGGCTCTTCTGGTAGGTGTCAAAGAGTGGTCTTGCCCACCCGGAGTCTTCCACCGTCAGCCAGGGCGCATACGATGAGACAAAGGCGGGCCGTTCAGGTTCATATCCACTGAAATGAAAATGGTGGCACCGCCAGGAACCGCTGCTTCCCGGAGCCCATCTTTGTTGACCGGGACCGCGGTGATCGAGGTTCCAATAAGCGACGTTGAACCCCGGGTGGCGGAGCACGCCGACGCCATCGAAAAGCCCTGGCGCGAGGTCGAGCCACCGCTGGTCCAGATGGAGACCATGCTCCAAATCGTGTCGGCAGTGCCGCTCGAGACGGGCCCACCACCACCGAAGAAAGTCCCGGACCGGTGGGGAGTCCCGAACTCCGATCAACCCGCCATTGATGGTCCCGGTCCGAAGCAGGCAGAGCTCCTTCGTGAAGGGATTCGATTCAGACGGCGGCTCCAGCCGATGGGGGCTGAGCACGATGGAGTGGTCGACCAACGCTTCGATCGCCGGCGTCAGGGTGTCGAGGATCATCGAATCGGCATCGATCAGCACGACCCGGTCATGGCCTGAATCCAGCAGCCATTTCAGCAGCAACGGCTTGACCGCTGCCGCCAACGGCTTGCGGTCATATCGAAACGCCAACTGACACATGGAGAGCGGCGGCACGTCCATCTCCCGCAGCGGCACCAGAGTGAACGGCTCGGTCGGCGGGTCGAAACAGCCATCGGCCTCATCGGTCAAAAGGAGATACACCGGGACGCCGGGGTTGTGTCTGATACAGGATTGCGCAAAGACCCGGGCCCGGGCCAGGAAGTTCTTAGCCGCGATGGTGCACACCGCCGGGCCGTTCCTGCGACCAGGCCGCTCGCACGTCACGACCAACCCCGCAGCTCCTCAGGGATGCCGTGTTCCTCGGCTCCCGAACTCTTCGTCCACTCGAGGAAGGCCTTACGATCAACACCCATCGGGTCCGGATAGACCTCCCGCACATCCGGCCGCCGACCCCACACACCCAACCACAGATTGCTCACGGTTCCGTCAGAGCCGTGAAAACCGTCTGCCGCATTCCGGAGCCAATCGAAGAAGCCCGAGGTCTCGCCGACCATGAACGGGCGCTGGAAAACCGTACCCGACGCCTCCACATCCCGGTACACCTCGCGGACAATTCCGGGAATCCTCACACCGTTGTCGAATCGGTCCCACGCATAGGGCCAATGCCGGGTTTCCGGAAAGCCGCTCTTCTCCAACAACTGGTGGTAGGTCGCAAAAACCTTGGCGGCGTCGCCGATCTCCCACATGGACGGACGGGAGAAGTACCGGGTCGGTTGGTCGGGCCGATCGAAATCGTAGCCGCTGAACCGAAAGAGGCGGCACTGGCGACCTTCAATCAAGACCCGGTCCCCAATCACTTCCACCAGGCGCTCCGGCAGATTCCAATGGGCGACGTTGTAAGCGGGGTCCCGAAGCTGCTCCACGCCGTCGAAATAGGACGGGGCCAGGTCGAACCATCGTTGCTCGTAATGGACACCTCCACCCACATCATGATCGCAGTGGTGGAATGTCCTCTCGAACCACCAGGAGAGGAGCTGCCGAGTGTTCGCCGAGTCTCGCACGCCCAGGAACCCGATATTGGTGGCCCCAGACAGCAGAATCGTCTGCTCGCGCCTCGCTGCATCGTCGCCTTCAAGGGGGCGAACCAGGTGCGGCGTCACGAGGACCGAACAGCTCTTCAGACGCTCGACGGCATCGTCCATCCGCCCGAGGATCAGACTCTCCTGTTTGAAAAAGAGCACCCGGTCGAACCCCCTGTCCAGCAAATGCTGGAGCAGCAGCGGGGTGCAGGCGTAGGACAGGGGTTGCTGGGGATACCGGAAACAGAGGCGTTGCCAGTTGTCCAGCAGGAGATCCCGGAGAAGGATGACCTCGAAAGCCTCCTTCTCCGGGTTGAAACAGGCTTCGATCTCGTCCGTCAGCAGCACGAAGAATGGGATCTCGGGGTGGTTTTCCAGGAATGACCCGGCGATGACCCGCGCCAGCGCCAGGTTGTTTTTTGCCACGATAGTTGCCGCCGCCACCGACACGCGATCAGAATACCCTGTTCGGAAACTTGAGTGAGGCCCGCTTCGTAGAAACTCAGAAGCTGTACACGGTCACCCGGCAAGGAGGCGCCCCAACTCCTCGTTCTTCGCAATCGAATCGTCCAGGTGTTGCAAGACCTCCGGGTGCACGCGCCTCCCGCTGACGAAATCCCTGATCGCTTCGGTGAGAAGCCCGCCGATGCTCTGGTGGGAATCTTCGGCGATCGCCCGTAGGTCGCGCCACACCGATTCCTCGACCTTGGAGCTGATCTCGATGGCCGCCAATTCCCATCTCCCCGACAAACCTCTGACAGCAAAAAGAAAGCCACCGCGAGGGTGGCCGCAAGTCCTTTAAAAAGTGGTGCGCCGAGAGGGGCTCGAACCCCCAACCTTCTGGTCCGTAGCCAGATGCTCTATCCAATTGAGCCATCGGCGCAGTTCAGGGAGACGCATTCTGCCACACGATCATTCTCGGTGCAAGCCCGACGCAGATTTCGGATTTCGGATTTCGAATTTCGAATTTTCCGCGCACCCGCCCGGCTTCGGCCGAGAAGCTGCGCCGAGGCACCCAATGGCAGGCGGGACGCCTGCCCCACAAAATTTCGGACGCCTCATGCCTGACGAGGATTTCGGATTTCGGATTTCGGATTTTCCGCGCACCCGCCCGGATTCGGCTGAGGGGCTGCGCCGAGGCACCCAATGGCAGGCGGGACGCCTGCCCCACAAAATTTCGGACGCCTCATGCCCGCCACGAAGCAGCCTTCCGGCAGGCGGGACGCCTGCCCCACAATCTTTCAAAAACCTCGTGCCCGGCGCGAGTCTGAAGGTGGGCCAAGGCCCACCCTTCGGACCCACATATTGAGAGAGCTCACCGGACCAACCACCGTTCTCCGTCAGGTGCCACGCGCAGACGTTGGCAATGCCGAGGTCAATAAACCCCGCCCCTCGGAAATCCGCTAGCGCGAAGCGCGCGGATTTCCGAGGGTGGGTGGGAGGGGGGCGGGGGCGGGACGTTAACGCGAGGATGCTCACCCACTCGAAGGCGTCATTGCCGGTGCACCACACCGACGTTGAAGAGCCCGCCGGTGCGCCCCTGGCGCACCCGGGCGCGATGGGATTCCCCGGCAAACGCTTGTGTTTGCCGGGGAATCCCGGCGCGACCGAAGCCGCGGTCGCAAGACCGCGGCGGCGGGCTCCCCACGGAAGCTTGGAACAGCTCGCCCGGTTGTGCGTAGTATGCTCCGATGCCAAACAAAGGAGGCGCAGTGGACGCGATCCTAGAAATCAAGAATCTGAGCAAACGCTATGGCGACCACGTAGCCGTAGACGACATCAGCTTTTCAGTCCCCCGCGGCTCGGTCTTCGGGCTGCTTGGGCCCAACGGCGCCGGCAAGACCACGACCATCCGCATGATCATGCGGATCATCGCCTCGGACTCGGGGACGGTGCTGTTGGACGGGATTCCGGTCGATGACGACCGCCGCCGGATCATCGGTTACCTACCCGAGGAGCGCGGGCTCTACAAGAAGATGAAGGTGCTCGAGCACCTGGTCTACCTTGGAACGATCCGCGGGCTGCGTCCCGGCGAGGCCAAGAAAAGGGCGTCGGCCTGGCTCGAGCGATTCGAGCTCGCCGAGTGGGCGACCCACAAGGTGGAGGACCTCTCCAAGGGGATGCAGCAGAAGATCCAGTTCATCGGCACCATCCTCCACCGACCGCCGTTGCTGATCCTCGACGAACCCTTCTCCGGGCTCGACCCCATCAACACCCGCGCGCTCAAGGACCTGATGCAGCAGATGTCGGAGGAGGGCGTGACCATCGTCCTGTCCACCCACGTGCTGCCGCAGGTGGACGAGCTGTGCTCGGACATCTGCCTGATCAACCGCGGGCGACCGATCCTCTACGGCCCGCTCGACCGCATCCGCGCCGACTACGGCGGCAACATCTGGCGGGTCAGCACCGGTGTGGAGGCAGAGCGATCTGGCGGGCTTCAAGGGCGTCGCCTCGGTCCATCCGCTGAAGAAGGACCTTCTGGTCGAGCTCGAGGACGGGCGGGAACCGAACGATCTGCTGCGGGACCTTGCTCGACCGCGGCCATGTCGAGACCTTCACCCGCTTCATCCCCGACCTCGAGAACATCTTCATCCGTGCAGTGGAAGAGGACAAGAGCCATGCTGAATAGAATCTTTGCGGTCATCCGCCGCGAGTACCTGGAGCGCGTCCGCACCAAGGCCTTCTGGATCTCGACCCTGTTGGTGCCGGTGTTCCTCGGCGCGGTGATGATCCTGCCCGCCTATCTCGCCGCGCGCGGCGCGGGCGAGTTCAACGTCGCCGTGCTCGACCTCACCGGGCGTTTCTTCGCGCCCGTGCAGACCGAAGTGGAGCGAATGCTCTCGGGGGACAACGAAAAACTCAGCGTCACGCTGGTCGAGCAGGCGCCGGGCGGCGACATCGAGGCCACCCGCGAGCGTCTCAAGGGCGAAGTGGAGAACAAAGTCTACGACGGCGTGCTGATTCTGCCGGCGGACCTGCCCGACGACGGGACCCCGGAGTACGTTGCGCCCAACGTCTCGGCCTTCAAGCTGATCAACGTGCTCGAACGCTCGGTCAACACGGTCACGGTCGCCGACCGCCTGACCGGCGCCGGTCTCGACCCCGAAAAGGTCCGCGAGCTCACCCGCCGTCCCGGCCTCACCACCTTCAAGCTCGGTAAGGGCGGCGAAGAAACCTCGGACCAGGGCCAGAGCTTCATTCTCGCCTACGTCTTCATGATGATCATCTACGTCACGGTCCTGATGTACGGCATTTACGTCATGCGCGGGGTGCTCGAGGAGAAGAGCTCCCACGTCGTCGAGGTCCTGATCTCCACCGTCAAACCCTTCGAGTTGATGCTGGGCAAGATCCTCGGCATCGGCGCCGTCGGTCTCACCCAGTTTCTGATCTGGGCGGTCCTGATGGCGACGATCTCGGCACCGGGTGCGGTAGCGGCCCTCGGCGTCAGCGGCATGGAGCTGCCGGCGGTGCCCGCACAGCTGCTCGCGTTCTTCGTGATCTATTTCGTACTCGGCTTCCTGCTCTACGGGACGCTCTACGCGGGTATCGGCGCCGCCTTCGACACCGAGCAGGAGGCGCAGAACTTCCAGGGCGTGGTGACGATGTTCCTGGTCATTCCGCTGGTGCTGATGATGCAGATCCTCAACCAACCTGACGGCACGCTCGCCGTCGTGCTGTCACTCATCCCCTTTTTCACCCCAATGCTGATGTTCCTGCGCATGACCCTGACCCAGGTCCCCGCGATCCAGCTCGCCGCGTCGGTGGTCTTCATGTTGGGAGCGATCGTCGTCGCCGCCTGGGTGGTGGGCAAGATCTACCGGGTGGGCATCCTCATGCACGGGTCGAAGCCGAAGCTGAAGGACCTCATGCGGTGGGTTCGCGAAGCCTAATCAATTTTGAGTTTTGAATTATGAATTTTGAATTCCAGCCCACGCTCCCCCGTATCGGAACCGTTGCAGCGAAATTCATAATTTAAAATTCATAATTTAAAATTTGCCCTGGGGTTCGGCGAGAAACGCCAGGGCGCGATCGGATTCGGCATCCATGACCAGCTGCAGGAGCTGCCCGTCGGCCGCGTCGGCGACCCGGATCACCCGCACCACGCCGGCCATGTCGGCATAGTCCGGCACGACCTCGGCCAGGCAATTGGCCGACCCGGTCAGGAAATCGTCATTCCACACCACCCCGGAGTCGTCCGGGTAGAGGGGCAGATAGTGGATGCCGGACTCAACGAGGTCGTTGAAGAAGTGGGTACCGAAGGAGACGTCCGGGAGATAGGAGCCCTTCTTGCGCGCAATCTCCACCAGCACCGCGGTGCGGCTGATGTCGGCGTAGGTGACGGGCACGCCGAGACGAATGTCGCCGCGGCTCCCCCACCGGCCCGGCCCCATGAGAATGAAACGCTGCGCCGGCAGGACCTTGTTGACGGCGCCAACCGTCCGCGCGACCCGCACCATCGCCTCCCGGGTCTCGAGGCCCTCGTAGTCGCGGGGGTCGATCAGCACGACATACATGAGGTTTGTCACCTGCCCCATCTGGACGTAGCGGTTGGCGGAGAAGATTTTTCGGGCGTCGGGAACGGCCGGGATCTCGACCCGCTGCGCCATGGCGCCGCGGCTGAGGGCGCGGCACTGCAGCATGTACAGGGTGTCGCCGTCGTGGGCGAACTCGACATCCACCGGCTCGCCGAGACCTTCCTCGAGGAGGTCGAGCATGATCTTGAGGTCGCGAGGAAAGGACGACCGCAACAGGCCGTCAAAGGTCACCACCAGCTCGCGTGGGTCGACCTGGGCCATCACGCCCACCATCGGCAATATCTGGCGGTCACGGAAGATCGAGAAGATCCGGTTCATGGTTGGGATGTTGCGCCCGACCCTCTTCATGAACTCGCCCAGCGGCAGACTTTCGAACTGGCTTTCGCGGATGTCCACCACGTCGACATCGCGCTGTGAGTAGCGGTAGACCTCTTCCGGTTGCTGCACCGACCGCAGTGCCGGTTGTTCGAGGGCGACCAGCACCGGGTAGTCCGACACCGTCCGGTCGACGGCCCGGGTGCCGAGACCGAGCACCAGCCGGGCCATGCCGTCGGTGTGGCGAATCCGCGGCGACCACCGCATCTCGCACCGCGAGAAGGCGACTCCGGCGAAGACCGGGAACAGCATGCCGCCGACCTCGCGCCCCACCACCTCCTGAATGAGGATGCCCATCTGCTCCTGGAAGTCGATGAGACCGCGCTCGCGCCGGTACTCGATGGGGTCGGGGTGGAAAATCGAGGCGTAGACCTCGGCTATCGCATCTTCCAGGGACGCCAGCCGCATTTCGATGGGGCCGCGGTTCGCGATGAAGAGGCTCTTGTACTTGCCCGAGAAGGCGTGGCCGATGCGGTCCTCGAGAAGGCTCGAGGAGCGCACCACCAGTGGCACCTCGCCGAGCTTGTACAGCATCTCGCCGAGGCCCTTGTGGATGGTGGGTGGAAAGGCGCCGCTTTTGAACAGCCGCTCGACCAGGGGGTACTCGGTGCGGACCTCGTCGGGGGTCTTGTATTTGACGTTGATGAGTTCTTCGAGGCCGTTGTACTCGATGAACTCGAGGATTCCGATGGAGGGCAGGAAGTACGAGGTCGGGACCTGGTAATCGGTCTTCAAGCGCCCGCGGCGCTGCGCCTTCTTGAGGATGGCGTCCGCCAGGATCAGACCGGCGGCCTTGCCGCCGAGCTGGCCGGAGCGGCTGTCGGTGAGGATGATGTGGTCGAGCACGTCGGCGAACTCGCGAACCCTGACAAAGCGCTTGGCGACGGAAATGAAATCGAGCTGGTCGGTCAGCAGCCGACGCACCAGAGCGGCGCGGGTGCCGATCACGTCTTCGCGCGGCGCCACCACGTCGCCCGGTGCGAAGTTGAGAAACTCGCGGATAGCATCACGCAGCACCGGCAATGGCGTGTCCGGGTCCTCGGCCAACCGCGCGCTCTCGTGGGCGAGCATGCGCTTTTCAACCTGCAGGATGGTGGCGGCGATCTTGTCCGGCTCCATGTGGCGCTCGGCGTACTCGAGCGCGAGGTCGTACAGCGCCACCCGAGATTCGCTGGAAAGCTGGGGCTTGGGACGGTTGGGGTCGTGAACCGGCCGCGCGCCGCCGAGCTTGAGAGCTACTGCGAGGTCATCGATGGCGTCGAGATCCACCAATCCCTGGCGTTGGAGGTCCATGAGCAACCGGCGGCACACCCTGTCCGCGAGATCGGGCCGGCGGTCGCGGAGGTCGGCGAATTGTTGGCGCCAGTCAGGCGGCATGCGTCACCGAAAAAAACGCCCTCGAAGCGCAGTCGGGCACCGGTTCGAGAACAGGGTTCATCACCATCTCGAACGATTGTAACGCCTACTTCGCTTCCGGGGCTTTCTCGATCACAGCGGCCGGCCGCAGGTCGTCGAGGTTGGCGAGGATCGATGCCGCCGCTGCGGGGTCCACACCCATCACGGTCTCACGCCCACTGACCCTGACCATCGCCCGTCCGCCCTCGCTCAGGGGGGCAAAGAACGTGAAGGTGACCTTCTCCCGCTCGCCACCCTCCGAGCCCGCGCGCAGCACGATCTCGGCGCTGCCCATCTCGGCCGTCATCGGCGCCATCAGATCGTAGTCGGTGGCCTCGAGCTTCGACAGCGCCGTGAGGCGGTCGGAGACCCGGGCCTGATCCGCCTCGCCGCCGTTCCCGGCAAACTGCCACTTGGAGTCGACTTTTTCGAGGTCGGCCGAAGCCGCGGGGGTGATCAGCCGCATCTCTTCGACCTCCCATGTGTCGAAGGCCGCGAGCTTCTTCGACCGCCACAGTACCGGCGCCTTGGAGAGCCGGGTCCGCACCCGATCCTGCGCCCAGAAGTAGTCGGCGTCGCCGCGCCGGCACACCACCTCGACGCCGCCGTCGCCCTGGCGGGTAGCCCCGAGGTCGAGCCGCAAGGGCTCGCCGCCGTCGGACCGCACCACCGTCACCGAGTACTCGGGGGCATCAAGACCCAGGGCCGCCGGGTCGACCTCGCCGTCCAGGAACTCCTCGATGCGCAGCCCACCGAGATCCGACACCAGCCCCTCGAGGTGGTCGCGGCCCGCCAGGTCTTCCATCGGGCTCAGCAGCTTCCAGTCGTTGCCCACCCTCACCGCACGGATGGTGTCGGCGCCGGCCTCGATCTCGATCGAGGCGATCTGGTCGGCCCGCAGATTCGTGACCTCGCGCGACCGCCAGTCGTCGACGCCGCGCTCGAGATCTTCACTGATCCATCCGGGCACGATCGCGATCTCGTCGTTGCCGGCGATGCGGATCGGCCGTTTCGAACCCAGCGGCATCTCGCCGCCGACTGCAAACGCGATGTCCGCACCCCCTTCCAGGGTGAGGGTGACCTCGGCCGCCGGCGCGTCCAGACCGTACTCGGCCGGGTCCACCTGGTCGGCCGGCAAGCGTCGATCGGCCGACAGGTTGGCCAATGAGCTCAAGGTCGAGCTGACGATCGATGAGTCCGCGGGATAGTCGATCGGCTCGCGCAGCCGCCACCCGTCGCCGATCTTCTCGAACCGAACACGCCCCTTCTGGCCGACCACGAGGAGCCCCGTGACGTCGTCCGGTTCGAGACCCTGAAAGACCTTGCCGGCATCCCGCCGCGCCTCGTCCGATGTCGGTTGATGCCGCTCGAATACGAGGATGTAGACCAACAACGCGATCACGACAGCCGCGAGAATAACCAGGTTCTTCGTTTTCATGTCAGCCGCCCAGATCAGGAATTCGGAATTCGGAATTCGGAATTCGGAGTTTCATCCCATCGCCCTTTCGGGACTCACGAGAACACGGATCCGTAGGAATTGAGAATTCAAAATTCAAAATTCAAAATTTTGCGTTTCAGTGTCGCCGTTTCCGCCACACCAGGATGCCGGCGAGGATCGCCGCGCCGGGCATGGCGAGGAGCACCAGCAACAGGAGGTTTCGCATCTGCTGCTGGGTGAGGAAGAGGCTGACCTGTTCCACGTCCCGCGGCGGGATGCCCACCAGGTCCTCACGTGCGGCAAGCCAGTTGAAGGCGTTGCCCGCCAGCACCGCATTGCCCGCGTTGGCGATATCGAGGTCGGTCATGAAGTCGGAATCGCCGAAGACGACCAGACGATACCCTGCCGACTCCGCGACCCCGCTCTCATCGGCCTCCAACTCGGCGCCGGCGCCCTCCACCGCAACCGCCACGACGGCGGGCCCCGCGGTGTCGGCGTCGTCCTGGGCCACCGGTTCCCCCCGCAGCAGCATGCCGAGATCGGTTTCTCCCCAGCCTTCGTCCGAGGTCTGGACGAGAACATTGGCCGTCCCGTTGTCCGGCGTCAGCGACCGGGCCACCGTGAACAGAACCGCGAAACCCTCCAGCCCTGTCGTCACCGGGTGCGACGGGAAGTCCTGGAGGTAGACCGCCGACAGGTCGTAAAACGGCAGCCGTCGCGACGGATCGACCACGAGGTCGTCGTTGACCGTCACCCCCCGGGCCGCGAGCATGCCCTCAAGGCGGGTCGGCCGCATGGTACCCGACGGCTCGATCAGCGGGTCGAGGGCCACCAGCAGGCGGCCGCCGCGGTCGAGATAGGCGTTGAGGGCCGCGATCTCCGGTTCGGTGTAGGCGCGGGTCGGGCCGACAATGGCCAGCACGTCGGCATCCGCCGGCACCTCGCCGGAGAGCAGCGACACGTCGGCCGCTGCCATGTTCTCCCGCTTGAGGGTGTCGCCGAGCACCGACAGGCTGCGGTCGGCCGGACCACCGCCACCGCCCTCCAGCGTTGCCTCGCCGTGACCGGTGACGAAGAAGACCTTCGGCACGCTCGGCGCCACCAACGAGAGGATGGCAGAGGTGAATTGTTCCTCGCCCTTGAACGCCCGCATGGTCGGGCCCTGGCCGTACTGCATGCCCGAGTAGTCCATCTCCGCCATCTGGTCGGAGGTGACGTACTTGGTGCGGTCGCCGAGGACGAACACCACCGTGTCCGCGGCCTGGACGCCGAACTTCTCGGCAAGCTGAGTCGTCTTGAGAGGCTCCCGGTCGGGGTCGATGTACTCGACCGAGATCTTGTCCGACGCCGCCTTGTAGCGCTCGAGAAGCTCGCGGACCTGGTCGTACATCGAGGTGGCAGGGGTCATGAACACCACGACATCAATCTCTTCCGGGAGATCCGAAAGAATGTTCACCGTCTTTTCCGACAAGGTGTAGATCTTGGTCGACGTCAGATCCTTGCGCACAAAACGACGCGCGCCGAGCCAGTTGACCATCACGGTCAGGGCGATCGCGAGGATGACGGCAACCAGACCCGAGACGGTGTAGCGGATGGCTTGCTGCCTCATCCGATCACCTCCACTTCTTGACTTCGAGCGATTTGGTGGCGAGGAACAGGAACAGCAGACCCACCGAGAGCTGGTAGATGACGTGCCGCGAATCGACGATGCCCTTGGCGAAATCGTCCATCTGGGTCCACAGGTTCATGTGGGCCATGGAGGCCTTGAAAAACGAAGCCGGCATCAGCTGCTCGACCAGCCCGATCGAAAACAGCCCCACCATCGCGGCAAAGGCGATGATCGCGGCGATCAGTTGGTTGCTGCTCAAGGTGCTGGCGAGCGTGCCCACCGAGAGAAAGAGAAAGCCGAGCAGGAGCACACCGATATAGCCGGCGGCAACCGGGCCGAGGTCGATCTCCGAGTTGCGCTTGAGCACGACCACGTAGAGGATGGTCGGCAACCACAGCGCGGCGTAGAAAATCAGCGCCGCCGTGAACTTGCCCGCCACCACCTGGGTCTCGTTGACCGGCGACGTGAGCAGGACCTCGATGGTCCCCGACCGCCGTTCCTCGGCGATCAGCCGCATCGTGATCACCGGCACCACGAACAGGAGAAACAGCCAGAAGAAGATGGTCCCGCCGAAGAACAGCCGCAACGGCGTCATCGCCGGGGTCTGCGGGTTGTTGAGGAAGGACACGATGAGATAAAAGATGTAGCCCTGCATCAGCAGGAAGGCCGTCATCACGATGTAGGCCAGCGGCGACGAGAAATAGGCGATGAGCTCGCGCCGGATGATCGCCCAGGTCTTACGCATGGGACACCTCCTCGACCGGCGCGGCGATCACCGGCTCTTCTCGGGTGGTCAGGCGGACAAAGACGTCCTCGAGCGATACTTGCTGCTGCGTCAGAGCGAGCAGCACCCACCCTCTTTCCACCGCCATCTTGAAGACCGCTTCGCGCGGGTCGGCGCCGGGGCCGTGCTCGAGCAGGAAACGGCCCGGTCCGCGCTGGTCGACTCCGACCACTCCAGGCAAGGCCATCAGCGCTGCCTCGGCGGCGCCATTCGCGCCCTTGATCTCCACCGACAGCGAAGGGTTGCCGACCAGCTTGGCGCGCAGCGCATCCGGCGTACCGTCGGCGACGATGCGGCCGCGGTCGATGATGAAGACGCGCTCGCAGACCTGCTCCACCTCGGGCAGGATGTGGGTCGAGAGCAGCACCGTGTGGTCGCGGCCGAGCTCGGTGATGAGCTCGCGCACCTTGATGATCTGGTTGGGGTCGAGACCGACCGTCGGTTCGTCGAGGATCAGCACCGCCGGCTGGTGAATCAGTGCGCCGGCCAGGCCCACCCGCTGGCGATAGCCCTTGGACAGTGTGCCGATCACCTGCCGCCGGACATCGCCGAGCAGACAGCGGTCGACCACGTCGTCCATGCGCGCTCTGACCGCCGACCGGGCGACGCCCTCGACGTCGGCGCGAAAACGGAGGTACTCGTCAACCCGCATCTCCGGGTAGAGCGGGACACTCTCCGGCAGATAGCCGACGTTGCGCCGGAGCCCCACCGGGTCGGAATCCAGATCCACCCCCGCCACCACCACCCGCCCGGTGGTCGGCGGCAGGAACGCGGTCAACATCCGCATCACGGTGGTCTTACCCGCGCCGTTGGGGCCGAGGAAACCGAGCACCTGGCCTTCGGGCACGAAGAAGCTGAGGTCTCTGACCACCGGTTCCGAGACGTAGGTCTTGGAAAGGTTTTCCACTTCGATCATCGATCGCACCTCCTGCCGGTCACCGCATCTTCGGGTTCGCGGCCGTCCCGACCGATGTGGTCCGGGGCACCTCGTCTGCAGACTCGAACCCCGAACGCGCGACGCACGGCCATCATCAAACGCAGAACCTAAGCAAAATCCGAACCAAATTCAAGGCCTGGAATCAGAGTGTACTCTTTTCGGAGACCGGCCAAAATGGCCGCTCGCGCGGCGCGCGGCTACCCCGCGGGTGGGCCGCCGGTGACGATCAGCATCAGGGTGGTGGAGCCGAGGGTGAACTCCCCCTGGTTGGGGATCTCCGCTTCGTCGGCCCGCTCGCCGCCGACCCACGTGCCGTTGGTGGCGCCGAGGTCGACCAGCACCACGTTGCCGCCCCGGACCTCGATCATCGCGTGCTTCCGCGAGACCTCCGAATCCTTGACCTGAACGTCAGCCGCCGAACCGCGGCCGAGATAGACCCGCGGTTTGGTGATGGGGAAAACGCTGCCCGCCTGCGAGCCGGCGATGACGGCCAACGAGAACCGCTGGTCCTTGGGCAGGGGCGGCAGCTGCGGCAGTTCGGGGATCTCCGGCTCCGCCGCAGTGGCGGCCGCTTCGGCATCCTCCGGGCTGGCGCCGAACATCTTGCCGATCGAGGTGGCGTTGGACGGTTCGTCCAACGGATTGCGAACCTCGAACGAATGGCTGCAACTCGTGCACTTTACCTGCTTGACGTCGGCACCGCCGAAACGCGCCTCGTCGTAGCGGTACTTGGTTTCACACTGGGGGCAGGTGATGATCACCGCGCGAACCTCCACATCTCAACTCGACAATGATATCAGGAAATCTCCCTGGACCGCCGAGCGTCGGGCAGGGCCGCAGACGAGTTTTGAGTGTTGAGTTCTTAGTTTTGAGTTATTCACCATCGGCCACCCTCCCACAACAACGGCGACGAGAAGAAGGTCAACTTAAAACTCAAAACTGAGAACTCAAAACTAAGAACTACTCCTTCGCAGCGGTCCAGCGATCCATCCACTCCAGCACCACCTCGTGCCACTGGATCGAGTTGAGCGGTTTGAGCACCCAGTGGTTCTCGTCGGGGTAGTACAGCAGCCTCGATGGAACACCAAGCCGCTGCAGAGCGTTGAAGGTCGCCAGACCCTGGGTGTCGACCACCCGGTAGTCCAGCGCGCCGTGCACCACGAGCTCGGGAGTTTTCCAGTTCTTGAGGTGGTTCACCGGCGAGTGTTTGCGATATCCCTCGGGGTTGTCCCACGGCGTTCCGCCGTGCTCCCACTCCGGGAACCACAGCTCCTCGGTGTCGAAGTACGCCATGTACTCGTCGAGGTTGCCGTCGTGGCAGACCAGCGCCTTGAAGCGGTCGGTCTGGCCCTGGATCCAGTTGATCATGTAGCCGCCGTAGCTGGCGCCGGCCGCAGCCATGCGCTCGGGGTCGATCCACAGATGGCTGCGCAGGACCTGGTCGAGCCCCTTCATGAGGTCCTCGAAGGGCGCTCCACCCCAGTCGCCGTTGATGGCGTCGGTGAAATCCTGGCCGTAGCCCGTGGAGCCGTGGAAATCGATCGTCGCCGTGGCGTAGCCGTGGCCGGCGTAGATCTGCGGGTTCCAGCGGTAGTGCCAGTGGTCGTCGAAGCTGCCCTGCGGGCCGCCGTGAATCAGGAAGGCCAACGGGTACTTCTTCTTCGGGTCCCGGTTCACCGGCGCGATGAAGTAGCCGAAGACCTCATCGTGATTCGCGCCGACGAAGGAGAACTGCTTGTACTCGCCGAAGGCGATGGACGCCAGCCGGTCGTCGTTGTGGTGGGTGATGGCCGCGGGTTCGCCGTCGCCGGTGGGCAGCAGGTATACCTCTTCGGGCGACACCAGGCTGTCCTGGCTGAACACCAACCGGCCGTCGGCCAGCGGCCGCGGGTTCGTGTTGGTGTGAAGTGTGAGCACCGCCGACACCATGCCATCGGAGGGGTTGATTTTGAAGATCGAGTGGTTGCCCACGTTGTCGGCCGAGGCGTAGAGCGCCGAACCGTCCGGCGTCCACACCAGGTCGCCGGGAGAGAGATCCCAGTTTTCGGTCAGGGCGCGCGCGGTGCCGTCCGGCCAGCTCATCAGCACCACCCGCCGCCGGTCGGCTTCGTACCCCGGCCGCACCATCGCCAGATAGGCGAGGGTTTTGCCGTCGGGCGAAAAGACCGGCGAGCTGTCCCAGGCCTGGTTGGCATCGGTCAGCCCGCGTGCCGCTTTCGACCCATCGGTGGGCACCGCCCACAAGTCGAAGTCGGTGGACCAGGTCTCTTCAGATCCGTTCACCACCTTGGCCGTGTAGACCAGCGTCGAGTCGTCCGGCGAGATGGTGTAGTCCTCGTCCCCGCCCCACGGGAGGGTCGGGCAGTCGCCGTCCACGCCGGCCATCAGATCGACCGGGGTGCCGCCGGCGCCGTCCTCGCCGATGGGAACGCGGAAGACATGGTTGCGGGTCCCGTCCTTCCAGGTGTCCCAGTGGCGGATGAAGGTCTCGTCGAAAATCATGCCCGAGGTTTTCGCCGCCTTCCGTTCCTCGAACCGCGCCACTGTGCACGGAATCGGGTCCTGACAGTCTGGGAACACGGCCATGCCCAGATACAGGGCCTCACCCGTGGGTCCGACCTTGAGTGAACCCACCGCCAGAGGCAGATCGGTCACCTGCTCGGCAGCGCCGCTGACGAAGTTCCACCGCCAGACCTGGGCCGAGCCGCTGCGCGACGACAGGAAGTAGAACGCCCCGTCGCTGCGCCAGCGCGGGCTCCAGTCGTTGGCGGGGTCGGTGGTCAGGGCATGGGCACCGGAGCCGTCGGTCCCGACCAGCCACACGTCGTTGCGGCCCTTGTTGGCCTCCAGGTCCATGGTCGTGACCACGTAGGCGACACGACTGCCGTCCGGCGACGGCTGCGGATCGGAGACCCGCTCCATGGCCACCAGATCGTGAACGGTGAAGGGGTGTTTTTCGGCCGAACTCATCCCGGCGGTCAACAACAAGGCGGTGCAAACGATGATCGTGCGACGGGTCATGAGGCCTCCCCGCCCGGTGTTCCGGGCGCCCTGCATCGTATCGCAGAACGGGGGCGGAGGAGAAAGGGGGAAAGGGGGAAAGGGAGCCGTCGCAAGGATTTCGGATTTCGGATTTCGGATTTCGGATTTCGGATTTCGGATTTCGACGAACGGTACGCGATCGAGACTGATGGTGGGCCAAGGCCCACCATCAGAGTTGAAACCGTCAGGAGTGGAACGTCCAGGAGCCGAGATCGCCGGATTCGAGGTCGTTGACGAACACCGCCTCGCCGGCCTCGGCGCGAGCGCCGGGTGTGGGCACGACACCGGCAGCGGTTGTCGGAGTCAGGGTTCCATCCTCGAAATCCCAGGTTGAAAGCACCGCTTCGCCCGCGCTGCTGTGCTTGGCCACGATCGGTGCCGTTTCGCTGCCACGCCACACCATCGTCGTGGTCCCGATGACCACCGCGAGTACGGCCGCCGCGGCAACCGCAAGCCACATGCGTCGGCGACCAGCGGTCGGCCTGAAGTTGGCAAAGGCCTGTGCGACCGCGGCGTCCACCTCGGCGGTGACGTCGGCGGTGAAGGTCGTGTTCCACCAAGCCGCACACTGCGGGCACGACTCGCGCTGCAGGTCGGCTTCAAGGGCATCGGCATCGCTCAGCCGGCCGCGGGCCAGATCCAGCACGAGGTTGCCGTGTTCGGGGCAGGTGGGCGCCTTCATCGATCCTCCACCTTCAAGGACGTGGACCCGGACCGGGAGTAACGCTGACACCGATTCACGAGGCGCCTCCGCCCCGCATTTCCTCGAGTCGCGCCCGCAGCCGTTTACGCGCCCGCATCACGCGCATCTTGAGGGCGTCGGGGGAGATCTCCATCTCGACGGCCAACGCCTCCACCGACATGCCGTTTGCACGCGCGGTCAACAACGAAACGACCTCTGAATCCTCGTCGGCCAACGCCGCAAGCATCAGCCGGACCTCGGCCATCCGCTCCGCCCGATCGTAGGGATCATCACCGCCTTCGAGCTGCAGGGCCTCGTCGAGTTCGTCCTCTCGGCGCACCGCCATCCGCCGCAGGTGGTCGCGCGCCGCATTGGCGGCGATGCGCCGCACCCACGCCGGAAAGGTTCGGGGCTCCTTGAGGGAGTCGAGTCGCTGCCACGAGCGGAGGGCCACGTCCTGGGCGAGGTCCTTCGCGGTCTCTGAGCACCGTACGCCGCACGCGAACAGCGTCGACACCACGGCGCTGCGGTGGTCCTCGAGCAGGTCTCGAAACGCACCCTGGTCACCGCGGCGCGCCCGCCGCACCAGGAGCTCGATCCGGTCCCACTTGGATGGGTCAGACATCTCTACCACGATAGACGATATTGATTTCGGAATTCGGAATTCGGAATTCGGAATGCCGCCTCCGCACCCACAAAATGAGGGTCACACCACCAAAATCGGACTGTTTCGGCCCGTCCGAAAAGACCCCGACCAGGCTTGCATCGTGAAACGGCGGGTCTGCCCTCATCAAACACCGAGAGATCACGGGAACGGCGGGTTGAAATTCCGAATTCCGAATTCCGAATTCCGAATTCACCGGAGGGGCCATGGTACATTCTGCCGACGCAATGACGGCGAAGACCAACCTCCCGCGCCTGCTGCACAACCCCCGGCCTGCTCATCTCGTTCTCAAGGACGGCACCGTGTTCGCGGGTTGGGCGGCAGGCGCGGCGGCGGTGGTCGAGGGCGAGGTGGTCTTCAACACCGCCATGACCGGCTACCAGGAGATGCTCACCGACCCCTCGTACCACGGCCAAATCCTGACCCTCACGACGTCGCACGTGGGCCAGGTCGGCGTCAACCCGGCCGACGCCGAGTCCGACCGCATCTGGGCACGGGCCCTGGTCGTCCAGGACCTCGACGTCGAACCGTCGTCGTGGCGCGCCGAAGGTGGTTTCGAGCGGTGGCTCGAGGAGAACCATCTGGCGGTGGGCTGGGGTTTCGACACCCGTGCCATCGTCCGCCACGTCCGCACCGCGGGCGCGGTGCCCGGTCTGCTGATCACCGACGGCACGGCGCCCGGGGAGCTCACCGGGCGCGCCGCGAAAACCCACGGCACCGACGGCCGCGACCTCGCCCGCGAGGTCGCCTGCACTGAAAGCTACGAGTGGACCGACGGACCGTGGCTCTCGCCATCGCACCCCGCGCCAGTCGCGAGCGGGGACCGGCCGCGGGTGGCGGTAGTCGACTACGGAGTCAAACGCTCCATCCTCCGCCGTCTTGTGGCCGAGGGTTGCGCGGTACAGATCGTGCCGCCCACCACCACCGCAGCCGATCTGATGCGGGGTGGATATCACGGCGTGCTGCTCTCCAACGGCCCCGGTGACCCGGCGGCGGTGGAGGGTGCGCAGGCGGTGATCGCCGATCTTGTCGGCCGCATGCCGATCCTGGGTATCTGCATGGGTTGCCAGCTGCTCGGTCTCGCCCTCGGCGGTCGCACGGTCAAGTTGCCCTACGGCCACCACGGCGGCAACCACCCGGTGCGCGAGCTCGCCACGGGCCGCGTTCTCGTCACCTCCCAGAACCACAACTACGTGGTCCAGGAATCGTCGCTGCCGCGGGAGGTGGAGGTCACCCATATCAACCTCACCGACGGCACGCTGGAAGGCCTGTCGCTGCCGCGAGCCGGGGTCGACGCCGTCCAGTTCCACCCAGAGGCGAGTCCGGGGCCGAATGACGCGATCGAGTTGTTTCAGCGGTTTGCCGACAGGTGTCGCGAAGGAGTTTCATGATTTCGGATTTCGGATTTCGGATTTCGGATTTCCGACCACCCACCCCGGACTCAGATAGACGGGGGAGGGCGGGTGGCAAATCCGAAATCCGAAATCCGAAATCCGAAATTTCGACACGGCAGGCATGCGCCCTTGATGGACGGGTGAGCGGCATTCAAAATTCAAAATTCAAAATTCAAAATTCGAACGAGGGCTCGCGCAGTGAGTGCGAAGCCCTCGTCCGTTTGCATCCTCGGAGCAGGGCCAATCCGAATCGGCCAGGCCTGCGAGTTCGACTACTCGGGGGTGCAGGGAGTGCGAGCGCTGCGCGAAGAGGGTTGCCGGGTCATCCTGGTCAATTCCAACCCGGCAACCGTGATGACCGACGCCCGTCTCGCCCACCGCACCTATGTGGAGCCATTGACCGCCAAGACCGTGACCGCGGTCCTCGAGAAGGAACGCCCGGACGCTCTCATCCCCACCCTCGGCGGTCAGACCGCCCTCAACCTGGCGGTCAAACTCGACGAGCAGGGGGTGCTGGAGAGGCTCGGCGTGCGGTTGCTCGGCGCCTCGGTGCGGTCGATCCGGCTCGCCGAGGACCGCGAGGCCTTCCGGCTCGCCATGGAGGCCGCAGGGCTGCCGGTGCTGCCCGCCGTGACGGTCTCGTCGTTGGCAGAGGGTCTGGCGGCCCTCGACGTCATCGGTCTGCCCGCCATCATCCGCCCGTCCTTCACCCTTGGCGGTTGGGGCGGCGGCATGGCCCACGACCGCGCCTCGTTCGAACGCCAGCTCAAGCTGGGGCTCGAGGCCTCCCCGTCTCACCAGGTGCTGGTGGAGGCCTCGGTTTTGGGCTGGAAGGAGTTCGAGCTCGAGGTCATGCGCGACTCGGCCGGCGCCTTCGTCGTGGTGTGCTCGATCGAAAATGTCGACCCCATGGGGGTCCACACCGGCGACTCGATCACCGTGGCGCCGGCACAGACCCTCACCGACCGCGAATACCAGGTGCTGCGCGACGCCGCGCGCACGGTGCTCGACGCGGTGGGGGTGGCGACCGGCGGCGCCAACGTCCAGTTTGCGGTCAACCCCAAGGACGGGCGCTACGTGGTGATCGAGATGAACCCGCGGGTGTCGCGGTCCTCGGCGCTGGCCTCAAAGGCCACCGGCTTCCCGATCGCCCGCATCGCCGCCAAGGTCGCCCTCGGCCGCCGACTCGACGAGATCATGAACGACATCACCGGTTCGACGCCGGCTTCCTTCGAACCCGCCCTCGACTACGTGGTGGTCAAGATCCCCCGCTTCACATTCGAGAAGTTCCCCGGCGCCGACCCGCGTCTCGGCACCGCCATGAAGGCGGTCGGCGAGGTGGCGGCCATGGGGCGCTCCTTCGAAGAGGCGCTGCTCAAGGCCGTGCGGTCGCTCGAGGTCGACCGCGACTCGCTGGAGGCCCCTTCGGCCGTGGCGGCCGCCGACGATCGTGAGCTCGAACAGTGCCTGAGGGAGCCCACCCCCGACCGTCTGTGGGAGCTCGCCGAGGCGGTGCGCCGAGGTTGGAGTCTGGACCGCATCCAGACCGGGACCGCCGTGGATCCGTGGTTCCTGCGCCGGATCGAGGGGCTGGTGGCGGCTGAAACGGAGATCGCGACCCGCCTCGACGAACCTGGAGTGCTGGCAGCCGCCAAGAGACTCGGCTTCACGGATGCTCACATCGGCCGGCTCACCGGTCAGAAAACATCGGACATCCTGAAGCGCCGCATGGACTCCGGGATCTCCCGGGTGCGGCGGCGGGTCGACACCTGCGCCGCCGAGTTCGAGGCGCGCACGCCGTATCTCTACGGCAGCTTCGGCGACGGCGACGAGCAGCCGACTCCGCGGCGCCCGATCATCATCCTCGGCGGCGGACCGGTGCGGATCGGTCAGGGGATCGAGTTCGATGCGTGTTGCGTCGAGGCCGTGGCCGGGCTGCGGGCCGAGGGCTACGAGGCGGTGATGATCAACTGCAACCCGGAGACCGTCTCCACCGATTACGACGCAGTCGACCGGTTGCACTTCGACCCCCTCCACTTCGAAGACGTCCTCGAGATCTGCGAGGCGGAACGACCGATCGGGGTCATCGTCCAGCTCGGCGGCCAGACCCCGCTCAAGCTGGCCGAGGATCTGGAACGGCACGGCGTGCCCATTCGCGGTACCTCGCGCGACGCCATCGACCGCGCCGAGGACCGCGGCCGTTTCGCCGAGCTGCTCGAGGAGCTCGGTCTGCGGCAACCGCCGGGGCGGATGGTGACCTCGGCCGACGAAGCGGCGAGAGCGGCCGACGAGCTCGGGTTCCCGGTGCTGGTGCGGCCCTCGTACGTTCTCGGTGGGCGCGCCATGGAGATCGTCTACGGCCACGACCAGCTCGCCGAGTACCTGCAGCGCGCCGCCGCCATCGACCCGGACCGCCCGGTCCTGCTCGACCACTTCCTCGAACGGGCGGTGGAGGTCGACGTCGACGCGGTGGCCGACGGCGAACGGGTGGTCATCTGCGGCGTGCTCGAGCACATCGAAGAGGCGGGGGTCCACTCGGGCGACTCGGCCGCAGTGACGCCGCCGGTCAGCCTGCCGCTCGAGCTCCAGGCCGAACTCCGGCGCCAGGTCCGTCTGATTGCTCTGGCCCTCGATGTCCGTGGTCTCATCAACGTCCAGTTCGCGATCCAGGAGAACACGGTCTTTGTCATCGAGGTCAACCCGCGCGCCTCGCGGACGGTGCCGTTTCTGGCCCGCGCCAACGGCACCCCGTGGGCCGAGCTCGCGGCCAGGGTCTGCGCCGGCGCGAGTCTTGCCGCACTTGGAGTCCACGACGGCGTGCCGACCGAGGTCGCGGTCAAACTCCCGGTCTTCCCCTTCGAACGGTTCCCGGGTGTCGACCCGCTTCCCGGCCCCGAGATGCGCTCGACCGGTGAGGTCATGGGTCGCGGCCGCACCTTCGGCGAGGCCTTTGCCAAGGCGGCGCTGGCGGCGGGCTGGCGGCTCCCCGAGGGCGGTCGCGTGCTGTTGTCGCTGGCCGATCGCGACAAGGAACGACTGCCGGCGTTGGCGGCGCGGTTTCTCGAGCTCGGTTTCGGCCTCGCCGCCACCGAGGGCACCGCAGGTGCGTTACGCGCCGCCGGTTTTACCGACGTGCAAAAGGTCTTCAAGGTCGGCCAGGGGCGCCCCGATATCCCGGAACTGCTGGCTGAGAGCGCCGTCCAGCTGGTGATCAACACCGCCGCCGGGCAGCGCGCGGCCCGCGACGCGGGCTCCATCCGCCGCGCTGCTCTCGACGCGGGGATCCTGTATTTCACGACCATACCGGGCGCCCACGCCGTCGCCGAGGCGGTGGCCGCCCTGCGCCGCGGGCCGCTGTCGGTTCGCGCTCTGCAGGATGACGCCTCTGGGCTGCCGAAGTGGGCAGCTTCTCTCGGGGACTAACGAAAAGTTTTGAGTTCTTAGTTTTGAGTTTTTAGTTTTGAGTCCCCACCTTAGCACTCGATTCCGGGGGTGGGCGGAAAGACAACTCAAAACTCAAAACTGAGAACTCAAAACTCAAGACTGGCGTCGAGCTCTAGTGCAGCGACGTGAGCCGATATTCGGCGAGCAGTCGCGCGTCAATGAGGTCGTAGCTGCTGCCGTCGATCCGGAAGTACTGGCGGCCTATGGTGTAGGCGCGCTCGATCTGCTGTTGCACCTCGTCCGGGTTGTAGAGCAGGCGGAAGACGTGGCCGACCTGGATGTAGCTCACCATGGAGAGGTCGTCGGTGGTGTCGAAATCCCCGTCCCGGCCGGCGGACTCGAGCTCCAACCGCATCCACTGGCCCTCCGCGAAAGTGGGGCGGTCGGTGGTGAAGAAGGTCGCGTGCAGCCCCTTCGCGAGATCATCGGCGACCCCTGGCAGCATTGCCAGATCCACGCCTCTCGGCAGCGGCGTCGCCGTCACCCGGTATGGCCGGTTCCACCCGTCCACCGCGCGAACCTCGTACATGTCGCGGACCGAGGCCGGCGACATGCCGGTGTCGGCGCCCATGAAAACCAACGGAATCCACCCGCGAACCCGCGCCGTCGAGGACGACGCGAGAATTTCGGCCCAGTCGCCGTCAAACGGGGGCATCTCGTTCTCGCGAACCATGTATCGGGAGGCCGCAGCGCCGATCTCGTACATGCGGTGAATGGTCTCGAGTTCGGCCCCGCGACCGCCGTCGCCGATGACCATCCAGCGCAGGGTCGTCACCAGATCGGGGCCGGGGCCGGTCGTCCGCAGCCGCATGAACCCGAGGATGGGAAGCGCGATCAATAGCGGGTAGACGATGTAGCGCCAACCGCCCTCGCGAAACCGTTGCAACGCGGTGGGCGGTGGCGGTGCCGACAACACCGCACTGAGATCCCAACCGCAGTGGGGACAGATCGTCGCCTCCCGGGCCATGTCTGCGCCACATCCGCCACACTTCATGTACTCGACCATGGGCATAGCGTACCCCAACTGCCGGCCGGGTCGCACCGTGATTTCGGATTTCGGATTTCGGATTTCGGATTTTTCGCTTCCCCGAGGTCCGGGCGAAATTGGATGATGTTGGATGTTGGATGTTGGATGTTGGATGCGGCAAGACGGTAGTTTCGATTTCGGTGGTGTCAAGGGATGCGTGAGTGGATCCAATATCAAATATCCAAGATCCAATATCTGAAACCGGCTGGGTGGGCAGTCAGTGCCGTCGTCCGGTGCGGGCGATGAGCCAGCGGGTGGGCGCCGGCGAGACTGTTGCCAACCACCACATCAACCGCAACTGGAACGGGTGGAAGGTCACGCGACGGGGCCGCCGCACGACCCCGAGGATGACCTCGGCGCAGCGCTCGGGGCCGGTCACCGGGATCCACCCGCCGATCGCCGGGATGTACTGGTGTGAGTCGGGGTTGGCATCGAAGTACTCGCTCGAGACCTCACCAAAATAGACCATCGAACTGGTCACGCCGGTCCCCGCGAGATCCATGGACAACGCCTCCTGCAAGCCGCGCAGTGCCCACCGCGACGCGGTGTAGGCAGTGGCTCCGGGCCACGGCATCAACGATGCCGGTGAGCCGACATGAACCAGTGCGCCGCGCCCGGCAACCAGCATGTCGGACATGAACGCTCGACAGGTGTTCGCAGCGGCAAGGTAGGGCGCGCCCATCATCTCGACGATCTGTGCCGGTGAGGTCTCTTCGAGAAACCTCCAGACGCCGGCGCCGGCGCTGTTGACCACCAGCGACGCAGGCCCCCATTGCGAACGGACCCGGTCGGCCATCGCCTCGACCGCGGCGCCGTCGGCGGCGTCGACGGCCTCGACCATCGCCGCTCCGCCGGTGGCCTCGATGCTCTCGGCCAGCCCCTGCAGCCGTTCCGCCCGCCGCGCCACCAGGACAACCCGACAGCCGTCGCCGGCGAGCAACCGCGCGGTGGCGGCGCCGATGCCGCTCGAAGCGCCGGTCACGACAGCTACTTTCGCGTCATTCATCGCTGACCGCCATGGTAGCCCACATGAGTTCAGGAGCGCGGAATTTTCAATTTTGAATTCGCAATTTTGAATTCCCGCCCGACCTCCCGGACAGTGGGGTGGGCGGAGGGGAATTCAAAATTCAAAACTCAAAATTCAAAATTCAGAATTTTGTCGCGGCTGCCACCACGGTTTGAGGCGATCCGTGAGCGCCTGCCAGGCGGCGTCGGTGTCAGCGATGGCGTCGCCGCCGAGTTTTTCGAGCAGGCAGTCGGCCAGCACCAGGGCGAGCATGGCCTCGACGATCACCGGGGCCGCGCCGATGGCGGTGACGTCGGACCGCTCCCAGGCGGTCGCCCCCGCTTCGCCGGTCGCCAGATCCACCGACGGCAGACCCCGGCGCAGGGTGGAGATCGGTTTGAAGTAGGCGCGGACCACCAGGTCGGCGCCGTTGGTGACGCCGCCCTCGAGCCCACCCGCACGGTTGCCGGTGCGTTCGAGACGGCCGTCGACCAGCTCGTAGGGGTCGTGCGCCTGGGAACCGAGGAGTGACGCCACCTCGAGCCCATCGCCGAGGGACGCCGCCTTGACCGAGTGGATCGAGACCAGCGCCTGCGCCAGACGGCCGTCGAGCTTGCGGTCCCAGTGAAGGCACGAACCGAGACCGGGCGGCAGACCGCGGACCACCGCGCCCACCACCCCGCCCATGGTCTCCCCCGCCTGACGCGCCTCCCGTACGGCCTCCACCAGACGCTCCTCGTCGTCCGGTTTCGGGGTCACCAGCGGCGAGTCGTGACGCACCTCTGCGAGGTCGTCCCAGGTCGGCGCGCCGGCCAGCACCTCATGCGGCCCGACCCGCAGCACCGCCGACCGCATGGTCACGCCGTAGCGGCCGAGCAGCTGCGCACATACGGAGCCCGCCGCCACCCGTGCCGCAGTCTCACGCGCCGACGAGCGCTCGAGCACGTTGCGCATGTCCGAGAGCTGGTTGGTGGCGGCGCCGCCCGAATAGTCGGCGTGGCCGGGGCGCGGCCGGGTGACCGCGCGTTTGGCCGCCGCCTCGGCATCGACCTGCCACGGGTCCATCACGTCCGACCAGTTCTGCCAGTCGAGGTTGACCACCTCGAGCACCAGCGGCGAGCCGAGGGTGCGGCCGTCGCGCAGCCCGCCGGTCACCGTCACCTGGTCGTGCTCGATGCGCTGGCGGCCGCCGCGGCCGAAGCCGTGCTGGCGCCGCTGGAGCCAGCCGTCGATCGCTGTGCGAGTGACCTCGAGCCCCGCCGGCAGGCCCTCGAGGATCGCCGTCAGCCGCGGGCCGTGCGACTCGCCGCCGGTGAGCAGGCGCAGGCGTCTCACTGGGACTGCCGCGCCTGCGGGCCGACGGGACGGCACAACACGGTCCGAAACAGGGGGCGATCGATCATGGCCCGAGGATACGCGGACTCCCCGCGCCTGCCAAGAACACCCTCTGAGACATCGGCGCCGCCGGTGGTAACATCGCGCTCACATGAAGAACAGACTTTCCATTCTCGTCCTGATCGTGCTCGCCGCAGCAACGCTGGTTTCGGGGTCGAGCGTGATGGCGGCCGACCCACCGGACACCGCCCGGCTCACCGTCCTCCACACCTCCGACCTCCACGGCGCGGTCCTGCCGTTCAACGATTTCGCCAACCGGCCGTCCGAACGGGGCTCGCTCGCCCAGGTGGCGACCTTGGTCGAAGGGATCCGCGCCGGGGCCGGCCACCCGGTCGTGCTCTTCGACTCGGGCGACACCCTGCAGGGCTCGTCCCTCGAGCAGTTTGTCCACGTTCGCTGGGGCCAGCCCAGCCCGACCATCGACGCCATGAATCGGATCGGCTACCAGGCGATGGCGGTCGGCAACCACGAGTTCAATTTCGGGCTCCAGGTCTTGCGGCGGGCTGAAGAGCAGGCGGTGTTCCCCTTTCTGTCCGCCAACACCCTTCTCGCCGGCACCGACCAGCCCGCGTTTCCTCCCTTTGTGGTAGTCGATGCGGGCCCGCTCAAGATCGGCGTCCTCGGCCTCACCACCCCCAACGTTCCCGGCTGGGAGAAGCCCGAGAACTACGCCGGCCTCCAATTTCAGCCGATGGACGAAGCCGCCCGCCTCTGGGTGCCGGTGCTGCGCGGCAAGGAGGGCTGCGATCTCGTCGTGGTGCTGGCCCACACCGGTTTCGAAACGGACCCCGAGACCGGCGAGCCCAACGGCACGGCGCACGAAAACTTCGGGTCGCGATTGACCACGGTGCCGGGCATCGATCTGCTGCTGACCGGCCACACCCACGACGATATCCCGCCCCACCTGGTCAACGGCGTCATCGTTTCGCAGCCTGCATCCCGCGCCCAGGTGCTGACCCGCATCGACCTCGAACTGGTTCGCGACGGTTCGGTCTGGAGGATCGGAAGTTGGGAGGGCGTCAATCTCCCCTCGGGTGCGGCGGCCGCCGACCCCGGGATCGTCCAGGCGAACACTCTCGCCCACCAGCGCCTCGCCGAGGCCCTCGACGGGCCGGTCGGCGAGGTGACGGCGGAGGTCCGGGTCGAGAACTGCCGCATCGAGGACTGCGCCGCGGTCGATCTCCTGCACGCGGTGCAGCTGGAGGCCTCGGGCGCCCAGCTATCGCTGGCGGCGCTGCTCAACGCCCACGCGCCGCCGCTCGCTGCGGGCCCGGTGAACTGGCGCTGGATCCACGCTTTCTACGTCTACCCCAACACCCTGGTGGCGGTGCGTCTGACCGGCGCCGAGGTGCGCGACGTCCTCGAGCACGCCGCGCGGTTCTACGACGGGCTGGTGTGTCCGCCTGAGGGCGGCTGCACGGTGCTGACCGATGGAGCCATCCCCGACTACAACGTCGACACCATGGCCGGGGTGACCTACCGCATCGATCCCACCCGGCCCGAAGGATCGCGGGTCCGCGAGCTCCGCTTCGAGGGTCTGCCGATCGACCCCGATGCGGCCTTCACCGTGGCCTGCAACTCGTACCGTTCGGCGGGCGGGGGCCTCTTCCCGCACCTGGCGGAGGCGGAGGTCGTGTGGCGGTCGTCGGAGGAGATGACCGATCTGATCGGCGACTATCTGATGACCCACCGGCCCTGGCGGCCAGCGGTCGATGCCAACTGGAGCATCGGTCGCGACATCGCGGGCGAGGAACACGCCCAACCGGCGCCGGCGCCGTGACCCACAGCAATTCTGAAGGTGGGCCGAGGCCCACCCTGCTGAAACTGTCATCCCGACCGAGGGAGCGAAGCGATCGAGCGGAGAGATCCCTCCGCTACGGCCCATCGGGCCTCCGGTCGGGATGACAGAAATTGAGCGTGCGTTCGTCCAGTCGGCGATCTGATTTATCGAACTCTATTGTTCGGTTGTTTCTCGACTCGAGACTGAAGGTGTGCTGCAGTACCATGAGGCCATGCAGCGGCTGACCGTCGAAAGCAGTCAGGGCAACTACCCCGTCGTGGCTCGTCAGGGTGCTGTGACCGACCTCCGGGAGATCCTGCTCGAAGAAGGTGTCGCCCTCCCCCGGTCGGTGGTGAGCAACACCATCGTCGCACCGCTGTGGGCGGCAACCGCCGCGCAATCCCTGGCCGTTCCGCTAATCGAACTCGCCGACGGTGAGGACCGGAAGCGGTGGTCGACCGTGGACGGCCTGCTCGGGCGGTGGCTCGACGGCGGTCTCACCCGAGTGGACTCGGCAGCGGCGATCGGCGGCGGGGTGCTCACCGACACCGTCGGGTTCGCGGCCGCGGTCTACCTCAGGGGCATCTCGTGGATCGCGGTGCCGACCACGCTGCTGGCCATGGTCGACGCCTCGGTCGGCGGCAAGACCGGCATCAATCTCGAGCAGGGCAAGAACCTGGTCGGCGCCTTCTGGCCGCCGCGGCTCGTGGTGGTGGACGTGACGACGTTGTCATCCCTGCCCGCTCGCGAGCTGCGAGCCGGGATGGCCGAGGTCGTCAAAACGGCGTGGATCGGCGACCACGATCTCCTGGCCGCGATCCCCCGCGGCCGGCAGGGCCTCGACTCGATGACCCCCGATCAGTGGCAGGCGCTCGTGATGCGCTGTCTCGCGGTCAAGGCACGGATCGTGAGCGGCGACGAGCGCGAAGCCGGGCGACGGGCATCGCTCAACCTCGGCCACACTCTCGGCCACGCCGTCGAGGCCGCCACCGGCTACCGGCGTTTTCTCCACGGCGAGGCGGTGGCGTGGGGTCTGCTGGCCGCGGCAAGGCTGGCACGACGCCGCGGACTCTTGACGGCCGCAGGCGAAGACCGGCTTCGCGGGGCCATCCGGTCGATCGAGGCCCTGCCGGCAATCGCCGACATCGACCCCGAGGGGCTGCGCGCCCACATCGGCCGCGACAAGAAAAGGGACGCCGAAGGCGTCGCCTGGGTGCTGCCCACCGACGACGGTGTGGCGCTCAACCAGCGGGTCGAAACCGACGAGGCCCTGGAGGTGTTTTCGGTGCTGCAACGGGAATCGCATCGAGACCCGTGACCCGGTCGGTAATGTGCCGTCTCGCGGTCTCAGTATCTTCAATAACCACACTGGAAGTCATTCTTTAAAAATATGTTACATGCCAATCTCTGAATACGATATTGCGTCTCGACGGACCTGCGCAAGCGCCCTGAAATCCGCTCGAGACCGAGCGTCCTTCGTGGGCCCGGATGGCTTCATCGCGGTTTTACAAAGGGGTTGATTTCAGGGGTCCCAACAGGCTCCGGTGAGTGCTATAGTCCCAGCCATGGAAATTACCTTAGGGAGGTTCGAATCATGAGGAAGGTCTTGTATCTGATGTTGTGTGCCACCCTTGTGGCAGGCCTCGCGTACTCGCAGGGCGCCACCACCGGTTCCTTGTCGGGAACCCTGACCGATCCCAACGGCGATCCGATACCGGGCGTCACGGTGGTGGCGACCTTAACCACCACCGCCACCCGGTATGCAACCGTCACCGATGCCGCCGGCGTCTTCAGGATCGCCAACGTCAGGGCGGGCGGGCCGTACGAGGTCGTGGCCAGCCTCGCCGGCTTCAAGACGCAGACCATGTCGGATGTCGTGGTCCGGCTCGGTGTGGACACCCACGTCGAGATCCGACTCGAGCTCGAGGCGGCGACCGGCGAGATCGTGGTCGTCAGCGAGTCGACCTCGCTCATCAGCCCAACCAAGATGGGCCAAACCAGCTCGGTGTCGGAAGCCACGATCATGGCGATGCCGTCCGTCGAGCGGAATATCTTCGACTCCGCCCGCACCAACCCGGTGTTCTCGTCGACATCCGCGGACACGGACTACACGGTCCTGTCGGTGGCCGGACGCAACCCGCGCTACAACAACATCTCGATCGACGGCGCGGTCAACAACGACGTCTTCGGTCTGGCGAACACCGGCACCCCGGGCGGGCAGTCCGGGACCCAGCCGATCCAAATCGACGCGCTGCAGGAAATGCAGCTCGTGACCTCGACCTTTGACGTCCGCCAGGGCGGCTTCACCGGCGGCAGCGTCAACCTCATCACACGCTCGGGCACCAACCAGTTCCACGGCACCGTCTTCGGCTACTACTCGAACGACAGCATGGTCGGCGGTGGACCGGACTACTTCCCCGAATTCGGAACCTATAAGGACCAAGAGTACGGCGCCAGCATCGGCGGCCCGATTTCCAAGGACAAGAGCTTCTTCTTTGTCAACTTCGGCCACAACGACCTCGAACAGCCGACTGGATGGTCGCTCGACGGCGTGACCGGTCAGGACTGGCAGAACGGCTGCTGCACCCAGCAGGCCGAGGCTTTCCAGGCGTTCAACGAGTCAACCTACGGCTACGATCCCGGCGGTCTCGGCGAACTCACCAAAACGAGACCCAGCGACAAGTTCTTCGCCCGCGTCGACTTCAACTTCTCAGAGGGCAGCACGCTGACGGCGCGTTACAATTATGTCGACGCCGCCAACGTCCTCAACCGTCCAGGCAACACCTGGTATGAATGGCCCAACGAGGCCTATGACTTCAAGAGCAAGACCAACTCGTTGGTCGCGCAGTGGAACGCGGTCTTCGGCGACAGCAAGTTCAACGAGCTGCGTCTGACCTACCAGACCATCCGCGACAACCGCACCGGCGTCGGCCAGGCCTTCCCGCACATTCAGATTCAAAACGTCGACGGCAACCGCAACGTCTGGGAGGCCGGGACCGAGCAGTACTCGGCGTTCAACTCCCTCGACACCGACATCTTCGAGATCACCGACGACTTCACCTTCTACATGGGCAACCACGAGATCGTCATCGGCACCCACAACGAGTTCTACAGCTTCAAAAACCTGTTCATCGCGAGTGGTTTCGGCGCCTACACCTTCACCGATCTCCCCAGCTACTACGCCGGCATCGCCAACCGCTACGACCTCACCTACCCCAACGACCCCAACAACCCCGCCGACGAGTTTTCGAACTACCAACTCGGGCTGTACGCCGGCGACACCTGGCGCGTCAAACCCAACCTGACCCTGATCTACGGTCTCCGCGTCGACGCGCCGTTCTTCCCCGACAAGCCCGAGTACAACCCGCTCGTCGAGGAGGTCTACGGCATCAACACCAGCGACGTCCCGAGCGGCAACGCCCTGTGGTCGCCGCGTCTCGGTTTCAACTGGGACATCAAGGGCGACGGCATCATGCAGCTGCGCGGCGGCGCCGGGCTCTTCACCGGGCGCACCCCGTACGTGTGGATCTCCAACAACTACGGCAACACCGGCACCCGCCGGACCACCATCCGCGCCTTCGGCTCGATCCCGTTCAACCCGGATCCCTACGACCAGCCGACTGACATCGGCGGCGCCTCGACCCAGGAGGTCAACGCGGTCGACCCGAACTTCGACTTCCCGCAGACCTGGCGGATGAACCTCGCCTACGACCAGCGCCTGCCGTGGCTCAACATGGTCGCCACCGCCGAGGTTTTGTACGCCACGAGCCAGAGCGAGATCAACTACCTGAACCTCAACATCGAGCACAGCGGCACGGAACTCCCCTTTGACGACCGGCCGCTCTATTCGACCGTGAACTCGACATTCTCAGGCCTCTACTACCTCACAAACACCGACCAGGGCGACGCCACCAACTACATCCTCAAGCTCGAGAAGCCCTACGGCGAGTACCCGATCTGGGGCACCATGTCCTATACCTACGGCGAGGCCAACGTGATCAACGACGGCACCTCGAGCCAGGCGTCCTCGAACTGGCGGTACCACGAGGCCTTCGACCCCAACAACGTCAGCCTTTCGGCCTCCGACTTCCAGGTCGAGAACCGCGGGTTGATCAACCTCAACTACGAGTTCAGCCGCAACACCCGGTGGTCGACGATCGTGTCGCTGTTCTGGAACCGCCAGAGCGGCAAGCCCTATTCAAACATCTACGGCTACGCCAACTCGGCGTCGATCAACACGGATTTCCAGACGGGTAACGATCTGCTCTACATTCCTTCCGGGGCCGACGACGTGGTCATCACCAACGGCACCTGGACCCAGCTCGAGGCCTACTTGGAAAGAACCGGGCTCATGCAGTACGCGGGCGGAGTCGCGCCGCGCAACGCCACCAACCAGCCCTACGTCACCCAGACCGATCTGGCCATCCGCCAGAACATCCCGATCCCCGGCGACTCGTCGCTGCAGGTCAGCCTCGACATCTTCAACTTCTGGAACATAATCGACAGCGAATCCGGGCTCGTCCGGTACGCCCTGAACGGCGCTGTGTCACCCATCGTCTACCGCGGGCTCTCAGCCGACAACAAGCCGATCTATGAGCTGGCGAACTTCGTCAGAGAGCCGGACACTTACGACGTCTTCCAGTTCAACGACCAGGCTTCGCGCTGGCGGGTCCGCCTCGGCGTCCGCTGGTCCTTCTAACTGCCATTCGATCATCAACCCCGGCCCGGGCTCACGCCCGGGCCTTTTTCATGAAATTCGTGATGGTGGATTCCAGGGGATCCACCATCACGAATTTCTGAGGTAGGATGAAGGACCTATGAGCAGTACCCGCCCAGGCACCGTCGTCTCCGGCCCCGGCCCCACGGCCGACCGGCTGCCGCACGACCCGGAGGCGGAGCGCGCGGTTCTCGGCGCGATCCTGCTCGACCCCGGCGCCAGGCTCCACATCGTCGACAAGCTGCGCGACGAGGAGTTCTATCTCGAGTCCCACCGGATCATCTTCAAGGCCTGCATCGATCTCTACGAAAAGGGCGAGGCCACCGACCTGGTCACGGTGCGCAACCAACTAGCCGAAAAAGGTTTCCTCGAGCAGGTGGGCGGCGCCTCCTATCTGTCGTCGTTAGTGGACACCCTGCCGGATGTCGCCAACGTCATCCACTACGCCGAGATCGTCCACGACAAGTCGGTCAAACGCCGGCTGATGGCCGCCGCACAACGCATCCTGACCACCTGCTCGCTCGACCACGGCGAGGCGGCTGAGGCGGTCGAGAGCGCCCAAAGGGATGTCTTCAAGATCGCCGAGGACACGCTTTCCGGCGGTCTCGTCCACATCCGCAGCATCACCGACCGCGAGATCGACAACATCAACAAGAGCCGCGATTCGCACTCGACGCTCACCGGTCTCGACACCGGTTTCATCCGTGTCAACGAGATGACCTCCGGCCTCCAGCGCAAGGACCTGGTGATCCTGGCCGCCCGCCCGTCGATGGGCAAAACTTCGCTCGGGATCAACATCTGCGCCCACGCCGCGCTGCGCAACGGCAAGAAGGTCGCGGTGTTTTCCCTCGAGATGGCCGCCGAACAGCTGGTGCGGCGTTTGCTGTCGGCGGAGGCGCGGGTCGACCAGAAGAGGATCTCCGGCGGCTATCTGGCGAAGTCCGACTGGCCCAAGCTCGAGATGGCCGGCCAGGCTCTGCGCGAGATGGACCTGTGGATCGACGACACGCCGGGCATCACCGCCCTCGAGCTGTCGGCCAAGGCGAGGCGGCTCAAACAGGAGCACGGGCTCGATCTGGTGATGGTGGACTACATGCAGCTGATGTCGGGCGGCGGCCGTTTTTCCAGCCGCAACGAGGAGGTGTCGGCGATTTCCCGCAGCCTTAAAGGCGTGGCCAAGGAACTCGATGTGCCGGTGCTGGTATTGTCCCAGCTCTCGCGGCAGCCCGAGCGCCGCGGCGGCGACCACCGGCCGCAGCTCTCCGACCTCCGCGAGTCCGGTTCCATCGAGCAGGACGCCGATGTGGTGATGTTCATCGTCCGACCGTCGGTCTACGACCGGGACGCCGAAGACCCGCGCCACGCCGAGCTGATCATCGCCAAACAGCGCAACGGCCCGATCGGCGATATCGACCTCGTCTTCCAGCACGAGTACACCCGGTTCGAAAACGCAGATTTCCGGCACGCCGAGTCCGACGGACCGTGGTAGGGGCCGCCGTACGCTCATCCGGCCCGTTGGCGTGGCTTGACCGCTTCGGCCGGTTCACCCTCAATCTGCTCGACGACCTCGGCCGGTTCTTCTACATCATGGCGTCGTCGGTGCAGTGGACCTTTCGCCGTCCGTTCGACGGCGCCGAACTGCTGCGGCAGATGGTGCGGGTGGGCTGGGACTCGGTGCCAGTGGTCTTTCTCACCTGCCTGTTCACCGGAATGGTGCTGGCGTTGCAGACCTTCCGCGGGTTCGAACGCTTCCACGCCGAGGGATTCGTGGGCTCGGTGGTGGCGCTGTCCCTGACCCGCGAGCTGGCGCCGGTGCTCACCGGACTGATGGTGGCCGGGCGCGTGGGTTCGGCGATGGCAGCCGAACTTGGGACCATGCGGGTGACCGAGCAGATCGACGCCTTGTACGCCATGGCGACCGAACCGATCCAGTACCTGGTGGTGCCGCGGGTCAACGCGTCGGTCCTGATGCTGCCGGTTCTCACGATCCTGGGGGACGCCGTCGGCATCCTCGGCGGCTGGCTGGTGTCGGTGGCTCTGTTCGGCGCCAATCCCTTTCTCTACATGGACAGGACATTTCAGTTCCTGGAGATCAACGACGTCACCTCGGGTCTGATCAAGGCCGCGTTTTTCGGCCTCATCCTGTCGGCGACCGGGTGTGCCAAGGGCTTCTACACGTCCGGAGGGGCCGAAGGCGTGGGGCGATCGACGACGGCGGCGGTGGTGACGGCGAGCCTGTACATCCTGTTGTCGGACTTCTTCCTCACCAAGGTGCTGTTTTGATGCCCGAAGCTGCAACCCCTGCTCGAGGCGACGCTGCCGAACCCATGATCAGCGTCATCGGCCTGTACAAGACCTTCGGCGACAGAAAGGTGCTCAACGGTGTCGACCTCGACGTCGCGCGAGGCGAGTCGCTGATGCTGGTGGGTGGATCGGGCGCCGGCAAATCGGTGTTCATCAAGCACCTCATCGGGCTGCTGCAGCCGGACTCCGGCCACGTGGTGGTTGACGGCGTGGACCTCACCCTGGCCCCGCCCGGGGTCGTCCTCGAGCTGCGCAAGCGCTTCGGCATGAGCTTTCAGGAGGGGGCGCTCTTCGACTCCATGACGGTGGCCGACAACATCGCCTTTCCCGTCCGCCGCCACACCACCAAAAGCCCGAAGCAGGTGGCAGCGCGGGTTCGCGAGTGCCTCGAGTTGGTACGGTTGCCGGGCATCGAGGACAAGATGCCGTCGGAGCTTTCGGGCGGGATGCGGCGGCGGGTCGGGTTTGCCCGCGCCATCGCCCTCGAACCGGAGATCCTGCTCTTCGACGAGCCGACCACGGGCCTCGACCCCATCAACACCGCGGCCATCGGGCGGGTGATCAATCAGCTCCGGACGGACCTTGGAGTCACCGCGGTGACCATCACCCACGACATGAACCTCGCCACCCGGATTGCCGACCGCGTCGCCATCATGCGGCGCGGGCGCATCCTGCTCACCGACGTTCCAGAAAACTTCCTCCGGTCGGAGAACTGGTTCGTGCGGGCGTTTCTCGACGGCGAGGTTCCAGAGGAGGACGCGTCATGACCCCAGCCGCACGAATCGGCCTGTTCATGCTCATGGGACTGATCATCCTCGGCATCTTCATCATCAAGATCGAAGACATCCCCGTGGGAGAACGCGGCGATCGTCTGACGGTGACGGCCCACTTCCCGTCGGTCGCCGGGCTCGACCGCAAGGCGGCGGTGCGGATCGCAGGCGTCAGGGTCGGCAAGGTCGAGGACATCAACCTCGACGGGGACCGGGCGGTGGTGACGCTGTCGCTCGACCCCGACGTCCAACTCCACGAGGGCGCGGTGGCGCAGGTCACCAGCCTCGGCATGCTCGGCGACAAATACATCGAGATCCTGCCGGGCGACTTCAGCCTGCCGCAGCTGCCGCCCGGGGCCGCACTCGGGGGCGCCACCACGCCCGACTTTGACGACGTGATGCGCGTGGCCACCGAAATCGGCGCCGACGTCAAGGAGGTCACCGAAGCTCTGCGCGGATCGATCGGCGGGCCGCAGGGCGAGGAGGCGATCAGTGAGATCGTCGAAAACATCCGCGAGCTGACCGGCTCGCTCAAGATCCTGATCGCCGAGAACCAGGCCAACGTCAACCGGACCACCGCCAACTTCGCCGAGTTTTCGGCCACCCTGCGCGACGAGCTGCCGAAGATCGCCGACAAGATGAACGTCCTGGCCGACCAGCTCAACGGCGTGGTCGGCGAGAACCGGGGCGACCTCCAGGCTTCGATGGGCAACATCCGCGATCTCACCGAGCGCCTCCAGGTCACGGCCGACAATCTCAACCAGATCACCGGCAAGATCGCCTCGGGCGAGGGGTCCATCGGCAGGCTGGTCAACGACGACACCACGGTCAACAACCTCAACTCCACCCTCGACTCGATCGAGGGCGGCATCGGGACCCTCAACGAAACCATGGGCCGCTATCGGCGCTACCGGCTCGAAGTGGCGCTGCGCGGTGAGTTCATGCCCACAACCGATACCTCGCGGTCGGCCTTCGGTTTCGACCTGTGGACCACCGACAAACGCTTCTTCCGGCTCGAAGGGGTGGACACGCCGTACGGCAAGGTCAAAACCGACAGCCAGTACGTCACGACCGTCTTCCCCGACGGCACCGAGACGTCGTACGAACAGACCAGGATCAGCACCTCGGACAAGGTCGGAATCACGGCCCAGGTCGGCTACCGTTTGTTTCCCGCCACGATCGTGCGTGCCGGGATCATCGAGTCATCCGGCGGCGTCGGCGTCGACTACAGCATCGCCCTCGGCAAACGGCCGATGATCCTGGTCTTCGAGGCCTGGGACTTCAACCGCGCGTTCGACGAGTCCGTCCACCTCAGATTCGAGGGCAGGTACTTCGTCAGCCCGAACATCTTCGTCACCGCGGGGTGGGACGACCCCCTGGTGTCCGGAAAATCCTCGGTGTTCTTCGGCGCCGGCATCACCTGGAACGACGACGACGTCAAGTACAGCCTCGGCCTCGCCGGCGGCGCGCTCAACTGACGGGGCAGCCGATGGCCGACCTGGTGTTCTTCTGCACCTCATGCGGTCACGAATCGGGGAAATGGCTCGGCCAGTGTCCGGGCTGCGGCGATTGGAACAGCTTCGCGGAGCAGCCAGGGGCGCCGCGAAAAAAGAAAAAGGGGACCACCACCAGCCCCCGCCGCGGGGTTCGCGCGGTGCCGGTCACCGAGGCCGCCGCCGTTCCGGCCGCCCGTCTCGCCACCGGCATCGAGGGCCTCGACCGGGTGCTCGGCGGCGGGCTCGTCCCAGGGTCGCTGGTGCTCCTCGCCGGCGAACCCGGCATCGGCAAGTCCACCCTGCTGCTGCAGGTCGCTGCGGCGGTGGCTGGTAGCCAGGGAACGGTGGTCTACGTAACCGGTGAGGAGTCGGCCGAGCAGGTGGCGCTGCGGGCGCGGCGGATCGACGGTCTGAAACCGAACCTTCTGCTGCTGGCCGAAACCTCGTGTGACGCCGTGCTCGCCCAGATCGAGGAGATCCAACCCAGCCTGGTGGTGGTTGACTCGGTCCAGACTGCGGTCCTCGACGACGTCGACGCCGTCGCCGGCTCGGTCAGCCAGGTCCGGCAGGTGGCGTCCCGCTTCCAACACCTGGCCAAGACCCGTGGCATCCCGGTTGTGCTGGTGGGTCACGTGACCAAGGACGGAATGATCGCCGGACCCAAGCTGCTCGAACACCTCGTCGATGTCGTGATGTCGCTGGAGGGCGAACCCGGACACGATCTGCGCGCCCTGCGGGCCGGCAAGAACCGGTTCGGCACGGTCGCCGAGCTTGCCCTCTACTCGATGACCGGGAGCGGGCTCGAGGCGGTCAAGAACGCGTCCGCCTGGTTGCTGGAGGACCGGCAGAGCGGCGCCCCCGGCTCGGCCGTGGCGGTAGCTCTCGAAGGCACGGTCCCGCTGCTGGTGGAGGTGCAGGCCCTGGTTTCCGCCTCCTCTCTCGGCACGCCACGCCGGGTCGCGCAGGGTCTCGACTCCTCCCGGCTTGCCCTCCTGCTGGCGGTCCTCGAGCGCCATGCGGGCATCTCCTTCGGCGACCGCGACGTCTTTGTCAACCTGGTCGGCGGTCTGTCGCTGCGCGAGCCGGCCCTCGACCTGGCGGTGGCAGCCGCGCTGCTGTCCTCGGCCGCCGATCGACCGCTAGCCCCGGACCTCGCGGTCTTCGGCGAGATCGGGCTGCTCGGCGAGGTGCGCGCGGTGAGCCGCGCCGCCGAACGGGTGCGCGAGGCGGCCGCCCTCGGTTTCGGCCGCGTCGCCCTGCCCGCCCGTGACGCCAAGGCCGGTCTTCAGCTCCCGACGACGGCGATCACGACCGTCGTCGACCTCGTCAAGCTCCTCCAGTCGGTCGGTTGACAACTGTGAAGGTGGGCCCCGGCCCACCTTTACTCTCGTTGTTGTTCAGCAGACCGCACCTGCAGCGCTGAATACCGGCGTTGCCGAGAGGCTGAGAATCCGCGGTCAGTCGTCGCGGCGGCTCGCCTCGAGGTAGACGGTCGGATACATGGCGTAGAACGCCATCGCAGGCGTCAGCTGGGCGAGCGGGATCTGGTCGTTGACGGTGTGGGAGTGCAGCTCGTCGGCCGGCCCGAAGCCGATCGTCGGGATGCCGTACATGCCGGCAGTCGCGCAGCCGTTTGAAGAAAACGCCGAACGGTGAATTCTCGGATTGCGGCCGAGGACCCGCTCCGCAGACGCCATCGCCGCCTTGACCGCAGCGCTGTCGCCCGGCGTCTCCCAGGCGGGAAAGACCTTGTCGGTGGGATAGGTGAATCCGCGCCAGGATGGGAGATCGTAGTGGAGGAGACGGACCACGGCGTGTTCTCCGGCGGCGGCGGCGACCAGTTCGAGCTGCGCCTGCGCGTCCTCGGCGGTCTCGCCGATGGTCAGTCTGCGATCGATGTGGATGGTGCAGCCATCGGGAACGGCGGTCAGCGACGGCGACTGCGACGAGATCCCGGTGACCGCCAACGAACCGCGGCCGAGCATCGGGTGGTCCATTTCGAGCTCGCCGTGCAGCTTTCTGAGGCCTTCGATGACCGGCATCATCTCGTAGATCGCGTTGCGGCCGCGGTCGGGTTGCGACCCGTGGGTCGAGACTCCCGTGGTGGCGATCTCCACCTCCATCCGCCCGCGCTGGCCGTAGCACACGCCAAGGTGGGACGGCATGGCGATGACCACCACCTCCGGCCGCAGATCCGTTTCGTTGAGCAGGTACTGCCACGCGAGCCCGACACAGTCTTCCCCGTCGACCGTGACGGTGACCCACACCGTGACGTCGTTGGCGAGGCCCACCTGGTCGGCAAGCGCGGCGCCGTGAACCACCGCCGCCACGCCGCCCTTCTGGTCGGAAGCGCCGCGACCGAACAGGGTGCCGCCGGTGACGATGCCGCGAAACGGGTCGTGGCGCCAGTGGGTCGGGTTGGAAATGCCGACGGTGTCGATGTGAGCATCAAAGGCGAGGACCCTCGGGCCGGATCCGAAACGCCCGAGCACATTGCCCATGTCGTCGAGATGGACGTCGTGGTACCCAAGTTCCTTCATCTCGCGCATCACCCGTTCGCACGCGAGGCGTTCGCCGCGGCTCGGCGACGGCAGCGTCACCAGATCGCGAAGAAATTCAACACATCGCGGCGAGGTCTGCTCGGCGAGACGGCCCACTGCTTTCTCGAACTCGCGATCCACTGTCACCGGTTCAACCATCGATCCCCCTCGCTCACCTGTGTGAGAATTTTTTCACAAAGTAATGGCCAGGGCAAGAGGCAGGGGTATTTCGGATTTCGGATTTCGGATTTGCCACCCAACCCCGCCTGGATACGGGTCAAAGCTCTCCGCACGGGAAGGACGGGCTTTGGATGGTCGGAAGGGCGCAGATGGAAGGTTATCCCCTCGCGCCGAAGATCGCGGTGCCGACGCGGACCAGGGTGGCACCCTCGGCGATAGCGACCTCGAAGTCGTGGCTCATCCCCATCGAAAGGTCCGGCAACGCGACCTGAACCGCCTGTTGCAACTCGTCGCGGAGTCGGTGCAGTTCACGAAAGTGCGGCCGCGACGCCTCCGGGTCGTCACCCCACGGCGGAATCGCCATCAGACCGCGCACGTCAAGACGATCACACGCCAGTGCGTGCCGGAGCAGATCCTCGGCTTCGTCCGGGAGGACGCCGGCCTTCTGCGACTCGCGCCCGTTGTTGATCTCGAGCAGGACCGGCACCCGCCGACCTGGCCAGTGCTCGACGAGCAGATTCTGCAACCGGTCGGCAAGCTCCGGTCGATCGAGGGTGTGGATGACGTCGAAGTTTTCGAGCGCCGATCTCACCTTGTTGCGCTGGAGCGGGCCGATCAGGTGCCACCGCGCCGGTGGAAGGAGCGGCCGCTTGGCGACTGCTTCCTGCACCCGGTTTTCGCCGAGATCGGTAGCGCCCGCATCGACCGCTTCCCGCACGATCCCGGCGGGAAAGGTCTTGCCGACCGCGATCAGGGTGATCTCCGAGGGGTCGCGCCCGGCGATGGTCGCCGCCTCCTCGATGCGCCTTTGCACCCGGTCCAGCCGGTTCGCCAATTCAGACATCGAATCAGCCGTCGACTGCGTCGGCTTCCCAGGTGGCCAGCACCTCCTCGACGTAGAGGATCCGGTGGCAGTGCTCGCAATCGATGATTTCGTCGTTGCGCCGCACCCGCTGCTGAAGATGGGGCCTGAGAGCGAAATGACAGAGCGAACAGGAGCCTTCGACCACCGCCGACACCGCCTTCCCCTGCTTGCTCTCGAGCAGTCGCAGAAACCGGGCGCGGTGTTTTGGCTGAATCTCGACCTCGACCTTTTTGGCCTCGGTTGAAAGCTCGTGGACGATCTTCAAGAGTTCATCCTTGCGCTTTTCCCAACCCTCGACAACGTCCTTGTGCGCACTCTCTTCCTCGGGGCGCGCTTCGCGCCGTTGGTCGATCTCGGCCGCGATGCCGGCAATGGCCTCTTCGAGTTCCTTGCGACGCGATGAGGCCTCTTCGATCGCCTTGTTGGCGAAGTCGATTTCCGAGATCACGGCGGTGAACTCGCGCTCGTTGCTGACCGTGCTCTTCTGTTTTTGAAAGTGCTCGAGCTCGAGCTCCCACTCCGCCTGCTTCTTGCGGACTTCAATGATTTCCTCCTCGTGGGAGGCCATCTGGCGCTCCATCCCCTCGAGCTCTTCCTGGCGGAGGCGGTTTGCCTCCTGCAGCTCACGGATTTCCTCGGGGGGAGAGTTGCGTTCGGCGATAGCGGTCGAAATCGAACTGTAGATTTCTTGCAGCCGAACCAACAAAACCAGATCGTGCAGTTCCTTGCTCAAGGTATCAACTCCCCCGGGTGTGCCCCAGACCATGGGCCCACCAGGATTCGAACCTGGGACCGACCGGTTATGAGCCGGCGGCTCTAACCGCTGAGCTATGGGCCCCGGCGTATAGTACCGCGGCCATGATCTACCAGCAAGCCGGGGCTTGCTGGTAGATGGGCCTGGGGCTTGAGGCTTGAGATTCAAACTGCGGGAACGAAACGCCCAGGCCCCAGGCCTCAAGCCTCAGGGCGGGGGGCGGGCGCCGGGCCGGAGGCCCGGCGCGTCAGCTCCCGCTGTCCGAGAAGGGCTTCAGCAGGTGCGCGCGCGTCGGATGGCGCAGCTTGCGAAGAGCCTTGTACTCGATCTGGCGGATCCGTTCCCGGGTCACGTTGAAGGTCCGCCCGACCTCTTCGAGCGTGTGCTCGGTGCCGTCGCCGATGCCGAATCGCAGCTTGAGGACCTGCTCCTCGCGCGGGGTCAGAGATTTCAGCACGTTTTCCGTGTGGTCCTTGAGCGTCCGCATGATCACCGCCTCGATCGGCGACACCGAGTTGGTGTCCTCGATGAAATCGCCGAGGTGGGAGTCTTCTTCCTCGCCGATGGGGGTCTCGAGCGAGATCGGTTCCTGCGAGATCTTGTGGATCTTGCGAATCTTTGAAACCGGCATTTCCATGCGCGTCGCAATCTCCTCCACCGACGGCTCACGACCGAGCTCCTGCACGAGCATCCGGGTGGTGCGGGTGAGCTTGTTGATGGTCTCGATCATATGGACCGGGATCCGTATGGTGCGGGCCTGGTCGGCGATGGCGCGGGTGATGGCCTGGCGGATCCACCACGTGGCGTAGGTGGAGAACTTGTAGCCGCGGCGGTACTCGAACTTGTCCACCGCCTTCATGAGGCCGATGTTGCCCTCCTGGATCAGATCGAGGAATTGCAGACCCCGATTGGTGTACTTTTTGGCGATCGACACCACCAACCGCAGGTTGGCGACGATCAGCTCCTGCTTGGCACGGTCGGTTTCGGCCTCGCCTCTGCGGACCTCGGTGAGCAGCACCTTGAGCCGGTCGTAGGGGATCTGGAAACGCTCCTCGAGACGTTCGAGCTCATCCTCATAGCGATCGATCCGCTCCGTGTAGAACTTGCGCCGTTCGACGCTGCGCTCCTGCTGGAGTTTCTTCCTGTCGCGGTTGATGGTCTGGATCGGGATCGCGAACTGACGCTCGACCTCACCGAAAAACGTCAACAGCCGGTTACGGGTGGTGGTAGTGAAGTCCGCCCGCCGCACCAGAACGGCCGTCTCGGAGGTGTTGGCGTCAATTTTGTCTGAAATCTCCTGGTGTCGTTTGCCGCTTCTCTTGCAACGCCGAAGACGGCGACGCAACTCTCGCGACTCATCGTCGAGCTTCGAGATGATCTTGAACAGTCGCAAGCCCTCGCGCACCCGATCTTCGGCCTTTTCGTCCAGCTCTTCAACGTGGGTCTGCAAGAGCTCCCGGACACCGCGACGTTCGCGCCGGGCACGCTCGTTGGTCCGCAGAAAAAGCTCCAACAAGGAGTCCTCCTTGGACAGGGCGATAAAGACCTTGGCTTCGCCGGCCTCGATTCTCTGGGCAATATCGACCTCGCCTTCGCGGTCGAGCAGCTTGACCGTGCCCATTTCGCGGAGGTACATGCGAACGGGGTCGTTGGTCTTTTCGAGCTGTTCGGTGGCCACCGGGCGGGTCTCGACCTTGGCGGTCGCGGGCTTTTCGCCTGCAGCTTTCGTGCGAGCCGACGCCTCACGGTTCTCATGTTCCGCGCTCTCGGCGTCCATGACGTCGATATCGAGCTCCGAGAGCCGCATGTAGATGTCGTCGAGCTCTTCGGCAATGCCCGTGACTTCTTCGGGAAGGTTTTCGTACAGCTCCTCATACATGATGAAGCCGCGTTCTTTCCCTGACTGGATGAGCTTTGTCAGCTCCGGGTACTTTTCTTCGATCTGCACACCCGACTCCTTCACCACCGGTCGCCTCCATTCACAAGGGTGATTATTTCTTCCAGGAAGACGCCCAACGGTCTCCGACCGTCCGCTGTCGCCCGCAGCTTCGCCCACTGGGAAGCAGTTGCCGCAGGCGTTCCATTCCCTCTAAAGGGTCAATCAAAAATTCCGTCCATCAAGGTGTCTGCGAGGCGGGCGCCGTGTTCTCGGCACAGGCACTGAGTGCAGGCCCATTCGCATCCACGTGAATATGGGTCTCACAACCGGATTTGGCAACCCCTCCACGTTGAAAATGTCAGATCTCGGCACTTTTCTGACGTAATCTCGCCTTTTCCTGGAGCAATCGGTCCAACTCCGTCAGGTCGCCCCGGGTCTCGGCGTCGGCTATCAGCGGCGCCAGCCGGCGCGCCCGCTCCTTGGACTGGTGATTCAACAACTGCCGCAGTTGGCAGCGGATTGTCTCGTCGGTCACCTCGGGCATGGGCTGGGTGCACAGCTCGGCCACCAGCGACTCCAGGTCCGGGTCGGCGGTCCGCTGGATCAGGGCGCCGACGAAATCGGTGTCCGCCTCGTCCGCCTCGTCCGTGAGACGCGCGGCTTCCAGAATGGCCCGCACCCGCGTGTCTTCGATGTATTCCAAATGAACGACCTCGAAGATCCGCCGCCGCCACTCCCGCGAACACTCGACCACGATCCTCACCAACTCCCGTTCGCCTGCCGGCACCACCCGCCGCGGCTGGGTTTGCTGCTGGGAAACCGGGGCGCGCTGGCGTCCCCGGGAGCCGTGTTCCTCCACCTCTCGCGGCCGAAGATAGATCTGACGGGCGAGCTCCTCGATCAGGTTCTGACGGACGGCGGGATCGGACGCGGCACACACCAACGGCGCCAGCTGCAACCCCGCGCGGCGACGGCGTGCCGGCTCGAGCGGCAGCTCGCCGAGCAGGAAGTCGAGAAGCGGCGTCGGGTGATCGAGGGCGGTGCGAAAGGCCTCCACGCCGCGCTCACGAATGACATCGTCCGGGTCCTCACCCGCCGGGAGGACAACGACGGCCACATCGACCCCGGCCTCGAGCAGAATCTGCGCTCCGGACGCCGCGGCGCGTCGGCCTGCGTTGTCGGCGTCGTAGCACAACAGTGCGACGCCCTCGGGGCCGAGCCGCCGCTTGAGAAGCCGCGCATGATCGGTCGTCAGCGCGGTGCCGAGGGTTGCCACCGTGTGGTCGATACCGACCCGGTGCAGCGAGAAACAATCAAAGTAGCCTTCGACGATCAGGACCCGGGCCTGATCGGCGATCGCCCGCCGCGCCCGATCAAGACAGAAGAGAGTCGATCGTTTGTGGAAGATCGAGGTCTCCGGGCTGTTCAGATACTTGGGCTCGCCGTCGCCGAGAATGCGTCCTCCGAAAGCGATCAGCGCTCCGTCCCCGCTGCGGACGGGAAAGGTGAGGCGGTTGCGAAATCGGTCGTAGGGCGAGGTCCCGCTGTCGGGCCGCACCGCGAGGCCGGCCTCCACGAGGGCCCCTTCCGGGTGGCGCCGGGTCAGGTGGTCGAGAAGCCCGCGCCACTCGTCGGGAGCGAACCCGAAACCGAAAGTCGGCCAGCTCTCCCTGGCGAACCCGCGCCGTTCGAGCTCGGCCTGCGCCTGCACGCCGCGCGGTTGCCCGAGACAGGCGGCGAAGAAAGCCTGGGCCTCGTCGAGCAGCACTCGCTGGCGGTCGCCGGCGTCCCGCCGCTCGCGGGCCTCGGGGTTCCGCGGCGGCAACGTCACGCCGTAGCGATTCGCCAAACGCTCCATCGCCTCCGGGAAGTTGAGGTTTTCGAGTTGCATCAGGAACTTGAACACGTCCCCGCCCTGGTGACAGCCAAAGCAGTAGTAGAGCCCTTTTTCCGCATCGATCGAGAACGAGGGGGTTTTCTCCTCGTGGAACGGACACAACCCTTCCCAGGTACGGCCCTTCTTTTTCAGCCGGACATACTCACCGGCCACGTCGACGAGGTCGGCGGCCTCGCGCACGCGGGCTATGACGTCGCGGTTCAGGTCAGCATCGATCACAGAGGGACATTCTCGCACAGAGGGCTTGAGGCTTGAGGATTGGGGCTTGAGGGCTGGTCGCGAACCGCAAGCCCCAGGTCTCAAGCCTCAGGCCCCCGACTCCAGCTCCACCTCGGTGGCGCCGGTGCCGCCGCGGTGCTGCGGCGGGTGGCGAAAGGACCGCACGGCAGGGTGGGACCGGCAGACCTCGATCACCATGCGGCGCAGGGCTCCGGTCCCATGGCCGTGCACGACCCGCACGGCCGGCACACCCGTGGTCAGGGCCTGGTCGAGAAAGCGCTCGAGCTCTTCGCGGGCGTGCTCGCAGTCGAGGCCGATCAGTCTGAGCTCGCGGTCCGTCACGTCGACGGACTCGACCTTGACGGCGGCGCGCTCGGCGGGCGGCGGCCCCCCCACCACCTCGAGTTCTCCCACCGGAACCCACAGGCGTTTGCCTGCCACGTCGACCTGGGCGCGCGACCCGCGAACCTCGCGCAGCACACCCTTGCCGCCGACTGCGAGCCGCACCCGCGCCCCCTCGTCGAGACCGCCACCATCCGGCTTCGCGACCGACCGGTGGTCGTCGAAGCGAAGCGCTTCGTCGCGCACCGTCTGCAGGCGCCTCTTGCCGAGCGCCTCGTGTTCCTCGAGCGCCTTCTGGAGACGGGTGATGGCGGCATCGAGCTTCTTTTTGGCCCGCCGCTGCAGCTCCTCGCGCTCGGCAGCCAACTCCTGCGGGAGCTTTTTTCGTTCGCTCTCGAGCCGCTCGAGTTCCCGCGCGGCCTCCTGGCGCACGCCGTCGGTTTCTGCCCGCAGCAGGGCGACCTCCGAGCGCTCGCCCTCGAGCTGCATTTCGAGCGCCTCCAGACGACGCAGCCACCGGTCGAGCTCGAGGTGGTCGCCGCCGAGGAGGTCCCGTGCGCGTTCCAACACCCCTTCCGCCACCCCCATGCGGTGGGCGATCTCGAGCGCCCGCGAACGCCCCGGCCGGCCTACGGCGAGGACGTAGGTGGGCCGCTGGGTGGTCTCGTCGTACTCCACGGCGGCGTTCTCCATGCCGTCGGTCGCGCTGGCGGCAAGGGCGATCGCCGCGAGGTGGGTCGAGACCACGGTCAGTGCGCCACGCCGCGACAGCTCCTCTAACAGGGCGCAACCGATGGCCGCACCTTCGAGGGGATCGGTGCCCGCGCCGAGTTCGTCGAACAGCACCAAGGCGGCACGGTCGGCCTCCTCGAGGAGGCGCGCGGTGGCCGCCATTGACCCTGAAAAGGTCGAGAGGTCGGCTGCGACGTCCTGTTCGTCGCCGATGTGGCACCAGAGACCGGAAAACAACGGCACGGCCGTCCCCTCGTCGGCCGGGAGCGGGATCCCGTGCGCGCACATCAGGGCCATCAAGCCGATAGTCTTGAGGACCACGGTCTTGCCGCCGGCGTTCGGCCCCGACACCACCAGTGTCCGCACGCCTTCGGGCAGGCTGAACTGCAGCGGCACGATCCGATGGTCGGGGTCGCGCCGTTCGCTGTGCCCGAACACCTCCAGCCGAAGGGCGTGGAGGCGCTCGTCGAGCAAAGGGTGGCGGGCGCCGCGCAGCACCAACTCACCGCCCTCACCGGGGATCACAACCCGCCCGTCGACCCGGCGGCCGAACAAGACCTTGGCCTGGACCGCGTCGATCTCACCGAGCACGTCGACAGCCGCGGCGAGTTCATGACGCGACCCTGCAAACAGGCGGGCGATCTCGGCCAGGATCCTCTGGATCTCACGCCGCTCGCCGGCGGTCGCCGCAGTCAGACGATTGTTGAGCTCGACCACCGCCAACGGCTCGACAAAGGCGGTCGCGCCGCGCGCCGAAACATCGAGCAGGAGACCCGGCAGTTGCGCCCGTGCCGACGACTTCACCGGCAGGCAATAGCGATCGCGCCGCATGGTCGGCGGTGCATCCGTCACCACGTCGCCGTGGGCGCGTCGAATCCCATCGAGCTCAGCCGTCACCTCGACGCGGGCGCGGACCACTTCGCGCCGCAGGCGCTTGAGCTCAGGCGACGCGTCGTCGGCCACCGTGCCGTCGCGGTTGAGGCGCGGCGCGACCGCGGCCACCAGCGCGGTGGTGTCGGGGAGTTTGTCGGCCGCCGCACGGAGCAGATCGCTGTCGGCGGCGCCGAGACGCCGGCGCACGGCCACCACTCTCCGGGCGAGGTTGAGCAGGGCCAGGAGATCGCGCGGCTCAGACGGCGGCGGTGCGCCGTCTTGCAACCACGGGACCGCGTCGTCGACACCGGCAAAGGACAGAGTTTCTCCGTCCTCGATCAGCTGAACCAGGGCGAGCGTCAGGTGGGCCGCGGCATGGGGGTCGCCGTCGTGAGGCGGATTGACGACCAGCTTCCGGACAGAAGTGCGGCCCACACCGCTGCGGGCGTGGGCCGCGACTAATTGCAGAACCTTGTCGAACTCGAGCTCTGAAGCGAACGTGCGGTCCACCGTAGAAGCTACAGCAGGCCGGCGCGACGCTGCTTGGCCATCTTGCGAAGCATCTTCTTTCGGGCTTGGATCATTTCCCGCTTGCGGCGTTCGGACGGCTTTTCATAAAAGCGACGCCGTTTCACCTCGGAGAGGATGCCTGACTTCTCGCACTTCCGCTTGAAGCGACGAAGTGCGGCCTCGAAGGACTCGTTGTCACGAACTGTGACGCCAGTCGGCATATGGGTTCACCCCCTCTCGGTGCAGTTTGCGCCGGCACCTTCGACGGATCGGCCGGCGCGCGCAATCGGAGCAGCAGGGTATCATCAGCGTCTCGGAGCGTCAAACGCGGCGCCCCGGTTGCCGGCCGGCGCCGCTTGACGTCCCGCGTCTCGGTCAACAGATCAGTCGGTGACGACCTTGGTCTTGACGGCGTCCCACTTCTTGTCGTAGGTCTTCCCGGTTTTCGTCTTGAAGTAGATGGCCGCGGCGCCACCGTCTTCCTTGCGGAAGAGCCAGGTCTCGACGCCGCGCTTTTCATCCAACTGGATGTTCTGATAATACGGAACGCCGACGATCTCCTTGACCTCGTCCATGGTCAAGTTCTTGGTCACGAGATCGAAGCGTTCCTGGGTGATGAAGCGCAACTCTTCGAACTCGGCGAGCTTTTCCGCCAGCTTCGGGTAGACCGGAATCGACAGCGACTCGTAGTAGCCGACGGCGGAACCGAGCTGGTTGATCGCTTTCTTGTAGTCGCCGGCCTTGAGAACGGTGTCGTCGGCGATCAGGATCGCCTCGTCGGCGTAGATGTTGAGGCCGGAGACGGTTGCCGGGTCCTCCGGGAAGTTGTTGAGAGCGACGTTGAGAAAGTCGGCCAACGTACCTTGAGCGACGTCGAATGACGCATCTCTCGCGGCCGAGAGCTCGTCGAGAGTCGCCGGCAGGGTCTCGAACTCGGCCTTCTGCTCCTCGGTGCGATCGCGCTCCTTGATCGCCGCGATCTCGGCCAAGGTGGTCTCCGCGGCAGCGAGATCGGTGCGCCGCTGCTGCAGATCCTCATATTGGATCTGAAGTTGTGCAAGCTGCTCCTGGAACTGGGTTTTGGCGAGTTCTTCCTCACTGGGGCCGCGCGAACACCCCGCGGTCAGTGAGATAGCGACGAGTACTGCCACGATGCACGGCAGGAATCGGCTCGGTTTCATAGCTCCTCCCTTCGCCCCGCACGCTACCAGAAACCGCGGCTTGTGACAACATTCACGAACCCCGTCAGCATCGGCACCGACGCTTCCGGTGAAACCACCCGGCGGGCCGGACGGTGGGTCGTTGACAACCCACACCACCGGACCCGCGGCCGGCCCGTTCCCGGTCTCCGCAACGGATCGCTCTGAATTTCAAGCGCTTGACGGATTGTCGGGGTGGTGTGGATAATGGTGAGAAGCGCGATAGGAGGCACCATGGATCGCTACGAAGCCCTGCTCGAGAACCTCAAAATGGCACAACGTCACGGTCTCGATGCAGTGGCGAACCGTCTCAACGATTTTGTCACCCGACTCGAAGACCTCGTCGACACGATGAAGGCCGCGGTCCAGGACGCCCTGCCGGCCGACGCCGACGAGTTGTTTCCCATCGCGGAACTCGAGTCCAGGCTTGCAGAATTGAGCGCTGCGGCTCAGGAGGCGCCCCGTAAGTCCGCCGGGGTTTCGCTCGACAACCTTCGCCTTCTCGACGGCGCGCGAAGCCAGTCCGAATTGCTCCGCACCCTCCTGCCGCTCCTCGGCGAAAACGTCGGGCGGGCGGTGGTCCTGGTGATCCGCGACGGCGTCGTCACGGCCTGGAGTGGCATCGGTTTCGACGACCCCAACGCGATTCGGTCGTGGAGCGGCGGCATCGCCGCGTCACCCAGCTTTTCCGGGCTGGTTGAAACCGGATGCCCGCTGTTGATCGACCCACAGACAGATCCCCTGGTCTCCGGGTGGCTGGAGGGTCACGGCACGCCCGCTGAAGGCGCCTTGCTGCCGATCAGCCTCCGCTCCAAGCTGATGGGCATCGTCTATATCGACCACGCCGGAGACCAACCGTGGGATCTGGAATCCGCCCAGGCGCTCCTCGTCACGGCGTGCCTGCTGATCGACACGCTTCACCATCGTTCTGAATCACCTTCTGCGATGTTGGCGGAGATCGGCCCGCCGTTGGCGGTTGCCGCCGATGCCTCCCGACACGAGATATTTGAAACCGTGACGGAAACCGAGCCCGAACCGACGGCAGCGGATTTCGGACAGGAGCAGGCGGCCGCTTTCGAACCCGTGACCGAAGCCCCATCCTTCGACGCCTCGCGGTACCCGACGGACAGGGTCGCCGAGACCCCCGTCGTCGACCACGCTGCCGGGGGTGACGAGATCGAGATCGACTACGACTTCGAACCTGAACCGGCGAGAAGCGAGCCGCCACCGGTAGGAGCAGCCTTTAATCCGTCGGCTACCATGCGCGTCGAGGTGGCCGAGAAGGCCGCGTCGACCGATATCGAACCGCCCTCCCGACCGGGCTACCCGCCGCCTTCGTTGGTCCCCAAAGCCCGGCCCATCGAGCCGCCACCGGTCGAGGAACCCGAAGCGCCGCCGCCGGTGCGGCCCATCGCGCCGCCGGTCGTGGCGCCCCCGGTGTCGCCGGCCGTGGCCACCTCCCCGGAAGACCACGCCCGCCATGAGGAAGCGCGGAGGTTCGCCCGCCTTCTGGTGTCGGAGATCAAACTCTACAACGAGGAGGAGGTCGATCGCGGCCGGGCCGAAAAGGACCTTGCCAAACGTCTCAAAGAGGATATCGAACGCAGCCGTGAGATGTTCGAGAAACGAATTCCGGCGGAGATCCGCGGCGGCCACGACTATTTTCAAGAGGAGCTGGTGAGGATCCTCGCTGATGGCAAACCCGACCTCCTCGGCGGGTGAAACGACCCCGACGACTTCGCCTTATTCTGTTGCTTGCGGCGGCCTCCACGGCCGCCGCGTGCGTTCGCGAGCCCGCCGCTCCGCCCGCGCCGGCACGCGACCAGCTGCTTGACCAGGCCTTCAGCCTCGTCGACTCCGACCCCGGGCAGGCCGCCCGGTTGTTTGCCGAGGCCGGGGAGGGCCCGGTCCTCGAGACCGCCCGAGTGGAAAGCTGGGCGGAATGCCTCGAACGCTCGTCGGCCGCATCAGGCGGCTGGCGTGAGTACCTCGCCGCCGCTCCGCCGCCGATGTCAGCGGCGCGCGCCCGGCTTCAGCTCATCGCAGCATTGATTGCCGAGGGCGACCTCGACGGCGCTTCCGCCGAGAGGTCGTTGCTCTCCGATGAACGCGGAGCGGAGGCTGACGAGCTGCTGCTGACCGCCGGCGATGAGAACACCCGGTTGGCGGCGGCGCGACGGCTGGCGGTGGCTGCGCCGCGCCGTCTGTCCGCGCTCGACAAGGACCTCGACCGCCGTCTGCTGACCACCCTCGGACCTGAGGATCGTCTCGCACGCAGCCGGGCCTGGCGCCGCGAGAACGCGCCGGCACGCGCCGCCGCCGAACTCCGTTCGCTGCGATGGAGCGGCGCGGAGGAGATCGAACGGCGGCGTGAACTGGCGCGGGCCGAGCTCGACGACGGCTCGCCGAACCGAGCTCTCCGCGTCCTCCCCGACGGCCGCGATGCGGGGTCGGTCGACCTCACGCTACGCGCCCAGGCTTTTCGCAACCGCGCCTGGGCCCTGTGGCCGGACGCCGGGGCGCGACGGGTCTTTGAAGACTGCCGGACAGCGGCTGACCGGGCACTGTCTACCGGCGTTTCCGGTGAGACCCGCAGCAGCGCGCTCGTCCTCCACCTCGAGTGCGCCACCGAAAGCGGCCAGTTGGACACAGCCTTCTCGAGCTGGCGGCGGCTCGAAGCGACCGGCTGGACGGACCCGCGTCGCGAGTGGCTGGGCCGCCGGCTCGGAGTCGCGCTCGCAATCCGGGGCGGCCACCCGGACCGGGTGCTCGAAATCGCCCGGGGCCTTCCGGACCAGGCGCGGTGTTTGACGTATTGGGCCGCATCGTCCGCGGCACCGGCGGTGGCAACCGACCTCGACGCGCTCGCCGCCGCGCCGGTGCCCGACCTCTATGGGCGCTGGTCGCTCGACACGCTGGGCCGGGCCGGACCGACCGCCTCTCCAATGGCGCCCGCGGTGATTCCCGACCACCCACCGGCCTCGGTGCAACGGCTGTTGGATTCCGGTGCCGAGAAGGAAGCGGCGCGTCAGTGGCGGCGCATCCGTCGCGCCCGGCCACCAACCCCCGACGAGGCCCTGGCCGGCGCCAACCTCGCCACCGACGTCGGCCAGCTCAACGACTCGATCACATGGCTTCGCGCCGGTTTTCCCGAGCTCGGGACCACCGACATGACACGGGCCCCTGAAAACGCGGTCGAGGCCTACCTGCCGCTGCGCTGGCGGTCGGCGCTGATGACGGCGGCCGCGGAGTTCGGCGTCGACCCATGGCTGTTGGCCGGGATCGCGCGCCAGGAGAGCACGTTTAGCGGCACACGCGGTCTCGCCGCGGGGCGCCACCGGCGTCATGCAGCTGCTGCCGTCCACCGCGGGCGCGCACGCACGAGCGCTCGGCCTCGGCGGCGCGCCGGATCTCCGCGATGCCGAGCTCAACCTGCGTCTGGGCGCGCGGGAGCTCGCACACCTCCTGCGACGGTTCGGCGCTGTGGAACCGGCGCTCGCGGCCTACAACGGGGGGGAGACACGGGTCCGCGCCTGGTGGAAGCGACAGTCCGACCCCCGCCGGTTCACCGAAGAGATCCCGATCCCGGAAACCTATACCTATGTGCGCCGGGTAGTCTATCTCCGCGAGGCCTACCGGCAGATCTACGACAACCCCGGGAGGAACCCACCATGATGATCGAGGTGCGCACCACGTCCCGCCGCCAGATGGTGGATATCACGGCCCGGGTCGCCGCCGCGATCGAAGACTCGGGAGACGGCCTCTGCCACGTCTTCGTGCCGCACACGACGGCCGCGGTCGTGATCAACGAAAGCGCCGACCCCGATGTCGCCAGGGATTTGACGGAAGCGTATGCGGCCATGGTGCCTTCGATCGATTTCGCCCACACCGAAGGCAACTCCGACGCCCACCTGATGGCGACCCTGCTCGGCAGCTCGGTGACGGTGCCGGTCGAAAAGGGTCGACTGTGCCTCGGCATTTGGCAGGGGATTTTCTTCGTCGAGCTCGACGGCCCGCGTCTGCGGAAGGTTTTCGTCTCCCGGATCTGACCGTCCGTAACGACTGAAACGCAGTCTCCGGCACAGCTTGTTCGGAAATGTTTTCGATACAGAAACTTACCGATTTGGGTATATAGTCAAACATGCAAGTTTATGAAAACAAAAGGTTTCAATTCTTGACAACCTTGTGAAATGCCCCACAATGCAGGAGGAGGGATGTCATGACCCAGGTGCCGCTCCACCCCATCGTCCGACCCATCGTCAACCACCTGTTCCACGCCGCGTTGGTGCTCGCCGTCGGCGCCGGCACGGCCGCGTTGGCTCTCGCCCAGGATCAGGAGTACGAGCCCATCGACAGCTCGATGTGCGCCGACTGTCACGAAGCCGGCGCTGCAGGCTCGGCCTTCGCCGACGAGATATCACACTCGGCCCACGACGGTCTTGAGTGTCTCGACTGTCACTCCGACCGGGACACCGTGCCGCATCGGAAGAGCGACGCGCAGTTCCGAGCAGGCAGTGAAGGATGCCGAACCTGCCACGAAGATGCCGCCGAACAGTATCAGGCTCATGGCCGCGCGCTTGTCGGCGCAAACGTCGACATGCCACTCTGTTCAGACTGCCACGGCTCGCACGACATTCTCCCGTCTTCAGTGGGCCGATCCTCCACCCATCCCACGAACCTCCCGGCAACCTGCGGCAAGTGCCACGAAAACCTCGACATCACCACCAAGTACGACATCCTCATCGACCACCCGATCCAGATTTACGCCCGCTCGGTGCACGGCAAGGCCTCTCGCGGAGGCGTCTATCTGGCCGCCACCTGCAACGACTGCCACTCCACCGGCGGCACGGCCCACAGGATCCTCGCCCCGGGCTCGCCGGAGTCGAGCATCAATCACTTCAACATCCCCAAGACCTGCGGCCGCTGCCACAAGGGAGTGGAGAACGACTACTGGGAGGGCATCCACGGCCAACTGGCGGCGCGCGGTGAGACCGACGCGCCGGTGTGCACCGACTGCCACGGTGAGCACGGCATCCTGTCGCCGGACGACCCGCTGTCACCGGTGTCGGGTTCGAAGGTCGCGGAGATGACCTGCTCGCCCTGTCATGAGTCGGCGGTGCTCAACGAAAAGTACGGCATCCGTACCGGACGACTGACCACGTTCATCGACTCCTACCACGGCCTCAAGTCCAAGGCCGGCGACACCCACGTCGCCAACTGCGCCTCCTGTCACGGCGTCCACCGGATCCTGCCGTCTTCGGACCCGACCTCGACTGTCTACCCGGGGAATCTGCGGACCACTTGCGGGGAGTGCCACCCGAACATCTCGGAGAAGGTGGCGGCAACCCCGATCCACGGTGTGGGCGGTCAGGGTCTGCGCACACCCGCGGCAGACGTCATCGAGAAAATCTATATCGTTGCGATCGCCGTGATCATCGGTCTGATGATCCTGCACTGGCTGATCGACCTCATCCGCCACCTCATCAACGTCTCTAACAAGCGGCCGCAGTTGGTGCGGATGCACATCGACGAGGTGGTCCAACATGCTCTCCTGGCCATTTCCTTCATCGCGTTGGTGATCTCCGGTTTCGCCCTGCGCTACGACCAGGGCTTTATGGCCCGCTTTTTCTTCGGTTGGGAGGGCGGGTTCCAGGTCCGCGGCATCCTCCACCGGGCCTCGGCGGTCCTCTTCATGGCGACCATCCTGTGGCACACGCTGTTCCTGCTCTCACCGCGCGGCCGCCGCTTTGTCAGGGATATGTGGCCGATCCGGCGCGACTTCGAGTTCTTCGTGCGACGCATGCTCTACAACCTCGGACTCGGTGCTCGCATGGAGTGCATCCAGCGCTTCAACTACGTCGAGAAGGCCGAGTACTGGGCCCTGGTGTGGGGCACCGTGGTCATGGTGATCACCGGCATCCTGCTGTGGTTCGACAACTGGTTCATCCAGTTCCTGCCAAAGGGCGTGCTCGACGTGGCGCTGGTCGTCCACTTCTGGGAGGCCTGGCTGGCATCGCTCGCGATCCTGGTTTGGCATTTCTACTCGGTGATCTTCCACCCCCACGTTTACCCCATGAACCCGAGCTGGATCACCGGCCACATGCCGGAGGACATGTATGAGCACGAGCACCCCGGTTACCTCGAAGAGGCGCGCAAAGAGACCGAACGCGTCATCCAACATCGTATCGAGCGCACGAAGCGCCGCCAAAAAGGCGACGAAACCCTGAGTCCATCGGCGGACCCGCCGCCCGCAACCGGATCCGAACCGACCGACGATTGATCCGGTCGCGTGTGAATGACCGAAGGCCCCGGTTCTCCGGGGCCCTTTTCATTTTCCCGACTTTCCCGCCTCGTGTAGACTTGCCGCCGGAGGAGCCTGTCATGTCGGTTGACCCGAAGCTGCTGGAAATTCTGGTGTGCCCGGTGGACAAGACGCCGCTCGAGGTCGTGGACCTGCCGGAACCGGTGCGGCGGCGCCTGGTCGAGAAGTACCGCGACCAGTTCAAGGGCGAGGAACCGGTCATCGAGATCGGTCTGGCTTCGGCCGCGGGCCGCGTCTACCCGGTGGTCTCCGGCATCCCCGTGATGTTGGTGGACGACGCCCTGTCGCGCGAGGAGCTCGACAGCTGAGCCGACCGGTGACCTCGCCGCCGCCGAAGCCGCTCAAACGGAAAGCTGCCCGATGAAGGAACGCATCCACTCCGTCGCGTCGTTGCTGGCCGAGGTCAACGCCCTCCTCGAACAGGGCTTCTCCGGCATCCGCGTCGAGGGCGAGGCCACCAACGTCAACCCGTCGGGGCGCGGCCACGTCTACTTCACCCTCAAGGACGAGAGCGCCGCCATCGACTGCGTGATGTGGGCATCGAAGGCGCAGCGGTTGAAGTTCCGCCTCGAAGACGGTCTCGCCGTCCTGGTGCGCGGGTTCGCTCACCATCTACGCCCAACGCGGGCGGTTCCAGCTGGTCGCCGACGACGTGCAACCCCAGGGCATGGGCGCCCTCCAACTCGCGTTCGAACAGCTCAAAAAACGCCTCGAACAGGAAGGTCTCTTCGCCGCCGAGAGAAAACGGCCCTTGCCGGCGCTGCCGAACCGCATCGGCATCGTCACCTCGGCATCGGGCGCGGCCCTCCAGGACATGCTCAAGGTGCTGCGGCGGTTTCCATTCCTCGAAGTCGTGGTGGCACCGGCCACCGTCCAGGGCGCGGGCGCGGCAGCCGAGATCGCGGCGGCCATCGAGCGGCTCACCCGCTCGGGAAAGGTCAACGTTGTGATCGTCGGCCGCGGCGGCGGCAGCCTCGAGGACCTGTGGGCGTTCAACGAAGAGCCCGTGGCGCGCGCGATCGCGGCGTCGCCGGTGCCGGTGATCTCCGGCGTCGGCCACGAGGTCGACTTCACCATCGCCGACTTCGTGGCGGACATCCGCGCCGCCACGCCGACCCAGGCGGCGGAGATCGTGGTCGCCCGCCTCGAAGAGCAGGAGCGACGCCTCAGCGATGCCCGCCAGGCCCTGACCCGAGACATCAATCGGCACCTCCGCCTTGCCCGCGCCCACCTCGGAGGTCTCGCCGGGTCGTCGGGTCTGGCCAGGGTCCCGCAGCGCGTCCGCCTCTACCGCGAACGGCTGCGGCGGGCGGCGCGGCTGTCGCCCGCCCTGAGACGGGTCTTCGACTCCGCCAATAACCGGCTGGAGCACGCCTCGCGGAGCCTCGGTCGTCTGCCGGCCAGGATCGCGGCCGGCGGCCACCGCCGGCTCCTCGCCAGCCGGCGGCAGCAGCTGCAGCAGCTGATGGCGGCGAACACCCGGCGGATTCGCGCCCGCATCGAGGCATCCGGTCGCGCCCTCGATCACCTCGGCCCCGAACGGGTCCTCGAACGGGGCTATTCGATCACAACCCTCGAGGGGAGCGCGACACCGATCAGGGATGCGGCCGTGGTCCACGGCGGACAGACCCTGACAACCCGTCTCGCCCGCGGCCGCCTGCGATCGCTGGTGAGCAGCACCTCCACTGAACGGCTTGAAATCTCAAGAGACCCGGCGGCCCAGCCGTCGCTGTTCGACGACCCAACGCGGCCGGACTCGACGCCCGGCGAACGGAGCGATTCATGAGTGAAAAGAAGAAGGACGCCGTGCGTTTCGAAGACCAGCTCGCCCAGCTCGAGAGCATCGTCGCGCGGCTCGAGGACGAGTCGGTCGGGCTCGAGGAGGCGCTGGGGCTCTTCGAAAACGGGATGGACCTCGCCAGGAAATGCCGTGCCCGGCTCGAGGAGGTGGAAACGCGGGTGAGCCAGCTGCTCGAAGGCGATGAACCGGAAGCGGTTGCCGGAAGCGAGGACGAGGACGCGGAGTGAACGTCGAACGCTTGCTGACACATGAGCGGGCTGTCGTCGAGGCGGCCCTGCGGCGCCTCGTCGCGACTCCCGACACGTGGCCCCAACGCCTCCACGAAGCGATCGCGTACGCGGTCTTCGCCGGCGGCAAGCGGATCCGCCCGGTGCTCGCCCGCATCGCTCACCGGGCGGCCGGTGGAGATCCCGACACGATCACCGAAGCAGTCTGCGGGCTGGAGCTCATCCACACCTACTCACTGGTCCACGACGACCTGCCGGCGATGGACGACGACGTTCTGCGCAGGGGGCGTCCGACCGTCCACGTCGCATTCGACGAGGCGACCGCAATTCTGGTGGGCGATGCCCTGCTCACCGAAGGACTGCTGCTGCTCGCCCGTCACCCGGAAGGAGAAACCTGGGCGCATCTTCGCGCTGACGCGGTGGCGCTGGTGGCGGAGGCGGTGTCCTCCCGGGGCATGGTCGGTGGTCAGGCCGACGACATCGCGAGCACCGTCCGATCCGACTCCGACCGGAGCCTCCTCGAGGCGCGTCTCGAACGAATCCACCGCCACAAGACCGGCAGCCTGCTGCAGGCGTCGGTGGAGCTCGGTGCGCTGCTCGCCCGGGCAGAGCCCCCGGTCCGAGAAGATTTTGCCCAATTCGGATGCGACCTCGGTCTCGCGTTCCAGGTGGCCGATGACATTCTCGACGTCACCTCATCGGCTCAGGATCTCGGCAAGTCACCCGGAAAGGATGAGCAAACCGGAAAGCTCACCTATGCCACCCTGTTCGGCCTCGACGCCGCGCAACGGCGCCTCGACGCGCTCGAGGCACAGTTGGTGGATCGCGCCCGAAATCTCGACGGCCCGGACGGCGAGCTCGCCGCGCTGGCGCGATTTATCTGCCATCGACGATCGTGAACCGACGTCAAAATCGAGTTGTAAATTGGTCAAAGCTCTGCAAACGCTGGACGATTTCGGCCAACTTCCGTTAGTGTTGAAATGATGTTGCGCAAGCGGACGTGGTTGCTCCTGCTCCTCGCACTGGGCCTGCGCCTGCTGCTGCAGGGGTGGGATTCGGGTTACTCGTCATCCTCCCTCCACCCCGACGAGCGCCAGGTGAGCTTCGTCAGCGAAAAAACCGATGGCTGGTTTTCCGACCCGGGCTTTTTTGCCTACGGCTCCCTCCACTTCCAGGCGGTGCGGATGACGAGCACGGTTCTCGGCATGGGCGACACGCTCCGGGGCCTGACGGTCGGCGGACGGTTGATGTCGCTGGCAGCATCGATGTTGGCGCTGATCCTGGGCTGGATCGTGGCCCGCCGGGCGTGGGGCCGGAACACCGCGGACCTCTTCCTGTTGCTGATGGCGTGGGTTCCACTGGATCTCCAGCAGTCCCACTTCGCCACCGTGGAGGCCCACCACTCGGCGTGGGTGGTGGTGGCGCTCGCTGCCTGTTTCTGGCTGGCCCGCGGCGGCCGCAACCCGGCCGCGATCGCCGCCGGCGCGGCGGTCGGCGCATCGTTGGCGGTCAAGGTGGCGTCCCTGCCCCTGGGTCTGCCGCTCGTCCTGGCGATCATCCTCGCGGGTCGACTGCGGCTGTTGGAGTTCCTCCGCCTCTCGTTGCTGGCCGGCAGCGCCCTCGTCGCGACCTTCTGGGTGTGCCAACCGTGGGCGTTCGCTCAGGGACGGCCGCCGCTGGCGCTGATCGGTTTGCTGGCCGCCGCCGCCATCGCCCTCCATTTCGCAGGTCAGCGTGACGGGACGGTTCGCGGGGCGCTGATCGCGGTTGCGGGTGTCTGCGCGGCCTTTGCAGTGATTCAGATCGCGACGCTGTTGGATTTCGGCGGCGGCCCCACGAAACAGGCGCTGGCGGTGGTTGCCGCGGGCCCGGACCTCAACCCGGCTTATGTGCGTGGGGTGGGCGAGCAGATCCGGATGGTGCTGGGGGAGGCCGATCTCCCGTACGTGAGGGTCTACGCCCACACCCTCCCCGTCCTCTACCCGCTGCGCGAGTTGGCGTTGTGGGGTTGGGGGCCGATGCTCCTGCTGGCGGCGATCGCGGCCACCGCCGCAGCGAGCCGGCGGCTCGTCATCCGTTGGCGGCGCTGGCTCGCCGGGCGCTGGGCCAAGGGATCGGTTCTGCTCTTGCTGCTGCTCGCCTGGCTCCTGCCGATGTCGTTGCGGCTGAGCACCCTCCAGGTCAAGTACCTGCGCTACTGGGAGCCTCTGCTGGTGCCCGCGGTTCTGGTCGCCGCGTGGTGGCTGTGCCGCCTGCGCCCGCGCATTCGCCGCGCGGCCGTCACCGTCGTCGTCGCCGGCACCGTGCTGTGGGGTATCGCCTATCTGTGGGCGTTTGCCGACCCTCACCCCCACCGGACGGCCTCTGAGTGGCTGGCACCGCTGCTCGAGGACGGCCAGGTCGTGGCCTTCGAGACCTGGGACGAGACGATCTCCCTCGAAGGGGAGGGAGTCGCGGTCGAGCGGATCTCGCTGCCCTCCTACGACCTTCCCGACGACGAAGGCAAGGCCCTCCGCTGGGCGACCGAACTGGCCCGCGCCGACTGGGTCGTCATGACCTCGAACCGGGTCCTGCGGACCGTGCTTGCCAACCCACAGAGGTTTCCACTCACCGCACGCTTGTATCGCCTGCTGGTGGACGGCGAAGCGGGTTTCGAGCTCCTGACCCGGGTTCACCGCGGGCCGCGGATTTTCGGTCTCGAGTGGCCGGTCCAGAGAGCCGACGAGAGCTTTGTCAATTACGAGTTTCCTCAGGTCCTGATCTTCCGTAGGGTGGCCGACGTATCGCCCGAAGAGCTCGTCGAGCGGGTCCTGCGTCCGCTGCCGTACCTCGACGAACTCGGGTTTGCCGGTCTCGAACGCAGTCTGATCGAACCGGTTCCCTCGACGCCCGCGGTGCCCTCGGGAAGGAGCCAGGTCATCGATCTCGCGGTGTGGATGCTGGTGATCAGCTGCCTCGGTCTCGCCACGTGGGTGCTCCTCCTGCCGCTGCTGAAACGACTGCCCGACGCCGGAATCGGCCTCGCGTTGACCACCGGCTGGATCCTGCCGGCCTGGATGCTGTGGCTGGGCAGCGAGCTCCGGATCTGGGCGATCAGCTCCGTCACCGCCACCTGGCTCTTCCTGGCGTTGGTCGGCGTCGCCGCGGTGAGGGCGGCACGCGCACGACATGCAATCCTCTCAACCTTCCGCCGGCGCCGGGGCGCGATCTTCAAAGTCCTGGTCGTCACCGCTTCGGTCGGCGTCTTTTTTCTCGTCGTCAGGGCCTTCAACCCCGCCATCTATTGGGGCGAGAAGCCGATGGACTTCGCGTTCCTCAACGCTTTTCTGCGCTCCCCCTCCTGGCCGCCCGCGGAGCCGTGGATGGCGGGCATGCCGCTCCACTACTACTACTTCGGTGAGGTCCTCGCCGCCTTTCCGATCCTGGTGACCGGCTGCAGCGCCGGCGTGGGCTACAACCTGATCGCGGCCGCGATCCCGGCCTTCGGCGCCGCGGTTCTCGCGGGCTTCGGGCTGGTGCTGGCCCGGCGGCGGCGTTGGTTCGCGGCCACGGTGCTGCCGTTGCTGATCCTCGCGACCGGAAACCTCGCCTGGCCGTGGCTGCTCGACCTCGCGCACACAACCAAGATCTTCGACCTCTGGTGGGCAACCTCCCGGGTGGTCCCCGGTTTCGCCATCGACGAGTATCCGCTGTGGACCGCTCTGTTTGCCGACCTCCACGGCCACTTCATCGCGCTGCCGGTCCTGTTGGCGACGCTCTTCTGGGGTTGGGTCACCGTCCGGGCGGGCGGGCGGCAGTGGATGGCAGCCGCGGGTCTGTGCGGCCTCGGGGCGGCGGTCGTGGCTGCCACCAACCCATGGGATCTCTTCCTGCTCACCGCCACCCTTGCCGTCGGTACTGTGGCAGCCGCGAGACGCCCGCTGGTGGGTCTCGGACGACTGGCAGCGGCAGGCGCCTTCAGCCTGGCGGCGTCGTTACCGTTCGTCGTCGAGCTGGTTGCGGGGATCAATGCGGGGGCCGGCGGACGCGGCCTCTTCCTCACCGACGCCGACTTCGCGCCGGCCTGGGCCGTGCTGCGCCACTTCGGGCTCTTCCTGGTGCCGCTCGCAGCACTCGCGCTCGTGATCCTCGGCCGGCGGTGGTGGCTCGCGCTGCCCGCCGCCGGGCTCGGGGTCCTCGGCGGTCTCGCCTTCAACTCCACCGCCGCCGCCCTCGCGCTGGCCGCCGCCGCCGTGTTCGGCATCGTCGCCGTTTCGCGCCGCCATCGCCTCGAACGTTTCGCGTGGGCGATGGCGACGCTCGGCTGCGTGGCGATCGCGGCCTGCGAACGGTTCACCCTGATCGACCGCATGAACACCCTGTTCAAGATCTACAACAACGTGTGGGTCGTGCTCGCGCTGGCACTCGCCGCACTGCTCCTGCGCACGCGCGGCGGGCACAGGAAATTGTTGTTCGCGATCTGGTTGCCCCTGCAATTGGTGGCTGCCGTCAACCTCCCGCTCGGAGTCGCCCAGGGCTGGCTTCAACCGCGGATCTCGTCGCCGCGACCGTCTTTGGACGGCCAGGCGTTTCTGGCCACCCGCGACCGCCAGACCTGGTTATTGGCCCACGCTCTCCAGGGCGTCGCGCGCCCAGGCGACGTGGTCGCCGAGTCGGCCGGCGCCTCCTACTCTCAGAACACCAGAATCGTGATGCACACCGGTCAGCCGACCGTCGTCGGTTGGGAGTGGCACCTCCGCCAACGGGGGCAGTCGCTGGATGAGATCGGCGCCCGTTTCGAGGATCTGCGGACACTGTACTCGGGCCGCGACCAGCGTGCCCGGAGAGCCGTGCTGGACCGGTACGGCGTCCGGTGGGTGGTGCTCTCCGATCTCGAACGGCAGCAGTATGAGCTGCAAGGAGACGACCCTCTCCACGGCGTTCCCGGCCTCGTCCGGATCGCCGAGCGCGACGGTGCGGCTCTGTACTTTGTGGCCGGGGGCGGTTCCTCCCCGAGGCCGGTTGTCCCGGCCATGGAACTCCCGAAAGGCACCACAGTCATCGGCGCGCTGCCCGAGAACCCGCGCGCGGTCGTCCGCTCGCTGGCGCTCGACGGGACCGGCGCCCTCGTGACCCTGCACGATGGCCAGATGATCACCCTCGACCTCGGCGGCCGAAGGTCGGAAAACGTTCCGGCTCCTCCCTGCGATGTCGTGTCCGCGGCACGGTGGCGCAATGATCCGTGGGCCCTGTGCTCGGAGGGACAGACGCTCCGGCTCGACCGCGGGACGTGGCGCCCGGAGGGCCGGATCGCGAGCGGCGTCGGGTTGGTCGCCGACACCGGTCTGTGGGTGTGGGGCGACGACGGCGTGTGGCGACGAGACGGCGAGGCGTGGCAGAAGGAGTTTTCGGGCGCCGTGACGGCCGCCGCGGCACGCGGTGAGTGGCTCGCCTGGAGCGACGGGCGGACCATCCTGGTGGGGCGCGGCGAAGTCCCGGCGAAGGTCGCCGGAGCGCTCGACGGCGTCCACTCTTTGGCGTGGCTGGGCGTCGACGTGGTGGCCGTCGACACCGGCGGGGTCCACCGGAGCGGCGGCGGGCTGCTGCCGTGGCATTCCATCCTTCCCGGCGTCGGGGAGATCGCCGCGGTTTCCGGGCGCGACCACAACCTGTGGCTGATTCGATCCGACGGCCTCATCGTCGAATCGGTCGCTCCCCGTTGTGCGTCGCCGTGGCAGAGCGAGCCCGGCTCGACGGGTGCCGGATTGCGAGAGCCTCGCGGTCTCGCGGTGTCGCCGAACGGCTGGTTTGCGGTCGCCGACACCCAGAATAACCGCGTCCGCTGGTTCAACGCTCAGGGCGTCTGTCTCGACGAGTTCGGCAGCGACGGAACGGCGCCGGGCAGTTTCCGCGAGCCTTCGGGGCTAGCATTGGCCGCCGACGGTACGCTCGCCGTCACCGACACCTGGAACGGGCGCATCCAGCTGATGCGCCCGAACGGCGCCATCGAGACGTTCGGTTCCGACCTGTTCGGGCCGCGCGATGCCCTGTGGGCGGCCGACGGCGGCCTGTTCGTGGCCGACACCGGCAATCGCCGACTGTTGCGGTTCGATCCCCCGAACTGGCAGGAGACGGTCGTGGCGACGCTGCCGGGTCCGGTGACCGGTCTGGCCCCGGTGTCGGGGCTGGTGGCCGCTGCCGTCCCGGTCGACGGCGCCGTGCTTCTGGTGGACCCGGAGTCGGGCGAGGTGGTGCGTCGCCTCGAGGTCCCCGGCTGGAGCAGCGGCGAACAGCAGGAGGCCTACCTCGCGGTGCTGCCTTCGGGAGACCTGGCGGCCACCGCGCCCCGCACCGGCGAGGTGTGGCGGGTGGATCCGACCGGACGCAACCCCGCCCGGCTGCTGCGCGATGGTCTGCCCGGCGTCACTGCGGTCGCGCTGCTCCCGGACGGAGAGCTGCTGGTGTCGCTGACCTGGGAACATCGGCTCGAGAGGATCACTGTCGGCGACTGATCGCGGTCCTGGGGCAGTGGCCGGTCGCTTCGCGACCTGGCAGTTGGGCGATGAGGCAGTGAAGGGTGGAACAGTTCGCGAGATAACGCACGAGTCACAACCCATGGTCGCGATTCCATTTCCAAACCCTCAATAACCGGGCCACGGTCCAGCGACACCGCCTCATGGCCCCATCGCCCCATGGCCTCAAAGCTCAAGCCCAGCTACGATCGAGGGGTGGCAACCGAGAAGAAACGGCTCGACGTCGTGCTCACCGAGCGCGGTCTGGCGCCATCGAGGGCGCGGGCCCAGGCCCTGATTCTCGCCCGCAAGGTCACTGTTGACGGCTCGGTCGAGAGCAAGGCCGGCGCCCAGGTCGGCCCCGCAGCGATCATCGAGATCGCCGTACCCGACCACCCCTACGTGTCCCGCGGCGCGCTCAAGCTGGCCGCCGCACTGGATGCATTCGACATCTCCCCCGCCGGTCTCGACTGTCTCGACGTCGGCGCCTCCACCGGCGGGTTCACCGATCTCTGCCTGCAACGCGGCGCCGCGCGGGTGATCGCCCTCGACGTCGGACGCGGACAACTCGACTGGCGGCTGCGGACCGATCCGCGGGTCATCGTCGTCGAGGGCGTCAACGCCCGCCACCTGGGTGAAGAAACGCTGCCTTTTGCCGCCGCGCTGGCGACGGTGGACGTCTCGTTCATCTCGCTCCGGCTGGTGGTGCCGGCCCTTCTGCCCCATCTTCTCCCCGGTGCGTGGCTCGTCTGCCTCGTCAAACCACAGTTTGAAGCCGGCCGTGACCAGGTCGGCAAGGGAGGGATCGTGCGTGACGAGACGGTCCGCCGCCAGGTCATCGATGCCACCATCGAGGCGCTGACTGCACTCGGTCTGACGCCGGTCGGCAGTGTGCCGTCGCCGATCCGCGGCCAGAAGGGCAACCTCGAAGAACTCGCGGTGTTCCGGGTATCATCTTCACCTTGAAGGAGGAACGATGAGCAGCCAGATGACCGTGACCTTTCCCGGCGGCAAAGGAGTGACAGCGAGCTTCAAGGGCTTCGAGATCGTCACCGACCAGAGCCGGGAGCACGGCGGCGACGGCGACGCTCCCGAACCGTTCGACCTTTTCCTCGCCTCGCTGGCGACATGCGCCGGGATCTACGTCTTGAGCTTCTGCCAGAACAGGAGCCTGCCCACTGACGGCATCCGGGTGGTGCAGAGCTGGGACCGCGACGAAAAGAGCGGACAGCTGACCGAAGTCCGGATCGCCATCGAGGTGCCCCCGGAGTTCCCCGACAAGTACCACGACGCGCTCGTCCGGGTGGCCAACAAGTGCGCCGTCAAGAAGGTCATCGAAGATCCCCCGGAGTTTGTGGTGGAAACGGTGGTCAATTCTCAGTTTTGAATTTTGAATTTTGAATTCCCACCCGTCCTCCCCCGTCAGTGGGGTGGATGGAGGGTCATTCAAAATTGAGAATTCAAAATTCAAAATTCGGCCCGAAGGGCCGTCAGAGCTGGTCGGCGCGAGTGGAGATCGGTCCGCGGTAGTTGTGCTCCAGACGCACCTGCGCGACCTGAGGGCCGAAGCCCTTGTACGTCTCCTTGATTCGGGTCAGGGCGTTGGACCGCCAGTCCACGTAGGGATTGTCGATCTGCACCGGGTCGAGGCAGCCGGCGAGGGCCACCTTTGAGGTCGCGCAAAAGCGGCTCATCAGCGTTTTGGCGAGGTGGCGGTCACCGTTCTGGAGCTCATCCACCAGCACGATGGACCGCTCGATATCGAGGCCTCGAAGCATCGACGTGGAAACCATCGTCAGACGGTCGGTGGAGCGCAGCTCCTCCATGAAATCGTGTTCGTTGGACAGCGACAGCGATCGAACCGCCTGAAAAAACGGCTCGAGCCACGGCGACAGTTTGCTCTCGTAGTCGCCCGGCAGATAGCCGAGGTCGTACTGGCTCGAGGCGTGCTCCGGGCGCAGCAGCAGGAGTCCGTGATCGTAACCGTAGTCCGGGGTCAACGGCTGCGAGTGCGGTGCGACCCGCCAGGTGGTGGGTTGGCCTATCAGCATGTAGAGACCGGCCGCCACCATCATCCTCGTCTTGCCCGAACCGGCCGGGCCGTCCAGCACCAACAACTGGATATCGGGGTCGAGCAAAAACTCCATCCCCAGGATCTGCTGTGGATCGCGCGGTGTGAAGCCGAGAACCGGACGTGGTTTGTAGGCGGCCCGCTTGCGGTCCCAGTATTGGGCAAAGCGCAGGTCCTCGACCTGTTCCAGGTCGGGGTTGCAACGGGTGATGATGACATCGTCACCACACCGCACCACCACACCCAGGTTCCACAGCAGCTCGACGGGTTCTGCAAAATGGAGATCGGAAAACGGGAGGGCGCGCTCGCCGGGAGCGCCGCTGTCGAGAAACCGCTGGACCGCGTCTCCGTCGACCTCGCCCTCCACCACGCCCCGGTAGATCTGGTCGACGCTGTCGAGGGTGACCTTGCCGTAGCGCAGGTTCTCGGCGGCGATCGACAACGCGTCGCATTTCAGGAGGAGGTTGGAGTCCTCGGAGATCACCACCACCTCGTAGCCGGGGTGGCCGTTCGACCTGGCGACGTCAGCGATGCGCTGGGCGGCGGCGAGGATGAGGTTGTCGCCCGATTCGGTCGGGTAGGGGGCCGCGACCACCCCATCCGGTTCCCAAGCGAGGATGCCGCCGGCCGGGGTCCTGCGAAATTCCTCGGCGCCGGTCTGGTGCTTGAAGAGGCGTTCCACGCTGTGGTGGATCAACTGGTGGCGCCGGTATTCCAACATCTTGCGCATCACCAGCCGCGCCGCATGTCGAACCCCATCGGACTTCGAACGCGAGGCCTGGAGGCGGCCGAGCTCTTCGATGACCTGATGCAGGAGCACCACGATATTGCCCCCCGTCAGGAGACGATCGAGGGCGTCGGGGTTTTCGATAAGCGCCGATGTGTCCGGGATATAGACTGTGCCGGAGAGGCCGTCAACTATGTTGTTCATCGGTACTTAGTTTAACACCAATGGGTTCCCGGTGGCAGGCGGCCGCCGCTCCTGTACCATCACTCCATGACACGCGTTGACGGGGTTCTGGTTGCGAACGCTCCTCTCCGATGGACACCACGACTGACCGCCCTCGCTACCGGCGCCGGTGTCCTGTTGGCGGCTGACGGCGGCGCCAACCACCTCGCCCGGATCGGGCTCCGCCCGGTCTCGGTCATCGGCGACCTGGACTCCATCAGCGGGCCGACCCGCGCATGGCTCACAGAGGCGGTTATGGTCGAACGGGCGGATCAGGACCGCACCGATCTCGACAAGGCCCTGGAACACGCGTTCGACGATCTGGGGCTCGAGGAAGTCACGGTGCTCGCCGCGACCGGAGGCCGGGCCGACCACGACGTCGGCAATCTGGGTTTGCTGGCGCGTCTGGCCCTCGGGAGCCGGCTCATCTTCGAAGGCGAGGCGCACCGATTGCTGGCGGCGTACGGCGAACTCAGACTCGAGTCGGTGCCCGGCGAGACCTGGTCATTCTGGACCTATGATCCCGCTGTCCGGGTGACCATCGAAGGCGTCCGCTGGCCGCTCGAGAACGCGGCGCTGGACGCCGGAGGACTGCCGTCGATCTCCAACGAGGCAATTCGAGACGAGGTGAGAGTCCGAGCCGAGGGTGGAGCTGTCATCGTCATGCGCCAGCATGACGCCTCAATTTAAAAAACCGGCGTTCGCCGGTTTTTGAAATTGAAATGGCTGGGGTGCAGGGATTCGAACCCCAATACTACGGTCCAGAGCCGCATGTCCTGCCGTTGGACGACACCCCAACACGGTCTCAAACAGGGGCGGAGATTATATCAACGGCACCTCTTTGGTCAACACGCGAGATTTCCGAACAATTCAATCATGAATTTTGAATTATGAATTTTAAATTTCGGACCCCCAAAACACCCTGGGCGAAGGTGGCCCGGGCGGCAATTCAAAATTCAAAACTAAGAATTCAAAATTACTGTTATGCCCATCCCCGCAGGTGGCAGGCGGTGGCCACCCGTTGAATGGCGATCATGTAGGCCGCATCGCGCATGTACTCGCCGGTTTCCTGTGCGAGGTCCGCCACCGCGTTGAAGGCCCTGGTCATCTTCTGGTCGAGGCGCTCCAGGACCTCGTCCTTGGGCCAGAAGAAGTTGGTGTTGCACTGGACCTGCTCGAAGTAGGAGCACGTGACCCCACCCGCGTTGGCCAGAAAATCGGGGATGACAAAGATGCCCCGCTGCTTGAGCACGGCGTCGGCTTCCGGGGTGGTGGGGCCGTTGGCGCCCTCGGCGAGGATCCTCGCCTTGGCGCTGATACGGCCCACGTTTTCGCCGGTGACCTGGTTCTCGAGCGCCGCCGGGATCAGGATCTCCGCCTCCTGGTCGAGCCAGGCGTCGGCCTCGAGCACCTCGTACCCCGCCGCCTCGGCCTTTTCCTTCTGGATGGTGCCGAAACGATCAGTGATCGACAGCAGGAAATCCACATCGATGCCGTCGAGCTTGCGGAAGGTGTAAGCGCAATGGTCGTCGTTGTCCCAGCAGGCCACCGCGACCACCATGCCGCCGAGCTCGATCAATTTCTTGGCCGAGTACTGGGCCACGTTGCCGAAGCCCTGGATGGTGGCGCGGACGCCCTTCACCGGGATTCCGAACCGCTTCAAGGCCTCGCGCACGGTGTAGATGACGCCGTAGCCGGTGGCTTCCGTCCGGCCCAGAGAGCCGCCGACCTCGACCGGTTTGCCGGTGATGAAGCCCGGGTAGTGGCCGCCCGCGAGCTTTTCGTACTCGTCCATGATCCACACCATGTGCTGCGGGTTGGTCATCACGTCGGGCGCCGGGACATCCTGCACCGGTCCCACGTTCTTCGACACCTGGCGCACCCAACCCCGGCACAGGGCTTCCTGCTCGCGCGGTGAGAGGTCGTGGGGGTCGCAGATCACGCCGCCCTTGCCGCCGCCGAGTGGGATGTCGACAACGGCGCACTTCCAGGTCATCCAGGTAGCCAGCGCGCGCACCGTGTCCACCGTCTCCTGGGGGTGGAAACGGATGCCGCCCTTGGCCGGCCCGCGGGCGTCGTTGTGCTGCACCCGGAAGCCCTTGAAGACCTTGTACGTACCATCGTCCATCCGGACCGGCACGGTGAAGTGGAACTCGCGCTGCGGCCAGCGCAGGAGTTCCCGAATACCCTCGTCGAGCTGGAGCTTGTCGGCCACCGCATCGAACTGCCGCTGGGCCATCGCGAACGCGTTGAACTCTGTTGCCATCATCCCCTCCTGGCGAACGGCCGAGCCGTCGCGCGCGTGTTATACGCCCCACAAATTATCACGTCAACACCCTATTGCGCGATTTTTCACAATCTTCCGTCGGAGTCCGGGCGGAGGGGCGGAGGAGCGGGGGTGAAAGGAAGCGGGGGAGCAGGGGAGCGGAGGGGCGGTGGAGACACGCTCCTTGTCGTATTCGAATCGCCTCGGCGGTAGCCATTGTCATCCCGACGCATCGGCCGCCTCTTTCTGTCATCCCGACCGAAGGCCCGGAGGGCCGTAGCGGAGGGATCCCTCCGCTCGGTCGCCTTGCTCCCTCGGTCGGGATGACATTATTGAAACGGCAGATTGCTCCCCTTCCCTGATGCCTTGGGATGGTGCGCTGAAATGAAAAAGCCGGGGCGGATCCCCGGCGAGAATATCTGGCTCCGCAGGAGGGATTTGAACCCCCAACCTAGTGGTTAACAGCCACCCGCTCTACCGTTGAGCTACTGCGGAACACAACGACAAACGCATATTGTAGGCAAGGCCCGTCGAAAGTCAACCGACCGCCGACGACCGCAGAAGGGTGAAGACCAACCGCACCGTGGGCGCGTGGTTCAGGGTTTCTCGGAAACGCTGCTCGTCGGCGAAGGTGGAAACCGCCAGACGGCGCCCCTCACAGTGGACCTGCAGGCGATCCCCTTGCAGGGGCCAGGGGTGGACCCGCCAGGTGGTGGCGTCGACCGTTTCGAAGGTGATGACCTCGGTTTCGCCCGCAGCGTTTGCTGCCCACACTTCGAAGGGAGCCGGCAGCGAAGCGCACAGGTAGACCGAAATCCGATCGCAGGTGTCGAGCAGCCTGGAATTGATCTCACGGCCCGGGCCTTCGAGATATGGTTCGTAGCGAGGGTCGCGGGTGAGCTCCTCGGCCCACGAGATGCCATGGCGTTCCATCTCGGCGATAAAGCTCTGGCACACCCTCGCCCCATCCATGTCGTTGCGCTCGAGGAGGTCGCCGAGCTTGCGCTCGGCCATGGAGGTGAAGTGCGATGCGACCAGCAGACCCGCATAACGGCTGTAGTGCCCAGCCCTCAAGATGCTGGTTCGCCAGATTGCGAGGTGTTCAGACGCCGGCATGCGGTCGAACGTCCGCGGCCGACCCTGGCCGTCAAGCGTTGGCGCGCTATCGAAATCCGTCCACCCGCCGTCGTGGAGCAAGATCGCGGCCAGGGTCTCGGAGCGCGGAGAGGGCCGTGCAAACATCCGGTTGCCCCAATGTTCGGCCAGCTGCCACGCCAGCCACGCGTGAGAAACCTGCGGGATCAGGTAGGTACCAGTGGTGTCGCCCTCGCGAAATACGAACACGCAGCAATTCTACACCGCGCGCCGCCGGCGGCGCGCGGTGTAGAATTGCGCATGGTGCGTTTTGGGACATCAGGGTGGCGCGGCATCATCGGCCGCGAGGTGACGTTTCGTCGAGCACGGATGGTCGTGCAGGCGATGATCGAAACGTTGCGCGACGAGAACCACCCCATTCAACGCATCGCGGTGGGTTTTGACACCAGGCTGTTGTCCGAGAAGTTCGCCGCAACCGCCGCGAAGCTGATCGCCTCCAACGGCATTTCGGCCGAGATCGTCCCCCGCGACGTGCCGTCGCCGGTGATCTCATCGATGGTTCTCGAGCGCTCGGCTGCCGCCGGCATCACGTTCACCGGCAGCCACAACGCCCCCGAGTACGGCGGCCTCAAGATCTACACCTCGGACGGCATTCTCGCCCCTGCAGAATTCACCGGTCGGGTGGAAGGGCGGTTCGACAAGCTCGAGGAAAGCTGGGAAGACACGTTTCTCCCGCGAGCGGAGCTGATCGGATCGCACGACCCGAAACCGGTCTACCTGCAGCGGTTGCAGGATCTCATCGACTGGGAGGCGATCCGCGCATCAGGTCTCAAACTCGTGGTGGACCCGCTCTTCGGCAGCGCCCGGGAGTACCTCGACCACATCCTGCTCGAAAACGAGGTCCCGGTCGACGTCATCCACAACACCCGCGACCCGTACTTCGGGGGCTACGCTCCCGACTGCACCTCGGAAAACCTCTCCCGGCTCCGCGAAGTGATGCGGCGGACCGGAGCCGGTCTCGGTCTCTCCACGGACGGCGACGGCGACCGCTTCGGCATCCTCGATCACGGCGCGCGGATGTGCGACTCGAACCAGGCTATCGCGTTGATCCTCGACTATCTGGCGCGCCGCCGCGGCCTCAAGGGCGGTGTCGGCTTCACGGTTGCCACTTCGGGCCTCGTCAACGCGGTGGCCCGAGCCCATGACCTCGAGCTTATCGAGACCGGGGTCGGTTTCAAAAACTTCGGGCCGCTGCTGGTTGACGGGACCCTCGAGTATGCCGGCGAAGAGAGCGCCGGTCTGGCGTGGGCCCGCCATCTTCCCGAGCGGGACGGCGTCCTCGCCTGCCTCCTGGCCGCCGAGATGGTGGCGGTCGAGGGCAAGGGCATGGCGGAGCTCGCCCAGGAGCTGGCCGCCCGGGTCGGCACATTCTCCTTCCGCCGCACCCAGATCCCGCTCACCGCCCGCTCTCGTGAGATCTACGAACAGCGACTCGGGCAGAATTGGAAGGAGATCAACGGCTTCAAGATCATCAAGGTCGATCGCCGCGACGGTCTCAAGCTGATCTTCGAGGGCGGCAGTTGGATCTTGATCCGGATCGCCGGAACCGAGCCCAAAATCCGTCTCTACGCCGAGGGCCGCTCCTCGGAGGAGCGGCGACACCTCATGCATCTGGTACGAAAGTTATTTTCACAACGGAGGCCTGATCATGTTCGACATTGAATTTGTCAGCGGCCGCGAGGTCCTCGACTCCCGCGGCAACCCAACGGTCGAGGCGGAAGTCCTCCTGTCGGGCGGCGCCTTTGGTAGGGCCATCGTTCCCTCCGGCGCATCCACCGGTTCGCGCGAAGCCCTCGAGTTGCGCGACGGCGATGCCGACCGGTTCGGCGGGAAAGGCGTCCTGCGCGCCGTCGAACACGTCAACGGCCCGCTCGCCGAGGTCGTGGAAGACCTCGACGCCCGCGACCAGCTCGGCGTCGACCAGGCGATGATCGAAGCCGACGGCACCGACAACAAGGCGAACCTCGGGGCCAACGCCATGCTCGCGGTTTCGCTGGCGGTCGCCCATGCCGCCGCAGAGGCGAGCGGGCTGCCCCTCTACCAGTACCTTGGCGGCTGCGGTGCGCGCGAGCTGCCGGTGCCCATGATGAACATCCTCAACGGCGGCGCCCACGCCGACAACTCGGTGGACTTCCAGGAGTTCATGGTGATGCCGGTGGGGCTGCCGACATTTTCGGAGGGCCTGCGCGCGGGTGTCGAGATTTTTCACACCCTGAAAAAAGTGCTCGCCAAACGTGGGCTGTCGACCGCGGTCGGCGACGAAGGGGGCTTTGCGCCGAATCTGCCGTCCAATCGCGCCGCCCTCGAGTTGATCATGGAGGCCATCGACGCCGCAGGCTACGCGCCCGGCGACCAGATCGCGCTCGCCATGGACCCCGCGGCGTCCGAGTTCTTTGCAGACGGTACGTACAACCTGACCGGCGAGGGTCGCGAAGGCCTGTCGTCGGACGAGATGATCGAGGTCTACGCCTCGTTGGTGGACGACTTCCCGATCGTCTCGATCGAGGACGCACTCGCCGAGAGTGACTGGGACGGCTGGGCCAGGCTCAGCGCGGTCCTCGGCGGCCGCATCCAGCTGGTCGGCGACGACATCTTTGTCACCAACCCGGAGATCATCCGTCAGGGCATCGAGAAGGGCATCGCCAATTCGGTGCTCATCAAGCTCAACCAGATCGGCACCCTGTCCGAGACCCTCGAAGCCGTGGAGATGGCCCACAAGGCGGGGTGGACGGCGGTGATCTCGCACCGCTCGGGCGAGACCGAGGACACCACCATCGCCGACCTCGCCGTCGCCCTCAACACCGGCCAGATCAAGACCGGCTCGGCCTGCAGGACCGACCGCATCGCCAAGTACAACCGACTGCTCCGCATCGAGGAGGAGTTGGAGGATGCGGCCCGTTACCGGGGCAGAGCGGCACTGGCCCACGGGAGAGCATGAAGCGGCTGCCTCTGATCGTGTTCGCGATCGCGGCCCTGGTGGCGCTGGGCGTGTTTTCGTCCATCGTCACCCACGGCTTCGAGGAGCTGGCCGAAGCCGAAAATGAACGGGACCGGCTCGTCGAACGCAGGATCGAGCTCTCAGACAGCATCGAGGAGCTCGAAGCGACGCTCAAGGCCATCCGTACCGATCCCGCAGCGGTGGAGTCGCTGGCGCGCGGCGAGCTCGCCATGGTGCGCCCAGGCGACACCGTCATCCTCCTCGCCACCCCGACTCCGCCGGCGCAGCCCTCCTTGACAGGCCCGGCCCCGACTCCTATACTCACCCTCCCTAAATGACGCGGGGTGGAGCAGTCCGGTAGCTCGTTGGGCTCATAACCCAAAGGTCGCAGGTTCAAATCCTGCCCCCGCAACCAGCACACGCAGCGCGGCGCAAATGCGCCGCGCTTTTTTGTGCTGGTTGTGCGCTACGAAGCGGCAATTGCCGCTTCCCACCGGGGGCAGGATTCGCATCGCGTTGTGCCTTCGGCACGACCGGCCTTCCGGCCTCGCAATGTCAAACCCTGCCTGCGCGAGTCCGGGGACCCCTTCGCAACGAACACTCCTTTGGCGACGGCAAATCCTGCGTTGCGGACCGGTGTGTCGTCGCCGCGGCCCCCAGGAACGGCCGCGAGCGTCTTGACAAACTGTTTCTTGAATTATACTTTATTTACGCCTCTCGTTCAGGCAAACCGTCCACGCGCAGGCTCAGGGCATCTGCCGGCATGAATCGTCCGGCAATCGGTGCCCCGAGAGAAAGGAACCGATGATGGAACTCAGCGAATCCAGAAACATCGTCAAGGCCCTTGCGCAGGGGGTTCATCCCACGACTGGTGAGGTCTTTCCCCCGGAGAGCCCTTACAACGACCCGAAGGTGATCAGGGCCCTGTTCTCGATTCTCGACGTTGCCGCGTCGTCAAAGAAACCTATGAAGAGCGTCGAGGAGAAGCGCCGGGAGAACCTCGACTTCGGGAGGCCGAGGAATGCCGGCCTGCCGTGGACCGACGATGACCGGGCAAAGACCGCCTCGCAGTTCAAGGCCGGAAAGACCATCGAGGAGTTGGCCGACACCCTTGAACGGAGCCGCGGAGCGATCCACGCGGAGCTGATCAGACAGGGCCTGGTGTCACCCCAGTTCCAGTGAACGGATGCCCACCAGGACGAAAAACAACCGGAATCTCAGGCCCGAGGCGACCCGACATGGGTGTCACGACGAAGCCGCAGGCGCAGAACCCAACCGTCGACCCGCTCACTCTCCTTCGAGATGGCGGGCGATGTGTTCCGCCCAAATCTGATTGCCTCGCGAGGACCAGTGAGCAAGAGGCCGCCCAAAGTCATCAACGCGCCCACCACAGCGCAGGAACGGGCGCCACTTCCACTCGACCACGTGGCTGCCGGGAGGCACCTCGTGCGCGAAGAGCCCCGATCGAGGGTCGGTGAAGTGCTCTACCGCACGGCCATCAACCACCGCGACCATCTCCGGATCGGAATGACTCTCCACGAGAGTGCCGCCCGTCTGCAGGCCTCGACCTCGAGTGTGCGTCTTCTGACCACAGAAGAGCACCGTCACGGATCGTTGGGCTCGCCGAGCACGGCGACCGGACGATTGCGGATCACATCGAGTTCCGGAGGTAGCCGCCTGGAACTCGGCGAAGAATAACAGTGGGGCCCCCTTCGGCACCAGACAGAGCTCCGAAAGGGTTTCAGGCGACCAGTACCACCCGCCACTGCCCGCCTCCCACGCTACGCGGCCATCCGGAAAACTGGTTCCGGATCCTGGGACAGAGGCTTCAGGGGACGAAAACGAAGTTCCGGGAGGTTCGATTCCAACTCAAAAAGGGCAGCGGAGCGCGCCTGTTAACAGCACGACCGACCAACGACCTTCGCGGCGAGAGACCTGCAACCAGAACGGCGGCCGCGTGAGAATCGACGAGATCCGCCATGGAAACTGGATGTGGGAAAAAACCGGTGCGACGTCCCAGAACGACCCGGCGACAGGGGTTGTTGCCAGCAGGGAAAGAACGGACAGGATCGCGGCAACCCGGCCACTCTCATCCTGCGAGCTGCGGCAGGAAGTAGAACATACGCCAGGAGCACGATCGCCAAAGACACGACTGCTACGAACGAAAATGTCGTGTTGGTAGTCCACTCCCCGAAGCCTCCGTAGAAAAGCGTGGACTGGGACGGCGGGAACCGGGACTGCGCCCCGAAACAGAGATCGAGATCGAGGAGAGAGCCCGCCAAAGCTTGCGGCACCAGAGTGACGCTTGCCAGGACAAAGCCCAGGCCGGCCCCCGTGAGAATGTGGAACCGGCGTCCACGGATCTTTTCCGACACCACGAACCAGACCGCCAACGCAGAGCCGAAGAGGACGGCCGTGGGGTGTTCGTGAGCAGCAGACCTGCGACGGCGCCCGCGACGACGAACACCCGCGTCGTCGGGAGCAGCCGCGACGCACCCGAGGCCCAGAGGATGATCGGAGGCCAGAGGAAGGCCCAGTGCTCGGCCAATGCGCTGCGAAAATAAAGATCGATGGGCCGGTACGGAGCCACCATATACACGAGCGCTGCCGCCAACGCCGGCACAACGGGCCGATCTGACCGCAGCCACTTGAAAATCACAATCCCCGAGAGCAGATGACCGAGAATTGCCAACAGGGAGACACCCGAAATGACGGGAATGCCCAGTAACACCGGCACTGCATGGATGACGCTCGTGAACGGCGGAAAAAACAGTAACACCGGGGAGCCGAACCCGGCATTGTATCCGCCTCCCCATGAGGGAAAGAAGGTCAGCTCTCTCATGTTCGCAGCGGTCTGCTGAGCGTGAATCAGATAATTGACGATGTCCTGACCGGCAAGCACGCGCCCGGTCATCAGCGGCAGCCCCGTCACCAGGGCCACACCGAAGAGAATCAGGATCGCCGCCCTGTCGCTCAGGGGTTTGGAACGGAAAAATCTCAACCGCGTCGACTTTGTATTGCCGTGAGTCTCTGGCTTACCGGACCCCATTTTGCCGGTACCAACGGATGACAGCTGAGAGTTCGCGCGACCGAGCTCTCGGGAATCGTCCTTCATCCAGGCCACCTCATTCCCGAGCCCGAACACCCCGGGTATTCACTCGACGATCGTTCCCAGTTGTGAGCGTCACGAATCCTGTCTCCAGATCCATCCTTCGAAGGTGTACCGGTCGGTCAGCCTCGCGCCAGCCCTTCAGGGATCTGAAACCTTGTCGTGTTCCGCTCCATGAGCAGGCCGAAATTATACTCGACATGCCCAACTCAGTACTGACAATCGACACCGGAAAGGCTAGACTGCCTTGCCGGATCGCGGCTAATGAAATTTTTCACGAGGACGGCTCATGACACCATCAAAGATCATCTGGACGAAAGTCGACGAGGCGCCCGCGCTGGCGTCCTACTCCCTGCTGCCCGTGGTTCAGGCCTTTACCAAAGGCTCCGGCATCGCGGTTGAAACCCGCGACATCTCGCTGGCGGGCAGGATCATCGCCAACTTCCCGGACAATCTGACCGAGGACCAGAAGATCCCCGACGAGCTCGCGCGGTTGGGCGATCTGACCAAGGCGCCCGACGCCAACATCATCAAACTGCCCAACATCAGCGCCTCCATACCCCAGCTGCAGGCGGCGATCAAAGAACTCCAGAAAAAGGGCAACGACATCCCCGACTATCCTGAGGAACCGAAGAACGAGGCCGACAAGGCTCTCCAGAAGAGGTTCGCAAAATGCCTCGGATCGGCCGTCAACCCTGTCCTCCGCGAGGGCAATGCCGACCGCCGGGCGGCGGTATCGGTCAAGAAGTTTGCCCAGAAGAACCCCCACAAGATGATGAAACCGTGGCCCGAATCGGGGTCGAAGGCGCGGGTCGCCTTCATGGACGGCAAGGACTTCTACGGCAGCGAAAAATCGATCACCCTCGAGCGGGCGACCGAAGCCACAATCGAGTTTGTCGCAAATGACGGAGCACGGACCGTTCTGAAGGAGAAACTGGCTCTCCAGAGCTCCGAGGTCATCGACGCGGCGGTCATGAACGTCGCCGCCCTGCGGGCGTTCTACGCGAAGCAGATCGAGGCCGCGAAGAAAGACGGCGTGCTGTTGTCCCTCCACCTCAAGGCGACCATGATGAAGATCTCCGACCCCATCATGTTCGGCCACGCGGTATCGGTGTACTACAAAGAGGCCCTCGACAAACACGCCCACGTCCTTGCGGAGATCGGGGCCAACGTCAACAACGGTCTCGCGGATGTTCTGGCCAAACTCGACCGTTTGCCGGCCGATAAGAAGGCGGAGATCGAGGCCGACATCAATGCCGTCTATGCCACCCGTCCCGCGCTGGCCATGGTCGATTCGCGCAAGGGCATCACCAACCTCCACGTGCCCAACAACATCATCGTCGACGCCTCGATGCCGAACGTGGTTCGCGACGGCGGCCGGATGTGGAACGCCGACGACCAGCTCCAGGACACCATCGCCATGGTCCCCGACCGCTCCTACGCGACGATGTACGCGGAAATTCTCGAGGATGCCAAGACCAACGGACAGTTTGACCCCGCCACCATGGGCAGTGTCGCCAATGTCGGGCTGATGGCCCAGAAGGCCGAGGAGTACGGTTCGCACGACAAGACCTTCGAGGCGCCGGCGAACGGCACGTTCCGGGTCGTCGACGCGTCTGGCGCCGCCCTTCTCGAGCAGCCCGTCGAGACCGGCGACATCTTCAGAATGTGCCAGGCCAAAGACGCGCCGATCCGGAACTGGGTGAAGCTGGCGGTCTCGCGGGCCCGCGCCACCGGATCCCCGGCGATCTTCTGGCTCGACGACAACCGGGCGCACGACGCCGAAATCATCAAGAAGGTCAAACGGTATCTTCCGGACCACAACACCGAAGGCCTCGACATCCGCATCATGAAACCGGTCGACGCCATGAAGTTCACGCTCCAAAGGGTCCGCCGCGGCGAGGACACCATCGCGGTCACCGGCAACGTCCTGCGTGACTACCTGACGGATCTGTTTCCCATCCTCGAGCTCGGCACCAGCGCCCGCATGCTGTCGATCGTGCCGTTGATGAACGGTGGTGGACTCTTCGAGACCGGCGCCGGCGGCTCCGCTCCCAAACACGTCGAGCAGTTCCTCAAGGAGGGCCACCTGCGGTGGGACTCGCTCGGCGAGTACTGCGCTCTGGTGCCGTCGCTCGAGCTGGTGGCTGAAAAGACCGGGAATGAGAAGGCGAAGATTCTCGCCGACACGCTCGATGAGGCCATCGCCACGTACCTGGAGAACGGTCGGTTGCCATCCCGAAAGGTCGGCGAGATCGACAACCGGGGCGGCACGTTCTACCTGGCGCTGTATTGGGCGCAGGCTTTGGCGGCGCAGACCAGGGACCTCGAGCTGCAGGCTCGATTGACCGGGGTCGCGAAGGCGCTCGCCGAGAACGAGGAGAAGATCGTCGCGGAGCTGCTCGCAGCGCAGGGATCACCGGTCAATCTGGGTGGGTACTATCTCCCCGACGAGGCTCTGACCCAGCGGCAGATGCGGCCCAGCCCGACCTTCAACGCCATCATCGGCGCGATGTAGAGAGCACCGCGAAACCGTCCAGAGACAAAAACCGCGGCGCCCAGCGCCGCGGTTTGCGCGCCCACAGCGAGGATGCGTTTGTCACCCACAGTTCAAGGCACGTGCAACCATCAGTCGTTGCCCAACAGCTCCAACACCGCGACGGTCATGGCTTCGACGCCCATGGTCACCGATGGCTCGGGGTCGATCCTGAAGTGGGGCGAGTGGTGGGACGGCACCGCGGGGCCGCCGGCTTCCTCCGCGACGAGATCGGCCTGCGGAGTCCCACCCACCTGGAAGTAGGCCCCGGGGACATCGTCCTCGGTCAGGACGAAGTAGGCAAAGTCCTCGGCGCCCATCCCCTCGCGTTTCTTTTCGTACACCGCGTCGGCGCCGAGGTCGCGGATGAAGGCCGCGCGGATACGGGCGGCAAGCTCGTCGTCGTTGACGGTCGGCGGCGTGCCCTCGGTGGAGATTTCGACCTTGGGCAGCCGGTCCTCGGGCATGCCCGCGGTGCGGGCGACACCGAGGGCGATCCGCTCGATGCCGGCGAGCAGCTGGTTGCGGGTCGCCTGACTGTCGGCGCGGACCGTCAGCTGGAGCTTCACCTCAGACGGGATGATGTTGTGCTTGGAGCCCCCGTGGATCGACCCGACCGTGACCACCCCGGGTTCCAGAGGCGCGAGCTCGCGGCTCACCAGACCCTGGAGTGCGACGACGATCTGCGCCGCCATGTAGACCGGGTCCTTGCCTTTGTGCGGCGAGGCGCCGTGGGCGCCGACCCCGTAGACCGTGATGTCGACGCTGTCCGCCGACGAGGCGATCAGGCCCGGCGAGATCGAGACCTTGCCCGCCGGATCACCGGCCGAGACGTGGAAAGCGAGGGCGTAGTCGGGCACGCCGAAGCGCTCGTACAGCCCGTCCTCGAGCATGCCCCTGGCGCCGCCGACCCGCTCCTCGGCGGGTTGGCCGATGAACATCACTGTGCCCGACCACCTGTCGCGCATGGCGACCAGCCGCATGGCCGTTCCGACCATCGCCGTCATGTGGACGTCGTGCCCGCAGGCGTGCATCACCGGCTGTTCGATGCCGGTGATGTCCACCTGGGTGACGGTCGAGGCATAGGCGAGACCGGTGTCCTCGCGTAGAGGCAATCCGTCCATGTCGGCTCGAACCAGCACCAGCGGGCCGTCACCGTTGGCGAGCATTCCGACCACGCCGGTGCCGCCTACCCCCTCGGTGACCTCGACCCCGGCGGCGCGCAGCTCCGCGGCCAGCCGGGCCGCGGTTTCGGTCTCGCGGAAGGAGAGTTCGGGATGGCTGTGAAAATAGACGAACAGGTCGTCGAGCGACGCCTGGTAGTCCGCGGCCACCGCCTTTGAGAGATTCTGGTCCGCAAACAACAGTGACGCACACGCCACCACCAGAACCGACGCCGCCAAAGTCTTTTTCATCGGTTGCCCCCCAAGGACGAGAACGATTGACGAACTATAGCCGCGCCGTTCCGTCCCGACAACGGAGGCCCCACCTTTGGATACGGCTGAACTACAACCCGAGATGGATGAGCCGCTCGGTGGGCGGTCTGAAACTCTCCAGCGTCCACTCGAGGGCCTCGTCGATGGCGGCCAACATGGTGGGCTTGTCGTCCGGGATGCCCCCGTTGACGTCGAGGAAGTTGGTGACGTGGTCCGACAACAGCACCGAGGGTCCTTCGAGCCGTTCGACCAGGAGCCGGGTCTCCTCGAGGGCCTGGTGGGCGTCAAGCAGGGTGAGGTCGCCGCGTTGCCAGCGTTCGCACCACTCGGTGCCCGGCCGCGGGACAAAGGTACGGAGGCGGATGAAATCCGGGCTCGCGCGGTTGAGCGCCGCCGCGCTGCCCTGGGCGTGCTCGCGCCACCTCTCGAGGCCGGCCACGCCGACCATGAGGTAGACCGACAACTCGATGTCGGCTGCCATGACGTGATTGAAGGCCTGCACCGCTGCGTCCGGATCCACGCCCTTGTGGATCTGCTCGAGGGTCACGGCGTCGCCGGACTCGAGTCCCGAGTGGATGCGGGTGATGCCGGCGCGTCCGATCCGGCGCCACTCGTCAACGCTCTTTGCCGCCAGGAACTTGGCCGAACCGTAGACGGTGATCCGCTCGAGGCCGGGGAACCGTTCCCTCGACGCTTCACCAATGGCAACCAGAGTGGCGGTGGGCAGAGCCGCCGAGTTGCCGTCGGCGAGAAAGATGGTACGGACCCCAGGCCCGTACGTCTCGAGGGCCATGTCGAGATCCTCGATGACCTCCCCGAGAGGCCGTTTCTTGAACTTCTTGTCGCTGTACATCGAGCAGAATGCGCACCGGTTGTGCGGGCAGCCGATGGTCGCCTGGATGATCAGTGACCCGGCCTCTGACGGTGGGCGGTACACTGTACCCTCGTATCTCACGAGGCAATACTAACCGAAAGGGAACTGCCAATGACCGATCGCATCAACCGCCAGTGGCGTCTGGCCGCGAGACCCGAGGGTCTGATCAAGGACAGCGACTTCGAGTGGGTGGAGGAACCGGTCCGCGACCTCGCCGACGGCGAGGTGCTGGTGCGCAACATCTACCTCTCGCTCGACCCGGCCAACCGGGGGTGGATCCGCGAGGGACCGTCCTACGTCGAGCCGGTCGCGATCGGCGACGTCATGCGCGGACTCACCATCGGAGTGGTGGAAGAGTCGCGAAACGACCGCTTCTCTGCAGGCGACATCGTTTCGGGGACCGTCGGCTGGCAGGACTACGCCATCTCGGATGGCAGCGACCAAAGGGTCATCGATCCCGGTCCGCTCCCTCTGACTGCCTTCCTCGGGCTCTTCGGCATGGTCGGGTTGACGGCCTACTTCGGTCTCCTCGATGTTGGCAAACCGAAGGCTGGGGAAACGCTGGTCGTCTCGGGCGCCGCCGGGGCAGTGGGATCGATCGTCGGCCAGATCGGCAAGATCGTGGGTTGCCGGGTGGTGGGCATCGCCGGCACGGACGACAAGTGCACCTGGCTCACCGACGACCTCGGCTTCGACGCCGCCATCAACTACAAGACCGAGAACGTCGTCCGCAAGCTCCACAAGCACTGTCCGGACGGCATTGATGTGATCTTCGAAAACGTCGGCGGCGAGATCCTCGACGCCGAGTTGATGTGGATCAACAACTACGCCCGGGTTGCCGTCTGCGGTTTGATCTCCGGCTACAACGCCGCCGAGAAGGTCCCCGGCCCTTCGGCATTCCCGATGGTCCTGATCCGTCGCGCGAGGGTCGAGGGCTTCATCGTGATGGATTACCTCGACCGTGCCGGCGAGGCCATCGCCAAGCTCGGCGAGTGGTACAGCGAGGGCCGGCTGAAATACCGGGTCGACGTCTACGACGGGCTCGGGACCGCACCCGCGAACATCAACCGGCTCTTCGACGGCTCCAACAACGGCAAGCTCATCATCAAGGTCTCCGACGAACCCTGAGTTCGTCAGCCTTCACGTCGAAGAAGGAGCCGCGGATGCGTCCGTGTCCGCGCCGCGACCCGATCGGAGAAGCCACGGCGCCACGACGAGGGCAAAGCCGTAGGCGGCGAGGGCCACCACCAGGACCAGCGCACGGCCGGTGGTGAGGTCCTGCGACACCACCTTGATCCCGGTCAAAGCCAGCATCGGATAGACCAACCAACCCGCCTCCATGACATCCCACCGCGCGGCGAGAAAAGCCAGGGCGACCGTCACTGCCGCGAGCGCGACGGTGCCGAGCGCGACCGCGGTTCCCGGCGCCGCTGGTCGGGTGATTGCCACCAGGAAGGCCGCTATTGCCAGGGAGCTCATGGCCAGGAGCAACGCCAGCGGCAGCCTCTCCATCCACCCGGAAGTCACCCGCCGCCGGCCGGCCAGGACGATGCGGGTGGCGGCGAGGGTGAGGACGGCGACAGCGCTACCTCCACCAGCCACCGTCACTCCAGAACCTCGGAGCGATCCCAGAACCATCACCACCAGACCGCTGGCGGTCCACGCAGCGATCAGAAGCACCACGGCATGGACCCTCAAGGTCACCCGGTCCCATCGACTCCCGGCCAGCGCGACCGCCGCCCCGACCCCCGCCCACACGGCAGCGGTCCACGAACCCGCCACTCCCGGCATCCCGAGCAGGGCGAGCCCGACACCGACAGAGGAAAAGAAGTAGAAGGCCGGGTTGCGGCCGCTACGCCGGTCGACGACCCCGAACCCCGCGATGTATGACGCCGCCCCCACCGCGAGGGCGACGGCGTACAGTCCAGTGGTCTGCCAGTCGAACGCTCGTGCGAGCCGAACCGCACCACCCCAACCGACGGCCCACACGGCCGCGGACTGGAAGACGTCAAAGGCGCGGATCCGGTCTTCGCCGCGCCCGACCCGGGCGGCCAAAGCCCCCAGGTAACCGATCACCAGCGCCGCCTGCAGCGTCACCACCAGCCACGGGTGGACGACACCGAAACCCGGCGGCAGAGCGTGCGGCACCAGCGCCATCGCGGTCAGCCGCAAGACCGCCACGTCGGCGGCCGCAGCCGTGATCCAGTGCAGCGCGCCCCAGCCGCGGCTCCGGTCGAACCAGAGCCACGCGAGCCCGAGGATCACCAACACCGCCGAAGCGGCCTCGCCCGGTGGCCTCGCGACCGCCAGGGCGACCGCTGTTGCCACACAACCGAGGCCGAAGACCCACGCCGCTCCGCGCATGTTCCAGCGCGCGGCCACCATCAGACCGACGCCGGTCATACCCATGAGAGCGAGAGCCGCCGCGGTTTCCGACAGCACGCCGAAAGAGGTCACGGCCTCGAAGAGCAGCGGATTGCCGATGGCCGCCGCACAGGCCGCGAAAAAGCTTGCGCTCAGCTGTCGGCCCCGGTGTGCATCCCTGGCGGCGGCCGCGACCCACACCGCCGCATAGGCGAGACCGAGCGCGATGCCGGTGACCGGCGAGACCGTACCCGATTCGGTAAGGGCGCGGAGGACGAAGCCGCCGGCGAGCACGAGCAGGCTGCGTCCGACCAGCGCCGGCGTCGAGCGAAATACCGCCAGGGCCTGGCTGGTGGGAGTCGAAGACGCGGCGAACGAATCTTCCAGAGGAGCGTTCGATTCCGACCCCGAACCCTCTTCAGCGCCCCCCTCGAGAAGCACCACCCGCCGTTCGAGGCGACGCACCGAGGTCTCGAGTGACCCGACCAACCGCTCCAACCCTGCAAGGCGTTCGTCCATGATCGCTCCTGAGATGAGGTCCGATAATCATCAATCGTCCTTGAAGAGGCTCTTCAAAAATATCACGATTGCGGGAATGAACATATATGGGAATCTATGTCCCCCGCGGCCTGCCAAACCCGCACCTGCCAGTTCATGATCCGCGTCCACCGACGAGACCACGATGGGTTGACAGGCCGATCCTGTCGATATATTTTACCAACCGGTTAGTTAAACCGAACAGTTAATTTGGATAAAGATGACCCTCGGAAACACCTACCAGCCGACTCAAGCTACCCGGCAACGGATCCTCGACGCCGCGTCGTCGGTGTTCGCGGCCGACGGGTTCGGTGGCGCGCGGGTGGACGAGATTGCGCGCCGGGCGGGCGTCAACAAGGCCCTCCTCTACTACCACGTCGGCAACAAACAGGCGCTCTACACCGCGGTGCTGATGCGCAACTTCGACCGCATCGAGGCGGCCCTCGCTGACGCGACGGCGCCGGAGGGAACGGCGCGCGATCGACTGACCGCGGTGATCGCGACGATCACGAGGACGTTGCAGACCTACCCCGACCACCCGAGGATCGTGTTGCGCGAACTCGCCTCGGCGGGCAGCCACCTCCAGCCGGAGACCCTCGATCGCATGCTGCGTCTGGTGGACATCGTGCGCCGGTTGCTGGCTGACGGCGTCCGCAGTGGAGAGTTCCGGGCCACCGAGCCGGTCATGACCCACCTCACCATGATCGGCGCCTCGCTGATTCTGAACGCTGCCGCGCCCCTGCGCAGCCGGGCGGCCACGATCGGCCCCGGAATGCAGATCCCCGAAGACGACGCCGAGGTCGCCCCCTTCCTCACCGATCTGTTGCTGAACGGCATTGCCGCACCGCGAACTGGAGAAGCCACATGAAACAACCAAGCGTTCTGACAGTCTCGATTCTGGCCGTCGCGGCCCTCGGCGCCGGCTGCCGCAACGCCACCGACAACGCGGCCATCCACGCTTCCGGTCACATCGAAGCCACCGACATCCGGCTCGCGGCCACCGTCGGCGGCCGATTGCTCGAGGCGCCGTTCGAGGAAGGCGATGTGATGAGTGCCGGAGTCGTGGTGGCCAGGCTCGAGACCCTCGACGCCGAGCATCGGCTCGCCCAGGCGCGCGCCACCGCCGAGGCCGCCGACGCCCAACTCCGGCTCCTCCTCGCGGGGACCCGCGCCGAGGACCTGCGGCGCGCCGAGGAACAACTGGCCCAGGCTCAGGCCGAACTCGACGCAGCGCGCCGCGATTTCGATCGGTTGGCCGGGCTGGCCGAACGGGGCACGGCGACCGAAAAGTCGCGGGACGACGCCGCCACCCGCCAGGAGGTCGCCGAACGCGCCGTTGCCGCCGCCCGCTCGCAGGTCGAAAAGCTGGTCGCCGGCCCCCGCCGACAGGAGATCGAAGCGGCCCGCGCACAGCGCGCAGCGGCCGACGCGGCGGTGGCCGCAGCGGAGCAGAAGATTGTCGACGCCACCGTTCTCGCGCCGATCGACGGCGTCGTCACCACGCGGGTGGCGGAGCCCGGCGAGGTGCTGTCTCCCGGGGCCACCATCGCCGTCCTCACCGATCTCGCGCGGCCGTGGTTGACGGTGTGGATCGACGGACCCAACCTGTCACGGGTGACGCTCGGTCAAACGGCAGTTGTCACTGTCGACGGCAGCGACCGCGCATTCGAGGGCACGGTCTCGTTCATCTCGCCGGTCGCCGAGTTCACGCCGAAGAACGTCCAGACCCCCGACGAACGCGCCAAGCTGGTCTTCCGCGTCAAAGTGCAGCTGGACAACAACGAGGGCATCTTCAAACCCGGGATGCCGGCCGACGCCCTCTTCAACTGAGGATCGCTGTGATGGCCCCACCCCTGCTCGAGGCCCGCGAACTCGTCGTCCGCTACGGCGGCGTCGAGGCCGTCCGCGGCGTGTCGTTTGCAGTCAACGAGGGTGAGGTAGTGGGTCTGATCGGTCCCGACGGCGCCGGCAAGACCTCCAGCCTGCGCGTCCTCGGCGGGCTGCGACGGGCGGACGGCGGAACCGCGACGGCGTTCGGCGACGACTGTTGGCAGACGCGGCGCGCCCTCCACGCCCGCCTGGGATACCTTGCCCAGCGATTCGCCCTCTACAGCGACCTCACCGCGGACGAAAACATCCAGTTCTTCGCCCTCATGTACGGCGTCCCAGAATGGCGCGAGCGGCGCAGGGAACTGCTGAAGTTGGTCGGTCTCGCGCCGTTCCACGACCGCATCGCCGACCGCCTCTCCGGCGGCATGAAGCAGAAGCTCGCCCTCGCCTGCACGCTCATTCACTCGCCTCGCGTACTGCTGCTCGACGAGCCCACGACCGGAGTCGACCCGGTCACCCGGCGTGAGTTCTGGCGGCTGCTCGCAGATTTGGTGGGCAAAGGGCTGACGCTGTTGGTGGCCACCCCCTACCTCGACGAAGCCGAACGCTGCACCCGGGTCCTGCTGATGCACGAGGGTGTGATCCTGGCAGATGCGCGCCCCAAGGAGATCCCCGGTCTGATGCCGGGCACCGTGGTCGAGATCGTGGCGACCCACCGTGCCGCCGCCGCCGCCGCGCTCTCGGCCGATGACAAGGTCGTCGACGTCAGCGTCTTCGGCGCCACCCTCCACGCCCACCTCAGCGGCGCCGCCGACCCGGTCGGCACCATCCGCGGAATCCTCGGCGCCCACGATATCCGGATCGACTCGGCCCGCGAAATCCCCGCCGGTCTCGAGGACGCCTTTCTCTATCTCACCCGAACTTCGACCGAGCCCGCGTCGACGGAGGCACCATGAACGCTCGACGACTTTCCTTGACTCTTGTTTTCGTCATCGCTTTCGGGTCCGCCGCGATGCCGGCCCGCGGCCAGGTACTCCTCGACGCCGAAGAGGCCGCCCGCCTCGCGATCCAGGCCTCGACCCTGACCGCCGCGGCTGCGGATCGGCTCGAAGCGACGGGGTACGCGATCAAGGCGGCCGACGGCGCCCGGCTGCCGGTGATCAGCGTCAATGCCGCCGTCGCCCGCCAGAACGGTGTACCCGAGTTCGCAGTGCCGACGCAGGAACCCGGTCAGCCGCCCCTGGTGCTCTACCCCAACATCCAAGACACCTTCAGCGCCGACTTGACGCTCACCCAACCCATCTACACCGGCGGCGCCATCACGGCCAACCGCGAGGCCGCGCGGATGGACGAGTCAGCGGCCACATCGTCGCAGTCGCTCACCGCTCTCGAGCTCGGCTACGCCGCCCGGATCCAGTACTGGACCGCGGTGGCCGCGTCAGCCGGCGTCAACGTCGCCGAAGCGCAGCTCACACGAACCCGCCGGCTGCGCGACGACGCCCGTTCCCTGCGCGAGGCCGGGATGGCGGTCAATGCCGACGTCTTCGCCGCCGAAGCACGGGTCGCGGCCGCCGAGGTCGACCTGATCCGGACCCGGAACGAGGCCGAGAAGGCGTTGGCTCGCCTTCGTTCACTGATCGGACTGGATGACACCGCAGCCGTCACTCTGGCGGACGCCTCGACCGACCAGGTCCCCGCCCACCCGCCGTCCCTGGCCGGCCTCCAGGAGCAGGCTCTCGAAAACCGGCCCGAGCTCAAGGTGGCCGATTCCAGGATCGCAGGTCTCGGCGCGCGGGCGCGGGCGGTCGACGCCGCTCGCCTGCCATCGGTCGGGGCCACCGGTCAGTACCTCGTGGCCCGTCCCAACCAACGCTACTTCCCGTTGGTCGACGAGGCCAACGATTCCTGGCGGGTCGGTGTGGTTGCGAGCTGGAAGGTCTTCGACGGCAGCCAGACCAGGGCCCGGACCGCCGGTGTCGAAGCCGAACAACGGGCCCTGCAGCAGGACCGCGGCGAGATGGAGCGGATGATCCGGCTCGAGGTTGAAACGACCCGGCTCGAGCTCGAGTCGGCGCTCGAGGCGGTGGGCGCGGCCGACGCTTCCGCCACCGCCGCCACCGCCTGGGAAGAGGCGTCCAGCGAACGCTACGCCGCCGGCCTCGCACTCTTGTCCGAGCTCCTCGACGCCCAGGCCGATCTGACCGCCGCCGAGGCCGCACAGGTCAAAACCCGGGTCGCGGCGTGGATGGCTGATGCCACCCTCGAGCGGGTGGTCGGCCGGTGACCAGCCACTTTGCGGCGGCGGCACCACTCCCGGAGATCATGGTCTCCGCGACTGATCTGACCCGGGTCTTCGGCGAGTTCGTGGCCGTGGACCGGGTGTCCTTCGAAGTCGCGCCCGGGGAGATATTCGGTTTCCTGGGGTCGAACGGCGCCGGCAAGACAACGGTCATCCGCATGCTGTGCGGCCTCCTCAGCCCGAGTGAGGGCAGCGGCACCGTGGCCGGTTTCGACATCGCCACCCAGGCCGCTCAAATCAAGACCCGCATCGGCTACATGTCGCAGAAATTCTCCCTCTACGGCGATCTCACAGTGGACGAGAACCTCCGTTTCTGGGCCGGAACCTACCGGCTGTGGGGCAAGGTGTTCGAAGAGCGGCGCGACTGGGCGTATGGCGTGACCGGCCTCTCCGCTCGCCGCAAGGCCATCGTCGCAGATCTTCCCGGAGGATTTCGACAACGGCTGGCTCTCTCGTGCGCCCTGCTCCACCGCCCGCCGGTGGTCTTTCTCGATGAACCGACCGGAGGGGTGGACCCGGAGGCCCGTCGCAACTTCTGGGACCTCATCGACGATCTCTCGGCGGAGGGTGTCACCGTCTTCGTCACCACCCACTACATGGACGAGGCCGAGCGCTGCCACCGGGTGGCTCTGATGCACGCCGGGAGACTCCTCGCCCTCGACACCATCCCCCGGCTCAAGACGGTCTTCGCCCCCGGTTCGGTGCTCGAGGTGGAGTGCCGCGACGCCGCCCGCGCCATCGAACACCTCGAGGACCTCCCGGGCGTGCTCGACGTGGCGCTGTTCGGCAGCCACCTCCACGCCGTGGTCGCGCACCCGGAGCGGGCGCAGGCGATCGCGAGCCACCTCGAGTCCAGCGGCTTCGCGCCGGTGAGGGTGGTGCCGGTGCAGCCATCCCTGGAGGACGTCTTCATCCGCTCCATCCGCGATGCCGAGGAGGGTCGCACGCCGTGATCCGGCGCGTCCTCGCCACTGCGGTCAAGGAGCTCCTCCAGCTCAAACGCGACTGGCGCACCGCACTCGCCCTGCTCGCGATGCCGGTGGTCCTCCTGATGATCTACGGCTACGCCCTCAGCTTCGATGTCACCGATATCCGGCTCGCGGTGGTGGATCAGAGCCGCACCCAGGCTTCACGAACTCTCGTCGAAGCCTTTCTCAAGAGCGGGTTCTTCGACCAGAAAGCGGTCCTCGACGAAGTCCGTCCGCTCGACGAACTCTTCGCCGCGGAGACCATCCAGGCCGCACTGGTGCTCCCCCCCGATTTCGCCTCCGAGATCGCGGCGCGGCGACCCGTTTCGATCCTCTTCGTCCTCGACGGGTCCGACTCGCAGATGGCCAACACCGTCCTCGGCTATGCCCGCCAGATCGTCGCGTCGCAGACCGGGGCGGTGTACGAGATCGACATCAGGCCGCCGTACCAAGCGGCGCCGCTGGTCTGGTACAACCCCGACCTCAAGTCCTCGATCTTCCTGGTCCCCGGTCTGCTCGCCTTCATCCTCATGGTGTCGTCGGTCATCGCCACCGCGTTGGCGGTGGTGCGCGAGAAGGAGCGCGGCACCATGGAGTCGCTGCGGGCGACGCCGATCCGGGCCATTGAGCTGCTGCTGGGCAAAACCCTGCCGTACCTGCTGGTCGCATCGGTGTCGGCCGCCGGGTCGCTCTTTCTGGCGTGGGCCCTCTTCGATGTGCCCATCCGCGGCTCGCTGTTCTGGCTGGCCGTGGTCACCCTGCTGTTCCTCGCCGGCGGCCTCGGGTGGGGGACCTTTATCTCGACCCTCGCCGACAACCAGCAACTCGCCTTTCAACTCGGTCTGTTGTCCTCCATGCTGCCGACCCTGCTGCTGTCGGGTTTCATATTCCCCATCTCCTCGATGCCGCGGGCGCTGCAGATCATCTCCCACATCGTCCCGGCCCGTTACTACATCGCCGCACTGCGCTCAATCGTGCTCAAGGGCGTCGGCCCCGAGGTGTGGTGGCCGCAGGCCGGCGCCCTCATCATCTACGCGAGCATCGTGCTGACCCTCGCGACCGTCCGCATGGTGAGGAGTCTCTAGTGAGAATGCTTTGGAACATGCTGGTCAAGGAGCTGCTGCAGCTGCGGCGCGACCCCAAGATCCTGTCGGTGCTGTTCATCGCGCCGATCGTCCAGCTGACCATCCTCGGCTACGCCGCCACCACCGACGTCCGCCGGGTGGAGCTCGCGGTCTGCGACCTCGACCGCACCGCCGCCAGCCGCGGTCTGGTGGAGGACTTCACGGCCTCCACCTACTTCCGTCTGGTGGCCGCGGTCGACACCCAGGACGCTCTCGACCCGTGGTTGGCGAGCGGTGATGCGAAGGTGGCCGTCACCATTCCCGCCGGCTTCTCGGCCGACCGGGCCGCCGGCCGCACCGGCACCATCCAGGTCGTGGCCGACGGCTCGGATGCGATGGTCGGCACCCTCGGGCTCGCCTACGCCCAGGGCGTCCTGCAGAACGCCGCCGCCAGGGACGGCGCTCGCGCCCCTCTCGAGCTGCGCCCGAAGATCCTCTACAACCCCGATCTCGTGAGCCGCTATTTCATGGTGCCCGGGGTGCTGGCTCTGATTATCCTCATCATGACCATGATGCTGTCTTCCATGGCGATCGTGCGCGAGACCGAGATCGGGACGATGGAGCAGCTCCTGGTGACGCCGCTGACGCCGAGTGCGGTCATCGTCGGCAAGCTCGTGCCCTACGCGCTGGTCGGAGTGGTCGAGTTTTCGACCGCGCTGATGGTCGTGCTGTTCTGGTTCGAGGTCCCGCTCCGCGGCTCGATCTTGACGCTGGCTCTCCTGACCGCGCCCTTCATCGTCTGCTGCCTCGGGCTCGGCCTGCTCGTCTCCACCCTCTCCCGCACCCAGCAGCAAGCGATGATGATCTCCACCTTTGTCATGATGCTGCCGCAGATCTACCTCTCGGGCTTCGTCTTCCCGATCCAGAACATGCCGCAGATCTTCCAGTGGGTGACCTACGGAATCCCCTTGCGCTACTACATCACCATCTTGCGCGGAGTGTTCCTCAAGGGAGCCGGTCTCGACGTGCTGTGGCAGGAAGGTCTGGCCCTGGTCGTGCTCGCGATCCTCATCCTCACCTTCGCCCGGCTGCGCTACCGCGTCCGCCTCGGGTGATCAGCCTCGCAGAATCTGCACCTCGGCCACCGCCAGCGGTTTGGCCGGTCCGAGACGGCGCGCGCCGTCGGCCGTGATGAGGTAGTCCTCCTCGTTGCGGATGCCGCCGAAATCGCGCCAGCGGTCCAGCCGATCGAAATCGAGGAACTCAGCGCAGATCTTCTGCGACCGCCACAGATCCATGAGCTGCGGGATGAAGTAGATCCCGGGCTCGACGGTGACGACGAAACCGGGCTCGAGCTTGCGCGCGAGCCGCAGCGACTTGAGCCCGAACTGGGCGCTCTTGGCTTCGCCGTCGTAACCCACCCAGACCTCGCCCAGGTCCTCCATGTCGTGGACGTCGAGACCCATCATGTGGCCGACCCCGCACGGGAAGAACATGGCGTGGGCCCCGGCTTCGAGGGCGTCGTCGATGTTGCCCTTCATCAGTCCGAGGTCCTTCATGCCCTCGGCGATGACGCGGGCCGCGGCGAAGTGCACGTCGCGGTTGGGGATGCCCGGGGCGAGAGCCGCCACCGCCGCCTCGTAGGCCGCGAGCTGCAGCTTGTAGATGGTGAACTGGCGGTCGTCGAAGCGCGGGCTCACCGGGAAGGTCGAGGAGAGGTCGCCGGCATAGCCCATGGCGGTCTCTGCGCCGCAGTCGAGCAGGAAGAGGTCGCCCTCTCTCAATTCGTTGCTGTGGTCGTGGTTGTGGAGAGTCTCGCCATGGATGGTCGCGATCACCGGAAAGGAGATCCGGCCCCCGGCCGCCACCGCGATGCGTTCGACCTCGGCCGCGATCTGCGACTCCCGCATCCCCGGCCGCGCCATCCGGATGGCGGCGGTGTGCATGGCCACCGAGGTCGCGACCGCCCTCTCGATTTCGGCGATCTCCTCGTCCGTCTTGACGGCTCGTTGGTCGATCACCGCGCGGATGAACTCGACCGACGCGTTCTCCGCAAGTGCGGTGAGGGGAAGGCCGAGGAGCCCGGAAAGCAGGATCGAGTTGTCTGGCCGGTAGGGCGGCAGATAGCGAACCGTCCGGCCAGCGGCCACGGCCGACTTCACGACCTCGGCCAAGGCCGCCCGCGGACGGGTGTCGGTGACACCGACCCGTTCGGCCCGTTCCGCGACGGTGGGGAGATCGCCCATCCACACGATGTGGTCGATTGTCAGCTCGTCGCCGAAGATGACGGTCGCGCCGTCATCGAGATCGATCGCCCCCGCCAGCTCCGGCTGATCGAGACCGAAGTAGTAGAGAAAGGTGCTGTCCTGCCGGAAGAGATAACAGTTGTCGGCGTAGTTCATCGGGCTCTCATTGTTGCCCAGAAACACCAACAGACCGTCGTCGAAACGGCCCTGCAGCACCGAGCGGCGCTGTTCGTACGTCGTGCGTGAAAACATCTCTATGACTCCCCTCAAGCGGCCTGCCAACAGTGAAAATCCAATGCGCAGGCGGGACGCCCGCGCCACAACACCGCACATTGGCGATTGTGATCCATCAGGTCGATCAGATTATAGACGCCCGGCCTGTTACCCGCCTTGACGGAGGACGGCCAGTGGCCGCACGGCCAGAGCGCGGGCGCTGGCCGCCAAGCCGGCAATCACGCTCAGCAGGATGGTCGTCGCTACCGCCAGGGCGTACTCGACGGGTGACCACGCCCACGCGATCTCGAAACCGAAGTGGGTCACCAGCCAGGCCAGCACCACGCCTCCGAAGGTGCCGATGACGCCGGCCACCAGACCGACCAGGGCGTACTCGACGGTGAAGACCGCCATGACCTGGAGGCGGGTCATGCCCAGGGTCTTGTAGAGCGCCACCTGGCGGCCGCGCCGGACAGCGCCAGCGCTGACCGCACCGGCAAGGATGGCAATCCCGGCAAGCACAGTGAATGCTCCCAGCAGCCGCACCCCAAAACCGAGCTGGCGCAGGACGGCGACGATCTTGTCGAGCACCTCGCGGATGCGCAGCATGGTCACGTTGGGGAAAGTCGCGGCCAGCCGGTCCTGCAGCGGCAACTCGGCGGTCGCGGCGAGCCGCGCCGCAGCAATCCGGTAGCGCGGCGCGGCATCGAGCACCCCCGGCTCCACCACCAGGAAGAAGTTGATCGAAAAGCGCTCCCACTCGACGGTGCGGATGCTGGAAACCAGCAGCTCGAGCGGCACCCCCTGGATGTTGAAGGTCACGGTGTCGCCGACCCCGACCCCGAGATCGGCGGCGAAGTCCTGTTCGATGCTGACTTCGGCGCGGTCCGGGTCCGACCACAAGGCGCCTTCGACGATCACGTTGTCCTCGGGCAGGGTCTCGAGAGACGTCAGCCGCTGTTCGCGGGTCAGGACCCACCGCCGGTCGCCGGTATCCTCGCCCCGTTCCGGCACCAGCTCGTCCACCGGGACCGCGTTGATGGCCTGCAGGCGGGCCATCACCACCTCCACCGAGTCCACGCTCTCGGCACCCGCCTCGTCGAGCGAGGCACGAACGCCGTCCCACTGATCCGGCTGGATGTCGACCAGAAAGACCGTCGGTGCATCCACCGGGAGATCGGCCTCGAGCTGGGCCGACATCCGCCCCTGGACGAGGTACATCCCGAGCACGGTCAGGACACCGAGGCCGAGGGCGACCACGGCGCCAAGTGTCCCCGATCCGGGCCGGGCGAGCGCCGCCAGCCCGTGCCGCAAGGCCACCGCCTTGAATTCGCGCGGCGTCTTTCCGACCAGGCGAACCACCAGCCAGGCACCTGCGGCCAGAATGCAGGAAGCTAGGATCAACCCTGCCGCGAAGACCACCCCTCGCACCACCGACTCCGATTGAGCCGCCGCGACCGCCGCAACTCCAACGACGAGCACCGCAGACAGAACAGCGGCCACCGCGCGGTTGACCGGCAACGGATCGGCATCGCGGCGCAGGACCCTGACCGGCGGCACCCGCAGGACGTCGACCAGCGGCCGCAGGGCAAACAGAACCGCCACCCCGACCCCGAGTGCGACCCCGCGCAGCATCGCCGCCGGTTGCCACCCGACCACCACCTCGACCGGCAGCAGATCACCGAGCGCCCCGGGCACCAACCGCGCCACCATCGCCCCGACCAACGCCCCCGCCGCGCTGCCGACCAGCGCCAGCAGGGTGGTCTGACCGAGGTAGAGGGCGAAGACCTCGCGCGGCCTGACACCGAGGGCGCGCAGGACCGCGATCGCGTCGAGCCGCCCGGCGAGCCACGCACGGACGGCCTGCGCCACACCGATGCCGCCGATCAAGAGCGACACCAGGGCCACCAGCCCCAGGAACCGCTCGACTCGGGCGAGGGCGTTGCGCAAAGCGGGCTGGGCTTCGCTGAAGGTCTCGACGTCAACGAACTGAGGGTCGGCGACAACGGCGCGGACGGGTTCAGCCGCGGCTCGAACCTGCGCGGGCGTCGCCTCTCCCGGGAGGCGAACCAGCACCCGGTGGCTGACGCGGCTGCCGAGACCGACAAGCCCCGTCAGCTCGAGCCCTTCCAGAGACATCATCACGCGAGGCCCGAGGGTGAAACCGATCTCCAGCCGGTCGGGCTCCGCAGTGACGGTGCCGCCGATCGTGAAGGCGGTCGAACCCACCCGCAGCATGTCACCGACATCGAGACCGAGACGGGACAGCAACTCGGGGCCGACCAGCACCCGGTCGGCGCCGAGAAGCTCGGACAGCGGCAGCGCCGGATTGGTGACGACCTCGCCGTAGAACGGGAAGCCGGGTCCGACAGCCTTGAGCTCGCACAGAAGCGACGGCCCGGGTGGGCCGGCCGGGTCACCGGTGGCGGGGACCGACACCACGCTCGGCATTTCCACGACCCCGGTCCGGCGGGCGCCCCCGAGGTTGTCGATGGCGGCAATCACCTCGTCGGCGATCGGCCGCCGGCTGGAGACGGCGATATCCGCCGCCAACAACTCCCGCGCCTTGCCCTGGATGCCGCTGTCCAAAGCCTGCGCCAGACCCGCCACCGCCACCACAGCTGCGACGCCCACCGATAGGCAGGCGGCAAAGAACACCAGCCGTCCCGCCGATCCCCGGGACTCGTGAACTCCAAGCGCAATCCACTGCCGCAAACGCATGCGCTACGCCGTTTCCTCGCGCTCGATGCGCCCGTCGCGGAGGTGGATGCGGCGGTCGGCCAGGGCGGCCACCGCGGCATCGTGGGTCACCAGCACCAGGGTCGCACCCTCTTCGGCCCGCAGGGCGATCAGGAGATCGAGCACCACCCGCCCGGTGGCGCCGTCGAGGTTGCCGGTCGGCTCGTCGGCGAGCAGCAGCGCCGGCCGCGGCGCGAAGGCGCGCGCCAGCGCCACCCGCTGCTGTTCGCCGCCCGAAAGCTGCGACGGGTAGTGGTGGCCGCGTTCCGACAGACCCACCGCCGCCAACAGCTCCGCGGCTCTGGTGGATGCGTCAGGTCGGCCGAGCAGTTCCATCGGCAGCATGACGTTCTCCCGCGCGGTCAGGTTTTCGAGCAGCTGAAAGGACTGGAAGACGAACCCGATGGTGTGGCGGCGGAGGATCGCCAAGCGGTCCTCGGAGAGGTGGTCGATGCGTTCGCCGTTGACGCAGACCTCGCCCCAACTCGGCCGGTCGAGACCTGCCATCAGCGCGAGCAGGGTCGACTTGCCGCTGCCGGAGGGGCCGAGCACGGCCACGAACTCTCCCCGCCTGACCTCGAGGTCGATCGCGTCGAGGATCGTCAACATCTTGCCTCCGGAGGGCAATTGTCGTCCGACCCCTTTGAGGGCCAGCACCTTTTCTCGGTTTGAAAACTCGCTCACAATCTCTCACCTCTCACGGCTACAATCACCGATATGGCCCGCATCATTTCACGTTCATCGTTTGCGCGCTCGCTCGCCGGCGCAGTCCTGCTCGCCACAGCGTGCGCGCGCGCCCCCCAGACCACCGCTCCGGCCGCACCGACCCCGACCCCATTACCAGTTCCCGCGGCCGTTCGCATCGTCGTCCTCGGCGACAGCCTCGCCGCCGGGCTCGGTCTCGCCGAGGCCGAGGCCTTTCCGGCTGTGGTCGAGCAACTGTTCCGCGATCGAGGCCATCGCAGTCGAGGTCGTCAACGCCGGGGTCAGCGGTGACACTTCGGCCGGGGGCCTTTCCCGCATCGACTGGGTGCTGCAGCAGCCCACCGACATCCTGGTCGTCGAGCTCGGCGGCAACGACGCCCTCCGCGGCCAGGACCTCTCCAACACCGAGTCCAACCTGCGCGAGATCGTCCGCCGCGGTCGCGACGACCGGCGCCGAGGTCGTGCTCTCTGGGTATGGACGTGCCGATCAACTACGGCCCCGACTACAGTCGGCTTTTTCGGGGATGTATGCGCGGATCGCGGACGACGAGGGCGCGGACCTGGTCCCCGGCTTCGTCCGCGAGGTCGGTCTGGACCCGGCGCTGCTCCAGCCCGACGGCCTCCACCCGACCGCCGAAGGTCAGCGGCGACTGGCGGAGAAGCTCCTCCCCGTTCTCGAGCCGTTGGCTGCGGCCGCAGCGACGCAGCCCGCGCCGCTATGAGCCGCCGGTCACGGCACTCCACTTCGAGGGGTCGCCGGTCTCGAAACCGTCCGAGAAGATCTCGGCCGATCCAAAGGTCGCGGTGCACTGGACGTCACCGGACATCGTGACCTCACCGTCGGCGCAATCGGCGTCGCCGGACCAGCCCAGGAAGTCTGCCTCGCCATCGGGTGTTGCGGTCAGCATCACCGTCGACCCGGCATCGAAGGCCGCAGCGCAGTTCGAGCCGCAGTCGATTCCCGCGGGAGAACTGGTGACGGTGCCGTCGCCGAGGCCAGCAAGGGTTACCGTCAGGTTCCAGGTTCCGACGGTGGTGGCGCTGAAGGTGTCGCTGACCCCACCGATCGCGAGAGTGAGATCGGTGGTCGTGGCCCCGGTGGCCGACGTCATCTGGCGCACATACACGACGTCGCCGTCTTCCACCACCCCCGCCTGCATCGTCCAGCCGCCGCCATTGACCGCGTACCAGCACAACGACGCCGTACATCCAGTGATCGCGATCTCGGCCGGCAGTTCGATCCCGGCCACCGTGATCGGATCGGTGCCGACGATGGTGCTCGTCCCGTTGCCGATGGAGTCGGTGAAGGTGAAGGCATCGGGTTCGGTGTCGCCGGCCACGCACTTGCCCGCCGCGCCCGCCACGACAATCGCGCGGATCTCGGCCGCCGTCAGCTCGGAGCTGTAGATGGAGAGCTCGTCGATGCGGCCGTCGGTTGTGCGGTAGTAGGCGGGCGGTTTCATGGCGCCGATGGTCAGGCTCTCGACGGTGCTGTTGAGGCCCGTGGTCTTGGTCCAGGTGTCTGCGAGCGCTCCGTCGATGTACAGCCGGTGGTTGTCCGCCATCGTGGTCGAGCCGTCCCAGGTCATCGCCAGGTGGTGCCACCGACCGGCTGCCACGACATCGTCGCTGACTTCCCGATAACTCATCCCGTCCCCATAGAGCACGGAGGCGATCTTGCCATCCGCCGACGCCCCGCCGATTTCCAGACCATAGGATGTGACGTCCGTCGTGCCGAAGTAATCGCTCTTCACAACCACTGTTGCCACGGTCGGCTCGTCCACCTGAACCCAGCCCTCCACCGAAAACGCGCCGGTGATGTCGAGCGAGTCAGAGTCCGGCACCTCGATATAGTCGGGCTCGGCGTCGTCATCGAGGTCGAAGGCGCGCCCGACCAGGCCGGGGCCGTAACCGGCGCCGTTCATCTCGGTGCCGTCGTTGGCGCCAGCCGCGTCTGTAGCATCGCCCTCGGCGCGCCACCAGGCCGCGAGGCCGTCGGGGACCGGTGCGCAGTCGGTGCAGCGGCCGAAGCTCCCGGCGCGGTAGACGGCAAGCACTTCGTCGCGAGAGAGAGCGCGGTCGTAGAGCTCGATCTCGTCGAGCAGACCTCGGAAGCCCTGGTCAAGATAATCGCAGTCGGCGACGCTGCCGAAGCGCAGCGGCGGGGTGTTGGTGTCGTATCCGAGACTGATCGGCGCCGCGACCTCACGCACCCCGTTGACGTAGATCGTGGCCTCGCTGCCGTCAAACGACACGGCGAGGTGGGTCCAGGTCTGAAGGGGCAGCTTGTCGGCACTTGTGCAGACATAACTGCTGCCGCTGCCGAAGCACAGGACATAGCCCGATTGCCACCACATCTGGTAGTTCCACTCGCTGCCGGTGCAATCGAAGCGCTTCGAGAGGATGTGCTGCGGCGAATCGTCGGTTGCCCGGTACGCCCAGAATGCGATCGACATGGGGTCGGTGGCGCCGAAGCTCAAGGAATCGTCGTGTGGGACCTCGACGAAGTCGTTGCCGGTCGGCAGGCTGATGGCCTGACCCACCAGGCCGGCGGCGAAGGTGGCGCCGTTTTCGAGCGTGCCGTCGTTGCCGCCGATACTGTCGAAGGCGTTGCCATCGCCTCGCCACCACGAGACGAGGCCATCGGGATGTTCAATGCAGTCATTGCAGATGCCGCGCTCGCCGGCGATGAACATCGCGGCGGCCTCCTCGGCGGTCAGCGCCCGGTCGAAGAGTGCCACCTCGTCGATGGACCCGGCGAAGGGCTCGTACGAGCCGCCAAACCACCACACTCCCGAGCCGATCGCCGGCACGGCGTTCGACGGGGGGACCACGTTCACACCTTTATCCGACGCGGGTGTCGCGGCTTCGGCCCCATCGACGTAGAGCCGGACCTCTCCTGCCGCCGCATCGCGCACCACGGTCACATGGTGCCAGGCGCCGTCGGCGTAGGACCCGTCGCTCTCGATGGAGGCCGTGGTCGAGCCGTCTGTGTCGCAGGCGAGAAACTGCAGCTTGCCGTCGAGGTTGAATCGCAGACCCCAGTACGAGCGGGCGCCGGTCCCGGTGTCATAGCGGAGGATGTTGCGGTACCCGGCGCTGCCGGACTGGAACCATGCGGTTACCGAAATGCTGGCTGTGCCGAAGTCCCACATCGCGTCCCGCGGCAGGGCCACGTAGTCATCGTTGCCGTCGAGCCCGAAGGTCCTTCCCACCAAGCCGCCGTCGAAGGCGACCCCGCCCATGGGCGTGCCGTTCAGCCGACCGATGCTGTCGTCGAAGTTATCCTCCGCTCGCCACCAGGCAACGGCGCCGTCTGGCAGCGTGGCGCAGGGGCGGCAGCTGCCGCCGGGCACGGATTCGTGCAGCGCCTGGACCTCTCCGGAGGAAAGCGCCCGGTTGAAGAACTGGATCTCATCGAGCTGTCCCTGGAGAGCGGTGCCAGCGAAGTTGGTGGTGTAGCCGAAACGGAGCGGGTTCGCAGCAGTGCCGATGGGCTGGTGGGGACACGTCCCCTTGAAAACGCCGTCGATGTACACCGTGACCTCGACATCTGTGGACGTGACCGCCACGTGATGCCACTCGTCGGCGTCGATCACGGCCGCGCTGGTGAAATTGATGCCCCAGGTGTTGACCCCCACAACCTGGATCATGCCCGCGTCGAGTCGGATGTCCCACCCCTGCGCGCCGTTCGGATTGGACCTGCCCACCAGATAGGTGCCCGTGCCGGTGGTCGTCGAGTTCACCCAGAACGCGACGGTGAAGGGCCCGGCACCAAAATCACCGGCGCTCGCATCGTCAACCTGGACGTAATCTCCCGAGCCGTCGAAAGTGAAGGCGTCTCCAACCTCGCCCGCTGCGAATGCGGTGTCGCCCACCAGCGTGCCGTGCGACTCGCCAACGAGATCGACGGCCGAGCCCTCGCCGGGCCACCAGGCAGCGAGTCCGGCCGGCGGTTCGGTGCAGCGGTCCACCGCCCACGCCGGGGCCGATCCACAGCAGACCGCGGCAATGACCGCACAACTCAACCACACCTTCGCCTGTCGGTGACGCATACTGCCTCCTGCCGGGACGTTCGTTTGGCTTGATTGTTCAGATACCAGACACGGGGCGCGGTCTGCAGACCCGCTCCTGAACTCATGATGATTATATCAACGTGTCAAGCCCTGATCTCATGAACGGTCCCGAACCGAGAAGCTCCCGGACGACCGTGCGGACCTGCCGTAAGGGTCCGCACCTCAGCGCAAGAGCTCGATGATGGCCTGCGCCTTGGCGATCAACTCATAGCCGAGCTCCGGGTCGACCTGACCGTTCTTGATGTAATTCTGGGTCTTGATGATGAACAGCTGCATACGGACGATGGCCTGGGTCTCGCCGTTGTTCCACTTCAGGAACCACAAAGCGACCTGGAGCTCGGCGATCAGGCTGCGGCCGCGGCTATAGGTAATCCCGCCGTCGTCGATGAGCTCACTGACGTCGCCTATGAGGTCGTTGATGAGGTCGTTGACGGTGCCGACGGTGACGGTCGCGGTCGCCGCCCCTTCGCCGCCGTCATCATCCGTCACCGTGAAGCGGACGGTGAAAGGGCCCGGATCAGCGAAGGCGTGGCTCACCGTGAAAGTCTGCGTCACAGGACCGACGGTCTCGACCGTGCCGTCGCCCCAGTCGACCGCGGCCGTCCAGGTGTCGGGGCCGGGGTCGTCGAAGCTGACGTCAAAATACACTGGGGCCCCCGATGCGGTCTCGGCGCTTGCCGGGCTGACCGACACCTCCGGCGCGACGTTGCGGACCCTCACTGCAGTCGAGGCGATGGTGGACACGCCGCTCGTGTCGGTGGCGCGCACCGCCACCGGGTAGACGCCGGGGCCGTCGCGCTCCGGCGTGTCGGCCGTGAAGAAGATTTCCGCGCCGTCGCCGTCGTCGAACTCACCGTCGCCGTCGAGGTCCCAGGCGAAGGTCACCGGCCCGCCCTGCGGGTCGACCGCTTCCGCCGTCAGCGCGGCACCTCCCCCTTCGTCGATCTCGGCCGGTCCGCTGATCGTGACTTCCGGCGCCAGGTTGTAGCGGAAGATGACGCCGCCGCCTCCCTCTCCGCCACCGGTCGTGACTCCGTACACGTTGCCGTCTCCGCCAACGATCACGGCGCTCTCCGGAAATGCGCCGGTTGCGTGGTCGAAGTGGTGCAGGGTCGCCACCTCGTCGTCCGCCGTGACGGCGAACAGGGTGCCGTAACCGAAAGCGCCGCCTTCCCGGGTGCTGCCGTAGAGGCGGCCGTCGCCTGCAAGCGCGAGCTCACCGAGGGGTTTGGTACCGTCGTCTCCGTCGAAGGAGTGCACGGCGAAGACCTCCTCGGAGGTCGAGAGCTTGAACACGGTGCCGTCGTAGGAGGCGCCACCCCGCGATCCTGTGCCGTAATAAAACGTCCCGTCGCCGGTCGTGCGCGCGGTCAGACCGGCCTGCGGCTGGTAGCCCTCGAGCCGGTCCAGCGGCGTGAAGCGGGAGAAGCCACCCGACGGGCCCACCCGGAACAGCCCCCCATACTCGTAGTAGCCGCCAGTCATGTTGAACCACTCGGAGATCACGCCGTAGAGCATGCCGTCATCGGTCTGCAGGAGGCGCCCGCGGGGTGAACCGGTCAATGTATCGACGAGCGCCAGGAACTCCAGGTTCCCGGCAGCGTCGATCTCGAACACCCCACCGTCGATTCCGCTGCCGGCGAGCGTGCCATAGAAGACACCCGGTTCGAAACGGCTCTCGATCAGCGCGCCCTGCGGCCGGCCGTCGGCCCACGGGTAGACGCCGTTGAAGGCGTACAGCTCGTTGTAATCGCCTTCGCGGTCGATGGTGAAGACGCTGCCGGCGCCGGCGGCACCGCCGTTGGACAGGGTGCCGTAGAACAGGCCATCGGCGCCCCGCGTCAGGAACCCGGTGGAGCCGTAGGAGAACGGCGAGCCGTCGGTGAACTCGTGCAGGAAGGAGACGGCACCATCCGGCGCGCGGGAGAAGATCGAGCCGCGGTTGCCCGCACCGCCCTCGCGGGCGACGACCAGAAGCTCGCCGGGTTCGCCTTCAACCAGCGAGAAGGGCTTGCGGGGTGAGTCGCTCGGCCCGAATGCATGCACCGTCTCGACATCGCCGGAGCTCGGGTCGATGCGGAAGATGCTGCCCGAATCGGCGGTGCCTGTGCCGCGACCGTGCCCCTGGCCGTAGATGAGGCCGTCGGGCGCGACCACCAGTGCGCCGCCCAAAGCCACCTCCGGAGCGTGCGACCGCAGCACCTCGAAGTCGCCGGTCTCCGGGTCCAGGCGGTAAATCGCCCCATCACCGGAGCGCCACGAGATATCGTCGCCCCAGGTCACGCCGTAGAGGAAACCACCTTCCACCACCATGCCGCCGGCCGGGCGCTTGGTTTCCCCGGCCGCGCACGAGAACGCGCGGAGGACGGTGAAGGGATCGCTGGAGGCCGCCGGGTCGAAACGAAAGATGGTGCCGCAGATCGTAAAGGCGTTGTCGCCGTACGGAGCGGCGCCGTAGAGCACACCGTCGGGGCCGACGGCGAGCTCGCCGGTGGGTCCGGAGCCGTCCCTCGGGGCGAAAAAGCTGTGCAGAGTCTCGACGACGCCGCTCGCCGGGTCGATGCTGAAGAGTGTGCCGGAGCCGTACTGACCGCCGCCGTAGGTCGTGCCGTAGAGGAGGCCGTCCGCACCCACCACCAGCCCGCCTTCCGGGCGTTCCCCGGACGCGCCGCCGCTGAAGGTATGCAGCCGCGTCATCGTGCCGTCAAACTCGAGCCGGAAGACCGTGCCCTGTCGCTGGTTGTCGGGCAGGCTCGGATCGCCTCCCCAGCGGCAGGTTCCGTAGAGCGCGCCGTCGAGCTCCACCAGAGGCCCTTCCGGGTTGCCGCCGTCGCCGGGCCACGCGAAGAAGTGGAGCAGGCTCTGCTCACCGGCCGGCGTCAGGCGATAGGCCGCCGCATAACCGCTCCACCCCCCGCCGGTTCTCAGACCGTAGAAGTTGCCGTCGGAGGCGAGCACCAGGCCCCACAGCGGTCGTCCCAGGTTGGCGGCATTATCGGTGTCGGGGAAGGCATAGACCTCTGTCAGGGAGGCCGCGTCCGCCGCCCCCGGCGGCACGAATCGAAAGATCGACCCATAGTCGTACGACCCGCCGTAGGCCGCCCCGTAAAGGCCGTCGGGCCCCACCGCCAGCCCGCCAGTCGGGGCCAGCGGCGGGTTGTCGAAGGACGCCAGAACCTCGAACTCCTGGGCGGTGAGCGGAGCTCCTCCGACCACCAACGACACGACAAGAACGGCGACGGCGACGCGGGTGATTGTGTGCAGCATGTGTCCAGCCTTCCGTTGGCGGAGATGGTAGCACCCTGCACTTCGAAATCAAGCCAACAAAGAACTTGAGACTCTTTTCGGCTACGCGGTCCCGGCCAGGATCTTCAGCGTCCAGCGGACCGTGCGCCCGCTGCCGTCGGCGCCCCACAGAGGTCCGAGTCTCTCGGCCAGGGCGTCGACCGGATCGTCTCCGTGCATCTCGACCCACCGCGCGACACCGGACCAGGTTCGCGTGAAACTGAGAAAGCGCGGCAGGCTCCACTCGGCCGTCATCGCGAACGGCGGCGGTTCGAGCGCCGTAAACGGGAGTTCGAGTGAGGTGTAGCCGTCGAGCACGTGATCGGTTTCCGGCGGCCAGTAGGGCCCCAGGGTCTCGGCGATGAAGCGATGGATCACGGCGTCGATCTCGTCGTCGTCGACTCGCGGCAGACCATAGGTCCAGGCCGCGACGACTCCGCCCGGCACGAGCACCCGGCGGACCTCGGCTGCGAAGGCGGAGAGATCGAACCAGTGGAGGGCCTGGCCGACGGTCACGAGATCGACCGTACCTGCGGCCAGCGGCGCCGCTTCGGCGGCGGCAGCGCACAAACAGAGGTTTTCGGAAGGGGAGGCGCTTGCCAGCTGTTGCACGCTGGCATCGGTAGCCACGACGCGGGCGAACCGTGAGGTGAGCGGGCGCGCGGCCTGGCCGCTGCCGCAGGCGCAGTCCCACGCCAGCACGCGCCGCGGCGCCACTCCGGCCAGCCAGTCGAAGAGCGCCGCCGGGTAGTCGGGCCGGTAGCGGGCGTAGCCAGCCGCCACCCCGGAGAAGTGGTCGCGAAAGGTCATCCAGGCGGAACTCTATAGTAAGACCGCCCCCTCACGCGATGTGAAGTTCTCGTTCACATCAGAAAACGCAGCCGACCCCACCCAAGTACGGCAATCGACAGCACCAGAAGCACGACCCCAAAAGGTCCCGAGACCGGGATCGCGTTGACGCCGGTGTCGAAGGGCGGCAGCGGCGTCGGGTCGTCCTCGTCGGGATCGCCCGGATCGCCGTTGCCATTGGTGTCGGTGTCGGTCCCGTCGTCGGACAGATCGACGGTGTCTTCGTCGGCATCGCCGTCCTGACTCACATCGCCGGTCGCCCGCCCCTGGTTTTCGAACGGCGCCCGGGCGCCATCGGGATAGAAGGTGAGGGGAAAACTGATGGTGAAGGTCGAGCCCACCGGCATCGACTGGCCGGCGGTGGGTTCCACCAGATAAGGGTCGCCGGCGCCGTTAAAGGACGGGTTTGCCGTCGCCACGGTAGCTCCGCCGGTCTGCGAGCCGACCGTCACCGCGCCCACCGTGAACTCGGCAGCCGCGTCGGGCGTCCCCGGCTCGACGTTGGTTCCAAAATCAGTGGTCAGGTTGTCACGAACCCGAATGTCGTACAGCGGAACGTTGCCGAGATTCTCCACCAGGAGGGTATAGGTGACCGTGTATGTTCCGTCGCCGCTGGCCGCCGGCGCGTTGACCGTCTTGGCGACTCCGATCTGCGGATCGGGCGTTGGCAGCGTGAGGATGGTCGGATCATCTTCGCAGTTCGAACCGGTGGGATCGGCCGCACAACCGGTATCGGTCTCGTTGGGATTGTCGTCGCCGTCGGGATCGGGGTTGAGGCCATCGTCCGAGTCGTCCCAGGTGTCGCCGTCGGTTTTGTGGTCCTCGCGGCTGTCACCTTCCGCCACCGCCTGGTTTTCGTACACCGTCTTGCCGAGCGTCGGGAAAAACCGCACCGTGAAACCGAGAGTCACCGTCGCACCGACCTCGACCGAGTCGCCCGCATTGAGGACCAGGAGGTTCTGGTTGGCATTCCCGTCGAAATTCGGGTTGGCCGTCAGATCAGAGTTGGGAGGCGCACCGGCGGGGTTCTCGGCGGTAATCCCCGGCGCCGAGGTCACTGAGTACTCGCCGGGTGCGTCCGGTGCGTCCGTGACGTGCGTACCGAACTCGGTCTTCAGGTTGTCGGTGATCTGGACGTCCCACAACGGAAAGTCTCCCAGGGCCTCGATCACCATCTCGAAAGTGACGCTGAAGGTGCCGTCGCCGTTCGCGGTCGGCCCCGCATTCACCCGCTTGGCGACGCCGACCTGCGGCCGGCACGCCGGCGCCGTGAGGTCGGAAATCGAGGTCGCCGGCGAAAGCGGAATCTCCGTTCCGGCAAAGACCACCGTCTTCGTGCCCAGGTCGATGTCGAGTTCGCGCAAGACCGGGAAGCCGGAGTTGGGCCCTGAGGTCGCATCGTACCCGGCCCACACCCGGCCGTCCGGAGTCCGGGCCAGTTGGAGGTTGAGGTTGCCCGCCGGTGGGGTGAGATTCGTGAACCGTGCGCTGGGGGTCGCGCCTGCCGGATCGTAGGTCCACATGGTGAGGACTGCCGGCGCGCCGCTGTTCCAGGTCGCGCCGAACAACAACAACCCGCCGCTGCCGTTGTCGATGGAGATGACATCGCCGAAACCTCCGAGGTCGGCCACGGCGTCTCCTGGGTCGGTGTCGGCAGCGGCGTCGCCGACGATATCGAGGCGGGTGATCGAAACGATCCCGGTGCCGTCCGCGGTCATGACGAGGGCGTACAGGGCTTCCACATCACCCGGAAGCTCCGCGCCGACGTAATAGGCGTTAGTCGGGTTCCAGAAGGTACCGCCGCCACTCTCGAGTGCGGAACCCGTAAACACCCCGGGGTAGTTCGCTGCGAGGTCCGATATCGCGGCGTGGGCACCGGTGGTTTCGTCCCAGCGGTAGATAGTTGTCCCGTTGCCGTAGTACGCGAGGCAGACGTTGTCATTGGCTGCCAGTGCGTTGATGAAACCCGTCGCGACGCCGGATGTCGTCAACAACCGAACCGCGCCGGTGTCGACGTCGACGCCGTACAGCTGGCCACCGCTGGAACCTACATATACGTAATTTTGGGAAGAAGCGGCAGCAGGGGGAGCAACGAGAACTATTCCGAAAACCGCCACCAGAGCGCAACGAACCCATGCACGATCAAGCATTGGATACAACCTTTCCGGATCCTGCCGATCCGGTCTCACCTCAAGGTCAAAGTTGCCGGGAAAAACAATGGATACGTGAGCCGGCGCCCACTTCGTCCTTGAATTGTATCATCAGGTCTGATCAACCCTCACCCTTGGCAACACAGGGAGTATCCATCCCGAGGGGTCGTTGCGCCGCATTCTTGATGGGAAGGTGAAGATCGCGGCACCCGGGGTTGCGCGCTGCCGGAAAATCGGTAGGCTCGATCGGTGCGGCGAGTGAACCCGGAGGAAGCATGCGCACCATCATCGAACCCTTCCGCATCAAAATGACCGAGCCCCTGAAGATCACCACCCGGGCCGAGCGCGAAAAGGCTCTTAAAAAAGCGCACCACAACGTCTTCCTGCTCGACGCCGAGGACTGCTGCATCGACCTGCTCACCGACAGCGGCACCGGCGCCATGTCGGCGCAGCAGTGGGCGGCGATGATGCTCGGCGACGAAAGCTACGCCGGCAGCCGCTCGTGGAAACGCTTCGAGGCGGCGGTCGGCGAGATCACCGGTATGCCCCACATCCTGCCCACCCACCAGGGCCGCGCCGCCGAGGGGATCCTCGCGGAGTGCATCCTCAAGCCCGGCGACATCGTCCCCAACAACAGCCACTTCGACACCACCCGCGCCAACATCGAGTACTGCGGCGCCATCGCCCTCAACCTGCCATGCGCCGAGGCCTACGACACGCAGGTTCCAGCGCCCTTCAAGGGCAACATGGACGTCGATGCGCTGCGCGCCTGCATCGCCGAGCACGGCCGCGAGAAGATCCCGTTCGCCATGGTGACCGTGACCAACAACACCGGCGGCGGCCAGCCGGTGTCGATGGCCAATCTCAGGGCCGTCAAAGACGTCCTCTCCGAGCACGGCATTCCGCTGATCATCGATGCCTGCCGCTTCGCCGAGAACGCCTACTTCGTGCGCCAGCGCGAGGACGGCTGGGCCAATCGTCCGCTCGTCGAGATCGCGCAGGAGATGTTCTCCCTCGCCGACGGCGCAACCATGAGCTGCAAGAAGGACGGCCTCGCCAACATCGGCGGTTTTCTGGTGTGCCGCGACGACGACTGGGCGGAGCGTTTCCGCAATCTCGGCATCCTGCGCGAAGGCTTCCCCACCTACGGTGGTCTTGCCGGACGCGACCTCGAGGCGATCGCCGTCGGGCTCTACGAGGCCCTGGACTACGACTACCAGGTCTACCGCCACGCCACCGTGGAGTACATGGTGGACCGACTCACCGCCCTCGGCATTCCCATGGTGCTCCCGGCCGGCGGCCACGCAGTGTTTCTTGATGCCCGAGCCATGCTGCCCGATGTTCCACAACTCCACTACCCCGGTATCGGCGTGGTCAACGCCCTCTACCTGGCGGGCGGAGTGCGGGCGGTCGAGCTTGGCAGCGTCATGTTCGGGCACTTCGACGCCGACGGCGCCGAGCAGCCCTCACCCCTCGAACTGGTGCGGCTCGCCTTCCCGCGGCGGGTCTACACCCAGAGCCATTTCGACTACCTGATCGAGGTCATCGAGGAGGTGTGGAACGACCGGGGGAAAATTCCGGGCCACCGGATCACCCGCCAGACCCGGCTGCTGCGGCACTTCACCTGTCACTTCGAGCCGATCGCGGGCTGAATCACTCGTCGGCGATCGCCAGACCCAGCATCTGGACGTAGTCCGCCACCCGCCGGGTCCACACCAGACGGACCTGTTTCTCGCCGCCCTCGGCGTCGCGGAGGATGTACACGCCGGCGGGGTTGAGCACCTCCTTGCCGATGTACATCGCGCCGACCCCGGTGCCGCTGCGGTCGCGGAGGATCATCGGCAGGATCTTTTCGTTGCCGCCGGCATCGGTCGTCACCAGCTTGACGTAGCTGAAGCTCGGGATGCGTCCGAGGTCTCTCCGTTCGTCGGTTCCGGTCATTGGCGGCCCCTTTTTCCTGCCAATCGCCGCCGGTGGGCCATCGGCTGCCTGGATTTCATACGCCGATTGTAGCCCGCCCCACACCCCGGGGAAACTCCCCGGGCTACCGGCGCACCAGCGGCAGCCAGGTGACGCCGATCAGCGGCACCCCGAAGGCGATCAGGACCAGGGCGAGAGAGGGAGGGGAGCCGGCGGGCGCCGTCAGCAACCACGCGAGGTAGCCGGCGTACACAACCAGGAACAAAGCCCCTTCCCAGCGTTCGACCTTGCACCCGGAGAGAAACACCGGCACGCACGCCGCCGCCACCAGGAGCATCACCGGGAGATCAAACCCGAGCGCCTGCGGCGAGACCCCGATGCCGCCCCGCGCCACCATCGAGCTCGCACCGAGTACCGCGAGGAGGTTGAAGATGTTCGACCCGACGACGTTGCCGACCGCAATATCGGTGTGGCCCCGAAACGCGGCGACGACCGAGGTCGCGAGCTCCGGCAACGATGTGCCGGCCGCCACCAGGGTGAGACCGATGACCAGCTCGCTCACCCCGAGTGAGCGCGCCACGCCGGTGGCGCCGTCCACCAGCCAGGCCGCGCCCCACACCAGGAGGCCGAGACCGACGATGATCAGGACGGTGTCACGACCCAGCCGGCGCCGCGGCGGCGGCAGGTGAAGGCCCTCGCTGACCCGTTCCTCGAGTTCAGGAGCCGTCCGCCGGCTCGCCCGGACGGTGACCACAACGTACGCAACAAGGCCGGCCACCAGGAGCGCTCCCTCCCACCCGGCGAGCGCCCCGTCTCCTGCCAGTGCCCACACGAGAATCGATAGCGCCACCATGATGGGCACGTCGACGCGGATGAGCTGGCGGTCGACCGCCAGCGGCGCGATCACCGCCGCCAGCCCGAGGATCACCAGCACGTTGAAGATGTTGCTGCCGACGACGTTGCCGATCACGATGCCGGGTTGGCCACGCACAGCGGCCATGACCCCGGTGACCAGCTCCGGGGCGCTGGTGCCGAACGAGACCACCGTCAGCCCGATCACCAGGGGGCTGATGCCGAGCGCCGACGCGACCGACGCCGCACCGCGAACCAGCAGCTCGGCGCCACCCACCAGCAGGACGAGACCGCACACCAACAACAGCGCAGCCGAGGCTGTCACCGGGGGAGACTCCCTGCCGTGGATCCGCTCGGTTCGGCACCAAAGTGCATCGGCCAATCATACACGTCGGCCGCAGCGCCGATGCACGTTTCGCAGGTTCTTTGAGAAGGGTCAGGGCACAGAAAGGAACCCCTGGCTGCCGGCTGGGAGCGTGGTGGCATGGCCACCGAAGGAGACCCAAAAAAGAAGCCGCAGTCCGGCCCCACAAGGGACCGGACTGCGGTCTTGACGATGTATACGACGGTCACTCGCTCGACGAGTTGTTGCGCTGTGCGGCCTCGAGCTTCGCGATGTCCGCGGGCGACAGCTGCGGCCGGTCGACCTTGAGCGTCAACTTGTCGAGCTTGGCGGTCAGGGCGAACGGCGGCATGTAGTCGGCATCGTTGACGCCGGTCAGGGTGTCGGAGCCGACGTCGAAGCTCTCGTCCCACTGCAGGATCATCGGCAGCGTTTTTTCCATCTTCTTGGTGTCGACGACCGTGCCGTCGACCTTGAGCGTGCCGGTGCCGGGTTGGGCGAGACCGCTCATGTTGTTGTATGCGAGGGTGCCGGCGCCGAGGCCCTCGTAATTGAAGTCGAACTCGACGGTGTGCTTGCCGGGCGTGAGCGTTGGACCTTCCCACTTGATGCGGTTCAGGTCGACCATGTTCCACAGAAAGACCGGCTTGCCCTCGAGCAGGTAGAAGCCGTAGCCGCCGAAGCGTCCGCCCGACGTCACGATCATGCCCTCCGCACCGCCTTCGGGCACGTCGAGGTCGGCCGTGAACGTGTAGGAGCTGTTGAGAATGGACGGTGAGTCACCCTGCGGCAGACCGATCATCGGGTAGGTGTAGACGAACTCCGTGCGGCCCGCGGTGATATTCGGCCGCGGGGCGACGATGCGCGCCGCCACCGAGGCGTCCATCGGGAAGACCTCGTACTTCTTGGCCTCCTCGATAAAGAGCTTCTTCATCTCCTTGACCTTGTCCGGGTTTTCAGCGGCGATGTTGTGGGACTGGCTGAAATCCGTGTCGAGGTCGTAGAGCTCGAGCACCTGGTTGTTGAGCGGGTCGGGGTTGGCCTTGCCGAAGGCCTCCCACGGCGCGCGGTTGACCTTGGTGCTGAGCAGCCAGCCCTCGTGGTAGAGGGCCCACTGGCCCATCATCTCGAAGTACTGGGTCGTGTGGCGCGTCGGCGCCTTGGCGTTGGCCGCGTCGAAGGTGTAGGCGAAGCTCGTGCCCTCGATCGGCGCCTGCTTGATGCCGTCGACGGACTCAGGGGCCGGGATCCCGGTGACCTCGAGGATCGTGGGCACGACGTCGATCACGTGCATGAACTGCTCGCGAAGCCCACCCTTGTCTTTGATGTGGGTGGGCCACTGGATCGCCATGGACTGGCGGACGCCGCCGAGCTTGGAGGCATTCTGCTTGAACCAGGTGAAGGGGGTGTCGAAGGCCCACGACCAGCCGGCCGACATGTGGTTGTAGGTCTCCTCGGTGCCCCACACGTCGTACCACTTCATCTGCACGTCGACCGGAATTTCGTTGAGGCCGTTGAAGAACGCGACCTCGTTGGGCGTGCCGAGCGGGCCGCCCTCGGCGCTGGTCCCGTTGTCGCCGTTGATGTAGATGATGAGCGTGTTGTCGAGCTTGCCCATGTCGTCGATGGTCTGGAGGATGCGCCCGATCTCGTGATCGTTGTAGGCCACGTAGGCGGCAAAGACCTCCGCCTGTTTGATGAAGAGCTTCTGCGCGTCGGGGGTGAGGTCGTCCCAGTTCTTGAGGACGGTCGTCGGCCACGGCTCGAGCTGGGTGTCGGCCGGGATCACCCCGAGCTTTTTCTGATTTTCGAAGATCTGTTCGCGCAGCTTGTTGTAGCCCTCGTCGAAGAGGTGCATGGCGTGGATCTTGTCCACCCACTCCTGGGTCGGGTGGTGGGGTGCGTGGCTGGCCCCGGGAACATAGTGGAGAAAGAACTTCTTGCTCGGGTCGGTCTGGTTCATGCGGTTCAGGTAGTCGATGGCTTCGTCGGCCATCCCGGTGATCAGGTTCCAACCCGGCTTGCCCGCAAAGGGAAAGATCTGGGTGGTGTTGCGGAACAGATTCGGCTGCCACTGGTTCGCATCGCCGCCCACGAAGCCGTAGAAGTACTCGAAGCCCATCCCGGTCGGCCACTTGTCAAACGGCCCGACCGAACTGGCGGCGAACGCCGGGGTGTTGTGGTCCTTGCCGAACCACGAGGTGGCGTACCCATTGTCGAGCAGGATCCGCCCTATGGTGGCCTTGTCCTCGGGGATGATGCTGTTGTAGCCCGGGAAACCCGTCGACTGCTCGGAGATCACGCCGAAGCCGGCAGAGTGGTGGTTGCGGCCGGTGATGAGGGCAGCTCGCGTCGGCGAGCACAGCGCGGTCGAGTGGATGTTGTTGTAGAGCAGACCATTCTTCGCGATGCTGTCCATCGTCGGCGTCGGGATGACCCCGCCGGACGTGCTGGGCACGCCGAAGCCCGCGTCGTCGGTCATGATCAGCAGGATGTTGGGCGCGTCCGCGGGCGGTACGATGCGCGGCGCCCACCACGACGTCGATTGCAGGGCATCGTCCTTGATCACGCCGCCGAATTTCGGCTGAGGCGCCGGCAACTGCTTGCCGCTGATCGTGGTCGTCGCGGACGGCGATCCGGGCTTGCCGGTGGTCTCCTGCGCCACGGCCGCCGGGACGAAGGCGACGCTCACGATGAGCGCCAATACTGTGACGATCGCTCCCTTTTTCATAGCTTGACTCCTCCTGTTCTCGGACAAATTCAACATAGGGGCATCGCCCCGCTTCAGTACTTCACCATGTAGTTGGAGGCCTCGAGACAGACGCTGAAGGCCTTTTTGAAATTCTCGATCTGCTCGGCGGTGGCCTGCTGCTGCTGTTGGCCCTGCTGCGCGACCTGCTGCTGTGCCTGCGCATTGGCCTGCCGGCCCGCACGACGGCCGACAAGGAGCCCGGCCGCCGCACCGTAAGCAGCCCCCTTGCCGGCGTCGCCGGCGATCGCGCCGATCAGCGCACCGCCTGCGGCCCCGCCGACGGCGCCCTTGGCGCCGGCGCCCGCGCCGACCTGCTGCGCCTGCTGCTGCGCCTGCTGGGTCTGCTGCTGCTGCTGCTGCGTCTGCTGCTGCAAGGCGAAGGGATCGCTGCCGGTGTTTTGAACTGCCCAGTTGTAGCAGGTGCCCTCGTCGATCGACTGCTGCTCGGCGGTCTGCCCCGCGGTGGGAAAGACGTAGACGTTGAGTGTCGAGGCGAGGCTCTTCTGAGCAGCCGGCGGCGACTGCGCCAAGACCGCACCCGCACTCAGAATGAGGACGGCGGCGACGGTTGAGATTCTGGTTTTCATGGTTGTCCCTCCCTTCACTTGCGGCCGCTGGCGGCGGCGGATGTCAGCGGCGTGCAGGAGCCGAAGACGATCACCCCGCTGCTTTCGGTCGCGATAGCGACCGTGACCTGGCCGGTCTGTTCGGAAATGACGAAGGTGAAGCCCTTCCCCAATTCGTAGCCCTGGAGGAAAATGATCCCATCCGCGCGGCTCAGGTGCTCGATCGGGCTCTTTCGGTTCAGGCCGCTTGCCTCTGTTGTGCTCAGCATCTTCGCTTCGAGGTCGATCTCGATGAACGCCGGCATGTTGAGGTTCCAGGGCAGGTCGATCCCGCACTCGCCACCCTCCAGGCACTCGGTGGCCTGGACCGCCGAACACAAGAACCGGGTGGACCCGGTGAGGTCGTCGGCGGAAACCGCCTGTGCTGAGAAAGCGAGGATCAGGGCGAGTGCGGCTCCAAGAAATCTCCACATATTCACGTCCTTTCGTCGTGCCGGCGGTGTTGTCCGCTGCCGCCGTTGAGAGCGCCGTTGTCCGGCCTCGGTTCGGTGTGTGGTCGGGCGAGGCAGCATCCTATCACCCACTGCGGCCCCTCTGGTAGGGCCCGACCACGCCGCTCTCCTGGTCGATTCGGTCGTGGCCGAGCAGCTCCTCCACGAGGTCGAACCCGCGCCGCGAGGACACCTCGTCGATCTCCACGGTCGGCGCTCTGGCGGCGAGCTCCATCACCGCGAGGATCTTGCGAAACGCCGGCGAGCCCAGGTGCCGTTGCAGGTTTTCCCGGCTCCGCCACTCCTCGATGAAGGTCACGGCGCCGGGGTCGTCGAGGTCTCGAAGGAGGCGGGTGGCGCAACAGCCCGGTTCGGCCCGGACCGGTCCGATCAGGGAACGCAGGGCCTGGGTGACTTCGTCGAGCGAGCGAGGCTCGATGTCCAGTCTCAGCCTGAGCTTGAGCACGCCCGCCCCCCTCCTGAACCGCCTCCACACGAGAGATCACGACGGTCCAATTCACACCCGCCTGTCGCTCAGCTGCCGAGCTTTTCATACCCGGAGTTGTTGATCGTGACCTCGAGGTTCTCCGAGGCTACGGTCAGTTCCGTTGTCGCCGGGTAGATCGTCCCGTCCGCGAAGGCCTCGAACGTGACCTTGAGCCCGACCGCGTCCTTGGCGGTGTCGGTGTAGGACGAGACCGCCATCCCGGTCAAATGGTTGGTAGCGGCGTTGGCCTCAAGGGTGAGCGTGTCCCCGGGCTTGAGATAGTCCTTGATATCCAGCTGGACGTTTCCGTCCGCGTCGGGTGGAACCACCGAGAGGTTGCCCTGCTCCTTCGCCGCCTGGATCTTGGCCGCGTCCGGGGGCACGTACTGCTTGACGAGGCCAATCGCCTGCTGCATGGAGTCGGTGATCTCGGCCTTTTTCTTTTCGGCAATCTTGCCACGAAGACCACGTGGGGTTTTCGAATCGCCGGTGGACTCGCCGGGAAGCGGTATCTTCGCCACCTTGCCGTCGGCGCCGTAGTAACAGCTCGATTCGGTGCGCGATTTTTCCTCGCCCTTGATCGATATGATCGTCGTTTCGATCCATTTGTAGCCGTGCAACGCGGCCATGCTGGTCTCGAGCGACTCCTTGATGGCGGTGACGTGGTCCGTGCCTCCCACCGGGGCGGCGGCCTGCCGGGCGACAAGCGGCGTCACCAGAAGCGACGAGAACAAGGCAACCAGACTGATCTTACGGATATTCATGGTGTTTCCCTTCCGAATTCGAAATTCACAGTTGAGAGAAGGCACGAAACGTGCCAGCCGGCGAACCGGACAGCTGTCGAACCTATCTCTCTGAAACGTCTTGATTTGGCGGCCGGTCGCCGGCGACGCTGGGCCAACTCTGGAGATCGGAAATGACGAAATATCGTCAATGTGACGATCCGCCGTTCCCTTCCCCGGTAAATCGACGGGTTCATCGCACGCCGACACGATTGACGGGCCCCCCGGCATTCACACCGACGCCGGCGGTGGGTGCCACTCCCACACCCGGCGCGCCCGCGCCGACTCCGGGGATTACGCCCACCCCGGGCGCCCCGACACCGACACCGGGCGTCACGCCCACCCCTGGCGCCCCGACACCCACTCCGGGGGTCACACCCACTCCGGGCGCCCCGACACCGACGGTGGAGCGGCGAGCGACACCGGCATAACTCACGGGGGTCGCAGGCCGACCCACAACAGCCTCGGCCAGGCCCGCGCCGCAGCACAGCCCGAGGACCACAACCACACCAACAGTGGCGAATTTCCGATTTGAAAAGCGTGTCATTGGTTTCCTCCTGTCGGCAGCCCCTGCGGAAGCTCGTCAAGGTCGATGAGGGCATCGGGGCGAAGCAGTTCCGCTCCCGCCGGTGGGGCGAAATCGAACGCACCCGCTTCCGGCTTGAAGCCGGTCTTCCAACTCTTGATGCGAACCGTGTACTGCGGGGCGCTGTTGACGGTCTTGCTGGTGATCACCAGCTTGCGCGGAATCGCCCGCTCCCCGACCTCGACCCACAGCTGCCAGTCGGTCTCGAGATTGCGAAAAGCGAGGTGCTCGCACTCAACGCCATCGATGACGCCGCGGCCCATGTACTTGGCTTCGAGAACACCGGCCACCAGGGCAGCGTAGGGATCTGACAGGAGCAGGTCTGCCCCCGGCAACGCGACGCCGTGGCCCACCCTCAGGGCCTCGAAAAGGTTGTCCAGGGATCCTGGAGCTTCAAACTGCGCATAGCCGTTCATGCTCTTGCCGTTGATGCTGACGGTGGTTCCGTCGAAGTAAAGTTCTACATCCGCATAGCCGCCCACCCGGTGAGCGCGCAGCTTGTCCGGCCGCATCACCAGCACCTCGCCGGAGTTGGTGAACTGGATCTTCTCGATCTCGGGCGTGATGATCTCGATATCGCTGTCAAACGTGAACTCGATCGTCTTCTGGCTGCTGACATAGTCCGACATGGCCAAGAGGATCGACCGTGCGTCGTCCGCCGGCTGTTGCGCCTGCAACCCTGCCGGGACCAGTCCCGCCACGAGCAGAAGAAGGCAGACGAGCGGCACACCGGCCGGAGAAACCACGCTGGCTCTGCTCTCCGCATTCGCCTGGCGGCCTCGACAGCCGAAGAACGACACCAAAATTGTTGTTCGAGCGCAGAGCATAGGACAAACCTCCCGATCCAGACCTCATCCAAGTCGCGCCGATGGTGGACTGCGAAGGCCGTAGATGCCCGGCTCGCAATGTCAGACCTCGATGCTGCCGTCAGTTCTGCAACGAGCGTGCCAACCGGCCCTCAACTGAGCCGTGGAGCGTAACGTGTTGATGGGTCGAAAGATGGGACCAGACAACGAAAATGGATTGGGGCCATGTACGACCAACCGCTGACGAAATATCGTCAGGGTGACGGCCGGTCGTCTCGTGCACGGTGCGGGTCGAGGCCGAGGCGCTGCATTTTCGAACGCAGCGTGGTCGGCTTCAGACCGAGGAGGTCGGCCGCCCCGCCGGGCCCGGCGATGCGGCCTTCGGTGGCGTCGAGCGCCCGTACGATCTGGCGTCGCTGCGCCTCGTCCAGCGACAGGAGCGCGTCGCCGTTGGCCGCAGGGATCATCGGCGGCTCGACCCGCAGCGCCGGCCCGCTCGAAAGGATCATCGCCCGCTCGACCACGTTGCGCAGCTCGCGCACGTTCCCAGGCCAGTCGTAGCGCTGCAATCGCTCCATGTCCTGGCGGCGGATGTTTTCGACCGATCTGTGCATGGCGGCGCTGAACTCCTCCACCGCCGACCACACCAGCAGCGGGATGTCCTCGCGGCGATCGCGCAGTGGCGGCACGTGGATCGGAAAAACCGCGAGGCGAAAGAACAAGTCTCTGCGAAACCGCCCGGCCTCGACCTCGGCCTGGAGATCGCGGTTGGTGGCGGCGACAATCCGGACGTCGGTGGTGAGCGTGCGCGAGCTACCCACGCGCTCGTACCGGCCCTCCTCGAGCACCCGCAGCAGCTTGGCCTGCAGTTCGAACGGCAGCTCAGCGACTTCGTCGAGAAAGAGCGTCGAGCCGCTGGCCACCTCGAAGCGGCCGGGCTCGCGGGAAACTGCCCCGGTATAGGCCCCCTTTTCCCGGCCGAAGAGCTCGCTCTCGACCAGTGTCGAGGGCAGGGCGGCGCAGTTGACGTTGACGATTGGCCGGTCGCCGCGAGGGCTGAGCTCGTGGATCCTCTGCGCAATGAGCTCCTTGCCGGTCCCGGTCTCACCTTGAATCAGGACCGTCGACCTGGTCGACGCGACCCGTTCCACCAGCGCGAGGACGTCCATGATGGCCGGGCTTTCGCCGACGATGCGTCCGCTGCCGTGCTGGAGGCGGTGGGCACTCTTGAGGTACACGTTTTCGATCTCGAGCTGGCTCTTCAACCGTTCGACCTCGGCGAAGGACTTCTGCAGCGCCTCCTGCGAGCGCTTACGCTCGGTCACGTCCACCGAGGCGCCGAGCAGACGCACCGGATTCGTGGCCGAAGCCGGTTGCATCCGCCCGTGCGAATGGACCCATCGGTTCGTGCCGTCGGCATGCACGATCCGGTACTCGATGTCGATCTCGTGCCCTTCCGCCACCGCTTGACGTACCGCCTCTTCGACAGGATCGCGGTACTCCGGGTTGACCGACTCCAGAAAACGCGCCACGGTGATGTCGGTGTCCGGCCCGTAGCCGAAGATCCCCCGCGCCCTCGGGGTCGCCCAGAATCTCCCGCCCTCGACATCGAGCATCCACATCCCGACCTCGCCGGACTCGGCGGCCAGGTGCAGCCGCTCCTCGCTCTCGCGCAGCAGCGCGTCCGAGCGCTTGCGCTCGAGGGCGTTGGCGAAGATCTGCGCGACCAGCTGCAGCCGTTGCACGATCTCGTCGGGCCATCTCTGTTCCTCGCGCTGCGTGCTGAAGTTGAGCACGCCGAAGACCGGACCGCCCCCCGCCGCCAGCGGAAACGCCAACACCGACCTCACGCCGAAGTGCCGCCACCACTCGAGATCCGTCACCGCCGCCGGCGGCGCTTCGTTGACGTTCGACAGATTGATGGTCCTTCCCGCTTTGAGCTCCTGCAGGCACCACGGGAAGTACTCCCGTGCATCCATCGTGTCGGGCACCGGCGGCCCCCCCAGGGGACGGTAGAGGTGGGTCATCCGAAAGTCGTCCGGGTCCTCGACCGACCACAACCAGAGCACCGCCATGTCGAGACCGAGGCACTCGCAGACGCGGCGCTCGGCGTCCTCGATCTCGCGATCCAGCTCGGCGGATTGGAGGTTGACAAACCGCGACGAAAGATCGGCGAGCATCGTCTCGAAGCGCAGGCGATCCTGATAATCCGGGTGGAGGACGGCCACCTTGGGGGTCATCCGGGCATTCTCTCACAACCGTCGGGCCGGCTGAGCGCCATGAGATGATCGCCGGGAACGATGCCGGGAGGGCCCATGATCCGTCGTTCTCTGATCAACCGCACCCAACTCGTCGCTAGCGCGCTCGCGATCAGATTCCTGTTGCCGACTCTCGCGGTCGCCGCCACCGAAGCTCCGAGCGACCCATCGCTGCTGACCCTCGAGCGGATCTTCGAGGACAAGGATTTTTCGGTCGAGCGCTACGGCCCCGCGCGGTGGCTGGCCGACGGCTCGGGCTACACCACGTTGGAGCCTTCGCCGGACTTTGAAGAGGCGAAGGACATCATCCGCTACGACCCCTCGACAGGGGAGCGGTTCGTGATGGTGCCGGCCGCGGCGCTGGTGCCTGGCGAGGGTGAGAAACCTCTCGCCATCGACGACTACCAGTGGTCGAACGACGGCACGCAGCTGCTGGTCTTCACCAACACCGAACGGGTGTGGCGGCGCAACACCCGCGGCGACTACTGGCTGCTCCACCTCAAAAAAGGAACCTTCAGAAAGCTCGGCGGCGGCGCTCCGGAATCGACCATGATGTTTGCCAAGCTGTCACCCGACGGCACGAAGGTCGCGTGGGTCGGATTCGACGACAAGGACCTCTGGGTCCAGGACCTGGCGACCCTCGAGGTGACCCGCCTCACCGCCGACGCCGGTGAAAACCTGCTCAACGGCACGTCGGACTGGGTGTACGAAGAAGAGTTCGACGTTCGCGACGGCTTCCGCTGGAGCCCCGACAGCCGACGCATCGCCTATTGGCAGTTTGACACGACGGGTGTCGGCACCTTCTCTCTGATCAACAACACCGACTCCATCTACCCCGTTCTCACGTCCTTGCCCTACCCCAAGGCTGGGACCACCAACCCGACCTGCCGGGTTGGGGTGATTTCCGCCGCTGGCGGCGACACGACGTGGTTCGAGCCCGAGGGTGACCCACGGAGCTTCTACATCCCCAAGATGGGATGGGCGGCCAGCTCCTCCGAGATCTGGCTGATCCGGCTCAACCGGCTGCAGAACAAAGCCGAGGTCCTGCTCGGCAACGTGGAGACCGGACTGCTCCGCACCGTGTTCACGGACAGCGACGCGGCATGGGTCGAGATGCACGATGACCCCCAGTGGATCGACGGCGGCCGCTCGTTCACCTGGCTCTCCGAACGCGACGGTTGGCAGCACCTGTATGTGGTCTCCCGTGAAGGCGACGACGTGCGGCTCGTCACCACCGGGGACTACGACGTCACCGATCTCGCTCTGGTCGACGCGAAGGGCGGGTGGGCGTACTTCCTGGCGTCGCCCGACGACCCGACCAGCCGGTCTCTCTACCGAACCACTCTCGATGGCGGCGGCGGGCTCGAACGGGTGACGCCGGCGGGGCCCGCGGGCACGCATACCTACCAGATCTCGGAAGACGCCCGCTGGGCGATCCATGGCTTCTCGTCACGGGAGTTCGTGCCCCACACCGATCTCGTGTCGCTGCCCGACCACGAAACTCTCCGCATCCTCGAGGACAACGCCAAGGTCCAGACCGCCTTCGACGCGCTGGCCAAGGGACCCACGGTGAGCTTCCGGGTTCCTATCGCCGACGGTCTCGAGGTGGACGGATGGATGATCACGCCACCCGACCTCGACCCCACCAGGATCTACCCATTGCTGATGTACGTCTACGGCGAACCCGCCGCCCAGACGGTGGAGAACCGCTGGGGGCGGGAGGGCGCCCTGTGGCACCTGCTGCTCGCCCAACGCGGTTACCTGGTGGCGAGCCTCGACAACCGCGGCACCCCGGCGCCGCGCGGCCGCGAGTGGCGCAAGTCGGTCTACCGCCAGATCGGCATCCCCGCCTCGGCGGACCAGGCGGCGGGAGTCAGGGCCATGCTGAACACCTTCCCGTTCATCGACCGCGACCGCATCGGTTCGTGGGGGTGGAGCGGCGGCGGCACCATGACCTTGAACGCCCTCTTCCGCTACCCGGACCTCTATTCGGTGGGGATCGCTGTCGCCTCCGTCCCCGACCAGAAGCTCTATGACACCGTCTACCAGGAACGCTACATGGCAACGCCCGAGGACAACCCCGAGGGCTATGCCGACGGGTCGCCCATCACCCACGCTAAAAACCTCGAAGGTGATCTGCTGCTGGTCCACGGCACCGGCGACGACAACGTCCATTACCAGGGCGCCGAGCTGCTGATCAACGAGTTGATCGCCCAGGGCAAGCAGTTCACCATGATGGCCTACCCCAACCGCAGCCACGGCATCCGCGAGGGCAAGGGCACCACGATGCACCTCTACACGCTGCTCACCAACTACCTCGAGGAGCACCTCCCGCCGGGACCGAAACCGCGGCCGGAAGCCGAGGCGGACGAGGTACAAATTCGGAATTCCCACCCGGCGCCAGCGCCTCTTTTGGATTGAGATCGATTTTCAGATTATGATGCGGTGTCCAGATCAACGAAAAACCGGGTGAGGGCGTCCATGCTTGCGAGAATCGGAAATTGGTGCGCGGAGGAGTTCAAACGGTGGCTGCCGGACCCGTTTGTCTTCGCCGTACTGCTGACGATCGCCACCGCTCTGACGGCGATCGTGTGGGTCGGGGCGAGCCCGGTCGAAGTGATCTCCGGGTGGTACGACGGGCTGTGGATGCTGCTCGCCTTCGGCATGCAGATGGTGTTGATCCTGGTCACCGGTTATGCCATCGCGCTGTCGGCCCCGGTTGCCCATCTGATCGACCGGTTGGCCGCAAAGATCACGCGCCCGGGGACGGTCTATCTGGTGGTTCTCGTGGTCGGCGGCCTCCTGGTCCTCATCAGCTGGGGGTGGGTGGTCCTGACCGCGGTTCTCGGACGGGAGCTGGCGCGGCGGGTCCGCGGCGTGCACTACCCGTTTCTGGTGGCCTGCGCCTACCTCTCCTCCAATGCCTGGGTCGTCGGTCTGTCGAGCTCGATCCCCCTCCTGCTCAACACCCCCGGCAACTTCCTCATCGAGACCGGCCTTCTGCCGACCACCATCCCGACGTCCGCCACCCTCGGCAGCCCGCTCAACCTCGCGGTGGTGATCACTTATCTGGTCGTCACGCCAACCGTCATGTGGTTTCTCAGACCGCGGCGCGAGACGATCGAGCTCCACGAACTGCGCACCGGCGGCGGCACCGGTGTCGAGATGACGGTCGCCGAGGAGGCCGACTCGATGCGGCAGTCCGGCCGTACCTTTTCGGACTGGGCCAACACCAGCGCCATCCTGCAGATGGTGGTGGTCGCCATGGGGCTCGCCTACCTGGTGGTCCACTTCGCCCGCCGCGGCTTCGACCTCGATCTCAACATCATGATCTTCACGTTTCTGATCTTCGGCATGCTCCTCCACCGGACCCCGATCCGCTACGTGGTGGCGATGAGCCGCGCCTGCTCCAACATCTCGGGGATCGTCTTCCAGTACCCCTTCTACGCCGGCATCATGGGGATCATGATGGCCACCGGTCTCGGCAAGGCGATGGCGGTGTGGATGGCCTCCAAGGTCACCCTCGCGACCCTTCCGGCGGCCGCCTACCTTTTGGGTGCGATCGTCAACTTCTCGATTCCCTCGGCGGGAGGCGAGTGGGCGGTGGTCGGGCCGCCCCTGGTCGAGGCGGTGCGCGCGCTCGCCGGACCGGTGGGTACGGGCGAGTTCACAAGCCACGTCGCCCGCGTCGCCATGGCGGTGGCCTACGGCGAGACGCTGACGAATCTGCTGCAGCCGTTCTTCCTGCTGACCGTCCTGCCGGTCATGGGCGCCGGCATCCGACTCCAGGCCCGCGACCTCATGGGCTACGTCTTCGTACCGTTCCTCGCGCTCTTCGTCATCATCGGGTTGCTGGTCGCGTTCTTTCCGGTGTGATGGGTCCTTTGCTATCGCAGTCGCGGGAGACGCAAACCAGACGGGGTGACGGCGCAGCCTCCCCTGGCAGTACAGCGAAGCTCACTTGGAAGGGCCTTTCCGACTTCGTAGGAGGCGTCGATGGTCTCGTCGAGCGGGATCGGGTTGGCGTAGCCGCCGAGGATGAGGTCGGCGCAGGTGAAGGCACTGGAGGCCGCCACCGCGTTGCGGGTGTGACAGGGCACTTCGCAGGCGCCGGCCACAGGGTCGCAGGGTGAGCCCATGGTGTTGTGAAGCGAGATCGCCGCCGCATCGGCGGCCTGGCGAGCCGTGCCGCCCACCGCCTCCACCACTGCCGCTGCGGCCATGGCACCGGCCACTCCGATCTCCACCTGGCAGCCGGCCAACTCAGCGGCAAAGGTCGCTCGCCGGGCGACGATGAGCCCCACCGCCGATGCAGCAAAGAGAGCCAGCGCCGTCTGTCGGCGAGAGAGGCCCAACTCCTCGACCAGGCTCACCACAACCCCCGGCACCGCGCCTGCGGACCCGCCGGTTGGTGCGGCGCACACCACCCCGCGGCTGTTGCAGTGGTGCATCACCGCCAGGGCCCTCGCAGCCGCACGGGTGTGGATACCGCCGACAGCCAACCGTCCCTCACGCTCGGCTGTGAAGACACCGGAGGCCGTCGGTTGGAGCAGGAGCATGTTCGACTGATTGTCGTCGAGCCCGGCCGCCACCGAACGTCCCATGACCTCGTAGCGTCCTCGCATCTCCTCCAATGCCTGATCCTCGGTGGTGCCGAGGAGCTCGGATTCATATTTCAGTGCGATTTCACCCAGAGAAAGACCGCGGTCCTCCGCCAGCGCCACCATCTCTTCTGCGCTGGCAAAGAGCGGGGCTCCTCGGCGAACAAAGAACACCGGTGCGGCGGTCCAGACCCCTTCGATCGTCGAGAGATCCCGATCCGGGGGGTCGGCGCCGCACGTGATCGCAAGGGTGGCGTTCGCATCCTCGACGATGACGCAGTGGGATTTGCCGTCGAGGTCCACCGCGTGATCATCGAGCCTCACGATCCGTATCCCCCCACCGCCGACCGCTTCCGCGACTACCCGCAGTCGGCGATGGTTCGTCGACTCGATTTCGATCAACATTCCGTTGGGATGGTCGGTGTGTTCGAGAGGCGATTCGTCGAAATCGACGATGACACCCTCGTCTCGTGCCCGGGCGCACGCGTTGAAGTAGCCCTCGTCGAGCATCGACCAACCCATGAGCCCCGACGTGAAGGCGAGGTCGACTCCGAGCGGACGCCAGGTCGGTGCCATCGAACCCTTGGGGTCGAAGACAACCCGGACCGTCCGAGGATTCCCACCGAGCAGGTCACGAACCATCAGACCAATCCGGTAGGCACCCGCCGTGTGAGAACTCGACGGCCCCCGCATGACGGGTCCGAGAACATCATTGAAAATGCTGATAAAGGCCACACCTGATCATAGGATGATCGGTTCAGATTTCCGAGCCCCCGAAACTGTCCGGCGATGTCGGGACCCGCAGCCGAGGCTCAGCCTGCCGCTGCCTCCTTCGCGGGCGGTACGGCCGGAGCAAACACCTCATCGAGGATGTAGTCGGCGACCGCGCGGTACTGGCCCTCCTGCATCGCGATCGGCGGCATCTCGGGGAAGCCGGGTCTCTTCTTGCCCGGCTTTTTGACCCACGCGATGAGACCGTCGGGGTTGCCGGCGTAGATACCGACGATCTCGGTCAGCGGCGGCCCCACCCGCGGTTCGTCGACCGCGTGACAGGCCATGCAGATCGAGCGGAAGGTCCGTTCGCCGGGGGATGCCACGACCTCGGCGTCACCGAGACGGGGCATGCCGGCGGCGAGCCGCATCTCGGCGCCGATCGAGGCGGCGCGGAAGGCCTCGGTGTGGGCGGCGACCAGGGCGCGGTGGGGGGCGAGTGCCTCCTCGCGGTAGAGGTGGCGGACAAAGACCATCAGCCCGACCGTGCAGCCGAGCAGCACCACGATCCCCCAGTAACGGGAGGTCAGGGGGCCGCGCTCGGCCATTTCCCGCCACAGCAGGACCAGGGCGGTGACACCACAGGTGACGGCGAGCGTGAGGTTGCCGAGCAGCGGCCACGAGAAACCATTCGGCGGCAGCGTCATGAGGACCAGCGGGCCCGCTACCAACTGCAGCGCGGTGGCGCCCAGAGCGGCGGCCAGCAGCTCGCGGCGGGTTTCGCAGCGGTCGAGACCCGGCAGGGCGGCCTCGAAATCAAAGGCCCGGCGGCACAACCACCCGGCGAGGAAGAGGGCGGTCACCGCCACCGAGGCGAGAACGAAATGGATGTAGCGCGGGATCACGTTGGGCAGCAGCACGGTCGAGAGAAATCCCCGGACCTCGAGCCAGCGGTCGGGGAACAGCATGAGGTTGATGTTGGCGAGAAAGATGAAGGGCACGAGGAGGAGCAGCAGGGTGCCGGCGGCGCCGATGGCGATGTGGAGTCCCTTGCGATCGGCCAGCGTCTGCCAGCTGTACTTGTGAACATAAAGCAGCAGGAACGCCGCGATCACCAGCGGCACGATCATGATCCAGGCGCGGCCGGTGAGGCTGTTGGCAGTGTAGAACCACACAGCGTAGAGGGCGTTCATGGCCAACAGCGGCCCGACCCCGAGAACGACTGCGAGGCTCTTGTTGATGGTCACCGTTCCGGCGATTTTTTGCGCCAGCAGGTCGAGGCCGGGCCGCCGTCGCCCGCGCACCTCGTAGGCCAGGGTCAGAATGGAGCCTCCGACCATCAGGTTGACGAAGAGGAGGTGAGCCAGGAAGAGGAGGACGAGGGTCACCTGGAGGTCGAGGGGCGACGCCGGCAACGGCAGGAGGAAATCTTTTGGAATTGGAAATGGATCCATCTCACGCACCTCCTTCCGCATTGGTCGGCGCGGCCGGCGGCATGACGACACCGCCATCCTGAGCTCCGATCACCGGCCGCCGCACGGCGCGCAGGTCGAGCAGGTAGTCCGCCAGAGCCCCGGCTTCGCGCTCGGTCCCCGGGAAGGGGGGCATGAAGGGCCGGGCGGTGTGCATGCCCAGGAGGTAGTACTTGACTGTGTCGCGGTCCCACGCGCCCTCTCCGTAGAGACCGCGGAGGCGGTCGGTGACGGCGTTGACGCCGGTGGCGGTGTGGCACCGGGTGCAGGTGAGTTTGAAGACTTCGGCCCCGGCCTCGACCCCGTTGTCATCCGTGACGGTTCGCACCGAAGTGTAGGTGGCGTGGCGCAGCACACCCTCTTCCTTATAGAGCGGGTAGTCGGCCACGCGGAGGCCGTTGGCGTACATGTAGTCGCCGATGACGTAGGGCTTGCGGATGAATTCGCGCACCCTCTCGAAGGAGCCCAGCAGCACCAGGGTCATGGCAAAGGGTGCGAGCAGGGCGACCCCCGGCACCCGCCTCGGCGCCAGAGTGCCGGCGACGGCCGCCACCAACACGACCACGACCATCACCGCCAACACCATCAGCAGCTGGTCGTACCAGGCGGCGAAGCGCTGGGTCCCGAGGGCGATCGGCACGTTGAGCTCCATCCACTGCGGGATGGCACGCCTGTACCAGAGGGCGCCGGCAGCGGCCGGGGGCAACCAGGCCAGGCACCACATCGAGATCAGGCGCACCGCCTGGCTGCGGAGCTCACGGTCTGAGCGGGTGAAGAAGAAGGCCAGGAAGAGCGCCAGCCAGCCGGCCGCCACCATCGCCACCGGGGTGCGGAAGGCGAGCTGGGGCAGATAGATGGGGTTGAAGACGCCGGAGAAGAAGGTCTCCCGGGCGGTCCAGCTGCCGGGGTCCATCATGAAACCCAGGATTGCGGTGATGATCGCCATGGTCACCCAGGAGAAGAGGCTGAGCACGGCGCCGATGGCGATGTGGGCCGCCTTGCGCTCCTGCATCCTTTTCCAGGTCAGGTAGTAGATCATGATGAAAACGACCTCGGCGACAAAGACCAGCCACTCGGCGAACCAGGCCCAGAAAAAGACCCGGATCAGGCTGCCGATGGCGTAGGGGTTGACCAGCGAGGTGGAGAACCAGATCCCCACTCCGGTGAGCGCTCCCAGGGTGGTGGTGATGATGAAGCACACCGTCAGGACCCGGTACGCCAGGAGATCCCAGCGTTCATCGTTCCTTCGGTGGCCCCAGAATTCCATGGCGGTCACCAGCGGCATGGCGCCGACCGCGAGCGAATGGTTGATGAAGACGTGGAAGACCGCGATCAGAGCGATCAACATGCGGTTGCCGAGAAAATCGAGATGGAAGACCGGAAAATCCATCGAGGCCTCCTGAGGTCCGTTCCGCAGCGTGCGCGAGCATATCATCTACTGAGAACGAATGTCGGAACAATTCTCAATATTGTGAGCAGATGTGCAACTGTCGGCGGCTGACCACGTCCTTGCACGGTGCCGCTGCCCGGCGCACACTGCGCGCCATGGACTGGCTGGTCCTCACCGTCTTCGTCGTGGTCTACGTGGGCATGTTTCTCGGCCGTCTGCCGGGGCTCGCCTTGGACCGCACGGGTATCGCTCTACTCGGGGCCATCGTTCTGGTCGGTTCGGGCCGGCTGTCGCCGATTGCCGCATGGCAGGCGATCGACGTACCGACCACGGCCCTGTTGCTGGGCTTGATGGTGGTGTCGGCCCAACTCCGGCTCGGCGGCTTCTACTCGGTCATCACCCGCAGGGTCGCGGCGGCCGGGATCGGTGCCTCCGGCCTGCTCGCGGCGGTGATCGGCACCGCGGGTCTTCTGTCGGCCTTTCTCGCCAACGACATCGTCTGTCTGGCCATGGCGCCGCTGCTGGTCGAGGGCTGTCTGCGCCGCGGCCTGCGGCCCCAACCCCACCTTCTGGGTCTCGCCTGCGGCGCCAACGTGGGCTCGGCCGCGACTCTGATCGGCAACCCGCAGAACATGCTCATCGGCCAGCGGCTCGACCTTTCATTCGCGGCCTACCTCGCCGACGGCGTGCCGCCGGCTCTCATCGGCTGCGCGCTCACATGGGTGGTCATCGCCGCCCTCTACCGTGGGCGGTGGACCTGCTCCCCGCGCGAGGTCGTCATCGAGGCGCCGCTGTTCGACGGCTGGCAGACCACCAAAGGGCTGGTGGTCGTGGTCGTCCTCGTTGCTCTTTTTATCCTCGCCCCGGTGCCGCGGGAGGTGGCCGCTCTGGGCGCAGCGGGTCTTCTCCTGACCAGCCGCCGCATGCGGTCCAGGGACATGCTCGGGCTGGTGGACTGGCACCTGCTGGTGCTCTTTGCAGGTCTCTTCGTGGTCCACCACGCGGTCCAGAACGCGGGGCTGACGGATCTTGCAACTTCGGCAGCCGTCGGCGCGGGCATCGATCTCGGTTCGCCGCCATGGTTGTTCGCCGCGGCCGTCGTCCTCTCCAACGTGTTTTCCAACGTGCCCGCCGTCATGCTGCTGCTGCCCGCCGCCACCGGCCCGACGGCCGGCGCGGTTCTTGCCCTGGCTTCTACCCTGGCCGGCAATTTGCTACTGGTCGGCAGCATCGCCAACCTCATCGTGGTCGACCAGGCCGGGCGGCTCGGGATCGACATCGGGTGGCGCGAACACGCCCGCGTCGGCGTCCCGGTGACCTTCGTCACCCTGGCTGTGGCGGCGTTCTGGCTGTGGCTGAGATGACCCGTCGAAGCCTCAATTGACCTCGGTCAAGGATTCGGCAAGGAGAAGCCCTACGCTGGTGTTCGCAGGATCATGAGTGTTTTGAGTACACTGTATGCGGACCAACCACCGGAGCGAGACATGACGGCAACCGAATGGAGCGTGTCGGGCCTCTGCGTAACGGCACGATCCGAAAACCTTGACGCGGTCGAGGCATTGCTCAATAGCCTCCCCGGCACCAAGGTCCACGCCCGCGACCCGCACAGCGGCCGGATGGTGGTGGTCCAGGAACGGGCCTCGATCGAGGACCACCGGCAGGGTCTCCGCGAACTCCAGGCTCTGCCCGGCGTGATCGCCGCCGAGCTGGTCCTCCACTTCGAAGACCCCGATGACCGAACGGACACGAACCCGCCCGGAGGAACACCGTGAAGACCAACCTCTCGCGAAGAGACTTCGTCAAATCGAGCGTGGCGGCGGCCACCGCCGCGGCGGTGGGCGTGCCGATGACGGATGCCGCCGACCCGACCGGCATCGAAAGCGGCATCGCCTGGGAGAAGAGCGTCTGCCGGTTCTGCGGCGTCGGCTGCGGCGTCGTAGTCGGCACCCGAGACGGCCACATCGCGGCGGTCAAGGGCGACCCCGGAAACCCGGTCAACCGCGGTCTGTTGTGCGTCAAGGGCTACGCCAACGCAGAGATCCTCTACGGCGCCGACCGGCTCCACAAACCGCTGCTGCGGATGAAGGACGGCCGGTTCGACAAACAGGGCGACTTCGACGGAGGTCTCCTGGGAGCGCGCGTTCGACGAGATGGAACGCCAGTTCAAAAGGGTGTACGGGGAACTCGGCCCGACCGGGGTCGGCATCATGGGCTCGGGCCAGTACACGATCCCCGAGGGCTACGCGGCGGTCAAACTCGCGAAGGCCGGATGGCGCACCAACAATCTCGACCCCAATGCGCGCCACTGCATGGCCTCGGCGGTGGCCGCCTTCATGCAGGTCTACGGCATCGACGAGCCGGCCGGTTGCTACGACGACATCGAGCTCACCGACACCGTCGTCACCTGGGGCGCCAACATGGCCGAGATGCACCCCATGCTGTGGGCGCGCGTGGTCGACCACCGGATGCGCACGAAGAACGTCAAGCTGGTCAACCTCACGACCTACTCCAACCGCACCTCCGAGTGCGCCGACCTCGAGCTGATCATCAAACCGCAGACCGACCTCGCGATCTGGAACTACATCGCGCGCGAGATCGTGAAGCGCAACGCGGTCGACACCGCCTTCGTCGACGCCCACTGCGTCTTCGCCACCGGGCCCAACGATATCGGTTACGGCATGCCGGCAACGGATACCTACGCCTTTCCGGCCGAACTCGACACCCTGGAGCGGCAGCGGGTCGTGACCCTCACCCGCGACGAGGCGATCGCCCAGGGTCTCGACCCAGACCAGCAACACGTGGTCGAGCAGAATGCCGCTGCCGGCGCCGGCGCCCACTGGCTGATCTCCTTCGACGAATTCAAGAAGGGCCTCGAGCCTTACAGCCTCGACTTCACAGCCCGACTCGCCAAGGGCGACCCCGACGAGGACATCGAGGATTTCAAGGCCAAGCTGCAGCAGCTCGCCGGGTTCTACACGGACCCCGACCGCAAGGTGGTGTCCTTCTGGACCATGGGCTTCAACCAGCACACCCGCGGCACCTGGGTCAACGAACAGGCCTACATGGTCCATCTCCTCACCGGCAAGCAGGCCAAGCCAGGCTCGGGCGCCTTTTCGCTCACCGGCCAGCCGTCGGCCTGCGGGACCGCCCGCGAGGTCGGGACCTTCAGCCACCGGCTTCCCGCCGATATGGTGGTCGACAACGCCGCCCATCGCGCGCGCTCCGAGGAGATCTGGAAGCTCCCCGCCGGCACGATCAACCCGAAGCCCGGGAGCCACATCACCCAGATGATGCGCGACCTCGAGGCGGGCAGCCTGCGCTGGCTGTGGGTGCAGGTCACCAACCCCTTCCAGTCCACCGCCAACGCCAACCACTGGCTGACCGCGGCGCGCGAAAAGGACTGCTTCATCGTGGTCTCGGACATCTACCCCACCTACTCGTGCAAGGTGGCGGACCTGATCCTGCCCTGCGCCGGCCACTACGAGAAGTGGGGGCTCTACGGCAACTCCGAGCGCCGCACCCAGGCGTGGCGGCAGGTGGTGGCGTCGCCGGGCGAGGCCCGGTCGGACGTCTGGCAGATGCTCGAGTTCTCCAAACGCTTCACCCTGGCCGAGGTGTGGGGCGAACAACCGGTGCCGGGTCTCGCCGCCGAGGGCTTCACCGACGGCAAGCTGGCGGACGTGCTCGCGGCAGCGGGGAACCTCGGCTACCGCCCGGACCAGACCCTGTACGAGGTGCTCTTCGCCACCCCGGATGCGCGTGCCTTCGCCTGGCCCGACCCGGTCGGCGCCGGTCACCGGTGCTGCACGGTCGAACCGGGGAACCTCGATTGGTTCCCGGAGAAGGCGCTCTTCGAGGAATACCGCCGGTTCGGGCTCCACCACGCCCACGACCTCGCGCCCTTCGACACCTACTACCGCGACGACGTCCGGGGGCTGCGGTGGCCGGTGGTCGACGGCAAGGAAACGCTCTGGCGTTTCAACGGCGCGTACGACACCTACGTCACGGACGGCGCCGGGTTCGAGTTCTACGGGCCCGCCTTGAAGTCGCTCAAGCAGGGCACGCTGGCCGGTCCCGGCGGCGGCGACCCGGTTTCCCTCGCCGGCAAGGCCAAGATCTTCTTCCGCCCCTATGCGGCGCCCGCCGAGAGTCCGGGCGAAGGCTACGACATGTGGCTGTGCACCGGTAGGGTGCTCGAACACTGGCACTCCGGTTCGATGACGCGGAGGGTGCCCGAGCTCAACGCCGCGCAGCCGCGAGCCCAGGTCTTCATGCACCCCGCCGACGCCAAGGCCCGCGGGCTCGCACGCAACGACGTGGCCGTGATCGAGTCGCGCCGGGGAGCGGTCAAGGCGGTGGTCGAGATCGGCGGCCGCGACCGGATGCCCCGGGGAATGATCTCCGTCCCCTGGTTCGACGAGGGCGTGCCGATCAACAAGGTGACCCTCGATGCCACCTGTCCCATCTCCAAGGAGATCGACTTCAAAAAATGTGCGGTCCGGGTCTCGAAGGCCTGAAGCGGAGGATGAGATGAAGAAGATCCCGCTCGTTCTGTTGTCCATTGTCCTCTCGTGGAGCTGCGCCTCGGGCAGCGCCCCGGCCACCCCAGAAGAAACGACATCACCATCGGCGGCCGCCGCACCCGCCGGAGTTCCCGATTCGAAGATCGGACTCGCACCCGGCACCGCCTTCGAACAGCCCGAGCAGAAGCCGATCGCCTTCAACACCGTGGACCCCGGTGAGAGCGAATTACGACCACGGCCCAATGCCGACTTCCCGCCGGTCATCCCGCACTCCATCGCCGATTTCGAGACCATCACCCTGGGCGAGAACTCGTGTCTCGGTTGCCACGACCCCGAGATGGCCCCGGACATGGGCGCTCCGGCGGCGCCGGCGAGCCACCAGGTCGACCTCCGCAACTCTCCGGATGTCACCGGCGCGGATGTCGTCGGCACCCGGTGGGTCTGCACCTCGTGCCACGTCGCACAGACTGACACCGAACCGCTGGTGGCCAACCGAAACCAGGTCTCATCCCGCCCCGAGGCTGAATCGAGACCCCCCCGGGGTCTTGTAATGTAGTGTATCCTCCACAGTGCACGAGCCGCGGCGTGACGGGATTACTTGGGGCCCTCGGGCCGCCCTCACCGCGGCGATCAACTTTCTTGGCGGCCACGGGATCCCCACATCAGGAGGATGAGATGTCACAGAGTCGTCGAGTGTTTGTCACAGTGGTGGTCGCGTTGGCGATCGTGGGCCTGAGCGCCTGCGCCAAGGCACCGGTGGAAGCAATCAACCAGGCGCAGAGCGCCCTGCAGGCGGCCGGCGATGCCGAGGCCGCCACCTACGCTCCGGAAGCGTGGGAAGCAGCACAACAGGCGGTCAATGCCGCACAGGCCGAGGTCGAGGCGCAGAACGCCAAGTTCGCCCTCACCCGTTCGTACAAGACCGCGTCGGAGATGCTCGCAACGGCTCAGCAGGCCGCCGTGACGGCGCAGGACGCCGCGGTGACAGGCAAGGAAGAGATGCGGCTGGCGGTCGAGGATGCCGTCGCCACCATCGGGGCCGAGTTGGGTGCTGCGGACGAGCTGCTGGCCGCCCTCGCCAAGTGCCGCAAGCGTCCGAAGGGCTTCGCGGGCGATCTCGAGATCATGCGCGGCAACGTGGACGGGCTGCGGGCGCAGCTGGTCGATGTGCAGGCGGCCGCGGATGGAGGAGACTACATGCAGGCCAAAGCGATGGGCGACGGTCTTCTCGAAGGTCTCGCCGCAGTTGTCGGCGACATGGAAAACGCAAAGGCCAAGCTCGGTTGCTGAACCGGATGGCGGATGAACGGAAACCGGCGGCGTCTCGCCGCCGGTTCCTTTTTTGCGTCGCGCTGCTGATCGCGGCCGGCTGCTCGCAGGCGCCGCCCGATCCTTCGAACTGGGACGGCTTCCGTTCGGCCCTCCGGCGGGCGGTCCGCGAGGTGCGGCCGGCCGACCCCGAGGCCGCGGTGGAAATCGAACGCCTGATCGCAGTGGCCGAGTCGGAGACTGCACGGCAGAACGCGGTCTCGCGTTGGCGCCGCGATGTGGCACGCACGCCGGCGGTCTGGAGCGACGCGATGCTGACAGCGCGCTACGCTCTCGCCGCGGTGCGGAGCGTGCGCGCCGGACAGGCCGCACGGCTCGCATCGCTCCTGGCCCGCGCCGAGTCCCGTATCGTAGCGGCGGAGAGAAGGATCGGATCGGCCGGGGTCGACGGCCGGACCGCCGGCGAAACCGCATCCGCCCGCTACCACGCGACGACCGCTCGCAGGCTCGCCGAGAGCGGCGACTACGTCACCGCCATCGAGCACGCGGAAGAGGCCGTGGTGGTCGCCGCGGGTCTCGATCACTCATGGAGCCGGAGCGTCGAGCGGTTTTCCGACCCGACTCTGCTCGCGCTGTGGCGCGAGCAGGCCGACGAGACCATCAAGGAATCTCGGCGCACCGGCCGCGCGGCCATCATCGTCGACAAGTTCCGGCGCCGACTGCATCTCTACGAGAACGGCCGCGAACGGGCGGTGTTCGCGGCCGAGCTCGGCGGCAACGGGCTCGAGCGCAAGCTCCACACCGGCGACCGGGCCACTCCCGAGGGCCACTACAAGGTAACCGTCAAAAAGGCGGGGGGCGCCACCAAATACTACCTGGCCCTCCTCATCGACTACCCCAACGCCGCCGATCTGCGGCGCTACCGTGCAGCCGAGGCGAGCGGCGAGGTGCGCCGCGGGACCGGGGCCGGCAGTCTGATCGAAATCCACGGCCACGGCGGCACCGGCCGCGATTGGACCGACGGTTGCGTGGCCCTCAGCAACGAAGATATGGACCGGCTGTATTCCAAGGTCCGGGTCGGCACCCCGGTCACCATCGTCGGGACTCTGTGATGGAAACCGAACAACTCGAAATTGCCGCTCCGCCGCCGTCGCCGCCACCCCGCTCCCCGTGGCCGCTGTGGATCGGCGGCGCGGTCGCCTTGTTTGCACTCACCCTCGTGATCCTGCAGACCGCTCTCGGGAATCGGACCACGGTTGACCCGGTCGACCGCCGTGTGGAGTTGTGTTCGGCCGATGCCGTCGACGTCAAGGCCGAGGAACGAGCCGCGAGTCGTTTGGCGGCCCTGCGACCGCGGGGGCGCTACGTCGTCATCGACACCTACCGCAATCGTCTGTTGGTGTACGACGGCGACACTCTGCTGCACGAGGCGGTGTGTTCGACGGGCAGCGGCACGGTGCTCGTCCACCCGTCGGGAAAAAAGGTGTGGACCTTCGACACCCCGCTCGGCGAGCGGCGGGTGATCTCGAAGGTGAAGAACCCGATCTGGACAAAGCCCGACTGGGCATTCATCGAGGAGGGGTTCCAACCGCCGAAGGACGCCTCGCTTCGCGTCGACCGGGTGTCGCTCGGCGACTACGCCCTCTACCTCGGCGACGGCTATATCATCCACGGCACCCTGTTCCAGACCCTGCTCGGCCAGGGCGTCACCCACGGCTGCGTGCGACTCGGCGACAAGGACCTCGAGTATGTGTATCAGACGATTCCTGTTGGCGCTCGCGTGTATCTGTACTAGCGCGGCGCCGGCAACGGCCGGCGACTCGGCCGCCCAGCTCGAGCTCGCGCTGGCCAAGGCGCCCGTTCTCTACCTGCGCCTCGACGTCCACGCCGACGCGCTCCAGGTGATGGTCCGCGGGATGGAGCTCGAACGGATTCCGGTGCGGGCTTTGCGGCTGGTGGTGCGGCGGGCGCCGGGCGAGGACGCGCCGGAGTTGTCCGGTTTTCTGCCTGCGGTGTGGAGGGTGGTGGGCGACCCCGCGATCGAGTGGCGTGCTGTGGTGGCGCCGCCGACCCTGGTGCCCTACGACGAAGACGCCGAATCGCCGACCCCGGTGCCGAACCCCGACCGCGAGGCAACAGTGCAGATCGCGGTCGGCCTCGACAACGGGTGGGAACTCCACCTCGGCCCGGACCCCCCGATCGGCTGGTGGCGGCGGGCGGCCGACCGCCTCGGCTCGGGTTGGCGGCGGCTGCGCGGAAAAACGCCAGTGGTGCCACCGCCGGCCCTGGTCATCGTGGTGCAGCCCGACGACGCGCGGGCCCTGCTCCACATCATCCGCAACGGCACCCCTTTGCTGGTGGTGTGCGGTCAGAGCTTGGAATGCGACCCGTCACAATAGGGCGGGCTTTTGGTTCGCTTGCACATACAGAATGCAACCGAGCGTGAATGCTCGAGTTCGAGGCGGACCGGTTTGAAATTGGTTCCGGTGTGCGACCCGTCGCAGAACGGTTGCCCGCTCGAGCGGCCGCAGGCGCACCACCAATAGGTGCCAGGCATCAGTTTGAGGACCTCGGGTTGTTTGGCGGCGATCTTCGGATCGGTCATCGTGTCACCTCGATTGGAGGCAGGGTGCCATCGACCGCGAGCGTAGCACAGGGGGAAGCCACCGACCCGCGCGGAGCCCGATCAGGAGATTCCTTACAGCGCCGCGATCAGTGCCACGATGAGCGCGACCGCCGTAAGGCCACCGAAAATCACCGCCAGGATCCTGGCCGTCGAATAAGGCGCAGAGCCCAGGAGACACCGGGCATCCTGACCGGAGATCACCACCCGGTAGAGCGAGCCCCGGTAGCGGTAGGCCAGCACGTACGAGGGGAGGGCGAAGCGGCGGGTCACCAGCCGGCGCTGCACCACCGCCGCGTATTCTTCAGTCACACCGCCGGGACTGGCCACCAGCTGGGCATCGGCTGTACCATGGTCCGAGTGCCCGTCTGCCGCCGTCGGGCACAAACAACCTGAAGGTTTTCACCAGTGTACCTTTCCGGTCTGACACATCGCGATCGTCTGTTCGACGTCGCCATGCGGTGGCTGGCCGACCATGGCGAACCCGACGACGGCCGGGTCTTGACCGAGATCTTCGCCTTCGAGCGGGCCATCACCGCACCCACCGTGCGCCGGTTCGTCGCCGACCTGTGCCGGGTGTGCCGGCGCGAAGATCTCTATCTCGAGCGCACCACCAACAAGGACGAGCTGCGCGAAGCGATCGTCGCCGCAGCCGCCCACCCGACCTCACGGGTCGCCGAGCTCATCGACTGGTACCGGCAGCTCCCCGAGGAGTTCTTTCCGCGCACCCCGGTGCGCATGAGCATCGTCACCCACCGCAACGGCCGTCTCGCGGCGGTCATCCGGCGCAAGCGCATCCGCCGCATCGCCGACAAGGTGTCGCGCCGGGTGGCCGCCCAGCTCTCGGCTGAGGTCGAAAAGGTGGCCGGGGCGCTCGCCGCCAGCCGGCCGCGCGCCGCCGCCGAGATCATCGTCAACGACCGCCCGCCGAGCACGCCCGCCGGGATCCGCGGCGCCGCGGAACGGCTGGTCGCCGACCGCATCCGCTCCGGACGGATCGCCCTCGATCCCGAGAGGCAGCGGGTGGACGACGTCATCGGCGTCAAGGTGATCGCCAACCCGGAGGACATGGCCACCATCGAGGCGGCGCTCATCGACCTCGACTATGCCTGGGCCCACGACCGCGAGGTCCATGACGGTTCGTACGTCGGCGTTCACCACCTGGTGGATCTCGAGCTGCCGCCGAACGAGGCCATTCTCGACAGCATGCGCGGCATCGACTGGTCCTTTGCCGCTCGCCGCGGCCTTCCGATCGCCGAGCTCGACGGCCGCTTTCGATCCTACATCGAGACCTGCAGCCGGACCTTCCGCGTCGAACTCATCCTCACCACCTTCGAGGACCTCGTGGAGTCCGAGTTCGGCGCCTGCATCCACGAACAGCGGATCCTCGACCAGCGCGACATGGCGGGCGACTTCGGCCGTCTCGCCCAGAACGCGTCCTCCATCATCGAGTACATGCTGCGGCTCGCCACCTCGCCGACGGTGGACATCGACGAGCTGCCCTTCAAGATCTGGGGGCGCTACATCCGCGACACCGTGGCGCACAAGATCGCCGCTTTAGGCGACGGCGAGCCCACCGAGTGGCTGGTGCCGTCGGAGCACCTCGAAGACCTGATGCCGCTGTAGGAGGCCGCCCGACCTCCCCTTCGTGAAAACGTTTGAACGTTAAAACGTCAAACGTTTGACCCGCCCATGCCCCTGAACAAATTGAAATGAAACTGTTGACATGTCGTCAATATAATTGCAAAATAGCCAAGATGTGGATTCCACGCGAGATAGAGAGGACGCTTCGGGAATCGGCTGCCTCCAGACCTGCGGTAGTGGTGACCGGGAGCCGTCAGGCCGGAAAGACGAGTCTCCTGACACGAACCTTTGCCACCCACCGTTTCGTGTCCCTTGACGTCCCGATTGTCGCCGAGGAGGCGGAGCTGTCCGGAGGGACATTTCTCGACCGCCACCAACCGCCGATCATCCTCGACGAGGTCCAGTATGCACCGGCGTTGCTCCGCCACGTCAAGGCCGACATCGACACCCATCGCGAACTGAACGGACGGTACCTCATCACCGGCTCACAGAAGTTCCCACTGATGGACGGTGTTACGGAGAGCCTCGCCGGCCGGGCTTCCGTGCTGACGCTCCATTCCCTTTCCGCCCGAGAGTTCGAAAACTGGTCGGGAACCACTATCGAACGGCAGTCCCTGGTCGAATGGATGCTGACGGGAGGCTACCCGGAAATTCACAGCCGGGGTCTCGACCCGGCCCGGTTCTACGGGGACTACCTGGCAACCTATCTCGAACGCGACGTGAGAACGGCTCTCGGTGTCCGGAGCTTGCGAGACTTCGATCGCTTCATGCGTCTGTGCGCCGCCAGGACCGGACAACTTGTTTCTTACAGCTCGCTCGCGTCAGATCTCGGCGTCAGCCCGAACACGGTCAAGAGCTGGCTGTCCGTCCTCGAGGCTTCCAACATCGTGACCCTCCTCGAACCCTACTTCGAAAACCTCGGCAAGCGGATCATCAAGACGCCGAAGCTCTACTTCCTCGATACCGGGTTGTGCTCCTACCTCCTGGGAGCCCGGACACCCGTCGATCTCGAGAAGAGCCCGATGCTCGGCGCCATCTTCGAGACCCACGTGCTCGGACAGATCATGAGACATTTTGCAAACGACGGCCGTCGATCGGATGTCTATTTCTACCGCGACCACCACGGACGCGAGATCGACTTCATCTTCCCTTCGGCTGGCCGCTTCGCTCTCGTCGAGTGCAAATGGACCGAGTCGCCGTCGCCCTCGCAGCGCGGTTTTCGGGAACTCGAATCCCTGATCGGCCGTGATCGGATCATCTCCCAGACCATCGTCGGCACGGTACGGGGCAGCCGCCCCCTCTCGGAAACAGTTCGTACCGCCGACAGCATCGAACTGGACTTCCTGACCGGACGCACTGACCGGGTCAGCCCTTGACCACCGCCACCGGACGCAAGCGCGCCACCTTGCGCGCGATGCCGGCGCCGACCACCGCGGCTACCACCGCATCCACGTCCTTGTAGGCCGCCGGCGCCTCTTCGGCGAGGCCGGGGAGGGAGCCCGCGCGGACCGTGACGCCGCGGCCCTCGAGTTCGCGCCGCAGCTCGGAGCCGTTGATCGACCGTTTGGCCTGGCGGCGGCTCATGGTCCGTCCAGCGCCGTGGCAGCAGGAACCGAGCGAGCACTCCATGCTCTTCTCGGTCCCGACCAACACCCACGAGGCGGTGCCCATCGAGCCCGGCACCAGCACCGGTTGACCGATGGGGCGGTACTCGGGCGGCAGGCCCTCGAAGCCGGGGCCGAAGGCGCGGGTGGCTCCCTTGCGGTGGACACAGACCCGGCGGCGCTTGCCGCCGATCACGTGCTCCTCGGTCTTGCCCATGTTGTGGGCGATGTCGTAGACCTGGTGGAGGTGGGTTTTGGAGGCCCGTCCGCTGAGCGCCCCGGCAAAGGCCTCGCGCGCGAAGTGGGCGAGCACCTGGCGGTTGGCGAAGGCGTAGTTGGCGGCGGCGCGCATGGCTCCCTCGTAGGCCTTGCCCTCGGGAGAGTCGAGCGGTGCGCACACCAGCTCGCGATCGGGGAGGCGGATGCCATATTTCTTGACCGCGCCCTGAAATGTCTTGACGTAATCAGTGCAGACCTGGTGGCCGAAGCCGCGCGACCCGCAATGGATCATCACCGTCAGACAACCCTCTTCGAGCCCCATGACCCGCGCCGCGCGTTCGTCAAAGATCTCGTCCACCACCTCGACCTCGATGAAGTGGTTGCCGGCGCCCAGCGTGCCCATCTGCGGGCGGCCGCGCTCCCGCGCGCGACGGCTGATGGCGGAAAAGTCCGCGCCGGCGAGGAACCCGCCCTCCTCGGTGCGCGCGGTGTCCGATCCGGTGCCCCAGCCGTTCGCCCGCGCCCATTCGCCGCCCTCGCGGCACGCGCGTTCGAGATCGCGGTCGCTCAGGGCGAGGCGTCCGGATTTGCCGACGCCGCTCGGACAGGCGCGATCGAGGGCCGATGCCAGGTCGCCCATCCCGCTTTCGGCCCGCTCGAACTCCACCGACGACGCCAGCAAGCGGACGCCGCAGTTGATGTCGTAGCCGATGGCGCCCGGCGAGATCACACCCGAGGGCAGCTCGGTGGCCGCAACCCCACCGATCGGAAAGCCGTAGCCCTGGTGGACGTCGGGCATCACCAGGACTTCGCCGACCACCCCCGGCAGGGTGGCGGCGTTGACCGCCTGCTCCAGCGAGGCATCGCCTTTGATCGCCTCGAGCAGCTCACGGCCGGCGAAGATCCGTACCGGCACCCGCATGTCGGCGCGGACGGTGGTCGGGATCTCCCACTCCCACGGGCCGCGCCTCACGAGGTCTTTCAACTGGACCATCGATGGATCTCAGACGTCGAAGATGACGTTTGTCCGCAGCCCGCTCCCGCTTTCCTTGATGTCGAGCCGGTGATAGGTGACCGCCTTGATCTCCTTGCGGCGGGAGATGATGAAACCGCCTTCGAGATGGGCGATCATCTGCGTGCCGTCGATATCGAGCAGGAAACCATCGAATGCGAGGTCGTCGGAATCGGCGAGAAACAACAGCTCGTCGAGAAAAGAAACCACGAGCTGTTCGCGGTCATCGGCGCGGACCTCGAGCCGGTGGTGGCGGCGCGATTCGTCGGAGATTTCCACCCCCATCAACTCGTACATGCCGAGCGCCGCCTCCTCGACCAGCGCCGCCAGGTCGGGGCCCCACACCTCGAGTTCCCAATCGGCGGTGTGCTCGACCTCGCGACGGCCACGTTCCGGGGTGTTCACCCGCACAGGGTACCACCTGCACGATGCGGCGAGATCAACGGCATTGCGGTGTATCCTGAAACGCCATGACAATGAGAGAACGGAGAGTCTTCGAGCCATCGCCTGGTGCACGGAGCATCGTGGTCGGTTTCATCGTGTGCGCGGTCTGTGCGCTGACCGTTGCCGCTGGCGATCGGGTGGCCTTTATCGGAGTTGCCCTCGACACCGAAACCCGCGAGGCGGACCGCCGTCTCCAGGCTTATCTCGAACGGAGCGCCGGTCTCTCGTTCGCGCCCGAAGAGCTGGAGTACGGCCAGGTCATCGAGCGCCTGGCGACGTGGAACAGCGACGACGGCGATTTTCTCGCGCGCACCACGCCCTACGTACAGGTGGTGTCGGAAATGCTCGGTGCCGACATGGAGATTCTCGCCACCTACATCAGCGATGCCACCGGCGCCACCACCTACAGCTCCTACCTGGTGGCCCGCCGCGATGACCTGCCCCCCAACCCGACCCCCGCCGATGTCGTGTCGCTGATCACGGGGTCGCCGCGGCGGTTGCGGTTTGTCCACCACAGCCTGTTTTCGACCTCGAGCTTCTTCCTGCCGTCGCTCCACTTCCGCGCCAACCACATTTTTCACATGGCGGAACCAACCGAGTCGCTGGCCGCCATCGACGTCGCCCAGATTCCGGAGAACTCGTCGAGCGCGCTGGTGCGCGCCGTCGCCCGCGGCGAAGCCGATCTGGCGGCGGTGTGGAGCGGCACCCGCACGCGGTTCACGGCCGGCGACGCGGACCCGGCCGACCTCGCCCTCGGCCGCCGGGTGGTGTTCGTCCGCCTGCCGTCGGCGATCCCCAACGATCTCCTGGTGTGCTCGCGGAGCGCGCCTCCCGAGCTCAAGGAGCGGGTGCGGGCGGCGATCCGGAAAATGCCCGCGAACGAAATCACGGTGGGCGACTTCAGAACGTGGCTCGACATCGCTGACGCGCCAGAGGCGCGCAACGCCCTCGCGCACCTGCGGTGGTTGGCCCGCGAGCAGGCGGCGCCGGTGACAGTTGACGTCCGCAGCGCCGGTGGCGACCGCGCGGCGACTCCGGAAATGCTGAGCTCGGCCAAATACGCCGTGCGTCTTTCTGGAATGGAGTTCGTGCTCTACGACGAGGACTTTCACGAACACATCGATTACGTGTGGACCATCGATCGGATCCACGACGGCGCCGCTCGGTTGCGGAGTTCGATCCCCGGCACCGAGATCGAGGACCAGGTCTTCCCAATCAGCTTTCGCGACGGCCAGGACCTCACCGAGCGCATCGTCACCCTGATGCAGAGCAGGCTCCACCGCATCCGCTACGTCTGGCCGTTCAGCGGCCGTCAGCCGATCATCATTCGCGACACCACGCTGGCGCTGCCGCCCGGCAGCGAGGTCCCGGTGCAGCGGATCACCTGGCTCGACCCCGAACGCAACAGCTTCCGCGCAGGGCCGGTGTTTGAGGCCCAGGTCCGTTCTTCGAGCCCCTTCGTCCACGAGCTCGAGGCCGACGACTTTCGACGCTCTGGCGAGGGCGCGGTCGATCTCGACCCGTTGAGCAACGTGTCGTTCCGGGTGTATCAGCTGCGAACCGAGCCGCCCAACACCCTCTACCGCATCGCCACCGGTGCGCTGGTGGCCGTGCTGGCGCTGGCCGCGGCGGCCGCGGTGTGGACGCTGCGCTCTCGCCCGCAGACTCAAGCGCGGCTGGACGAGAAGACCCTGCTCTCGTGACCGGCGGCGGAAACTCTCCGGTCATCGGGCGGATGCTGGCGCACTACCGGGTGCTCGAGCACATCGGCGGCGGCGCCATGGGCGAGATCTACCTCGCCCAGGACACCCGGCTCGAACGAAGGGTCGCCCTCAAGGTGCTGCCGCCGGAATCGGTGAGCAACCAGGAACGCCTGCAGCGCTTCCGCACCGAGGCCCGGGCGGCGGCAGCCATGAACCACCCCAACATCGTCACCATCCACGGCGTCGAGGAGACCGACGGCATCCACTTCCTGGCCATGGAACTGGTCGAGGGTCGCACCTTGCGTGAGGTGATCCCGCACGGCGGCTTGCCGTTCGAAGAGTTTCTCCGGATCGCGGCCCAGCTCACCGAGGCGGTGGCCACCGCGCACGCCGCCGGGATCACCCACCGCGATCTCAAACCCGACAACGTCATGATCACCGAGACCGGGCGGGTCAAGGTGCTCGACTTCGGTCTCGCGAAGCTGATGGATGAACCGCGACAGACGGACTTCGAAGGCGCGACCCTGGTCGACGCGCCGCCGCCGACGGACGATCGCTTGACCAGCGACGGCATGCTGATCGGGACCATCCCCTACATGTCGCCGGAGCACGTGACGGGGCGCCACATCGACCGCCGGTCAGACCTCTTCTCGCTCGGCATCATCCTGTATGAAATGCTCACCGGCGAGCGGCCCTTCAAGGGCGCCAACCCGGCCGCGGTGATGGCGTCCATCCTCCGCAATCAACCCAGGGCGATCTCGACTGCTCGTCCCGACGTGCCCGAACACCTCGAGCTCGCCATCGCCCTGTGTCTCGAAAAAGACCCCACCGAACGTCTGCAGTCCGCCGAGAGCCTGTATGAGCAGTTGCGGATTCTCAAACGGCAGTACTCCTCGGGTGGGTCGGCGGCCGACGCCGCTCTCGCCGCCCGCATGTCCCATCCGGGTTCCAGCGCGGCGAGCATCGCCACCAGGGCACGACAGACCATCGCACGCCACCGGCTGCCGCTGCTGCTCATCGCTGCGGTCTTTGCAGTCAACCTCGTCGAAACCACGATCGAGACCGCGGTGCGTGATCATTACGGGGCCGGCCGCGAGCTGGGTTTCGAGCTCGCTCGCGCGGCACACTGGTTCGAGGGCGCCGTCATTCTTGAGGGTTGGGACGCCGCGTCGCCGCTGGTGATCTACGGCTACTCGATCGCGTACTTCTTCGTGCTCCTGCTGCTGGTGCTCATCACCGGCTGGGCGCTGGCCCGCAGAGCGGACCCGCGGCCGTTCCGGGTCTTCGCCCTCGCGGTCGCCGTCGACTATGCGATCAGCCTGCCCTTCTTTCTCTTCTTCCCGGTCCCCGAGCGTTGGGCGTGGCCGGACTCGGGAGCCATCCTGCTCTCCGACCTGTGGGCGCCGCGGCTGATCGAGCTCTTCCGCCCCTTCTCGGGTCTCGACAATTGCTTCCCGAGCTTCCACGTGTCGCTGACGACGGTGGCGGTAGGGCTGTGCTTCGTCGAGCGGCTGCGCTTCCGCTGGGTCGCGCTCTGGCTCGGCGTGCTGATCGTCCTCTCCACCGCCGTTCTCGGCATCCACTGGCTGACCGACATCGCCGCCGGTCTGGCTACCGGCGTCCTCTCCGTCGCCGCCGCCCAGCTGATCGACCGCGACATCCACTGGCATCGAACCACCGCCGACTGAACCAACCGCGCTCCTTCATCCAATAGTTGCTTTTGTTAGCAAATGAGCAATACACCGGGACACGATGCTATTCTCGGTCGGAAACAGAGGCAATGAACACTACGGTTTCTCTCCAAGCGGCCAAAGATCGACAGTGACGGCGATTCGCATCCCACACCTCCGGCGAGGCCTGTTGGTGCTTGCAATTCTCGGCGGGCCCGTCATCGGGCTCTCGGTTCTCCGGCTTGCCGACAACGTCGAACGCGACCGGGCACAGGTGCAACTGGAAAGCCGGGTGGCGACCGCCGCCTTCACCATCGACCGCGAGCTCGCCGCCGACCTCGAGGTCCTGTACGCCCTGCGTTCGCTCATCGATCTCAGCCCACCGGTGACCCGGGAGAGTTTTGAGGCCATGACGCTGCCGTTCCTCGCCCGCCACCCACATCTCCGGGCCCTTAAATGGATCCCCAGAGTCAGCCGCGCTGAGCGGCAATCGTACGAACTCCGTATGCGTGACGAGGGTGGCACCGACTCTACGATCACCGAACGGTTGTCGACTGGGGAGTTGGTGACGGCGGGGGAGCGCGACTGGTACGCGCCCGTGGCCTTTGTCGAACCAAGGGAAGGCAACACGCGCGCCATCGGTATTGATCTCGCCTCAGACCGGTTCCATCGCGAAGCCATGGATCGCACCGCTGCCACCGGCGAACCTGCCCTCACCGATCCGGTCAGCCTCATCCAGGGGTCACCGGCAGCCACGGCCGTGCTCGCCCTGCTGGCGGTCTTCGATGACCATCCCGAGATCACCGCTCTGGACGGGCCATCATTTCGCGGCTTCGTTCTCGCGGTGTTCGACATCGAAGGCCTGCTTCAGCAGGCTCGGCTCGGGCTCGAGAGTCCGAACTTCACCGGCATCCGTTTCGAGTTGGTGGACGAGGACGTCGAGGGTCGGTCGCTGGTGATTCACGGTTTGTCGCTCGATCCAAAAGAAGCGTTCATCCGCGGCATGTTGGCCGAGCAATCGATCGAGGTCGGCGACCAGCGTTGGCGTTTTGTCGCCCGACCCACAACCGCCTACCTGAAACCGCTTCGTTCGCGGCAACCACTGTTGCTGGGCGCCATCGCAGCCGTCGCCTGGGAGCTGCTCGTCGGGCTCGTTGTGATACTCGGCAAACGGTCGCGCGACCGCCTCGAGCGACGGCACGCGCGGCTGGTGGAAAACATTCTCGAGAGTCTCAGCGACGGAGTCATCGTCGCCGACACCGGCGGCACGATCCTGACGGCCAACCGGGCGGCGACCGCAATCTCCGGCAGGGGCGCAAAGAACACTTCGCCGTCGGTGTGGTCCGAGAAGTTCGGCTTCTTTCTCCCGGGAACCGAAACCCTCTTCCCGGCTGATCAGCTGCCACTGACCCGCGCCATCCGCGGCGAGGCGACCAACAACATCGAGATCTTCGTCCGCAACTCCAGCGTTCCAGACGGGACCTATGTGAGCGTCAGCGGTTCGCCGATGCTCGACGGGAGGGGCAGGGTCCGCGGCGGGGTGGTGGTGTTTCGCGACATCAGCGAGCGCAAGCGGGCCGAGGAGCGGCTGCAGCGGCTGTCGAGCGCCGTCGAGCAGACTGCCGATTCGGTGCTGATCACCGATCGCCGCGGCATCATCGAGTACGTCAACCCGGCCTTCGAGGCCACCACCGGCTTCTCAAGCGCCGAGGCCGTCGGCCGCAACCCGAACATGCTCAAGTCCGGCGCCCAGGGCCCGGAGTACTACCGCAATTTGTGGGCCACCATTCTTCGCGGCGAGCCGTTTCGGGGGACCACCGTCAACCGCAGGAAAAACGGCGAACTCTACCACGCCGAGCAGACCATCACGGCCATGAGGGACCGTGACGGCAGCATCACGCACTTCGTCTCGGTGCTCAAGGACATGACCGAGCGGCGCAGGATCCAGGAGCAGGCGATCGAACTCCAGCTCGCGTCACAGGTGCAGCGACGGCTGTTTCCGGCCGCACCGCCGCAGGTCCCCGGGTACGACATCGCGGGGGCCGTGTTCCCGGCTGAGGCCACCTGCGGCGATTACTACGACTTCGTCCCGTTGCCGAACGATGCCCTGGCCCTTGTCGTCGCCGACGTCTCGGGGCACGGCCTCGGCCCGGCCCTGGTGATGGCCCAGACGCGTGCCTACCTGCGCTCGCTCATGCAGGGCACCGACGAACTGGCGTCGATCACCGGCACCGTCAACCGTTTTCTGGTCGCCGACCTGCAGGATAACTTCTTCGTCACCATGCTGCTCGCCAAGCTCGAGCCCGGCCCCGGCCGCCTCACCTACGTGAACTCCGCGCACCCCAGCGGCTTCCTCATCGACATCTCCGGAAAAGCCATCGCAGAGCTCGCCTCGCGCTGTCTGCCGCTCGGGCTGTTTCTCGACCGATGGCGGTGCATCGGGCAGGAGGTCGTCATCGGTCCGGGAGAGTTGGTGGTGCTGGTGACCGACGGCGTTCTCGAAACCGAGGCGCCAGACGGCACTGAGTTCGGCGCCGAGCGTCTCCTCGAGGTCGTGTCGAGCCACCGCCAGAGCCCGGCGCAGGAGATCGTGGAGCGGGTCTACAAAGCAGTGCAGGACTTCGGTCAGGATCAGGTGCAGGTGGACGACGTGACCATCGTGATCTGCAAACGAGACCCGGATTTCTCCTGACCCGCCGCAGGAGATGGCCCGCGAAATACGCGGCTCAGATCAACTCGCGCAACCCGCCGACGAGCACCTCCACCTGATCCACGGAGTTGAAGACCGAGAGGGAGATGCGGATGCCGTTGAGGCCGTGGCTCGTCATCGGCCGGCAGTCGATAAAGTAGCGGTCGGCCAACAGCGAAGCCACCCCCGGCGCGGCGCGGCCGACCACCTCGACGGTGGTGATACCCGCCGAGAGTTCCCTGCCGGCCGGGGTCTTGATGGTGAAGGCAGGATCGTCTTCGAGGGAGTTGCGAAACGCGTTCGTCAGCTCGAGGATCCGCGCAGTGCGCCGCGGCGGACCGATCAGGTTCTGAAAATCGACGGCCACGCCCAACCCCAGAACCTCGGGGAGGTTGCGGGTGTTGTAGTTCTCGAAACGGCGGATGGAGCGGTCCTCCCAGCCGTGGGCGACGATCAACGGTTTGAGCAACGGCTGGGCGTCCAGCCGGGCGTAGAGGATGCCGACGCCCTTGGGCGACAGCAGCCACTTGTGGGCCGAGGCTGCGTAGAAGTCGCAACCGAGGTCTTGGAGGTCGACATCGATCTGACCCGGTGCCTGGGCGCCATCCACCGCCACCAGGATGCCGCGCTCCCGCGCCATCTCCGACACCGCCTTGACCGGCAGGATCATGCCGTTGGTGTTGACGACGTGGCACATGGAGATCACCCGGGTCTTCTCCGTGATGGCGCGGCGGTAGACCTCGACGAGCTCGTCGGGACCGGAGGGAAGCACCGGCAGCGTGGGCCGCACCAGCCGCACGCCCCTCGGCTCCTGCCAGTACTGCCACGGGATGGTACCGGAAGAGTGCTCGTGGTCGGCGATAATGACTTCGTCACCGGACTTCAGATCGAGTGACGAAGCGACAAGGTTCATACCCTCGGTGGTGTTGTGAATGAGGGCGATCTCCTCCGAATCGGCGCCTAGGAGAATGGCACACTTCGACCTGACCGCCTCCATCTCCTCCGACCACCCTCCCCACATGTAGCGCGAGGGAAAGGCGTCGAGCCGGCGGCGGAAAGCCTCGGTGGCGTCGGCGACCAGCTCGGGCGACGGCCCCAGCGAGGCGTTGTTGAGATACACCAACCCCGGCTCGAGCCGGAAACCGCTCTGGACGAGACGCCAGTAGTCTTCCGGAAGTTCGGCGCCGGACACCGCGAGTTCTTCAGCATGTGCAATGAGTCTTCCACTGTCGAGGTGCGCCAGCAGAGCGCCCCCGGCAATGCCCGCCATCCATCTCGTCACAAACGCTCGCCGGCTCTGTGGCGTCATGCAACCCTCCTATTGGCCATACTACCCGTTCATGCGATCATGCATCATGACGCCGATATCAGCTCCCGAACCTTCGTGGCGCGCGTGGCACGACGACGAACCCATCCGCCTCGGGATCTCGTCCTGTCTCCTCGGCGCAAAAGTCCGCTTCGACGGCGGCCACAAGCGCGACCGCTACCTCACCGACGTTCTCGGCGAGTGGTTTCATTGGGTGCCGGTGTGCCCCGAGCTCGACATCGGCCTCGGGGTGCCGCGGCCGTCCATCCGGCTGGTGCAGGGCGAGGACGGGCCGCGGTTGGTCGAACCCAAATCGGGCGACGACCTGACCGAAAAGATGGTGGTCTACTCGCACGAAAAGGTCGACGCCCTGATGGCGAAGGACCTCGACGGCTACATCCTGAAACGCGCCTCCCCATCGTGCGGCATGGAGCGGGTCAAGGTCTTCGGCAAGGGCGGCATGCCGTCCAAGGACGGAGTCGGGATCTTCGCCCGGGTGCTGCTGGAGAAATGGCCCAACCTGCCGGTGGAGGAAGAGGGACGGCTCAGCGACCCCCTCCTCCGCGAGTGTTTCATCGAGCACGTGTTCTGCCGCCACCGCTGGCGGACCCTGGTCCGGCGCGGTCTCTCTCGCCGCCGCCTGGTGGAGTTCCACACCGCTCACAAGCTGGTGTTGCGCGCCCACAACGAGGCTGGCTACCGGCGCCTCGGCCGCATCGTCGCCTCGGCAAAATCGATTCCAGACGGGGAGCTCTTCCAGTCGTACGAGGACGAGTTCCACCAGGTGCTGCAGACCCGGGCCACCCGCAAACGCCACACCAACGTGCTGTACCACGCCCTCGGCTACCTCAAGGAGACACTCGATTCTTTCGAAAAACAGGAGGCCGTAGGACTGATCGAAGACTACCGCCTTGAGCTGGTTCCTCTGGTGGTGCCCCTCACCCTGTTGCGGCACCACGTCGCGAAACACGACATCGCCTACCTGCAGGGACAGCTCTACCTCGAGCCCCATCCACGGGAACTGATGCTGCGCAACCGGGTGTGACCCACGGCCCGACTGCGAGGTATCATGCCCCGCTCGAGGGAGAATCCACGAATATGAAGCGCCCGAACGAACCGAGAAAACCACTCCGCGTTGCCAGCGCGCTCCGTGCCGCCCTGGCAGAAGGTTACGGCGGGCAGCAGCTTGCGTCCGACCTCGGTGCGGGTCTCGTGGTCGGCGTCGTCGCCCTGCCCCTTTCGATGGCGCTCGCGATCGCGGTCGACATGCCGCCCCAGTTCGGCCTCGCGACGGCAATCGTCGGCGGGGCCGTGATCGCCGTGCTCGGCGGGTCGCGCGTCCAGGTGTCCGGGCCGACTGCGGCGTTTGTCGTGATCCTGGCGCCGATCGTCGCCCGCTTCGGCCCGGCGGGTCTCCTCCTCGCCGGCGCGATGGCCGGCGTCATCCTGATCGCGCTCGGGCTCGCGCGGATGGGCCAGCTGATCGAATTCGTTCCGTATCCGGTGACCACCGGCTTCACCGCCGGCATCGGAGTCGTGATCGCGACGTTGCAGATGAAGGACTTTTTCGGGCTGACCGCGCCGGTCGCCGGGGAGTCGTTCCCCGGACGGGCCGTGGCCCTGGTCAAAGCGCTCCCGACCTGGCGTCCAGGCGACGCCGCGATCGGGGTCCTGACGCTGGCGATCCTCCTGCTGTGGTCGCGATTCGTGCGACGGGTTCCGGCCCCGCTCGCGGCGCTCGTCCTGGCAGCCGTCGCAGGGTGGGCTCTCTCGCGGTTCGCCCCGCAGTTCGAGCCGGCGACGATCGCGAGTCGGTTCGTCACCGATACGCCCGGCGGTCCGATCGCTGGCATTCCCCGCACGCCGCCGCTTCCGATCGCGCCATGGTCGCTCGCCGGCCCGGACGGCCTGCCCCTCGATCTCAGCCTCGGCTTGGTGCGGGAGCTGCTGCCCGTGGCACTGGCGATTGCCCTCCTCGGAGCCATCGAGTCGCTGCTGTCGGCGGTAGTCGCCGACGGCATGACCGGCTATCGCCATGACCCCGATGCGGAGCTCGTGGCCCAGGGAATCGGCAACCTGGTGGTTCCGTTTTTCGGCGGCATCGCGGCGACGGGAGCCATCGCTCGCACCGCGACCAACGTGCGGTCCGGTGCGCGGTCGCCGATAGCAGCCCTCATCCACGCGGTCGTCGTCCTGGCCGCCGTCGTCGCGGGGGCGCCGCTCCTCGGCCACCTGCCGATGGCGGGGCTGGCCGCCCTACTGCTCGTCGTGGCCTGGAACATGAGCGAGGCACGGCACGTCGTTCACACCGTCCGAACCGCACCGCGCAGCGACGTCCTTGTGCTGGTCGCGTGCCTCGGCCTGACGGTGGCCTTTGATATGGTCGTTGCGGTTCTCACCGGCATCATCCTCGCGGCTCTGCTCTTCATGCGCCGCATGGCCGAGGTTTCCGGTACCGAACTGGTGTCCGCCGGGCCGTCCTCGCCGCATGGCGGAGACCTTCCGGGGGTCGTCGAATATCGCGTCGCCGGACCCCTGTTCTTCGGCGCGGCGGCCAAGGCGATGGGCGCACTTCAAAACGTGGATCCCGGGGCCCGCGCCGTCCTCATCGACCTCCGCGGGGTGCCCGCCATGGACGCGACCGGTGTTGTCAACCTCTCGAGCGCCGTCGCGCGGATGCGCCGGGCGGGCGTGCTGGTAGTGCTCGGCGGGATCCAGGATCAACCGATGCGCGCCCTGCTTCGCGCTGGGTGGCGCAACCTGCCCGGCGAGACCGTGCTCCGGCGCGATTACGACCAGGCCCGTCTCGCACTCGCGGATATCACCACGACAGGCACGGCGTCGACCACCTGAACGCCCGGCCCCACCTCGGGCGGACGATCAACGACGCCGGAGCAGGCAGCGCGCAAGACGACCAAGACGCCACCCGAGCACACGTTCGCGGAGGCGCCAGGTCACGGTTGCGAAGGCGCGATCGAGGAGGTCTCGCAGGGTTGAAACCTCGGTCTGGAGGGCCGCCTCCCGTGCTTGGAGGCGATCGCGGGTGCGGCCGAGCTCCAGGTTCCTGGCCTCAAGCTCACCGATTCTGACACCGGCAGCTGCTCGCGCCTCCTCGTGCTCTGCCGCGAGTTGGGCCAGGTCCGCTTCAGCCTTCTCGGCGCGAAGCCGCCACCCGTCCTTCTCCGCGGCCGCCTCCGCGACCCGGAGGTGGAACAGGTCGTTTTCCTTGATTCTCGGCGCCAGGGTCCGCAGGTACACAGCATTGGCCTGCCCCCCACCCTTCAGTGAAGCGGCCCGACCACCGACAGTCTCCCGGTAGAGAGCCAGGAAACGGTCGACGACGTCAACCAGGCTCGCCTCACGGCGTATTCGCGCGCTGACTGCGAAGGCATCATCGCGATCGTACCTGGCCAACCGCTCGCCGACGGCTTCGGCACTGACCGGAGACGACAGCGCGCCCAGACCGAAATTCAGAGGTCTGAGATCGTCGAAGTTCCGGGTGTCCACCAGCGGGCCGAGACCGGGCGCGTCGCACAGAACCACCGCACACCCGACGGCCATCGCCTCGAGCGCCGCCCTCGCTTTTGCAAACACGAGGTCGTACTGCGGCAGCAGGGTCTCCGGGAAACCTGTTGGATTCCCCGACGCCTGACCGACCACGTCGAGATCGATCCCCCGTTCCGTGCACGCCAGCTCGACCTCTTCAGCGATCTTCGCAGAGCTCGCCTGGTTGGAAAAAAGGAGGGCCCGTGCCGGCACCTCGGGCAGCGGCTGCCGCGGCCGAAAACGATCGAGGTCGACAAAGTTCAGGATGACCTCGACCGTGTCGGAGGCGATGCCGCTCACGCCGACGAGCCGCTGACGGCAGAGTTCGTCGACAGCGATATAGCGCAGGATTCGCGGATGGATCGGTGGCGCCTCCTGCCACGGCGCCCAGCCGTGGCAGACGAAGATCGCGGGCACTCCTGAAAACCAGTTGAGCGCGGTCATAGTTTCGAGGTGGTGGTGGCCGTGGATGACATCGGGCGGCTCGACAACCCGGGCGAGGTCGTCCACCACCGGCACCCCGGAGCCACGGAGTTCTTCAGCGACTTCGCCCAGCTCCTGGCTGTAGGCGACGGGGTGGTGGCCGCGGCGGATGAGTGCCGTCGCGAGGTCTCGAACGTAGACCTCCGTCCCGGCCCGTTGGTCGAGTGTGTTGTTGGTGATGAGGATTCTCAAGGTGTCCCCGACGCCACCCGGGACGAGATTTCCAGCGCCCTCGCCAGCGGCACGAGGTGCTCGCGGAGCCGGATGACGCGGTCGTACACCCCCTCCTGCATCAACCGTTCGCCGTGGGCCTCCCACGCCGGCTTTGGTTCCCGCTCCAATTCGTCCGGCGTCCTCGGGATCGAGCACAGGAGCGATTCCGTCCGAAATCCCTCCGCGCCGCGCAGCCGAAAAAACTCCTCGACCTCGTGGCGCACGACAGAAGACTCGAACGCCCGCGCGGCATCGATCTTCTGTGCGAGGACCTCATCCGTGATCGCGAGGGAGGCCGCGAGCGGGGGGTTGCCGGGGCGTGCGTCCAGCGGCCCGAGATAGATGGGCAGCTCCAGCAGTTCAATCTCGACACCCCGATCCCGGGACGCCGCCACCGCCGCTGACGCCGTGATCTGCACCACGTCGTGCATGAGGATCCGGCGCTCGGCGGCATCGCAGATCACGGTCCGGACCCTCTCGGCGCACCACGCCTCGACGAGCTCGTTGCGGAGCGCGAGGAAAGGCGAAAAGCGGCCCTCAGAGAGGGCATCGTAGAGCACGCGGTCCGTCCACCGCCCGAAGATTGACGCCCGCGTGCCCAGACCACCGGCCAGCAGCCGCGCCGAAGCTTCGATCCGCGCATCGGCGTCGCGGCCGGATCCGTCCGTCACCACGAAGACAGACGGCCTGAGCTTGTTCAACCACCCAAAGGCGAGCAACTCGTGGCCCGGATGGGCCACCACCAACGACACCGGCATCCGGAGATCCCCACTGGAGGTCTCTCCATCGGCCGCTTGAGTTTGATCTTCGGTGGGACTCATGCGGCCGAATGATGACCGGTCGTCACCCGGTGGTCAAGGCGTCCGCCGGCCCCTCCTTCAAAACCTGTCTTCGAGGGAACCGGCGTAGCCCGTGAGCTCGACGTAGCCCTCGCCGGTGGTGGATCCGGCCGCGACAACCGGTCCCTCCCAGTAGACGACCCCGGTGGTGCGCGAGCCATCGACCTCGGCATTCGATATCAGGGGACGCAGCTGGAGATCGATTTCGTAGTGCGGCACTCTCAGCGTCCAGCCCGACGGGTAGGCCGCCCCGGAGCCCTGACTGTTCCAAAAACCCGTCGGCCCGATCACGACGTCATCCGCGCCGAGGTTGATCACCTCTCCGGTCACGGTCACCAAGGTGCCGGAAGAAACGTCATCGGCAGTGCCGTCGGCCCGTCGCAGCCGGTAGACCATCAGGTCGCGGCCGTCATCGAGGCGCAGGCTGAACCAGTCCCACCCAACCACACTCTCGCCGAGTTGCGACGTGCCCCACTCGTGGTCGAACCACGCGGCGCCGTCGACCGCAACCCGCGCGCCGTTGACCTCGAGCAGGCCCGTCACGGCGAGCCGCGTCCAGCTCACGTACACCGAAGCGTTACCCTCCTGGGCGCCCTTGCGCGAATAGCCACGGTCGCCGTGCAGCACCAACTCGCGCTGCGGTCGCAGCTCGAGGTCGAGGCCGATACCGGTGGCGGCGTCGCGCACTCGTGCAGTGAGGGTGCCGTCGTCGCCCCTCACCAACTGCCAGTCATCCAGCCACACCTCGAGGTCGGAGGTCGAGAACCCGGCCAGCGCGCCGTCGGCCCGACGCAGACGCTCCGCGTGATGGAATTGCCCTTTCGAAATGTCCGCAACGGCGAGGTGAGCGGCCACGACCTGCCGCGCGCGCAAAGCCGACGATCCAGGTTCGGCTTCTCCCGCGGCCAGCCCCCGGCGAAAAAATGTCAGTTGAAAACCGTAGCGGTTGCCGTCGTCTGCGTCGACCAGCCCGGTCATGTACCACCACTCGGTCCGGAAATCGGGATGGGCGCCGTGATCGCGGGGGAAGACGAGATCGGGAGGCCCGGTGACCTGCAGCCAGTCCGCGGCGCTCACCCCGGAGGCCGCAAGACAACCCGCCGCCACGAACAGCAGCCACTGCTTCAGCCGCACTCAGCCCTCCTCTCTCAGAACCTCGGCCGGCTGCAGCCGTGATGCCGCCAGTGCCGGCGCCAGACCGGCCAGCAGACAGGCGAGCACCACCCACCCCGTCAAGGGCAGAAGGGTCGACCACGGCAGGACCAGCTCCAACGACCAGCCGAAGGATTGGAGGTTGACGACCTTGACCAGGATCACGCCGACCACGAGCCCGGCGAGCGTGCCCTCAGCCGCCGCTGCCACGCCCAGCAACCCAGCCTCGGCCACCACCATGCGCGCGACCTGGGATCGCGAGCCGCCCAGCGCGCGCACCGTCGCCAGCTCGCGGCGCCTCTCGCCGACCAGCGTGAACAGGACGGTGGCGATCGCCACCACCGACACCACCGCCGCCACCAGGTACATGGCGGTGGTGATGGCGAAGGTCCGCTCGAAGGCCCGCAGCACCGCCGACCGCAGCTCCCGGTTGACCAGCGCCTCGATGAGGAACCTGCCGCGCACCGCCTCCAGCATCGTTCGCCGCGCCGTTTCGGGATCGGCGTCCGGCGGCAGGAACAACGCCATGTCCTCCGGTCCACGATCGGGGAAGTGCTCGAGAAAATCGGCGCGGTCGACCACCACCAACCCGTGCGACCGCGAGTAGTCGGTGAAGACGCCGACCACCTCGCGCTCCAGGACCCCGCCCGGGAGCTCAAAACGAACCCGGTCGCCCTCGCGGACGCCGAAACGGTTGGCAAATGGCTCGTTCACCACAGCGGCCCGGCGGCGGTAGGCCTCCGCAAACACCGCCGCCGAATCGCGCCCCGGGAAGGGCACGCTGCCGAAGTGCTGGACCACGTCGAAGGCCGCACCGGCAAAGGCCACCGGGCGGCCCTCGTACTCCACGTTCACCGAATAGAAGGGGTCGACCGCCGCCGCACCGAAGAGACCCTCGGCGATGCTCACGACCTCGGGGTCGAGGCGGCCCACCCACACCCCGGTGGATGCGGCCAGCGGCCGCACCCAGACATCGGCGCGCATCCCCGCCTCGGTCCAGTGCTCGACCGTGGTGCGGAACGACATCACCATGGTGGCGATGGCCACCGCCAGCGCCACCGCGACCGCCACCGCACCCGCGGCCCAGGAGGCGCGCCGCCGCGAGGCCGAGAGCGCCGCCGCGGCGAGACGGAGGGCCACCGACGGCAGGCGAAAATGCGGACCGTGACCGACCCGCGAGAGCAGGTCGAGTAGCAGACCCGAACCCGCCAGAAGAGCGACCATCACCAACAGCGCGGCGAGCAGCGCCGCCAGCGGGAGATCGCCCCACGCCGGCATTCCGCTCAACAGCACCACCGCCGCGGCGGTCGCCAGCAGCAGCGCAGAGGTCCGCACCCGCGCCGCGCGGCCCAACCGCCGGGGCACCGCGGCGCGCAGACCCTGCAGCGGCGGTGTCGAGGCCACCTCCAACAAGGGCAGCACCGAAGCCGTCAGCGCCGTCGCCACCGCCAGCGCCACGCCTCCGAAAGCGAGCCAGGGGTCGAACCGGATCTCGGACGCGGGAATCCCCCGCACCACCGACGCCACCGTGAACCGCACGCTGGACAACGCGAGCCGCGCACCCGCAAAACCGGCGCCGACACCGATCGCGCCGCCCACCAGGCCGATGGCCGACGCCTCGGCCAGGACCACCGCCGCGACCCGGGCCCTGGAGGCCCCCATCGACCGCAGCAGCGACACCACGTAGCGGCGCTGGACCACCGATGTCGCCAGCGTAGTGGCCACCAGCACCCCCCCCACCAGCACGGAAATTGCCGAAAGGGCCACCAGGTTGAAGCGCAGCGAGGCCAACATCTGCTCGGCAAAACGCCGACGCTCGGACGGCTCAGCGACACTCACATCCGGTGGCAGTAACTCCATCGCTCGAGCCCGCAGCCGCCCCAGGTCGACACCGGCTCGCGGCACCAGTTCGATGCGGTCGAGCCGGCCGACGCGGTTGAGCAGCTCCTGGGCGGCCGCGACGTCCATCAGGACCACCCGCTCCCATACCGCCGACAAACCGTTCCCCTCGAAGACCGCCGCGATCTCGATCGTCCCCGGCCGCCCGTTGGCGGAGACCGTGAGCCGGTCGCCCACGCCCACCGACAGCTGATCCGCGAGCGCCCTCGAGATGGCCGCACCGAATCCCATCAACATCGAATCCATGGACTTCGGGGCGGTCCCGGCGGCAAGCACCGGCCGCACCTCCGCATCGAGCAGAATGTCGACCCCCAGCAGCCGCACCCCGTCGCCGAGCTCGACCAGCAGCACGCTCTCCTCCACCACAGGAACCACCACGGCCTCGCTGGTGATCGGGCGGAGCTCCGCCAACAGGCTCTCCGGCAACCCACCCGGCTGGGTCACCTCGAGCCTCGCCGCGCCCGCCACCTCTTCGACGCCCTCGGCAAAGGAAGCGACGGCGGCACGGCTGGCGGCCACCGTCGACACCACCGCCGCCACCCCGGCGGCGACCCCGAGCACCGTCACCAGGAATCGCCACGGCCGGCGCAGCAGGGGACGCAGGAAGAGAGCGCGAAAGATCATCGCGGACGGCCCGACACCCGGCTTGGGGTGCCGCTCATTCCACCATCCGGCCGTCGGCGAGCTCGACCACCCGATCGGCCAACGACGCCACCGCGCTGTCGTGAGTGGCCAGCAGCAGCGCCGCACCCTCCTCGCTGCGGAGCTCGGCGAGCAGTGCGATCACTGCCGCCCCGGTCTTCGAGTCCAGGTTTCCGGTGGGCTCGTCGGCGACCACCACCTTCGGACGGTGGACCAGGGCCCGTGCCACCGCGGTGCGCTGCTGCTCACCGCCCGAGAGCTCGGAGGGATAGTGGCGACGGCGGTGCTCGAGACCCACCCGCCGCAACAGCTCGTCGACCCGTGCGCTGTCGCGCCGCCGGTCGAGCGCCAGCGGCAGGGCGATGTTCTCGGCGACGGTGAGGTGCGGCACCAGATGAAAGGCCTGGAACACCATGCCGATGCTGCGCCGGCGCAGCGCCACCAGCTCACCTTCCGAGGCCGAGCCGATGTCGACCCCACACACGCTGACGGTTCCGGCATCGGGCCGGTCCACCGCCGCGACCAGGTTGAGGGCGGTCGACTTTCCGCACCCCGAGGGCCCCATCAGCGCAACCATTTCGCCGGGTTCGAGGCTCAGGGACAGTTCGGCAAGGGCCTTCACCTCCTCGTCGCCGCGGCGGTAGGTGCGGCCCACACCGTCGAGTCTGACCACTGTATCCATCACCTTCTCGGAACCATCGGCGCGGCGAAAGCCTTCCAACCCCGACCCGCGAGCCCGCGCCAGAGACCACCGCGCCAGCCGCGCCGGAGCATGGAATTCGGGCGACCCCATCGACGCTTAGCTTGATGGGCGCTCAGCGGAGGGCGGTTCAGAACCCGACTGGAGTAGACCATGGAACGCAAAGCAGTGTATGTCATCCTCGGCGGCACCGGAGGCATCGGCTCCGCCGTCGCCCGCAAGCTCACCGACAACGGCGCCGAGGTCGCCCTGGCGGCGAGGAATAGCGATCGTCTGGACTCCCTGTCGAAGGAGCTCGGCGGCGCTCACTTCGGCGTGGTCGAGGCCACCGACACCGCCGCGGTCGAGTCCTTCGTCACCGCGACCGCTGCCCGCTTCGGTGCGGTTGACGGCATCGTCAATTGCGTCGGTTCGATCCTCCTCAAGGCGGCCCACCAGACGTCGGACGACGAGTGGCGCTCAACCATTGCCCTGAATCTCGATTCGGCATTCGCCGCGGTCCGCGCAGGGGCCAAGGCCATGCGCCGGGACGGAGGCTCCATCGTGCTCATGGCGTCGGCGGCGGCACAGGTCGGGCTGCCCAACCACGAAGCCGTCGCCGCCGCCAAAGCGGGCGTGATCGGTCTCGGGCGTTCCGCCGCGGCCACCTACGCACCCAAGGGGATCCGCGTGAACATCGTCGCACCCGGACTGGTGGACACCCCGCTGGCCTCGGGCATCACCGGCAACCCGCTGATGCTCAAGGCCTCGGAAGCCATGCACCCGCTGGGCCGGATCGGCCGGCCGGAGGAGGTCGCCTCGGTGATCGTCTGGTTGCTCTCCGCGGAGAGTAGCTGGGTCACCGGCCAGGTCATCGGCATCGACGGCGGACTCGCATCGGTTCGCGCCCGGGCATCAGCCTGACGGGCGGTTCGATCGCCGTCAGAAAAAGGCGGGGCCGCAGCCCCGCCTGTCAGATCGACGGCCGTGGATCGTTCAGCGCTTCGGGATCAGCTCGAAGAGCTTGAACGCCGGGATGATCTGCTGCACGTCGTCGGCGCGCGCGATGAAATTCAGGCGCTTGACCTGAGTCTGGTCGAGCAGGGCGATGAAATCCTGGTGGTAGACGACGTGGACAGCGACGAGGGCCTCGCCGAGGTCGTGGCGCTGGATCACCATCTCACCGGCCTCGGCCGCGTCGGGGGTGCCCGCCTCGAAGAGGGCGTCGATCTCGGCCTGCACCGCGGCGATCTCGTCCTGGAGCGGTTGTTCGGCGTCGCGGTGGATCCGGTAGATCACATTCCACGCGGCGATCTGTTCGCCGGTCAGCTGCAGGAACGCGGCGACCCGGTTGTGGGCGGCCTCGACGATCGGCGGCGGCTCCTTCTCCTGGGCCGCAAGCGGCGCCACCACACACAAAGCGATCACGGCGATCAGGATCTTCTTCATCTCGTTCGTCTCCTTTCGGGATGACTCGTCTCGTCCGGCGAAAGCGCTTTCGTAGTCACGCCGTTCAGACGCAGGTCTCCGAGATGGGTTGACATGAGATCGCTGTGCGCGGGCACGCTCCCGTCAACGATTCCGGGCGGAAACTGCATTCAAGGGCCGGTTGTACCTTTTCAAAAAACGTCAAGGCTCTGTCAAACTCTTGGTTCCAGAGGATATGCCGTGCGCCAGAGGTTATGATGGTTGCAGGACCTGTGTCTCGAAATCGGACGCAGGGTCCGCGAGTGGTTCCTGATACGGCTCTGGATCCGGGCGGGTTTCTTGCCGTTTTCAGGCTCCACATCGGCCGGGAAAACCACACAGCGGACCTGGTGAACGCTGGAGCGCGGACGGCAAGGGAGAAGAGAATGACGGGCAAGCCGGGCCGAACGGCACATCGAACGATCAAAACTCACCACTCACGGCTCTGCGTCGCAGCCACCATCGCCTTGGTACTTGCAACCGGGAGCCTCGGCGCACAGACGGTCGCCACCGGCGTCCAGGAGTACTTCATCGTCGGTTGGGAGCAGCACCTGTGGGACATGATGGACCGGGTCGTGGACGCCGAGGGTGCGGGGCCGTTGGCCTCCGGCATGAACTCGGTGGTGACCGCCACCGCATCCGCGGCCTACCAGACGCTCTACTACGACCACTGGGAGGATGGCTACGACGCCGGCCTCGATGACTTCCCGGAGTCGATCGGGACCCTGCAATCGACCACTCTCGTTATCGGCGACGGGGACCCGTTGAATGGCGACATCTGCGACTTCAATGCGAACATCGCATGCCCGAGCACCGACATCCTCGCCGTCGGCGATTACGTCAACTTCAACTCGGATCGCGGGCTCGGCGGTGGCTGTACGACGCCCGGCACACCCACCAGGTGCTCGGTGCCGTTGAACCCACGGGTCGCGACCGACTTCCGCTTCGACGGCGGCGACCTCCTCAAGTCCACCGGCGGGCCGCTCTCACTGATCCACAACCAGTGGCCCCTGACCCAGTACATCGGCGGCGCCACCGAGATCCTCTCGCGGCAGGCGGTGGCGGCGGCGCGCTCCTATTCGGTGCCGATCGGCGAAGATCTCTACGTCCTCGACACCGTGACCGAACCCTTCAAGTATGTCGAGCTCGAGCTGGTGGCCTTCGAGGACACGTCGGTCTCGGTCAACAGCCCCGGCGCCGGCGTCGTTTCCTTCACGCTCGCGCGCGGCGAGCACTGGTCCTCGATGGGCTTTATCAACGGCACGTCGCAACCGACCCAGGCCCTGACCATCAACGCCGGCACCAAGATTTCAGCCACCGCAGCCATCACCGGCATGATCTTCACCGGCGGCGAGGGCACCTGGGCGACCCGCCACTACGCCCTGCTGCCCGACATCCTCCACTCGACCGACTACGTCACCACCGCACCGGGCGACGACCCCACAGTCGGCCCCACCGACGGCGGTGCGGAGCAGGACCGGCCGGCCAACGTCTACATCTTGAACCCCGACCAGCTCACCACGATCGACGTGGCGATCACCGACAGCTCGGGCAGTTACTCGGTCTCGATCCCGCCCAACTCCATGCGCTCGATGGACGACCTCGTACCCGGCCGCGACATCGCCCCCAACTCGACCGTCCGCATGACCTCGGACCACCGGTTCTGGGGGGTCACCGCCTACGACTACAACACCGCGCGCAGCGACTGGGGCCACTCCTGGCTCTCCAAGAACTTCCTGACCCTGGTCTACACGATCGGTTTCGCCCCCGGCAACTCCAACGTCGCGACCTATCCGAACCTCTATTACAACCCGGTCTTCGTCGCCGCCACTGCGAACAACACCCTGGTCCAGTTCGACCTCCAGAACGACGGTATCTACGATGCGATCGATCTCGACGGCAACGGCACCGCCGACCCGGCCCCGCTGCCCGGCAACACCTATGTCATCAGCACGCCTTCGGCGCTCAAGGTGATGGACCCCACCGACAACGACATGACCGGCACCCGCATCATCGCCAACAAACCGATCGCGGTCTCCTACGGTCAGGACACCGATCGCACCTACGGCAGCGACGTCGGCCTCGACACCGGTTACACGGTGTATCCGGTCGACCAGGCCTTCCTCGACCCCGCGCTGACCCTGGAAAAGGTGGCCGACACCCCGGTCGTGCCAATCGCGCCGACCGACCCCGACGACCGCATCGTCACCTACACCATCACCATCAGATCCTACGACTTCGGCCCGCTCACCGACGCCGAGGTGTGGGACCTGCTGCCGATCGGCGTCGCCGGCAGCGATTACGTCCCCAACTCGACCTTCATCACCTACCCCGACCTGAGCCAGGACACCGTCGAACCGACCGCTTCCGTCGACCCCGTGAGCGGCCGCGATCGGCTCGACTGGCCGCTGACCTCGAGCCCTCCCTACGACCCCGGAGACCCTCCCTTCAGTTTCGGCACCAACCAGATCCTGACCGTCTCCTACAAGGTGCGGATTCCTGAGGCGCCGAGCGGTCTGCCGCGCCGTCTGCTCAACCGCGGTAATGCCCTGGCCCATCTCGGGGGCAGTGTCTTCTCACCCACCGACCTCGAGGCGGTGGTGCAGACGGATGTCGAACTGATCAAGACCGTCGACATCACCAACCCCGGCCCCGGCGACGTTCTCACCTACACCCTGACGGTCACCAACAACGGCGCCACCGACGAGCTGAGCGCTCTCGTCAGCGACGCCATCCCCGCCAACACGACCTACTGCGACAGCACCACCGACCCCGGTGATTGCTCAGACCCGACCGGCGATCCGCCCTTCGGCGGCGGGACCTTCAGCGCCTCCCAGAACAGCGTGATCTGGGGCCCCGCCACCCTTGCCGCTTCTTCCGGCCCCAAAACCCTCACCTTCCAGGTCAAGGTGAACCCGCAGACCCCCGCCGGCACCGTGATCCCGAACCGCGGCGGGTACGAGTGCGCGCTCACCCCCTACTTCCTCTCGAACGAGGTCATCTCGATCGTCGAGGGGCCGAAGCTCGAGGCCGTCAAGCGGATCGTCGGCAACCCGGCGGTCGCCCACCCCTTTGAAGCCCTCACCTTCGAGGTTGAGGTCGCCAACACCGGTTCCGGGATCGCCACCGATGTCATCGTCGTCGACCCGTTCCCTGCCAACGCAACCTATGTCCCGGGGACCATCGAGTGGTCGCTCAACTCCGGCCCCTTTGTCGCGCTCACCGATGCCGACGACGGGGATGAGGGCGGCGGCGCCGAGGGCATCGCCTACGGCGACCGCATCGAGATGCTGCTCGCCTCCCTCGGTGCGTCGCAGAACCTGCGCGTGCGGTTCCGGGTCCAGGTGGATCCCGGGACGGCCGGGCTCTATGTCGCCAACCAGGCGGTGTTCGCTTCCAACGAGATCCCCTCCGCCGACACCAACCTGGTTCAGGTGCCGATTGTCGGCGACTCCCGGATCGACGGCCACGTCTTTCTCGACCTCGACGGCGACGGGACCCAGGACCCCGGCGAGCCCGACCTCGCCAACATCGACGTCGTTGTCACCGATCCCACGGGCGTCCAGCAGCGGGTGACGACCGACAACAATGGCGACTACACGGTCACCGTCGAGGTGATCTCGACGCCGCTCGGCTGCTACCTCGACCGGGTCACCGCCGTCGCCTACAACGGCAGCGACGGCGCCCTCAACTGGGCCCCGACCCCGTGGGTGGAGTACGGGGCCGGCGCCGACCTCAACACAGGATCGGACCCCATGTCGGTGCGGACCGACCCCATCGTCGGCGCGAGCAACAACGTGCTGAGGATTCAGGGCGTGATTGGCAACGCCAACACCCGTGGTTTCACGCGCCAGGTGGATCTCAATCCGGGCAACTCCGCGACGCTGGCCTTCCGCTACCACCGCCGCGGGCTCGAGGACATCGACATCATGACTCTCGAGGTCAACTACGGCTCCGGGTGGACAACCCTCGACACCTTCGGCCAACCGCCGGGTGGCGGCACCAATCAAAACGATGCAACGTGGCTGACCGCGTCCTACACCCTCGATGCAGTGCAGCTGCCGGCCGATCCGGTCACTCTCCGGTGGCGGAGCTCGAGCGGCTACGACTACACCACCGATCAGTTCCACCTCGACGACGTCGAGCTCTGCGTCACGTCGGTCTCCGATGCCGATGTCACGGTCGACGTCGACGAGTCCGACCCCGACTTCCCGCCGGGCGCTGTTCTGACCACGGCTCCCGGTTGTTCGAGCCCTCCCGCGGCGCCCTGCAACGACCCGCAGATCGTGACCGCCATTCCCGGCGGCACCGTCAACGCCGCCGATGTCGGCTATCAGCAGGACGAGCTGATCTTCACCAAGACATCGGACAGCGTCGGCGGCGAGGTCTCACCAGGTCAGACCATCACCTACACCCTCGAGATCACCAACAACACCGGTCTCACCCAGACCGGGATCGACGTCAACGATCCGGTGCCCACCGGCACCACCTATGTGCCGGGCAGCACCCAGGTCACCGGCGCCGGTTCCAACGCCCTGCGGGTCTCCGAGTACTACCTGGCGCCGGGGACCTTCTCGGGAACCGCCTACAACCTTTCTCTGAATCAGGACCTGGTCGCCGACTACTTCGTCATCGTCCAGGGCAGCGATGGCGATGGCACAATCAACAGCACTCGCGGGCCGAACGCAAACTACGCCGCCCTCACCGACGACCCACTCGGAACCGGACAGCTCGGCGTGTCGAGCGGCTCGAATGTGATCCGTCTGCAACGCAACGCTGCTGTCGACTCCTGGGTGGGTGTGGTGACCGTGGTCGAGTGCCTCACCGAGTGCGACACCCGCGGCTTCAACCTGCTCGACGCCCGCGTTGTCAACCATACCGGCACGGCGACCACCGGGTCCGCCACATCGGCGACTGGCTGGACCGACGTCAACAAGGTCCTCCTGATGGGCGGCTTCAACGGCGCCGGGTGCACGACGGCGGAAGCGTCGCAGAACAACACCAAGGTTTGCCACACGCGGATCTTTCCCTCTGGTGCCGACCTGATCACCTGGACCCGCGACCCCAATGACGCCACCCTGTCCACCGCCACCAGCACCGTGATGGTGGTCGAGTGGGGCTCGGAGTGGACCGTGCAGCGGGTCAGAGTGCAGGGCAACAACGGCGGCAACGGCGCCGATGCGGTGGGCGAGTACAACACCGCCGCCATCTCCTCCGTCGCCCGCGCCAACACCTGGGTGTGGGGCACCGGCCACACCGCGGTCGAGGGCATCGGCGAGGCCGCCGAGGGTACGCTCATCACGCTCGGCAACGGCGTCAACGAAAACGCCACCGAGACCCTGGTCGCGGTGGCCAACGAGTATGCCTCCCTGTCGACGGATTTCGAGGTCTACACCCTCACCCACCCCGACCTGCTCGTGGACCAGGTCTTCAAGGTGGACGGCGATAGCGGCTCGATCACGGTCGATGTCCCGGTCGCAGCCGCCGGTTCGCAACGGATGGCTCTCTCCTACAACGGACAGAACGGAACCGGCACCCTCTACCCGCGGCCCATGTTCTCGGCGCGCTACACCGCGGCCGACACCGTGCGACTCGAGCGCCGCCGCTCGGGGCAGGATTTTCCGGCCTGGGTGCAGGGGGTGGACTTCTCCGGGCTCGCGCCCCTGAGCCCGCCCGGCGGCGGGGTGCCGCCGAACCTGGTGGTTCCGTCCGACGGCTACTCGCTGGCCCCCGGCGCCACCATGACGATCACCTTCCAGGTCCTGGTCGACGACCCCCTGGCCGGCGGCATTACCCAGATCCAGAATGACGCCGAGCTCAATACCGCTCAGCCCCTGGGTCCGCTCTACGCCTCGGTGACCGACGACGTGGTGCGCGCCGGGGTGGTCGTCGAGTACAACAACTCCGGATTCGGGATGGTGGGTTCGAGCGTCACCTACGTCCACCAGGTGGAGAACACCGGCGAGGGCGACGACTCCTATGCCATCACACCGTCGAGCCGCGAGGGCTGGCCGGTCCAGCTGATCGACCCGTCGACCGGGTCGGTGATTGCAACCGACGCCAACGGCGACGGCGTCTGGGACGGCGGGGTCACGGTCAACACGGGAACCCTGGCTCCGGGGGAGACCATCGACTACCGCCTGCGGGTGACGATCCCCGGTACCGCGGAACCCACCGACTCCGAAAGCACCGGTCTGAGGGCCACCTCCGACCGCAACCCCGGCCGTTTCGACATTGCCACCGACGAGACGATGGCGGTGGGCGCCCTCGAACCCGTCATCTTCCTCCCCGACAACTCGGGCGTGGCTACGGCCGGGGGCACTGCGGTCTACTCGCACCGGGTGCTCAACAACACCGGCGCCACCGAAACCTTCTCCCTCCAGGCGTCGAGCGAGCTGGGGTGGACGACCACCTTCTACTGGGACACCAACGGCGACGGCGTCTACACCGCCGGCCAGGACATCGCCATCACCAACACCCGTCAACTGGCCCAGGGCCAGTCGCAGCTGATCTTCGCGGTGGTCGACGTGCTGATCGGCACCGACGACTTCACAACCGACGTCGTCCACCTGACGGCCGCCGCCCTGAGCGACCCCGACAACGTCTTCGGGACGGTGACCGACACCACGACCGTGCGGCCGCCGATCATCATGGACCTCTCCGGGGGCGGGACGCGGACCGGGACCCCGGGCGATGAATCCGTCTTCCCGGGGGTGCTGCGCAACTTCGCCAACGCCGCCGACCGTTTCAACCTCGACATCACCGCGTCGTGGTTCGATGGCGTTGACGGACTCCTCCACCCGACCGAGCTGTGGATCGACACCGGCGACCCCGGCGACCAACCCGACACCCTCATCGCCACCGATGCCGACGGCGACGGGACGTGGGATTCGATCACCCCCGGCTACGACACCGACACCGACGGCCAACCGGATGTCCTGATCGCGGCCGCCTCGGAGATGTACTACGAGCTGCGCCGAGACATCGATCCTCTGATGGGGCCTTCCCGCGATCCCATCACCCTGACCGCGATCTCGATGAATTCGCCCCTCCCCGACAAAGAGCGTGACAGCGTCACCGCGACGGTGCTGCTGGCAGCTGCGACCAAAGCCCTGCTCGCTTCGTTCGATGCGTTCGGGGACGGCGGCCGGGTGGTGGTCGAGTGGCGGACCGCGGTCGAGATGGGCACGGCCGGCTTCGACCTCTGGCGCCGCCACGCCGGAGATGCGGCGTACGCAAAGGTCAACCCGACTCTGATCCCAGGTGTCCTCACCGCGTTGCAGGGAGGCACCTATCGCCATGTCGACCGCGGGGCCACTGTCGGTACGACCGTCGACTACCTGCTCGAGGAGAGGGACCTGCATGGCAGGGGCCAGACCTTTGGGCCCTTCACCGTCACACCCGAGACGCGGCGCAGCGATGCCAAGAGCGCCGAGCTGCTGGCCACCGGGACCTCCCGCACCGTCAACACCAGTTCCATCCGCAGACCGCGACCGGTGGCGGCCGCGCTCAAATCCTCCGCCGGCAAGCTTTCAGGACTGGTCAAGGTCGAGGTCCGCGACGACGGGCTTGTGTGGCTGTCAGCCGCCGAGCTTGCGACTGCCTTCGCGACCGATGCCGCCGAGGTCTCGACCTGGATCGCCGCCGGCGATCTCTGGATCAACACCGGCGCGGGCGCGGGCCCGTCCGGTCTCGGGATCTTCGCAGACGGCTTCGAGACCGGCGACACCGGGCGCTGGACCGACGGTGGAAAGATGCCGGAAATTCCGGACGGGGTGGCGTGGATCGCAGCCGCCGACACCAGCGGGCTGTACTTTTACGGCGAAGGCATCGACAGCCCCTACACCGAAGACAATGTCTACTGGCTGGGACGCGGCCGCGGCGCACTGGTCGACGGGCGGTCGGCAGCGCCGGAGGGCGCAGCCACAGTGACGACTTTCGGCGAACGCCTGCATTTCGAGAAGGACGTGTGGCCGCTGACCTCGGTGATCACCGACCCCGAGGGCGACTTCTGGATGTGGGACTACCTCTTCTCCAACACCCCGGGCTTTGACGTCAGATCCCTCACCTTGACGACCCCGGGCGTCGCAGGGGGGGAGGGGAACGCCGCCATGACCCTGTTCCTGCAGGGCGCCTCGGTGGACCGGATCGCACCCAACCACAACATCGAAGTGCGGCTCAACAGCACTAGACTCGGCGACGTGCACTCGTGGAACGGGGACGAGGCTTTCGAGCTCGATCTGGTATTCCCACAGTCGCTGCTCAATGACGGGGACAACACCCTCGAGATCACGGCTTTGGCGGTGCCCGGTCTCGAGTACGACGTCTTCTACGTCGACGCTGTCGATGTCGCCTATCGCCGACTCTTCGTCGCCGAAGATGATCGACTCGAGGCCCGGGTCGACGTCGGCGGCGTGGTCGAGGTCTCGGGGTTCAGCACCGACGACATCTCGGTCTTCGACCTGACCGATCCCACGCAACCCGTTCTTCTCGAAGGCGCCGTGAGCTCCGGTGCACCCGGCGACTTCAGCGCGCGCTTCGAAGCCGGCGCGGGTCTCCCCATCCTCGCCACCACGTCTGCGGCCTCGCTGCCGCCGGCGGGGGTCGTCGCCGACCTCGCGTCCGATCTGGCGGACGCGGACAATCGCGGGCGGTGGGTGGTGGTGGCCGGTCCCGGGCTCGAGGATGCGGCGGCAGAATTCGCCGCCTATCGTTCGGCGCAGGGGCTGAGCATAGTGGTGGCGCGGGTCGCCGACATCTACGATGAGTTTTCCGGAGGCGTCGCGACCCCGTGGGCGATTCGCGACTTCCTGCAGCACGCAGCCGAGAACTGGCTCGAGCCGCCGGCCTACGTCTTCCTCGCCGGCGACGGATCGATCGACTACAAGAACATCGACGGGCTCGGCGAGAGCATGGTGCCGGCGCCGTTCACGGTCACCGACGACGGTCTGGTCCCCGCGGACAACCTGCTCGCCGATTGGATCGGCGACGACGGGGTGCCGGAGATCGCGATCGGGCGCCTGCCGGCCCAGTACGAGAGCGAGCTCGATGACTATGTCGCCAAGGTGAAGGCCTTCGAGGCCGCCGCCGGCGAGTGGAAACATCACACCCTGTGGCTCGCCGACGACCCCGATGTCGGGGGCGATTTCGGCGACGACGCCGAGGAGCTGATCGACGGCCTGCCTGACGATTACACGGTGCAGCGGGTGTTCCTCGACCCGGTCGATATCGACGGCGGCACCGAAAGCACCGTCCAGGCAATGTCGGAGGGCGCGATTCTGGTCAACTTCCTGGGCCACGGCGGGTTCGACCGTCTGGCCTCGGAGGGGCTCCTGGAGACCGATGACGTGGCCCTGCTCAACAACCAGGAACGCGCGTCGTTCGTGGTCGCTCTGACGTGCGTCGTCGGACGCTTTGACATCCCCGACTACGACACGCTGGCGGAGGCGCTGCTGGTCCAGGAAAACGGCGGCGCGGTTGCGGTGTGGTCCCCTTCGGCCTACTCGATGAATGCCGACGCAAAGGAACTCGGCGAGAAGCACCTCGGCGCCATCTCGAGTGGCGACGTCACGACCGTCGGCGACTCGGTACGCGCCGCCCTCGCCGCCTATGCCGCGGCGCCCGACGGCGATCCAGGGTTGGCGGCGAGGTTCATCCTCCTCGGCGACCCGGCGATCCAGGTCGACTGGTAGCAGACACACCCCGGGGGAGCACCCCGGGGGGTCGGCAGTGCTCACGGGGCGCGGGATCCGCGCCCCGTGAACCAAGGTCAAAGATCCGTCAAACACCCCATAAATCCCTCTCCTTGAGGGGGATGGGGCGAGACACGCGGTAAGATGATCTGGTTGACGGTGTCCCGGAAAGGGGCACCGTCCGCACGTTTGGTTCGATTCCTCTGTTCGAGATCAGGCATCATTTTTGCTCTTCCGGTATTCGACACGGCCGACGGCGATGCGTGAGCACGTCGTCGGCCCTTTGCGATGGCACGCAGAAAAAGGGAGCAGCCCATGGCGAGCAGGCCATTCCACACAGACGGTAGTCCGACCAGAACCACGTCACGAACCCTTTTTGCGGCCATGGTCATCGCCGCAACGCTCGCCGCCGCCACCGCCGGCGCCCAGACGGTGCCGACCGGCGTCCAGGAGTACTACGTCCTCGGGTGGGAACAGCACATCTGGGACATGATGGACCGCGTCCAGAACGCCCAGGGCGGCGACCAGTTCGTCGACGGTATGAACTCGGTGGTGACCGCCACCGCATCGGCCGACAACCAGGTGATCTACTACGACCACTGGGAGGACGGCCCCGACGGCGAGCTCGCGAACTTCCCCAACGTCACCCCGGCCCTGCTGCAGTCGACAACGCTGGTGATCGGCGACGGCATCACCGCCAATGGCGACATCTGCGACTTCAACGTCAACGTCGCTTGCGGCCCTGACATCGTGTCAGCCGGCGACTACGTCAACTTCAACTCGGACCGCGGTCTCGGCGGGGGCTGTACGACACCCGCCACACCCACCCGGTGCTCGGTGCCCCTCAGCCCCCGCAACCCCAACGACATCCGGTACGACGGCGGCGACCTGATCAAGACCAGCGGCGGCCCCCTGACCCTGATCCACAGCCAGTACCCCCTGACCAACTTCATCGGCGGGTCGATCGAGATCCTCTCCCGGCAGGCGGTGGAGGCGGCGCGTTCGTACTCGGTGCCGATCGGCGAGAACCTCTACGCCGCCAACACGGTCACCGAGCCGTTCCACTACGTCAACCTCGACCTGGTGGCCTTCGAAAACACCGCGATCACCGTCGAGAGCCCCGGCGCGGGCTCGGTGTCGTTCGCCCTTGCCCGCGGCGAGCACTGGAGCTCCATGGGCTTCATCAACGACACCCTCAACGGCGCGCTGGCTCTCACCATCAACTCCGGGACCAAGGTCTCGACCACGAAACCCATCTCTGGTCTCATCTTCACCGGTGGCGACGGCACCTGGGCGACCCGTCTCTACACCCTGCTGCCCGACATCCTCCACTCGACCGATTACGTGACCACCGCCCCCGGTGACATCCCCAACCAGGGCCCGACCACCAACACCACCCCGCAGAACCGGCCGGCCAACGTCTACATCCTCAACCCCGATCTCTTCACCGCCATCGACGTCCAGATCGTCGACAGCTCGGGGACCTACAGCGTCAACATCCCGGCCAACTCGATGCGCTCGATGAGGAATTTGGCGACTCCGCGCGACATCGCCGCCAATTCGACCGTCCGAATGACCTCGAATCGCAGCTTCTGGGGCGTCACCGCCTACGACTGGGACACCAACATCAGCGACTGGGGCCACTCCTGGCTGGCCAAGAAATTCCTCACCAACTTCTACACCGTGAGCTTCGGCCCCGGCAACGCGAGCCAGCCGCCGGACAACTCGCAGTACGCCAACCCGGTCTTCGTCGCCGCCACCGCCGACCGCACCCGGGTCCAGTTCGACCTCGACAACAACGGCACCTACGACCCGGTCGACCTCAACGGCATGGCACGGTGCCGAGATCGCGCCCTACCCCAACAACACCTATGAGGTCAACATGCTGTCGGCGCTCAAGGTGATCGACCCGACCGACAACGACATGACCGGCGCCCGCATTCTCGCCAACAAACCGGTCGCCGTCTCCTGGGGCCAGGACACCGACCGCGCCTACTACTCGGACAACGCCCTCGACACCGGGTTCACCGTCTACCCGGTCAACCAACTCTTTCTCGACCCGGCCCTGACCATCGACAAGGAGGTCAACACCACCGTCGTGCCGACGGGCTCGACCGACGAGGACCGCACCGTCACCTACACCCTGACGGTGAAGTCCTACGATTTCGGGCCGCTGACCAACGTCGAGGTCTTCGACCTCCTGCCGGCCGGGGTCTACGGCGACACCGACTACGTTGCTCGGCAGCACCCTTATCACCTGCCCCGACCTCGTCCAGGGCACGGCCGATCCCGCCTTCGACGACTGCACCACCGGCGGCCACAGCCGACCAGGACTGCGGACGACTGACCTGGGACATCGAGGGCGCCTGCGGCGCCGTGCCGTTCACTCTCGGCACCGACAACACCCTCACCGTGAGCTACGAGGTGGTGATTCCGACCGCGCCAGGCGGCACGCCACGCCAGCTGACCAACGAGGCCCACGCCCAGGCGACCCTCGGCGGCAGCGTCTTCTCGCCCTTCGACACCGCCAAGGTCGTTCAGACGGACGTCACATTGACCAAGGCGGTCGACGTGTCGACGCCGGCCGCCGGAGATGTCATCACCTTCACGCTCCAGGTGGCCAACACCAGCACCTCGGTGAACGAGACGAATGTCTACATTTCGGACCCGATCCCCGCCGACACCACGTTCGTGCCCGGCAGCATCACCGCCGACGGGCGTCTTCACGGGCTCGGGGGTGTACGACGCCTCGCAGAACGCGGTGGAGTGGGACGCGGCGCTCTTCCCGTTGGGCGCCTCCGCGACGCTGAGCTTCCAGGTCGAGGTCAATCCGACCGTTCCCGCGGGAACCGAGATCCCCAACCGGGGTGGCTACGAGGGTCTCGAGACACCGTACTTCCTGTCCAACGAGGTCAAGCCGGTGGTGATCGGACCGGTGCTGCAAGCCTTCAAATCGATCGTCGGCAACCCGCCGGTTGTCCACCCCAACGAGACCGTGACCTTCGAGATCCGTGATCGAGAACAGCGGCACCACAGCCGCCACCAACGTCTTCCTTTCCGACCCGTTTCCGTCGAACGCCGCCTACGACGCGGGGTCGATCCAATGGTCGCTCAACCGTGGCCCCTGTCCGCCCTCACCGACGCCAACGACGGCGACGAGGGCGGCGGCGCCGACGGCCGGCCTTCGCCGACCACGTCGAGTTCCGGCTCGCCACCCTCGGGCGCCTCGCAGGACGTGGCCCTCCGCTTCGGGGTGACGGTGGATCCCGGAACCGACGGCGAGTTCCTCGTCAACCAGGCGGTCTTCGCCTCCGACAAGACGCCGTCGACCGACACCAACCTGGTGCAGGTGCCGATCGTCGGCGACGCCAATATCAACGGCCACGTCTTCAGCGACACGGACGGCGACGGCACGCAGGACCTCGGTGAACCCGATCTCGCCAACATCGACGTGCTCGTGGTCGATGCCAAGGGCAACCCGCAGACCGTTACCACCGACTCGGGCGGCGACTGGCTGGTGACCGTCGAACCCGGTCTTGCCTCCGCCGATGTCGACGAGTCGGATCCCGATTTCCCGAACGGGGCCGTTCTCAGCACCGACAACGACCCACAGCCGGTGACCGCGATCTCCGGTGCCACGGTGGCAACCGGTGACGTCGGCTACACGCCGCTGCCGCTCTCCTTCTACAAGACCTCGGATGCGGGGGGCGAGGTCTTCCCGGGCGACACCATCACCTACACCATCCGGGCGACCAACTACACGGCGGTCAACGTAACCCATGTGGTTCTCAGCGACCCCCTGCCCACCGGCACGCTGGTCGTTCCGGGTTCGACCCAGGTGACGGTTTCGAGCCCCGTGTTTCGGGTCAGGGAGTACTACATCGCGCCCGGACCCTTCACCGACACGACCTACGATCTCACCCTCACAGACGACCTAGCGCAGAATTATTTCGTGATCGTCCAGGGCGCCGCGGGGCCTAACAACAATACTGACCGTGACCCCGAAGCGGACTACGCGCGGCTCACCCGGCATCCGTTCACCGCCGCCCAGGTGCCCGGCGATCTCGCGCAGTTAGCCGGCGCCAACGTTATCCGCATCGAGCGCCGCGACGGCGCTGATTCCTGGTCAGGTGTGGTCACCGTCGTCGAGTGCCTCTCCAACTGCGACACCGCGGGATTCAGGCTGCGTTCGGTCGAAAGCGTTCTCCACAACGGGAATTCGACAAGCGGCACCGACACCGCCGCCTCGACCTGGTCCGACATCAATCAGGTCCTTCTGATGGGCGGCTTCAACGGCGCCGGTTGCTTCTCGGACGACCAAACACCTGTAGACCACCCGGTGTGCCACGCACGTTTCTTCCCGTCTGGAAACAACACAATCAACTGGACCCGCAACGGCTCCAACCCGGCGGTGAATCTCTCGACCGCCACGAGCACGGTGATGGTTGTGGAGTGGGGCTCGGAGTGGACGGTGCAAAGGGTCCGGGTGCAAGGCACCAACGGTGGCAACGGGCTCAACGCTACCGGTGAGTACAACACCGCCGGGATTGCGCCCGTAGCGCGATCCAACACCTGGGTGTGGGGCACCGGCCATGCCAACGGTGGCGGCATCGGCAGCCAGGGTGAGGGCGTTCTGATCGCCCTCGGCAACGGCGTCAATCAGAACGCCACGGAAAGTCTGGTGGCCATCGGCACCGAGTTCGCCGGCACCGCTCTCGATTTCGAGGTCTGGGCGCTCACTCACCCGTCGTTGGCGGTGGAGCACCTCTTCAAGGCCGACGGCGACACCAACAACACGACGGTCGACCTGACCGCGACGGCTGCCGGTTCCGAGCGGATGGCGCTGGTCACCAACGGCCAGGACAGCACCAGCACCACATATGCACGGCCGATACTGTCAGCGCGTTACTTCAACCCGGCCCTGATCCGGCTCGAACGCCGCCGCTCCGGCACGGCCTTCCCGGCGCTGGCGCAGGGTATCAATTTTTCCAACATCGGCGCCGGTTCGACGTTCGCCGGCGGCGATCCCGCCGCCCTGGTGGCTTTCTCCGAAGCCGTCACTTTGGCGCCGCTCGGCACCATCACCGTCACTTTCGAGGTCACGGTCGACCCCGATATCGCCGAGGCCATCACCGAGATCACCAACACCGCGACCATCACCACCGATCAGGAAGGCCCGTTCGACAGCGCGGTCACCGACGATGTCGTCCGGACAGCGGTGGTGGTGGAGTACGACAACGCCGGCTTCGGCCCGCTCGGCGGCACGGTGACCTACTACCACGAGGTCGTCAACACTGGTCTGAGCGACGACTCCTACGCGATAACTCTCGACAGCGAGCTCGACTGGCTGGTCGAGCTCATCGACCCGTCGACCGGTGCGGTCATCGCCACCGACTCCGCCGGCGACGGCAACAGCCTGTGGGACGGCGGCGTGACAATCAACACCGGCACCCTGGCCCCCGGCAAGGTGGCACGGTACGAGATCCGGGTGACGATTCCGGGGCCGGCGGGCGCTGAGGAATCGACCAGCCTGATCGCCACCTCCGACCGGAGACCGAGCACCTGGGCGATCGCAACCGACGAGACGGTGGCTGTCGCCGCTCTCGATCCCTTGATTTTCCTGCCGGACAACTCCGGTGTCGCACCGGCCGGTGGCACGGCCGCCTATGGACACCGGATCATCAACAACACCGGTGCGACCGATACATTTGATCTCCAGGGGTGGAGCGAGAACGGTTGGGACTTCTCGTTTTACTGGGACGCCAACGCCGACGGCGTGTTCACACCCAATGTCGATGTCGAAATCACCAACACCCTGCAGCTGGCCAACGGCGCCTCGCAGCTGATCTTCGTGGTCGTGACCGTACCCACTCCGGATCCCGACGCCGATCCGCCGGTGGTCGTACCCGACGGCACGGTCGACGTGGTCCACCTCGGTGCGGTGTCACGAAAGAACGTCTGTGACCCCATTACAGAATTGTGCGACCCCTATATATTCGCCAGCGCCACCGACACCACGACTGTCGCGCCCCCCACCGAGCTCGACCTCTCTGGCGGCGGCACCCGGTCGGTGGCTCCGGGCGGCGAGGCGGTTTTCCCGGGGACGCTCCGCAATCTCTCCGACATCGATGACGTCTACGATTTCGTCATCTCGGCGGCGTGGTTCTGGGGCTTTGACTATCTGAAGCACCCGACCGAGCTGTGGGTCGACACCAACGGCGACGGCGACCCCGACACTCAGATCGCCGAGGATCTCGAGGGCGACGGCACCTGGGACAACCTCAACGGTTTCTCGCTGACGCCGAGCGCAGACGTGTCAGCGGGCGGTATTCTTGCTTACGAACTTCGGCGCCCGGTCGATATCAAGCAGGGCACCTCGCGCGATCCGGTCACCCTGACCGCACTGCCACAGGTCGCCAGTGATGAGGACAGCATCACCGCCACCGTTCTGGTGGCCGCCGCCACCGCCGCGGTGCTGGCCGACTTCGACGCCTACGCCGTCAACGGCCAGGTTGTCGTGGAATGGCGCACGTCGGCCGAGGTGGGGACCGTCGGTTTCGACCTCTGGCGCTGGAAGGCCGGCGAGGCCGACTACCAAAGAGTCAACCGCAGCCTGGTGCCTGGTGTGCGTCACATTCAGGGCGGTACCTACCAGGTCATCGACCACGACGCGACTGTCGGCGAATCATTTGTGTACGTTCTCCAGGAACGGGACGCGTGGGGCACGGGGAGCACCTTCGGGCCCTTCGACGTGACGATCGAGGAACGCGAGTCAAGCACCAAGGCCGCAGTGGCGCTGGCCTCCGGCATAGCGCGCGAAGTGAACCGCAGCGAAGTGCGGCTTCCGGCTCTCAAATCTCTCCCCACCGGCGGCGTGCCGTCGGGGATGGTGAAGGTCATGGTGCGCGAAGACGGTCTGGTGCGGTTGTCCGCCGAGGCTTTGGCGGCCGTGATGGGAACTGACCCGGCTGAGGTTTCCGACTGGATTGCCTCCGGCAATCTGTGGATCGCGAACGGTGTCGATGCCGGACCACCCAGTGTGTTGATCTTCTCCGACGGTTTCGAAAGCAACGACGTCAGCCGCTGGGGTGCGGGGGAAGAGCTCCCCGACGAACGGGACAGTGTTGCGTGGCGTGCTGTCGACAGCAACGGCGCCCTGGTGTTCTGGGGTGAGGCCATCGACAACATCTACACCCAGGACAACGTCTACTGGCTCGGTGTGGGGCCGGGTCTGCGGATGCAGACGCGCGCCGCTGCGGTGGCCCAGACCAAGAGCCTCGGCAGCTTCCCGGAGACTCTCCACTTCGAAGAGGAACAATGGCCGTTGACCTCGGTCATGACCGATCCCGAGGCCGACTTCTGGATGTGGGATTTCTTCTTCCCCTATGACGCCGAACCGTCGGTGACGCGATCATTGACGCTGGCCACTCCCGGCGTCGCCGCGACCGGCGGCAGCGCCCGGTTGGTGGTTGACCTCCAGGGTTCGTACATGGCAGACGTTCAGGAGAATCACGTGGTAACGCTGCGTCTCAATGGCAACGAGCTCGGAGGCCCATGGAAATGGACGGGTCACGACCGGTTATCGATCGAAGTGTTTTTCGCGCAGGATCTCCTGAACGACGGTGACAACACGGTGGAATTGACGGCCACCTTGGTCGATGGCTTGGACTTCGACGAGTTCTATATCGACGGCTTCGATCTCAGCTACCAGCGGCTTCATGTCGCAGAGGGAGACCGGCTGCGCGCAACCTCGGGTGGCGCACCGGCGGTGACGGTGACCGGGTTCTCCGGGGACGAGGTCCTTGTTTTCGACCTGACGAACTCCCGGAGGCCGGTGCTGCTCACCGGTGTCCTGGTCGAGGCGGTTGATGGTGGATTCTCGGCGAACTTCGCCGTTGCCGGGGCGCTGATGCCTTTTGTTGCTACCACATCAGAGGCGGTCCAGGACCCGGCGGCCATGGTTGCCGATCTGGCGTCGCATCTTGAAGATCCGCAGAATCGCGGGCGGTACGTCATCGTCGCTGGCCCCGGCATGGCGGCGGAGGCCGAAGTTCTTGCCGCCTACCGCGCTGGGCAGGGGCTTTCGGGCATCGTCGCACGTGTCGAGGATATCTACGATGAGTTCAACCGCGGCGTGGTGAGCCCGTGGGCGATCCGCGACTTCCTCCACCATGCGGCGCTCAACTGGCAGGAACCGCCGCAGTACGTCTTTCTCGCCGGCGACGGCTCGATCGACTTCAAGAACTCCGACGGGCTCGGCGAGTGCCTGGTGCCCGCCCCATTTGCGGTGACTGTCGACGGTCTCGTGCCCTCGGACAACCTGCTCGCCGACTGGGTGGGTGACGACGGTGTGCCGGAGGTCGCGATCGGACGCCTGCCGGCGCAACAACCGGCCGAGCTGGCAGCCTACCGCTCCAAGGTGGAGAGTTTCGAGGCCGCCGACGGCGAGTGGAAGTACAACACTTTGTGGCTCGCCGACGATCCCGACCTCGGCGGCGAGTTCAGCGTCGATACCGAGGCGATGATCGCCGGCCTTCCGGCGGGCTACACCACGCAGAGGGTCTTCCTCGACGATCTCCCGGTTGAAGAGGCGCTCGAGGAAACGCGGATGGCGATGAACTCCGGCGCGGTGATGGTGGACTATCTCGGCCACGGCGCGTTGGACCGCCTGGCCGACGAGGGACTGCTGGTGACCGAGGACGTTGCGGCGATGGAGAACGGAGAGCGGACGCCGTTCATCTCCGCCCTCACCTGCGTGGTCGGCCGGTTCGACATCCCCGACTACGACACTCTGGCCGAGGCCCTGCTCCTCAAGGACGGCGGCGGCGCGGTCGCGCTGTGGTCCCCGGCGTCGTTCTCCATGAACGAGGACGCGGGGAAGCTTGGCGCGCACCATGTCGACGCCATCGCGGCGGGCGGAAACGGCACGATCGGCCAGTCGGTTCGCGCGGCCCTCGCGGCCTACCTGCTCGGAGAACACAACGACGACGATCTGCCGCGCAAGGTGACTCTGCTCGGCGACCCGGCAATCCGGGTGGATTGGTAAGAGCTGAGGGGCATGCGATAGAATGAGACCTGTGATCAACTCAGAGTGGATCGACAAGTTCAATCACGCTGTGGTTGCGGGCCGTGTGCCGGTGTCGGGCATGATCGAGTTGACGCGGCGCTGCAACCTGAAGTGTGTTCACTGTTACATGGGCGAGGGCGACGACCGCTTCGGCCACGGCGAGATGACCACCGAACAGGTCTTCGACGTGATCGACCAGATCACGGCCGCGGGTTGCCTCTACCTCGCCATTACCGGCGGCGACCCGATGATGCGCAAGGATTTTCCCGAGGTCTACCGCCACGCCAAGGAGAAGGGTCTGCTGGTCACCGTCATGTGCGACGGCGTGCTGGTGACCCCGAAGATCGTCGACCTCTTCCGCGAGCTGCCGCCGAGCGCGGTCGAGATCTCGCTCTACGGCGGGACGGCGGAGACCTACGAAAAGATCACGCGCATTCCGGGGTCGTTTCCGCGCTGCGTCCGCGGCATCGGGCGGCTTGTGGATGCCGGCATCAAGGTGCGGATCAAGACGGTGTTGATGACCCTCAACGCCCACGAGGCCGACCTGATGCGGCAGCTGGCCAGGGACTTCGGGCTCGAGCTGCGGATGGATGCGGCGATCTTCCCCTGCCTCCACACCTCCGACAAGCGGCCCCTGGATCTGCGGGTCCCGCCGCAGCAGGTGGTGCAGATCGAGCTCTCCGACCCCAAGTCGGCCGCGTCGTGGATCGAGTACCTCGACCGCCCCGCCCCCGAGGCGCCCAAAGACAAGCTCTACGTATGCGGAGCCGGCGTTACCGGTTTCTATATCGACCCCTTCGGCTACGCCTATCCGTGCATGATGACCACCCGGTACAGGTACAATCTTCTCGAGACGGATTTCCAGACCCTGTGGTCGGAGCGGATGGGTGAGCTGCACGACAGGAAACCGCGGGCGGACTACGAGTGCGCGGGGTGCGATCTGCAGCGGGCGTGCGCCAGCTGCCCCGGCTTCCACGATCAGGAGCACGGGGCGGAAGATGTGAAGTCCGACTACGTGTGTGATACGGCCAAGAGCCGCTGGCGGGCGCTTCAGGACCCGCAACTGCGCGCCGCGGCCCGGGCGTTTGAGGATAAAACGGCATGAAGAATCCGAAAGAGATCAAGAAACGGCCCTACGAAAAGCCGCTGCTGCGGCGGATCGGGCTGGTCGCCGACGAGGTTTTGGCCGCGGGCTGCAAGCTCGGCAACCAGGGCGGTCCGCGCGGCGCCAACTGCCGCGGCATCCCGTGCTCCAAACCCGGTTCGTAACTTCAGATGTCGCAACCCGAGCCAACGATTCCGCCGGGCAGGGTGTACGCGCGCACGCCGGACATCGTGCCTCGGCAGATCGCCGGTGACACCATCCTGGTGGCGGTGCGCGGGGAGCTCGCCCGGCTCGAACGGATCCACGTGCTGAATACCGTCGGTGAGTATGTCTGGGGACTTCTGGACGGCACGAGGACGGTGGCTGAGGTGGCGACCGCTGTCTGTGAGGTCTTCGATATCGACGGAGCGACCGCTCTCGCAGATGTGTCCGATTTCCTCGCCGATCTCGAGGATTCCGGGTTGGCGACTGTCGTGTCGTCCGGGAGATGAGCACGAGCTTCCGCCTCGACATTCCCGGAGTCGTGTTCGACGTGCAACCCGGGCCCGGTATCGAGGTCATTGAGCACCACCCCTTCTACCAGGAATTTACCGGCCGCCACCGCGCGGCCTCCGACACGCTCACGGCGCGGGTCGAGGTCACGATCGGCCAGCCTCTGCCGGACCCCGGCTGGCCAGTGGTCTTCGACAGCGGCGACAGCTGGCTCGCCTTTCGCGACGACGGGGACCTGATTTTCGCCTTCCGTTCGCCCGTCGAAACCGGCGCCTTCTGGTGGGTCGCGCGCCTCACCGCGGAGGGTCCGATCATCCGGGTCGTGTGCGACCCGGAGGTCGTCGAACGCAGTCCGGAGCTGGTGCGGATCGCAAACCCCATCCACTATCCGCTCGACCAGCTCCTGACCATGTTCCTGCTCGCCGGGCGCGGCGGCTGCATCGTCCACGCCGCCGGTGTGCACCGCGGCGGCCGCGGCGTCGCCTGCGTCGGCCGGTCCGGTGCCGGAAAAACCACCTTGATGTCCCTGCTCGAGGGGCGGACCGATCTCGATCGACTGAGCGACGACCGCCTCATCCTGCGCACCGGAGAACCGCCGCTGGTTTCCGGCACCCCGTGGGCGGGCGAAGGCATGGTCGCCGCCAATGACACCGCCGATCTCGCGGCCCTGATCTTCCTCCACCAGGGCCCTACCCACGAACTCCAGCCGATCACACCCGGGGAGGCCGCCGCGCAACTCCTCCCGACGACTTCGATTCCATGGTTCGACGAGACCGCGATGACGGGTTGTCTTGGCACGCTGGACCGGCTGGTCCGGGACACGCCCGCCTACAACCTGGTATTCCGGCTCGATGGCGGCGTGGCAGACCTGATCGATCGCTTGATCTGACCCCGAATGGCCCTCCTCAACTCGATATTGACAGATCCCTCCGCGCGTTTTATCTTGTTCTAGATAGATCGTTCTAGTTAATAGCCATTCGTTGGACGGAGAACACCGGTTGCCTCGGAGAACAAACACTCGAGAACGGCTTGTCGGGACCGCTGCCGATCTCTTCTGCCGGCAGGGATACGCCCACACCGGGGTCAACGAGATCATGCAACGGGCCAAGACCACCAGCGGCAGCTTCTACCACTTCTTCCCGACCAAGGAGGATCTCGTGCTGGCCGTTGTCGATAACATCGGCGAGTCGCTCGACACCGAAGTTTTCGGCGCCGACCTCGCGGCAGCCTCGGATCCCCTCGAGCGGGTGTTCGCCGTCATCGACTCCTGCCGCCGCCACCTCGCGGACAACGACTTCGCCCTCGGTTCCCCTCTCGGCACGCTCGCAGCCGAGCTGTCGGCCAGCCACCCGCAGGTGCGCGAGCGACTGGCCGGACTGTTCGCCGGGTGGACCGACCGCATGCAGTTTCTCCTCGAGGAGGCGGGCGCCCGACTGCCAGCCGATCTCGACCGCCGCGCGCTTTCAGAATTCATACTCAGCGCGGTCGAGGGCGCAGTCCTCCAGGCCCGCGCGCGGCGCAGCCTGGCCCCATTTGACGCCACGGTGGCCGAGTTGCGCCGCCACCTCGGGTTGCTCGCGGGCGCACAGCAGCCGACCGCGGCGCCCGAGACCCGGCCCCGGCCCGCGCCGGCCGCCCGCCGCAGCACCGCCGACTGGAGAGCGTGGTGACGAGCGACAGCGAGATCCGGGACCTCGTGGCCGCCGTGGTGGACGAGGTCATGGCCACGGCACCGACCGCCAGGAAAAGTGACACCGAGACCATCGCAGTCGGCGCCGACCACGGCGGCTTTCACCTCAAACAGGAGCTCATCGAGCACCTCCGCGGACGCGGGCTTCAGGTCCATGACTGCGGCTGCACCTCGACGGACGCCGTGGACTACCCCGACTTCGCCCACGCGGTGGCCAATCTGGTGGGCACCGGAACCTGCCGGTGGGGGATCATCGTCGACGGCGCCGGGATCGGTTCGGCGATGGTGGCCAACAAGGTCCCCGGCGTACGGGCGGCGCTCTGTTACGACCTGTCGTCGGCGCGCAACAGCCGCGAGCACAACCACGCCAACGTGCTCACCCTCGGGGCCGGCCTCATCGGCCCGAGTCTGGCGCGGCAGATCGTCGAGGAGTGGTTGGCGACGCCATGGGGAGGCGACCGCCACGCGCGCCGGGTCGCCAAGATCTCCGGGGTCGAACGACGCTATCTGCTGCAACCGAAGGAAGGATCATGATCGACCGCAACGAGCTCATCGAAGTGGTGACCCGTCAGGTGCTGGCGACTCTCGCCGGCCAGCACACGGAACAGGGGTTGGAGAACGCCGACCAGGTGGTGGCCAACGGCGCCGCCCGCATCGGCTACTGCGGCGCCGGCGCCGCGGTACCGCAGAACCTCGCCCGCTATATCGACCACACCCTGCTGCGACCCGATGCCACGCCGGCCGATATCGACAAACTGTGCGACGAGGCGGCGGAGTACGGGTTCTTCTCCGGTGTGCCTCAACCCCTGCTGGGCGGCGAGGGCCTCACGCCGCCTCCGCGGCACCAAGGTGGTGGTGGCATCGGTGGTGGGCTTTCCGCTCGGCGCCAACACCCCGGAGATCAAGGCGATGGAGACCCGGCGCGCGCTGCGAGACGGTGCCCGCGAGATCGACATGGTCATCAACATCGGCGCTCTCAAGGGCGGCGACCACGACCTCGTCCGGCGCGACATCACGGGAGTCTCCGACGCCTGCCGCGAGGTCGGCGCGCTCAACAAGGTCATCATCGAGGCCGCCTACCTGAGCGACGAGGAGAAGGTGATCGCCTGCCGGCTCGCCCAGAGCAGCCGCGCGCACTTCGTCAAGACCTCGACCGGTTTCGGACCGGGCGGCGCGACGGTGTTCGACGTCGCCCTGATGCGCGAGGTGGTGGGCGACAAGATGGGTGTCAAGGCGGCCGGTGGAATCCACACCGCCGCCGAGGTCCGGGAGATGATCACCGCCGGCGCGACCCGTATCGGGGCCTCCGCCGGTGTGCGCATCGTTTCCGGAGAGGAAGGAGAGTCCGGTGCAGCATATTGACCTCCGTTCGTACGTTCTTCTCGACTCGTTGCAGCCGCAGTACGCGGCCTTTCTCGGCACCATCGCCCAGGGCTTTCTGCCGCTCGCCGGCGACGCCTCGCTGTGGGTGGAGATCTCGCCCGGGATCGAGATCAACCGCCTCACCGACGTCGCGCTCAAGGCCACCCACGTGCGGCCGGGGATGCAGATCGTCGAGCGCTACTACGGGCTGCTCGAGATCCACTCGGAGTCGCAGGCCGACACCCGGGCCGCCGGCGCTGCGATCCTCAAGGAGATCGGCCTCACCGAAACCGACCGGCGCAAACCCAAAATCCTCTCCAGCCAGGTGATCCGTCGGCTCGACGACCACCAGGTGCAGCTCATCAACCGCATGCGCCACGGCCACATGATCATCCCGGGCCAGACCATGTACGTGCTCGAGGTGGAGCCGGCCGCGTATGCGGCGCTCGCCGCCAACGAGGCGGAGAAGGCGGCCGACATCAACATTCTCGAGGTGCGGGCCTTCGGTTCGATGGGCCGGGTCTATCTCGGCGGCGAGGAGAAAGATATCGACGTCGGCTGGAGGGCGGCGGTCGCCGCCATCGAGGCGGTCGAGGGACGGGTGGAGAAGTGACTGTGATTTCGGATTTCGGATTTCGGATTTCGGATTTGTCTTTCAGAAACGAGAAAGGAGTCAGCAATGGCTGAAGCGTTGGGAATGATCGAGTGCCGTGGGTTCACGGCGGTGGTGGAGGCGGCCGATGCGATGGTCAAGGCCGCAAAAGTGGAACTCGTGACCTATGAAAAAACCGGAGGCGGCTATGTCACCGTCATCGTCCGCGGTGACGTCGCCGCAGTGAAGGCCGCGGTCGAGGCCGGGATCCGCGGCGCTCAGGCCGTCGGCGAGGTGGTCTCGACCCACGTCATCGCCCGTCCCCACACCAACATCGACCTCGTCCTGCCCCTCGGCCGCGCCGAGGAAGCTGCCGGCGAAGTCGGGGGCAAGGGCAAGCGCTGATGCTCCTCGGAATGGTTGCCGGAACCCTGGTGGCCAGCCGCAAGGACGAAGGGCTGACTGGGCAGAAGTTCCTGGTGGTGCGCGAGCTCGGCGTGGACGGCAAGGAGACCGGCGGCCACGTGGTGGCGGCGGACAGCGTCGGTGCGGGTGTCGGCGATGTCGTGCTGTGGGCCTCGGGCTCATCGGCGCGGCAGACCGAATACACCCGCGACCGGCCGTGCGACGCCGTCATCATGGCCATCGTCGACAGCTGGGAGGTCGGCGGCCGCGAGGTCTACCGCAAGACACCGGCCGGCAGCGAGTGGGCAAGCTGACGACGGCCACCGCGAAAGCCACGGAGGAGTAAGTGCAGAACACCGCCTTTGACCAGGAGGAGATTCAAGCCGTCGTCGAGACGGGTGAGGCTGCGGCTGCACGGCACGCGCGGAAGCCTCGCCAGCCACGGCCCGCCAGGACTGCCGGCCCCGAGGGCGGCGGGATCCACCTCACCGTCGATGTTGCGGTGGATGCAGCCCGGGTGGCTTTCGAGGCCTACCGAGAGATGGGGCTGCGCGCACGTCACCGCATCATCGACGCGGTGCGCGGGGAGATGCGCACTCGGGCCCGCGAGCTGGCCGAGATGGCACACCGGGAAACCGGTCTCGGCAGGGCCGAGGACAAGGTGCTCAAGAACCTCCTCGTCACCGAGAAGACCCCGGGACCCGAGGATCTCGAACCGACCACCTGGACCGGCGACCAGGGGCTGACCATCACCGAGTACGCGCCCTTCGGGGTGATCGGCGCCATCACCCCGACCACCAACCCCACCGCCACCATCATCAACAACACCATCGCCGCGGTGTCGGCCGGCAACGCCGTGGTCTTCAATGCCCACCCCAATGCCAAAGGGGTATCGGTGCAGACCATTCGCTGGCTGAATCAGGCCATCACCGGGGCCGGCGGCCCGCCCAATCTGGTGACCGCCGTCCCGGAACCCACGATCGAGAGCGCGCAGCAGCTCATGAACCACCCCAGAGTCCGGATCCTCATGATCACCGGCGGGCCCGGGGTGGTGGAGGAGGCGCGCAAGACCCGCAAGCGGGCGATCCTCGCCGGACCCGGCAACCCGCCGGTGGTGGTCGACGCCAACGCCGACATCGATCTCGCCGGCCGCGAGATCGTGCGCGGCGCCTCGTTCGACAACAACCTCATCTGCACCGATGAAAAACTCGTGATCGTGGTCGAGTCGGTGGCGGACCGCCTGCTCCAGGCGATGGCGGCGAACGCCTCCCACGTCCTCCTCCCCCACGAGCTCAAAAAGCTCGAACGGGTCATCTTCAAAGAAATGGGCGAGCCCGGGAAACCGGGGCATATCAACCCGCGGTGGATCGGCCAGAACGCCGGCACGATCCTGGCGGAGATCGGTCTCCGCAAAGGCCCCGAATTGCGGCTGGCGGTGGCCGATGTCCCCGCCGAACACCCGTTGGTGTGGACCGAACAGATGATGCCGGTGATACCGGTGGTGCGGGTGCGCGACGTCGACCGGGCCATCGATCTCGCCATCCGCGCCGAGCTCGGCTGCGGCCACACGGCCTCCATCTACTCCCGCGACGTGAACGCCATCACCCGCATGGCGCGGGAAATCGACGTCTCGATCTTCGTCGCCAACGCCGCCAACCTCGCCGGTCTCGGCGACGGCGGCGAGGGCTACACTTCGTTCTCCATCGCCAGCCCGACCGGCGAGGGTCTGACCCGGCCGCGTTCTTTCTCCCGCGAACGGCGGATGACCATCGCCGGCGGGCTGCGGATCGTATGAAGGGGATCGAAGGCATGCAGCCGGCCATCGCACTTCTCGAATTCGACTCCATCGCCATTGGCGTGCGCGCCGGCGACGCCATGGTCAAACGCGCCCCGGTCGAGATCACCTACGCCGGCACCGTCCACCCGGGAAAATATCTCGTACTGGTGGGTGGCGACGTCGCGTGCGTCGAGGAGGCCTATGCCGCCGGCCTCGAGGCGGGGCGCGAAGCGCTCGTCGACCGGTTGTTTCTCCCGGCTGTCCACCCCGATGTCGCGCGCATCCTCCGCGGCGCTCGGGGTCGGGTCACCGGCGACGCGCTGGGAGTCGTCGAAACCCGGACCGTCGCGTCGACCATCGGCGCCGCGGATCGCGGGATCAAGGGCGCCGATGTCCAGTTGGTGGAGATCCGGCTCGCGGACCGGCTCGGCGGCAAGGCCTACTGCGTCTTCTCAGGCGCAGTCGCAGACGTCGAGGCCGCGGTCGATGCCGCAGTGGACCACCTGGATGATCCCGGCGTTCTGGTGGCTCGCGTGGTCATCCCGGAGTTTCACAACGAGATGCTCGAAAACTTCGAAGCTGCCACCGAGTTCGCCACCCGCATCCACGGCGGCCAGGGGTAACGGTGCGGACGGTCGAACAGCCCTGCGGCATCGCCATCTACCCGCCCGGCAGCCGGGACGGCTGCCCCACAAGCCGTCCTCGAGTCATCAGCCCTATTGTGGGGCACGCGTCTCGCGTGCCGCGTGGCTGCGTGGCAGGAGGGATTTCGTAGATGGAATTGGGCAGGGTCACCGGCACCGTGGTGGCGACCACGATCTACCCCGGGTTGGAGGGCATCCGTCTGCTGATCGTGCAGCCCTTGAATCGCCGTCTCGAACCACGCGGCCGTCCGGTGGTGGCGGCCGACGGCGTGGCCATGGCGGCGCACGGCGATCTGGTGTCGGTGGTGGCCAGCCGCGAGGCCTCGCTCGCACTCCCGGTGGTGCCGGGTCCGGTGGACCACGCCATCGTCGCCATCGTCGATGCCGTCGAGGCGGTTTCCGGCGGCGCGCCATGAAGATCGGTCGGGTCGCGGCGACGGTGGTCTCCACCATCAAACACCCGGCCCTCGACGGCCGGCGGTTGCTGGTGGTGGATCTCCTGGACCTCAGGGGCAAGCCCACCGGAAGGGACCTGATCGCGGTGGACTCGGTCGGCGCCGGTTCCGGCGAGACGGTGCTGGTGCTCGACGAGGGCAACGGTGCGCGTCAGGTCCTGAAGGCGCCGCAGGCGCCCATTCGGGCGGTGATCGTCGGCATCATCGACGAGTTCGTCGTCGACGATCACCCGGTCTACTGACGGCTCCTCGTTTTCGAGGACGGCGAAACCCACAAAAAACGCCCGGCCGCCGAGGGGCGACCGGGCGTCGGGTTTTTCTTGTCGTCGGATGCGAGCGCGTTACTTGCCGTTGCCGGCGAGGATCTTCTTCCACTTCTTGCCGAGCTTGGTGAGGATGTTTTCGACCTGCTGGACCTGCTTCTCGGGCTTGTCCTTGACCGTCACCGTCCCGGTGCCGCGCCACACCAGTTTCTTATCAGTGGGCTCGTAGGCGTCGAAGATCAGGGTCCCTTCGGTGTAGTTCGTCGCGTAGGTGGTGGAGGTGCCCATTCCGCCCATGCCCCAGCCGCCCCAACCGCCGTAGAAGCCGCCGTAGCCGCCGAATCCTGTGGACATGGTGTTGTAGGTCGTGTTCTCCTGCGAGGTGTAGTGATAGGTCACGTAGATGTCCGGGTCCGCCGTCACCTCTTTGAGCCCGCCGTCGACGAGTTTCTGCTTGAGCATCGAAGTGACACGGTCCGCCATGATCTGGTTCTTGGCGTTGCTTTCCTTGGTGTCGACGTATTGAAAGGTCTTGACTTTGGCAAAGTCGAAATCGTGGGCGTAGTCGATGGTTACCGTCTGCGACATCGCGGGGGTTGCCATCAGTGCCATTACAAAGATCAGTCCGAGCGCTTTCCTCATGATGCTTCTCCTTTAATCGGTACGTTGCGGTGCGTCCTTCAAGATTGAGATTCACCGTTGTTTGGGACGGAGTATACGACGTTCTCGCGCCCAGAGCTTCATCTGAGCATCACTCGGTGAAACCCCGAACCGGCTCAAATATTCCGGATGACTCAGCGGACCGGTGGGACCGGGGCGACCTGGGCGAGATACGCGCTGATGGCTTCCAGGTTGCGTCTGGCGCCTTCGTGATCGGGCATACCGGCTGCAGCCCGGGCGAGCAGCGCTTCCGCTTCGGCGTAGCGACCCATTTCGGCGAGCAGGAGACCCAACGAGTATGCCGTTTCGTACTGTCCCGGGTCGCTGGCGAGGATCGACCGCAACAACTCTTCGGCCTCGTCGTTGCGGCCCTGCGAGTTGAGGATGACCGCCAGATTCGCCTTGGCGGGGAAAAAGAGGTCGTCGATCGCGATCGCGGTCCGGTAGTACTTCTCGGCGGTTACCGCATCGCCCAGACGCGCGGCCAGATTGCCCAGGTTGTGGCCGGCAAACGCGAAGTCGAGCGTGTGCGCCATGGCCTGGCGGTATTCCGCCAGCGCCTTTGCGCGCGCCTCACGCTGGTAGGGCTCGAGTTGGGCGTCTGGCATGTCTGCGAGTTGCACCGCCGCCTCCATCCGTACCGCGCGCAGCGGGTCGAGCAAGAGCGGCGCCACCAGCCGAACCAGTTCAGCCTGGTCCCGCGCCACCAGGTTGGATAGGGCGGTGAAGCGCACCAGGCCCTCGGGGTCGGCAAGAGCGACGGCTATGGCGCGGGTGCTCTCCTCACCGGGATAGTTGGGGAGCAGAGACAGGGCGGTGGCGCGAACGATGGCGGGGTAGAGCTGGTCGCCGGCCAGCCTGATCACCTCGTCCTGCGCCTCCGGCCGGCCCTCACGCCCGGCTGCCAGGGTGGTTCCGTAATGCGGCTTCTTGGCCTGGCCGTACCACTTCGTATAAGCATCCACCGACCACAGGAGCGACTTGTCGGCGTGGCAGCCGGCCTGTGAACAGGCGTTGGGGGTGCCGATGGCCCGGCTGAGATCCGGGCGGGGAATCCGCAGCGAATGGTCGGCGCGCTCGTCGATTCCCATGTAGGTCCGCTCGGGCATGTGGCATTTGACGCACAGCGCGCCGTCCGACGCCTTGCCGTCGACGACCTTTTTGTGGAAATGATGTTCCGTTGTGTCGTAGGCATCGGCGCGGTGGCACTGGAGGCAGAGCGCGTTGCCCTCGAACTTGAGTTGGAGGCTGTGGACGTCGTGGCAGTCCGAACACCTGACGTTATTGGCGTACATCTTGGACTGGGTGAAGGACCCCCAGACGTAGACCTCGTCGAGGATCTGCCCGTCGGCGTGGTAGAGGCCCTCCTCGAGGATGGACGGTCTGAAGGTGTCGAGAAGCGCGGCGCCGGTGTGATCGTAATCGCCAAGCTCCGAGCGCCGCGAGTGGCAGGGGGCGCACAGCTCCACCTGCCGTGCCGATGAGATACCGCCGGTTGTTACGACCAGCCCGAAATCGTCGATCGTCGGTCTCGCCATCGGTTGAATATCCGCCCAGGCGACGTGCTTCGAGCCCGGTCCGTGGCAGGCCTCGCAGCTGACGTCGATCTCCGACCAGATGGTTGCATAGGTCCTCGTCTCGGGGTCGTAGTTCTTCTGTAAATTGGTCGAGTGGCACTCCGCGCACATGCCGTTCCAGTTCTGGGCGGCCCGCGTCCAGTGGAGCCAGTCGGTGGGCGGGATCTCCAGATCGGGGTAGAGATCGAACCATTGGCCGAGGTCGGCGTCCCAGGCGATTGTCAGACACTGCAGCCGGCCGCCGGAAAACGGCACGAGGTACTGCTGGAGGGGGTCGTGCCCGAAGACATGGGTGATCTCGAAGTCCGCCATCTCACCGTCCGGGCCCTGGGTGTTGACGAAGAACTTCTCGCCGCGGCGGAAAAACCGCGTGGCGATTCCCTTGGAGGTGAACACCGCGTCGTCGAAATCACCGAGCACGGTCTCGTCGGTGGCGATATCCATGGCGAGATCGTGGTCCGATCCCTGCCACTTCTCGAAAGCCTGTTGGTGGCACGGACGGCACGTTTCGCGGCCGACAAAGGTCGCGGCCCCGACGACCTCGGCCCCGCCGGCGCCCTCCGCCCCTCTGCGGATGACCCACGCGGGGACACTGAGGACGATGACCGCGGTCGCAGCGACCCCGATCAGCCGCCACCGGGAAAGCGGATCCACCGTCACGCGCCTGTCGCCTGCGCGCCGGAGACCGTCGAGCGGCGGATGGGTTCGCCAAGCTCGACCTTGACGATGTCGTTTTCGATCCGCACCGGAAAGATATCGAGTGGCCGCGGCGCCGGCGGGCTCAGCACGTCACCCGCGATGTTGAACGCCGAGCCGTGGCACGGACACACGAAACGCCCCTCGTCCGCCACCCACGGCACGGTGCAGCCGAGGTGGGTGCACTCACGGTTGAGGGCGAGAAAACCGCCGTCATCGAGACGCGCGAGGTAGAACCGTCCTGCCGGAAATGCCGTCACGGTACCGGGTTGAAATCGCTCGACCGGTCCGGCGACAAATATCGCAGCGCTGTCCTCGGGGACGGGCCCACGACGGCGAGGTTTGAGGAACTCGGCCACCACCCACACAGCTTCGAGCAGTGCCACCCCACCGAGCAGCAGCCACACCCGCCCCAAAAACCCCCGCCGCGTCGGCTGCTCATGACGTTCGGTCACCGTGATCCTCCAAGCCAGCTCGCGGCCGAAAGGGTGCAGGGGAGCAGAGGGGCAGGGGAGCAGGGGAGAAAGGGGGAAAGGGAGAGAGGCATCGGGCAGGAGTACTTGATGCAGGGCACGAGCCCCCCTTCTCCCTTTCTCCCTTTCCCCCTTTCCCCATTCATGGGCACTGGATCACCTTTCATCACCACCCCCACGGCCAGGCCAGGGCCATTCCCGGTCCCCGAAACCACACCCCGGTCATCGTGAGAACGACCAGCGCGACAAGGAACAGGATGAACAGCGCCTGCACCACCTCCGATTTCGAGGCTCCAAATTTCTTCACCAGCAGGGCGCGGAAAGCAGCCACACCGGCGCCCATGAACACCAGCGGCACCGCACCCCTCCACACCAGGGACGGCAGCCCGGCTCCGGGATGGAGCAGGAACTCGTCGATGAGGATCAGGAGCGGCGTGACTGCCAGGGCAACGACGGCCGCCACACGGCCGGTGCGGCGGCCGGTGGCGGACAGAAACCACGGACCCGTCAGCGGTTGGGGGTACCGAAGGTAGGGGATGGCAAGCAGGGCGAAGGCGGCCAGGGTGGGAATCACCACCACGGCAATCAGGGGGTGGAAGTGGAGCTGCAACTCCTGAAAACCCACGAAGTACCACGGGGACTTTGCGGGGTTGGTGCTCATCCCAGGGTTGGCGGGCGCCCCGAGGGGCGCGTCGAACACCACCGCCAGAACGAAGACGAACGCCACCAGGGCGAGGGCCGCCGCGAGCTCCCGCATCAGCAGATCGGGCAGGGTCGACACCCATTCCGGCTGTTCCTCGTCGATCTCGCCAGCAGGCCGCGGGTCGACCACGCCGCCGGCCTTACGGACCCGCCAGAAGTGAAAACCCATCAGCAGCACCAGGGCCACTGGCAGCAGGGTGGTGTGGAAGGTGTAGTAGAGGATCAGGGTCGAGGCACCGAGTTCGGGGCCGCCACGAGCAGCCTGCTGCAGCCAACCCCCGATCCACGGCACGTAGCTGAACATGCCGGTGCAGATCGTCACCGCCCAGTAGGAGAGCTGGTCCCACGGCAGCAGATACCCGGTGAAGTTGGAGGCGAGGACGGCAGCCAGAAGCGCCACCCCGATGACCCAGTTGAACTGGCGGCTGCCGTGGAAGCCGCCGGTGAAGAAGACCCGTAGCATGTGGGCGACCGCCACCGCGACCAGGAGATTGGCGCTCCAGTGGTGAATGTTGCGCACCAGCCCACCGAAGAGGAACCCGTTCTGGAGAACCGCCACCGACCGGTAGGCCCGCTCCGGGGTCGGCTCGTAGGCGAACATCATCAGCGTCCCGGTGGCCACCATCAGCGAGATCAGGACCAGCGAGCTGCCGCCGAGACCGAAGGTGTGGGTGTAGGGCAGAGTCGACTGCCGGACCCGTACCGGCCGCAAGTGGAGGACGAAGAAGTCGAGAATCGTCTTGTGGCGCTCGCGTTCGGTCCGCGGCACGATGGGCCGCGGAAAGACCGAACGCCAGATGCGTCGCACTGCACCCTCACGCGATTCTGCACCGCCGTCTTTTTTCTGGTCCGCCACGGCACTGACCCTAGCCCGGAAGGGTCTCTGATTCAAGCTTATTCAATCGGCCTCGGAGCGTCGGGTAGAATGCCCCTCTGCAGAGGAGTCGAGTTCATGAGAGTTCAACGTTCACCCCAGCCGCACCGTGTCCCGACCGCTGTGATCCTGGCCTTCAGCGTGCTCATCATCGCAGGTTGTTCCCAACCCGTGGCGCCGCCGACCGTCATGGACACCGACCCGCTGCCGTCGTGGAACAACACAGAAAACAAGACGGCCATCATCGATTTCGTCAACCGGGTCACCGATCCCACGAGCCCCGATTTCGTTCCCGAGGCCGAACGCATCGCCGTCTTCGACAACGACGGCACCTTGTGGTCCGAACAGCCCATGTACGTCCAATTTCTCTTCGCCATCGAACGCGTCAAGGCGTTGGCTCCGGAACATCCAGCGTGGGCCACCACCCAGCCCTTCCAGGCGGTGCTCGAAAACGACGTCGACGGTGTGCTCGCGTCCGGTGAGCACGGCCTGATCGAGCTCGTGATGGCGACCCACGCCGGGATGACGACTGACGAGTTCGAGACCATCGTCACCGACTGGATCGCCACCGCCAGGCATCCCACTACCGGCCGCCTTTTCACGGACATGGTGTACCAGCCGATGCTCGAGGTGCTGGCCCATCTCCGAGCCAACGGATTCAAGACCTTCATCGTCTCGGGCGGCGGGATCGAGTTCATGCGCCCCTGGACCAGTGCGGTGTACGGCGTGCCCCCCGAACAGGTGGTAGGCTCGAGCATCAAGACGCGGTTCGAGATGGCGGCGGGTGAGCCCGTGCTCGTGCGATTGCCCGAACTCAACTTCATCGACGACAAAGCCGGCAAACCGGTCGGCATCAACCAACACATCGGCCGCCGGCCGATCGCCGCCTTCGGCAACTCCGACGGCGATCTGCAGATGCTGCAGTACACCACCATCGGACGCGACCCCAGCCTCGGCGTCTTCATCCACCACGACGATGCCGAGCGTGAGTGGGCCTATGATCGCGAAAGCCACATCGGCCGCCTCTCCGAGGGCCTCGACCAGGCGCCTGAACGGGGTTGGTTGGTCATCAGCATGAAGGCCGACTGGCGCACGATCTACCCCGAAGAGAAGTGATCCGTGAAGTCGAAAAACCCCGCGAACAGCCGCCGCAAGCACCCCACCGCCTCACGGCGGCGCAGTTCCCGGTCCACCCGGTGGATCGTGATCGCCGCGGTCATCGCGGTGGCGGCGGCGGCGGCCCTGTGGTGGTTCCGGAGTGATCACCGCGGCGGTGTCTCAACCCTGAAATCCCCAAAGTCCGCCCAGAAGCTCATCGGAAGCTGGCAGCGGACAGATGCCGGCTACGTGATCGACATCCGCCGTGTCGACCGAAACGGCACGGTGGAGGCCGTCTACCTCAATCCCAACCCGATCCACGTGTCACAGGCCCGGATCAGCGACGACAACGGATCGCTCGACCTCGTCATCGAGCTCATGGACGTGGGCTATCCCGGCGCCACCTACCGGCTGAGCTACAACGCCGAGTACGATGCCCTGGTCGGCCTCTACCACCAACCGACAGCCGGGCAGGACTTCGAGGTCGCGTTCGCGCGGAAGTGAGTCATGACAGGAGACGACAAACAACCCGAACCGGTGGATCCCAAGCCCGGCGAAACCGACCGCACCGCCCACCTCGAGGGCGGTTCGGGCGCGCGCCGGAGCGCTGCAGGTTTCGTCGAGCCCCACGAAAGGTCAGCCGGCTCGGCCTCGGGGAGCCGTTTTCTCATCGGCGGGACCCTCGGCGAGGGCGGCATGGCGGTCGTCAACGAGGCCACCGATGTCCAGCTGAACCGCCCCGTGGCGATCAAACGCATGCGTTCCGAGCTCTCGCACAGGGAGGATGCGCGGCAGCGGTTCTTCGCCGAGGCCGAGATTCTCGCCGGGCTCGACCACCCCGGCACCACAGCGGTCTTCGAGGCCGGACGGCTCCCCGACGGCGACTGTTTCTACGCCATGAAACGGGTGCGCGGGCGGACATTGGGCACGTTGCTCGCTGAGCGGACGAGTGAAGGCGTGAACGACCGGGCGGTGCGGGCCCGTCTCCTCGAGATCTTTCTCCGGGTCTGCCAGACGGTCGCCTCGGCCCACAATCAGGGGGTGATCCACCGCGACCTCAAACCGGAGAACATCATGGTGGACGACCTCGGGGTCGTCTACGTCATGGACTGGGGGCTCGCAAAGGCGCTCACCGAAGAACCCGGCGGCGGTCAGTCCGACTCCGGAAGGACCCGCGCCGGTGCGGTGATGGGAACCCCGGCCTACATGTCGCCGGAGCAGGCATCGGGCCACGCCGACACCTCGGACCGCCAGACCGATGTGTTTTCGCTCGGGGTGATGCTGTACGAGATCCTCACCGGGGTGAACCCGTTTCGCGGCGAATCAGCGGTGGAATCGATGAAGGGCGTGATGTACCACGACCCCGAGGCGCCGCGGGCGCGCAACAAACGCGTCAACCGGACCCTCTCGGCAATCACCATGAAGGCCATCGCCAAGGACCCCTTCAGCCGCTACCGTTCGGCTGTCGAGCTGGCCGAGGACATCCAGCGCTATCGGGAGTTCCTTCCCGTGACGGCGATCGAACCGACCAGAATCGAGCGACTCTCGAACTGGTCCCACCGCCGACCGCGGATGGCGGCGACTGCGGCGACCCTGGGCGTGGTGTTCGTGCTCGCCCTGCTGGTCACCACCTATCAGGCCAGCATGGAAACCGCGATGGTGGCCCGGGCCCACGATGTGATCGACGCGATCGAGGAGAGCCTAGGGCAGATTCAAACGGATCTCGAGGCCCAGGAGGAGATCCTGAGGCGGATGCCTGAAGGGCCCGAAAGAAGGGAGGCGGAAGCCCGGCGGGCCGACCTCGAAGCTCAGCTCGAGGTAGTCGAGGACGAGCGCCGATCGTACGCGCTCGCCGTCACCGGCTTCACCATCCTCTCACCGGATGATCGAGCCATCACGATCCTGCGCCAGTCGATCCTCGACGAAATCCGCACCTTCATCGAGGTGGAGGACCTCTTTCGCGCGCGAGCCACGATCCGAAGGGCTCTGCGAAATTATGAGGACGGCAACCTCGTTGAGTTCAGCGCGGCCGAGCACGAGCTGCTCCTGAAGGACCTGGAAGAGACCGAATGGAAGATCAACAACGCGCCTGCCGGACCCGATCCGGGACCGGCCGAGGAGAAACCATCGCAGTGAACACGGCACTACGGCAACCCCGAGCGAAGCGCACGACGCCCGCGGCCGGAGGACGAGCGCAGCTGACGACAACCGTCGCGGCCGCGCTGCTGCTGGTTGCGGCCTCGACCCCGGCCTGCGGATCGGGATCTGCGGCCGGCGGCGCCACCGGGAACGACCTGGCGTCCACCGCCCCGACCTTGGAGGAGCTGGCCGACGCGACCTACGCCGGCATATTTGACGCACCCGTGACCTTGACCGGCGGACGCTGGGAAGGCGCTCCCTATGTCGAGGGCGGCGCGTCGCGGCCGAGCGCGGGGCTGGTGGAGGACTTCCTCCTCACCGGCGACGTCAACGGCGACGGCCGGAAGGACTCCGTCATCCTGGTGTGGGAAAGCTCGGGCGGTTCCGGCACCAGGACCTATCTCGCCGTCATGGGCCGGAACGACGACGGCGTCGTCAACCTCGGTACCTCTCTGGTCGGAGACCGCGTTCAGGTGAAGACGGTGTTCATCGCCGACGGCAGGGTCGTTCTCGATCTCATCCAGGCGGGGCCCAATGACGCCGCCTGTTGCCCCACGCAGAAGGCGCTGGTCGGTTGGCGGCTGGTCGACGGCGTCCTCACCCGCACCGATTCCGAGATCACGGGGACGCTGTCGCTCGCGGATCTCGAGGGGACAGACTGGGTGCTGGCAGCTATCGGCTGGGACAACCCCGTTCCCGGGGAACCCTCCGTGAGCGTTCGCTTCGACGGCGACAAGGTGACGGGCAACGGGGGCTGCAACGGCTACTTCGGGACGGTCACCGGCGACGCCCCGGGTCAGCTCCGGTTCAGCGCCATGGGGACCACCATGATGGCCTGCCCCGACCCGATCATGGATCTCGAACGGCGCTACCTGCACACTCTCGCCGAGGGATCGAGCTACAGCTTTGTCGGAGGCCGGTTGGTGATCGGCTGCGAGACCGACGACGGCCGGGTGGCACTGATCTTCAATCGAATTAAAAGTGAGGAGTCGTCGAGCGAAGACAGCCCCTGACCGACTACCCTGCGTCGAACCACGAACTGACTGCGGACAGGTCCTTCTTGGTGATCGACGGGACCTGGCATTCGGGGTGCGGGTAGCCGACCGGAAACAGGATGAAAGGGCGCTCGTTGTCGGGCCGTCCGAGGATGCGCGAGAGGAAGCGCATGGGTTGCGGGGTGTGGGTCAGGGTGGCCAGACCCATCTCGTTGACCGCCGCGATAAACAGACCGCAGGCGATGCCGACGCTCTCGTTGACGTAGTAGTTCGTTCCCTTGGCCCCGTCCTCGGCGCGCGCGAAAATCTGTTTGAAGACCGCGACCAACCAGGGGGCGGTCTCCAGAAACGGTTTCCGCCACCCCGTGCCGAGCGGCGCCAGCGCTTCGAGCCAGGCCTCGGCCGCCCGGCCCCCGTCGTAGAACTCCCGCTCCTCGGCCTCGGCCGCCACCCGGATTTCGGCCTTGACCGCGGCGTCCGACACGGCCACGAAGTGCCACGGTTGGCGGTTGGCGCCGGATGGCGCCGTGTTGGCCGCGGCGATCGCGGTTTCGATCAGCGCTCTCGGCACCGGGTCGGGCGAGAACTCGCGCACCGACCGGCGCCGCGCGAGCCGCTCGAGCAGGGCGCGGCCGCGGGCTGCCATCTCCTCCTCGGGGAGGCGATCGAATTCAAGAGGGACAGGTTGGTATCGTTGGTCGCTCACAGCGCAAGCATACCCCCCTATCGAAGTGGCCGGTGATAGGATTCCGGCCATCGCGTCTGTCATCAACCGGAATTTCGGCGCCCGAAACCGAATTTCACTACCCAGTGAGCATCCAACGAAAGGGATCTTTGATGAAATTTCTCGTCCACTGGCTCGTTATCGCCATCGCGTTGTGGGTGACCGCCGCGATCCTACCCGGCGTCGGCTTCGCTTCCACGAAGGCCCTCGTGATCGCCGCCATCGTCTTGGGTCTGGTGAATGCGCTGGTGCGGCCGGTGCTCACCATCCTCACCCTCCCCATCACCATCCTCACCCTCGGACTCTTCTATCTGCTGGTGAACGGCTTCGTCTTCTTCCTGGCGTCGAAGATCGTCCCGGGTTTCGAGGTGGCCGGTTTCTGGTGGGCGGTCCTGGGAGCCCTCGTCGTCGGCATCATCTCGTGGTTCATCGGTGCCTTCGAAAAGATGAAGTAGGGTCAACCCCCCGCTCTCAATCACCATTCAAAACAAACAAGGAGAAAACTGTGATGAAGAGACAGAAGAGAGTCACATTGGTCACCGCCTGTCTGGCGGTTGCCCTGGTCGCGGCCGCCATCCCGGCAACCGCCCAGGACAAACCCAATATCCTGGTTGTCTGGGGCGACGATATCGGTCAGTCCAACATCTCCGCCTACACCAGGGGGATGATGGGTTACCGCACCCCCAACATCGACCGCATCGCCGCCGAGGGCATGATCTTCACCGACTACTACGGCGAACAGAGCTGCACCGCCGGCCGCTCGTCCTTCATCACCGGGCAGAGCGTCTTCCGCACCGGTCTGTCCAAGGTCGGCGTCCCCGGGCGCCGACTCGGCCTGCAGATCGAGGACCCGACCATCGCCGGCCTGCTCAAGGCGCGCGGTTACGCCACCGGTCAGTTCGGCAAGAACCACCTCGGCGACAAGGACGAGTTTCTGCCCACCAACCACGGTTTCGACGAGTTCCTCGGCAACCTCTATCACCTCAACGCCGAAGAGGAGCCCGAGAACGAGGACTACCCGACCGACGTGATGCTGGCCGACGGTTCGACCTTCCTCGAGGCATATGGTCCGCGCGGCGTCATCCACAGCTACGCCGACGGCCGGATCGAGGACACGGGGCCGCTGACCATGAAGCGGATGGAGACCATCGACGACGAGACCGCCGACGCGGCCATCGACTTCATCAGGCGCCAGGTCACGGCAGGCACGCCGTTCTTCGTGTGGTGGAACGGCACCCGGATGCACTTCCGCACCCACGTCAAGCCCGAACTCCGGGGCATCTCCGGCCAGGACGAGTACTCCGACGGGATGGTCGAGCATGACATGCACATCGGCCGCTTCCTCGAGCTGCTCGACGAGCTCGGGATTGCCGACAACACCCTGGTCTTCTACTCCACCGACAACGGCCCCCACTACAACACCTGGCCGGATGCGGCGGCGACTCCATTCCGCGGCGAGAAGAACACCAACTGGGAGGGCGGCTGGCGGGTGCCCGCAATGGTCCGTTGGCCGGGTCACATCGCTCCGGGCTCGGTGAGCAACCAGATCGTTCACCACATGGACTGGCTGCCAACCTTTCTCGCGATGGCGGGTGACCCCAACATCAGGGCCGAACTCAAGACCGGCGGGGTGCAGGCCATCGGCCGCACCTACAAGGTCCACCTCGACGGCTACAACATTCTGCCCCTGCTGACCGGTGAAACCGATGTGAGCCCGCGGCACGAGATCTTCTACTTTTCCGACGACGGCGATCTGACCGCGCTGCGGTACAACGACTGGAAGCTGATCTTCATGGAGCAGAAGACTGTGGGCACCTTCCGGGTGTGGATGGAGCCCTTCACCCCGCTGCGGGTGCCGCTCATCTTCAACCTGCGTCGCGACCCTTACGAACGGGCGGAGATCACCTCCAACACCTACTACGACTGGCTCCTCGATCACGTGTATCTGTTGTATGGGGCTCAGCCGTACGTCGGGAACTTCCTGATGACCTTCCAGGAGTTCCCGCCGCGACAGAGGCCAGCCAGTTTCAGCCTCGACCAGGTCATGGAGATACCGAGGCCACCCACCAAGTGACCGCCACACTCTGTAAGCCAACACAACCACGGGCGCCCCGGTATGGGGCGCCTGTTTGTTTTCGGCTAATGCAGCCGGGTGACTGTTCCACCCCAGGCGCCTGAGCCGAGGTCTTCGACCACCACTGCCAGGGTGGCGGAGCCCTTCGGCCGCCCCACCGACCACCGAGCTGCTCGCGATCAGGCAACCCGTCAGCGCTCCGATGATTCTCGACCTCATCATGATCCATCTCCGGAAGCTCGAAACCGCGCAAGGGCCCGGGCCATGCAACCACAATCACCGCCTGGCGGGGTTTCGGGTCCAGCCTATCCAACGGGGGCCGAACGGGCAATTTTTTCAGCCAAGATGAGAATGGTTGCGGAACCCCATCAGCTGTGGGAAACTGCCTCGGCGTATTTCCCACGAGCGGAATATCGAGAACAACGGATCCCAGGTAACGGGTCGGGTCGTTTCGTAATGGGAAAAGATTCGGCCCCTCCACACACGACCACGAGGAGGAATGATGAAGAAGACGATGATGTCCGCGGTGATGATTGTCGCAGCCATCGCACTGATGCAGGGCTGCGCATCAACAGAAAAGAACATGACCTTTGAACCCGGCGCTCTGGACTCCGGAAAGTTCGTGCGCAAGGTGGACCAGTTTGTGGTCATCACCGACGGTTCGCTGTCGATGGCCGATCGCAGCGACGGTGAACGCAAATTGACGATCGCAGGGGACCTGCTGTCGAGCCTCAACCAGACGATTCCGAGCCTCAGCTACAAAGGTGGCCTGAGGTCCTTCGGCCGCGGTCTGTGCAAATCGCAGGGCAAGACCGTCTCCATCGTCGAAGTGGCCGCCTATCTTTCAAGTGCCTTCGGCGACGGCGTGGCTCGCGTCCAGTGCGCCAACGGCAACAGCCCCCTCCACCTCGCTTTGGACGCCGCCGGCGCCGACCTCAGCAACAAAAACCTGCCGACCGCGATCGTGATCGTCAGCGACGGCCTGCACATGGGCAAGAAAGAGATTGCTGCCGCAGAGTCGCTCAAGGCGGCATTCGGTGACGCCATCACCATCTATGCCATTCAGATCGGCGATTCCGCCAAGGGCCGCCACCTCCTCGAGCAGGTCGTGGCCGCCGGCGGAAAAGGTAATGTCAAGTCCGACTTCGACCTGGTGTCGTCAGCGGCCATGGCAGCATTCGTGGTCGATGTCTTCCTCTACCCCGATGACGACGGCGACGGCGTGGCGAACCACCTCGACAAGTGCCCCGACACCCCCAAGGGTGTCAAGGTTGACAGCAACGGGTGTCCGATTGACAGCGACGGCGACGGCGTGCCGGATTACCTCGACAAGTGCCCCGGCACTCCCAAGGGCACCAAGGTTGATGCCAATGGCTGTCCCCTCGACTCGGACGGCGATGGTGTGCCTGACACCGCGGACAAATGCCCTGGTACCCCCAAGGGCATGGCGGTGGACGCCCAGGGTTGCCCCGACACCGACGGCGACGGCGTGCCCGACAACCTCGACAAGTGTCCCGGCACTCCCAGGGGCGTCCCGGTCGATGACACCGGCTGCCCGTTGGCCGGCATCGAGATCGCCGGCAACGAGTGGTTCGTGCGCGGCAAGATCCTGTTCGCCGTCAACAAGGCGGTCCTCAATCCCGAGGCCCAGGAGCTGCTGATCAAGGTCGCCACGTTCCTCAACAAGAACCAACAGTTCGTGGTCGAGGTCCAGGGCAACACCGACAGCACCGGGCCCATGGCGTGGAACATGGAGCTTTCGAAGATGCGCGCCGATTCGGTCAGGGACTTCCTGGTCAGCAACGGTGTCGCCGCCGACAGGTTGACGACCAAGGGCTTCGGACCGAACGAACCGATCGCGCCCAACAACACGGAGGAGGGCCGCGCCAAGAACCGTCGCGTGGACTTCGCACCGACCGAACGCTGATTGCGTTTTTCCATCCACATGCTACGACCCGGCCCGCGCCGGGTCGTTTTTTTATTCGTATACTGCCGAGGTGGCTACGATGAGGAGATCACCTCTGTCGCCGATATCCGCAGCCGTCGGGGCCGTGGCGGCGGCGCTTCTTCTCGGCCTCGCAGGTCACGCGAGCGCCCAACAGGGCGGCGATTCGCCGTCGCCGGCCGCTCCTCTCCTCTTCGCTCTCGGAATGGGCGAACCGACCGTATCGGACGGCTCCGTCAACGACGTCCGTATGCCGTTCGGCTACACCCTCATCTCCCCCGAAGGGAGACCGTGGGGGCTGCGCCTGCGGCTCATCGTCTACGCCGGAATCTACGACCTGAACTTCGCGGACGCGGTCGACCTCGACGTCCGCTTCCAATCGCTGGCTGCCACCCCTGGAGTCGAGTTTCTGGTCCCGGTCGGAAAGGGGTGGACTCTCAAACCTTTTACCGAAATCGGCTATGCGTGGAACTTCGACCAGGATGTCGCCTTTGGTGTCTGGTCAATCGGCATGCGCACTCTGACCGAATGGCAGGAACGAGAGATCCAGTTTCGTCTCGGGACCATGGTGCAGTATCTGTCCACTTTCAAATCGGATCTCGAGCTTTCGGACGACTTCTTCGAACTTCTCCTTGGGCTCGACGTCGGTTTTCCTCTCGGCTTCGAGATCGCCGGCAACACCGCGTTGTTGAGCCCCTATGTCATCCGTCGCCAGTACATCGACGCCCTGATCGCGAGGCCCGAAAGCGAGCCCATCCAGATCCAATACGACAACGAGGTCGGTCTCGCCTTCGGCACGCGCCCGAGAATCAAGGTGGGGTTCATCACCCTGCCGCGGATCGGCATCGCCTATCGCTGGGGGCCGAATGTGAGCGGCTGGCGGCTGAACTTCGGCTTTCCGTTTTAGGGGCTTGAGGCTTGAGGCTTGAGGCTTGAGGCCTGTGGAGACGGAACTCCGATACTGGGCCGGTCAAGCCCCAAGCCTCAAGCCCCATGCCTTTTTAGAACGTGTAGAGCAGCCGTACCGTCCAGCTCTCGTACGAAAAGTCGCCGCCGAGGCTGTTGAAAAGCAACTCCACCTTGAGCTTGTCAAAAAGCTCCACGCCGCCACCGAATCCCCACGAGCCGCCGTCGGAGCTGCCGTCCACGGCTTGGGAAAAGGACACGTCCGCATAGCCGTACCTTGCGGCGATGTACGCCGGTCCGATAAAAAACCGACCGATGCCGTAGAGCTGGTAATAGGACGCATCGATGTCGAAGCCCTGGGCGCCCCGCGAGAACCCGTACTCGAGACCGATACCCGCCTCGATCAGGGGGATCTTGAACGCGAGCTCGAGACCCAACGTGTAGCCGGTTTCTGCGCTGACACTGATGTTGCCGGCATCGAAGTCGCCGCTGAAGTCGGCGCCGACCGCGAGGTTGAGATCGTAAGCTGCCGCGGCAGGGGCTCCTCCGGCCAGGACTACGAGGCAGATGATCACATTCATCCGTTTGAGCATGGGACCTCCCGGGTCACGATGATTCAAGCTAGCATGATCTGAAAGTGTGAGAAAACTCACTCCTGAGGACGAATCGCGATCCCGGCAGCCGCCGATCCTGCCATTTTGTGAGCCAGGTCACACGACGGAACCCCCCCGCGAACCAGAGGTTCCACCCCGTTTCCAGAAGGGATTCGAACCTCATTTCGCGGAAAACGGCGGCTTCAAAAGGACTTCTGGGGCATCGAGGAGCGGGCGGCCAGCCTCTTTTCTACCAACCGACACCGATCGGGGAATCGAGAATGCCCCTTGACACAAGGGAGTCTCGTCGATAAGTTGGTCCTAACTCATGATGGAGGGTGGAACATGGCAAAGAGGAAACTGGGATTCGCGGTTGTTCTATTGCTGATTGTCGGCGCGATCGTGCCGGCGCTACTGGCACCCAGCCTGGCTGAGGCGAAAGCGGATGTCTATCAGATGGGATGGATGGTCTACACACCGAACCATCCCAATGGTTGCGCGCCGCTGCCGTACGACTGCTATGTGATCTGGGTGTACCCATCTGCCCCGTAAGGGAAGAGTACCCGGCACCACAGGCAGTTTGGTCAGGCTGAAGTCATGCGGCGCACCCTGAGGGTGGCTGTGCAGGGACTGTGCGGAGCCATGCTCTGCGCATGGGTCCTGGCGACACCGGCGGAACCCGTCCACGGCGCGTGCAGTTCACGCGCCGTGGTTCTCGAAACGCCGGCCTACATGGTCGTGGACGCAGTGGTCCGCGGAGATCGGCTCTTTCTCCCCGATTACACGAAAGGGCTCCGAGAGGTCGATCTCCGGACCGGGAAAGATCTGCGCTCAGTCCTCCCGATGGGCACGGAAAAAGGTCAGGTCACCGGTCCGCAGCATCTGGGCTGCGGACCGGAGCGCTGCATGGTTTTCGGCGACCGGTATTTCTGGGTCTATTACGACACGAGTTGGCGTTTTCTGCTCGAGTATCCGGGGATGCGGAGTTCGCCCAGCGGACAGCCGCTGGTGTTCGCCGATCGGGCAGTCATTTACGGAATCGCCCGACCCGATGCGTCGATGGGCGGCACGCCCTACCTCTTCATCCAGTACGATGACGGAGAAATCGTGCCGCTGCAGGAGTATCCGGCGTCCATGCCGATGCCGGACACGATCAAACGCATCCATTTTCAGGGCATCACGAGCGGCGGATTGGCTGCGACGCCCGATGGCGGGTGGGTGTTCGTCGACCCCCGCAGCTACTCGGTGTTCGTCTTTGACGAACACGACCGCCTGAAAAAAGTCTGGCGCGGCACGAACCCGAGGTTCCGCCCGCCGAACTGGGACGCCTACACGCCGGTCCATGACCCCTCTGGTCTGCAGGACTACTCGCGGTGGGAGCTCGCGCAGGCACTGGTCAAACGGCCGGTCATCCTCGGAGACGATCTTGTGGCCTTTGTCGTCGGACTGCCCGATGGGCCGCTCCGGCAACGTCACGAACTCGACCTGTACCGGTTGAGCGGCGAACCGGTGGCGATCGGGATTTCCTTGCCCGACGTCCTGGCCGGTCGCCTCATAGCGGCTGATGCTGACAACAACCGACTCGTTTTGGTCGGTCAAGAGACATGGGAACCTTCGTCCAAGACCATCGTGTGGCAGGTCGACCTGTCGAACGCGGAGGTTCCGCGGTAACGAGAGTTCTGGAGTACATCATGAAACAGTCGACGCTCGTCATCATCGCAGGGTTGGCGATGGTTGCCGCCGCGGCCGCCAACGGTCAGACCGTGATCGACCAGGGCGGCGCCCCGGTCGAGGACGTCCTCACCGTGCCGACGAACGCCGGTGCGTGGGTCCGACCGGGCCTCGGTGTACCGCTGTTGCTGACCCCGGACGGGGCCGGCAACCTGCAGCTGCCGGCTCTTTCGACCGCGCAGCACGTGGTGCTCGATGCCGCGACGAACCAGCCAATCATCGCAGGATCCCTGCGCTGGGAGGTCCCGGATGCGCCTCGGGAGTTGACCGAAGCGTCATGGGCGTCGCCCACAGGTTCTCTCGATCTCGCCAGCCGGGGAGCGGACCGCCTGGTCATTTCCGCGCCGGGGTATGCCTCGGCAACGGTCGTCACGCAAATCGACGGACGGCGGCACCCGGTGCTCCTGACGCCCCAGGGCGATCTCAGAATCGAGCTGCAGCCGGCGACCGAGGCTCGCCTCTGGCTGGCCCGTCAGGACGAAATCACCGTCACCAGTCTCTTTACCAACGTCGCCGCGAAGTTCGAGATCGGCGCCCCCGGCGTCTTCGAGGTCCACGACCTCGATCGCGAGGCGGGATACGTGGGTCTGATCGTCGCCCAGGGCAAAGCGCCGTTCGTCAGTGCTTTCCAGGGCCTGCCCCTGAACGAAACATTGCCGCTTGAAGACGGCCTGGGAGTTGCGGGCGCGATCCGCGACACCGAGGGCAAACCCCTCCCCGGCGCCAACATCGAGGCAGTGGGTGAGATTTCCGAGCTCGACAGCTTCCGCTACCGTCAGTTCGCCACCGCCGATGCCGAGGGGAATTTCAAAGTCGGTGGGCTGCTGCCGGGCACCATCAAGGTTCGCGCGTGCGCACCGGGACGGGCCTGTGCGGAGGCGAGGGTCGAGATCGCCGCCGACAAGGAAGCCGGAGATATCAGCCTCGAACTGGCGCCGGGCCGGGACATCGTCCTGGTGGTGAAAAACGAGGTCAACACGCCCGCCGCCGATGCCATGTTGTACTTCAACGATCGGCTCCACAAGGCCGACCACCGCGGCCAATTGGCGGTCAAGGGCATCGCCCCCGGCGCGACGATTCCAGTCAAGATCTTCGGTGACGGGTTCGGGATGTGGGAAGGCAGCTTTACTGCCGACAGCGCCCAGGTCGTGATCATCGTCCCCGGCGGCGCCGTGATCGAGCAACAGGTCCTGTCGGCCCGCCGATTCGACGCGGATGAGGTCACGGTGCGGTGGCAGGCATACGACGCTCAGGGCCGCGAAACGAAGGCGGGCGAGGGTGAGTGGGACCCGGAGCTCGGCATCGCCCGCGTCACCGGTCTCGAAGCAGGCACCTACTCCCTGTCGGTCCGCCTCCCCGGTTCAGCGACCATCGTCAGCGAGCGGGTCGTGGTTGCCGTGACCGAGCAGGTCGTCCTGCCCGCGGCTGTGCCGGAGCGCGGTCTCGCCGTTGCCGGCCGGATCCTCGACGGAGAGACGTTGCAGCCGATCACCGGCGCGGAGGTGAGCTGCGAACCCGGATCGCCCTCGGTGTTCCGCGCACCCGACACGGTTCTGGATGTGCCATCCGTACTGACCGACACTGAGGGGATGTTCCTGCTCGAGGGTCTCGACGCCGGGCCCTGCCGCGCCCTCGTTCGCGCCGCAGGCTTCGCCACCTGGCGTCTCGACGGCGTCGAGCCCGACGACGTCGGATTCGACATCGGCGACGTCGAAATGGACGCCGGGATGACGATCGTCGGCCAGGTCTACGACCGCGCCGATCGCCCGATCACCGGGGCGGTGGTGGAGATCACCGAGGCCGCAACCTATGCGTATTTCGCCCAGACCACGGTGCGCACCGACCACGACGGCTACTTCCGCGCCGAACGCCTGCCGGTCGGGCGGTGGAACGTGACCGCCCGCTATGGAGAACAGAAGGCGCGCGAAACCGTGGAAGGCGATGCCCATGACACGGTGCAGGCCGACCTCATGCTCGGCGGAATTCAGATCGACGGTGAGATCTGGCTCGGCAACAACCGGGCCGAGGGCGGCACTCTGGTCCTCACGACCGACGGATCGCAAGCCGCCGGCGTGGTGGTCATGATGCAGCGGCTCACCGCCGACCGCCAGATCTTCGGTGTCGACCGCGAGCCGGTCCAGTTTGCCGTCAGCGCCGACGGCCGGTTTACCGGCAACGGTCTGGATGCAGGCCGTTACTACGCCGCCTACACGCCGCCCAACTCGGGTGCAGCGCCGGTGACCAGGGTTCTCGATATCCCGAGGGTGGAGTCCTTCCAGTGCGCCATCCAGTACTCCGACGCGTCGGTCGAGGGCGTGGTCGTCGACACCGGCGGCCAGCCGGTGGCCGGGGCCTCGGTCGTCGCGATCGCCGGTAACGGTGCCCAGGAGCTGTCGGCGTTCACCGACGGCGACGGCCGCTTCCTGGTTCGCGGCCTCGAGCCCGGACGGCTCGTCCTGACTGCCGACCATACCGAGTATTCACCCTCAGAACCGTCCGAGCTGAATCTGCGGGACGGCTTCTCGGAAGGTCCGCTGGTACTCGAACTGCGGCCGCCGGACGGCGCCAACATCATGCTGGCGGTGCACGCGGCTGCCGGGTCCGCGGGTGGCGCACCGGTCTATCTGGTGGGTCCCGAAACCACCACCGGAATCACCGATGGCGGCGGTCTCGCCACCTTTTCCGGTATCTCTGCCGGATCCTATCGTCCCTGCGGTTTCGCCTACGGCGGAGCGACCGGGTGCGGTGAGAATCTGTTTGTTGACGACGGCGACCGTCTGCAGGCCCAACTCGACCTCGGTCGAGGGGGGTACGTGGATATCTGGGTCGACTCTTCAGCCGGCGCCACAACCGGAGCGACGGGCAGTGCCAGCAAACGCGGGCCGGCGGTACGGGTGATGACCGCCGACGGCGTCGATATCTCGAGTTTGTTGTTCATGTCCAGCCAGCCGCGGCCGATCGGCGGCGGTGTCCGTATCGGCCCCCTGCAGGCCGACACCTACATCATTTCAATCGCCACCGATGCCGGGCAGCGTCAGGGGCAGGTCAGAGTTCGCGAGGGCGAACCCACCGAGCTCGATCTCCGCTGAAGCGAAGCCTCGACTGACACCGACGCCTCTCCCGGACCGGGAGGGGCGTTTTTTGACGATTGCCCGGCCCGGCGTACGGTTTTTGCCCGGGGTCGAGAATCCCGTGAGAAAAGCGGGTTAAAATGACCTGATCGCGAAGACCACAAGGAGATTTTCATGAAAACCAAAACCGTCGTGTTCCTTTCCATCTGCACGCTGCTGCTCGCCGTGGGTGTCGGCTCCGCGCAACAGGTCAGCGACCAGACCATGCTCACGTATGAGGTTCTGAGCCAGGAGTGGAACAAGCTCATCGGCGGCGTACTCGACCTCAGCGAGGAGCAGGCCGTGGCGTTCTGGCCCCTCTACGAGGAATACCGGGCCGCCCGAGGCGCACTCATGCAGGAGCGAATCGACGTCATCAAGATGTTCCTCTCGGGCTACGACACGATGGACGCCACGTTCGCTCGCGGGCTGCTCGACGCCACGTTCCAGATCGACGAAAAGACCCTCAAAGTGAAGCGCGAGTACGCGCCCCGGTTTGACAAGGTGCTGACGCCTGCGCAGGTGGTCCGCCTCTACCAGACTGAGAACAGGCTCGAGGTCATGATGATGGCGGAGGTCACCAAGGACGTACCGCTCGCCCGCTGATCCTGGAGCGCCCGACGGGCACGATCAGGAAAGCGGCGGAGATTGCCCCCGCACTTCGCATCGGGTGCCGCGAACCGACAGGCGCGAGCCTCTAGTTGTCGAGGCTCAGGAGCTGAACGACTGAACCGCGAGCGCCTCGTCGTCAAACATCTCGAAGACGCCCACGAGTTGCGCCATGGTAAGAAGCTTGCGCGCCTTGATGTTGACGTGCAGCAGCTTGACCGCGGCCTGGCTCGAGGTCGCCGTCACCTTGCAGCGAATGAGCTCCCCGAGCCCTGACGAGTCGATGGTCGTCACGGCATCGAGATTGATGAGGACGCTCTTGCCGCCCTTGTTGAGTTCCTCGACCAGCGCATCTCGCAGCACGACGTCACCCTTGCCGATGGTGAGCTTGCCGTTGAGGTCGAGAATGGTCACGTCGCCCACCGTTCGTTTGATTATTTCCATGTCGTTCTCCCCGAGTCCTCGAGCCGCGGGTGAGCCGCGCCGAGCGTTCAAAAGTCGAGACATTATCGCACAATCACGGCGGATTTCCAGCGTTCAACCTCCCGGTCCGTCCTTTTCCCGCGATGAGTCGAGACCTTCCGGTTCGATCCCGGCATCATTGGCTTCGACGCCTCGTGGTGCGTGGACACCGACGCCGAATAAACCCTGATCCGCCGAACGCAGGTGCACGTCACGCTGCGGGAACGGTATTTCGATCCCGGCATTGACCAGCGCCGTGTAGACCGCTACCCGCAGATCGCTCGCCACTCTCACGAATTCGCCGCCGCTCCAGGCACGAAGCTCGAAGTCGAGCGAGCTCTCGCCAAATCCGAGGAAGAGCGCCACGGGTTCGGGATCGCGAAAGACATCCGGATGCCCCTCCGCCACAGAAACCAGGAGATCGATGACCGTCTGCGGATCTGTCCCGTAGGCGACGCCGACCGAGATTTCCATCCGGTGGCTCTCATCGGAGAGCGTCCAGTTGATGACTTCAGACGAGATCAGGTTGGCGTTGGGCACAATCACCTCGGCACCCTGCCAGGTGCGGATGATGCTGGCTCGCATACCGATGCTGGTGACGATCCCCGAGAGGGTTGTGAGTTGGACGCGGTCGCCGATCCGGACCGGTCGCTCGAAAAGCAGGATCAGACCCGACACGAAGTTGTTGACGACGTTCTGCAGACCAAAACCGATGCCGACGCCAAGGGCGCCGATGATGAAGCTCATGCGGCTGAAATCGAGCCCCGCAGCGGTGACGGCGACCATGACGCCGACCACCATGACGACGTAGTGGGTCAGTCTCGTGATAGCGCCGGGCACTCCGCGAGGCAGGTCCATCCGCGGCAGGACATCGGTTTCGAGCCCGAACTGGATCAGCCGTGACAGCGTATAGGTCAGCCAGATCAAGAAACAGAAGAGCAGGACCGTCCCGGGTACCATTGAGAACTCACCAAACGAGATCGCAGTGTTGAGCGCGTTCTTCAGCCAGTTTTGCACCGGGGCAAAGGCATCGGACTCTTCAAGCGTCCATATCACCCATGTCAGCACCGCCACCCAGGTGATGAGCTTGAAAACGGTGGTGAGGACCGCATCGGAATGAAGGCGGACGAGACCAAACCTTTTTGCAAACCGGGTGAGCAGGACCACCCGCACCACCGCACGCAGCAACACGGCCGCCACCCACGTCAGCACCGCCATGAAGACGCTGGTCAGTGTTCCCTCGATGACGAGGGTGGCAAAGCCGACGGCGCCGATGATGTTGGCCACCGATGCGACGGCAAAAGCGGCGAGGGCGAACCGGATCCCGATCTTGACCGCGGCGCGCCAACTGTCCGATTCGATCATCCGGTGGTCTGTCAGCTTGCGATCGACCCACCAGCATGCTGTGGTCGCAATTACCGACAGCGCCAGCAGCAGCAGTCGATCGATCAGGTTGCCGTCGGGAGCGAGGCGGGTCGCCTCCTCCAGAAAATACAGAAGAGCCAGTACATAAGCTACCGGCAGAAGTGTTTTTGGCACCATCAGCGGCAAGACTCGCAGGAGAGCGAACAGCAACGCCAACCCGAGCACATCGAGCCATGCCGCCGGTGCTCCGGGGTGGAGGAGATCGCCGAGCAGAACGGTCATGATCAGCGACGCTGAAAACGGTCGATCGAGGATCCGAACCGTTGTGTCCAACGAACGGTCCTGTTGAGCCCAGAACTCGGCTTTTCGGCGCAAGAAGATCAACCCGATGGTAAACCCGATGACGCACAGGGCGTGGCGTGTGACGTGCCAGGTCTGTTCGGCGACGTACTCCCGAATCGTGGATGAATTCTTCGCCCACATCGCCGAGATCTGTTCTGACGGGCTACCATCGACACCGGGAACGACAAAGGCGTTCCACAGCTCCGGGCTGTCGATCCCCACAATGCCGCGGCGGCGGCGCGTGATCTCCTCTTGGAGCTGGGCAAGGGTGTCGTCCACCTCCGACTTCAGTCTGGAAAGGCGGGACTGCAGCGTCAGCACCGCGTCACGGTTCGCGCGCACCGACCGATCGGCGTCCCCGATGGCCTGCAGGATCGCGACAACCTGCTGCCGAACCTCTGGCGGCAGCTCCACCTCATCCGCCGCCGACAGCGTCAGCTGCCAGATGTCTTTCCGAGCGGTGATCGCTCCAAGGGCGGCGTCGATTTTGCCGGCTCGCTCTTTCAGGGTGACCTGCCACCTGTCAATCCGAGCCTCCACTCGTTTCCATGCCTTCTGGGTTTCTTCGAGGACCGAGGCCGGACCGTCGATTTCGAGCCGTTGCGAGGTTTCGATTGCAAGCTCGTCGACGTGTGCCCGCTCGGATTCAAACTCTCTCTCGATGACTTCAACCTGGTCACCGATCTGGCTGTCCTGGATTGCCCCACGGAGCATGGCCGCTGTGGCTGCGGCGCTTTCTGATATCTCCGCCACCGGGATCGGGGTCGGAGCCGGAGTCGGGGTTGCCGCAGGCGTCGGCTCGACGGCGGGCCCTTCCTGTGCGGTAGCGAACCCGCCAACCAGGCACACGACAGCCGTCAGCGCCATCACGATGACCGCTCGGCGCCATCCGCCAACACTCGAAGAATTGCGTCGATGCATCATGGTTGGTCCCTCTCGGTGATTCCGACAGTACCCCGTAATGGCCCTCATCCCAGTGATCAGGGACATTCTACGCGACGCAGCACCCTGAGGTCCGCAGCGGACGCCGGTTGTGTTTGGTGGGTCACGCCCTGGGCAAGGATTTCGACAGCCACAGGTAGCCGATCACGCCGGATGAGAGTGACGCCGCGAGGATTCCCACCTTTGCGGTTGCCATCAGCGCCTCGTCGTCGAAGGCAAGACCAGTGACAAAGAGCGACATGGAAAAGCCGATACCCGCCAGACACCCGGCGCCGGCAATCTGCTCCCAGGTGACGCCTGCAGGCAGGGCGCCGCGCCCCCTCTTCACCGCAAGCCAACTCAAGAGGCCGATGCCCAACGGTTTGCCGACTACCAGGCCGCAAATGATGCCGAGGGCAAGTGGGCTCGCCAACACTGCCATCAGGTCGCCACCAATCGCCACGCCCGCATTGGCCAGTGCGAACAGCGGCAGAATCACCCACACCTGGATCGGGTGCAGGTAGTGCTCGAGAACCAGCCCCGCCGGTAGGGCGTCTCCGGCCCGTGAGTGGATGTGGTCGACGATTTCGAGCTGCTCACGGTCGCTGAGGAGGCTGTCCGCCGACAGCTCCATCTGTTTGATCCGCTCCAGGCGCTCTTCCGTCTCGTCGATGAATCTGTGGGGATCGACCCTCGGCCGGACGGGCACGACCAGGGCCACGAGAATCCCAGCCACCGTGGCATGCACGCCCGATGAAAAGACGGCGAGCCACACTCCAGCGATCAACACATAGAAAACTCCGCGCCGGCGAACGCCCACCCGAATCACCGCAAACAGCAGCACGAGAAGAACCGCCGCCACCACCAGCGACACGACCTTGATCCGGGCGGTGTAGAAGATCGCGATCACCGCCACCGCGCCGAGGTCGTCGGCGATGGCGAGCGCCGTGAGAAAGACCTTGAGACCGAGCGGCGCCCGGGCCCCGAACATCGCCAACACGCCAAGTGCGAACGCGATGTCGGTGGCCATCGGAATGCCCCACCCCCGAGCCCCCACCCCGCCGAGATTGATGGCGGCAAACACAAGGGCCGGCACCGCCATGCCTCCGACTGCGGCTGCGACCGGCAGCGTTGCTTTGTGAAACGACGACAGCTCGCCAACCACCAGTTCGCGCTTGATCTCGAGACCGACGACAAAGAAAAAGACGACCATCAGCCCGTCGTTGATCCAGTGGTGGAGTGACAGCTTGAAGGACACCTCGCCCCAGGAAACGCCGACGTACGTGTGGAGAAGGTCAAAGTACGAACCGGCCCACGATGAGTTGGCCCACACCAGGGCGATCACCGTGCACGCCAGAAGGAGGATGCTGCCCGTCACCTCCGAGTGAACGAACCACTCGAAGTAACCGCGAACACCACCCTTCTGGTTGTCTGAACTCACGATCTCGCCTCCCGTTCGGTTTCGGGGATAGTAACTCAAGAAAATCGGTGGTGCCTGCCCACCACCGATTTGAGCTGGTGGCCTACCGCTTCCTGCTCGACCAGTCGCTGCCGCCGGTGTCCTACCTCACCCGGCTCGACTGCTTTCTCCTCGGCGCCACCGTGTTGGTTTTTGTGGCACTGATCCAAGTCACGGTGACCGGCGCCATGAACGACGAGCAGCACCTGCGACGGGCCGCGGACATCAACCGGCTCTCGAGGTGGCGGTTCCCGACGGCATTTGTCGTCCTCGTCGTCGCGTCGTTTTGGGTCCAGCCTGCAGATCTCACCAACGTCCTGCTGCGGGCGACGACGGCCCTGAACGTTCCATCGACTCTGAGCTTCCCGACCCAATGCGAACCCTGCTAGGGTGTCTACAGAGGAGCGAGTTTCGCATTGGGGGGAGATTCATGAGAAAGCTGGCCATCCTGATTGTCCTGTGTGCAACGGCCTTTCCGTGTGCGGCCGCCGAGAAGGCGACCACCGACGTCCCGATGTCGGCCACGGCGTTCGCCGGTCTTGAGTTCCGCAGCATCGGCCCGGCTTTGATGTCGGGGCGGATCGCCGACATCGCCATCCACCCCACCGACTACAGCACCTGGTACGTGGCGGTGGGTTCCGGCGGTGTATGGAAGACCACCAACTCCGGCACCACCTGGAACCCGATCTTCGACAAGGAGAACTCGTACTCCATCGGTTGCGTGGCCCTCGACCCATCGAATCCGGAGATCGTCTGGGTGGGGACCGGTGAGAACGTCAGCGGACGCCACGTCGGCTTTGGCGACGGTGTTTATAAGAGCCTCGACGGCGGCGCGACCTGGAAGAACATGGGGCTTGCCGACTCGCAGCACATCTCCAGGATCGTTGTCGACCCGACTGATTCCAACACGGTCTTTGTGGCCTCGCAGGGCCCGCTGTGGTCAGCGGGCGGCGACCGCGGGCTCTTCAAGACCACCGACGGCGGTGTCACGTGGTCGAACGTCCTGTCGGCCGGCGGGTGGACCGGGGTCACCGACCTGGTGATGGACCCTCGCGACCCGGCGGTGCTTTACGCGGCCACCTGGCAGCATCACCGCACTGTGGCCGCTCTCATCGACGGCGGGCCGGAGTCGGGGATTCACAAGACCAGCGACGGCGGCGCCACCTGGACCCGGCTCGAGGGCGGTCTGCCCGAGGGCAACATGGGCAAGATCGGTCTCGCCATCTCGCCGCAGCAACCCGACGTGGTGTACGCGGTCATCGAACTCGACAACCGCAAGGGCGGGGTGTGGCGGTCATCGAACCGCGGGGCGAGCTGGGAGAAGCGGTCCGACGCGGTGTCCGGCGGCACCGGTCCCCACTACTATCAAGAGCTCGCGGCGAGCCCGCACGTCTTCGACCGGATCTACATCATCGACATCCGGTTGCAGGTTTCCGACGACGGCGGGACGACCTTCCGGCGGGTGCAGGAAACGGCCAAGCACTCCGACAACCACGCCCTCGCCTTCCGCCCCGACGATGCCGATTGGCTGCTCGCCGGCACCGACGGCGGACTCTACGAGACCTTCGACCTGGCGAAGAGTTGGCGCTTCGTGGCCAACCTGCCGGTGACCCAGTTCTACAAGCTGGCGGTCGACGACTCGGCGCCCTTTTACAACGTTTACGGCGGCACCCAGGACAACAACACCCAGGGCGGGCCGACCCGCACCGACACCGTCAACGGGATCCGCAACGCCGACTGGTTCATCACCCTGTTTGCCGACGGCCACCAGCCGGCGGTGGAGCCCGGAAACCCCGACATCGTCTACTCGGAGTGGCAGCAGGGCAACCTCGTCCGCACCGACCGCACGACCGGCGGCATCGTCTACATCCAGCCCCAGCCCGAGCCGGGTGACCCGCCCGAGAGGTTTAACTGGGACGCCCCGATACTCGTCAGCCCGCACTCGCCGACGAGGCTGTACTACGCCTCGCAGCGGGTGTGGCGGTCGGATGACCGCGGCGACAGCTGGACCCCCATCAGCCCCGATCTGACAAAGAACCAGGACCGCATCCTGCTGCCCGTGATGGGTCGCCAGTGGAGCTCCACCGCACCGTGGGACCTCACCGCGATGTCGAACTTCGACACCATCACCTCGCTCGCCGAATCGCCCGTCGAGGAGGGCCTGCTGTGGGCGGGCACCGACGACGGGCTGCTGCAGGTGAGCCCGGACGGCGGGCAACACTGGAAGGCGATCCCGGTCGGCAGCCTCCCCGGAGTGCCGGCCACCGCCTTTGTCAACGACATCAAGGCTGACCTCTTCGCCGCCGGCACCGCCTACGTCTGCCTCGACAACCACAAGTCCGGTGACTTCAAACCCTACCTGGTGAAGACCACCGACCGTGGGCGCACCTGGGCCTCGATCGCCGGCAACCTCCCCGACCGCCACCTGGTGTGGCGGCTGGTGCAGGACCACGTGAAACCGGGTCTCCTGTTCGCGGCCACCGAGTTCGGGGTCTTCTTCACCGTCGACGGCGGTTCGCAGTGGATCGAGCTCACGGGCGGTATGCCCACGATCTCCTTCCGCGATCTCGCCATCCAGCGGCGCGACAACGACCTCGTCGGTGCGTCCTTCGGCCGCGGCTTCTTCGTCCTCGACGACTACACGCCGTTGCGCGAGATCAGCGCTCAGGTCATGGAACAGAATGCGGTCCTCTTCCCGGTGCGCACCACGCCGTGGTTCATCCAGCGTCGGCCCCTTGGAGAGAGCGGCCAGGCCTCGCAGGGACGCGCCTATTTCATCGCCGAAAACCCGCCATTCGGCGCGGTCTTCACATACCACCTCGCTGACGATCTCAAGACCCGCGAAGTCGAGCGGCGCGAGCAGCAGAAGAAGCTCGAAAAGGACGGGAAGAACACCCCGTACGTCGGATTCGAGGCGCTGGAAAAGGAGCGCCGCGAGCCAGAACCGGCGATGGTGCTGACGGTGCGCGATACCGACGGCAACGTGGTACGGACGGTGACCGGGCCGGCCACCAAGGGCTTTCACCGCATCGCCTGGGACCTCACCTACCCGACCTCCTCGGCCGTCACCGACGCCCCGTCGAGCGAGGAAGGCGACGACGAGCGCGATCGGGGTGACAGCGGCTTCATGGCCCCGCCCGGATCCTATTCGGTGACGTTGTCGACCAGAATGGACGGCGTGGTGACCGAGGTCGGCGGGCCGCTGAGCTTCGAGGTGGCGAGGGTTTTCGCGGGCGTGCTCGAAGGCACGACGCCCGAAAACACCGCCGCCTTCATGCGCCAGGTGGCGGAGCTCAACCGCGCCGTCAGCGCCGCATCGCAGATGGTGAAGCTGGCCTTTGCCCGCATCGCGATCCTCGAAACCGCGCTGGTCCGCTCGACGAGTGACCCCGGCACCCTGGACACCGCGCTCGGGACCCTCAAACAGCGGCTCTTCGATCTCGACGAGGCGCTCGAGGGCAACCGGTCCATACGCTCCTTCGGCGAGCCGCAGGTGCCAACCGTGGCCGGCCGGCTCCGGGTGGCCTCGATGAGCGACAGTCACTCGGACTACGGTCCCACCGCCACCCATCGCCGCGCCTTCGAGATCGCCGCCGCCGAGTTTGCCACCCTCGAACCGCAACTGCGGCAGCTGCTCGATGTGGATCTCCCCGCGCTGGAGGCAGAGATGGAGGCGGCCGACGTGCCGTGGACTCCGGGGAGGCCGTTGCCCGCCGCGGGCGACTGAAGATCACTCCTGAAAGGCGTAGGCGGGTCGTTCACGGCCCGCCCGTAGAGGCTTCAATCAACGATGGCGGTGGCGGGCCCTGAAGGACCCGCCTACGATTCTCATCGGCAGGTTCTGAACGACGTGGGCGGGTCGTTTACGGCCCGCCCGTGAGAAGCCGCAATAGTCGAGGGTGGCGGCAGGCCCTTGCGCGCCTACCTTTCCTTCTTCAGCGATTCGACCTGCGCCGTCATCTCTCCGACCCTTTTGGACAGAGCGGCAAGGGTGTTTTTTTCGCCCTCGAGCCGGTCCGATTCCGAGCGCACGAAGCGGGTGTAGGGTGCGATGGTCGCCTCGAGGCGCTGTCGTCCGCGCTCGGCTTCGCCCTCGAAGTGGCGGGTCAGCGCCGTCATGAGCCCGCTCCTGAGGGCTGAGATCTTGCGCTTGAGATCGGCCTTGGCGTGGCGGCGGCGGTGCGGCAGGACGAACAAACCGAGCACCGCCATCAGCCCGGCCGCGGTCAGCCCGGTGATGTCGGCGGCGGTGGAACTGGCCGCCAGCGCCACCGCCGTGCCGAGACCCACCGCGCCGACTTCGAGCAGCGCCGTCGAGGTCACCGCCTTCTGCACGTCCTCGGCCATCCGGTGCGCCTCGGCCACCCGGTCATAGGACGCCATGCCGTCGCGGGCGGCACGTCCGACCGTTTCCAGGAGACGCGCGCGATCCGTCTCGAACCGGCCACCCACCTCGCCCACCATGCGGTCGGCGTAGGTGGTGACGCGGCGGTTGACGTGATTCACCACGTTCTGCCAGTGGCCCAGCTCCGAGTCCACCAGCCAGTCGATCAGCGAGTCGACCTTGCGCTCGACGTCCTCCGGGGCATCGGCCACGACCTCGGACTCGAATCGCTGTTTGAGCGCGGTCTTGTCGAAGAGCCTGGGCAACCGCGCGATGCGAACGGTCTCGTCGAAGAACTCCATGCCGCGCCGTTCCATCCCGTGGAGGCTGTTGTCGATGTCGGAGAGCCGGAGGTCGAACTCGCGGCGGACGTCGCCCGCCCAGGTGTCGGTCTGGCGCTCAATATCGCTGATGGTGCGGATGTCGTCACCGAGGAGGCCGAGCCGGGCTTCAACCGTCTTCAAGGAACCCTCAAGCAGATGCGCCGCCACGCCCAACGGGTTGCCCAGCTTGAGCCGCAGAAGGTCCCCGCTGTCCAGCGTGTCGTGCAGAAAGTTCTCGACCGCGGGCAGTCCGCTGGCTGTCCGCTGTTCGGCAGACCCGGCCTCCATCGCGTGCAGGGCCGACACCGGGAAGACCGCGGGTTCGACTCCCAGCAGCCGTGCCGTGTTTGAGGAAACATAGGCCACGACCTCCGCCCGTTCGCCGTCGCTGCGGAGGATGTCGACCTTGTTGACCACCATCACCACCTTCTTGCCCCAGCTGCGGATCGATTCGAGAAAAATGCGCTCGCTCTCCGACAACGGCCGGTCGGCCGAGGTCACGAAGAACACCAGATCGGCGCGCGGCACGTAGTCGGTGGTCAGGGCTTCGTGGGCGCGGTCGAGGGCGTTGGTCCCGGGGGTGTCGACAATGGTCAGCTGACGCAGGCTCTCCACCGGCGCCGCGATCCGCTCGCCGACCGGACCCATGGGTTGGCGGGTGAGCTGGTCGCCCCAGGTGATGTGGTGGATCTTCGAGGTGGTCGGCGTCACCCCCTCGGCGAGCACCCTTTGACCGAGCAGGGCGTTGATCAGCGCCGATTTGCCGGCGTTGAACTCACCCACCACCACCAATAAAAAGAGCTCGTCGAGCTGTTGCACCGAGTCGTTGAGCGCCTGCACGCCTTCGGACGGCGCATCGCTTCGTTGCAGCCCGACCACGACCTCGGCCAGCAGCTCGCGTTCGCCGGCCACCAACTCACGCTGTTCATCACTGAGGATCGGGTCCAACATGGGGGCATCTTAGCGCGAACACTGCGTGTTCCAATTCGGAATTCGGAATTCGGAATTCGGAATGCCCCCAACCCACCGTTAAAGAGAGGGCGCGGGTGGGTGGGAATTCAGAATTCCGAATTCACAATTCCGAATTCAATACCCTGCTGCCATCCCGTCCTTGCGCGATTCGCTGGCGCCGGCGAGGACGCCGGTCGTCGGGTCGCGGTGGATGATCTGGTAGCCGCCGTAATTCGCGGGGTTCACCTCGACGATGGTGTGCCCGCGGCCGTCGAGGTCGCGGTAGATCTCCATCGGCAGCCCCGACTCGAGGTGGAGTTCGCCCCCCGAGGTCATCACCGTGCCGGTGGGCTCCGACGAGCCCGTGTGGTGGAAGCGCGCCGCATCGCCCGCTTCCTGCAGGTTCATCCCGAAATCGACCAGGTTGACGACGATCTGAACGTGCCCCTGGGGCTGCATGTCGCCGCCCATCAGACCGAAGGCGGTGTCGGGCACACCGTTCCACCCCATGAAGGCGGGAATGATGGTGTGGAAGGGACGCTTGCCCGGGGCGAGCGCGTTGGGGTGCTCGGGGTCGAGCGAAAACAGGGCGCCCCGGTCCTGGATGCCGATGCCGACGGTCGGCACGACGTAGCCCGAACCGAAGCCCGTGTAGTTGGACTGGATCAACGACACCAGCATGCCGTCCGAATCGGCGGTAACGAGAATCGTGGTATCGCCGTGGTCGAGGGCGGGGTTGCCCGCCGGGTAGCTCGAGGCGGCGTGCGCCATGTCGATGAGCTTCGCCCGTTCGGCGGCGTAGCCTTTGCCGAGCAGGGCCTCCACCGGCACCTCGGAGAACTGCATGTCGGCGTAGTACCTCGCGCGATCCTCGTATGCGAGCTTTTTGGCCTCCACCATCACATGCCAGAAGTCGGTGCTCGAGCGTCCCATGGCGGCGAGGTCGAAGCCTTCGAGGATGTTGAGCATCTGCAGGGCGGCCAGACCCTGCGGGTTGGGCGGCAGCTCCCACACCGAGAGCCCGCGGTAGGTGGTGGAGATCGGCTCCACCCACTCGCTGGTGTGGTTGGCGAAGTCCGCCATCGTGAAGAACCCGCCGACCTCATTCGAGTACGCGACGATCTGCTCCGCAATCTTGCCCTTGTAGAACGCGTCGCGGCCGCCAGCGGCCAGCAGGTCGAGGGTGTTGGCGAGCGCCGGGTTCGCAAAGACGTCACCTTCGGCCGGCACCTTGCCGCCGGGCATGAAGATCTCGGCAAACCCCGGGTTGCCGGCGAAGCGCGCGGCGCCGCGCGCCCAGGCGCCGGCGATGACCTGCGGCACCGGCGCTCCTTCGCGCGCCATCTCGGCCACCGGTCCGAGGAGATCCTTCATGGGGAGTCTGCCAAACTTCTCGTGCAGCTCGAACCACCCGTCGGCGCAGCCCGGGACGGTCCACGAGTAGACCGAGTAGACCGGGATGGTGCCGTCCTCGTCGGCCGGCACCTTGTCGATGGTCAGCGATGCCGGCGCACGGCCGGAGGCGTTGAGGCCGTACAGCTTCTCGGTTTTCGGGTCCCAGACCATGGCAAAGAGATCGCCGCCGAGCCCGCACGACACCGGCTCCAGAAAGCCGAGGGCGGCGTTGGTGGCGATTGCCGCGTCGACCGCCGAACCGCCGGCTTTGAGTACGTCGAGCCCAATCTGCACTGCCAGCGGTTGCGCCGCGGCGACCATGCCGTGGCGGGCATAAACCACCGAGCGGGTTGCGAACGTGCGCCCCTCGGGGCGGTCCGCGGCAGTGGTCATGGAAGCGGCGACGAGAATCAGAGACAGGACGACAAAGCGATGCATAGCGACCTCCGGTCCATATGGTACGCGAACCGGGCAATTTTCGGATTTCGGATTTCGGATTTCGGATTTCGGATTTCGGATTTCGACAAACTGCTACCCTCTCTCGCTGGGAGGTTGCAGTGAGCCTCGTAGATATTGCACGAGACCTGTCGTCCGAGGTTGACCGCCTGAAGTTCGCGCCGCCGGTGACCCACGTCTACAACCCGCTCGACTACGCGTGGCCCGCTCACCGGCAGTATCTCGATCGGTTCGGGGACGCTCGGGGAGCGGTCCTTCTGTTGGGGATGAACCCGGGCCCGTGGGGAATGGTGCAGACCGGGGTGCCCTTCGGCGAAGTGGGCGCCGTCCGTGACTGGCTGGGCATTGACGCCCCGATCGGCAGGCCCAATCTCGAGCACCCGAAACGGCTGGTGCTCGGTCTGGCCTGCACCAGGTCCGAGGTCAGCGGGTCGAGGCTGTGGGGCTGGGCACGCGAGTTATTCACCACGCCCGAGCGGTTCTTCAATAACTTCTTTGTCGCAAACTACTGCCCGTTGACCTTCATGGAAGCGTCGGGACGCAACCGGACTCCCGACAAGCTGCCGACGGCGGAACGGGAAGAACTGCTCGAGGCCTGCGACCGCGCTTTGCGGCGCACGGTCGAACACCTGCAGCCACGGCTGGTGGTCGGGGTCGGAGCCTTTGCCGAGAGGCGCGCGGCGACCGCCCTCGAAGGCAGCGGCGTCGCGATCGGCCGCATCCTCCACCCCAGCCCCGCAAGCCCGGCCGCCAACCTGGGGTGGGCGGAGGTGGCGACCCGCCAGCTGCGGGAGCTCGGTGTGATGCTGCCCTGAGATCGAGGTTTCGATTTCGGATTTCGGATTTCGGATTTCCGCCCAACCACCCCGCGGACCACGAGCGGCGGAGAGAAAAGGTCCGAGATCTTCTATCCTGACATCATGAGCCGGGTGGCCGTTCTCTGTTCGGGTGGTGTGGACTCGTCGGTAGCGCTGATGCGTCTCGCGGAGCAGGGCGCCCACGACCTCACGGCGTTCTACCTCAAGATCTGGCTGGAAGACGACATGGCCTTTCTCGGCAGCTGTCCGTGGGAGGAAGACCTGACTTTCGTGCGTCAGGTCTGCGACACGGCCGGGGTGCCGCTCGAGGTGGTCTCCCTCCAGCGCGAGTACCTCGACACGGTGGTCGCCTACGCCCTCGACGAGCTCCGGGCCGGCCACACGCCGAGCCCCGACGTGATGTGCAACCGGATGATCAAGTTCGGCGCCTTTGTCGATCGGGCCGGTGAGCGATTCGACCTTGTCGCCTCGGGCCACCACGCGCGGGTCGCCGCCCGTGACGGTTTGGCGCGGCTGCTGCGCGCCGCGGATGCCCACAAGGACCAGACCTACTTCCTGTGCCAACTCCGTCAGGACCAGCTGGCGCGGTCGGTTTTTCCGATCGGCGATCTGACCAAGGCCCAGGTTCGCGCGGAGGCCCACCGCTTCGGGCTTGCCAATGCCGAACGGCCTGACAGTCAGGGAATCTGTTTCCTCGGCCGCGTGCCCTTTGACGACTTTGTCCACCACCACCTCGGCGAACGGCCGGGGGAGATCCTGGAGGTTGCCAGCGGCAGAGTGCTCGGGATGCACCGCGGCACCTGGTTTCACACCATCGGCCAACGCCGCGGGCTCGGTCTCGGCGGCGGACCTTGGTACGTCGTCGACAAGGACCAGGATGCCAACACCATCACGGTTGTCCACGCCGAACGGCTCGCCGAACACACCCGCCGCAGCTTCCGCGTTCCCTTGCCGCACTGGATCGCGGCTCCGCCCCGCCGCAGTCGGCTCGAGGTGAAGATCCGGCATGGCCAGCGCCTCGACCCGTGTACGGCAACCTTCGATGACGACGGCGGGCTCGCGGTCGGGCTGGTGGGGGCCGACGATCCCGGCATCGCTCCCGGACAGTTCGCGGCCCTGTATGACGGCGAGGAATGTCTGGGTGGCGGGGTGATGGAGTGATTGCGGATTTCGGATTTCCCACCCACCCTCCCCGACATCACTGCAGCATCGGAAGCTCACCAGCAGCAACAATGTGTCGCCGCGGGAAAGACAGCTCCGTTGTGAAACCGACCGACATGGTATGAAACCTATTCGCGGGTGATACGTAGAATCATTTGCATCACAACCTCTTCGAGTCGGCGGCCCCGTTCCCCCCACGGGGCCGCCGGCATGTTCACCACCCGCCCCTCATTCATGTACGTGGCGACCTCTGCGTGCTGATACGCGACCTCGGCAGCGGAGGGGCCAATCGATGCGAGGCGCGCTCTCCCTGCCGGCGAACGCGGGCAAGCAATGTCGAGGCGTGGCTCCTCGGGAAGCACGTCCGATACGTGCCCTCAGTCCTCCCCGGACACATCGACCCCGAGACGGTGGATCATCTCGTTGAGGGTGGTGGGGCTCAGCTTGAGGAGCGTTGCGGCGCGCCGCTGAACGCCGTCGCTGCGGCTGAGGGCTTCGCGGATGAGCCGGGCCTGGTACTCGTTGACCGCTTCACGGAGATCGACACCATCGGCCGGAAAGTCGGTACCCAGTGCGGTGGGCGGCCCCTCGCCGCGGACCGCCTGTGGCAGCTCGTCGACGTCGATGGTGTCCGCCTGACACAGGACCACTGCCCGTTCGATCGCGTTTTCAAGTTCGCGTACGTTGCCCGGCCAGTGGTACGCGGCCAACGCATCCATGGCGGCCGATGAAAGCCCCTGCACGTTGCGTTTGTTCTCCTCGGCGTAGACCCGCAGGAAATGGGTTGAAAGCAGAGCGATGTCTTCGCGCCGCTCGCGCAACGGCGGCAGCTCGATCGAAATCACGTTGAGCCGGTAGTAGAGGTCTTCGCGGAAGCGTCCGGCCTGGACCTCCTGCCACAGATTGCTGTTGGTGGCGACCACCAATCGGGTGTCGATCTTTCTCGCCTCCACGCTGCCGACCCGGCGGATCTCGCGTTCCTGAATCGCGCGCAGCAGCTTGGTCTGCGTCTCGGCTGAGATGGTGCCGACTTCGTCCAGAAACAGCGTACCTTCATGGGCGGCCTCGAAGAGGCCCTTGCGATTGTTGATCGCGCCCGTAAAGGCGCCTTTCACATGACCGAACAGGGTCGACTCGAGCAGGTCGGCGGGGATGGCGCTGGTGTGAACGGGCACGAACGGGCCTTCACTCCGCGGACTCAGGCGATGGATCGCCCGCGCCGCCAGCTCCTTTCCGGTGCCGGATTCTCCGACCAGCAGTATGTTGGACCGGGCGGGCGCCGCTCTGCGGATCAGTTCGAAGACTTCCTCGATGCGGCGGCTCGTGCCGACGATCTCACCCATTCCCTCGAGCTGGCTTCGCAGTTGCAGGTTTTCCACCTGCAGCGCCCGCTGCTCAGCCGCGCGCCGCACCAGATGCAAGACCTCCTCGTTTTTGAACGGTTTGGGCACGTAGTGGAAGGCGCCATGCCGCATGGCCTCGATGGCCGATTCGATCGATGAGTAAGCGGTGATCACGACCACCGGCAGGTGTTGGTCGAGAATCTTGATCTCCGGCAGCAGATCGAGACCTGAGCGGTCGGGGAGCATGAGGTCGAGGAGCACCACGTCGATCTCCTCTTCCCGCAGCACACGCATCCCCTCCGCGGCCGTCATGGCCTGGTGATAGTCGAACCCATTGCCCTTGAGAAGGGACCCGAGCACATCCTGGAGGACGGGCTCGTCGTCGATTACGAGGACTGATTTGACTCCTGCCATCGCTGTAGTTTGATCGTGGCCCGGGCCCCGCCGTCCACCCTGTTCTCCAGTCTGACCCGGCCGCCGAGTTGAGCGATCATATCACGCGTGATGGCGAGACCGAGCCCGCTGCCTCCCCGGTCGGTCTTGGTCGAGTAAAACGGCTCGAAGACCCGTTCCTCGGTGTCGCCCTCGAGCCCCGGCCCCGAATCGTCAACCCGGATTTCGGCCCACTCGCCGTCGCATTCAAGCGACAGGCTCACCCTCCCTCCGGGCGGCGACGCCTCGATCGCGTTGCGCACGATATTTCCGATCGCGAGTTCCAGCGGCGCCACCGAGGCCCAGACCATCACCGGCTCGGCGACCGCCTCGATGTCGAGCGCCGCCTCCCTGCCCAGAGACCGCGCCGCGTCCCGGGCTGCCCTTTCGACGACGCCGCTGATGTCGAGCACCATGCGGCTGTCGGTCGAACCCCGCACCATGGAACGGAGGTTGGAGACGATGCTCGAGACGCGAAAGCTCTGGTCGACGAGCTTTGTCACCAACTCCGAGCGGGGATCGCTGGCCGGGGTCATCTCACCCAGCATCTGGGCGAACGATGAGATCCCGGTAAGCGGCGTGTTGATCTCATGCGCGAGCCCCGATGCGAGCCGCCCGAGACCGGCCAACCTCTCCTGTTCGAGGATGCGATCCTGGAGTTCGCGCAACTCGGTGACGTCCTGCAGGACGACCACCCTCCCGTTGAAGCTCCCGCTGTCGAGCTCGAGGACCGACACCGCCAGGATCACCCGGCGGGGAGGCTTCGAGTGGGTACTGGCCTCGGTGTTGACCGCGTGCACCGGCAGCTGGTCGTGCCACGCCTCGGGCAGGTCAACCAGCTCGCCCAGCGAAAGGCCCACCAAGGCCTGCGCTTCCCGACCGAAAATATCGGCCGCGTGACGATTGGCGGTCAGAATGTGGGCCGAGGCATCGCACACCAGGATGGCCGCAGCCGAGGACTCGATGATTCGCTGCGTGTTGGTGTGGAGGATCCGGTATTCCTCCGCCTGGCGGCGAAGGTCGTCGAGATAGCGCGCGCTTTCCAGCGCCAAAGCAGCCTGCGCGGCAAACGCTCCCACCACCTCTTCACCCTCGCTGCCGAGTGGGAAGACGCCCCGGCGGAGCCCCAGGTAGAGCAGGCCGTGAATGGTGCCGACCCGCTCCAGTGGGATCCGCACCGCGAACCCGGCGAGTTGGAGCGAATTCTCATGTCGCCCCGGGAACCCGGTTTCCGGGACTGCCGCGGGCAGATAATCGGGCAGCGTCTCAGCGTTGCCCGTAATCCGCTCGAAGATCTCGCCCGCGACCCGTAAATAGGTGGCTACGAGTTCGATCTCCATCCCCTCGTGAAGGGTCTCGGAAAGCCGTTCGAGGAGCTCGCGGGGGTTGGTCACACGGGCCAGTTCGCGGCTCGCGCCGGTGAGCAGGGAGCGCGGCGCCTGCCGGCCATGGTGGAGCAGCTCGTCGAGGCTTCTCTCCACCCGCAACCGCACCGGTTGCAGGAGGACCACCAAAAGCACACCCGTGGCAAAGGCGAAAAGGTTGCGCAGGTACCCGAGCCCCCCGGCGTAACGGAGGAGCAGGTGGTTGGTGAGAGCGAAGATGAAGGCGCCCGTCACCACGACCACGGTCGCCGACAGTGAGTCCCGGGCGATGGGTTCGAGGTCCCACAAACGGTACTCCCGCAGGGCCGCCACCAACGTCAGCGGGATAGCAACGATCGGAAAAGCCGCCATCCAGGTGAAAGGCTCGAAGTCGATCCCGATCCAGCGCGGCACGATGACCAGGGTCAGAAAGGGCGCCAGACCGACAAAAAGACCCAGCGCAGCCCACTCGATCTGGCGCCGGATCCTGGCTTCACGCGCGGAAGCCCGCCACCGCCACACCTGAACGACGACGCCGATGATCAGCGACAGCGCAAACAAGATCCTGAGCAGCGACGCCACCGCAGGCCACCACGCTTCCGCCCCGCGCAGAAATGCGGTGGCGCCCGACCCGGCCACCGCCACCAGCGTCAGCTGGTCGAGGGTCCGCATCGACCGGGTCCGTTCGGGAAAGATCGCGAAGAAGCGAGCGATCAGAAACGGCAGGGCGGCGCCCGCCGCCCGGCGAACCACCTGCAAGGCGAGTTCCCCCGCCGCAATCCGATTCGGAACCGCGCCCATCAGGAGAGCCGCAGAGGCCAGCAGCAGAAAGGTCGCGGCCTCGCGTCGCGGCGTCGCCCACACGGTGTACAGGGCGAGGGCGAGACCGATCAGCCCGACCGCTGTCCGCGCCAGATAGACCAGGTTGACCACCGGCGGCGGCGAACGAAAACGCAGTTCCTTGATGCCGCCGTCGGTCCGCAGCACCGTGATCCCGAGTTCGTCGCCGCTTGAAAGCACAAATGCCGGGTCGTCGAATTGCTCGATGGCGACGCCGTCCACCTTGATGACCATGTCGCCCCTGGAAAGCCCCGCAATGGCAGCGCTCGACCCCTCCGGCACACTGTCCACGAGCAGCCCGGCCTCGACCCAGGAGACCCTGAAATCAAGCCGGTAGAAGCTGCGGACCGTGCGCGCGATGGATGATCCCGACACGACCACCGTACACAGCGCGATCAGGGTGAGGAGAGCACGGCGGGATCGCATTCATCAAGTATAGAGAAACAACACCGACGGTCCATTGTCGGGACGCGCCGGGTTGACCTGAAACGCCCGCGGCTGAAGCTTCAGCTCACGCGCGCCGTGCGTGGATGCCGCCCGACGGCGCCTCGAAACTTCGATCGACGTTGACCACGCCCGCCAGCAGCATGTCTCGCACCGCCAGACCAACCTGACCCCGGCTAAACGGCAAGACCTCCACGAGTTCCCCCCAACCGCACGGCTGGACCGACAGCTGGTGCCAGATCTGCTCGACGAGGGAAGAGTCGCCGCCGCTCCACACCAACTGCCGCGACGAGGGCTGGAGGATCGCCTCCGAGGGCACCGTGACTGCGAAATGTGCGAACTCGTCCTGGATGCGCGCGGCCTCCATGAGCAGCGGCTGCAGAGGTTGGAACCCCGCGCCGTCCGGCGGTGGCGCAAGGCTCGAAAACCGGAAGGTGCCGTGTTTGGGAGGTGCCGCCATGATCTGGAGAAACGCCTCGCGCCCCTTCAAGCGGCCGCAGTGCATGCGGCCGATATTCTGTTTCCAGGTGTGGATCGCACCGAAGTTGAGCCCGTCGGAGTCGAGGATCTCGAGCACCCCCGATGCGCCGGAGGCGACAACCGTCTGCAGGATCGCCGGCAGATCGAAATGTTCCAGACGGCCGCCAAGGTTGCTGCCCTCGTTGGCGCCGAGGTTGACGATCGTCCCCTCGAGGCGGCGGGCAAGGCTCTGCAGATAGTGCAGGGCAAGGTCCTGTGAGGAGTAGAGCTGCCGCAGGAGCACCGGCCGCGGCCAGGTGAGCGTGACGCCCCCTTCGGGAAACTGCGCCAGAGAGGTCAGGACGGAGCCCGTGATGACCTTGCTCTCCAGCACCGTCGAGCCGGGTGCCATGTAGGCCACCGCCCGCATGCCGAGTTCACGGCTCTCCTCCCGCGAAATCTCGACCACGCCCTCGAGCACCAGATAAAGGGCCGCAGGCACCTCTCCCGGCCGAAAGAGAATCGTCCCCGGGGCATGCACATCCACCGCGCCGAGCCGCGCCATCGTCACCTGCTCATGCGATGGCATTCCGTGAAAGAACGCACTCTCTCTGATCGCCCGTACCAGATCGTCAATCAGCATGTGGTCAGATTATCCCATCTTCACCACAACCGTTCAATGGCCCGACCGGGGGACTTCAGAGGTCCACCAAGTGGATCGGATTTCCGGGACAATTCCCCACACGGATACAATGGAAGGATGGTGCGTGACGAGAAATTTCTCGAAGCCTTTCGACACGTTCTCAAGGAAGAACTCCAGCACCCCCTGTATCTGACGCCGGAAGAGGTCAGCGGCGGGTGGTGCGAGATATTCCCAGCCCTCGCCGCCTCGCTGCCGGCGCCGTTCCCGATCTTCGGCCGCGACGAGGAAACCGTGGTCACGTGGGGTTACCCTGTGCTGCTGTCGGACGGCGTCCGCAAGCTCCGTCACGACCTCGACAACCTGATCCGGTCTGAAATTCAGTTCCGTCTGCAGCCTGGAAATACTGAGTTCAAGCGAACCCTGGCGGCCCACCGCGAGAAGTACCACAACAGCATCGCCACCACCCTCGAAAATGTCTTCATGAACGACTACCACCGCGGACTGGTGGATCTCTTTCTCCTCTTTCACTCGGGAGAGGTCGTCCGTTCGCTCTCCCAGGCATCACGGACCGACATCACTCAAGGCTCCGCGCCCGCCGAGCGACGCGAGCAGGTCGCGTCGGTGATCGCCGATCTTCTGCGGCGGGCTGCCCTCACTGCCGTCGACAAGCTGCGTCAGCTCGCGCAGGTTCAGGTGATCCCCGCGCTGACGCCGTTGTTGGGGATCATCTGCCAGGATCAACTGCTGTTGGTCGAGAATCGGCCGCCGAACCAACTGACCCAGCTCGGCGGTTACCTCCAGACCCACTTCCGGCAGAATGCGGAGGCCCTCAATAGCGCCAACAAATGGGTTCTCGAGCGTCTCAACGACCTCGTGATACGACGCCCCGAGGTCGGCAGCCTGCTGAGGATAGCGATGGGTTCGAGCCTCAAGCTCGACCGTCCCGAGGCCCTCCTCCAACCCCGCCTACTCGACGCCATCCGCACCTCGGGGCTGGCGGAGACCCTTCACCTGTCGGCGGTGCAGCTCGATTTGTTGCGCGAGCTCGGTCTCCGCCTCAAGACCTTCGAAATCCTGGCCGCGCTGCGACGACGCATTCTGCCGATGCAACGTCTGGGCACAACCCTGGGGTTCGCCGGGCCATCCTCCGCGACCCCGATCGCGAAGACGACGCGCCCCTACGACTTCACGGCGCCGGGCGTCGTCGACTCGGCGGTCCGCCGTTTCGGACTCATCTATGACCTTTCCAACTTCACCACCGTCCTCGAGGAAATGCGGAAACAAGGCCGCATGGCCGAGGAGCGGGCGCTCCAGTTCATGTACGTGTTCCAGAATCGTCTCGAGGCGATCAGGTTGCGGCGGCGTCTGACCTTCGAAAAATTTCTCGGCGACGGAGCCTTCTACACCTCGCGTCGCGCCGTGCGCGTGATCGCGGCCGCGTGCGAGATCCAACACGTCTACGAACAACTGCGGAATATCGGCTTTCCATTCAACCACGGGATCCGTATCGCCGTGAACTACGGGGTGTACCGCCTGCTACCGATGCTCCACCCCGGTCCCGAGGCAAAACGGTTTGAGTTCTTTGGCCATGGCATCGTCGAGCTCGCACGATTGACCACCGGCAAGAGCACGCGGGAGGTCTCGGACATCGCAGAGTTCCTGGTTCATTCCGGCTACCACCCGGGAGAGGTCGACGCATTCCTGGCGCCGCTGGCCGAGGTCCGCAGCAGCCAGCACCGCCAGTCCTTCCGGCGTTACGCCGCGACTCTCGACGCCCACGGCGAACTGGTCAACGAAGGCATCGTGGTCGCCCTGCCCTTTCTCGAGGAGCTGGAGCTCGAGCTCGACCCCGCAACCCTGGCGATGGCCGAAATCGACAATCTCCAGTGTCTGCTGTTTCCGATCGATCCCGGTCTCCCCAACACCCTCTACGTCGGTTTGCGCTACCTCGGCGTTGCACGCCTCAAGGGTTTGCCGTCACAGGAGTTGGCCGAGGCTGCAGTGTGGACGAGCTTGCCCCCGGGCGCGCAGGCCATCCCTTTCAAGCGCCCGTTGATCGACAGTCTCCGCCGCCTCGTCGTCGCCGACGGGGACGAGGATTCCATCTCAGGAACGGCGAGGGCCCACGAAATCGAAGACAGCCTGCTCGTCATCACCTATGTTCTGGAAGACGGCACCCGAAAGTGGATTTTCGGCCACTACCGGACCGCGGACGACGTCTTCCTCAACGCCCTGCAGGTGCCCATTCGGACCCCGGAGCTCAACCCCGGCGAACCGATGGAGATGTGGTTGTTCCGCAACCGGTTCGACCTCTCCCAGATGTATGACGGGCTGCGGCGGGAGTCGCCGGGGATCCTGATCCCGCTGTCGACCCTGCGCAGCCGGCCGGGCTACCTGGCCTGCTTCCTCGCCGCCCCCCACCGCGCCCTCGGGTAGCCGTCATTGCAGGTCCTTCCCGAGAGGAGCCACCTTTCTCATGAGCGGATGCACGCGGCTCGTATGACGAGCCGGAGCCAGGCACCGCCACCGCACGCAGTCCTACCCACCCGGCACGCGAGACGCGTGCCCCACAAAACCGATCCCGGTGCGGTTGTGGGGCAGCCGTCCCGGCTGCCGGGAGAGCGAGTTTCCAAACATCACCGCCACCGCACGCGCTCCCACCCACCCTGAGCACTCGAGCATTGAGTGCCGGTGGGGGTGCGGGTGGAAAATCCGAAATCCGAAATCCGAAATCCGAATTCCTAATTCCGAATTCCGAATTCACCCTTCGAGCGCCTCTTCGAGGATCTTCTGATAACTGGCGTAACGACCCGAATCGATCTCTCCTGTTTCGACGGCCTCACGCACCGCGCAGTCGGGCTCGATCTGGTGGGTGCAGTCCGAAAATCGGCAGTTGCCGGCGTGGCGGCCGATGTCGGGAAAGGCGCGCGTGAGCTCGTCGGTGGTCGCCTCCCAGACGCCGAACTCCTTGAGTCCGGGGGTGTCGACGACAAAGCCGCCGTAGGGCAGCGGCATGAGCTCGGCAAGCGAGGTGGTGTGCCGGCCCTTGCCGGTACCCTCCGACAGCTCGCCCACCTTGAGTCGGAATCCAGGGTAGACGGCGTTGAGAAGGGACGACTTGCCCGACCCCGAGGGGCCACAGAACAGGGTGGTGCGATCGATCAGCAGGCGCTTGACGGCGCCCAGTCCCCACCCGCTCCGCGCCGACACCCGGACCACGTCGAAGCCCAACCTCTCATACACCGGCAACCACGTCTCAACGTCGGCCAGCCCCTGGTCGAGCTTGTTGATCGTGATCACCGCGTGGATGCCCGCGAGTTCGCACGCCACCAGGAATCGATCGACGAGCCCCTGTTTCGGGACCGGTTCGCGCGCCGCGAACACCACCAGCGCCTGATCCACGTTGGCGGCCAGGATCTGCGCGCGGTTCTTCGACGCCGCGCGGCGCTGGAGGCTGTTGCGGCGTGCGTGCACCGCAATGATGACTCCGTCGCCGCCCAGCATCTCCACCGACACCCGGTCACCGACCACCAGCCGGGCCGCCGCCGGGGTGCCGCCCTCCCAGTTCAGGCGGCGGCGCGAGGCCACGACCAGCGTATCGGCGCCCACCTGCACCCGCACCAGCGGGCCGTGCATCGCGATGACAGTGCCTTCGACGATCTCCATGCCAGGGCCGAGTATAACCACGCCCCGTCATTATTCATTTGGATTCTCGTGCGGCCGGCGTTGCAAGGCGCCCTGGGTTTTTTCCTGCCGCGGCTATTGTTGAGTCTTTTCGAACCTCGGCGGGCGAGTAGTGAGCTCGTCCAACGCCTGGCAGAAACGGGCGAAGGCAGGGTAGTCTGCGGGCTCGATTCTGACCGGCGGAATCACGATGTGGAGCATGGATCTTTGAGTTCGACCGTCTTTCGAGAGGGTCTCCTCGACGGACCCCCAGTCCGCGGCGAGCCGTCGCGGTGGCCGCGAAACCACCGACCAGCCGTCGGGCGCCGTCAGATCAAGTTCGAGCCGGCGCTCGATGGGCAGCCTGAGGACGAGCGGGTAGTGCCGTTCGGGCAAGGACGCCAGGACCGGCACGATCGGGTTCGACAACACCAGGGTGCGGCAGACCAGCTCGCCGCCCTCCGGTTCGCAGGCCCGCGGCGCGGTAAGTTCGAGGAGGATCACCGCACCTTCGTCGCCGCGTTCGATCGCTCCCGAGACCTGGTCGGCTCCGGGGAAGAGCGATGATGCCATCTGCCGGTAGATCATGGCGACCTGGTCCGGCGGCACGCTGTCCACCCGCTGCTGCAGCTGCTCGGCCTGGCCCCCGCGCAGCGGCAGACGGAAGGTAATGCGGGCATCGCCGGATGCCGACACCACCGCCTTCACCATCACCTCCTCCACGAGGTCTGGGTTGGCGAAGGTCGGGAGCCGGTCGATCAGGGTCACCGGGCGTTGCGGATCGCTCAACGGCAGGACCAGACCATCGGCGCCTTGGAAGATGGGATTGATATGACCGGCGCCGCGGACCTCCTCGCGCATGTCGATCCAGATCTCTTCGTCGCCGCGGCCGACCCGCAGCAGGGCGACGGGAAACGCGTCGAGGGTGGGGACCGTCAGCTGGTTGCCGCGCTCGTTCCACGCCCGGGTCAGCACCAGGTCGACCCGCCACCCGGCGTCCACCAGCACCGCCGCGAAGATGCCGAGGCGGTTGCCCCGGCGGCTGGAAAAACTCGCGGCTGCGGTGGAACCCACGGCGAGGTCGCCGTCGCCGGCCTCGACCGTCTCGACCAGGGCGCTCACCAGGGATCGCACCTGCTCCTCCGGGGTCGTCCCGGACAGCTCGGCACGGCCCCAGGAACGCAGTTCGGCGGAGATCCGCAGCACCGGCAGCATCCGGTCCCGCACGATATCGCCCACATCCTGCCAGGTCACGCCGAAACCGTAGTTGAGCCATGGCATGAGGTCCTGGACGGGCGGCGCGAAGGGCTCGGTGGCCATCGGCGGGACGCGCTCGGCGCGCCAATCGAGCATCCGCAAACCCCGCCACTCCTGCTCGCTGCGCTCCAACCCCTCGAAATTGCCGTCCACCAGGAGGTCGACCCCGGGCGGGACCAGCAGCACGTATTCCGAAAGACCGAAGGCCCGGTTCTCGTCGGCAAAGCGATAGAGGTACGGGGGCAGATGGCCCTGTCTCGTGGCGCCGGTCGCCGCCACTCGAGCGACGTACTCCTCCTCCACGAGATCACCGGGCTCCACCTGGCTGAGAGCGACGAAACCATCACCGCTCCGGAGTTCGCTGGGAACGACCACCGACCCGTCGGGTTTGATGATCCGGACCTTGATGAAATATGAGTCGGGCAGCGGCTGCAGAATGGAAGCTCTGCGGACCCCGACCGGCGTGTTGGCGCGGGTCAGCCCATGGTAGTAGTACAGGGACGAACCGTCGGCGAAGATCCTCTCGACCGCCTGGTCGAGGAGCAGCACCACATCGACGTCGTTCCCGAGGTCCCGGTGGGCGGCCGCAAAGTCGCCGGCGTCGACCTCGAACGAGGCGTAAAACGGCTCCGCGCCGCGGCGCCAGGCGAGGGTCAGCAGGTCGAGGTTCGACGGATGCCTCTCGAGGGCCCCGGCGAGCTCCCGGTCGAGGGCCGCCTGGTCGCCCGCAGCCAGCAGCAGCGCCAGGGAATCGAGGGCTTCGAGGGCCCCCCATCGCTCCCGCGCGCGATCGAGAGCCGAACGGGCGGCCTCGAGATCGCCGTTTTCGAGGTTCAGCCTGATGACCTGAATGTCGAAATCCGGGTCGTCGATCGAGGACCGGAGCCCGCCAATCATGCTGACGGCCTCCCCCGCCAGGCAGCCCGATGCGAGTTGCCCGATCCACCGGGTGTCGACCGGGGTGACCGCCGCCAGCGCCCGCAGGAGCTGTTCCCGTTCGTCCCACCTCTCGAGGGCCGCGAGGACCTCGAGCCGGAGACCGGTCACGTTGTGAGAACCCGGCAATTCAGCCTCGAGGAGTTCGAGCTCTTCCTCGCCCTCTCGCGCCCACCCGCGTTGCACCGCGTCCCGGACCCGAAGACGAAGCACCCGAGCATCTTCGGGATAATCGTCGGCCAGGGCATCGAGGATTTTCTCGGCATCCTCACCCCGCCCCTCGCGCATGGCGAGGGCGCGTTCCAAAAACCGCGAACCCGGAATCGATCCAGCCTCCCGCAGCAGCTTGCCGATCCGGCGCGCCCGCTCACCGGTGGCGGTGCCGCCGTCCTCCTGAAACAGACTCTGCGCGAGAGCGAGTGCCGCCCACGGGTCGTCGGGGGTCGCCGCAACCGCCCGCTCGGTGAGCTCGATATCCTGCAGGAGATCACCGCGGCCCGTCGCCAGACTCGCCGCCAGCAGCAGCTCCGCTCCCGGCGCCTCGCCGGTCGTGAGGCGCGTCTGCAATTCGCGCGAGGCCGGAGGCAGAGCGGATGCCACTTCAGATGGCGCCAACTCCGCCGGCAAACCCTCGACCACCGTCACTCCATCGAGGCGGACGCCCCGATCATCGACCAGGCTGACCCTCACCTCGCCCAATTCGGGCGAAGCCGCCTCGAGCCGGATGCGATGGCGACCGGCTCCGAGCTTCAGGGAGTACCAGTTGGTGGAAGGGTCGACCACTCCGCACTCACGCCGGCCGTCCACCCGTGATCCGTCGATGAAGAGGTTGTAGCCTCCCTCCGCCTCCACCACCAACCATCCCGCGGTGTCCTCGGCCGCCTCGATCGTCCATGCGACCAGGAACACCCCATCCGCCGCCATGCTGGCCGGAGGACCGAAGAACCCGTCCCGTGTCCGCAGCACGACGCGAAACGGTGTCGCCTGGTCGACCCACCGGGTTCCGATTGCCGGCAGGTCGCCATCGGGCGGCACGACCGCGCGCTCGAGGTCGAGAGTGCTGAAGACCCCGAAGGGTCCCGAAAGCTCGGCCGGCGTCAACGTGCCGTCCGGCGGCTCCAAATGCAGCGCGGCCTCGATCCGCGCGAGCGCGAAGCCGAACTCGGGGTCGCGGCCGTCGCGGTTCAGGGTCAACGGCTCTTCGGGATCCGGCAGGTTGTCGAGGTTGGCCAGCCACCACATGGCCGAGGCCACCGCGTCAGCGGTGGCAGGGCCTTGGGCCATGGTTTCGAGCGCGAGCCCACGGGCGGTCGGGAGATCGAGGTTTTCGTCGGCCTGCCACACCTCGTACCACCCCGCAGTGGCGGGCAGCGCCGCGAGCAACACGGTCGCCATCACCCCTGCGAGGCGCTGGAAGATGGTCACGGCGACTCCAGATTGCGGCTGAGACGGCGTTCGATCGTGACCAGGAAATCGCGCAGCTCGTTCACCGCGTCGGCAGCCACGAGCCCCGGCACGAGATGCAGCCACCCTTCGACCCGGTAGCCAGAGTCGTTGCCGACGATCTCGAGGCGAAGATCGCCGAAGGGCGTCTTGAGCTCGGACGAGTCCGGGAGATTCTTCGGTGGTCGACCGAGCTCGACCTCCAGCGTCCACTCGAGGTCGGGTTTCACCCCGACCATCAGAGGACCGTATCTGGCGCCGCCGGGTATGGCGCTCGCCTTCCACTCGATCTCACCCGGGTACACCCGCACGCCGCCGCTGCTCTGCAGCGCGCTGCGGGTCATTGAACCCTTGACCTCGACGACGGCGGGGTCGCGGCTGGGGAATACCTGCGCCGATGGTTCCCCCACCACCTGTACGCCCGGAAACTGACCGCGAAGCCAGCGCGCGAATCGCTGCGGTTCCCGGCTGCCGGCAAACTGAGAGCGGCGCAGATCCGCGGCATCACCGGTGTCCTCGCTGCGAACCTCGATGTCGACGCCGTCACCGGCGGCTGCGACAACCCGATAGCGGAGCGAGGACAGCCCCGCGCCGACGTCGGGCGTGGTTTGCAGCTGGCTCGACGAACCGTCCACTACGAGCACCACGGCGTCCTGATCCATGCTCGGCGGGGGGTACACGACGTGCCCGGCGGCGGTGCCGTCGAGCCAGAGATCGTCCTCGGGAAGATAGGCGATGGCGTGGTTGAAGATTTCCAGCACCGCCAGCCGGTTGCCGACCGGCCCGAGATCGGACGTCCGCACCATGACCATTCGCGCCGGGACGCCGATCGCGTCCAACAGCGCCACCAGCAACGCCGCCTTGTCCTTGCAATCTCCGATTTTGTGGTGCAGGACCCAGTCGGCGGAAAAGGGACGATACCGATGCTCGCCGAACTCGAGACCGACATATCGAATCTCGTTGGTCACGAATCGGTAGATGCGGTTGATCCGTTCGAGCCGGTCGTCGGTTCCCTCGACGAGACGGCGGGCGGTTTCCTCGACCTGCTCCGACACCCGCACCCGCGGCGCGACGTGGCGACCGAACCAGTCGGCGAGATCGCCCCACTGGGGGTGGTTCGAATACACGAGATATGGGCTGACCAGGAGGGGCGGGGCGGTGGGGACGTCTCTCGGAACGGCTGGAAGGTCGCGCCACACCCACCGCAGAGCGACCTCTCCGCTCTCTGATTCCTCGATCGTCGGCGTTCCTTCGAGGTCGACCAGCTCCCAGGCCGGAATCGACGATTTCGGACCGCTCAGTTCGACCTCCATCAGCCCCACGGGAATCGCCCGGCCGAGCATCACCAGACCGCCGTTGTAGGGCCCGGTCTCGTTCGCCTCCTCGGTCTCGGCGAGCACGTAGGCGATCTCGATGAGATCGCCGTCCTCGAGTTCCGAAAATCTGAGCACCCGCAGACGGGTGTCGTAATAGATGTTGAACTCGGGCTCGGAGAGGCGTGGCGAGTCGCCCTGGCGGGCGGCAACCTCGGACCCGTCACGACGCAGGATCCGGGCGCGCAGGACGCGGAGACGCTCGGTTTCCGCAACGAACGGCAGGGTGTGGACCAGAAAATCCCGCGCGCGGTCCCCCGACGTGATCAGAATCGCCTGCTGGACCCTTTCCTCGGTCAGATTGGATGGCAGGAAGCGGATCTCACGATGATCGAGGAGCGCCACGGCGGGCTCGCCTGCCGGAGCGCTTGCTGCCATCTCCCACAGCTCACTCTCGGATCGCAGCCAGTCGAGGTTGTCAGACGCCTCTCCGAGGAGTTGGAGCAGGCGCTGCGCCTGCCGGTCCTGGGGACGGTATCCGAGTACCGACCGCGCGAGCTCGATCGCCCGTTCCGGGTCGCCCCCTTCATTTTCGAGCCGCGCGAGCTCCATCATCAGGTCGACGTTGGTGGGCGACCGTTCAAGCCCGACGTCGAGCACCTGGCGAGCCCCCTCGAGATCGTCATCGGCGGCGAGCAGCCGGGCGAGTCGCACCCGCAGATCCGGCTGGTTGGGGTCGGAAAACACGAGATCGCTGACGAGCGCCCGCAGCAGCTCTCCGTTGCCGCAGTTCTCGGCAAGCCGCTGCCGGAGATCCGAAACCTGCGGGACGTCCGGGGCGATGGCCGCCAACCGCTCGGCCGCCTCCTCCGCGAGTTCCCAGCGGCGGCTCGTCACGGTAGTCTCGGCGAGGATCAGGTTGACTTTCAGACAGCGCGGGTAGGCCCGCGCCAGCTCGGCCAGCTCCGGCAGGATGAGCGGTCCCCACGAGACCCCGTCCAGCTCCAGGCTGGCGCCGGCGACCGCCGGATCGCCTTCAATCCAGTCGGCGAGCACTCCGTAGGCCTCGGCGAAAAGGTCTCGCTGACCGAGCCAACCTGCAAGCTCGAGCCGGGCCCACACCAGATCCGGCTCCGCCGAGATCGCATCGGCCAGAAGCTCGCGCGCAAGACCGGGTTCGGTCGTGCCGATCCACTCGAGAAGCCTCGCTTCACCCGGCGATTCGGCGCGGGCTGCGGTGCACGCCGCCTGCACTCCGCCGCCGCCGACGGGCTGCGGTTGCCGGGACACCAGGTACGCCGCCAACGACGTCTTCGCCCCCGGGGTCCCCGCTGCCACCGCAGCCCGGATCTCGGTTTCGAGATCGCGGACGTCGGGTGTCTTGCGGTCAAGGGCCGCCACCGCCGCCGGCGATTCCTGGATCTCCCGAACACCGTCGAGCTGCTCGCCGTTGGGGCGGGTGAGCCGCGCCCGGAGCCACCACTCGCTGTCCTCGGACGCGACCGCCACGATCAGGGTGTTGCGGCCCTGGCGGAGCCATCCGCCGCCCGCCGCCTGGTCCTCGCCGCGCCGCAGCGGCTGCTGTGTGGTCAACACCTCCCGGCCGTTGAGCCATGCGCGAGCCACCTGGGCGGCCCCCACCCGTACCGCCACCGGTTGCTCGCGGTCGCTGATGACCGTGGTCGCAAGGTACGCCATCTGCCGCTGCGGCGGCCACGCGAGACCGGACAGCCGCACCCACCCGAGTGGATCGGTGCCCGGTACCCAACGCCAGACCGTATCCGGCGGCGGTGGAGTCGCGAGATCGTCGAAGTCGGCGAGTTCCTCGAGTTGATCAGGTCCCGCGATCCACCAGGCCTCGAGACCGCCCATGGTACGGAACAGCTCCTTCGCCGCCGCCGAGAGACCGCGGTCGATCTCGATACGGGCCCGGATCAGGCGCAACTCGTCGACCATCAACGGATCGATCCGGCGAACTCCGGCCAGCCGATCGAGGTTGGTCTCGACCACCGTCCAGTCCGGCAATGTGGCGCGCCAGCTGAATGCCATGAAGAGGTGGTGGAAATCCGCAGGCGCCACGCCCCCGGAGACCGCCTCGTCCACGTGGCGCTGGACCCGGTCGGCGACGGCCCCGGCGGACGCGAGACCCGCCCACAGGGCGAGGATGACCGGAATGGTCGTCAACAGCGCTCGGCGCATCACCATCACCGGTGGTATGCCCCGCGGCGGAAAAGGATACCGAAGAAATCACCCAGTCGCACCCGGGAAGTATGGCAGATCCCCGACCGATCCCGTTATGCTCCCACCGTGGACTCCAACAAGTTCTCGGTGGTGACCTTCGACATCGGCGGCACGCTGCTCTACAGCGACCCGAGTCCCGCCGAGATCTACGCGACGCATCTCAGCCGCCTCGGCCGCAAGGTTCGACCCGAAGAGGTGGGACCGGTCTTCGCCGCGGCGTGGGCGGACATGCAGCGCCGCACCGCTCCCGGGTGCGACCGCTACAGCTCGGTGGCCGGCGGCGAGCGCGCATGGTGGGGCGAGTTCGTCCGCGAGGTCCTGGTCCGCCTCGAACACACCGCCCCCTGGGAAAACCTCCTCGACAACCTGTACCGGGCCTTTTCAGAGGACAGCGTCTGGCGCACCTACCCGCGCGCGTTGGAGACCCTCGACGGACTTTCAGAACGCGGCGTCACGCTGGCGGTGATCTCCAACTGGGATCATCGCCTGCCGCAGATTCTGCGCGGCCTCGACCTCGAGGACCGCTTCGAGGTGGTGACGGTATCTTCGCTCGTCGGTGTCGAAAAACCGGCGACCGAGATTTTCCAACGGACGCTCGACCGCCTCGGGGTCGCCGCTGACCGTGCGCTGCACATCGGTGACTCGCCGCTCGAGGATTATTCAGGCGCTGAAAACGCAGGGCTCGCCGCCGCCCTGATCGACCGCCGCGGCGTGTTTTCCGGGCAGCCGTACCGGCGGATCGCAAGCCTGGCGGAAGTCTTGGAGCTGGTCGGCTGAGATCGAAAGTGGGCCGAGGCCCACCCTCCTTCGGACTCGCGAACCAAGCCTCTCAAACTGTCATCCCGAGTGAGCGCAGCAAAATCAACCCCTTGTCATCCTGACCGAAGGCCCGCATCACCATCACTCCCTGTCATCCCGACCGAAGGCCCGCATCACCATCACTCCCTGTCATCCCGACCGAAGGCCCGCAGGGCCGTAGTGGAGGGATCTGGGTCGCAGCAGATGGTCGCGCCTTCACAGCAGCCACCCCAGAGATCCCTCCACTCGGTCGCTTCGCTCCCTCGGTCGGGATGACAGGAAGGAGAACGCAGAGGAGAACGGGAGCAGGGGAGAAAGGGAGCAGAGGGGACGCACCTCTGATCACGATTGGATGTGCCAAATCCAAAACCCGAAATTGCGTGCACCACTTCCATGGAACGCCCTGGGATAAGATAGCCACATGCTGCACGCGGTGATCATGGCCGGGGGGTCGGGAACGAGGTTCTGGCCGGCGTCGCGCCGGGATCGCCCCAAACAGCTTCTGGATCTGGTCAGCGGAGCGCCGCTCCTGCGTCTGACCTATGAACGCCTGGCGGGGCTGGTGCCCCCCGAGCGGGTGTGGGTCATCACCAACCAGACCACCGCAGAAGCGTGCCGGAGGGTGTTGCCGGAGGTGCCCGGCGCCAACATCCTCGCCGAACCCGTCGGCCGCAACACCGCCGCCTGCGTCGGGCTCGCTGCCCACGCCGTCGGCGCCGGCGACGACGACGCCGTGTGTCTGATCCTCCCCGCAGACCATCTCATCAGTGATGAAGAGGTCTTCCGGTCCGCCATGTCGGCGGGAGCGGAAGCGGTCGCACGCGACGGTGGATTGCTCACCTTCGGCATCCAGCCCACCCGACCGGAGACCGGCTACGGTTACCTCGAAATCGGCGAGACCGCACGTCGGATCGGGCGGTGGCCGATCTGTCGGCTCCAGGCCTTCGTGGAAAAACCGGATTTGGAACGCGCTCAAGGCTATGTCGAAAACGGCCGCTATCTGTGGAACGCCGGCATCTTCGCCTGGCGCGCGCGTGATCTGCTGGCGGAGATGGAGCGGCAACTCCCCGATCTCGCGGCCGGTCTCGCCCGCATCGGCAAGGCCCTTTCGGGCCGCGATGCCGCCGCGGTCCTGGACGAGGTCTATCCGTCCCTCCTGTCCACCTCGGTGGACTTCGGCATCATGGAGGGCGCCGAGCGAAGCTGGGTCGTGCCCGTGGATTTTCCCTGGTCGGATGTGGGGTCGTGGCCGGCCCTCGCCGACGAGCTGCCGACCGACGACCGGGGCAACGCGACCCGCGGCCGGACCGAAGCCATCGACGCCGCCGGCAACGTCCTCGTCAGCACCGGTCCGGTGCTGGCGGTTGTGGGCGTCGACAACCTGGTGGTGGTGGCCACCCACGACGCCGTGTTGGTGGTGCCGAAGGAGCAGGCGCAGCGCGTCAAGGACGTGGTGGATCGGCTTCACGAGTTGGGTTGGGATGACGTCCTTTGAATTTTGAATTTTGAATTCTCAATTTTGAATTCCCGCCCTTCCTCCCCCGTTTCAGGAAAGACATCCTCTGCCGGGAACCGTCTCATTCCTCCCATCACTCACTGACAAACCTCCGGAAACGGGGGTGGGTGGGCAATTCAAAATTCAAAATTGAGAATTGAGAATTGAGAATTACTTCTTGTCGCGCAGCCCGTACTGCTCGAGCTTGCGGTAGAGGGTCGAACGCCCGATCCCAAGTTGGCGCGCGACATCCGAGAGGTTGCCGCGGTTGCTTTCCATGGCGGAGACGATGGCATCGCGTTCAAGGTCCTCGAGGCTCTTGGGGCCGCCCGCGGTCGATGTCGACACCGGGGTCTGCGGCGACGGTGACGGCCCTTCGCCGGCAATGATGTTCGCCGGGAGGTCGTCGAGCTTGAGTTCGAGACCCGCCGACACCAGCAGCGTCCGGTGGATGACGTTTTCGAGTTCGCGGACGTTGCCCGGCCATCCGTGGGAGGCCAGCGCCTCCATGGCCTTCGCCTCCACCCGGGTCATCTTCTTGCCGGCATCGCGCGCGTACTTTTCGAGGAAGTGCTCCACCAGCGCCGGGATGTCCTCGCGGCGGTCGCGGAGCGGCGGCAGCGTGATCGGGAAGACCACGAGACGGTAGAAGAGATCCTGGCGGAATGCGCCCTCCTCGACCATCCGGGCCAGGTCGCGGTTGGAGGCGGAGATCACCCGGACATTCAGCGTGATGGTCTCGGTTCCCCCGACCCGTTGCAGCACTCTCTCCTGGAGGACCCGCAACAAGCGCGCCTGCGAGGACTGCGACATCTCGCCGATCTCGTCGAGAAAGATGGTGCCGCCGGCGGCCTGTTCGAACTTGCCCGGGTGGGTGGCCAGAGCGCCGGTGAAGGCGCCCTTTTCGTGGCCGAAGAGCTCGCTCTCCTGGAGGCCTTCGGGGATGGCGGCACAGTTGACGTCGATGAAGGGACCGTCCGATCGCAGCGACGCGTAGTGGATGGCCTTGGCCACCAGCTCCTTGCCGGTACCGCTCTCGCCGGCGATGAAGACCGTGATCTCGGATTCGAGGACCTTTTCGACAGACGCGTAGACCTTCCGCATGGCGGCGGAGGAACCGACGATATTCCGCAGGTGGTAGCGGTCGGAGAGTTCGCCCTTGAGCCGTACCACCTCCTTTTCGAGGGTTCCGTGGGACAGTGCGCGGGCGAGCGTGGTCAGGAGCCGTTCTTTGTCCACCGGTTTGACGAGGTAGTCGTAGGCGCCGAGCTTGGTGACCTCCACCGCTCGTTGGATGTCATTGTCGGCGGTGATCATGATGACCGGCAGCGTGGGGAACCTGCGCCTGAGCTCCTTGAGGACGGCCACCCCGTCGACACCCGGCATCATGAGATCGAGGAGCACGGCGTCGGGTGCATGACCGGAGTGCGCGAGGACCTCCTCCCCCGACGAGAAGGCGTCAATCTCATAACCGGCTTCGGTGACGATGAACGACAGGAGCTCCCGGATGGCGGCGGCGTCATCGATGATCCAGATCAGTGCGTTGTCGTTCATCAGGGTTTCAGTGTACTGGAAACCGGGACTTTGGGCGCGTTCTGGCGCCGGGATCTCATGGTTGATGCCCTGACTGATCCCCGAGGGCGCGGGTCAACCAGACGACAAGCCTTTCAGCCGCCAATTTTCCCCGCAGCCCCGCCTCGGTCTCACCGAAATCGGCCAGGGCGCCGATGAGATCTTCATCGCGATAGCGGCTCGCGCCCCTGAAGAGCTGTCCGAGGGCAAAAACCGACGGCGGTTTTTTGCCGGAGCCGAAGATCGGCGACGGGGCATCGGACTTCAAATGCTCCAACAGCGCCGGGCCGGTCCCGTTTTTGAATTGGTACGGGTACCATTTCGGCTGATCGGTCCGTTCGGACGCCATCTCACGTTCCATCCCGACCCGCGCCACCAGCCGGCGGAGGTAGAGCATCTGTTGGAGGAGCGACCCGATCTGGGTCACGATCAGGATCGGCACGCTGTCATCGCTCAAAAGCTGCCCCCGCCAGTCGCGCACCGGAATTCCGGCCTCGACCGCGGCGAGAAGATCGAGAATGGGGATCGTTCGTCTGTCGAACACGGCGTCCCTGACCGTTTCCAACGAGCGCTCCCTGGGAAAACAGAGGGCCCTCACCAGGTCTTCGTCCACCTTGTTGTCGACGTGGGCCGCGACCAGTTTCCGCGCTTCCTGAATCAGCAATCTCGGCGCATACCCGAGGCGGTGCATCAGAAGCTTCTGGGCGCCCTCGGAGAACTTCACGTCGCCCGCCGTCCGCGCCAGGAGTCCGCGCAGGACCTTTTCCTGTTCCGAGGACAGCTCGCGGTCTTCCCACGGTTTGGCCTCGTCCGGGCCGGGCAGCCACTCGAAGGTGCCCGCCGTGCCGACGGTCTTGACGAAAGGTCCTTTCGGGCTGCTCTTGCACCACGCGCCCATGATCAGGGTGATGTCCGGCGAAAGACCCTCCTCGAGCACTCCGATCACCGGCGTGACATCCACCGGCTCGGCCTCGGCCGACTTCTTCGTCTTGCCCTTCGAGGGTGCTTCCAACCACGCGCCCAGGTTGGAGATCACGAACACCCGTCGAGGAGCGAACAGCGACGGCGAACAGAGCTCTGTTGCGAGGTCCTCGGGGGTGATCTCAGACGGCAACGCCTCGGGCTCCACACCCAGACTTTCACTCGCGGTGCGCGCGACCTCCCGAACCCGCTCCTCGAGAAGGAAGTCGTCCGACGAGGCGATGAGGTGGACCGGCGCCACGGGTCAGACGCTGCGGTCGTACGGCGTCAAATAGTCAAATCTCTCCACGGTCCTGAAGCTCCTGACACTGAATACAGTGGCGGGCCCAGGGCACGGCATCAAGACGACCGATCTGCACCGCTTTTTCACATTCGGCGCACACGCCGTACTCGTTGCGATCCATGCGATCGAGCGCCTCGTCGATGCGGCGCATGATGTCCCGCTCGGTGGCGCTCAGCTGATAGCTCAGATCCCTGATGACGGTCGAAAGCGCACGGTCCCCGAGATCGGGGGCTTCCTTCTCGCCACCTTCCTGCTCGCTTGCTCGTGCAGATCGGACCAGGTCCAGCAGCTCGTCCCGCTTCGCCTCGAGCTCCTTGCGATAGCGTGCCAGCTGTCTCTTGTTCATTCGTGGCTCCTCTGTAGTACGGCTGGAGGCCGTTCACACCCTTGTGACCAACCACCCCAACGGGCGACTGTTCCTCATTGTACGACGACCCGGTGATAGGCACCACCTCCGAGGATCTGGGTGGCGCGATACAGCTGCTCCCACAACAGGAGGCGCGCTAAGAGGTGCGGAAGCGTCATCGCACTCAGCGACAACCGCTCGTCCGCACGATCCGTAAATGTCTTGTGGAGACCGAGGTCGCTGCCGAGGGCAAATACCACCCCCGGCGTCCCGCCGTCCTCGAGGGCCGCCAACCAGTTCGCCAGATCCTCACTGTCACGGGACCGGCCACGTTCATCGAGCGCCACCAATCGCCAACCCGGCTCACACTGGCGCTCGAGGGCCTCGGCCTCAAGGCGGATGGCCCGGGCGGGATCTTGGCTGCGCCCGCCACTGGTCGGCCGCAACGGGCGATCTTCGGCCGGCCACCGGCGCGTCACCCGCTTGCTATAGGTCTCCACCTGCGCTTCATACGGGCTTGCCGAAGGTCGGCCGAGCCACGCCACCCGCACCCTCACGGAGCGTCGCCGTTGCCGACCGCGAGAGCCTCGGCGTCGAGCCGCGGCGCATCGCCCCACAGGCTCTCGAGACCGTAGTAGGCGCGGCGCTCTTCGGTGAAGATGTGAACCACCACATCGCCATAGTCCATCAAGACCCACTCGGCGCGGCGCTCGCCTTCCACGTGCAGCGGTTTGCGGCCGTGGTCCCGGAGTTGGCGCTGCACCTCGTCCGCGATCGCGGCAACCTGGCGGTCGCTGCCGCCGGAACAGATCAGGAGGCCGTCGGCGTAGGAGGAGAGTGCGGACACCTGGAGAGCAACGATCTGAAAGGCCTTTTTGTCGGCGGCGGCGTGGGCGGCGGTGCGAAGCGTCGAGATGGTATCTGGGTCGGTCATGTGGCATCGCCCTCGCAGGTGGGCCCGTACAGCCCGTATTTTTCAATATAGGAGTGGACCTCGTGGGGAACCAACTCGCGGATCGGCAGACCCCGGCTCTGGCGGGCGCGGATCGAGGTGCCGGAGATGGGAAAGGGCTCGTGATTGAGGAGGTAGACGGTCAGTTCCTTCGGGTCCGGGACCTCGGCAAACACTTCGACCTCCTGGAGTCGACCGAGCAGGCGTTTCGGCACCTTGCGGGCGAGCTCGTCGTCCCACATGTGAGCGCGGTGCAGCACCACCAGGTGGACCGAATCCACCAACTCTTCCCACCGGTCCCAGGTGGCGATCTGCGAAAAGGAGTCGGACCCCAGGATGAAGTAGAGGGTGGCATCCGGAAAACGGCCACGAAACCGGTGAACGGTCTCCACCGAGTAGGTCGGTTGGGGGGCAAAGACCTCGTCATCGGAAGTGAAGAAATTGTCGTAGGGCAGGGTGGCCATGGCCACCATCGCCAACCGGTGGGTGACCGCGGTCAACGGGCCGGAATTCTTGTGGGGCGGAGATCCCGCGGGCACGAAGTACACGGCCTCGAAGCGGAAGGTCTCCTGCGCCCTGACTGTCGGCACCAGGTGGCCCAGGTGGAACGGGTCGAAGCTTCCTCCGTAAATTGCGATGCGCCGTGTCATGGCGTTTTCCTGGCCTCCTCAACGAGATCGAGCAACAACCGCACGAGCGGATCGACGCCTTCGCCGGTCACCGCCGAGATGGCGGTCGAGCGCACGCCGTAATCGGCGGCCACGGCGGCGAGGTCGGCAAGCGCGCGCTCACGGTCTGCCACCGAGTCGAGCTTGGTACCCACCAGGACCCACGGTCGATGTTCGAGCGGCGCCTCGTGGGCCTCGAGCTCTCGACGAATGGTATCAACTCCGGTCTCCACCGCGTCGTCAACTGACAGATCCACCAACTGGACGAGCACCGGGCAGCGTTCGATGTGCTTGAGAAACTGGGTGCCGAGGCCGGCCCCCTGGTGGGCGCCTTCGATGATCCCTGGAATGTCAGCCATGACCAGGGTCCGGAGCTCGTCATCCGGGCTTGCCACCACTCCGAGATGGGGCTCGAGGGTAGTGAACGGATAGTCCGCCACCTTGGGCCGCGCCGCCGACAGCCGCGACAGCAGTGTCGACTTGCCCGCGTTGGGCAGCCCCACCAGCCCCACGTCCGCCAGCAGCTTGAGCTCGAGCTCGATGACGAACTCTTCGCCCGGTTCGCCGTCCTCGGCGGTTCGCGGCGCGCGGTCAATTGCCGTCGCGAAGCGGGCGTTGCCGCGACCACCGCGGCCGCCGCGCGCCACGACCAGTCGTTGCCCGGGTGCCACGAGATCGCCGATCAGCTCGCCCGTCCCAGCGTTTCGCACCACGGTCCCCGGCGGTACGACGAGAACGGTGTCGGCGCTCCCTGCGCCGGTCTTGTTCGAGCCTCGGCCGTTGTGGCCGCTATCAGCCTTGATCAACCGACGATGGTGCAGGTGCAACAGCGTGTTGAGCCCCTCGTTCACCTCGAGGACCACGCTGCCGCCGCGGCCGCCGTCGCCGCCGTTGGGGCCGCCCCGGGGCACGAACTTTTCGCGCCGGAAGGAAACACAGCCGTTCCCGCCCGCGCCCGCGCGAATCGTAATCCGGGCCGAGTCGATCAGCATCGTGAGTCAATTCCCACCGTCGAAAATCGCCCACACCACGCAGGTATGCGCGTTTCCCCGGTTCCGGCTGTCATGGCGGAAGTCTTCGTGATCAGATGGTCACGATGTTGATGAACCGGCCGAGACGGCCGCGATCCTGGAACTTGACCTGCCCGGTCGCCGTCGCGAACAGGGTGTCGTCCCCACCGCGCATGACGTTGTTGCCCGGCTTGAAACGGGTCCCACGCTGGCGGACCAGGATGGTCCCGGCCGTCACCGGCTGGCCGTCGCCGACCTTGGTGCCAAGACGCTGGGCCTGGGAGTCGCGACCGTTACGGCTCGAACCCTGTCCTTTTTTGTGTGCCATGACTCCCCCTAAGCCGTGATGGACTCGACGCGGACCCGGTAGTAGTCCTGGCGGTGGCCCTGCGTCTTTCTGTAGCCCTTGCGGCGTTTCTTTTTGAAAATAATGATCTTGTCACCACGAATCGGGGCCACAACCTGGCTCTTCACCGAGGCGCCGTCAACCACCGGTTGGCCCACGCGGACGGCTTCGCCCTGGCTCACCAGCATCACCCGATCAAAGACCAGGTCATCGCCCTTCTGGAGGTCGGGTTGCGTGCGTTCGACAACCAGCTCGTCGCCCGGGCTCACCCGGTATTGTTTGCCACCGTGTTCAACAATTGCGTAATCAGTCATTCCACACCTCTCCCCAACACAAAGGGGCGTTACTTGTACCAGACAGGTCGTTTGCTGTCAATAGAAACCACCCGCCCGATCCCGGTCTTCGGGCTCGAAATGAGAGCAGGGGAGAAAGGGAGAAAGGGAGAGCGCGATCAACACCGCGCCCCACCGCTCCCTTTCTCCCCGGCTCCCCCGCAAAACGCACACTCGGGCTCGAAATCGCCTTATCCGGAAAATCCTCTCCCTGGTTGATCTCCTTGCGGCTGCTGCCCTCCCTGGGGACGCTCGCCGGGGCGCCGTTGCTGCCGCATCTGCTGCATGCGGCGTTTGAGTTCCTGGAGCTTCTGCCATTGCTCGTTGCTCAGCACCTGCCGCACCTCGAGCAGCATTTCGAAGCGCTCGTTTTCCAGTTTTTGGCGGGCGGTCTGAAAGGCGGCATAGGTCGCTCGCACCGCCTTCGGGTCGAACTGGTTGCTGTTGACCACCTCGGCGAGATCGAGACCGGCGCGGTCGACGGCGGCCTTGAGGTCGATCATCCGGCGGGCGCCGTCGTAGACGAGGTCGCGGATCTGCTGCTGTTGTTGGTCGCTGAGCCCGATCCGTTCGGCAAGACGCTGGTCCTCCCACCACTTGCCGGGCGGAAGCTCGAACTCCTGCGCCGCCAGGGGCAGGACCGCAGCCAGTAAAGCACAGGTGATCAGCAACTTCTTCATGGTCATCTCCAGTTCCGCCCGTTCACGATGTCCCGTTTTCAAAGATGCTCGCGGGATCGTCAACCCCGGGGTCGATGGACTCGAATCCCGGCAGCGAGTCGTCGGCCAGCACCGCGTCCACCTCGGCCAGGATCTGCTCAATCGCCAGGTCGTCTGTCGCGGGCGGAGTCGCAGCTCCGGGCGGCATCAACAGCCCCAACCCCACCGCCACCACCAACAGTGCGGCCGCAGCCAGGAGCGGTCGCAACCACCGTCGGGCGGGGGCGCTGCGGGCCGTCGGTGAATCCGCCAGACGCGCCATGACCGCCTGCCGCTGCCGCTGCCAGTCCGGAGACTCATCCGCCATCCCGTCACGGCTTTCGGCGACGAACCGCTGCAGTTCGGCCACCTCTTGGCGGCAACTCACGCAGGAAGACAGGTGCTCCGCCGCCTGTGAATCGACATCGAGACCTGCGACGGCAGCCGCGAAATCATCATCCGTCAGATGCTTGTTCATCTATAGGCTCCCAACTCCCGGCGCAGCCGGTGCACCGCCCGGTGCAGCTGCGTCTTGACCGTCCCCACGTGCACGCCGAGGACCTCGGCGATCTCCTCGAGCTCCATTTCGGCGTAAAAGCGCAGGCGAAAAATCTCCCGCTGCCGCGGCGGCAGATCGCGTTCCCGCGCCCCGAGCGATGCCAGCGCCTGTTGCTGGATGCTGCGATCCTCGGGCCCCGGCTGATCATCGGCGACCTCGACGGCGTAACCGCTTCTCTCTGCATCGTCCGCCGGTTCATCAACCACGCCCTCGCGTCTTCGTCGGCGGAGTTGATCGAGGCAGGTGTTGATGGCGATCCGGGTCAACCAGGTGGAGAAGGCCGCCCGGCCGTCGAAATTCGCAATCCCCGTGAAGGCCTTGACCAGGCTGTCCTGGGCGAGGGCGTCGGCCTCGTCGACCCCGACGTACTGGCGGCAGACCATCCACACCCGCCGCTGGTGGCGCTCAACCAGCTCGCCGAAGGCCTCGCGATCACCATTGCGCGCCCGCATGACAAGCGCATCGTCCGCGACGGAGAGATCAATTCGAGAGGGATCCATGACTCCAGCTCGCAACATGGTAGTACGACGATGGGGGAGGCACCCTGGTTGACATCATTGCCGTAGGCCGCCTTTCCGCGCTCGCTTCCCGGGGGGATCCACCTTCAACATTGTTTGCCCGTATCAACTTGCCGACGTGAATGTTCGTGTATCCAACAATGTTGAAATTCCACCTCCGCCGCACGCGACTCGTTTCCGCGGGGTCCTCTGGACACTGTCCAGATGTAGGGTGGGCCTCGGCCCACCTTCAGGGAGGCCGTGGGTCCCTCGAGTTCGTCACGTACGCCAACGCCTCTGATGGTGGGCTGAAGCCCACGAAACCATTCGGCGAGGCGGAACCGGCGCGCCGCAGGCGCGTCGCCGGTGAGAAGGGCGCCGGCGAGAGAAGCTTGCTTCCCGAGATGGCGGCGTTCTCACCGGTGGCCGGCGATCCCGGATCGCCGGCAGTTCTGCCGGTCACTCCGGGCAACATCGTTCACGCAGGTGCCCCACCTTTGCGCCTCTGCGTCTCTGCGCCTTTGCGTTGAATTCCAACGCCGTGGCCTTTGTGACGACTTTGTGACTTTGTGTCTTGGTGGTTGCGACGGTGCGATGGATCTGCGTCATCTGCGTTATCTGCGGTTTCTCCTGGCGCGGGTGAGGCGCTGCCCTACTCCGCCGGGACGATGACTTGCAGGGCGCCGGGAAGGACCTCGAAACGCACCATCGGCGGCTGAAGCGTCACCGAGTTGCCATCGAGGTGGGCCGGCAGCGGGCGGTCGAAATACAGCTCGAGCCAGGGCGCCTGCAGCTCGAGGGTGCCGGTCTTGCGTCCGAGCGTGCCTTTCATGGCTGAAACGAGGCGTATGAGCCGTCCCGCGACACCGACATCGGGCACCAGACAGGCGTCGAGCAGGCCGTCGTCGATCACCGCCGCCGGTGTGAGGGCAAACCCTCCCCCCGTGGTCGGCCCGCCGTGCACCGCCAGGATCAGCATCGAGCCCGAGTACTCCTGCCGGTCGGTGACCAGCCGCACCGTCTGCATGCGGTAACGGAAGAGCGCCGACACAGCAGCCAGCAGATAGACAACGATGCCTCGCACCCACTTGATCGAGGCCGCACGGTCGTTGATGTCGCCCGTCAGACCGACGCCGATGGCGTTGAGCACCACGCGGTCGCCCACACGGATGAGATCAACGGCTCGCGGAATCCCGTTGACGGCCGTCCGCGCTGCCTCCTCGAGGGCGAGTGGCACGCCCAGAGTACGGGCCGCGTCGTTGCCGGTTCCGAGCGGGAGAATCGCGAGCTCGCCACGGCCCGCCCGATGCAGTCCCTCGGCCGCCTCGCACACGGTACCGTCGCCGCCCGCGACGAGGATTCGCTCCACGCCCTCATGCGCCGCCGCGGCGGCGAGATCGGTCGCATGCCCCGGAGCTTTGGTAAAGACCGTATCCGCAGCCAACCCCCAGCCGGCCAGCTGCTGCTCCAGCTGCGGCCACTCGCGACCCAACCGGCCGCCCGCCGCCGCCGGATTGACGATGAACCGCACGCCCCGACTTTAGCAAAAACCACGGCAAAAGTACGTCAGGTTGGGCTTTCTCAGAACCCGACGTGCCGTGCCCCGGCGCCCCGCAAACCGGCGGTAGTGACGCACGATCTCAGACTCTGATTTCGTTGTGGCGGCTGGACATAGCTCGCGTTGAATTTCTCCTGGAGCTGTACTACCGTGAACGCGATTGTCTCGCAGACGTCGGGCGTCCGATGGCGTCGAGTCACGGGTCACCAAAAGAGGGGGTGGCGATGGAGTTCTTCGTAATCGCGGTCGGCATTCTCTTTCTTCTGGCCGCGTCGGATCTGATCGTCGGCGTCTCCAACGACGCCGTCAACTTCCTCAACTCGTCGGTGGGATCGCGGGTCGCGCCGCGCCACATCATCATGATCGTCGCCAGTCTCGGCATGCTGGCCGGCGTGACGTTCTCGTCGGGCATGATGGAGGTCGCGCGCAAGGGCATCTTCCACCCGCAGTTCTTCACGATGCCCGAGCTGATGGTGCTTTTCCTGGCTGTGATGTTCACCGACATCCTGCTGCTCGACCTCTACAACACCTACGGCCTGCCGACCTCGACCACCGTCTCCATCGTGTTCGAGCTGCTCGGCGCGGCGGTGGCGGTGTCGATGCTCAAGCTCGTGACCTCGGGCGGCAACCTCGCGGAGATCGTCACCTACATCAACACCGGCAAGGCGCTCGCCATCATCTTCGGCATCCTGGTTTCGGTGGTCGTCGCTTTCTTCTCGGGCGCCATCATCCAGTTCCTGAGCCGGATGATCTTCACTTTCGACTACCAGCGTCGGCTGCGCCGCTGGGGCGGGTTGTGGGGAGGCGCCGCCCTCGCCACCATCACCTACTTCATTCTCATCAAGGGCGCCAAGGGCGCCTCGTTTCTGGCGCCCGAGACGGTTTCATGGATCCAGACGCACACCGGGTTGATCTTCGGCACGTCCTTCGTCGTTTCGGCAGTTTCCCTTCAGCTGCTCCTGTTGCTGACTCGCGTCAACATCCTCAAGATCATCGTCCTGGTCGGCACCTTCGCGCTGGCGATGGCTTTTGCCGCCAACGACCTCGTCAACTTCATCGGCGTGCCGCTCGCCGGGTTTGCCGCATACACCGAGGCTGGGGCCACCGCTGACCCGCTGAGTGCCACCATGGAGGCGCTGCGCGAACCGGTGCACTCCAACACCATCTTCCTCCTGCTGGCCGGCATGATCATGGTCGCGACGCTGTGGGTATCGAAGAAAGCCCGTTCCGTCACCCGGACCGAGGTCAGCCTCGGCCGCCAGGACGAGGGCTTCGAACGCTTCGAATCGACGGGTTTGTCCCGCAGCATCGTCCGTCTGGTGGCGGCCGTGCTGGAAAACGCAGGCAAACTCCTTCCGGCAGGCCTGCGCCGCTGGGCCGGTCAGCGCTTCGACCGCAGCGAAATCAGGCCCGCGCCCGGCGCCGATGGCAAGGTGCCGTCATTCGATTTGATTCGCGCCGGCGTCAACCTGATGGTGGCCAGCGCGCTGATTTCGTTTGCCACCTCGCTCAAGCTGCCGCTCTCGACCACCTACGTCACCTTCATGGTGGCCATGGGCAGCTCGCTGTCGGACCAGGCGTGGGGCCGCGACAGTGCCGTCTACCGGGTGGCGGGCGTGTTGACGGTGATCGGAGGGTGGTTCTTCACCGCCATGATGGCGTTCACAGTTTCGTCTGTGTTTGCCGCGATCATCTACTTCGGGCGCGGGGCGGCGGTGGCCGGAATCGCCGTTCTGACCGCCCTCCTCATCTACCGTACGCACCACGTCCACCGCAAGCGTGAAGCCGAAATTCAGTCAGTCGAGATCTTCAACCTGCGCAAGATCAAGGATTTCACGGCCGCTTCGAGGGTGACCGTCGATCACATGGGCACCTTCCTGCGCGAGGTCCGGCGGGTCCTCAACCAGACCTTCGACGCCCTCTTCGAGCAGAACCGCCAGTCCCTGAAAGCCGCTCGCGAGGGCCAGCGGCGGGTCCAGATGTGGTCCAACGTCATCGCCGCCAACATCTTCAAGGTCTTCCGGCTCAGCAAGTGGGAAGACGTGGAGCGGACCCAGCGCTACGCGGCGACCATTTCCAGCCTGCAGGAGATCTCGGAGAGCCTGCGCGACATCGTGGTCCGTGCGGACCTGCACGTGGGGAACAACCACTCGGGTCTGCTCACCGAGCAGATCGCCGAGCTCGACCAGATCCGGTCGGCGCTGGTCGAAATCCTGGACCACACCTCGCGCGCGCTGCGGATCAAGGAACCGCCCGACCAGGCGGCCATCGCCAACGGCAACCGGGCTCTGCGGCTGCTGGTCAACGAGTTCGACCAGAACCAGATCATGCGGATCCAGGCCAACCGCTCGAAGACCCGGCTCAGCATCCTCTTCTACTCTTTGGTCTGGGACTCGCTCAAGATCGCCGAGCAGACCACGCGGCTGTTCGAGATCTTTGATGAGTCGATTCGCGTTGACGTGCCGGAACCGGAGCCCGCGATGGCGGCTCAGGCCGCCCCTGCTCCGGAACCCGTCTAGAGGGTTACCGGTTCACCGGACTCCCTGTCCGAGGGCACCGGAAGGAGACGGACGGTGACCGTGGTCCCGACGCCCTCGCGCGAGTCGAGCTCGAGGCTGCCGCCGAGCGCCTGCACCATGTGCTTGACGATGGCCAGACCGAGACCGAGACCGCCGTCGCCGGGGGTTCGCGCACGGTCGACCCGGTAAAAGCGCTGCAGCACCGCCTTGAGCTCGCCGGCCGGGATCCCCTCACCGTTGTCCGCCACCTCGACGACGGGCGTCCCGCCGTCGTTGAATGCTCTCACCTCGACCCACCCGCCCCTGTGGTTGTACTTGATGGCGTTGTCCACCAGGTTGCGCAGCACGCGGTACAGCCCGCGCCGGTCGGACCAGCACCGGATCTCCTCGTCGAGATCGAGCCTGATGTCGACGCCGGCCCCGTCGGCCACCGGTCGGAGATCCGCCACCAGCTCACGGGCCGTGCCCGCAAGCGGCAACGACTCCAGCTGCAGCTCGACCTGTCCGGCCTCGATGGTCGCGAGCTCGTAGAGCTCGATCGTCAGTCGATCGAGCCGCTCGACCTGGTGCACGAGCATGCTCGCGAGCTTCGGGTCCAACTCGTCCTCCAGCGCCTCCACGGTGGTCCGCAGGACGGTCAGCGGCGACCGGAGCTCGTGCGAGAGATCCTGGACGAACCGGCGCCGAAGCTCGGCTGCGCGTCTCACCAGACCGACATCGGTGAACAGAACCACCGCGCCGCCGCCGCGCACCGGAAATGCGTGCACCTCCCACAGCCCGCGCGGGTTTTCGATCACAACAGGGTCGGATGCGGTCCCTCGGGCCGCAGTTTCAACGGCTGTGACCGCGATCGGGTTGCGGAGGATCTCGAGCAGGTGCGTCCCGAGCGCCACCTGCTCGACGCCGCAGAAGCGCCGCGCCACCCGGTTGATGAGGCGAATCTCGAGATCGGCGCTCACGACCAGGAGACCGTCGCCGAGGCTCGAGGTGATATCGACGAGCAGCTCGGAGGTTCGTGACCGCTCGGCCTCGCACAGAGCCGCGTCGGACCGCAGCGCGGTCAGTGCACGGTGGGCCTCGGCAGCTGTGTCAACCCCGAACTCTCCCATGATCTCGCGTGTCGGCGCCGCCACCAGATGCCAGGACGCGGCCTCGAGCACGAACACCGCCACCGCCCACAGGGTCGTTGCCATCACCACGCCGGAGAGGCCGCGGCTCCACGCCCACACGATGGCGAGCACGAGCAACGGCAGACCGGCGAGGATCCCCGTCGTGACGTGGCGCCGTCGCCTCACGGGTAGCCCCGAAACCTGTAACCGGCCCCGATCACCGTCTCCACCACGTCCTGGCCGAGCTTCTTGCGCAGCGCCCGAACGTGGACGTCGACGGTGCGGGTCTCGACCTCGCTCGAAAGCCCCCAGACCCGTTCGAGGATGCTCTCCCGCGATGCCACACGGGGGCGGGTCGTGATCAGGTACCACAGAAGCTCGAACTCTCGCATGGTCAGGCGCACCGCCTGGCCGTCGAGCTCGACCTCCATGGCGCCGCGTTCCACGGACAGCCTGGTGTCACGGTAGGCGTCTTCCGGCACGCCGCCGTCGAGGCTGCGCCGCCGCAACAGGGCGCGGATCCGGCTCTTGAGCTCGCGCAGCGAAAACGGCTTGGTGATGTAGTCGTCGGCCCCGAGGTCGAGACCGAGGACCCGGTCGCCTTCCGTCACCCGAGCGGTGAGGATAATGATCGGCAGGTCGGCCACCGCCGGTGTGTCACGGATCTCCCGGCAGACGCCGAGCCCGTCGAGGTCGGGCAGGTTGAGGTCGAGCAACACCAGGTCGGGCGGGCTGCCGAGGATGCCCTCCAGACCCTGGCGTCCGGTGGCGTAACGGCTGACGACAAAGCCGTCCTTTTCGAGCGCCATGGTCAGGCTGGCCGCGAGATCGCGGTCGTCCTCGACCAGGGCAAGCCGTTCGCGGGTCATGATTCCTCGATCTCCGGCACCGGCCACACGTGGCGGATCGGCCTCGCCTCCACCAGATAGACCACCTCTTCGGCGATGTTGGTGGCCTGGTCGGCGATCCGCTCGATGAACCGCGCCACCAGAATCAGATCGATCGCCCGGGAGATCGTTTTCGGGTCCTCGATCATGTACGTCAGGAGCTCGCGGAAGATCTGCATATAGAGCGAATCGACCTCGTCGTCTCGCCGAATGATCTGACGCGCCGCCCTGGCGTCGCGTGCGACGTAGGCCGCGATGGAGTCGGACACCATGGCGTGGGCGAGACCGAGCATCCGCGGCAGGTCGATAAGGGGCTTGACCAACGGGTACTTGCTCATGTGGAGCACGCGTTCGGCGACGTTGACCGCATTGTCGGCGATACGCTCGAGCTCGGGTCCGAGCTTGATGGCGACGATCACGAACCGCAGATCGGTGGCGGTGGGCTGGTGGCGGGCGATGAACTCGGTCGCCAGCCGGTCGATCTCCACCTCGCGGTGGTCGATCTCCTCATCCATGGCGATCACGGCCTCGGCGAGCTCGCTGTCCTGGTTGATAAGCGCGGTGGCGATGTCGTCGAGGCACTTCTCCACCAGCCCCGCCATGGACAGGATGCCGAGCTTGATGTCTTCGAGCTCTTGTTCGAATTGCCGGTGCATTGCAGGTCTCCTACTCGTTAAACTCTAACAGGTCAGCTGTTTCTATCCAAAGCGTCCGGTGATGTACTCCTCGGTGATGCGCTGGTCGGGGTTGGTGAACATCTTCAGTGTCGCGTTGACCTCGACCAACTCGCCGAGCATGAAGAACGCCGTCAGGTCGGCGATCCGAGCCGCCTGTTGGAGGTTGTGGGTCACGATGACGATGGTGTAACGCTGCTTGAGCTGGAGCAGGGTCTCCTCGATCTTGGCGGTCGAGATCGGATCGAGGGCCGAGGCCGGCTCGTCGAGCAACAGAATATCCGGTTCGTTGGCGAGCGCCCGCGCGATGCACAGCCGCTGCTGCTGACCGCCGGAGAGGTCGAGTGCGGAGTTGTCGAGCCGGTCCCGGACCTCTTCCCAGAGGTCCGCTTGCCGCAGCGACCGTTCGACCAGGTCGTCGAGCCGGCCGCGGCCGCGGACGCCGGTCATTCTCGGCCCGTAGCTGATGTTCTCGCGGATCGACATGGGAAAGGGGTTGGATTTCTGGAACACCATGCCGACGCGTTTGCGGAGGCTTTCGAGATCGATGTCGGACCGGAAGATGTCGGTCCCTTCCACCAGCACCTGCCCCTCGACTCTGACGCCCTCGATCATGTCGTTCATCCGGTTGAAGCACCGCAGATAGGTCGACTTGCCGCAACCCGACGGTCCGATCAGGGCCGTGATGCGACGGGTGGGCACCTCGAGGTCGACACCCTTGAGGGCTTCGGTCGCCCCGTAGAAAAGGTGGAGGTCGCGGGTCTGAAGCGCCACACCGTCCGCGCCGGTTTCCTCACCGCGGGCGGGTCGCGGCGTCACCCGCACGGTGGCTTCCCCGCCCGATCGCGGACTGCTCTCTGCAACGTTTTTTCCGGTCGATTCCATCAGACAACCTGCCCTCTGTATGCCCGTCGCAGACGACGGCGCACGATGATCGCTGTCAGGTTCAGCAGCACCACCAGCGCGAGCAGCACCAGGGTGGTGGCAAAGGCCATTGGTTTTGCAGCTTCGACGTTGGGAGACTGCATCGAAACATCGTAGATGTGAAAACCGAGGTGCATGAACTTCCGCTGCAGGTGGAGGAACGGCGGCACCCCGTCCACCGGCAGGCTGGGGGCGAGCTTGACCGCCCCGGTGAGCATCAGCGGCGCCACCTCGCCCGCGGCGCGGCTCACGGCGAGGATCAGACCGGTGAGAATGCCGGGCGTCGCCGCCGGGAGAATGATCCGCTTGAGAGTCTGCCAGCGCGTGGCACCGAGCGCCAGCGACCCATCACGCCAACTCTGCGGTACCGCCAGCAGGCCCTCGCGGGTCGCCACCACCACCACCGGGACCGTCATGATGGCGAGGGTCAGCGACGCCCAGAGCAGGCCACCGGTGCCGAACGTCGGTGTCGGCAGGCGATCGGCGAAGAACGTCTCGTCGATCGACCCGCCCACCTGGTAGACGAAGAACGCGAGACCGAACATCCCGAACACGATGGAGGGCACGCCGGCGAGATTGTTGACGGCCTGGTTGGCGAGCCGGAGGAGAATGCCCGGCCGAGCGTACTCGGTCATGTAGACCGCGGTCATCACCCCCAGCGGCACCACCGCCACGCTCATGAGCAGGACCAGCAGGACGGTGCCGAACAGCGCCGGAAAGATGCCGCCCTCGGTGTTGGCCTCGCGGGGCTCGGTGAAGAGGAACACTGCACACTCGCGGAGCGCGCGAACCGTCCGGCCGAAGACACCCATCCGGTTGGGCCACACCACCTCGAGCACGTTGGCCAGCGGCACCTCGAGGTCGTCCGCCCCCGACCGCAGGACGAGCCGGGCGCTCAGCAAGCGCTGGCTGAAGTCGTCGATGTCGTGTTGCAGCGAGTCGAGCTGGTGCTCGAGACGATCCGACGTCTCGTCGACCTCCACCGTGAGCTCGGCGATCTCGTTTTGGCCGTCGGCGGTGGCAGCCCGGGCTGACCGCTCCAGCAGGTCGAGACGCTCCTCGAGACCGGACAAGGGACGGCGGATCTTCTCGCGCTCGCTCTCGAGGCGCCGCCGCTCGCGGCGCCACCGCGCAGCACTTTCCAACAGGCCGTCGAGGGCGGCCGGGGAGGCCACGTTCACTGGGCGCCCGTCCGCGGAGACGGCCCCGACGATCCGGCCAAAGGCGTCGCCGTACTCGGTCCGCACGACTCGCACCAGGTCGTCGGGGGTCGACCGGGCGCGGATCTCACTTTCGTCGATCCACACGAAGTCCGCCCGGGTGAGCTCCCGGTTGCCGACTTTGAGCTGAATGCGGTGAGTCACCGAGTGCTCATTGCCGGTTTCGACCGGCAGCTCCTCGCGAGCCACCACGATTCCGACCCGGGTCGACCCGTCCACGAGTTGCAGCTCCGACACCCTGGCCGGCCAGAACCACCCGGCTGCGTTGACGACCACGATCCACAACAGGGCCGCCAGCATGACCAGCACCGCGAGGGTCGCCAGCGCCGTCACCCACACGCCGGGGAGCCCCGATGGCAATGCGGACCCGGACGTCGTCACCGACAGCGGCTTGCCGTCAGAACCTGGCATAGCGCTTCCTCAGATAGCTTCCCACCAGATCGGCTGCGGTCGTCAGCACCAGGGTGAAAGCAAATAGCAGGATGCCGGTCAGAAAGAGGACCCTGAACAAGGTGTCGCCCACCGGGGCCTCGGGGATCTCGACCGCGATGGCCGCCGACATCGTCCGCATCCCGTTGAAGAGTGACAGGTCGAGCACCGGGGTGTTGCCGGCCGCCATGAGGACGATCATGGTCTCGCCGACGGCGCGGCCGAGACCCAGCATCACCGCGGCGAAGAGACCGGGACTGGCGGCCGGGACCACCATGCGCACCGCCGTCTGCCAGCGGGTGGCGCCGAGGGCGCGGCTGGCGTTGACCAGCGCCCGCGGTACCGCCGAGCAGGCGTCCTCGGCGATGGTGAAGATCACCGGAATGACCGCAAAACCCAGACCGAGACCGACCACGATGGCGTTGCGCTGGTCGTAGCGCAGGCCCCACGCGGTGAAAGAGATATCTTTGTAAGTCGCCGCCAAAAAACCGGGTCTCGATGGGCGCGGCGAGCGCGGCGCCCACCGCTACGACGGCCGCCCCGGCGGCCAGCAGCAGGAGAAGCTCGGCGCCGTCTGGGAGTCGACGGCGCAGCCCGGTTGGAACCAGCCGCCAGGCGGCCAGGGACAGCACCACCGCCAGCGGCAACCCGACCGCGGACAGCATGACCGTCAGCAGGGCGGCCTCGAGTCGTGGGCGCCAGCCACAGCGCGGCCAGGAACCCGACCACCACCGACGGCACCGCGGCCATCAGCTCGATGGTCGGCTTGACCACGGTCTGCAGCCAGGCCGGCGCGAGCTGCGAGACGTAGATCGCCGCGAGCGAGCGCCAGCGGCACCGAAAACAACATGGCGTAGAGGGTCGCCTTGAGGGTCCCGAAGATCAGCGGCCACAGGCTGAGCTTGGGCTCGAAGGCGTCGGAGCCGCCGGTCGACTGCCACACCCACCGGGGCGCCGCGTACCCCTCGTACCAGACCGGCAGGAACAGCGTGCGCAGGCTGATCTCCGGGTGCGGGTTGGTGATCGCACCGGCGGAGGACGTCACCACCGGCCACCGCCACCGCCGCCGTCGTCCTTGGGATCGACGGTGAGGGCTGTCACCGGTTCGGAAGTCCAGCGGTCGAGGAGCAGCCGGCGGCCGGAGGTCGAGTAATAGAGGGCGACGGTCCCGTCGGCGGTGCCCACCGCAAAACCGCGGCGCCGGTGCTCGGGGGAGATCACCGTGGGCGTGCCCGGAACGCCGTCGAGCTCCCGGACCCGCTGCCAGCGAGCAGGGGCGGACTCCAGAACGACGTCGCTGCGCGCCGCCAGCTTCTGTCCGATCTCGTTGTCCGGCAGCAGCACCGCCTCTCCGGGGCCGATGGTGACGCCGCCGACCCGCAGCGGCTTGTGCCCGTCGTTCTGCACCATCGACGCGCGGAACCTCGAGCAGCACCCCGACCGAACCGTCGCGCCCGGCCGTCACCAGCGACCCGCCGCCGATGAGGAACCGCGCGACTGCGGCCGGCCCGGCGGCCCCGACCACCTCGACCTCGTCCAGGCTGGGGAGTCGGAAAACCCGGAGTGCGCCGGCGGTCGTCGACCACCGCCAGGCTGCCGAGACCGTAGGCCACCGCGACCGTCGCGGTGGAATTGCCAACGGTTGCGGGGGAATCGAGGGTGGCCCAGACCTCCTCGTCGGAGTCCCACCACCGGAGACCGAGGCGCCCCTCGCGGTCCCAGGCGGCGAGCACGACGTTGCGGTCGTCATCGACGTTCGCCGTCACGCCGACCCACTCCCCCGCTCCGAAGGACACCGGTTCGGCGGCCGCCCGCCACTGGGCGGCGGTCGTGCGCCGATCACCGGCCCAGCTGTCGGAGAATCGCAGGCGACCCACCACCGCGGTCCCGTCCCCGGCAATCGCCGAGATCAGACCGTGGATCTCCTGGTCTGCAGCAACCACCGTCCCCGCCGGCTCGGCGGTGATCGACAGGTCGGGGAGGGCCGCTTCGTTGAACGAAATCAGACCATCAGAACCGAGAATCCACACCAACTCCCGCCGCGGGTCGCTGCCGGCGAGGAGAGGGGTGAGCGACCCGGCCAGATGCTCGACCGGGCCATTCTTGGCCTTTGCAAAGAGCGGCAGCGCCTCGACCCCGATGTTGACGACGATGGCGAGGACCACGAGGATGACGAACAGGCCACCGGTCCGGATGACAACGGTGGCCACACCGTCCTTCTGGCGCTCGGTGAAGAAGCGTCGCACGGGTTCAGTTCTCGAGCTTGGCCCGTTGCTCGGCGGCGGTCTGGGCGTCGAGCGGGTCGAAGCCCGCTTTGATGATCACCCGTTGGCCGTCTGACGAGAGGATGAAGCGCAGGTACTCGGCGGTCAGGTTGTCGAGTTGCTTGTTCGGCGCCTTGTTGACGTAGATGTGGAGGAAACGGGCCAGAGGGTAACTGCCGTTGGCTGCGTTTTCGGAGGAGGCCGCCACCGCAGCCTGTCCGTCGGCCGGCGACAGGGGCACCGCACGGACGCCCGATGTCGTGTAGCCGATGCCCGAGTAGCCGACGCCGAACTGGTCCTTTTCGACTCCCTGCACCACCGACGCCGAGCCGGGCTGCTCCTTGACGGTGTCCTTGTAGTCGCCTTTACACAGTGCGTGTTCCTTGAAGAAGCCGTAGGTCCCGGAAGCGGCGTTGCGCCCGTACAGCGAGATCGGCGCGGTGGCCCAGTTGCCGGTCAGACCGAGCTGTCCCCAGGTGCTGACATCGGCGGCCACGCCGCACTTGCGGGTCTTGGAGAAGATCGCGTCCACCTGCTCGATCGTCAGGGACGTGATCGGGTTGTCCTTGTTGACGAAGACCGCCAGCGTGTCGAGCGCCACGTCAAAACGGGTGGGCTCATAACCGAACGCCTCTTCGAAGGCGTCGATCTCGTTGTTCTTCATGGTCCGCGACATGTCACCGAGCTGGACGGTACCCTCGATCAGGGCCGGCGGAGCGGTGGACGAGCCCTTGCCCTCGACCTGGACCTTGACCTGCGGGTAGAGGCGGCGGAACTCCTCCGCCATCAGGGTCTGGAGCTCGAGCATGGTGTCGGAGCCCGCGGCGTTGATGGTTCCCCGGACGCCGTCGACTTTTGAGTACGAGGGCAGGGCGGGATCGAGAGTCGGCCCACCGGCGGCAACCGGGAGGGCGGCGGCAAGCACACACACGAGAGCAGACGCTTTCAGTTTCATGATCGACCTCCTGTCGGGCTCCGGTGAATCTCCGGAGCGTGTTCGGGCGACAATAATCCGTTCGTCGTGTTCAGCTGGCGTGAAGTTCATCAGTACTTCACCTGCAACGTCAGCTGGATGCGGTTCTCGGTCTCGAGCCCCGGGATGGTGTGCTCGAGGCGATCGTAGTCGAGCACCCAGTAGTTGCCCTTGACGAACTGCCAGGCGATGCCTGCAATGTATCGCTCCTTGACGTCGCTGGAAGCATCGTCGCGGTTGGTGTCAAAGCGATCGTAGCGGCCGATGAGGCTGAACTTCGCGTCCTTGTCGAGGCGGAAATCGCCGAACAACGAGTAGCCGTCGTGGGGCCGTGCGTTGCCGTCCGCGTCGACCGCGGTGCCGCTCTGGTTGCCCTCGCCTCGTTCGTACTGGGCGGTGAGGACGAGCCGCCGGCTCTCGTAGCTGATCATGGCCGCCAGAACTTCCATGTCCGGGGCCGACCCGTTGGGCGTTTCAGCCTGGTTGCCCTTGGCCTTGATACCGAAGCCTGAAATCTGCAAACCCGGCACCGCGTCCGGCAGCGGGCGGAAGGTCACCCGCCCCTCGACCGCCTTGTTGGTGTTGTTTTCCACGCCGTGATAGCCGCCGCCGTTGTAGACGCCGACGCCGAACGACCCCCAGCGGCCGTCAAAGTGGCTTTGCACGTCCTTCTTGAACTCGTCGGGCATCGAACGGCCGAAGTTGCCGCCGAAGAACACCCCCAGGTCGGCCGAGTTGAAGAGGCCGTTGCGTTCCATGAACATGGTGTCCTGCATGCGGAAGAGGTTAATGTGCTCCTCGAAGTCGAGCCACGGCATGTGGACCACACCCCACTCGACGATGGGTTTCTGGATGGCCCCGTCCCAGTCCCAGTTGAACTGTCCGTAGGCGTACTTGAGTCGCAGGTTGAGATCGCCGTTCGGGTCCTGAAAGACGTCCGGCGTGATCCGGGCCGAAAAGTTGGCCGAGATCTTCTTGCGGATGTCGATGTAGCCGCGCTTGATCCGGAACGTGCTGAAGTCCTGGCCCGACGAGGTGTTGCCGTTCTGGTAGGAGAGGTAGACCAGCCCCCCGACACTGAGATCCCTGAGTCCCGGCGCAATCGTGTTGTCCTTCGAGGCGGCGGGCCCCGGGCTGGGTGGAGCGGCCGCTTGAGCCACCTGTTGCGGGGCCGGCGCGACCGGCGGCGTCTGCGCGGCCACACGCTGCTGATCATACTGTGCCTGCACGGCCAGAGCCTGCTCCATGGTGATCACACCCTGTTCGACCAGCAGCTTGAGCAGCGGATCAAGTTCGGTCTCCTGGGCTCCAATTCCCGCCACAGCAAACATGAAAATCGCACACACCGCGATCCAAACCGTCCATCTCCTCATGGCACCTTCCCTTCGGATGAAATCGCACCCGCGGCGCAAGTCCCCATGCGCCGTCGGCATTTTGTGTAGATGAGATCAACCCCGTGTGAACTCGATGTAAAGCCGGTGTTAAGTCTTTACATGTGTGAAGCCGGTGTGAAGGCGGGCTGCCGCCACAGAAGACTCACCGCTCGCGCGACCACAGCGGAACATACCCGACCTCAGCCACCACGAGCTGGCCTTCCTCGCCGAGACACCAGTCGATGAAGCTGCGCGCGAGACCTGCGGGGGGCTCCGTTGTGTAGAAAGACAAATATCTGGACAGCGGATAGCGGTCCCGACCGACGTTCTCGGAGGTCGGTTCGACACCGTCCACAACCGCTTGCACCACGCCGTCGAGGCGATAGGCCTGGCCGCCATAGCCGATCGCCCGTGGGTCGGCGGCGACCGCAGCCAGGACGCCGCGGGTGGTCGTTACCGCCGTCGCGGAGGCCGCGTAGGGCCCACCCGCCAGCACGTGATCCCTGAAGAACCGGTGGGTCCCCGAGCTCGGGGGCCGCACGATCACCTGAACCGCGCCGGGCTCGCCCCCGACCTGGCTCCAGTCCGTGAGGGTGCCCGCGAACAGGCCTCGCAGCTGGTCCAGGCTGAGGCCGCGAACCGGGTTGGCGGCGTTGAGGTAGATGCTCAAGGCATCCTGCGCGAGGAGGAATCGGACTCCGAGGGTCTGGTGCCGCTCGTACACCTGCGCGACCTCGTCGGAGGACAGGGGGCGCGACGCGGCGGCGATCGAAGCCGTCCCCGCGATGAGCGCTTCGATGCCGACGCTGCTCCCACCCCCCTCGACGACGATGCTGACCCCGGGGTGGCCGCGCATAAAGCTTTCAGCGAACCGGCGATCGAGCTCGAGCATGGTGTCGGAGCCGACAATTCGGATCGCGTCGTCCGCCCCCCGCGGCGTCGACACACATCCCCACGTCAGGACCCCGCACAGCACCACGGGCACAATGGCAAGGATCTTCACGGCCCCCGCCCCTCTTCGGCGATGGTGAGCAGCCGGCGGTAGGCGTACGGGACGCCCGGCTTCCACTCCGGGGCGAGCGACGCGTCGGCCACGACCTGGATGAGGGTCGCGATCAACGCTGCATGTTCGCGGCAGGCCTCAAAGTTCAGCGGCTGCGAGAGATCGTCAAACGGCGTGTGGTAGCGCGCAGCGAACCACTGCATCGTCTGCGCCGCAGCCACGGCGCGAAGCGTGTGTCGCCACTCGAGTCCCTCGTTGACGAGCATTGCCGGAACGCCGACCTCGGCGAATACAGCCTGGTCGGAGCGTTCGAAGGCCTCCTGACCACCGGCGAGCTCTGTCACCCGGCCGACCTCGAGGCCGCGGACTGCAGCGGCCGTCCCGAGCATCCCGCCGAGGTCCGAGAGCTCGGCGCCGACCCCCACCACATCGGAGAACTCGTCGCCGAACGCCAGTCCGTCGATGTTGATGTTGGCGACCATCGTCGACACCGGAACCGGCGGGTGTTCGAGGAAGTACCGGGCGCCGAGGTTGCCCTCCTCTTCCGCGGTCGTGAACAGAACGATGATCGAGCGGCGGGGCCGCTCCGGCGCCGCGGTCAGCACCCGGGCCAGTTCGAGCAGGGCCGCACACCCGATGGCGTTATCGATGACTCCGTTGTAGATGGGATCGCCCGCAACCGGCGGGCCCAACCCCAGGTGGTCGTAATGGGCGGACACCACCACCGATTCCCGCGCCAGCTTCGTGCCCGATCCCGGGATGCGCCCCACCACGTTGGCGGCGAGAAACGAGCGAACGTGGAAGCTGCCCTCAAAGCTCAGGCTCACAGGCAGGTGGAACGCGCGCAGAACCTGCCGTCTCTCCATCGACAGCACCTGATCGAAATCGAACAGAGCGTCATTGAAGAGGGCTCCGGCAACTGCCGGGTGAAGCAGGATCGCCAGATGACTCGGCACCGAAGAGGCCAGGCTGAGATGTTCGAACGCGTACTCGCGCTGCAGTCGAGCCCACTCCATCCCGCCGCCCGGCACCAGCACACTCGCCACGGCGCCACGCGACAGGGCAATCCGCACCTTGCTCTCGACCGCCGAGTAGACCGTCGGATCGCGGCCTGCGAAGAAGTCCGGATCGTCCGATGCCGGCTCGCCGGCGAGAAACACCGCCACCTTTCCCCGCACATCGACATCCGCATAGTCGTTGTAGTCGAACTCCGGCGCCACGATGCCGTAACCGACAAAGACCATGGGCGTCGGCCGCGGCAGCCAGGTCTGAGCCCCGGTGGTGTGGAGGAGGTAATCCTCACCCAGCGTGAGAAGCGTGTGTTCTCCGAGTCCCGAGATCGTGAGGCGGCTTTCCGGCAGCGGGGTGCTGCCAACGAGGGGCACCTGCTGGAAGAACGAACCGTCGTCTCCGAGCGGCTCGATGCCGAGCTTCTCGAGCTCCTCCGCGATGTAGGATGCCGCCAATCGGCCGCCGCGGCGGCCCGGCGCGCGGCCTTCGAGCGCGTCGCCGCCGAGCACCACGGTATGGCGGCGGATGGCCTCCCCCGAAACCCCATCCGCTACCGCGTTCCATCTTTCGGGCGAGCCCGCGAACGCGATCCCGGCCAGCGCCGCGAGCAGCAGCCCGGTCGTGGTCGGAAGGAAACGGTGCCGGCCCTTCATGTCCACATGGTAGAACAGTGACCCCGCGAAATAAAAAGAGCCCCGGCGGGGACCGGGGCGAAGTAAAGAGTATGGACGGAAAGGGATTGGAGAAAAAACGCTAGTTGCTCGGCGCGGCGGTGATGTAGGTGCCGTCGCCGGAGACGTTGTCGGTGATCGTGCCGTAGACGAAGAGGTCGCCGTCGGCCGAGTAGGTCACGTACATGTCGCCGTAGTCGGCGAGGGCCGGCCACAGCTGGTTGATGAAGAACTGGTCGTGGACCTGGCCGTTGATGGTGCGGGTGGTCGTGCCGAGGAGCGCGCCGGTGGTGTCCCACCCGCTGAAGCTGACCTCCACCGCGGAGGTGTTCGGATTGAACCAGCCGATGGCGCCACGGAAGCCGGCGCCCGAGCTCGCGGGCCGGTTCTGCAGGAACGAGACCAGACCCGAGCTGGAAGCCTGGCTCATGTCGACCGAGTCGACGTAGAGACCGAAGGTGCCGTCGCCGGCGCCGGTCTGGTCGTTGTAGACCCGCGACGACGCCAGCACCGAGCGGTCCGCGGTCACCTTGACGCCGCCGCGGCCGTTGGTGACACCGAAGTTCTCGGCGACGAAGTCGTTGAGGACGAGCTGCTCGTTGGCCGCCACGTCGACGGTGTCGGTGGCGTCGGGAGCGGTGTTGGCATCCGGACCCGCGGCGAAGTAGTCGAGGGTCACGGAGGCGGTGTCGCCGCTGCGGTTGACGATGCGGAGGTCGGTGCGGAAGTTGGTTCCGGCGGCGCCGCGGACGGCCGCGGACACCGGGAAATAGACGACGGTTGAGGACCCGCCGCCGACGCTCAGGCTGCCCGAGATGGTGTCGCCGCCGCCGCTGACCTCGAGGGTCCAGGCGCTCGGGTCGGACACGATGTCATCGGCCATGGCCGAGGCGGCGGTGCCGAAGGCGGTGCCGCCGGTAAAGCTGGCACCGAGGTCGATGTCGTTGGAGCCGTCGGTGAGGACGGCGGTGGTCGGGGTGAAGCCCGACACCAGGATGTTGTAGTCGATGTCGTTGCCTGCCACGTCGATCGTGGCGAAGCCCGAACCGGCGTCGCCGGTCAGGGTCACCGAGTAGGCGGTGGCCTGGGCTACGGCCGGCAGCAACAGGCAGCACGCAGCTGCAAGAAGTAGGCGTCTCATATTCTATTCCTCCCTAGTTGTCCGAGAAAATGGTCCAGCCGTCGTAGATCCACGGGTGGTTGGGATCGACGCCGCCGATGTAACCGCCGGTGCCTGCGGACATGGCATCGCGCGCCGGCGATCCCGGCAGCGGCGTGACGTTCGGCACCAACGTGTTGAGCGGGTCGGCCAGCATCGGGTCGATGACCTGGTTGAGCGCCGATGGGGCCTCGAACCAGGCCTGAGTCGCGGCCGCGTCGGTGCCGCCGAAGTTGCTGGCATTACCGTAGACAATGCTGTTGGTCATCTGCAGGCCGGTGCCGAACAGCGCGATGGTCTCGGGGTCGTCGACACGGATACCGGAACCGCCGAAGTTCATGATGATGAAGTTGCGCGAGATGCAGCCGGTGCCGCGGCGGTAGCGGTTGCCATGTCCCGGAGCGACCGAGATCTGCCGGTTGCCGATAAAGGTCGCGTTGTAGATTTTAGGCATGGAGCGGGGCTGGTTGTCGAAACCATTCTCCCAGTTGTCGGCCTCGATCCCCGAGTCGGCGTCGGGCTGGTTCTGGACCACGACCACGTTGCGCAGATAACCGCGGAAACCCTCGGTCCAATCGACGCTGTCGTCCTCGTTGTTGTAGAGGAACATGTTCTCGCAGTTGACGGTGCCACCGAAGAACTCGACGCCGTCGTCCTGGTTGAAGAGGACTTCGATATTGGAGCACTGGGTGCCGGCGCCGACGCCCTGGAAGGCGATGCCGTTGAGCTCATTGAGCTCGGAGAAGCGGATGCCGGCGAACTCGATCCGGACGTAGTTGAGGACGCCCGAGCTGTCGTCGGGGTCATCGCCGCCGTAGGGACCGGAGTTGCCCTCGCCATTGGCCTCGCCTCCGGTGACGTTGATGGGCGCGTTGCCGTTGAGCACGAGACCACCCCAGTCGCCGGGGCCGCGTTCGCCAAGGAAAAGCTCCGAGGTGAAGACGATGGGCAGCATGGCGGAACCGTTGGCGATGATCTTGGAGTCCCGGACCACGACCAGGGTGCCCTGGTTGGCCTTGGAGCCGAAGATGAAGGTGCCGGGCTGGATGGTCAGGGTGGTTGGCACCGGTGTGCCGTTGATGGGATCACCGCCGACGTAGACCGGCGCTTTGTTGAGGTAATAGGCGTTGTTGCTGGTCCACACCGTGTCGGTCGTGATGTCGCCGGGCACCGTGACGATGTCGTCGACGTGCGCATACATCGCGTTGCCGCGGGCGAGCACCGTGGTGCCGGTGTAATCACGGACCTCGAGCACGAACTGGTACATGCCGGTGGGGTTCGACGGGCCGTCGCCATAGGCGCCGTCGGGTCCGTAGAGCTCGAGGTTGTCGAAGCCCGGGGCCCACACCGCGAGCGGCGTGCCGCTCATGCCGAACATGTCCTCCACGACCCCGGCGCCGAGGATCTGACCGTTTGCAATGTAGTACCGGGCGGCGGTGGCGCGGTCCTCCCAATACAGGAAGAGGCTCACCGGCATCGGGTAGCCGTTGGGGTCGAGGGTCAGCAGCAGGGTCGGCGTGTCACTGCCCTCGTACACGTAGTAGTTGGTTTCGAGCAGCACCGCCGGGCGGTTGCCGGTTTCGGGCTTCAGCGTCAGGACCTTTCCCGCTGCCGTATTCACGTCCGCGGGTGAGGCAATGCGGAGGCCCGGAAACCCGGGAATGTCGCCTCGCTGCGGCGCCTCGACCCAGCGCTGCAGGCTGCCTGCAGCAGCCGTGCCGCCGAGGAGCAGGCACACGACGGCCAAAGTTACAGAACGTCTCATGGAACACACCTCCTTGTTTCGGTCATGATTTGAAGGAACCCTGATGTCTGTCGTTCGATCTCTCACCGGGAGATGATCGTGGCCTTCGGTCGTGTATCTGGAGCGAAGCCGGTGTTAGAAGAATGTAAGACCGAAGGTGAATCCGAACACCCGGCCCGGCTGCCACCGCCGGTAGATCTCGCCGCCCTGGGTGAACTCCCAGGTTGAATTGGTCAGGTTGTCGCCCGACAGCTTCACCGAGCAATCGAGACCGAAGAGCGGGAACCCCTGGATGTAGGCGACACCGAGGGTGCTGCGCGGCCGCTCGATCACGTCAGGCAGACCGTACGAGCCGGCAAACTCGACCTGTTCACCCACGTAGTTGTAGAGCAGCCGCACCGTCGAGCTCGAACGAGGGTTCGCCCACTCGACGACCGCATTGCCGACATCGTCCGGCTGGCCCACCAGAGGACGCTGCGGGTTGGTCTGGATGGTGTCGGCCGGCAGCGTGATCTGGGACTCGATGTGGGTGTAGTTGAGGATCAGGGTGACGGGCTCGAAGGTCCGCCGGAACTCGAGCTCCAGCCCCTGGTTGCGGGCGGTGTCGGCGTTGAGAAAGGTGAGAGTGCGGGTCACCGCCGGAATCAGAACCATCTCGATGGGATCCGTGAACGACTTGTAGAAGATGCCCGCGGCGATGACGTTGGTCGACGTCGGGTACCACTCCCAGCGCGCATCGAGGCTGTCGATGGCGGCGGAGACCAGGTCCGGGTTGCCGGCGATCTCGTAGCCGCCGGTGATGGAGGTGAACTGGAAAGGCGCCAGCTCGCGGAACTCCGGCCGGTTGACCGTCTGGGTGGCCGAAAGACGAAGGTTCTGATTGCTGGTGAGCCGGTAGACCAGCCCCAGCGAGGGCATCCAATCCTGCCCCGGCAGGCTGGTGACGATGGGCGGCTCATCCGGGTTCTGCCGGTTGAGGGTCACCACGTCGATGGCGGAATCCTCGTAGCGCAGCCCGGCGATGACCCTCCAGCGGCTGCGGTTCCAGTCGAGGAGGCCGTAGGCCGCCGCCACCGTCTGCTTGCCGGTGTAGGAGTCCGTGGGGCGGGTAATCTCCTCGATCTCGTACCCGGTGGGGTTGATGTTCTCGGTAGTGAAGATCTCCTCGGGTGCCAGCGTGAGATCGATGTTGCGGGTGTTGCGGGGCTGGAAGCGGAGGCGCCGGCCGGCGAAGTCGCGGTTGGCGTCGGTGTAGGCGAGCCCCACCTTGATAGACCCGTGCGTCTTCTCACCGGAGAGGAAGGTCGTCCAGTCGACGGCATAGTCGTCGACTCCATCAGAAAGATCGTTGTAGTACAGGAAGCCGCTCTGGGCGTTGTCGGTGAGGGTGAAGTTGCCGTTATCCGCGCGGTCGGCGTAGTTGGTCATTCGCATGTTCTGGGCGGTGGTTGCCTCGGAGTTCGCGGCGCGCCACTCGAGCAGGCTGCCCAGCGCCCCGACCCCGAGATAGTGCTCGCCGCTGAGCTGGAAGCTCGTGACCTCCTGGTCCCGGTAGTCGACCTTGTAGTCGCGGATCTGGGAGCCGAAGTCGTCGAAGTAACCCTCCTGGTAACGGGATTCCGAGGTGGCCAGCGAGGTCAACAGGGTGTTGAGCCTGATCTGGTGGTTGGAGCCGAAGCGGTAGGCGAAGTTGGCCACCAGCGACCGCTTCACCTCCTCGTTGTTGTACTCGAGGTCGTATTCGTTCTGAAGCGCGATGCCGTTGTCGTTGATGCTCGACGGCCGGTAGAAGTTCTGCTCCTCGGTATGGCCGGTGTAGGAGTGGCGGTGGGTCCCCGAAAGGACCATGCCGAAATTGCCGAAGGTGGCGCCGTAGCCGAGGTCGAGGCCGGCTCCAATCGGAGCATCCTTCCCGGGCTCGATCCAGGGGGTGGCTGTCGGACCGCTGAGGGCCCGCCACTGGCCGATGAGTTGCTCGCCGAAATATTCGAGCTCCTCCGGTCCGAAACCCTCTCCCGTAATCGGGCTGCGCCGGATGAGCGGGGCATCGGGAATGGTCGATGGCAGTGCCTGGCCGCCGTTGCCCGACCAGTCCAGCCCGCCCGCGTACTGACCGAACGGCTTGCCGGTAGTGTCGCTGTCGTAGCCGAGGCGGAAGTTGGCCGTGGCGGTCTGCGTCACCGGAAAGTCCAGGGTGTCCATCTCGACCAGCCCGGCCACGAAATCGCCCGGTTTGTCGGCAGTGTAGGATTTCGAGATTTCGATCTTGTTGAGGAGGTTCGAGGGGAAGAGGTCGAACGGCACCACTTTCTTGTCGAACTCGGTCGACGGAATCCTGGAGCCGTTGAGCTGGGTGTTGGAGTAGCGCTCGCCGAGACCGCGGACAAAGACGTACTTGTCGTCCTGCAACGACACGCCGGTCACTCTTTTGACGGCCTGGGCGGCGTCGGCGCCGGTGTTCTTGGCCATCTCGATCTTGCCGATCGAGTCGGAGATCATGGGGGCGTTCCTGCGTTCGGCGAGAATCGCAGCCTCGGTCGAGGCGTCGGCCTCGGCCTGGACGGTCACCTCGCCGACGAACACGCCCGCGCCGCCCGCTGCGGAGCCCTGGTCATCCCCGGCAGGAGCGTCGACCGCGGCCACGGCGGAGCCGACCGTCAGCTCCTCGGTGGCGCCATCGGCAGTGGTTGTCGTTTCGACGCGCTCCTCCGGCGCTTCCGACGTCACAGTCGCGACCGTCGTGGTGTCCGTCGCGGGCAGGATCACCACTGCAAAATCGGCGTTGCGGCCTTCGGCGACCACGATATCGGTGACCTTCTGGGTCTCGAACCCAGACTTGCTGACCACCACCGTCAGGGTGCCGGCGGGCGCCTCACCGCGGAAGTCGCCGCCGACGCCGGTGGGCATGCTGATGTCGGTGCCTTCGATCGTCAGGGTCGCACCGCGCACCGGTTCGCCGGTGAAGCCGTCGATGACCACGCCGGAAATCGTACCGCCCGCGGCGGCGATCACCGGCAAAGAGAGAATGCTCACACAGAGCAGGGCCACAGGCCCGAGGGTTCTGAACTTCATGAGTTTGTCTCCTCCGTCGTTCCGTCCATGAATTGAAGGCGGGCTGCACCGGTCCCATCCGGTGTCCGCGCACAGTTCAACTCAGGCGTGTGAAGGAGGCCGAAGGCGGAGGTTAATTCGATGTGAAGAGTCGGTGCCAGGAAGACCCGAAGATCACGGCGACGGCAGCTCGAACCCCAACCACCGCGCCACCATGGGCGCGAGGGTGGTGGCCTTCACCTCGCCGAGGCGAGTGCGCTCGATGCCGGCGCCGCGGGCGAAGAGCATGCCGCACATCTCGTCGTGAGAGGCGAGGAAGCCGTGTTGGCCGTAGTAGCGGCTGGGCTCCAGAGCCGGGCCGTCGAGGCCGCTATCGGCGGCGAAACCGGGTGCGAGAAAGACCACCAGATCACCGGTGTTGGGACTTTGAAGACCGATCGCAGCCGCCTCGTCGCGGGTGAAGATCTTCTCCACCGCGGGGCGGCCCTCGACTGAGAGTTCGGCGAGCACCCGCGCCGCACGGCGCAGGTACTCGGCGGCCTCGGCCATGGGCACGACCCCTCCCGGTTCCCGCCCCTCGAGGTTGAGGTAGAGGTGGATCGCGGCGCCACCCGGGACGGCAATCATCGGCGTGTCGGCGGCGATGCTCGCACGGCCGGTGTCGTCGTCGGTCGACAGCAGCCCGGCGTCGGCCAACGCGCGGTTGGGGCGCACCACCTCATAAATCGGCAGCTGGCCGTGGTCGGAGACCACCACCAGGGCGTCGCGGCCGGGATCGAGCGCGCGCCACATCGAAGCCACCGAGGCGTCGACCGATCGTCCCATCCTCTTGAGCCCCTCGGCGCCGGCGAGCGCCCGTCCCGGGCTGAAAGCCCATTGCAGGGGATCGGTGATCAAAGCTGCGTGCTGGTACACATCCACCGAGGAGTGGTAGGCCAGCACCAGGTCAAAGTCTTCCTCGGCCAGGACCCATTCGGCCATCCGGTCGAGATAGCGGTCCAGCCGTTCCCCCTGCTCGATAAAGGTGTCGAGGTCGATGCCCCGGTCGAGATCGAGCCACCACTCGGCAACCCCCATGTCGGCCTCTCCGGGCCACGGGCCGACGGCCTCGGTCAGGCGGTCCTCGAAGGCCTGAGGGTAGGCGGTCAGCCGGTTGGCGCCGCCACGGAAGAACCGGAGACCACCCGTCATACGTTCGATGTGGAGGACCTTGCACCAGGCACCGTAGCGACGCGGCCGCGGGTCGTTCGGCCCCTGCGCCTCGAAACCCAGCTCCAGCCACTCCATCTCGCCCACATAACTCCAGTCGACCGCGTCGACGAGCCGCACCGCCACCGCGTCGTAGCGCGGAACGCCATTCGGATCGGCATCCACCAGCGCCACCAGGGCTTCGACCCCGCCCGGCGTCGACTGCCCGAGGTCGATCGTCAATTTCCACATGAGGGGTGGCAGCCCGTCGTTGGACGGCACCTCGCCGGTGGTCTGGGCTGTCTCCGGTTCAAAGTCGAGGACCTCGGACGGCGACAGCGCCGGTCCCGGCCACACCGTCCCGAAGTCGCCCATCCGGTCGGGCGCCGCGCCGTCGGCCCCGGGCCACATCAGGGTCGCCACCCGGAGGCCGTTCTTCCGCGCGGCCACCCACAGGGGTTCGGCGTCGCTCGAGGTGGTGAACCCGGAGACAGTCTCCGTGATCGGTGTTCCCTGAAGGTGAAACGTGTTACTCACGATACCGGTCGCGGCCGCATCTCCACCTGTGGCGAGAGCGGCGTGGTTGACCGCGGTCAGGGTCGGATTGACCATCCGCATGCGCTCGGCTGAAAGCCCGGAATCCGCCATCCCGGCGAGGCCGTCCGGCGAGGCCGCGACACCGCCGTCAATCCACTGCCAGGCGAGATCGGCGCCGACGCTGTCGTAGGAAACCAGAAGCACCCGCTCGGCGTGAACGTCGGGCGGCCCGCTGCTCTGGCAGGCGAAAGCGAGGGAGAGGACGATTGCGGATGTGGCGACCATGGAGCGGAGGAGGGGTGATTTCAGCATCCCGGGGATGGTAACGCGGTCGGGAGAGTTTTGAGTTCTTAGTTTTGAGTTTTAAGTTATCGGGCCCCCTGCGGCGAGGGAATCAGGCACGTCCGTGGCAACCCGACTTTCCGGGCTCGCTTCCCGAGAGGAGCCACCCGTCACATTGTCTGACCGGAGGTTCTCAGCCGGCCGCAAGATCCGATCTCAGACAATGTGACAAATGGCACCTCCGCCGCACGCGCACTACCCCCCACAGGGGACGACGTGGGCGCCGGGCCAGGCATCGGTGACCCGGTTGCGCGCCAGTTCCGCGTCCTTACGGTCCGTGAACGGCCCGAGACGCACCCGGTACAGTGCGTCCAGTCCTTCGAGCACCACCGCCGACTCACCGGCCCCGGCCAGCGTCTCCTGGGCACGGCGGGCGTTGCCGACCTCGCCGAACGCCGCCACCTGGACCCAGAAACAGCTCTCCGGCTCGGCTGAGGGCGCCGCCGCCGGAGGCGCCGGCGGAGCGACCTCGCTGCCCACCACCGTGATCTTCACGGGCGCCACGCCGTCAACGTCGAGACCGATCACCCTGGCCGCGGCGTACGACAGGTCGATGATCCGGCCTGCGATGAACGGTCCCCGGTCGTTGATGCGGACCGTGACGTCGGCGCCGGTGTCGCGGCGGTCGACCCTGACGACCGTGCCGAAGGGCAGGTTCTTGTGGGCCGCCGTCATGGCGTGCATGTCATAGACCTCACCCGACGCCGTGCGGCGGCCGTGGTAGGGCTCGCCGTACCACGAGGCAACGCCCTTTTCGGTCCACCCCTCCTCCACCGGCGCCGACGGCGGCGCAGACGGCCGCGTGCTCGACCGGGGCAGTTCCTCGGTGAGCGCAGGCCGCAGTCAGAAGCACCGAGACCATGACCGCCGCCGTCACCGCAATTTTGAATTTTGAATTTTGAATTTTGAATTCCCGCCCATCCTCCCCAGGATCCGGCGGGTGGGCGGGGGATAATTCAAAATTCATAATTGAGAATTCAAAATTCAAACGTCCAGGTCTCTCGCCTCCGGCAGTTCGCCGGCCGCGTCGAGGATCGGTTTGACGTGCTCGTCGAGAAATTCGCGCACCTGCTCGGGCGCGCGGCCGACGAAGCGGGCCGGGTCGAGCAGGGCCTCGAGCTCCGCGAGGTCCAGCGGCACATCCGGGTCTTCGGCCACGAGATCGAGGAACGGGTTGGCGCCGCCCTCTTCCAGGACGATCTTCGCCGATGCGAGCGCGTGGAGGCGCAGCCGCTCGTGGAGGGCCTGGCGATCGCCGCCGCGCCGGACCCCTTCCATGAGGATCGCCTCCGATGCCATCAAGGGCAGCTCTTCGGCGAGGTTCTTCCGCACCATGGCTGGAAAGACCTGGAGCCCGTCGACCACGTTGTGGACCACCCGCAGAATGGCGTCCGCGCACAGGAAGGCTTCGGGCAGCGCCATACGGCGGTTGGCCGAGTCGTCGAGGGTGCGCTCGAGCCACTGCGAGGCCGCCGTCTGGGCCGGATTGGCGGCCAGGTTGATGAGCCAGCGGGCGAGCGCGGTCACCCGCTCCGACCGCATGGGGTTGGCCTTGTAGGGCATCGCCGACGACCCCACCTGGCCCGCGGCCAGGGGTTCGCGAACCTCTTTGAGCCGGGCCAGCAGACGGATATCGGTGGCCAGCTTGGCCGACGACTGACCGACGCCGGACAGGCTATCGAGCACGAAGGCGTCGACCTTGCGCGGGTAGGTCTGGCCGGTGACTGCGTAGGTGGCATCGAAACCCATTTTCTCCGCCACCAGACGGTCGAGTTCGCGAACCTTGGCGTGGTCGCCATCGAAGAGCTCGAGAAACGTGGCCTGGGTGCCCGTGGTGCCCTTGGCGCCGCGCAGCTTGAGCCGGCCGCGCTCGAAGCGCAGCCTTTCGAGGTCAAGCAGGAAGTCCTGCAGCCAGAGGGTGGCCCGCTTGCCCACCGTGGTCGGTTGGGCCGGCTGGAAGTGGGTCATGCCCAGGGTCGGCTCGTCGGCCCACTGTTCAGCGAACCGCGCCAAAGCGTCGATCACCGCCAACACCCGCGTGATCACGAGGTCGAGGGCGTCGCGGGTGATCACCAACTCCGCGTTGTCACCGACAAACGCGGACGTCGCACCGAGGTGGAGGATCGGCCGCGCCGCCGGCGCGCGGTCGGCAAAAGCCTCGAGGTGGGCCATCACGTCGTGCCGGGTCCGCTTTTCGTACTCAGCCACCCGGATGAGATCGTCCTCGGTCAGTTCCAGGTTGGCCCGCATCTGCTCGATGGCTTCGGCCGGAATATCGAGCCCGAGCTCTCGCTCCGCCTCGGCCAACGCCAACCACATCCGCCGCCATGTCATGTATCGGTGGCCGGTGGAAAAGAGCCGCTGCATCTCCGGCGACGCGTAGCGCCCGGTCAAAGGATGGTCAAAGCTGTCGAGTGGGGACATGGGGCCTCCAGAGGAAGTATAGCGGGAGGAGAGAGGGCAGATTTCGGATTTCGGATTTCGGATTTCGGATTTGCCGCCCAACCACCCTTCGTTCGAAACACAAACCACCCAATCCTGTTCAAGCCTTCCGCCTTCTTTGTGGGGCAGCCGTCCCGGCTGCCGGGTGGGTGGGCGGCCTCCCCTTCTCCCCTTCTCCCTTTCTCCCCCTCTCCCTTTCCCCTATGATGTCGCTCGCGAGGTGGATGCGATGGTCCGCGTGACATCCGAGATCGGACGGCTGCGCAGGGTGCTGGTGCACGAGCCGGGGCCGGAGGTGGACCGCATGGTGCCGCCGATGATGGAGGAGTTGTTGTTCGACGACATCCTCTTCGGCGACCGGGCGCGCGACGAGCACCGTCGTTTCCGGCGTCTCTTGCAGCTCCTCGGGATCGAAGCGGTGGAGGCGAACGACGTCCTGGTCGAGGCCCTGGCGGGCGACGAGGCGCGAGCGTGGTTGTGGGCGATGCTCCGGCCCGAGATGCCGTACGAGTTGCGAGCGGCCGGTCCACCGGAGACGGCCGAAGAGTTGGTGGCGGCGGCCGTCGGGGGGCTCCTCGCACCCGAGGCGCCACAGGGCATCGAAGTGGGAGATCTCTTCCGGTTGGCGCCGCTGCCCAACTGGTGCTTCCAGCGCGACCCCCAGGTCGTTCTCGGTGACGGCGTGGTGTTCAGTGCCATGGCCACCGCTGCGCGCTGGCGCGAGGGCGTGCTGACACGGTGTGCCTTCCGTTTTCACCCCGACCTGACCGATGCACCGGTGATTCTCGATCCGCTTCGCGAGGCCGGTTCGAGCGACAACCTGCTCGGGCCCTACCGTCCGCGGCTGGAGGGGGGCGACGTGCTGGTTCTCTCCCCCGACATCGTCGCCGTCGGCGTGTCGGAGCGCACCAACGCGGTGGCGGTCGAGATGCTGGCCTCGGCGTTGGCGGCCCTGGACAATGGTCCGCGGTGGCTCGAGGTGGTTCACGTGCCATCCCGCCGCGCCTACATGCACCTCGACACAGTCTTCACGCCGCTCGATCGCAACGCGGCGCTGGTCTTCGAACCAGTGATCTGCGGCAGCGGACCGCAGCTCGCCCAGACCTCTGAGGTCGACCTCCGGTCGTCCGAACTTTTGCCGCGCTACCGCGGGGGTTTGCTGGAGGCGCTGGCCGCGCGCGGCCTCGACCTCGAACCCGTGCCGTGCGGCGGCGCCGACCCGGTGACCCAGCAACGCGAACAGTGGACCGACGGCGCCAATGCTTTCGCGCTGGCGCCCGGCGTGGTGGTTCTCTACGACCGCAACGTCGCCACTGCCGAGGAACTCGACCGGCGGGGTTTCCGGGTCATCAACGCTGAAGATGTGTTGCTGGGCCGCGAGGAGGTCGATCTCGACGACCCCGGCCGGGTCTGCCTGCTGCTCGAAAGCCACGAGATCTCGCGCGCCCGCGGCGGCCCGCACTGTCTCACCCACCCGCTCGTCCGAGACGACCTCTGAGGTGTCAGGGTGAGCTGGCCGCGCGGAGGTACCAGGCGGCGAGCGCCAGCTCGAGCAGCGGAACCAAGACGCCGCGGCCGACGACGAACCACGGCTCGACGGCGATCCCGACCGGCGCCAGCCACGCCAGGTGTGACCAGCTGATGACGAGGACCATCGCCGCGAGAAGCGCCAGACCGCGGTGGTCGCGGCGGTTGATCAGCACGAGGGTCAGCCACGCGAGACCCGGGAGATGAAGCAGCCGGTAGTGGTACCACGAGACCGGGGCCGCGGCGAGGGCGAGGGCGATCAACGCTGCAGAGACCGGGAGCCGCGGCGTCTCCGGCCGCACCGACCGGAAGATCAGGAGCAATCCGCCACCGAGCGTCAGCAGTGCCGCCGTCAGTGAGAGAACGGCCGCCGCCCCTGAGAGCTTCACGTCCTCGAGCCGGTTGCCCACCAGCCACGACTGCGGCATCTGGCGCCAGTCGACCGGCGCGTCCGCAAGACGTAGCGCGGTTGCCGGCAGCGAGAGATTCAGAAACGCCGGGCTGCCGGCCCACGAACCGGTCGCCTGCGGGAGGAAGGGGGGCGGCCGCAGCACGGCGAGGGCGGCGGTGCAGCCGACCAGCAGCGCCGCGGCGACCGCGCAGCCGGCGGCGCAGGCCCGCCACCGGCGCTTGAGCAGCGGTTCCACCAGCAGCAGACCGGGCCAGATCTTGATCGCCCCGGCAACTCCGACGAGGGCGGCGGAACGAGACGCCGCCGCGGCCGGCACGATCATGGCGGCGGTGATCAGGATCAGCAGGACCGGGTTGATCTGGCCGAGCACCAGATTCTCGGCCACGGTGCCGGTGAGAGACCATGCGAGCACGACCGCCAGGGTGGCCGAAGCACCACCGCCCAACCGTCGCCAGACGGTCACCGCCGCCACCGCAAGCAGCAGCTGCGAGATCCAGAACCAGCTCCGGCGGGCCGTCGCCTCGTCCCACGCCGCCAGCGGCAGCACCGGCAGCAGGGCTGGCGGCGGGTAGAGAAAGCCGCGCACCGAGTACGGGCTCTCGCCCTCGAGCGTTGCCCGCGCCGCCCGGTAATAGTGTGCGAAATCGCTCGGCCCGTGGCCCACCCGTGCCGAGGCGGCGACGACGTTGCGGCCCACGTAGAAGCCGAGAAGCAGCGCCACCACAACCCACCACACGACGCCTTGTCGCGTGATCGCGAAGCGCGTGGCGCGGTTCACATCGGGTCTTTCGCCAACCGCAGCTGCTTCCAGCGGTCGTGGTACCAGAGCCACTGCTCGGGTCGCTCGCGGATTGCGTCTTCGAGGATCTTCATGTAGCGCGTCGTCAGCGGCACGTCTTCGCGCTCGGCAGCGGAGAGATCATCGACCATCACCGGCTCGTGGTACCGCAGGCTGTAAAACCCCGGCCTCTCGCGCAGGGCGAAGGTGGGCACCACCGGCGCGCCGGTTTTGACGGCCATCCGGGCGAGAACCGGGTGGGTCCAGGCCGGGTGGCCGAAGAACGGCACCTCCACCCCCTGGTCGGGCTGGACCCTCTGGTCGATGAGGATGCCCACCCCGCCACCCTTCTTGAGCTGCTTCAACATCTCGCGCAGCATATTGCGCTTGCCGAAGACGTGGTTGCCGTAGAGCCTGCGCAGACGGTCGAGCTCGCGCTCCAGCAGCGGGTTGTCGAGCGGCCGGTTGACGACCGCCAGACCCTGCTCCAGCTTGAGCCCCGTGACCAACGCCGCGACTTCCCATGAACCGATGTGGGCGGTGAGAAAGAAGGCGCCGTGCCCCAACGACAAGGCCTTCTCCGCGTTCTCCCAACCGCTGATCTCCACCGTCGCCAACAGCTCGTCCGGTTCGAGCCCCTGGATCCTGATCGCGTCGAGGGCGGAACGCGCGAAGTGCCGGGTCACGGCCCGCGCCAACTCGCGCCGCTCGTCAGCGGTCTTTTCGGGAAAGGCGAGCTTGAGGTTGAAGTCGATGATCTCGCGCCGCCGCCCACCGGTCATGGCGAAGAGGTTGCCGAACGCATCGCCCACCCGGTCAAGACCGGTGGGCGGGAGGAGACGGGTGAGGCCGCGGGCGCAACGGTAGCCCCCGAACTCCACCCGATTGCGGATGGCCGACCGGTCCTTGCTCACCTCGCCACCCCGGGCAGCAACCGCCACAGACCCTTCCAGCTGCCCTCAACCGGGAGTATTTCAGCCTCCATCACCCACACCGCCGCATCCTCCGGCAGCTTGACCGCATCCTTGGCGGTGGTCACGGGGATGGCGTCTGCGGCTTCGGCGGCCGCCAGCACCTCGGCCAGGTCGTGTTCGCTGTAGGTGTGGTGGTCGGGGTACCACCGCCGGCCGACGACCTCGGCCTCGGCCCCGCCCAGGCTCTCGGCAAAGCCCTCGGGGCGCCCAAGCCCGGCAAAGGCGTAGACCCGTCGGCCCCGCAGTTCTTCAGGGTCGACCCACTCACCGTCCGGCCGCCGCACCCGGCTCGGCCGCAGACGTGAGACAAAGACCTGGAGCGCCGGGGCGATGCGCTCGATCTCCGCCTCGATCCCGGCCACCACCGGCCGCCAGTCGGACGGCACCTTGGTGATGACGACCGCATCGGCGCGGAGGAGGGCCGCCACCGGTTCGCGCAGGCGTCCGAGCGGCGGCAGCCGGCCGCCGCCCCAGGGATCGCCGGCGTCGACCAACACCACATCGAGGTCACGATCGAGCCGGAGGTGTTGGAACCCGTCGTCGAGAACCACCACGTCGGCCCCGAGACGGACGGCTTCCATCCCGCCGCGTTCGCGGTCGGCGTCCACCACCACCGGCACCCCGGGCAGCCGGCGGGCGAGCTCCAGCGGCTCGTCGCCGACCTCGTCGGCCCGCTGCCTCGGGTTCGGCCCCATGACAACGGCCTGCCGATCGTCTTGTCGCCGGTAGCCCCTGGTGAGCACCGCCGGGTGATGGCCGAGGCGCACGAGATCCCGCACCAGCGCCACCACCATCGGCGTCTTGCCGGTGCCGCCGAAGGTCAGGTTGCCCACCGAGATCACCGGCACAGGGAGCTTCGAACTCCGCAGCCAGCCGCGCCGGTAGGCGGACTGCCGGACGGCGACCGCACCGCGATACAGCGGCGCGATGGGCATGAAGAGATAGCGCCAGGCCATCGCCCTCAGCCCGTTCCCACCAGCTCGAGCAGGGCATCGACGGTGCGCGCGGTCGCGCCGCGGTTGCGCTCCACCACATCGCGCCCGGCGGCGCCCGCAGCCCGGGCGAGCTTCGCGTCGTCGAGCCACACGGCGGCGGCGACCCGGAGCTCGGCGGTGTCGGCCACCAGCCGCGCGCCACCGGCATCGGTCATCTCGCGGTAGACCTCGCGGAAATTGTGGACGTGGGACCCACTGAGCACCGGCACCCCCCACACCGCCGGCTCGAGGGGGTTGTGACCTCCGGTCGGTACCAGCGAGCCACCGATAAAGGCGAGGCGCGCCAGGCGGTAGGCGCGGGCGAGTTCGCCGATGGTGTCGATGAGAAAGACGTCGGCGGCGTCCGGCATCTCGGGAAACCGGCTGCGGCGGCCGAAGCGGACACCGCGCTCGGAGAGCAGGCCAGCGACTGCGTTGAACCGCTCAGGGTGACGCGGCGCGAAAATGAGAAATGGCGCGCCGCCTCCCGCATCCACCCCCCCCAGGGCATCCAGAACCTGCGCCTCCTCGCCCTCCATGGTGGAGCCGACAACCACGATCGGCCGCTCGCCGGCCGCCGTCTGAACCTCGTCGGCCCACTCCAGCGGACGCTCGTCGGCCTCGAGGTCGTACTTGATGTTGCCGCACACCTCGATGCGGTCCCCCGGCACGCCGAGACCGGCAAAGTTTTCGGCATCGGTAGCGGTGCGGGCGAGCACCCGCGTCAGCGGTGCAAGCAGCGAACGGAGGGGCCGCGCCACCCGCCGGTAGGCCTTCAACGAACCCTCCGACAGACGGGCATTGACCACCGCCACCGGCACCGACCGCAACCCCGCCTGCTGGAGCATCTCGGGCCACAACTCGGTCTCCACCAGCACCAGGAGACGCGGCGCCGCCGCCTCGAGCACCCGCCGCACCGGACCCGGCAGATCGAGGGGACACGGAAAAACGGGCAGCGCGGCACCCAGGGTCTGTCGTGCCAACGCGAGACCGGTGGCCGTGGTCGCTGTCAGAAAGAGTGGCAACTCGGGGGCGCGGCGTCGGATCTCCGCCACCAGCCGCCGCGCCAGCTCGACCTCACCGACCGAGACCGCCTGGATCCACACCCCGCCCCGCGGCAGATCGGGCAGGCGACGCCCCATCCGATCGCGGAACCTGGGGCGTTGCTTGCCCGTCATCCACTGCCGCAGCTTCAACACGGGGACCGCAATCGGCAGCAGTCCTCCCGCCAATATCCGGTACACCCAAAGACTCAGGCCTGCCATCGCGCCTAGGATAAACCACGCCGAGGGGGCTCAGGTGAGAGCGGTGGCGTACTCCACCTCGCCGTCGGCCACCAGGAAGGTCCCCGCGTTCCCCTCGAGGGCGCGCTTGAGGCTGTGCTCGTCGGTGATCAGGACCTCCTGGCCTGTCGCCTCGACGAAGTCGATGGACGACCGGATCTTGGGGCCCATCGACCCCGGCGGAAACTGGTGCGTCGCCATCATCTCCTTGGCCATCGCCACCGGCAGCCGCCGCAGCCACCGTTGGTTGGGGCGGCCGAAGTGCTCGGCTACCATCGGCACCTGGGTGAGGACGATGAAAAGCTGGGCGGAGAGCTCGCGGGCCAGGATCGAGGCCACGTAGTCCTTGTCGATCACCGCCTCGACGCCGCGGTAATAGCCGCCCACGTCCTGGTAGACGGGGATCCCGCCGCCGCCGCCGGCCACCAGCACCGCACCGTTCTCAACCAGACGTTTGAGGAGATGGCTGCCGAGGATGCGTCGCGGCATCGGCGAGGCAACGACCTTGCGCCAGCCGCGGCCGGCGTCCTCGACCATCTGCCAGCCGAGCTCCTGCATCAGCAGGTTGGCGCGGTAGGCGGTGAAGTAGGGGCCGACCGGTTTGGTGGGGTTGTCGAAGGCCGGGTCGTCGCGGTCGACAACGACCTCGGTGAGGACAGCGGCGATTTCCTTCTCGAGCTGCTCCTCGTTGAAACGGTTGCGCAGCTGGTTGGCCAGCATGTAGCCCATCGAGCCCTGGGTCTGGGCGACCGCCACGTCGAGCGACTGCGGCGGGATCTTGGTGATCGCCTCCTCGACCTGGATCATGATGTTGCCGACCTGCGGGCCGTTGCCGTGGACGATCGCGAGCTCGTAGCCGCGGTGGATGATCTCGACCAGCCAGCGGGTGGCCTTCCAGCTCAAAGTGAACTGCTCCTCCTGCGTGCCGTGGTCCTGCGGCCGCAGGAGGGCGTTGCCGCCGAAAGCGATCACCGCGATCTTCTGGTGGCTCGGGTCGAGCTCGATGCGATTGGTGTCCGCCATGTGCGCCTCCACCCCGCGACGGCGCGGGAACGGCCATTCTCCGTTTCGTACGTACGGGTGTCAACCACGGAAGAAATTCTCAATTCTCAATTTTGAATTGCCGCCCACCCACCCCATGCTCAGTGACAACCCGCGGCGACACAGCATCCCGGTCAGCGAGGTTGGAGGACGATCACCCGTTCGCAGCCGCCGGGGTCGCGCAGGCGGCGCGCCACGGCGAGGCCTGCGGCCGCCGCGAGCCGGCCGACGGCGTCCGCCTGATCGACCCCGAGCTCGAGGACCGCACCGCCGCAGGGGCGCAGCAGCCGCCCGAGATCCGCGATCAATCGACGGATCAGATCGAGTCCGTCCGTTCCCCCATCAAGCGCCGACGGCGGGTCGTGGCGGACCTCCATCGGCAGATCCTCAAGCCCGGCCGAGGGAATGTAGGGCAGGTTCGCCACCACCAGGTCCCAGGGCGGTACGACGGCGGACGTGAGATCGCCGACCCATGTTTTCAACTCGACGCCGTTGCGGTCGGCGTTGCGCCGCGCAAACTCCAATGCGGCCGGCGAGCGGTCGATGGCTGAGACCCGCCACTGCGGGCGCTCGGCGGCGAGGGTGACGGCGATACAACCCGACCCGGTGCCGACATCGACAACCCGTGCGGTCGGCGCCAGCGGCAGCGCCAGGGCAACCTCGATCAGGATCTCGGTCTCGGGGCGCGGCACCAGGACCTCCGGACCGACCTCGAAGTCGCGGCCGAAAAACCGGCAGACGCCGGTCAGGTGGTGCGCCGGCTCTCCGGCCGCTCGCCGTTCGAGCCACGACCGGTAGTGATCCTCGACGTCAGAGGGGATCTCGCGTTCGGGGTGGATCCGCAGGGTGACCTCTTCGACGCCCCAAGCGGCGGCAAGCAACCAACCCGCCTCCCGCCGCGGATCCGGAATGCCCTCCCGCTGCGGCAGGACCTCGGTCCCGAGGCGGAGCGCCTGGTCGACGGTCATGAGGTGGCCCGAGTCCACAATTTCGGATTTCGGATTTCGGATTTCGGATTTGCCGCTCGCTCACGCCACCGAAACCTTGTTCCTGAAGTGCGCTGCATCTGCCAGCGGGATGCTCTGGTACCGGAGCGGCGAGCACACGTTGAAAACGGAAATCCCGATCCGGACGAGATGCGGAGGGTGGGTGCGGGGAAATTCCGAATTCCGAATTCCGAATTCCGAATTTTGACCATCACCCCAACTCTTCCTTCAGCCGTTCCGCCTGGAACTCCTCGATCATCGGTTCGAAGAGCAGGTCGAGGTTGCCCTCGAGGATCTCGTGCAGGCGATGAACCGTGAGCCCGATGCGGTGGTCGGTCACCCGCCCCTGTGGGAAGTTGTAGGTGCGGATCTTTTCCGAGCGGTCGCCGGTACCGATCTTGGATTTCCGGTCGGCGGCGCGTTCGGCGTCGCGTTGGCGCTCCTCGATCTCCTTGAGCCGGGCCTTGAGGACCCGCAACGCCTTGGCCCGGTTCTGGATCTGCGACTTCTCGTCCTGGCAGGAGACCACCAGACCGGTGGGCAGGTGGGTGATGCGCACCGCTGAGTAGGTGGTGTTGACGCTCTGACCGCCGGGACCCGAGGAGCAGAACCGGTCGATTCGCAGGTCCTTTTCCTCGATCGTGACCTCCACCTCCTCGGCTTCGGCCATGACTGCCACCGTCGCCGCCGAGGTGTGGATGCGGCCCGAGGCCTCGGTGGCGGGGACGCGCTGCACGCGATGAACGCCCGACTCGTACTTCAGCCGCGAGAATGCCCCCTCGCCTTCGATCACCGCCACCGCCTCCTTGATGCCGCCGAGACCGGTGTCTGACGAGTCGGTGATCGAGAACTTCCACCGCCGCTCTTCGGCGTACCGGCCGTACATCCGCAGCAGCTCGGCGGCAAACAGCGCCGCTTCTTCGCCACCGGTCCCGGCGCGGATTTCCAGGATGACGTTGCGCCGGTCGTTGGGGTCGGCGGGGAGGAGGAGGACCTTGAGCTGCTGCTCGATCTCGTCGAGGCGGGCGCTGAGGTCCGCGACTTCCGCCTCGGCCATCGTTCGCATCTCGTCGTCGTCAACCTGTTCGACAATCTCGCGGGCGCCATCGAGTTCCTCGCTGGTGCTCTTGTAGAGATGGTAGGCGCGCACGATTGGTGCGAGCTCGGCGAGCTTGATGGCCACCTCCCGCGACCGGTTGCGGTCGACCGCAACCTCGGGGTCCGCCTGTTCGGCGAGCAACGCCTCCCGGCGCTTCGCGATCTCCTGCAGTCTTTCAAGCATCGTCACTCCCCGATCCAGCGAGCATCACTGCCTTCGAACGCCCTTCCACAAAGCAAAACCCGCGCGAAAGATGTTTCGCGCGGGCCCACGTGGCCGCCCGGAGGCGGCCGGAATCAGCTACTTGGCGGTCGCGGTCTTGCCGTAGCGGCGCTCGAACTTCTCGACCATGCCGGCCGTGTCGATCAGCTTCTGTTTGCCGGTGTAGAACGGGTGGCAGGCGTTGCAGATCTCGAGCCGCAGCTCGGTCGCCGTCGACCGGGTCATGAAGGTGTTGCCGCACGCGCACCGCACCTCGACCTCGTTGTACTCGGGATGGACTCCTTGTTTCATTTCACACCTCCGCTCGGCCCTGAGACCGAGGAATCGGGATTCTACACGCAAGTCACCTGATTGACAAGCCCTTGTCCATTCCCGGAGGGAAAAGGCGAAGGACGGGCAGCGAGGGAACAGGGGAGCAGTGGACCAAGGGGGGATCGGAGGAGCCGATGGGAAAGCGAGGCGCAATTCCCTCACGAGGCCGTTTTCCCCTGTCATCCCGACCGAGGGCCCGAAGGGCCTGAGCGGAGAGATCTATTCGACTCGCTTCACTCACTCAGAATCGTTCTTGGGAGGGGCTGCAGTCGATGTCCTACGTCAAGCAAGGCCAGAGATCCCTCCGCTCGCTCACTGGGTTCGCTCGGTCGGGATGACAAAGAGCGGTGAGATGGATTCGTTCGCTCGGTCGGGATGACAGGAAGAGGCAGGCGGGACAGGGGGAAAGGGGGACCGACCAATCGGCTGCACGCGCAGAAGAAAGGGATCTCCCTTTCTCCGTTTCTCTTCTCGCGCCAACCATTTCGGGGTGGGTGGGTGGAAATTCCGAATTCCGAATTCCGAATTCGAGAGTCGACGTCAGTCGACCCTCCACACCGTATCGATCACGGTGCCGTCGACCCACTTCACCACCGCCACCGGCTGGTCGGATCGGTTGGGCTTTGCCGGCACCCCGCACAGACGGTCGAGTTCCGCCTTGAGGTCGGCGATGGGCCGGATCGGCAGATCGGAGCCCGCCACCGCATCCAGGAGGTCCGTCCGGCGCGGGTTGACGGCGATGCCGCGTTCGGTGACCACCACGTCGATCAGCTCGCCGGGGCCGCACAGGGTCGTGACCTCGTCGACGATGACCGGTATCCGGTCGCGGAAGGAGGGCACGAGAAGCATGGCGCACTGCGCCGCCAGACAGTTCTGCCAGCCGCCGATGCCGTGCAGCATGCGGCCGTCGGAGTGGGTGACCACGTTGCCGTTGAACTCGAGGTCAACCTCGGTGGCGCCGAGCACCGCTACGTCGACCATCGAGGCGAAGTTGCCCTTGCCGTGGAAGTTGTAGGAGGTAAAGGGCGAGGTGTCCTGGTGGCGGGGGTCGTCCCGCATCGAGCGAACCCCATCGAGGTCGAAGGTCTGGCCGTCGAGGATGACCTCGATAAGTCCCTCCTCGAGCATCTCCACCATGTGCTGGGTCGAGCCGCCGCGGGCGAACCTCGCTGTCACACCCTCGGCGCGCATCAGTTCGGCCAGATACATGGCAAAGGCCAGGGTGGTGCCGCCGGCCCCCGCCTGGAAGGAAAAGCCGTCGCGCATGATGCCCGCCTCGGAGCAGAAGCGCGCGGCGAGCTGGGCGATCAGTCGGCGGTCCGGGCTCTGGGTGAGCCGCGTCGTGCCGGAGACGATCTGCGTCGGGTCGCCGATCGAGTCGACCTCGACCACGAAGTCGACGTTGTTGCCCTGGATCTGCCACGGCAGACAGGGGAAGGGCACCAGGTTGTCGGTGACCACGATGACCTTTTCGGCGTAGAGGGAGTCCGCGAGGGCGAAACCGAGCAGACCGCAGGCCGCCGGACCGTTGACGCCGTTGGCATTGCCGAAGAAATCGGCGGTGGGCGCGGCGATGACCGCGACATCGACGTGGACCTCGCCATCCTGGATCGCCTGCCAACGGCCGCCGTGCGACCGCAGGACGCCGAGACCGCGCATCTTGCCCGCCGAACAGTAGGCTCCCAGGGGGCCGTTCATGGAGCCTTCGATGTGGTGGATGACCCCGGACTCGAGGTGGCGGATCTGGTTGGCGTGAACCGGAAAGGACGCCGAGGGGAACCACATCAGGTTCTTGACGCCCATGTCGGCGGCAGCATCGAACGTCATATTGCCCACCGCATCGCCGTTGCGGAGGTGGTGGTGGGTCGAGACCACCATGCCGTCCACCAGCCCCGCCGCCTCGAGGGCCGTGCGCAGCGTTCCCACCCGCTTGTCGCCGTCTGCCGGGTAATCCACGCAGCTCGCGATCCTGGGCGCGGCCTTCCGCCCATCGGGTCGGTGTCCTCCGACGCCTCGATACGGCACGCTGTCGCGCCCGTTGACTTCAACCGGCACCAGCCGCCCCGCCGCATTCTTCTCGAGCTTGATCGTCATGTGCCACACTCCCAGGGCGATCGCCCGTCACCCCGCGGCGCCGGGTGGGCGGGGGAAAAATCCGAAATCCGAAATCCGAAATCTGCAATCAACAACTCACCCCTCACGATCCCATTCGGAGTCGAGCACCCCACCGGCGACCGCCAACCCGACCGTCCGGAACGCCTGTTTGACCACCGGCGGGTCGACCATCTTCGAGCCGACGGCCACCGCCCCGAGGCCCCGCGCCTCGGCATCGCGCGCCGCCCGGACCACCCTGACCGCGCGCTCCACCTCCGAAGGCTTCGGCGTCATCTCGCGGTGGACCACCGGGATCTGGCGGGGATGGATACACCCGATGCCGTCGAAACCGAGGCCCCGTTCGCGCCGCACGTATGCAGCTAATCCCGCTTCGTCCTCGATATCGGAATAGACCGAGGCGATCGGTTGAACCCCCGCCGCACGGGCGGCATAGACGGTCGTCTGGCGGGCGAAAAAGCTCTCCGTCCCCTCGGATGTCCGCGGCGCTCCGAGCTCGGCTGAGAGGTCCTCGAGACCGAGGGTGAGAGCCACCACCGAAGAATCGGCGGCGGCGATTTGAAAGGCGTCATGGATGCCACGCGGCGATTCCAGGATCGGCATCAAGTACGCGGCATTGTCGCCGGCCAGCCCCAACAGGACCTCCGCGGCACGGCCCACCTGGGCCGCCGATTCCACCTTCGGCAACAACACCGTGTGCGGGTTGTGGCCGGCGACGGCCGCCAGGTCCTGTTCGCCGAGAGCGCCCTGGTTGACCCGCACCATGCGCTCGGACCCGCCCCAGTCGAGGGCGACCAGAGCGTTGCGGACCAGGATCCGGGCGCCGTCCTTTTCGGCCGGCGGCACCGAGTCCTCGAGATCGAGGATGATGCCGTCGGCGCCGTAGAGGCCGCCGGAGATCATCAGCTTGGGCTGGTTGCCGGGGATGTAGAGCCGGCTGCGGCGCAGCCGCTCGCGGTGGCGCGGAGCGGCTGCGTCAGGCGCGGGCTCGGGCAGGACCGCCGGCCCGTCGAGGCCTGCACGGCGCAGACAGGTCTCCACGCGAGCCAGGATCACCCACTCCAGCGCCCCGGCGTCGTTGACCTCGAGGCGGCCGGTGGTGATGCCGAAGGCTTTCGTCACCCTCCGCACCGCCGCCTCGATGGCCTCGCCGTACAGATAGTCGACCTTGGACCTGGTCACGATCGAGAGCGGTCCGGTCCCCGGTTCGTAGGTGACGCGGAGGTCGGAACGGACGCTGTCGCCCGCGGGTCCTGCGGAAGCAGCCTTGATTTCGGGCGCGCTCATCGTCATCTCCTCACCTCGCCGGCTCTCACGTCTCAGAGAGCCCTGATGATGGCATCGGTCATCTGGCCTGTCGTGGCGGCCCCCTGGTTGATCGCCTGGGCTCCGCCCCGCAGCTTGAGCATGTCGTAGGTCCGGACCCGGCCCTCGGCCACCACGGCGGCTACCGCCTTGCGGACCCGGTTCCCGATCTCGACCTCGCCCAACCAATCGAGCATCATGACCGCCGACATCACCATCGCGATGGGGTTGACGATCGAGGGCGAAAGCTCGGCGTACTTCGGCGCCGAACCGTGGGTCGGTTCGAAGACGCCGACAGTGCTGCCGATGTTGGCCGAGGCCGCAAAACCGAGCCCGCCGACGAGCCCGGCAAAACCATCCGAGATGATGTCGCCGAACATGTTGCCGGCAACGATCACCCCGTAGTCTTCGGGGTTCTTGGTCAGCCACATCATCTGCGCATCGATGTTGGTGTCCCACAGCTGGATCTTCGGGTAGGCCGCCTGCGCCTTGCGCGCCTCGGCAACCATCATCCCGGAGGTCTCGCGGATCACGTTCGGCTTCTCGCACACGGTGACGTTCGTGTACCCGTAACGGTCGGCGTAGGCGAAGGCCTCCTCGCAGATGCGGCGGCACTTGGCGCGGGTGAAGATCCGGGTCGACACGGCGAGGTCCTCGCGCGGCACCTTGCTGAAGGCCGCAAATTTCGGGTGCGTGTTGAGCGCCTCCCACACCTGGTCCGGCGGGTTGGTCCACTCCACGCCACCGTACAGGCCCTCGGTGTTCTGGCGGAAGATCACGGCGTTGACACGGGGCTCCTCCGGGGAGCCGTCGGCGCCGCGGCGGATGAAGTTGAGCGGATTGCCCGGGAAGGTGATGCAGGGCCGGATCGAGACGTCGAGGTCGAATCGCTGCCGCAGACCGACGATCGGCGAGTAGTAGACGTGGCCCTTGTCGCGCAGCTCGGGCCGGAGTTCGGCCGCCGCCTTGTCCTTGGGTTTGGAGGTGATGGCGCCGAACAGCGCCGCCTTGTGCTCGGCCAACAGCTCCACCGTCCGCTCGGGCAGCGGGTTGCCCTCCTCGACCCAGTGCTCCCAACCGATCCCGGCCTCCACCCAGTCACCCTCGAAACCGGCGGCCTCGAGCACCCGCACGGCTTCCGGCAGCACCACCTTGCCGATCCCATCGCCGGGCATCACCACAACTGTTCTTTTCGCCATGATGTGAGATCTCCTGTTCAAATTCTCGGTCTCGCGGCCGCTCACGCCTACCGCTCTCGAGTACCGCACACAATAGCCAAAACCAGCGGTAAACGAAAGGCCGCGGGACCGAGAATTTGAGGTCGTGGCGCGTCAGCGCCGCGACCAGAAATTGAACCGGAGGATCGACCACACGGCTGCGACACCGTCCTTCCAGCCGATCTTCTTGCCCTCGGCGTAGGTTCGCCCGTGGTACGAGATGGGCACCTCGTACACCCTGACACCCAGGCGCGCCACCTTGGCGGTGAACTCGGGCTCGAACCCGAAGCGGTCGGACTTCAGGCTGATGCCGTCGAGGACCTCGCGTCTGAAGGTCTTGTAGCAGGTCTCCATGTCGGTGAGGTTGAGGTCGGAGAACATGTTGGAGAGAAGCGTCAGGAAGTTGTTGCCGACGGAGTGCCAGAAGAAGAGCACCCGATGGGGGCCGCCGAGAAACCGCGACCCGTACACCACATCGGCTCGACCACTGAGGATGGGCTGCAGGAGGACCGGATAGTCGGTCGGGTCGTACTCGAGGTCTGCGTCCTGGATGAGGAGGATGTCACCGCTCGCCGCTGCAAACCCGGTGCGCAGGGCAGCGCCCTTGCCACGGTTCTCAGGGTGGCGGTGACGAACCACCACGACCGGTTTGCCGTCGCCCCGGGCCTGTGGCTGCCATGCCGCCAACACCGTCCACGTGTCGTCCCTCGAGTGGTCGTCCACAAGCACCATCTCGAGCTCGTCGAGGGCGTCGGGCAGCGGCGCCGCGGCCACCCGGTCGAGCAGCTCACCGACGGTGGCGCGCTCGTTGAAGACCGGGGTGACGACGGAGAGCTTCATGTGGCCACTCCAGAGTACCGCGGACCCGAGGATTCCAGAATTCGGAATTCGGAATTCGGAATTCGGCGAGTGGTTCGAATTCGGATCTCAGTCAACCACCCGCAGCGGGTGTCCGGCGAGGAAGGCGGGTTCGATGATGTCGACAAGCACGCTCCCCTCCATATACTGGGAAACCGGGAGACCGAGGAGGTAGCACAGCGTAGGGGCGACATCCGGCGGCGACGCTTTCGGCCCGCGCACGCCGACGTCGACACCCTCTCCCAGAAGCACCAGGAGGCCGTCCGGGCAGGACTCGGCCGACATGTTCCAGTCGCCGCCGCCGCCGAACAGCCGTTTGAGGCGTTCGAAGGAACCGGGCGGAGCGAGACCGTAGGGCGACACCACGGCCACCAACGCGTCAGGTCCGGTGGTCTCAAGCAGTTCTCCGAGCTGTTGGTCGACCAGTTCCATCACGAGCTCCATCAGGCGGCGCTCGCGGGTGTGGCGGCGGCGCAGGGGCTCGTGATAGCGGCGAACCAGGGACAGGGTCTCGAGGTGAATCCAGACGTTGTCGGCCCCGGCGGCGATCGCTTCGCGCGCCGCATCCACGCGCGACTGGTCCCGCACCACGGCATCCCAGATTTCGGAACGTCCTTCGGCGAACGGCGCCAGCGCCTCTTCGAGCGACGCGTTCATGCTGGGTTCGACAACCACCCCGCGGTCGGAATCCGGGGCGGGCCGGAGCGACGGGTCGTCGCCCCACGAACCGGGCCAACCGAAGACGGCGGTTTGAACGTCGGACGCTCGCAGGCGGGCCCACAGCGGCGCCACGGTCGACGGTGGCGGCGGCACCCTTCGCGCGAGGCCCCACGGCAGGATCATCCTGGAGCCTTCAGGCGACCAGGGCAGGAGCCGGAGAGTCGAGGGAAAGATCATCGGAAGATCCCACCCCCAGTGCGCCTTGACCCCGTGCAGTCCCGGGTAGGTGCCGGTGGCCAACGACGTCCACAACGCCCATCTCAGGTAGGGCCGATGCGGCTCGATGCGCACCCGACTCCCCTCTTCGCGCAACCTCGCCATGGTCGAGAGGTTGGCGCCGATGGCATCGGTGAGGAGAAACTCCGAGTCCAACCCTTCGAGGCCGATCACAACGAGCGGCCTCGTCGGGGTCCCGAGCGGTCGTGCCGGCACCTCGAGGTATTGTCGCAGCGGGGTCGGCACCACGACCACCCGCAAAACCGGCAGCACGAGGACGAAGACGGTGAATGCGGCCCGCAGCTTCCCACCGCCACCGGCACGCCGGGTCAGCCAACCGCCGGCGAGGGCGAGAACGGCGGCCAGCGCCCACGCCACCGCATCCTGCACCAGCACGCGGTTTGCCGAACCCAACAACAGGTGAACGTGATATCTCGCGTTGACCGCACTCATGATCGAACCCACGACAAACACCGCGGCAGTGAGTTCGGGCGCCAACCAGCGGCCCTCGCGACGGCGGATGGAGCGCATCACGGCCAGCCCGAGAAGGAGCGGCACTCCGACCATGAGCATCCCCCAGGTCGCCCACAGCGGCATGCCGATGATCACACCGCGGGTTTCCTGGGTAACCTCCGGGTTCATGCGCAGCACCAGCACTTCGGCCACCAACCCGGCAGCCGCGCCGGCGGTCAGTGCATCGATCCAGATCTGGCGCTTGGTCACCCAAGCATGGTACCGCGGCTCCCCTCTCCCCGTCCCGCGCGACCACCCTGCGCACGCCGACGAATGTCGTAAACTCAGCGGTGGCGCCAGAGGCGTCGATGTCGCACTGCCACCGGGAGGCGTATGACCGTCAAGGACTCATTGTGCATCGCGCTCGACGGCAGCGACCGCCAGTGGATCCTGGCTACCGCCGCCGCCCTCGCGGACCACACGGGCTGGCTCAAGATCGGGCTCGAGGCATTCATCGCGCACGGCCCGCGGCTGGTGGAGGAAGTGGCCGGGCTCGGGACGCGGGTTTTTCTCGACCTCAAACTGCACGACATCCCCGCCACCGTCGAGCGGGCAGCGGCGAACTGCGCCGCTTGCGGCGCGGCGATGTTGACGGTTCACGCCGGAGGCGGCCGTCGGATGCTCGAGGCGGCGGTGGCCGGAGCGCGGTCCGCGGCCGTTGCCGAGCCACCTCAGGTCGTCGCCGTCACCGTCCTCACGAGTCTCGACGGCCACGCCCTTGCGGAACTCGGTATCGACCGGTCCCCGGAAGACCTCGTCCTGGCCTGGGCGGATGTCGCGCGCGGCGCCGGCTTATCCGGTGTGGTCGCGTCGGCCCGGGAGGCGTCCGCCCTCCGCGCCTCGTGCGGTGATGGATTCCTGATCGTGACCCCGGGAATCCGACCCGGCGACGCGGCCGCGGATGACCAGCGGCGGGTCGTGACGCCGTCTGAAGCCCTGGCGGCAGGCGCCGACGTGCTCGTGGTGGGCCGGCCGGTGACCCGGGCGGCGGACCCGGTGGAGGCCGCGCGGCGCATCCTCGCGGAAATGACAGCCGGTACGCGCGCGGCGCGTTGAGACCCGATCAGGTGTAGATGAGCGGACGATCCTGAACGTGCTCTTTGTGCCACACGTAGATGTAGCCCCCCGGGAACTTGATGGGAACGTCGTATACGACTGTGATCTTGATGAATTTGGACGACCGTTTGATGGTGACGTTTTCTTTGGTGACGGGGAGATTCAGCTGTTCCGCCTTTTGCAGGATGTCGTGGAGAATCCGCGCATCGTTGTACTCGCGCCGGCTGGATCGGTCGGCCAGGGAGTTGATCTCCTTGTCGAGCTCTCCGGTGTCGATCACCAGGGGTGCCACCTTGATACCGACCAGAACCACAACCAGAATCACAACCAATCCCACCAAACAACCGATGGGCACATCGCCCCGTTGGAATCGCCACGTTCTCATGGATCAGCCTCCGACTGTGTTCGAAAAGATCGTATCACCGATTGACGGCGGCACGTCCACGGGTCCGAGCACCGGAACGCGAGGTCAACGGATGAGACGAAACTCCCGGCTCCACCGGGTCTTGGTGAAAAAGTTGAAGAAGACCCCGGCCAACTGTTTGATGCGGTGTCCGAACCCGCGCCACTGCCAGTCGTTCCTTCCCGCCTCGTAAGACCAGTAGATGAGCACGGCCCGCCCCTTGACGTAATCCAGCGGCACCGGCCCCCAGAAACGCGAGTCGAGTGAGTTGTCGCGGTTGTCGCCCATACAGAAGATCGTCCCATCCGGCACCGTGAAGGGACCAAAGTTGTCGCGGATGCGGGACGACATGGGCTCCGTCGGAGAATCGGCGTACACCCGGGGATCCTTGTGAACCACCATCGGTTCGTCCACCTTCTCCCCGTTGATGAAGAGCTGTTTTTGTTTCAGCTCGACGGTGTCGCCCGCCACCGCGACACACCGCTTGATGAAGTCGCGACGCGGGTCCTCCGGGTACTTGAAGACGACCACATCGCGCCGTCCGGGTTGGCGGTAGGGAAACAGCCTGTGCAGCAGAGAGTCGCCGTTGCCGGCAAAAATGAACTTGTTGACCACCAGGTGGTCGCCGATCAGCAGGTTGTCCTCCATGGAACCGGACGGGATCTTGAAGTTCTCGAAGACAAAGGTGCGCACAAAAAGCGCGAGGATGAAGGCCACCAGGATGGCCTCGTAATACTCGCGCGCGACTGATTTCTTCATCGATCTCCCGCCTCTCCCGCTGATTCTACCGCCGCCCGCATGCCGGGAGGCTGCCACGCCTTCCGCGCCCGGGCATCCAGCCGCCGCGGGTCGTCGCGGCACCCCTCACGGTACCTGATCTGTCCCGCACGGGCGATCATCGCCGCGTTATCCGTGGTCAAGGCCCGGACCGGCAGGAGGACTTCCACCCCCCTCTCCTCGCCCCAGCTCGAAAGGCGGTCCCGCAACAGGGTGTTGGCAGCGACCCCACCGGCGGCGGTCACCATCTGCGGATCATGCCTCGCAGCGAGTTCGTCCAGGGGGCCCATCAACTGGTCGACCACCGCAGCCTCGAACGAGGCGGCAAAGTCCGCTACCACCCCCTGATGACCATGCCCGACGGCCTCCAGACCATGGTCCCGGATCCAGCGGATGGCGGCCGACTTGAGTCCGGAAAACGAAAAATCGAAGGGCGCGTCCTTCAGCCGGGGGCGCGGCAGTTCGACTGCCGCGGCATTGCCCCCCCGCGCCAGCGCATCGAGCGCCGGTCCGCCCGGATAGCCAACACCGAGCACCTGGGCCACCTTGTCAAAACTCTCGCCCGCCGCGTCGTCCCTCGTGCGACCGAGCCGGTCCCGGCCGCCGCGGAGCATGAGGTACCAGCTCGAGTGGCCGCCCGAGGCCACCAGCGCCAGCACCCGATCCGGCTCCGGCCGCGCCGGTTGGCCATCGAGACCGAGAAAGGGCGACACCAGATGACCCTCCAGATGGTCGACCGCCACCAGCGGCAGGGAAGAACCCCACGCAAAGGCGGCGGCGAAGCGCACACCCACCAGAAGGGCCCCGATCAGACCCGGTCCGGCCGTGACGGCCACCAACTCCACCGGTCCGGCGGCCAAGCCGAGCGCCTGATCCAGCAGGACCGGGAGGGCCTTCAAGTGCTCGCGCGAGGCGAGCTCGGGCACCACGCCACCGAAAGGCGCGTGGGCCGCGATCTGACTCGAGAGAAGGTTGACCTCGACCCGGCCCTCGCCGTCCAGCACCGCCACCGCGGTCTCATCACACGAAGTTTCAATTCCGAGGGTCCGCATCATAACCTGAACGCACCGGTCCTTTCCTTCGACCCTGGGCGATGAGGAGTTCAATTCCGAATTCCGAATTCCGAATTCCGAATTCCGCCAAAGCATATCCCGCAAACAACAATGGCGGGAGGACAGCTGTCCTCCCGCCTCTCGGTGAGTTGGAAGAGGTTCAGCTGATATTCGCCCGCACCGGGACCTCGACGGTCGGGAACTCGGGGTCGCTGGTTTTCAAGGTGAGGACCGCATCGCGCGGACCCGGGGTGGCATCGCTCTTGACCGTCACGGTCACCTGGTACCGCCTCCCCGCCTCGATGGTCACGACCTCGGTGGCGAACGCGGCGTCGTTGATGGTCGCCGATTTCACCGTGACCTTCGCACCGCCGCTGCGATTGTTGACCAGGATGAGGTTGCGGCCCGGTTCGTTCTTGGCCGAGACCGACCCGAACTGGACCTGCGAGGGCGTCACGTGGAGCAGGGCCCGCACAACCCCGAAGACCTTGACCGGTACGACCTTGGCCTTGGGGTGGTTGGTTTCAATCTTGAGCACCGCGTTGACCGGGCCGACAGGCGCATCGTCCTTGAGCGACAACTCGATCTCGAACTGCTGTGCCGATTTTCCGGCGATGAGCTCGTCCTTGGGCACCGGCAGCACGACGGTGGTGAGGTACGGCACGCTGCTCGAAACTCCCGTGACCTTGAAGTTGGGATCCTTCTCGGCCGCCACCACCGTGATCTTCTCGACCATGGGTTCGTGTTGGACGGCGTTGAAGCGAATCAGGGCCCGCGGCAGCACCTCGACATAAGGATGGACGGTGGTCTTGATCACCACGGTGACGGTCGGCTCCGTGGGGTCGTTGGTCATGATCAGAACCGACTTCGAGATCGGCCCCGAGAAATCGCCGGTGTCGAGGGTGGCCTTGACGAAACCGGATTTCCCCGCGGGAATCTCGTGGTCGAAACTGGCGACCGTGCAGCCGCAGGTCGGGCGGACCGCCCTGATTTCGAGGGTCTCGTCGCCCTCGTTGATCAACTCGAAAGAGACCTCCAGGGTCTCACCCTGGGCCACCGTTCCCATGTCCTTGATCTTTTCGGGAACCACCAGTTTGGGGCCGGCGGCGGCAGCGGCCAGCGAACCACCCGCTGCGAGCATGACCACCAGAGCGGTGGCGGCCGTGAACCTGAATCGTGAGATGTTCATGTGCAATCCTCCTTGTCTTCTCGTCAGCATCAGGGCACAATCATAAGAGTCGACAGCGACCGCCGACAACCCTCGGGGGCCCTTTTTTGCAGGACTTATACCGTCGCAATCCGTTAAAAAATGCGAACTGATCGCGAATTTCTCTACTTCCTCCCCATCGGCGGCACGGCGATGGCGCCGCTCGCCGGTCTGCTGCACTCAATCGGCCATCGGGTGGAGGGGGTCGACGCCCATCTCTACCCGCCCATGAGCACCCTGCTCGAGGACCTCGGCATCCCGGTGCGGCTCGGGTTCGACCCCTCGAAGATCCCGGAGGATGTCGACCGCGTGATCATCGGTAACGCCGTGGCCCGCACCAACGTCGAGGTGGCGGCGGTGCTCGAACGTCGGCTCCCCCATCTCGCGCAGGCGGAAGCGGTGGCGCACTACGTGCTCGCCCGCGGCACTCAGAGCCTCGTGGTGGCCGGCACCCACGGCAAGACCACGACCTCGGCCATGCTCTCGTGGATCCTCGAAAACACCGGTGAGGACCCCTCCTATCTGGTGGGCGGACTGCCACGGTGGAACCCTCGCGGCTTCCGGCTCGGCGGCGGACGCTGGCTGGTCATCGAAGGCGACGAGTACAACACCGCGTTTTTTGATCGCGGCCCGAAGTTCCTCCACTACCGGCCGCACCTCTTCGTCCTGGGACCGGTGGAGTTCGACCACGCCGATCTCTATCCGAACCTGGAGGCGGTGTTGACCGCCTTTCGCGCCGGGGCGGCGCAGGTGCCGCGCCACGGCGCGGTGGTCGTGAACGCCTGGAGCGAGGGGTCCCTCGCCGCCTGTCGCGACGCCACTGCGCCGATCGTCACCGTCGGCGAGGACCCGGACGCCGACCTCCGATTGCGTTCGTGGGAGGGTCTCTCGGGGGGCAGCCGGGCGGTTATCTCTTGGCGCGGCAGCGATATTGCGATGGAGGTCCACCAGCCAGGTCTGCACAATACGCAGAATGCGGCCGTGGCGGTGGCGGCAGCCGCCGTCGCCGGGGTCGACCCGGCTGCGGCAGCCGCGGCCATGGCGTCCTTTCCCGGCGTCGCACGCCGGATGGAGGTAGTCGGCGAAGCCGCCGGGATCACCGTCGTCGATGACTTCGCCCACCACCCGACGGCGCTGGCGGTGACCATCACCGCCGCGCGCCAGAAATGGCCCGGGCGGAGGCTCGTGATCGCCTTCGAGCCGCGTTCGTTGACCGCCGCGAGGCGTTCCTTCCAGGCGGCCTATCTGGCGGCTCTCAGCGGCGCCGATCTGGTGCTGGTGGCATCGCCGTATCACCGCGATCGTTTGACGGCGGATGAGGTTCTCGATCGCGCCGCGCTCGCCGAGGACCTCGCCGCGCGCGGGGTGGCGTCGCTCATGCCGGAGCGCGGAGACGACGTGGTGGCGATGCTCCTTCCCGCCATCACCAGCGGGGATGTGGTGGTAGGCTGTTCGTCGGGAGATTTCGGCGGGTTCCCTCGCAAGCTCGTCGACGCCTTGCAGACGGGGGGCACGAAATGACCGGGAAGAGTTCGCGACTGGCTCGCGTCATTGCCACGGCTGGAGGTCTCGGAGAGGTATTGCCGGCCCCGGGCACCACCGCCGGGTCGTTGCCGGCGGCGCTCATGTGGTGGGCCGGGTGTCTGATCGTTACCACCACGTCCGCCAGGATCGCGATGACCGCCGTTGCCCTGGTGGCGGCGACGGCCGCCGGGTTGTGGGCTTCGGAAGTTGAGGCTGTGCGCCGGGGCGCGAAGGATCCGGGGCCCATCGTGGTCGACGAGATCGCCGGCCAGTGGCTCACCTATCTGGTGGCGCTGCCTTTCCTGCCGGTCCTGACATCGACTCACCTGGTCGTTTTCGCCGCCGCCGGCTTCCTGCTCTTCCGCTTCTTCGACGTCGTCAAACCGTGGCCGATCCGGGAGTGCGAAAGGCTCCCCGGCGGCATCGGGATCGTCGCCGACGACCTCGCGGCGGGCTACGTCGCCGCCTTCTCCCTCCTCATCGTGTGGAAGATTTTCGGGTAGGCATGGGGCTTGAGGCCTGGGGCTTGCCGCATCCGGCCTCGCCTACCGGGACACGACGTGACACGCCGCCAGCCCGCGCCGCGGAAAGCGGGCCGCGTGCGGCGGAGGTGCCACTTTCAACATTGTTGGACAGAAGAACATCCCGCCCGGTAGATCGATTCGGGCCAACAATGTTGAGGGTGGCTCCTCCCGGGAAGGGGGCTCAGAAAGCCGGGCTTATCCGAACACTCAAAAACCACCCAACCCGAACCAAAACCTCTCAGGATCGGGCGAGAAACTCTTCGAAGGGCTGGATCTCGGCCACTATTCGAGCCGGCCCGGTGAGCCGGGTCGCGCACACAGGAGGTTCGCCGAGGGCCTCGACAGTCAGGATATCTTCCGATGCCGGCCGCAACTCCACACGGGTCGTGCCGTGCTCAGTCATCACCACCAGCGCCACCGCCACCGATCCCGAGCCGCAACTGAGGGTCTCGGCCTCCACCCCGCGTTCCCAGGTGCGAATCGCCACCCGACCCTCGTCGTCGATCTCGTAGAGATTGACGTTGGCGCCTTCGGGACCGACGACTCGATGGCTGCGAAGCGCCGCAGCGACGTCTTCGAGATCCATCTCGGCGAGCCCGGTCACCCGTGCCACGAGATGCGGGACGCCGACCATCAGCCGGAGAACTTCGCCGACCACCACGGGGCTCTCGATCCCGGTTTTCTGCGGTGCGGCCTCGATGGCCGGCAGCACCAGCGAGACCTCCGCCCCGGAGACCTCAGCAGGAATCACCGCCCACCCCGTCGCGATGTCGAGCTGTGGATTGCAGCCGAGCAGATCGACCGCAGCCCGCGCTGCGCACCGCGTTCCGTTGCCGCAGAAAAGCCCCTCGCTGCCATCGGCATTGACGTACACCAGGGACACGGACCCGGCGGTCTGCTTGGTAACGGAAAGGGTTCCGTCAGCGCCGACGCCGCGTCGCCGATCGCAGAGCCGTCGCACCAACGCGCGATCGCCCGCCAACCGGTCGGCCCAGTCGCCGATTCCGAGAAGGAAGTCGTTCCCCGCTCCCTCGACCTTGTAGAGGCCGGACTTCATGGTTCGGCACCCATCACCACCGAACATTCGGCGGAGTCGCTGGTGTTGCCGACTTTGTCTCGAGCCGCCACGAGGTAGGTGATATCTCCAAGCGGAGGCTCGCGGTCGGTGAACTCGACCGAGGTGAGATCCGAAGCCAGAACCTCCGTCACATCGCCTCCGATCCGGCGCGCCACCACGTAATTTGCAGCCCCCGGCACCAACCGCCAGCGGACCCGGACCGTCGCGCCCTCGGGGAGGCACACCACGTCTTCGGGGATCGGCGGGGGATAGGTATCGGGGTGTTCGATCCTGACCGGCTCGGATGGGTCGCCGACCACCTGACCGCCGCCCTCGAGCGGCGCCACCGACCGCAGCCGGTAGCTCCACTCGCGGCCCTGGTCGGCCTGGCCGTCCCGCCAATTACCATCCTTCACAGCTTCCTCGGTGATCGGGGTCCACACCGTGCCGTCCGGCGAGCGTTCGACCAGGACCGAGACCCCCGGGACCGCCTCCCACCGCACGTCGATGCCCTGCGCTCCGGCCGCCAGCTTGAAACCGGTGGGAGGATCGGGCGGCCTCGTGGGCAGGAGCCGCGCCACGTTAGAGAGTTCGGACTCCCGTTTGCGACAGCAGATCGTGCGCACGCCGTACCACACCACGGTGGACTCGGGATCGACGGCGACGCCCTGCCGCCAACGAACAAGGTCGTCGCGGTAGACCAGGAACGCCCCTCGGGTCGCCGCCTCGATCTCCGGTGGATCGAGCCGCTGCACGATCTCGCCCTGCGCTTCGAGAAGCTGGCGCTGCAGTGCGCGGTCTTGAGGCGAGATGGGCGGCGGCGGCTCCTGGCCCTTGGACAGGGTCGCGCGCCACACTTCGATGGCCTCGACGTCGGTGAGGGTCTTGCCGGCGGTCGTCATCGACGGATAGCTCCACCGCAGCACCGCGACCTCGCCCTCCTGGTACGCCTTGAGGTCGCCGGTGCGCTCGGCGATCCGGATCTCCGGCGGCAGCGGCGGCCCCTCCTTGCCGCAGCCGACAAGGACTGACAGGAGGACGATCAGAAGGAGAATTTCGGATTTCGGATTTCGGATTTCGGACTTCCACCCCACCACCCGCTTGAGTGAAAGGCTGGAAAAATCCGAAATCCGAAATCCGAAATCCGAAATCATACCTAGAGAATGTACCGCGCCAGGTCGCGATCACCAACCAGATCGGCAAGCTTCTCGCGAACCATGTCGGCGTCCACCTTCACCGCTTCGCCGGCGCGGTCGGGGGCCGAAAAGCTGAGGTCTTCGAGGAGATGTTCGAGCACCGTGTGCAGACGCCGTGCGCCGATATTCTCAGCCGCGCTGTTGATCTCGGCGGCAAGAGCGGCAATCGCCGTCACCGCTTCGTCGGTAAACCGCAACTCGAAATTCTCGGTGGCCAGCAGCGCGGTGTACTGGCGGATGAGGGAGTTCTCCGGCTCTTTGAGAATCCGTTCGAACTCTTCCGCGCCGAGCGAATCAAGTTCGACCCGGATCGGGAATCGCCCCTGCATCTCGGGGATGAGGTCCGCCGGCCGCGACACGTGAAAAGCGCCGGCGGCGATGAACAGGACGTGATCGGTGCGGACGACGCCGTACCGGGTGTTGACGTGGGTGCCCTCGACGATCGGCAGCAGGTCCCTCTGCACGCCCTCCCGCGACACGTCGGGGCCGTGCCCGGCGGCGCCGTCACGCGAACAGATCTTGTCGATCTCGTCGAGAAAGACGATCCCCGACTGTTCCACCCGGGAGATGGCCTCGCTCTCCACCTGCGAACGGTCGATCAGCTTTTCCTCTTCTTCAGCGAGGAGGACCCGGCGCGCATCCTTGACGGTCATCCGTTTCTTCGATTTTCGGCCCATCATGCCGCCGAACATATCTTTGAGGTTGATGCCCATGGACTCCATGCCCTGGGGCGTGAACATCTCGACCGTCGGCATGCGGTCCTCGGCGACTTCGAGTTCGACCTCGTTCTCCTCCAACAGCCCGTCGCGAAGCGGACGCTTGAGGGAGCGACGACGTTCCTCGAGCGAGGTCTCGAGGGCGGAGCTCGAACTCATGATCAGGAGGTCGAGGAGGCGGTCCTCGGCGGCGCGTTCGGCGCGAACCTCGACCTCGGCCACGCCGCTCCGACCGCACCAGCTGGATGGCCGAATCGACGAGATCGCGGATGATGGACTCCACGTCGCGACCGACGTAGCCGACCTCGGTGAACTTGGACGCCTCCACCTTGAGAAAAGGCGAACCCGTCAGACGAGCCAACCGGCGCGCGATCTCGGTCTTGCCGACCCCGGTGGGGCCGATCATGATGATGTTCTTCGGCGCCACCTCCTCGCGCAGCTCGGGCGCCAGCTGCTGGCGGCGCCACCGGTTGCGCAGCGCCACCGCGACCGCCCGCTTGGCCGCACCCTGCCCGACAATGAATCGGTCGAGCTCGAGAACGGTCTCCTTTGGAGTCATTGAATCCAGCTTCACGATTTCAGCTCCTCGATGGTGATGTGTTTGTTGGTGTAGATGTCGATGTCAGCGGCGATCGTCAGGGCCTCCTCGACGATCTCACGCGCTCCCAGCCCGGTGTGTTTGACGAGCGCGCGTGCTGCGGCCAGGGCATAGGAGCCGCCCGAACCCACCGCCACGACGTCATCGTCCGGCACCAGCACCTCACCGGTCCCCGACACCAGCAGGGTCGTCTTGCAATCTGCGGTGATGAGCAGCGCTTCGAGGTGGCGCAGGGCCTTGTCCGTCCGCCAGTCCCGCGCCAGCTCCACCGCGGCCCGCTCCAGATTGTGGCCGTATTCCTCGAGCTTGGCTTCGAACCTGGTGAACAACGCCAGCGCATCTGCCACCGAACCGGCAAACCCCGCCAGGACCTTGCCGCCGGCGAGCCGGCGGACCTTGGTCGCTCCGTGTTTGAGCACCGCGGTGCCGAGCGTCACCTGGCCGTCCGAACCGACGGCCACCACTCCGTCGCGGCGCACTGCGAGCACCGTCGTGTGATGCCATTCATTCCTCACTGCCGCCTCCGTTCCCGCTTTTGCCTCAGAGCACTCCGAAGGATACTCCTCGCACATTCCACATCACGCCTTTTCCAACTTGGCGATGGCCGGCACCAGGGTCTTGCGGCCGGCGCGGTCGAAGTACACCACCAGCTTGAGCTGTGCGCCGCTGCCCTGGCACGCCAGCACCACCCCGGTCCCGAACCGCTGGTGTCGAACCCGGTCGCCGGGGCGCCACCCGTTGCCGTCGCCGTCAGTCGCGGTGGCTGCAATCTTCGGTCGGCCTCCCGCCGGGCGGCCGACCGGGCCCGGCTGCGGTGGTCGTGGTTGGGCCGACGGGCTCCGCGACTGCGAACGGGCCATCGCTGCCGGCCAGCCGGGGCTCGCCTCGGAGACATCCTGAAAACTCCCGTCCGGGAAATCGTCGAGAAAGCGCGACGGTCTGGTCGGTTGCCGCTGACCGAAGAGGAACCGGGTCCGCGCGCAGGTCAGCGCGAGCCGGCGGCGCGCCCTGGTCATCCCGACATACGCCAGTCGGCGCTCCTCCTCGAGGCTTTCGAAATCGTCCCTCGAGTTGGCGTGGGGCAGCAGCCCGTCTTCGAGACCGGAGAGGAAGACGACGTTGAATTCGAGGCCCTTGGCCGAGTGCAGGGTCATCAGAGAAACCGCATCGGCACCGGTCTCCTCGTCGTTTTCCTCGAGCAGCGCCACCGAGTCGAGGAAGTCCTCGAGCTCCTGGCCCCGGGCCGCCGCCTCGGCCACGGCGGAGGCCAGCTGCTGCAGGTTTTCGCGGCGCGCAACCCGGTCCTCGGCGTCCCCCTCGTACATCGCAAAGAGCCCGGAGGCCTCCAACAGCCAACCCACGAAGTCGCCGGCGGTCAGCTCGTCGCGGCGAACGTTCGCCTCGTCGAAAAGCCCGAAGAAGCGCTCCAGCGCGAGCCGGGCGCGCGGGCTGAGCCCGTCAGGGAGACGCCGGGCCGCTTCCGGAAGGGTCACACCGAGCTCTTCGGAGGCGCACCGCAGGACGTCGAGTGTGGCGGCCCCGATGCCCCGGGTCGGGACGTTGACGACGCGTTCGAAGGACAACAGGTCGTTCGAACGGAAGGTGAGGCGCAGGTAGGCGAGGGCGTCTTTGATCTCTGCACGCTGCCAGAATCGAAGCCCGCCGACCACGCGGTAGGCCACCCGGCGGCGGGTGAGCTCCTCCTCGAACGGCCGGGTCTGGGCATTGGTCCGCATCAGCACGGCAAACTCACCCAGCGGGTGCGCGCCGGCGGCCGCCTCGATGGTATCCGCCACCCAACGGGCCTCCGCGCGCTCGTCGTCGGCAATATAAAAACGCACCGGTTCGCCACCCGTGCGGCTGGTAAAGAGCTTTTTCCCACGGCGCCCGACGTTGGCCGCGATCAAGGCGCCGGCGGCCTCGAGGATGGGCGCGGTGGAGCGGTAGTTCTCCTCCAGGGCGACCACCCTCGCACCGGGGAAGAAGCTCTCGAAGGAGAGAATGTTGTCGAGCTCGGCACCGCGCCAGCGGTAGATGGACTGGTCTTCGTCGCCGACCGCGGTGAGGTTCCCCTTGCCGTCGAGGACCTCGTTGAGGAGATCCATCTGCAGCGAGTTGGTGTCCTGGAACTCGTCCACCAACAAATATTTGGCGCGACGGCGCATCTCCATGCACACCGCCTCGTCCGCCCGGACTGCTCTGAGCGCCCGCACCAGCATGTCGTCGAAGTCGACAACGGCGGCGGTCTTCTTGAGGAGCTCGTAACGGCGCCAGACCTCGACCAGGGTTTCATCATTGTGGCCCACCGCGCGGCTCTCGAAGTCTTCGAGCCCGCTGCCGTGGTTGACGAGACCGGAGATCCGCGACAGCAGGGCACGCGGCGGGTGTTCGCGGGGATCGAGCCCGAGTTCCTTGAGGACGCGCCCGACCAGCGCCCGCTGGTCATCACTGTCGGCAATACCGAAGCGCGCCGGCAGCCCGGCGGCCCGTGGGTGCCGCCGCAGCAGATCGAGGGCCCAGCGGTGAAAGGTTCCGACGAAACCGCCGCCGAGAGGTCGCCCAACCAGCGTCTCCACCCTTTCCCGCATCTCACGGGCGGCCTTGTTGGTAAAAGTCACCGCCGTGATGCCGCTCGGTTCGACGACGTTCTGCGCGAGCAGGTACGCGACACGGCAGGTGAGCACCCGGGTCTTTCCCGACCCCGCGCCCGCGAGCACCAGCAACGGTCCCTCGCCGTGAGTCACGGCCTCACGCTGTTGCGGGTTCAGATCATCGAGAAAGGAGCTCACGGATCAATGCCTCCAGAGGAAGGGAGAACCTACCAAGGCCGGGCGGGAGAAACAACTTCTTGAATTCGGAATTCGGAATTCGGAATTCGGAATTCCCGTCCCTCCACCCACCAGCGTTCGGAAAGCCGGGTGGGTGGGTGGCATTCCGAATTCCGAATTCCGAATTCCGCATTCGTCGAGTGAGGCCCCGGCCTCACTCGACGGTGACGCTCTTTGCCAGGTTGCGCGGCTGGTCGACGTCGAGCCCGAGTTCGACGGCCACGTTGTAGGCGAGCAGCTGCAACGGTACGACCGAGACCACCGGCTGCAGGAGGCGATGAACCCGCGGCACCGGCAGCACCAGATCCACCACGTGCGCCAGATTGTCGTCGACATCGGTCGTGACCGCGAGGACACTGGCGCCCCGGGCCCGAACCTCCATCAGATTGCTGATGATCTTGTCCCTGGGCGGCCCCTCCGGCACCACCGCCACCACCGGGAAACCATCCTGGAGGAGGGCGATGGGGCCGTGCTTCATCTCCCCCGCGGGGTAGCCCTCGGCGTGGAGGTAGGAGATCTCCTTGAGTTTGAGAGCGCCCTCGAGCGCGATCGGGTAGAGAATGCCGCGGCCCAGGTAGAGCGAGTCGGAGGCGGCGCTCAACAGCTCGGTGCCGAGCCGATACAGCTGCTCGTCGATGGCGAGTGCCCGTTCGACCGCGATCGGCAGCCGCTGCAGCTCGGTGACCAGATCCGTGTCGGTTGAGTCGGCCAGCCCGCGGCTCGCGCGCAGACCGAGCGCCATCAGGACCAGCGCCACCAACTGGGTGGTGAAGGCCTTGGTCGAGGCGACTCCGATCTCGGGCCCCGCCTGGGTGAGCATCCGCGAGGTGGCGAGGCGCCACGCCGACGAACCGCGGCTGTTGCACACCGTGGCCAGCAGCGCGCCGCCGGCCCGGGCGAGCTCCATCGCGGCGAGCGTGTCGGCGGTTTCCCCGGATTGGGTGATTCCGACCACCAGGAGATCGTCGCCGAGCAGCGGCGAGCGGTAGCGGTACTCCGAGGCGTAGTCGACCTCGGTGGGCAGACCGGTGAGCTCCTCGACCAGGAACTTGCCGACCAGCGCCGCGTGCCACGAGGTCCCGCAGGCGACGATGTGGACCCGTCGCAGCCGCGCCAGTTCATCGGTCGAAAAACCGAGACCGTCGAGATTGACGCCGCGCCGGTCGGAGTCGAGATAGGCGCTGACGGTGTTGCGGATGGCGTCCGGCTGCTCGAAGATCTCCTTCAACATGAAGTGCCGGTACCCGCCCTTTTCCGCCCTCGCGGCGTCCCAGTCCAGGGTCTCCACCGGACGCTCGACGATGTCACCGGAGGCGTCGAGGGTCTCCACCTTGTCGCGCCGAACCACCGCCACGTCGCCGTTTTCGAGGAAGATTACGCGGCGGGTCCGGTGGAGCAGGGCCGTGACGTCGGAGGCGACGATGTTTTCGCCTTCGCCGAGCCCCACCACCAGCGGCGGGCCGTTGCGGAAGGCCACCACCACATCGGGTTCAGCTCGGTGGACCGCCACCACCGCGTACTGACCCTCGAGCCGCGGGAGCACCGCGAGCACGCGCTCGGCGAGGGTTCCATTCTCGCGGCCCAGCAGCTGCGCGATGAGTTCAGTGTCGGTGTCCGATCGGAGCTCGACACCGTCGGCGATCAGCGACGCCCGCAGACTGCCGTAATTTTCGAGAATGCCGTTGTGGACCACCGCCACCGAACCCCCGGTGTCGGTCTGCGGGTGGGCGTTGGCCTCGGTCGGGGCGCCGTGAGTCGCCCACCGCGTATGGCCGAGACCGACGGTGCCGTGCAGCGGTTCGTGGTAGGCCCTCTGTTCGAGATTGCCGAGCTTGCCGGCCGCCCGCAGGACGTTGATCCGGCCGCCGTCCATCACGGCCATGCCGGCCGAGTCGTAGCCGCGGTACTCGAGGCGCCGCAGCCCGTCGAGCACAACCGGAACCACCTCGTCCCCACCCACATAGCCGATGATGCCGCACATCGCAGACCTCCACTCCGGGCTCGCCCCGCGCGTCTGACAGCCACCTGCCCGATGCCCTCACACCGCGGTGAGATGTCCAGATTAACCGCAAACCCTGCTCGGACGTTGGCCGCGGGGTGTCAGGTCTGTGGCCCGCGCCCTCGAGGCACCCTGTGCCTCAGGCCGATCGTGCCGCATCGAGCGCGGCCAGCAGCTGGTCGAACGACGCTGCGAACGACGCCACGCCCTCGACCTGGAGTTCGTCGGTCACCGCATCCATGTCGATCCCGAGACCGGCGAGGGCAGCCATCGTCGCCGCCGCCCCGTCGACATCCTCGGTGATCGACGTGCGGAGCTCGCCGTGGTCGCGAAAGGCCTCCAGGGTCGCCACCGGCAGCGTGTTGACCGTGTCCGGCCCGATCAGCTCTTCAACATAGACCACGTCGCGGTAGGCGGGGTTCTTGCTGCTCGTGCTCGCCCACAGCGGTCGCTGGACGCGCGCCCCGTTCGCCGCATACTCGGCAAACGGGCCGTCGTAGAAGATCTCCTCGAAGCGGCGGTAGGCGAGTCTGGCGTTGGCTACCGCCGCCTTGCCGCGCAAGGCGAGCGCCGGAGCAGTGCCGATCTTTTCGAGCGCCGCATCAACCTTGGTGTCGACCCGGCTGACGAAGAACGACGCCACCGAGGCCACTCGGTCGGGGGTCTCGCACTCGGCGATACCGCGAACGTAGGCCTGCGCCACCGCCTCGTAGTCGGCGAGCGAGAACATCAAGGTGGAGTTGACGTTGATGCCGTCGGCGATCAGGCGTTCGATGGCGGGGATCCCCGCCGCGGTCGCCGGCACCTTGATCATCAAATTTGGCCGATCGACCGCCGCCCACAACCGACGCGCTTCCTCGACCGTGCCGTCGCTGTCGTGGGCGAGGTGGGGCGACACCTCGAGGCTGACATAGCCGTCACCGCCGCTGCTTTCGGACCACACGGTCCGGAGGATGTCGGCCGCGCCGCGGATGTCCTCGATCGCCAGCGCCTCGTAGAGATCCTTGGTGGCCAACCCGGGGTCAGCCGTCAGCAACGCCGCCACAGCGGAGTCGTACGCGCCCCCGCCCTCGATGGCCTTCTGGAAGATGGAGGGGTTCGAGGTGACGCCGCGCACTCCGTCGCCCGCCACCAACCGCTCGAGACCGCCGCCAGTGAGCAGGTCGCGCTCGATGTAGTCGAGCCACACCGCCTGCCGGTGGGCGGTCCACAGTCTTTGCAAGGGATTCATGGGGCCTCCGTAACAGACTCAGTTGCTCGCGGCGCACCACCGCAGCGGCTCCTCGCAGCCTACCACGACGGGCCAACCGCCGGGTCGGGGCTTCACATCAACGCATGGGAAAAGAGTCGTACCGGCCGGGGCAGGTCAGCGGCTTCGCAGTTCGTACAGAACCTGTTTGGCCACCGCCTTGAGGGTCTCGAAGACCCCCATGCCCTTGACCGCGACCGCCTCGAACGTGGGTTCGCCCTTGAAGTTGAGGAGGCGGTACATGTCATCCACCAACACTGCGCTCGGGAGGTCGCGTTTGTTGAACTGGAGGACGAATGGGATGGTCTTGAGCTCGAAGCCGTTTTCGCGCAGGTTTTCCTCGAGATTGTGGAGCGACTCGGCATTGGCGTCCATCCTCGCCTCCTGCGAGTCGGCGACGAACACCACCCCGTCCACGCCTTTGAGGATCAGCTTGCGGCTCGCGTCGTAGAAGACCTGGCCGGGCACGGTATAGAGGTGGAAGCGGGTCTTGAATCCGCGAACCGCCCCGAGATCGAGCGGCAGAAAGTCGAAAAAGAGCGTGCGGTCGGTCTCGGTCGCGAGCGAGATCAGCTTGCCCTTCTGCTGCGGCGACGATTTTTCGAAGATGTACTGCAGGTTGGTGGTCTTTCCGCACAAACCGGGTCCGTAGTACACGATTTTGACGTTGATCTCGCGAGCGGCGTAGTTGATGAAGCTCATTCTGAAAACAATGCGTCGATATCGTCGTCGGTAATTTCAGCAAAAGGCGAGAGTGTTTCCACGATGCCAACCATCTGGGATTTTGTCTCCATTTCGTTGAGCACACGCTCGATCTCCGCCGACGCCTTGCGTACCCGCAGGCGGACCAGACCGAGAGACGAGCGCTCGTCAAAAATAACCACCAAAATCAGCCTCTGACCAACGATGGAAATGTGAATGTTGTCCTTGCGGCCCTCGTGGAAAAGGATCGAAAACTCTTTTTCCCCGATCAGCTTGGCGAGACCCTCGGTGGCTGCCACGTTGCCGGCTGTGAGGGAGGCGAGTGAGGTCGAATCGATCAGGTTGACCTCACCGGCCTCCGCGATCTGCTGCCCGTTCTTATCGACCAGGAAGACGATCTTGGCGCTGGCGTCCATACGCAGGGTATCGAGGAGCAGCTTGATGCGATCGAACTCCTCCTCATACATGACCAAGTTGGTTACCAACTCTTCACACTCCCAGTAGCTTCAATTTTTAACATAGACGCCCCTGCCAAGCAAGCACAACGGCCCGATCGGGCACTGTCAGCACCGGCAAAAGGTCGCTGAAATCAGGAAGATGGCGATCACACCGGGCGGCGCAGTTGGAGTGCTTGCGCAAGGGTTACCCGGTCCACCGACGCCACCTCTCCACCGACCGGAATGCCCGACGCCGGCCGGCTCACTCTGACTCCCAGCGGCTGGAGCCGGCGGCTGATGTACAGGGCGGTGGTCTCCCCCTCGACGGTGGGATCGGTAGCGAGAATCACCTCGTCAACAGCCGACCCGCGACACCGCTCCTCGAGGCGGTCGATCGTCAGGTCCTCCGGTCCGACGCCATGGAGGGGCGACAGGTGGCCGAGGAGGGCGTGATACAGCCCACGAAACTCGCCCGTTGCCTCGACCGCCCACGCCGTGGTCGGCTCTTCGACCACCAGGATGACGCGGTGGTCGCGGCCGGGGTCGCTGCACACCACGCACGGGTCGGTTTCGGTGAGCAAGGAGCATGATGAACACAGAGTGACCGCCTCGCGCAGGCGCCCCAGCACGTCCGAAAACGCCTGAAGGTCTGCGGGGTCGACCGTCAGCAGGTGCTCGGCGAGCCGCTGGGCGGTCCGCGGACCGACCCCGGGCAGGCGCTCGAGGTGTTGCAGCAGCACGCGGACCGTCGGCGGTCGCAGATCCACTTATCTGCCCTCGCCGTCGGGACGAACCGCGACCACCTCGCCGCCCAGAATCCGGGTCGCGAGGATCACCCCGGGGTCGGCCTTGGCGATGCCGGTGAGATCCTCCGCCGCCATCGCCGGCTCCGAAGCCGTGTCCAGCTCGTCCCCGTGCTCGCTTTCGTGCTCGTGCTCGTGCTCGTGCTCGATTCCCGGCTCGTCCCTGTCTACCGCCTCTGCCGCAAACGTCTCTGCGGCCGCCGATCGCGACGCCGGTGGTTTGACTGGAGAGGGGCCCGCGCCCCCCCCGGCGCCGGACGTCGAATGGGCACCCGGTCCGGGCCCGCTCGCCGACGGCAGTCCACCGGAACCGGCGAGCCACGCCTCCAGGTGCTGCACTGCGGGCCATCTGGCGAGTCTGATGGCCGCCACCTCGAGGGCGAGCTCGCGGTTGCCGGCCTCCTTGACCAGGAGCTCGTGCTCGAGCCACAGACCGAGCATGCGGGTCAAGGCGTCGGCGCCGCAGCTCGACGAAATTGCCGACAGAAAGTCGCGTTGCGCATCCGACAGGGTCGGCAGCAGCGCCGGGTCGAGCGCGAGGTACAACAGCGCGCGCAGGGTACGCCCCATCTCCTGATACAGAACCCAGGCGTCCTGGCCGGCGGCGAGCCGCTCGCGCAGCATGACGAGGCCGGCAGGGGTCTCGCCGGCGGCGAGGATCTCGACGAGCCGCGCCGTGACCTCGAGCGGCGGCACGCCGAGCACCGTTGCCACCGCCTCGTCGTCGACCGCGTCGGCCGTGAAGGCGCGCAACTGGTCGAGCAACGACAGCGCGTCGCGAACCGAGCCCTCGGCGGCGCCGGCGATGGATGCCGCCGCCGACGGTGTCAGCGAGAAACCCTCGGCGGATGCGATCTCCTCCAGACGCTTCCGGATCAGGTCGGACCCGACCGGTCGGAAGTCCAACTGCTGGCACCTGGAAAGGATGGTGGCGGGAACCTTGTGACGTTCGGTGGTGGCGAAGACCCAGAGGATGTACGGAGGCGGCTCTTCGATGGTCTTGAGGAGGGCGTTGAACGAGGCCTGGGAAAGCATGTGAACTTCGTCAAAAATGATCACCCGAAAGCGATCCCGCGTCGGTCGGTAGCGGAGGAGATCCTGGAGGTCGCGGACCTTTTCGACTTGAGTGTGGGTCGCCGCATCGATTTCGATGACATCGATGCTCGAGCCGTCCGCGATCTCCCGACACGACTCGCAGACCCCGCAGGGCTCAGCCGTGGGCCCATCGATGCAGTTCACCGCCTTGGCCAAAAGCCGGGCGACGGTGGTCTTGCCGACGCCGCGCAGACCGGAAAACAAATACGCCTGGCCAAAAGTGCCCGAGGTGAGGGCGTTCGTCAGGGTCTGCACCGCGGCCTCCTGGCCGATGAGGTCGGCAAAACGCTGCGGCCGCCATGAGCGTGCGAGAACCTGATAGGTCATCGGGGCATCTTAGCCCAATTCCCCGAACCTGAAATAAACCCATCAATCCGCAAATCGTATGTCTGATCGCGGCGACGTGAAACACATACTGTGTAAGCAGAACAGGAATCTGGTATCGTACCGCCCTGTTAACACCACTGAAACGACCCGGGAGGTCCCATATGAACGCTCGCAAAACCGTTGTTGTCTGCCTTGGATTCCTGCTCGCCGCGTCCTCGGCGCTGGCCATCGCTCCCGGCACCGATTTGTTGATCGCCGGCGCGGCGCGGACCAACAAATGGCACTCCGATCTCTACATCAACAACGCCGGCACCACCACTGTTGGGGTGACGGTGTACTGGCTCGAACGGGATCAGCCCAACCCCAACCCGACATCCCGCAGCTTCAACATCGGCCCGGACGACACGCTGATCCTCGATGACGTCATGTTGAAGAACTTCGGGATGAACAACGCCGCCGGCGCGTTCCACATCACCGCCACTGGCGAGGTCACCGCCAACCTCATCGTCTTCACCGGCTTCAACGACCCGGTGGGGGGCACCTACGGTTCGGGCTTCGAGGCGATTCCCGCTCCCTCAGCCACCCGGGCAGGCGGGTCGACGACCGTCATGGGTCTGGCCTCGAACAGCTCGTTCTACACCAACATCTTTGCCCTGGCCGGCGCCGACGGCGTCACCATGGACCTCGACCTGCTCGATCCCAACGGCAATGTGCTCGACACCGCGACGATCACTCTCGAAGGTTACGAGCCGTGGCTGTCGTTCAAGACGGACCTGTGGGACGTGAGCACCTATGACAACGGCACCTTGCTTGCCACCGTGACCTCGGGCTCGGCGGTGATCCTGGGATCGAAGACGGATAATGCCAGCGGCGACCCGACAACCCTCGAATCGTCCTTCGGCGCCGGCTCCGGTTCGGCGGACGGGATCTACCAGTTCGCCGTCTACGACAGCCTCAGCTTTGCATCAGGGGGCAACATCGTGGTCGCCGACGGCCTTGTCGATGCGATCAACGGCACCTACTTCAACTTCGACAAGCTGAACGCCCAGAGCGAGTCCGAGTGCACCCTGATCTTCCTCTGGGGCACCAGCCTCAACCCGACCAACCTCAGCGATTTTTCCTCGGGTGTCGAGTTCGTCGACAGCTACCCGGATGGCGGCGAAATGACCTGGACCCTGACCTTCAGTATCGATGACAACCTCGGCTTCTCGGGCTCGCTCGAAGCGGTGGGCGCCAACTTCACCGGCGCAGACACCGGCTGCAACGGCGCGTTCCCGGCCCTGCTCATCGAGGGCGGCAAAAGCAACTGACGCTGACGAAAGAATCGAACGCATGGGCCGCCCGGGTGGGCGGCCCGTTTTTATTTTCGAGCCGGCCCTTGTTCTCCCGCAGCCCGAATGGCCCGCTCCCACAGGACCGGCCCGATGAGCTGGTTGATCACCACCGCCGCCACCACCAGGGTTGCCACGGCCGGTCCGATGCCGGGCACTTCCCGCTGAATCCGCGCTGCCAACCCCAGCGACAGGCCGGCCTGGGCGATGAAGCCCATCCAACCGTGGCGGACCATCGGCCCGCCCGAACCAGCCATCGACGCCGGGAAACCGGTCATCAGCCACACCCCCATCCCACGCACCACGACGTAGATCAGCGCCGGCAACCACAGTGCGGCAAAGATGCCGATGTCGAGGCCGGCGCCGATCAGGGCGAAGAACACAACAAAAATCGGCGTGGAGGATTGTTCCAGGGCATCGAGGAAACGACCGGCCGACCGGGGGAAAAAGTTGCGCGCCGCAAAACCTGCCGCCATGCAGACCAGCAGGTGTTCCATCCACGACTGGTGTGCGAGCTCGGCGGAGGCCAGGGCCAGGGCGAGCACGGTCAACGGGATCAGACGTCCCACCTTTGCGATGTAGAGGCCGAGCATCGTCCCGAGCACGGCCCCCAGGAGCAACGAACCCAGAATCTCCACGGCGACGTGGCCGAGTTTGCCGAGATTCGGGGGGCCGCCCTGGAGAAGGGCCAATACGGTGGCGTTGACCAGCGTGAAGAGCAGCAGGATGACCAGGTCCTTGACGATGGTGACCGAAAGGACTGTCTCGACCATCTCTCCGCGCGCCCGCAGGTCGGCGATGATCGCGATCGTCGTGGAGGGAGAAACGGCGACGGCGATGACACCGAGAAAGGCCACCGCGGCCACGGTTTCGGCAGCTGTTATCGGGCCGAGAAACGGCAGTATCTTCAGCACCACCCAGAGAATTCCCGCGACAAAACCCAGAATGCCGACGGTGTGGGCGGTGGTGATGACGAGCAAAGGCCGCAGGCGGCGGCGCACCGCGGCGAGCCGAAACTCACCTCCGGCGGTGAGTGCGATCAGACCCAGAGCGAGCTCCTCGAAGAACCGCAGAAGCTGGGCGTCGCGGGCGGTCTCGAGACCCAGGGCGTGCGGTCCGGCCACCATGCCCAGCAGGAGATAACCGGTGATCCGCGGCGCCCGGAATTGCACCGCGAGCTCGCCGGCGAGGACGCCGCCGATGATCAAGATGCCGAGGCTGAGCAGCGCCGAGCCCAACGGATCGCTGACCATGGTGGTCCCCAACAACCGCGCCGCCCAGCTGAACGCAGCCAGCACAAGGAACAGAGACCACCTCACGGTGTCGCCTCGTCACCAGGTGCGAAGAGACGACGGCGCATCCACCACCCGCCCGCGATGTTGTTTGCGAGCACCGCCGCGACCACCGCCTCCAGCACACCTTCGGTCGCCGGGAAGAAGCTGACGATGGCCACCGTGAGCCCGAGAGACAGCTCACCCATCGGGAGGAGTCCCCACCCGACACCGCCTGTGAGCAGAACCTCGCCGCGAGCGCGGGCGATGCGAGTCAGACCCGCGCCGGCAGCGACCGCAGCCGCGGCCCGCACCAGGGTCATCACGGCAAAGACCTCGAGAGAAAACGCGGCCGTGCTCCACGACGCACCGACTAAAACCAGCAGCGCCACCAGAATGGGCCGTTCCAACGAGTGGGCGACCCGCAGCATGCGGTGGGGAAACACGCACCGGTTGACCACGACGGCGCCGGCAATGGCCGCCGCCGGCAACGCGTTGAGACCGAGCACCGCCGTCACCCCGGCCGCGAAGCACATGCTGCCCACCACCAGGGTCAGCAGCTGCATGTGGTCCCCAACGCCCCGAATCAGCACCACCATGGCGTAACCAACGAGCGTACCGATGGCGACGGTGAGAAAGAAGAGTTCGTGGGCTGCCAACCCACCGCCGTTTTCGGCGGCGAGGGGGCTCGCCAGGGCGGTCGCGACGGCAAACACCAACACCGCGGGGATCCCGGCGAACGCCATCACCAGTTTGAGCATGCGGACCGTGCCGCGGTCGGTCGATCGACGCCCCCGCGCCAGACCCTCCAGGGCGCTGGGCGAGCTCGCCATTGCCACCGATCCCAAACCCAGCGCGAGCGCCGGCGACAACCCGAGCGCCATGCCCGCGACCACCACCGGCGCGCCGACGGCCACCGGCGTCAGTCCGCCGACCCACCGGTGCCACTGTGCGAGCCGCCGGATGATGCGCACCTCGGCCTGGAGGCCAAAGACCAGACCGATCCACGCCAGACCGAACAGGACCACGACCCGAAGCGCGGCCACCAGATCGTCGGGAAAGAGTCCCAGCGCCCGCCCACCGAGCAGGAATCCGACCGCGAGAAAGGACACGCCCTCCATCCCGGGCGCGCGCACCCCGCGCCGGGCCAGCACCGCGCGCAACTCGGCGCCAAGCACTGCACAGGCCACGAGGGCCAGAAACGCTACTGTGCCGCGAAGCATGCTTTGAGTTTACTGTGCGACGGTGCCGGTCCAACAGCCGACGAGACCGCTGGTTAAAAAAGACGGACCGAGGACACCGGCACCAACATCACGGCGTTGAAGGATTCGCCCTCCTGGTGCGCGCCGTCGCCCAGGGCACTGACCGCAACCAGGATCTCGGCGGCGAGCGAATCCTCTTCAATCACACACAGCACGAGACTCGAAAAATCAATCCCCGAGGGAATCAACGACCGCAGCCCGGCGAAGATCGGCAGGTCGCGCTCGAGCAACTCGAGACCGCTGCGGCTCTCCACCACCACAGCCTCGGGGGCCTCCAATTCCACCAGTGTGGACAACACCTCGTCCAACAGCTCCTCGCGATGAAGGATGGCGAGCAGCAGCTTCACTCACGCCCCCTCGAGTTCTTCGAGGGCGGCGACAAAGGCGCGGCCGTCAGCCGCGGTGACGAGTGGCTCGAGCGCCGCCCGGCGTCTCGCGAGCCGGGCGAGGCGGGCGAGTCCCGCGAGATGATCAGCGGTCGTGTTGGCGTCACCGAGAAGACAGAACACCAACCGCACCGGCTGGTCGTCGAGCGCCGGATACTCGATACCATCGGGGTGGGTCGACGCCACCATCATCAGACGGCCGAGACCCGGCAGCTGCGCGTGAGGCACCGCCACCCCACCACCAATGCCGGTGGAGAGGATCTTTTCCCGTTCCATCAGCTTTTCGGCCACCTCGTCGGCCGACGCGACGAGCTTGGCGCCCGCGACCATATCGCCGAACAGCCGGAAGAGACCGTCGCGGTCCGCTACGGCGGGAGCGATGAGCACCATGTCGGGATTGAGTTTGTTGAATAGACGCACACCTCACCTCGTCATTCGTCGCGGCAGCTGGTTCTCAGGGCGGGAGAGAGATACCCCTCCCGCTGGGAGGTGTCAGAATCGATTCGCGAACTCGCTGATGCCCGGAATTATGAATCGCTCGCCGTTGATGCCCTTGACGATGCACAAGATATGCACGATCAAGACCGCCAAAGCGAAGATCGGCACCAGAAGGCCGAAAATGCATCCCAGTCCGCCGCTGACCGCGCCAAGCAGCATGATCACCACCTGCAGGGCGACAAACACCACCACTTCAACGACCAGGAGAACCAGGCCGTGCTTGGCGTGCCACTGGACCTCGCGGTCGTCCTTCTCCACCAGCAGCGGGATGAGGGCAAGCAGACCGAGATAGGAGAGGACGATCATGATGTTGCGATTATCGGAAACGACTCCGGCCGGCTTGTTCGCAGGTGCGGACGACGGAGCGGCCGGGGGGGGCGGCGGCGGTGCAGCGGTGTTCGGGCCTCGCGGTGTTTCGTCCATGGTTCGCTCTCCCTTCCTCAGGTCAGGTTCTTGAAATCAGTAGCTTTCTGCTCAGACATTCTACCTGACACGTCAAACGAAGGACATGGCAGGAAGAACAACCGTCCTTCCGGAGGGGTGGTGTTCGACCACGGAGGGGCAGGGGCGGGCGGTGCAGTGACGAAGACCGTACCGATGGTTTCCTGAAAAGGAAACATGGTAGCCCGTACGGGATTCGACCACGGAGGGGCAGGGGCGGGTGGTGCAGTGACGAAGACCGTACCGATGGTTTCCTGAAAAGGAAACATGGTAGCCCGTACGGGATTCGACCACGGAGGGGCAGGGGCGGGTGGTGCAGTGACGAAGACCGTACCGATGGTTTCCTGAAAAGGAAACATGGTAGCCCGTACGGGATTCGACCACGGAGGGGCAGGGGCGGGTGGTGCAGTGACGAAGACCGTACCGATGGTTTCCTGAAAAGGAAACATGGTAGCCCGTACGGGATTCGAACCCGTGTTACCGGCGTGAGAGGCCAGCGTCCTAGACCCCTAGACGAACGGGCCACGCAGCGATGAAATCTACCACACGGAATGTCGAGGTGCAAGCTCGTCTCATCTGTTATACTTTCGGGCCATTCCGATCACCTGGAGGAGCACATGACGACCAAGGTCGCGATCAACGGTTTCGGACGCATCGGCCGGCTCATTGCCCGCCATCTCAAGGCCCGCGACGGCTTTGACCTGGTGGCCATCAACGATCTCACCTCGCCGGACATGCTGGGTTACCTGTTCGGTCACGACTCGGTGCACGGCCGCTACAAGGGCACGGTCGAGGTCGACGGGTCGGACCTCATCATCGACGGCGACCGCATGCAGGTCCTCGCCCAGCGCAACCCCGCCGAGCTGCCGTGGAAGAAACTCGGCGTCGACTATGTCTTCGAGGCGACCGGGCTGTTCCGCAGCCGCGAAAAGGCGGGCGCCCACCTCACCGCCGGCGCCAAGAAGGTGGTGATCACCGCTCCCGGCCAGGAGGTGGACGAGACCTTTGTCATGGGCGTCAACAACGACATCTACGACCCTGCTAGCCACCACGTCGTCTCCAACGCCTCCTGCACCACCAACTGTCTCGCGCCCGGTGGTCAAGGTGCTGCACGAGACCGTGGGCATCGAGCACGGCTGGCTCACCACCACCCACGCCTACACCAACGACCAGAGCCTGCTCGACGTCCAGCACCCCAAGGACATGCGCCGGGCCCGCGCCGCCGCCATCAACATCATCCCCTCGTCCACCGGCGCCGCCAAAGCCATCGGCCTGGTCTATCCGGCGCTTCTGGGCAAGCTGCACGGCGCCGCCATGCGGGTGCCGGTGCCGGACGGGTCGGTGTGCGATCTGACGTTCGTGAGCAGCCGTGAGTCCACCGTTGAGGAACTGCAGCAGGCCTTCAAGACCGCCGCAAACGGCCCCCTCAGGGGCATCCTGAGGGCCACCGACGTCCCCATCGTCTCCTCCGACGTCATCGGCGAGACCAACTCCTCGGTTGTCGATCTGCCGCTGATCTCGCAGGTGGCGCCGACCTTCTTCCGGGTCGTCGCCTGGTATGACAACGAGAACGCCTACGCCCTGCGGTGCGTGGACCTCATCGAGTACATGGTGGGCCGGAGCTGAACGTGAGCCTCCCCGTTCTTGCCGATCTGAAGGACCTTGACGGCGCCCGGGTGCTTGCGCGGCTCGACCTCAACGTCCCGGTGGCCGGCGGTGAGGTCCTCGACGACACCCGGATCACCGCGGCGCTGCCCACCCTGCGCTGGCTGATGGAAAGGGTCGAGGTGGTGGCGGCGTGCTCGCACCTCGGCAAGGCCAAGGGGTCGCCCGACCCGGCGTTCTCGCTTGCACCGGTGGCGGCCGCCCTCGCGCAGGCGCTCGGCCGGCCCGTCCGCTTCATCCCCAACTGTCTCGACCCGTCGCGAGCCGACGCGGCGCCCGGCGAGCTTTTGCTGCTCGAGAACCTCCGTTTTTACGCCGGGGAAAAGGCCAACGACCCCGGGTTTGCGGCTCAGCTGACAGCGCCCTTCAGCCACTATGTCAACGACGCCTTCGGCACCGCCCACCGGGCTCACGCCTCGGTGGTGGCGGCCCCGGCGCTCTACCCCCCCGGCCGCAAGGCCGCCGGGTTCTTAATGGCGGCCGAAGCAGCAGCCCTGTCCCGGGTCGTCAACGACCCCGAGCAGCCGTACGTCGCTGTCGTCGGCGGCGCCAAGGTCTCGACCAAGACCGCGCCGCTCGAGGCGCTTCTGGCCAGGGTCCGGACCCTGCTCATCGGCGGCGGCATGGCCAACACCTTCTTTCTCGCCCAGGGTCTGGAGGTGGGGCGGTCCCTGGTCGAGGAGGAAATGGTGTCCACGGCGCTCCAGGTGATGGACGCCGCTGCCCAGGGCGGGGTCGCGATCGAGCTTCCCGGCGATGTGGTGGTGGCGGACGCCATCGAGGGGGCGTCGCGGATCGAGGTGGTCGGAAGCGACGCGATACCGGCGGATCTCATGGTCGTCGACATCGGCCCCGAAACCCGCACGAGGTTCGCAGAGGAGCTGGCGTCCGCAAAGACCATTTTCTGGAACGGGCCGATGGGTGTTTTCGAGGTCGAGGAGTTTGCTGCCGGGACGCTCGCGGTCGCCGAAGCGATCGCCGGCAGCACCGCATATTCGGTGGTCGGCGGCGGCGAGTCGGTGATGGCGATCCGCCGCGCCGGGGTCTTCGACCGGATCGACCACGTCTCCACCGGCGGCGGCGCCTCGCTGGAGTTTCTCTCCGGCGACACCATGCCGGCCATCACCGCCCTGGAAATCTGACGACGGCGGCTGGGGGAAACCATGCGAAAACCGTTGATAGCCGGCAACTGGAAGATGCACAAGGGGGTCGCCGAGACCACCGCCTATGTCGAGGAGCTGCTGGCCGAGGAGCTGCCCACAAACGTCGACATCCTGTGCTGCCCGCCGTACGTCGCTCTGCCGGCGGCGGCCATGATCGCAACCGACTCCGAGGTTCACATCGGCGCCCAGAACGTCCACTGGGAATCAACCGGCGCGTTCACCGGCGAGGTCGCCGCCCCCATGCTGAGCGAACTCGGAATCGATTGGGTCATCGTCGGCCACTCCGAACGGCGGACCCTGTTCGGAGAGACTGACGACACCGCACTCTCCCGGGCAACGGCCGCGCAAGCCGCCGGCCTCGAGGTGATCTTCTGTGTCGGTGAGACGCTGGAGGAGAGGGACGCCGGAGCGACCTTCGCCGTCCTCGAACGTCAGACGCAGAACCTGGGCGGGCTCGACCCGGACCACCTCGTGCTCGCCTACGAACCGGTGTGGGCGATCGGCACCGGCCGCACCGCCACTGCAGCCCAGGCCCAGGAGGCCCACGCTTTTCTCCGTCTGCGGCTGGCCGCCCTCTTCGGCGGCGAGGCGGCGGCTGCCATTCGCATTCTTTACGGGGGCAGCCTCAAACCCGACAACGCGCACGAATTGCTGCGCCTCGCCGACGTCGATGGCGGTCTGATCGGGGGCGCAAGCCTTGACGTACGGTCATTTTCCGCTATCATCCGCGCTGCGGCGGTCTGCGCCGCGGGAGATACCCTGTGACTGTTTTGCTGGTAATTCTGTACGTTTTGGTCTGTCTTTTCCTGATCATGGTGGTGCTCCTGCAGCAGGGCAAAGGCGCCGATCTCGCCGGTGCCTTCGGCGGCGGCGGCAGCCAGACCTCGTTCGGTCCCCGCACGACCACCAACATCATGCACAGGATGACGACGGGGGCCTTTGTGCTCTTCGTGGTCCTCTGTCTGGCGCTGGCGATCCTTTCGGGTAAACAACGAACCTCGGTCATGGAAAACGTGGCGGCGCCGGTCGAGAACTCGGCGCCGGTGGCGCCAGCGCTCGAGCCGGCCGAAAATCCCCCCGCCCCGACGGAGAACGCGCTCGGGCAGGCGGTCACCGAGGAGGACGCCGGGGGCGAGATGACCCCGATCGAAACGCCAGCCGTGCCCGCGGGGGACGGCGATTCACAATGAGTGTCTTGCGTGCCGAAGTGGCGGAACTGGTAGACGCGCACGGTTGAGGGCCGTGTGGAGCGATCCGTGCCGGTTCGAGTCCGGCCTTCGGCACCATTTTTCAAAAGCCCGCGGATTTCTCCGCGGGCTTTTGAAAAATGAGGGCGCGATGTTGCCGTTTCCGGCCGGCGCCCCCGAATTGGATCGTCGAACTTATCCGCGGGACTGGAGTTTGGCCCAGGTGTCGCGGAGGGTGATGGTGCGGTTGAAGACGCGGCGCTCGGGTGTCGAATCGCGGTCGACGCAGAAGTAGCCGAGGCGCTCGAGCTGCACGGTGGTGCCGACGGGGACGTCGCGGAGCGAGGGCTCGAGTTTGGCGGCGGCCACCACCGCGAACGAGTCCGGGTTGATGTCGTCGAGGAAGTTGCCGCCGGCGCCGGGGTCGGCGCTTTTGAAGAGGCGGTCGTACAACCGCACCTCGGCGTCGATTGCATGCGCAGCCGACACCCAGTGCAGGGTGGCCTTGACCTTGCGGCCGTCCGGAGCATCGCCGCCCCGGGTCTCGGGGTCGTAGGTGCACCGCAGCTCGGTGATCTCGCCGTCGGCGTTCTTGATGACCTCGCGACAGGTGATGAAGTAGGCGTAGCGCAGCCGGACTTCACGGCCGGGCGCGAGACGGAAGAACTTCTTCGGCGGTTCCTCCATGAAGTCATCGCACTCGATGTAGAACTCACGGGAAAACGGCACCTTGCGGCTGCCGGCGCTGGCATCTTCGGGGTTGTTGACGGCTTCGAGCTCTTCGCTCTCGCCCTCGGGGTAGTTCTCGATCACCACCTTGAGCGGCCGCAGCACGCCCATCCGGCGTTCGGCCGTGCGGTTGAGCTCGGTGCGCACACAGTGTTCGAGAAACGCCAGGTCGACCACGCTCTCCCGCTTGGCCACACCGACCCGGTCGACACAGTCGCGAATGGCGGCCGGCGGATACCCCAGCCGGCGCAGCCCCGACAGGGTGGGCATCCGCGGATCGTCCCAGCCCGTGACGTGGCCTCCCTGGACCAGCTGCAGCAGGCGGCGTTTGGAAAGGACCGTGTAGGTGAGGTTGAACCGCGCGAACTCGATCTGCCGCGGCGTGGACGGGGTCGGCAGGTTGGCGAGGAACCAGTCGTAGAGCGGCCGGTGGGCCTCGAACTCGAGCGTGCACAGGCTGTGGGTGATGTGCTCGATGGCATCCGACTGGCCGTGGGCGTAGTCGTAGGTCGGGTAGATGCACCAGGAATCGCCGGTGCGCGGGTGGTGGGCGTGGAGGATCCGATAGAGGACGGGGTCGCGAAGGTTGATGTTGCCGGAAGCCATGTCGATCTTCGCCCGCAGGACCCGGGCCCCGTCGGCGAACTCGCCGGCGCGCATGGCGCGGAAGAGCGCCAAGCTCTCCTCGACCGGGCGGTCGCGCCAGGGGCTCGGCATGCCGGGCTCGGTCAGGGTCCCGCGGTGGGCGCGGATCTCCTCCGCCGAGAGTTCGTCGACATAGGCCTTGCCGGCCTCGATCAGCGACTCGGCCCAGAGATAGAGCTGCTCGAAGTAGTCCGACGCGTAGTAGAGGTTCTCGCCCCAGTCATAGCCGAGCCAGGACACGTCCTGCTTGATCGACTCGATGTACTCGAGCTCCTCCTTGGTCGGGTTTGTGTCATCGAATCGCAGGTGGCAGCGGCCACCGAACTCGGCGGCCGCCCCGAAGTTCAGGCTGATCGACTTCGAGTGCCCGATGTGGAGGTAGCCGTTGGGTTCGGGCGGAAAGCGGGTGACGATCCCGGCGTGCTTGCCGCTTTCAAGGTCCTCGCGGATGATCTCGCGGATGAAGTCCTGTTTGTCGTTGACGGCGTCGTCGCTTGCCATGAATTCTCCCGTTCGCGTCCCGCTCAGCTCTTCATCGTCTGCAGGCACTCGGCCGCCTGCCGCAGCCGCCGCCGGCACCGTTCCTTGCCCAGGACCTCCATCGTCTCGAACAGGGGTGGGGTCGCGGTGCGTCCGGTCACGGCGATGCGGACCGGCATGAAGAGTTCTTTGGGGCTCCAGTCGTTGGCCTCGCAGAACGCACGCAGGGCTTCCTCGAGAGCGGCGGCGGACCACGCCCCCACCGCATCGAGGTGGTCTTCGAGCAGCACTTTGAAGGCCTTGGCGGTCTGCGGTGCAGTCCGGTCCTTGGCCACCATCTTCGGCAGCGCCTGCGGGTCGTAGTCGACGACCCCGGCGAAAAAGAACCCCGCATAGGGAACGAAGTCGGCAAGGGTGTCGATGCGCTCCTGAACCAGGGGCAGCACCCTCAAAAGATACGCATCCGACAGGGGCTCTCCGCGCAGCCTCGCCAGGAGATCGGGGACCGTCAGATCGCGAATGTATTTGCCGTTGAGCCAGTTGAGCTTGTCGAGATCGAACACCGGCCCGCCGAGGCTGATGTTTTCGAGGCGGAAGTCGGCGATGAACTCCTCAAGCGTGAACTGGTCGCGTTCGTCGGGCATCGTCCAGCCCATCAGGGCAAGATAGTTGAGCAGGGCCTCGGGCAGCACGCCCGCCTTTTCGTAGTGCTTGATGCTGACCGGGTTCTTACGCTTCGAGATCTTGGATTTATCGGCGTTGCGCAGCAGCGGCAGGTGGCAGAAGACCGGGAGCTCCCAGCCGAAGGCCTCGTAGAGCCGGACGTGTTTGGGCAGCGACGAGATCCACTCCTCGGCGCGGATGACGTGGGTGATCTCCATCAGGTGGTCGTCGACCACATTGGCGAGGTGGTAGGTCGGGTGGCCGTCGGATTTGAGCAGCACCTGGTCGTCGACCTGGGTGTTGGCGATCCTGATCTCGCCCCGCAGCAGATCCTGCGCGACGGTGTCGCCGTCGGTCGGCATGGCCAGCCGGATGACGTGGGACTCGCCGGCCTCGCAGCGACGCGCAGCCTCCGCCGGGTCGAGCGAGCGGCACAAACCGTCGTAGCCGAGCTGCCCTTTGGCGGCCCGCTGTTCGGCGCGCAGGGCATCGAGCCTCTCGCGGGTGCAGAAGCACGGGTAGGCAGCGCCTTTGGCGACCAGCTGTTCCACGTGTTCCCGGTAGATTGCGGTCCGCTCGCTTTGCCGGTAGGGCGCGTGCGGACCGCCGACGTCGGGGCCCTCGTCCCACTCGAGACCGAGCCACCGCAGGGCCTCGAGGATCATCTTTTCGCTTTCGGTGGTGCTGCGCTCGCGGTCGGTGTCCTCGATCCGCAGCACGAAAGCGCCGCCGTTCTGCCGGGCCAGCGCGAGGTTGAAGAGGGCGACGTAGGCGGTGCCGACGTGCGGGTCACCGGTAGGGCTGGGCGCGATGCGGGTCCTCACTGGATGCGACATGGTGCTCCAAAACACGCGGGCGGGGGTGGTCACGGCAAAAACTGGCGGAGAGGGCGGGATTCGAACCCGCGGTCCAGGTTAACCCCGGACAACTGCTTAGCAGGCAGTCCTGATCGACCACTCCAGCACCTCTCCGCACCGGGACGGGTATTGTACGTGCGCCCCTGGTGACTGTAAAGTAGACGGTCCGGGAGGGATGGCCGAGTGGCCGAAGGCGCCGGTCTTGAAAACCGGTGAGGTTCACGCCTCCGTGGGTTCGAATCCCACTCCCTCCGCCAGCAATTCCTGTCATCGCCGTGGGACGGCGATGACAGGAATTGCGGTCAGTACCCCCCGAGATTGCCCTTGATCTCGGGCAGGGCGCCGACGCCTTTGAGCCCGATGATGATCATGAACTCGCGGGTCGGGAAGGCGCCGATCTTGGTGTCGCGGTACTGGGCCGAGATGTTCCAGCAGCTGCCCTGGTAGTTGAGGCCGTAGCGTTGGTCGCCGATCTCCGCGTTGACGATGTCGTAGGCCAGCTGGAAGGTGACATCGAGCGGAAACCCGGCTTTGCGAAAGCCGAACAGGCCCCGCATCTGGGAGGAGAGGCGGTCGCCGGTGCGCACGTTGAATCCCTGGTACCAGGTGAGGGTGGCCATGCCGATCGCGCTCTGCAGGGAGGCGGCGAGGGAGGTCGATCGGAGGTTCTTGAAGAGATAGTCGTAGGTGAGGCGGCCGTCGAACCCGGTGCCGATGGTCGGGGTCACCCGGAGGGCGACACCGAGGGGCGACCACTTGCTCGTTTCCAGGTCGTCACCGAAGTTGAGCGGGGAGCCGAAGGAGTAATCCTGATAGAACTCGAGCGACCCGAGCTCGCGGGTGCCGACGCCCTCGCGGTCGCGGCCGAGGAGGCGGTTGGCCAGCACCATGCGGACCATGTTGGCGTCCTTCGGCGTCGAGTCCACCTCGTCGAAGATGGGTATCAGGGCGACATCGGTCGGGGTCGTCAGGTAGAGGTACTCGATGCGCGGTTCGATCAGGTGTTTGACCTTGTCGAATCTGCCGAGCCCACCCTCGAAGACCTTCGAAACCGAAGGACCCACAATGTCGATGGCGCCGGTGGCGTAGAGCCGCTCGATAGGCTCATCGACAAAGCTGCGGCGGTTGTCGGCCAAACGCTGGGTGTAGTAGGTGGCGCGGCCGCCGAGCCGGGGGGTCACCGACAACCATGGCGGTCCGGGCAGGGTGTAGGACAGACTCGGGAAAAGATCAACCCGTCCGTAACTGCCGCGAAAATCGCCGCCACGGTCTGCCCGGAGATAGCTCAGGGACGAGATGAGGTTGAGATAGATCGGCGAATTGAAGAGCGGCGTCGACCCGGAACGGAGTTCGATCTCGGGCAGCTGGCTGAGAACAACTTCGGTAGTGGTCAGGAAGGTCTGGCGGTAGTCGGCGCGCAGATTGAGCGCGTACGGTCCGAAGCTCTGGGTCATGAAGGCAAAGGAATAAAGGTCGCGGCGGGTGTTGGCGTCGAAGGTGCGGTCGAAATCCTGCCAGAAGTCGATGTCGGAGAGGGTTTCGAGCTGGGCCAGCAGGTGGAAACCGAGAAAATCCTCCTGCACGTGCTTGCCGAAGACCTTCCACTGGGTCTGCTCACCCTCCCGGTCCCAGATCGCATACATGTCGATTTCACCGCGAGCGCCTTGAACCGGCGCCCAGCGCCAGCTGTTGCCGAAACCGAGGTAGCTGTTGGAGTAGTAATCGGCAAAAATCATCGTGTCGTACGAGCGGCCGATCGGCACATACAGCGGCAGGCCGATGTTGAAACCGCGGCGGTTGGAGTAACCAAAACGCGGCATCAGCAGACCGAGGGCCCGCTCCTGTTTGACCGGCCACACCATGTAGGGCAGGTAGAATACCGGGACCCCCTGAACCCTGATCGCAACGCTCTTGAACCGCCCCAATCCCTCTTCCTCGATGATCGCCGAGCTCATGCTGAAGCTCCACGGCGGCCTGCCGTCGGTGGAACAGCTGGTGAAGGTCGCGTTATCGATCCGGTAGTGGGTCTCGTCGAACTTCTCGATCACCCGCCCGGTGAAGCTGTACATGGGGTCGATATAGGCGGTGGCGTTGAGGAACACGCCGGTCTTGGTGAGCAGGTTGAATCGCATCTCCTCGGCGGTGAAACGGCTCGGACCGCGGTCGACAACGACGTTGCCGCGGGCCACGACATCGCCCGTTGAGCGGACGTAGTCGAGCTCGTCGCACCGGATCTCGATGTCCTGGTAGAGAACGTGGACGTCGCCTTCGCCGCGCCAGGTGAGCTCCGTCGCCTGCTGGTTTTCGGCAGTGAGAACGACTCGCTCTTCGAGCTCGACGGCGGCCGCCGCCGCCGACACCAGAACCATGACGGCGGCCGCCGCCAGCATCCACCGCCGGGCGTAATGGATCTGGTTGTGGTGGCGGTTCATGATCCTCCGGCCGGGCACGCGGTTCTCCCGACATTGTAGCCCGTCGTGACCGCGCACGACGAACGAACGGTCCGTCGTCGCCGCGTACAATGGGCTGGTGCGATACCTCGGCGTGGATCCCGGCGGCAGCAAGATGGGGCTCGCGGTGGGCGACGATGAGACCGGCGTCGTGTCGCCGTACGCGGTCGTGAACTGCCACGGCCAGGCGGCGGCGGAGTTCGTCGTCGACGCCGCACGCCGGGTCGGCGCCACCCGCGTCGTCATCGGAGTCCCCGCCCTGGCGGACGGTTCGCTCGGACCTGCCGCGCGCCGCAGCGAGCTGTTGGCCCAGTCGCTCACAGACCTCGGCATCGAGGTCGCTCTCCAGCCCGAGTATCTGTCCACCAACGAGGCCCGGCGACGGGCACGATCGATCGGCAGACCGAGGACCCGCCCCGTCGACGACCTCGCCGCCCAGATCATCCTCGAGGACTACCTTGCCGGTCCGCCCAGAAACCCGCCGGTTGAGGACTGACGAGTGGGTTGGATGCGCTGGGTTCTCGTCTTCCTCGCGGCCACGCTCGTGGCGGCCGCCGTGTGCGGCCTGTGGCTGCACCACAACCTGTGGGGATCCCGCACCCAGGCACAGGCGGCCCTCGAGATCGCAGCCGGAAGTCCCGCCCACCGCATCATTGACGAGCTCCACGACCACGGCCTCGTGCCGTCGCCTCTGGCGGCGCGGCTCTACCTCCGTGCCCGGGCCGCTGGCCGTTCGATGCACTTCGGGCGCTACCGGTTCGACGCCGGGCTCCGACCGGTCGATGTGCTCGAGATGGTCCTCGACGGCAACCTGGAAATGTTTGACGTGACCGTCGTGGAGGGCGACACGGCAGGGGAGATCGGCGCCCTTTTCAGTTCGCTCGGGGTCGGAAACGACGAGGAGTGGCGGTCTCTGCTGTCACGGGTCGAGTGGATCGCCCCGGTCGTGCCCGACGCCCCCTCGTTGGAGGGTTTTTTCTTTCCCGACACCTACCGGTTCGCCGTCGGCATCGGCTCCCAAGCCGCCGCCCGCCACCTCACCGACAGGTTTCTTGCGGTGTGGAGCGAAGAACGGCGCGAGGTCGACGCGCTCTGGGGCTCTCCCCTGGAGATCGTGACGCTCGCATCCCTGGTCGAGGCCGAGACGTCGATCGCCGAGGAGAGACCGCTGATCGCCGGCGTGTTCGTCAACCGGCTCCGTCGTGAAATGCTCCTGCAGTGCGATCCCACCGTCATCTACGCTCTCGAGCGCCGCAACGCGTGGCGGGGGCGGTTGTTACGGATCGATTTGGAGGTGAACGACCCCTACAACACCTACCGCTACCCAGGCCTCCCTCCGGGGCCCATCAACTGCCCCGGCCGCGCCGCCATCGCCGCGGCTCTTCATCCCGCAGCCACCCCGTTCCTGTACTTCGTGGCCAGCCCGGGGGGCGGCCACACATTTTCGCGAAGTCTCGTCGAGCACAACCGCGCGGTGGCCCAACTGCGAGCGGCGCGGCGTTGACCGCCCGCGCGGCGCGGTGATAGTTTCAGTCCGGAGGCGTTCCATGGCCGACAGCTACCGGGTGTTCGCGTCGTACCTGCTTTTCGGGCGGGTTCTCGAAGATCCGCTGGGCCACCTGTATCGGGCAGGTGAGTTCGGTCGGGGTGGGGTTCGGCGAATCGCGTGGCTGCGCATCTTCGACGGACCACAGACGCCGGCCGCGGACATTCGTTCGGCCTTCGAGCGGGCCCGCCGGATCGGCGAGGCCGTGCAGTCGACCAACGTCGCGGGCGGCGTTGCCTGTCTGGAATCGGACGGCGTGCCCGCCCTGGCGTGCGACCACGTTGCCTCACAGCCTCTCGGTCTGGTGCTCGACCGCGTCCAGACGGAGCGGTTTCCGCTCCCGGTCGACAACGCCCTTCTGATCATGGAGAAGATCTCCCTCGCTCTCGCCGCCGGTCTCAGTGTCGAGATCGAAGGCGGGCGCGTGCTCCACGGTTTTCTCCACCCTGGTCTGATCTTTGTCACCTACGACGGCGAATGTGTGGTCTCCGGGTTCGGGCTCGGCGAAGCGCTCCTGGGGTTGGCGGATACAGCTCAATCCGTCCATTCCTATCTCGCTCCGGAGATCCTGACTTCCCGGATGCCGAGCCGGCGCGGCGATGTGTACTCGCTCGGCGCGATCCTTTTCGAGCTTCTCACTGGTTCGGCCCTGCCGGCGGCGTTCGAGGAGCGCCCGGACGCCATCGACGCCGCCCACATGGCGTACGACGATGAGCCGGTGCCCGACGACATCAGGACGGTGCTCCAGCGCTCGCTTGCAGAACGACCACAGGAACGGTTCAGCTCGGCCGCGGACTTCAAAAAGGAACTCGACCGACTGTTGTACGGAGGCGCCTACAGCCCCACGACCTTCAACCTCGCCCTGTTCATGGACCGCCTCTTCCGGTCGGAAATGGAGGCCGAGGACCGGGCGATGGTTGTGGAGCGGGCGCTCGATGTCACCCCCTATCTGGCGCCGGTGATCATGCCGGAACCGGAACCGATCGCCGAGGACGAGCCAATCGTCTCGAAAGCCGATCGCCGCGGCATGGCGATCGGCATCGGCGCAGCCGCCGTGGTCGCCCTTGCGGCAATCCTGTGGTTCGCCGTCGGCCGCGGGCCGTCGACGCCGCCACCGCAGCAGCCTCCTACGGCCGATGAAATTGCCACCCAACGTCAGGCCCAGGAGGACAGGATGCGCGACCTCGCGCAGTCTCTGGTAACTGAGATGATGGCGGAGAAGGAAGCCGAAATTCGGCACGAACTCACCAGCCGCCAGGCCAAGATTGAAGAGCTGCAGCAGCGGCTGGTCGAGAGCGAACGACGGGGCAAACAGGGCGCCCTCAGCTCCGAGGAAAAGCGGCAACGCGACGAACTGCAACGTCAGATCGCCGCCGAGGAAGAAGCTCAGCACCAGCGCGAGGCGGAGCTCGAAGCTGGTCGACAGCGCGCGGAGGAAGAAGCGCATCAACAGGCGGCCGCTCGGCAGACCGCCACGGCGGTTGCGGAGGAGGCATCCGCAGGGCTCGCCGTTGCTGCGACCCCAAGCCCGCCTCCGCCGGTTGCGACGCCGCCCCCAACCGCGGTTCCGACGCCAGCACCAACCGTGAAACCGACGGCGCAAGTGATCGAGGTCAACACTTTCGTCGACCCAACCGAGGTCGACTCGTTGCCGGTGGTCATCAAAAAGTACGCCGTCGAGTGGCCGGCGTCGGCGCAGAGGTCGCGACGCCAGGGCGTTATCATCATGCAGGCGACGGTGAACGCCAACGGCCTGGTCGACGAGGTCAAAATTCTGAGGGCCGACGACCAGGGATTCGGCATTGCCGAAGCGGCGGTGGCGGCAGCACGAGAGTATCGCTTCAAGCCCGGCACCAAGGATGGTGTCAGGATCAGGACCTACGCCACCATCACCGAGCCCTACCGGTTCGCGCTCACCCGTTGAAAAAAGGGCCGGGCAATTGCCCGGCCCCGTCAAACAACCTCACCGTGAATTACCGTCACCCACGGCGCCGGCAGCGCGGCTCGCTGCCGTCTTTTGTACGACCGAGCTTACTTCTCGACGCGTTCGCGAAGGGTCTTTCCGGGCTTGAAGTGGACATAGTTCTTCGCCGGAATGGTGATCGTGGCGCCGGTCGCCGGGTTGCGGCCCTGGCGCGCGTTGCGGCTCTTGGTAGCAAACGTGCCAAACCCGGGAATGGTGACCTTCTCACCGGCGTCGAGCGCGGACGCGATCAAGCCGTGGCGCGGGTGGGCGGAAAACATCACATCGATGATCTCTGCAGCCTTTCCCTGGCTGACTCCGGTTTTCTTCGCAAGCTTCATGGCCATTTCGGTCTTGTTCATGGGAACCTCCGGTTTTTCGTTGTACTCACATTTTGGAGGGCGGAACGTCTGCTGTCAAGGGCAAACCCGAGGAAAACACAATATCTATGGTTGTTTTCCGGGGTTGGACCGGGTAATTTGTGACCCCGGAGGTGCAAGTGGATCTCAAACTCCGAGGAAAGCGCGCGCTGGTGACCGGGTCGTCCCGGGGAATCGGTCGCGCGATCGCCCTCTCGCTGGCCGATTTCGGGGTCGACGTCGCCATCAACTACCTGCGAAATCGCGCTCGTGCCGAGGAGACGGCCCAGGAAATCGAATCGCGCGGGGTGCGCTCCCTGGTGGTCAAAGGCAACGTCGCCAACCCAGAACACGTCGAACGAATTTTCACCTCAATCCGGGACTCGTGGGGCGGTCTCGAAATCGTGGTGTCGAACGCAGCCTCCGGGGTCCTGCGGCCCGCCCGTGAGCTTACCCTCCACCATTTCGACTGGGCCATGCACATCAACGCCGCCGCCCTTTTACCCATCACCCAGCAGTTTCTGCTGACGCCATCCGAGGGCGAACGAAGTCTGGTCGCGGTGTCCTCTCTCGGTGCAGTTCGGGCCATCCCGAACTACACCGCGGTCGGCGCTTCCAAGGCGGCTCTCGAATCCATGGTCCGCCACCTGGCCGCCGAGATGGCGCCAGAGGGCATGCGCATCAACGCGGTCTCGGCGGGCACCGTCGATACCGATGCGTTGCTCCACTTTCCGAACCGAGACGAACTTCTCGACAGCGCGCGCAAGCGCACTCCGGCGGGACGATTGGTTCAACCCCAGGACGTGGCCAACGTGGCGATCTTTCTCTGCACCCAGTACGCCTCGATGATTCACGGCCAGACCCTGATCGTGGACGGCGGGTACTCGATTCTGGCTTGAGGCTTGAGGCTTGAGGCTTGGGGGCTTGAAGGCGATGGTCGGCGCACCGCAGGCTTCGCCTTCGGCCACGCGGCGACACGTCGTAGCGAGGGCCGGGAGGCGGTGTGAGATGGCGGCCCGCGTTCACCGGACGTGCCGTCTCTGACAATGTTGGGAACTCGGAGGCCGGTCGCGAGTCAACGTCAAGGGCCCATCATTGTCAGAGGGGGCACTCACGGGCAACGACGCCGTGAGCATCGGGATGTTCACGCAGGCATGCCGCCTCTACGCACCAATCACCCGCCTCGAAGTACCTTCTTCAGAAACTGCCCGGTATACGAGGCCTTGCAGCGGGCGACGTCGTCGGGGGTCCCCGCGGCGACCACTTCTCCGCCGCCCTCGCCGCCCTCGGGCCCGAGATCGACGATCCAGTCGGCGGTCTTGATGACGTCGAGGTTGTGCTCGATGACGACCACCGTATTGCCGCGATCGACCAGGGCGTGCAACACCGCGAGGAGCTTGTTGACGTCGTCGAAGTGGAGACCGGTGGTCGGTTCGTCGAGGAGGTACAGGGTCTGTCCGGTGCCGCGTTTGGCGAGTTCGCGAGAGAGCTTGACCCGCTGCGCCTCGCCGCCCGACAGCGTGGTCGCCGACTGGCCGAGGTGGATGTAGCCGAGACCGACCGCCACCAAGGTGTCGAGCACGCGGATGATCTTCGGGTGGGCCGCAAAGATCTCCTGCGCCTGGGCAATCGTCAGGTCGAGGACCTCCGCGATCGACAGCCCCTTGAAGTGGACCTCGAGGGTCTCGCGGTTGTAGCGGCGGCCGGCGCACTGGTCGCAGGTGACAAACACGTCGGGCAGAAAATGCATCTCGATGCGGATCTGACCGGCGCCCTGACAGGCTTCGCAGCGCCCGCCGCGGACGTTGAACGAAAACCGCCCGGGTTTGTAGCCGCGGGCGCGGGCGTCGGTGGTGGCGGCAAAGAGCTCGCGGATGGGATCGAAGACCTTGGTGTAGGTGGCGGGGTTGGAGCGCGGAGTGCGACCGATCGGAGATTGATCGATGGCGATCACCTTATCGAGCGCCTCGACGCCTTCGATGCTGTCATGCGCCCCCGGTTTCGCCGGGGTCCCGTAGAGTTCTTTGGCCACCGCCTTGTGGAGGATCTCGTTGACCAGGGTCGACTTGCCAGACCCGGAGACGCCAGTGACGCACACCAATCGACCGAGCGGCACCGCGACGTCGATGTTCTTGAGGTTGTGTTCGGCGGCACCGTGGATGACGATCCTTTCGCCGTTGCCGCGAGACCGCGCGGTGGGCACCGGGATGGTCTTGCGGCCCGACAGGTAGGCGCCGGTCAGCGATTCCTCCACCGCCTCGAGCGCCGGCGCCGGCCCCACGGCCACCACCCGGCCGCCGTGACGGCCCGCCCCGGGGCCGAGGTCGATCACCCAGTCGGCCTCGCGGATGGTCTCCTCGTCGTGCTCGACCACCACCACGGTATTGCCGAGGTCGCGCATCCCCTTCAGCGTCTCGAGCAGCCGCCGGTTGTCCCGCTGGTGGAGACCGATCGACGGTTCGTCGAGCACGTACAACACCCCCATCAGTTTCGACCCGACCTGGGTCGCGAGACGGATCCGCTGGCTTTCGCCGCCCGACAGCGTCCCCGCCATCCGGTCGAGGCTCAGGTAGTCGAGCCCCACTGACACCAAAAACCCGAGGCGATCGCGAACCTCGCGCAGGATCTTGTCGGCGATGGTGCGGTCGCGCTCGCCGAGGGAGAGGGCGGAAAACCAGTCGAGAGTCTTCTGCACCGACAGACCCGACACCTCGACCAGAGAGCACCCTCCGACCTTCACCGCCAGAGCCTCGCGCCGCAGGCGGGCGCCGCCGCACTCTCCGCAGGGCGCCAACGACATGTAGCGTTCGAGCTCGCGCCGGATGTCCTCGGAAGTGGTCTCGGCGTAGCGCCGTTCGAGCCGCGGCACCGCACCTTCGAACCGGTCGCGGTAGCGGTAGGCGCCTTTCGAGCCCTCCCACACGAACTCGTGCTCGCCGTCGGTGCCGTACATCAGGATTTCCCGAACCTCGGCCGGCAGCCGGCGCCACGGAGTGTGGAGGTCGAACCCGACCGCTTCCGAAAGCTGCTCCACCTGGTGTCGGAACCACGAACCCGGGCTCTTGCCGACCATTGCGAGGCACCCCGCCGACAGCGAGCGTTCGGGGTCGATGATGAGCTTCTCGGGGTCGACCTCGCGCAGAAAGCCGAGGCCCGAACAGATGGGGCACGCGCCTTGCGGCGAATTGAAGGAGAACAACCGCGGTGAGATCTCGGACAGTGAAAAGCCGCACCCGGGACAGGCGTGGCGGGCCGAAAGAACGATCTCGTCGCCGCCGGCCACCACCGCCAGGGCAAGCCCCTCCCCGACCTTGAGGGCGGTTTCGAGTGAGTCGGCGAGCCGCGCCGTCACCCCGTCGCGGATCGACAGCCGATCGACCACCACCTCGATGGTGTGCTTTCGCTTCTTGTCGAGGTCCGGAGGGGCCGAGGCCTCCACCACGGTGCCGTCGACCCGCGCGCGGACGAATCCCTCGCGGACCATCTGTGCGAAGACCTTGCGGTGTTCGCCCTTGCGGCCGTCGACCACCGGCGCGAGGAGCTGGAATTTGGTGCCCTCGGGGAGCGCGGCGAGTTGATCCACCATCTGTTCCACGCTCTGGGGTCGGATGTCGATCCCACAGTCCGGGCACACCGGAACTCCAATCGAGGCCCACAGCAATCTCAGATAATCGTGGATCTCGGTGACCGTGCCGACCGTCGAGCGCGGGTTGCGCGAGGTGGTCTTCTGTTCGATCGAGATGGCCGGCGACAACCCGTCGATGGTGTCGACGTCGGGCTTTTCCATCTGATCGAGAAACTGGCGGGCATAGGCCGACAGCGATTCGACGTAGCGCCGCTGACCCTCGGCAAACAGGGTGTCGAAGGCGAGCGAGGACTTGCCGGAACCGGAGACTCCGGTGATCACGACCAACCGGTTGCGCGGTATCGCGACATCGATGTTGGCGAGGTTGTGTTCGCGTGCGCCGCGGATGACGATCTCTTCGCGCATGTTGCTCCCGTCGGGGCGCTCGTTTCCGTCGCCGAACCCGGTCTGGAGAACAGGATTTCGACCGCGGAATTCCATCATCGTGCGACCGATCAGCGGCCGACGGCGGGCCCGGCCGCGGCGCTGGATTTACGCCCGGATTATACCACCATTCAACGAAGCGCCGAGACCTCGGTCACCTGCTGCGTTCCTTGATGTCCTGTTCGGCCTCGCGGTCCAGCGTTCGCTCGCGGAGGGTGTCGCGCTTGTCGTGCAACTGCTTGCCGCGGACCAGAGCAATCTCGATCTTGATCCAGTTCCCTTCCAGGAACACCACGAGCGGCACCACCGTCAGCCCCTTTTCCTTGACCTTGCTGGCGAGCTTCTCGATCTGCCTCTTGTGCATCAGGAGGCGCCGACGCCGAACGGGGTCGTGGCTCGCATACCCGGCATTGTCGTAGGACCCGATGTGGCAACCAACGAGAAACGCCTCGCCGCCGACAAACGTCACATAGCCCTCTTTGATGTTGATTTTGGCCGCACGGATCGCCTTCACCTCGGTTCCGAGGAGCTCCATGCCGGCGGTCTCGCGCTCGAGAATGTGATAGGTGTGGCGGGCCTTGCGGTTGGTCGCCAGCACCCTGGGCTCGTCGGTCATGTCACCACCATGGCCAGCGCTTCGACCATCTGCGGGTCGAACTGGTGCCCCTTACCGCGGTTGATGATCTCGAGCGCGCGTGCGGTGCTGACCGTCGGGCGATACCTGCCCGGAGCGCTCAGCACGTCGAACACCTCGGCCACATGTACCAACCGGGAGAGGAACGGTATGGCCTCGCCGGTCAGCCGATCGGGGTACCCGGTTCCGTCCCAGCGCTCGTGATGGTGGCGGATGGCCGTGGAAACCTCGTCGAGCCCGGTGCCGATGAGAATCTGTTCGCCGAGGACCGGGTGCTTCTGGTACCTCGCGCGGTCGTCCTCGGTCGGTGTTCGGCTGCGGTAGGTCCGGTCGTAGTCGAGCTCGCGCATGCCGACATCGTGAAGCAACCCTGCCAGTACTGCATCCTCGACCCGCGCCGGCGCGAGCTCGAGCTTCTGGGCGATGGCCATCGCGAGACGCGAGACGGCTTCCGAATGGGCCACCAGATCCGGATACTTCTGGGCCCCGGGCTGCAGCAATCGGCGCGCCAGACAGCGGCGCGAGAACCGCAGGGTGGTTTTTTCCTGGGCATCCTCGGCCCGCGCACGCAACCTCGCCAGCGTGGCTCTCGCAGCATTCGCGCCGGCGCCTGAAATGACCGAGCCGACGAGGGCGCCGACTTCCGGCTGGTGGAGCAGCACGGCGGACGCAATCATCGGCGACGTTACCACATCGTTGACCGCGGGGACCCGGCGGACCTCGACGTGCCACGAACTCAAATCGTGAGTCTGCACTCCGGCTTCGGCGAGCGCCGACACCTGGTGGCGACAGAGGGCCTCACGATCGATCTCGGCACCCCCCGCGCGGGTGTTGATCAGGGTCGCCACACCCTCCGGCGTCGCCAGCGTGGCCGCGACCGCCGCCACCTGATTGTCGAGCAGGCAATCGAGGGCGGCATCGTGCAAGTTCTCGAGACCGGACTCGTCGAGCAGCGGCGGCCGCGACTCGCCGACCGGCGCTCGTCGCGATTTCGACGCCCTGGGCTCCGGAACCGGCACGAACTCCTCGTCTGCGATGACGAACCCGCTGCGGCGCGCGAAATCGACCATCGCCGCGGCAATCCTGCCCGCCTTGCTGATGTCGGGGCGTTCAAACAATTGTTTCCGGCCCTTGTCGCGGGCGTCGACAAACCCGATGATCTCGTCGCCGACAATCAACGGCACCAGCAGCAGGCGCGTGTTGCCGGCCGATTTGATGTACTCGGCCAACGGTCCGAGCTCGTTTCTGTGGTTGTAGGCGACCGGCACGCCGCGCAGCTCGCGGACTCTCGCGACCATCGGGTCCTGCAGCCGGTGCTCGATCGCGAGCGGGTCGCGACGGCCGAAACCATACTGCGTGGCAAGGAGAAAAAGATCGCTCGGTCCGAAGAGATAGAGGGCGGCCCTCGTACACTGAATCTCCTCGAGAAACCGGAACAAGATCTCCTTGAAACCCCGTTCGACTTCCGGGGACCACCCGGGAATGGTCGCGCCCATACCGCCGCCTCCACATCGCAAATATCGACTCACTCTACCACTCACGATGACGCGATGGTCGGCCCTCGACCCTCGAGAACCGGGCGAGTGACTTTATTCCGCGCGAGTCCGGGTTAGAATGCCGCCATGCCGGCAAGCCTGTGCGTGCTCGCGTTGGTCGCGGCCCTTGCCGCTGAACCGATGATCCTCGAAGTCGAACGGGGCGAGGAAACACTGATCATCTCATTTTCCCTTGACCAGGACCTCCCGGAATCGATCGAGCAGCCGCTTTCATCAGGCGCCACGGTGGTGCTCGACTACCCGCTCCGGGTGTACGCCCGGAGACGCGTTCTTCCCGACCGCAGGGTGTGGAAGGGGGTGGCTCGGGTGACAGTCAACTTCGATGCCGTGACCGGAAGATTTCTCTGCCAGTTGATCGTCAACGGTGACACCACGGCAAGCCGAGAGGTGCATTCGGTCAAAGAGGCGCGGGCGTGGCTGAAGTCGCCGCCCGCGGTCGAGTTGGACCTGCCCGAGGCTCGCCGGGACGCCGTGCTGCGGGTTCGCGTGCGAGCGGTGTTTGCCAGCGGAACCTCGTGGTTTGTATTCCCCTCCACCGACGGTACGGACTGGTATGAGGTGCGGCTCGATCCGGCCTCGGACGACAGCGGTGACTGATACCGACGGCAACCGATCGGTGGCCGGTCTGCGCGCGTTCTGGAAGCGAAACTACAAAGAGAACCGGTTTCTCATCGGCGCTTTCGTTTTTCTGATGGCGTTGTCGGTCGGCGGGTTCTATATCCTGCAACGCGCGCGCGAGGCCTCTCCCGAAGAACTCACCAACCGACTTCTGCTCTTCGTCCTGTGGTACCTCGACATCTCGATGATCGTCATCTTGAGTTTCATCCTGCTGAGAAACCTGATCCGCCTGGCGATCGAGCGCCGGACCGGAGTCCTCGGCAGTCGATTCCGCACCAAGCTGGTTCTCACCTATGTGGGTCTGACCTTCGTGCCGGTGATCCTGATCTTTCTCATCGCCACCAATCTTCTTCAGGGATCCATCGACCGCTGGTTCTCGGCGCCGGTGGAGACCATTCTCCGCGGCGGCGCCGAGGTCACGGTCCAGCTCCGGGAACTGGTGGAGGACAACCTCGAACGCCAGGCAGCGGTGGCCGCAGAAGAGCTCAGGCGCAACCGGGACCGGACCGACCTCGTGCGCCTGCAACGCCTGCTCGGAGTCGATCTGCTGGCAGTGTACGACGGTGGCAATCTCCGGGAAGCGGTCGCCGACCCGCGCCGGATACCCGCCTCGCTACCCCCTCTGCGCTGGGAGAACCTGCCGCCGTCCGACGTCCGTTCCGACCGCTGGCGAGGCGGGCTCCTGATCCGTGCCTGGAGCCCGATCGACGACGAATCGCACGTCGTGGTCGGCAACATGCTGCCAAGCGAACTCCTCATCCATCTCGAAAACGCAATCGCCGCTCATGCGCAGTTTCAGGAGATGAAACGGATCCAGGGCACGATCACCGCCACCACCATTCTGGTCCTGTTGGCGGTCACTCTGCTGCTGCTGTTCGCCACCGTCTGGGTCGGGCTGTACCTGTCGCGCCGTTTTACGGAGCCGTTGTTGGCGGTGGCCAGCGCCACGCAAAGGGTCGCGGAAGGGGACGCTCTCGAAGAGGTGGGGGTGCCCGCCTCGGACGAGGTCGCCGTGCTGGTGGACTCGTTCAACGCCATGGTTCGAAGAGTCCGCTCCTCCGAGGCCGAGATTCTCGCCTCCAACCAGGAGCTTGCCACCCTGTTGACGACGGTCCCGACCGGCGTGCTGTCGGTGGATGCCGCCGGTACCCGATTCAGGCCCAACCCGGCGGCCGCCCGATTGCTCGGCAATCCCGGCTGGGCCGACGACTGGCGTTTGCTCGAAGAGCTCAACCGACCGGGCCTCGAAGAGCTGTACGGGCGCCTGGTGACCGGGCAGGCGGAAAATCTGCGCTGCGAACTCGACCTGCAGACCAGCGGCGAGACGTTCCACGTCGACATCACGTCACGCCCACTGCCGGGCGGCGGCAGAGTGGTCGCCATGGACGACTTCACCCAGCTCCTGCAGGCGCAAAGGCTGGCCGCCTGGAGCGAGGTCGCACAGAGGATCGCGCACGAGATCCGGAATCCCCTGACGCCGATCCGGCTCGCCGCCGAGCGCATCCAGAAGCGTGCAGCGACCCTGGACGAAGAGATGCGCACCATCGTGACCGAGGGGTGCGAGGCGATCGTCGCCCAGGTGTCCGGGCTCAAGGAGCTGGTGGACTCGTTTCAGCAGTACGCCCGCATGCCGACCATCTCCCCCCAGCCGTCGGACGTCGGGCGGATTCTTCGCGAGCTGTGTTCGCTGTACAACGGTGTTCGACCGGGGCTCGAGGTCACGGCCGACCTCCCCGACGACCCGATCATGGCGATGGTGGACCCGGTGCTGCTTCGTCAGGCACTGGTCAACCTGCTCGACAACGCGGCCGCCGCGGTCGTCGATGAAGGCCGGGTGTCGCTTTCGGCCCGGGGCGTAGGGCATGACGTGATCCTCGAGGTCGAAGACACCGGCGTCGGGCTGCCGACCGAGGACACGGACGTCCTGCTGGAGCCCTTCTTCTCCACCAAAGGCCGGGGCTCCGGAATGGGTCTGGCATTGGTTCACCGGGTGGTTACGGACCACGGCGGCAGCCTCGAACTCGAGAACCTCGAACCGGCCGGGGCGCGGGTTCGTATCGTGCTCACCGGGGCGCGTTTGCCCGCGCCGCCGGGTGCACCCGCCACAGCCTGATCAGATTGGCCCGTTGACCCTTTCGGCACCCCCTTGATACCATCGTTGGTATGGCGTACCCCGGCAACCCCGAACTCTCTCCGCAAGCCCAGGATCGAGTGATGACCGCCTTCCGGCAGGTCGTCGGCAAGCTTCAAGAAGGCAGTCGAGAGGAAGCGCTGATCGGGCTGGAGTTCGTGCTGCGGCTCGACCCCGCCTACGCGCCCGCCCGCAATCTCCACCAGCAACTCTCGTCCGGGGCCGCCGAGATCGATCTCAATGAGATCGTCGCCGAACTCCAGGCGCCGACAACGGACGCCATCAACAGCTTGCTGGTGGAAGCGGTGGAGGACTTCAACAACCGCGACTTCGCGGCAGCCAGGCACAAAGTGGATCAGGTCCTTCTTGACCTCCCGGGACACCAGGAGGCGCGCCAGCTGCTGCGTGAGATCGAAGGCGCGACCAAGGGCGACACCCAGGTCAGAAACTTTCTCGACCAGGCGCGGGAGGCCCTGAGGAGGGGAGACTCCCAGGAAGCCGCCAACTTCGTCATGATGGCCCAGGCGCTCGATCCTCACCACGGGGGCATCTCGACCACGATCGCGGAGATCGAAGCCGCCGGTGATGTTTCCCTGTCACAGACCGGATTCGCACCGGAAAGCCCGGCGGAGGCAAGCCCAGGGTTCGCTCCACCTGCCGCCTTGGGCCCTGTGTTCGGGGCCGCGGAGAGCGCCTCGGAGATGTTTGCCGACACCGCCGATCAGCTGTCGGCAACCATCGGCGACGACGCGGATGACGATACCGGCCAACCGGACTTTTCGGCGGCCGGCGCTGCGTCGGCGCCGGAATTCGACGCCGCGCCGCGAGCCCCGGAGCCGCCTCCGATCCGGGCGGAGGAACCCTATTACGAAGAAACCATGAGCGAAGTGTCGGAGCTTTTTCAGGAGGCTCCGGGGGCTTTCGCGGCCGAAGCCGGAGATCCTGCGTCCAGCGGCAAGCACAAGAAGATCCGTGAGCTCCTGTCGCGCGGCGGAACGGCGGCGGCTGCTGACGACTTCGCTTCCGCTATCGACGCCTGGTCGCGGGTCTTTCTCATCGACCCGGACCACGAGGAAGCTCATGACCGCATCGAGCACATCCGGCACGCCAAGGAGCAACTGGAGCGCCGCATCGAGCCCATGCTCACCGATGCGCACGACGCCCACGACAGCGGCAACGACGAGACCGCACACGATTTCGTCACCCGCGTCCTCGAGTTGTCGCCGAATCACGTCGATGCCCGTCGGCTCGCAGATGCGTTGGGCAGCCCCCAGGGCGCAGCCGCCGGCATGCCGGAGCTCGAGGATGATCTGTTCAACGACGATTTCAGCGCCACCGCCGATTTCGGCGCAGACGTCAGCCGGCCCCCCACCTCCCTCGAGGGCGAGTGGCGCACCCCGAAAAAACCAAAACGCCGGCTGCCGTGGCAGTTGTGGGCCGCCATCGGCACGGTCGGGGTCCTGGTGATCGCGTTCAGCCTGTGGGTCGCCTCCAACGTGATGCCTGAAAAGGCCCCGCCGGAAAAACGCATCGACGTGGTCAACCGGGTCCTCGTTCAGGCTGCGGAGTTCTACAACAAAAACCAGATCGAAGAAGCGATCGTCCTGCTCGAGCAGAATTCGGCGGATGACCCCTTCCAGTCCCGAATCAACAAGCGGCTCGACGAGTACCGCTTGAAAGTCGCAACCCCGGTGCCGACGCCGGTGCCGGAGGGTTTGGCCACGTGTCGGGCCCTCCTCGCCGAAGGCCGGTGGATGGCGGCGTACGAGCGGGTCAAGGCCGAGTTGCGGCTGTTCCCGAACGACCCCGGTTTGGAGAAGGTGCGGCTCGAGATCCTCGAGGTCGAACCGGAGGCGGCGATTCTGCAGGGCGCCGTCATATCGGGTGATTTCCGCGCCGCGATCGCCGTCTGCAGGGATATGCTGGAGAAACGGCCCGATGATTCCGAGGTGCTCGATTTCTACGAGCGTACGCTGTTCAACGCCGGCATGGCCGAGCTTCGCGCATTCAACCTCCCGCAATCAGAGAGTTACCTGGTGGAACTCGCCGGACGGCAACCCGACGACCTCGAGGTCAAGCGGGTGCTCGAGTTTGTCGAAAGCTACAAATCGCGGCCCGTGGACATGCAGCTCGAGATCTTCGTCGGGAGCATCCCCTCACGATGAATTTCCCGCCGGACGAAAACCCGCATGACTGGGACTCGTTGCCGGATCGCGACGATGTGCTCGAGACGAACGAAACCCCGCCCCCCCCGGATGACCTCGAACCACCGGTGTTGACGTTGATGGCCGCGTCGTGGGCGGATCTCGTCGGCGTGCTGGCGGTCTGTACCGGGGGGCTCCTCGCCGTCCTGGCTCTCGGCCAACGACCGGCGCTGGCGGCCTTCGGTTGGGCGGCGGCTCTTGCCCTCCTGTGGTGGGTCTGTGCTGCGGCAGCACTGGTGGTGGTTCGGCAGGGAACGCCCGGCATGCTTCTGGCCGGGTTGCGGTTTGGAGAACCGGTGCCGACGGCACGGGTCCCCCGGATCCTCGCGGCAGCCTTGCTGGGTGTCCTCACCCTGGGCCTTCCGGGTCTCCTCGGCGGTCATCTGTCGCCCCTGCGGATCGCGGCCGCGGTCGATCTGGTCGCCGACACCCCGGTCTGATCGTTCGTCTATTCAAGCCGCCTACCATTCGACGGAGAACGACGACGAATGCATCGCCGTCGCGACGGAACCCGGTGAGACATGCCGGCTAGGCGGTCGGCGGTTTGGGTCGTTTGAACACCATACCGATGTGATCGGTGGCGGCCGTTTTGTAGTTGATGGCGGTAATACCGACCAACTCCCAGCCCTCGTCCCCGAGGGCGTTGAGGTCACTCTCCTTGGCGGGGTCGATGCGGTAGTTTTCGGACCGGATGTTGATGATCCTGTACTCCCAGTGGACGATGTCCATGCCGTCCTCCCGACCCCTCGCTGTCGGCCGAGTGTACCATCGACTTCTCACCCCGGTTGGGCTAAGTTGGTTGGGTGCAAGCTTTCGACGCATCCGCCGCGGGCGGTGGGCGGCCGACGCTTCGACTCAGTGTCGTGATTCCGGCTTTCAACGAGGCCGAACGTCTGGCGCCGACGCTCGGCCGGGTTCTGTCCTTTCTCGCTGATTCACCCGATTGGCGGCCCGCGGAAATCATCGTCGTCGATGATGGTTCGGCGGACCGCACCGCCGACCTCGCCCGCTCGCATCCGACCGTCGACGGCGTCACCCTCTCAGTCGCTGTTCACGCCGTCAACCGGGGCAAGGGAGCGGCGGTTCGCACCGGGTTCGGGCGCTGCCGCGGTGCGTGGGTGCTGCTCACCGACGCCGACATGTCGGCGCCGATCGAGGATCTCGTGCTGTTGGCAGACGCAGCGGACGATCGGGTGGTGGCGGTCGGGTCGCGGGCGGTTGACCGCCGCCTGGTGACGCAGCGGCAACCGCTCCACCGCGACCTCATGGGCCGCACATTCAACCTCGCCATCCGAACGTTGGGGCTGACCCGCCTGCACGACACTCAATGCGGGTTCAAGCTGTTTCCCGGGAATCTCGCCCGCGACCTCGCCCGCGCCCAGAAGCTGGACGGTTTTGCGTTCGATGTCGAAATCCTGGTGCTGGCGCGGCACTGGGGATACGGGATCGAGGAAGTGGGAGTCCACTGGCAGCACGTGGAAGCGTCCCGGGTCATGGCCATCCGCCACTCCAGCCAGATGCTGCGCGATGCACTCAAGCTGTGGTGGCGGCGGGCGACGCTCGCCCTGCCCGCTGACCCGCGAAAGCCCTCATGACCATTGGTACGGGCAACTCGGTGGCGTCGTCATGGCTGGTGGAGCGATTTCTCGAGCACCTCGAGTGGGAACGCAACCTCTCGCCGGCGACCCTGCGCGCCTATCGCCGCGAGGTCCTGACGTTTATCGACTTCGCCGTCTCGGCCCTCGCGGTGTCGGCGCCGAATGCGGTGTCCCCGAGCGCGCCGCGCTCCTACCTCGCCCACCTCCACTCACGCGGTCTCGCGCCGCGCTCGGTGGCACGCGCGCTGGCCTGCCTGCGTACCTATTTCGGCTTCCTCCTCGCCGAGGACGTGGTGGCATCGAACCCGGCGACGACGGTTCCCCACCCCAGGGGGACGAACCCCACCCCGGAGGTCGCCGACCGCTATGCCATCGAAGAGCTTCTGGAGGGTTTTGCGGACACCCCCGCGGGTCGTCGCGACCGGGCGGCGATCGAGCTCCTGTATGCCGCGGGATTACGTGTCGGCGAGCTGGTCGGACTCGACCTCGCGGATGTCCGTTTGTCGCAGCGAACCCTCCGGGTTCGCGGGAAGGGACGCAAAGAACGGCTCGTGCCGTTCGGGCGGCCGGCGGCGGCGGCCCTGGAAGCGTATCTGCCGGTGCGGGCTGAGTGGCGGAGCCGCCAGGGTGACGAAGACGACCCCCTGTTCGTCAACCAGCGCGGCGGACGCCTCAGCGACCGCTCGGTCCGGCGGTTGCTCGACGCCGCGGTTCGCCGCACCGCCGACCTCGCCCACCTCCACCCGCACGCGCTGCGCCACGCCTTCGCCACCCATCTCCTGGAGGCTGGCATGGACCTGCGGGCTATTCAGGAGCTTCTCGGCCACAGCTCACTCGCCACCACCCAGGTCTACACTAGGGTCGATCTCGCGCACCTCATGGAAGTCCACCGCCGCAGTCACCCCAGGGCGCGGGGCTCTGACTGAACGCAGCGGATCAGTGCGCGATCGGTTGCGCGACCATGATCCGGCTGTCGCGGTGGCGGCCGGCGATGATCCAGATGGTCCCGTGGTACTGGAACTGCGCCCCGCGGTCGACGGGCTCGTCTGGGGGGAAGACCAGGAGCTCGGCGGTGGGCCCCCAGTCCGCGATCACCAGTTTCGTGCGCCACGACCGCGGCCCGGGAATCCCGTCGTCGGCCGGAGAGTGGGGGCGCGCCCCGCTGATGATGCGTCGTTCCATAAAACCTGACCCTCATCTCCAATAACGGATTTTGCCGTCAAAGGTTCACACGCCCTCCAGAAAAAACCACGCTTGCTCGGGACACCGTCACCGGCTGTGGTGTGCGTCCCACTCCCGGATCTGTGTGAGTGCGCGTTCGGCGTGGGCCACCCGCCGGGGCTGCCGCCCCCGGATCCCGGCGAGCTCCGGCGGGATCGCCATGTGGCCCCATGTGATGTTGCTCGGTTGAAAGTTCTCCGGGCGGCTGTCGCAGAGGTGCCGCATCAGGCCGCCGTGCGCGGTCTCGGCGGGTACCGGCGGGCTTTCGCGGCCCAGCAGCTCGTCGGCCAGCGCCCGCCCGGCAAGCAGGCCGGTCGCGGCCGACTCGACGTAGCCCTCGACGCCCGTCATCTGCCCGGCGAGCCGGATCGACGGTCGCGGCCGGAGCCGCAACGACGAATCGAGAAACCGCGGTGCGTTGATGAAGGTGTTGCGGTGAATCATCCCAAGCCGGACGAATTTCACGTCCGCAAACCCCGGCAGGGTGGCAAAGACGCGTTTCTGTTCGGCGTGGGTGAGTTTGGTCTGAAAACCGACCATGTTCCAGTGCTCGGCCGCAAGATCGTCCTGCCGCAGTTGCACGACAGCCCACGGACGGCGCCCGGTCTCGGGGTTCTCGAGCCCGACCGGTTTCATCGGGCCGAAACGCAGGGTGTCGCGCCCTCGTTCCGCCATCACCTCGATCGGCAGACACCCCTCGAAATAGGTGAAGTCCTTCTGCTCGAAATCCTTGAACGGCACCTTCTCCGCCGCCAGCAACTGGTCGACGAAGAGCTCGTACGCGTCGCGGTCGAGGGCCGAGTTCAAATAGTCCGCACCGTCGCCCTTGCCATATCGCGAGGCCGCGTACAGCCGGCTCATGTCGAGGGAGTCGGCGGCCACGATCGGGGCGATGGCGTCAAAAAACGACAGCGCCGACTCTCCGAGCAGTTCGTCGAGCGCCCGATGGAGCGCGGGCGAGGTCAGGGGTCCGGTGGCCAGGATGGCCGGCCCGTCAGGGAGCTCGGTGACCTCGCGCCGTTCGATGGCGATTCGCGGGTGCGTCTGGAGGCTCGAGGTGACGGTGTGCGAAAAGACGTCACGATCAACGGCCAGGGCGCCGCCGGCCGGCACCGCCGCCGCCCGCGCGGACCGCAGTATCAGGGAGTGGAGAATCTCCATCTCGGCCTTGAGAACGCCCACCGCGTTGGTGGGCCCATCACCGCGCAGAGAGTTCGAACACACCAACTCGGCAAGCTGGTCTCCGCGGTGAACGGGCGTCGGCCGGTGCGGCCGCATCTCGACCAGGGTCACGTCGATTCCCGCCTCGGCGAGCTGCCAGGCCGCCTCGCAGCCCGCGAGCCCGCCGCCCACCACCAACGCATTGCCCCGCCCGCTTTTCACGGGCCCTCCGGCAGCTCGGCGGCAGCCCGCACGAACCGCCCATCGTCCAGGCGGCGGAGGTCGCCGGACAGCTCCAGCTCGAGCACCAGCGCCGTGACCTCGGCTACCGTCAACCCTGCGCGGGCTGCGATCTCGTCGACCGTCAATGCCTCATCGCCGGTGATCCAGCTGAGGTCTGCACCGGGCGACGAACCGACAGCCGCGGGGGGTTCAACCCCGATGGCCTCGAACAGGTCGCGGGGGGTGAGGAGCGGCCGCGCGCCGACCCGGATGAGCGTGTTCGGGCCCACTGACAGCTCGGAGAAAATGTTGCCCGGCACGGCCAGGACATCACGGCCCTCCTCCATCGCCAGGCGGGCGGTGATCAGGGCGCCCGACCGGGCCGCCGCCTCCACCACAACAACGGCGCGCGACAACCCGGCGAGTATGCGGTTGCGCTCCGGGAAATGGTGACGCCGGGGGGGCGTCCCCGGTGGATACTCGGTGATCAAGGCGCCGCTGCCGGAAATTTCTCTCGCCAGTCCGGCGTGCTCGGGCGGGTAGGCGCGGTCCGGGCCGGACCCCCACACCGCCCAGGTGTCGCCGCCCACCCGCAGGGCACCGCGGTGAGCTTCGGCATCAACGCCGCGAGCCATGCCCGAGACCGTGACCACGCCGGACCGGCCCAGCTCCTCGCCGAGAAGACGCGCAACCTGGCAGCCGTAGGGCGTCGCCTTTCTCGAGCCGACGATGGCTACCGTGGGCGCGCCGGAGAGGCGGCCGCACACAAAAAGCCCGAGCGGCGGATCGACCATCGACGACAACAGGCTCGGGTAGTCGGCGTCGCCGGGTACCAGCCACCGCCATCCCTCCGCGGCGGCATGATCAGACGATGTCTGCGCCTCGCTGTCTGCGAGGCGCCGGGCGGCGTCGATGACCGCAGGCGCCACCCCGCCCGCCGCCAGGGCCAACGACAGTCGCTCCTCCGCGGGCATGTTCGCTGCCGCCCGCCGTACTCGGGCGCCGCCGCCGGCGAGCAGGAGACCGAGGCGAAAGAAGCGGTTTTCCGAGTGATGCATCGCACTCATGGTAACTCCTTCGGTGCGGGTATACTCGGTGCATGAAATTTCGGGTTCTCGGCAGCTTTGGGGGGGACAGCCCCGAGTGCAGGATGACGTCCTTCCTGATCGACAGCTCGGTGGCGATCGACGCCGGGGCTATTACCCGGGCCCTGTCCATCGAGGAACAGCGGGCGCTCCACCACGTCGTGATCACCCACACCCACATGGACCACACCAGCACGCTGCCGTTTCTGATCGAGAACTCGTTCGGCGCGAGTGACGAACCGGTGTCCGTCTACTGTTCCAAACGCGGTCTGGCCGGGGTCCGACGACACCTGTTCAACAACGACACCTGGCCCGACTTCACCAGGATTCCCAACCACCTGTACCCGTCCGTCCGGTTTCAGGAAATCGAGCTCGAACGGCCGTTCACCATCGCCGGGCTGCCGTCGGGGGACCTCGAAATCACAGCCATCGAGGTCAACCACATCGTGCCCACCACGGGTCTGTTGATTCGCCAGGGTTCCTCGAGCGTCATCTTCACTTCGGACACCGGTCCAACCGAGAGAATCTGGGAAGTGGCGAACGACACCGCCGATCTCGCGGCGATCATTACCGAATGCTCGTTTCCGAACCGGCTTCAGGCGGTTGCCGACGTCAGCCTGCACCTCACGCCGGCATCACTCGGCCGGGAGCTCGCCAAGTTGCACCGCAACGCCCCGGTCTTTCTCTACCATTTCAAACCGCCGTACGTGGACGAGCTTCGCAGCGAGCTCGCAGTGACGGATTTGCCGCATCCGGTGGTTGAACTCATCCAGGACCACGTGTACGAGTTCTAAAAAAGGCGCCTTCAGTCCGGCGAGAGTGCAACGAGATCGGACCGGAGATCGAAGGCCAGGCGACCGCGCATCCCGGGCGCGAGGGGGTCGACGGCCGGGTGGAGAACTGCGGACAGCGAGAGCGTGACCTCCTGCCGGCAAAGCGTCAGCTCCGTCAAGGGGTAGTCGCCCCCCTCCAACCGCAGGCTCCATCCGTCGCCCCGGCCTTCGCACAGAAACACCACCGTCGCCCCGGCGACCGTCTTCACCTCGACGCGGTCACCACGGCGCTCAGTCCGTTCGACATCGGCGCGCGCCCGGAGAAACCTCTCCGGATCCCGCCAGCTTTCGGTCGGGGTGAGCGCGGCAGCCCGGTTGACCGTGATCACCGCCGGCGCATCCCCCCGGTCGAAGGCGAGACCGTCGAGAACCGTCGTTTCCACCCGCCGCGCCCGGACCAGCAGGCGTTCCAGGATGCTGTGATCGACCGGAACTTCAACCTGAGCAAACAAATCATCCACCTCGAGGATCCCGCGGCGAAGGGTGTAGCGTTCGCTGTCACCGAACCACAGCAGGTCAAACGGCGCACCCGGGACCGGTTCCGCGGCATTCGTCGTCAGAAAGAGGCGCTCGACCCCGGCTGCCTCCCGCCACACCGCACCGTCGCACAAGCGATACCCGGCGTCGAGACCGTCGCCTCCCGCGGCGGTCAGGGCCAGCGGCATCGCCGGCGCGACCAACCACCCCGCCGCCTCGACCACCGGCCACTCACGGCCAAAGGCGCGGGCGGACGAGACATCGGCTCCGATCGCGCGGGCAAGGCGGCGCGCACACTCTGTGACACCCTCAACCCGGTACGGCTCGGCCGGCTCTCGTGTGCTGTCGCCCTCGCCCCAGCGAAGAACGGTTCTGACGATCTCGGCGGCGGCGCGGCGCGCGCCCACAGCAGAGGACCCGTCGTTCACCTGCGCAGTTGACTCGACATGCCGGTGATTCGGCTGCGGGTTTCGGGTTCGAACCAGCAGTCGAGAAAGGCCTCGTCCTCGCCCGGCCGGGGCTCTCGCATCACCGCCCACACGGCCGACAACAACATCCGTTTTGTCTGGACGAACGCCGTCCGCGGACGACCGGCAAGGCGGGAGATCTCGTGGGCCGTGGCCGCCTTCATTTCCCCTGGCTGCGCCACCCGATGGACGAGACCGAGTTCGCGGGCGCGTTCGGCGGTACAGCCCTCGCCGCGAAACACCAGGTCGTCGACGGCCGGCGAACTCAGGCGGGACCGCAGCATGCGCAGGCTATGGCCCGGCACCGGCACACCGAGGTTGAGCTCCGACAGCCCGATCCGGGGTCGCCCCGCCACCATGACCCGCAAGTCACATGCGATCGCCATCTGGCACCCCGCGGCAACCACATGGCCACCGATTTCGGCGGCTGTTGGTCCGGGGTAGGAAAAGAGTTCGAGGATGAGGGTGTTGAACTCGGTGAGAAAATCACGGACATCTGCGCGCGGCGCATCGGCCAGCAGCTTGAGATTCCATCCCGGGCAGAAAAGCGACGGGTGGGCGGAAGCGATCGTGAGCGCGGGCGCCCCGCCGTCGGCGAGGCTGTGGATCTCGGACCTCAATGCAGCCATGAGCGGTCGGTCGAGGGCGTTGGGCCCGTGTTTCATGACGAGCCGGTGAACGCCTTTGTCTTCTTCATGCCGCAACAACCCGTCAGCCATCTCGACCCTCCCCTATCCGCAGAAAGAGCTCGTGGACACGGCGGTCATCCGTGAGCTCGGGGTGAAATGTCGCTCCGAGAACGTGTCCCTGGCGGACCAGGACGGGGTCGCCGCGCCACCGGCCCAGGACATCGGCGCCCGCGCCGGTTCTGACGATCCGCGGCGCGCGGATGAAAACGGCCTCCATCGTGCCTGGCGAACCCAGAACCGGCGCCACCTCGATCTCTTCGACCGAGGAGAAAACCTGCCGGCCATATGCGTTTCTCACGACGTCGACCGCCAACGCCCCGAGGCTCATTTGATCGGGCTCGACCGTCTCGGCAAGGAGAATCACACCCGCGCAGGTCGCAAGGACCGCCATGCCGTCGGCGACGCGTTGGCCGATCCGCTGTGCCAGATTTTCGGGTTCCATCAGCCGCAGCATTGCCGAACTCTCGCCCCCGGGCAGGACCAGGGCGTCGACCAGATCGAGGTCGGCCGCGGTTCTGACCGGGCGGTTCGGGGCGCCGAGAGAGTCGAGGACCGCACCGTGGGCGCGCCAGTCGCCCTGCAGCGCCAGAACGCCGTAGACCCCCACCTTCTACCACCCCCGGCGCGAAAGCATCTCCTCGGGTGTCAGCTTGCCGACTTCGAGGCCCGACATGGCCTCGCCCAGGCCGCGCGAGATTTCGACCAGGCGGGCCGGGTCCTGCCAGTGGGTCACGGCCTCGACGATGGCGCGCCCGCGCCGCTGGGGGTCACCGGACTTGAAGATCCCGGACCCCACGAAGACCGACTCTGCGCCGAGCATCATGCAGAGGGCCGCATCGGCTGGGGTCGCAATCCCGCCGGCAGCGAAGTTGGGAACGGGCAGCCGGCCGTTTTCCGCCACCCATCGAATGAGCTCGTACGGCGCGCCGTTCTCCTTGGCCGCGGTCATCAGTTCGTCCTCGGTGAGGATTCCAAGGGTTCTGATTCCGCGGCCGACCGCCCGCAGGTGGCGAACACCTTCCACGATATCGCCCGAGCCGGCTTCGCCCTTTGTGCGGATCATGGCCGCGCCTTCGCCGATCCGCCGCAGGGCCTCGCCGAGGTTGCGGCAACCGCAGACAAAGGGGACCTTGAAGGAGTGCTTCGAGATGTGGTTCTCCTCGTCGGCCGGGGTGAGAACCTCGCTTTCGTCGATGAAATCGACCTCGAGGGCCTCCAGAATCCTGGCCTCCGCGATATGTCCGATACGGACCTTGGCCATCACCGGGATGGAGACCGTGCGCTGAATTTCCTGGATCATGTCGATCGAGGACATGCGTGCAACGCCGCCCTGCACCCGGATGTCGGCCGGGACCCGCTCGAGCGCCATCACCGCCGCTGCACCCGCATCCTCTGCGATTTTCGCTTGCTCGGCTGTGGTGACGTCCATGATGACGCCGCCCTTGAGCATCTCGGCCAGCCCCACCTTGACGCGGAACTGGTCATCTGAAAACTGCATGGTCTTCCTCCCGCCGCTTGGGCTCATTGTACAACCTGTTGACGCTGCGGTCCGTTTCCAGTCAGGACTCTGCCGTGACGCGGAAACGCGCCAGGGACAGCCCGTTGACGACGACGTGCGCGGCGGCCGCGGCGGGATACCCCCAGCGCGCGAACACCCAGCCGATCACCAGACCGAGCAGCAGCGCCATCAGCGGCCACATCCAGAGCTTGCGGTCCGGTACGAAGTGGAGCACGGCGAAAATTGAGGCCGCCGCCACCAAACCGATGAGCGGTTGCAGGAGGGCGCGGATCAGCGCCTCTTCGGCGAGCCCTGAAAACACCGCCACGGCGGCCGCGTCGCCGACCGTCCAGCCCTCGACCATCCGGCGCTGCCAAGTTTCGAGGTCGCGCAGTGGGCCCGACGCCCTCACCAGCCACAGCAGGCAGAAACACGCCAATCCCACGCCCGCACCCACCAGGATCGCGGTGGCGATCCCGCCGCGGGCGGAAAATGCGTTTGCAAACCCGTCGTCCCGCAGCCAGATCCCGATCACCGCGATGACGGCAATCGCGCCCTCCTGGTGGATGAGCATGACGGCCGGTATCATCCGCGGCGTGAGTTCTTTCGGCTCGGTCATCGGCAGTCACGTCGCAGCGCGGAATCAGTCGCCGTCAGTCTCGGCGGAGCGCTCGTCGGCGTCGGTGGCGGGACCCCCGGCGTCCGTGTCCTCGGTATCGACGGTGTCGTCTGTTTCGTCCGCTCCCGCCGGGTCGTCATCGCCTTCAGAATCATCAACGGCTTCGGCCCTCGCCACCGAAACCACCCGGTCGTCCTCGTCGAGGCGAATCACCCGCACCCCCAGGGTGGCGCGTCCGATGCGGCGGATTTCTCCGGCGTTCATGCGGATCATCATCCCCTGCTCGGTGACCACCAGGATCTCGTCCGTTTCGGTGATGTGACGGATCGCAGCCACTACGCCGTTCTTGTCGGTGAGGCGAATCAGCGTGATGCCATACCCGCCGCGTCCCTGGATGCGGAACTCGGAGATGGCTGTCCGTTTGCCAAAGCCCTGGTCGGTGACGACGAGAATGTCATTGTTTTCCGTGGCGTCGAAGATCGCCACCTCCTCGACAAAGTCACCGGCGCGGAGATTGATGCCGCGCACGCCTGCGGTCACCCGCCCCATCGGCCGGACATCGGTTTCCTGGAAACGGATCGCCTTGCCCTGATTGGTCCCGATGAAGACGTGGCTGTGGCCGTTGGTGAGGCGAACTGAAAGGAGATTGTCGTCGGGGTTGATCACCACCGCCCGCAGGCCGTTGGCGCGAATGTTGGCGTATTCGGCGAGCGGCGTCCGTTTCACCCGGCCCTGACGGGTCGCAAAAAGAGGAACGCGTCGTCGTGGTCGTCGAAATCCCGCACCGCCAGCAGCGCCCGTACCTGCTCGTCGGGCGCGAGCTGGAGGAGGTTGACCAAGGCCCGCCCGCGGGCGGCCGGGCCGACATCGGGCAGCTCATGGACCTTGCGCGCGAAGACCCGGCCGGCGGACGTGAAGAAGAGCATTGTGGCGTGGGTGGAGGCGATAAAGAGCTGCCAAACCTCGTCCTCGCTCTTGGTGGCCATGCCCCGGCGGCCGCGACCGCCACGCCGTTGCGCCCGGTAGGCCGAGGCCGCTGACCGCTTGACGTACCCCTCGCGCGAGACCGTGACCACCATCTCCTCTTCGGCAATGAGGTCTTCGATGGAAATCTCGCTGGGGTCGTCGATGAGTTCGGTGCGGCGCTTGTCACCAAAGCGTTCTTTGACGTCGGCCAGCTCTTGGACGATGATCTCGGACACCATCTCTTCCGAACCGAGGACCTTTTCCAGGTGCTCGATGAGTTGTTTGACGTCGTTGTACTCGGCCACGATCTTGTCCCGTTCGAGACCCGTCAGTCGTTGCAGCCGCATATCGAGAATCGCCTGCGCTTGAAGCTGGGTCAAGCCGAACTCGCTCATCAGGCCATCTCGTGCGGATTCCGGATCGGCCGCGCCGCGGATCAGAGCGATCACCGCATCGAGGTTGTCCAGTGCGATCACCAGGCCTTCGAGGATGTGGGCGCGCTCGCGGGCGCGGGCGAGATCGAACTCCGTCCGCCGGAGGACAACCTCCCTGCGGTGGTCGAGAAAATGCTGCAGCAGCTCCTTGAGGTCGAACACCTTCGGCTGGTTGTTGATCACTCCGAGGAGGATGATCCCGAAGGTCGTGCGGAGCTGGGTGAGCTTGAACAGATTGTTCTGGACCACCTCGGGCACGGCGTCGCGTTTGAGCTCGATGACAACGCGGATGCCTTCGCGGTCGGACTCATCGCGGAGGTCGGCGATGCCCTCGAGTCGCTTGTTCTGCACGAGATTGGCGATCTGCTCGACCAGCCGGGCCTTGTTGACCTGGTAGGGGAGCTCGTCGACCAGGATCCGGGCGCGCTTGCCCTTCTCGGCCTCTTCGATTCGGGTGCGCGCCTGCAGACGGATGATGCCTCTGCCGGTGGTGTAGGCGTCGTAGATCCCCTTCTTGCCGAGAATGAATCCCGCGGTCGGGAAGTCGGGGCCGGGGATGAAATCCATGAGATCCGTGACCGTCAACTCCGGGTCGCTGATCAGGGCGATGGCGGCATCGATGACCTCGCGGAGATTATGCGGCGGGATATTGGTTGCCATGCCCACCGCGATGCCCGACGAGCCGTTGACTAAGAGATTGGGGTAGCGGGCCGGGAGTACGGTGGGCTCCGACATCGATCCGTCGTAGTTGGGCGCCCAATCAACGGTCTCCTTGGCGATGTCGTCGCCGAGCAGTTCCTCGGACAGTCGCGTCAGACGGACCTCGGTGTAGCGCATGGCCGCCGCGGAGTCGCCGTCGACCGATCCGAAGTTGCCCTGCCCGTCCACCAGCGTGTAGCGCATCGAGAATTCCTGCGCCATCCGGACGGCCGTGTCATAGATCGCCTGGTCGCCGTGCGGATGGTACTTGCCCATCACGTCGCCGACGATGCGGGCCGACTTCTTGTGCGCCCGGCTGGCGGTGTTGCCGCTTTCCCACATCCCGAACAGGATGCGGCGATGGACCGGCTTGAGGCCGTCGCGAACGTCGGGGAGGGCGCGGCCGATGATGACGGACATCGCGTAGTCGAGGTAGGAGTTTTTGAGCTCCTCCTCGATGGTAATGGGAAAGCGGTCCTCGCGCGGCGGGGTGTCGTTTTCGCTCATTTAGATATCCAGGTTTCGCGCTTCGAGGGCGAAGGTCTCGATAAACTGGCGCCGCGGTTCCACCGCGTCGCCCATCAGGATGGTGAAGAGTTCGTCCGCCCGCGCCGCGTCCTCGATAGTTACCTGCAGCAGACGGCGGCCTTCCGGATTCATGGTGGTTTCCCACAGCTGACGCGGGTTCATCTCGCCGAGGCCCTTGTAGCGCTGGATGTTGAGGCCCTTCTTGGCGATCTCGTAAACCCGGGTCACGAGTTCCCCCAGGCTCGCCAGGGTCTCGCGGTCGCCGTTGCGTTCGAGGTGAAAGGGCCCGACCCGAAGGGACTCGACCTGCGCGAGTTGTTGCCGGGCGCGACGATAGTGGCCGCTCGAGCTCATCAGCTGACCCATGCGCACGTCCCGGCCGCGGCCGTTGGCACCCACGCGGCACACCACCTCGCGAACGCCGTGCTCTTCGTCGAGCTCGACCCGGGTGTCGTCGTACCCGAGCTCGCGGAGCTCGGAGGCGAGGACTTCGGCAAATTCCGGACCGTCCGCTGTTTCACGCCACCGCGCTTCGGTGTCGAGGGCCGCCAGCACCAGATCGTGTGGCCAGCCGCGGCGGGCGAGGTTGTCCAGGTTCTGGCTCCAGTCCTGGGCTGCGAGCAACGCGCGGCGCAACTCGCGGCCTTCGAGTTGATCCCCGGTCGCCCCGATCACCAGACGGTACTCGTCCTCCACCCGATCGAGCAGGAAGTTCGACAGGTCGGCATCGTCGCGGAGGTAGGTCTCCTTCTTTTTGCGGCTCACCTTATAAAGCGGTGGTTGGGCGATGTAGAGATTGCCGCGCTCCACCAATTCACCCATCTGACGATAGAAAAATGTCAGCAGCAGCGTTCGGATATGGGAGCCGTCGACGTCGGCGTCGGTCATGATGATGATCTTGTGATACCGCACCTTGAGCGGGTCGAACTCGTCTTTGCCGATGCCGGTCCCGAGACACTGGATGAGGGCCCTGATTTCCTCGGACGACAACATGCGGTCAAAGCGCGCCTTCTCTACGTTGAGAATCTTGCCGCGCAGGGGCAGGATGGCCTGGAATCTGCGGTTCCGGCCCTGTTTTGCCGAACCGCCGGCCGAGTCGCCCTCGACAATGAAGATCTCTGAAAGCGCGGGGTCGCGTTCCGAACAGTCGGCGAGTTTGCCGGGCAGCGCGGAGGATTCCAGGGCACTTTTCCGTCGGGTGAGCTCGCGGGCCTTCCGCGCCGCGTCGCGCGCCCGCGCCGCGTCGAGACATTTCGAGACGATGGCCTTGGCCTCGGCGGGGTGTTCCTCGAAATGGGTCGCCAGTCGATCATTGATGACCGACTCCACCCAGCCGCGGACATCCGACGACACCAGCTTGTCTTTGGTCTGACTCGAAAACCGCGGCTCGCGGACCCGCACTGCGATGATAGCCGTAAGGCCCTCTCGAACATCCTCGCCGGAAAAGTTCTCCTTCATGTTCTTGAGGAGGCCCTGCGCCTGCGCATAGGCGTTGATGGTGCGCGTGAGCGCAGCGCGAAAACCGGAAAGGTGGGTGCCGCCGTCGCGGTTGAAGACCGTGTTGGTAAAGGCGAGTACGTTTTCGTTGTACCCGTCGTGCCACTGCAGGGCGACCTCGATCGACTCATCGTCGTCGTTTGTGTCGATCAGGTAGACGGGTTCCTCGTGAAGTGATTCCTTGGACCGGTTGAGATACCTGACGAACTCTCTCAGGCCGCCGTCGAAGTGAAAGTCCTCTTCGCGATCGGTGGTTTCGTCGGCAAAGTGAATGTTTATTCCGGAATTCAGAAAGGCGAGCTCGCGGAGGTGCCGGACCAGGAGATCGGGGTGGAACTCGAGGACCGTGAAGATCTCGGGGTCGGGTTTGAAGCTGATGATGGTCCCGGTCCGGTGAGCGTTCCCGACGGCCTTCAGCGACTCCTGCGGCACGCCGCGATGGTACATCTGCTCCCATACCCGGCCTTCGCGGTGGATCTCGAGCCGCAGCCACTCCGAAAGAAAGTTGACGACGCTGACGCCGACACCGTGGAGACCGCCGGAGACCTTGTAGGAGTTGCTGTCGAATTTCCCTCCCGCGTGGAGCTCGGTCATGATGACCTCGGCCGCCGACCGGCCGCTCTCCTTATGGGTGTCGACCGGAATGCCGCGGCCGTCGTCGGTGACGGTCACCGTCTGATCGGCATGAATCGTGACGCCGATTTTCCGGCAGTGGCCCGCCTGCGCCTCGTCTATGGAATTATCGACAACCTCCCACACCATGTGGTTGAGACCGGCGATGTCGTCCACATCGCCGATGTACATGCCCGGGCGCTTGCGGACCGCATCGAGTCCCTTGAGGACCTTGATGTTATCCGCGTTGTACGTGTCACTCATCGATCTCGGCCTCCTGACGCACACAGGCCCCGTTTTCGAGCCACAGGCGGCGGGCCCGCCAGCCCCTGGCGGCCGGTGTCCCATCGCTCGTACTGGAGAGAAAAAGTTGTCGTTTGTCTCCGAGGTGGCTGACCAGGCGTTTCAGCGCGTGGTGATCCAACTCGGCGTCCACATCGTCCAAAATCACCGGGAACCGATCCCGCCGCTCCTTTTCAATCTCGGCGAGAGTCGCCAGCCTGAGAGCCGCGGCTACTACCTTGGCTTGACCCGTGCTGAGAACGTATCGGACCCCTCGTCCGTCCGTTCGCAGACTCAGATCATGGCGGTGCGGACCGTCCACGGTGAACCCCGCCTGGCGGTCCCGCGTTCGCGTCTCATTATACCGCCGCCGGTAGGTTTCTTCCACCCCCTCCGGGGGCTTTTCGGCATCGCACCAGGGGTCTCCCCGATACTCCACCACCACCGGGGGCGACCCGTCCCCGGCCAGCGCCGCGTAGACGGTGTCGAAGTTGTCGGCGAGGGCCCGCGCCCCGGCGCGGCGGGCCGTGACCACGCGGGCCGCGGCGGCCGCCAACTGGGCCTCCCACGCGGCCAATTCGCCATCGCCCGCCCCGGCGCCGAGGGCCGCGTTGCGCTGTCTGAGCGTTCGGCGGTAGATCCGGAGGTCGTCGATGTGCGCCGGTCGGAGCAGAAAAACGTAACGGTCGAGCAGGGCGCGCCGTTCGTCCGGTCCGCCGGTGATCAGTTCGCGATCCGGGCCGGTGACTGCAAACACGGGAAAAAGCTGGAGGTATTGTTCGACGGTGAGTTCCTGCCCGTCGAGACTGAGATGGCGGGTCGGCGGAGGGCCGGTTTCAAAGACCAGCTGGAGCCGGTGTTCCCTGCCGCCCGCCCGAATCCTGCCGGTAATCCGGAAAGATCCCCGTCCGTGGCATACGGCGCGGCGCAGGCCCGGGTCGCGGAACGACCGCAGGTTGCCGAGCACGACGGTGGCTTCGAGCAGGCTGGTCTTGCCGGCGCCGTTGGCTCCCAGGACGAGGTTGACCGACTCACCAAAGCGCAGACCGTTGATGGTGAGGTTCCGAAAACCTTCGGCCGAAACCTCCATCAGCTCCACGGGCGCCCCGGATGCAGTTTTTCAGTCATCGCCGGAAGAGTCTGAAAGCGGTCACAACCGACTGCCCTTCGCCGCGGGGATTCTCGCCTCACAGCCGCATGGGCATCAGGACGTAGATGTACTCCTCGAGCCGCGAATCGTCATCCACCGGAACAACGACGCACTGGGTGTTGCTGTCGCGAAGCTGGAGTTCCACGGTGTCGCAGAGCAGTACCTGCAGGACGTCGATCAGATACGCTGCGTTGAGAGCGATTTCGAGATTATCACCCTGATAGGTGACACTGAGGGTCTCCTCGGCGCTGCCACGTTCATAGCCGATAGAAGCAAGCGTCAACTCGCCGCCGCTGCCAAAACGGAACCTCACCCCACGCGCCTTTTCATGAGCCATCAAACTGACCCGTCGTAACGATGCCAGCAGTTCTTTGCGATCGACCCGCGCCCGGCTCGGGTTGTCGCGGACAATCACTCGCTCGTACTGCGGAAACCGCAGTTCGACGATTCGCGACACCAGGGTTCTCTCCCCCATCAGAAAACCGAGATGGTTGTCGCCCGCGGTCATCCGAACCTGGTCGTCCGTGAAACGAGCAAACTCAGCCAACAGCTTGCGGGGAAAGAGTTGTTGTTCAAACGGCAGCGACCCCGTCGGCGCCTTGGCCCGGACCATCGCCAGACGGTGGCCGTCGGTGGCCGCAATTTCAATTTCTCCCGGGATCAGTTTCACGAGCGCGCCGTTGAGCTGGAACTTCGGATCGTCCTTGGTGATGGCGAACGCCACCCGGTCGAGCATCAACTGAAAGAGATCGAGCGGCAGGGCATAGTCTCCCGACTCAGGCACCTCAGGGACCGTAGGGTACTCGGAGGGGTCGGCTACCGCGACCCGGGAACTGAACCGTCCGCACGAAATCTCCACCGACTCGCCGTCCTGTCGCAATGAGAACTCCTCCTCCGGCAGGCTGCGGACGAGGTTTTGAAAGACCTTGCTTTCGATGGTCGCTCGGCCGCCGCCGAGGACCACGGCGGGACACTCCGTAACGATCGTCATGTCGAGATCGGTAGCCACCATCCGCAGCCGGTTTTCCTCTGCCTCCGCGAGGATGCTCGAGAGGATCGGTATCGTCGTCCGATGTTCCACAACACCTTGGAGGATCGACAACTCCTGGAGGACCAAGTTGCGCTGCAGCTTGAGTTCCATCACATGCCCTTTCTCGCGACGACGGACTACTTTCAGCCGGGAATATAACATGAATAGTCATCGTCGTCGAGGCTGTGGAATCTGCGGAAAGTTCTTATAAATTTCTAAAACAGAACGATTTAAAATAACCCGCAGCCTGTGATTTCAGGTTTTGGAATACTGTGGAAAGGTGTGGAAAAAAGACCCGGTCCACAGCTTTGCACAGATCGCCGAGGCGTCTTCCACAGGGAGTTGTGGAAATCACACGAAATGTTCGCGGAACGAAGTCAGGGTGGCGTCAAAATCAGGGTTTGACTGGCGCATCTTCTGAACGTTGTCGACGGCGTACATGACGGTCGAGTGATGTTTGGAAAAGATCTTCCCGATCTCCGGAAAGCTGAGTTCAAGGAGCTGGCGGATCAGGTACATCGCGACCTGGCGGGGAAGGGCAATGGAACGCCGGTTGGACCGACCCTTGAGATCGGCCACGCGGATTCCGTAATGCTGGGCGACGAAACGGATGACGTCCGACGGAGAGGTCGCCCGCTCGTCCGGCAACAGCTCGTACATGGCCATGCGGACGACGTCGATCGTGATCTTGGCGTTTTTGAGGTGGGCGTAGGCGATCGTGCGGTTGAGACACCCCTCGAGTTCGCGAACGTTGTTTTGAATACGCCGGGAGATGAAGAGCACGACATCTTCCGGGAGTTCGCGACCGACGGCGCGCGCCTTTTCTCGAAGGATGGCGCAACGGGTCTCGAGATCGGGCGGCTGGATGTCGGCGATGAGACCCTGGAGAAATCTCGATCGCAGGCGCTCTTCGAGACCCGGAATGTCGGCCGGTCTGGCGTCGGAGGTGAAGACCACCTGGCGGCCGGTCGACTGCAGGGTGTTGAAGGTGTGGAAAAATTCTTCCTGGGTTCGTTCCTTGCCGGCGATGAATTGGATGTCATCGAGAAGCAGCATGTCCACGCTGCGAAAAGTCTGTCGGAAGGCATCCATCTGTTTGCGGCGGATACAGTTGATGAGTTCGTTGACGAACTGCTCGGTGGTCATGTAGACGACCTTGAGCCGCGGAGTCGAGGAGCGCAGTCGGTTGGCGATGGCGTGCAGCAGATGGGTCTTGCCGAGACCGGAACCACCGTAAAGGTAGAGGGGGTTATAGGCCGCTCCCGGCCGTTCCGCGACCGCCTCGGCGGCGGCGGCGGCAAACTGATTCGACGACCCGATGACAAAGCGATCAAAAGAAAAGGTCGGGTTGAAGGGGTGCGAACCCAGACCGGCCGCCGGCGGAGCGGCGGCGCCGCCGTCCGGGTTTTCGCCCGCGGTGATCATGACCCGGAAATCGGGGCCAAAATGGCTGCGTGCTACCGTCTCGATGTCGCGCAGCAGGTGGTCGCGGACCCAGTCTCCGACGATCAGGTTGTCGGTGGTGAGCGTGACCGTGTTATCGGCGGCCTCGTGAACCGCCAGCGGCGCGATCCAGGTGGTGAATTCGTCGTCGCCCATCATCTGGCGAAGGTGTGGAAGCAGGTGCTGCCAATGGTCCATTCGAGTAGGCTAGCACAGCGCGGGGAGTCCGTTGCTTGACAGGCCGTGATGGCTACGATATCGTTACGCGCCCGTAATTTCGGAGAGAGAGAAGACCATGAAAAGAACCTTTCAGCCCAACAAACGCAAGCGCAAAAAGACTCACGGCTTCCGGATTCGTATGCGCACCAAGGGCGGCCGTAAGGTCCTCAGCGATAGACGACGCAAGGGTCGCAAGCGGATTGCCGCCTGAACGGCGCCTGATTTTTCCAGGAACGTCTCGGCTCAAGAAGCGAGCTGACTTTCAAAGGCTGTACACGCGCGGTGAACGATTCCCGGGTCGGTACGTTGTGCTGTTCGTGATGCCGGCGGAAGACGACCGCGGCCGTTTTGGCGTGACGGCCTCGCGAAAAGTAGGGGGCGCGGTGGTTCGGGGGCGTTGCAAACGGAGGCTGCGGGAGTTGTATCGTCTCCATCGGCACCCGGGAGGCGTCGAGAAGCTGGACATCGTCGCCAACGCGCGGCAGGGGTGCGCGACCGCGCCGTGGTCGGAGCTCGAAAAAGATTTTCTGCGGTGCTTGAGGCGAAGCCGGGGCGTCGGGGGCGGGGCTGCGGCGGATCCCTCCCCCGAGCGTCGCGCCTGACGACCGAGGAAGAAGAAGGCATATGGAAAAGAGGCTCCTGCTGGCATTTGTCCTGTCAGCGGCGATCTTGTTCGGGTGGTCGGTGATTTTCCCGCCCCCGCAGAGAACGCAACCCCAGCCGCTGCCGCAACCGGTCGTCGCCGAGGACGCCGGGGGACAGAAACAACCACCGGAAGCGGCCGTCGTCGAACCCGCCGATGACAGCTCGACCGAACCCCGGGTCGAGCCGTCAAGCGAGATCATCGGCGCGGAGGCGGAGGAGGAGATCACCCTCGCCAACGACGACGTGACCGTGATTCTCACCAACCGCGGGGCGGCGGTCTCGTCCTTTTTTCTGGCCAACTACGACAATGATGATGGGGGTCCGGTCAACTTCGTCCAGAATGTGCCGGTGCCGCAACGGTCGCTGCCGCTGCAGCTGGTGACCCCGGAGGGCCCGGACGCCGGGCTGTACGCCGTCGAGCGATCCGAAAAAGAGGTCGTCTTTCGCTGGTCCGACGGCCGCGGGAACGCGGTCTGGAAGCGGATGGCGTTGGCGGACGACGGGTTCGGGCTGGACGTCGCGATCGAAACCACCGGGTCCCGCGTGTCCGACGAAGTCAGCATCGGAACCGGGATGCGGAACCTCAGCGTGAAGGAGAGCGATAGCCGGCTGGCGCTGTGGGGCGAGGGCGTCGTCATGGCCGACGGCAAGGTCGAGCGCTTCAAACGCCGCAAGATCAAGGAGCCGCGCACCCTGACGGCGGGGAGCTTCACCTTTGCGGGCTTCGAAGACGCATACTTTTTGTCGATTCTGCGGCCCGAGAGCGGGATAGCGGAGATCAGAATCCGGCCAATCGAGTTTGGCGGCGACGAGGAGAAACCGAACCGGGTGCTGGAGATCACGGCGAAGCCCACCAACGGGGTCCTGCGCGGGGAGCTGCTCGGCGCACCCAAGGAGTACGATCTTCTGCAGTCGATCGGGGGCGGGTTTGAGAAGACCCTGAATTTTGGGATCTTCGCGCCGATCTCGGTCTTCTTTCTCAAGGCGCTGCGGTGGATCTACGGCCATGTGGGAAATTACGGTGTCGCAATCATCCTCTTGACACTGGGGATTCGGATTCTGCTTTTTCCGCTGATGCACACCTCGACGGTGTCGATGCGCAAGATGGCCAAGGTTCAACCCAAGGTCAAGGAGATCCAGGCCAAGTACAAGAAAAAGAAGGCCGACCCCCAGGCGCGCGCCAAGATGAACCAGGACATGATGGCGCTTTACAAAGAGGAAGGCGTCAACCCGATGGCGGGTTGTCTGCCGCTCTTGGTGCAAATGCCCCTGCTGTGGGCCCTGTACCAGCTGTTTCTCAAGGCGATCGAGCTGCGCCACGAACCGTTTATCTGGTGGATCACCGATCTTTCGGCCAAGGATCCGCTCTATGTGACGCCGATCCTGATGACCGCCACGATGTGGCTCCAGCAGCGGCTGGCCCCGCAGGCGGGCGACCCCCAGCAGCAGAAACTGATGCGGATGATGCCGTTGATATTCGGCATCATGTTCCTGCAGTTTCCGGCGGGTCTGGTGCTCTACTGGTTGACGAACAACGTGATCACGATCATCCAACAGGAGATTACCCTCCACATCGTCGGCGAACGCAGGATCGTCGGCGGCAAACGCGCGCAGAGGAAGGACGCGAAATAATGAAGGAGCGGAAGAGCTATCGGGGCGCCACGCTCGACGAGGCGTTGAGCTCCGCCTGTACCGGCCTCGGCGCGCGGTTGGAGGAAATCCAGTACGAGGTCCTTCGGACCGACGCGGGCGAACCGGTCACGGTCGAGGCGGAGATCGACCCGGTGGCCGTCCTCGGTCTCTTCATGTCGGAGACCAGCCGCGCCGGGGGGCTCGAGGTCACGGCGCGCCTCGACGAGCGGGAGGAAGCTCTCGAAGGAGAACTCGTCGGCGCCGATGTGCATTTGCTGACGGCCTCCGGAGGGCGTGGTCTCGACGCTCTGCAATACCTCTGCAATCGCGTCCTCAACCGCCGCCTGTCGTCCCACCTGCCGGTGCACCTCGACAGTGACGGCTTCAAGTCCCGCCGGGCCGTCAAGCTTCAGGAGAGAGCCGAAGAGGCGGCGGATGAAGCGATACGGAGCGGTGCGCCCGTGACGTTGGGTCCGCTGACGCCGGCCGCGCGGCGCGAGATCCACCTCGCCCTCGCCGATGACCCCGGCGTCGAGACCGAATCTGATGGTGATGGGTTCCTCAAGAGAATTGTCATCCGACCTCGCCGGCGGCGCTGACACCATCGTCGCGCGTGCCACGGCCGCCGGCCGCGGTGCGCTGGCGGTGATCCGGGTCAGCGGACCGGCGACCGCGGGGGTTGTGGCGGCGGTCTGCCCCGAGGTTGATGCGACTTGCGGGTGGCGGGCTCAGCTGGTGGGGCTTCGGGATCCCGCCGGTCGCGTCCTGGACCACGGGGTGGTGGTGGCGTTTCCGGCCCCGCGATCGTACACCGGCGAGGACATGATCGAACTCACCGTCCACGGCTCGCCCTATCTGGTGGAGCAAATTATCGACGCGTGCCTGGCGGCGGGCGCGCGCCGAGCCGAGCCGGGCGAGTTCACCCGCCGCGCGGTGGCCAACGGCAAGCTCGACCTCGTCCAGGCCGAGGCGGTGCGCGACCTGGTGGCGGCCGAGACCGCCTGGCAGCTGCGGAATGCGCGCGAACAGTTGGCGGGCGGTCTGTCGCTGCAGTTCGGACGGTTGCGCGACGAACTGGTGACCCTGGCGGCCCTGGTCGATGGGTCACTCGAGTTCGAGGCGCAGGCGGTGGTGGTACCCGAGGCGGAGGTTCGGGACCGGGCCGCCCGGTGTGTCCGCCTGGTGGCCGATCTGGCGGGCACGGCGGACGCCGGGAAGAGGATCCGGGACGGGTTGAGGGCCGCGATCATCGGCTCGCCGAATGCTGGCAAGTCCACTCTTTTCAATTACTTAAGTCGCCAAGATCGAGCCATCGTCTCGCCCGCGCCCGGGACCACGCGGGACGTGCTCGAGACCGAGATCGAGGTTGGCGGCGTCCGTCTGGTGATCCAGGATACCGCCGGTCTGAGGGTGGGCGGTGATGAGGTGGAGGAGGAGGGTCGGCGGCGGGCGGCGGGGGCGGCGGCCGCTGCCGACCTGGTGATCGTGTTGTGGGCGGCGGACGGCCCGGAAACGACGGCGGTGCCGGCCGGCGTTCCGACCATCCGGCTACGGTCAAAAGCCGACCTCGGTGGTGCGGCCAGGGAGGGGTGGCTTCCGGTTTCCTGCCGAACCGGGCTGGGCCTCGAAGAATTCGAACGCCGATTGACCGGGCTAGCCCTCGGTGAGGTCGCCGATCTCGGGGGCGCGGTTGCGGTGGCGGGGCGGCATCGGGCGGCGCTCGAGCGGGCGCTGGATGCGCTGAACGGCGCCGATTGGTCATCTCCCGAGCTCGCGGCGGAGCACGTGCGGTGGGCGTTACGGGCTGCGGAAGAGCTTCTCGGCGAGGTCGACGACGAGACTGTCCTCGACCGTGTGTTCGCTGCTTTCTGTATCGGGAAGTGACGGTGGCGGCGTTCGATATGGTGGTTGTGGGCGGGGGGCACGCGGGATGCGAGGCGGCCGCGGCCGCCGCCAGAATGGGCGCCACCGTCGCGGTGGTGACGCTTCACCGGTCGACCATGGCGCAGATGCCGTGCAACCCGGCCATCGGCGGGATCGGCAAGGGGCACCTGGTGGCCGAAATCGATGCCCTCGGCGGGCTGCAGGGCTGGGCCGCTGACCGGGCGGGGATTCAGTTCAAGATTCTCAACCGTTCGCGGGGGCCGGCGGTGTGGGGTCCGCGGGCGCAGTGTGACAAGACCATGTATGCCCGCCACATGCGGCGGGCGGTCGAGGGCCTCCGGGGAGTCTGCGTGATTGAAGGAGAGGTGGAGGGGGTCCTGGTCGATGACCGGCGGGTGTGCGGCGTTCGCCTGTCCGACGGCCGTTCACTCGCAGCCTCCGCGGTGATCCTGACGACCGGGACCTTTCTCGGCGGGGTGCTCCATACCGGCGAGAACCGCCGGCCGGGCGGCCGGTTCGGTGAGCGGCCGAGCAGGGGTCTGGGGCGGGACCTGGCGGCGCTCGGGCTCGAACTGCGTCGTTTCAAGACCGGGACTCCGCCGCGGCTGGCGAGATCGTCGCTCGATCTGGGGCGGCTCGAGGCACAGCCCGGGGACGACCACCCGCGGCCGTTTTCGTGGCGCACCCGAAGAGTCCGCAACCGCTGTTTGTGCTGGGTGACGCGGACGACCCCCGCGGTGCAGGAGATCATCCGCGCCAACCTCCACCGGTCGCCGCTTTATGCCGGCGCCATCGAGGGTGTTGGCCCGAGGTACTGTCCGTCGATCGAAGACAAGGTCGTGCGGTTTCCGCACCACGAGACCCACACCGTCTTTCTTGAACCCGAGGAGCTCGAAGGCGAGAGCATCTATGTCAACGGTCTCTCCACCAGCCTCCCCGCCGACGTTCAGGAGCAGGTCGTGCACGCCGTGCCCGGTCTCGAGCGCGCGGTGTTGCTGCGCCACGGCTATGCCGTGGAGTACGACGTGGTGGCGCCACAGCAGGTTGCGACGACGCTCGAGAGCCGGAGCGTCCCGGGTTTGTACCTCGCCGGTCAGCTGCTGGGGACCTCGGGTTACGAAGAGGCGGCGGCCATGGGGCTGCTTGCCGGAATCAACGCCGTCCTTGCTCATCGCGGCGAACCGGCCTTCGTGCCGCGGCGTGAGAATGCCTATCTCGGGGTCCTGGTCGACGACGTCTGTGGCCGCGACCACCGCGAGCCCTACCGAATGTTCACGTCGCGCGCCGAGCACCGGTTGGTGTTGGGAGTGGACTCGGCCCGCGAGCGGCTGATGGAGGACGGGTGGCGCCTCGGGTTGGTCCCCGAACGGATGTTTCACGTGGAACGCGAACGATGGACGCGCCGTCGCGAGGCGGGAGTGGCGCTTGGACAGGCGCGGCTCAACCCCGACACCGAGACTCGCGCCCTGGTCCGCGAGTTGGCCGATGTTGACCTGGTCGCCCCGACCACCTGGGCGCAGATACTCAAACGCCAGGACGTGGCTGCCGATCACGTGGTGGCGCGACTGCCCCAGTTCGACGGTCTGAGCCCGGAGGACTGCCGGGTGGTCGTCGGTCTGCTGCGGTACGATGGTTATCTGGCGCGGCACGAGCGCGAGCGCGATCGGGTGCGACGATTGCGGCACATCCCGATTCCAGCGCACCTCGACCCGGGCGGGATGCCGGGGTTGTCGAGGGAGGTGGCGGAGGCGCTGGCCGCCGCGCGGCCGCCGACCCTGGCCGACGCCGAACGGCTCCCGGGAATGACCCCGGCCGCGATCGCCATCCTCGCCGGCTGGTTGGCCACATCGGGACGGGAACCATGAGCGCGGTCGCAACCTACGCCGACCTGTTGGCGCCGCACGCTTCCGGCGCTGCACTCGAAAAGCTGGTGGTGTATGCCGAGCTTCTGGAGCGGTGGTCCGCCCGCCACAACCTGGTGCGCTTTGCGAGCCGGGGAGAGTTGGTCGAGCGGCACATCGCAGACGCCCTGGCCGCGGCGCCACTGTTGCCGGGTTCGGGGACCGTGCTCGATGTCGGAAGCGGAGCCGGGCTGCCGGGGGTGCCGCTGCTCGTGGTGAGCCCCGGCTGGCGGGGAACCCTGCTCGAGCCGAGACAGAAGCGGTGGGCCTTTTTGAAGCTCGTGATTCGCGAACTCGGTCTCGAGGCGGAGGCTGAATGTGGTCGGTACGAGACGATTGGCCCTGGGCGCCGCTGGGACCGGATCACGGCCCGGGCGGTGGGGGGCGATGGCGCGCTTCTGGAATGGGCCCACGAAAGGCTTCAGGCGGAAGGCGAGGTGGTGTTGTGGACCACGGTGGAGGGCGAAAACCGTCTATCGGGGCACCCGGGGTGGCGTGTGTTAAGCTCGGCGATGCCCGGCCTCGATCGCGGCCGGCTCTGTCGGCTGCAACCATGTTTCACGTGAAACCCTCAGTGACGCGGGCCCCCGGCCGCGCCCGACCACGGGGCCCGGAGCGGGCGCCGCGACGGGGGTGGTGCATCTGGCGCCCTCCGGCGGTGCGGCATGGCTGAGACGCGGATCATCGCGGTGGCGAATCAGAAGGGCGGGGTCGGCAAGACCACGACCGCGATCAATCTCGGGGCGGCCCTGGCTGCGTACGAACATAAGACCCTGGTGGTCGATCTTGATCCGCAGTCCAACTGCAGCTCGGGTCTCGGATGGCGGGGAGGGGCCGGTGCGGCCACCTCATACGATTTGCTGCTGGGCGGCAAGACGGTCGGCGAAGTCGCTCACCACACCGAATTTCCGCACCTCACCCTGCTTCCCGCGACCCCCGACCTGGCGGGCGCCGAGGTGGAACTGGTCGGGATGGTGGGGCGGGAGTTTCGCCTGCGCGACGCCCTCGCACCAGTGCACACCGCCGGTTACGAATTTGCCTTCGTTGACTGCCCGCCGTCACTTGGGCTGTTGACCCTCAACGCCCTCGCCGCCGCCACCGGGCTCCTGGTACCGATCCAGGCCGAGTACTTTGCGATGGAGGGCGTATCGAACCTGATGACCACGATCGATGAGGTGCGACGGTTCCTCAACCCGGGGTTGGTGATCGACGGCATTCTCCTCACCATGTATGACGAACGGACGAATCTCGCGCAGCAGGTGGCGGACGAGGTGCGGGCGGTGTTCGGGGATCTGGTTTTTCAAACGGTGGTACCGCGCAACATTCGCCTCGCGGAGGCGCCCTCGTTTGGCCGCCCGATCCACGCTTACGACCTGCGGAGCAGAGGCTCGCAGGCCTACCTCGAACTCGGCCGTGAATATCTGGAACGCCTGGAGGTTTCGCGTGACCGCTAAGCAGGTGCTGGGCCGCGGCTTGAAGGCGTTGATACCCGACACGCCCCACGCGCGTTCGGGGATGGCCGAGATCCCGGTCGAGCGGCTGCGGCCGAACCCGCACCAACCGCGGCACCACTTCGATCAGGAGGCGATCGAAGAGTTGACGGCGTCGATACGCCGCCATGGCGTTCTCCAACCCCTCCTGGTGAGCGAGGATGGCCAGGATCGATACGTGATCATCACCGGAGAGCGGCGCTGGCGGGCGGCCCGGCGGGCGGGCCTGCGGGTGGTGCCGGCCGTGATCCGGGAACGGCTCGAAGATGCCGCCCAGCTCGAACTGGCTCTGGTTGAAAACCTGCAGCGGCGCGATCTGACCCCGCTTGAAGAGGCGCGGGCGTTCGATCAACTGCGATCGAGCCTTGGTCTCACCCAGGCCGAGATCGCCGAGCGGGTCGCCATGGATCGCAGCACGGTGGCCAACGCCTTGCGCCTGCTCAAGCTCCCGCTGGAGATCCAGACCCAGGTGGAGCAGGGGGAGCTGTCGGCAGGTCACGCACGGGCGCTGCTCGCTTTTGCCGACGACGCAACCCGCCTGCGCTGGGCTCAACGGGCCATCGAGACCGGTTTGAGCGTCCGTGATCTGGAACGGGCCGCAGCAGAGCAGAGAGAAACGGTCGCGGATGACGCCGTGTCCAGAAAATCGCCGGCGCGGCCGCCGCGAGACCCCAACCTTGTGGCCGCCGAGGAAAAGCTGGCCCTTCACATCGGCGCGCCGGTCGAAATTCGCACTCGCCGGCGCGGCGGAGTCATCACCATTTCGTGTGGCGACCAGAATGAACTGATGCGTGTATTCGATCTCTTGATGGGGGGTGGGTAATGGCTCGTGGAGGTGACTCGCTGAACGGCTTTGTGGATTCCGGGTGCACCATTCGCGGTGAACTCGAATTCAAGACCTATTTCCGCGTCGACGGGCGGATCGAGGGCAAGGTGCTCTCACAGGCCGAGCTTGTGATCGGCGAGGGCGGGGTGGTCGAAGGAGAGATCGAGGTCGCCCGCTGCGTCATCGGCGGCGAGGTCCGGGGCACCATTCATTCCACCGAGCAGGTGATGCTCCACGCCACCGCCAAGGTGTGGGCGGATATTCAGACACCAGCCCTGGTGATGGAGGATGGGGCCTTCCTCGAGGGCGCCGTCACGATGGATGCCAAGGGTGTGAAAAAAACCACAACAAAGGCAGACGTTGCGTCTTGACCGTGCTTGGAGTATCTGTTAGCTTGAGCCGCCTCGTGTTGAACACCGGTTGAACGCGGGAGCGGAGCGAGCCGGGAGCGCCCGATGTCCCCACCGAATGCATCGCTGGTTCTCATCATGGTGTGCTTCTGGATGACGTTGTGGCTCGTCCAGCGTTTCCTCATCCGCCCGGTGTCCGCCGTCCTCGATGACCGCCGCCGACGGATTGACGGTGCGAAGCAGGAATGGTCGGCGCGGAACGAGGAATACCTCGCCGCCGTGGCACGCATCGAAGACCAGGTTCTCAACGCTGCGCGAGATGCGTCGAAGAGCCGCGCCGATGCCCGCCAGCGCGCCATGGATGCCCGCCAAATGGCGATGGAAACGGCTCGCGCCCGCGCCGACGAAAGACTCACCAGCGTCGTCGATGGCCTCGACAAGGACGCTGAAGCGGCCCGGGGAGACCTCCGCCACCGAGCCGAGGAACTTGCCCGGTTGCTGGCCGGACGGTTGATCGGGAGGGAGATGAGCTCATGAGGGTGGTGGTGGGTTGGGCGCTGGTCTTTATCTGTGCGCTGATTTTTGCCCTTCTGGTCAACAACGGCGCCTCGCACCTCGGGATCCCGGATTACATCTGGCTGCCGGTGAACCTGACGCTCTTTCTCTACATCCTGCAGCGTTACGTCGGACGTCCCATGGGGGCGTTTCTGGATGCCCGCCGTGCGGGTATCGCCGAAGAGCTTGCCAATGCGCGCACCCAACTCGAAGAGGCCGACCGGCTCCAGGCCGACATGAAGAAGCGGCTCGCGGACATCGAAGATGAGATCGCCGAGATCAACACAAGGGCCGAAACCGATGGTGCCGCCGAGGCCGAGCGGATCGCGCAACAGACAACCCTCGACGAGGCGCGCTTTCTCAAGCGGGTGGACGACGAGATCAGCCGACGCGAGGCGGAGACCAGGGCCCGTCTTGCCCAGGACACCGCCGACCTCACCGCGCAACTGGCTCGCGATCTTCTGAGCCGGGATATGACCGATGCCGACCGTCACCGGGTCTTCGACAGGAGCCTCGATGCCATGCGGCATCTCGAAGGTGAGGACTAGAAATGGGCCGTTTCCGAGCCCTCCCGTATGCCAAGGCCCTGGTCATGGTCGTCGCAAAGGACGGCCCGCAACGGCTGGAACAGGTGGCCGAGGAACTCGAGGCTGTTGCAGCGGCTCTGGTGGCGGTGCCGGAGTTTGAGCGGGTGCTGGTGGCGCCGACCGTCGCTTCAGAAAAAAAGACCCAGATCCTCGATGCCGTGCTCGACGCCCTCGACATGGGACAGCCGACCCGCCGCTTTCTCCAAGTGGTACAACAGCACTACCGGATGCAGCACCTGCCGGATATCGCAGCGGTCTTCAGGGAGCTGGTCGACAAGAGCCTCGGTCGCACCCGCGCCCTGATCGAAACCGCCGCCGGTCTCGACGAATCCGAGCGCGGGCTGCTGGTGGATGTCGTCTCCGCGATCGAGGGCGCCGAGGTGGTCGCCAAATTTTCAGAACGACCGGAGCTCCTCGGGGGTTTCCGGTTGCAGGTTGGGTCGCGGGTCTTTGACGGCTCGCTCGCCGGTGAACTCAAACGTCTGAGTAAAGAGATCCAGGTCGAACAGGGGTAACACATGCAGATCAAAGCCGCCGAGATAGCGGACATCATCCGCCGCCAAATCGAAGGATTCGAAACCTCCATCGACATGTCCGAGGTCGGGACCGTGATCTCGGTCGGTGATGGCATCGCCCGCATCTATGGCCTCGACGGCGCGATGGCGGGAGAGCTCATCGAGCTGCCGCACGACGTTTTCGGCCTCGCGATGAACCTCGAGGATGACAACGTCGGTTGCGTGCTCATGGGCGAGGTCCACCTGGTCCAGGAGGGCGACGAGGCCAAGCGCACAAAGCGCATTCTCAACATTCCGGTCGGTCCGGGACTGGTCGGACGGGTTGTGGATCCCCTTGGCCGGCCGCTCGATGGCAAGGGCCCCGTGGACTCGGTGGAGAACTACCCGCTCGAGCGCACGGCGCCCGGCGTGGTTGCCCGCCAGGGGGTGAGGGAGCCCATGCAGACGGGCATCATGGCGATTGATGCCATGATTCCCATCGGCCGCGGTCAGCGCGAGCTCATCATCGGCGATCGTCAGACCGGAAAGACGGCCGTGATCCTCGATTCGATCATCAATCAGAAGGGCACCGGCAACATCTGCATCTACGTAGCCATCGGCCAGAAGAATTCAACCGTCGCCCAGGTGATAGCGACGCTCGATAAACACGGCGCCATGGAACACACGATCATCGTGTCGGCGACCGCGTCCGAGCCGGCACCGATGCAATATCTGGCGCCCTATGCCGGCGCGGCGCTCGGCGAATACTTCATGTACAACGGCGGCCACGCCATCTGTTTTTATGACGACCTCACCAAGCATGCCCAGGCCTATCGCGAAATTTCACTCCTGCTGCGGCGCCCACCCGGTCGTGAAGCGTACCCCGGCGACGTCTTCTATCTTCACTCGCGGCTCCTCGAGCGCGCCGCCAAGCTCAATGACGAACTCGGGGGCGGCAGCCTGACCGCATTGCCGGTGATCGAAACCCAGATGGGCGACCTCTCGGCCTACATTCCCACCAACGTCATCTCGATCACCGACGGCCAGATCTTCCTCGAGTCCGATCTCTTCTTCGCTGGTCAGCGGCCGGCGGTGAACGTTGGTCTGTCGGTCAGCCGGGTCGGCGGCAACGCCCAGATCAAGGCCATGAAATCGATTGCCGGCTCCCTCCGACTCAACCTCGCCCAATATCGTGAACTCGCCGCATTCGCCCAGTTCGGTTCCGATCTCGACAGGGCCACTCAGCGGCAACTGGCCCGCGGCGAGCGCTTGATGGAGCTCCTCAAACAAGGACAATACCGACCGGTCCCGGTGGTTCAGCAGATCGTTTCCATCTACGGTGGTACCAAAGGGCTCTTCGACAACCTCAAGGTCTCGGCCGTCGGAGCCATCCAACCCTTCCTCCGTCGTTACGCGTTGGACAACGGCGCCGAGACATTAGAGCGAATCACCAGCACCGGAGTCCTCGATGAAAAAACCGGGGAGGAGTTGTCGGCGCTGATCACGGCGGCGGTGGATCTCTTCCTCAAGGAACACCCGGAGGCCGCCCTTGCCTAATACCAAGGAGCTCGTCCGGCGGATCCAGTCCGTCAAGGGCACGCAGCAGATCACGAAGGCCATGAAGATGGTGGCCGCGGCCAAGCTGCGCAGGGCGCAGGAGGCGATCACGCACGCGCGCCCGTGGGCCAACACCCTGGCGCGCGTCCTCGCCAACGTGGCCGCGCGAACCGAGTTCAGCCATCCTCTATTGGAAGAGCATGAGGGCGACAAGTCGTGGGTCGTCATCATCTCCTCGGACAAAGGGCTGTGCGGTTCATTCAACTCCAATCTGGTGCGGACCCTGGAGAAGAAACTCATCAGCGGTCAGTGGCCGGCAAATACCGAACTCGCGGTGGTTGGTCGGAAGGCGTCGGACTTTTTCCGGTCGCGGAAATGGAAGCTGGTGATCGACGAGCGCACTGTGATGACGAGTCCTTCGCCGGACGACGGACCGCGTCTCGGGCGACAGTTTATGGAGGCCTTCACCTCGGGGGCCGTGGATGAGGTGTGGCTGGCTTACAACAGCTTCGTCAACATGATCCGCCAGGATGTCAAGATCGAACGGCTGCTGCCGATCGAACCGCCCAAGGTGGAAAGCGAAGAGGACGACTCTCAGGTCGACTATCTCTACGAGCCCGACGCGCGCACGCTCCTCGCTGAGCTGTTGCCGCGGCACGTCGAGACCCAGGTCCAGAAGGCGCTCTATGACTCAGCGGCAGCTGAACAGGCGGCACGCATGACCTCGATGGATATTGCGACCCGCAACGCGGATGACATGATCGATGCTTTGACGATGCTGTACAACCGCACCCGCCAGGCAGCGATCACCAAGGAACTGATTGAGATCGTCTCCGGCGCCCAGGCGCTCGAGGGATAGGGAGTCGTGAATTCATGAGCCAGCAAGTCAACGGACACGTGGTATCGATCATCGGCCCGGTGGTGGACGTGGAGTTTCCCGAAAAACACCTCCCCGCGATTTTGAACGCCGTCAAGATCGTCGATCACGGCGACCTGGGTATCATGCCCATCGACGTCACCTGCGAGGTCGCACAGCACCTCGGCGAAAACCGTGCCCGGTGCATCGCCATGCAGCCCACCGAGGGGATGGTCCGGGGGATGACGGCCACCGACCTCGGTGGCCCGATCACCGTGCCGGTCGGCAAGCAGACCCTTGGCCGGGTCCTCGGCGTGCTCGGCGAGCCGGTGGACGGCAAGGGGCCCGTGGAGACCGACAAGAGAATGCCGATCCACCGTACGGCGCCGCCGCTTTCTGAACAATCCACCGAAAGCGAGATGTTCGAAACCGGCATCAAGGTGGTGGATCTCCTCGAGCCCTACACCAAGGGCGGCAAGACCGGCTTGTTCGGCGGCGCGGGTGTCGGCAAGACCGTCATCATCATGGAGTTGATCAACAACGTTGCTCTCCAGCACGGCGGTTACTCGGTTTTTGCCGGAGTCGGCGAACGGACCCGCGAAGGCAACGACCTGTGGGTCGAGATGACCGAAGCCGGAGTCATCGACCCCGACAACTGGGAGAACTCGAAGGCCGCCCTCATCTACGGCCAGATGACCGAGCCCCCGGGCGCACGTCTCCGGGTCGGCCTCACCGGGCTCACGGTAGCTGAACACTTCCGCGACTCCGAAGGTCAGGACGTGTTGCTCTTTATCGACAACATCTTCCGTTTCACCCAGGCCGGCTCCGAGGTTTCGGCGCTGCTGGGTCGGATGCCCTCCGCGGTCGGCTATCAACCCAACCTCGCGACCGAGATGGGTGAACTCCAGGAGCGCATCACCTCCACCAAGAAGGGGTCGGTGACCTCGGTGCAGGCGATCTACGTCCCCGCCGATGACCTCTCCGACCCGGCTCCGGCTGCGGCCTTCGCGCACCTCGACGCCACCTCGGTGTTGTCGCGGCAGATCGCCGAACTCGGTATCTATCCCGCGGTCGACCCCCTCGCCTCGACCTCGCGCATTCTCGACCCGGAGATCGTCGGTGAGGAACACTACATGGTGGCCCGCGAGGTCCAGCGGATTCTCCAGCGTCTCAAAGACCTCCAGGACATCATCGCTATTTTGGGAATCGACGAACTCTCAGAAGAGGATAGGCTGAGCGTGGCCCGCGCACGCAAGATCCAGCGGTTCCTTTCACAGCCGTTCTTCGTGGCAGAACAGTTCACGGGCATGAAGGGCCGTTACGTCAAAGTCGAAGACACGATCGCCGGTTTCAAGGCACTCTGCGCAGGCGAGTACGATCACCTTCCGGAGCAGGCGTTTCTCTACGTCGGTGGTATCGAAGAAGCAGTCGAGAAAGCCGAGAAAATGGCGGCGGAGTCCTGATGACTGATACGCTGCGCCTTGAGGTGGTCACACCATCGCGTCGAGTGCTCGAAGCACGCACCAGCGAGGTCCGGATTCCTGGGGCGCTCGGTGAGCTCGGTGTCCTGCCGGGCCACACCCCACTGCTGACCTCCCTGGGAACCGGCGAGCTGAAATGGACCGCGGGTTCCGAGCACGGCCGGCTGGTGGTTCAGGGCGGGTTCGCAGAGGTCCGGCCCGACGCGGTGACAGTGCTCGCGATGGTCGCCGAAACCGCCGACGAGGTCGACCTCGAGGCCGCGGTGCAGGCACACGCCGAGGCGACCGAAAAGCTCAAGACTGCAACCGCCGAGGAATTCGACGAGCTTGACGCCGCCGTCCGCCTTGCCGAGGTGCGAAAGCTCATCGCGTCCGGCGGCGGTTCCTGATCTCTACTGGTATTCGGCGCCGAGGATCACGCTGACGATGATGGCGCCGACTGCGAGCGGCGCGGCGACCCGGATGAGAAAGCGCCACAACGCGAACGACCAACCCAGCGGGCCGGTGCCCTCCTCGAGTTCCTCCCTGGCCGCGTCACGGCCGAGGGCCCAACCGGTGAAGAGCGCGATCAGGAGACCTCCGACCGGCAGAAACCAGTTGCTGGCAAGATAGTCGAGAGTCCCGAAGACGCCGGCGGTTGACGATCGGCCGATGAAGTTGATGTTGGACAGCGTGGCATTGCCCCCGAGACTGACCGCGCTGAGCACACCGAAAACGAGAATGGCTGCACCCATCGTCAACGTCGCTCGTTGACGGCGCCAACCGAGCTCGTCGATCGCGTAACTCGCGACCACCTCGAGCAGGCTGATGGTGCTGGTCAGTGCGGCGAAGGCCACCAACACGTAAAAGAGTGTGCTGACCGCCGCCCCGCCGGGCAACTGGAAGAACACCACCGGGAGGGTCGTGAACAGAATGGTCGAACTCTTTGTCACCTCGAAGTCGAAGCTGAAAATGATCGAAAACATCACGATGCACGCCATGATGGCGATCAGCGTGTCCATCGCACAGATCGTCAGGGCGGCGCGCGGAATCGAGTCGTTCTTCCGCATGTAGCTGCCGTAGGTGAGCATGGCGCCCATCCCCAGGCTGAGGGTGAAAAAGCTGTGGCCGAGGGCCTCGAGCACGCCGCCGGCCGTCAGCTCCCTGAAGTTCGGACGGAAGAGAAAACGCATCGCCTCGCCGAACCCGGGTGTCCAGAACGAGTAGATTACGAGCATCACGAGAATCGACACCAGCACCGGCATGAGGAGTCGGGCGGCCCTCTCGATGCCCCTGCCAACGCCGAAATAGACGATCCCGATGGTCGCACCCATGAAGAGACAGTGATAGAGGATCTGCTGCGACGGACTGCCCAGAAACTCGCCGAAGAACGACTGCAGGGCCGCGGGGTGATGCGCAAGGGCGCCAAGCTTGCCCGACACCGCCATCACGATGTATCGGATGGTCCAACCGGCGACGACGCTGTAATAGGAAAGGATGACGAAACCTGTCATCACGCCCAGAAAACCGACGACCTGCCACCATTTCCCTCCCGGCTTGCCGTGTGCCAGAATCCGGAACGCACCAACCGGGCTCTTCTGGCTCCGCCGGCCGAGCAGGATCTCCGCCACCATGATCGGCACGCCGACTACGACGATCGCAGCCAGATACACCAGGACGAATGCACCGCCGTTGTTTTCGTAGGTGATATACGGAAACTTCCACAGGTTTCCGAGGCCGATGGCGCTCCCGGATGCCGCCAGAACAAACCCCAGACGGCCGGTCCACTGCGCGCGTTCTTTCGCCATCCAGTTCCCCTCCATCAATCCCGCTGCAACCCCGCGGGAGCCGGCCCGTGAGTGATGCCCCGAGGCCTGAGGCTAGCGAGGCAACCGGTCGGGTGTCAAATCGCGATCCGGGGGAGGGCGGTTCAACGAAGTTCGGCCAACCTGGGGGGTTGTTATTGCCATCCGGCGAAGCATCCGCTAAAATCCCGTTCCCGCGGGGCGTAGCTCAGTCTGGTAGAGCGCACGGTTCGGGACCGTGAGGCCGGTGGTTCAAGTCCACTCGCCCCGACCATTTGCAATTTCACCCAGGGGACGCTGCAAAAACAGCGTCCCCTGGGTGAAATTGCGTTGACTTACACCTCATTTTCACCTATCTTCGAAAGTGGGGAGTGCACCGATGACCTATCTCACCGAACGTCAACGCGACGTCCTTCAGTTCATCGAAAATCGGATCGGCCACGACGGAGTGGCACCGACACTGCAGGAGATCGCGGACGCCTTCGGCTTCAGAAGCACGGCAAGCGCACAGAAGCACGTGGCCCACCTGGAGCGGAAAGGCTTTCTCGAACGCCGAAAGCACCAGAAGCGCGGCCTCGTCTTGGCATCGTCCGAGAGTGGTCCGTCGGCGGTCGATCTGCCGCTGTACGGCGTGGTCGCGGCCGGGTCGCCGATCGAATCGCTGCCCGATGACGAGCGGGTGTCGGTACCGGCTGATTTCCTGCGGTCGGGGGACCATTATGTGCTGGTGGTGCGAGGCGAGTCGATGATCGAGGAAGGGGTCCACGACGGTGATCTGGTGGTGGTGCAGCGGACCCGCACCGCCGCGGACGGCCAGATGGTTGTGGCATTGGTGTCGGGAGAGGTGACCCTCAAACGCATCTTTCGCGACAACGCTTCCACGGTGCGGTTGCAGCCGTCCAACCCGGCGGTCCCGGTCATCCTCGCGCCGGCTGGAGAGGTTGAAATCCAGGGTCTGGTGGTCGGCCTCCTGCGGCGATACTGAGGCCGGCGTCTTGACTCACCTGCGGATCTCGGCTAGCTTTCGGCCATGACCGATCTCGAGAAGATCACGCTCGTCATGACCTCGGTCGGCACCGAGCAGCAGGCAGTCGAGATTTCCGAGGAACTGATTGCCCGGCGCCTGGCGACCTGCATCAACATCGTGCCCTGTCTGCGATCGATCTACCGTTGGAAAGGCAAGGTGTGCGAGGACACCGAGTACCTGCTGTTGATCAAGACCCCCGAGAAACTCTTCGACGCAGTCTCGGCGGCCATCCGCGAGTTCCACTCGTACGAGTTGCCTGAGATTCTCGCCCTCCCGGTCTCCGCTGCGGAAGCCAATTTCCATCAATGGGTGTTGCAGATGGTGGACCCCGGCGAACCCGGGGGCGACGACGACGCCCCCGATTACGATTGACCGCTGCCGCACCCACCGACATTGCTATACTCACCGCCCAGATGACCACCGACAAAACCCTCAGGGCCAACCTGGCTTTAGCGAGCAGGTTCGAAAACATCGAGGTTGCCGAGCGCGCCCTGCTGGATCTCTGCCGTCGCGCCGGTTGGCCGACCGAAGAGGATTACTGGCTGGTGACCGCCCTCCGCGAAGCGGTTGCCAACGCGGTGCGTCACGGCAATCGCCAGGATCCGAAACGGCTGGTTCGCCTCGAGTACATTGTTCACGACTCCACGGTCACGATCTCTGTCGAAGACGAAGGTCACGGTTTTGACCCGGCGGAGGTTCCCGACCCGACCGACCCTCAGAATTTGTTGCGCCCGAGCGGCCGCGGTATTTTCTACATGCGGCAGTTCATGAACCGCGTCGAATTCAGCACCACCCCGAACGGCGGAACCGCCGTTCTTATGGAACGAAAACTGGATACCACTGATGTCGACCACGACTGACTCCTGGAGTCGTAATCGAGGTCCCCATCGGCCCGGCAAAAAAGGAGAAGCGCATGAAGTGCAACATCCGTGATCTCGGAAACATCCGCATCATCGAACTCGGCGGCAAGATCACCATCGGAACCGGCGACGTGAAGATTCGCGAGCTCGTCAACCAGGCCATTGAGGACGGCAAAAAAGAGATCCTCTTCGACCTCGGTGACGTCAAGGCCATCGACTCCTCGGGAATCGGTGAGATGGTGGCGTGCTACACCACGGTCACAAAACGCGGCGGGCACCTCAAGCTCATGCACCTCTCTCCCAAGATCAACGACATTCTCCAGGTGACCCAGTTGATCACCGTGTTCGATGTGTTCGACGATGAGCGGGAGGCGCTCGGAAGCTTCTAACCGCAATTCCCGCCACCGCGATCCGCGGTGGCGGGAATTGCCGGTCAACGATCCGGTGGTCTTCGCGATTCGACGACGACTTCCGCCGAGTACTCGCCATCGGCGACGTTTTCGACCTCGAGACCCAACACCAGTTGACTTGCCCGGACCTGGCGAGCCGGCGCGGGGGGATTCACGACCGGCCAGACAGCGCGGATCACCCCGTTCTCGACCCTGATCCGCAGGGCGTACCGCCCCGCCTCGCACGGCCCTTCGGGTTCGAAGCTTCGCCATGCCGTTTCCGCCGCCATGAACACGAACAACTGGGCGTGTGCGACCGCAGCATCGGATGACGACGAACGGGCGCGACCGGTTGCTGTCCCGGTTTGCAGGAGCTTCGGAACGACCGCGCCTTTGTCGGGGGCTGCCGCCGAGGATTCGTCGACGCCCCGGTATTCCTCGTTCCCCTTGCCTTCGGCTTCGCGTCTGCTGGGGTTGATCGACGCGCCCGGACCCGGGCCCTCACGATAGCCGGACTTCTTCCCGATCGCGGGGCTGTCGTCGAGGGGGCCCAACACCTCGAGAGCCGGTGCCGGTTCGAGCACCGGTTCGATCTCCGGGTCGGGCGAAGACATCAACCGGTCCGCGGCGCCCACCGGACGCTCATCGGCCGAGGCGGACGCCGTCGGCAACGGCGCGAGGGTGAACCGTTCGGTCGGCTCGGCGGCACCATCCTTCAGGGCGCGTTCCTGCCAGTTGGTTCTCGTCGGCCCGTCCTGCCGACGCTGGACCTCGAGAACAACCGTGACGCCGAGGACAAGGACCGCCGCAGCGGCGAGCCGGCGCACCCACGGGCGATTGAGGGTGGTGTCCGGTCGGCCGGTGAGCAAGGGGCCGACCAGGATGTCGAGCTTCTTCGGCGGGCGATCACGATCCGCCAACGCACGCAGCGAGGAGCGGACGCGGACCAGGTTCTCGAGTTCGCGCCGCAATTTGCCGTCCGACGTGACGGCCGTTTCGATTTCCTCGGTCTCCACCGGGTCGAGGTCGCCGTCGATGAAACGGCTGAGGCGTTCGGTAACCGAATCTTCCATTACCACCCCACCGCGTCCCGCAGCAAGGCGCGTGCGCGCGCGATGCGCGATCGCACCGTGCCGATGGGCACGTCCAACACCCGCGCGATCTCTTCGTAGCTCAGATCTTCTCCATCCCGCAACCACACAACGATCTGGTAGTGCTCCGGGAGCTCCCGCAGCGCTGCCTCGACGAGGTCGAGCATCTCGGCGGCGGCCGCCCTGCGCTCGGGGTCGGGTTGCGGGTCGGGCGTCACGTCCACCAGCTCCCGGCTGTCGTTCACTCCCTCCCTGACCATGAGCGGTTGGCGCCCCATCTTACGGCGGTGCGCCCGGAGATGATTCCAGGCGATCTGAAACACCCAGGTGCTGAGCCGGGCCTCGCCGCGAAAGCCGGGGAGGCCGCGCCACACCCGGAGGAACACGTCCTGGGTCGTGTCGAGCGCCTCATCCTCGCTTTCGGTGAACCGTCTCGCGAGTCGCCACACCGGGCGGCGAAACCGCTCGTAAACCTGGTCGAAGTCCACGGCTCCAGTGTGCCATATCGCCTCCTTCCAGTGTGACTCGTCAATCCGGGAGAAGTTCCCCGGCCAATTCCTCCGCCAGGAGGCTGCGCACACGAGCCTCGATGTCTCGGGCGACCTGGAGGTACAAGGACTCGTCCTCGCCGAAGGGATCCGGTAGCGGCCAGTGTATTTGGCGGGCATGAGGCCCACATGGAACGGGGTGATGGATCTCACCGCCGATCAGCAACACGACCACATCGACGTCGGTGGTGTCGAGTGCGTCCAGACCCTTGGAAAAGAGCCCGTCCGCGGGGTATCCGAGACGCTGCAGGGTCGACATGGTCGGGCCGGCAATGAAACCGGCAGGGGCAAGCCCCGCCGATCTGGCCTCCACCCGGTCGCCGCCGAGACTGCGAGCCATCGCTTCGGCCATCGGGGACCGGCAGCTGTTGCCGATGCAGACAAACAGAAGCTTGAGGCGCGACATGCAGGAATTGTACAGGTGTCAAAGTTCCGTGATGACCGGGCTTTGCGATTGACCCACGGCCGACTCCGAGATAGCCTTGACGACTGGGGGGAGTCGGTTCGCTGTGGTTCTGACTGGTTACAACACAGACATCGAGTACTCCGGCACGGTCTACCACGTCCAGACAGAGGACAAGGGGCAATCCAACCCCCTCGTTGAATCTCTGGTTTACACCGCCGGAGAGATTCTCTATATGCGACGGACGCCCTACCACGACCTGATCGCCGAGGAGGTCGACAAGGGTGCGGTCGCGACCCTCATGGAACGACAGCACCGCACGATCGTTCAGGCCGTACAGGCGGGCGGCGTCGATCGTCTGACCGGGACAATTGCAGTCGCCAGCGCGGACGACACGACCATTACCAGCAAGGAGGCGAGGCGGGCGGTACCCGGAGGCAACGAATCCTCCCTCGATCAGGTCATTCTCGACTACCTCGAGGCGCAACGCGAGCGCGCCCATCTCATCTTGCGAGCCGGCGCTGAGCATCAGTTCTTCTGTGACCGCCCGGCGATGGTGACCGTGACCGGAGAAGACTCGATCGCGCATGATCCGGTGCCCGGTGTGAGTGTGTCGGTGCTCTTCAAATCGACCGCGGAACCGCGGCGCCTCGTGCTGGCCGAAGGCGAGACGGACACCGAAGGTCGGTTTTCGGCGGAAGTCAAACTCCCCGCGTTTGCCGGCGGCACCTCGGCCGTCGTCATCATTGGCGAGTCCGAGCTCGGGCAATCAGAGATGAAATACATCGTGCATCGGTAGCGAGTTCGGAAGTCGGAATTCCCGCCTCCCGAAGTCATTGCCAGCGATGATGGAACTCGCATTCTCTCCCGGGTTCTGGCGCCCCACTGAATCGGGGGCCGGGGCGAAAAGTGCTTGCTCATCAGGACCTTTTTTCGTATAGTGACCGTTGGTTGTGGGCCGTTAGCTCAATTGGCAGAGCAAGTGACTCTTAATCACTAGGTTGGAGGTTCGATTCCTCCACGGCTCACCAACACCCCACCGCGAAAGTGGCGGAACTGGTAGACGCGCGAGACTTAGGATCTCGTGGGGGTCCCCCCATGGGGGTTCGAGTCCCCCCTTTCGCACCAGCTTTTCAACCCAACCGGAGACACATCCATGCCCTACTCAGTGACACGAGCAGCAAATCACACGGTGGCGATCACCGCGAACCTCGAACCCGAGGCCGTCAGCCGGGAACGAGAGCACATTCTGCGCAAGATCCGCCGCTCGGCCAGCGTTCCGGGGTTCCGCCCCGGCAAGGCCCCCGAGGCGGCGGTTCGCGCGCGCTACGCGAGCGCGATTCAGGAGGATCTCCAGGAACATCTCACCGGGGTTTTGTGGCACGAGATCCTGGATGGTGAGAGCGACATGCAGCCCCTCACCGACCCCGAGATCAGAGATCTCGAGTTTTCTGAAGACGGCGGGTTTCGTTTCACCGCCGAATTCGAGGTTCGCCCGCAGTACGAGCTGCCGGAGATCGGCCCGCTCGAGCTCCCGCCGGTATCGCTCGAGGTGAGCGACGCCGAGATCGATGGAGAACTCGTCAAGGTGGCAGAGGAGCAGTCCGTGTGGGAACCGGCCGAGGAAGAACTCGCCGCCGACGGCATGCTGATCGAGGTCGATCTCGAGGGCAAAATCGAAGAAAGCGAGGAGGAGCCGTACTCTGAAAAGGATGCCTCCTTCGTGCTCGGATCGGACCGTGTCCCACCGGAAATCAACGTGGCGCTCCAGGGCGCCGCGGTCGGCGACCACAGAGAGGCCTCCAAGACCTTGCCCGAAGACCTGGAAGATCCGGCCAAGGCCGGCAAAACCGTGCGCTATGAAATCTCCATCAAGGGCCTGAAGAAAAAGGTGGTGGCAGAGATCGACGACGAGCTTGCAGTGACTCTCGGGTTGGAAAACCTCGGCGACCTTCGGCAGAGGATCTCGGGCGTGCTCGAGAACCAGAAGCGATCCGCCCGGCGCTCCGGGTGGCGGCGGTTCATTCTCGACCACCTCGAGCAGGGCATCGACCAGGGAGAATTGCCGCCGTCGTTGGTCCAGGCGACGCTCCGCGAACAGCTCGACCGCTATGCCTACACCATGGCCATGCAGGGCGTCGATGTGAATCCGGAGAAGATCAACTGGCAGGAGATTGCGGCCAAGGCCGAACCGGCGGCGCGGCAAGAGGTGTTGGACACCATAGTCCTCGAACAGCTGACCGAGAGCTGGGACACCGCGGTCCCCCAAGCCGAGGTCGACGCCTACATCGCGGCGGAGGCGGCCCGGCTCGGCGTGCCGCTAGCAGAGCACACGGCAAACATGGCTGCTGATCACCGACTGGAGAGGGTCCGTCACGGAGCGCGAATCGCAGCGACGGTTGACGAAATGATCCGCCGCGCCGGCGGGGAGGTGGACTGATGTTGGTGCCGATGGTTGTCGAACAGACCAGTCGTGGTGAACGTGCGTACGACATTTTTTCGCGCCTCCTCAAGGACAACGTGATCTTTCTCGGGTCGCCGATCGATGACCAGGTAGCCTCGCTCGTCATCGCCCAGATGCTGTTTCTGGAGGCGGAAAAGCCGGAAAAGGACATCTACCTCTACATCAACACTCCGGGGGGTTCGATCACCGCCGGACTCGCTATCTACGACACGATGCAGTACGTCAAACCCGACGTGTCGACCATCGCCCTCGGTCAGGCGGCGTCGATGGGGGCCGTCCTCCTGGCCGGCGGCGCCGCGGACAAACGCTTCGCCCTCCCCCACAGCCGGGTACTCCTCCACCAGCCGCTGATGTCGGGTCTCCAGGGTCAGGCCTCGGACATCGATATCCACGCCAAGGACATCATGCGGTTGCGAGGTCGGCTCAACGAGATCCTTGCCCAACACACCGGGCAGCCCGTCGACAAGGTGAACGGTGACACCGAACGCGACTTCATCCTCGAGGCCGAGGCTGCGCTCTCCTATGGTCTGATCGACAAGATCATTGTTTCCAGAGAGTAGCCCCGGAGGAGAGGTTTTTGTGAGAAGGCTTTTGTTATACAATATGTCGAGGAGGATCTGATGTCCCAGCGCGACGGTGACATGCTGCGTTGCAGCTTCTGCGGCAAAAGCCAGCACGAGGTGCGCAAGCTGATTGCCGGACCGACCGTGTACATCTGCAACGAGTGCGTCGAGGTCTGTCTCGACATCATCGCCGAAGACCGGGTCCACGAAGCGAAGACCCGCGACAAGATCCTGCCGAAACCGCACGAGGTCAAGAGCCATCTCGATGAGTATGTGATCGGCCAGGAGGCGGCCAAGAAGAAACTCTCGGTGGCGGTTTACAACCATTACCGCCGCATCGAGTACCAAAGCGGCCGCGGCCGCAACGACGTCGAGCTTTCGAAATCGAACATCCTCCTCATCGGTCCGACCGGAACCGGCAAGACGTTGCTCGCCCAGACCCTGGCGCGGCAGCTGCAGGTGCCGTTCACCATCGTCGACGCCACCACGCTCACCGAGGCCGGCTACGTCGGCGAAGACGTGGAGAACATTCTCCTCCGCCTCTATCAGGCCGCCGGAGGCGACCGCGAGGCGACCGAGCGCGGGATCGTCTACGTCGACGAGATTGACAAGGTCGCGCGCAAGGCCGAAAACCCGTCGATTACCCGCGACGTTTCCGGCGAGGGTGTCCAGCAGGCGCTTTTGAAGATCCTCGAGGGAACGGTGGCCAATGTGCCGCCGCAGGGTGGACGAAAACACCCGCATCAGGAATTTCTGCAGATCGACACGACCAACATTCTCTTCATCTGCGGTGGCGCATATGTTGGGCTCGACGACGTGATCGCGGAACGGCTCAACCAGAAGCGTCTCGGTTTTGGTGTCGAGCTCGCCGGCACCGAGCAGAAGTCCGGCGATCTTCTCGATCAGGTCCATCCGGAGGACCTGATCCGGTACGGCATGATCCCGGAGTTCGTCGGCAGGATTCCGGTGGTTGCCAACCTCCACGAGCTCGATCACGAAGCTCTCGTCAGGATCCTCACCGAGCCCAAGAACTGCCTCGTCCGCCAGTATCAAACCATCCTTTCCTTCGAGGGCGTGGATCTGTCATTCACGCCGGACGCGCTCGACGCCGTGGCTGAAGAAGCCTTCACCCGCAAGGTTGGCGCCCGGGGCTTGAGGATCATCCTCGAAGAATTGATGCTCGACATCATGTATCAGATCCCCTCCCTGCCCGACCTCAAAGAACTCTTGATTTCACGGGACGTCGTGGAGCGTCGAGTGCCACCGCTGCCCGTCGTCCGCAAGGTCAGCTAGAATCAATCTGCGGCGGTCGGGCGGACCGGCCCCGCGGCGACAATAACCCACGCCTTACAAAGAGCTCACACATGACATCACAACCCGCTACCGTCCACCTCCCGGTCGTCCCGCTGCGGGACATGGTGGTTTACCCCCACATGATGGCGCCATTCGTGGTCGGCCGCCGGCCGTCGGTGGTCGCGCTCGAAACCGCCCTCGCCCACACCGACAAGCGCATCTTCCTGGCGACTCAGAAGGACCCCAAGGTCGATGAGCCCGGGGCGCCGGATATCTACACCCTGGGTGTCGTGGCCAGGGTTGTCCAACATCTGCAGTTGGCCTCCGGCAACATCAAAGTGATGGTGGAGGGGCTGAGCCGCGCCCGGGTTCTCTCCTTCGACTCCGACGAAGACTGTTTGATGGCCGAGGTTGAGAAACTGGGGGTTCAGACGCCGGTCGACGAGGCCGTTTCCGACTACATGGCGCGGCTCGTCGAACTCTTCAAGGAGTACGCCAAGCTTTCGCATCATTTATCAGCCGAAGGGGTCCTGGCGTCGTTGCAGACCGACGACCCCGACCAGTTCGCCGACATTCTCGCCGCCCACATGTCCCAGCCCACCGCCGAGAAACAACAGCTCCTCGAGATCCTGAATCCACTCGATCGCATGCAGCGGCTCAACGACCTCCTCGACATGGAGATTGAAAAGCTCAACATCGACCGCCGGATCTCGTCGCGGGTCAAAAAGCAGATGGAGAAGGCACAGCGCGAGTACTACCTGTCCGAAAAGATCAAGGCCATCAACGAGGAGCTCGGCCGCAACGACAACACCGAAGAGCTCGAAGAGCTCAAACGTCAGGTGGAAGAGTCCGGGATGAGCGCCGAGGCCAAGGAGAAGGCCGAGATCGAACTGCGCCGTCTCGAAGGCATGCCGCCGGTATCGGCGGAGGCGGGGGTCTCCCGCAACTACGTGGATTGGTTGCTCGCGGTGCCATGGCACAAGGCGTCGCGGGAAATCCGCGATATCGAGCGCGCCGAAAAGGTTCTCCATGAAGACCACTACGGTCTCGAGAAGATCAAGGACCGGATCCTCGAGTTCCTTGCGGTTCGCCAATTGGTGCGCAAGACGACCGGTACGATTCTGTGTTTTGTCGGGCCGCCGGGTACCGGCAAGACCTCGCTGGCGCGCTCGATCGCGCGGGCGACCGGCCGCAACTTCGTGCGGCTCTCCCTCGGCGGCGTGCGCGACGAGGCGGAAGTCCGGGGCCACCGGCGCACCTATATCGGCGCCTTTCCGGGTCAGATCATCCAGATGATGCGCAAGGCCGCGACTGTCAACCCGGTGCTGCTGCTCGACGAGGTTGACAAGATGGCGGCCGATTTCCGCGGCGACCCGGCGGGTGCGTTGCTCGAGGTCCTCGACCCCGAACAGAACCACACCTTCCATGATCACTACCTGGACGTCGAATACGACCTGTCGAAGGTGTTCTTCATCTGCACCGCCAACGTCACCCACTCGATTCCGCCGGCGCTCCTCGACCGCATGGAAGTCATCCAGTTGTCGGGATACACGACCCAGGAAAAGATGGGGATCGGGCGGCAGTTTTTGCTGCCGCGGCAGATCGAAAAGCACGGCATGACGAAGTACCGGGTGACCTTCGAAGACGAGGCCATCATGCTCCTCATCGAGCGCTACACCCGGGAGGCGGGCGTACGCAACCTCGAACGCGAGATCGCGTCGATGTGCCGCAAGCTGGCCCGGAAGATCCTCAGGAAAAGGCTCAAAAAAGGCGCTCCGATCGACGTCACAGAGGCCACGATCGGGGAGCTCCTCGGCAGACCACGCTACCGCACACAGCGACGGGAGCAGGAGCCCGAGGTCGGCGCTGCGTCCGGCCTCGCCTGGACGCAGGTCGGCGGCGAGTTGCTGTTGACTGAAGTGATGCTCATGCGCGGCAAAGGCCAGTTGACCCTCACCGGCCAATTGGGAGACGTCATGCAGGAGTCGGCCCGCGCGGCCCTGTCGTTTGTCCGTGCACGGGCGGAAAAGCTCGGTATCGACACCGACGTCTTTGAAAAAACCGACGTGCACGTTCACGTTCCCGAGGGCGCGATACCCAAGGACGGTCCGTCCGCCGGCATCACGCTCGCCACCGCATTGGTGTCGGCATTCACCAAAACGCCGGTCCGGGCAGACCTGGCGATGACGGGTGAGATCACCCTCCGTGGCCGCGTCTTGCCGGTGGGTGGGGTCAAAGAGAAGATTCTCGCCGCCTATCGCGCCGGCATTCTTGAAGTGGTGATGCCGGCTGAAAACGAGAAGGATCTCGAAGACATCCTCGAGGATGTTCGTGAAGACATGACGTTTCACTTCGTCGAACACATGGACGAGGTGCTGCTGCACTCGCTGGTGGGCGCGAGGGACGCTATTGTCGCCCCACCCGGGGGTGACCCGGAGGCGCGGCTCGACCTGCCCCCGGTGGCTCATTGATCCTTGGAAATCACGGAAGTCGAATTTCGCGGCTCGTCGCTACAGTCGCAGGATCGACCTGGGGAGTGGTTTCCCCAGGTCGCGGTCGCGGGCCGATCCAACGTCGGCAAGTCGAGCCTTCTCAACTGGTTGTTCAAACAGTCGTTGGCGCGGGTCGCCAAGGCGCCCGGAAAGACGCGGACCTTGAATTTCTTTCTTATCAACCGCTCCTTTTACCTCGTGGACCTTCCGGGTTATGGGTACGCCAAGGTCGGAAGGCAGCTGCGCGAGGAGTGGGGCAAGGCCCTCGAACAGTACATCGCCGCCGAGAAACGCCTCGCCGGCGTCCTGACACTGGTGGACATCCGCCATGGACTGACGGTGCGGGATCGCGACCTGCAGGACCTTCTCGTGAGTACGGGCTGCGATCGAGCGGTGGTTCTGACCAAGGCCGACAAGATCGGCCGCGGGCAGCGGGCGAAGATGCAACAGGCCGTCCAGCGTGAGCTCGGGCTGCCCGTGCCGCCGCTGGCGGTGAGCGTGCGGACCGGCGAGGGCCGGCGCGAAGTATTGAACCGGATCGACAACATCGTGTCGACGTGGCGAGAACGGCAACGGAGTGAATGATGGTAACCAAGAAGAAGAAATCTGATACCGAAGAAGCGGTGGTGATCCCCCTCGACCTCGAGGAAGACGACATCGAGGAGCAGGCGGCTGAGGGGACCGAGGAGCCCACCGGGCGCCTTGACCTCAACCAGCTCAAAGAGATGAGCATCAACCAGCTGAGCCAGGCGGCCAAGGTCCTCGGCGTGGAGAACCCGGCCGGCATGCGCCGCCAGGACCTCATCTTCAGCGTTCTCCAACACCAGACCGAGGCCGAAGGCCTGATCTTCGGCGAGGGTGTTCTGGAGGTCCTGCCCGAGGGCTTCGGCTTCCTTCGCGCGCCGGAGTACAACTATCTGCCGGGGCCTGACGACATCTACGTTTCGCCGTCGCAGATCCGCCGCTTCAACCTCCACACCGGGGACACGGTCTCGGGTCAGATCCGACCGCCGAAAGAGGGCGAGAGGTATTTCGCACTGATCAAAGTGGAAGCGATCAATTTCGAACCGCCAGAAGTGGCCATGGAGAAGATCCACTTTGACAACCTGACGCCGCTGTATCCGCAGGATTGGATACGGCTCGAGGTGCCCGACAACATGACCTCGCGGGTCATGGATCTGGTGACCCCGCTGGGGAAGGGGCAACGCGGTCTTTTAGTGGCGCCGCCGCGTACCGGCAAGACGATGATGTTGCAGGCGATCGCCAACTCGATCACCGCCAACGATCCCGACGTGGCGCTGATCGTCCTGCTCATCGACGAGCGCCCGGAAGAGGTCACGGACATGGAACGATCGGTGACCGGTGAGGTGATCTCCTCGACGTTTGACGAACCGGCAACCCGCCACGTTCAGGTCGCCGAAATGGTCATAGAAAAAGCCAAGCGCCTGGTCGAGCACAAGCGCGACGTGGTCATCCTGCTCGATTCGATCACCCGACTGGCGCGGGCCTACAACACCGTGGTGCCGCCGTCGGGCAAGGTGTTGTCGGGCGGTGTCGATTCCAACGCGCTGCAGAAACCGAAAAGATTCTTCGGTGCCGCGCGCAATATCGAAGAGGGCGGCAGCCTGACCATCGTCGGGACCGCGTTGATCGACACCGGGTCGCGCATGGACGACGTGATCTTCGAAGAGTTCAAGGGCACCGGCAACATGGAGGTCCACCTCGACCGTAAGCTCGTCGAACGGCGGGTTTTCCCCTCTATCGACATCCACAAATCTGGCACCCGCAAGGAAGAGCTCCTGATCGACGAGTGGGAACTTCGCCGCATCTGGGTGCTCCGAAAGGTCCTGTCTTCGCTGTCGCCCGTGGAGGCCATGGAGCTTTTGATTGAGCGGCTCTCGAAGACCGTCGACAACAAGGAGTTTCTCGAGGCGATGTCGCAGGGCTAGCAATTCGCTGCGCGAATTGCGGTTTGGGAACAGAAGACCGGCTCCCTGCGCTATCTGGTGTATGAAGATGATGAAATCAGAGGCCGCCAATGTCCGGTGTTGACGATATCCTCGACAAAGCGATTGTGGGTGGCCGCCTCTCGAGGGAGGAGATTCAGGCGTTGTTTGATGACGGTGGCCTGCTCGAACTGGGGCAGGCGGCCGCGGCGGTGCGGCGGCGCAAAAACCCCGGCGCCGACGCGACCTACATCGTCGATCGCAACATCAACTACACCAACATCTGCATCTATCGGTGCCGGTTTTGCGCTTTTTACAGAACCCCTCAGGATGCGGACGCCTATGTGCTTCCTTTTGAAGAGATTGCGTCCAAGGTCGCGGAGACCGTGGCCGCCGGCGGAACCGGCATTCTCCTTCAGGGCGGCGTCCACCCCGAGCTCCGTCTGGCCTATTACGAAACCCTGCTCGCCGATCTCAAACGGACCTTTCCGCAGATCCACCTCCACGCCTTTTCGGTGCCCGAGATCTGGTATCTCGCGAAACTCGAAAAGATGCCGGTTCGGGATGTCATCGAGCTCCTCGTGGCTTCTGGTCTGGACTCGATCCCCGGGGGCGGGGCGGAGATCCTCGAAGACGAGACCAGGCGCCGGATCTGGTCGCGGACCAAGGCCTCCACCAGGCAATGGCTCGACATCCACCGCACGGCCCACGAACTCGGTCTACGGACCACCGCCACCATGATGTTCGGCGTCGGCGAACCGACCGCTGCACGCATCGAGCACTTTCTCGGTGTCCGGGATGTACAGGACGCGACCCGCGGATTCACGGCTTTCATTCCCTGGACCTTCCAGGAGGACAACACCGACCTCGAGGGTCAGGTGGAAACCTCGGGGGGATTCGATTATCTGCGGACGCTCGCCATTTCGCGCCTCGCGCTGGACAACATCGATCACGTCCAGGGTTCGTGGGTGACGCAGGGCGCCAAGATCGGGCAGCTGTCGCTGTTTTTCGGCGCCGACGATCTCGGCTCCATCATGCTCGAGGAAAACGTGGTTGCAGCAGCGGGCGCGCAGTACCGGATGAGCCAGAGCGGGATGGAGCGGACCATTCGCGGGGCCGGCTACAGACCGCGGCAGAGGCGGACCCTTTACGAGCCGCTGTGATCGGCGAGACGGGTCATACGGTGATCTCGAATTGCTCCTCGTGCAACAGGGGGTTCTCACAGAGAATGACCTGCAGCCCGTGGACGTCTTCGAGTTCACGCATGAGGTCGCGAAACGGTCCCTGAAGGTAGTGCGATACCGCCGGATGGACGGTGAGCGAGATCTGGCGGCCCAGGTCGCTGCCCACGGCGGCCAGGAGCTCGCGGCGGATCTCGAGACACACCGTCGTCAACGCCTTGATGCGCCCCGATCCTTGACAGTAGGGGCACTCCCGGCTGAGCGTCCGCTCGAGGCTCGGCCGGGTCCGCTTCCGGGTCAGCTGGACCAGTCCGATGTCGCTCATCGGCAGCAACTGGGTCCGAGCCGGGTCTCTCGACAGTTCCTCGGCGAGGGTCTCGTAGATCGTGTTCCGGTGTTCGGGCTGTTCCATGTCGATGAAGTCGATCACGATGATTCCGCCGAGGTCTCGCAATCGGAGCTGGCGGACGATCTCCACAGCCGCCTCCAGGTTGAGAGTAAAGACGGTCTCCTCGAGCGATTGCAGCCCCACGAACTTGCCGGTGTTGACGTCGATGGTCACCAGGGCTTCGGTTTGGTTGATGACCAGATAGCCGCCGGATTTCAGCCAGACCTTCGGTCGCAGGACCTTTTCGAGTTCGCGGTCGATCCCGAACGAACTCATCAGATCGGTCGCCTGGCGGTAGAGCTTGACCCGATCAACCAGGCGCGGGTCGGTCTGCTCGAAGTAGCCCAGCACCTCCTCGAAGCTCTCCTCTTCGTCGATCCACACCTCCGAAACCGCCTGGGTGAACATGTCGCGGACCGACCTCAAGACCGGGCTGAGCTCGCGGTGGACCAGGCTCGGTGCGCGGGCGCTTTCGGCCTGCGCTTGAACCCGTTCCCAGAGTTGCAGGAGGTTCCGGCGGTCGGCCTGGAGTTCCGGTAGCGCCTGGTCCTCGCCGGCCGTGCGCACGATCCACCCTCCCGGATCGCCGAAAGCTTCGACGAGTTCCTTCAGCCGGGCCCGTTCGTCGGCATCCGTGATGCGGCGCGACACCCCGACCTCGCGGACGTTCGGCAGATACACCAGAAAACGCCCCGGCAGGCTGATGTGGGTGGTCAGTCGCGCGCCCTTGGTGCCGAGGGGATCCTTGACCACCTGAACCAGCGCTTCCTGCCCCTGGCGAAGGAGATCGGAAATGTCCGAATTGGAGGGGTCGTGCTGCAATGCGTCGCGGTCTTCGGCGAGAAAGATGTCGGTGAAGTCGTCGAGAATCCCGCCGGCTTCCCGAACATACAAAAAAGCGTTGCGGTGAAGACCGACATCGACAAAGGCCGCCTGCATCCCCGGCAGCACCCGCGTCACCCGGCCCTTGTAGATGTTGCCAACCACCGATGACGTGCGGTGGCGTTCCGCCCGATAGGACACCAGGCGCGAGTTTTCGAGCACCGCCACGCGGGTCTCGAAGGGGTTCACCGACAAAAACAGAACCGTGCTCATTACTGGTTCACCAGACGGTAACGCCACACCGCCTGCACGATTCCCAGCGCTGCGCAGGTCGAAATCAGGGACGAACCACCGTAGGAAAACAGCGGCAGGGTGACACCGGCTGTGGGGAGCCACCCCAGGACCATGCCGAGGTTCACCACCACTTGAAAAGTCAACCAGGCGCCGACCAAGACGACCAGCACGACGCCGAATCGACTCTCCGTGGTCAGCGCAACGTTGGCGATCCTGCCCAGCAGCAAGGCGTACGCCAGAAGAATCAGCGTCGTACCGACAAAGCCCGTCGCCTCGGCCCACACCGCGAACGCGAAGTCGGTGTGCTGCGCAGGCAGGAACCGTAGCTGGGACTGGCTGCCCTGACCGAGGCCGTGTCCGGAAACCCCGCCGGACCCGACGGCGATCTTCGACTGCCGCACCTGGTAGCCGGCGCCGAATGGGTCGCGGTCCGGGTTGAGAACCGTGAGCACCCGTTCCTTCTGATACGGTTTCAAACCGTAGCGCCAGGTCGCGTTCGTGCCGACGATCGCGAGGACGATGAGCAGGACCCAGACCACCCGCGGCAGACCACCGAGCCACAGCGCTGCCACGAGTATCGGGAAATAGGTCAGAGCGACGCCCATGTCGGGTTCGAGAATGATGAGGAGCACTGGCGCGGCGATGATGACCGCGGTCACGACGGCCTGGTGCATTTTGAGGTTTCGCGCGCTTCGGTTGGCGATCCACAGTGCGGCCATGAGCATGGTGCCGACTCTCGCGAACTCGCTCGGTTGAACGGTGAGCGGACCCAAGGCAATCCAGGCGCGGTTGCCGCCGCGAGCGACGCCGAACACCAGGACGACAGCCAGCGCCGCCAGCCCGATTCCGTACAACAAGGGCGCCAGCCGTTCATAAAAATCGAGCCGAATCCTGGACATGAGCCACAAAATCAACAGGCCGGCGACGCCCCACAACAGCTGGCGGAGCAATAGGTTGGTACCCACCACCCGGGACACGGTGTTCAGCGTCGGCAGCGACGCCCCGAGCAGGGCGACGACCGCGAGGAGCAACCAGAGGTCGAGACGATGTTCCACGAAGAGATTCTACCCGTTTATCTCGCCGGGCTACCTGCCCCCGGGGTGCGGTGGCGGTTCGACGATCGGCGGCGCCGTATCGGCGTGGTCGAGCGGGGAGTCAGCGGCACCGAGACCGAGATAGGCCTCGATCACCCGACCCACCACCGGTGCGGCGGCGCGGCTGCCGTCCCCGCCGTGTTCGACGATTGCGGCGACGACGATCTCGGGTTCGTCGAGCGGCGCCCAGCCCACGAACCATGCGTGGTGCTGGAGATGGGATTCGAGCTGGTCGGAGGAGACGCCCTCCTGAAGACGCACGACCTGTGCGGTCCCGGTCTTGCCGGCCACCGGGAGAGCGCTCAACCTGCGGGCCGTCCCGTTCGGCCCGTGAACAACTTCGGCGAGGGCGGCGGTGACCAGAGCCAGGTCGTGTTGATCGATCTCCAGGGGCGGTACGTCCCGGTTTTGGGCTGGTACCAGGACCGGGTACGACGGGTGACCGCCGTTGGCCAGCATGGCGAATGCCCTCGCGAGCTGCACCACCGTCACCAGCAGGGGGCCCTGACCGATGGACACGGAAACCGCCTCCCCGGGGTACCACGGGGTGTTTCTCACGCGCCGGCTCCATTCCGGCGTGCCGATCAGCCCGGCGGACTCGAAGGACGGGTCGAGCCCGGTTCGGTCACCGAAACCGAAATGGCGCAGCCACGCCGCCATGTTCTCGATACCGAGCTTCTGACCGAGGAGGTAGAAGTACACATCACACGACTCGGAGATCGCACGCTCGAGATTGACGAACCCATGACCGCCGCGCCGCCAGCAGTGAAAACGATGCCCGTAGAGGACGATCGACCCGTTGCAGAACACGGTTGCGTTGGGGTCGATCAGACCCTCGCTCAGACCGGCGAGGGCGAAAAAGGGTTTGATGGTGGACCCCGGAGGGTAGGCCCCCTGCAGACAACGGTTCTGCAAAGGATGGCCGGGGTCCTCCTGCAAATCCTTCCAATCGGATCGGCTGAGCCGGCCGCCGAAGACCGCCGGATCGAAGCTCGGCGACGAATAGAGGACCCGCACCGCGCCATTGCGGGGGTCCAGGGCGACGACCCCGCCCGCCCGGTCGCCCAGCGCTTCCGCGGCCGCCCGCTGGAGAGAAATGTCGAGGGACAAGCCGATGTCGTGGCCGGCCACCGGACGGACCTCGCGAACGACGCCCAGTTGGCGCCCAACAGCTGAAACCATCATCCACTGTTGCCCGGAAGTGCCTGCGAGAAAGGCCTCCTGGTCGGCTTCGATGCCGGTGGCGCCGATCATCGCGTCCGGCTCCATCATCGGGTTGGCTTCAGCCTGGGCCTTCGACATCGGGCGCAGGTGACCGACCGCGTGCGCTGTCAGACTGGCAAAGGGGTAGTGGCGCCGGAATCGACTGACCACCGACAGCTCAGGGTGGTCGCCCTGATGCGAGTGCACGGCCGCGACCTGGTTCCACGTCAGATTCTCTCCGACGACGAGCGGCGCCTGGCGGCCGATCCGGCGCTCCGCCAGGAGCTCGTGAAAGGTTTGCGTCTCGATGATGCCCTCACGAGCGAGGAACAACCCGGTCTCGCCGAGATTGACCGCCTCGTCGGGAAACAGCAGAAGCTCCCATGAAGGGAGGTTTTCTGCCACGACCTCGCCGCGCCTGTCATAGATCCAACCCCGTGGTGCGGGCAGCGGCAATCGTCGGAGACGGTTGTTTTCGGCGAGAGTCCGCCACGCGGTGCCGTGCGCCAGTTGCAGATCTATCAGGCGAAGGTGGATCAGACCGAACAAGGCGAACACGATCAGAAACATCACGACCGCGCGTCGACGAAGCGGACCGATGTCTTCTCTCAGTTCCATGATCTCAGCGCAGCTTTCGCGCGCGGTAGCTTCGCCACTGACCGGGGAGGTCGAGCGCGAGGGTGATGCCCACCAGACCGCACCAGGCGCCGGTAAGGAGCACCGAACGCAGCCAATGCATCAAAGTCAGGGAAAACGGGAGGCCGAGAGGGACCAAGGTCGCCTGGCGAACCAAGGTCACCACCGCGGCGCCGACCAGGCCGAGCAAGGCCCACGCCTTCGGAGAGCGGTCGGCCACCAGGCTCGCGAGGGCGTACAGGGCAAGGCCCGCCGCACTCCAGGCAATCCCGCCGGGTCCGATCACGGGTTCCAATAACACATCCCAACTGAGGCCGATCAACAGCGCCTCGTACGGCCAAACCCGTTCCCGCTGTAGCAACGCGGCGGCGACAATCCACACCACCGGCAGGATGATTTCGCCAGTCCATGGCGGCAGCCCGGGCATGCCCATTATCCGCTGGATCAGGAGAGTCAACAGGACCGGAAGGATGAGTCTGACCCGCATCTCACCGACCTCGCGACGCTGGCGAACACGAACAGCAGGCCTCACCGCCCGGTGGCCCGCCCCACCGTGCAACGACTGTCGTTGTCATTCGGTCCCACCCCCGCTCGCCGCCGACCACAGGGGGAGAAGCACGACGACCCGGGTATTTCGAAGGTCGGCGGTCGGCGCGGCCCCAATCTCCAGAAACGGGTCATCGGTCTCCCGGATACGGACCACGGTTGCCACCGCGATGCCAGGTGGAAAAACCCCATCACCGCCACTCGTGATCAGGACCTGACCCCTCTCGATCCGTGCCTGCCGCGGGACGTACGCCACCGTGACGGTCTCGCCGCCGGTGCCGACCACCAGGCCCTGGACGGAGGTGTCGAAAGATTGAACGGCAGCCGCGGCCGCACCGTGGGTGATCAGCTGCAGCCAGTGGCGAGAGCCCTCGCTGCGCAGCACCCGGCCCACCAACCCGCCCGCGGTGACTGCCGGCGTATCGCGCGGAAGGTAGACCGCGGCTGCCGTCCGGACTTCCATGGTCCCGGCAGCAATATCGCGATAGGTGCAGCGGGCCACCACCGCACCGTTCGCGAACTCGAGACCCTCGCCCAGCAGCCCGGCAGCGTCGCGGAGCGCGGCCAGATCTTCCTCGAGGAGCAGGTTCCGTGCCGCGAGACCCGCGACTTCCAACCGCAGGGCCCGGTTGTCGAGGATGACCTGCCGCAGGTCGGTGGTGCCGCTACTGATGTCACTTGTCAGCTGGCCGACCTGTTGCGCGGACCAAGTCAACGGCCGGCCAACCGCCCGGATCCACGTCACCAGCACGGAGACGCCCGCGGGTGTTCGAACCTGCCACGCAGCAATGGCCTCGAGCACGATCCACACGAGAATCGTGAGAACGGCGGGCGGACGGGAACCGGTCATCGTACGACTCCGTTCCCGACCCCACCGCGACACGGGCACCTCTGGAAACCGAACACTCCGCCATGATACCGCGGAGGAAACCCCCGGTCGGCCCTCAGCTGATGGCAATCTTGCGGAGGAGGTCGATGTTGGTCAGCATCATGCCGGTCCCCCGGACCACGGCCGAGCCGGGCTCCTCGCAATGGGCCACCGGCAGACCGGTTTCCTCGCGCAGGCGTTTGTCGAGGTTCTTGAGCAGCGAGCCTCCTCCGGCGAGGATGATTCCCTTGTCGATGATGTCCGCAGAAAGCTCGGGAGGGGTCTGCTCGAGGGCGTTGCGGACTGCGTCGACGATCGTTGACACGATCTCGGTGAGGGCCTCTCGGATCTCCTCGTCGGTGATGGTCAGGTTCTTCGGCACACCCTCCACGAGGTCCCGGCCCTTGACCTCCATGGTCAGGGGCTCGTCGAGCGGATAGGCCGACCCGATCGCGATCTTGATCTGCTCCGCGGTGCGCTCGCCGACTAAGATGTTGTACTTCTTTTTGAGGTAGTGAATGATCGCCTCGTCCATCTCGTTGCCGGCGACCCGGACCGAACGTGAGTAGACCACGCCGGCCAGTGAAATCACGGCCACATCCGAAGTGCCGCCGCCGATGTCCACGATCATGTTGCCGGAGGGTTCGGTGATCGGCAGACCGGCGCCGATGGCGGCTGCCGTCGCCTGTTCGATGAGGTAGACCTCCGACGCCCCGGCCTTGAGCGCGGTGTCTCTGACCGCGCGTTTCTCGACCTGGGTGATTTCGGACGGCACCGAGATGATGATCCTGGGCCTGACCAGGAAGGAGCGGCCGTGGGCCTTGCGGATGAAGTGCTCGAGCATCTTTTCGGTGACCTCGAAGTCGGCGATCACGCCGTCCTTCATCGGCCGGATTGCCTGGATGTTACTTGGCGTCTTGCCCAGCATTTCCTTGGCTTTGGAGCCGACCGCCTCGACGCGGTTGGTGATCCGGTTGACGGCAACGATTGATGGCTCGCAGACACAGATACCGCGGCCCCGCACGTAGACGAGGGTGTTGGCGGTGCCGAGGTCAATCGCCAGATCGGATGAGAACAGCCCCAACAGGCTGGAAAAATTCATCAATAAACCTCCACGAACACGCGCTCCCGGTGTTCGCTGTGATTGCCCGATGGATCGGTGGCGACGATCAGGATGTCGTTCCACCCCTCCTTGAACATCTCCACCGTTTTGCGGAACTTGCCCGCGACGCCGAGTTCCACCCGTTCGCCGTTGATGGTGATGGTGGCGCCGACTTCCGTCGATCCCTCGATGATGAACATCCGACCGAGCTGCTGGGGTGGGTTGATGATCAACTCGGGTGGCGTGGTGTCCTCGAGGACTTCGTTGTCGACTGAAGAAAAGACCCTGAATCTCCGCGCCGGACTCCACTCGGACGAGGGCGAATCCCCACTGCGACAGGCGACTCTCCAGAAGTAGGTACCGGGGTTGACCAACTTCATACGGACCTTGTCCCTGGCGAGGTCGGGCGAATCCACATCCAACTGCGTCGAATCGAAATTCTTGGATCGACCGACCTGGAGGTGAACCATTCCGGCGGCGGGGCGGCCCCGCCATGCGAGCTCGATCACCTGCTGCTGTCCGACGTCGAACCCGACATTGTTCTGTGGAGCGATTTGCAGAGGGGCGGCCGGGATCTGTTGTTTTTCGGAAATCGCCCCACCCACACTGGCGGCTGCCGCCTCACGCTCGTTGATGACGATCTCATCGCCACGGGTGCTGCGAATCCTGGCCGAACCCTGGAAGGTGGCGACGCGGGTTTTCTGGTCGTCGGCGGCCACGTCGACCGCGACCCGGCTGTCCCGGTCGATCTCGGTCTGGGCCGTGTCGGTGGTTACAGTGGACGGCGTGCCCGAGGTGTAGACGTTGATCCGGCCGACGATCATCTTCACCGTGCCGCTCGACTCCGGTGACATTTCGTTGTGGATCTCGAGGAGTGAGTTCGGTGCGATACGGTACAGACTCCCGTCGGCGAACAGAATCTCGGCCTCACCGTCGCGTCCGGTGCGGACAAAATCACCGTTGAAAACCGGCTGTTGCTCGTTGCCGCCTTCCCACCCCGTCTGGCCGGCGCGCTGGATTTCGACGCGCCCCTCGAGACTGAAGAACTTCCCGGCCCCCACCAACTCACCGCCGGCGCCGGCAAGGGCCTCGAACCGCCGCCGCGCGCCGTCGGCGAGGGTCTCCGCCTCATCCCATCGGCCCTCGATGAACGAAGTACGGGCTGTGTCGAGCTGTTCGGAGGCATTTCGGAGTTCGCCGCGCCACTGCGCCGGCAGCGGCTGTTCTTCAGCGTCGGCGAGGGCGGCCGCCGCACGGTCGATGGCCCGGCTGGCGCGGGCCTGCGGCGGGAGGTTGAGGCTCTTGTAGGCGAAGAAGACCAGGGCCGCGGCGATACAGCCGACAGTGATCACCGCCAAGAGTGTTCTCAGCGGTTGCACGCGGATCACTATCCAATCGAGTTCCAAGCCTCTGGCCACGGCCGCCGTTCCTCCAAAAAACACCGTAACACGAGCCTTATCAAGCGGCAAGCAACTCCTCGAGACGCGCCCCCCGGGGTCATTTGCAGGCCCGAACAACGGCGCTCGATCGTCACCATTCTCCCTCGCCGAGGTTGCACCACCAGGTCGGCTCCGTTACACTGCGCTGTCCCGAAGCGTCGGTCGGGTGGAGGACTGCATGGCTCTCAAATGGTTACGTGACAACCTACGTCATCTCAAGTTCATTTTGTGGGGCGTGGTGCTCGTATTCGTTTTGCTGGTGTTCGTTGACTGGGGATCGGGGCGCGCGGGGGGCGGGGGCGGTGGCAATCCGGCAGTTCGAGTCGGCAAACGGGCCGTGTCGGAGCAGGAATTTCTGAACGAGATGCGGCGTATCGACCAGCGGTATTCCCAGATCTACGGTGAGCGCTGGAATGAGCTCCGCGCCCAGGTCGATCTTGCCGGCCAGACGGCAAACTACTTCATCGATCGCGAACTCCAGCTCACCGAGGCCGCGCGAATCGGCGTGTTCGTGACCGCCGAGGAGCTGCGCCAGGCGATCCTCGACAACCCGACGTTCCAACGTGAGGGCGGCGAGTTCGTCGGCGCCGAGACCTATGAGCGGATTGTCCGCGGGTACTTCCGCATGTCGCCGCAGGAGTTCGAGGCGAGGCTCACCGAGGATCTGACCATCGGCAAGTTCAACGGTCTGGCCGAACGCAGTGTGTGGGTCGACAACGCCGAGGTCGAACAGGAGTTTCGCCGCCAGCGCGAACAGGTCGACCTCGAGGTCGTCCCGGTTCGCTACGAACCATTCCTTGGCGAGGTCGTCGTCACCGATGACGAAGCCCTCGCCGAGTATGAGCGGACCTCAGCGGACTACCACCGGAACGAACAGCGGGTCCTGCGCTATCTGGTCGTGGAAACCTCCAAGTTGCGCCGCACTCTGCCGGTCGAAGAGACCGAGCTTCGAACCTACTACGAGTCGCACAAAGACGAGTTTCTCGAGGGCGAGCAGGCAAACGCACGCCACATCCTGATCAAGGTCTCTCCGAACGCTTCCGAGGCGGAGCAGACCGACGCCGAACTCCACGCCAGGGGTGTCGCCCAGATCGCACGGAGCGGCGCCGACTTCGGCGAACTCGCGGCCAAGCACTCCGATGATACGGGGTCGGCGTCGGCGGCGGGCGATCTCGGGTGGTTCGGCCGGGGCCGCATGGTCAAGGAGTTCGAGGACGCCGTGTTCTCGGCGAAACCCGGCGAGATCGTGGGTCCCATCAAGAGCGAGTTCGGGTACCACATCATCCGCGTCGACGGGTTCCGCCCCGAGCATCAGCGACCGTTCGAGGAAGTTGAAGAGCAGGTTCGGTTCGCCGTCCTGGAAGGGCGCGCCGCGGCCGAAGCTGCGTCGAGGGCGGAGGCGTTGGCGAGGCGTCTGCAGTCCGAGAAACTGACGACCGACGAGGCCTGGCAGGCGATCGCCGACGAAGACGAGGCGGTGGTGCTCAACCGCAGCCCATCCTTTGCAGCAGGGGAGAGTATCCCGGGCATGGCGCAGGGTGGCGAGCTCGCCGACGAAGCGTTCACCGCGATGATCGGAGACGTCGGCAGCCCGCTGGCCGTGCCGCGCGGCTGGATCGTGTGGCAGCTGGCGGAGATCCAACCCGAGGGCATCCGGCCGTTCGAAGACGTGCGGCCCGCGGTGGAACAGAAGCTGCGCCGCGACAAAGCCATGGCCCTTGCCCTTGGACAAGCGGCAGCGGTGGCCGAGCGGTGGCGGACAGGAGAGGAAGCGGCAGTGATCGCCAAGGAGATCGGTTCGTCGGTGACCGAGGCCCCCGGCCACCGCCGGGGAATGCAGGTCGGCAGTCTCGGCGTCCTCCCCGCCATCGACAGCGCGGTGTTTGCAGCCGCGGTCGGCGACGTGCTCGAGCCGATAGCAATCGGCAACAAGGGCGTCATGGTGGTTCGGGTCACGGGGATGGTTCGTGCCGACGAGTCCGAGTTCGCGGCCGAAATGGAAAACCTCCGCGCTCGACTGATGGCCGACCGGGCGGGGCAACTGATGCGATCGATTTTCAATGAGCGCCGGCGCGACACCGTGGTGACCGTCGACAACGAACTGCTGCAGCGTTTCGCGCCCGCCAACTCATGATCGGTCGGCTCGAGGGCCGACTCCACCGGGTGGAACCGGGGACGGTTCTGGTCGACGTCGGCGGCGTCGGTTACAAGGTGGCGACGACCCTGCGGGTTTTCGATCAGCTGACCGATGGCGAGCGGGCCGTGTTCTGGATCCACACCCAGGTGCGGGACGATGCCATCGTACTTTTCGGGTTTGCAGACCGTCAGGAGCTCGACGCGTTCGAGAAGCTGATCGCAGTCGCCGGGGTCGGGCCGCGGACGGCTCTCGGAGTGCTGTCGGTGTTGACTGCGGCCGAACTCGCGCGGGCGGTGGAGGGTAAAGACGCCGCCCTTTTGCAGCGCAGCCCGGGAGTCGGTCGGAAGACCGCCGAGCGGATCCTTCTCGAGCTCAAGGACCGGTTGGGCCCGGTTGGCTCGTCCGTCGCCGACAGTCGCGCGGACGCGGTGTCGGCGCTGGCCAACCTCGGATACCCCCAGCGGGACGCAGCGCGGGCGGTGGACGCCGTGTGGTCCGAAGCTGCGGGCGGCGATCTCGGCGAGATCCTCCGGCTGGCGCTGCAGAAGCTGACGCGCTGACGACCCACCCGGCCACCCGGATACTGCATCTTGCGTCCTGCCCCATACCCGCCACGTCGGCGATAGGATAAAGTCGCATGGTGACCGACGAGGTTCTGACCGGTGACGCCCGGCCCGAGGAGATACCGCTCGAGGAGAGCCTGCGGCCCCGTCGGCTGGATGAGTTTGTCGGGCAGAAACGGTTGACCGCCAACCTCGGGGTTTTCATCAGCGCCGCCCGGCACCGCAGCGAGGCCCTCGACCACGCCCTCTTCTTCGGTCCGCCGGGTCTCGGGAAAACCACGCTGGCGTGCATCATCGCCCACGAAATGGGGGCCCAGCTCCACATGTCCTCGGGCCCCGTGCTTGAACGAGCGGGCGACCTTGCGGCCATGCTCACCAACCTCCAGCCCGGAGATGTCTTGTTCATCGACGAGATCCACCGCCTGCCGGCGGCGGTCGAAGAAATCCTCTATCCCGCGATGGAGGACTTCGAGCTCGACCTGGTGATCGGCCAGGGACCGGCGGCGCGCAGCGTTCGGTTGAGCCTGCCACGCTTCACCCTGGTCGGCGCGACCACCCGTACGGGCCTGCTGACGGCCCCACTGCGCGATCGGTTCGGGATCGTCCACCGCCTCGAGTTCTACCCGGCCGACGAGCTCGCGGTGATCGTCGGGAGGTCCGCCGGCATCCTCGGGATCGAAATTTCAGACGCCGCCGCCGCCGAGATCGCCTGTCGCGCGCGCGGCACGCCACGGATCGCCAACCGGCTGTTGCGCAGGGTGCGGGACTTCGCCCACCACCTGGGGTCGGAGACGGTGACCCTCGAGGCGACGCGGTGGGGTCTGGAACAGATGGAGGTCGACGCCTTCGGTCTCGACCACCTCGATCGCCAGCTCCTGACCACCATCATCGACGTCTACGACGGCGGCCCGGTGGGGCTCAACGCCCTGGCGGCATCGATCGGCGAGGACCGCGGGACGCTCGAGGACATTCACGAGCCCTACCTCCTGCAGATCGGACTGCTGCAGCGGACCCCGCGGGGACGGACGGTGACCGCGCGGGCCTACCGCCACCTCGGTCTCGAGCCGCGCAGCGGCGATGGCCGCCTGTTCACGGAGCGGGAGTCGGGTTGACCGGCGTGCCGGTGATTCTCAACCCGACGGCGGGCGGTGGCCGTCTCCTGCGCCGCCGTGAGGAGCTGCTCGCCGCGGCACGCACCGCCGGCGCCGAGATCGAGTTCTGGTTGACCCGTGGTCCCGGTCATGCAACCGAGTTGGCGGCGCGGGCGGCAGCCGAGGAGCGCCCGCTGGTATTCGCTTTCGGTGGCGACGGAACCTACAACGAGGTGGCCAGGGGCCTGCTCGGCAGCTCGACCGCGCTCGGCGCGCTGCCCGGCGGCACGACCTCGGTGCTGGCCTACGAATTTGACATCCCGCGGCCCGCCGAACGGTCTCTGGTCGCGTTGCTTGGGGGCGAGGACCGCGCCATGCGGGTGGGGCGAACCGACCACGATGACATCGTGCTCCTGATGCTCTCGGCTGGGCCCGACTCCGACGTTCTGCAACGGTTGCGACCCGGGTTCAAGCGACTCGGGGGCCGGGTCGGTGTGGTTCTGCAGGCGCTGGTGGAGGTGGCAAGCAGCCGGCCGTTTCCGAGAATGCTGGTGGCGACCGACGGCCTCGCGGAGGAAGCGGGCTGGGTCATCGTCGGCACCGCGAGGTGTTATGGCGGAAAATACCGGGCCACACCGGGCGCCGATGCCTTCCGCGATGATCTCGAGGTCGTGGTTCAAAAAAGCAACGGGCGCCGGGCCGCGATGGCGTTTCTTCTCTCTATTCCGAGCGGGCGGCACATACGCCGCGGCGACGTCGTCCGCGAGATCACCCGCCGGGTTCGCATCGAATCTGCGGTGGCCGATGCGACGGTGCCCTATCAGGTGGATGGCGATGTCGTCGGAACGCTGCCGGTGGAGATCAGCATCGACCCCCGCCCGCTCTCGGTCAGGCTGCCGGCGCGCCCCGCCGCCACATGAGAGCCTGTCGGAAGGATTCCCCTCACCCGAGCCCGGCAAAGAGATCGGTTGAAATGTAGCGTTCGGCGGTTGACGGCACGATGAATACGATGAGCTTGCCGGCCATCTCGTCACGGGCGGCAACGGCGAGCGCGGCCGCACAAGCGGCGCCCGACGAGATGCCGGCCAGGATGCCCTCTTCGCGGGCGAGACGGCGGGCGGTTGAAAACGCCTCATCATTGGCGACGGCTATGGTCTCATCGAGGAGCGACACGTCGAGGTTGTCGGGGATGAATCCGGCGCCGATGCCCTGGATCTTGTGCGACCCCGGCTGGCCTCCGGAAATGACCGGCGAGTCCGCTGGCTCAACGGCGACGATCCGGACGCCGGGCCGGCGCTTGCGCCACACCCGTCCGACCCCGGTGAGGGTGCCGCCAGTGCCGACTCCGGCGACGAAGACGTCCATCGTACCGTCGGTGTCCCGCCACAGTTCGAGGGCGGTGGTTTCGGCGTGGATCTCGGGGTTGGCGGGGTTGGAGAACTGCATCGCCATTACCGAGTTGGGGATCTCCTCGAGAAGTTCGTGGGCGCGCGCGGTGGCGCCCCTCATGCCTTCGGCGGCCGGCGTCGGGTGGAGTTCGGCGCCCAGCAACGCCAGGACCTTGCGCCGCTCCGCCGACATGGATTCCGGCATGGAGAGGACGCAACGGTAACCGCGGGCGGCGGCGACCATCGCCAGGGCAATGCCGGTGTTGCCAGAGGTCGCCTCGACGATCGTCGAAACTCCGGGAATGAGCCGGCCTTCGCGTTCAAGGGCGTCGACCATGGCGACGCCGATGCGATCCTTCACCGAATGGGCCGGGTTGAAGAACTCGAGTTTGGCGGCGACAGTGGCCTGCAACCCGGCGGTCAGCCGGTTGAGCCTGACCAGCGGGGTGTTGCCCATGAGACGCGTGATGTCGGAGGCGATGCGCATGGTGACCTGCCTTGTGTTTCTATTGGTCGTAACCCGCAGCTGTGCGCTCTTCTTCCAGTGGGCCGCGTGCAGCTGCTGGGTTACAATACCTCGTGGGGGAAGCTGTGGAATTTCTTGAAAATCTCGCCGCACGGGCAGCCGGCGTCGGCGGTCGTGTGGCGCTCGCGGAGGGCCATGACCCGCGGATCATCGACGCGGCCCTCGAATTGGCGTCGTCGGGCGCCTTCGGCATCACCGTTCTGTGTCCCGAGGCCGACCTCCTGGACGACCATGCACGTCTCTCCGCGGCGGGCGTGGAAGTCACGGACCCCGCCACCGACTCTCGTCGGATGGAGCTTGCCCGCCACCTGCATGCGCGACGCGCGGCCAAAGGCCTCTCGCTCGACGAGGCGGTGGAGGCGGTCCTCGATCCTCTCTATTTCTCGTCGTTGCTGGTCGCCACCGGCGCGGCCGACGCGTCGGTCGGGGGCGCCGTGCGGACCACGGCCGACACGGTTCGCGCCGCGTTGCACTGCATCGGCCCAGCCCCCGGGCTGCGGACGGTTTCGTCGGCCTTCATCATGGTGCACCCGGACAAACGGTGGGGCGACGACGGTGTGATGGTGTTCTCCGACTGTGCGGTCCTGCCGGACCCGAGCGCCGAGCAACTCGCGGAGATCGCGATTTCCGCGGCGGCCACCTTCAAGTCGATTGTCGGTGGTGAACCGAGGGTTGCCATGCTGTCCTTCTCCACCAAGGGCTCTGCTGTGAGCCCGCTCGTCGACAAGGTGACCGCCGCGTGCGCCGATCTCGAACGGCGCAAGGTCGATTTCAGCTTCGACGGAGAGCTGCAGTTCGACGCCGCGTTGATTGCCCGAATCGGCGAGAAAAAGGCCCCGGGATCCGCGGTCGCCGGTCGCGCCAACGTGCTCGTGTTTCCGGATCTCAATGCTGGCAACATCACCTACAAGGCCGTGGAGCGCATGGGCGGGGCCCGGGCCCTCGGACCACTCATGCAGGGGCTCGCCAAGCCCGCCAATGATCTCAGCCGCGGCTGTTCGGCGGCGGACATCGTCCAGACGAGCATGTTGAGCCTGCTGCAGGCCAGGGGTTGACCACGATGCGAGTGTTGGTCATCGGATCCGGTGCACGCGAACACGCCATCGTCCACGCGCTGCGGCGATCGACAGGGGTGAACGCCGTCTTTGCGGCGCCGGGAAACCCTGGCATCGCGCAGGCTGCCGACTGCCTGCCGGTGTCGGCAGATGATCTGCCGGGGGTCGCGGAGGCAGCGGCCGACCTCAAGGTCGACGTCACCATCGTCGGTCCCGAGCTGCCGCTGGCCCTCGGTATCGGCGAGGAGTTCGCGCGCCGCGGTCTGCGGCTCTTCGGTCCGCGACGGGACGCCGCGATGCTCGAGTCGAGCAAGGTCTTTGCCAAGGAATTCTGCCAACGCCACGGCATTTCCACCGCCGATTCCCGCTGCGTCCGCAGCCAGGATGAGGCACGGTCGGCGATTCGCGAACTCGGTCTGCCCGTGGTCATCAAGGCCGACGGTCTGGCCGGTGGCAAGGGGGTGCTGATCCTCCGCAACGACCAGGATGTCGACAACGCGCTCGACGTTTTCTTTGTCCAGAGACGGTTCGGGGACGCCGCCGATCGGGTGCTGGTGGAGAAGTGCCTCGAAGGGTATGAGGTCTCCTATATGGTGATCACCGACGGTACCCGGGTGCTGCCGATCGCCACCTCGCACGACTACAAACGTGCCAACGAAAACGGAGAAGGACCGAACACCGGGGGCATGGGCGCCCACTCCCCCGCGTTGGTGATCCCACCGGGCACCAGCCGTTTGATCCTTGACTCCGTCGTGCGCCCGACGATCAGTGGGATGGCGGCCGAGGGGCGCGAGTACCGCGGCGTGCTCTACGTCGGTTTGATGATGACCCTGGACGGCCCGAAGGTGCTCGAGTTCAACTGCCGCCTCGGCGACCCGGAAACCCAGGCGATCTTTCTCCGTCTCGACGATAACTTTGCTGCGGTGGCCCGCGACGCCGCCGACGGTGCGCTGCTCACGCCCGGCCTGCAGTGGCGGAAAGAGGCAGTGGCGTGTGTGGTTCTGGCGGCGCAAGGGTATCCGGGCAACCCCCAGAAGGGCGACGAAATCACCGGCATCGACGACGCCCACGCACTGTCCGGGGTCACTGTCTACCACGCCGGCACCCGGCGTGACGACGACGGACGTCTCGTGACTTCGGGCGGACGGGTTCTGTCGGTGTGCGGGCGCGGCGCGACCCTGACCGAGGCCCTCGACACCGCTTACTCCGGGGTTGCCAAGATCCGGTTTGACGGCATGTGGTATCGGTCCGACATCGGCCGCGACACCCTGGCCAAGCTCGGAGCCGAAGGTGGCTGATCTCGACGTCCTGGTCCTCATGGGGTCCGCCGGTGACTGGAAACACCTCCAGGGAGCGGCCGACCTCCTCAGCCGGCTCGGTTTGACCGCCCAGGTGCGGGTGTCGTCCGCCCACCGAACGCCGGAGCGAACGTTGGAGCTGGTGCGCGAGGCCGAGAACCAAGGCTGTCAGGTGTTCATCTGCGCGGCCGGCATGGCGGCACACCTCGCCGGCGTGGTTGCCGCCAACACCATCCGACCCGTGCTCGGCGTGCCCCTCCCCGGCGGTGTGCTCGATGGTGTGGACGCACTGTTGTCGACGGTACAGATGCCGGCCGGCATTCCGGTGGCGACCTTTGCCGTCGGTCCGGCCGGGGCGAAGAACGCGGCTTTTTTCGCAGCCCAGATCGTGGCCGCCGGGCGGCCCGATGTGAGGCGCGAGCTCGAAGCGGCACGTCGCGAGGGGATTGCAGCGGTCCTCGAGGGCGACCGGGCGATCGCCCAGACAGGGCGTGCGGGGGAGGGGGGGTGATGCCCGAGCTCGTCACCATGTCAGTCATGCCCGTGACCGAAGACTGGGTGCCTGTCCTGGTCGACCCCGATCTGCCGCCCTTTGCCTGCCGTTCCGGCAGTCTCGACCTGCACCACGGTGAGGCCATCGTGGTGGAAACCCCTGACGGGAAGTTCCTCGGCAAGGTCACGGCATATTCGCCGCCGTCGTTCAAACTTCCACGGCGCAAGACCTCGAGAGTGGTGCGGCGCGCCACCGCCGAGGACGAGAAGCGCCACGAGGAGTCCGGCCAACTCGAGCACGAGATCGAAGTTTTTCTGAGACAACGCACCGGCGAGCTCGAGCTTGACCTCCATCCCATCAAGGTCTCCTTACCACTGTCCGGAAGGAAGGCCGTGATCTACTTTTCAGCCGAGAAAAGGGTCGATTATCGGCCGCTGCAGCGCGATCTCGGCCGCCGGTTTCGGCGCCGCATCGAAATGCGGTCCCTCGGTGTCAGGGACGGTGCGCGGATGTGCGGCGGGTTGGGCCCGTGCGGACGTTGTCTGTGCTGCACGACGTTCATGGATCGGTTCCACTCGGTCACCGTGAGGATGGCCAAGCGCCAGAACCTGAGCTTGAACCCCACCAAGATCTCAGGTCTCTGCGGACGCCTGATGTGCTGTCTCGCGCACGAGGTGGAACAGTATCCCGACGAGTCGCGGGACCGGCACTGACGGCCGGATCGCCGCCCCCCCCCTCGGGGGGGAGACACCGTCCCACGATTCTGGTACCCTGATCATCAGAACCTGAAGACTTCATGCTTGGGGAATCCCTCGCCGCACAGCATGGGGCGTGAGGAGATCTTCATGTCCGACCGCAAGCTGATCCGACCATCGATGAACGAGATGATGGACAAATACCCGGCCAGAGCCACCACCCGTAGAAAGCAATCTCCGGCGGAGCAGACCAACGCCGAGAGTTTCTATTATCTCAAGCAGATGCAGAACCGGACCGCGATGGTCGTGGTCCTCACCGACGGCACCGAGCTCAAGGGCTGGATCGAGTGGTACGACAAGACCTGCATCAAGCTCAACCGGGTCGATGCCCCGAACCTGCTCCTGTTCAAGCAGTCCATCAAATTCATGTTCAAGGAAGAGGAGCTTCGCAGCCGCCGCCGCCGCCGGTCGGTAGCCGAACCACGCTAAGAAGCTGTCTGGAGCATCTGGACGATCCGGCGGTCCTGATTCACGGTCACGATCCGCAGCCGGCCGACCCGGCGGACGATCTCGTTGGCCACCGTGGTCTTTCCGGAACCGGTGCCGCCGGCGACGCCGATGCACAGCGTGTTCACCGGCCGGCCCGGAGCGCCCAGCGATGAGCCGCCATGATTGACCGATCTACAGGTACTTGATGGTCTCCTGCGCAGTGGCGGCATCGGGCCCATCCGGAGCGACCTCGAGGTATTTCTCGAGGTGGCTCTTGGCGCCTTCCATGTCGCCGGTCCGCAGAAGCAACATCCCGTACTCGAAGTTGCACTGTGGAAAATCAGGGGCCGCTTCCAGGCACCTTTCGAGCAGCGGCCGTGCGCTGTCGTCGTCCATCTTGTTCAAGAATTCGGCGGCGGAGTTGTAGAGGATGGTCGGGTCCTCCGGGTTGAGCTCCTTATACCGCGCCATGTAGCCGGCATACGCCTCCTCATCGCCGAGGCTCTGGGCCGTGTTGGCGCCGATCGCGAGGCACTCGAGTGATTCGTCGTCCTGTTCCAGACATTTCTCGGTGGCGTCGAATGCGGCCTGATAATCGCCCGCCAAATAGCTCAGTTCGGCGATGGCGGCGAGAGCCGGCACGAGGTCCGGCTTTGCCGCGGCAGCCTCTTTGAACTTAGCCAGTGCGGCGTCCTTGTCACCCGCGTTGTAGAGCTTCCTGGCTTCCTCCATCTCCTTGTAGCCAGGTTGTTCGAGGATGTCCACGGTGCCCTGGGCGGCCGCCTCCTGGAGCGAATTCAGCGTGAATTCGAAGACGTTGTCGGTGCTGCCGGCCGACACCTTGAACGGACGTTCCTGGGGTTGAAACCCCGGGGCTTCAACGTGGAAGAGGTAGTGGTGGGTTGCGTCGAGAAGGAGCATCTTGAAGACGCCGTTCTCATCCGTGGTGATCACCTTGTGGAAGGTCGAGACCTCGGGCGTGGTGATGGTGACGGTGGCGTTGGGAATGGGTTTGCCCTTGGAGCCGGTGACGTGGCCCTCGATTCGGGCCTGCGCACCGGCAAAAACCCAACCCGCAGCGGCCAACACGACAACAAAAGTGATGAACGACCTGGCTGTTGAGAAACGCATGAAGCTCCTCCGGCGCGCCGGACGCGCAAGTGCAGCATACTCGGTTTCCGGTGCCGTCTCAACGAGCGACAGGGTGCTGGCTAGAACGGGAGCATCGCGCGCATCACGTGACGGGCCACCGACGGGTTCTCCCGCAACCTGCGGATCGAGTAGGGGTACCAGTCACGGCCGAAAGGCACGTAGACCCGCAACCGGTGTCCTTCGGAGAGGATGATCTTGCGGAGGTCCGGGTCCACGCCGAGGAGCATCTGGAACTCATACTGGGTTCGCTCGAGGCCCAACCGGTCGACTGCCGCCATGCCCGCCCAGACGAGGTGGGGGTCGTGGGTGGCGATCCCGACATAGGCCCCACCGGCGAGGAGTTTTTCGGTGTTGTAGATGAAGTTCTCCCGGATGGTCGAGAACTCGTGCCACGCGATGGCGCGCGGTTCGCGGTAAATACCCTTGCACATTCTGATGTTCGGCCGCAGCGGCAGCATATCGTTGATATCGCCCGTCGTCCGGTGCATGTAAGCCTGCAATACCACCCCGACCGACGATGGATGGGCCTCGTGAGCCCGGCGGTACATCCGCAGCGTCGCATCGGTGCAGGTGTGATCCTCCATGTCGATCCGCACGAAGTTGCCGAGCTTGGCCGCGTGGTCGACGATCGCGCGGACGTTGGATGCGCACAGCTCTTCGTCGATCTTGAGCCCGAGCATCGTCGGTTTGATCGAAACGTTGGCGTCGAGACTTGCAGCTGCGATCCGATCCAGCAATGTGAGGTACTGATCGACCGCGCCTTCGGCCTTTGCTCGGTCGCGGACCTCCTCGCCGAGCACGTCCACCGTCCCCATGGCCCCCTCGTCGTTCATGGCGCGGAGGGTTCGCATAGCGTCGTCCATGGTCTCACCGGCGACATATCGTCGGGCGACACGGCCGACGATGGGCCGCGGAACCAGGGGCATCCCGTGTTTGACGAGAGCATCGAACAGGCTCATGAAAATCTCCTCGGTCGAGGTGTCGCGGCAAGGGCGGCACAAAAAACCGACGCCGCCCCGGCCGCCAGAACGGCCGCAGCCGCCCGGCGAACGGTGGTGCCGGTCGTGATCACGTCGTCTATCAACAGCACCGAGCGATCGCGGGCGGACCGGCCGGCGCGGAAGGCGCGACCGGGGAGCTGCAGGCGCCGAGCGCGCGTCCGAGCTGTTTGACGGCCCAGGCCGTACCGCACCAGTAGCTTCCGTTGGGGGATTCCAAGACCGCAGGCCACCCCTGTCGCCAACAGCTGTGCCGCCGTATATGGTCTGCGGAATCTCCGCAGGGAGTGGGACGGAACCCACGACACCACATCGACGGAGGCGGCCCATGAAGTGAGGGCCACGGCGGCGGCCAGCCGGCGCGCCAACGGACCGGCGAGGTCGTCACGGCCTCCGTGTTTGAGCGACAGGATGGCGCTTCTCAGCGCACCGTCGTGCTCTCCCCACACCACCGTGGCCTGCTGCGGCGGGGCGGACCGGACACACTCGAGACAGGGCTCCGATGGTTCGTCCACCGGCGTGCCGCACCGCGGACACGAAGCCCCGGCGCGCGGCAGCACCATCGCCCAGCAGGTACCACACAATCCCCGATCGTTGCCCTGCAGTGGTTGATCGCAGTGTGGACACATGCCGGGAAGCAGCGCCTCGGTGGCCGCGGCCAACACGCCCCCCATGTGCACGGCGGGTATGGTAGCAGAGGATGATCCAACTATACTCGGCCGATGACGGTTTCTTTGCTCCTCCCAACTCCGGCGCGGTTCGCCTTGCCGTGGACCCCGCCCCCGGCCGCTGCGGAGGTGCGCTGATGCCCCACCTCATTCTCGACGGCGAGGTGGACCTGCACCGGCTCGTGGACGGGCTGCCGCGAGAGGCCCGTCGCTGGGGAACAGCGGTGCTCAAGATCGAAGAGGTCTGGGCGCGCCCGGATTTTCGCGCCGTTCTGGTGGAGGGCGTGGTGGTCGAACACTCGCGAGCGGTCCATCCGGTGGTGATTGTCGCGACTGCCCGCGGCGCCACGAGCATTCGGCTCTGGCCACGAGCGCCGGTCGAGCGAACGCCTGCGGTTCAGCGGTGGCTGGCGGTGATCGCGGCGGACATTCGCGGACTGGGCGGCGGCGCTCTCCAGACCACCAACGTGGCAGACGAGATTCTGACCGATCTGGCGCTCAACGCTTGAGCGCTTCGTCGACCTGTTGCATCTGTTCGCGCTGCGCCTGCTCGAGGTTCTGCATCTGGTCACGGAGACCGTCGGTGGCGAGGTGCGGCGGCGGAGCGCCGTTGCCGGTCATGAGTCCCTCGAGAGAACTCCGCGCCTGATCGAGATACCGACGGGCACGCAGGAGGTGTTCATTCGATTGGTTCAGGGCCTGTTCTCGCAGCTCGCCTGCGGCACCGCGAAGGTTCACCGCGATGTGGAGTTCACGGCTGGTTGGTCCGGCTGCCGCAGCCCACGAGGCGGCGGTGTCGGCGATATTTCGCAGGTCCTCGACATGGTCGCTGATGGTGTCAGGGGACTCGAGAAGGCTGTCCATGACGGCCACCATCCGGGTTGCGGTGTCGACCTCGAACTCCTGCCCCACGACACCCGACTCGCGCAGCCCGTCGGCCGCGGTGTTCACTGCGTCAAAGCTCGAGGTCGTGTCACGGCCCGTCAGGTAGAGCGCAAAACCCGCAGCGATCAGCGCGGTGACGACAAATCCTCCGGAAATCCTCATCGATTGTCCCCCATCCGAGTATAGGCGGGACGGTCCATCGATTGTCCTCTCGGGGGGACACACAACGCGTCGGCGTGAACCGGGAACCGGGCTGGAGATGGCACGATCCTTGCCAGTGTGTGGTTGGAGGCTGCCATGATGGGATCGAAAACCGAAACCCGAGCCCTGATCTGCGGGTGGATCGTGATCGCGGGTTGGGCGTTGCCGGCTGCAGCACAATTGTCCGCCGACTGGATGATCCCGGCTGCGGCCCACAATCCAGGCTCCCGCGGCACCTTCTGGGTCACCGATCTGTCGCTCCACAATCCTCACGAGTACGACCTGCCGGTGGTCGTCCAGGTCCTGCCCAGCGAGACCGACAACCACGAGGTGCCGACGTTGGAGCTGACGCTTTCCCCGTGGCAGACCGTCAACCTGTGGGACGTTCTGGGACCCGATGTGTTTGATCTCGACGGCACCGCGGCGATCCTCGCCTACGCCGACCCGGCGTGGGTCTGTGATCCCATCGAAAGCTGCCACTTCCTGGTCACCTCGAGGACCTATACGCCGGACGCGGGCGGCGCCGGCGAGTTCGGTCTGACGGTGGCCGGGGCGGGTGTCGAGCGAGCCACCGACTGGGAGTCCCTCGCGTACGCCGCTGGGATCCTCAACGACGGCACGTACTTCCGCTGCAACGTCGGACTCGCGTCGTGGACCGCCGGGTGGACGACCGTTCGGCTCGACACCCAGGATGCCGACGGCAACATTCTCCTATCCGAGATCTTCGACGTCCCTCCCTTCGGTCACGTCCAGAGACGGCTGGCGACTTCGGTCGAGGGCGGTAGCCTGGTCTTTTATCTTCAGTCAGGACCCGACAACGCCCTGATCTTTCCCTACGCGACGGTGATCAACCAGGCGACCGGGGACCCGAGCTACTCTTTCGCCGAGGCCTCCTCCGTCGGCTCTTCGCTTGCCAAAAAAAAGGCCCGCAAGCAGGTGCGCCCCGAACGGCCGGCAAACGGCGGGTAGCGTGACGGCCGGTCGGCGGTCATAATGGGAGGGGAAGGGCGTGGGGGGTCATGGTCCAATTCGATAATCAGAACCGCCAGGTCAAGATCAAGATCGTCTACTACGGACCGGCGGTCGGCGGCAAGACGACCTCGCTCCAGCACATCCACCGGGCGTTGGATCCGGAGCGACGCACCCGGCTCTACTCGCTCAACACGGCTGCGGACCGGACCCTCTTTTTTGACCTCCTGTCGCTCAATTTGGGCCGGATCCGTGACTTCCGGCTGTCTCTCCAGCTCTATACGGTGCCTGGACAGGTGCAATACGACACCACCAGGCGAGCCGTCCTCGCCGGCGCCGACGGGGTGGTATTCGTCGCGGACTCGCAGGTCGATCAGCGGGAGGCCAACCTTGAGGCCCTCGCCAACCTGCGGCAGAACCTCGCCGCCAACAGCCTCGATGTGCAGAAAATCCCGATCGTCTTCCAGTACAACAAGCGGGACCTGAATCCGATCCAGAGCCTCGCGGAGATGGAGGCCGCGCTCAACCCCCAGGGTCTTCCCTCCTTCCCCACCGTGGCAACCGCCGGTGGTGGCGTGCTTGAGGCCTTCGCCGCCATCGGTGAGCTGACCCTGGTGACGGTAGCCGACAAACTCGGGATCGGCGGCAACCCGCAGATCCTCGACCGTCTCCGCCACCAGATGAACCAGGCCATGGAGCCCTATTTGAAGTCGGGTGACGCGAAGGCGGTGGCCGACGACATCGAGGTTACCGTCGCCGAATCCGGAGACGGTTCGCTCGAGGCGCTGACCAACGACGACCTCGTGACGGAGGCCGTGCGGGCGAATCTGGCGATGGGCGACCTCAACGCCCGTCTGGACAGCCTGAGTCGGCTGCTCGAACGCAAGGTTCGCGTGATGGCCGGGATCTCCGATTTCGGTCGTGCCGTGAGCAACGAACGCGACCCCGCGGCGGTGCTGCGGTTGTTGATCTCGACCACCATCAAATTGCTTCAGGTGCAGGGCGCATCGGTGCTGACCGTGCCGACGTCCGGCCGGCTTCGTGAGGCCGTGGTTCACGGCTTCACGAATGACCCGTTCAACAACGAAGTGGATGGCCAAGGGCGCGCGATGGCTCAAACCCTGCTCGAACGTCGAGCGCCCCACCTCGTGACCACGACAGCGGGTGACGACGTTGCTGCGGAGGCGATGGCGGCGGTCGAGAGAGCCGGTTTTGCTTCGGCGGTCGCCGTGCCCCTGCAGACGCAGGACAAGGTGGTGGGACTTCTGACGGTATTCGGCGATGCCAATCGCGCCGACCTCGACGAGGACGACCTGCAACTGGCGACGGTTCTCGCATCCACGGCCGCGATGGGTTACGCCAACGCGATCGCCTGGAAGCAGATGGAGGAGCTCAGCCACGGCCTCGAGGAACAGGTGGCGGAACGCACCGCGGAGCTCCGCCGCGCTCTCGGCCAGTCGCGAAGCCTCGCCGACGACCTGGAGGAAAAAAAGACCCTTCTCGAAGACGCCTATCGGGATCTGGCCGCTCTCGACGAGGTGAAGAATGAGCTCATCAACCGGCTGTCACTCGAGTTCAGGACCCCCGTCACGTCGTTGTTTACCGCGGCCAAGGTTCTGCAGCGGGAAGAGGACATTCAAGCGGACAAGGCACGGCGGCTCGTGACCATCATCCACGACGAGGGCGAGAAGCTCCTGGAGATGATCCAGAGCATTTTTCAGGTCTCGGTGCTCGGCGCGGCGGGACGGGAGCTTTCGTGCGAGGCGGTGCCGGCCCAGAACCTGTTCCGGCAGGCCATCGCGCCGCTGCGCGACCTCGCAAAAGACCGCAGGGTCACTCTCCAGGTGTTGATTCCGAGCGGCCTCGACACGATCTCGTGCGACCCCGAGAGCATCGAAGCCGCGCTGCGCGCGGTGGTGCGCAACGCGGTCGAGTTCAGCCAGCCGGGCGGTGAGGTCAAGCTCGAAGTGCGGCGCGTCACGCGGGGGAATGAACGGTGGCTGCAGCTCCGCGTCAGCGATTCCGGTGTCGGTATCCCGGAAGCGGATCTGGAACGGGTTCGCGAGGCCTTTTGGCAGGGGGACGAATCGGCTGCCGGAAAACGCCACGGCATCGGCCTCGGTCTCGCCGTTGCTGATCGCGTGGCCCGAAACCACGGCGGAGAGCTGGGCATTACCAGCACGATCGGCAAGGGCACGCAGGTCGTGATCTCCCTGCCCCAGGAATCGACTTAACCCACTGATCTCGCCGGGTTAACCTACGGCGAGGACGTCGGCGTCGGTCTCCTCGGCGGTCTGGCGGGCGGCGTCGGCCGCCAGCGCGAGGACGGTTGCCGAGGCGACCTCGAGTTCGCGACCCTCGCCATCCGGCACGGTCGGCGGCCACCCCGCCACCGCTGACAGGCTCTGGCGTCCGAGGTTGAGGCAGACGCCGAGCGGGGTCGGTTCGTGCGGGCTGATGATGTCCCGAAAGGGCGTCGGGAAGTCCGCCAGCCGGGCGAGACGGGCGCCGACGCGTCTCGACAGGTGTTGGAGAAGGGCCTTGCGCAGCTGGCGGTGGGGGACCGGCAACCTGGTCAGGACCCACAGCACGAGGTCGGTCGGCACAGACACCAGGTGGACCGCCAGGGAGGCCGTCCGGGGATTGACGCCGAGGTGGGGCGCGGCTGCCGCTGCAGTCCTCGACCACACGCTGACCAACCGGCGAACCAGCCGGTCGAGCCTGCCGGCATCGGGCCGCTGAAGAAAATCGGCCGCTACCAGATCCGGCACGATGGCGATCTCAGCGGTAGCGGTCTCGATCTCGGCCAGGGTGAGCGGTCCCTGTTGTCCGGAAATATGCAGGGCGCGGGCCAGGACCATTTCGTCCCACGTCACGTGGGGCAGGCCGAAGAGCTCTTCCGGGTCCCGGCCGAGGACCGCCCCCGAAATGGCGGCGACCTGACTCTCCGGCAGGGGAACCAACCCGGGGCTCGATGCCAACCAGTTCGCGAGGGTGTTGACGATGTCCTGTACTTGATCGTGAAAGGCCGTCAGGTGGGTGCCGTCGACCGGATCATCAGCCGTTATCCCGTCTCGCACCAGATCCCAGAACAGACTCTCGAAGGCCTCACCGCCGAGCGGCAGCTCCTGCGGGGTGTCATCCGAGGTTTGCCGGTCCCGCTCGTCAGAGCGGCGCGCGGCTTCGAGCAGAAGTTGGCTCGGCGCCACATCGAGGTTGAGCCCGAGGACGTCGCGGACCGGGAACTCGGGATCGAACTCGAAGTCGACCTTTGGCGACAACAGAACCCGGCCGGTCACGGTCTCGGCGAGATCGGTCAGGCCTCTTCTGAGCTGGACGGCGTCGCACCCGCCTTCCGCGAGCAGCAGGTCAGTGAAGAGTTCGCGCCGCAGCATCGAGGTCGCCAAAACGCGGCGGAGGTTGGTGGTGTTGAGCAGACTTCGGGCGGCGATCCAGGAAGCCAGTCGTTCCTCCGGTACTGTGGATGAAACGAAGCACACCTTGCCGCGGTTGAAATCGAGGCGGCGCTCACCCCTGCCGCCCTTGAGGGTCAGGCGGCCGCTGACATTGCCCATGTGGAACCACTGCAACAGGTCCCCGAAGTGGAGCCGATCCAGACACCCTTTGATCATCGACCCAGTATAAACATTCCTTTTGTAATCGGCCTTGCGTTACCATCACGAAGTGAACCTGCTGCTGCTGACAGCCCGCCCGGACCTCAAAACGAATTCTCGGCTGGCCGAGGCGGCAGCCGCCCTCGGCTGTCGGCTCGCAGTCGTGGACACGAATGTCCTGTCGGCGATCGCGTCAGTCGACGGGGTGTGGGCGGTGGGCGACGAGGCCCTGGATCCTCTCCCCGACGTGGTCATCGCACGGGTCGGCAACTGGCGGCCGGACAGCACCTTGGCGGTCCTCGAGGCACTGGTGGCGGACGGCGCGGCAACGCCCAACCTCCCGGCGGCGATCCGCCTCGGCCGCGATCATTGGTCCACAATCCGGGTTCTGGCGTCGCGCGGTCTGCCGGTGCCGGCAACCGTCGCTGGGGCGGACCCTGAGGCCCTGGCGGCGGCGGCAGTCGATCGGTTCGGCCTGCCCGTGGTGGTCAAACAGCGGCGGTCGCGGATGGGCGTGGGCGTGATCCGCTGCGCCACCCGCGACCACCTGGATGCCGTGCTCGACAGCCTGTGGCGGCTTGGCGACGAGGTCATCGTTCAACGGTGGCTTGCCGACGGGGCCAGTACGGTGCGGGTTCTGGTGGTCGACGGCGTGGTCGTGGCGGCGGCGAGGTTTTCAGCGGCTGCCGGCGAGTGGCGATCGAATGCGGCCCGCAGCGGCAACGCGGAAGCATGTCGACCGTCAGCTGATGAGGCGGGGTTGGCAGTGGCGGCGGCCGAGGCTCTGGGCCTCGGTCACTGCGGCGTCGATCTCGTGATCGAGGCCGCAGGACCGGTGGTGCTCGAGGTCAACCCAACCCCCGGTTTTATTCGCCTCGAGCAGGCGACCGGAGTCGACGTCGCGCGCGAAATCGTCCGCGGCGCGGTCGCCGCGCGAATGGTCTGACCGAATCAGGCCCCGGCGGCATCCACCGGTGTCGCCGCCGGGCGGCCGGCCAGCTCGCGGTCGATCATGAGCAGGCCGTGGGGGCTCGCCTCCACCATCTTGACCTGGTGGTACAGGGTTTCCGCCGTGGCTTCCTCCTCCACCTGTTCGTTCACGTACCAGTGCAGCACCACGGTGGTGGCGTGGTCGTTTTCTTTGTTCGCCAGATCGACGAGCTCGTTGATGCGCCGGCTGATGAACTGCTCGTGCTTGAGCACCGCCTCAACGGCGGTCGCCGGCGAGGTCCACTCGCTCTGCGGCGCGTCGAGGGCCATCAGCGAAACCGTTCCGCCGCGTTCATTGAGGTAGTCGAAGAGCTTCATGGCGTGGCCGGACTCCTCCTGGGCCTGGATCCGCATCCAGTGGGCGAAACCGTCAAGATGGATCTTGGTGAAGTAGGCCGCAACCGCGAGGTAGAGATAGAAAGAAAAGAACTCGGCGTGAATCTGTTCGTTGAGTCCCTTTTCGACCTTGGCATTCATGGTGTAACTCCCTTGTGTTAATACCGCTCTCCGGTCTCGGGGAGCGGCGGCGCGCTGCTCAGTATAACGCGCCTGGGGCGCTCTTCATGCCCGCGAAGTTTTCACGTGTGGTCGCCGTCAGTGCCCGGCGGAGCGATTGAGTTCGGGTCGATCCACGGCCTGATGTTGTTGAAGCTCCGCGGAACGCCCCACAACACCCCGGACACGTGGTCTTCCGGAAGCGGATGGCCCGCCCACCAGATCACGGCGGTCGTGACCATGCCAATGGCAATAAGAGCGGCGACGGCTCGTCGCGACGGTGCTTGCAGCGGCCGTGGATAGGGACGGGGGTAGCGAAACCACGCGAACGACGCAACCGCCGCCACCACGACCGCAATTCCGAGGATCGGACGCAACGGCCAGGAGCCGGCGAGCGCCCTGACCACGCACAACCACCCGACCACCGGGAGAACCAGGTTCACGCCGAGCGCTGCCATCCGAACTGCTCGGCTCATGTCGGGACTGCGTCTGCGCGCGACTTCCAGCATCCGGGAAGCGGCAAATACGGCCAGTACCGTCGCCGCTACGGGCGCCGACCACATCAGGATTGCGGGCAGCCGGTGCAGCAGCAGCCACCGCGCGAGATGGCCGTCAGCGGGGTCGAGCAACGGCAGCCAGACCCCCGTCACCAGGGCCGTCCACCAGACGGTCTGGATCAATACCAGCTGTCCGACCAGGGTCGGCGCCTTGGGTCGCGACGTCAGCAACAAGAAACCCACGAGTAACGGCGCCGCCAGCGACCCGAGCCAGTATCCACCGGCGCCGGGTGAGGATGAGAAGTTGAGGGCGGGCTGGTTCACCAGCGCCCACACCTGGCGGTGCAGGGGAAGAGAGGCGCCGATCCAGCTGCAGCCGCCGGCGACCGCGCCCAGCCCCTGGCCGAGAACCGCGAGAACCAGCGCCGATCCCAGCGCCGGAACCGCCGCCAGCCACGACACGGCGACGGTTGACAGCGCGGTCGTGTGGCTTTCTGTGCGCATCGGCCGGCATGCTACCATGACCACCGCGATGAAGGTGCAACGCTCCTGTCTACAGTGCTTTCTTTTGTCGGCGGCGGTCGTCTTCGGCGCTGCCGCACCGTCAGCTGCGCAGGCCCTCCACACCGAGCGCCTCGCCAACGGCACGGTCCTGATCGCGGTCGTTGAACCGCTCTCCGACGCGACGACCGTGGCGTGGGCAGCAGGCGACGGCGTCGCAGTCGAGTCGATCACGAGCGGAGACATGACTCTGATCACCGACCTCGAAACGGCCATGGCGGCGGCCGCCGACGGCCCTGCGCCTCCGGCGGTGGTCGCGGCCGGTGGTGTTCCACTGGCCGAACTGCGAAGTGCTCTCGACCGACTGCTGGCGGGCCGGCCGCCGGTTCCGGCGGCGCCAGCCGCTCCCGATCTCGTCGATGAGGGGCGGATGGAGCGGCGACTGGGTGCGCCCGGTTCGGACGCCGAGATCAGACTCCTCGTCAACTTGCCGGCGCCGGCCGCGCCCAACCGGACCTCCGTGGAGGTTCTCTGGGACCTCCTCCCAGAGGTGCTGTCCGGAGATCTCGCCGGTCTGCGGAGCCGGATCGAAGGTCAACGGGGAGTTCTCGAGGCACGGGTTGACGCCGCGCGGGTGGACCTCGCCCTCAGCCAGTTGCGCTTCGGTCTTGCACGGATCGCGGAGGACCCGCGTCTGAACGAGCAACAGGTCGAGGCTGCGGCCCGCCGGCTCACAGTGCAACGGCGCGCATTTCTGGAACAACACCCGCTCGCTGCCCTGCGCCTTCTCGACTTGTGGAATGATGGCGGGACCGCCGCGGTGCGCGAGTTTCTCTTTGCCGCCGAAGGTGTCACGCTGGGTGGAGTTCGCGAAGCCGCCCGGCAGTGGCTGCCGCAGCACCCGGGCAGTATCGTCGTGGTGCTGCCACCGCAGGTACTCAACCCGCGATTCGAGTCACCGCCGGAAGTGCTGCAGCTCGAGGGCGGTCTCACGGCGGCGGTTCTCGAAAGGTCGGGCGCGCCGCTGTCGGTGGTCTGTCTGCGGCCGGTCGTGGTCCCGGATCTCGACGACGAGATGGCGGCCACGATCCTCACCCGCGTGGCTCGCGAGTTGCGGGCGGTCGCCGTTCGCCCAGGATGGGTCGAAGTGTCGACCACGCCGCCGCGGCTCGAAATGGCCGCTTCTCCAGACAGTTTTTCGGAGCTCGTCGAGGCCCTGGTCACCGCTCTTGTAGAAGTCTCGGGTGATCAACGATCCATCCCATTTGAACCGGGTGACGCGCGCCGTCGGGCGCTCCGTATGACGGCCGGTGTTCTCGGCGTTGCAGAGGGTTCCGAGCTGACGCCGATAACCCTCTTGCGGCAGGACAATCTGGCGCTCGGCGTGGTGGCCGAGGACGGCGAGGCCGCCGCCGAGGCGGTCCGCAAGTTCTGGGCGGTGAGCGGCGGAGCGTCCCAGGTCACGTCGGTCCTGCCAATGCCGGCCGTGCCGAAGACCCGAGAGGCGGTCGCGGGGACGCAGTCTTCGGCCGTGGTGACGCTCGAGCTGCCCCCGTCGCTCGATGAGGTGGTGCCGTTGGTCCTGGCCGAGCTGTTGGTCGCACGCGGGTCCTCGTTGTTTCCGGACGCCACCGTGGAAATTCTCGAACCCTGGGTTCCCGGCCACTCCGTACTGTTGCTGGTGGTGACGGCGGAGTCGCCATTGGACGCCCTGGAGGCGCGCCTCCAGAAGGGTTGGAAAGCCATGACAGCGCCGGTGCAGGAGGGCGAGCTGGTCACGGCCCGACGCAGGACGGCAGCGGCCACGGCCGCCCGCTGGAGCGGCGCCACGGGACGGGCCCGCCGCTGTGCCGCAGTGGCGGCCGGCGCGGCGCGGTGGCGGCCGGCGTCCGAGATGGAGATGAGCATTCTGTCGGTATCGGCGGAAACCGCGAACCTGGTGCTGAGCGGTCTCGTGCGGTTGGAGGAACTGCCGATCACGGCCGCCGGGGTGCTGCCGATCGCCGAGCCCGAAAAGCGATGACGGCGGTTCGAAAGGTGGAGGAGAGTGTGAACCTGCTCGACGTGGATCAACAACTGAGCTATCTGACCAAAGGGTGTGTCGATGTCGTTCCTGCCGACCAGCTCGCGGACAAGCTGCGACGTGCTGAGGCCAGCGGCAGGAAACTGGTCGTGAAGGTCGGGTTCGACCCGTCTGCTCCGGACCTCCACCTGGGCCACACCGTGGTCATTCGAAAAATGCGGCACTTCCAGCAACTCGGCCACACGGTCATTTTCCTGATCGGTGATTTCACCGGGCTGATCGGTGATCCTACCGGAAAAAAGAGCACGCGCCCGCAATTGACGCCGGCCGAAATCGAAGTCAACGCCGCCACCTACCGGCGGCAGATCTTCAGGCTCCTCGACCCGGAGGCCACCGTCATCGACTTCAACTCACGCTGGCTGGGTGAGCTGAGCTCGGCCGACTGGATTCGCCTCGCGGCCAAGGTGACCGTCGCACAGATGTTGGAGCGTGACGATTTTCGCACCCGGTACGAGGCGCAACAGCCGATCGCGCTGCACGAGTTCCTGTATCCCCTGGCGCAGGGTTACGACTCGGTCGCGCTCGAGGCCGACGTCGAACTCGGCGGCACCGACCAGCTCTTCAACCTGCTGGTGGGTCGGCACCTGATGCGAGAGCATGGCCAGGATCCGCAGGTGGTCATGACATTGCCGCTCCTCGAGGGGCTCGACGGCGTCGACAAGATGTCGAAGTCTCTCGGCAACTACATTGCGGTCGAAGACACTCCGGCGGACATGTTCGGCAAGCTGATGTCGATCTCCGATGTTCTGATGTGGAAGTACTGGCTGTTGCTGACGGATCGGACCGAGGCCGAGATCGCGGCCGATCGGGGTCGTGTCACCGACGGCAGCCTCCATCCGATGGAGGTCAAGAAGGATCTCGCAGCGACGATGGTGGCCGAGTTCCACTCGGAAAAAGACGCGGCTGCCGCCCGCGCGGAGTTCGAGCGGGTGTTCTCCAGCGGGAAGCTGCCGCAGGACATTCCCGAGCTCAGCCTTGCGGCGTGTGACGACACGATATTGTTGTCGAAGGTCCTGGTCGACGGCGGTCTGGCATCGTCCAACTCGGACGCGCGGCGCCTCATCCAGCAGGGCGGTGTCAAGGTGGACGGCGAGGTGGCAAGCGACATCAAGGCGGTGGTCGGCACGACGGGTCCGCAACCGGTCCTGCTCCAGGTCGGCAAACGGCGCTTCGCCCGGGTGAGCTTTACCCGCGGGTGAACGTCGCCCCGCCCGCAAAAAAACCCGCTCTGACGAGCGGGTTTCCGGGTGGTCGAGTCGCGGCGGGATCAGATCAGAAGAACGAGGTGTTCTGTTCGACCGTTTGGCCTTCCTCGCTCAGACCCTGGATTTGAATTGAAATGAAAACCGGCCGGAATTTGTGCTCCTGGCACAATCGCCGCAACCGATCGTCGAGGTCGGCGTCCCAGAATTCGATGATCTTGCCGGTGGCGGTACACACCATGTGGTGGTGCCCGCCGCCGGGCTCCATCTTCTCGTAGAAATAGTGTTCGCGGCCGAGCCGGCTCTTGCGGACCAGACCGCACTGAACCAGCAGATCGAGGGTCCGGTACACGGTCGCCCGCGACACCTTGCGCTGCTTGCTCTTCATCCGTGCGAGCAGGTCGTCCGCATCGAGATGTTCGTCCGTGCCAAAGATCTCGTCGAGCAGGGCGAGCCGCTCCTGGGTCACCTTGAGGTTGTTTTCCCGCAGGTATTGGATAAACAGCTTCTGGGCCCGTTGTGCCAATTTGCTACTCATAGTGTTAATCCAGTCTCATTATCATCATCTCGATCCAAGGTAGCCTTCTCGCGACGTTGTGTCAAGAGTGGTGGCGCGAGATTCTCGCTCGCAATCCGGGTGCCCGGAGGGTTGGCAGCGGGCGGCTCCAGCGCATCACGGGCTCGTCTCTTTGGAGAATTGCTCAATCGAACAGCCTTTAAGTTCAGCGGTTTGCACGACATTGTCGAGGGTGATACCTTGTCGCGAGTCACTCGCCGGTGGATTTTTCGCCCAGGCGGCCACCGTCCGCGCGGACGTCCAGGGCGGCGCCGATCGAGAGGCTGGCAGGGAGGGAGTCCATGGATTATCCGGTCTGGGACCTGGCGATGGGCGGCGGTCTCCTCATGGCGTTGGTGGCCATTCCCCACGTCATCGTGGCGCACTTTGCGGTCGGCGGCGGTTTGTTGATTGCGGTGACCGAGACGCTTTCGGTGCGGCGCGAGGATCCGGAGCTGCGGGATCTCGCACGACGCTCGTCGTTGATCCTGGTCCTGGTTTCGACGGTCTTCGGCGCCATCTCCGGGGTCGGCATCTGGGTGGTGGCCGGGTTGATTTCCCCGGCGGCCATCTCCGCTCTGATCCACACCTATGTGTGGGGATGGGCGATGGAATGGGTGTTTTTCTTCATCGAAATCGTCGCCGCCCTGATCTACTTCACGACCTGGGGCAAGATCTCGAAACGCGCCCACGTGGTCATCGGATGGATCTACTTCGTGGCGGCCTATGCCTCCCTGGTGATCATCAACGGCATCATCACCTTCATGTTGACGCCCGGGCGGTGGCTCGAAACCCACGCCTTCTGGGACGGTTTCTTCAACCCGACCTACTGGCCGGCCCTGGTCCTGCGCACCGGCATCGTGATCATGATGGCCACCGCCTTCATGGTCTTTCCTGCGCTCCGGTCGAGTGAGCCGCGGCGGGCCGGCATCCTGCGCTACCTCGGATGGTGGTTCGTGCCCGGAGCCCTGATCAGCTATGCGGGCTACCGGTGGTGGGAAGCTGCGCTGCCCGATAGCGTCCTCCACCTCTTCGGCGGTGGATCGCCGGCTCTCGCGAGCCTGGCTGCGACCCGCAGCTTCGCGCTGTGGTCGCTCACCGCCGCGCTCGCGGTAGCTGTCGTCATCCTGCTGGCGGCGCCGAAATTGGCCCGGGGAATGACCGCGGTGATCCTGGCGGCCTCGGCGTTCGCCTTCTTCGGCGGCTACGAACGCCTGCGGGAGGGCGCCCGCAAGCCCTTCCTCATCCATAGCCACATGTTCTCCAACGGGCTTCTCCTGAGTGACATCGAGGCGGTCAACTCCGAAGGCGTGCTCGGTCGTTCCGGTTGGGCGGCGCGCGGATCGGGAGACCAGATGGCGGTCGGAGAGCGCGTCTTCCGCGCCCAGTGTTCGAGCTGCCACACCCTCGACGGCTACCAGGGCATCCGCGCGGCCCTGCCCAGCTTTGACGATCTGGCGTCCCTGGCCGCCGCCACGGATGCTGAATCCGTGGAGAGAATTTTCGCGGGCGAGTGTGCCTCCTGTCACGCAGACGTCAGCGGCGCCGAGTTGCAGGCGGTGCTGCCGACCCCGGAGGAAATGGCAGATGATCCCGAGATGATCAACGACCTCAACCAGGGAATGATTGCCGGCGCCGTCATGAAGCTGCACGCGATGGGCGGAGTCTACCTCGCGGCGCCCGCGGGGAAGATGATCGACACCGCGGTCCTCGACACGCCCTATATGCCGCCCGCTGTCGGTACGGACGACGAACTCGAAGCTCTGGTGGCGTATCTCGCCACCCTGTCGCGAGGCGCCGATGAGCCGCCGCGGGTCGCCCGCTCCGGAGGTGTCAATTGAACCCGAGCCTGATTCCCGCCCTCGACGCCGCCGGTCTGCCGGGTCCGGTCTGGCTGTTTCACGTGCTGCTGGTCTTCACCTTTTTCCTTCACCTGGTGTTCATGAATCTGACCCTCGGAGGGACGCTGCTGGCGCTCTTCGCGCATCTCGCGAGCGGCGGCCGCTCCGACGACTCCCGCGGCGTGCTTTCCACACGGATGATGGCGATCAACAACTATGGGATCTCTCTCACCATCACCACCGGCATCGCGCCGCTCCTCTTCATGCAACTCCTCTACCAGCAGTACTTCTATACCGCGACGATCCTGCTCGCCCCGCTGTGGTTGGCCATGCTGCTGTTGTTGACAGTCGGCTACTACTCAGCCTACCTCTACAAGTTCCGCGGGGCGCCGTCGCGCGGCCGCGGTGGTGGCGTGTGGCTGAGTCTCTCGGCCCTCATGTTCGTGGTGATCGCGATGATCCACGTCGCCGTCAACCTGGTCCACTCACAGCCTGAAAAGTGGGCCGCCGTGCGTGACGGAGCCTGGTGCGTGTTGGCGGATCCAACCTACTGGCCCCGGTTGCTGCATTTCGTTTTTGCCGGCATCGGATTTTCCGCGCTGGTAGCCGCCTGGTGGGCGGTGCGGCGTGTCCGTGACGGCGCAGACGTCGCGATCAACACCGAGATCGCACGGTGGGTCTGGAAGTGGGCGCTGTGGGCCACGCTCCTGCAGGTGGTGGAAGGTTTCGTTCTCCTCCTGCTGTTGCCGCAGACGGTGTTGCGGGGGATCATGACCGGCGGTCCGGCGACCCTGGCCCCCCTCGCCATGGCCATCCTTCTGGGTGTCGGGTTGCTGATGATGCTGTCACGGGCCGCCAACCCCGTGGACAGCCCGGCGCTGGTTGTCGGCACGCTCGGCGCCATGACCCTGACCATCGCCGTCATGACGATCACCCGCCATGAAGTCCGCGCCCTGTACCTGGCGCCGTTCACCGCCGATACCAACTTTCAGGTGGTGCCCCAGTGGGGGAACTTCGTGGTCTTTGGGTTGCTGCTGGTGGCTGGGCTGGCAACCGTGGCATTCATGGTGCGGCGCGTCCTGACCTCACCCGCTTCCGGTGCCGACGCCGCATGAGTCGTTGGTCATCGGTGGCTTTCGGAGAGATGATCAATTTTCTTGATAATTGTATACAATTTGTATACAATAGACCCCAATGCGGAACGAAGAACACGCCGCGGTTGTGGAACGGCGAACGGTCGCGGAGGGCGTGTACCGAGCTCTGAAACGCGACATCATCATGTTGCGGCACCGACCCGGGGCGTCGCTCGCTGAACAGGAGCTGGCCGGTCTGTACGGTTCAAGCCGCGTCCCAGTGCGCGAGGCATGCCGACGGCTGCAACAGGATGGGCTCATTACCGGGCGACCCTACAAGGGGTACCTCGTCAACCAGATTTCGCTCAAGCAGATTGGCGATAGCTTCAACCTTCGCGAGCTGCTCGAGACCCACGCCATCGGACTCGCGGCCCGTCGCGCGTCGGCCGACGATCTCAACCGCCTCGAAAAGCTAGCCGGCACCGAGTACACCTACCACGACTGGTCCTCCTACGCCGACTTTCTCGATCGCAACTTCGACTTCCATATCCAGCTCGCTGCGCTGTGCCGGAACGACCGGCTGGTGATGACGTTGCGCGATCTCCTGAGTTCCATGCAGCGGTTCTTTTTTCTCGGCCTCGACCTGGGAGACTTCGCGACAGAAATGCGCAGCGAGCATGAAGAACTGGTTCGGCTGCTGCAACGCGGGACGGCCGAAGGCGCTGTCGAATGCCTTCGGCAGCAGATCCGTAGTTCGCGCGACCGCATTCTGCGCGCGCTGATTGACGACCGCATCGATATCCCATTGGAATGAGGTGAGACATGCCAGACTTTGTGTACCTCGACAACGCCGCCACAACCTTCCCGAAGCCACCGGAGGTTCTCAAGTCCGCATGTGATTTCTACGAGGCGAGTGGCGTCAATCCGGGGCGCACCGGATTCGATCTCGCCCTGGAAGCCGAAGAGACCCTGACCGCCGCCCGCCAGGCGCTGACTGACTTTTTCGGCGGCGGCGACCGCAACCGGCTGGTCTTCTCATACAACGTCACCGACGCGCTCAACCTCCTGATTTCCAGCGTTCTCGAACCCGGCGACCATGCCATCACCACTTGTCTCGAGCACAACTCCGTGCTGCGTCCGATGTACCGGCACGCGGAGCATGGTGTGGACGTTGACTTCGTACCCTTCGACAGTGCCGGCTATGTCGACCCGGACGATATCGCCGCGCGCATCCGACCCAACACCAAGCTGGTCGTGGTCAACCACGGGTCCAACGTCATCGGCACCATCCAACCCGTAGCCGAGATCGGTCGCCGCTGCCGCGACCACGGCGTGCTCTTCGCCGTCGACGCGGCCCAGACCGCAGGGTTGGTGCCGATCGATGCGGTGGCCATGAACATCGACGTCGTCTGTTTCACAGGGCACAAATCGCTCTTCGGCCCGTCGGGAACCGGGGGCATGTATGTCGCCGAACACGTGGACATCACACCGTGCCGTGCCGGCGGCACCGGCGTGATGAGCGCGCTCAAGAGCCAGCCCGAGGCCTACCCCTGGCGCATGGAATTCGGAACCGTGAATCTCATGGGCGTGGCGGGTCTGCTGGCAGCCCAGCAGTGGATCGCGGCTCGCGGCGGGGTGGGGGCGATCTTCGATCACGAGATGCGCCACGCCCGCCGTCTTCGCGACGGTCTGGCCGCCATTGACGGCGTCACTTTGTACTGCGCGGACATGAACCGTGATCACCTGCCGGTGTTTGTCTTCAACATCCACGGCCTTCCGGCGGACCAGGCGGGGACCTTCCTCGATGTCGAACACAACGTCATCACGCGAACCGGGCTCCACTGCGCCCCGCTCGTCCACGAGGGTCTCGGGACGTTTGACGATGACGGAACTGTCCGCTTTTCGCCGGGGGTCTTCACGACCGATGCCGAGATCGAGCGCGCCATCGAGGCGGTCGCTGATCTGGCGGTCTACGGCCGCAAGCGAAGCGTCGCGAAGATGGTGACGGCCGCGCCCTGATCCCCGGCGTGGCGGGCCATTCGGGCGCCGGACCTTATTCTGACCTGTGACCTTTTCGAGACCGCCACTGGTCAGTCGTGAAGGTGTGCATTGAAAGCGCGTGGATCGCGGTTTGCATCAGGTGCCCGAGAGCCTCATAAACGAGGCGCTGAACCGCCAGCCGCGACAGGCCCCGGAATCTATCCGAGACGACGACGACCTCGAAATGCCCGCCGCCGGTCGCGGCACCGGGGTGCTCGGCGTGGCTGGCGCTGTGGTCGATCACCTCGACGTGGGTCGCATCGAGTCCGCGCTCGATCGCCTCATGGATTTCGGAGGCTCTCAGGGTTGGCTGCACGGTGGCCCCTCCGGCTCGGGTTCTTATGAGACCAACCGTCGCCGGGTCGTCGATGTTCCCATACGATCACCGACGAGAGTTTTCAAGCAGGTGCGATCGCCAGAGGTCAGGGGGCGCCCTTTCCGGTCTTCGAATCCTCGTCCTTTTCAGCGTCGGATTTGTCCGACCGCACCGACTCCTTGAAGTTGCGGATCCCTTCGCCAAGTCCCTTGCCGAGTTTGGGCAGCTTGTTGACGCCGAAAATCAACACCACGATCGCGAGCAGAATCAACAGTTCCGGAATACCGAGGCTTCCGAACATGCGCACCTCCCAGGCTCGCGCGACACGGGGAAACAATCACCGTTGCGATCCGCCGAGCGATCACAAGTCTAGCAGACGGTCGGTCAGGGCGGGAGGCGCACCCACAGCTCTCAGTTCGGGCACCACCGCGCGCGAAAGAGTGAGCAACCACGGCACATAGGCGGTCTTCCCGGCCGCTTCGAACCGTGCAAACGTTCCGAGGACCTTGAGGGCCCTTTGCAGCCGCACCTTTTGCGCCCGGAGCTCCCACCCGGGATCGGCAGAAGTGCTGCGGGCCCAGATACTTCCGACCTCCGTTCGAGGGGGCTCGTCGAGAAGGTCGGGCATCGCGCGTTCGTTGAGCAACGAGACGATGTCGTAGGTGTCCGGTCCCACCAGAATGTCCTGGAAATCGATGACGCCGACCTCCTTCCGCGCGAGAAAAAAGAGGTTGTTGAGGTGGAAGTCGCGGTGGCAGATTCGTTTCGGATGACGGTCGATCTCGGCCGCCAGCCCGTCCAGCCATTCGCCGACGACGGCCGGCGGCCGCGAACCGCTGCGGTGGCGCAGAAACCACATTTCGAATCCTGCAAGCTCCCACCGCAGGCGAGCCGCGTCGAGGGGGATGTTCCAACCCGGCAGTTCCGACGTCGCGAGCCCGGCCAGCGACGCCAGCGGGACCAGGGTGCGCAGCACCAGGGCGACGCGGTCGCCGGCCGGCGCCGCACTGAGCGTGTGCTCGGCATCGGCCGATCCCAGGTCCTCGACCACCGCCCAATCCGAGCCCGCCGGGTGCGCAAGCAGCGCCGGGACCCGCAAACCGTGACGTTCACACCACGACCGGGTCTCGAGGTCGCGGCCGATCTGACCACGAACCTCTTCCGGGTAGCGAACCATGATGGCGGTGGCGCCGCCCGAGTCCCACAATCTGGAGTAGCGTCGGGTGGACGCATCGCCGGCCAGGGGGGATTCACGAACCCAGGGTGCCGGGAGCTTTCGCGTGTCCATCAACCTGCCACGCTAGCAAAGGCAGCGGGTGGGTGCAATGAGGTACGATGGGAAGACGCATCGCCTCGGGCTGGTTATGGGGAGTGCGGAGGATTGATGGACGAGTCGAGGACACGAAAACTGCATCAGCTGTTACGGCGGCTCGGCAAGGCCGTGCACGGTTCGGTGGTGCAATCGGACGAAGTCCGAGCGTGTCTTTCGGAGCTCCACGGTGACGGTTGGCGGGCGGTCATGCTGGTGGAGACGTCGCTCGCAGTGGACGAAAACGGCGCCGTGGATGCCGAAACCGGCACCATGCGGTTGCACATCGACACAGACCGCGACAATCCGAATTACCGAATCGGCGTCAACGATGCGTCCCTGCTTTCGTCGCTCGGCATCGCGCCGGGCCGCCACCGCGCGAACGGTGCTGTGACGCCGCGCGCGCGGGTCGAGCACGACGTCGAGGGCGACTCGTGAAACCCGCCTGAGTCATCGATGGACGACCCGATCAACCTGGTAGGCCGAACCTCGGCCGAGATCGTGAATCTCGTGGGGCCGCACGTCGACCGCGCCTACCGCGGTCGCCAGGTGGCGCAGTGGGTTGTTGATCGCAATGCCTCCGGTTTTTCCGAGATGACCGATCTTTCAAAGGAGCTTCGTGCCGGGCTCGCACGATCCTTCACCATCGAGGAACCCGCGCCGATCGAGGTTCTCGAGAGCGCGGATGGTTCCTCTAAATATCTGCTGCGGCTCGCTGACGATGTCGCGGTGGAAAGTGTGTTGATGCGTGAAGGCGCGAAGGCGACTTTCTGTCTGTCCACCCAGGCGGGGTGCGCGGTGGGTTGCACCTTCTGTGTCACCGGCGCCATCGGCGCGGGCCGCAACCTCAAGCCGGACGAAATCGTCGGCCAGTACCGGCTGATGTTGCGGGCGCTCGATCCTTCGGTGGAGAGAGTCAACATCGTCTTTATGGGCATGGGAGAACCGTTGCTCAACACGGACAATCTCGGACGCGCCCTCGAGGTCCTGTACGAACGGGTGAGCCCGAAGCGGATTACCGTCTCCACCGCCGGCATCCTGCCCGGGATCCGTTGGCTCGCCCAGCTCCCGAAACGCCCGAAGCTCGCGGTTTCGCTCAATGCTCCGGATCAGTTGCGACGGGAACAGGTGATGCCGATCGCCCGGCGCTACCCGCTCGAGGATCTCTTCGCAACGCTGCGGGCGTTTCCTCTCGAACGCGGCCGGCGCATCACCTTCGAGTACGTGCTGATTCGGGACTTCAACGACGCCGAGGACGACGCCGCCGCGGTTGCACGCCTCCTCCACGGTATCCCGGCCAAGATCAACGTCATTCCTCTCAACGAGGATCCGGAACACTTCCCCGAGCTGCGCCGTCCGGACGACGAGACTGTCAACCGGTTCGCAGTGCGGCTCCGCGACTCGGACCGGACCGTGACCGTCCGCTGGTCGCGCGGCGCCGATGTGGCCGCCGCCTGCGGTCAGCTGCGCGGGCGCCGGGCAGGATCCTCCGGGGAGTCATCGTCCGATACTTCGCGGTAGATCAGGGAAAACTGCCGGCCGGCGGCGGCCCCATCCCGGCGGTACGAGGCGAGGTGGGCGGTCGAGGCGGTGCAGGGCCCGATGACGCTGATGGAGTCGGGGCGGAGGCTGAGCTCACGTAGCCGGGCAACGAGGAACAGCCGCAGGTCGACGTGATTGCCTCTCCGCCATGCGTGGTCGTCGAGACCGAACGCCTCGAGCGCGGTGACCACTTCCGGTCCGACCTCGTACCGCGGCCCGGAAATGGCCGGGCCGAGACGCGCCTGGAGCCTGGCGGCGGGAACGCCGTACTCCACTGCGAACCTGCGGACCACCGCACCGACGACATCGGCGGCCGTCCCACGCCAGCCCGAGTGGACGGCTGCGATAACGCCTTCCCCCGCGAGTAGTATCGGAACGCAGTCGGCGGTCCACACCATCAAGCCGAGACCCGGCTCACCCGTGATGAGCGCATCGCAGCGGCCGACACAGGCAGTCCCGGCAAGGGGGTGTTCAGGCTCGGAGGCGATCGAGGCCACGGCTCGGCCGTGGACCTGATGGCCCCAGCGCAGCGCGCGGGCTTTCGGGTCGAGGGCGTCGAGCAGACGGCGGCAGCGATCCTCGGGCGGGCCGCCGCCGGTTGCCGGGCCAAGACCGAAAACCATTCGCGTGTCACCGGATACCCTCTCGAGCGCTCGCTCGCCGGCGATCCCGATCTGGAGAATCCTTTCGTTGATGTTCCCCTCCCCTGTCCAGACCCAATGATACAATTCGTGGCTTCGGGGGGGATTTGAGAACCGACGCGACAACCCTCGGCTCGCGACGCGGCTCGTGATCCGACTCCGCAACGTTTCCAAGGAATATGAGGGACGGTTCATTCTCCGTTCTCTGGACCTTCAAGTCGAGGCGGGCGAGTTCATTTTTCTGACCGGGCCGTCCGGCGCCGGCAAGACCACGTTGCTGCGGCTGCTCTACGCCGCAGAGCGCCCTTCGGAGGGCGAGGTCTGGGTCGCGGGACGGAGGGTGGACCAACTCCAGCGGCGACGTCTTCCACTGTTGCGCCGCAAGGTCGGCGTGATTTTTCAGGATTTCAAGCTCCTGCGACGAAAAACGGTTCTCGAGAACATCACCTTCGTGCTGCGTATCCACGGGGTGCCACCGCGGGAGTCCCATCGTCGAGCGCAGCAGGTCCTCAAGCGGTTGGGTCTGCAACACCGCCAGTCCGCGCTCCCCGACGCCCTGTCAGGCGGCGAACAACAGCGGGTGGCCATCGCGCGGGCTCTCGCCTATCAGCCGCGGCTGATCCTCGCCGACGAGCCCACCGGCAATCTCGACGCCGACCTCGCCTCCGAGCTGCTGAGCCTGCTCTGTGACATCAACTATCAGGGCGCCACTGTCCTGGTAGCGACGCACGATCAGGCAATCCTCGAGTCGATCCCCGCCCGAGCGCTGGTCCTGCACCAGGGCAGGATTCATTACGACGGAATGTGGCCGCCATGATCCATCATGCGGTGAACGAGGGCCTGCTGCTTCTGCGCCAGCGGGCCGGGGTCAGCGCGATTCTGGCGCTCGCCTTGGCCGTGCCCATCGCCCTCGCCGGCGTCGGCATGGCCGTCAATCGCTGGCTCGACCCGGTGGCCGACCTCTCGGCACGGGAGACCTCCGTCGCGGTTCTCCTCCGTCCCCAGCTGGATGTGGATCAGCGCCAACGCTGGGTGGGCGCGCAGACAACGGCACACCCGGATTGGACCATCACCGAGGTTTCGCCGGAGGAGCTGGTGCGCCGGTTGCGCCGCTGGTTTCCATACCTCGAAGACCTGGTCGGCACCGGCGATGCATCGATGCCGCCGTTGATCGAGATCGCGACAGCAGATGTGGAGTCTCTGGCGGATCTCGCGGACAACCCGGAGGTGTTGGCGGTCGGCCCGCAGTCGTCGATCCAGCAACTCCTCGGCCGGGTTGCCCGCAGATTGTCGTGGGCGGTGGCGGTCCTGAGTGCGGTCCTGCTGGCCGCAGCGGTGCTTCTCGCCGTGGTGTGGGTCCATCTCGAGTTGTATCGCCATGCCGATGAACTCACGATCATGCGGCTCGTGGGTGCCACGGAGGGGACGATTCGCGGGCCGTTCGTGGTGGCGGTCGGTGTCAGCGGAGCGGTAGCCGGTGTAATGGCGGTTTTTGGCTCGTTGGCCGCGGCGTCAGCGCTCTCGCGCATGGTCACGGTATTGGGACTGCCGGAAGTCGTGGTGACGCCGGGTATGGTGATGGCCGAGCTGGCGGCAGCCGTTTTCCTGCCGGTGGTCGCCGCTGCCTTGACGCTTTCCCGTCACGCGGCCGAGGATTTCGACGGATAAAAAATGCGGCCCCCGAAAGGGCCGCCTCAAGTGATTTACCGGTTCTGAATCAACGGCAACGGTCTGCGTAGTCCTTTTCGAGAGTCGGCAGTTGCTCTTGCAGCAGCTTGGCGTTGTCATTGTCGCCGAGTTTTTCGAGTTCCGTGACCTGCATTCTCAACGCATCGATCTTGCGTTTGAACTCCGCACACTCCTTGTCGGCTGCAGCGTTCTGCGACGCGCTGTCCTGCTTCGTTTTCATCTGGGCGACCATGCTGCTGTTGCCGGCATTCTGATACCACTGGATCGCCTGGTCGTAGTTTTTCATCTTGTCGTAGACGTAGCCGCCCTGGTTGTAAATCTGGGTGCGGACCTTGTCCGTGGGCTTCAGCTTGATCGCCTGCTGGAGATCCGCGATCGCCGCGTTGAGTTGACCGGTCGAGGTCTTGCACTGTGCCAGGTAGAAGTAGACGAGGGCGTTGCTCGACTGTTGGGCCTTGGCCTTGTCAAACCAGCTTTCGGCCTTGCCGTAGTCCTTGGCTCCCAGCCACGCTTCGCCAGCGAGAAGTTGGTGGTCAAATGTGGGGAAGCTGGTTGCGAGACGTTCCGCGACGCGGGCGGTCGCGGAGTAGAGTTCCGACTTCTGCGAGTCCGAATTGGAGCGCCGGGCGGCCGCGATGCCGGCGCGAACCGCGTTGCGGCCATTCGACTCGTCCTTGGGGTCGAGCTCGAAGGCGGCGGAGAATGCCGCGAACGCCTTGGCATCGTCGCCGTTGGCGTTATAGGCCGCGCCGAGAGCCTGTTGCAGGCGAGCGTTCTTCGGGTCCGCCTTGGCCTGGGCGTTGAGGACGCTGATGGCCTCCCCGGGGCGGTTGGTCTTGGTCGCCGCCTGGGCGAAGAGCAGCGCGTAGCTCGAGCGGTTGGCCGCGTCGACCGAGCTGATATTCACCGGCTTGAGCAGTTCGTAGGCATTCTGGAACTGGTCGGCTTGGAGAAGCGCCTGGCCGAGGGCGATCTTGTAGGACACCTGGGCGCCGTCAAGCTCGACCGCCTTGCGAAGGCTGGCGATCGCCGGGCTCACCTGTCCCAGTGCCCGTTGCGACACACCCAGCATGTAGTATGCCCCGGCATAGTCGGGGTTGGTCTTGGTGACCTCCTCAAACTCTTTGACCGCGGTCGCCCAATCCTTTTTCTTGTAGGCCTCGAGGCCCTTGTTCCATTCCGCGTGCGCCGGGAGTATCGAGGCAAACAGCACCACCAGCGCTGCGCCTGCGACGATTGCTCGGCTGACCCTCGATTTCATGATCTCTGCCTCCAGTTATGTAACGCAATGTATTCTACGTTTGTTGCACTTTTCCGAGCAGCGGCCGGACATGCTCGTCGAACATCGCCGCCGTGGCCGATCCTTTCAACAACGAAATGGCCTTGGTGTTCTGTTCGACCATCTCTCTCAAAGCATTGAATCCCTCGCCGCGTTCGATGAGAGTTCGTGCGGTAGTGTACTGCTTTTCGATGGTCCGCTCACCCCCGGAACCGACCACATCGAGCGCGACGGCGCGAATCTTTTCGGCCAGACCGAGAAGCGTCACCGGGTTGGGGCCGCCCTGCCAGAGCCGACTCTGCGGGCCGGCCTCACCACTGCTGCCAAGCGCCACGAGCCCCGTTGTGATCATCCCGAAGAGCAGCTTCGAGACGTCAAAAGGGGCCCATTTAAGCTCGGCAGCAATGTCCTCAATGGACTGCTCGCCGTCGATGCGGGTCACAAGGATCCACTCCTGAGGGCTGAGCGTGACCTGATCCGCGCCTTTTTCGCGGTTGGTGAAATAGGGAACCAGATCAAGCGACGGGATCTTCCGCGACAACACCCGCCACTCGTCGAGACGACGCGCCGACTCCATCATCAGCGACGCATTCGACATGTGAATCGTGACCTGGCTCGTTTCCTTACCAGGTTCGAACGCAAAGGTCCCCTCGGACCAGATGGCCATCTCGTACACGGCGCTGTCACCGCGGAGGTTGCCCACCATCGCGTCGACTATCTGGCCATCGCGGAGGTAGATACGGCCGGCCCCCTGTTCCCCGTGGATCTCGAACGCACCTGTCTTGCCAGAAACACTGACCAGTTGGATCACGTCCGGCAGAGGCAGTTCGCTCAAAGACCCTTGCAGCGACATCGTGGAGAGTCTACTGCAGATTGAACCGCACCGTAAGGATGTAGAGAACCTCCACCGGTTTTCCGTTCAGGGTCGACGGCTCAAATTTCCACTTATTGACGGCATCAACCGCCGTCTCGGTGAGACCCAGTGGAAGCCCGCGCAGGACCTTGATGTTTTGGACGCGTCCGTCTTTCCCGATCGTGCACTCGAGCACGACCACTCCCTGGATCCGAGCGCGTCGTGCCGCTTCGGGATAGATTGGCGTAGGCCCACTGATCTTTCTCGGTTCGGTGATGTTGCCGCCGACGACAAACCGCACCGGACCTTCAGGCTCGGATGGGGGCGGCGCATCGGGAACGCCGAGCACCAGGTTGTCATCGGGCACGAAATCAATGTCTTCGTCCGGTTGCTGGTCGCGAATCGGCTCCGGCTCGTCAGGCGTCGGATCGGGAATCGGCACCTTCATGGTCTTCGGTTTGGGGATCTGCTGCATCTCACGCCGCGGAGGCTGTTTGAACTTCACCTGCTTGACGACGTAGATCTTGCTCTTCTTTTCCTGGGCGTCTGAAAGACCGCTGGCGAAGGTGGGCCAGTGCATGGCAAACACCACGATGTGGAAGATCACCGCGATGCCGATCGCCCATCGCGTCACCTTGCGATCCTGACCTTCTTCTGCCGCCAGCATTTCGGCGGTGGTCAACGGCAGCTGGCCGTTCGCTGCCGGATCCTGTTTCTTGTTGGGTTTTGGAGAATCGGCCATGTCTTCCCCCTTCACTGGATCCCGAGCATGGACCAGAGATTCTCGATCTCACGCCGGGTCGGGATCGAAATCGTCTTGATTTCGAGGTCGATCTTGTCGGGGGCCTGTCGCAATTCGTCAAAGACCCTGATCATGTCGCCATAGGTGGCGTCGGGATCGGTGCGCAGGATCACCGGTTTGTCCGGGTTCTGCTTGAGCTTTTCGGCCACGTAGGGCAGAAGCCCCTCGAGGGCCAATCCGGTACCGTCGACCTCGATGGCGCCCCCCTGCAGAACGTGGACGTCGATGGAGTCTTCCTGCTTGATCTCCGGGGTCTGCGTGTCCTCGGGAAGTGCGAAATCGAGACCGCGGGTGGCCGAAAACGCCGAGCTGACCATGAAATAGATGATCAGCAGGAACGAGATGTCGGCCATCGACCCGGTGAAGATCTCGGACTGGATTTCTTTCTTTTTGATCTTCATGCTCTCCCCCGGGTGCTATTTCTTGATTGTCTTCTGTTCAGAGAGGAGGAAGATGTACTTGACCTTCGACTGCTTCAGGGCGTCGAGGACGGCGTCGACCCGTTCGTAGGGTACGGCTTTGTCGGCCTTGACGATGAACTCCCTGTTGGGGTTCTGAGCCACTTCAGTCGAGGCAAAGGTGACGACCTCCTCGTCGGTGCTGACCGGTAACGACATTTCCTCACCGGTGGAAACCCGAATGGTCAATGGCGGGTTGGCGTCGGGCGGCGAGATAGAAATCACGGCCGCCTTTTCCGGGACCTTGATCCGAATCCAGGTTTCCGGCAGATTCATTTTCGTGCGATCGACCTCGACCTTGTAGGTAAGGATGAAGAAGACGATCAACAGGAAGACGATGTCCGCCATCGACGTGGTGAAGATCTGTGCTCCTGATTTGCGGTCCCTTCCGCGGACGAGTGCCATCTGCGGACTCCCTTCTACGCCTGACCCTCGCCCCCCTGGGCGTAGCGCTGGCTGTCCATCTCAGAGAAGGTCTCGACGAGCATATTGGAAGCGGTCTCGATGTCGCGCACAAAGCGGGTGATCTTGGTCGTGTACCAGTTGTAGGCCAGCTGGGCTGGGATGGCGATGATGAGACCGGCGGCGGTGGTGATCAGGGCCTCGGAGATGCCGACCGCAACCGCGGCGGGGTTGGTGAGACCCTGTTCAGCGAGCGTGGCGAAGGACTTGATCATGCCGGCCACGGTGCCGAGGAAGCCGAGCATGGGGGCCACGTTGGCCGTGGTGGCGAGCATGCCCAGCCGCTTTTCGAGACGATCGAGCTCGTACAGCGCTGCGTTCTCGATGGTCTTCTCGATGTCTTCGCGGGGGTGGCCGTAGCGGAGCAGACCGGCCTTCATGACCGATGCCACGGGGCTCTTGTTCTGCTCGCAGACCTTGATCGCCTCCTTGACGTTGCGATTGACAAGGAGCGCCTTGCGGATCTTGGTCAAGAAATCATTGACGTTGATCTTGGCCTTGGAAAAGACAATGAAACGCTCGATTGCTACGGTGGCGGCGAGCACCGAGAAAAAGAGCAGCGGGTACATGAAGATCCCACCTTGGCGAAAATATTCTGCAACTTGTCCAGTCACGGCTTAGCCTCCTCCTGGTTAGAGTTCGCGGGCGTTGATGAGTTCCAGCCTCATCGAAGCTTTTCATTCCTGCCTTGCGTCCGACTCGTGAAATCCTAACGGAAAACGCGAGACCTCCACACCGTCGATGCCTCATCCGGAAACAAAGGCAGGGCATCGTAACATGGGGTCCCAGGGTCGTCAACGAGATGTTCTCCAGCGTCCGAGATGGACGTGCGTGAGGGCAGTCGCCATCGCGTCCGCGGCGTCCGCGGGCGGTGGACTGGCCAAATTCAGCAGCTTCACAACCATGTATCCGACCTGTTGTTTCTCGGCCCTGCCGTTGCCGACGATGGCGGATTTGATCTCTGCCGGAGTGTACGACGTGACTGCGAAATCGTTGCAGCCGAGCGCCGCGAGAATGACACCGCGGCATTCGGCCAGGGCGAGCCCGGATTTCGGGTTGCGTCCCGAAAAGGAGGATTCGACGGCCGCGCAGTCGGGCCCGCAGGCGGCGACTACCTCCCCCATCGCCCGGTAGAGGTCGGCCAGCCGCTGCTCGCGCTCGCCGCCGCGTGGCCGCACGACTCCAGAGTCCTCGAGGTGGTAGCGATTGCCATCAGCGACCACCAGGGCCCAGCCGGTGGCGCGGGAACCCGGATCAACACCCAGGACGCGGACGCCCACGGCTCTCCGCCCCTCCTCCCTCAGCCGGCCGTCATCAGGTCTTCGTCGATGTCGAAATTCGCCCATACGTGCTGGACATCGTCGTGATCGTCGAAGGCATCCATGAGCCGGACCATCTGATCCGCCTGTTTACCCTCGAGGCGGGTCGTCGACGAGGGCTCCATCTCGAACTGGGCCGCCTCGATTTCGAGTCCGCCGGCCTCGAGACGGTCCTTGACCCGGTGCAGCTCCTCGGGAATGGTGTAGATGCGGAAATAGTCGGTGTCGTCGGTGTCGAGATCGCTGGCGCCGGCATCCAGTGCGAGCTCCATCACCGTGTCCTCATCGAGGTCGGGTGATCGCGTCACCAGGATCAACCCCGTTCGGGTGAACAACCACGCGACACAGCCGTTTTCACCGAGGTTGCCGCCAAACCGCGAGAACAGATGACGGATTTCGGGGGTGGTGCGGTTGCGGTTGTCGGTGAGCAGCTCGAGCATCACCGCGACGCCGCCGGGCCCGTAGCCCTCGAAGCTCATCTCCTCGTACACAATGCCGTCGAGGTCGCCGGTGCCCCGGTCGATGGCGCGTTTGATATTTTCAGCCGGCATGTTGGCGGCCTTGGCTTCCGCCACCGCGGCCCGTAGGCGCGGGTTCGCATCGGGATCGCCGCCGCCCTGACGGGCCGACACCGTGATCTCCCGGATGATCTTGGTAAAGAGCTTGCCGCGTTTGGCATCGGCCTTGCCCTTCTTGTGTTTGATGGTGCTCCATTTACTGTGGCCCGACATGACGCCTCCTCTGGCTCGGACCGACTCGCTGGTTGCGGCGGTCGGCGCCGGCATTATAGCGCCCGGGGCCCTTCAGGTCATGGCGGCACCATGATCTGACCGACAGAGGCCGACGGGCGCCGATTCGCGGCCACGCGGCAGGTAGGCACGCCCGACCAGGCACCCGAGGATCCGGGCCGTGAGGCGGACAGACAAAGCTGCGCGCGGCTCGGCTCGGTTGACTTTGCTATCCCGTCACAGATAATGAGGTTTGGACTCTTAGAGGTTGAAGAGCTTGCGAGGGCGGTTTCATGAGTGCGAACATCCTGGTTGTCGAGTACGAGCCGCGGTATCTGGAGCACGTGCGGGCGGCGCTCGCGGAAGGCGGCTTCCGGCTCGAGATCGCGGGCAACATGGACGACGCGGTCAACCGCTGTGCGCACTTCGAACCCACCGTCGTGATCATCACATCCGTGTTGCCCAACCTCCGGGTCGAGGATGCCATCACCCAACTTCGTGCCCGGGCCGGTCTGCGGGCGACCCCGTTTTTGATCCTGATGTCGGGGTATCAGGGCAATGACCCGAAAAAGGATGCGCTGCGTTACGGCGCCCAGGACGTCCTGCAGCGCCCCTTCGGTCGTGACGACCTCCGCGCCCGGGTCGAAGAACTTGTAAGTATCGCCCCCAACCCGGCCGCCACCCAGGCGATTCCGCACGAGATGCTGGAGGCGTTGCGCCGCAGCGCGGGTCTCGCCGGCGACGGCCGCCCGGTGACCTCGGACGACCTTTTTGGCGACATTCTTTCGGATGTCGAGGGTGGCGAGCGACAACCGATAGCAGCTCCAAAGCCCGCGCCACCGCCGCCGCCCGGCCCGGGCGCCGTGAAATCGCCGCCGAAATCATCGTCGGTCGACGACGCTTTTTCTGCGATGCTGGAGACCCACAAACCGACGTCGGCGGCGGAGTTCAAGCGGGAGGCCCAGGAAGCCGCCGAAAAAATGCTATCTGACACGCTGGCGGGCCTCGACATCGGGCCCTCGGCTCCTCGACAGCTACGCCCCCCCGTCGTCGACGAACGCGCTCAGCCGGGTGCGCCGCCCAAGGTGCAGAAACCGCCCGCCGGTCCAGATCCACCGGTTGCGCCCGCACGAACGGCAGCCCCGCAGCAGCCGCCGGTTCGGCGCGAAGCGGTGAAACCGCCTGCCGCGCCGCCCGCGCCCCCACCGGCCCGGGTCAAGCCCGCCCCGACCGAAGCGGCACAGGCCGCACTTTCGACAGCCGAGAGGAAGGCGCCGACGAAGCGTGCGCCGTCTGTCAAGGGCGCCCAGTTCGGCCAGTACGTCATCGAAGAGCACATTGCCACGGGGGGTATGGCCGAGGTGTACAAGGCGCGGATGGTCGGCATGGAGGGTTTCCAGAAGACCGTCGCGATCAAACGCATTCTCTCCAATCTCACGGACAGTGAAGAGTTCGTGCGGATGTTCATCGACGAGGCAAAGCTGGCGGCCCAGCTCAACCACAACAACATCATCCACATCTACGACCTCGGGAAGGTTGACCGTTCGCACTACATCGCGATGGAGTTCATCGAGGGACGCGACCTTCGATCGATTCTGGCGGACTGTTGCGACAGTGGTCGGCGCATGCCGATTCCGCTCGCCCTCCACGTCACGGTGCTGCTGGCATCCGCGCTCGATTACGCGCACAAGAAGAGGGACTTCGAAAACCGCGACCTCGGGCTGGTCCACCGCGATGTTTCACCGCAAAATGTGCTCTTGTCCTTCGACGGCGATGTCAAGCTGTGTGACTTCGGCATCGCTAAGGCCGCGTCCAAGGCCTCGCAAACGCGGGCAGGCGCCCTCAAGGGCAAGCTGCAGTACATGTCCCCCGAACAGGCCTGGGGCAAGAACATCGACCATCGTTCGGACATTTTCTCCCTCGGCCTCGTCCTGTACGAGATGCTGACTTCGCAGAAGGTCTTCGCCGGGGACTCCGAACTGTCGGTCCTCGAACAGGTGCGCGATCCGATCATCGCCGCACCTTCGTCGCACAACCCCGAGGTGGACACGGAGATCGATCGCATCGTTTTCAAGGCGCTCCACGCCGATCGCGAGGAGCGGTACCAGTCGGCCCTGGAACTCCACAACGATCTCGAGCGGGTGCTGCGAGCCCATGACTGGGCACCCGATCGAGCGGCCGTCGCGGCCTTTCTCGCTGAACTCGGGGGGGCGCCCCCCGCCCCGAAAACCGTCTCCGACCGTGTTGGGGCTCAGCCTCCACCAAAACCGCCGAAGGCGGACCACCGCCAGACCCCCGACACGACCGGGGCGCCGGTGCGACGACGGGCTGAACCGCTCGACCTCCCGGCGCCTGATAAGGAGCTCGAGCGTGCGTTGAGCGCCGACAGCAAACCGATGCCGACGCCGCTCCTCGACGAATTCCGGGAGAGCACGGGCTCGTTCACCAAGAAGGGCGGGTCGCAGGGTCGTCGAACGTGGTGGCTGCTCAGCCTCCTGGTGGTGGTCCTGGGTGCGGCCTCCTGGTGGTGGTTCTTCGGTCGCGGGGACGGTGTGACGAGGGACGGTCAATCGGCGCAGTCGGAACCGGTGGTGGCGGTTGCCACCGAGACCCCGACTCCTGGCCCCGAGGCGACCTTGATGTCCGAGGCGGAGCTCATCGAGCAGGCGCGGGCGGTGGCCGCCGCCGAGATTGTCAAACAGGAGGAAGCTCTGCGGAAGCGTCTCGAGGATGAATTCCCGACGCCGACGCCGATTCCCCCGACACCGACCCCGACCGAGACCGCGACACCCACCGTGACTGCGACCACCACCAGGGTGCCGCCGACGGCGACGCCGGTGCCGTCGCCGACCCCGATTCCGCCGACCCCCACCCCCGCCGTGCGCGAGGGTGATATCGTGTCGCCGGGTCCGGGCGTGATTCGGCCAGAGGCGATCCACCAGGAACCACCGGAGTTTCCGCGAAAAGCACAGCTCATGGGTCAGGTAGGGGTGGTCGAGGTTGAGGCCCTGGTGGGCGTCAACGGTATCATCGAAGACATTCGAATCATCAGTGTCGATCACAAAGGGTTTGGGTTTGAAGAGGCCACCGAGGCCGCACTCAGGAAATGGCGCTACCGACCCGCCACAAAGCTCGGTGTCAAGGTACGGATGTGGGTCACGATTCGAGTGCCGTTCAAGTTGCAATAGTCTCGCGCATGGAGGAGATGATGTCAGCCCTTACGGAATCACAGCGGAAGTTCTACGAAGAAGCCCTCCACCAGACAAAGCAGGAGATCCAGGAGCTCGAGGGTCAGATCCAGGAAGAGCTGGGTCGCGTCAAGGAAAAGATCGCCAGTCTCCAGGTGGCACAGAAGGCCGCCCGGCAAATGTATGACGCCGCCTGTCAGCGGCTCGGCATACCCAACGATCTCGAGGGAGAGGATTCCGGCAGGTGAGACCGGGAACGCCGCAGCACGCGACGCCTCGCCGGACGCATGGGCGGCACGACATCGGGTGAGCATCCGCGAATTCGCCCGCGGCCGGTTTGTGTGGCACGATGCCATGCCAGAGAAGAGACGGAGCAATTGATGGCCACTGACAACAGCGGATCGAAAGGTCTGTGGATCAAGTGTGAGGGGTGTGGCGAGATCCTCTACCACCGGGAGGTTTCGGACAATTGTCACGTATGTCCACGGTGCGGCTATCACTTTCGGATTTCGGCCGACCTCCGCCTGCAAATGCTCTTCGACAACGGACGCTTCAAGAAACTCTTTGGCCGGATCCGTTCTGCCGATCCGTTGGCCTTCGTCGACTCCAAGCCCTATTCGGAGCGTCTCAAGGTTTACAACAAGAAGTTCCACGGATCCGACGCGGTGGTGGTGGCGCAGGGTGAGATCTCGAAGATCCCGACCATCATCGCGGCCATGGAGTACGGGTTCATGGGCGGCTCCATGGGTTCGGCGGTGGGCGAGAAGCTCTCGCGCGCCATCACGCGCTGCGTCGATCGCAAGCTGCCGTTGATCATCGTTTCGTGCTCGGGTGGCGCGCGCATGCAGGAGGGCATCCTCTCGCTGATGCAACTCGCCAAGGTCTCCGCCGGCCTCGCGCGGATGAGGGCCAGATCTGTGCCCTTCATCTCGGTGCTCACCGATCCGACGACCGGGGGCGTGACGGCGAGCTACGCCATGCTAGGCGACCTCAACATCGCAGAACCTGGAGCCCTGATCGGCTTTGCCGGACCGCGGGTGATCGAACAGACGATCCGGCAGACCCTGCCGGAAGGGTTCCAGCGATCCGAGTTCCTCCTCGAGCACGGCATGCTCGACATGGTGGTGCCGCGGACCGAGCTCAAGACCACGCTCGCCACATGTCTGTCGCTCCTGCGCTGAAGCTCGACGAGCGGCGACGCGGCCGGATCCGGCCCGATCTCGGCATCCTCCGCGCGGTCCTCGAGGAGATCGGCAGCCCGCACCTGGCCTTCCGATCGGTGCTCGTCGTCGGCACCAACGGCAAGGGATCGACGTCGATCATGCTGGAGGCGGTGCTTCGCGAGCACGGTCTTGCCACGGGTCTCTTCACCTCGCCTCACCTGGTGCGGGTCGAGGAGCGCGTGCGGCTCGACGGAGTTCCGGTGGACGCCGCCCTCCTCTCGCAACACCTCGACCGGTTGGAGCGATATCCGGACCTCACGTACTTCGAAACCATCACCGCCGCCGCATTCTCCATCTTCGCTGAAAGCGGAGTCGGGGTGGCGGTGCTGGAAGCGGGAATGGGCGGATCGTGGGACGCCACCAGGTTGGCCGGGAGCGAGATCGCGGGTCTCACCAACGTCGGAACCGACCACCAGGCCTGGCTCGGCGGCAATCGCTCCGAGATCGCCCACGACAAAGGCCGCGCCCTGGCCGCCGCCAGGTTCAGTGTGATCGGTGATGGCGTGGAAGCCGCCCTCGTGGCTGAGCTCGAGGCTCCTCATGCACAGGTTGTCGAGTCGGTGGTCCACCGTGAGGTGGCCTGCGATGGGCGTGTCCACCTCAAATGGGCGGGAGGTTGTGTGGACGTCAGATTGCCGTTACCGGGCCGACACCAGGCGTCCAACGCCCAGTCTGCCCTCGCCCTCGCCGTGCAGGTGGTGGTGGCGGGGTGGCTGCCGAGACTCGAACCGTCGCGTGTGCTTCGGGCACTCGAGGGCGCGAAGTGGCCGGGGCGGCTCAGTGTCCACCGGGTGGCGGGCCGTGAGGTGTTGGTGGACTGCGCTCACAATCTCGAGGCCGCGATCGTGCTGGCGGAGTATCTCGAGGAGTCACGTCTGCGGTACAACCTCGTGTTTTCGTGTCTCGACGACAAACCCGTGGAGGAAATGGCTGCGGTTTTACGGCCGCACGTGGAAAGCGTCGTGGTCTGCCCGCTCGCCGACGAGCGCGCCATGGACGTCGAGCGGATGGTGGCAGCCTTTCCGGGTTCGATTTCCGCCGCCTCGCCGCTCGAAGCCCTGCGGGCGGTTCCGGACCCGGTGCTCGCCGCAGGCAGCGTTCGTCTCGCAGGCGCGTTGCTCGAACACAGTGATGACGAGGAGGTCCGATGACCACACCGGGGGTTCTCTCCCGCGGCGATCTCGAAAAAGACGAGACGCGGCGCCTGTCCCTGGTCGCGACGCGCTCTGTTGAGGCGACGCGACAGCGCACTGAGTCGGCCGAATCAGACGACCTGCGTCTGGCCTTTCAACGGGACCGCGACCGGATCCTCCACGCGCGGGCCTTTCGCAGGCTCAAACACAAGACCCAGGTCTTCGTACCCCACGTCGGCGACCACCCGCGCACCCGGCTCACCCACACACTGGAGGTGAGTCAGCTTGCACGGACCATCGCGCGCGCCCTGGGCCTCAACGAGGACCTGGCCGAAGCCGCGGCCATGGGCCACGATCTCGGTCACACACCTTTCGGTCATACTGGCGAGTCGGTGCTCGACGAGATCTTGTGCGGCGACAACCCGGAGGTGATTCTGCCGCCCGGAGTGGTCGCCGGGGTCGGCAGGTTCAAACATAACTACCAGTCGCTGCGGGTGGTCGACCTCTTCGAGCGCCGTTATGCGCAGCCCGGCATCAATCTCACGGACCAGGTCCGCGAGGCGATTCTCAAGCACACCTCGTGGAAGGTCGGCTTCGCCTTTCCACTTCCTCAGAGCGGGGGGCTCCACCCCGACCTTCCGTGCCACCTCGAGGGCCAGGCGGTGGCGGTGGCGGACGAGATCGCCCAGCAGACCCACGATCTCGAGGACGGGCTGCGGGCGGGATCGGTCGCCCTCGAGGAGGCGGAGGAACTCGCGGTGGCACGGCAGATCATGAACGAGGGCGGCCCCGGCTACCGTGACGAGCGGCCATGGGACCGGCAGAATACCCTGGTTAGGGGCATCATCCGGCTGTTTGTCAACGACGTGGTCATGACGTCGGCAGCCAGGATCGAGAGTTTCTGCGCGCGCCACGCCATAACGAACCACCAGGAATTCACCACCCACTCGCGCGAGGTCTCGCAGACCACGGTGTGGTTCTCGAGCGAGGTCGAGACGCTATTCACCGAGCTCAAGACTTTCATCTATGCGCGGATCATCAACCAGGCTCCGGTCAGCCGCCAGGATTGGCGCGCGCGCCGGGTCCTCACCGCCCTCTTCGGGGCGTTCTGGAGCGTGCCCTCGGTGTTGCCCGATTATCTGCTGCTGCGGGCCGCCGAGGAGCTCGAACTGCCATATCTCCGCGACGTGCCGCTCAAGCGTGTTGCGGCGGTGGTCGGCGAGCGGTACCATGCCTGTCCCGGGTTCGCGCGGCTGATCGTTGACCATCTCGCCGGGATGAGCGACCGGTTCGCCCTCGAGGAGTACTCAGCGCTCCAGCAGCCGTCCCCCAACCGGGATATTTGAGGAGGATAACCATGATCGCCATCGCCTCCGACCACGCAGGGGTGGAGCTGAAAGCTGCGCTAATCGAGGTGATCCGCGCCAGCGGCCGTGAAGTCAGCGACCTGGGACCGGCCGCCACCGCTTCGGTGGACTACCCTGATTTCGCCCACCGGGTGGCGGATGCGGTGGTATCCGGTGAGGCTGCCATGGGAGTTCTGATCTGCGGTACCGGGATCGGCATGAGTATGAGCGCCAACCGGCATCCGGGGGTTCGGGCGGCCCTGTGTCATGACGCCTTCACCGCCGAGATGGCGAGGCGCCACAACGATGCCAATATTCTCTGCGTTGGCGCACGGGTGACCGGTTTGGGGGTCGCCGAGCAGATGGTGCAGATATTCCTCGACACCCCATTCGAAGGTGGGCGCCACCAGCCGCGGGTCGAAAAAATCGAGATCGAGCGGGAGGGTTCATGACCGACAGGAAGCTCACAGAGCAGTTTTTCGAAATTCACGACCGCCTGGTCCAGGCTCATGATCCCGAGGTGGCAGCCGCGCTCGAAGACGAACGCCGCCGCCAGAACGAAGGGCTCGAACTCATCGCGTCGGAAAACTTCGTGTCCTTGGCGGTGATGGCCGCCATGGGTTCGGTGATGACCAACAAGTACGCCGAGGGCTACCCCGGCAAGCGCTACTACGGCGGCTGCCAGTTCGTCGATGTCGCCGAGGATCTGGCGCGCGAACGGGTCAAGGCTCTCTTCGGCGCCGAGCATGCCAACGTCCAGCCGCACTCGGGGGCCCAGGCCAACATGGCGGTATACCTCGCGGTGATGCAACCCGGCGACACCCTGCTCGGGATGGATCTCACCCACGGAGGTCACCTCACCCACGGTCATCCCCTCAACTACTCGGGCAAGGAGTTCAAGGTCGTCGCCTACGGCGTCGACAAGACGACCGAGACCATCGATTACGACCGTCTCCGCGAGCTCGCGTTGGAGCACCGGCCCAAGCTCATCGTGTGCGGCGCGTCCGCCTACCCCAGGATCATCGATTTCGCGCGGCTGCGGGCCATCGCCGACGAGGCCGAAACGCTGCTCATGGCCGACATCGCCCACATCGCCGGTCTGGTGGTGGCCGGTCTCCACCCGTCACCGGTGCCGCACTGCCACTTCGTCACCTCCACCACGCACAAGACGCTGCGGGGGCCGCGCGGCGGCATCATCCTGTGCGGCGCCGAGTGGGCCGAGGCGATCGACAAGGCGGTCTTTCCTGGAGTCCAGGGCGGGCCCCTGATGCACGTTATCGCCGCCAAGGCGGTCGCATTTGCCGAGGCCATGCAACCGGACTGGAAAAACTACCAGAAGCGGGTGGTCGCCAACTCGGCGGCGCTCTGTGCTGCGGTCGCTGCGCGCGGTTGGCGGATCGTCTCCGGCGGCACCGACAACCATCTCTTCCTCCTCGACCTCGGCGCCGACTTCATCTCGGGCAAGAAAGCCGAACGCTGGCTGGGCCTCGCCGACATTACGGTCAACAAGAACACCGTGCCCTTCGACACCCGCAAGCCCTACATCGCCTCAGGTCTCCGCATCGGCACCGCGGCCGTGACCACCCGTGGGATGGGTCTCGCCGAGATGGAAACGATTGCCGAGCTGATCGACCGCGTGCTCCGGGCCGACGAGGACACCGAGGATGCGGCGAAGATGAAGGCTTTCAACGCCGAGGTGGAAGCCGTCAAATCAGAGGTCCACGCCCTGACCGCAAAGTTCCCGTTGTACTGAGACGATCGATTTCAACGCTCGCCGAGCCACACTTCGAATTCGTCGGCGTGCAGAACGTTGAGAATGCGCTCGCGGGGGACCTCGGCGCGCATGGCGATGGCGGCGGCGTAGGCGTCGTACTCGAGGTGGGGGACGGCGTGGGCGTCCGAAGCGAGAATGATCTCGCATCCTGCGCCGACCGCGAGGCGGGCGAGATCAGCGTCGAGGTCCTGGCGGCGCGGAAATCCGTTGATCTCGACTGCGACACCCTCGTCAGCGCACTCTGCGAAGACCTTCTCCCACCGCGCCTTGAGCCCCGGTCGATGGTGGAAGTGGCGCCCGCGCGGGTGGGCGAGCGCGTGGACCCCCGGCGTCGATACCGCGCGCAGCAGTCGATCGGTTTGGTCGCGGTCGGGATCGAACAGTGTGTGGACCGCTGCGACCACGCACTCCACCTCAAGACGTTCTCCCCTGGGAACATCCAGCGATCCGTCGGCGAGAACTTCCACCTCGAGACCCTGAAAGATGTGGTGCTCGTCTCCGTGCCGCTCGTTCCACTTCTCGATGCGGCCGCGCTGCAACCGCAGGCCTTCGCGGTCGAGACCCGAGGCAACCTCGAGACCCCGCGAGTGGTCGGTCACCATCGACCACGCAAAGCCCCGACGCTGACAGGCGCGGGCCATCGCCTCCAACGTCGCCTTGCCGTCCGAATCCCGGGTGTGCCAGTGGAAGGCGCCGCGAAGCCGTTGCGGGGAGAGCTCCGCCGGACCGTTGCGCAGGGTCTCAGCGACCGCCGCGCGCGACAGGTATCCGGCCCGCGTGCCGCGTCGCCGTGGTTGGTTTCCCGCCGCCAGGCGCTCCACCGCCGCGGCCAGTGCATCCTCGCCGTGACAGGACGCGAGTTGCTCGATGAGGGGCCGCAGCCAGGGCGGTGCGCCGTCCAATGCGGCACGGCGGGCGCCTGATGCGGTGTCGAAGGCGGCATAGCCGGCGCGCAGCAGCGCCAACCGGCGCTCACCCGGCGGTTCGGTTTCCGACAGGGTGAACAGGGCTTCGGCGAGCGAACCGTTGGCGGCCGGTCGGCGGCCCGGAGCGGACTCTGGATCAGCGACCATGACCGGGACAGCGTAGAGCAGTTCGTGGGGGGTGATCAATTGGCGGGTTCGGGGGCCCGCCCCTCCAGCCGATCGAGATCGGCCCTGATCCTGGCGCCGTATTGGGCGACCACTGTCAGGGTTCTTTACATGTGGTGCACGTGTCCTGACGGCCGAGCCGGCACATCCATTGCTCATGGGCGATGCGGCGCCACTCCCCGGTGGCGGTGTCGGCCTCGTCGATCGCCCCCGTGTGGAGATCGTAAAGCCAGGGGTGGACGGAAAGGCTGCCGGTGGCCTCGCCCTCGGCGACGCAGGCGAAAGTGCGGAGATTCGCGCACTGCAGGAGGACGTTGGCCTTGATCGTCGCGAGGTAGACGTCTTCAGCCGGCAGGCCCAGCGCGAGCACCTGTTTCCGCGCCGGCGCCGCGAATTCGAGCCAGGCGGCGATATGAGGCTGGCTGTCCGCCGCCGGCGCGTCCTCGAGAGCTTTGATGCCGCCGCATTCGGTGTGGCCGCAGACCACGATGTGGTTCACTCGGAGATTCATGACTGCGTACTCGATCACCGCACCGGTGGCGCAGGCGAGAGCCGGAGATGGCGGCACGATATTCGCGATGTTGAGAACGTCGAAGAGCTCTCCGGGTTCCGCGTCGGTGATCAGCTCCGGCACTACCCTCGAGTCCGAGCAGCCGATCCACAGGACCTTCGGTTGCTGTCCCTCCCGGGCGAGACGCACGAACAAGTCCGGTTTCGACTCGAACTTCTCCCTGAATCGTCGGTGGCCTTCGAGCAGCTTTCTGGTCGGCATCGGAAGCTCCTCCCCTGTGGGCCGCAGATCTTTTCCCTCACGGCGTCGGGATGGTGACCTCCATCCCCATGATCGGCCAGATGACGATGACGAACAGAGCGACCACCGCCATCAGCAAGAGACTGGCGGGAATGCCCGCCTTGAAGAACTCACCTGAAGTGAACTGTTTGCTCTCGTAGGCGATGGCGTTGGGCGCGGCCCCGACCAGCAACAGGAATGGCATGCCCGCGGTGACCAGCGCGGCGAACAGGATGACCTCGCCGCCGACCCCGAGGTAGGGCGCGACCTTGAGGGCGACCGGCAGACAGATGGCGATGGCGGCGACGTTCATGATCAGGTTCGTCATCACCAACACGAAAAACGCCATGCCAAGTATGAAGACCATCGCGGGGGCGGTCTTGAGCCCCGAAACCGTGTTGATGGCGAGCCAGTCGGCGGCGCCGGTCAGGACCAGACAGTAGCCGAGGCTCATCGCGCCCCCGAAGAGCAGGATGATGTTCCACGGGATATTTTCGAGGTCGCCGATGTCGAGGATCTTCAAGACGAAGAAGAGCACGGTAGCGAGCAGGATGACGCCGCTCTTGTCGATGCTTTTTAATGCCGGGATGAATGACCTCAGGCTCATGATCGAGACTGCCGAGATGACGATGACTGCCGCCTGGATCTCCCTGGCGGTGATCGGCCCCAGGCGTGAGTAGAGGTCTTTTGCTCGTTGGCGCAGGCCGGGGATGGTTGCCCGCTCCGGTTTGTAGTAGACCATGAAGAAGGCCCAGAGGGCGAAGACCATCGTCCAGCCGACCGGAAACATGTACCAGGACAGCTGGAAAAAGGTGATCTCCCGCCCCGTGATCTCCTTGAAGAAACCCAACGCCACCGCGCCACGAGCGGCGCCGAGGAGGGTGACGATGCTGCCCGCCCCGGCCACATAGGCCATGCCGATAAACAGGCCCTTGCCGAAGCGGGTCGGCACATCGCTTTCGTCGTAGAGACGGTAGATGGCGACGAGCAGCGGGAAGACCGTCGCCGCGACTGCGGTGTGGGCCATGACCAGAGTCAGTGCGGCGGTCATGATGAAGCAACCCAGGTAGATACGGCTGGTCTTTTCGCCCACCAGCACCAGCATCTTGTAGGCCAGGCGTTTGGTGAGCCCGGTTTTGGTGAACACCATGCCGATGACGATCGATCCGAAGATGAACCACACCGACGGGTGCATGAACTCCTTGAAGGCGAGTTCGGCGCCGCCCACGGTGGTGTCGCTTCCGAGGAGCACGATGTCAGGGCGGATCAGGAACAGCGCCTGCACCACAGCGATGGTGATCGAAGTGACGCCGATCGGCACCACCTCGAAAACCCACCACACGGCGGCCAGCAGGAACAAACCGAGGGCGGCCTTGCCCTGATCGGAGAGCGCGAACGCATCGCCCAGCGGGTCGATGGCGGCGGGCCACGGCGGCGACAGATAGACGGCGAAGAACAGGGTCACACCGAGGGACAGGAAGAACACGCGACGCCAGTCGATCTCAAACCGCCGATTGCGTCGAAACGCGAAGTAGCGACGCGGCCTCGCGGAGACTTCCGAGTCCGCCATCAGAGTTTCTTCCCGGGTGTGGCGCCGCCGTGCTCCATGACGAACTGGGCCACGATGTCGAAGATGTTGGTCATCAGCACGACACCGGCGACCTTTTGCCCATCGAGAACCGGCACCAGATCGACCCCGTGGTGGAGCATCGTCGAGATCACGTTCGACAATGAGTCTCCGACCTGAACCGTGCCCCGGATGGGCACCATGATGGTTGCGATGCTGCGGGTGGAGGCCTCGAGGGCGCCAGGCGTGAACAACGAGGTCCAGCGGATCAGGAGATCGCTCGGAGTCTGGCCGCCAAAGGGCACCAACTTGCGGATGTGGTCGGCCGTCCTCTTGTCTTCCTGGAAGTGAGGGATCAGCCCCTTGAGAAGCTCGCGGCGGCTGACGATGCCGCGCAGTTCGTCGCCGTCGTCGTTGAGCACCAGGACGTAGCGCGGCAACATCATGTAGCCGTCTTCGAGTCTGACCGCCGACGCGCTGACGGCGACGATGGCCTCGCGGATCGTGCACGACAACCGGCAGTGGGGGTACCTGTCGGGCGCCATCATGACGTCGCGGGCCGTGGTGTCCCGGGTCGACAAACCGGTGTCGGTGTCCAGCAGGGAATCGACCGAGACCACCTCACCGGTCGGAGTGATGACCTTCTCCACCCCTTTGATCCGGCTCACGAAGTCGATGATGTCGGCCCTGTCCTCTTCGAACGACCGGCCCCCGGCAAGCGTGATGGCGCCGTTCTTGGCGGAAATTTCAACCCCTTCGGAGATAAAGGGTGAGTTGAAGCGGAGTGCGGCGCGCACCCGTTTTTCGAGTGCAAAGTCCAGGAATTGACGCTGACAGTCTTCGGGGAACTCGGTGCGCTTGATGATGCCGGTAATCATGTCCGCTGCGGTGTCGAGGCTCATGTGCTCGAGATTGACCACCAGGTCGTAGAGATCGGGGCTGTTGAGATCGACGCCGAACATCTGGCGGCCCCACTTGGATCGTCGTTGGTCGGCGTCGTTGATGTATGAAACGGCATCCTCTTCGGACACGCGCAGGTTCTGCACGGTTGCTTTGATGCGGTAGTCCATCGGAGCCACCAACCGCACCTTGAAAACGCCACACAATCCCTGGAAGATGAACTGCCCTGCCAGACCGCAATAGATGCCGTTGCCATCCCCCAGCAGTTTGCCAAGGGCCGCCTGCATGGCCAGGATGTAGCGTTCCTTGCGGCGGGTGAAACGCTCGAAGAAATTGGCCGGCATGTCGAGGCCCCGGTACATGTCCTGCTCTGAGATGCCGTATCGCTTGGCGGCCTCGAGCGCGTCCTGGAGCCGAACGACCTTGTAGCCGAGGCGTTTCTGGAGGGCCTCGGCCAACTCCTGGGAGCCGCTGTAGCTGCTCTGGGAAATGGAAATGACCGGCATCGGCACCTCTCCCCCGCCTGCGACGAGGACCGCCGCCGACGCGAACATGGACTACTTTAACGTCTCGTGAAATTTTCCACAATGGTTTCAACATATGAAAAACCACCGCATCGCGCATGCTTTGCGGTGGTGTCGAGCTCGCAGCAGGGACGGTCGTCAGTACCTGTCGAGGTAGCGTTCGAGTTCCCAGTGATGGATCTCTTTGATGTAGTCCGCCCACTCGGTCCGCTTGTTGAAGATGAAGTGGTCGAAGATGTGGTCGCCGAGGGCCTCTCTGAGCAAGGGATCCTTCTCCAGGAAATCCAGCGCCTCGTCCAGGCTGGCGGGGAGTTGGACGATCTTGAGGCGTTTCTTTTCGCGCTGGCTCATATCGAAGATGTTGCGGTTGACGGGTTCACCGCAGTCGACCTGGCGTTCAATCCCGTCGAGGCCGGAGGCCATCATGGCGGTGAAGGCGAGATAGGGGTTGCACGACGGGTCGGGCACCCGTACCTCACAGCGCGTACCGATGCCCCGTCGGGCCGGCACCCGGATCATCGGCGAGCGGTTCTTTTCCGACCAGGCGACGTTGATCGGCGCCTCGTAGCCGGGGACCAGGCGTTTGTAGGAGTTGACCAACGGGTTGGTGAGGGCGACGAAGGCGCGGGCGTGCTCGAGCAGACCGCCGATGTAGTTGCGCCCGACCTTTGACAGCTGCCACGGCCCGTCAGCATCGTAGAAGGCGTTGTCGCCGTTGGCGGTAAAGAGCGATTGGTGGACGTGCATCCCCGAACCGTTGACGCCGGCCAGCGGTTTGGGCATGAAGGTGGCGTGGAGGCCGTGCATCATGGCGACCTTCTTGACAACGAATCGGAAGGTGACGACCGCGTCGGCAGTCGCGACCGCCTCGCCGTACTTGAAGTCGATCTCGTGTTGGCCCGGCGCCACCTCGTGGTGGGCCGCCTCGACTTCGAGCCCCATCGCTTCGAGGACGAGGGTGATGTCGCGGCGGGCCTCTTCGCCGAGGTCCATGGGGCTGAGGTCGAAATAGCCGCCGGTGTCGTGGGTGGCCGGGATCGGCAGCCCGTTGCTGTCTCGTTGGAAGAGGAAGAACTCGGCTTCCGGTCCGGCCATCATCTCGTAGCCCATGGACTTCGCCTTGGCGACGACCCGTTTGAGGGCGCTGCGGGGGCATCCGGCAAAGGTCGTGCCGTCGGGGTTCGCAATGTCGCAGACCAGTCGCGCAACCTTGCCCCCGTTGGCCTCCCACGGAAAGACCTGGTAGGTGTCGAGGTCGGGAGTCAGCAACATGTCTGATTCTTCGATGCGCGTGAAACCCTCGATCGAAGATCCGTCGAACATGATCTGGCCGTCGAGGGCCTTTTCGAACTGGCTGGCGGGGACCTCGACGTTCTTGATGATGCCGTCGATGTCGGTGAATTGAAGCCGCAGAAAGTGGACGTTGTGTTCCCCGGCCAGGGCGAGGATCTCTTTGGGTGATTTTGACACTTTGGTGCCTCCAGGGATTTCGTTTCGTGGATAATGGTTTCGAAAATCGCCCGAGTCAAGTCATTTTTCGCAAAACGATCAAAATTTCGACGACAAAATGCAAAATCATTCAAAAACAGCTATTTGAACGATTGTCGATGTCGAGGTTTTCCGGCGCAGCCGATACCGGGGCCTTCAAGCTCTAGGTATACTTCGCGGTGGGGGGGGGACATGAGCGAAACACCGACCCGCGAGGACGCCTGGGCGCTGCTCACCGAATTCACCGACAATCCAAGCCTCGTCAAGCATGCGCTGGGGGTCGAGGTCGCCATGCGCGCCTACGCGCGCACTTTCGGCGAAGACGAGGAGACCTGGGGAATCATCGGTCTCATCCATGATTTCGACTACCAGCAGAACCCCACTGAGGACACCCACCTCCATGTCGGCACGAAGATCCTCCGCGATCGCGGGTGGCCCGAGGCGTGGATCGAGATCACTGCCTCTCACGCCGACTATATGGGCGTGCCGCGCGACACCCGGGTCAAAAAGACCCTCTTTGCCGTCGACGAACTCTCCGGTTTTCTCACCGCCTGCGCGCTCGTCCGCCCCGACAAGGCGGTTGCCGAGGTCAAGGTCACATCGGTCAAAAAGAAGCTCAAGGACAAGGCCTTTGCCCGCGGCGTCAACCGGGACGACGTGAGCAAGGGAGTCGAGGACCTTGGCGTGGACCTAGATGAGCACATAGCCTTTGTCCGCGACGCGATGGCGACCATCGCGGATCAGCTGGAGCTGCCACCCTCCGGGTGAGTTCTCAGTTCTCAGTTTTTAGTTTTGAGTTCCCAACCACCCACGGTCTCAAGGTGCGTGTGGCGGATAACTCAAAACTGAGAACTCAAAACTCAAAACTTCGCTGTTGCAGGTTCGACCACTTCCAGCCCGTGCATGTAGGGTCTGAGCACCTCCGGCACGACCACCGAGCCGTCGGCCTGCTGGTAGTTCTCGAGCACCGCGACCATGGTGCGTCCGACGGCCAGCGCCGATCCGTTGAGGGTGTGGAGCAGTTGGGTCTTGCCGCCGTCAGCGGGACGGAAGCGAAGCCGGGCGCGGCGTGCCTGGAAGTCCGTGAAGCAGCTGCACGAGGAGATCTCCCGGTAGCAATCCATGGCCGGCAGCCAGACCTCGATGTCGTACGTCCTGGCGGCGGAAAAACCGAGATCTCCGCTCGCCAGGCTGACCACCCGGTAGTGGAGGCCGAGATTCTGGAGGACCGCCTCGGCGTGACCCGTGAGTTCCTCGAGCTGCTCCCACGAATGATCGGGGTGGGCGAGCTGGACCAACTCCACCTTGTGGAACTGGTGCTGGCGGATGAGGCCCCGCACATCGCGCCCGTGCGAACCGGCTTCGGCGCGAAAACACGGTGTGAATGCACAGTAGCGGAGCGGCAGCGAGTTTTCGTCCAGGGTCTCGTCGCGGTGGAGGTTGGTCACCGGCACCTCGGCGGTCGGCGCCAGGAAGAGATCAACCCCCGCGACCCGGAAAAGATCGTCAGCAAACTTCGGAAGCTGGCCCGTACCCAGAAGAGAGGCGGAGTTGACGAGGTACGGAGGCATGACCTCGGTGTAACCGTGGCGCCGGGTGTGGATGTCGAGCATGAACGAGATCAGGGCCCGCTCGAGAGCGGCGCCCTGCCCGCGCAAAACTGCAAACCGGCTTGACGCCACCTTGACGGCGCGTTCGAAATCGATGATCCCGAGATCGGGGCCGAGATCCCAGTGGGCCTTGGGTTGGAAGTCGAAGGCCGGGCGGTCGCCCCACGTCCGGAGCTCGCGGTTGGCGGATTCGTCGGCGCCCACGGGGACCTCGCCGTCGAAGAGGTTCGGGATCGTGAGTTCGAGAGTGGAGAGCTCGATCTCGAGTTCCTTGGCCGTCGCTTCAAGATCTCTGATTTCGTCCCCGAGGGCGGCCATTGCGGCCTTGCGCTTCTCGGCCTCCACGGTCCGCCCCTGCTGGTACAGACCGCCGATCTCCTTGGAGCCCGCGTTGCGGTTCGCTTTGAACCGTTCCACCTCGACGAGAATCTCTCTCCACGCCGCATCGACCTCCAACAACCGGTCGAGGGGCGCCTCGGTGCGGCGGGCGGCGAGCATCTCGCGGACGCGTTCGGGTTGCGAGCGAAAAACTTCGCGGGCGAGCATGGCTGTTCCTCCGGCGGGGACTATAGCAGTTACACCTTACCTGGGCGGCAGAGAAATGCAGGTCAATTGCTGACCGGGACGTAGACCTGGGTGCCGCGGCGGCTGCGCATGATCTGCTCGACAAAAGCGTTGAAATCGGCGGGCCGGTTGACGAAATCGATGTCGTCGGTGTTGACCACCAACAGGGGTGTCTCCCGGTAGTGGAAGAAGTAATACGAATAGGCTTCGCTGAGCCGTACCAGATAGTCCGGGTCGATGTTGCTCTCGAAGTCCCGCGCCCGTTTCTTGATGCGCTCGATCAGCACCTCGACGGAGGCCTGCATGTAGATCACGAGGTCCGGTTTCGGGACCTCATGTTCGAGCACTGGGTAGAGCTTTTCGTACACTCGGAGATCGGTGTCGTCGAGGTTGAGGTAGGCGAAGATCCGGTCCTTGGGGAAGGCGTAGTCGGCAAGCACCAACCGCTGGAAGAGGTTCATCTGTGCGATCTCGCGCTGCTGCTGGAACCGTGACAGCAGGAAGTAGATCTGCACCTGGAAGGCCGCACCCTCCCGGCCCTCGTAGAACGACGGCAGGAACGGGTTGGTGATGTCCTCGAGCACCATGACCCCTTCGAAGCGATCTGCCAGCAGCTGCACGAGCGAGGTCTTACCGACCCCGATCGGGCCTTCCACGGCGATGTGTCGGAAGGGTATCTTCGGTCCGCTCATCAGGCTCTCGTGATAGTAGCCTGAGCCGCCGCCCACGTCACGTCCGACCTCATGCCCCGACCATCCTGGCGACGATGAAGAGGGCGCTCATCGTGACGGCCAGCGTACCGTTGGCGGAAAAGAACGCAGCATCGACCGCGGTGAGGTCGTCGGCGGCGATCAGACGGTGTTGCCAGGCCAGCAAAAGACCGGCAATGCCGACTGCCGCAAGCCGCAGCGGTCCACCGCCGGCCGCCACGGCAAACGCGGTAAACCCCGCAAAGGCGAATCCATGGGCGGCTCGTGCCACCGCCAGCGCCGCACGCCCGCCGAGGCGGGCGGGCAGTGAGTGAAGGCCGTGTTTGCGATCGAACTCTTCGTCCTGCAGCGAGTAGATGATGTCGAATCCAGCGACCCACAGACACACCGCGCCGGCAAGAACGACCGGCTGCCAGTCGATCCGGCCGGTGACCGCGATCCAGGCGCCGATCGGAGCCATCCCGAGGGCGAAACCGAGCCAGATGTGTGACGCTGCGGTAAACCTCTTGGCAAAGGAATAGCCGAGGAGTACCGCGAGGGTGAGTGGCGCGAGGGCGAGACAGAGGGGGTTGAGGGCGGCCGTAGCGACCACAAAGACCAGCGCCGACAGCCCGCTGACGAACCACGCAAAACGTCGATCAAGCCGGCCCGACGGCAGCGTGCGGTCCGAGGTCCGCGGGTTCTTCGCGTCGATTTCATGATCCGTGAGGCGGTTGAAGGCCATCGCCGAGGTGCGGGCCGACACCATGGCCACCGCGACCCACAGCCAGGTTCCGAGCGACGGCCAGGACGGTGCAGCGGCGGTGACGAGAGAGATCACGGCGAAGGGGAGGGCGAAGATCGAGTGTTTGAACGCGACCATCTCCCCGGTTTCCCGGAGATCTCGTGCGACCCGGACCACCGGGCTGCTCAACCCTTCCATCGAAGCCCCGAGCCCTCGGTCTGAATACCGAGCAGGTCCAGGAGGCGTAGGCAGTAGTGGTCGATAAAGGTCGACATCGCAGAGGCCTCATCCGGGACGAGGTAAAAGGCCGGGAGCGGAGGCACGATGTGGGCGCCGACCCGGGCGAGACGGAGCAGGTTTTCGAGCAGGATCGGTGACATGGGGGTCTCGCGGATGCCGAGCAACAGCGGCCAGCGTTGTTTGATGGCCACATCCGCAACCCTCTGTGCGAGTCCTCGTGAGATACCGTTGGCCAGCGCGCCGGCCATTCCTGCCGAACACGGCAGGACGACCACTCCCGCGAGACGGTGCGAACCCGAAGCAATCGGGGCGGTCAGCTCGCTGTCTGTATAGGCGCGGACCCGGTCGTGGAGATCGCCGCTGACCGGCAACTGGTCGGCGAATCCGCGGGCGGTGGCCCAGGGGGGTCCCAATTCGTGGTGCAGGACCTTGCCCGCGGCCGCTGTCACCACCACGTGCAGCGTGTCGATGCACCCCGACGACAGGGCGGCGGCGGCAAAGCGCGCGGCCAGAACCGACCCCGAACCTCCCGACACGGCGAGTGCGAGTTCACGAGCCACTGAAGGCCATCCCGGGGGCTGAGGACATCGATGGGCGTTCGCATCGCTCGCAGATCATCGGGGGAGTATAGCAGGCGGTCACCGACAAAATTTTCTTACATCTGCTGGAGTTCACTCTCCGCTGTGTTTGACAGATTTTCTTGTCAGTCAGCGTTGTCCGCCACATCGGTGAAAATTCTTAAATAATTGATTCAAAATACTTTAAAGAAATTCATGAATGTGGCATGGGGCCTGCTCTTGCACGCGGCGAACGAAAGGAGCAACCCATGGATGAAGCCTGAACCCCGGCGTCAACCCCGAACATCAACTTACGAGAAGAGGAGTCTGAAATGAAGCAACGATCCGCTCTGGTGCTGTTCTTCGTTTTCTGCGTCGCGGCATCCCTTGCTGCGGCCGCCGAACCCGGCCAGGCGGCCGGTGTCGTCAATATCAACACGGCCGATGCCGATCAGCTGCAGCTGCTGCCGCGGGTCGGGCCGGCCCTCGCGGCTCGAATCGTCGACTACCGCAAGGCCAACGGCCCCTTCAAGGCAGTCGAGGAAATCGTCGCAGTCAAGGGGATCGGCGACAGCTCGCTCGAAAAGTTGCAGCCCTATCTGGCGACGAGCGGGGCCACGACCCTGACTGAAAAGGTCCGCCTGCCGCGTTCCAAGAAAACCGGCGACGCGACCGGGAGCTGATCACCAACCGTCACCGGCGTGGGGCCGAGATGGGCTCGGTCCGCCACTGGTGACCCAACCACAGCGTGGACGGGATGCGGCCCTGCGGGGCCGCGTTTTTCCCAAAAGGAGGCGCAGTGACGACGCCAGGGAATGGGAAGAGTCAGGGACAGCGTGGATTTTCGTTGGCGGAAATGGCGGCTTTGACGGTGGTGGTCGCGATCATCGCCGTTGTGGCAGTACCCAATCTCGGTGAAGCGAACAGGGCTGCAGCACTGGCCGGGGCCGCCGGCCGGCTGCGGGGACTGATGTTCCGATGTCGCGCCTATGCGATCATGAACCGCCGTTCCACCGGTCTGGTGTTCGAGCAGCGCGCAGACTCCTCGTGGCGGTGCTACATCGCCGCCGACGGTGACGGCGACGGGATTCTGCGACGCGACATCGAAAGCCTGACCGACCCGATCGTGTCGGAGGTCCTCGAGTTCGCTCCGGATACGGCCGGTCTTGGCATCCTCCGCGGAGAGTTCATCCCGGACCCGTCAGGGCGCGGGCGCCTCAAGGGCAATCTGGACGACCCGGTGCGGGCCGGCCGCGGCGACATCATAACCTTCACGCCACAGGGCCACGCGACACCGTGTTCGGTGTACCTCACCGACCATCGGGCGCGGATGCGAGTGCTGCGGATCTACGGGGGCACTGGCCGGGTGATCTCACTGGTCTGGCGATCGGGGTGGCCGCAGTGGCGTCAAAGCGCGCTGTGAGCGGGCAGCCGATCAGCCGTCCTCGCGCCGTCCCACCCGGAACTCCTCGGTGAGATTTTCGCCGGTTGCCGCCCGGGCGGAGCCGAACAGGACGGAATCGGCGATCGAAGCGTCGGCGCCGACGGTGGCGCCTTCCGCAACCACCGAGCCTCGGACCTCCGCACGGTCGCCGATCGTCGCGTCGCGACCGATGAACGACGCCGTGATGAGGGCCGTCGATGCGACGACCGCGGTCGGATGGATCAGAGAGTGCCCGGCCAGCTGGTGCTTGATCACGGTCAGATAGTCGTCCGGTGTCCCGATCTCCCGCCAGTCGCCGGTGACCATCGCCCCGCCCAGTCTTCCGGCGGCGAGGGCCGGAAACCACAAGCGGTCGGGAATCTCTCCGGGGGTCGACGGCAGTGCGTTCAGCGCATCGCGCGTCACCGCCATCACGCCGGGATACACCCACGACGCGTCATCTGATCTGACGCCGCCCCGGGGGCGGATCGCGGTGACCAGCCCTCGGGAGTCGACCATCACACGCGACCACCGCGTCGGATCCGGGTGCGGCAGAAGAGCCAATGTGACGGCATCGCCGTGGGACGTATGACGGTTGACGAAAGGACCGAGTTCGAGCCTTAATATGCCGTCGCCGTTCACCACCAACACCGACCCCGTGGACCCCAGCAGCCCCCGGTCACGGGCGAGGGCGAGACCGCCCGCAGTCCCCATCAGTGAATTCTCGGGTGACAGGGCAACGGCCAGGTCGGGCCCGGCGGCGTCATTGACCGCGGACGTCATCAGGCGCCCGAGGTGCCAGGTGTTGACCACGATCCGATCCACACCGGCGTACGCTGCAAGCCGCAGTGCCGAAGCGATGACAGGACCGTCTGCCAGCGGTAGAGCGGGTTTCGGAAGGACGTCGGAAAGAGGCCGCATCCGCTCACCGCGTCCCGCGGCAAGGACCATGGCCGCGCCGAAATCCTTCATTGCCCGAAAACCATATCCGGAGGAAGATCTCGTTCCGGATTGCTGGTCCGAAACTCCGACCACAGGCTCATGTAGGACCCGCGAACAGCGTGCGTCGGGTCGAGACCGAGCGACCGTGCAACCGACTCGAGCTGCCGGGCAGGGCCCTCCACCTCGACGAATTCGCCCATCGGAGTGTGGTCTAAAACGACCTCCACGCCCTCGAACCGCCACGCCTCGCGGTCCTTCTCGTAGCGTGCGAAGCCTGAAAAGCCGAGCGCCCCGAACACCTCCACCATGATCTCGAGGTTGCCGATCTCGAGCTCGTGTTCGGTGCGAATCTTGATCGGACCTTCGTATGAAGGCGGCCCCTTGAAGGTGAGGACGCGGCGGGCCCCATACCGGCGGAGCCTGAGCACGCATCCGCGGGCGGCCAATTCGCGATCAGCGGTGTCGAGCAGGAGGTTCACCTCCCGCGCCTTGTCGCTGACCAGCGTCGCGCCGCGGGCGGCAAGGGTCGATCGGACCTGCGCCAGGTCGGCGACGGGAATCTTGAGCTCGGTCTCCACCCCAGGGTCTTTCACCCGGTGAGAATACAGATTCCGGCCGCGGCGGCCAAGCCGGGCCGACGGCGATGCCGCTCGTCGCAGGGGCGGTTGACCACACGTGTACCATGAGCTGATGCAGCACGTCGTGTGGGGAACCGCTGGACATATCGACCATGGCAAGACCACCCTGGTCAAAGCTCTCACAGGCACCGACTGTGACCGTCTGCCGGAAGAACGGGAACGCGGTATCACCATCGAGCTCGGCTTTGCCCAGCTCACCGATCAGGACATGCGGCTTCACTTCGTCGATGTTCCCGGACACGAAAGACTGGTTCACACCATGATCGCCGGGGCGGCCGGGATCGACCTCGCGCTGCTCGTGATCGCCGCCGACGAGGGTGTGATGCCGCAGACGCGGGAGCATCTCGAGGTCCTTCGCCTGATGGGTGTTCCGGGCGGTACGGTGGCGATGACCAAGATCGATCTCGTCGATCCGGAGCTCGTCGAGTTGGCGGTCGAGGAGATCAAAGAGTTGCTCGCCCCCACCGCGTTCGCCGAGGTGCCGGTGGTGGCGGTGTCGGCCCAGACCGGCGAAGGCCTCGATGAGCTGCGTCGGGTCTTGCTGGAGCAGGGGCGCGCGGTTCGTCCGCACCAGATCGAGGGCCGGCCTTTTCGGGAACCGGTCGACCGGATTTTCAGCCTCACAGGTGCCGGCACCGTTGTCACGGGGACCTCGCTGTGGGGCGCCCTCGAGGTCGGAAGCGAGGTCTCGATCCGACCCGCCGGGTTGACCGCGAGGGTGCGCCGGCTCCACGTCCATGGCGAGGAGCGCCGCCGGGTCGAGGCCGGGGAGCGGGTGGCGATCAATCTTGCCGCGACCTCGAGGGACGAGATCTCCCGGGGACAACAGGTGCTGTCGCCCGGACCGTGGGTCGAGACCCGGCTCGTGACTCTCTCGCTCGAACTCCTCGCGACAGCGCCGGGTCCGCTCGACGAGGGCGACGAGCTCGAGGTTCACGCTCTCGCCGCCCGCGTTTCAGGACGGGTGGACCGGCTGGCGCGGCGACCCCTCGAACCTGGGGGCCGGGCTGTAGCCCAGCTGCTGCTTCGCGAACCCATGTTGCTCTTTCCCGGAGACCGGGTGGTGTTGCGCCGACCGTCACCGGTCAACACGTTCGCCGGCGGACAGGTTCTCGATGCCCATCTTCGGCGGTGGCGGCGGCGCGATTCTGCCGCGCTCGATGACCTGCCGGGTGTTCAGCGCAGCGAGTGGCCGCAGCTTCTCATGAGCTGGATTGAGGCCGAAGGTCTGGCCGGGTTGGCGCTGCCGGCGATTGCCGGCCGACTCGGCGTGCTCGAAGACGCGGTCGAAGCGCCGCTCGGCAGGTTGCTCGCGGCGGAGTCGATCCGTGCATTGCCGTCGCAACCGCCCCGATTCGTGGCGGTCGCCCGAATCGAGCGCCTGGCAAAGGACGCCGCGGCGGCCCTTCGAGAGCGTCTCGCCGATGAGGAAGTTTCCGCAGGCATTCCGGCGCGCGATTTTGTCGGCCGCCTGGTGCCGCGCGGGGCCCGCGCTCTGGACGACCTCTATCTCGAAGAGCTCCGGGGACGTGGAGTGATCGAGCTGTCGGAGGGCCGGGTGGTGCCTCCCGGTCAGGACAGCCACATGACCGCCGCAGGTGAAGAACTCTCGCGGCGGGTCGAGGCGCTGTACCGCGAAACCGGTTTCGACGCCCCGTCCCCGCGGGAGGCCGCCGAACGGCTCGCGGCGCGGCCGGCGTCGGTGGAGGGAATCTGTAATTTCCTCATCCAGCGTCATCGCCTGGTTCGTCTCGAGGGCAAGTACCTGGTCCACCGGGCGGTGCTGGATGACATGGCGCGTGGGGTTCGCGATTGGGAGGTCGAGGATTTCGCGGTCGGGGACTTCAAGGATCGTTTCGGTCTGACCCGCAAGCTGGCCATTCCTGCCCTCGAGTGGTTGGATTCGCAAAGGGTGACCGTTCGCCAGGGAGACCGGCGCAAGATCCTCCGACGCTCCTGACCCAGCTACTGCTGAGGTGGGCTGTAGTCGCGGTCGCGGACGACCCTGGCGTTGGCGGAATCGAGCCCGGACAGCTTCATGTTGACCCGTGCCGAATACACGACCCAGGAGGCTACCGGTTCCCCGCCGCGGGTCCCCGGCTTGGCCCTCCAGGTGGCGAGGTACGCCGACAGCCACGGATTGAGACCGTCGTACAACTCGAGGGGGACGTATTTATCGCAGCGACCGCTCTCGGTAATGTGTACCAGTGCCCGGATCTGGACCTCGTCTTCTCGACCGGGTGAACTGATCTTGACGCGCCGCGGCGCCGCCAGTTGACTCAGCTGAGCCTGCGGAGTGGCCTTGAGAGAGCGGAGATTTCCTGGAGGCACCATCTCCACCGGCAGACTCGGAACCGGCGGTGCAGCGGGGTCCGGGGGCTCGAGCCCGTGATCGACAATCTGCGCCTCTTTGACCCGGCCCTCCATCACGATCTCGAGGACCACCCAGGACGGCTGCGGCGCCGAGCCGGCCATTGCGGGATCGAATCGGGACCCGGTCAGCCCCTGGCTTATGGATGACGTGAGACCGGGAAACGGGAGATCGAGCGGGACGGCGCCGAGACACTCCCCCTTCGTGTCGACGAAGGCGGCGACGCGCGCCGAGCCGCGGACGTCGACCTTGCTCGGAACCTCCGATTGGGTGATCGACGCCACCTCGTCGGCCTCGACGGCAAACGGGTTGATGGACTCGAGCTCCACCAGTGGCACCGGGAGCGGAATAACCACCTGCAACCGTTGCTGCCACGCCCTGCTGGAGGCGCTCTGGGCTGCGGCTCCGGCCGCCACGAATAGGCTCGCCATCAGCACGGCGATGATGCGTTTCACGCAGGCATCCTATCACAGGGTTCGCGCTGTCACCTGCCATCGATCCGCCTCGTCGAACACCCGGGCGGTTACACTTCCGGACGATGACCACGGTCGCCTGTTTTGTCACGCCGCACGGATTCGGGCACGCCGCCCGGGCCAGTGCGGTGATCACCGCGCTCGTTCGCCGAAGACCGGGGCTCCGTTTTCACGTCTTCACCACCGTCCCGAGATGGTTTTTTTCCGAGTCGCTGCCCGATTGTTTCGAGTATCACCCTTGTATCAGCGACGTGGGGCTGGTGCAGATCTCACCGCTGGAGGAGGACGTCGGGGCCACCGTGGCGGCGCTCGATCGCGCTCCATGGCGAGATGCGGAGACCGTCACGAAGCTGGCGCGCCGGCTCGTGGATCTCGACTGCAGCCTGGTGATCGCGGACATCTCGCCGCTCGGCCTGCGCGTCGCCTGCCGCGCCGGACTGCCGTCGGTTCTGGTGGAGAACTTCACCTGGGACTGGATCTACAATGAACTCGAGGCGCCGGCCGCTTTGAGACGGCAGGGCGAAGACCTGGCCACCGACTTCGCGGCCGCCGACCTGCGCATCCAGACCCGCCCGGTGTGTGACGCAGTGAGTCACGCGGTCCGCGTGGGCATAGTGGCGAGAGAGGCGGGATTACCGCGCCACGAGGTCCGGCGGCGTCTCGGAGTTCCCGCCGATGCCACGATGGTGCTCGCGAGCATGGGCGGGGTGCCTTGGGCCTACGGGCCCCTCGACCAACTGACGCACGGCGGCGGCCCCTGGGTCGTGGTGCCCGGCGGTGCGGATCCGGAGCAGCGCAGGGGTCGGTTGGTGTTGCTGCCGTTCCACAGTGCTCACTACCACCCGGACCTCGTCCACGCCGCCGACGTGGTGGTGGGCAAGCTCGGCTACAGCACCGTGGCCGAGACCTGTCAGGCGGGGGCTGCGCTGGCCTATGTGGAGAGACCGCGATTTCCGGAGTCGCCGGTGTTGGCGCGATTCGTCGATCGCCACCTGACGTCTCGTGCCCTCGGTTCGGGAGATTTTGAAAATGGTGCGTGGCTGCCGGTCGTGCGGGAGCTCCTCGCCGAAACCCGCAAGCCGCCGCCGGCCGTCGATGGCGCCGCCGAGGCGGCGGCGGTGATTCTGCAACGGTTTCCCGAGGTATTTGAGTAACCCGTCAATCGGCGGGGAAAAGCAGACGGGGACGGAGACTGAAAATGAACGAGCCCGCCATGGAACCCAGGCAACCTGCAACACTCGCCGTGTTCCCCCTGAGTGCTGCTCCCTTCCGGGCCTGACACGGTTCGGAGGACGACGATGCACAGGGCCCGGGCTCCATGCCGGGCTCGCTCGATATCGGGCTGGCGGAGAGGGCGGGATTCGAACCCGCGGTGGAGTTACCCCCACACACGCTTTCCAAGCGTGCTCCTTCGGCCACTCGGACACCTCTCCGTTTGAACTGTCAATCGGCTGGCGGAGAGGAAGGGATTCGAACCCTTGGACCTCGTAAAAGGTCAACGGTTTTCGAGACCGTCCCGATCGACCACTCCGGCACCTCTCCGCAATCGGGCCTCGCATATTACGACGATCGGCGCTGTTTGGCAAAAAACGCGCGGAGGAGTGCGCGTGATGCATCGGCATGGAGACCGCCGCGCTGCGCCAACGGCGGACCCAGGCGGGGGTCATCGGCGAGATCGATCACCGAACCGCAAGCCCCCGCCTGCGGATCCGGCGCTCCCCAAACCACGAGCTCGACCCGGGCCTGTCGGCTGGCAGCTGCACACATCGGGCAGGGCTCCATCGTGACGTAGAGGGTGCAGTTTGAGAGACGCCAGTCACCGAGAACGCGGCCGGCCTCACGCATCGCCAGCAGTTCGGCGTGGCCCGCGGGGTCGTGAAGCTCCATGCGGCGGTTTCCGGCACGGGCTATCACCTTCTTGCCACGGGTCACGATTGCGCCCACCGGGATCTCGCCTCGGCGACCGGCGGCTTCGGCCTCGCTGAGCGCCTCGTTCATGAAGGCGCGGTCATCATCATCGAAAACCCAGTCGGGGAGCATGGCTTGAGCATAACAAAGGGCCCCGCGATTGGGGCCCTTCGAGACTCTGTGAGTAGTCGCGCCTCTACTTGATCTCGACCCGGTCTCCTACTGCGAGCGGAGCCCAGCCGCGGGTGACGATGGCCGTGGAGTAGTGTTCATCAACCCGAAGAACGCCGACCTCCCCCATCACCAGCCGCGGCATACCGTTCACGGGATTGTCGCGGAACACTGTGGCGAAGGTCCCGGGGTAGAGGCCGTCGGCGGATCCGAGGTCGAGGAACACCAGCCAGTTGGTGCCGATATCGACCTGGTCGTCGCGGTTGTAGGTGAGGTAGCCCAGAGGCTTGCCGTTGGGCGCGTCGCAGCGGTCGGTGGGGTCGGGGTCGATCACCAGCGGCACCGGGATCGGTTTGAACGGCAACAAGACGTCACCGATCTCGATCGGGTCGCACGCGTAGTAAACCTCGGCGATCGACGTGTTCTCCTGCGCGCACAGGATCTTGATCTGTCCGACCTGGTGGTAGATGACTCCGAGATTCGAATTCGAGATCGGGTGGTTGAGTGGGCGAATGCGATGCAGGACGAAAAACCGGTCACCCGCCTGCATGCCCTGTTCGACACCGCCGTCGACATAGACGATGTTGCCCTCGCTGAACTGGGTCTGGAACTGGATCTGCTCGGCCGAGGAGATCGTGAACGGAAAGATGCTTTCGTCCTGAACGAGCTCGGCAAAGCAGTAAACGTCCGCTGATCTTCCCAGGGGACGAGGCAACTCCCCTTCGACACCGGAAAGGCCTTCGACGTCATCAGAGGTCACGGGTTCCTCGACCGGGATCTCCAGATCTTCAACCGGCGCTTCCTGCACCGCGAGGTCGATGATCAGCGGATCGCCGGGGTAAATCCAGTGCGAGTCCTTGATGTAGGGGTTGCGTTCCCAGATCTGAGGCCACAGGAACGGGTCCCCGAGGTAGTGCGCCGCCAGGTCCCAGAGGGTGTCGCCCTTGACGATGACGTGCACCATCGCGTCTTCGGGGATATCGGCGGGCGGGTCGTACGGGGTCCAGTGGTCGTTCACAAGATGGAGCGGCTGCGGCGGTGGTGCCACTGTTTGTGCCGCGATCGCCATGGGAAGGAATGCGATGATGATGGCGATCGGAATTTTGGCGTTCATAAGCCCTCTCCCCAGTGAATAAACCTCAATCCGAGGTTAACCCAGGGGCTGCCGATCCGTCAATCCTCGGACTCTTTTTTCAATGCTTCCAGCTGTTTTTTCCACGCAGCTTCGCGTTCATCGATAGTGGTTTTGAGTTCGCCAATTTGTTCGTTCACAAGGGCGATCTGAGAGTAATTCGGAAAGTTTTCTTGGAGAAATTCGAGCCGCCACAGCGCGCCTTGCAGGTATCTATTCCTGCGATAAAACTGAGCGACAAGCCACTCATGTTCAGCCAGTAACTCCCTCAATCCGTGAACTCTCTCCTCGGCCACGCCAAGGTGCTGCGAGTTCGGATAGAGATTGATGAGCTGCTGATAGGCGGCAAGAGCTTCTTGAATATCGCTCAAATCTCGGTCCGGTCGGAGTTTTCGAGCCGAGTAGGTTTGCCCCACCATCAAAAGCGCGTAATCCCGATCTGGATCGTTGGGGTAGCGATTGGCAAAATCACGATAACGGAGACGGGCTTCCGTGAGGCTCGCGACATCGGTTTTCACGGCGTAGGTGTCGGCGACCCGGAGAGCGGCCTTGTGTCCCAACGGATCGTTCGGGAAGGTGTCATAGACAAAGCTGAAGAGATCTCTCGCCTTTTGATATTCCTTTTCCGAGTACAGCTGCTCGGCCTGTTCAAAGATCGTCTCTTTGTCGAGGTTCGCGAGCGTATCGAGAAGATCGCTCCCCTTCTTACTGCTCTTGCAGCCGACGGCCAGGATGGCCACCGGGAGCAGGGTCAACGAGATCCACTTCCTGTAGGTCATGAATTGCCTCCATCGGACGCTGCTGCCCGGAGACGGGCGAGGGCCGCGGCGCGGTCGCCGGATCCGAACACCGCTGAGCCTGCAATCAAGGTCGTCGCCCCGGCGGCCGCAAGTACACCGGCATTCGTATGGTCAACGCCTCCGTCGACCGAGATGTCGAGCGGACGGCTCCCCGCCATCGCCCGCAGGCGACGGATCTTGTCCACACTCTCGACGATGAACGCCTGGCCTCCGAACCCCGGGTTGACGGACATGACGAGCACGAAGTCCACCCAGTCCAACGTGTCCTCGAGCAAGGCCAGCGAGGTTGCCGGGTTGATCGCCACCCCCGGCTCCGAACCGGCGTCGCGGATATTCTGCAGGGTGCGCTGCAGGTGAGTGCATGCCTCGACGTGGACCGCGATCCGAGTCACCCGAGCGGCGGCCAAATCCGCCACCAGTGCGTCGGGGTTGGTCACCATCAGATGGGCGTCGAGAGGGATCGGGCAGACACCGGTCAACGATCTGACAACCGGCGGCCCGAACGTGAGGTTGGGAACGAAGTGGCCGTCCATGATGTCAAGGTGCAGCAGGTCGGCCCCGCCACGGACAACGTCATCGATTTCGTCCGCGACGCGGGCGAAATCCGCCGACAGCAACGAGGGCGCAAGTCGGACGTTCACCGGCTGACCCACACGGTGACCACGTCCGACTGAGTCACCGGCGATCCGGCGGGAGGATGTTGGCGAAGGACGATTCCCGGGGCGAGACCGGGGTAGGTCACCAGGCGCGACTGGCCGAGGCGGAGCCGGTTGGCCCTGCAGAAAGACTCAACGTCTGCCAGCGACCGTGATACCAGGGGCGGCATCACCCACTGCCGACTCGCCGGAGCGGTGTTGACCAGCAGGTCGACCGTTGCTCCGGGGGCGACCGCGTAGCCGACAGGAGGGCCTGATGCGATGACGCGATCCGCACCGCCCTGCTGCTGGACCCGTGCGCGGAGGCCGGTCGTGAGGCCGGCCTGTTCGACTTCCCGCTCGGCGGTGCTCAACGAGCTTTCTCTGACATCGGGGACCGCCACCAGCTCACCGCCGAGACTGACCCACACCGTGATCTTCGATCCCGCCTTGACGTGAAACCCTGGGGGAGGTTCCTGGGAGGCCACCTCGCCGGCCTCGACTGCTGACGAAAACACGCCGGGTTCATCGACCAGCAGCTCGAGACCGAGATCGTGAGCCTGTTGCCGGGCGTCCTCGACGCTTGACGAGCCGAGATTCGGCACCGCCAGCGTGCCACGGTGTACGGTGTGGACCAGCGCGAACCAGAACACGATCCCGGCACACAGCGTGAACACAACAGCGGCGAGCAGACGACGAGCCATCGGCGCAAACATTACCACGACACGGCCCGCAGCTCAGCCGCGGACGAAGAATTGGCGAACGCTTTCGGGCAACAAGCGCACGATATCGTTGAAGAGCACGACCACCATCAGCAGGATGAGCAGGTAGAAACCCACCTCGAGCACGCGCTCCTTGACCTTCATCGGGAGGTCGCGCCGGAAGATGCTCTCGAAGGCGATGATGGTCAGGTGCCCGCCGTCGAGGATGGGGATCGGCAGCAGGTTGAAGATCCCGAGTTGGAGCGAAATGATGCCCAGAAGCATGATCAGAGACTGGACGCCGCTGCGCGCGGCTTCGCCGGAAATCTGGGCGATACCGACCGGGCCCGAAACCTGCCGCAGCGACGCCTTCCGGGTCAGCAGCCGACCGATCACTCGAAATGTCTGGTAGGTCATGCGCTCGCATTCTTCAGCGGCGGCGCCGAATGCCTGCAGCAACGAAAGTTTCTGGACCGCCGTGGGAAGGACGGGGCCGACACCGATCTTGCCCTGGCCGTCCTCATCGCGGGTCACCATCGTGAATTGTCGGGGCTGGCCGTCGCGGAGGACGTCGACGGTTATTTCGGTGGCGGGTAGGGGCACGATGAGCCGCGGCAGGTCGTAGTACTGATCTACCGGTTGCCCGTTGACCGCGACAATCAAATCCCCGGCAACGATTCCCGCCGCGGCGGCAGGCGAAGCTCCGGGCGCCGGTTGGACCACCGCTTCGAGCCGGGGTTGGATGCCAGAGACTCCGAACCCGTAGACGCTGTCACGATCCAGGTTGACGGGGATCGTCAGGTTGCGGCCGTCGCGCTCCAGAGTCAGTTTGACGGTCCCCTTACCCGCGGTCAGGAGGGCGATCTCGAGATCTCGCCACACCTCCACCCGCTCGTCGTTGACTGCATGAATGATGTCGCCCGGTTGGATGTCGGCGGCATCAGCCGGTGATTCAGGTTCGATCCATCCGACCACCGGGGGTTGGTCGAGGTAGACGGGCGTTTCGACGCCCATGGTCAGGGCGAGGGCGACGAAGATCACTGCCGCGAGGATGTTGGTGACCGGGCCGGCCAACAAAATCAAAGCCCGCCTCCAGCGCGGCAGGAGATCGGCGGACGGCGCGTCCCCTTTGACCACATCGGATTCGTCCGGGCCGAGCCCGATGATCCGGACGTAGCCCCCGAGGGGGACCAGCGACAATCGATAGTCGGTGCCACCGCGTTCGAACCCCCAGATTCGTTTGCCGAATCCGATCGAGAACACCTCAACGGGTGCACCGAGCAGGCGGGCCACTGCGAAGTGGCCGAACTCGTGGATGGTGATCAGGACACCGATGACGAAAACAAAAGCAAGAATACTTGTCAGCATCGTATCTCCGAACCGTGAACGGGTGTGCCGTATTTCATGATTGTATCCGCGGCCAGCGCTCGCGCTTCACCGTCGGCTGCGAAGGCCTGGTCGAGGCCGGTCAGCGGCCGGTTGCGGCCGGTCCACGCTTCGAGGGTGTCGGCGACGACGGCTGACACCGCAGGAAACGGGCACCGGCCGCTCAGAAAGGCCGCCACCGCGACTTCGTTCGCGGCGTTGAGAACGGCGGGCATCTCACCGCCTTCGCGGAGGGCGGCGCCGGCGAGACCGAGGGCGGGAAACCTCTCGTGGTCGGGCTTCTCGAAGGTCAGTGCCGGGATTCTGGTGATGTCGAAAGAAGGCGCCGGGTCCGCAAGAAGATCCGGCCACGCGAGGGCGTACGCGATCGCAAGCCGCATGTCGTTGGCCGACATCTGTGCCGCGATCGAACCATCCGCCGACTCCACCATGGCGTGGATCAGACTCTGGGGGTGGACGACGACGTCGATTCTCTCCGCCGGCATGCCGAAGAGGTGATGGGCCTCGATGATCTCGAAGCCCTTGTTCATCATGGTTGCGGAATCGATGCTGATCTTGGCGCCCATGCGCCAGGTGGGATGAGCGAGCGCGTCGTCCACCGTCGCCTTTTCCATTTCCCTGTGTGACCAGGTCCGAAAAGGTCCTCCTGACGCGGTCAGAATCAAACGTGTGACGTTTTCCGCCGGGGTCCTTTGCAGTACCCGGTGCATCGCACTGTGTTCGCTGTCCACTGGCAGCAGGCGGGTCCCAAACCTCTCGACCGCAGCCATGACGAGCTCTCCGGCGACCACCAGGGTCTCCTTGTTGGCCAGTGCCACGTCTCTGCCGGAGCCGATCGCAGCCATGGTTGGGGCGACCCCGGCCGCGCCGACCACCGCCACCACGACCATCTCCGCGGCGGCATGGCGCGCTATCTGCTCCAGGCCGTCCGTGCCCCACAGGACCTCGATACCGCGGAATTCGGCCGCCAGCGCTCGCGCGTCCCCGGCGTCGGAGACGCCGACGACGGCGGGACGATGCCGTCGCAGCTGAGGGCGAAGACGTTCGAGATTCCTTCCGGCAGCGAGAGCGACCACCTCGAAATGTTCGGGATGAGCCTCGGCCACGGCTAGCGTGGAGGTGCCGATGGACCCCGTTGAACCGAGAACCGCGATGCGTTTCATCACAGCAGGCCGACGACCACCAGATAGCCGAGCACGAAGGGAGCGGCGTAGACCAGGCTGTCCGTGCGGTCCAGGAGCCCACCGTGCCCCGGCAGCAGCGTCGAGGAGTCCTTGACACCACTGTCGCGTTTGAACAGCGACTCCACGAGGTCGCCCAGAGGCGCCGCCGCGGCGAGGATGGCCGCCAGGGCTGCGACGTGCACCGGCGCCAGGTCGAGGCCGAGTGCCCAAGCCGCAACCGCGGCTGCGACAAAGGTCGTCAGCACGCCGCCGGCAAGCCCTTCGAATGTCTTGTTGGGGCTGATCCGGGGCGACATCTTGTGTTTCCCGAAGTTTTTCCCCACGTAATACGCGCCGGAGTCCCCGACCCAGATACAGGCGAGAAAAAAGAGAATCAATTTGACGCCGGTTGGATCTCCGGGCCACAACCTCAGCCACCCGAGGCACGCGGTGGTGGCGCCCAGATAGAGAATCGAAAAAGACTCTGCTGCCACCCCGCCAAGACCGCCCTCGGGAGCCCGCGGGTCGGCGAGCCGCGCCGCCGGCAGGATGACGAGGACGGCAACCACGGCCGCGGCCAGCCCTTTGGGGCCGTACGCCCAGGAGACAGCCATGAGGGTCACAATCAGTGCGATGGGAAGCCACCGACCGACGGCGAAGCCCGCGCTTCGTTCCATGTTCAGGAGTTCGTCGCAGGCCACTGCCACGGCGCCTGCGAGAACCACCAGAAAGACCCAGGCCGGCAACCAGATGATCGTGGCCGCGAGCACGGGGATGGCTGCGAGGGCGACGAGTTCGCGTTGTCCACGTGCCATCGATCAGGCTCGGGTCGTTCCGGGCGGCGAAAAGACCCCGCCCTCGGGTGCGAGACCGCCGAAGCGCCGCTCGCGTTGCTGGTAGGCGAGCAGGGCCTCAAAGAGATCGGCTTGCGAAAAATCCGGCCACAGGGTCGGACAGAAATAGATCTCCGAATACGCGATCTGCCACAGCAGGAAGTTGGACACCCGCTGCTCGCCCGAAGTACGGATCAACAGGTCGAGCTCGGGCGTGCCGCGGGTGGCGAGGTGGTTCTCGATCCATCCCTCGTCGATGGCGTCGGCGGCAAGCGTGCCGGCATTGGCCTCGGCCACCGCAGCGCGCAACAGGTCGGTCAGTTCCTGACGGCCGGAGTAATTGAGGGCGATCTGGATCAGCGTCCCGGTGCAGTGGGCCGTCGCATCGACGGCGCGTTGCAGCTCCTTGCGCACCGAGGGGTCGAGTTCTTCGATGCGCCCGATGGGCCGGAAACGGAGGTTGTTCTCGATCAGGGCCTCGAGTTCGCGGTTGATGAACTCCTTGAGGAGCGTCATCAGGGTGCGCACCTCGTGACGCGGCCGTTTCCAGTTCTCGGTCGAAAAGGCATACAGCGTGATGACCTCGAAGCCGAGACGGGCGGCGGTTTCGATGGTTTCGCGCACCGCACCGATACCGGCCCGGTGGCCCTCGACACGCGGCAGGCTGCGCGCCCGCGCCCAGCGACCGTTGCCATCCATGATGATGGCAACATGGCGCGGAAGGCGGGCTGGGTCAAGACGCTCCAACAACTCGCGTTCACGAGAGCCGGATTGCGCTATTTCATCGTATGGCTGCATCACTCTGAACACCTGGATTGCGAAGTCTACCACAGCATTTTCGATGTCTGTGGGCAGGTTGAGACGGGGATTTTGCCGACATCGGTTGAAAGCGCGGGGGCGTCGGGCAGGGTCGGGTCGACGGGTTCATGATCGGTCTTCCCGCGAGCGGGCGGAGAGGATGGGTGCCTGGCGGTAGTACACCCTCTCCAGACAGAGGCCACCCGCGGGAGCGGTCTGGATCGGTGCGCCCGGCGTCGGGTGGTCGAGAAGAAGGCGGAGGCTGTCGAGATCCCGCCGCTGTCGACCGACCTCGAGCACTGCGCCGACCATGCGGCGAACCTGGTAGCGAAAGAATCCTTCACCGACAAACCGGAGTTCGGCGCCGAATCGGCGCGGAATCAAGCGTGCCTCATACAGGGTGCGAACGGTCGACTGCGGGCCGGGCCTGCGGACCGTGAACGAGGCCCAATCACGGGTTCCCTGCAGCATGGAGAGCGCCGTGGCCAAGGCCTCCATGTCGGCCACGGGCGCGACCGCGGCCGATCGCAGTTCCAACCACGGGAGCGCCGGCTCCCGCCACCTGAGGCGGTAGGTATAGAGCTTGCCCAGGGCGCTCTTCTGGGCGTGGAAGTCGTCACTCACCGGCCGCGCCGATCGCAGGCGGATCTCGCGCGGGAGGATGGCATTGAGGCTGCTGACGAGGCTCTCCGGAGGAATCCGCCCGGGGAGGTCGCAGTGTGCCGTTTGACCGGCGGCATGCACGCCTGAGTCGGTGCGGCCGGCGCCGTAGACCGTGATTTTCGTCCCTCCGACACACCGGGTGAGCGCCCGTTCGAGCTCTCCCTGTACCGTGCGCTGACCTCGTTGGCGTTGCCATCCGTGAAACGGCGTCCCGAGGTACGCGATGACGAGCTTCATTCGGAAGGCCATCCCGGGTATCCTCGCACAGATCGGGGAGGCCGCAATGATTGTGACAGCACTGCTGGTGATGTCTTTGACAGGATCGTCAGCGGTCTCGTCCGAGGCGGTGCGCTGGTTTCCTGGTGATTACTACGATTCCCGCGCGAGGGTCGAGTTTCAACGCGAGGTGATGGAGAGTTGGCCCGGTCCGGGCCAGCTCCTGCGGTTGTGGCAGGAGGGCGGATTGGACGAGCCCGACCGGGTCAGCCTGCTGCTCGGCGGCGCCGCCTTTCACAACCCGGTTCTGCTGCCGGCGTACCGCGAGGCGGTGACGTCGCCATCGCTGCGTCTCCGGCAGGCCGCGGTCTATGGCTACCGGGACCTGCTCGCCGACAGCCTGCCGGACGTCAGCGGGGGCGTCAGCGACGGGGACGCCGCGCTGCTCGCCGAAGAGATCGGCTGGGTCGGACGGACCCTGAGACGGAAAACGTTGGTCGAGATGTGGCTGCAGTCGCTGCTCGCTCATGAAAAGCTCGGGTTGCCGGGTTGGCGTGGGGTGGCCCTGCAGCGTCCGCCGAACGTCTGCTTGCGGGCGGTCGAGCGGCTTGTCGACGTCGAGGATCTGGATCTCCTGCTCCAGGTGTATGACACGAGCCAGGATTTCGGCACTCGCGTCAGTCTCCTGGAGCTTGTCGAAGCTCTTTCGTTGAGCCGCTTCATCGTCATGCCGGAGGGGTCCAATGAGGGCTGGGGACGGCAGGTCTTCACCACGGCGATGGATGGCCTGGCAGGCGCTCGCCGACAGTGGTCCGCCGCCGGATGCTCGGTGGATGGTGACAGGGTCCTTGCCCGGAACCTCGAGATCATGGGAGTGACCGGTGTCGACACTCGTGAGGAGGAGGGTTGTCAAGTCTGGCTCAACGTCCTCGAGCGGGGCTTCCCGCGGTGGTGGATGCTGGCGGCCCATCGCCTGTACGCATGCGGCGGACCGTGGTTCGAAATGTCGGCCCTGTCCCCTGACAGCCCTCGCGACCGGGAACATCGCACCCAGCTTCTTGAGTGGTTCAAACCACTGAGACCGAATGCACCGGGTTCTGGGGCGCGGCCCTGACCGACGCCCCACGAGCGGCGGTACAATAATTGAAAATGGTGGAATTGGTTTTCGAGGAAGGCGGCCTCACCCACCGGGTTCCGGTTCGAGATGGTCTCACTCTCGGCCGATCCAGTGACAACGACGTCGTGTTGCGGGACTTTTCGGTTTCCCGCCATCATGCACGGGTCGAAGACACTGTCGCCGGTTACCGGATTTTCGACCTCGAATCCACCAACGGCATCAGGATCAACGAGGACTTCGTGACCGAGGGTGACTTCAAGGTCGGTGACACCCTCGGCGTCGGCAGCTTCGAACTCACGGTCGAGGCCGGCGATGCCACGGACGTTTCGGGTCTGACATCGGCCACCTATATGCGTCCGTTGTCGGAATTCAACCAGGACTACGGGCTTGAAGGGCAACCGCAGGAGATTTCGAAGGAGGTGGGCGCGCGCGAGCGCGTGTTCGAGATCCTCGCCCAGGTCGCCAAGGTCCTGATTCAGGTCGAGGAACTCGAGCCGGTGCTCGAAAAGGTCATGGATCTGGTCTTCGACCATCTCATGGTGGACCGGGGGTTCATCGTCCTTTTTGACGAGGGCGGCGAGCCCCGGCTCGAACTCAATCGCGCGCGTGGCTCGCAGGCGGATGGCGAGAGCGAAGTGCCGATTTCGCGCACCATTCTCGACATGGTGTCACAGCAGCAGGTTGCCATCCTGACCCACGATGCCCAGGCCGATCAGCGTTTCGAGGCCGGACGCAGCGTGCGCATCCACCAGATCCGGTCCGCAATGTGTGCGCCGCTGTGGCACCGCGAAAGGGTGATTGGCGTCATCTATGTCGACTCGCCCATGCACGTCGGTTCGTTTTCGGCCACCGACCTCGACCTGCTGACGGCGCTCGCCAACTTTGCGGCGGTCGCCATCGAACGCGCTCGGCTGAACGACCGGATCCGCCGCGAGCGGCAGGCCCGGGACCGGCTCGAGCGGTATCACTCTCCGGCGGTTATCGAGGCCGTGCTGTCGGACTCGGGGGTCGATCGTGAGTCGGTGACGTTGACCGAGACGACGATCCTCTTCGCCGACATCGTCGGTTTCACCGCGCGTTGCGAGAGTTTGCCGCCGGAAGACGTGGCGGCTTTCCTCAACCAGTTCTTTTCGATTGCCGCCGACGTCATCTTCAAACACGGCGGCACGCTCGACAAGTTCATCGGCGATGCCGTCATGGCCTTTTTCGGTGCGCCGCTGCCACAGGCGGACCATGCCGAGCGGGCCGTTCGTTCGGCCGTCGAACTGTTGAGCGCCCTGGATGTCTGGAACGCCAAGCGTGAGAGCGAGGGCCTCGATCGGGTCGAGGTCCGGGTGGCCGTGAATTCGGGACCGGTGGTGGTGGGCGACATCGGCTCTGCGACCCGTGTCGATTACACGGTTCTCGGCAACACGGTAAATGTGACTGCACGTCTCGAAGAGCACGTGGCCAAACCCGGCACGATCGTGCTTGGCGAAACCACCCAGGCTGCGATCGCTCACATCTTCCCCACTGTGTCGCTCGGTTCGGTGCAGCTCAAGGGGCTGAGCCGTAAGATCGAGATCTTCCAGGTGGCGCCGGGGGCGACGGACACGACGGGCGTCAAGGCGTGATGCGTCTCGACGATCTGGTTTTTGTGACCTCGAACCTCAATAAAGTGCGCGAGGCGGAAGCCGTCCTCGGCCGGAGACTCGACCACTGCGCCCTCGACCTCCCCGAGATCCAGTCGTTGGACCTCGCCGAGGTCGTGCGCGGCAAGGCGGCCGCGGCGTGGCAACAAATCGGGCGGCCGGTGCTGGTCGAGGACACCGGTCTCGAGCTCGCGGGTCTCGGCGGTTTCCCGGGTCCGCTGGTGCGTTGGCTCCTGACCAGCGTCGGTGCCGTGGGGATCGGCCGCATCGCCCACTGCTTTGACGATCCGCGGGCCACCGCGCGCTGTCTTCTCTGCGCTACCGACGGCGCGATCGAGTTCTTCGGTGAGGGTGTTGTCGAAGGCAGCATCGCTGCCGGGCCTCGGGGCCCGGGAGGATTCGGCTGGGACAGCGTGTTCGTGCCCGATGAACCCGGCGGACGGACCTACGGCGAGATGTCGGACGAAGAAAAGAACGGCATCTCCCACCGGCGACGAGCATTTGAAGCTCTCCGCGAAGCCCTCGCGGCCCCCTGACCGCCCACCGGTTGTGTTGCACCTGAGGCCATGATCGCAAAATGCGTCGGCTGGCTGTGTGGCAATGAGGCCATGGGAGCAGTGGCCGTTCACGATGTCCATCACTGCCTCAATGCCCCGTGTTACCCTTCGCGCCATGCGCCGGGAGCTGCTCATCAAACAGTCGTCGGAGATCCGAGGCATGTTCGGCCGGATCGCCCACCGCTACGACCTCCTCAACCGCACACTGTCCCTCGGGCGCGATGTGAGCTGGCGGCGGGTCGTGGCAAGACGGGTAGCGGCGATCGACTCCACCCGGGTGCTGGACATCTGCACCGGGACTGGCGATCTGGCGCTGGCGGTCGGCGGTGGGGTGGTTGGTGCGGACTTCTGTCTGCCCATGTTGGAACGGGCGCGGCAGAAGGCGCGGAGGTCGCATCGCCGTCTGCCGTTGTGCGCCGCCGACGCGTTGCGACTGCCCTTTGCGGATGCCACGGTGGATGTCGTGACGGTCGCCTTCGGCATCCGCAACTTCGCCGATCTCGAGACCGGGCTCGGCGAGCTGGTGCGGGTTCTCCGGCCGGGAGGCGTGTTGCTGGTGCTCGAGTTCTCGCGACCGCGCGGAGCGCTGGCGCCCCTCCTCGGGTGGTGGGTCCGCAACATCCCGCCGCGGGTCGGCCGGTGGTTGTCGGGTGATGCCGAGGCCTACGACTACCTACCCGCATCCGTGAGCACGTTTCCGGAAGGCACGACCATGTGCCGGGGCCTCGAAGACGCCGGACTGGCGAATGTGACGGTGCGCGCGCTGACGGGGGGCGTGGCATCGCTCTATGAGGGCACGCGGCCGGTGGAGGTCAGATGAACGGGAACGAACATATTCTCGACGGGTCGCGGTGTGCAGCGGAGATTCGTGACGAGGTTGCCGCCGAGGTGGCGGCGCTCGGCGCCCGGGGGATCGTGCCGCGTCTCGACGCCGTGTTGGTCGGCGAGGACCCGGCCTCCCAGGTCTACGTGGGGTCGAAAGCGAGGACTCTCGCCGGTCTGGGGATGATCTCCGAGACCCACCTTCTTGCCGACACCACACCGCAGCTCGAGCTCGAGGCGTTGGTGGATCGCCTCAACGGCAATCCGGAGGTGGATGGAATTCTCATTCAGCTGCCGCTTCCCCAGGGGCTGGATTCGGCGGCTATTCTGGGTCGCGTCGACCCGGCGAAGGACGTCGACGGGTTTCATCCACAAAACGTCGGTCTGCTCCAGCAGGGGCGGCCGGGACTGCGGCCCTGCACCCCGGCCGGGATCATGGAGATGCTCAACCGTTCGGGCGTCGCCATCGAGGGCCGGCGGGCTGTGGTGGTGGGGCGCTCGGACATCGTCGGCAAGCCGATGGCGATGCTGCTGCTCCACGCCAACGCCACGGTGACGGTGTGCCACTCGCGGACCCGCGACCTGGCGTCAGTCACCCGCCAGGCCGAGCTCCTGGTCGCCGCGGTCGGGGTGCGGTCCCTGATCGGCCCCGAGCACGTGACGGAGGGAACGGTGGTGGTGGACGTGGGCATGCACCGGGTGACCGACCGGGCAACGGTTGAGGCGCTGTACCCGGACAACCCGAAAAAGCTGGCCGCGTTCGAAAAGAACGGTGCGGTGCTGGCCGGCGATGTCGACTTCACCGCAGTCGGGCCGAAGGCGGGACGCATCACGCCGGTGCCCGGCGGCGTTGGACCGCTCACCATCGCCATGCTGATGGCGAACACGGTGAAGGCGGCAAAGGCGAGACGGGGGCTGTAGGGCGGCTTCGCCGGAATTCGGAATTCGGAATTCGGAATTAGGAATCTGACGCGTCCGTGCCGCCAGCGTCGCGTCGTTCGATGCAGAGGCGTGTAACGTCGGTCCAGGCACGATCGACCATCCCCTCAAGGTCCTCACGGGGGCCGCTGTTGTCGATCACTACGTCCGCCAGTTGACGCTTTTCGTCGATCGGGCGTTGTGCCTTCAAGAGGGCGCGGGCGCGTTCCCCGGAGACGCCCCTGGCGAGGGCGCGTTCGAGCTGTTGGTCGCCGGGGCAGTGCACGACCATCAGGACGTCGTAGGCTCGATAGGACCCCGTCTCCACCAACAGGGCCGCCTCCACCACCGCCACCGCAACGGGACCGAGGTCGTCGATCCAGCGGCCGATCTGTTGCCGCACCAGCGGGTGGATGACCCGTTCGAGGGCGAGACGCAGGTCGCGATCTCTGAGCACCCGACCACCGAGCACCGAGCGATCCACACCGCCGGTAGCGTCGAGGACCGCGGCGCCGAAAATGCGGGTCACGGCTGCGGTCCCCTCACCCCCCGGTCGATAGAGATCGTGGACGACCGCATCCGCGTCGAGCACCGGGATTCCCCGATCGGCGAGCAGGCTCGCGACGGTCGACTTGCCGGACGCCAACCCGCCCGTCAAACCCACCACACAGGGCCTCACTGCCGATGGTTCTTCCGGGTGGGAGGGTGGCAATTCCGAATTCTGAATTCCGAATTCCGAATTCACTCTGCCGGCCCCTCGAGCCACTCCGTCTGGTAGTCCGGGGTGTGTGGCACCACGCACAGGAAATGCACCGGGGCCGAACCGCGATTTTCGTACCAGTGGCTGACGCCGGCCGGGATGAAGATACTGTCGCCGGTGGTGACCTTGTTCTCCCGCCCATCGAGGGAGATCACCATGGTGCCGTCGAGAACGACCTGTTCATGCTCGATGGTGTCGTGGCGGTGGCAGGGGATACGGCCTCCCGGTTCGATGGTGAACCGACGCGTGATGAAGTTCGGAACGCCGTTTTCGGGCCCCAGCAGGACCTGGATGGAGGTCCCACGGCAGCGGGCAACCGGTTGTGGCGCGACAGAGTTGAGGGGACGAACAACGGCGGTGGGAGCGTGGCTCATGGTCGTGTTTCCCTTCCATTCGGAGTGGTGGGGTGATTGTACCGCGGCGAGGTCGGGCGTTGCTCGATTGCGGTGGACCTGTTCGACCATTCGGTTTACGATGAGCCGCCATGCTCGAAAGACTGACGGTTCGCGGACTCGGGATCATCGATGCCGTGGAGCTCGAGTTCGCGGGCGGCTTCGGCGCGCTCACCGGCGAGACGGGCGCCGGCAAGTCGCTGCTGGTGGAGTCCCTCAAGCTGCTCGGCGGGCAGCGTGCGCAGACGGACATGGTGCGAACGGGCGACGATCGCCTGCAGGTGGAAGGCGTGTTCGCGTACGAACCCGGAACAGGCCTGGACGGACTGCTCGACGAGCTCGGCATCGAACGCCGATGATGTTTTGGTTCTGCGTCGGGAAGTGAGCGCCACCGGCCGCAGCCGGTGTTGGATCAACGACGTCACGGTGACCGCCGCTGCCCTGCAACGGGCGGCACCGCACCTGCTCGCGATCCACGGCCAGCACGAACAGTACGGGCTTGCCGACGGCGGTGTGCAGCGACAGCTGGTCGACGACTTCGGGGCTCATGACGAGCTGCGGACCCGGACCGGCGCGGCTTTCGCACACTGGCGGACGGCGGCGGACGAGCTCGAACGGCTGCGTCGGGCGCAGTCGTCCCGACGCGACCGTCTCGACACCATCGACTTTCAGCTGCAGGAGATCGCGGCCGCGGATCCTCACGAGGCCGAGGATGAAGAACTGCGCCGCCGGCGCCTGGTCTTGCGGCACGCGGCTCGCATCGCGGAGCTTTCCGGATCATTGATGGAACGGCTGAGTGACGATGAAACGGCGGTGGTCGACGGGCTCGCCAAGGCCGGGCGCGAGCTCGAGGAAATGGTGGCCTGTGGTTTGCCGCTCGAGGACGCCGCGACGCGGTTGGCCGAGGCACGGCTGCAGGTGGAAGATGTCGTGCGCGAGGTTCAGGCCTTGATGGACGACGGCGACGGCGACCCCGATGAGCTGGAAGCCGTCGAGTCGCGGCTCCACCTCCTCGAGACCCTGATGCTCAAGTACGGATCCTCGTTGAACGAGGTCCTCGCCCACCGTGACGCTCTGGACGCCGAACGCGCCGAGCTCGTGTCGGTGGAGGAGCGGGTCGAAGAGGCGGCCGCGGCAGCCGATCGCGCCCTGGTTGCCTACGACCGCGAAGGCCCGGGAGCTCGATGAAGCGCGCCACGCGGCTGGCGTCGAGTTCGCAGGGGCCGCAGCCGAGGTGCTCGGTCGCCTCGCCATGGGCGGAACCCGCCTCGAGTTCCGGTGGCAGCCGAGACCCGACGCGGCGAGCCCGCTCGCGCGCGACGGACAGGCGGTGGCGTTTGACGCCGACGGCGTCGAGGAGTGTGTGCTGCTGATCGCCGCAAACCCCGGTGAGGAACTCCGGCCGATGGCGCGGATCGCGTCCGGCGGCGAGCTTTCGAGGCTGCACCTCGCGATGCGGACCGTTCTCCGCCGGCGTCGTGCGGAAACCGGTCTGACGCTTCTGTTTGACGAGGTTGACAGCGGTCTCGGTGGTGCCACGGCGGCGGCGCTGGCCGAGTTGTTGGCCGAGCTCGCGGCCGTCGATCAGGTTCTCGTGGTGACCCACCTGCCGCAGGTGGCCGCCCGGGCCGACGGCCACTTCAGGGTCGAGAAGGTGGTGGAGAAGGGTCGGGCCGTGACCCGGGTCGCGGCGCTCGAGACCGACCAACGCGAGACCGAGGTGGCGCGAATGCTCGCGGGAGGCGAGCTGACGGACTCGGCGCGCGAACACGCACGGGTCCTGCTGGGGGTGAGGTGAGGCGGCTGCCGTTCGTCGAACCCGATGAAGTCCTTGCGGCGTTGGACGTTGCGGTGGGAGTCATTGCAGACGGTGGGGTCGTGGTGGTGCCGACCGAGAGCTTTTACGGACTCGCGACCGACCCGCGGCGGGACCAAGCAGTCCGGGTGATCCACGCTCTCAAGGGTCGGCCCGCGGACCTCGGCCTGCCGGTCCTGTGCGCCGACTGGCAACAGGTTGAAAGTCTGGTGGAGGTTCCGGAGCGGTTTCGGGTCAAGCTGTCGCGCATCTGGCCCGCGGCCCTGACTGTTGTCCTGGCGGTCCGCGAATCGATTCCGGCCGCAGCGGACGGCACCCTGGCCGTCCGTATTCCCGGCCATCCGGCGCTGCGCGCCCTGCTCTACCGCAGCGGTCCGGTGACCGGCACCTCCGCCAACGGCCACGGAAGACCGCCCGCTGTGACGGTCGACGACGCGGTCGCTTCGATGACATCGGCACCGGATCTCGCCCTCGACGCAGGACGGACTGCCGGTGGCGACCCCAGCACCATCGTGGATCTGACCGGTGATCGTCCTCGTGTCGTGAGGTCCGGACGGGTCCGGTGGGACGACCCGTATCCGGAGTCCTGAAGGGTCATGCGCTATCCCTCGTATCTTCATCCACATGGCGCTGATCCGGTTGTGGAAAAAGCTGCGGAAAACTCGTTAAGGCAATGTAAATACAGATATTTCGAACGAATTGTCAGGCGCGGGCCGGAAATCCACAAATCTTTTGTTTTTAATTACTTAAGGCTATCTTGTTTAATTTGAAGCCGTTGCCTTGTGGTGATCCCGGACAAAGGTCCACAACCCCCTGATTTTCGGTAGCTTGCGAGCCCAAACGACGGGCAAGCTGTTGCTGCCCCGAGAGAGCCTGTGGTAGCGTTCAACTCCCCTTGTTCGAGGGTGGGTCGTATGGACCCGGGACGTCGCAGCGGATGATCGGTACACCGGGGGGTCGACCCGCCGGCGGTGCCGGCGGTTCCTGTCCAGGGCGAGTGACCAGTGGGGAGCTTCAGGATGATTCGCAAGGTCAAAGGGACCCGTGATGTGTTGCCGCCCGACACCCGGCTGTGGGTCGAGGTCGAAAATACCGCCCACCGGGTGTTTGTCGGTTTCGGGTACGACGAGATCCGGCTGCCGGCGATGGAGCCGACCGAGCTCTACGTGCGGTCCGTGGGTGAGGACACCGACATCGTCGCCAAGGAGATGTACACATTTGCCGACCGCAAGGGGCGTTCGCTCACCCTGCGGCCCGAAGGCACCGCCGGCGTGGCCCGGTCCTTTATCGAAAACGGCCTCGGGCAGCGCCCGCAGCCGCTCCGGTTGAGCTACATCGGTCCGATGTTCCGGTACGAGAAGATGCAGCGCGGCCGTTACCGGCAGTTTGCCCAGATCGGCATCGAGCTGCTCGGCGCGGCAACCCCGGCGGCCGATGTCGAGGTCCTCCTGGTTCTCCACACCTTTCTTTCAGAGCTCGGTTTCGACGACCTCGTGATCGTCCTCAACAACCTTGGTGATCCGGAGGACCGACCGGTCTTTATCGAACTGCTGAAATCCGAGCTCGAGCCCCACCGGTCCGTGCTGTGTCCGGATTGCCAGCGCCGGTGGGACGCCAACCCTCTGCGCATCCTCGACTGCAAAGTGCCGCGCTGTCGCGAGCTCGTCGCCGACACGACGCCGGTGGCGGAGGTCGCGAATGCCGAAGCGCGGGCGCACGTCGAGGCTGTTGAAGAGGGGCTCGGAAACCTCGGTATCCCGGTGCGCAGGGCGCCGCGGCTGGTGCGTGGGCTCGACTACTACCTGCGCACTGTCTTCGAGGTGGTGTCGCCCGAGCTCGGAGAGGACACGGTGATCTGCGGCGGCGGCCGCTACGACCGTCTGATCGCCGATCTCGGGGGGCCGCAGGTGCCGGGGATCGGCTTCGCCATCGGTGAGGACCGGTTGGTGGAGGTGTTGGGCGATGCTTTCCGCCGGCAGGTTCTGAGTCGACCGGTCGTCGCCGTTCTGCCGATCGGTCCCGAAGCCGCGATGGCGGGTCTGGCCTTGAGCCGGACTCTTGCCCTCAGTGGTCTGTCGGCACCGGCGGAGGTCACCGGACGTTCGCTCAAAGCTGGTCTCAAGTGGGCCGGGAAAATCGGTGCCCGAGTGGTCGTGATCCTCGGCGAGAGCGAGATCGCCGACGGCACAGCCATCGTTCGCGACCTCGAACGGGGCGAGCAGGAAGTGGTGCGGCTGGACGGGGTTGCGGATTTCATTGAGAACATCTTGGCAAACTCGAGTGGTGGCTGATCGGCCATGAAAACAGCATCGGAGCAGGACATGGTGACGAGCGCGTGGGACAGACCGTGGTGTGCGAGCCTGGGCCGCGACCGGATCGGCGAGCAGGTGGAGGTCGTCGGCTGGGTACGCCGCCGCCGCGATCTCGGTGGCCTGGTCTTTGTCGATCTCAGAGACCGCAGCGGGCTGCTGCAGCTGGTGTTCGAAGAGGCCATGGTGAACGAGGGCGAAAGGCTCTCCGGAGAAGACGTCGTCAAGGTGCGGGGCACGGTCCGACAGCGGGCCGAGGGCCAGGCCAACGCCGATCTGGCGAGCGGTGAGGTCGAGATCCTGGTCGACGAACTCGAGATCCTCAACACCTCCGAGACGCCGCCCTTCGTGATCGAGGATCGCGCCAACGCGTCGGAGGAGTTGCGGCTCACCTACCGTTACCTCGACCTGCGGCGGCCGGAGATGACCGCCAACCTGGTGCTTCGGCACCGGGTGGTCGCCGCCATTCGCCGGTATTTCGACGACATGGATTTCGTCGATGTGGAGACCCCCATCCTCACCCGCTCGACCCCGGAGGGGGCGCGCGACTTTCTGGTCCCGTCGCGGATCCACAAGGGGTCGTTTTACGCCCTGCCGCAGTCGCCGCAGCTTTTCAAGCAGCTGCTCCAGGTTGCGGGCATGGGTCGCTACGTGCAGATCACCCGGTGCTTCCGCGATGAGGACCTCCGCGCCGACCGTCAGCCCGAATTCACCCAGGTGGATGTCGAAGCGTCGTTTATTACCGAGGAGGACATCTACTCCCTGATCGAAGGGCTGTTTCACAAGATTTTCCCATTGGTGGGCATCGAGCCGCCAACGCCCTTCCCACGTCTCACCTACGACGAGGCCATGGAGCGGTTCGGCTCCGATCGCCCCGACACCCGCTTCGGTCTCGAGCTCATCGACCTCGCTGCCCTGTGCGAGGGCTGCGGCTTCGGGATCCTCGAGGCGGCGGCCGCCCAGGGGCGGGTCAAGGGCCTGGTGGTGCCGGGTGGGGCGCATCTCTCACGGAAGCAGCTCGACGCGCTCTCGGATTTCGTCAAGCCCTATGGAGCGGCGGGCGTCTTGTGGTTCAAGCGAACCGCGGACGGGGTCGCGTCACCCGCCAAAAAGGCCCTCGGCGACGACGGTGTCGCGAGGTTCCTCGACGCCGCGGGCGCCCGGGCAGAGGATCTTCTGCTGGTCGTCGGCGGCGCACCGGGCGTCGTGTTCGCCTCGCTCGGTGCGCTGCGGTTGCACCTCGCACGCGAGAACAACCTGATACCGGAGGGCCGTCACGATTTTCTGTGGGTCACGGATTTCCCCCTGCTCGAGTGGAATGGCGAGGACCAGCGCTTCTACGCCATGCACCACCCCTTCACCGCGCCGCGGGTCGAAGACGTGTCGCTCATCGGGACCGACCCCGCCGCCGCGAGGGCGCGGGCCTACGACGTGGTCATGGACGGAATGGAACTGGGGGGAGGGTCGATCCGGATCCACGATCCGGGTCTCCAGCAGCAACTCTTCGCGACACTCGGCATCGACGAGGCCGAGGCCAGGGAACGTTTCGGCTTCCTGCTCGAGGCCTTCCGCTACGGCGTGCCGCCGCACGGGGGGATCGCGCTCGGGCTCGACCGCATGGTCATGCTGATGGCCGGCCGCGAGTCGATCCGCGATGTCATCGCCTTCCCCAAGACCACCTCGGCCAGTTGTCTGATGACAAGCGCCCCGTCGAAGGTCGACGACCGGCAGCTCGCCGACCTCGGGCTTCGCAGTGAGCGACCGGAGTGACAGCCGCAAGAGTGTGGAAACCCTGGCGCCGAATCGGTTATGTCTCGACCGAGTCATCGAGTGTGAACTCGCCGCGATCAACCTGAGCGAGCAACTCCCGTGCCTGCGGTGCATGCTCGACGGCGACCAGGATCTCCACCGCGCCGAGACCGTTGAGGGTGAGACCGTGGGTCTTGCGGAGGGCTTCCCCGTGCACAAAGGTGGGAATATCGTGCGCGGCGAGGAACGACCGGATCTGAGTCTCCTCGATCTCTCCCTGTGCCCTGAAAATGACCACTGGATCGTCCATGCTGCATGGTAACCCGGACTTCGGCCGACGTTGCATCGCGGAATCGCCGGGAAATGCTGGATTTCAACGGCTCGTATTGACACCAACCGAGCCCGTTGTTATGATCCCCTCCCCTTTTCCAAGGGGGAAGTTCTTTGATTTACAAATAGGACGAGGAAGGGTTGAAAGTGTCCACGGGACCACCCTTCGTTAGCCTGAAGGCGCGTAGCTCAGCTGGTTAGAGTACTACCTTGACACGGTAGGGGTCAGCGGTTCGAGTCCGCTCGCGCCTACCATTTTTGTGGGTCCGTGAAGGCGCGTAGCTCAGTTGGTTAGAGCGCATCCCTCACACGGATGAAGTCCGCGGTTCGAGTCCGCGCGCGCCTACCACCCAGATTCGATGCCCGACCCCCGTGGTCGGGCTTTTGTGTTTGTGCGGCAACCGTCGGGTGGCCGATTCGACTGGAGATGAGATGAGTGAAACAGTTCGGGTGAGCTTGCCGGACGGCAGTGCGCGGGAATTCCCCGCGGGCGTGACCGTCCTCGAGGTGGCCGAGGCCATCGGCCCCCGGCTTGCCCGCGACACGGTCGCGGGGCTGGTTGACGAGCGTCTTGTCGACCTGCGAACTCCGCTCACCACCGATGTTTCGCTGCGTATCGTGACCACCAAGGACCCCGAGGCGGGCGACGTGATCCGCCATTCCGCCGAACACGTCCTCGCCGACGCCGTCAAACGGTTGTGGCCGGGCACGCCGATCGATGCAGGGCGCCAGGACCACTCCGAGAAGTACCAGTACGACTTCCGTTTTCCGCGCGCCTTCAAACCCGAGGACTTCGAAAAGATCGAAGCGGAGATGGCCCGGATCATCGGCGAGGACCTCGAGTTCGAACGGCGGGAGGTCGACCGTGATGAGGTCCGGCGGGTCATGTCCGAACGCGGTGAGGACATCAAGATCGTGCGCCTCGAGGACATTCCCGAGGGCGAGGCGATCACGCTGTATGCCCACGGGCCGTTTCTCGATCTGTGCCGCGGCCCGCACGTTCAGCGCACCTCGCAGATCGGCGCGGTGCGTCTGCTCGAGGCCTCGGGCGCCTACTTCAAGGGCGACGAGCGCAACGAGATGCTGCAGCGCATCTACGGCACCGCCTTTGCCTCGAAGAAGGCGCTCGACGCCTACTTTGCCCGGCTCGAGGAGCTCAAGCGCCGCGACCACCGGCGTCTCGGCCGCGAGCTCGATCTGTTCTCGTTCCACCCCGAGGCGCCCGCAAGCCCCTTCTTCCACCCCCGCGGCACCATCGTCTACAACGCTCTTCTCGAGCTGATGAGGGAAAAGTACCGGGCCTACGGATATGACGAGGTCATCACTCCCCAGATATTCGACGTCGAGCTGTGGAAGCGCTCGGGCCACTACGACAACTACCGCGAAGACATGTTCTTCGCCGACGCTTTTGACGAGGTCGAAGAGCGGTCGTCGAGCGTCAAACCCATGAACTGCCCGTCCCACTGCCTCCTCTACGGCGGCAGCGCGCACTCCTACCGGGATCTGCCGCGACGGATCGCGGACTTCGGCCGGCTCCACCGCTACGAGCGGTCGGGGGTGGTCACCGGTCTGACGAGGGTCAGGACTTTCAGTCAGGACGACGCCCACATCTTCTGCACGCCGGAACAGATCGAGCCCGAGATCACCGCACTCTTCGAGTTCATCTTCGAGATCTACAACGCTGTTCGGTTTCGAGGATGTGACCGTCAACTTGTCCACGAAGCCGGAAAAGGCGATGGGCGACCCCAAGGTCTGGGAGCACGCCGAGGCCGTGCTCGCGAAGTGCCTCGAAGATCGTGACGACGTCGACTACACCCTCAAACCCGGCGACGGCGCATTCTACGGGCCGAAGATCGACTTCGATGTCCATGACGCCCTCGGCCGTTCGTGGCAGCTCGCGACCATCCAGCTCGATTTCCAGATGCCGGAGCGCTTCGGTCTGACCTATGTCGACAGCGACGGTGCGGAGAAACGTCCGGTGATGATCCACCGCGCCATCCTCGGGTCGCTCGAGCGCTTCTACGGGGTGATGCTGGAGCACTTCGGCGGCGATCTGCCGCCGTGGCTGTCGCCCGAACAGGCGCGGGTGGTGCCGATCACCGACGCGGTCAACGATTACGCCGCCAAGGTTTCGGCGGATCTCCGCGCCCGTGGTCTGCGGGTCGACGTCGACCGACGCAGTGAAAAGCTCGGCTACAAGATCCGGGACGGTGAAACCATGAAGGTGCCCTATTTGCTGGTGGTCGGGCAGCGCGAGGCTGAGACCGGGATGGTTTCCCTGCGGCTACGGCATCGCGGTGACGAAGGAGTGAAGTCTCTCGAAGAGGTTGCCGAGCGGATCGTCAACGCCGTGACGATCCGTTCTTTGGAACTGTAGAGGAATTGGAGAAAAGGAGCTCGTTATGCCGAAAATGAAGACTCATCGTGGCGCTGCCAAGCGGATCAGGCGAACCGGCAGCGGCAAGTTGAAACGCCACCATGCGTACCACTCACACATCCTGACCAAGAAAACGACGAAGCGGAAGCGCAAGCTGCGTTCCTCCGCGATCTTGGCACCGGCTGATGCCAAGGTGTTCGCGAGAATGCTCGCGGCACAGAAATAGGGGGACAGCATGCGCGTTAAAAGAGGCAGCAATCGTAAGGACCGCCGCAAGAAGATACTCAACCTCGCCGAAGGCTACTGGGGCGGTAAATCCAGGCTGCACCGTACGGCCAAGATCCAGGTGGAAAAGTCGCTGGTGTACGCCTATCGCGATCGCAAGCAGCGCAAGCGGCAATTCCGTTCGCTGTGGATCTCCCGCATCAACGCCGCCGCGCGGCTCAACGGCACCACCTACTCGGTGCTGATGGCCGGGCTGAAGAACGTGGGCTGCGAACTCGACCGCAAGGTCTTGGCCGACCTCGCGGTGCGCGATCCGCAGGCCTTCACCCAACTCGTCGAGCTGTCCAAGCAAGTCGGGAGCTGAGGGCCCGGTGGGCAACTCGCGTCTTGACGAGGTGCGGACGTCGTTCCTCGCCGACCTCGAGTCGGCTGGAGGTGACGGCGCCGAGGTGGAGAAGGTTCGGATTGCGTATGCGGGCAAGAAGAGCGGCGTCCTCAACGAATTGACGGCGACCCTGCGTGAGCTGCCGAATGAGGAAAAGCGTGCCTACGGCCAAGCCCTCAACGAGCTCAAACAGGAGATCGAGTCGAAGCTCGCGGAGGCGAAAAAGACCGCGGGTACGATCGTGCGCCCCAAAACCGCGAAGGTCAAAGCCGAAGTTCATCCAGCCACTGTGACTGCGGGAGCGGACAGAGTCGACGTCACCCTCCCCGGGATCCCGGTCGTGGGCGGCGCCGAGCACCCGGTTCACATCGTGCGGCGGCGGATCGAGGAGATCTTCCTGCGCATGGGCTACGACGTCGAGGCGGGCCCCGAGATCGAGGACGACTGGCACAACTTCGAGGCCCTCAACATCCCGCCCGACCACCCGGCCCGTGACGACCAGGACACCTTCTACCTGCCCGGCGGGTACCTGTTGCGGACCCAAACCTCTCCGGTCCAGGCGCGGGTCATGGAGAGCCGCCAGCCGCCGATCCGCATCATCGTGCCGGGCCGCGTCTACCGGCGCGACTCCGATCTCCGGCACTCGCCCATGTTCCACCAGATCGAAGGCCTGCTGGTGGATGAGGGCGTCACCTTCGGCCATCTCAAGGCGACCCTGGAGACCTTTCTTCACGACCTGTTCTCCGCCGACGTCAAGGTCCGTCTTCGGCCGGGCTACTTCCCCTTCACCGAACCGTCGGCGGAGGTCGACATCTCGTGCATCTTCTGCGCCCAGAAGGGCTGCGGCGTGTGTTCGGGCTCGGGGTGGATCGAAATCCTTGGTGCCGGCATGGTGGATCCGAGGGTCTTCGAAGCGGTGGGGGTGGACTCCGATCGCTACACCGGATTCGCCTTCGGGCTCGGTCTTGATCGGGTGGCCATGCTGGTCTATGGGATCCCTGATCTCCGCCAGCTGTTCGCTGGCGACCAACGCCTGACGAGGCAGTTTGCATGAAGTTCGACAGCACCTGGTTGATTGATCACCTCGACGGCGAACCGGATCCCGAAAAACTGACGGATCGGCTCACCGACTGCGGCTTCCTGGTCGAGCTGCGGGAGCGGGGCGACGGCGCCGAGATCTGGGATGTCGAAGTCACCACCAACCGGCCCGATGCCATGAACCACCGCGGGCTTGCGCGTGAGGCGGCGGTGGCCTCGGGTCTCGCGTTGCGCCCCCTGTCTATCGAGCTGACTGAAGGTGGGGACAAGACGTCCGACCTCGCCACGATCGAGATTGCGGACCCGGCGGTCTGCACCCGGTTTGCCGCCAGGGTCGTTCGCGGGGTGCGGCAGGTTTCGTCGCCCGGGTGGCTGCAACGACGGTTGGTCAACAGCGGTGTCCGCCCCATCAATGCGGTGGTCGATGTCACAAACTACGTTCTGCTGGAGCTCGGACAGCCGCTCCACGCCTACGATCTCGACCAGGTTCGCGGCCACAGGTTGGTGGCGCGACGCGCGGTTGCGGGAGAACGGCTCACGACCCTCGATGGTGAGGATCGGAAGCTCGATCCGGAGATGGCGGTCATCGCCGACAGCGAGGGAGTGGTGGGTCTGGCCGGAATCATGGGCGGCGCCAGCTCCGAAATCGGCGACGACACAGTCGATGTTCTGTTGGAGGCCGCGCATTTCGATGCACTCTCGGTCCGTCGGACTGCGCGCCGTCTCGGGATGCACACCGAAGCCTCGCACCGCTTCGAACGCGGCGCCGACCCCGAAATGCCGCCGGTGGCGGTGGATATGGCCGCCGCGATGATGGCGGATCTCGCCGGGGGCGTGGTGTGTCGGGGTCGGATCGACGTCATGCCGGCGCCGATGGAGCCGAGGAGGATGGAGCTGTCGGTCGAGAGACTGTCGGCCTTTGCGGGCGTCGAGATCACTCCCGAGCGGGTGGTCGAGATCTTTGCCGGGCTGGACTTCGAACCGGTGCGGTCCGGCGACACCGTGACGGTGACCGTGCCGTCCTTTCGGGTTGACATCGAGCGGTTGCCGGATCTCTACGAGGAGATCATCCGCCACATCGGCTACGGCTCCGTGCCGTCCGCGCTGCCGGTTCTGCCGACGGCGCCGGGACGGCGAAACCCAAACTGGGAGCTCGTCGACCGCGCCCGTTCGGCTGCCGTTTCGGCCGGGTTGGTGGAAGTCATGAACTGGAGCTTCATAGACGCCGAAGCTGACGGGTTGGTGGCTGATCAGCCAGTGTGCCCCGGTGACGCGATCGTCCTCGGCAATCCACTGGCGACCACTCAGGCGGTCATGCGCAGATCCCTCCTGCCGGGTCTGTTGAGCGCGGCGCAGTCGAACCTCAACCAGGGAGAGACAGCCCTTGGTTTTTTCGAACAAGGCCGCGTCTTCTTTCTCGATGGAGACATTCCGAGTGAGAGCGAACGTCTGGGAGTCGTCCTGCTCGATGACAGCCCCGACGCGGTCGAGCGGTTCCGACGTCTCAAAGGGGTGGTCGAACACGTCTGCCGAAAGGTCGGGCTTCCCCCAGTCGAGTGGGTTCCGGGCGGCGGTCCGTGGCTGAAAGAAGGCGCCGGAGCGGTACTCAAGCCCGCGGCCGGGAGGGCCGTGGGCCTGGCGGGCGTGGTCTCGCGGCAGTTGGCTGAGCGGTGGGACCTCAAACGCGAGATCGCGGTTGCAGAGATCGTCATCGACGGCGCGAGCGAACCCGCCCTGCCGCGCTTTGCAGGGCTTCCCAGATATCCGGCCGTTGTGATGGACATGACCATCGAGCATGGCGAGGACGTCAGTTTTGCGGTCCTCGAGGACTCGGTTCGTGGGCTGGCCGGGGATCGGGTCGAGAGCGTGAGTTACGTGACGCGGTTTCTGATCCCGGACGGAAGTGGTCGCGTCCGGACCACGCAGCGTCTGGTCTACCGCCACCCCGAACGATCGCTGACTCAGGACGAAGTGAACGCCGAACACATGAAACTACGCGAAGGACTGACCGAGCGGCTCGGAGTCTCCTTTGCCTGATGTGGAGGAGGAACCCATGGCGATGGACACGGTGCTCAAACAGCTCGAATCGAGGATCGAAGAGCTCGTGAACGCTTACCAGAAGGCGAGCGCGAACGAAGCGAAGCTGGCGGCGCGGGTCGAGGAGCTGGAGGGCGAGGTCGCCGCCGCTTCTGAGGCGGGCAGCCGTTGCGAGGCCCTCGAAAAACAGCGGGAAGAGCTCGGCAAGCGGCTCGAAAAAGTGTTGTCGCTGATCGACGGCACCCTTTCCAAAAACGACTGATCCTCGAGCCGCCGCAAGCAGCCAGGTTCCGCTGACGGCAGCAGCATTTCCGGGTGTCGCCGGCGGTTTGCAGCGGCGGAATTGAGCCCTGCCGGGGCCTTCCGAGACACGCCGTCCGAGCGGTCGCGCCCTCTCCAGGAGGGGCTTCTCCTTCCTTCTTGCGATGCTGTATAATCGTGGTGGGAGGAACTATCCGATGACCACCGTCCGAGCCACAGTCGAGATCTTCGGCCAACGGCTCGGGCTCCGTGCGGACGGCGACGAAGCGCGGGTCCAGGAGATCGCGCGGTTCGTCGACCACCGGATGCGCGAGGTGGCAGACCGAAGCTCGAGTGTAGACACGGTCAAGATCGCAGTTTTGACCGCCTTGAACATTGCCGACGAACTGTTTCAACAAAGAGAAACGGATCAGGACACCCGGCAGAAGAGATTGGAGAAGCAGGCCGAACGTCTCGTGATCAAGATTGAAGAGGCCATGAAGCCCGGCGAGGCCGGGAACGAAATATAGAACTCGGAGGTCCCTACTCGGTTGGTGATGAGCGAAACTATTGGTGAACCAACACCTATTTGACGGGTCGCCGGGTTCTCCAGTTCCGATGCCTGCCGTACGGCGGGAGACGAGTTGGGGACAGGCACCCACCTGTGGTTTTGCAGGTTCAAATGGGGTTGCTCACACGGCCGGCGCGGGGACCTCCACTTCATCTTCTTGAGACCATAGTCTGCGCCAGCTTGACGCCGGTTGCACTGATCGCTCCTTGACAAGGGGGTGCATCGTGGAACCAACACTGGTAGCAGCGATGGGTGTGCTGCTGCTCGCTCTTTGTGGGCTGGCGATCGTTTGGGTGTTGTGGCGCCGCGCGCGTGGTGCCGCAGTCCGAGTGATCGCCAACGCTCAGGAAGAAGCCGAGCGAATCATCGCTAAATCTGAGCTCGATGGACAGCGGATCCAGAAAGATACGGAAATACTCGCCCGGGAGCGCCTGTTGGCGGCCCGAACCGAATTTGAACGTGAAACCCGGGAGCTGCGGCTCGAACTGACCGCCCTCGACCTGCGACTGGCCGAACAACATGCCGGAATCGGTGAGCGGGAGGCTGCGCTCGAGCAAAGTGAACAGAGCTTTGCGGTCCTGAAAAACGAGATTGAAGTGCGCGAAGGCCGCCTGGTCTCGCGGGAGGAGGAGCTTGCCGCAGCAGTCGCCGAGCAGCGGGTGCGGCTCGAGCAGATCGCCGGTCTCACGGTCGATCAGGCCAAGGCCGAGCTTCTGAGGTCGATGGAAAACGAGGCGCGCATCGATGCGGCCAACCTGGTCAAGAAGATCGAGGATGAGACCGTCGAAAAGAGCAAGGAAAAGGCGCGCAGGGTCATTTCCATGGCGATCCAGAGAATCGCCTCGGAGCACGTGGTCGAAAGCACGGTTTCGGTGGTCGACCTTCCGTCGGACGAGATGAAAGGGCGGATCATCGGCCGTGAGGGGCGCAACATCCGCGCCTTCGAACAGGCGACCGGGGTGGACCTGATCGTCGACGACACGCCGGAGGCCGTGATTCTGTCGTGCTTCGAACCGGTGCGGCGGGAGATCGCGCGGCTCGCGCTTGCCAACCTCATCCAGGACGGGCGCATCCACCCCGGACGGATCGAGGAGCTGGTCATCAAGGTCAAAGCCGAGATGGAGGAGAAGCTCCTCGCGGACGGCGAGACGGCGGCCATGGAGGTCGGCATCCCCGATCTGCACCCCGAGATCCACAAGCTCCTCGGGCGGCTTCAGTTCCGCTCGTCCTACGGCCAGAACGCCCTCAAGCACTCCTTGGAGGTGGCCTGGCTCAGCAACCACATGGCGGCTGAACTTGGCGCCAACGCCGAGGTTGCCAAGCGGGCCGGTCTGGTCCACGACATCGGCAAGGCCGTGGACCGCGAAATGGACGGCACGCACCTCGAGCTGGGTCGGGAGATGTTGCGGAAATACGGCGAATCTGACGCCGTCATCCACGCCATGGAGTGCCACCATGGCGACTACGACCCGCATTCGGTCGAGGCGGTGCTGGTGACCGCTGCCGACGCGCTGTCGGCGGCCAGACCCGGCGCCCGCCGCGAGATCCTCGAGAATTACATCAAGAGGCTCGAAAAGCTCGAGAGCATGGCCACCGATTTCAAGGGTGTGGAGAAGGCCTACGCAATTCAGGCGGGACGAGAGCTTCGGATCGTCGTCGAGTCGGCGAAGATCTCGGACGAGGACGCCATCTGGCTCGCCCGCGACCTGGCCAAGAAGGTCGAGGCCGAACTCACCTATCCCGGGCAGATCAAGGTCACGGTCATTCGTGAAACGCGTGCGGTGGAGTACGCACGGTGATCCGACTCCTGTTCGTCGGCGACATCATGGCCTCGGCCGGGCGGCGAGCGGTGCTCACCCATCTCGAGTCGGTGGTGGACCGCGAACGGGTCGACTTCGTCGTAGCCAACATCGAGAACGCCGCCGGCGGATTCGGGATCACCGCCAAAGTCCTCGAGGAGCTGGAGGTGCTTCCCGTGCAGGTGTGGACCACCGGGAATCACGTCTGGGACAAAAAGGAAGGGATCCCGCTTCTCGACGCCCACCCGGCGCTGCTGCGCCCAGCCAACTACCCGGCCGGCAACCCCGGCCGCGGCTGGTGTGTCGAAGAAACCGCTACCGGGGTCCCGGTGGCGGTGATCAACCTCCAGGGCCAGGCCATGATGCCGCCCATCGACAACCCCTTCCGTCGGGCGGACGAGGTTCTCGAAGAGATCCGGTCCGAGCATCCCGAGGTGCGGGTGATCCTGGTCGACATGCACGCCGAGGCGACCTCGGAGAAGCAGGCCATGGGTTGGTACCTGGACGGGCGGGTCACCGCGGTGCTGGGGACCCACACCCACGTGCCGACGGCCGACGAACGGGTGCTGCCTCAGGGCACCGCGCTCCAGACCGACGTCGGGATGACGGGTCCCTACGAGTCGATCATCGGCATGCGGCCGGAGAAAGTCCTCGAACGGTTTCTCTACAACACGCCGCGGCCGTTCGAGCCCGCCAAACGGGGCGTCCAACTGCGCGGGGCGTTGGTCGACGCCGACGAGTCGAGCGGCAAAGCTCTCGCCATCCGAAGGCTGCGGGTCGACGTGTCGTGATGGTCGCAATGGGTCGTCAGATCAGCTGACGATTTATGACCACCGGGCTCCCGTTCTTGATGACGTGCCGTACCGGGTTGACGCCGAAGTTATAGACGATGTGATGGTACGTGGGTGCGTCGAGCACGATGAGGTCGGCGCGTTTGCCGACCTCGAGGGAGCCGAGCTCACCGGCGCAGCCGATCGCCGCCGCGGCGTTGAGAGTCGCGGCGGTCACGGCTTCCGCGACGTCCATTCCCATCCCGAGACACGCGAGCGCGAGGATCATCGGCATCGACTCAGTGGGAGAAGAACCGGGGTTGCAATCGGTGGCGAGGGCCACGGCGCAGCCGGCGTCGATGAGGTCCCGGGCGGGGGCCCAGGGCATCCCCAAGAAGAAAGCGGTTCCGGGCAGCAGGACAGCCACCGTATCGGATCCGGCGAGTGACGCAATGCCCTCTGCAGTCACGCACAAAAGGTGGTCGGCGGAGAGCGCTCCCATCTCGACTGCGAGCTGGGCGCCGCCGAGGGGCGTGAGTTCATCGGCGTGGAGGTGAATCCGCCAACCGAAATCAGCCGCACCTGCCAGCAGCCGGCGCGTCTGTTCGAGATCAAACACGCCGGTTTCGCAGAAGACGTCTACCGCTTCGGCGAGGCCGCGGCGGGCGATCTCGGGGTGGATGACTTCGATCAGTCGCTCGACCCACCGCTCCGGATCGGCCCGGTGCTCGGGCGGAACCTCGTGCGCCGCGAGACAGGTTGGGTGAAGGTCGACAGCGTGGTTCGCATCGGCGCGAGCGATCACCTCGAGCATTTGGATTTCAGTTGTGAGGTCGAGGCCGTAGCCGGACTTGGCCTCGATGGTCGTCGTGCCGTGCCTCAGAAAGGTGTCGAGCCGAGCCATTGTGGTCGCGAGGAGCTCCTCATCGGTTGCCAGGCGGGTCGCGCGGACGGTGGAGTTGATGCCGCCACCGGAGTTTGCAATCTCCATGTAAGTTTCACCGCGGAGGCGGCGATCGAACTCGTCCTCCCGCGAACCCGCCCACACGGGGTGGGTGTGTGGATCGACAAAAGCGGGGAGGACGCAGCCGCCGTCGGCGTCGAGTTCGTCATCGGCCGGCTCGAAGCGGCTGCGGTGCTCCGCCTCGTCGCCGACAAACGCGATGATGCCGTCGTCGCAGCGGACTACTGCGCCGATGCGGATCTCGAGTTCGGCAAGCTCATGGCCGCGGCGAGCGGTTTTTCCGACGGGAGTGACGACCTGGTGGGCGCCCCGGATCAGAAGGCTCATCACCGATTCTCGGTGCCATCCTGGACTCGGCGCTGGAAGGTGGCCAGCTGCGGGGTCGACCGTTCTTCGCGCTCGCGGTGTTGGTCGTCCTCGACCAATCCCTGGATCAGCTCGACCATGCGGTTGAGCTCGGCGCGGATCTCGCGCCGGCGGACACGCAGGTCGCCGATGACGCGCTCGACGTTCTGGACCCGGTCGTTGGCTTCGGTGACCAGGCGCTCCGCCAGAGTGTGACCCTCACTGACGATGCGCTGGCCCTCCGCCCGGGCGACTTCGATGGTCGTTTCAGCGGATCGTTGAGCGGCGACCAGCGCCTCCTTGAGCGCGGACTCGCGTTCCCGGAACGCCTTGAGTTCCTGCTCCATGTGATGAAGATGCTGCCGCAGCTCGCTGCGTTCGCGCAGCATCACCTCGACCACCCGTGCGAGGTCGGTGAGGTACTCGTGCACCTCGATCGGCGCGTAGCCGTTCATCTTCTTGGAGAACTTCTTGCCGAGAATGTCCATGGGAGCGAACTCGGACATGGGCTTTCTCCTTTCCGACCTTCCATTATGACACGTTGGATCAAGGATCCTGTCCATCAGCCCCGATGCACCGTGGGGGCGATGGTGCGAGGTGGAGATTTCTTTCGTTATACTTGGCTTCGATCACAGGGGGATTACCACGTGGCCGACATCCAGCTCAGCGTCAACGACCTTCGAAAGACCTTTCACCCGGGCCTTTTCGAGGCCGACGTCGAGGTGCTCAAAGGCCTCAGCCTCGAAGTGCGGCGGGGAGAGATCTTCGGTTTCCTGGGGCCCAACGGCGCCGGCAAGACCACCACCATCAAGGCGATCACCGAGATCATCTATCCCGACTCGGGGACGATCACGATCTGTGGACACGAGCACACCTCCCCGGAGGCGAAACGCCGTATCGGGTTCATGCCCGAGAATCCCTACGTCTACCGCCACCTCACGGGTCGCGAGTACTTGAGGTTTTGCGGCGAGTTGCTCGGTCTCGCCCGGTCCGCGATGGAGCCACGGATCGCCAGGGTCCTCGCCGAGGTCGGCATGGCGTCGCGAGCCGACCGCTCGATGGGTGCCTACTCGAAGGGGATGCAGCAGCGGATCGGCCTCGCTCAGGCACTGTTGGGCGAACCCGAACTGTTGATTCTCGACGAACCCATGAGCGGTCTCGATCCGGTCGGCCGCCGTGACGTCCGCGACATCATCCTCGCCCAGGCGAGAGCCGGGACGACGATTTTCTTCTCGTCCCACATCATCCCCGATGTCGAAGCTCTCTGCGACCGGGTGGCGATCGTCGTCGACGGCACGGTGCGTGCGGTAGGTTCGGTCAGCGATCTGGTGCCGAACGAGACCAAGAGCTTCGATATCACATTTACGGGCATGGATCTCGAACGGATCTCGACGCCCTTGCTCTCCCACCACGTTCGCAGCGATGCGACATGGGTGCGGGTCGCAAACGAGAATCGTGACGCTTTGATTGAGGAGCTCGGCGAGGGCGGTGCCCGGCTCGAGAGTCTCAACCCGGTTCGCATCAACCTCGAGGACCTGCTGATGGAACACTATTCGGGAAGCGCGTCATGAGGGCGATCCGGGCGATTGCGGCCAACACCTTTCGCGAGGCCATCCGCGATCGGATCCTCTACCTGTTTGTCGGTTTCGCGATTGTCATGGTGGTCAGCACCAAGCTCTTCGGGATGCTGACGGTGGGCGATGAGACCAGGATCGTCAAAGACATCGGTCTCGCCGCGATGCAGTTTTTCTCGATGCTGATTGCGGTGATGATGAGCATGATACTGGTCAGCCGTGAGGTCGAGAGCCGAACCGTCTTCAACATCCTGGCCAAACCCGTCCATCGCTGGCAATTCCTCCTCGGCAAGTATCTCGGCCTTGTGGCCATCGTCGCTGCCAACCTGGCGCTGATCACGGGGGTCCTCCTGGTTATGGTGCGGCTCTACACCGATCAATGGGACCCCATGCTGCTCTTTGCCGCCTGTATGACGATGCTGGAGATGGCCGTGCTCGCCGCGTTTGCCATCCTCTTCGCGGTCCTCACCAAGCCGATTCTCGGCTCGCTGATGACGCTTGCGGTTTTCGTCGTTGGCCACATGTCGGCGGATCTCTGGATGCTGACTCGGCAGCTGCCCGGGGCCTTCACGCGGGGCGTGATTGCGGTCGTCTATTATCTGGTTCCAAACCTCGAGCGTTTCGACTTCAAAACCGAGGTGGTTCACGATCTGCCGATCCCCGCGGGCGCGGTCGGGTGGGCAGTCGTCTATGCGGCGGCCTTTGTCGCGGTGGTGTTGTTCCTCGCGAACCTGCGTTTCCGATCGAAGGATCTTCGATGAGACGAACGCTGGTTTCGGTCGCGGTCATCACCGGCCTGCTCACCGTGGCGGTGACCGCCGAGTACCGGCTCGGCCGGATTCCCCGTGAAAACCCGCTGGGTCGGGACCTGCTCTATCTGCCGTCGCCCGAAATGCTCGAGATCCTCAGCATCGGCAACCCGAATCTGGTCGCGGACATCCTCTACCTGTGGTCGATCCAGTATTACTCCCAATTTCAACCCAATGAAAGGTTTCTTTATCTCGAGACTGTTTATAACCTGATTACCGATCTCGACCCGCGGTTTTTCGATGCCTATCGCATCGGGGCGCTCATCATGCAGATCCAGACCGGCGGCGACGAGAGCGAGCTCCAGGCGGCGGTGCGGCGGCTGTTTGACAAGGGTGTCGAGAACCTGCCCGAGAGCTGGGAACTTGGCGAGGCTGCCGCGTGGGACATGTACATGAGGTTCAAAGACCGGAGGGCGGCCCTCCACTATGCCGAGATCGCGGCCCAGGTACCGGACGCGCCGGCGCGGATCAAACGGATGGTCGGCGTGTGGCGTGATTCGGAGAGTGCCTGGACGGTCGACGACTCGATCGCCTATTGGCGCAAGGCCTACGATGAAGCGGTTGACGAACGTGATTCCCAGGTGTGCCAGAGCAAACTCTATGACGCCGTGGTGACCAAGGACAGGGAGCATCTCGAACCGTTGCTGCACGCCTACGCCCAACGCCACGGGCGGTGTGCCGCCGACTGGCAGGAACTGGTCCGCGCCGGGCTGTTACCGCAGGCGCCCCTCGATCTCGTCGGCAATCCCTACAGTATCGATCCCGACATGTGTTCCCTCGTAGCGTTGAAGAAGATCCGAGATCAGTGATAGCCGCGAGCTCAAGCGGCAACCACCCCTCACTCCTTGATGCCGCAAGGAGGAGGGATTGGCGTATTCCGGGGAGGGTCTTCGAGGGACTTCGTCCTGAGGGGCCACCGTCACATCTCGAAAAGTTGGGTGGCTTGCTGCTGATTGTCTTGGTGGTCGTGGCCTTTTTTCCTGCTTTTGACATCTACCTGATTGGGGATGACTTTGAGTGGCTTACCGCCGCTTTTGAGATTCCACATGATCCGCTGTCGAGCTTTGACCGTATCAATTCGATGTGCAGACCCGTGGTCAAGTGGAGCTTTTTGGCGGACTATCTCGTATTTGGAAAAAGCGCCTGGGGTTACATGTTCACCAATCTCGCTATCCATACCCTGAACGTATTTCTCCTCTATCTGCTGCTCGCAAGGATTGTCCGTCTGCGGCTGCTCGCAGTTGGGGCTGCAGCAGCGTTTGCTCTCTCACCCCTTCACAGCGAGGCGGTACTTTGGGCGTCGAGCCGCGGCGACACCCTGCTGTTGACCTCCTGGCTCGGGGTGTTGCTCCTCTTGTTAGCCCAGTCGAGAGATCCAAGTTGGCTACAGAGGGCGACCGTAATGATCCTGGTCTTGTTCGGCGCCGGCGCAAAGGAAAGCTGGGTTGTCTTTCCTTTGATTGCCACCGCATTCCTGGTTCTCGTGCTGGGACAGCGTGTCGCGTCGGCGGCGCTCAAGTTGCGCTGGGTATGGCTGGTGCTCGTTCTTTATCTGTGTGTCATCGTGGTGCTACCCGCTGTCCTTGGAGCAACGACAGCCGCCTACTATGCCAATGCGAGCCCCATGGCCGCTCTGACCAAAATGAGTCGCTTGCTCCTGACGTATTTGGGCCTTGGAGCATTTCAACTGAGCGCCGCCCACGCTGTCTGGCTTGCCGGCGCGGTGACCGCCGCCGTCGTGACCTTCTTCCTCCGGGTAGGGAATCGTCGTGGCCTGTGGACAGTGATTTGGACCGTAACCACCCTCGCCCTGGCCGCTCCGTTTTCGGATACGGCTTTGCGTCACAACTACCTGCCGTTAGCTGGATTCTGGATGACCGTTGCGGTGCTCAGCGATGAATTGGTTGTCGGCAAAGAAACCCGAGTGGGTCACAATTCCCGTCATTTCCGACAGGCTCTTTTCGCTGTCGGTGTTGTAGCGATCTTGGTGTTCGAGGGGCTGCTGCTTCAGCGTGAGATCGACGACTACCGGTACTACGCTGACGTTCATCGCCAGCTCGCCAACGCTCTGGATGCAGTTGAACCGAAGCTTCCTCGCGATCAGCCACTCCTTTTCGTCAATAACGGCAAGCGAAAGGCGGTCGAGGAGTCGATCGACCAGCTTCAAGGTGTCGAAAAGACCTTCTTCCTGAGGCGGGACGCCCCCTGGCAGTTGGTGTATCTGCCCTCGTTGGTCAATTTTCTGGGGAGACCATTTGTTGAGCGCTTGCATCCAATTCGAGCTGATGAGATTTCGGCTGCCAACAGCGGCGGTTTCACGGTGCTGATGTTCGATGACAGAGAGTTTCGCATCACCACAGAGACTGCGGAAAACCTCCGGTACGCGATTGAGGCTTCCGGTCGGCTCTCAGACACGGTCAGTTGGTATCGTTTTGAGCCTTACTGACCTCGTGCTCGATGAGTCTCATGATCCTGAGAGCTCGCCAGCTTTCACGGTTCGCCCGAAGGGCTCGTTCCACCTCGGTCGCGGCCGGCTGCCGCAATGCAGGGTCCTGACTCAATTCCCATTGCAACTGTTCGAGGTCGTCGGGTCGGATGATGTGGTACTCGGAGCGCTCGAGCAGGGCAGGAGGGGCGTCCTTCCGACGAACGAAGACCATGGCGACGTCGTCCCAGTACACCAGGGCCCAGTCGCTGCGCGGGAACCAGCGGGCTGAGAATCCGCGGAGGGTGACGCCCTGGCCGTCGGGAGGGACAACCTGGAGCGGTGGGTGGTAGCGGACCAGCGCGGTATCGCAGCCGTGTCCCTCGAGGAGGTTGTTCCAGGCCCGGACATCTGTGGTCTCGAAGATGCGCCAGATTTCGCGCAGCAGCGGTTCGTGAATTTCGTTGCGGTCGTCCTGAAACACCAGGCGTGACGGTGCGTAACGGTCGATCAAATAACCGCCAAAGCGGACATCGTTGTAAAGCTGAGAATGCGGCAAGCTTTCGCGATCCAGGAAGTCGCACGCCGACGTCGGATAGGAGTCGTCGGCAAAGGTGAATCCGAAGACGGGCCAGGGTGATGCGGCGACAGCCGCGGCGAGCACCAGCGCTGCCGCCACCGCCAGGAGAGTGAGGCGCCTGGTCCTGTGGGGGTCTGCCGGCGTCGCATTCGCGAGGGAGCGCCAGGACGCCAGGGCCGGGGCGACGGCCAGGGGGAGGAGCACGAAGAACAGCCCCAGGTTTCGAATGTGGCGAAACGCCAACGCGGCAGCCATGGCCAGGAGTATCCACCGGACCGCGTCCCGCTCGCGGATCCCCATGATCACGACGGCTGCGGCCAACGCGATGAACAGAGAGGGGGTTTGCGCAAAGGTCGCTGAAGCCCACTCGGGGTTTGGAATATGGGGTTGATCGACGAGGTGGGCGAGCTTGAACGGCACCTCGTAGAGCCGCCAGCCGTAGGGGTTGACGAGGAGCGCCAGCGCGGCGACCGCGACCGCCGCGCCGCCGCTGGCGAACACCTCGGCCCGCCAGCGGCGGCGGAACACCATCTGTGCGGTTTCGACCGCCAGCATCCCACCCAGAAGGAACGGAACGACCAGTGCGCCACCGTGACAGTTGGCGCCGACCACCATGATGAGCGCCAGCCAGGCCAGCCAGGTCCATGATTTTCGGTTTTCGCGGGTGAGATAGAGCCAGCAGGCGAGGGGCACCACCAGCAGCGTCACCAACTCGGGTCGGAGAAAGAACCGCGGTCGTGCTCCAACCACGCAGGCAAGCGACAACAGCAGTGCCACGGGCGGCGTCAACCCGCAGCGTACGCCAACCACCAGGAGCAGTAACGCCAGGGCACCAATACCGAGTGCCCGCAAGATCACCAACGCGGGTCCACCGCCGAGTTGGTAAGCGACGGCCGCGCCGACCTGGAACAACCATTCGTGATCGACCCACGGGGCCTGGCCCGAAGTGAAGGAGAACGGGTCGGTTTGGATAAAGGCGTGGTGGTCGAGAATCCAGCGACCGCTCGCGAGGTGCCACCCGACACTGGTGTTGGCGATCTGGAAGGTGCCGAGCAGCGTGCCCGCGACAATCGCGGTGACGACGATCAGAACAGGAAAGTCGACACGGCGGCGGGTTTCGACGGCACCAGATCCTCGGGGAGCGCGCGGTGCCTGCTCGCCCACCATCACCGCGTCCGGCTCATTCCTCTTCGGTTTCGGCTGCGAGCACGTAGGTCTCCCATTCCGGCTCGAACGCCAGCGACCGGATCGATGTCATCCGGTCGAGAAAGACGATGCCGTCGAGGTGGTCGTATTCGTGCTGGAGGACCCGGGCGTGAAACCCATCCGCAGTCAGCGAAACGGGATCTCCCTCGATGCTGCGCGCTTTGACCTTGAGCCGCCGGTACCGGGGCACCATGCCTCGCAGACCGGGGATGGAAAGGCAACCCTCCCATCCTTCCTCGACATCGTCTCCGACGGGTCGGATCTCCGGGTTGACGAGAACGGCAGGTGGGATCTCGGGTTCGTCGTCGGTCTCCGGGGCCCAATAGGTGAAGAGACGGATGCCCTCCGCCACCTGCGGCGCCGCGAGACCGACGCCCTGTTCCTCGAGCATGGTACGGACCATGTCACGGCCGAGATCCGCCAGCCGACCCGACCCGAACCACTCCTCCGGAACCGGCTCGGCAATCGATCTCAGGGCGGGGTGGCCGAGCCGGATGACCTCGAGGAGACGCGCGTCGCCGGTCATTGGCTCAGCCGCAGCCGGAGCATCCGCCGGAGCTGCAATCGCTGCTCGGCGCCGGAGCGTTGGGGTTGTCGACGACAAAACCCGCACCGCGCTGATCTTCCACGAAGTCCACCGTGGATCCGGTCAGGTGAGGCGCCGAGTTCTCGTCAACCAGCACCTTGAGCCCACCGTCTTCGATCACGGTGTCGCCATCGCGTTTTTCGTCGAACGTGAATCCGTATGCAAAACCCGAACACCCGACGCCCTGGATGAAGATGCGAAGGTCTTTGCCTTCGGCCTCGGGCATCTGCGCCGCGAACTCCTGAACCTTTGCAACGGCCTTTTCAGAAAAAGAAATCATGGTGCCTCCTGTTTCCCGCGTTGAGGGCGCGGGCGTCCCATCATAACGTAAAGTCCAGCCTTGGGAATTCCAGTAATCTCAGTTAACCCCATGCTCGGCCAACCACCGTTCGGCCTCGATGGCGGCCATGCATCCCGTGCCGGCAGCCGTCACCGCCTGTCGATAGACCGCGTCCTGAGCGTCGCCACAGGCCCACACGCCTTCGACCGAAGTGCGCGTGGTACCCGGGACCGTGCGGATGTAGCCGACGTCGTCCATGTCGAGCTTGCCTTGGAATATGGAGGTGTTGGGCCGGTGACCGATGGCGATGAAGACGCCTTTGGTCGGGTAGTCGCGGACCTCTCCGGTCGAGGTGTCCTCGAGACGTACCCCGGTGACGCCGCCCTCGCGGGCGCCGAGGATCTCACGAACGGCGGAGTTCCACTCGAAGCGGATCTTGTCGTTGGCGAGGGCCCGCTGTTGCATGATCTTCGACGCCCGCAGTTCGTCGCGGCGATGGACCACCGTGACCTTGGTGGCAAACTTGGTGAGGAAGATCGCTTCCTCCATGGCGGTGTCGCCGCCGCCGACCACCACCAACTCCTTGTCGCGAAAGAAAAAACCGTCGCAGGTGGCGCAGGCGGACACGCCGTACCCCATGAGCTCGGTCTCCGAAGCCAGACCGAGCAGCTTTGCCGAGGCGCCGGTGGAGACGATCATCGCATCCGCCGAAAACAAACCATGGCTCTCCGTCCGTGCAGTCATGGGGCGGCTCGAAAAGTCCACCTCGACCACCTGATCGAAAACGAACCGCGTGCCGAACCGTTCCGCCTGGGCCTTGGTGACGGTCATCAGCTCCGGCCCCGTGATGCCGTGCGGAAAACCCGGGTAGTTCTCCACCTCGGTCGTGATCGTGAGCTGACCACCGGGCTGCATGCCCTCGATGACCAACGGCTCGAGCCCGGCGCGGGCGGCGTAGATCGCCGCGGTGAGACCTGCGGGTCCGGAGCCGATGATCAGTACGTTGGAGTGTTGTTCTGCCATTATTTCCTCCGGTAGCCCCAACCCGCCCAAGCGCAGCCGCGTAGGCCACACGGCCCGAGCGACGCGGTTTAGCGGCCGTCGGCCCGCAGCCGCGAGCGCTATTATACTGGTTCAATCGTGGATCGTTTTCGACGTTTGAACTCATCGGTTCTGCAACTCACCTGCCTTTTCATGGCCAGCCGGCTGGCCTTGCTCCTGGTGGGGTTGTCGTCAACCTGGTTGTTGCCGTCGGGGAGTGCCCTTCAGGGTGGGGTTCCCATGTGGCACGAGCCGGCACCCCGGGTGCTCGAGATCTGGGTGCGTTGGGATTCGGAATTCTACCTGCTGATTGCCGAACGGGGTTACGACGTCGGTTCCATGCGGACGCAATTCGGGCTGAAAACTGACCCGACTGCCACAGCGGGATTCCTGCCCCTGTATCCAGTTCTGATCCGGGCTTTGGCGCCGCTTCTCGGGAGTGTGGGTGCGGGGGTGCTGATTTCGAATCTGGCGCTCTTCGCGAGTCTGTTGCTGCTCCACCGGCTGGTCCGAGACGAGATCAAAGGAGAGACTGGAGAGTTGGCAGCGACGGCGGCGTGTGTCGCGCTGCTGGTGCATCCTTCGAGCCTCTTCCTGTCCGCGGTCTATTCCGAATCGCTCTTCCTCGCTCTGTCTCTCGGGGTCTTTCTGTGCGCTCGACGCGGCCGCTTTGCCGCCGCCGGGGCGATCGGCGGTCTGGCTGCGTTGACCCGCCCGTTTGGCGTGTTGTTGGCGATTCCGGTGGTCTGGGAGTGGTGGGAAGATCGCCACAAGCCCTCAGCATCGACAACCCCCTGGTGGTCGGTGGGGTGGGCGGCTCTGATTCCGGTTGCTTTTGGAGCCTATATGCTCTTCTGCCAGGTCACCTTCGGCGATCCATTGGCTCTGCTCCACCGTCAACAGCGGTGGCGGGGTGGCCTGTCGGGGCCGTGGCAAGCCTTACGGCGAGAAACGTCACGATGAGGTAGAGCGCAGCTCGCTTGTCACGGCGGGCGAGTGGGTAGAGACCGAAAAGCGATAACAGGGTGATGGGGGAGGTGAAGAGGAGGCCGTGCGCGCGATCCATGATCTGGCCGCGTGCGCCTTCGAGTATCGAAAGCCCGAAATCCGATCGCTGCGAGTGGACCACAATCGAGTCACGCTCGATTCTCGCCATACGGTCATACGAGGTGGTCAGTGGCGACCCGAAGAGGTGAAGGTTGAGGGCGAAAAACATAACGATCGAGACCAGAAGACCAAGCGCCAGTGCCGGGAGGGATTTTCTGAAGGGTCGTCCGCACAGCAGGGGCAGAGCCGGCAGGGCGAAAAACAGAGAAAATTTCGAGATCGCAGCGAGTCCGAAGAGAAAGCCGGCGATCCCGTGGCGGAGCGTGTCCGGGGAACGGTCAGAGGGCAGGGCGACGAGACCGGCGACGAGCAGCAGGGACGAAAAGACATCCGGCGAGATGAGTACATTGACGTGTTGCTCGGTCATTTCTTCCTCCCAAGGACCGGTGACTCGGGCTGGTGAACCTCAGGCTCTGGTGGCTATTCCTTGCCAGGGAGAGGGTTGTCTCGCCGGCCGCCCGAACCGCCGTCGCGGTCGGCCATTATAATGGTTCCACAGCGAATCGTTTCACACGGCAGAACAGCCTGGACACGAAAACGCACCTGCGATCGGTGACCAGCAGGGTGGGTGCCTGAACGAGTTCGAAAAGACTTTCCCAGGGAGCGATGTGAGGTGACACGGATGACCGATCAACTGGCGGACAATCACGAGATGGGGGTCGCTCGCATGGTGCGGGCAGGCCGGTCCGTTTCGTGGTGGTTCATTGCGGCCCTGTGGGCGGTGATCCTGGGCCTGGGCCCTCGTCCGCTGTGGGCTACGCTGGATGAACTCGCTCGGCAGGGGCAATGGGCTCGGGTGCTCGAAGTGGCCTCGCGCCGCGGCGAGCAGTTGCCGCTCAATGCTGCCGAGGCGATGATCGCCGCCCATGCCGCCAGGGTGCTCGGCGACGGGCCCGCGGAGGTCCGATTTTTGCGTCTGGCCGCTGGGGGCGACAACAATCTCCTGGCGGAGCTCGCCGCCGTCCAACTGGCTGCAGTTCTCGAGGCTGAAGATTCCTCTTCCGCCGTTGATCTGGCGTTGCCGAACTTTGACCGGGGCCGGCCGTGGCCGCTTCGCGAATCCGCCGTTGAAACCGTCACGGCCGCTGTCGCGAGAGGACTCGAGGCACCGCGCCGGGCGGCGGTCGAAGGGGCTGTCGGCAGCCTCTCCGTAGGGCTCCGCCGGCGCGTCGAGCTGTCCCTGGCGCTGACCGACCCCCAGCATCGACGCCAGGAGCTCGAACGCCTGCTCGCGGATGCGACAGGCGACCTCGTGGCGCTCGAAGCCGCCGAGGCCCTGAGCGGATCCGATTCAATGACACCCGTCGAGCAGTGGCGGGTTGCCACGGCGTATTTCAACCACGCGCTGTACGAACGGGCGGCTCAGATTCTCGACGGCCTCGAGACGGTGCGTCACCCCGCCGTTCCCGCCGACCAGGTGCTTTTCACCCGCGGTCGGTGCGCCTTTCGCGCGGCCCGGTGGACGGAAGCCGTCAGTTGGTATCAGAAAGCGCTGGCAAAAGCGCCGTCCGCTGACCGTCGGGCGGAAATCGAGGTTCACATCGGCCGCACTCATGAACTGGCCGGCGACCTCGACGCGGCGGTGGGTGCTGCCGTGAGCGCGGTCCGGCTGCGCCCCTCCGATGATCGGCGGCTGTTTCTCGCGCGGCTTCGCCTGCGGCGGGGAGAGACGGAACTGGCCGCGCAGGGAATCGGCCAGTTGAGGGGGAGGACGCCTCGCGCCCAGGGCGACGTCATGCTGGCCCTCGATGCGATGCGACGTGGCGATCACAAAGAGGCGCTGGCCCGCCTGACCCGGGTGCGGCGCCCGCCGTGGTCAGAGCCGTCGGCGGTGGTGGCAGCCCAGCTGTCCATAGCGGAGGGAGATCAAGCCGCGGTCATCGACCTGCTGGAACGGGAGGCGCCGGGGTTCGACCCGTATTGGGGCGAACAGGCACGGGCTGTGATGGCAGCCCTGTCCGGGGAGCAGCTCGCCGCGTGGCGCGACCGATGCCGGCGCAGTGTCGAGAACGGTCAGGGTCGTTCGAGGTGGCGCGCGCTGGGCTCGTGGGCCGATCTCGAGCCCGACCCCCACCAACTCGATGTCATTCGTCAACGAGTCGCCGACGAGTTCGGAATCACGAGCGAATTCTCGCCAGGTTGGTTTCGTCCAGGGCTTGCCGCCGACCTGTGGCGCATCGGCCTCGAGTCCGAAGGCGGGCGATGGGACCCGACAGGTTTTCCGAGCGGCGACGTCAGCCAGTCGGCGTGGACAGCCGCTCGGTTTTCCGAATTGGAAATGCCTTGGAGCGCCATCCGGATGGTTGATGGGGCATGGCGCCAGGCGGGTTCCGAGGTCCCGCTGCGGGCGTTCCCCCTGGATTTCCAGAGGACCGCCTATCCTCTGCCGTACCGGGCCCAGGTCAAGGCCGCGGCTGACGCCGCCGGTGTCGACTGGAGCTTGCTCGCCGCCGTGGCACGAGAAGAGTCGCGGTGGAACCCGAATGCCTTGTCGGCGGTGGGGGCGCGGGGTCTCCTCCAGTTGATGCCGTCGACGGCGCAGGCGGTGGCCCGGCGCCTCGGGGAGTCACCGCCGACGCCGATGGAGATGTTCGACCCCGCAATCAGCCTGCTCCTCGGGGCCGCAGAACTGTCGAGGCTTTTGACCGTGTTCGACGGCCGCCGTGCGCCGGTCGTTGCCGCCTACAATGCCGGTGAGCAGCAGGCGAAGCTGTGGTTGGAGCAGTGTGGGGCGGGGTGCACCGACGAGCTGTATGTGGTCAACATTTCGTTCGCAGCCACCAGGTCCTACGCCTCCACCGTGCTGGCGGGTGCATCGATGTATCGCGACCTTTATGGCGACACCGGCGAGAGAAAACAGGGTCAGCCATGATCAGCGGCTGAAACGCGTGACCTCCTGACGGTCTCCGGCCCGGACCAACCAGCGTTCGATCTCCTCGTTGAGTTTGCGTTCGACGAGGAGGGTTCGCAGCTGGTCCTGGACGACCGCGATGGGCGGGGGCGGCTCGTCGGCGGTCGCGATCTCGGCCACCAGAAGTTCCTGGTAGGCGGCGTCGATCTCCTCCATCGAAACCGATACCCGGGGTCGCAGGCGTTGTTCGACGTACGCATCCGCCGCCGCCATCCTCAGAGCGAGCTCCTCGAGGTCGGGCCACGAGAGTCCGCTGCCGGCAAGTTCGGGCTCGAGCGCCTCGGCGCCGCCGCCGCGCGCAATCAATGCGTTGCGGGCGGCTTGAGGATCGAGGTCGAGCCGAAACAGGAGACCGCTTTCCTCGAGATCCCGGAACTCGACCTCGAGACGGATCCGCGCATCCAGCAGCCGCGATCGGAAATCCTGGTCGTTCTCGGCCGCATCGCGCTCCAACAAACGGACGAGCGCCGCCAGCGTGACGTCCGAGTACAGGATCGGAGTGTTGCCGACCACCGCCAGCACCTCCTCGACGACCCTGGCCGAGGGCTGTTGGGCGACGGCGAAGTGGCTGACTGCCATGAGGATGAGCGAGAGGACAGCGGCTCGCATCCTGGTATCATAACAGCGTGCCGCCGGCCGACAACCTCCCCGGAACGCTGTGGATCGTGGCCACGCCGATCGGCACCCTCGGCGATCTGGCGCCGCGAGCGCGGGAGGTCCTGCGCGACGTCGATCTGATCCTCGCCGAGGACACGCGCAGGGCTAGGGCCCTGCTTTCCCATCTCGAGCTGCCGGCGGCGGGACGCGTCCAGTGCCTCAACGAACACAACGAGAACCGCAAGGTCGAAGCGATCGCGACGATTCTGAAGAACGGCGGTTCAACCGCCCTCATCAGCGATGCCGGCACGCCGGTTCTGTCGGACCCCGGGTTTGTCCTGGTCCGCGCCGTCCGCGCGGCGGGCTTTCCGGTTCGAAGCGTCCCCGGCCCGTCGTCATTCACGGCGGCCCTCGCTGCCTCCGGGCAACCGCCGCTGCCAGCCACGCTCTGTGGGTTCCTGCCGGGACGATCCGGGGCGCGCCACCGCCGCATCGACGAGCTGTCGCACATTCCGTGGACCCTGGTGATCCTCCTGTCGCCGCACCGGCTCGGCCGCGAACTCGCCGATCTCGCGGAGGTCCTCGGAGAGGAACGTGAGGCGACGTTGCTCGCTGAGATCAGCAAGCGCTTCGAACGGGCCGAGGTGGCGACGCTCGGCGAGCTGGTTATCTCTCAAGAGGTCGACGGGCCGCGCGGCGAGTACATCCTGGTCGTCGGCCCGCCGAGCCCTGCTCAGCCGGACGGCACGAGCCCCGCCCCCGCCGCCCTGAGAGAGGCATATGTGCAGGCGGTCAACCGCGGTCTCGGGCGCCGCGAGGCGATGCGGGAAACCGCCCGTCGATTCGGGTTGCGGCGCCGTGAGGTATTCGACGCGCTTGAAGAAACCGACGCGGACTGAACCGAAGGTCGCACAACGGTATTTCGGCGCCGCGGCGAAAGCCCCCGAGCTCTGCAGGCTCGACCGGTGAGGGTTTTCGCAGGATGTGCTGTGTTACCCTGAGCCAAATGCGGGGAGGTGGGACCATGTTCCGGCGAATCGGCGTTTCTCTCGGCATCGTTGTCGGTTTGGCTGGGATCGTGGGCGGCTGCAGCAGCAAGCCGATCGTAGGGATCATCCTGCCGACGACCGGTGCAGCGGCGTCCTACGGCCAGTCGATCGAGAGCGGGATTCGCCTTGCGCTGGCCGATGCGCGCGGGCGCAACGGGCTTCCGGAAGGGTTCGAGGTCGTGTGGGCCGACAGCGGCTCCCAACCCGGACGCGCGGTGGCGGAATTGCGCCGGATGGTCTCCGAACGCGGCGTCAAGATGGTGGTGGGTGGCGCCACCAGCGCCGAGGCCGCAGCCATGATTTCGGTGCTCGACGAGCTCGAGGTGGTGTGTCTGTCACCGTCGGCGTCGGCGCCGGGGCTGGCCGAGCGGTCGAGGTACTTCTTCCGAATTTATCCGTCGGACGAGCTCGAAGGAAACACCGCCGCCACCTTTGTTTTCGAGCGTCTCGACCGCGCCAAGATCGTCCTGTTTTCTGGCGACACGGAGTACACCCGTGGCATCAAGCCGGAGTTTCTCAAGCAGTTCGAAGAGGCTCTCGGGGGCGAGGTCGTCGACGACATCGATCTCTCGGGCAATGACTGGCAAACTCGGGCAAAGAAGGCCATATCCTCCGGCGGTGTCGGCGCCGCCTACGTCATCGGCTATGCCGGTGAAATTCTCGAGGTGGTGCGGTTCCTCCGGGAACAGAATTTTGCGGGGCGGATCGTGACCACCTCCGCGTTCTACAGCGGCGACGCCATCCGCGACGCGGGACCGGCGGCCGAGGGGATCCTGTTTCCGCTGCCGCCGTTCGACCGGACCTCGGAAAAAGAACCGGTGCTCAGTTTTGTCAATCGTTACATGGCGACCTACCAGAGGGCCCCGGACGTTTTCGCCGCGCACGGCTACGACGCGATGGGATTCACCCTCAAGGTCTTCAACCTGGCCAAACCGCCCAAGACCCTCGAGATCCTGAAAGCGCTGAACTACGGTGTCGCGGAGTTCAACGGTGTGACCGGTCCGATTCTGTTCGACGACCACGGCGACGTGAAACATTACCCCAAGATGTTCATCGTCAACAACGGGCAGGTCTTGACCTACCAACGGTACCTCGAAACCGAGAGACGACGCATCCTGAACCAGGTTCAGGACCTGCTCAAATCGGGCGGTTGACCCAACCACCGATGAGGGTTCTCAGACTGATGTGGCGGCACCGGACGCTGGTGGCGGTGCTGGTCCGGCGGGAATTGGATGCCCGCTATCGGGCGTCATTTCTCGGTTTTTTCTGGTCGCTGCTCAACCCGCTGTTGTTGCTGGCCGTTTACGCGGTGGTCTTCACCTACATTTTCAGCCCGCGATTTCCGGGTGGTGAACCCTACCCGTTGTTCCTCTTTTCGGGTCTCCTGCCGTGGCTCTTCTTTTCAGGGGCGGTGCTCGATGGTTCGATCACCCTGATCGACAACGGACCGCTCCTCGCCAAGGTGATGTGCCCGCCCGAGATCTTTCCGGCGGTGACTGTGGTCTCGCACCTGGTGCACCACCTGCTGGCGCTGCCGATCCTGCTGGCTGCGGTGGCGGCGAGCGCCATTGCCGGTCTGCACCCCTTTCCGTGGACCTTCTGCCTTGTCCCCATCGCGCTGCTGCCGTGGGTCATGGTCACCGGTGGTGCAGTGCTCGCCATCTCCGTTCTCTCGGTTCATTATCGGGACATGCGCGACCTCGTGGGACATCTGTTGAACCTGCTGTTCTTTGCATCACCCATCATCTACAGCCTCGACGGCCTCGAGGTGCCGGCGTTGTTGCGGCGGGTCCTGGCGCTCAACCCGCTCGCCAGCCTGGTCAGGATCTATCGTGATGTCGCGTTCACCGGAACGGTGCCGGGGGTGGGTATCTGGTTGACGGCCTTTGCGGTGGGCGGGGTGTGTTTGTGGCTGGGCACCCGGGTCTTCCTGCACTATCGCGAGACCCTGGTGGAGGCGGTGTGAAGGGGTCGATCCGGTTTACCGACGTCCGCAAGGTCTACCGGTGGCGCGGGCGGAAGCGTCCCGGCGAGACTCTGAAAGGCGCCTTTTTTCAGAGGGGCCGCAGCCTGCGGTCGCACACAGTGGAAGAACACGTGGCGCTTGACGGCGTCGATCTCCTGGTGGAGCCCGGCGAAGCGGTGGCGATCATCGGACCCAACGGCTCCGGCAAGTCCACGTTTCTCAAACTTGCCGGCGGCATTCTGCGACCGACGTCTGGTGAGGTCGTCGTCGAGGGTCGCGTGACGGCCCTGATCGAGCTCGGTGCGGGTTTCCACCCCGAAATCACCGGACGCGAAAACGTGCTCATCAACGGCATGCTGCTCGGTCTCACGCGATCCGAGGTCGAGGAGCGGATGCCTGACATCATCGAGTTCGCGGGTATCGGCGACTTCATCGACCAGCCGGTGAAGACCTATTCCTCGGGGATGTACGTCCGACTCGGTTTTGCGGTGGCGGTTTCCGCCGATCCGGACGTTTTGCTGATCGACGAGGTCCTGGCGGTGGGGGACCGGGCCTTCACCCGCCGCTGTCTCGACCGTCTCGCACGGATGCGGCGGCGTGGGGTGACCATGGTCCTGGTTTCCCACGACCTCGATCTGGTCACGAGCTTCGCCGATCGCGCGCTGTATCTCGAGGCTGGCCGGCCGGTGGCGATGGGGCCGGTCGACGCGGTGGTTGCGCGGTACCGTTCCGACGCCGCCGGCGATCGACGACACCAGGACGGCGCCCAGCCGGCCGTCGGTGCGGATTGTCGAGGAAGGCAGCCGGTGGGGCAACGGCGACGTCGAGATCGTCGGGGTCGAGGCGCTGGCCGGTGGATCGCCGCAGCGATTGCTGCCCGGCGGCGGACCGTGCAGCCTCCGGATCCGCTACCGGGTCCACCGGCCGGTCGAGGACTTCGTCTTCGGCATCGCCTGGCACCGCCCTGACGGCACCCTGGTGAGCGGCCACAACACCGAGCTCGGTGGTCTGGCGCCGCAGCTGCTGGCGGAAGACGGCGAGGTGAGCTGCGTCTACGATGCGCTGGAGCTCGCGCCGGGGGAGTACCGGGTCGATGTCGCGGTTCACGCCAGGGAAGGACTCGCCTACGACTACTGGTGCGACGCACTGCGCGTCCGGGTGACGTCGGGGGTGGAATGGCCCGGGGTGTGGGCGCCGTCCCACCGTTGGCAATCGTCCGGCCCCGAATGGCGGTCCAAGTGACGCTTCGCGGGACCCTCCCGTGCCCGGACTGACGTTCAGCGTCATTTTTATCGGGGTTTCCCCCCACAAAAGGCTGGCACGGGCCTTGCACATGGTCCCAGCCGTGAAAGGAGAAAGTATTATGCGTAAGAATCGTGGTTTTACTCTGATCGAACTTTTGATCGTGGTGGCAATCATCGGCATTATCGCGGCGATTGCGATCCCCAACCTTCTGAACGCCATCAACCGTGGTCGTCAGAAGAGGACGATGGCGGACATCCGGACCATCGGCACGGCGATTGAGGCCTACGCGGTGGACCATGCGTCGTATCCCTCGGTGGACGTTGGAGAAATTGGTGCTACTAGTGGGTTTGCCACATTGATTGAACCGACCTACGTCAAGCGGGCGCCGCGGACCGACGGTTGGAATGAAGATCTGCGAAGCCGTCTCCGTGCTGCAGACCTACAGCGTCGGCGGGTCCGGTCGTGACAAGACATTCACGACGCCGCCATCACTGCTTACACTCAGGGAACTACGGATAACATGGACTGCGATATCGTCTATTCGAGCGGCAGCTTCACCGTCTGGCCCGAAGGCATCCAGAATTAGTCGAGGATCTTTCAGAGGATTTGGGGGCATCTCGATGCCCCCTTTTTTTGCGTTATCATGAGTGTGTGACCCGAACGCCACAACCCCCATCGCTGATAATTCACCCGCCGGGTCCGACGGTACACCGCACCAGGCAGAGTTTTCAGCCTCTTGCAAAAATCGCGATCAAGCGGGCGGGGACAAACCCCGCACCTAGCGAATATCATTGTAGGGGAGGGATTTATCCCCTCCCTTCCGTTTGCGGCCGCCCGCGAATCCGATAACGAGCGGGTTTTTACAAGAAGCTCTTTTCTCAGCCTTTGGTCCTCGACGGGTGACTTGACGTACCTCCGTGCCCCCCACGTCGAGAATTCGGTCAGGAGAGGCGCCGCTCGTTCGCCGCGCCGGTATTCCGTAGATCCTCATGAGTATTCCGTCTGGCTGCGAGATCTTCCGACTTGATCGCGTCTGACACCCTGACGTTCGGGGCGGCATCGGATCGCGGCACCGGGGAGTGCGAACGGAGAACCCCGGTTTCTCCGGCGCAGTGTGCGCTCCTGACCGTTGCCGGCTGGCTGGCGTGGCGGCCGGCCGAGACCCGTGCCTGGTCCGCCGTCCTGGTGGCGGCCGTGGTCCTCGGGCTGACAGTGTGGGGCTGGCGGCGCACGAGGCCGGCGGCAGGTCACACCGCGGTGTGGATAGCCGGTGCAGTCGGCGTGCTGCTGGTGTCGGGCATGGCCGGCTACGATCCGTCGGCCGCCATCGCCGGGGCGTTTTTGCTCGGCGCCATTGCCACATTGATCTGGCTCGCATCGAGGCAGTCGCCTCCGGAGTATTGGCCCGCGGTGTTTGCCCTGCTGCTCAGCGGTCTCTCGATCTGGGGTGTGCTGCAGTTGACCGCCGGCCCCGAGCATGCCGAGGCGATCCTCCTGCAACTCCCGGAGGCTCTTCGGGCTGCGGCTTCCGAGCGGCTGGCCGCCGGTCGCGCGTTTGCATCGCAGCCGTTGCCCTCGCACCTCGCCGTATTGCTCGCCACGGCTCTCCCGCTGCTGCTGGCACGCCTCCGTTGGCGGTGGAGCGCTGTTCCGTGGTTTGCAGGAAGTGTGCTGTGCGTCGTCGGTCTGGCACTCACCCGGTCGCCGATCGGCGTCGGTCTCGCCTTGGCGGCCTGTGCGGCGCTGGCAGCAGCCCGCGGTGGGCGCTCCATGCGTCTGCCAGTGGTCATTCTGGTCGTCGTTCTCGCCGCGGTGGTCGCGGCCCGCGGCGATGTGCTCGAGCTCGAACCGGTGCGTCTGCGCGTTGACAACTGGCGGACAGCGGTGTGGGTGTGGTCGACCGAACCAGCGGCGGGGGTCGGGTTCGGGGGGTTCGGGCAGGTGGCGCAGGCGGTGCCTTTCGCGGTCGGGAATCGGCCCCGATACGCCCATTCGCTGCCGCTCGAGTGGCTTGCCGAGCTTGGCCCGGTGGGTTTCTTGGCGATTCTGGCGGGTGGCTTCGCGCTGTGGCGGCTGGTCCGCGACCTGTGGCCGCGGCGGCCTGATCTGGCGATCGCGATCGCGGTGGTGCCGGCGCACAATCTGGTGGACTTTTCGATGCACGGCTCGGGGGTTGTTCTGCCATGGGCGGTGCTCGTGGGCTGGGCGCTCGCGATTCGGGGACCAACGCAGATCGCTGCAACCGGACCTCGGGGGCGTCTGCTGGCGGCAACGATGGCGGCGCTGGCGTTGGCGGCGACTTTCCTCCATGCGACATCCGTGACGGTCCTGGATACCGCCGGCATCGGGACTTCACCCGAGGAACGGTACCAGAGCGCGCTCGTAGCACGGCGGCTGGCGCCGTGGCGAACGGAGCCACTTGATGCTGTTGCGGTTGCAGCGCTCGAGACCCGAGACCCGCAGGTGATCGCCGAAGCCTCCATTGAGCTCGAAAGGGGACGATGGTTGCGGCCATATTCGGCCTCTCTTGCCGACCTCCGCAGCCGTCTCGCGCAGGCGCAGGGTCACGCCCCGACGGCCGTGGCCGAGGCGTGGAGGGCGGATCACACCCAACCCGAGAACACCGTCTACCGGCTGCGCATGGAGCAGCTCATCCGTCAGTTGCAGGGTGATGGCGTTGGCAACGACCGCTGACGGCGTGACGGTGGGGGGCGCAGTCACGGTGGCGATTGCCGCAGTGCTCGGGGGCGCGTTCTTCCCGGGGCAGCAGTTGGTGATCGGCGTGCTCCTGGCCCTTCTGCTGGGGTGGTTTGGAGGCCGACGGTGGGAGATGCCGCTGGCATCCGAGGAGTGGGCCGGGTTGGCGCTGGTTGGTTGGGGCGCCGTGTCGGCGACCGTGGTCGGGATGTCGCCGTTGGCCGCGCGGGAGGTCGTCACCGGGTGGCTGGTTGGGTGGTGTCTGTGGGTCGCCGCTCGACGGGCGGGCCCGCGAGCGGTCGTGATGGGGGCCACGACCCTGGTGGCAGCCGCACTGTTGGTGGTGGCTGGTGTCGGGTTGGAGGCGGCCGGACAGGGCGACCTCCGGGTCGGTGGTCTGCTGGAGAGCCCCAACGTGGCTGCCGCGCTGCTGGTGGTCACGCTGCCGTTGGTTGGGTTGTTGGAGGGTGGTCTCCGACGCCGGTGGCTGATCCTGATCGCGGTTGCGCTGGTGGGAGGTGTGGGCCTCACGGGGTCACGGGCCGGGCTGTTGGCGGTGCTTGCTGCGGGTGTCGCGTTGTTGCCGAGGGGACGCAGCCGCGTTGCCTTGCTCGCGACCGGCGCCGGAGCGATAACGGCGGTGCTGGTGTGGCGGTTTGCGAGCCACCCGGAGGTTCTGGCCTGGTTCCGGCCTGCCATCTGGCTCGGGGTGCTGCGCTTGTGGGCCGCCCATCCCCTGCTGGGCGTTGGCCCGGGCGGTCTGGTGGATGCAGCCGGACAGGTGAGGTTGCTCCACGCCGATCACGTGGGTCACTACCAGTACCTGATCTCGTACGCCGAGTCGACCCCCCTCGGGTTGCTGGTGCAGACGGGGTTGGTCGGGCTTGTGATCGCCGTCGTCGCAGCGGTCCTCTGGCTGTTGAGAGCGCGGCGAGACGGCGCACTGTCCTTCGCACCTCTGCGGTCGGCCATGGTTGGGATGGCGGTGATGGCCGCGTTTCACGATGTCGTGACCCTCGAGATCGTGGTGTGGTGGTGGGTGTTGGCGTTCGGTCTGATCGAAGCCGCTCGAGGGGCGTCGCTTCCGTCCTGCCGCCAGGTGCCCGAACAGCCGTTGGCGAGAACGGTACGAGGGCTCGTTCTCGCGGTCATCGTGCTGTGGGGGATCGTGGAACCCGCGTGGGCGAGGTGGCTCTGGCGCCCCGACCCGCCGGATGCCGCGCAAGCGGCGCGGGCGCAGGCCGCCGAACGGTGGTACGACCAGCCCCTCGAGTGGCGGGTCCGGTCTCTCCTGGATGAGCCGGCCTGGACGTGGCAAACGGCGGCAGAGGCTCTCGCAATCGGCCGCGAGGCGGTGAGGATCCACCCCGGTGCGTCGCGTCTGTGGGTGATCCTGGGCCAGGTAAATTACCGCATCATCACTGAGCTCGGACCGTGGCCTGACAGCGTGGCCGGAGCGCGGGCGGCTTTTGCGCGCGCAACCGAGCTCGAGCCGTATCAGCCGTGGCCGTGGCTGGAGTGGGCACGGCTCGAACGCGGGCTCGGCAACCTCGATGAGTCGGCTGAATTGGCGCGGCGGGCGCTCGCGAGCTGAACCTCATGCGATCCGCGCGCAGTTGTTCCTGGCCCGGGTCGAACTCGACCGCGGCAACATGCGGTTGGCGCGTGAGGCCCTGGAGTCGGCCGCAGCATCGACCGTTCTCCGGAAGCGCGCCGGTCTCACGACCTACGAAAAGGAGCTCCTGGAAGCGCCGATGTGGCAGTTCCGCGAGATCGAAGAGGCCTTGCGATGAGCAAGGAGAAGTACATTCCGTTGTGGTGGGTGCCGCTGTTGCTGGCTCTGACCCCGGTCGTGGGTTTGTCGCCTGCCCCCCGCGACATTGCTGATTTCTTTGCGCCCATGCGTGCGATGACGGCATCCTCGCTGTCTGCAGGCGTCATGCCGTGGCTCAACTTTGCCAACGGCTGTGGCGAAGCCTGGTTTGCAAATCCGGAAACCGCAGTCCTCTACCCGCCGGCATGGGTGCATCTGATCCTGCCGCCGGTGTGGGCGATGGCATTGGAGATCGGCCTCCATCTGGCGTGGCTGTCGCTCGGGGTGGGGCTGCTCGCCCGCCATCTCGGCGCCGGCCCCCTGGGTCGATCCGTAGCCGAGACGGCCGCCTGGTCGGTGGGCCCGGTCATCTTCACGGCCGGCGTCCTCAACAACCTCGAAACGCTGGCCTGGGTGCCGTGGATGGTTCTTGCGGCGCGCGTCCCCGGCCATCGAGCCACAGCCCTGGTTGCCATCACGACAGCCCTGGCGTGGCTGGGTGGTGAGCCGCAACTGTGGGCGTTGGCGGTCGTTCTGACCATTGCCTCGGCTCGATCGCGGTTCCGCGCCGTCGCCGGCGTGGCGTTGGGGACGCTGGTGGTGGCCGTCCAGATGGTGCCGTTCATATTCTGGGTTCTCGAGGGCGACCGGGGGCCACGGGCGGCGTCGTGGGTTTTACGTGGCGCCGTCACACCTGCGGACTGGAGCGGTCTTCTGGTGCCAGGTCTCCCGGCCGATCCAGATCGCATGATCTACGCCGAGAGTCTCTTTTTCGGGGCACCACTGGTGGTCTGTGGGCTGCTCGGCGCGTGGCACCGAAAATGGTTGCTGGCGGCAGCCGTATTGCTCGGTTTCCTGGCGACGCTGCCCGAAATTGGCGGCGGCGGGATCTTCCTCGCCCTCACCGGCGGCTCTGGTTCGATACCCATCGCGATTCGCACTGGCGGGTCTCGCGTTGCTTCTGCCAATGGTGGGCCTCGGGGCCGAGAAGTGGCTCGAGGGTGGGGGTCGGTGGTTGGCGGTGACGGTTGCGACGGTGACGCTCGTTCTGTGCATGCGTCGGTAGGCACCCGTTGTGGTGGTTGGTGGCGGGAATTCCGGCTGCTCTGATGATCGCTGGGGCGACGTTCTCAGCGTGGCGCGGTGTCCGGGTTGTGGCCCTGGTCGGAGGGATGGTCGGCACCGTGATCGCCGCGCTGCCTCTGGTCGGCTTGCAGCCAGTCGACTCGATCACCTATGATCGCTTCTGCCTGGCCTGAGGCCGAGAGCTGGTGGCCGAATCTATGCTCCGGCACCGTCAGAAGACGATATGCAGTGGCTCGCGACAGGGATGGAGCCGAGGCGGCTGTGGCCGGTCGGCTATCTCAATCTGACGGACGGGCTGACCGTGGCCCGCACCGATTCGCCGGTAGCCAACGGGCGTCTCATGGATCACCTCGAGATGGCCGACCGCGGCCGTGAGAGTCGCTGGTGGCTGGATGCCATGGCCGCGAAGTGGGTGGTTCTCCGCGAGGCAGCCGACGTCCCCCACAATATGGAGTCCGTTCGAGTGACTGGCGGCATGCGTTTGCTCGAAAACCACCAGGCCTTACCGGTGGTGATTTTGGCATTGGAGCCGCCTCGCCCGGATATCGGCCCGCAGACGAATGGCCAGGTGAACAAGAGTGTCTTCGACGGAAACAGCTGCCGCGTCACGTTGGACGCAGTCCAGGACGGCCACGCATGGGTGTCGCTCGCACCGGTTGGTGGTTGGCGCTGGTCGCTCGACGGCGATCGTGCCGAGCTCGAGCAGGGTCCGGGTATTGTCCGGCACATTCCGGTGGCCGAGGGCCGACATGAGCTGAGCGGTCGATATCGCCCTCCGGGTCTGGCGCCGGCTGCGGCCACCACCTTGGTTGCAGCGTTCATAACAGCTCTGCTGGTTCTGGCGCCGAAAACCCGCCGCCGCTTGGGGTCTCGAAAAACGCTTTGGTCCTGATGATTGGCGCAAGGGATTGCGGCAACGCACGACTCTCGTCGATGCGAGGTGACGATCCCGAGAAAAGGGCGGTAGGTGTCTGGTTGGAAATTGGTCTCCTTCCGGTGGTCTTGCTGGGCGCCCGAGCGCAGGTTGGTTTGCCAGTTGTTTTGCCGGACGTACCGAGTCCATGTCTGGAGTCCATTCGTTCCGTTGTTAGCAGCCGGGTTGCATTACATGGCGGCCATCAGGGCCTGCAGTGTCGATCGGTCACGAACTGGCGAAGCTGATTCAGCCAAGGGACCGGGTGGCGGTAGGGCTCTGACAGCTGGAGGGTCGTCAGGGCTGGCAGAAGTGATCGTGGCCGAGCCAGAAAGCCACCAAGAGACTCGACACGTGGAGACCTTGCCCTGTTCGGAGCGAGAGCATCCCTGGTGATACGACTTTTTCTTGCGGCCCTCGAGGTGCCGAATGAGTATTCGTGAGACTACGGATCTGCGTCGTTAGGTTGAAACTGCGACCAGCAGGGCATGGCTTGTTTGGAGTGCGGCACTACCTTTCGGTGACCAAGCCATGGCTGCATAGGGCTTAGGGTGTCCAGGATGACTGGTTGACTCATCGGGGTTCCCTCCGGGGGTCGGAGCGCGCGTGATTGTCATGTTAATCTTGATTCGAAAGAAAGGGTAATTCAATCCCGAATGTACAGGGTTTTTGATGCGGGGTGTATACACACGCGGGCCGACATTTGCGTAGGCAAGACCTCGACAATCAAGGAGACCTTGAGGTGGGCTGTCGTTCCCATATATTTTGTCGATGAACCTCCAGGGGTTTCCGGAGAGGTCGGACATCTCTGTGTTCTGCGTCTCTATCGTCTGTAGGGCCGGCGAGGCCGGGGGTTCAAGATGTTCCAATTGGACGTTGCTCCATCCACGGCGCCGACCGGAGGAGAACTTCATTCGCGGGAGCGAATTGGAGAGGCTGCTGCGGAGTGTGTCGCTGAAATGGAGGGGACATTCACATCGGCATGCAACGAGGGGAACCGATATTTCGAAAAGAGCGTCGCACTCGTCTTGTCGTTCAGCGAAGACTTCTTTCTCGAGTTCAAACGGACGAATGCCCGGTGCTGGCTGGCCCACTTCAATACGCCGGACGGGATACCAATTCCTATGACATCCTGACAAAACGTGCCGGTGACGAAAAGTTGAGGTCGAGACCTTTCTCGTGTGATGTCGTTTCTGAGGGAACGAGTAGAGTGCGCGGTCGGTGCTGAAATCAATGAGAAAGGGCCGTAGCCCATTTCGTGAGTTGGATTTGAACCCAGTCAAAGAGGCTAATCAGTGAGCCGTGCCATTTTCAACATCCCCATCTTTGGCACATTGACGAGGCGGCTGTTGAACGCCTTTCGCATTTCGCAGGTTCGCCAAACGTATCCTGAGGAACTTCTCGAGCCAATGATCACTGAGAGGATTCCCGCACATTGGTCCAGTATTGAGCCAGCAGCCGACGATTTTGATGCAGTCTATCGAGCGTTCGGTAAGGCTTTTCGAGGCCCCGAAGACGTCGTAAAAGAGCGAGAGGCCCACTTCATTCCGTACGTTAAAGAAGCTGTCCGCAATACACCGCCCGGTCTGGTCATTGCTGATCTCGGCTGCGGTCGCGGGGAATTTCTGGACCTCATGTCAGCTGCGGGCGTTCCCTACGTTGGTGTGGAGACCAGCGAATCACAAGCTTCGGAACTGACAGCCCGCGGACGAAAGGTCGTTGTTGCTGATGCGAACTCGTTCCTCGAGAGTCGTGATGACCACTCGCTGGCAGGTGTTGTCAGTTTTGCTGTTTTGGAACACATGGCTCCTGATTACGTGGTGAGATTCCTCCAGTTAATCGGACGCAAGGTGGCTCCCGGCGGCTGTGTGCTCATCCAATCTTCAAACCCTGAGTGCTTCGCCGAGATCGCTGCTTTCTGGGTGGACGTAACTCATGTGAGACCGTACCACCCTCAGATGGTGGCGTTCTATCTTTACCAGCAGGGGTTCTCTGATATGCGGATCGCGTACTCCTTACCTTCGCCTTGGCCGATGCGCCTCACTGGATCGCAGAGCGGCTGCTACCTGGCGTATACGGTCATCGGGGCTAAATCAGCGGCACCATCGAACACCAATGTCCGAACCTGAAAAGGTGTCATTCCAGCAAGGTCTGGCTTGGAATGCGCTCAAGAACTCGGCATACGGCCTGCTCGAATTCGCGTGGCCGGTTCTGATCGCGCTCGTCGCGTCGCCATATATCGTCAATACTCTCGGAAACGACATTTTCGGTCTGTTCTCGATCGTTGGCGTAACACTGGGTTTCTTTGGATTCTTGGATTTGGGAATCAGCGGAGCCGTCGTTCGCCACGTGTCTGCCTTAAACGAAAAAGGTGAGTATGAAGGCGTCAATCGCGTGATCGGAACTGCCCTCGCGTTCTATCTTACGATTGGTGTTCTTGGCGCGGCGCTGATCCTCTTGCTCACCAACACCCTTGTGACCCGGGTGTTGTCGATCCCACCAGAATTCGTGACCACAGCAAAACTTGCGTTCTATATCTCCGCTCCCGCGTTTGCTGTGTCAGTTGTGGTCGGCACGTTCAGCGGCATACCCCGTGCGCTACAGCGCTTCGATATCGCCGCGAAGCTGAGCATCCTGTTCAAAACACTGAGCACGTTGTCGATTGTCCTACTCCTCTATCTTGGGAAGGGCATCATTGCGGTTCTGGCGACCGGGGTCCTGATAAATATTCTGGCCTTTCCTGTCTACTGGAGGGTCGATCGGCAACTGGTTCCGACCCTCCGCCTCCGCCCGTCATTCGATCCGGCGCTATTCCGACAGCTGTCGAGCTTTGGTGCCGCATTCTTCTTGTCATCGATGGGAGTTCTGGCACTGTACCAACTGGACAAGTTGCTCATCGGCTCGATGATCAGTGTCGCAGCAGTCACCTACTATGTGGTTCCCAGCAATCTCGCGCAAAAGGTCCAGCAGCTTGTCGCATCAATGACGGCAGTCGTGTTTCCAATGTCCTCCGCGCTGTCCGAATCCAATCAGCGAGCCTCCCTGTGCAAGCTGTACTTCGAAGGTTCACGCCTCGTGCAGATGCTCATCTTAACCATCACAATTCCAATGGCCGCGTTTGCAGACAAGTTTTTGCTGTTCTGGATGGGGCCCGAAATCGCACGTGAAAGTGCCGTGCCAATGGTTCTTCTCGTGGCAACGTACGGGGTTCTGAGTATCCCTGCCCTTCCGTGGGGCATCGCAAACGGTTCTGGCCGGGCGATTGTCAACGCGGTGTTCACGATTGGCATCGCGGTCGTAAACGTCCTACTGTTCCTTGTGCTCGTCAAGCCCTTTGGAGTTGCAGGCGCTGCAATGGCGTACCTGAGCGCCGCAGCCATTGGGGTCCCGCTTTTTACCTGGTATGTAGAGCGGAGAATCCTGGGGCTGTCCGGCTTTGAATTCATGAAGATATTCTGGCGTGCCGGGTTAACAGGGGTGTTCCAATGTGGAGTGGCCCTGCTTTTGCGTCCTCTTGCCGTGAACTTGGCCGTGGTCCTCGTACTCATGCTCACTGCCGCGGCGGCTTTCCCGTTCCTTTACTGGGCCTTCGGCTTCCTTCAGGTCAGCGACCGACGACTGGTATCCTTGTTCGTGCAGCGATTCCGCGGGTAGTGTCGGTAATCGGCTGACACCGGAGGCGTCATGATTCCTGTGTATCAACCGCTGATAGGTGAGCACGAAAAACGGTACGTCCTGGAGGCTGTGGAATCCACGTGGGTCTCTTCGAAGGGTGTGTTTTTGGATCGTTTCGAGCGTGAATTCCCGCATTATCTGGGAGCCACCCGAGGTATCGCCACCTGCAACGGGACGGTCTCCCTCCATTTGATGCTTGCAGCGTTGGGTATCAGTCCAGGCGACGAGGTTATCGTTCCAACTCTGACCTATGTGGCGTCGGTTAACGCAATCACGTATACGGGCGCCACCCCCGTATTTGTGGATTCCGAGCCGGAGTATTGGAATCTCGATCCGCGATTGCTCGAGTCAAAGATCACCGAGCGCACTCGGGCCATCATGGTCGTCCACCTCTACGGCAATCCGTGCGACATGGATCGGATTTTGGAGATTGCCAGACGCCATAACCTTGCGGTGTTCGAGGATGCTGCCGAGGCGCACGGATCGGAATACAAGGGCCGGAAGGCCGGTACCTTCGGACTCGCGGGATCGTTCAGTTTCTTCGGCAATAAGGTCATCACCACCGGCGAGGGCGGTATGGTCGTAACCGACGACCATGAATTTGCCGAGCGCTGCCGACATCTTTGGGGGCAGGGTGTTTCGCCGACCCGAACTTACTGGCACGATGTTATCGGCTACAACTATCGCATGTCGAATGTGGCGGCGGCGCTCGGAGTGGCACAACTTGAACGGATCGACGAAGTGCTCGAGAAAAAGCGGCAAATTGCCTGCTGGTATCGGGAGCGGCTGGAAGGTGTCGAGGGAATAGAGTTCCACCGTGAGGCTGCTTGGGCAAAAAACAACTGGTGGATGGTCTCGGTCATTGTAGATGTCAGTCGGCGCGATTTCCTGATGGGGCATCTGCGGGGAAACGGCATCGACTCGAGGCCATTCTTCTTTCCGGCCCATACGCTGCCCATGTATTTCACCGACGAGCGATTTCCAATCGCAGAGCGCTGTGGGGCGGGGGGCATCAATCTGCCCTCTTGGCCGGGATTGGACGAACGATCGGTCGACGAAATCTGCAGAGCGGTTCGCTCGGGAGTTGCAGGGGGTGCTAATTGAAGCCTCAGAGAGTTGTGATTCTCGGAGCAGGCGGGTTCGCACGCGAGGTCGCGGACATCTTCAGAGACCTGACGCACACCGGCGAATATGATTTGATAGGTTTCATCGACCGCGACTCCTCTCATAAGGGCGAACTCCTGAACGACACTGTAGTACTGGGGACGTTTGAAGACCTTGGCCCGGTGCCGGACCTGAGAGCAATCCTCGGAACAGGTGAGGTGGCATCGCGCAAGGCGCTGGAGGCCGAAGCACGTGCCGCCGGCGCGACGTTCGTCACGCTAGTGCATCCCAGCGTCGTAGCCTCTCCTTTTGTCACGATCGGAGAAGGTACCGTCGTCTGCGCTGGCGCTATTCTGACGAACAACATTCGGGTCGGACGTCACGTGCTCGTCAATCTGGATGTAACGGTCGGCCACGACTCTACTATTGGCAACTTCTGCATTCTCGCGCCAAGCGTGAATGTTTCTGGACGGGTCACGATTGAGGATGATGTCTATATTGGTACGGGAGCTATCTTGATCCCAAAGGTGAGAATTGGCAGAGGTGCTGTTGTTGGAGCCGGGGCCGTGGTGACGAAGGACGTGGCTCCGGGGGTCACCGTGGTTGGCGCTCCCGCCAGGCCCATGGAGCCGCGGTAGCGTGCGAATCGCGGTTATCAACCAGTGTAGTAGTCCAGGCGGAGGCGCACGGTTCGTCCGCGCGCTGGTGAGGGCTCTTGCGACCACGTATGCAGACGACCTGAGCATCACGCTTTTCGCCGACCAACCCGGTATCGAGCGTGATTCCCTGGGAGTTCTTTTTGCAGACATGGCGAACGTCACGGTGCGGCCCCTGAGCTCGAAAGCAACACCGAAAACCCGCGAGGTTCCGCCTGCGCGCGGTGTGAAAGGTGCGATTCGAGCTGTGTTGAAACGGATCAAACCTGTGGTTTGGCTGTACTATGAATTGTTGGCCCGCCAGCAGAGCATCAGCCATCGAAACGAGCACCTATTCGAGCTTGATGAGAAGGCTGTCCGTGAGGCCTCGGAGCATGATCTCGTCTATTTAGCGTGGCCCTACTTCATCGAGCCGACCGAATTCGGTCCACCGTTGGCCATCACCATGCACGATTTCAACTTCATGTATCCTTTTGGGAACTTCTCCAAGTCGGTCGTCGCGATCCTTGAGCGCCAGCTTGAAGGGTGGATTACGCAGAATCCGAAGATCATCTTGTCTTCGAGGTTTATGGAGTCGGAGCTGCGGAAGTTCCACCCGAACTTCTACCACGATACGAAGGTCGTACATCTCCCCCAGTTCATTATCACTGCGACATCACCCGATCAACAGCAGAGGATACTCTCGAAGTTCGGAATTCCCGAGTCCTACATGGTGAGCCCGGCCAACGCAGCGCAACACAAGAACCCGGAAGCTCTTTTGCGGGCAGTCGGACGCCTCAAGCGTCGTGGTATCCGCGAGCCCCTCGTGTTGATCGGCGACGGCACCGAAAAGATCGGAACGTGTGAGGGCGTCACCTCTCCAGCCAACCATCCTATGCATCGCTACAGAATGCTGGGTGCCATCATCAAGGACGAAGGCCTCACGCTCGGCGAAGACGTGATTCCGTTGGGATACGTTTCGGATGAGGAAGCCGACACGCTTATCCGGAACGCCGATATGGTCGTGTCTGCTTCTCTCTACGAGGCGGGCTCAGGCCCAGCGGTTGACGCCTGGCATGCCGGTACGACCGTGGCCTTTTCGAACATACCTCCCTTTTTAGAACAGTTGGGGGTGCTTGGGACCAAAGCTTGGGTGTTCGACCCGCACAATCCGGACGATATTGCCAACGTGCTGGAACGGGCGCTATCCGACAAGGAACGATGCCGAACGATGGCCGAGGAGTCGCTCGCGGCAATCGGACGCCGCACGTGGAACGACGTGGCTCGTGAGTATTTCGAGGCTTTTCGCCAGGCGATCGATCGCAAACCGTTCTGAAAATGACAGGAAAAAGTGGTATCTTGAACCGATGGAGAACTCAAATTATCCCGTGAGTTACTCCGTTGATGATTTTTGTGCCGTGAATGAGATCCGTCCGGCCTGACCTAACCACGCCAGCATCGATGCGGCGGGACGAACGGCGGACCGAAGTGCTACTGACCCCTGTTCGGGAAACCTGAGACAGGTAGAGGCTCCCGGTAACTGGCGCCGATCGAGGAACCTACCTAAATGAACCATGAGGTTATTGACGTTACGTTGCTGAACGATTTTCACGCGAGTGAACCCGGAGTGTTTGAGAACTGCAGTCAGGGTCGCCGGCGTGTAATGGAACAAGTGGGTTGGAACTTGAAGGGCGTACCAATCGGAACCGAAGAATTTGAACTCCCAGCTACCGCAGTTGGGGACGGAGCCCGTGAGGTAGCTACCGGGACGAAGCCACGAAAAGAGCTTTTTCACGTCCTCGACAGGCGAGTGAAGGTGCTCGAGAACCATGACGGCGACGATGAGGTCGAAGGATGCCTCTTCGAGGGTGGCTGACTCGATGGTTCCCACCGAGATCGGCACGTCGATTTTCGAGAGGATGTTTTTAACCGTTTCGCCCGACGGTTCGAGACCCTGTACATCCCAACCATCGGCCGCAAGTCGTGCAAGGTATCGGCCAGAACCGCAGCCCACTTCCAGGGCCCTACCGGGACGAATGCGTTGAGGCAGCACATGTTCCTTGGGATCGAAAAGACGCTTGAAGGCATTCATCCTGGTCGGGTTATCGGCCTGGGCGTGGGGGGCCGAAAACGGTTGGTAATCGGCCGGATAGAATTGAGCGATCGCCGTGCGATCGGGTCTGGGTGAAGTCAGCATCAACCCACAATCATCACACCGGCGAATTCCCCACTCGCCCGGCAGACCGTGCAGGGTGTCGAGGGCCGCGAAGAGGAAGTTCAGTGCTGCACAGCCGCATAACGGGCAGCGGGTCACGACCTCAACATCGGGCTCCTGCACGTTTCTGGGGGACCCCCCCCCGGCTCGCCTCTGATCGGTGTGGTCGGTCGGAATCACAGAGCCGAACCTCGAGTCTTGCTGGCGATGCTGCCGACTAGGTGGGCGTAAAGGCGATCCACCGCTTGATCGACGGTCCACTGCTGATTCACCCATTGGCGCCCGCTGGCACCGAGCTGCCTCCCGAATGGCGGATCGTTAAGGATCCGCTCGAGAGCCATCGCCATCATTTCGGAGTTATCCTCAACCAGAAACCCGGTGACTCCGTTGCGCACAGTTTCGCGGATTCCGCCCTCCGTGATGCCGACGACAGGTAACCCGCAAGCTGCAGCTTCGAGAGGAGCGAATCCAAAGGGCTCCAAGCGCGGGGTATAGATCATGGCGGCCGCACGGTTGAGGCGCTCGACCAGTTCAGTGTCTGAGAGATTTACTTTGAAATCCACTGCCACCCCGCGTTCGATCGCGAGCCGTTCAAGGTGGTTTCGGTATTCGGCATCGACCATGTTACCGATCAGTTCGAGCGTCGGTCGGTTGGTTGTCACGGCAGCGACCGCCTCGATTGAACGCTCGATTGCTTTGGCGGGGACAATCGCGCCGACGCTGAGGACGGTGTTCTCGCGTTCGAGTTTGTAGTCAAGAAAAACCGTAGTGTCGACGCCAAGATAACAGGTTTGGGCCGACAGCCCGTATGCCCGCAACACACTCTCCCGGCTGAAGATCGAATTTACCAGGATCCGGTCGAAGGCGCTGGCGTTCTCCTGTTCCTCGCGCACTAGGATGCCGAGTTTTCGAACCCGAAGAACCTGTCGGATGACGCTGGCCGCAGACCGGGGCCGGAAACCGGAGCCAGGGGGTTGTGGTCGAGGCGTTCGCCACGGAAGGAGTGGAGAGGCTTCGTAGAGTTCGCGGAGCGGTTCTTGAAGATAGAGGACTTTGGGAAGGTCGGCGAATCGACCGATCGCCGTGACCGCATAGTGCATGCTGGTATTAGCAAACAGTACATCGAAATTCTTGTCGGCCATTTGGTCGATGCATTCCAGACAATGTCGATCCATTGCTTCGACGTCAGCCCGCACACCTCGGCAGATATCGAACACCTCGCGCAACCTACCACCTGATCGCGTCTCACGCACCGGGACCACGTGTTCCTCCGCAAGACCTCCCAGAGGTAAGACACCCTCGTCGACTCGCGTCGGACACCACAATTCGACGTGGTGACCCCGGCTCACCAGACCTTTGACGTGTTGGTAAAGCGCCCTTCGTCCGCCTCCGCTCGGCAAGAAGTGCCAAGCGGCGATTCGGAGAGGCGCTTCCTTTGTCATCTCAGTATTTTCCCACGGCGGCGTTCAATGATCGTCGGTTCCTGATCCACCAGTGTGGCCACGCCACGCACAGTAGCGGGTACTGGAGGGGGTGGTGTTTCTTGAAGTACTCGAACATGCCGCGATACTGGAGCCTCTTAAATTTCGCAGCATCGAACTTTCTAGACGACACGCCTTCGAGATGGATCACCTGAATGGAAGGCACGACGTGACTGGGGAAACCGGCGGTTTTGATGCGCCGGTAGAGATCGACGTCGTTAAATAAAAGCGGGAATCGCTCATCGAACAACCCTTCTACGCGTTCGAGCATGTCTTTGCGGAAGAGACTGAACGAGGCACCCGCCTGCTCGATTTCCTCCACATCCTGAAAGCTTCGATCGCGATAAAAATATGAGTTCTGGAGCCTCCGGCGTAGGAGAGCCCTATCGATACCCCGGCCGAGTGGGTGGTAGTGTGCGAGCACGTGGAGGGCGTTGGGTAGTCTTCGGACAAACTCCTGGGATCTCCCCCCGCGATCGACGAAACGTGGGGTCACCACGCCCACCTGGGGATGTTCGTCGGCGTAGCGGACGAGGGAGCTGACCGCGTCGTCACGCAGCAAGATATCGTTGTTGGCAATCAGGACGAATCTGGCATCGCTTATGTCATATCCCTGGTTGCAAGCCTTTGCAAAGAGCCGATTTTCGTTGTTAAACAGCGGTCGAACCCGGGAGTCCTTCTCGGCGATGCGCCGGATTTTCCGGGGGCTGTCGTCGGTCGAGCCGTTATCGACCACAAGGATCTCGAACGCCACATCCCGGGTTTGGAGAACAATCGACTCCAGACAGTCGGCTATGATCTCGTCACCGTTCCAGTTCGGGATGATAATCGAGACGTCGAGGTTCGGGAAGGATGATTTCACTTTGTTCTAATCACTCGAAACAAAAGAGTTCGACTGGGAGTCACGAGGTTGATTCTATCATCGCATTTTGTCGGTTTTCTCAACCTATACAATGGCGCAGGGGCAAGCGAGGCCGTCGCAGAGGCCAAAGAAGGATTTGTGACACACAGAACTACTGACCATGAGGCTTCGGCTCGCAAGAGCGCCGGCAGCGGGAGCCGTCGTAGGATTCTGGTCAGGGCGGTTGGCGACGAACATACTGCGAGCACCCGGTATCGGGTATTGAAGCATCTCAATGGGTTGTCCACTGCTGGATTTGATGTTGTCGTCGAAACGGGGTCGGCTCCACGATCGGGGTGGATGCGTCTCCCGTCGCGCCTCTTCGAGCTAATTCGCGACACCCAAAGCCGCCCGGATGCGGATCTGCTGTTCATTCAACGCCGCACGTATCCCCCGCCATTTGCCCGGCGGCTTGCTGAGTTTGAATTGCCGGTGGTCTTTGATTTCGACGACGCACTGTACTTGCCTCCGCCGTTTGCGGATCAAGGTACCCGCAGTCATGATCGCTACCGAGGGAATTTCGAGGCAACCTGCCGAGCTGCGGAGTTTGTGATCAGCGGCAACTCGGAATTGGCCAGTCAGGTTCCACACGATCGTGTCGAAACGATACCAACTGCGATCGATTGTCGACAATTTTCGCCGTCGGCGATCGCGGCTGCGATTGGCCCGGTGATCGGCTGGGTGGGGTACTCGGACAATCTCCCCTACCTTGAGGCACTCGCCGATCCGCTGCGGGAGCTCGCGCACCGTCATCACGATCTGCGTTTGCTGGTGGTCGCCGATCGACCGCCGCAAATCGATGGAGTCCGGGTCGATTTCCGTCCCTGGTCACTGGCAACCGAGGTCTCCTGTTTTCGCGATATGGGGATTGGAATCATGCCTCTCGAAGACACACCGTGGACCCGGGCAAAATGTTCGTTCAAGTTGTTACAGTACATGGCTCTTGGAATTCCCGCGGTGGCGTCGCCGGTCGGCATGAATCGGGAGGTTGTTGAGGACGGTCGTAACGGATGCCTCGCGTCGACACCAGAGGAGTGGTTCATTTGTCTTGATCGTCTGCTTGGCGACTGTGATCTCCGCCAAAAGCTTGCCGCTGCGGGGCGTGACACGGTGGTGGGTCGATATTCGTTGGAAGCAATTTCCCCCCGGTTGATCAGCCTTCTGAACGGAGTGTTGGACACCTGGACGGGAGCAGGTCGCCGAGAGCGACACGGGCCGCGGTAATATTATTATGCGGCACTGCCGGAATCCTCGGAAAGGTGGACGTCATCAACCGGAGGGGTGAGGTCGAGCAAATGACCGCCGATGTTGTCCACCGCGGACCGGACCGCAAAGGAAATCCTGACGACGACCGCGTGGCGTCGTGTTACCCACCGCTGACGGTGATCGACCTCTGCTGGATCGAAACGTCGGTATGCGATGAAGATCTGCCCACCTCTCCCACCTCGCGTCCGAGCGCGCACCCACCGGCGCCGAGCACAGCCTGGCGCTGTTGGCGAGCGGACTCAAACGACGGGGACACGAGGTGTCGGTGACCGCGCCGGGGCCCTGGGCTCTGGCGGATGATCTCGAGGCCAGCGGCGTCGATGTCGAGTCGATCCCGGTTCGCGCCTGTTGGTTGGTCCAATACGACGAGCAGCCGTTGTGGCGACAATTGCTGCGTGCGGCGCGTTACGGGTTTCCGGACTCCGGGAGCCTGGATCTGCGCCGGTGGCTGGAGGCGAGACAACCTGACGTTGTCCACGTCAACTGCCTGCCCCACCTCAGCGGTGCGGCTGCGGCGCGGTCTTTGGAGCTGCCGGTGGTCTGGCATGTGCGGGAGATCCTGCCGTCCGGCCGTCGCCGCCGGTGGTTTTCAGGCCGCCTCCGGCGCGACGCGACGAGGATCGTGGCGGTCAGCGAGGCGGTGGCTGCATGGATCCGGGACGAGGGGCTCGGTGATCTGGTGGAGGTGGTTCACAACGGAGTCGAGGCGCCGGCGACCGGATGCCGGAACAAGCTGCGGCACGCGAGGCCTTCGGCCTTCCGGTCGATGGTTGTGTGGTGGGGCTGTTCAGCCAGTTGGTGGAGCACAAGGGTGCGCTCGATTTCGTGCGGGCTGCGCATCAGGCGGAGTCCGAGAACCCGGATCTGTGGTTCTTAATAGCCGGTCACGGGCCGGCACGTTTTGTCGAGCGGCTGCGAGGCGCTATCTCCGGCGGCCCGGCCGCGGACCGCATCCGGTTGGTGCCGCCGCAGCCCGAGATCTGGCCGCTGCTGGCGGCGGTGGATGTGGCGGCGATCACGACCCTGTGGCCCGACCCCCTGCCAAGGGTCGTGATGGAGGCGATGGCAGTCGGGAAGCCCGTGGCGGGCTATGCCGGGGGCGGTGTTCCCGAGATGGTGGTGGACGGCGAGACCGGGTCTGCTGTGTGCGCCGGGGGACGTTGACGGGCTCGCGGCGGTATTCGGACGGCTCGCCGGAGATGATGATCTTCGGCGGAGGCTGGGCGAGGCGGGTCGCAACCGCGCACGCGATCTCTTCAGCGTCGAGCGCCACGTGGATCGGATGGAGGCGGTGCTGCAGGCGGTCGCGAGGTGATCATCTCCCGCTTCGGCCGGGCTTTCACCGTCACCCTCTATAATCAATTGATGGCCCGCGGCTTACGTTTTCGAACCCTCCTCAATGCGCTGCCCGGCGGAGGGATGGTTTGAATACGGGCATAGGCGTCGTGGTGGTGAGCCACGACTCGGCGGACGACCTGCCTGCGTGTCTCTCCGGCCTGACATCGGCAGAGGGGGTCGCGACGATCGTGATTGTCGACAACGCCTCGCGCGACGCCCGCCGCGACATCGCACGATCGGTTGGCGATCCCCGGATTGCCGTCGTGGCGGAGTCTGTCAACAGCGGTTTTGCCGGGGGCTGCAACCGTGGCTTTCGCGAGCTTGCGACCCGGTACGATTTCCTCGCCTTCCTCAACCCCGATGTGATGGTGAGCCGCGACTGTCTCTCCCGCTGCGCGGAGGCGCTCGAGGCGGATCCCGAACTCGGTGGGGTTGCACCCTTGCTGATGCGGGCCGATGGCGACACGGTCGACAGCGCCGGTCAGGTTTTGAAGAGCGCCAACCTCGAGGTCAGGGACATCGGCTATGGTCTGCCTCCATCGCCCGCTGTGTACGAGCCGCGGCCGGTGCTCGCCGCGTGCGGAGCCCTGGCGGTTTTTCGCACCTCGGCGCTCGCGGAGGTGGCGGATGAGCACGGTCCGTGGGCCCAGCAGTTTTTCTGTTTCTGGGAGGACCTGGAGCTCGGGTGGCGGCTGACCAACCGCGGCCGGCGAATCCGCACGTGTCCGGAGGCGGTGGCGACCCACCGCCGTGGCGGCGGGGCGGCCAGCGGGCCGCGGTCCCTTGCGGTGGCGGCGGCCGCCGCACCTCGAGGCGTGCATGCTCACCAACCGCTGGATGACGTTGATCCGCCACCTGCATCCCCTTGATCTGGCACCGCGCCTGCCACTACTCTTGGTGTGGGACTCGGCGACGGTGGCGGCGGGATGCGCTCGGCGCCCGTCGCTCATCGGTCACCTCAAACGGCGATGGCCGCTGGTCATGAACGAGTGGCGCAGCAGGAGCCGATACCCCCGACGGAGGTTGCGCGAACTCTTATGACCATTCGCCTGATTCTCGGTTTCTTCCTCGCCTTCTTTCTCGCCCTCCGCGGGACGCCGATGGCGCGCGAGGCGGCGCTCCGTTTCGGGGTGGTCGATGCGCCCGACGGCAAGCTCAAGAACCACCGGGAGCCGGTGGCCTATCTCGGCGGGCTGGCGGTGTTCGGCTCCTTTCTGCTCTCCATCGGCATGACCTTCGAGTTCAGCCGGGAGCTGCTGGCATTGCTGCTGGCCTCGACCATCGTCGCCACCGTCGGTCTGATCGACGACTTCGGCGCCCTGACGCCCGGGCCCAAGGCCGTCGGCCAGATCGTGGCGGTGTTCGTGCTCTTGAAGTCCGGGATCATGATCGAGGTCGCGGTGCTGCCCCTGTGGCTGCGGCTGGTCATCACCGTGGTGTGGCTGGTGGGGATGTCGAACGCCTTCAATCTGGTCGACATCATGGACGGGCTGGCGAGCGGGCTCGGCGTGATCGCCGCGACCTTCCTGCTGGTGGTGGCGCTGCTCAACGGACGTTGGATCGTGGCCGCCTTCACGGTCGCCCTGATCGGCGCCCTGCTCGGATTCCTGCGCTCGAACTTCTACCCCGCCGTCATCTATCTGGGCGATTGCGGCAGCCTGTTCATCGGTCTCACGCTGGGCGCGCTGGCGATGGTGATGGACTACACGATGTACAACCCCCTCGGCTGGTTGGCACCGCTCTATATCCTCGCGGTGCCGATCGTCGACACCCTCTACGTGATCGTGCTGCGGCTGCGCGCCGGCAAGAAGATCTACTACGGCAGCCCCGACCACTTTCCATTGCGGGTCCGGCGGCGGCTGGACGGTTGGACGGCGGGGACGGTGGTGGCGAGTTACGCGGTGGCGGTGATCTTCGGCGCCCTCGGTCTCGTGGTGCTGGTCCTCGACCCGACGTCGACCCTGATCTTGACCGCCGTGGTGGGCGTCGTCGTGGTCGGCCTGCTGTCCTGGCTTGCCCTGGTCCCCATGGAGGGCTGATGGATCGTGTCGTCATCATCGGCGGCGGTCTCACCGGCCTGGTGGCTGGTGAGCAACTGGCGCGCAACGGCGATGCGGCGGTGGTGCTGGAGCGCGAAGCGGAGGCCGGAGGTGCCTGCCGCAGCATCGCGTGCGACGGCTTCACCTTCGACTACACCGGCCACCTCCTGCACGTGGCGAGGGAGGAGACCCAGGGCTACCTCGACCGAGCTCGACATCTGGGACCGGCTGGCGGTGCACGAGCGGCGGGCGGCGGTGGTGATCGGCGGCAGGACGACCTCGTATCCGGTGCAGATCAACACCAGCGGTCTCGCGCCCGAGGTGCGGCGCGACTGCCTCCTCGGTTTCGTCAAGGCGTGGGCGGCACGCGAAGACGAGGAACCCGCTGATTTCCGCCAGTGGGTGTTGAACCGGTTCGGCGAGGGTCTGGGTGAGCACTTCTTCTTTCCCTACAACAGCAAGCTGTATCGGGCGCGGCCGGAGGAACTGAGTCTCGACTGGGTGGGGCGCTACGTGCCGAAACCCAAGATCGAAGACGTCGTCAACGGGGCCTTCGGCCTCTACCGCGACCCGGTGGGCTACAACGCGGTCTTCCGTTATCCCCGCTCCGGGGGCATCCGGCTGCTGCCGGACATGGTGGCCGAGCACACCCCGGGTCTCGAGCTCGGGCGCGAGGTCGTCCGGGTCCACCTCGGCGAGGGCTGGGCGGAGCTCGCGGACGGCGAACGCCTGCCGTGGCGGCGGATGCTCTCGACGATCTCGCTGCCCACCCTGGTCGACCGTCTTGCCGACGAGTTGCCCGACGAGGTCCGCGCCGCGCGCGCGGCGCTGCGCTGGGTGCGCTGCCTCAACCTCGCTCTTGGCGTGGAAGGCGGGGCGCCGAGCCCCGAACACTGGTTGTATTTTCCGGATCCCGAACTGCCCTTTTATCGGGTCGGATTTCCGTCGAACCACGGCACACTCGCGCCCCCCGGCCACCACACGGTTTCGATCGAGGTGAGCCTCGACCCGGGCGAAGGCGACGTCGCCGAGCTCGCCGAGGCTGCGGAAAAGGCAGCGGTGGCGGCGGGACTCCTCGACCGCGCCGCGGTCAGGGTGCGGCGGGTGACGGTGCTCGACCCCGCCTATGTCGTGTTCGACCACGCGCGGCGGGAGGCCGTGGCCCTGCTGCGGCGTTTCTTACGCGATCGTGGGGTGATGCTGGCAGGGCGCTGGGCGGAGTGGAAGTACTCGGCCATGGAAGACGCGATTCTCGACGGCATGCGGGCCGCGCGCAGCCTCGGCAAGGAAGCGTAGCTCCGGCGGTGGCGGCGGACCCGAGCCGAATGAAGGTTCTGCTGGTCATCACCCGGCTCGAGCTGGGTGGGGCGCAGCGGGTCGTGCTGCACACCGCCCGCCACCTCGACCGTGAATCTTTCGAGGTTGCGCTGGCGTGGGGCCCCGGGGACCGTCTCGATCCGGAAGCGGCCGCCATCGACGGTCTCCAGCTGTTTCCGACGCCGTCGCTGGTGCGTCAGGTGGCCCCCCTGTCCGACCTCCGCGCGGTGCGCGATCTGCGCCGTGTCGTACGCTCGTTCCGCCCGGACGTGGTCCACACCCACTCCTCCAAGGCCGGCATCCTCGGTCGATTCGCGGCCCATCGCGAGAAGGTGCCGGCGGTCGTGCACACGGTCCACGGTTTCGGCTTCACCCCGCTGCAGCCGCCGCCGATGCGGTTCGCCTTCCGCACGGTCGAGACAGCACTCGCCCGTTGGACCGACCACTTCATCACGGTGTCCGAAAGCGACCGCCGGCGGGGCGTGGAGTCGGGTCTCTTTGCCGCCGAACGCGCGACCGTGATCCGGGCCGGGATCGACCTCGCGGCGTTTCGCGCAGCATCCGGCGGCGCCGCCGTGCGAGACCGCCTCGGGATCCCGGGTGCGGCGCCCCTCGTCACCCAGGTCGGCAACTTCAAACCGCAGAAGGCGCCGCTCGATTTCGTGCGGGTGGCGGCGGCGGTGGCGGTCGAGCGTCCGGACGCCTGGTTCGTCATGGTCGGCGACGGCCCGCTGCGGCCGGCGGCGGAGGAACTGGCGCGGTCGCTGGGGGTGGCCGATCGCGTCGTGTTCTGCGGCTGGTGGGACGACGTGCCGGCCCTCCTCGACGCCACCACCGTGGCGGTCCTGACCTCGGTCCACGAAGGACTGCCGTGCTCGGTGGTGGAGGCCTTGGCCGCCGGGGTGCCGGTGGTGGCGACCGCGGTGGACGGCACGGTGGAGGTGGTACGCTCGGGAGACAATGGCTATCTGGCGCCGGTCGGCGATATCGCCGCCCTCGCCGACGCCGTGTGCCGGGTGATTGGCGATCCCGCCGAACGTGCGCGGCTGGCGGCGTCGGCGCGGGAAGGGCTCGGTGAGTTCGATCGCGATGTGATGGTGCGGCAGCAGGAGGAGCTCTACAGATGGATTGGACCCACGTGCCGTTCGTGATGGTCATGGCGTTCGTCGTCGGGGCGGTGGTGGGGAGCTTTCTCAACGTCTTGATCTACCGCCTGCCGAGGGACATTTCGGTGGTCAAGGACCCGCCGTCGACGTGCCCGAAGTGTGGCACGCCGATCCGGTGGTACGACAATGTGCCGATCGTGTCGTGGCTCGCCCTCCGGGCCCGCTGCCGTACCTGCAAGAACCCGATCTCGATCCGCTACCCGCTGGTCGAGGCAGCGGCCGGTTGTCTGTCGCTGCTTGCCCTGCTGCGGTGGGGTCTGACGCTGACGGGGATCGAGGTGGCGGTCTTCGCGTGGGTGTCGCTCGCCCTTTGTCTGATTGACTACGACTACCAGATCCTGCCCAACACCCTGACCTACCCGTCGATCCTCTTCGGGTTGGTGTGCTCTCTGCTCGGCGGATACACGGGGTGGCTCGATTCGTTGCTCGGCGCCGTCGTCGGCGCCCTGCTGCCCACCCTGGTGATCGTCATCTACAAGCTGTGGCGAGGCATCGAGGGCATGGGGTGGGGCGACGTCAAGTACCTGGCCGCCATCGGCTCGGTGGTCGGGCTGCGGGGCGTCGTCGGTGTCCTCGTGATCGGTGCAACGGTGGGTGCGGTGTTCGGCATCGGGCTGATCATCGCCGGACGCGGATCAGGCAAGACCGAGCTCCCCTTCGGCACCTTCCTCGCCCTGGCCGTGATTCTGTGGCTCTACGCCCCGTCGTCCTGGCTCGCCTGGACATCGCTGCTGTAGGCCCGGGCGACGGCGTCTGCCAGAACCCGGTCCTGGTCGGGGAAGACGGTCCGCAGATCAAGCACCACCTGGTCGTCCTCGATCCTCGCGATCACCGGGGGAGAGACCGCGCGCAGCCGATCCGCCAGCTCCTGGCCTCCCGAAACCGAGATCCCGTAGCTGGCGACGGTTTCTTCCGGGGTGGTGCCGCCGCCGAGGGCGGCGCGGGTGGCCCGTCCCGCGGGCCGGCACGCCCGCTGATCGCAGGCGACGGCCGACGCCCCGCGCGCGCCTTTTCAGGCTCTCGAGCGGGGTCCCGAGCATCGCGTAGAGGGGAATGTCCTCGAGACGGCCGCTCGCGTGCGCCGCGAGCACCTCGTCCATCAGGACCAGGGCCGTCTTGTCGGGACGCAGAGCGCGGTAGAGCGGGTGGCGGGCGAGCGGCGCGACCTGGTCGGCGCTGCCGACGATCAGTCCCGCCTGCGGGCCGCCGAGGAGCTTGTCGCCCGAGAAGCACACCGCGTCGGCGCCGGCGTCGAGGATCTCGCCCACGGTCTCCTCATGGGGCATGCCCCACCGCTGCAGATCGTGGAGGGCGCCCGAGCCTTGATCGACAAAGAGCGGCAGACCGTGCGCGTGGGCGAGTTCGGCGAGTTCGGCGGTCGTCGGCGCGGTGGTGAAGCCGATGATCCGGAAGTTGGATTGGTGGACCACCAGAACGGCCGCCGTGCGCTCGTTGATCGCTGCGGCGTAGTCGCCGAGGTGGGTGCGGTTGGTGCAACCGACCTCCACCAGGGTCGCGCCGGCCGCGGCCATGACGTCGGGCAGGCGGAACGACCCGCCGATCTCGATCAGCTGGCCGCGGGAAACGATCACCTCGCGGTCCCGCGCGTGCGCCGTGAGCATCAGAAAGAGCGCTGCGGCGTTGTTGTTGACCATCACGGCGCTGGCGGCGCCGCAAACGGCGGCGATCCGTTCGGCGATCGGCGCCAGACGCTGGCCCCGGCTTCCAGCGGTGACGTTGTACTCCAGGGCAAGGTATGATTTGAGTGATGGCGGCAGGTCTCGCCGCAGTGGGGCCCGGCCGAGATTGGTGTGCAGGAGCACGCCGGTGGCGTTGATCAGTGCGGGATAGGCCGGGTCGCCGGCGGTTCTCAGGGCGTCGAGGATTTCGCGTTCGAGGGCCTCACCGGGATCGTCGGTCGCATTCCCGGGCACCTCGCCGGCGGCGACTCGTTGGCGGAGCCGGTCGACTGCGGAACGACAGGCCTCGGTAACGGCTGAATGGCCGTAACGATCAGCGGCGGCGCGGAGGGCTGGAAGGTCGAGCAGGGTATGAACCGCGGGGATGTTTCGGTATTGATTTTCCACAAAGCTCATTCTAACCCGGGCGTGTCGGGGAGGCATCGGTGGAGCTGAGCGAAGAGATCGCCTATCTCGATCGGGTCCTGCAGGAGCACATCCGCAAGTGGGATCGTTTCTTCGCGGGTGTGGAGAAGGTCCCCCCGCAGATCGAGCGGGAACGTCTCGGCCAACGCATCCGGATGCTTTCCGAGCAGACCATGAACCGCCGTGCCGATCACTTCCGGGTCGAACAGCTGCAGCACCGGTTCCAGACGTACTCCATGAACTGGGAGCGGATGCTGCGGGAGCGCGAGGAGGGGCGCAGCGCCAGTGCAGCCGGACAGACCAACCCCGCGCTGCGGGCGCCGGAGGCGGCAAACGTACCCGCCTCCACGACCGTAGAAACGAGGGAAGGGGATGTTCTGTTCGACCGCTATTGCGCCGCCAAGGCAGAGCACGGCGTAAAGGTGAACGTCGACCGGAAGACGTTCGACGAGCAGATCGCGTCCCAGCGACAGCGGATCGAGGAGCGCCTCGGGCGAAAGGTCCACTTCGAGGTTCAGGTCGAGGATGGTAAGGTCAGGGTCGTGGCGCGCAAGATCAAGAGGACGTGAGAAATGACTCCATCGATTCGAATCTCCGTGAGCGTCTGGTGCGTGTTCGCGGTGTGTGTGGGCTTCGCGATCGGGGCCGGTTCGGCGGCCGACGAGCCCGACCTCCCGAGTTGGCTGGTGGCCGGCGACCCCGAAGACGAGACGATCCGGTATTTCTGGGAGCAGGCCGATCGCGGCGAGCTCGACGCGGACGCTCTGGTGGATCTCGGAACCCTGATCTTCGACCGCGGCCATCCCGACGAGGCGATCGGCTTTTACCGACAGGCCCTCAAGGTCGATTCCGGAATGTATGAGGCGTGGTTCCGCATCGGTCTTGTCGAACACAGCCGCGGCGATCTCGACAACGCCGAACAGGCCTACAGCCGGGTATTGAAAAAACGGCCGGGGCACGCCTGGTGCAACTTCTACTACGGCCGGTTGGAGGAACAGCTCGGTCACCCGGCGAAGGCCATGGACCATTACGAGGCTGCCTTCCGCGCCGCCCCCCGACTCGCCGACCCGGGCTTCAACCCCGAGGTCCTGTCGTCGCGCCTGGTGCTGGGCGCCTGGTTGCGCCAATACGACGTCGACAGGTTCGAACAGGCAATTCCCATGCGGCTGCTGCGACCCGATGCAGTGAACGCGGTCCGCCAGACCTTTGAAGCCGCCCCGGTTGTCGAGCCGACTCCCGCAGCCGAGGCCGAAACCGAGAGGGCTGAGGTGGCCGCCGCTCCCGCGGTTCAGCCGACCCCGGTTGCAGCGGCCCCGGCGCCGGCGCCGCGTCCTGCACCGCCCGCCCGTCGCGTCCCCACCCGTCCGCCGGCGACGCCGGAAACCACCGAGGGGTCGACCGGTGCAGCGGGCGATGAAACGCCGTTCGGCGCTCCCGTGACGCCGATTACCAACACCTCGGGCGAGGCGCACCTGCAACCGGCGTGGGCCCGCCTGTTCGGTTGGAGTGAGGCGCTGGTCTGACCGGGCCCGCGTTGCTCAGACGTTGAAACGGAAGTGCACGACCTCGCCGTCGGAGACGACGTAGGTCTTGCCCTCGAGCCGCAGGGTCCCGCGCTGCCGGCAGGTCGCGAGTGAACCGGCATCGATCAACTCTTCGTACGGCACCACTTCAGCACGGATGAAGCCGCGCTGGATGTCCGAGTGGATGACGCCGCCGGCCTCGACCGCCGGTGTGCCGGCGCGGATCGACCACGCCCGGCACTCATCGTCGCCGACGGTGAAGAAGGAAATCAGACCGAGCAGCCGATAGGAGTCGCGAATCACCCGGTCGAGGGCGCTTTCGGCGAGACCGAGATCGGCCATGAACGCGGCGGCGTCATCGCCCTCGAGTTCGGCCAGCTCGCCCTCGAGGGTGGCGCAGACCCGCGTGAACGCGATACCGGGTCGGGCCCGCCACTCCTGCCACCCGGCCGCCGCAAAGGGATCGCCGGCCAGCTCGTCCTCGCCGACGTTGAGCACCACCAGCATCGGCTTGAGGGACAGAAACGTGAAACCGCGGAGGACCCGCCCTTCGTCAGCGGTGAAGGTCTCGGTGCGCAGCGGGGCAGAAGCCTCGAGCACCCCAAGACACCGGGCGAGGAGCTCCCGCTCCCGCGACAACTCGGGGCTCTTGCGCTTGGCGATGTCGCGGTCGATGCGCTCGAGGCGCCGTTCGATCACCAGCTGGTCCTGGAGGATGAACTCTTCGTCGATGTGGCGGAGGTCGCGCAGCGGGTCCACGCCGCCCATCGGGTGGGCGACGGAATCGCTCGCGAACGCCCGCACGACGACCATCAGCACGTCGGTCGCGCGCAGTTCCGGAAGGCTGAACGCCGCCTCGCGGCGGTGCTCGTCGGGGATCCGGGGGACGTCCACATAGCGCACGGTGGCGGGCGTCGTCTTGGCGGGGTTGTACATCTCCGTCAGGACATCGAGCCGCCGGTCGGGAACGCGGGCCACGCCGATCTGGGCGCTGTCGCGCCGGCCGCCGGCCGCCGCAGGTTCCTGCCCGGTGAGCAGCTTGAAAAGGGTCGACTTGCCGCTCGCCGCCAGCCCCAGAATCCCGACGTCCATTCGATCCTCCACTCCCTGACAGATTTCAGCCAAAGACGACCAAAGATAGCACGATGCAACGTGATTCAGCCGACAACTGGTTGGCGGCGGATGAGCAGCGAGGGTGCGCCGATGAAACCCTGATGGGTCTGGAACCATCTGCGGTCGTTGCCCACCGCCTCGATGCGGCGCAGGAGCCTGCCAAGGCTGCCCTGCAGCTCGACCACCGGGTGCCACCCCCGAACCTGTGGACCATCGAGCCACACCCCGGAGGCAATCATCCGGTAGTGGTCGGCGGCGAAGTCGACCTCGACCGCTGACAACGGGCGCAGGAGGTAGAGGGCGTGGTCGGCCGAACCCAGGAGCTCCGCCGCCGCCACCCCGGCCCGGGAGTCCACGACCAGGTTGGCGGCCCCGGTCGCCGGGTAATCACGGTAGGACACCCGCAACGCACCGCCGCGGGCGGTTTCCGAGCAGCGCGCCGCGTCGCGAAACGACGCCAGACGGTAGCGCGGGACCCCCTCGTCGAGGAGCAGCGTCCGGCGGCAGGCCATCCCCTCACCGTCGCACGGACCGGTGATCGGCGCTTCCGGATCACAACGGTCATCCACCAGCGTCAACGCCGGTCCTGCCAGCCGCCCGTGTTTGTCGAGAAGGGACGAGAGGTGGTCGTCTTCTTCGCGAACGGCCAGGAACAACGGCGTCACGGCGGCCAGCAACTGCGCCGTCACCTCCGGGTGCAGGATCAGGTCGCGCAAACCGGAGTCGGTGGTCACGCGGCGTCGGATGAGCAGCGCCCGGTCGGTGATCTGGGCTGCGGCGGCCTCGAGATCGAAGACCCCGGGATCCTGGATGTGGAGCCAGTCGCGCCACACGCCCGCTCGTTCGCCCACGACCTCCACCTCGGCCATGAGCGACGTGCTGGTGTCCTGGTGCCGCGCGACCCAGCCGTCGCCGGTGGCGAGAACCCAGGCAAAGTCGCCCTCCTGCAACACGGCCCGGCGCAGCCTCAGGTGGCCGGCGCCGAGGCTCGCCACCGCCCGCTCGAGTTCCTGACCGGCGTGGGTCGCCCACCCCTTCGGGGGCAACTCGCGCGGAGGTCGGACCTCGGTCAGTCCGAGCAGGCGCTCCGGCGGCAGGGGATCGGCCGCGAGCTCGGTCGTGGTGCTGAGCGCGCCCTCGATGGCGCGCCGCGATGCGTCCTCTTCGAGCCCCGACGCGGCGGCAAAACCGGCCCGGCCGCCGTCAAAAACCCGGACCGCGACTCCGGTCTCCTCGACCTGGACGACCCGCAGCGGTTGGCCCGCGGCGACCTCGACCTCGCGCGACATCGAGGCCTTGGCGAAGATTTCCCACCGGGCGGCGCCCGCCGCATCGAGCCGGGTGCGGGCCGCATTGGCGGCGGCGTGGAGACGATCGAGATGGCCGGAGCCTTCTGTCACAAGACCTCCAGACGCCCGACGAGCAGACTCGGGGCCTCGGAACCGGTTGGCAGGGGCACGCCGTCCTTGACGCACCACCCCAGCCGCCAATCGGGGGTCGGATCGGCGCCGATCCGCGGATCGATGTTGGCGAGGGTTTCGAGAACATTGCCGGTGAGCTCGCACGGGGCCAGGGGCCGACGGCGGCGGCCGTGGCGCACCTCCCACCCGCGCTCGACCCGGAGCACGAACCGGAAGGACACCGGGTCCACCGTCGCCCCGCCGATCCGTGTCACCACCAACCCGTGGGCGAGGCCGCCTTCGAGTTCCTCCGGGCTCGCTGTGCCCGGGCTGATCACCAGATTCGACAGCCGCGCGACCGGAGGACGGGACCACGCGGCGCGTCGTCCGCGTCCGGCGTTCGAGCGCAAGCCGCGTCCGCCCTCCCGGTCGCACAGGAAGCTCTCGAACTTGCCGTTCCGGATGAGTGAGACCGGCGCTGCCCGCACCCCTTCGTCGTCGAAATCGAAGGCGCCGGCGAGGTCGGTGCGGGTGGGGTCGTCGATGACCTCGAGTCCTGGCGTGCTCACCGTTGCCCCGAGCAAATCGGCGAGTGGTGATGCTCCGGTCCTTGCGAGGTCCGACTCGGCCATGTGGCCCACCGCCTCGTGCAGGAAGACGCCGGCGGTGCCGGCGGTAAACAGCACCGGCAACTGGGTTCCACTGGGCGCCGTCCAGGTCTTGGAAGGAGGCTTTTCGAGCAGCTGCTCGAGCCAGGTGGCAAGCTGCGGGTGGCCCCACACCGCGAGCAGGGCCGACGAGGGGTTCCCCCGGCGCTCCACCCGGACCAGCGCCGGGGCCGAAATCGCGGTCCATCCCTCGGCGCGGACGACCGCGGCCCGGCGGCTGATATAGCGCACTTGCCCGGCGTACGGCGCGAGGCGCTGGGCGAGACTGCGGGACCAGTCCATCCACGCCCGGGGGGGGTCCATCTCCGGTGCGGGGATCAGCCGGGTCGACGGCATCGGAACGCGGTCGGCGTGGCGGGCGAGCAGCTCGCCGATAGCCGTGGCCGAGATCCCGGTGCGGGCATGGAGGATGACCCGGGACGGCGATCGCCACCGGGCGGCCACCCCCTCGAGGCGACAGGTCTCGATCTCCACCTCTCCCCCCGTGATCGCCGCGTTGAGTTCCAACCGCTGTTCGAGATACAGGTCTTCAAACCGGGCGCCGCCGCCGCGCAGCTCGCCACAGTTCTGCGACAGGGCATCCAGCCATCTCGCGTCCAACGGTGGCTCGGGTCTCGGTAAGCGTCGCATGCGGACATGGTACCTGTACCGCCGGCCGCTGTAGAATGCACGGGGCCCCTGCTCGCAGGCGGCGCCCTGAAGGAGGTCCGATGAGCCGCGAAGTCGTCGAAGGTCTCCGCGAGCGGCTTGACGCCAACCGGCGCGGTGGCGGAGAGGACAAGATCGAGCGCCAGCACCAGCAGGGCAAGCTGACCGCCCGTGAGCGCGTCGAGCAGTTTCTCGACGAGGGCACCTTTGCCGAGACCGACGCCCTGGTCGAGCACGGTTGCACCGACTTCGGCATGGCCGATCGCCGCACCCCGGGCGACGGCGTGGTGGCCGGGCACGGCCGCGTCAACGGCCGCCCGGTCTTTGTCTTCGCCCAGGACTTCACGGTCTTCGGCGGCTCGCTGTCCGAGGCCAATGCCGCCAAGATCTGCAAGATCATGGATCTGGCCATGAACGTCGGGGCGCCGGTGGTCGGGCTCAACGATTCAGGCGGCGCCCGCATCCAGGAGGGGGTGGCCTCGCTGGCGGGCTACGCGGACATCTTCCTGCGCAACACTCTCGCCTCGGGAGTCGTGCCGCAGATCTCGGCGATCATGGGGCCCTGCGCCGGCGGTGCGGTGTATTCGCCCGCCATCACCGACTTCGTGTTCATGGTCGAGAACACCTCCTACATGTTTGTCACCGGGCCGGAGGTGATCAAGACGGTGACCCACGAGGAGGTCACCAAGGAGAAGCTCGGCGGCGCCATGACCCACAACTCGGTGTCGGGGGTGGCCCACTTTGCGTCCCGCGGCGACACCGAGTGTCTGGCCCAGATCCGGAAGCTCCTGTCATATCTGCCGTCCAACAATTCCGAGCGGCCGCCGGTCGCCGACAGCTCGGACCCCCTCGACCGCGAGATCCCCGAACTCGACGACTTCGTCCCGGCCGACCCCAACAAGCCCTACGACATCACCAAGCTCATCCGCTGGGCCGCCGACGACGGCGAGTTCCTCGAAGTGCACGAGCACTTCGCGAAGAATCTGGTGGTCGGATTCCTCCGTCTCGGCGGCCACCCGATCGGCGTCATCGCCAATCAACCGGCGTTCCTGGCGGGGGTCCTCGACATCAACGCGTCGGTCAAGGGCGCGCGCTTCGTCCGTTTCTGCGATGCCTTCAACATCCCGTTGTGGATTGTCGAGGACGTGCCGGGCTTCCTGCCGGGGACCGAGCAGGAGTGGGGCGGCATCATCCGCCACGGCGCCAAGCTCCTGTTCGCGCTCGCCGAGGCCACGGTCCCCAAGGTCACCGTCATCACCCGTAAGGCCTACGGCGGCGCCTACTGCGTGATGGGCTCGAAGCACATCCGCACCGATCTCAACCTTGCTTTTCCGACCGCCGAGATCGCGGTCATGGGCCCGCAGGGGGCGGTCAACATCCTCTACCGCGACGAGATCGCCGGGGCCGCAGACCCCGAAGCCGAGCGCGCGCAGCGGGTGGCGGAGTACCAGAAGCTCTTCGCCAACCCCTTCGTGGCCGCTGAGCGCGGTTACATCGACGACGTGATCGTGCCGCGCACCCTGCGGCGCAACCTGGTGTCAGCCTTTGCCATGCTCCAGACCAAACGTGACACCATGCCGGCGAAGAAGCACGGGAATATACCTTTGTAGGAATTTTGAATTTTGAATTTTGAATTAGGAAATCCACCCACCCGCCACATCGATTTCGGATTTCGGATTTCGGATTTCGGATTTCCGCCCACCCGCGACATCGATTTCGGATTTCGGATTTCGGATTTCGGATTTCCGCCCTCCCTCCCGCTGATGTGCAGGCTGGGGCGTGATAGGGATTCTGTAGGGTTGGAGAGGCTGGGTGGGGGAAAAATCCGAAATCCGAAATCCGAAATCCGAAATCTTGCGTCCTCCGGGACGCCGACATGAAGCTCCTCATCGCCAACCGGGGGGAGATCGCGGTGCGGATCATCCGCGGGTGCCGGGAGATGGGCATCGCCACGGTCGCGGTCTACTCCGAGGTGGACCGGCCGGCGCCGCACGTCCTGATGGCCGACCAGGCCTTTCCGATCGGTCCCGCGGAGGCGTCAAAGAGCTACCTCAACATCGACCGCCTGCTCGAGGTGGCGTCTGTGAGCGGCGCCGACCTCCTCCACCCCGGCTACGGTTTTCTCGCCGAGAATGCCGGCTTCGCCGAACGTGTGGAAGCCGCCGGCGTGACCTGGGTCGGGCCGCCGCCGGCCGCCATGCGGCTGATGGGTTCGAAGACCGAGTCGCGCAAGCTCGCCGTCGCGTCCGGCGTGCCGCTGATTCCGGGGATGATGGAGCCGATCGAGGACCTGTCCCAGCTCGAGGCCTTTGTCGACGAGCACGGTCTCCCGGTGCTTCTGAAGGCGGTGGCCGGCGGCGGCGGCAAGGGCATGCGGGCGGTTTCGTCGCGCGGCGATCTCGCGAACGCCTGGGAGCGCGCATGCTCCGAGGGACAGGCATACTTCGGCGACCCTCGCGTCTATGTGGAACGGCTGGTCGATCGTGCGCGCCACGTCGAGATCCAGGTGGCGGCCGACCGCGCCGGTAACGCCGTGTACGTCGGGGAGCGCGAGTGCTCGATCCAGCGCCGCCACCAGAAGGTGGTGGAGGAGTGCCCGTCGCCGGTGGTCGGGCCCGAGTTGCGCCGGCGCATCGGCGAGGCCGCGCTGACCCTCGTCCGCGCGTCCGGCTACTATTCGGTGGGGACCGTCGAGTTTCTCCTCGATCCCGACGGCCGGTTCTACTTCCTCGAGATGAACACGCGTCTTCAGGTGGAACATCCCGTCACCGAAGAGGTGTACGGTATCGACCTGGTGGCCGAGCAGATCAACATCGCCCTCGGCAAGGAGCTGTCGCTGCGCCAGGAGGACCTCCTTCCGAGGGGCCACGCCATCGAGTGCCGGATTTACGCCGAAGACCCGCTGCGCAACTTCGCTCCGTCGCCCGGGAGGATCAGTCTCTACGTCCGGCCCGCGGGACCGGGAGTGCGGGTGGACTCGGGGGTGATCACCGACAGCATCGTGCCGCTCGACTACGACCCCATGCTGGCAAAGCTCGTGGTGTGGGCGCCGGATCGCCCAGCGGCGGTCAATCGGCTGCGGCGTGCGCTGTCGGAATACCAGGTGAGCGGGGTCGCCACCACCCTCACCCTGTTCAGGGCGCTGGTGGAGATGGAAGCCTTCCGCGATGCCGATTTTCACACCGGCTTCCTCGATCAGCTGTTGGCCTCGGGTGGGCTCGCGGAGCTGCACGGACGACAGGACCCGGAGGCGGAGATCGCCGCCGTCATCGCCGCCGCCTGTCTGGCGACAGCCGAGGCCGGCGGTCTGCCCGACGACCTCTTTGCCTACGGCGAGGACAGCGCCTGGTGGAACGACGGCATCCGGGTGGCGCACGGGAGATTCCCGCGATGAGGTGGGTCATCCGCAGTGGCGAGGCGGAGCGTGAGGTTGACGTGCAACGGCACGGCGAGGTCTTCGAAATCACGGTTGACGGGGACCCGCGCCGGGTGGAACTGGTGCGGCTCGACGGCGCCTTTGCCTCCCTCCGCTACCCCGACAGCGGGCGCAGTTTTCAGATCACCTACCACCACCACGCCAACGGCAGCTGGAGAGTCGGTGTTGGACAACGGGAGTTCGATCTCTCGGTTCTCTCCCCAGCGGAGGCGGTCGATGTGGTGAGCGGCGGCCGCGAGAGCGGGCCGAGCCGTTTGACCGCGCCAATCCCTGGCAAGGTGGTGGCGGTCAAGGTGGCGCCCGGAGACGAGGTGGTGCCCGGGCAGTCGCTGGTGGTGCTCGAAGCCATGAAGATGGAAAACGAGCTCGCGGCAGAACAGGCTGGACGCGTGGCCGCCGTCCACGTCGCCTCCGGCGACACGGTGGAAAGCGGTCAGCTGTTGGTCGAGATCGAGTAGCCATAACCCGATCGAGTGGCTCATCGAAACGAGCGTGTCTCCAGCCGGGCGAGACGAGTCTTCCACCATCGGTTGGTCTTTTCGGGCGCCAGAATCGACGTGTGAGGAAAATCAGATCAATTCTGCTTGATGCGGTTGACGGTTGTGGTGGAGATGGCGACCGGGGCGCCGTTTGTCTACCACGAGGAGGTGGGCCTGGACTGGCGGTTGGTCGCCAGGGTGTGGCGCTACACGGCGCGGCTCAGCTGTCCCAAACAGGCGCGAAACCTGGCGGTGGTGGCGGAGGAACTGGTGTCGTCCACCCGGGGAGCGACGACCGTGCCTTTGGGCTGACCACCGTGAGCATCCAGTGAGCTCTGACCGGGTGCGTCGTTCGACCGCGTCACAGAGAAACCTCCGGTACACCACGATGGAGAGCCGCCGCGTCCAGGTGGTAGACTTCAGTCCCTGTGAAATCACGTGTGCGTTCCATGAAATCTATCCCGGTGGTTGTCGCCGTCGTCCTCGCTTTTTGGACATTCGGCGTTTCCGCCTCCGGGTTCGAGGGCCATGCCACAGCAACGTCGTGCGTCCACGAGCTGCACTACGAGGCCTTCGCGGGCCTCATCCTTGTGTCGGTGACCATCAACGGGTCGCCGCCGATGGATTTCGTGCTCGATTCCGGGGCCACCCAGAGCTCCATCACCGACCCGTACCTGGCCGCCGCTCTGGGTCTCGAGGTGCGCGAGGCCGGGCTTGCCCGCGGTACGGGTTCGGGCGCGACCCGGATCGTCGTCGTCGACGATGTCAGCATCCGCAGCGAAGGGGTGGAGATCCTGCACGCGCCGCTGGTGGTTCACGACATCGGGGTGCGGCTGTCCGCCATGGCGGGCCGTGACATCCACGGCTTTCTCGGCGCCGGTCTCTTCGCGCGTTGGGTAGTCGAGATCGACCCTTCGACCCGTCGTCTGCTGCTGTACGACCCAGAGACGTTTGTCGACTCCGGACCGGGAGATGTCCTCCCCCTCGAAGTGGTGGACGGCCGGCCGGTGATCGACGCAGAGGTGATGACCGAGACCGGCAAGAAGGTTCTGCCGGTGCGGTTGGTGGTGGACACGGGCTCGGGCCGCTACCTGACCCTTATCAGCGGTTCGCGGCGGCGCCTCAGCCCGCCCGAAACGCGGTCGCTCGGGGCCAGCGTCGGGGTGGTCGGCGAGACCCTGGTGACAATCGCGCCGGTGGCGCGGCTGACGGTGGGGACGCTGGTGACCGAGAACCTCGAAACGGCGTGGATGGAGCCCTACCAGATCCCGGCCGTGCGCAACATCCCAAACCTCAACGGCATCCTCGGCAACGCCCTTTTGGACCGCTACAACGTGGTTTTCGACTACAGTCGCGGCCGGTTGATTCTCCGGTAGCCATACGGAATATCAAAACCTCGGTGGCGGGTTCAACGACGTCGACCCGAACACCAATGGCCAGTACATCGAGGAGTACCTCGTCGGCGCAGGGTACGAGTTCGCGCCCGACCGACGACGGCCCGCCGCGGGTTGCGGCTGTCCTTCGAAACCGGCTTTCAGAGCCACTCCCGGGAGGGCCTCTTTTCCGACGGGGTTACAATCCGCGCCTTCGCCAGCAGAGGCTTTTGCAAGAGGCTGAGCTGATAGCTAACTGCTAACAGTTTCTATTCAGGATTCACGGCTACCGCGATGGTCCGATACGAGTCCTGGTGGGTCAGGGGGTCGAGCACGGCGACCGAGATCTTGTAGCGACCCGACTCCATCAGCAGGCTGGTGTCGATCCCCCACCGCTGTTTCTGGGCATCTTCGTATTCCGCAGCGGGGACTCTGATCTCGTGTTCCTGGCGGACGAGATCCGACTGTTTGCCGTTGGTGTCGCGGGCGGCCACGAAAAGCACGATCCGCCCCACGTAGTCGGAGCCCTCGGGGAGCAGGGCGATTTTGCTGATCGGAAACGAAATGTTGGTCGGCAGCAGCCACCGCTTCTCACTCGCCGGCGCCGCCGTGCCGGCTTCGACCTCCACCTGCATCGGGTTGTCGTCGACCTCGAAGACCAGGCTCGAGACGACCGTGTCCTGAACCTTGGTTTCGAGCGACTTTTCCACCAACCGCGAGCGGTAGCGGATTTCATAGTCGTTGAACGCCGGGTTGTCGCGGAGCGTGATTTTGACCTTGTGGACCTTGTCTTTGCCGCTGGCTTGCAGCGGGTAGCCGATGGAGTAGTAGGTGAACATGTCCTGGGTGATCAGGTTCAGCCGCGGCCCGACATCGTTGGTGTTGATGATGGCGATACCGCCGGTCTCGTCGGCCAGGTAGCGCAGGCTGTCGGTGAGGTTGTGGCGCCCGACCGAGGATGAAAGCGGATCCTGGGCGCTCGCGAACTCGGCGCCGCCCATGCCGCCCATGGTCAAACCCGCCGCGTCGATGGAGTAGAAGGCCACGTCCTGGGCGTTGGCCGTGGCGGCCAGGGCGCTGAACGCCCTCGTTTGGTCGAATTCGTACATCCGGGTCAGGGTGCTGGAGCTCTGGGTCACCCGGTTGAGTTCGTAGAAGAGCTCCATTCCCGGGACCATCGGCAGACCGTTGGAGACGTAGATGATGCCCTTTTTCCCCGGCAGCCCTGAAAGGCTGGTGATGATCTGGCGCAGAGCCTCCAACGTGAACTTGAGGTCGTTGACGCCCTCCTTGGCGTAGTTGTCGATCAGTTGATAGGCCTCGTTCCACTGACTGCCGAGGTCTGAACTACCGGAACTGCCGGTGCTGTTGCTCCGCTTTTCATTTTCGATCGACTTGATGCGGTCGAGGATGTCCTTGCGGGTGCTCTCGTTTTCGGTGCGCCCTCCGGTGTAGCGGCGTACGGCGCGCAGGGCGTCCATCACCTTGTTCGGGTCCGAGGTGAAGGGCTCCAGCACTTCGAAAAAGCGCTGGTAGGCCACGACCATCATCTGTGCCGGCGGGTGGAGACTGGTGCGCACGAACTCCGCTGCCTGGGACAGCACCCGGTTGCGGTCGAGGGGGTCGAGATTCTGGTTGTCGATGTAGAGCACCATGTGGACCGGGATCGGCCCCGCCTCGTCGTCGGGGGCCGGCGTCGGGGTGGCGAGGGTGAATGTGTCGTTCGCCTGGGTCGCCAACTGGGTGCGGATGATCTCGTCGGTGTAGAGCTTGAAATTGGTGATCTGCTTGGCCTCGCCGTCCTGAAAGACCTCGAAGTCGTCCGCAGTGAGATCAGTGATGGCGTTGCCTTTCTTGTCAGTCACATAGACAACCAGGTTGGCGATCGTGAGCTCGTACTCGTCGACGAAGGTGAGACCGCCGACGGGGCGGATTTGGTTCTCCGCCTGAGGTTCGTCGTCGTCGGCGGTGCCGGCCGATATCGGGAAAACCAACACCATGATCAGCAGCCACACCAAGGGACGCAATTTCTCCACGCGCACCTCCTCGGCGAGTCTAGCAAACCCACGGGCGCCGAATCCGTATCCCGATGAATGGCGCCTCTATTGCCGCGGTATGATCGATGCCCGTGACTGAGAGGATCGAACCGCTGGCGGACGAAAAGCTGGTCGAGCTCGCGCTCGACGGTGATGAGGATGCTTACGGTGCGCTCGTGCTTCGCTACCAGCGGCGGTTGACCGCGTTCCTCGGGCAGCTGGTGGGTGACCTCGAGTTGGCGCGCGAACTTTCACAGGAGGCCTTCATCCGCGCCTGGGCGGCTCTCGCGAGGTTCGATCCGCGTTATCGGTTTTCGACCTGGCTCTTCAGGATCGCGCACAACCTCGGGATCGACCAACTGCGGAGGCGGCGGTTGCAGACGGTGTCTCTCTACCGCACCGACTCGGACGGCGACGAGGTGGAGGTGGTTGTAGCCGCCCTCGACAAGGACCCCCTCGGTCATCTCGAAAACCGGGTTCTTGCCGAGGAACTGCACCAGGTCATCGACGACCTCCGCCCGGAGTACCGCGAGTTGGTTCTGCTCCGCCACTTCGCGGGGCTGAGCTACCAGGAAATCGCCGAATTCAAAGACATGCCCCTGGGTACGGTGAAAAACAAACTTTTTCGAGCACACTCCGTATTAAGAAAAGCGCTGGCCGCTTTCTTATAGCGACGGCGGGATGATTTCCGAGGAGGCGCACGTGGCAAGCGAATGTCAGACAATCCAGGAGGCTCTCTCCGAGAACCGCGGTGAGGTTGTCCGTCTCGGCGATGCCGAACGGCGGCACGTCGACGCCTGCCCCGGCTGCGCGGAAGTCGCCGCCGCCGAACGGGCTCTCGGGTTCATCTTTCGAGAGGCGGTGGCGCCGGCGGATCCGTCGGTCGTAGCCGGTGTGATGGCGGCCCTACGTCCGGTGCGCACCTGGCGCCGCGTCGTCGCCTTCGTGCCGGTGGCGGCATCGTTGCTGCTTGCTGCCGTCGGCGCTCTGCTGGTCGGCGGTGTCCCGGGCAGCGGTGTATTTTCGCTGCTGCCGGGTTGGTCGACCCAGGGTTGGTCGGCACTGTTGGGGGGCGTTACCGACTGGTACGCAGCCACCTCGACCGGGGCCGCATCTGCAGCGGCGGCGGTGAGTCCCGCCTTCCTGGTGGCCGCTGGGGTGATCGGGCTGCTCGGTCTGGCGGGGGTTGTTGCCACTGCCCGGCGATGGCGTAAGATCGCGCCATGGCGCAACACCGACTGATCCTCGTCGCAACGATCGTCATCGGCTGGGCGCTGTCGGCCGTTCCCGCTGCGGCCGAACCTAGCCGGACCTCGGTACTCACGGACCTCGTCGTGGATGAGCCGGTGGCCGGGGATGTCGTCGTGTTTGCCGCCGATCTGGTTCTCGGCGAGAACGCCCGGGTGACCGGAGACGCCGTCGCCGTCGGCGGGAACATCCGGGTTGCCGACGGCGCCGAGGTGGGGCGCCACGTGCTGGCGGTGTTCGGGACCACCGAGATTTCGCGCGGGGCCGTTGTGGAAGGAAGGGTCTTCTCCTTCGCGTCACTGGCCAGCCTCGTTCAAGCGCCGGGTGCGGGGCCGCCGTCGACCCGGGTCAGTGTCGCGTTGCGGCTCCTGGCTTCGGGCGGGTGGCTGCTCGTGACCACCGGTCTGGCCTTCGTTTTTCCCATCCGGATGCGCTGGGGCGCCTGGGCTCTGCCCCCCCTGGGTTATCGGGTGCCGGCGCTCGGATTCCTGGTCTACTTCACCGTCATCGCAGCGCTGGTGGCGGCCCTTGGGTTCGGCCCGGCGCTTGGTGTTCCCTTGATCGCGGGGCTGATGGTCGTGTTTTTCGCGGCCAAGGCGGTGGGTCTCACGGTCATCAGCGGTGCGCTCGGTGCCGCAATTTTGCGCACGTGGCTGCACCATCCCCTGCCCATCAGCCTCGAGGTCTTTGTCGGAACGCTCGCTCTGCTGATGCTGCGGTTTTTGCCGGTGGTGGGTGAAACCCTGTGGGCGGTGATGTCGGTTGTGGCGCTGGGCGCCAGCATTGCGGTGATCGGCGTGGGGACCGACCGGACGGTGACCGATACCGTCGGCCCCTGAGGGCCCGGGAGGCGGCTGAGCCCCAGTCGGGTTCGATCGCGTTGGATGACGATTTTCTCCTTGAAATGCTATACTTCGCGTTCCCTGCGGGGAGAGGTGTGCGTGTGAAGATCGATATTTCATGTCTCGAGCAGGAACCGCTGGTCTTCGACGAGCGGTTCACGGTGGAGCCTGAGCGGCTCGATGGTGAGGTTGTGACCACGCCGGTGACGGTCCGCCTCGAGGGAGAGGTGCGCGCAGACGGCGAAGCGGTGACAGTTTTTGGCCGTTTTCACGCGGCAGGAAATATCGCCTGTTCGCGGTGTCTTGATGATGTGCGGTGGGCTGTGGACGAGCCTTTTTCGGTGGAATACCGGTGGCCCGCGAAAACCCCCACCGACGACGAGGTCGGCCTCGAAGAGGACGACCTCGATGTGGCATTCCTCGAGGGGAACGAGCTCGACCTGCTCGATCTTGCCGCCGAACAGATTCTGCTCGCCCTTCCCATGCGAATTCTCTGCGACGAAGGCTGTGCGGGGTTGTGTCCGACATGCGGCGCCAACCGCAATCGGGCCGCCACCTGCGAGTGCCCACCGGAGGTCGATCCCAGGTGGCAGGCCCTCGCGGGCCTGACCGGCTCGCGTTCTGATAGCTGACCAACCGATCTCGATAGGAGTCTGAAGATGCCAAATCCGAAACACAAGATTTCAAGAACCCGCCGCGACACGCGACGCGCGCACGACGCACTGAGCACGCCGGCCAGGAGCCTCTGCACAACGTGCTTCGAGCCCAAGCCGCCTCACCAGGTGTGTCCGCATTGCGGAAGCTACAAGGGCCGTGAGGTGATCCGGGTCGAAGAGCTCGACTGACGATCGGGGCCCGTGGCTCATCGTTCATCACGCGGGATGGCGAGGGGTGCTGGCGGACCGTGCGCCCGAACCGGTTCAGGTGCGTCGCCATCCGTAGCAGGGAGCCGGTGAGACATGCGGGTGAAAGGCCCCATCGCCGTCGACGCCATGGGCGGCGACGGAGCTCCGCTCACGATCGTCCGCGGCGCCCTTGAAGCGGTCACGAAACTCGGGATCCCGGTCCTCCTCGCCGGACCTTACAAGAGGTTGCGGCGGGAGTTGGGGCGTTTCCGGATGCTGCCGTCGGGACTCGAGCTGGTCGATGCACCGGACGTGGTCGGCATGCAGGACTCACCGGTCAGTGTGCTTCGCGGCAAGAAGAACTCATCTCTGAACGTCTGTGCCGAGTTGGTCCACGACGGCAAGGCGCGAGCCATGGTCACGGCCGGCAACACCGGCGCGGCGTGGGTCGCGGCCAAGGCGGCCCTGGGCATGATCGTGGGGGTCGAGCGACCGGCTCTGGCTGCCGTCGTGCCCAAGAACGAGGGCCAGACCCTGATCCTCGACGTCGGCGCCAACGTCGAGTGCAAGCCCCATCAACTCGTGCAGTTCGCGGTCATGGGATCGCTCTACGCCACCGGCGTCCTCGGGGTGGAGTCGCCCAGGGTCGGCCTGATGTCGGTGGGTGAGGAGGAGAACAAGGGTGGAGCGAAGGCGCGCGAACGCAACCACATCCTCAAGGCGGCCGGCATCCGGTTTGTCGGCAACGTGGAAGGCGGCGATGTCTTCAGCAACAACGTCGACGTGATCGTGTGCGACGGTTTCACGGGCAACGTCATCCTCAAGGTCGCCGAGGGTTTCGGCGAAATGGTGGTGAACATGCTCATGGACGAGGCGAGGCAGTCCCCGATGTACGGAGCGGGGCTGTTGATGGCCAAGGGAGCGTTCCGGAACCTCCGCAGCAAGGTCGATTACTCGGAGTACGGCGGCGCTCCGCTGCTCGGGGTCAACGGTGCATGTCTGGTCGGCCACGGGAGATCCAACGCCAAGGCGATCCGCAATGCGATCCGGTTCGCGGATTCCTACGCGGCGAGCGGGGTCATCGAGACGATCGGCGATACGATCGGCCACGTGCTGGAGCCCTCGTCCACAGGAGAAAACTGAGATGGCTTTGATTGCTGCACTCTTCCCCGGGCAGGGCAGCCAGGCCGTCGGCATGGGCCGCGATCTCAGCGAGCGGTGGCCGTCCGCGGCTGACGTGTTCGCCGCCGTGGATCGCGGGCTTTCGAGCCCCCTCTCCGAACTCTGCTGGAACGGACCGGAGGATGATCTCCGATTGACGGAGAACACCCAGCCGGCGCTCCTCGCCCACTCGATCGCCGCGTGGTCGGTGCTGTCTGGCGCCGGATTGAAGTTCGGCGGTGTCGCCGGCCACAGCCTCGGCGAGTACTCGGCGGTGGTGGCCGCCGGCGGTCTCGGGGTGGCCGATGCCGCGGGCACGGTCAGGCTTCGCGGCCGGCTGATGCAGGCCGCGGTTCCGGTCGGAGAAGGGGCGATGGCTGCGGTCATCGGGCTCGACGACGATCAGGTGGAGGCGGCCTGTCGGGCGGAGGAAGCGGCCGGCGGCGGCACCGTCGCGGCGGTCAACTTCAACTCGCCGGGCCAAGTGGTGATCGCCGGCAGTTCAGCCGCAGTTGCAGGCGCCGGTGAGCGTTGCAAAGAGCTGGGGGCGCGCAGAGTCCTGCCGTTGCCGGTGTCGGCGCCGTTTCATTCGCCGCTGATGGCGCCGGCGCGCGAAGAGCTGGAACCGACCCTCCGCGGGCTCGATTTCCGGACGCTCGAGGTGCCGCTTTATCGCAACGTCGACGCGGCGGTGGTGACGGCCCCCGACGATGTTCGCGACGGACTGATCCGGCAGGTGGATGCGCCGGTGCTGTGGTCCGAGATCATTCGCCGGATGCTCGCCGATGGTTACGACACCTTTGTCGAGGTCGGGACGGGCAGCGTCCTCTGTGGGCTGGTGCGTCGCATCGACCGCAACACGGTCTGCTATCCCGCGGGCACGGTGGAGACGATCGAAAAAGTGATCGCTGAATTGACGTGAGCGTGGAGTCGACTACGGAGGCCGGCATGGGCGAGTTCGACGGACAGGTAGCGGTGGTCACGGGCGGGGCGCGCGGCATCGGCGCCGAAATCGCGCGGCGCCTGGCCCGCGGTGGAGCTTTGGTGGTGTGCGTTGACGTTCTCGATACTCAGGAGATCGTGGCCGAGATCACGGGCTCCGGCGGGGCGGTCGAGGGCCGTCACCTCGACGTCACCGACGCGGCCCAGGCGTCGGAGTGCCTCAAGGCGATTCACGACGCGCACGGGCGGATCGACATCCTCGTCAACAACGCCGGGATCACCCGCGACCAACTGCTGGTGCGGATGAAGCCCGAGGACTGGGACCTGGTCCTCGGCATCAACCTCGACGGCGCGTTCAAGGTGACGCAACCGGTAGCCAAGATGATGATGAAGGCGCGGACCGGACGCATCGTCAACGTGGCGTCGGTGGTGGGTCTGATGGGCAACGCCGGACAGGCCAACTACGCGGCTTCGAAGGCGGGACTGATCGGCTTCACCAAGAGCCTCGCCCGCGAGCTCGGACCGCGCAACATCACCGTCAACGCGGTGGCGCCGGGCTACATCATCACTCCCATGACCGACAAACTGACCGACGACCAGCGTGAAGCGCTGCTCAAGAATGTCGCCATCCCCCGCCTCGGCACCCCCGCGGATGTGGCCGACGCTGTGGCGTTTCTCGCCGGCCCCGGGGCCTCCTACATCACCGGCGTCGTGCTCAACATCTCCGGTGGGCTCTATATGTAACCTCTCGATGTTGAGGTATCTCCATGTCCACACGATGGTAGCTGGCGAGTGGCTGGCACATCAGAATTGCACATTGACGCTGTCCCCGGGGTACACTGTGGCTGGAGACACCTGATGCCGGGCCGTATGAAAGTCGCCGATCTCATGTCCACCGATCTGGTGACCCTGACCGAGGATGAGACCCTCGCCCACGCGCAGCGCTGTATGGCGCGGGGCCGCATCCGCCACCTCCCGGTGGTGCGCGACGGCAGATTGACCGGCCTCCTCACCCATCGCGACCTGCTGGCGGCGTCGTTCTCCATCTTCGCCGAGGTGGAACACAACGAGCAGCGGAGGATCTTTGACACCGTGGGGGTCATCGAGGCCATGCACCGCGATGTGGTCACGGTGTCTCCCGATCTCAGCGTGGCCCAGGCGGCGAGCATCCTGCTCGAGAACAAGTACGGTTGTCTGCCGGTGGTGGACGGAGACGGCATCCTGGTCGGCATTGTGACCGAAGCCGACTTCCTGCGGCTCACCGTGCGTCTTCTCAAATGACGATTCTCGACTGGGTGCTGATCGCCTTTTGGGTCGGTCTCACATTGGGTGGGTTCTGGAAGGGTGCAGTGCGTCTCATCTTCGGCGGTGGCGGGCTGGTGGCCGGTATCTGGCTGGCAGTGATCGCCGGCGCCGCCGCCCAGTCCGCTCTCGAAGGGGTGATGGGTGCTGGATGGATCGCCGCGGTCCTCGGAAGGCTGTTGCTGGTGCTTCTGTGCACCGGTCTGAGCCTGCTTGCGGGGTGGGGCATCGAACACACGCTGACGTCACTCCATCTCGGCTGGGTCAACCGGCTCTTCGGCGCCTGCCTGGCGGGGTTTGTGGCCGCGGTTTTTCTCGGCATGGTGGTCGTGGTCGCGATCCAGTTCTCACCGGACCTCGCCAGAGTGTGCAGGGAATCGACGGTTGCCCTGTACCTGCTGTGGATCTCGGAAAAACTTCTCGGGGCGGTCGAAACACTCGGTGCTTGAACTCAAGCGACGATCGACGTGGCCTCGATCGTGCGGTAGAGGGTGTCGCGAAGGATCGGGGTTCTGCCGGCCTCGGTGATCAGTCTTTCGAGCCGCTGACGCGACATGCCGGCGCCTGCGGTCCCGCCGGCGGCGCGGGTGATGCGCTCGTCGACGATCGTGCCATCGAGATCGTCGGCGCCGAAGTGGAGCGCCACCTGGGCCACCTTCTCGCCGAGCATGATCCAGTACGCCTTGAGGTGCGGCACGTTGTCGAGGACCAATCGCGACACCGCGATGGTCTGGAGGTCGAGGCGGCCGTCGGTGGGCGGCAGGTGGTCGAGCTCGGTGTTGTCGGGATGGAAGGCGAGCGGGATCAAACACTGGAAGCCGCCGGTCTCGTCCTGCAACTCGCGCAGTTGCAGCAGGTGGTCGACCCTTTCTTCGGCCGTTTCGATGTGACCGTAGAGCATGGTGCAGTTGGAGCGAATGCCCGCCCGGTGGACGGTGCGGGCGATGTCGAGCCAGCGTCCACCATCGGTCTTGTGGTCGCAGATCTGCTCGCGAACCCTTGGACTGAAGATCTCGGCGCCGCCGCCGGGGCAGGAGTCAAGGCCTGCGTCACGAAGCCGGGTAATGATCTCCTCGAGGCTGAGGCGGGAGGCCTTGGCCAGAAAGTCGAGCTCGACCATGGTCAGGGCTTTGAGGTGGACCCAGGGAAAGCGCTGCTTCAGGGCCCGGAAGAGTTCCTCGTAGTATTCGACCAGGAGCTTCGGATGCAACCCGCCGACGATGTGCAGTTCCGACACCGACTCGTCGACATCGCGCGCGGCGATTTCCACCGCCTGCTCCACCGTGTAGGTCCAACCGTCCTCGCGCTGCCGCCACGGGACGTAGAAGGCGCACAGTTTGCAGGACGCCACACACACATTGGTGGGGTTGAGGTGGCGGTTGATGTTGTAGAAGGTGCGATCGCCGTGCAGTCGTTCCCTGACCAGATTGGCCATGCGCCCGACCCCGAGGAGATCGGTGGTGGTGGCCGCCAACAGGCCCTCGTCGAGGTCCAGTCGCTCGCCCGCCAGCACCTTCTCCGCCACCGGCGCGAGGGCAGGGTCAAACAGACGGAAATCATCGACAGTGCGAATCACGGCTTCATTATGTTTGCGACGGGATCTCGTTGCAAGTTCGGGCCTACTTGAGCTGCAGCGAGGAGAGAAACTGTTCGTTGGTGGGAAACTCGCGGACCTTCTGCAGGAGGAGTTCCATGGCTGCCTCGGGCGACAGCGTCGACAGCGCCCGCCGCATGAGATAGAGCTTTTCCACCTGCTCCTTGGGGTAGAGCTTTTCTTCCTTGCGGGTGCCGGACTGCGGGATGTTGATGCAGGGGAAGATCCGCTTCTCGAAGAGTCTCCGGTCGAGCACCAACTCCATGTTCCCGGTGCCCTTGAACTCCTGGAAGATCACCTCGTCCATCCGCGAGCCGGTGTCGATGAGACAGGTGGCGACGACGGTCAGGCTGCCGCCGTCCTCCACCTTGCGGGCGGATCCGAAAAAGCGCCGCGGCTTCTCCATCGTGCGGGAGTCGATGCCGCCGGAGAGGATGCGGCCGGACCCTTTCTGGAGATTGTTGAACGCCCTGGACATGCGGGTCAGGGAGTCCATGAAGACCACCACGTCTTCGCCCATCTCGACGAGCCTGCGCGCTCTTTCGAACACCATCTCGGAAACCTGGATGTGCGACTCGAGCGACTGGTCGGTCGACGAGGCGAACACCTCGCCGCGGACGACGTTGCGCCTCCAGTCGGTGACCTCTTCCGGGCGCTCGTCCACCAACAGGACGAAGATCCTGGTGTTGGGATGATTGATGGCGATGCCGTGGGCCATCTGCTGCAAGAGCGTGGTCTTGCCCGCCTTGGGTGGGGAGACGATGAGACACCGCTGGCCCTTCCCGAGGGGCGCCACCAGCTGCGCCACGCGCGGTTCGACGAGCTCGGGTTCGGTCTCGAGTTCGAATCGCTCTATCGGGTCGATGCTGACGAGTTCGGAAAACGGTATGGCCCGATTGCGATAATCCTCGGGTTCAAGGCCCTCGATGGACTGGATCTCGGACATCCGCGGACGATCGCCTGAGACCGCCTGCCCGCTGAGAAACAAACCACTCTCGAGGTGGAGGGGGTTGATCAGCTCACTTGGCACGGTTGGGTCCGAACGATCTGGAACGAAGTTGCGTTGGGGAGATACCAGCAGGGGACCGCCGTTGTCGCGCACCCAGAGGTAACCGTCGACCTGCATGGGCGGGCCCTGCGGCCGCTTCCGGCGGCGCGGACGCCGGCGCCGACGGTGGGAAAGACTGTCGTCATTTTGCTGGTGTTGCTGTTCTTTTTCGCTCATGTTCTCCCTCATGGTGCAGAAACGCCAAACGTACCGCGCTCTGACCAGAACCACGTGTCAGCGGGCACACGCGAGCCGTCGGTCTTTTCGGGCAGTCCGGGCGACACAAAGAGTTTCCGAGCTATGCTCGATCGTCCGGAACTTTGCGGCCCGGGCGCCGTCGCCTCGATCGCGGGCGGGCGTCATCCACGAGCCACCTGTCAAGCCTACCCGGAAAACCGGGGATTGGCAACATTCTTCACCGCAGTTTCACGACTGCCGGTTGTTCTGCGAGCGGAACATCACGGCTCCGCGTAGTTCACCTTGCAGCCTCAACCGTCCCACATTCGTTCGTAAGTCTGCAGCCGGCCGTCCACGAAGGCCATCGCATCTGCGGTGTTTGGACGCCGACGAAGAAGGATCGTCCTGTCCGGCATCTGCTCCTGGACGATGAGGGTGCCGCCGAGATCCAGCACTCGCAGCATGCCCGCGACGCCGGTGTCCTCCTCACGGACGACCACGGCCGATTCCAAAATCACCGCCCACTCGTCGGCCGAGACCCGTGCGGGCGACGGACCGTTCATGCGCTCCAGTAGATTTTCGTTGATCATGTGTCGACCTTCGGGGTGGAATCGTCGCGACCGGCTCAGTTGGCGGAGATGGTGAGGGACATGCCCGAGAGCTTTTGCTCCGTGATCTCGAGCGCCACACCCGAATGAGTTGAAAGGCGCGTGTCTCCTCCGCCAGCGAAGATTTCGGCGGAAGTATACCGCAGCCCTTCGGAAGGCCCCCGGGAGGTCCGGCCGCACACCATCGTGTCGCGATCGTTCGATACTGCAAAATTCTTGATATCGTCAGAATCGATCGATGTTTGGAGAAGTAATCTCATTTGCTTGCTGGATGATATGATCAACCGGCGAACTACGATATATAGCCCTGCCAGGAGGAAGTTCGTGAATCACCGACCGCTGCATACTCACTCGATGATGGTTCATGGGGTCATCGCTTTCGCCCCGTTGGCGGCGTTGAGCCTGGTGCTCGAATCCGCGGGGACGACTGTAGGTCCGGCCGGGCCTGAGGTGTGGCCGTTGCTGCTCCGCGGGTCGCTGTTGGGGATGGTGATCCTCGCGGTGACCTCGACCATCACGGGCCTCATCGAGCGCAATCACATGTACGCCGGCTGGCCGCCGAGCCACCGCGCCAAGCTGGTGCTGTCGACGGCGTTGGTGCTGCTGGTGGCGGGTGAACTGGTGGTGTTGAATGGAGCGGTTGAACCGCCGGTCGTCCTTTCGTGGTTCGGTTTCGCGGTCATCGTCGGAAATTGTCTGGTGGTGTTCGGCCTCTCGTTTTTCGGTCTGAAAATCACCCTCGGTCGCCAGGCATTTGGCAAGACCTCGTACCTCCCCGACATGGACTGGGAGCCCCCGATCGACATTCTCGCCTGTGTGGCCGAGTACTCGGGAGACCCGCCCAAGCTGATCGACGTCCAGGAGGAGCGCAACGGATGATGGATTTCAGCCTCAGCCACGAACAGCAGGAGCAGGTGGAAAAGGCGCGCGCCTTCACCAAGGAGTGGATCGCGCCGAAAGCCGTCGAGTACGACCGCACCGGGGAGTTTCCACTCGATATCTGCCGCGAGGCCTTCAAACAGGGCTTGATGAACCCCCACGTGCCGGCCGAGTACGGGGGCACGCCGCACACGGTGCTCGACCACTGTCTGGTCCTCGAGGAGCTGGCAACCGGCTGCTCGGGCATCGCCACCGCCATCGACGCCAACGGTCTGTCGCAATACCCGGTGATCCTCGCCGGGACCGACGATCAGAAGCGGCGTTTCCTCGCTCCCATGACCGAGACCCTGAAGTTCTCGGCCTATGCGGTGACCGAGCCCGAGGCCGGTTCGGATGTCTCGCGGGTCAAGACCACCGCCGCCAGGATCGGCAACGACTACGCGCTCAACGGAATCAAGTGGTGGATCACCAACGGGTCGGTGGCGGATTGGTACTTCGTTCTCACCCGCGCCGACGAAAAACCGACCGCCTTCATCGTCCCCGCTGACTCGCCGGGGATCATCCGCGGGCCCAAGGAGATCAACCTCGGTCAACACGCCTCCAACACCGTGCGGGTGACGTTCGAAGACGTCAAGGTGTCGGCCGCCAATCGGCTCGGTGAGGAGGGCGACGGCTTTCAGATCGCCATGAAGACCTTTGATCACACCCGGCCGGGGGTGGCCAGCGGCGCCAACGGGATCACCAAGGCGGCGCTCAACATCGCCCTTTCCTACGCCAAGCGCCGGCGGACCTTCGACAAGAAACTGATCTCCAACCAGGGCATCTCGTTCAAATTGGCCGAGATGGCAACCCGCCTCGATGCCGCCAAGTACCTCACCTACAGGGCGGCGTGGCTGTTCGACCGCGGGGAGGACAACGCCCGAGAGGCTGCGGAAGCCAAGTGGTTTGCCGCCGACGTCGCCATGCAGGCGGCGATCGAGTGCGCTCAGGTCCTCGGCGGCTACGGCTTCACCTCGGAGATGCCGGCCGAGAAGTTGATCCGGGATGCCAAGATCTACCAGATCTACGAGGGCGCCACCGAGATCCAGAAGATGATCATCGTCGGCAAGCTGATGCGGATGAAGGAGGTCTACTGAATGATCGGCGATATCCGCAGGTTGGTGCACAAGGTGGCGGAGAGGTTCAAGAGCCGGTTTTTCGGCCGCACCTTCCGCTGCCCGGTCTGTCATCTCGAACTCGCCATGGTCGACGCCGATGGCAACCGGTTGATGGTCTGCCCCTTGTGTGGGGTCGTGCTTGACGTGGAAGTGGTCTATGGCCACGCCGTGCCAGTGGTCCTCGAGGTGGAGTTGAACCGCCCGCAGCCTCGAATGAGGATCCATCCCCTGGCCACCCACGTGCCGATCGGGTTGTATCCGTTCGCGGTGCTCGGTGTTGGTCTCCTGCTGCTGGCTTCGGTGCTGGCGCCGGTGGTGCCGGCCATCGGTCCGCTGCTGGCCAGAGCTCCAGCCGTCGCCGATGCGACCCTGGTGCTGTTGGTGCTGTCGGTCGGGTTGTCGATCGTCACTCTTGGATCCGGTCTGTGGGACTGGAACCGCCGCTACCGGCGCCGGCCCTATTGGCAGGTCAGGCTCAAGATCGCCTTCTCGGTTCTCTTCCTGGTTCTCGGCGGGGCGGCAATCGCGCTCCACGCATCGGGGGCCGTGTTCTCCGCATCCACCGGACTCGTCGATCTGGCGTCACCCCTGGCCGTGGTCCTCGCCGCCATGGAGCTCACGGCCCTCGCCGCCGGCATGGTGGTCATCGCGACCCTCGGCCACGTCGGCGGCACCCTGGTGTTCGGCAGGTAGGTCAGCTCAGCGAACTTCGACTGACCGACCCCGTCGGTTCGGGTCAGAGGTTCGCAGTACCGAAGAGGCCCTCCACGTCGATGGAGTCATCCCGTATTCTCTCGGGCGCCCGCGCCAGGTAGTTGTGTCGTTTCCCGTAGATCAGGAGTGCTTTTTCCACTTTGGTGCGCCCGCGGTAGAGCCGTGACATGACGGTTCCCACGGGTACGGCGAGGATGTCCGCCACTTCCTGATAGGTGTGGCCCTGGATGTCCACCAGAAGCAGTGCCATTTTGTAGTCGTGGGGCAGGGCGTTGATCGCCCGGGCCACGTCGTTGTCCATCTCTTCCGAGAGCGCCGCCGTCTCGGGACTGACCTCGGCCAGACCGTCGAGGTCGCCGCTGTCGCGGAGCTCGTCGAGTTCGACCTGCGGCGGCTGGATCTTGCGTTTGCGGTAGCCGTTGATGAAGTTGTTCTTCATGATCCGGAAGAGCCACGCCTTGAGGTTGGTGCCCTCCTCGAACCCCGAGTAGTAGCGGAAGGCCTTGAGATAGGTCTCCTGCAACAGGTCTTCGGACTCCTGGACGGAGCGGGTCATGCGCAACGCGGTCTTGTACAGCTGGTCGTAGTAGGGCAGCTTGGCCGAGTTGAAATCCCATGCAGTGGTCTCGTTGGTGGTGTTCATGTCCGCCTCCTTGAACGCAATATGGTTCCGGTTGCATGTTTTGTCAAGCTTTTTTCCTATTTTTCTAGACTTTTTCTAGAACAGATTTTGAAATCATTGCAAACAGAGAACTTGAGGAACTTCAGGTTTCGGGGTTCGACGTCGGATTGGGGGATTCAACGGAAAGGGAGTTGAGAGGCTCGTGCAGGGTGCACCGTAGGGAAAACGGGATCAGTCGCCGGTCGGTTTGCCTGCAGTCACCGCGCCTGCCGCCCGCGCGGCAGCGGCACGAAGGCGGAGGTCGAAGCTATGTAGTCTGCGTAATCCGGTCGGCGCTCCACCATCGCGGAGTCGAGAAGGGCGACCCCGGAGACCTTGAGCAGGAGATAGGTGATCGTGAGGGGCCCAATCAAGGACAGCCACCCGGCGACCGGCAGGGTGATCAGCGCGATGCCCCACCACAAAACCGCCTCGCCGAAGTAGTTTGGGTGGCGTGACAGCGACCACAGACCGGAACGCATCACGCGGCCCGCGTTGGCCGGGTCCTTCTTGAACCGCCGCAACTGCAGATCCGCCACCGTCTCGTAGACGAAACCGCAGCACCACAGGACCAGTCCCACCCCACCGATGATGCCGAGCGGTCGAGATCCGCCAAGATGGGCGAGCAACAGCGGGGAAGAAACGATCCACAAGACCACCGCCTGGAGAAGAAACACCTTGAGCAAAGAAACCCACCAGAAGTTGCGCCCGGCCTCGTCCCGCCACTTGCGGTAGCGGAAATCTTCACCGGCGCCGGCGTTTCGCAGGCCGATGTGAAGCGCGAGCCGGAGAGCCCACACGATGACCAGCGCAAGGACCGCAAGCCCCCTGACGGTGGGTCCGCCGGGGACGGTGAAGCCGTAGAAGGCGCCGACCACGATGAATCCGGGGCCCCAGAAGATGTCGACGATACCGGCGTTCTTCAGCACCAGGCTGACTCCCCAAAGGACCGCGAAGGCGAAGACAGCCACAGCCAGACCCCCCACGAAATCGTGATCGCTGGTGAGAAGCACCACGCTGCTCAGGAAAGCACCGATCGTGAAGATCAAGGCGTTGCGGTCCATTGGAAGCCTCCCGGGGAATCATCGTCCGCCATCTCCGGTGTGTCGGAGGGTCACCTCGGGGAATGTGGCGCGTCGAGAAATCATTCCGTGTATCGTCTTTTCGATCACTGGTTGGGTTTTGTCGAGTCAAACCGAGAAGCAACGGAAGTCGTCTGGAATTCTCGGCTCCCGACCGGTGGTTGACCGGTCGTTCCAATCGTATGCGCGGTCATGCCGCGGTCGACACAGGAAGACGCGCCTCGAAGCCGGGCGGGAACGAAAGGGTGCTCAATGAGGATTGCGGTTGTGGGAAGCGGAATCTCAGGCCTGGCGGCGGCGTGGTTGCTGGATCGCCGGCACGAAGTGCACCTGTTCGAGCGCCGCCCGCGCCTCGGCGGTCATACCCACACTGTCGTCCACGACGTGGATGGCCGCAGGCTGCCCCTCGACACCGGTTTCATCGTCTACAACGAAGCCACCTACCCGAACCTGACTCGCGTCTTTGACGAACTCGGGGTGGCGACGCGCTCCAGCGATATGTCCTTCTCGGTGAGCTGTGCCGACCCGGATTTCGAGTTCGCGTCCCACGGACTGCGGGGCCTCTTCGCGCAGCGGTCGCTGGTTTTTTCGGCGACCTATCTCCGTCTGCTGGTGGATGTCTTTCGTTTTGGCCGCCGCGGCCGACGAGTCCTCGCATCGTCCGCGGACCCCAACGCGACCATCGCTGAGTTCCTCGCGGAAGGGCACTTCAGCGATGCCTTCACCCAGTACTACCTGACGCCGATGATCGCTGCGATCTGGTCGACCGGATCCGAGCAGGCCTCGTCCTATCCTCGCGACCCGTTGCTGCGCTTTCTCCGAAACCACGGTCTGCTCCAGGTTACCGGCCAACCCGACTGGCGAACCGTGGTCGGCGGAAGCAGCAGTTACATCGACCCGATGGTACGCGGGTTCGGCGATCGGATTCATCTCGGGAGCGGTGTGAGCGCCATCGCTCGCGGAGCCCACGAGGTCGAGATCCGTCTTGAAAACGGTTCCACCCACCGCTTTGATCACGTCGTGGTCGCGGCTCATGCGGATCAAGCCCTGGCCATGCTCGCGGAGCCGACACCGCTGGAGCGCGATCTGCTCGGCCGTTGGAGTTACTCTGCCAACGACACCTGGCTCCACACGGATGCCTCGCTGATGCCCCGCCGTCGCAACGCCTGGGCGTCGTGGAACTACCTCGTTTCCGGCGAAAACGATTCTGCAGACAGGGTCTCCATGAGTTACCACCTCAACCGGCTCCAGGGTCTGGCCGAGGACAGGGAGTACATGGTGACCCTCAACCCCGCGCGTGAGCCGAAGCCTGAGTCGGTGATCCGGAGAATGACCTACTCCCACCCGGTCTACACCCGGGAGAGCGTGGCGACCCAGACCGAGCTGCCACGGCTCAACGGCCGCAACCGAACCCATTTTTGTGGCGCCTATTTCGGCAACGGCTTTCACGAAGACGGACTCAACTCGGCGATCGCAGTGGCAGACGATCTCGGGGTGACTTTCTGATGGACCGGTCGGCTCTTTACGTTGGAACCGTCCGGCACCGTAGGCTGGGCGTGCCCGGGCACGGGTTCACCTACCGTGTCTGGCAGGCCCTGCTCGACCTCGACGAACTTCCGCAGCTGGCTGCCAGTGTCCGAGGGTTCTCTCACAACGGTTTCAACCTCTCGGCTTTCGACGATCGGGACCACATGGGGCCCGCAAAAGAACCGGTTCGCAAGAAGCTGGAAATCTGGCTTCGTGACCGTGGTGTCGTCACAGGTCTGGCGAAGATCTCCTTGTTGACCCACCTTCGCGTGTTCGGCCACGTCTTCAACCCGGTGTCCTTCTATTTCTGCCGGGACGACGACGACGTCCTGCGCCACGTCGTGGCCGAGGTCAACAACACGTTTGGCGAGACCTATTGTTACCTGCTCGCCGCCGATGGCGGTGTCGTCCGCCAAGAAGAGGACAAGGTCTTTCACGTGTCGCCCTTTCAACCGGTCGATGGTCGTTACCGTTTCCTCCTCTCAGCGCCCGGGTCGAGAATGTCGGCTCACATCGACGTCATTCGCGATGGCGAGAGCGTTTTCGACACCACCCTGACTGCAGTGCGCAGGCCTTTCACCGGGCCCTCATTGTTCAAGACGGTGGCGCGCCATCCGCACACGGGTCTGCGGACGCTGGGGCTGATCCACTATCAGGCCCTCCGGCTGTGGCTCAAACGCGCCCCCTTTTACTCGAAACCGCAGCCCCCACCGGGGGCATGGAGGACCCGCCATGGCTGACCCCACGTTTTCGGTCGTGAACTTCGACGAAACCGTCGCCGGGAGGGCGCGCGAAGCGGAAGATTCGCCGCAACCAGGAGGCGGGGAGGCCGCTGTCCGGGACGGGCTCCCTCTGGCGGCGAGGATCGTGTTTGCCGGGTTCAGCAAATTGCGCGAGGGTCGGCTGACGGTCCATCTCCCCAACGGTTCGTCCCGGTCGTTCGGCAGGACCGATTCCGCGCACGTTGAAATGACCATTCATCGGTGGCGGTTCTTCTGGCGTCTCGTGCGCGGCGCCGATGTCGGCGCCGGCGAATCCTATGTCGACGGCGACTGGAGCACCCCCGACCTGGTGGCTCTCAGCAGTTTCTTTCTCGCCAACGAAGACATGCTCGCTCCGCCGCGGTTGGTCGGTGTTCTGAGCAGGATGCGGGACCGTCTTCTTCACTTCGCGCGGAGCAACCGCCGTTTGCAGGCACGCCGCAATATTCGCGCCCACTACGACCTGTCGAATGATCTCTATCGTCTCTTTCTCGATCCGTCGATGACATACTCGGCGGCGCTCTTCGACCGCCCGGGCATCAGCCTCGAGGAGGCGCAGAGAGCCAAGTACGAACGTCTGGCCCGATGGGCTGGGATTCGAGCCGGTGATCGCGTCCTGGAGATCGGGTGCGGATGGGGCGGGTTTGCTGAGTACGCCGCCGGCGAGCTCGGTTGCAGCATCACCGGCGTCACCCTGTCAGAACGGCAGGCGGCGTTCGCGCGCGACCGCATGCAAGCGCGCGGTCTGACCGACCTCGTGGATATCCGCCTGACGGACTATCGGGACGTGCGGGGGTCCTTTGACGCCATCGTTTCCATCGAGATGCTGGAAGCCGTCGGTCACCGATACCTCGATTCGTTCTTTGCCGTCTGCGACGGTGTGCTGCGGCCGGGTGGCCGGGTGGCGCTGCAGACCATCAGTATTCCGGACCAGGTCTACGACCGTTACCGCCTGGGCACCGACTGGATACGAAAGTACATTTTCCCCGGCGGTCACCTGCCTTCCTTGGGAGCGGTTCAGGCATCGATGGCCCGGAGCTCAGCCCTCGTGGTGGACCGTCTGGACAACATCGGCGATCACTACGCCACCACCCTGCGGCACTGGCGCCGGCGTTTCTGGATCAAGATCGACGAGGTCCGGGAACTCGGGTTCGACGAGGAGTTCGTGCGGATGTGGGATTTCTACCTGGCGACCTGTGAGGCGGCGTTTCGCCGACGCCACATCGGGAACATCCAGCTACAGCTGAGTCGCGCCGGAGAAATGGACCGCGACCAGGAACCGAGGCTCAGCCGACCGTGAACTGGGCCATTGACCTTGCAGAACGGCGGATCATCCCCGACCCGTTGGTCCGCGCCGGAATGCGGCTGGTACTGGGACAGCGCCTACGCCTGGAACGGACGTTGGACGACCAGGATGCGCGGCGCAAGCTCCAGGCATTCGTCGACCAGATGCGCGCGGAACCCATCGCGGTTGCCACCGATGCCGCCAACCGACAGCATTACGAGCTGCCGGCGGAGTTCTTCGAGAGGGTTCTCGGACCATTTCTGAAGTACTCCTCATGTCTGTGGCCGGATGGGGTGGACGACCTCGCCCAGGCCGAAGAACGGATGCTGGCGCTTTCGTGCGAGCGCGCCGGCGTGGCCGACGGCATGGACGTGCTCGATCTCGGTTGCGGCTGGGGCTCGATGTCGTTGTGGATCGCCACACGCTTTCCCAGTTGCCGGGTTTTGGCCGTGTCCAACTCACGCACGCAGGCTGAGTTCATCCGCCGACGATGTGTCGAGCTCGCTCTCGATCGCGTCGAGGTCATCACGGCCGATATGAACGATTTTTCCACCCGGCGGCGGTTCGACCGGGTGGTCTCGGTGGAGATGTTCGAGCACATGCTGAACTGGGAGAGCCTGTTCAACCGCGTGGCGTCGTGGTTGGGGCCCGAAGGTGCATTTTTTCTGCACGTGTTCTGCCACCGGAGGTATGCCTACCGTTACACAGACTCCGGCGCCAGTGACTGGATGGCTCGGCATTTCTTCACCGGCGGCATCATGCCGTCCGAAGTTCTGCCGCTTTCGTACGACGCCGATCTCGAAGTCGAGCGACAGTGGCGCGTCAACGGCCTCCACTACAGCCGCACCCTGGAGGCGTGGCTCGCTGCGATGGATGCCGATCGCGGCCGCCTGATGCCGGTTTTCGTGGCCACCTACGGCGATGACGCCGGACGCTGGTTTTCGCGATGGCGGATGTTCTTTATGGCATGCTCAGAGCTGTTCCGCTACCACGGCGGCAACGAGTGGTTTGTGGCCCACACCGTGCTGCGGCCGCGGTCAGGGCCTCGGGGGTGATTCGTGACGGCGAGATGGATCATCGTCACCGCGGTGATGTGCGTGATCGCGGCCTCGGCCGGGACCGCGGAAAGGAAAGAGACCGTGATGATCGTCGACTTCGCGACCGGGTCTGAGAGCTGGCCGAACATTGATGACGCCGTCATGGGTGGCCTGTCATCGAGCGAAATGGTCGTCGAAAAAGACCACGCCAGTTTTCGAGGACTGGTGTCCTTCGACAACAACGGTGGATTTGCCTCGGTGCGTTCACGGCCGCAGGTGCGCGACCTCTCGGCCTTCGACGGACTCATTCTGCGGGTTCGTTCGGACGGCAAGCAATACGGTTTCCGGATCCGCACCAGCGCCTCCTTTGACGGCGTCAGCTACCAGGTTCCTCTCGAGCCACCGCCGGGTGAGTGGACGGACGTCACGATGCTCTTTTGCTGATTTCGTGCCGGTGTGGCGGGGGCGTCCGGTGGCCGACCACCCGCCTCTCGACCCCGCCGTCGTCACGACGTTCGGTCTCATCGTGAGCCGTCAGGAGGGGCCCTTCCGGATCGACATCGCCAGCATTCGGGCCTTCGCGGTAGTGGACGGCGGCGGACGGGGACTCGTGACCGTGTCGGCGCGCAACCCGGTCAACCGGAAAAAGCTGCCGAACTCGAAGTGGACGGCCAGCTGCCCCGTCAACCGTGAAAAGCACTTCCTCGTCCTCGATTGGGTGCGCGATGCCGACGGCAACCCGACCGATCACCTCCAGATCGAAGCGGTGCTGACCGGGGTCGTTCGCGAGATGTTCTGGCGCGAACTCGAGGACCCCGGAAACTGGCGCGTGGGCTGGCGGTGACGGTCTCCTTCTAACGCGGGTGCAGCCAGGTCGGCAGGAGCGAGTAGGGGTCCACCTGCACGGTGTGGTTGTATCCGACACCACTTTGCCCGAGGAGTTTCTGCAGCTTGCCCTCTTTGAAGGCGTCAAAAGTCTCCGTCGCGCCGCCGATCAATTTTCCACCGACAATGATCTGGGGGATGGTCTTGACGCCAAAGCGCGCGTTGAGCGCGGCCCGCACCTGCCCTCCCCAATCCTTGTCCTGGTACTCCACCGAATCGAGATCGATCGAGCGGTAGGGGATGCCGACTTCAGCGAAGAGCTTGCGCACCGACCAGGAGAACTCGCACCACTCAAAGGCAAAGAGAACGACCGGGTTTTCGGAATCACTGATGGCCTGTTCGAGAAAAGCCTCGGCTTCAGGAGTCGCTCTCGGCGGTTTGTCCTCGGCCTCGACGGGCGGTGCCGGCGGCGGTGCGTCGAAGCGGAAGCTCGGGGTGGACCTGGAGATCTCCATCTCTTCGGCTGTCATGTTTTCCGCGATGTCGTAGAACAGTGGCGTCGACAGATAGCGTTCGCCGGTGTCGGGCAGCATGGCGAGCACGGTGCTGCCCTCGGGTGCCGACTCCGCGATCTGGATTGCCCCTGCCAGCGTGGCTCCGGCCGAGATGCCGACGAAGATGCCTTCCTTCTGCGCCAGCTCTTGCGAGCAGCGGAGGGCATCGTCGCCCTTGATCGGCATGAAGATATCGAGCAGACCGGCCGCCTGCGCATCTTCCGCCAGCTTGGGGATGAAGTCCGGTGTCCAGCCCTGCATCAGGTGGGCGCGGAAGGACGGGTGGCTCTCGGCGATCGAGCCGTCGGCATTTCGGGCCTGCGCAATACCCGAGCCCAGCAGCGGCGAATTGTCGGGCTCGCAGACCACGATCTTGGTGTCGGGCCGTTCCTTCTTGAGCACCCGCGAGACCCCCTTGAGGGTGCCGCCGGTGCCAAAGCCGGTCACCCAGTAGTCCAGTCGTTCGCCTTTGAAGTCCTCGAGGATCTCCTGCGCCGTGGTCCGCGAGTGGACGTTGGGGTTGGCCTCGTTTTCGAACTGGCGGCACAGGAACCAACCGTGGGTTTTGGCCAGCTCCTCGGCCTTGCGGAGCATTCCGGTGCCCTTCTCCGACGCCGGCGTCAGCACCACCCTGGCGCCGAGGAAACGCATCATCTTGCGACGCTCGACCGAAAAATTCTCGGCCATGGTCACCACCAGCGGGTAGCCCTTCTGGGCGCACACCATGGCCAGCCCGATGCCGGTGTTGCCGCTGGTGGCTTCGATGACTGTCTGCCCGGGTTTGAGCGTGCCGGCGCGTTCAGCATCCTCGATGATCCCCACCGCCAGCCGGTCCTTGACCGAACCCATCGGGTTGAAGGACTCGACCTTGACGTAGAGGTTGATCCCCCTGGGTCCGAGCTTATTGACGCGAACGACCGGCGTGTTGCCGACCGCACCCAGGATGCTGTCGTATCTGGCCATTGTTTCTCTCCCTCGGGGTTGACTCTCACCTTAACATGTGTGAAATCAAGTCTCATTCCCCATGCTACCGAAGCCTTGTGGCTTGCGGAGGCATCGGTGTCGTTGAGTTCGGGGTCGTCACGCCATGAAGGCCAGCTGCGGCACCGGGGTGGTCACCGAATCGGCTGGGGACTTCGAGACGTGCCTGGTCAGCTATCAGATGCTCGTCCGACAGGGTCAACAAGCGAGCTGACCTGCGAGAACGCGCCGATGGTCAGTCGACAGATCCGCGGCACTGGGATTTGAACTTTTTGGCAATTGACTGGGGGTTGGCGTCCGGCTTCGCCCTTTGGGCTACGCCGTGACAGCAATTCGCCTCGGCTGCAGCCGCAGCCGAGGCGAATTGCTGGTGGAGCCGATCGGGATCGAACCGACGACCTCTTGAATGCCATTCAAGCGCTCTCCCAATTGAGCTACGGCCCCACGGGGACGATCGTTGTAACAAATGGCGCGGTATGTGTCAATCAGACCGCCTCCCCGTTCGGCCCTTTCAATCACCTCTCCCCGCGTTTTTGCCGGTGGTAGAATGACCCTTGCGGGGAAGCGCATGGGGCCTGGTGGCTTCCGCGGACTTCAAATCCGTTGGGCCGGCCTGAGTAGGGTCGGTCGGAGGGTTCGATTCCCTTGCGCTTCCGCCACCTCTTCGTGGGTTGGCGGATGCGCATCGCGAGTTTCATCTGGGGTAGAGGTTACCGTTGATGGTGGGCGAAGAATTCGTTTATCGAAGCGAGCTTGGGAAGACTCCACTGCCCGAGATCCTCGCGACCATCAATCGATATGGTGTTCCGGGTGTTCTCGAGGTTCGTCTCGACGATGTGACGAAAGAGGTTTTCTTTCTCGATGGCGACGTTATTTTCGCCACCTCCACGGATCGCCGTGAGTCGTTGGGTGAGTACCTCGTCCGCAGCGGCGAAATCACCCGGGAACAGCTGGCGCGATCATCCGAGGAACTCGCAGGCACTCCCGGCGCCCGTCACGGAGAAGTCCTGGTCCGTATGGGCTATCTCAGTCAGGGGGTGCTCGGCAAATCGGTGCGACGGCAAGTGCAGAGCATCATGTGGAGTCTCTTCAACTGGAACGACGGCCACGTGAGCTTCAAGGTCGGAATGTCGAAAGAGGACGAGACCTTCAAGATCAAGATCCCCACCGCGCGCGCGATTCTCGCCGGGTGTCGACGCATCGAAGACCCGAAGATCATCACCGCCAGGCTCGGCGGCCGCGGCGCCGTCTTCAAGCGTCTGCCGCGACCTCCTCACCTCGAAAAATTCCGTTTCGAGGCGGATGAGTTGGAGCTCCTGGAACTGGTGGACGGCAAACGGAATCTCTACGAGCTCTGTGAGTCTGGTCCGCTCAGCCCCGGGGCCAATGCCCGTATTCTCTACGCTCTCGTCGAGCTCCAGATGGTGACAATGGACCCGTCGTCGAGTGGGAAAATCTTGATTCAGGTTCGGGGTTAGCGAAGTCATGCCACTGTACGAGTACGAGTGTTTTGTGTGCGGCCATCGATTTGAACGCATCCGGCGGGTGGCCGAAGCCTCGTCGGTGAACTGCCCGGAATGCCAGGGCAAGGTCCGGCGGCTGCTGACGGCGCCCGCGCTCCAGTTCAAGGGCAGCGGTTGGTATGTGACCGACTATGGCAAGGGAAACGGTGGTCGCTCGACTGCGCTGGCCAAGACCGAGACGACCGACTCCAGCCCGGCGACCACAGCCGACTCCGGAAAACCTGAGAAGAAATCTACCGACAACTCCTGACGAACTGCGCTTCGTGGCGCCTGGCAGGAAACTCCAGAATGATGCGGGTCAGGTCGATCAGGATGCCGGGGATTCTTCGGTGCTTTCAGCGGGCTCGACGGGATAGCCGGGAATCCGTTCGAACATGATGGTGGCGCCGGGTTCGACACCATGAGCGGCCGCAACGCCCGCCACGATTTCGAGCACCGCGCGGGTGGGGTTCTTCGGCGAGTAGGTCGGGCACGGATCCAACGCACAGGGAGGGACACCAGCAGCGATATCCACGACAGCGCCGGAGCTGTCGAGGAAGACCAGATCGAGCGATATCAGCGTGTTCTTCATCCAGAACGCCGGGTAGCGATCAACGTCGAAAATAAAGAGCATTCCCCGTTGCTCGGGCATCGAGGGCCGGTACATGAGGCCGTCAGTCACTTCCTGTGGTGTGACGGCAAGCTCGAGGTCGACCACGAATCCATCAGGCAGCACCGCGTGCGGCAGCTCGACCTTTGGCACGGTCGCGCTCGGTTGAGCGGCAGCGTCCGGCCGAGGCGCGGACTGCGAACAGCCGGCGGTCAACAAGCAGGCCAGCCAGAGAGCACCAAGAGACGGTCGGGTGGTTCGGGTACATGTTGCGGCGTGGGACTTCGAGATGCATCGCTTCTCCAGTTGTGGTCGGGGCCCGCTCAGTCGTCCTTCGCGAGACCGAGCTTCTCCGCATGATAGCGGAAAGCGCGGTAGGACATGCGCAGGAGCTCCGCTGCATTCTTCTGGTGGCCCTGAGTCCGCTCCAGCGCCTGGTGCATGAGCGACCGCCGGACATTGTCGAGATACTCGTCGATGTCGAGTCCCTCTTCTGGCAGACCCACGCCATCGGTCCACGAGCCCACGGCTGCCCCACGGAGGTGTTCGGGGAGGCTTCCCGAAGTGATGATCGCGGAGGCCTCGAGGGCCACCGTGCGTTCGATGACATTTTCGAGCTCGCGGATGTTTCCCGGCCACGAGTAGGCCTGAAGGACGCGCAGCGCGTCAGGCGTCAGCCGTTTGGGTTCCAGACCGAAGTTCCTGCACGTGCGTTCGACAAAGTGCCGCCCGAGTTCCGGAAGGTCGTCGATCCGCTGCCGTAAGGGTGGCAGGTGAACGTGGAGGACGTTGAGCCGATAATAGAGGTCCTCACGGAATGTCCCCTCTTTGACCTCACGCTCGAGATCGCGGTTGGTGGCTGCGAGGACTCTCGCATTGACGGGGACCTCACGGCTCGCGCCGACCGGCCGAACCCGCCGCTCCTGGAGGACGCGGAGAAGCTTGACCTGCATCAGCGGTGTGAGTTCTCCCACCTCGTCGAGCAGCAGGGTTCCACCCTCGGCGTCGACAAAGAGGCCTTTGTTGTCGCGGATCGCCCCCGTGAACGAGCCGCGGATGTGGCCGAAGAGTTCGGATTCGAGCAGGCCCTCGGGCAGCGCGCCGCAGTTGACGCTCAGAAACGGCCCGTTGGCGTTTGCCGAAAAGGCGTGGACGGCCTGCGCGAGAAGCTCCTTGCCGGTGCCGCTCTCGCCGGTGATGAAGATGGTCGACGGTGTTGCCGCGAGCCGCGGCACCATATCGAGGATGCGGCGGATGGCGGGGCTTGAACCGATGAAGTTCGGGACCTCGCGACCGCTCCCCGGCTTTTCGGATTTATCGAGGAGCTTGTTGAGAATCAGCTTGAGATCTTCGACGTTGAACGGCTTCGAGAGGTATTCCGCCGCCCCGGCCCGGAGGGCTTCAAGAGCGTGCTGTGGGGTGGTGTGGGCGGTGATGATAATAAACGGGGACGTGACGTGGTTTTTCCTGGCGTCCGCCAGGACCTCGAGACCGGTGCCGTCGGGCAGCTTGAGATCGCACATGACGAGGTCGAAGGTGTGTTCGTGGAGGTGTGCGATTCCGGTGGCGACGGACTCGGCGGTCGTGACCTCGTAGCCCTCCTGCTCGAGGAGAATGGTCAAGAACTCACGCAGAGACCGTTCGTCGTCCACCACCAGAATGTGGTTTGCACTCACGCGGCCTCCCCGTCGACCGGCAGCTCGACCGTCACCACGGTGCCGCGCCCGGGGGCGCTGTCGATGGCGATGGTTCCGGCGTGCTCCGCCACCGCAGCGTACACCACCGCGAGGCCGAGACCGGTGCCACCGGCTCGGGTGGTGACGAAGGGTTCGAAGGCCTGGCGGCGAACATCCTCGGTCATGCCGACGCCGCTGTCGCGCCATTTCAAGACCACCATGCCGCCGCCGCGTTCACCCGAAATCTCGAGCTCGCCACCTTCGGGCATTGCCTGGAGGGCGTTGCGGGAGAGATTCCAGAAGACCTGGCGCAACAGCTGCTCCTCACCTCTCAAAGGGAGTGAGTCTGGGACCTTCAGTCGGACAAGGTGGTTTTCCCGGTGTTCGTCGGAACGCCCGAGCAGGTCGACGCAGTCGCGCAACATGGCCGAGAGGTCGCAGAGACAGAATTCGCTCTGCTGCGGGCGGGTGTAGGCGAGGAATCCGTCAAGAATGCCCGACAGCCGCCGCGATTCGTCGACCAGGATGTGGAGCAGGCGCTGGCCCTTTTCATCCAGGGAGTCGGCTGCAGCGAGGACCTGGGCAGAGCCTGAAATCGAGGCCAGAGGGTTCTTGATCTCGTGGGCCATACGGGCCGCCAACTCGCCGACTGCCGCCATTCTCTCCTGCAGGCGCAGGCGTTCCGCTTCGACCTTGATCTCGGAAAGGTCCTGGAAGGTGACGATGAACCCCACTACGTTGTTTTCCTCGTCGGCCAGCGGCCCGACGGTGAGCCCTAACCGGACGCCCGTGCTTGCCATCGTCCCTTCAAGCCGCATCACCTTCCGATCGAGCGCCCGGGCCCTCATCAGCCCCCAATTCTGATCCGCGAGGGGCATCGTCTCGTCGAGGCGTGTACCGGTCACCGTGTCACTGTCGGCGATGCCGAGCATGCGCGCGCCGGCGGGGTTCAGGTGCAGAACTTGACCCTCGAGGTCGGTTGCGATGATGCCGGCGCCGACCGATCGTACGACGTGATCGGTGAGGGCCACGAACTGCCGGGTGCGTTCCTCTTCTTCCAGGAGGCGGTGGTGGGCGCTGCGCAGCGACTCCCCAAGGTATGACACCAAAACGGCGACCAACGCAAAACCCACCACATTGGTCAGGAGTTGGATCACCACCCTCGACGTCGGAACCGCGATCTGAATCCCGGTCAGATTGTCGGGAACCGGCAGAACCTCGAAGACCATGAGGTCGATGAGCAGGCCATAGGCCACCGCGGAAAGCCCGGCAAAAATGAGGCCCCCGCCACGCATCAGCATGGCGGCGACTGCGATCACCGTCAGATACAGAAAAGAAAACGGCGAGTACAGCCCGCCGGTGAAATAGACAAAACCGGTCACCACCGCGATGTCGCCGAGGAGCTGGACCCACGACTGGAGACGCGGCGGGAATTTCTTGGCGTAGAGGACCAGGTACAGCAGCGAAAGGCCGAAGCTGAACAGGATGAGGCCGTAAAAGTTCCTCAAGGGAAGGATCTTCTCGCTGTTGATCTGGATCAGCAGGATCCCGAGGAACAGGGTGGAGATCACAACCAACCGCAGGCCAATGGCCCAACGGAGGGCGTTCTGCGACGGGTGGGACACCACCAACGCCGCAGCCTGACTCCGCGGCAGATCGGCCATCGGCGACCGAACGGCCATCAGCCGATCTGGTTGATCAGCGAGAACATAGGCAGGTACATGGCGACCACGATCGTGCCGATAACGACACCGAGAAAGGCGATGATCACGGGTTCGATGAGCGACATCATGCCCTCGACCGCCGCGTCCACCTCGTCCTCGTAGAAGTCAGCGATTTTTGACAGCATGGTGTCCATGGCGCCGGTTTGCTCGCCGACGTTGATCATCTGACAGACCATCGGCGGAAACTGCTCGGATCGGGTCAGAGGTTCTGCGATGGTCTTGCCCTCTTCGACTTCCTTGCGGACGCGCAGGATGGCTTCCTCGATGACCGCGTTGCCCGCCGTGCGGGCGGTGATGTCGAGAGACTCGAGAATGGCCACACCGGAGCTCAGCAGGGTGCCGAGCGTACGGCAGAAACGGGCGACGGCGATCTTTCTCAAGAGCAGCCCCAAGACCGGCGTCTTGAGCATGATCTTGTCGATCTGATAACGTCCGGCGTCGGTCTGGTAGTACTGTCTGATGCCGAAAATACTGCCGAACACCATGATGAATATCAGCCACCAGAAGTTGCCGATGAAGCGCGACATGTTGACGACCACCTGGGTCAGGAAGGGTAGCTGCCCTCCGAGGCCTTCAAACAGGGTGGCAAAGACCGGGATGACCTTCCACAGGATGACGTAGACGACAATGACGGCGATGGTAATAACCGACGCGGGGTAGACCAACGCGGACTTGACCTGAGACTTCAGTTTGACGGTTTTTTCGATGTAGGTCGCCAGGCGCTGGAGAATGGTGTCGAGAATACCGCCAGCCTCGCCGGCGGCGACCATATTGACGTACAGATCGTCAAAGGCCTGGGGGTGTTTGCGCATCGCCTCGGCGAGCGACGACCCGCCCTCCACATCCTGCCGGATCTGGAGGATGACCTTCTGGAAGGACTTGTTGGCCTGCTGCTGGCCGAGAATGTCGAGGCACTGCACGAGCGGCAGGCCGGCGTCGATCATCACCGAGAACTGACGGGTGAAGACCGCGATGTCCTTGGATTTGATGCCGCCGCCGAACTTGGGCAGGGCGATCTCTTTGCCCTTTTCCTTGACCGTGGTGACGACGATCTGCTGGCGGCGGAGAGCGGCGATGACCGCGTCTTTGCTGTCGCCGATGAGGACACCCGTCTGGGTGGCGCCGTTCCTGTCACGACCCTTCCATTCGAAACTGGGCATCTCAGCTCCTTCCTGCTCGGTGGGCCTCAGGGTTGGCGGGCAGCGCTCCCGACGCCCCGATTGATCATGTCCTGCAACTCGTCCGGATGGGAACTGTAGGCCAGGGCCGTTTGCAGAGAGATCATGCGTCGGTGATAGAGGGTGGCGAGACCCTGGTTGAAGGTCTGCATGCCGTGCTTGACCTGGCCGGCCTGCATCATCGAGTAGACCTGGTGGATCTTGTCCTCGCGGATCAGGTTGCGGATGGCGGCGCTCGGGATCAGGATTTCGCAGCACAATGCACGACCCTTGCCGGAAGCGCGCCGCAACAACGACTGGCAGATGATGCCCTCGAGCACGAAGCTCAGCTGGGCGCGGACCTGCGACTGCTGGTGTTCGGGAAAGACATCGACGATACGGTTGATGGTCTGAGGCGCCGAGTTCGTGTGCAGGGTGGCAAATGTGAGGTGGCCGGTTTCGGCAATACGCAGCGCCGACTCGATGGTCTCGAGGTCCCGCATCTCACCGATGAGCACCACGTCGGGGTCCTCGCGCAGGACCGACCGCAGGGCAGCCGGAAAGCTGTGGGTGTCCGCGTGCAGCTCGCGCTGGTTGACCATGCACTTCTTGTGCGAGTGCAGATACTCCACGGGGTCCTCGATGGTCAGAATGTGGAGGGCCTTTTCGCGGTTGATTTTGTCGATCATCGCCGCCAGCGTGGTCGACTTGCCGGAACCCGTCGGGCCGGTCACCAGCACCAGTCCGCGCGGTTTGTTGCACAGCGATTCCACCGACGCCGGCAGCCCCAATTCGCTGAAGCCGAGGATCTCGTACGGGATCCGCCGAAACGCCCCGGCCACCGCGCCGCGCTGCATGTAGATGTTCGCGCGGAACCTGGCGAGCCCCTTGACACCGAATGAGATGTCGAGCTCGAGAGTTTCCTCGAATCGATGCTTCTGGGCGTCGGTGAGCACAGAGTAGGCAAGCTTCTTGGTGTCCACGGCCGTCATCGGCGGGTGAGACAGGGTGACCAGGATCCCGTCCACCCGGATGAGCGGTGGCGAGTTGGTCGTGATGTGAAGGTCGGTTCCGCCCTTCTCGACCATGGTCTTGAGCAGCTGATGCAGACTGACGGTCATGAGCCCTTCCCCTCGACTACAGGACCGATTCGCGGACCACCTCTTCGATGGTGGTGATGCCGTCGCGAATCTTCTGGAGTCCTGATTGCCTCAAACTGATCATACCTTCCTCGATCGACTTGCGACGCAGCTCGACGGCGGAAGCGCCCGAGAGGATGAGCTCTCGGATGTCCTCGCCGACCACCATGACCTCGTAAATCCCGATACGGCCTCTGTAGCCACGCTGATTGCACTCATCGCACCCACGTCCGCGGTAGATCTCGATGTTGGGCGCCTCGGCCTCGGAGAATCCGACGTTCAAAAGCGCCTGCACGGGCACGTCCTCGGGCTGTTTGCACTTTTCGCAGATTTTTCGCACCAGGCGCTGGGCGACGACCAGATTGACCGAGGTGGCCACGAGAAACGGCTCGATGCCCATGTTCATCAACCGGTTGATGGACGAAGGTGCGTCGTTGGTGTGCAGGGTGGAGAGGACGAGGTGGCCGGTCAGCGCCGCCTTGATCGCGATCTCGGCGGTTTCGAAATCCCGGATCTCGCCGACGAGGACGATATTCGGGTCCTGGCGGAGGAACGATCGCAGGGCGGCGGCGAAGTTGAGTCCGATGGACTCCTTCATCTGCACCTGGTTGACGCCCACCATCTGGAACTCGACCGGGTCCTCGGCGGTCATGATGTTGACTTCCGACGTGTTGATCCGGGAGATGGCGGAATACAGCGTGTTGGTCTTGCCAGAGCCCGTCGGCCCGGTCACCAGCACCATGCCGTACGGTTGGAAAATGGCTTCTTCGAAGTTCTTGAGGCTCGATTTTTCGAAGCCGAGCTTGGTCATGTCGAGCATGAGCTGATCTTTGTCGAGCAGCCGCATGACGATCTTCTCACCGTGCAGCGTCGGCAGCGTCGAGACGCGGAAATCGAGCTCCTTGACCTTGCCCTGAAACTTCATCTTGAGCTTGATGCGGCCGTCTTGTGGGAGCCGCTTTTCGGCGATGTCGAGCTTGGCGAGAATCTTGATGCGCGAGGAGATGGCGTCCTTGAGTTTCAGGGGCGGGTTCATGATCTCGTACAGGATGCCGTCGATGCGGAAGCGGACGCGAAAGGTCTTCTCGTACGGTTCGATGTGGATGTCCGACGCGGCCCGTTTGAGCGCGTCGGTCAAGATCAGGTTCACCAGGCGGACCACCGGGGCCTCTTCAGAACTCGCCTCGAGGTCATGGACGTCGAGGTCCTCCTCCTCCTCGAGGAGTTCCAGTGACGCCTCGTCCACCGTCGACAAATCGTCCATCACCCTTTTCAACTCGATGGAGTGGCTCGTACCGTAGTACTTGTCGATGGCTTCGCGCAGCGCCTCTTCCGATGCAACCACCGGTTCTACCCGATACCCGGTGATGAAGGTGATGTCATCCATCGCGAAGACGTTGGATGGGTCGGTCATGGCGACGGTCAGGGTGGCGCCGGTCTTTGACACGGGAATGAACTGGTACTTTCGCGCGACGTCGGCGGGAATCAAGCGAATGATGGCTTCGTCGATGTCGAAATGTTTCAGGTTGATTGACGGCACGCCGAATTGCTGCGAAAGACAGTCGAGGATGTCCTCCTCGGTCACGTACCCGAGGGTCACCAAATGCTCACCAAGTCGGCCTCCGCTGGCTCTCTGCTCTTCGAGGGCCTTTGCCAGCTGATGCTCATTGATCAGCTTGGCCTTGATGAGAAGTTCACCGATTTTCAGAGCCATACAAGCCGTCCAATTCCACAGACGTTTTCAATTAAAATTGTAGCACCAGGAGCGAAGCAGAAATCGACGAAATCTTCGGCCTCAATTGCGCACCGTTACTATCGTAACAAAAGGACTGCCAAATCGTCGCCGAACCGCCATCGATCGTCACGTCGAGGCGTCGAGCAGATGCCGCGCTGTTTCGACGATTTCGGCACTGCCGACCTGATGGGCGGGGCGGGCGCGAGCCGAGCCGACGGGTGCGCCGGTGACCTCCTGGGCGGCGGCGACGACGGCCGTCTTCGCTCCCAACGGCCCGTTGCGGCGCCAGTCGCTGGCAAGATACACCGCCACCGTCGGAACCGAGAAACTGGCCGCCAGGTGGACGGGGCCGGTGTCGCCTCCGATCACCAGGGCAGCGCCGCCGAGGAGGACGGACAGCTCGAGAATAGTCGTGGGCGGAGCCAGCCGGACGCCGGCGCCCTCTGCCACCCTGCGGGCACGGTCGATCTCGCCGGGACCCCAGGCCACCACGACCTCGAGTCCTGAACCGGCGAGTTCGCGGCTGACCGCAGCGAGTGTGGTTTCGGCAAGGACCTTGTGGGCCCCGCCGGCGCCGGGCAGAACGACAGCGTAGGGGTGTTTCGGTGAGACGTCGGCGGTTTCAAGCGCTCGTGCCCTTCCCAACAGCCACGAGCCGTCGGGTGGAGTCAGTGCCGGTGGATCACCCCCGACCGCACGGACCAGCTCGAGATTGGTGGCAGCCACGTGGGTGCCGCTCGGAGCCCCGCGAACGGTCTCGGTGTAGGTGAACCCGGCCAGTCGCTCCCGGCGCCAGGGGCGGGCGAGACCCACCGTTCGCTGCGCGCCGGCCCAGCGGCTGACGATGGCGGACTTGAGGAGACCCTGTGCATCGATCACCAACTCCGGTTGCAGTTCGTGCAACCGGGCTTTCAGAACCGCGATCTCCGCGCGCGTCGATGCCGCCAACGGGCGTCGTCGCCACGCCCTCGTGCGGGTGGTGAAAACGGCGTCCAGCGACGGATGACCGGCGACCAACGGCTGGAATGGCTCTTCCACGATCCAGCTCAGGTGCATCCGAGGATCGGCCTGGCGAAGGGCGACCGCCAACGGCCACGTGTGAACGATGTCGCCGAGTGCCGAAAGACGAACGAGAATGACCCTCACGACCGCCCGCCCACCCAATTCGGATTTCGGATTTCGGATTTCGGATTTCGGATTTCCCACCCACCCCCCCACCGAAGAGGGGCGTCTTCGCTTTCAGTGCGGGCGGGTCCGTGTGCGGCGGAGGTGCCATTTTTGACATTGTCGGACGCTCGTTCTCCCGACTTCGGGAGGATGTCTCGGGCCAACAATGTCAAGGGTGGCGCCTCCCGGGAATCACGCCTGGAAAGTCGGCTCCCGCGGGACCTTTCGCTCACGGGGTGTGACCAAATCTCTCGACAATAACCCCAATCAGATCCGTGGTCGCGTGGTCCTTGGGGTCACCGCAGATTGCAGTTCGCCCGCCGTACGCGGCTACCACCTCCCGCTCGGGGACGGTGTCGACGGTGTAGTCAGTGCCCTTCGCGTGGATCGAGGGCCGGAGTCGTTCGAGGACCGGTGCGACGGTGAGGCTGTCGAAGAGACAAATACGGTCGATCATCCACAGGTGGGAGAGGATCTCCACCCGCTCGCTCTCGGGGATGATCGGCCGCAGTTCAGATTTGCTCAACCGCACTGAGAGGTCTGAGTTGACTGCCGCCACCAGGCGATCTCCGAGAGCGCGTGCCGCTGCGAGGTAGCGGAGGTGGCCGACGTGGAGCACGTCGAAGGCGCCGTTGACGAGGACCACCTGGAGCCCGCGATTACGCCACGATGTGCACTCAACGGCCAGTTCGTCCAGAGTCCTCAGTTTGGCCTCAGGCGCCGTCACTCGAGCCTCCGTCCACTGCCACCGCGGTCCGCAGCTCGACGGCCGAAACGGTGGCCGTGCCGAGCTTCATGACCACCAACCCGGCGGCGATGTTGGCAAGCCTGGCGGCGTCGAACGGTTCGGCCCCAGAAGCCAGTGCCACGGCCAGGACTGCGAGAACGGTGTCGCCGGCGCCGGTGACATCGGCGACCTGGTCGGTCCCGAAAACCGGGATGTGGCGGGCTTCCCGGTCGGCTTCGACCAGGGTCATGCCCTGGTTGCCACGGGTGGCCAGGACAAAGCGGGCGCCGAGCTTCGTTCGAAGTTCCTCAGCCCCTGCCGCGACAGCGCCGTCCCCGGCCAGCCGCCGCCCGCAAAATGACTCGAGCTCTTCGAGATTCGGGGTCGCTGCCGCCACTCCCCGGAAGGTGCCGATTCGGTGCCTCGAGTCGAGGCAGGTCCAGTTCGCGGGTTTCTCTCCGGTGATCAGTCGGAGGGTCTCGGGGATCACGCAACCGTAACCATAGTCCGAAACTGCGATCGCGTCCGCGCGATCGAACTCCCGGGCGAGGCCGCGGGCGATCTCCTCACGCCAGGCTCCGCTGGGGTCGAGGCGGTCCTCGATGTCGTAGCGGGCCACCTGGTGTTTCAGCGACGACGGGCCGCCGCCGAGGAGGCGGACCTTGGTCGGCGTGCGATAGCCGGGGATCGTGACGATGCCTTCGGTGGAGATCCCGAGTCGATCCAGCGCCGCCCGTAGAGCCGCGCCCGGTTCGTCGTCGCCGAGGGCGGCCACGACCGAGACGCGGGCGCCGAGAGCGGCGATATTGGCGAGGGCGTTGGCGCCGCCTCCCGGCACATCGCGCTGATCTTCGAAGCGCAGGATGATGACCGGCGCCTCGCGGGAGATCCGTTTGGGAGTCCCGAGGATGAACCGGTCGAGCACCAGATCGCCGTACAGGACGATCCTGGCGCCGGCGAAACGGTCGATGATGCTCAAAAGGTGTGCGGTGTCATTCATTGTAGGGCAGAGTTTATCCCATCTTCCGCACCCGTATCCTGTCCCCGCCCCGATGCCCCCAACGTATGTGGCCCACACCCCGCCCGACGACTCGAACGTACCTGCGCGGCGAGGTATTGGGCGGGAAATCCGAAATCCGAAATCCGAAATCCGAAATCGTCGGGTCTATACTCTTGCCCGTGACCGATCCACTGCCTCTGACGCCCCTTGCCCGTTGGGACGGGCTCCACCTGGTGGTGGACCTCGAGTTCACCGAGCGCCACCTTAACCGGGTGTTGGCGGGCAGCGAACGGCTGCGAGACCTCGGTCTGAAAGGTGCGGGCGACGCCCTCGAAGCGGAGATAACGGTCCTCTGGAAGGGTGTGGCCGCCCGGGTCGGTCTCGAGCTCGCGGAAATCAGGCTGCACCACCGCCACATCGGGTTCAGAATGCGGCGGCTGCGCGCCCTCGGTGGGATTCCAGTCCCGAGGGCGGCGGTCGAGTTCGCCTTGCAGGCGCTCGACAGCCCGATCCTGAGGGTTTTTTCTGGTGACGGAATCGTGGTGATCGACCTCCGCCGTTGGTTGCCGAGCCAGCTCGAGCTCAACGTCGTGACGGTCCAGACCACTCTCCGGTCCCTGCACGTGTGGTTCGGCCCGGGCCGGCTCGAGGATCTGCCGGGGCGGGGCCCCGCTCGATTGCCCGCAGGAAGCAGCGTCTAACTCGGCGAAATCCGCCCTGAAACGCCTTGACAGGCGGAGTTTGCTTGGGTAGAGTCTTGTTCCCCTGTGCCCACAGGGATTGCGAACTGGTACGTGAGGATTGGAAATCATGCGAAGTTATATGCCGAAAGAGGATGAGATTACGCGCGACTGGGTGGTCCTGGACGCATCGGACCAGGTGCTGGGACGGCTCGCCACCGAAGCGGCACGTCTGCTGCGCGGCAAGCACAAACCCAGCTTCACACCCCACCTCGACACCGGTGACTTCGTGGTGGTCGTCAACGCGGATCGGGTCAAGCTGACAGGAAACAAGCTGGACGACAAGGTTTACTATCGTCATACCGGGCGCCCGGGCTCGATGAAGACTGAGACCGCCCGCGAACGCATGGCGAAGTACCCGGAGCGCATTATCCAAGCCGCGGTGTGGGGCATGCTGCCCAAAAACCGGCTTGGCCGCAAGTTGTTGCGCAAGCTCAAGGTCTATGGCGGCCCCGAGCATCCGCACGAGGCGCAACAACCAAAATTACATGCCCTGTGATCTGAGAGGGGGAGTTCGTGTCTGAGATCCAGTATTACGGCACCGGGCGGCGCAAGACGTCAGTCGCTCGCGTGTACCTCCGGCCGGGAAACGGCAAGATAGTGGTCAATCATCGTGAGTTCGACGAGTACTTCCCGAACCGGGTGCTCAAGATGGTCATCCGGCAGCCTTTGTTGGTGACCGAGACCGCCGACAAGTTCGACATCCTCATCAACGTCGAGGGTGGCGGACCTTCCGGTCAGGCGGGAGCGATCCGCCACGGTATTTCCCGCGCGCTGCTCGAGTACAACGCCGAGTTGCGCCCGCGGCTGAAGTCCGTCGGTTTCCTGACGCGCGATGCGCGCGAAGTCGAGCGCAAGAAGTACGGGCAGCCCAAGGCCCGCAAGCGCTTCCAGTTCTCGAAACGGTAAGGGAGAGATTCGTGGCAAACATCCAGATGAAGGAATTGCTCGAAGCCGGAGTTCACTTCGGGCATCAGACACGGCGGTGGAACCCGAAGATGAAGCCGTACATCTTCGGCAAGCGCAACGGGATCCATATCGTCGACCTGCAAAAGACCCTGCACCATTTCGAGGATGCGGCGGAGTTCATTCGCGATCTCGCGACCCAAGGCCGCAATGTGCTGTTTGTGGGTACCAAACGTCAGGCGCAGGACGCGATCCGCGAGGAGGCCGAGCGCTGCGGTATGTTCTTCATGAACCACCGGTGGCTCGGTGGCACCATGACCAACTTCAAGACCATCCGCAAGTCGATCCAGAAGTTCAAGGAGATCGAAAAGACTCTCAGCAACGAGGAGTCGCACCTCACCAAGAAAGAGGTCATCCGTCTCGAGCGCCAACGCCGCAAGATGGACCGTGCCTTTGCCGGCATCAAGGATATGGAAAATCTCCCGGACGCCCTCTTTGTCGTCGACACCGTGCACGAGCACATCGCCATCAAAGAGGCCAACCGCCTCGGTATACCGGTGGTGGCCGTGGTCGACACCAACAGCGATCCCGAAGAAGTCGACTTTCCGATCCCCGGTAATGACGACGCGATTCGGGCGATCCGCCTGTTCACGTCGCGTATCGCCGATAACGTTCTCGAAGGCCTCAACCTTGCCGATGAACGATTTGTCGGTGAGGAGGGCAAAGCTGTATCGGCTGAGAAAGACCTGGACGGTGATATCGAGATGGCAGCGACCCTGATCCTGCCCGACGAGCTGATGGCGGTAGACGCCGACGAAGAGGGCGAGATTATCGCCGAAGAGGTGGAGGGGGCCGACGCCGAATTGGAGCTGCAGGCCACCGAGACATCGATCGAAGAAGTCGCCGATGTCGATGGCGAGCCCGAGGACGAGGTGGCCCCGACCAAAGGCTGAGTCGGATTTACGATGATGAGTCACAGGGCCAGGAGCACAGCGCGCCTGGCCCTGAATTTTAGCCCGGGCATCTTGCCGGGATAGAGGGGTGGCGACATGACAATCACAGCACAAGCAGTCAAAGAGCTCAGGGACCGCACCGGCGCCGGCATGATGGACTGCAAGAAGGCCCTCACCGAGACCGGCGGTGATATGGACGAGGCCATCAAGTTTCTGCGCACCAAGGGCCTCGCGGCCGCCGCGAAAAAGGCCGGGCGCGCAGCGAATGATGGCATGATCACGATCGTCGGCGACGACAAGAAAATGGCCATCCTGGAACTCAACTGCGAAACCGAGCCGGTGTCGAAGCTCGGTGATTTTCGCGAGTTCGGCGGCGCGTTGGCCGCCCAGATCCTCGCGTCCGGCGCGAAGTCAGTCGCAGAGCTCAAGGCACAGCCCTTCGCCGGCGACCCGGACCACACCGTCGAACAGACGGTGTCGCTCAAGGTAGCGGTGATCGGCGAGAACATTGTCCTCAACCAGTTGGCGCTGATCGAGGCGGCACCTGGCGACAGCCTCGGGTCCTACATTCATATGGGGGGCAAGATCGGTGTCGTCGTTGAAGGCGCCGGCGGTGCCTCGTCCCAAGCGCTGCATGACGTCGCACTGCACGTTGCGGCCGCCGGGCCGCGTTATGTGAACCGATCCGAGGTCACCGAAAAACTGCTCGCGACCGAGCGCGAAATCGCCCTCAAGCAGGCCATGGAACAGGGCAAGCCCGAGGAGATCGCCAAGAAGATCGTCGACGGCAAAATGGAGAAGTTCTTTGTCTCCGAGGTGCTGCTCGAGCAGCCCTTTGCCAAGGACTCCAGCATGTCCGTCGGCGAGTACCTCAAGGCAAGCTCCGGCAAGGATGCGACCGTCGTCCGGTTTGTGCGCTACAAACTCGGTGAGGGCACAGGCGAGTAGCTGATGAGTGCCGCGCAGCCGCGTTATCGACGGGTGATGATCAAACTCTCGGGCGAGGCCCTGATGGGTTCTCAATCATTCGGTATCGAGCCCGCGGTGGTGCGGACCATAGCCGGAGAGATCGCCGATGTTGCGGCTCTCGAGGTGCAGATCGCGGTTGTGGTCGGCGGCGGCAATATCATCCGCGGCGTGTCTGCCCACGAGCAGGGCATCGACCGCATCACCGGCGACTCCATGGGGATGTTGGCGACGGTGATCAACGCGCTCGCCCTGTCGTCGGCGATCGAGCAGACGGGGGTGCCGACCCGCGTGCAGACCGCGATCGAGATGAACAAGGTCGCCGAGCCCTTTATCCGCAGGCGCGCCATCCGCCACCTCGAGAAGGGCAGGGTTGTGCTCTTCGCGGGTGGTACCGGCAACCCCTTCTTCACTACCGATTCGGCGGCTGCCCTGCGGGCCAACGAGATCGACGCCGAGATCCTCATGAAGGCCACCAAGGTCGACGGTGTCTACACCTCGGATCCCGTCACCAACCCCGACGCCCGGTTGATTCCCCGACTCGGTTACAGCGAGGTCCTGCAGCGTGGTCTCCGGGTGATGGACGCGGCTGCAATTTCATTGTGCATGGAAAGCCAGATCCCAATCCAGATCTTCAATATCCGGACGTCGGGTATCATGAGGCAGGTTGTCCTGGGCGAGAATGTGGGGTCCTGGATCGGACCTGGGGAGGTGGCATGAACGAAGTTCTGACGGAAACTGAAAGACGCATGGCCGGCGCCGTCGAGGCGTACCAACACGAATTGGCGAAACTCCGCACAGGCCGCGCCTCGTTGGCGGTGGTGGACGGGATTCAAGTCGACTACTACGGCGTCCTCACTCCTATCAATCAGGTTGCCACCCTGTCGGTTCCGGATCCGACGACCATCACCATCGCGCCGTGGGAGCCGAAGGTTCTGGCGGAGGTGGAAAAAGCGATTCTGCGTTCCAACCTCGGTCTCACGCCGAACAACGACGGTCGGGTCATTCGGCTCAACATTCCGGCCCTCACCGAGGACCGTCGCAAGGCGCTCGTCAAAGTCGCCCACGAGATAGCTGAAGGGTCCCGAAACACGATCCGTCAGATCCGACGCGATGGCAACGATCACTTCAAACGGATGGAGAAGAAAAAGGAGATCTCCGAGGACGATATGCGCGACGGTCAGGAACAGGTGCAGAAGCTGACTGACACCTATATCGAAAAGATCAATTCGATTCTCAAAAAGAAGGAGACCGAGATCCTCGAGGTCTGACGGCTGCCGCCGAGTGTTGAGTGTTTAGTTTTGAGTTATGAGTTATGAGTTCCCATCCACCCAACCGGTCGGATGAAGGTTTACCTCAGAGCCCTCGCACCGTGAACTCAAAACTAAAAACTAAAAACTCAAAACTCAAAACTCAAAACTCAAAATTGTGCTTCGTGTGCGTCGGCGCAGGTCACGGTTCCCGCTTTGGCGGCGACAAGCTGGCGCAATCGCTCGGAGATCGAACCGTTTTCGCGTCAGCCCTCGGCGCTTTGGCGGCGGCGATCCCAACGGCGGATCTGATCGTGGTGGTCGCGCCGGAAAACCTCGAGGTGTGGCGCGACCGGCTCGCACCCGATTTTCCGCAGGCTCGATTCATCGGCGGTGGGGCACGGCGGCAGGATTCAGTCCGCGCCGGTGTGAAGGCTGCCATGGAACTCGGGGCTGAGGTGGTGGCGATTCACGATGCCGCCAGACCGTTGGTGGATCCCCGGGACGTTCAAAGTGTCGTGGGCGGGCGTGGCGAAGCGGACGGCGCCATCTTGACGGCAAGAGCCTCCGATACCATCAAACGGATCGACCCGAACGGCCTGGTGGCCGAAACCGTGGACCGCGAAAAACTGCGTTTTGCGCTCACTCCCCAGGTCTTTCGAGTCGCCTCCCTGGAGACCGCCTGGCGAACAGCCGGCAGCGGCGGCGAGTGGACGGACGAGTCGGCCCTGCTCGAATCGGTGGGAATGAAGGTTCTCAGCATTGGCGCGCGCTACCCGAACCCGAAGGTCACGACGGAGGCGGACCTCGCGGTCATCCGAGCCCTGGCGGGAGTCGCCCGATGACCCGGGTGCGGATCGGCCAGGGCATCGATGTCCACAGGTTTCGCGACGGACGACCGCTGATCCTGTGCGGTCACCACATTGAAGGCGCACCGGGCCTCGATGGGCACTCGGATGCAGACGTGGGGTTGCACGCGGTGGCCGACGCCATTCTCGGGGCGGTGGCCCGGGGGGACATCGGCGAACTTTTCCCTGCGGGTGCCGCCCAGTGGCAAGGCGCTGCGTCGTCGGTGTTTGTCGCCGGTGCGCTCGAGCAAGCTGCGGCAGACGGTTTCAAGTTGATCAACTGCGACCTGACAATTCTCGGTGAGCGGCCGCGCATCGCTCCCCACCGGTCGGCTCTGCGCTCGTCTCTGGCGACCATTCTCGGGGTGGACTTGGCGGACGTCTCCGTCAAAGCGACCACCAGTGACGGACTCGGCTTTTTGGGTCGGGGAGAGGGGCTGGGAGCTCTCGCCGTGGTGTTGATGGAGGGAGTGGATGACGATGAGTGAAGGTCTTTGGACGGTTGGTTTCCACGCGGTGCTCGCGGTGCTCGAAGGCAATCAACCCGTGGATGCTTTGTGGTTGCAGCAGGACCGTCGCGATCAGCGGGCGAAGAAGATCATCGCTGCCGCGCGACGGCGCGGCGTTCGTTTCGACGTTGTGCCGAGGGCGCGCCTCGATGGCATTTCCGATGGTGTTGTCCACAATGGTTGCGCCGTGCGTTCAGCGCCGGTGGCCTTTGTGGATCTCGACGACGTGATGGCCGGGGGCGACGGTCCGGGGCGAATCGTGCTCCTCGACGACGTCGACGACCCTCATAATCTCGGGGCCGTCATCCGCACCGCGGCGGCCCTTGCGATCGATGCGTTGGTCATTGCCGGTCCGTCGGCGCCGCCCCTCGGGGGCGCCGTCGCCAAGGCCGCGGCCGGTCTTCTCGGGCGGATTCCGGTGGTTCGGGAGAAGGTGGCCGCGGATGCCCTGGCCCGTCTGCGTGAAAATGGCTATTGGGTCTTCGGCGCCGACGCCGCCGGCACGGTCCTTTCGGAGGTCGGTACGATCCAACGGTGGGTCCTGTGCCTTGGCGCTGAGGGTCGCGGCCTCCGCGCCAAGACGAGGTCCCAGGTCGACGAGTTCGTCGCCATCCCCATGGCTGCCGGGGTCGAGTCGCTCAATCTCTCAGTCTCCGCCGGGATTCTGCTGTGGGAGCTTTCCCGCGAAACCGGCCGCTCTTAGATGTTTGTTGGCGGTGTGTGGACGCTGGATCCCGGATCTTGCAGGGGTTTCCGACGAATCCGGTATCAGGTGGCGGGCAAGGCCGCATTTCCGGCAGGAAAATTGCTAGAAAGCCCTTGCGGAGAGCAGTATCCTGTGTTATCGTCCCTCACCCACTGCCCTGAGGCAGAGGTGTGTTCTTTGCAATTTTTACGGGATACGGGAGTCGCGCGGCAGCTGGCGTAGCTCAACGGTAGAGCAGCTGATTTGTAATCAGCAGGTTGCGGGTTCGATTCCCATCGCCAGCTCCATTGGCGAGTACGAGTTCGGAGGCAGGCGTGGCCGAGTGGTTAAAGGCAGCAGACTGTAAATCTGCCGGCGTTATGCCTACGGTGGTTCGAACCCATCCGCCTGCACCATTGTCGTTGGCGCAGAAACCGATCGTCGCGGGAGTAACTCAGTGGTAGAGTCTCGGCCTTCCAAGCCGTTGGTCGCGGGTTCGAGTCCCGTCTCCCGCTCCAGAACACAGGGAGATCAGCCCACGTAGCTCAGTGGTAGAGCACGTCCTTGGTAAGGACGGGGTCACCAGTTCAACCCTGGTCGTGGGCTCCATCGACACGATCGACAACCGGGCGGGCACGTCACCTCGCGAGCCCTGGAAGCCCGAAAATACAAGAGGGAGGCAGGAATGGCCAAGCAGAAGTTCGAGCGGACGAAGCCGCACGTAAACATCGGGACCATCGGTCACGTGGACCATGGGAAGACGACGTTGACGGCGGCGATCACGAAGACACTGGCAGCGAAGGGGCTAGCCGCCTACACGCCGTTTGATCAGATCGACAAGGCGCCGGAAGAGAAGGCGCGGGGGATCACGATCAACACGGCGCACGTGGAGTATCAGTCCGAAGCGCGGCACTATGCGCACGTTGACTGTCCTGGGCACGCCGACTACGTGAAGAACATGATCACGGGTGCGGCGCAGATGGACGGCGCGGTGCTGGTGGTGTCGGCAGCGGACGGACCGATGCCGCAGACGCGGGAGCACATCCTGCTGGCGCGTCAGGTGGGGGTGCCGTTCATCATCGTGTACATGAACAAAGTGGACATGGTGGACGACGAGGAGCTGTTGGACCTGGTGGAGCTCGAGGTGCGCGAGCTGCTGTCGGCGTACGACTTCCCTGGTGACGACATACCGGTGATTCGCGGATCGGCGTTGAAGGCCGGCGAGAGCGACGATGCGGACTCGGCGGAATGCAAGTCGATCTGGGAGCTGCTGTCGGCGATGGACACCTACATTCCGCAGCCGGAGCGCGACATCGACAAGCCGTTTCTGATGCCGATCGAGGACGTGTTCACGATTTCAGGCCGGGGCACGGTGGTGACTGGCCGGATCGAGCGCGGCAAGGTGAAGGTCGGCGAGGAGATGGAGATCGTGGGCATCCGGCCGACGATGAAGAAGGTGGTGACGGGCGTGGAGATGTTCCGCAAGCTGCTGGACAGCGGTGAGGCGGGAGACAACGTCGGGCTGCTGGTGCGGGGCACGGAGCGGAAGGACGTGGAGCGCGGGCAGGTGGTGGCGAAGCCCGGTTCGATCACGCCGCACAACAAGTTTCGCGCCGAGGTGTACGTGTTGACGAAGGAAGAGGGAGGACGGCACACGCCGTTCTTCCGCGGCTACCGGCCGCAGTTCTTCTTCCGGACGACGGACATCACAGGATCGGTGAACCTGGACGAGGGCGTCGAGATGGTGATTCCGGGAGACAACACGAACCTGGAAGTGGAGCTGATTCAGCCGATCGCGATGGAGAAGGGCCTGCGCTTCGCCATCCGAGAGGGTGGTCGCACTGTCGGTGCCGGTTCCATTACGGACATCCTGGAGTAGGTTTTGTTGCCTCGCGGTAGCATTCATCCCGACCTGAGACGCCCTGCGAACGTCTCCTCTTGGGTGGAATGCGTTCGATTCATCCGCGTAGGCCAGTAGCTCAATCGGTAGAGTCCCGGTCTCCAAAACCGGTTGTTGGGGGTTCGAGTCCCTCCTGGCCTGCCAAAATCGTTCGACTGGAGTCGACGACATGCAATGGTGGACGCGTCTCAAAACCTTTCTCTCCGAGGTCGTGGTGGAGACCAAAAAGGTCACCTGGCCGTCGCGGCAGGAGGTCATCAACACGACGACGGTGGTGGTGATTGCCTCTTTCATCTTCGGCATCTACCTGTACCTCTGTGATCTGGTTTTTCTGGTGTTGAGGAATGAGCTCTTCGACATTTTCAAGGTCTTCTCGTAGGAGCTGCAGTTCATGGCCAAACAGTGGTACATCATCCACACGTACTCGGGGTTCGAGGATCGCGTGAAGAAGACTCTGGGCCAGCGCGTCGAAGCGCTCGGGATGGAGGAGTTTTTCGGCGAGATCGAGGTTCCGACCGAGACGGTGGTCGAGGTCAAGAACGGCAAGAAACGAGAAATCCGGCGGAAGTTCTTCCCAGGTTACGTTCTGGTCGAAATGGAAATGACCGACGACGCCTGGCATCTGGTTCGTAACACGCCGAAGGTCACCGGGTTTGTCGGTGCGGGCAAGAAGCCCACGCCGTTGACCGAGGAAGAGGTCAACCAGATCCTGCACCAGGCGGTGGCGACCCAGGAGAAGCCGCGACCGACGGAAATGTACGAGAAGGGTGAGCGCATTCGAATCACGGACGGACCATTTGCCTCGTTCAACGGCGTCGTTGAGGAGGTCAACCTCGATCGTTCGACGCTCAAGGTGATGGTCACGATCTTCGGTCGCGAGACCCCGGTCGAGATGGAGTTTCGCCAAGTGCAGAAACTCGTTTAGGAGAAGCGATGGCCAAGAAAGTCATTGGAGAGATCAAGCTTCAGTTGTCGGGCGGGCAGGCCACACCGGCCCCGCCTGTGGGTCCGGCGCTGGGGCAACACGGTCTGAACATCATGGACTTCTGCAAGGCGTTCAACGCCCGTACCCAGAAGGACCAGGGCATTATCATTCCGGTCGTCATTACGGTCTACGCCGATCGAACCTACTCGTTCATCACCAAGACCCCACCGGCCTCATTCCTGTTGCGCAAAGCTGCAGGACTCGAGAAGGGTTCGGGCGAACCGAACCGCAACAAGGTCGGAACACTGTCGATGAACCAGGTGGAAGAGATCGCCAAGACCAAGATGCCTGACCTCAACGCGGATTCGCTCGCTTCCGCGGTCAACACGATTCTCGGTACCGCGCGATCGATGGGTATCGAGGTCACAGGCTGAGGGGGTGTTCGATGGCACATAAAGGCAAGAAGTATCGTGAAGCGGCTGGCAAGATCGAGCGCCGGCCCTATCCTCTCGAGGAAGCGGTCGGTCTGGTTCAGAAATCCGCCTACGCCGGGTTTGATGAGACCGTCGAGGTCGCCATGCGCCTCGGCGTGAACCCCCGCCACGCCGACCAGATGGTGCGGGGCACGGTCGTCCTTCCGCACGGCACCGGCAAGAGCTTGCGGGTGTTGGTGGTCTGTGAAGGCGCGGCCCAGAAAGAGGCGGAAGAGGCTGGCGCCGACATCGTGATGAGCGGAGACGAGGCGGTCGAGAAGATCCAGGGTGGATGGCTCGACATCGACGCCATCGTCGCGACGCCGGACATGATGCGGAACCTTTCCAAGGTAGGACGGGTTCTCGGTCCGCGCGGCCTGATGCCGAACCCGAAATCGGGCACGGTGACCGCCGCGGTCGGCGCGGCAGTGGCCGATATCAAGGCCGGTAAGGTTGAATTCCGGGTCGACAAGACGGCCATCATCCACGCGCCGGTGGGCAAGGTCAGCTTCACCCACGAAAATCTGGTGGAGAACACCCGCAGCTTCATCGACGCAGTCCAGAAGGCCAAGCCTTCGACGGCCAAGGGCAAGTACGTTCACACCATTTACATGTGTTCCACCATGGGGCCGGGCGTCCAGGTCGATCTGGTCAGCCTTGAAATGAAGTAGGAGGAGGAACATGCTCACCAAAGAGCAAAAACTCGCACAGTCGCAGATACTTCGCGACAACCTGGCGGACGTGAAGACGATGTTCCTCCTCGAAAATCGGGGCCTCAAGGTCAACGATGTCAACGTCCTGCGGTCGGAGGTCCGGAACACCGATGCCACCTACAAGGTGGTCAAGAACTCAGTTGCCCGGTTGGCGATCCAGGGGACCGACAAGGAGGCAATCGCGCCGTACCTGGTCGGCCCCAAGGTTCTGGCCTACACCGCAGGTGATGGCGTGGCACTGGCCAAGGTTCTCAAGACCTTCATCAAGAAACACCCTGAGTTGAGCTTTGAACAAGCGCTGCTCGAGGGCCAGATCCTGGAGGGAGTCGAAGCCGAAAAGATCGCCGACCTGCCGTCGCGCGAGGAATTGGTGGTCAGGCTCCTGATGTTGCTGCAGTCGCCGATTCGCCGTCTGGCTGTGGCATTGAATGCGCCGCTGCAGCATCTTGCGAGCGTGCTCAAACAAATCGCCGAACAAAAAGAAACTCAAGAAACTAAAGAATCCTAAGGAGGATTAGAACGATGGCTCAGACAGAGAAATTGATGGAGCAGATCAAAGAGATGACCGTGCTCGAGCTCAACGAGCTCGTCAAGGCTCTCGAAGAAGAATTTGGTGTGTCCGCGGCTGCTGCAGTCCCCATGATGATGGCCGGCGGGATGCCCGGTGCGGCTGCCGAGGCGGTCGAAGAGCAGACCGAGTTCGACGTCGTGTTGAACTCCGTTGGTGACAAGAAGATCAATGTCATCAAGGTGGTCCGCGAAGTGACCTCGCTCGGCCTCAAGGAGGCCAAAGACCTCGTTGAGAGCGCTCCGACCAAGGTCAAAGAGGGCATCAACAAGGCAGAGGCCGAAGAGATCAAGAAGAAGTTCGAAGAGGCCGGCGCCCAGATGGAGATCAAGTAACGCAGAACGCGACTTTCGGTTCCCGGCTGTATGAAGCCATAACTTGAAGATACGGGGAGGGTCTGTCTCCCCGTGTCGCCATTTGTCGAAAGGGTACGTTCATGACCACGAGCCCCAATGGGCGGCTGAGCTTTTCGAAACACGTGTCGACGATTCCGCTGCCGAACATGATTCAAGTGCAGCGATCGTCCTACGAGGAATTTCTCCAGATGGACCTCCTGCCGGAGGAGCGTCTGCAGTTCGGCCTGCAGTCGGTGCTGTCCTCGATCTTCCCGTTCACCGATTTCCGCGAGACCTGCGAGCTGCAGTTCGTTCGCTACGAGATCGGGAATTGGACGTGCCGTTGCGGGCGCCTCCAGGGGCTGCACCATCTCCGGCTCACCTGCGATTTCTGCGGCGGCAGTTTCAAGGCGGGTGATCCTCACGAGGATTCGGTGGTCTGTCCCCATTGCGGCAAGGCGAACAAGAACCGGATCGAGACCTGCGGCGTGTGCGGCACCGCGGTCGGGCTCCGGCTTCCGTTCACAGCCGAGGAATGTCGCGAACGCGGGATGACCTTTTCGGTGCCGGTTCGTCTGACCTTCCGGCTCGTCACCTTCGACACCGAAGAGGATGGCAGCCGTCAGGTGCGCGACGTCAAGGAAGAAGAGCTCTATTTCGGTGAGATGCCGCTGATGACCGACACCGGGACCTTCATCATCAACGGCACAGAGCGGGTCATCGTCTCGCAGCTCCACCGCTCGCCAGGCGTGTTTTTCACACTCGAAGGGCCCAATGACTACCTGGCCAAGGTGGTTCCCTACCGCGGCTCCTGGATCGAGTTCGAGTACGACACCAAGCAGATTCTGTGGGTTCGCATCGACCGCAAACGGCGTCTCCCCGGAACGGTGTTCCTGCGCGCTCTGAGCCCCGAGCTCGAAACCAACGGCCAGATCCTGCGCGGGTTTCACATCGTCTTCGACGTGCGCCTCGGAACCAAGGGGGCCAACAAGGGTTCCGCGACGCTCCACCTCGATTCCCGGATCCTCGATATCGAAATCGAGCGCCAGAAAGCCCTGCGTTTCCGGAAGGTCGTGGAACCGACCCTGTTCTGCGGGCTGACGCTCGACAAGGCGATGGAGAAACGCCTCAAGGGCACAACGGTTGCCAAGCCGGCCAAGGTCGCCGTGCCGCGCGAGGACCTGATCGGTGCGATCGTCGTTGACGATCTCGTCGATCAGGAAACCGGCGAGGTCGTCGTCGCCGCCAATTCCCGTGTGACCGATGACGTGCTGGCGCAGGCTGACGAGGCAGGCATCGACGTCATCAGCCTCGCCTTCCCCGAGTGGGATCCCGTCGGCGAGATCCTCCACCAGACGATCGAAAAGGACGCCACCACGCTGCAGATGGGCGCACGGATGGAGATTTACCGCCGTCAACGGCCCGGCGATCCGCCGACCGAGGAGTCGGCGACGACGCTCTTCAACGGGCTCTTTTTTGACGAGCGGAAGTACGACCTCTCCCGGGTCGGTCGTTTCAAGTTCAACGCCAAACTGGGTCTGCAGAAGGATCCCGAGCGGCGGACCCTCGACGTCGACGATTTCATGCAACTCGTGCGCTATCTCCTGAGGCTGCACCGCGACCTCGGCCGCGTGGACGACATCGACTCCCTGGCCAACCGCCGGGTGCGTACGGTGGGCGAGTTGATGGAGAACCAGTTCCGGATCGGTCTGGTGCGCATGGAGCGCGCGATCAAGGAAAAGATGTCGATTCATCCGGACATCGACTCGGCGATGCCGCGGGACCTGGTCAACTCGAAGCCTGTGATGGCCTCGGTGGACGAGTTCTTCGGCTCTTCGCAGCTCTCCCAGTTCATGGACCAGACCAACCCGTTGTCGGAGGTGACCCACAAACGGCGTTTGTCGGCCCTCGGCCCGGGCGGTCTTTCCCGTGAGCGCGCGGGCTTCGAGGTGCGCGACGTCCACTCCACCCACTACGGGCGGATCTGTCCGATCGAGACACCCGAGGGCCCCAACATCGGTCTCATCTCGTCGCTGTCGTGCTTTGCGCGGCTCAACCCCATGGGCTTCATCGAGTCGCCATACAAGAAGGTGGAGAAGGGCAAGGTCCTCGACCATGTCCGGGTCACTCAAGTCGGCGACAGTGGGTACCAGCTCGGCGAGGTGGTTATCCGCGAAGAGTTCGAGGCGGCCAACGCCTCGATCCGCAGGTCGAAGACCAAGACGACCGAGGCCTGGGGCGAGCCGTTCGCCTTCTATCTTGCCGCCTGGGAGGAGGAGAACCTCAACATCGCCCAGGCCAATGCGCGAGTCAACAAAAAAGGCGCATTGGTGGACGACAAGATCATCGCCCGGTCCGGTGGCGAGTTCCTGGTCCTCGATCGCGATCAGGTCGACTTTATCGATGTTTCGCCGCGACAGGTGGTGTCGGTCGCCGCTGCGCTGATCCCGTTCCTCGAGCACGACGACGCCAACCGCGCATTGATGGGTTCGAACATGCAGCGTCAGGCAGTGCCTCTGGTTCGGCCCGAGGCGCCGGTGGTTGGAACCGGCATGGAATCGGTGGTGGCAGTGGACTCCGGAGCGGTGGTTATCTGCCGCCGCGCCGGGTTGGTGGACAAGGTGGATTGCCAGCGCATCATCGTCCGTGTCGAGGACGAGGGCGAAGGCGAGGGCGAGTTCGGCGCCGACATCTACCAGCTCACCAAGTTCAGGCGGTCCAACCAGAACACCTCGATCAACCAAAAGCCCCTGGTAGAAGAGGGCCAGCAGGTGGTCAAGGGTCAGGTCCTCGCCGACGGGCCCAACACGCAGCAGGGCGAGCTCGCCCTCGGGCACAACGTGCTCGTGGCCTTCATGCCGTGGCGCGGTTACAACTTCGAGGACGCCATCGTGGTGTCGCAGGCCCTGGTCAAGGACGACAAGTACACCTCGATCCACATCGAGGAGTTTGAGACCTCGGCCCGGGACACCAAGCTCGGTCCCGAGGAGATCACTCGCGACATCCCGAACGTCTCGGAATCGGCGCTGGCCCATCTCGACGAAGCCGGGATCATCCACGTCGGAGCACAGGTGCGTCAGGGTTCGATCCTGGTCGGCAAGGTGACGCCCAAGGGTGAGACCCAGCTGACACCCGAGGAAAAGCTCTTGCGGGCGATCTTCGGCGAGAAGGCGGGCGACGTTCGCGATGCCTCGCTGCGGTGCCCCCCGGGCATCGAGGGGGTAGTGGTCGGAGTCCAGATCTTCGCCCGCAAGGGCGTCGAAAAGGACTCCCGCCAGCTTGCCATCGAAAATGACGAGATCGAACGTATCCGCACCAACTCCGAGGACGAGAAGCGGATCATCCTCGAAGTCCGCGATTCCAAGATCGAACGGCTGCTCACCGGGGCGACCGTGTCGGACGACGTCGAAGTGCGCAAGGGCGGCGATGTCCTCGTCAAGAAGAACGGCAAGGTCACGGCGGAGGCCCTGTCGCGCCTCAAAATCGCCCAGATCAAGACGCTGCCGCTGAAAAAAGCTGCCCTTCTCGACAAGGTGCGCCTGATTATCCGTCAGGCGGACTCACAGGTCGAAGTCCTCAACCAGCTCAATCAGGAGCGGATCGAACTGCTGCAGCAGGGTGACGATTTGCCACCGGGAGTGATCAAGCAGGTCAAGGTGTTCATCGCCATGAAGCGCAAGCTCCAGGTCGGTGACAAGATGGCCGGACGTCACGGCAACAAGGGTGTGATCTCGCAGACGCTGTCCGAGGAGGACATGCCGTTCCTGCCGGACGGGACGCCGGTGGAGATCATCCTCAACCCCCTCGGCGTGCCGTCGCGAATGAACGTCGGCCAGATTCTCGAAACCCACCTCGGGTGGGCCGGTCACGAGCTCGGGATGACCTTTGCGACGCCCGTTTTCGAGGGCGCCACCGAGGATGAGATCCGCGAGATGCTGGAGAGGGCGGGTCTTCCCGAGGACGGCAAGAGCCTGCTTTACGACGGGGTGACGGGTGAGGAGTTCGAGCAGCGTGTGACTGTCGGTTACATCTACATGCTCAAGCTCAGCCACCTCGTAGACGACAAAATTCACGCCCGCTCGATCGGCCCCTACTCACTGATCACCCAGCAGCCGCTCGGCGGCAAGGCACAGTTCGGCGGACAGCGTCTGGGCGAGATGGAGGTGTGGGCGCTCGAGGCATTTGGTGCTGCGCACACCCTGCAGGAGCTTTTGACGGTCAAGTCGGACGATGTCGAAGGCCGCGCGAAAGTCTACGAAGCGATCGTCAAGGGCCAGGTGCCCGAGGAGCCCGGATTGCCAGAGTCATTCAACGTATTGGTTCGCGAGCTGCAGGCGCTTGGCCTCGATGTCGAGCTGCTGCAGCAGGACGATGAGTAAAGAGGGGGTTGGATCATGGAGCGTTCGAGCCTGAGCGAGGTCCGTAGCTTCTTCGAGAAGCCCAAACCCCTGAACGATTTCAACGCCATCCGGTTGGGACTCGCGAGCCCGGAGAAGATCCGCTCGTGGTCCCATGGTGAGGTCATCAAACCGGAGACCATCAACTACCGGACATTCAAACCCGAGCGGGACGGTCTCTTCTGCGCCAAGATCTTCGGCCCGGTCACCGACTGGGAATGTTTGTGCGGCAAGTACAAGCGTATGAAGTACCGCGGGGTGGTGTGCGACAAGTGCGGCGTCGAGGTCACCAAGAGCAAGGTGCGTCGCGAGCGCATGGGTCACATCGAGCTCGCAGCGCCGGTGTCTCACGTGTGGTTTTTCAAGGGTCTGCCCTCGCGCATCGGTCTTCTCTTGGATATGACCATGCGTTCGCTCGAAAGGGTGTTGTACTTCGAGGCCTATATCGTGGTGGATCCCGGCGACACCCCGCTGGAGAACCAACAGGTCCTGACCGAAGAAGAGTACCGTCAGGCCAAGGAGGATTACGGCGAGGCCTTTGTCGCCCAGATGGGCGCAGAGGCGGTCCGCACGCACCTCGAACGACTCGACCTCGACGAGATGGCGGCCGAGCTGCGCATGATCATGCGCACCGAGACCGCGATCATGCGCCGCCAGAAGGCGGCCAAGAGGCTCAAGCTGGTGGAGGCCCTGCGGCGTTCTGGCAACCGTCCCGAGTGGATGATTCTCGAGGTGATCCCGGTGCTGCCGCCGGAGCTGCGGCCGCTGGTGCCGCTCGACGGTGGAAGATTTGCCACCTCCGATCTGAACGATCTCTACCGGCGTGTGATCAACCGCAACAACCGCCTCAAGAAGCTTCTCGATCTGCGGGCGCCCGAGGTCATCGTACGCAACGAGAAGCGCATGCTGCAGGAGGCTGTCGACGCGCTCTTTGACAACGGCCGTCGCGGCCGCGTCATCAAGGGCTCCAACAACCGCCCGCTGAAATCGTTGTCCGACAACCTCAAGGGCAAACAGGGCCGGTTCCGCCAGAACCTGCTTGGCAAGCGTGTCGATTACTCCGGGCGGTCGGTGATCGTGGTCGGGCCCGAGCTGAAGCTCCATCAGTGCGGGTTGCCGAAGAAGATGGCGTTGGAGCTGTTCAAACCGTTCGTCTACCGGGAGCTCGAAAAACTCGAGCTCGCGACCACCATCAAGATGGCAAAGGAGCTCGTCGAGCTGCAGACGCCGGAGGTGTGGGACGCGCTGGAGACGGTCATCAAAGAGCACCCGGTGCTTCTCAACCGCGCCCCGACCCTCCACCGCCTCGGCATCCAGGCCTTCGAGCCGGTCCTGGTCGAAGGCAAGGCCATCAAGATCCACCCGCTGGTGTGCGCAGCCTACAACGCCGACTTCGACGGCGACCAGATGGCGGTCCATGTGCCGTTGTCCCCCAAGGCGCAGCTCGAGGCCCACGTGCTCATGATGTCGTCCCGGAACATCCTGTCTCCGGCCAGCGGTCGGCCGTTGGCGGTGCCCTCACAGGACATGGTCATCGGGATCTACTATCTGACGACCGAGAACGACCTGGCCAAGGGCGGCGGCAAGACCTTTGCCTCACCTGAGGACGTCTTCCTCGCCTACAACGCCGGTGTCGTCGGCACTCAGGCGCCGATTCAGCTCAGGTTTTCGGGCCGGTTGATCGACCTCGTGGCCCAGGGCAGCAGCCAGGACATGCTGCACGCCGACATGATCGAGGTCGAAAACATGCTGCTCGAGACCACGGTCGGGCGGGTGCTCTTCAACATGCGGCTGCCCGAAGATCTGCCGTTTATCAACGGCCAGCTGCGCAAAAAGGGCCTGCAGAACCTGGTCGCCTTTTCGTTCATGAAGATGGGTCACGAGCCCACCGTCGTCCTGCTCGACAACCTCAAGGAAATCGGCTTCGAATACGCAACCCGTTCCGGACTCTCGTTGTCGAGCAAAGACATGGTGATTCCCGAGACCAAGGCGATCAAGCTCGAGGAGGCCTACAAAGAGGTCGACCTGGTGGAGGATCAGCGACGCAAGGGCCTGATCACCGCCGGCGAACGACACAACAAGATCATCGACATCTGGCACCGCGTGACAGAGACGGTGGCCAAGGAGATGTTCAACCAAATGTCGTCGGTGAACCTCGAAACCGGCCAGTTCAACCCCATCTTCATGATGGCTGATTCCGGCGCTCGCGGATCGCGCGAGCAGGTGCGGCAGCTCGCCGGCATGCGCGGGCTGATGGCTAAACCATCGGGCGAGATCATGGAGACGCCCATCACCGCCAACTTCCGAGAAGGTCTGTCGGTGCTGCAGTACTTCATCTCCACCCACGGCGCGCGCAAGGGCCTCGCGGACACCGCCCTCAAGACCGCCGACTCGGGATACCTGACGCGACGGCTCGTCGACGTGTCGCAGGACGTGATTGTGGTCGAGCATGACTGCGGCACCGAAAACGGTATCGAGGTTTCGGCCATCACCGAAGGCGGCGAGACCCTCGAACAGTTGCGGGACCGCGTGGTCGGTCGAGTGGTGGCGGAGGATGTCTACGATCCGCTCGAAGACACCCTCATCTGCCCGGTGAACACCGAGGTCACGGAGATCATCGCCAGCCAGATCCAGGAAGCGGGAATCGAACGCGTTCGCATCCGCTCGGCGCTCACCTGCGAGACCGAGCGCGGGGTGTGCCAGCTGTGCTACGGCCGTATGCTCGCGAGCGGGCGCATGGTTGAAATCGGAGAGGCGGTCGGTATCATCGCCGCCCAGTCCATCGGCGAGCCGGGCACTCAGCTCACCATGCGGACCTTCCACTACGGTGGCACCGCGACCCGCGGCACCGAGTCCTCGCGGCACGTAGCCAACCACGCAGGCACGATCAAGTTTCTCAACATCGCTGCGGTGGAAAACAAGGATGGCGCTACCGTGGCCATCTCGCGGACCGGAAAGTTGGTGATTCACGACGAACGGCAACGCGAGAAGGAGCGGTACTCGGTGGCCTACGGGTCGCACCTGTTGGTCCTGGACGGCCAGGCGGTGGAGCCCGGCACGCCGCTCGTCGAGTGGGACCCCTTTACCTCGTCGATCCTGACCGCAATTGCGGGCAAGGTGAAGTACCACGACCTCGTGGAGGGCGAAAACGTCCGCGAGGAGATCGACAAACTCACCGGTCACGCCCACAAGATCGTCATCGAGCCGCTTGGCTCGGGCAAGAGAATCCCAACCCTCGAGTTGGTCGGTAAGGGCCGCAACAAGGAGACCCGGCGGTATCAGTTGCCCATCGGATCCCACCTCGCGGTCACCGAAGGCGACGAGCTGGCGCCCGGCGACGTGCTTGCCAAGATCCCGCGCGAGATGTCCAAGACCAAGGACATCACCGGCGGTCTGCCGCGCGTGGTGGAGCTCTTCGAGGCGCGGAAACCCAAGGACCCCGCCGTGGTCTCGGAAATCGACGGCCATATCCGCATCACCGAGCCGGTGCGCGGACAACGGCGGATCGTGGTTGAGGGCGAGGGCGAGGAGCACCGCGAGTACTCGATCCCGCGGTACGCTCACGTTTCCGTTCAGGAGGACGAGTTCATCCAGGCCGGTGATCCCATCACTGAAGGCGCGGTCAACCCGCACGACATCCTGTCAATCCTCGGTGAGAAGGAAATGCAGCGCCACCTGGTGGACAAGATCCAGGAGGTGTACCGCTCGCAGGGTGTTGCTATCAACGACAAGCACATCGAGGTCATCGTCCGCCAGATGATGCGCTTCGTGAAGGTGGTGGACCCGGGTGACACCGACTTCCTGCTCGAGCAGCAGATTCCGCGCTACCTCTTCGAGCGTGAAAACGACCGCGTCATCGAGGCCGGCGGCGAGCCCGCGACTGCCAGCTCGCTCCTGCTCGGCATCACCAAGGCCTCACTGGCGACTGAGAGCTTCATTTCGGCCGCTTCCTTCCAGGAGACCACCCGCGTGCTCACCGAGGCTGCGGTTTCTGGGAAGGTGGACAACCTGCACGGTCTCAAGGAAAACGTCATCGTGGGCAGGCTGATCCCGGCGGGCACCGGTGCCCCGAGATACCGCCGCACCATTATCGACGCCGTGCCAGAGAACGAGATGGAGCCTCGGGAGGAATCCGACAACCTCTACCGAGAAATGACCGAGGCCGCCAGCGCCCTACTCGAGGCGAGGAGTGACGTCCTGCCGGTCGCCGAGAAGAAGTAGAGACTGATCAAACACTTGCGACACGGCCGCCCGCTGGGCGGCCGTGGTCGTTTTCCGTGCCGTGATGCGTCTCAAAAACCGAACGGGTGGGCAGACGGGGCGATCTGTGAGAGATGACTCGCCCGATTCGGGAAACCGGACCGCGGCGGGCCGGAAACGCGGGTGAGTCGCCTGCCCGAAGCAGGCAATAACTGCTTGACAGCACGCGGCATCTTCGGTATTCTTCCGCGGCTCTGACCCATGTTCGGAGCTCGAACAACAGGGAAACGGCCAAGCGGGTTCTCCGCTTGGATTTATGAACCCCCGATGAGGGAGCGATTATGCCGACGATCTCGCAGCTGGTCCGCGAGGGCCGCAAAATTGCAATAGAGAAGACGAAAAGCCCGGCCCTGCAGGCTTGTCCGCAGCGGCGGGGAGTGTGTACCCGCGTCTTCACGACCACGCCGAAGAAGCCGAACTCGGCGCTTCGCAAGGTCGCCCGTGTGCGATTGACCAACGGCATCGAGGTCACGGCCTATATCCCGGGAGAGGGCCACAACCTGCAGGAGCACTCTCAGGTGATGATCCGCGGCGGTCGTGTCAAGGACCTGCCGGGCGTTCGTTATCACATCATCCGCGGCACCATGGACAGCCAGGGTGTCGAAGGCCGGCGTCAGCGGCGGTCGAAATACGGCGCGAAGCGCCCCAAGAACTAGGTTAGGGAGACTGGCATGCCTCGGCGAGCAACCATCGACAAACGCGAGATCCTGCCGGATCCCGTCTACAACTCGCGCCTGGTCACGAAGTTCATCAACAACGTGACGGTCCAGGGCAAAAAGTCAACCGCTGAACGTCTTTTCTACGGCGCTCTCGAACTGATCGGAGAACGCACCGGCGATGACCCGGTCAAGGTCTTCAAGCGTGCAGTCGAAAACGCCAAGCCCCAGGTCGAGGTCAAGTCGCGGCGCGTCGGCGGATCCACCTATCAGGTGCCGATCGAGGTGGAGTCGGATCGGCAGCAGGCACTGGCCATCCGGTGGCTGATCGGCTACGCCAAGGCGCGCCACGAAAAGACCATGATGCAGAAGCTTGCGGGCGAGTTCCTGGATGCGGCCTCGAATCGTGGCGGCACCGTCAAGAAACGCGAAGACACCCATCGCATGGCAGACGCCAACAAGGCCTTTGCCCACTATCGCTGGTAACGGAGAGAGTTCAGTTAACGACCGCAGTCCGCAGGAGATCTTTGAAAACATGTCCCGTGTCATCCCCCTCGCTCAGGTCCGAAATATCGGCATCATGGCCCACATTGATGCCGGTAAGACGACGACTACCGAGCGTGTGCTGTATTACACGGGCATCAACTATAAGATCGGTGAGGTCCACGACGGGACCGCCACCATGGACTGGATGCCGCAGGAGCAGGAACGCGGCATCACCATCACCTCCGCAGCGACCACCTGTTTCTGGCGCGATCATCGCATCAACATCATTGACACCCCCGGCCACGTGGACTTCACCGCCGAGGTGGAGCGGAGCCTGCGCGTGCTCGATGGCGCCGTCGCCGTGTTCTGCGCGGTGGGCGGGGTCGAACCGCAGTCGGAGACTGTGTGGCGTCAGGCGGATCGCTACGGTGTGCCACGGGTCGCGTTCGTCAACAAGATGGATCGCGTCGGCGCCAATTTTGCCGGTGTGGTCGACCAGATTCACAACAAGCTCAAAGCCAACGCGGTTCCGGTCCAGCTGCCCCTCGGATGCGAAGACGGATTTGTCGGTGTGATTGATCTGGTGCGGCTCAAGGCCTATGTCTACCACGACGAGACGCTTGGCGCCGAGTACCACGAACAGGAGATTCCGGAGGACTACCGCGCCGAGGTCGAGGAGTATCGCGAGCGCCTGATAGAAGCAGCAGCCGAGAGTTCGGAAGAGTTTCTCGATTTCTACCTGGCCAACGGTACTCTCGGCGAAGAGCAGATTCTCGCGGGTTTGCGGGCCGGCACCATCGGCGGTTCGATCGTGCCCGTTCTCTGCGGCTCCGCGTTCAAGAACAAGGGAGTGCAACCCCTGCTCGATGCGGTCGTGGATTTTCTCCCGTCGCCGCTCGATGTCCCACCGATCGAAGGTTTTCTTCCCGAGGGTGTCAAGGGCAGCACGCGCCGCAGCGCCGCCGACGACGAACCCTTCGCGGCATTGGTCTTCAAGATCATGACCGACCCCTTTGTCGGTCGCCTGTCGTTCATTCGCATCTACTCCGGGCACCTGGCCACCGGGACCTCGATCATCAACGCCACGACCGGCAAGTCCGATCGCGTCGGCCGGCTCTTGAAGATGCACGCCAACAAGCGTGAGGAGATCGGCGAGGTTTTCGCGGGGGACATCTGCGCAGTGGTTGGGCTCCGCAACGCGGGCACGGGGGAGACGCTGTGCGACCGCAAGCACCCGATCGTGCTCGAGGCGATGCAGTTTCCCGAGCCGGTCATCGCCGTCGCCATCGAGCCGCGGACCAAGGCCGATCAGGACAGCCTTGGCCCGGCCCTCGACAAGCTGACCCAGGAAGATCCGACATTCAGGGTCGCTGTCGATGAGGAAACCGGTCAGACCATCATTTCCGGGATGGGGGAGCTCCACCTGGAGATCATCGTCGACAGGTTGACTCGCGAGTTCAAGATCGGCGCCAAGGTCGGCCGGCCGCAGGTCGCCTACCGTGAGACGGTGACCAAGGAAGCGGAGGGCGAAGGCCTCTTTGTCCGCCAGACCGGGGGCCGCGGCCAGTACGGTCACGCCAAGATCCGTATCTGGCCCCTCACCGACGGCTCCGACTTCGTGTTTGTCAACGAGATCAAACAGGGCTCCATCCCGCGCCAGTTCATCGGCCCGATCGAGGTTGGCATCCGCGAGGCGATGGAGCGCGGAGTCCTTGCGGGTTATCCCCTGATGGGGGTCGGCGCCGCCCTTTATGACGGTTCCTACCACGATGTGGATTCGTCCGAGATCGCCTTCAAGGTCGCCGGTTCGATGGCTCTGCTGGACGCCGCACGACACGCCCGGCCGGTCATCCTGGAGCCGGTGATGGAAGTCGAGGCCGTAACCCCCGAGGAGTACGTTGGCGATATCATCGGCGACCTCAATCGCCGCCGCGGCCGGGTGCTCGGGATGGAAAACCGGGCCGGGTCCCAGATTGCGACGGCGCACGTGCCGTTGTCCGAGATGTTCGGTTACGCCACGGATCTGCGGTCGCAGAGCCAGGGGCGGGCCACCTACAGTATGGAGTTCGACCACTACGACGAAGTGCCGCAGCAGATTGCTGATCAGATCGTCGCGCGCGCCACGGGTATGACGGCGTAAGGAGGCAGGAATGGCCAAGCAGAAGTTCGAGCGGACGAAGCCGCACGTAAACATCGGGACCATCGGTCACGTGGACCATGGGAAGACGACGTTGACGGCGGCGATCACGAAGACACTGGCAGCGAAGGGGCTAGCCGCCTACACGCCGTTTGATCAGATCGACAAGGCGCCGGAAGAGAAGGCGCGGGGGATCACGATCAACACGGCGCACGTGGAGTATCAGTCCGAAGCGCGGCACTATGCGCACGTTGACTGTCCTGGGCACGCCGACTACGTGAAGAACATGATCACGGGTGCGGCGCAGATGGACGGCGCGGTGCTGGTGGTGTCGGCAGCGGACGGACCGATGCCGCAGACGCGGGAGCACATCCTGCTGGCGCGTCAGGTGGGGGTGCCGTTCATCATCGTGTACATGAACAAAGTGGACATGGTGGACGACGAGGAGCTGTTGGACCTGGTGGAGCTCGAGGTGCGCGAGCTGCTGTCGGCGTACGACTTCCCTGGCGACGACATACCGGTGATTCGCGGATCGGCGTTGAAGGCCGGCGAGAGCGACGATGCGGACTCGGCGGAATGCAAGTCGATCTGGGAGCTGCTGTCGGCGATGGACACCTACATTCCGCAGCCGGAGCGCGACATCGACAAGCCGTTTCTGATGCCGATCGAGGACGTGTTCACGATTTCAGGCCGGGGCACGGTGGTGACTGGCCGGATCGAGCGCGGCAAGGTGAAGGTCGGCGAGGAGATGGAGATCGTGGGCATCCGGCCGACGATGAAGAAGGTGGTGACGGGCGTGGAGATGTTCCGCAAGCTGCTGGACAGCGGTGAGGCGGGAGACAACGTCGGGCTGCTGGTGCGGGGCACGGAGCGGAAGGACGTGGAGCGCGGGCAGGTGGTGGCGAAGCCCGGTTCGATCACGCCGCACAACAAGTTTCGCGCCGAGGTGTACGTGTTGACGAAGGAAGAGGGAGGACGGCACACGCCGTTCTTCCGCGGCTACCGGCCGCAGTTCTTCTTCCGGACGACGGACATCACAGGATCGGTGAACCTGGACGAGGGCGTCGAGATGGTGATTCCGGGAGACAACACGAACCTGGAAGTGGAGCTGATTCAGCCGATCGCGATGGAGAAGGGCCTGCGCTTCGCCATCCGAGAGGGTGGTCGCACTGTCGGTGCCGGTTCCATTACGGACATCCTGGAGTAGAAGATGGCGAGCGACAAGATCCGCATCCGTCTGAAGGCGTACGACTATCGCCTGCTGGACCAATCGGCGACCGAAATCGTGGACACGGCGCAGCGGACCGGGGCGCGCATTGCGGGTCCGATCCCGCTGCCGACCCACATCCAACGATTCACGGTTTTGCGGTCACCTCACGTCGACAAGAAGTCGCGCGAGCAGTTCGAGATCCGCACTCACAAGCGGTTGTTGGACATTCTCGAGCCGACCCAGCAGACCATTGACGCGTTGATGAAGCTCGAGCTGCCTGCGGGCGTCGATGTGGAAATCAAGGCGTACGGGGCGAGGTGAAACGATGGTACGCGGCATTCTCGGCAAAAAGGTCGGCATGACCCAGATCTTCGACGACGAGGGACGCGTGGTCCCGGTGACCGTCATCGAAGCCGGGCCGTGCGTGATTGTGCAACGCAAATCGGTGGCGAAGGACGGCTACGAGGCAGTGCAGATCGGGCTGGTCGAAAAAAGCCCTCGGCGCAACGTTCCCAAGCCGGTTGTCGGCCACTTTGCCGCTGCGGGAGTTCCCCCGACGCGCTTCGTGGCGGAGGTCCCGGTGGACAGCGAGGACGAGGCCAAACCCGGCGACGCGGTGCTGGCTGACATCTTTGCCGCCGCCGACACCGTTCACGTGGTCGGCAAGTCGAAGGGCCACGGTTTTCAGGGCGTGATCAAACGCCACGGGTTCAGCGGCGGACGCGCCACCCACGGCTCGATGTTTCATCGTGCTCCGGGCGGCATCGGCGCCTCCGCCTACCCTTCCAGGGTCTACCCCGGCGCGGGGATGCCCGGACAGACCGGCAACAAACGCATCACCGTGAAAAACGCCACGGTGGTCAAGGTGGATGCTGAACGGAACCTGATCTTCCTCAAGGGTGGAGTTCCGGGGGCTCGTAACAGCTACATCCGAATCGTCAAGGCCTCGTGAGGGGATGGGTGCTGTCATGAAAATCGATGTCAAAAACTGGGAGAACGAGGTGGTCGGTTCGATCGACCTCCCCGATGACGTCTTTGCCCGCGAGGTCAACCAACACCTCGTGTGGGAGGTGGTTCGCGCCTACCTTGCCAGCCGTCGTCGCGGAACGCACAAGACCAAGGAGCGCTCCGAGGTTGCGGGTACCCGCGCCAAGCCCTGGAAACAGAAACACACGGGGCGTGCGCGCTCGGGAACCAAACAGTCTCCGTTGTGGCGATCGGGTGGGACCGTGTTCGGTCCGCGCCCCCGGTCTTACGAGCAGAAGGTCAACAAGAAGGCCCGCCGGGCGGCCCTCAGCGGTGTGCTCTCGCAGCGTATCGCCGAAGGCCGTTTGCTGGTCCTCAGCTCGCTCGAGATCGACGCTCCGAAAACCAAGGACTTCATGAAACGGCTCGATGTGCTCGGCGTGATGGGCGAAAAGGTGCTCATCGTGGACGGTCTCGAGAACTTCAACCTCCACCTCGCGAGCCGCAACCGGCCCGAGATCAAGATGCTCGATGCCGGTTCGCTCAACGCCTACGAGGTGCTCAACCACCGCTGGATTGTCGCCACCGAGCCGGCCCTGCGGACAATTGCCGAGGTGCTGTCATGAAGCCTCGTGAGATCATCCTGCGGCCGATCATCACCGAAAAGACCACCTCCATGCAGGAGCGTGAGAACACGGTCTGCTTCGAAGTCGATCGGCGAGCCAACAAGATCCAGGTCTGCAAGGCTGTCGAGGAGCTCTTCGACGTCAAGGTGACGGGCGTCCACATGGTCAACCGCAAGGGTAAGCCGACCATGCGGTATGGACGCACGGTCAGCCACCGGCCGGCGGTTCGCAAGGCCTACGTTCAACTGGCGGAGGGCTCGAAGACGCTCGAGTTCTTCGAAGGAATCTGAGGAGTCTGTCATGGCGATCCGGTCCTATAAACCGACGTCTCCGGGACGACGCTTCGTCACCAGCTCCGACTTCAAAGAGCTGACCACGAGCCGTCCCGAGAAGAAGCTCACCGAGGGCAAGAAACGATCTTCCGGTCGTAATAACGAGGGTCATATCACGTCTCGCCATCGCGGCCAAGGGCACAAGCGGCTCTACCGGATCATCGACTTCCGTCGGGATAAGTTCGATGTTCCGGCGAAAGTGGCGACCATCGAGTACGACCCCAACCGTACCGCCAACATCGCCCTCCTGCACTACGCCGACGGCGAAAAGCGCTACATTCTCGCGCCGGTCGATCTCAAGGTGGGGGACTCCGTGGTGGCGGGCAACAAGGTCGATGTCCGACCGGCCAACGCCATGCCGATCGGCCACATCCCGCTCGGCACCCAGGTTCACAACATCGAGCTCAAACCGGGCAAGGGCGGACAGATGGTGCGTTCGGCCGGAACGTCGGCCCAGATCATGGCCAAGGAAGGTAAGTACACGACCTTGCGCATGCCCTCGGGCGAAATGCGGATGGTCCTGTCAGTGTGTATGGCCACCATCGGTCAGGTCGGGAACAACGACCACTCGAACACATCGATCGGCAAGGCCGGCCGCAACCGATGGCTGGGCGTGCGGCCGCAGACCCGGGGCACCGCGATGAACCCGGTGGATCATCCGCACGGCGGAGGCGAGGGCCGCAACAAGGGCCGTCACCCCGTGTCGCCATGGGGCTGGCCCACCAAGGGCCACAAGACCCGCAGCAAAAAGGCGGCCTCCAACCGACTCATCGTGGCGCGCCGGAAGAAGAAGTAGGGGGGCGACATGGCACGTTCAATCCGCAAAGGACCCTTCATCGACGAGCACCTGGCCAAAAAGGTCGAGGGCGTCAGCGGAGTCGGCGACCGCCGGGTCATCAAGACCTGGTCGCGCCGATCCACCGTCACCCCGCTCATGGTCGGGATGACGATCGCTGTCCACAACGGTCACAAGTTCGTCCCGGTGTTCATCACCGAGAACATGGTCGGACACAAACTCGGTGAGTTCGCCCCGACCCGGACCTTCCGCGGCCATTCCGGCCGCAAGGAAAAGGGCGCACGGTAAGGGGGAATGATGGAAACACGAGCTCAACTCCGGTATTATCGCTCGTCGCCGCAGAAGGTGCGGCTGGTAGTGGACATGGTGCGCGGTCAGGCGGTCGAGCCGGCCCTCACCACCCTCCAGCTCAGCCCCAAGTATGCGGCCAAAGACGTCGCCAAGCTGGTGAAGTCGGCACTTGCCAATCTCGAGCAGGCGCAGCCAGGAGTCGACGTCGATCGGGTGTTTATCAGCAAGATCACTGTTGACGACGGTCCGCGCTTGCGCCGTGGTCGACCGGCATCCAAGGTGGTGCAGATGCACCGAATCCTCAAGAGGATGTGCCACGTCACCGTCGAGTTGTCGGTGCGGGGATCGTAGGGAGGAATATGGGACAGAAAACGCATCCGTACGGTTTCCGACTCGGGTACAACAACACCTGGCGGTCCCGCTGGTACGCCGATGGCAAGAACTATGCGAATCTCCTGCATGAAGACCTGCAGCTCCGCCAGGAGTTGATGGAACGGCTTGAGAATGCAGCAGTCAGCGCTGTCGACATCGAACGCACGGCGTCGAAACTGCGCGTCAACATCCTCTCCGGGCGGCCGGGCATCATCATCGGCCGCAAGGGCGCCGAGGTGGACAAGCTGCGCGACGACCTCATGCGCCGCTACGGTCAGGACATCCACATCAATATCCAGGAGATCCAGCGGCCGGAGATCGACGCGCACCTGATCGCGGCCAACGTGGCCCGTCAGCTCGAACGCCGGATCGCGTTTCGTCGCGCCATGCGGCGCGCCATCGAAAACGCGTTGCGCTTCGGCGCCCAGGGAATCAAGATCCGTTGCGCCGGGCGTCTCAACGGCGCCGAGATCGCACGATCCGAGTGGTACCAACAGGGCCGCCTGCCATTGCACACCTTGAAGGCGGACATCGATTACGGATTCAAGACTGCCTTCACCACGTTCGGCGTGATCGGGGTCAAGGTCTGGGTGTACCGCGGCGAGCGGCACCGCGCCCGCGGCCCGCGCCCCCGTCTGTAAGGAGTGACGCCATGTTAATGCCGAAAAAGGTCAAATACAGAAAGCAGCAGCGGGGCAAGAACCGCGGCATTGCCTCTCGCGGCGCCAAGGTGTCGTTCGGCGACTACGCCCTGCAGGCCGTCGAGCGCGGTTGGCTCACGGCACGGCAGATCGAGGCTGCCCGTATTGCGATGACCCGCCACGTCAAGCGCGGCGGCAAGATCTGGATTCGCATTTTTCCGGACAAGCCCATCACCAAGAAGCCCCTCGAAACCCGGATGGGTAAGGGCAAGGGTCCCCCGGAGGAATGGGTGGCCGTGATCAGGCCGGCGAGAATTCTTTATGAAATGGAAGGTGTCAACGAAACCGTCGCCCGCGAGGCGATGCGTCTGGCGGCTCACAAGCTGCCGATCAAGACCCGTTTCGTGATGAGGAAAGAACAGCTATGAAGGCGAAGGAAATTCGTGACCGGTCGGACGACGAACTCCGCAAGGCGCTGGGAGATCTCGAGGAGCAGTTGTTCAAGCTCCGCTTCCAGAAGTCCACGGGGCAGATCGAGAATCCCATCAAGATCCGAGAGGTTCGCAAGGACATCGCTCGGGTGCTGACGGTCATCAACGAGCGTCAGACCGAGGGGAGTGCATGATGAGCAGCAAGAATAAGGTCGCAAACAAGACCACCAAGGTCGGGCTGGTGACGTCCAACGGCGCCGACAAATCGGTGGTGGTGAGGGTGGAGAATCTGGTCATGCACCCGCTGTACCAGAAGTTCATGAGAACGACCTCCAAGTTCATGGCGCATGACGAGGAAAACACATGTAATGAGGGCGATCGGGTGCTCATCGAAGAGTGCCGGCCGCTCTCCAAACGCAAACGCTGGCGTGTCCGCAAGGTCATCGAGCGGGCGCAGTAGCAGGGAGGCTTGCGATGATTCAGATGGGTACCCTGCTGACGGTCGCCGACAACTCCGGCGCTCGTAAGTTGTTCGCAATCCGCCAACTCGGCGGTTCATCCGCCCCGCGTTACGCGGGTCTTGGCGACATTATCGTGTGCTCCGTCAAGGAAGCGGTGCCGGATTCGGACGTCAAGAAAGGCACCGTGGTCAAAGCGGTGATCGTCCGCACCCGTTCGCGCGCCCGCCGGCGGGACGGCACGTACATCAAATTCGATGAGAACGCGGCGGTGCTCGTCAATGCCGAAAAGGACCCGATCGGCACCCGCGTCTTCGGCCCGGTCGCACGGGAGCTTCGTGAACGGCGTTTCATGAAGATCGTCTCCCTGGCGCCCGAGGTTCTTTAGGAGCGAATGATGAAGATCAAAAAAGGTGACACCGTCGAAGTCGTGGCCGGCAAGGACAGCGGCAAGCGCGGCCGCGTGCTGGTGGTCGACAGGGACCGTGAGCGGTTGGTGATCGAGGGCGTCAACATGATCAAACGCCACACCCGGCCCAACCCGCAGAAAAATGTCAAAGGTGGGATTGTGGAGCGCGAGGCCGCCATTCACGTGTCGAACGTGATGATTTTGTCTCCGGACAGCGGCCAGCGATCCAGAATCGGATTTCGGATTCTCGATGACGGACGAAAGGTCCGTGTCGCCAAGGTCGACGGCGCGATTCTCGACCGATAGGAGGGACGATGGCGCGCTTGCTGAAGAAATACCGTGATGAGGTCTTCCCGCAGCTCCAAAAGGACTTCGGGCTGACCAACCCCATGCAGGTGCCGAAGATCACGAAGATCACCTGCAATATCGGCGTCGGCGAAGCCAGCCGCAATGCCAAGCTGGTGGATGTGGCGATGGAGCAGCTCGTCAGCATCACCGGCCAGCTACCGGAGATTCGGCGGGCCCGCAAGTCCATTGCCGCATTCAAACTTCGCGAGGGCATGCCGGTGGGGGCTCGAGTGACGCTCCGCAGGGAACGCATGTACGAGTTTCTGGATCGGCTGATCTCGATAGGGCTGCCTCGGGTGCGCGACTTCAGGGGGATTTCCGCAAATGCCTTTGACGGCCGCGGCAACTACACCCTCGGCATTCGCGACATCCTGGTGTTTCCCGAGGTCGACTACCAGAAGCTCGAGAGCACCATGGGTATGAACATCACCATCACCACAACTGCACCCACCGATGACCAGGCGCGCGCGCTCCTGGCCGGGATGGGGATGCCGTTCAAGAGTCGTTAGGAGGCACCGTGGCACGTAAGGCGATGATCGCAAAGAGCCTGAGAAAGCCGAAATTCAAGGTCCGTCAACGTAATCGATGCCAGGTGTGCGGTCGTCCGCGAGGCTTCATGCGCAAATTCAGATTGTGCCGCCTGTGCTTTCGCAAGCTGGCCCTCGAGGGATTCCTCCCCGGGGTTACCAAGGCGAGCTGGTGAGGATAAGACAATGAGCATGACAGACCCGATCGCCGATTTGTTGACCCACATCCGGAACGCCACCACGGTGCGTCACGACCGTACTGACATTCCGGCTTCGAAGATGAAGCTCGAGGTCGCCAAGATCCTCAAGCAGGAAGGCTTCATCCGCACCTTCAAGGTGATCGAGGAAGGTCCGCAGGGCACCATCCGCATCTACCTGAAGTATGCCGATGACGGCGAACCCGTGATCCACGGTCTGAAAAGGGTGTCGCGGCCGGGCTGCAGAATCTACCGGCGTGTGGGAGATCTGCCGAAAGTCCGCAACGGTCTCGGGATTGCGGTGATCTCGACCAATCGGGGCGTTCTCACCGACGAGCAGGCACGGGGTCTGAGCGTGGGTGGCGAAATCCTGTGTGAGATCTGGTAGGGAGACGACATGTCACGGATTGGAAAAATGCCGATTGCGGTGCCGAAGGGCGTCCAGATCACGGTCGCCGGTGAGGCGGTCACGATCAAGGGTCCAAAGGGCCAATTGCAGGTGGACCTCTTGCCGGGCGTCACCGCCGCCTTGGATGAAGGACAACTGAACGTCAGCCGGGCCGATGATTCGGCGCCGACCCGCTCATATCACGGTCTGATTCGCTCGTTGGTCGCGAACGCTGCCATCGGCGTGTCCGAAGGCTGGTCAAAGGAGCTTGAAATCGTCGGCATCGGCTACCGGGCCGAGAACAAGGGCGCGAGCGTAATGTTCAACCTCGGTTATTCGCACCCGATCGATTTTGCAATCCCAGCCGGGATCGAGATCGTGGTCGAACCCAAGACCAACAAGGTGAAGGTCACAGGTTTTGACCGCCAGCAGGTGGGCCAGGTGGCGGCGGACATTCGCGCGTTGCGGCCGCCGGAACCCTACAAAGGCAAGGGTATCCGGTACGCGAACGAACGGATTCGCATCAAGGCCGGGAAACAGGGAGCGTCATCATGAGCCGGGTTAAGGATCGTAAGCAGCGACGGGTCAAAATCAAGCGCCGCTTCCGCGCTGCCGTTCGTGGCACAGCGGATCGTCCTCGTTTGTCGGTGTATCGCAGCCTCCGCCACGTCTACGCCCAGGTCATTGACGACGAAAAGGGAGTCACCCTGGTGTCGGCGTCGACTCTGGAAAAGGCGGCGGTCGGCAGCCTCAAGACAACCGGCAACTGCGACGCGGGAAAGTTCCTTGGCAAACTCATTGCGGAGCGGGCCAGGGAGCGGGGTGTGGAGTCGGTGGTCTTTGACCGCAGTGGTTTCCGTTACCACGGGGTGGTCCAGGCCATCGCCAACGGCGCCCGCGAAGCGGGTCTGAAGTTCTAGGGGTTGAAGAATATGATGAACCGAGAGTCCGAGTTTGCAGAATCAGTCGTTCACATCAACCGCGTCGCCAAGGTGGTGAAGGGTGGGAAAAATTTCTCATTCTCTGCCGTCGTGGTCGCCGGTGACGGGTCGGGGAAGGTCGGCTACGGCACGGGCAAGGCCCGTGAAGTACCGCCTGCGATCCAGAAGGCAAGCGAGCAGGCGCGCAAGGAGATGGTGAGCATTCCACTGGTGGGCGGCACCGTGCCCCATCTGGTGTGGGGTCGTTGGGGAGCCACCAGGGTCCTGCTCCGACCCGCCTCGCCCGGTACCGGCGTGATTGCCGGCGGCGGCGTGCGTGCGGTGATGGAGTCGGCCGGTGTGGCCGATGTGCTGACCAAGATCGTCGGGAGCCGCAACCCGTTCAACGTTGTCCGCGCCACCTTCGACGCGATCGACAGGCTGATGACGAAAAGCCAGGTCGAACGCCTGCGCGGAATTGACGTCGAAGCCGAGGCTGAGACCGAGCACAAGGCGGCGGCGCCCGAGGAGGGTGAGAACTGATGACCGCAGAAAAGAAAGCACCGAAGCCCGCCGACGAGAAGAAGCCGGCTAAAACCGCCGCCAAGAAGGCCGCACCGGCCAAGACTGCGGCGAAGAAGGCGGCCCCCAAAAAGGCCGCTGCAGACAAGGCTGCGCCGAAGAAGCCGGCCGCCAAGAAGGCCGCGCCGAAAAAGACGACTGTGAAAACGGCCGCTCCCAAGGCGGCGCCAAAAAAGCCACAGGCGGCTGCAGCTGCCGAAAAACCGGCGGCTGCGAAGGTTGCCAAGGAAACCGCGAGCGCCGGCGGGAAGCTCAAGATCACTCAGGTCAAGAGCCAGATCGGGTTTGCCGGAAAACAAAAAAAGGTCCTTACCGGTCTCGGGCTTGGACGCATCGGACGCACGGTGATCCGCAAGGACGATGCCTGCATTCGCGGCATGGTGGCCAAGGTCACCCACCTGGTGTCGGTCGAGAAATTGGAGGGCTGAGTCATGGAACTGCATGATCTGCATCCCGCACCCGGAGCAAAACGTACGCGCAAACGCGTCGGACGAGGCCCCGGTTCGGGTAACGGCAAGACGGCGGGCAAGGGCCACAAGGGCCAGAAGTCGCGCAGCGGATATTCCCGCCGTTTCGGTTTCGAGGGCGGCCAGATGCCGCTCGTCCGCCGCCTCCCCAAGCGTGGTTTCACCAACATCTTCAAAGTCGAGTTTCAGATTGTGAATCTCCGCGACCTGGAACGGGTCTTTGCCGACGGGGACACCGTAACCGCTGAAGCCCTGGTGGCGAAGGGCCTCGCGCGCGGCGGCAAGCGGCCGGTCAAGGTGCTCGGTGACGGCGAGATCTCCAAGAAGCTCAAGGTGCAGGTGCACAAGTTTTCCGGATCGGCTCGCGCCGGGATCGAAAAGGCCGGCGGCAGCTGTGAAGTGGTGACATCGTGATCGACAGTTTTCGCAACATCTTCGCCATTCCCGACCTGCGCAAACGGGTGTTCTTCACCTTCGCGCTGTTGGCGGTTTACCGGCTGGGTGCGTTCATCCCGATCCCGGGGATCGACCCGGTCGCGATCGCCGAGTTCACCAAGGCGGCGGAAGGTACCGTTCTCGGGTTCCTCAACCTCTTTTCGGGTGGGGCTCTCGGGCGGATGACGGTGTTCGCGCTGGGCATCATGCCCTACATTTCCGCGTCGATCATCCTGCAGCTGCTGACGGTGGTGTGGCCGTATCTCGAAAAGCTCTCCAAAGAGGGCGAACTGGGACGCCGCAAAATCACCCAGTACACGCGATACGGAACCGTCGTGCTGTCGGTCATCCAGGCGATGGGCATTTCGTTCTTTCTCGAGCGTACCCAGGCTCCCGGCGGCGCGCTGTTGGTGCCGGAGCACTTCCAGGGATGGGGCTTCCGTCTCATGACAGTCCTCACCCTGACGACGGGAACCGCCTTCGTCATGTGGCTCGGCGAGCAGATCTCCGAACGCGGCATCGGCAACGGCATCTCACTGATCATCTTCGCCGGGATCGTGGTCGGGCTGCCGGCGGCGATCTTCAACACCCTGACCGATATCAAGACCGGAGCGCTCAACGTCATTACGGTTGTGATCCTGATAGGCTTCATGGTCCTGGTGGTGGCCGCCATCGTCTACATGGAACGTGCACAGCGGCGCATCCCGATCCAGTACGCCAAGCGCGTCGTCGGCCGGCGGGTCTACGGCGGCCAGAGCACCTACCTGCCGCTGCGCATCAACACCGGCGGCGTGATCCCGGTGATCTTCGCGGCCTCCATCATGTCCTTCCCGCAGACTCTGGGTCAGATGATCGACAATCGCTGGCTGCAGAAGATCACCGAGGCGCTGGCGTGGGGCGAGCCCCTCTACAACCTCGTGTACTTCCTCTCGATCATTTTCTTCTGCTACTTCTACACCTCGATCATCTTCAACCCCGAGGACACGGCCGAGAACATGCGCAAATACGGCGGCTTCATCCCCGGTATCCGTCCGGGCAAAAGGACCGCCGAATTCATTGACAAGATCCTCACCCGGATCACGCTGGTGGGCGCTGTGTATCTGGCGATGGTGGCGATCCTGCCGGAGATCCTGATCGCAGGTTTCAAGGTCGCGACCATCCCATTTATCGGCCCCTCGCTGGACGCTCTCCTGCCGGCGTGGTTCACCCAGGGTCTCGGTGTGAAGTTCTTCTTCGGCGGCACGTCGCTGCTGATCGTGGTCGGCGTGGCGATGGACACGGTCAACCAGATCGAGTCGCAGCTTGTGATGCGCCACTACGACGGCTTCATGCGCAAGGGTCGCGTGCGCGGGAGGCGTGGTTGAAGCGATGATCTGCCTCAAGTCCGAACGCGAGCTGGAGACCATGGACAGGGCGAACGCCCTTGTCCATCGGGTGCTCCGCGCGGTCCAGGGGGCCGCCGTTCCGGGGATCGCCACCGGTGAACTGGACGCACTCGCCGAAAAAATGATCGTGGCGGGCGGCGGGACGCCGGCGTTCAAGGGCTATCGGGGATACCCTGCGACCCTGTGCACATCGGTCAACGACGTGATCGTACACGGCATCCCGAACGGCAAGAACAGGCTGTGTGAGGGCGACCTGGTGAGTGTGGACTGCGGCGTTCTGCTCGACGGGTTTTATGGCGATGCGGCAGTGAGCTTCGGTGTCGGCGAGGTCAGCGAGGAAGCGAGTCGCCTCATGGAGGTCACCCGTCGTTGTCTCGAGGACGCGGTCTCTGCGGTGAGCCCGGACGCACGTTTGGGTGATGTCGGGGCGGCGGTTCAGTCTCGGGCCGAGGCCGCAGGTTTCGGTGTTGTCCGCGAATTCGTGGGTCACGGCATCGGCCGCGCCCTGCACGAAGAGCCGCAAGTACCCAATTATGGAAAGCCTGGCCACGGGCAACGTCTCAAGCCCGGTCTCGTAATCGCGATCGAGCCCATGATCACTGGAGGGAGCTGGCGCGTGGCCATCGATGACGATGGCTGGACAGCAAGGACCGAAGACGGTAAACTCGCCGCCCATTTTGAATGGTCGGTGGCCGTCACCGCCGATGGTCGTCGTGTGCTCGGTCTCGAGGAGATTATGAATGCCTAAGGAAGAGGCGATTGAAGTTGTGGCTACAGTTGTTGAGCCACTGCCCAACGCGATGTTTCGTGTCGAGTTAGAAAACGGCCACGAGGTGCTGGCCCACATTTCCGGCAAGATGCGAAAACATTTCATTCGCATTCTTCCGGGCGACAAGGTTCTGGTGGAGCTCTCTCCGTACGATTTGAAGAGAGGGCGCATCGTGTACCGCTACAAATAGGAGGGACGGCGATGAAAGTTCGACCGTCGGTTAAGAAAATGTGTACGAAATGCAAGATCATCCGCCGCAAGGGTGTGGTTCGGGTGATCTGCGAAAACCCCAAGCACAAACAGCGGCAAGGGTGATCCTGGAGGTATGTGGTGGCACGCATAGCAGGCGTTGATCTGCCGTCCGGCAAAAGAGTCGAGATTGGCCTGACGTATATCTACGGGATCGGTCGCAACCGCGCGATGAATATCCTGTCGAGAGCGAAGGTCGAAGAGGGCATCCGGGTCAAGGATCTCTCCGAAGACGAGGTGCTGCGGATCCAGCAGGTCATCCAGAACGAGGGCATGGTGGAAGGTGATCTCCGTCGCGAGGTCGCGATGAACATCAAGCGCCTCATCGAGATCGGCAGCTATCGTGGGATGCGGCATCGCCGCGGTCTTCCCGTACGCGGGCAGCGGACCCACACCAACGCGCGTGGTCGCAAGGGACCTCGTCGCCAGGCAGTCGCCGGTAAGAAGAAGACGGCCAAGAAATAGGCAGCAGGCGGGAGAACTCCATGGCAAAAGAACGCAAAGGTGCGCGCAAACCGCGACGGGAACGGAAGATCGTTCCCCATGCGGTGGCCCATATTCACGCCACCTTCAACAATACAATCGTGACCTTCGTGGATCCGAGCGGAGGAGCCCTGTGCTGGTCCTCCGGCGGCCAGATCGGCTACAAAGGATCCCGCAAGGGCACACCCTATGCAGCCCAGCTGGCGGCCAAGAACGCGGCTGACCAGGCGCAGGAATACGGGGTTCGCAGCGTGGATGTCCGGGTCAAGGGCCCGGGTCCCGGCCGCGAGTCCGCGATTCGCGCGGTTGCCGCCAGTGGGCTCGACATCAGGAGCATTCGCGACGTCACACCGATTCCGCACAACGGATGCCGCCCGCCGAAACGGCGCAGAGTGTAGGGCAGGGGAGAATCAATGGCTCGTTACAGAGGACCGGTCTGTCGGTTGTGTCGCCGCGAGGGCATGAAGCTCTTTTTGAAAGGCGAGCGCTGTTACAAAGAGAAATGTGCGATCGAGCGGCGCAACGCGCCTCCCGGTCAGCACGGAATGGGGCGGCGCCGCAAGGTGCGCGCCTACGGCCTGCAGCTGCGCGAAAAGCAGAAGCTCCGTCGCATCTACGGTCTGCTCGAGGCCCAGTTCCGGGGCACGTTCGACGAGGCCAACCGCCGCAAAGGTGTCACCGGTGACAACCTCCTGCAACTGCTCGAGACCAGGCTCGACAATGTCGTGTACTCGCTGGGTTTTGCGACCTCTCGCACCCAGGCGCGCCAGCTGGTTCGACACGGACACATCGAAGTCAACGGTCGCCGGGTGAATATCCCGTCCTTCAGAGTGGGACCGGCGATGGAAATAGGGGTTCGCGAATCGAGTCTCAAGAACCCTCACATCACCGAAGCGGTGGAGTTCGCCCAGGGACGCGGCATCCCGGCCTGGTTGGAACTTGATGCAAGTGCGTTGAAAGGCAAGGTCGTGGAAAACCCGACCCGAGAAGATATCCGTTTCCCGATCCAGGAGCAGCTCATCGTCGAGCTCTACTCCCGATAATTTGGAGGCCGCATGATCTGGCACGATTTCCAGCGTCCGGCCCACGTGGAGCCGGCAAAAGAAGGACACAGCAGCACGTTCGCGCGCTTCCTGGCGCAACCGTTCGAGCGGGGATGGGGCACCACCGTGGGCAATGCCCTGCGACGGGCACTTCTTTCGTCCATCCCGTCGGCCGCCATCACGGCGGTCAAGATCGAGGGCGCCGACCATGAGTTTTCGGCGGTTCCCGGCGTGGTCGAGGACGTCACCGACATCATCCTCAACCTCAAAAATATCCCGCTCAAGATCCACGGCAATGAGCCCACCATCCTGACTCTGGAAGCCAAGGGCCCGGGTGAGATCACCGCCGGCCAGTTCGCCGGATCGAGCCAGGTCGAAGTGATCGACCCCGACGTCCACGTGGCGACGCTGTCGGCGGGCGGCAAGCTCAAGATGATGGTGCGGGTGGCGCCGGGTCGTGGTTACATACCGGCGGAAGAAAACCAGACCGAAGATCTCGACCTCGGGTTCATTCCGATCGACTCCGCTCACTCACCGGTGCGCAAGGCCAACTTCCGGGTCGAGATGGCGCGGCTGGGCCGCATGACCAACTACGAGCGCCTGGTGCTCGAGGTCTGGACCAACGGCACCATCACCCCCGAAGAAGCCCTCAGCCAGGCTGCACAACTGGTGCAGGGCCATCTCGACATCTACACCCGGCTGGCCGCTGTCGAAGACGCGGTATTGCCACCGGCCGCCGCGGCCGAACCCGAAGCAGAGGACAGCATCCTCGACGCGTCGATCGAGACCCTCGAGCTCTCGATCCGGTCGATGAACTGTCTCAAGAATGCCAACATCCGGACGTTGCGCGATCTCGTGAGCCGTTCTGAAAAGGACATGGTGGAGATCCGCAATTTCGGCGAGAAGTCCCTCAAAGAGGTGCGCTCGAAACTCGAGGTCCTCGGCCTCGGTTTCGGCATGAACCTCGATCTCTAGGGGCGGGAGTTTCTGATGCGACACGGAATGAGACACCGCAAGTTGGGCCGCACTTCGGCCCACCGCAAGGCAATGTTCCGCAACCAGCTGACTGCGCTTTTTACCCACGAGCGGATCATCACCACGTTGGCCAAGGCCAAGGAGCTCCGGCCCCTGGCCGAGCGCATGGTGACGGTGGCGGGGACGGGTACGCTGCCGGCGCGCCGCAGCGTCCTCACCATGGTGTCCGACAAAGAGGTGGTGCGCCGTCTTTTTGACGACATCGCCCCGCGCTTTACCGACCGCCCCGGAGGTTACACGCGCATCATGCGACTCGGGCGTCGGCGTGGTGACGGAGCCGAGCTCGCGATCATCGAGTTCGTCGACTACGATCTCGCCGCACACGAGGACCGTGAAACTCCGTCAAAGGACAAGAAGTCGCTCATGGACCGCGCCAAGGGCATGTTCGGAGGCGGTACGAAGGCTGCCGAGGCTGACGAACCTGTTGAGGCCACCTCGGGTTCCGACGACGCTGTGGTAGCGGGTGGGGCCGACGAGCCGGAAGATGCAAGCGCAGACACCGTCAAGGACGACGAAAAGAACGAGACCTGATCCGATTCAATCTCCTGATTCGACGCCGCAGCACGCTGCGGCGTTTTTTTTGTGCGCCAGGCATGGCGCGAAGCGACATGGCTGGCGTGGTCATGTCGGTTGCAACCGGTAAGGGAAACCGAGCCGGGAAGTGGCTTAGGGGTGGAAGTCCCCTGGAGGCCGAGATGACCGGAACTCCTAGCCGAACAGCAAGGGCGTCCGTCGCGAGGCGGAGTCTGAAGGAAGCTGAAGGCAAAGTCCTGGCCCGAGGAACACGAAGCGCATACGAGGCCGTCAGCGGGTGGGCGAGGGGGCCAAAAGACCCGAAGCCCGATAGTCATTCGGACCGGCTGGTGGTATATGCGACGGGTATGTGGGACGAAAGCCACGCGCCTTACCCTGGGAGGTCTGGCTCTCTGCCGAATGAGGCCAGGGTCGCCGCGAGGCGGGCCGATGGGGAGTCAGAAGTCAGCCGAGGCCGTAGTAGCTGTGGGCGCACCGCGGCGAAGGGCCGAACGGAGAGGACGGAGTCGGTGCGGAGCATTCGCTGGTCGAAGGAGACGCAGAGATGAAGGCTGAGAAGCCGGAGCTGAGCCGGGAGGACGGTGGCGGAACCACCGAGGAGCCTGGATCAGAGCGTCAAACGATCACGGCGTGTAACGAGCACACCGACGAGCAAGACGCGATGAGAATTGAGGAGGTGCTGCGCCGGGAGAACATGCTGCGGGCGTACCAGCGGGTGAAGCGGAACAAGGGGTCGGCTGGTGTCGACGGGATGACCGTGGACGAGCTGATGCCATACCTGAGGACCCACTGGGCACGCATAAGAGACGAGATACGGGAAGGCCGATATCGGCCACAGCCGGTGCTTCTGGTGGAGATCCCAAAGCCAGGAGGCCGGGGGATGCGGCGTCTGGGGATACCGACGGTCGTAGACCGGATGATCCAGCAGGCGCTGCTCCAAGTCCTACAGCCAGAAATCGACCCGACGTTTTCGGAATCGAGTTACGGATTCCGGTCGGGCCGGAGCGCCCATCAAGCGGTCGAGCGTGCGAGAGAGCACGTGGTGGCCGGCCATCGGTGGGTGGTGGACATGGACCTGGAGAAGTTCTTCGACCGGGTCAACCACGACATCTTGATGTCGCGGATGGCGCGACGAGTGAAGGACAAGCGCATCCTGCTCCTGATCCGGCGGTACCTACAGGCAGGGCTGATGGAGGGAGGAATCGTAGGCCAGAGGAGCGAGGGGACGCCACAGGGGGGGCCACTGTCGCCGCTCCTGAGCAATGTCCTGCTCGACGAGCTGGACCGCGAGATTGAGCGACGAGGGCACCGATTCGTGCGCTACGCCGACGACTGCAACATCTATGTGCAGTCACAGCGAGCGGGCGAGCGCGTGCTGGCGTCGATCGAGCGCTTCCTCGCAAAACGTCTGCGCCTGAAGGTGAACCGGGACAAGAGTGCGGTAGATCGGCCGTGGAAGCGGAAGTTTCTGGGTTACACGATGACCGCCCACCGAGAGCCGAAGCTGCGGATTGCGCCGGAATCGGTGAAACGATTTCGGGACAAGGCCCGTGAGCTGGCTCGACAGGGGCGGGGTCGGAACCTGAGGTGGACGATTGAGCGACTCGAGCTGCTGATACGTGGCTGGGTCGCCTACTTCCGGAAAGCCGAGGTCAAAGCTGCCTTCGAGCAGCTCGACCAGTGGCTGCGTCGCAGACTGCGGTGCATCCTATGGCGGCAATGGAAGCGACCACGTACTCGGGTGAGGCAGCTCATGAAGCTGGGACTCGACCGCCATCGAGCCTCCACCTCCGCCTCCAACGGGCATGGCCCGTGGTGGAACGCAGGCGCGTCCCATATGAACCATGCCGTCCCGACCCGTTTCCTCCGTCAGATTGGACTCCTGAGCCTGCTCGAGGAGCATCGTCGACTGCAGTGTCAGCTTCGAACCGCCGTATACGGAACCGTACGTACGGTGGTGTGAGAGGACGGCGCCCCTACTCGGGGCGCCTCCTACTCGATTCTCACGAGACGGTCATCACTCGAATCCCGGGCACGGAGTCAGCCGAGTTCGGCGGTTCGCAGTGTCAGGTCCCTTCCCGTTCCCTGGTCACAGCCCGGGCCCCACGATTTCGGTGATCGCCACCATCTCGTCGAGACGCGGCTGCAATGGGGCGTCGGTGGCTGGGTACTCGGATCTCGCGATGATCAGGCAGCCGTCGTCCGGATGGGCGGCGAACAGCACCAGTTGCTCCGTTTCGTGGCCCTCCTCGTCGAAACTGCCCAGCGACCACATCACCCGGCCGAGGACCTTCGACTCGAGAACCCCCGATTTGAGGTGTTTGCTGCCGGGAGTCTGGTTGAACTCCTGCCGGTGGTTCTCCACCTCTTCCTCGAGGTTCCCGCCGGATCTCGACGGAACGATGCCAACCACGAACACCATGTTTTCGAGTTGACGGTGCACCACCTGGACCCAGTCCGGTCCCGAATAGCTGACATTGTATTCGGCCTCCAGGGTTGAGGCATCAAAACCCCGGCTGGGTGCGCTGCGCGTCGGGAAGGGCGTCGGGGTCGGGCGCGATCGCGCGCGGCCCATCCCCGGACCATCGTTTGATCCGGGCTCGCCGCCGCAACCCGCGGCCAGAACGATGGCAACCAGGAGGAACGGACGCAACAGACGTTTCGGCATAGGTGACTCCGTGTCGCGGACGCGAGCATCGCAATTATATTCGACCGGGGCCCGCGCACAGATTTTCGAATCTCGCTCTCTCAACCGTGTTCAGGACACGCATCACAGCTCGATGGTGTCGCCGAGCTCCGGAATCACCGGGTCCCAGCCGAACTCCTCGCGCAGCCGTTCAGCGAGAGCCTCCTGGGCCGGGTACTCGCCATGCACCAGAATCACCTTTTCAGGATCCCGCTCGCGGCGCCCCAACCACACCATCAGCTCACCAGCGTCGGCGTGCGCCGACAAACCGGTGACGCGGGAAATGTGGGCTCTCACCGGCACCCACTGACCGTGGATCTTGACCTCCTCGTCGCCGTCGACCAGCCGCCGGCCCTTCGTGCCCACGGCCTGATAACCCACGAACAGCACCGTGTTCCGCGGATCGGGCAGGCGCAGCTTGAGATGGTGGAGAATCCGGCCGCCGGTGGCCATCCCCGAGGCCGAGATGATGATGGCCGGTCCACCGATGGAGTTGAGCTTGCGCGAGTCGGCCGAGGTCGGTGTCACCTGGAGATTGGGTGGGAAGATCGGGTTCTCCTGTTCAGCAAAAAAGTGACGCATCTCGGTGTCGTGCTCGCCCAGGAACCTGGTGTAGAGAGCGGTCGCTTCGATCCCCATGGGGCTGTCGAGAAACACGGGAATTTCGGGCAGATCGCCGTCCACCACGAGCTCGTGCAGCATGTAGAGGATTTCCTGGGTGCGGTCGATGGCGAAAGCGGGAATGATGATCACGCCTCCGCGTTTGAGCCCGGCGCGGATCTCGTCACCGAGCGCGGTGCGCGGGTCGGTTTCGCCGTGGAAGCGGTCGCCATAGGTCGATTCGAGGAACAGGACGTCGGAGCCGGGGTACGACTCGGGCTCGCGGAGAATCGGTACGCCATAGCGTCCGACATCGCCCGAGAAATACACGGTCTTCCGTTGCCCCCCGGAGACCTTGGTTTCGAGTTCGACGGCCGCTGCGCCGAGGATGTGGCCCTGACGGTGGAAGCGGAAGCGGATGCCGGGGTGCAACTCGTGCCACTCGTCGAACGGCACGGCTTTGAGCAACTTGAGCGCGGCCCGCGCGTCGGCCATTTGAAACAGTGGCAGGGCGGGCTTGTGCTTGGAATAACCTTCCTTGTTGGCGTAGCGCGCCTCCTCCTCGTTGATGTGGGCCGCGTCGGGCAGCAGGACCCCGAGCAACGCCTGGGTGGGTGGGGTGCAGTAGACCGGACCGGTGAATCCCTGCCGGCACAGCCGCGGCAGGTAGCCCGAGTGGTCGATATGGGCATGGGTGAGGACCACGGCATCCAGATCGCCCGGTGGGTACGGCAGAGGTTTCCAGTTGAGCTGCCGGTACTCGGCCGGCCCCTGGAAGAGCCCGCAGTCGAGCAGTGCGTGGAATTTGTGCCACGACATCAGGTATTTCGACCCGGTCACACAGCGTCCGGCGCCGAGCACGGTGATTTCCATCGGACCTCCGCCCGCGATCGTACCACCGCAATTCCATATCTTTCGCGGCGGCGAAAGATATGGAATTGCAGTAGAATGGACTGGTTCCCGACTGGAGGTCGAAGATGGCGGATCAGAAGAAGAGCGTCGACGAGGCCATTGACGAGGTGGCGGCTGAGGCATCGGGCGGATTGAGCGGTGTCAAGGACTCGCTGGCGAAGGCGCAGCAGTCGGTGGACAACGCAAAGGTCACCATGCAGGATGCCTACGGCAAGGCGAAAGAAAAAGGTGGCGTCGCAGCCGCCCGTGCGAAAGACTATCTTGACGACGCCAAGAAATACCTCGGCGAAGCCCGCGAAAAGATGAATACGCTGGCCGCCAAATCGCGCGAACAGGCGGAGATCCTCTACAACAACGTCAAAGAGCAGTACGAGATCCTGGCCGCGAAGGTCAAGGATCTCTACGGCAAGGCGAAGACCCGGATTTCCGAAGTCGATTTCAAGGCCAAGGGCGACGAGGTCGTGGAGTATGTCCGCGCGAACCCGGGCAAGGCAGTGCTGATCGCACTGGCCGTCGGTTTCGTGGTCGGCTACGCGACGCGTCCGCGCGACTGACGATCGGAGTTGTGCTCATGGACGACCCGATGATCGATGACGTCGACGACCTTGACGGCGAGGATTTGATGACCGACGACAACGGTTCGCGGCGCATTGACGCCGACTCGATCCTCGATTCCCTCGTGCCGCAGTCGATCGACTGGCGGGAGACCGTGCGTCGGCACCCGTTCGGTTCGGTCGCGTGTGTGGGTCTGGTGGGGTATCTGGTGGGGCGAACCAAAGGCGCGACCATCATGGCCGGCATCACGGCCGGTCTCTCTTCGGGCATCATGCGTCAACTGTCTGACGTGTTCGAAGGGGATTTCTTCGATTTTTGATGGACGCCCCGCCCGGTCTCATCGGTCTCTTCGGTGAGCTATGCCGGCAGGAATTTCTGAAACGACCGCTCGCGAGAGCCCGGTGAGCGGGGAACCCACGCCTCCCCGCAGCGGCGCGTTGACGCTCGGACGGAGCTTCCTCCTATGGCTTCTCGGGGTCTTGGTGGTCACCCTCGTTCTGGTGAGCGCGCTTGTGCTGTGGCACGAGCAACGGATCCTCGAGGAAGAGCTTCGTTCGCGAGCCCAATTGCTCGCGCACGTGCTCGGGCTCGCAGCAGTCGAGGGCAGCTCGGGTGAGTACGATGCGATCGTGCCGGCAAGCGATGTCCGGGCCGGCGAGGTCCGCGACGCCGGCGGCCGCGTGCTGTGGGCCTACGGCCTGGCCCCCGCCGAGCTCGATGGACTCGATGGCGGGTTGTTGCGAATCGAGCGCCGGGTCGAGGTGGACGACGCGGCCGGCGGCAGCCCGCGCGTCGTCGACGTCGTGCTCCTGGTATCGCAGTCGAGAGTGCGCTCACACCTCGCAGCTGCGGCGGTGCGCCTGCTGGCCGGCCTCGGGCTGGCCTTGGCGCTCGCGCTGGTGGTCGGGCTCGCCCTGGTCGGCGGCGTGGTGAAACCTCTGCGCCAACTTGCCGGATGGGCGGCGACCTTTGATCCCGAGCGGGCTGTCGAACCGCCCGTGGCGCCCGGCGCGCCGGCCGAGGTCCGGGATCTCGCGACCGCCTTTCGCGACATGGCGCGCCGTCTCGCTGACCAGCGGAGCTCGTTGGTGGCCAGCGAACAGCGGTTCCGCGAGTTGTTTTTGGCGTCGCCGACGCCGTTGATCCGGCTCGACGGGCAACTGCGGATCCGCGACGCCAATCCGGCGGCGGAGCCCTTTCTCCACGGCCGCACGGCGCGGGCGGCGGGTAATGCTCTCGCGGTTTACCTGGATCGCCCCGACACCGACCACATCGAGACCGTTCTCAAAACTCTGAGTGGAGGCAACGAGGCAATCATTGAAGCCCACTGGAGAATCGACGCCGACTCGGTGGCCGAGGTCGAGCTTCGGGTCGCCGGGGCGGGCGACGACCGTGGACCGGGGTACCTGGTGGCGATCCATGACCTCACCGATCGACTGCGGCGGATGGGTGAGCACTGGAGGCGCACCTTTGACGCGATGGTGGACGGGGTTGCGCTGGTTGATGACGAGGGTCGGATAACGCTCGCCAACCGAGCCCTGGCGCCTCACGAGGCAGCCGTCAGCCACGGCCTCGAACTCCAGCTGCGCGAGGGCGCACCGAGGCGGTGGCGGGTCGACCATGTGGGTCGTCTGCTCGACTGCGCCTTGAGCAGACCGGAGGGTCTCGGACACGCCATTCTGGTGGTCCGCGACGTGACCGAGGCGGTGGACGCTGAGGAACGGCTGCGGGCGGCCGAGAAGATGCAGGCGGTCGGAACCCTCGCCAGCGGAGTAGCGCACGACTTCAACAACCTGCTCGCCGCGATCCTGCTTCACGCCAGGTTGTTGCAGCGGCAGCCTGAGGCTCTGGCCGATGCGGCCTCGGCGATTCGGGTCCTTGCCGAAGAGGGCAGCGAGGTGGTGCGCGAGCTGCTCTTTTTTGCCCGCCGCGAAAGCTCGCCCCCGACCACGTTCGACCTGGCAGAGCTGGTCCGCCAGCAGGAGAGTGTTCTCACCCACCTCCTGGCGGACAACGTCGAGCTCGTTTTAGAACTCGACCGGGAGCCGGTGCCGGTGCGGGGCGACGTCATCGGTCTGCGGCGCCTGCTGCTCAACCTGGTGCTCAACGCCAGGGACGCGGTGGGCGAGTCAGGGGGCCGGATCGTGGTCAGGGTCGAACACGCCGCCGGGCGGGCGGTACTGGAGGTCGAGGACGACGGACCGGGGATCTCTCCGGAGATCCGGGGTCGTCTTTTCGAGCCGTTCTTCACCCTGCGTCGTCAGGGGCGGGGTTCGGGGCTGGGACTGGCGGTGGTCCACAGCATCGTGACCGCGCACGACGGCGAGGTTGATGTCCGGTCGCACCCCGGCGACCCGACCAGGTTTATCGTCCGTCTGCCGCTCGGCGAGACCGCGAGGCTGGAGTCCGTTGACGGCAGGCGCGCGGCGCCGGTCGCGGTGCCGCGCGTGCTTCTGGTTGAAGCGGATGGTCGCGCGGCCACCCGGATCGTGGAGGCGCTCGCCGACGCCGGTCTCGAGATACGGCATGCGCCGACTGTCGGCCTCGCAGATCAGATTATCGAGAGTTGGCCGGCGCAGGTGGTCGTCATTTCGGGGAGGCCCGAGGTCGGGGGCGCCGGCGGCCGGCTGCGGGCCCTCCGGCTGCCGGTCGTCGTCCTCACCGACACGGACGGCGATGCGGTTGGAACCTGGGGCCCGCGGGTCGTGCGGCTGCAGTCATCGACAGGGCCCGAGGCGATCCTCGCCGCACTGCGCGATCTCGGAATCATCACGAATTCTTAATTCTCAATTTTGAATTTTGAATTCCCGCCCACCCTCCCCCGGTTCCGGTGAAGGTCGCCTTATTCTGGATCCCATTGCGAGCCCTCCGCCGGAGTCGTCCCATTTACCCTCAGGGGCGCGGTGACGTGCCCGGGTGCGGGGGGGGGGCGGGCGGGTAATTCAAAATTGAGAATTCAAAATTCAAAATTGCCAGAGGTGGTTACCGGGTCTCCCGGTCACCGCCTCTGCTAAGCTTCGATCATGGTGTTTGGTGAGGGCTGGGTCCGGCGCTGCGCGCCGTGGGTGTTGCTGCTCGTGGTGTCGTTGACCCTCCATCTGTGGGACCTCGGCGAGCGCTCGTTCCACCACGACGAGGCCATCCACGGTCACGCCTCCTACCTGCTGCTGACCAACGGCGCCTATCATTACGACCCCACCTATCACGGACCATTGCTCTACTACCTCGTGGCGACGACCTTTGCGATCGCCGGCGACTCGGATTTCACCGCGCGTCTGCCGATCGCCCTCGCCGGGGTGGCGATCATCGGGGTGGCCTGGGCGTCGCGGCGGATCCTCGGGGCCCGACCGGCGTGGTGGGCCGCATTGCTGGCCACGATCTCGCCGATCTGGCTCTTCTATGGGCGCTTCCTTCGGATGGACATTCTCGAGGTCCTGGTGGCCTCGAGCGCCTTTGTCGCCCTGTGGCGCGCGATCCACGGAAGCCGGCGCGCCTGGGTCTGGATCGGGGTGTGGACCGGCCTCGCCTTCGCCACCAAGGAAAACGCGTTCGTCACCGCCGCCCTGGTGGGAGGGGTCGCGGTTGGGTTGCTGATGTCGAAGGGCGTGGGACAGGCGTGGCGGCTGACGCTCGACTGGATCATCCGCCACCGCTGGGGGATCGTCGCGTCAATTGCCGCCGCGGTGCTGGTGACGGTCCCGCTCTTCACAGTCGGTTTCCGCCACACCAGCGACTGGTTCTTCCCGTACAAGGCGATTGCCTACTGGTGGGGCCAGCACACCGTGGAGCGGGTGGCGGGGCCGCCGTGGTACCACCTGCCGCGGCTGGCGCTCTATGAGTTCCTGCCGATCGTGGCCGGGCTGGCGTGGGCCATCCGCCGCGGGCGCCGCATGGGGGTCCTGGAGCGGTCGCTGGTGGCCTTCGCCGTGGCCTCGGTGGCGATGTACGCCTACCTCGGCGAGAAGGTCCCGTGGCTCGGCGTTCACCAGGTGTGGGCCTTTCTGCCGCTGGCCGGTTTCCAGTTCGCGCGGACCTTCGGCCCCCACGGCGTGTGGTGGAGCCGGACTCTCGCCGGCGTCGGTCTGGCGGCGACCCTCGTCACCACGTTCGTGGCCAACTTCGTGCTCGACGAGATCACGCCCAACCGCGATCGCGTCGAGGCGCTGATATACGTCCAGACCTGTCCTGAGCTGCTGCCCCCGGTTGCCGAAGGCTATGCCCTGGCGGCCGCGGGCGCGGATCCGGTGGCCGCGGTGGGGGGCGAAGCGGCGTGGCCCCTCACCTGGTACTGGCGTTCCACCCCGACCTGGTGGGCCGAGCCTGAACGCGGGAGGCGGCCGCCGCTCGTCTTCTGCGATACGGAGCGGGAGCGCGAGGTCCGACGGATTCTCGGATCGGGCTACACCGCCGAGCGGGTGCCGCTGCGCGGGTGGTGGGTGATGGAGGACCAGAGGCCGAGCCTCGGCGAGGTCGTGCGGTACATCTTCACCCGCCGTCCGTGGGGCATCATCGGCACCACCGACACGATTCTCCTGCGCGACACCGGCGAGACGGTCACGAGCATGCGCGAGGCGCCCGTGCCTGCTCCGCTGGCAGCGGCTGTCGGCGCCGAATCGGCATCGGTCATCGGCGAGGGCTGGTTGATGGAACCGCGCGGTCTTTCGGTGGCGCCGGACGGGGTGTTGGCGGTGGCCGACGCGGCGGGCGGCGATGTCGGCTTTTTCTCATCAGACGGAACGGTGCTCGAGCAGCGCATCCCGGAAGAGATGAACCAACCCGAAAGCCTGGCCTGGACGCCGGATGGGGTGTTGGTGGTGACCGACACCTGGAACCACCGGGTGCTGCTCTACAACCCGGCCTCGGGCGCTGTACGAGAGTTGCCCGCTCCGGAGGACGGCTGGTACGGGCCGCGTTCGGTGGCGGTGGCGCCGGATGGGACGGTGGCGGTTACCGACACCGGCCACAAACGGGTGGCGTTGATTTCCTTCTCGGGTGGCGAACCGACCGTGGCGACGATCGGTCGCGAGGGGTCGGCCCCCGGCGAGTTCATCGAACCCGTGGGTCTGACCTGGCTCGACAATCAACGCCTCCTCGTCTGCGACACCGGCAACCACCGGCTGCAGGTGGTCGACCGGATGGGACGCCCGCTGGAAATCGTAGCCCTGCCTGACGCCTGGAAGGACTTCTACTCGCGGCCGCAGGTGGTGGCGCTCGACGGCGACCGCTGGCTGGTGACCGACGTGCCTGCGCAGTCGCTGTGGCTGGTCGAAGCGGGCGGGGTCCGAAGGATCGATCTCGCGGCGGACGGCATCACCCCCGCGGGGCTCGCTTTCGCCGACGGGACGCTGTATGTGGCCGATCTCGACGGCGGTGTCTGGGCCATCAGGCTGCCGCGGCGATCCTAGATCGCCTGTCTCACAGGGTTTCAAGAGGGGGCGGCGGGACGCGCCGATTCGCCGTTCGCAGTAGAATCCAGGTGAGAACAGCGGGTCGGCGAGGCCGGGCGGCATAAATGTCGAGTGTCAAAGGATTTTTAACGTTGCCTCGAACACCTTGACGGCATCGGGGGGTGGGCCACATGCTAGGAATGATGAAGTGTTCAAAGAATGAACCGATGGTCGTGCACGGTGGTTCCGGAAATCAACGTGGCGTCACTCTCGTCGAAATGATGGTGGTGGTCGCCATGATCGCCCTCATCCTCGGCGTGACCCTGCCCAACCTGTGGCGCTCTGCTGTGCGCGCCGACATGTTGAGCCAGTTGGGGTTCATCCAGCAATCGATGGGCGTGTCGCGCGTCTACGCCATCAAGAACAGCAGCCAGGTGGCTCTCCAGTTTCTCCCCGCCGATGCTCCGATCGCCAGGTATGCGATCCACGCATGGGTCGACGCCAACGGCAACGGCGCCTTGGACTCCGGGGAAGAACGGGTGGGAGAGTGGCCGATGACCGGCGACATCACGATCGACACCGAGGATGGCAACTCGAGCCACACCTTGCATTCACTGGCCGACGGCGCTCTGGGCGTGGTCTTCTTCGCTAACGGGACGGCGATGGTACACGACAACCAGGTGGGCACGGGACAGGGTGCGGTGGTGCTCCAGGACACCTACGAGAACAAGCTTCGGATCGTCATCCAGGGCGGTTCGGGGTCGGTCTTTACCGAGATGTGGAATTACGAAGAGGAAGCCTGGATCGCCAACCCCAAGAACCTCTGGAGGTACTGATGGCAGGCATCTCAACACCGTCTGCAAGGAACTCGGGTGGTTTCACCCTGGTTGAAATCCTGGTGGCCCTGGTCATTCTCTCCTTTGTCGCCCTCGGCATCGCCGGGCTGTTCACCCACGCCGTCAAGACCAACGCGTCGGGGCACGACTACGCCCTCCTCGCCACCGAGGCCCGGTTCGCGCTGGAGACCCTGCAGGCGTTGCCATTCGACCATGCCGATCTGACGGCGGCCGGTTCGCCCCACACGATGGCGTCGGTCAACCCGAACTTCACCATCACCTACACCATCGAAGACTATGACATTGACAGCTGGCAAACCGCTTCAGCCGGCGCCTGGACGCCCTCGACGCCCACAGACGCCAATGTCAAACGGATCTCGATGACGGTGGCGTCCACCAACCAGGTTCTCGAAGGGCGGCGCGTCTTCACCGTCTCCAGCCTCAAGATACCGGGTTAAGACCATGCGCAACACTCAACGAGGTTTCACTCTGGTCGAGGTCCTGGTCGCGTCGGCGGTCTTTGCCATCTTCATGGTGGGGATGCTGAACCTGCTCGACACCTCAACCAGGGTCGCGCAGATCGAATCCTCGCTCGCCGACACCCAGGAAAACGTCCGCTTTGCCGCCTACCACATCATGCGGACCGCGCGGATGATGGGCGGCGCGACCATGCCCATCGCGGCGTCTGTGGCCGGCACGGATCAGTGGGTCGCCGGAGAGCTCATCTCCAACGCCTCCGGCACGGTCCAGATACCGGGTTTCGGCGGGGTGACGGTGATGCCAGGCTCGGACGTGCTGACCCTGCGCGGCTTCTTCGAGATCTCGCCCTTCTTCACCAACCCCACCAACGTCATCGTCGACAGCGATACAGTTTCGGTCGCCGAGTTCAACGCGAGCGGCGATCCTATCAACAACATCACCAGTTTCACGCTCGATGCTCTCACGGGTCGCGGCATCGTCTTCATGGGGGAGGGGAGCTTCTGTGTCGGCAGGGTCGCTGCCGGTGCGGTGCACCTCGACTCCGGCACGGCGACCAGCAGAGTGCACATCAACCACGAAGAGGACACCTCGTTCTGGGGCACCCTGAACACGACCTGGTCGTACCCACCGACCTTCCAGGTCTACCGGGTCGGCATCCTCGAGTCCTACACGTACTTCGTCAGCCCCGACAACGTCCTGCGGCGGGTGCGTGTCGCCGGAGGCAGTCCGGAGGCGGAACCGGTGGCGGTCAACATCGGTGGCCTGCAGGTGGCATTCGGGGTCGACGCCGATAACAGCGGCGCGATCGAGGACGGCGAGTGGATCGAGAACCCCGCCGGGCCGACCGCGCTGGTCGGCCTCGAAAACATCACCCTGCGGCTCGCCGTGCTCGGACGGACCGACGTCACGGTACCCGACTGGAACGAACCCGAATCCACCTTCACGGTCTTCGACGGCGATGCGCAGAACAAGGACAGGACCGCCAAGTGGCGTCGCGTCGACGTCGAGGTCAACCTGCGCAATTACAAGTTCTGAGGGAGCGATGATGCAACCGACAACCCTGCCGATTCATGCCGCCGCCGAAGCCGGTTCAGGTGAGCGCGGCGCGGCGTTGATCCTCGCCCTGATGGTGTCGCTGGTGCTGGTCTTTCTCGGCATGGGTGTGCTGTTGCAGACCTCGCTCGGACTGCAGGCCTCGGGCACCGACCGCTGGGTGACCAAGGCCCTCTACGCCGCCGACGCGGGCGCCATGATGCAGATCAGCATGATCCAGAACGGCGTGTTGGGCGGGCCGGGCTCGTTCGTCCTGGTTGACGACCCGAACCTTGGCGGGCTGCTCAAGACCGAATTCACCGTCACTGTCAACAGATTTTGCACGACCGAGCCCGATCAACCGGTTCAGGGTTTCGAGGCGGGCGACGAAGAAGGTTACAGCCGGCGCTTCTTCCACCTGCGCTCGCAGGCGGTGCGCAACGTCGGCGATCTCGCGGGTCTGACCCAGGCAGCGGTCGAGGCGGACGTCGCGTCCCAGCCGTTCAAGAACGACCAGTTCGTCCCTGTAGTCCAGTGCTACTGATGCGGAGCGGGAGAGCAGCAATGAGACACCAGCGATTCATCACAGTGGCGGCCCTGGTCGCAGCGCTCGCGGCGGCCGGGTTCATGACGGCGGACGACCGCGATTTCATGACCCAGGCGGCGGCGCCGCCCAACCTGATCTTCATCCTCGACACCTCGAGCTCGATGGTGCTCAGCCCGGAGGTGACGACCGAAGGAGATCCTCCGGTGCCGGCGGCGCTCGAGGGGGCCCTCCTGACATCGGCCAACGTGCCGGGGGCGGGCGACGACCCGTACTCGCGGATGGGGATCGCGAAGAGGGTGCTCAAGGACTTCCTCGAGGACGTCGGCGTGGCCAACGTGGTCCTCGCCGGCTACGCCCAGGCGGAGCCCGCCGACGCCTCCAACGGCGTGCCGCTCAAGCACTGGGTCTACGAGGCCAGGGCGCAGGACCGTTTCCACATGCTGGAGGCGAGCTACGCCTACCGCTTCGGTTATGCCGAGAACCACGCCGGCATCCTGCTCGACAATCCGGGCGAAATCTACAGCCGGGCGATGATCGGCTACAAGCTCTACTTCGACCCGGCCTCGACCGCGGTCACCGAACGCTTCGGTCTGACCAACGCCTACGACACCGGGTACCTGGAGACCCTGCCCGACGCCTCCACGCTGCGCCTGCCCTACGACCTGATGCCGGTCTACTTCGGCAACTGCTTCATGGACGACAAGGGCACGCCGGCGGACGACACGGACGACGAGCCCCGCTGCTGGGACACCACGGGCGAACCCGACACCACCATGGTCTTCCCGTTCTACGGCTCCGGCGCCTATGACGTTGTCGACGGCCACCTGCTGTCGGAGCGCTGGTACTACGGCGACCCCGGGTCACTGACCTTCCCCGACTGCGAGCCCTCGCTCACGCCGACCGCCGACAACCCCGACGACGGCTGTCTGGCGGAGTGGGAGGAAACCGTCGGCGCCAGCATCCTCCAGCACAAGCGCCGGGTCCACCTCGAAATCCCGGCCACCATCGGCGGCCAGCCCAACCACTTTCTCGCGGTCGACGCAGCCGGCAACCGGGTCGGCAACACGGTGGAGAGCGACACCCCCGGCAACGAGAACTACGACGGCCTCGGCGGCGCCGATGCCGACTACGACGGCGACGAATCGAACGACTGGGTGCTGTACGTCGCCTCCGTCGAGCAGCGGAACTACAAGACCTGCGCGCCGCCGTCGGGCATTGCCTCCTGGACTCCGACCCCGACTAAGACCTACGAGGAGTACTGCGACAAGCTCACGATCCCGACGTTTGCCCCCGAGTGGCACTACTCTACGTTCAGCAACTACATCTATGTAATGTGGGCGGACGTCACCAACCAGACCGGCTACACCGCACAGATCGTCGGGACCTACTGGGATTGGGCTCAGGGGCGTACCGCCACCACCTACGTGAACTACTTGTGCTTCGGATCGTTGAGCGGTTACGGTGATCCGGTGGCGGTGTGCTCGAGCTCGCCCACCACCTTCAAGTACTGGGACGACGACACCGGCGCTTCGAGCCCGCCGACGGGGCGATACGCGCGGCCCCTGGACACGTCGGCGGTATTTCCGTGCACGCCCGGCAACTGCGACACAACCCCGAGGATCGGTACCGCCTCGACCCTGAAGTGGTTCGGCGTGCTCAACCCGGCCGCCGCGGCTCCGAACGGCATCTACCAGGTGTGCTTCGACTTCGCTCTCCTCGGCGCGGCGCCCGACGGCAGCGACTTTCTGTGCTCCGACATCTGCGCCGTGACCACCGGGGGCAGCTTCGCGACCCCGACCAACACGCCGCTCGCGACGGCCACCTTCACCTGGACGCCGACCCCCGGCGGGCCGACGGCGACCTTCACCCCGAACTACGGCGCGACGAACACCCCGGGAGGAGCGACCTCCACCCCGACCTACGGTTTCGCGGCGACCTCGACGCCGACGCCGAGCCGGACCCCGACCCCGCGCCCGCCGACCCCGACGCAGACGCCGAGCCGCACCGCGACCCCGGTCGGTTGATTGGAAGAGGAGTCAGCCATGATGAACCCTAGAAAGCAGCAGCAAGCGACTCTCCCGACCGTCCGGTGCGGGTTCTTCCCTCTCCTCGTGGCGGCGGGCGTGCTCGCTGTAGTGTCCGTGGGGACCATCCAGGCGGGGGTCTTCCCGGACCAGGCGGCGTTGACGTTGAAAAAGACCGACGGCTTCGAAGACGGCGTCGCCCCCGTCTGTTCCTCCTGCGGCTACGACGAGTGGGAAACTGTCAGCACCACCTCGATGGGTTTTCAGAACAACAGCACCACCTCGCTTGTCACCAACGCCAAGGGCGGCAGCTGGGGATCCAGGTGCGTGATGTCGACCGGCAAGTCGAGATCCTGGTGGGGCTACATGCTCCCCAAGATTTCGGTCCCCGGCGCCACCGGCAACGTCGTCTCCGAGTGGACCAACATCCAGATCGAGTTCGATTTTGACATCAGGCAGTTCATGGCGACGGGCGTGATCTGGGCCGGTCAGGACGACGATGGCGACCGCAATCCGGACTCGGGATACCTGTTCCGGCTCAAAGCCACCGAGCCTACGGACCCAAGCTATGAAGACTTTCCGACGAACTCGACTCAGGTGACCACCGGCGCCCGCTGCACCTCCTGGGAGCTCCTGAAGATCACGGCGGAGAACACCTACCAGACGATCGGAATTGACTGCATCAACTCGAACGCTTACAACCCTGCGCGGCCGAGCACCACCTTCGAGGTCTCCGACGCCGCCGACGTCACCACCAAGTACGTGCTCGGCGGTCAGCCCTACCGCATGCGGGTGTCGTGGTTCTGCGGCAACCTCCGTGTCCAGCTCGTGCGCGTCTACAACCCGGTCGGCACCGACCCGCCGGTCTACTACGGCTGCGGCGCGGGCTGCGTCGGCGGCTCGGGAGATCCCGAGGACTGCTGGTGCACCGTCGTCGAGTGGTCGCCGCTGCCCCTCGAGCAGCCCCTGCCCCCCGGCGCCGCCGGTCTGTGGGGCTCGGGCACGTGGCCGACGAGCTCGGGAAGCTACCACTTCTTCGACAACGTGAAGTTTTCCTACTGGGACCCCGACTGCGGGCTGGTGTGCGGTCCGTGGGTGGGCTGGGGCAATGCCCGCACCGACCTCATCCCGTTCAAGTTCCTCTACGAGGGCTCGCTGCTCGACATCTCGGCCGGCCGCAACTTCGACGTCGCGGCGGACCGCGGCAAGATTGACGTCAAGACCGAGGCGCCGGCGTCGTCCTCGTCCTACAACCACTCGGCCGACTCGAACCCCTACTGCAACGGTTGGAAACTGTACGAAGACCTGCCCGACCCGACCGACACCACCGGCAACGTCGACGACATCCTGGCCTTCCTCGAACCGATGTACAGCGCGGTCGATTACGAGAGCAATGGTGGCAGCCCCCCTACCTTTTCGTGGGTGGATACGGCTGCAGAGGTTATCGAAGACAACCCGCATCCCGTGGTCGCCGACGGCTCGACCCCCATCAACTCGTCGCTGCTCCAGGCCTTTGACTGGTACGTCGACAAGAAAACCAACAGCTCGTGGTCCTCAGACGACTTCGACTCCTGCCGCCAGTGGTACGTGATCCTCATCACCGACGGCGAGGAGGCGTGCGAGCCCAGCAACCCCAACGCCGTGTGCGACACCGGCGGGGCGGCCGAGAAGTTCGCCAACCCGAGCGTGACGGGCGTTCCCCCGTTGCCGGTCTACACCATCGGTTTTTCGCAGTCGGTGGCGGAGGACTCGCCGCTCAAGTGCATCGCCGACCAGACCGGCGGCGCCTTCATGACGGCCGAAAGCCAGTCCGAGCTCAAGGACGCCCTCTACGAGGTCTTCTACGAGATCGAGGACCAGACCCGGTCGTTCGCGCCCTTCAAGGTGGCGCCGCCGCCGTCGAGCGCCGGCGGCAGCCCGACCCGCGACTACCTCGCGGTCTTTCCGCTGTTCCAGCCGCTCGAAGGCAAGAGCCTGTGGGCCGGCAATCTCTGGGCCTTCCCGCTGAACAGCAGCCAGCCCACCCTGCCGACAATCGGCGACTGCGAAGTGGACACCACGCAGATGGTGTGGAACGCCGCCGACGCGGTCCAGGCGCAGGTCGACGCCCACAGCGAGGCCGACCCCAAGCGGTTCGTCTACATGGGCAGCGATCTCAGCGGGTCGTGGCAGCGCTACAACCTGGCGACCATGCCCGACGACACCAACCTGCAGACCGCGTTCAGGTCCCTGCTCAGCCTGCCCGCCGGTATCACCGATCTCGACGAGCAGAAGCTGATAGCGCAGCAGATCGTGAACTTCGTCCGCGACGTCTATATGGACAACGATTTTGACGACTCGAACGCCGGCCCCCCGCTCGAACCGCGTCCGGACGGCTACCCGGTGCTGGGCGAGTTCTTCCACTCGCAGCCGGTGGTCGTCAACCCGCCCAACAACCTGCAGTACTACTACGATTTCGGTTTCGGCGTCTCGGGCGAGGTCGGGGTCCACAACTACGGCGACTTCATCACCCGCCAGGCGAAACGGCGGCGGTTGGTGCTCGCCGGCTCCAACGACGGCATGCTGCACGCCTTCGACGGCGGGTTCTGGGACCGCGACCGCAGCGATGCCACGGAGACCTACAACGAGATCCACGACCTCGGCAACGGCACCGAGCTCTTTGCCTGGGTGCCGCAGGCGGTGATGCCCACCCTCTATGACATCACCTCGGGCGGGACCCTGGATCATTCCACACCCAAGTACCTGGTCGACGGGCCGATCACCAAGGGTGACGCGTTCATCGATTACGACGGGGACGGCGACCGCGAGTGGCGCACGTTGGCCCTGGTCTCCATGCGGCGGGGCGGCCGCGGCATCGCCGCTCTCGACATCACCCAGGCCGACCCCACCAGCGGCGACGACTACATCCCTGAGCTTTCGGTGTTCCCAGGCTGCCAGGTCGGCAGCACAGCCGGCTGCGACGGCGAGTTCCCCAAGGTCCTGTGGGAGTTGGCCGACACCGGCGACAGCGACACCAACGGGAAGCCTGACCTCGGCTGGACCTGGTCCAAACCGGCGATCGCCCGGATCGCGGTCTACAATGCGACCACACCGGAGCAGCCGGACGACCTGTTCGTGGCCTTCTTCGGCGGTGGCTGGGATCAGAACGAGGCCGACGAAACCGGCAACTTCCTGTACTGCGTCGACCTCGAGACCGGCACGGTGCTCTTCAGGGAAAACGTCGAGGCCGACGTTCCCGGAGGAGTCACCGCTCTCGACTCGGATGTCGACGGTTTCCACGACCGCATCTATTTCGCCGACTCCAAAGGCCGCGTGTGGCGCCTGCAATATCCGGCGCCGACCAGCTCGAGCGCCACCGGCGCCACCGCCGGGACGTTCACGCGGATCTTCGACTTCAATGCCGGCTCTCCGAGCCTTCCCGACCGCCAGGAGTTCTTCACCCGTCCGGTGCCGGTGCCGGCCCGTTTTGACGGCTCGAACTACACCTGGGGTCTGGCCCTGGGCAGCGGCGATCGCGCCAATCTCGATCGCGAGGACTCCGGATTCGACCACTTCTACTTCCTGATCGACGGTGAAGATTCAACCCCCCGCGGCATCGGGGATCTGGTCGCGATCGACTACACCGACCTCAACGGCGGCTTTGACTGCACAGGCCTGGCCGAACAACCGCTGACACCACCCAAGTACGGCTGGTACCTCAGCCTCCGGGAAAACGAAAAGGTCATGTTCGATGCCTCGGTTCTCAACGGCTACATATTCTTCCCAACCTTCGATCCGAGCACCGCGACCGCGACCAACCCGCCGAACACCTGTGAGACCTCGAGCGGCACCCAAACCCGGGCCGACCGGGCGGTCGAGTGCCGGGCGTCGGGCATCGGCCGTACCTACAAGTTGTGGTACGAGTGCGGCCTGGGTGAGTACACGGAGCACAATGATATTATTACGGGGCAGGAGGTTGTCGACATCGACGGTGAATCCTCGGTGTGGTCGGCGACCTCGGATCCGAAGATAGTTCCTCCCAAAGACGACGTGCTGTTGAATCGGGAGCACACGGTGACGAACTGGCGACAGGAGTGAACATGAGACCTGCCCTCTGGGTCCTCGGAATCACGCTCGTGGCGGCAACCCTGGCAACGGCGACGGATGTGCCGATGCGCGACGGTACGGTCATCACGGCCGACAGTTACAAAGTCACCGGGTCGTACGTCATGATCGTTTTGGCCGACGGATCCCAGGTGGCCTTTGACGTGGCCGATGTGGATCTCGCGGCTCTGCGTGAGGCGGAAGCTGCGGCCGCCGCAGTGGTCGGTGAACAGGCCGGGGCGGAGCCTGAGCAGCAGCCGAGCGAAATGTTCTCCAGCGGGCGCACGTTGAAGCAGGCCGACGCCACCGCCGACGACTCATCGGACGGCCTCACCATCACCGATAGAGACGTCAAACACCTGCGCGGCAGCGGCGTACGCGGGGAAGATGAGCAGGAGGAAGCCGACACTTCTGGGGCCGGCGCTCCTGAAGGGGACTACCAGGTGGGCGGCAGCGTGGTGCTCAACAATATCAGGGTCAACCCGGCCGGCGAGGGTCGCTGGCAGATCCAGGGCGAGGTGGTCAACCGCAGTCCGAAGCCCGTCCTCAACGTGACCGTCAAGCTCGAAACCATGGGCGGCAGTGAGCCGTGGAGCGGCGAGGTCCGGGTCGCCGCCGCCCTCGGACCCGACGAGAAAGCGGCTTTCGAACACAGCTTCATGGCCGAGGTGCCCGAGGGGAAGGCGCAACCCAGCGTCCGGGCGAGCGTGTTGTGGATGCAGGAGGAGTCTCGGCGCGAGCCGGACTACACCAAGGCCGGCGGCGTTCCCCACCCCAGCAACCTGCCGCTGCAGTTCGGCGGCGTCTCCGGCGCCGACGTGCGGCCGACACCCATCCAGTAGCGTCCGATGTCTCGACGTCTCAGCTGGATCGGGGTTGCCGTCGGACTGGTCTTCGTGGTTGCGCTGGCCCTGCTGTGGCGGGCCTGCCGCCCTGGTGAGGACGGCCCGCCGCCGACGCCCACGGGGTTCGCATCCGAAAAGGTGCGCCTGAACTCACCCGATCTCGACCTCGAGCTTCTCGAGGTGCGCGGCACCGTCAACCCCGGTTACACCGATTGGGCCTGTGTTTTTTCGTGCCGCGAAGACGGCGGTTGCCGGGCGGAAACCCGCGTGCGGATTCTCTACATTTCCGCTGGCGAAAAGCGCACCCTCACCCTGAGTGGGCACTTCGACGCGGCGCGCGGCCAGAAGATTCGCGTCGGGCGGATGCAGCGACCGTCCGTCGTGGTGGATCGGGTCGTGGAGGTGACCGTCGAGGTGGCGGCGCCTATCATGCCCGGCGCGCCGCGACCCACCCCCGTGCAGTGACGCTATCGGCGCCGGGTGACGACGGCGCAGGATGCCCGGGAGCGACCGTGGTCAGTCGCGGCGCCGAGCGTTTATTGTGACGGCTGTCACCGTTTTGGACAGATATCACCCAGGATTCTTGGTCCATAATTCCTTTTTTGTCAAAGGTTTTTGAATAACAGTGGTCACGTGTTGACGGTGGGCCTAGCCGTGCAACATGATAGTACTGACCTATTTATCGGGGACGGAGTCCATCGTGACGAGATGCCACCCACACCGGAAACAGCTGGCGGTCGACGGCGGCCGGAATCGACAGCGGGGATTCACCCTCATCGAGATGATGGTGGTGGTGGCGATCGTCGGTCTCATCGCGGTAATCGGCATGCCGAACCTCCATCGCGCGGCGATCCGAGCAGATCTCCTGGAAGAGGTGAAGGCGGTCCGCCAGGGCCTGGCGGTGGCCCGCATGAAGGCCCTCAAGAGCGGCCGCCCGGTGGCGGTTGTTCTGATCCCCGGTTCAACAGCGCAACCCGGCCACACGGTGGTGGCCTGGGTCGACGACGCGGGGGACATGAGCCTCGATCCGGCCGACGAGGTGGTCGGCCGGTGGTACATGGGGGTCAAGACCCTGATCGGCCCGGATGACACTGCCGGGGACTGGTCGTTGGCGGCTCTTTCGGGGTCGCAGAAGGGGGTCATTTTCCTTCCCGGCGGCAATGCCGTCGCCCATGGAACCGACATCGGCATCGGCGTTGGTTCGGTGGTGCTCTCGGATCTGAAAGGCAACCGGATCCGGTTGTTGATCGCCGCCGGCGCGGGCACCGTGAACGAGCAGATGTGGAACCCCGATCTCGGCGTGTGGTCCAACGAGATCAGGTTCTGGAGGTACTGATGATCAGCGTTCAGCCCCTGAAATCAGGCCGCAGAATGGGTTTCACCCTGATCGAGGTGGTGGTGGCGATGGCCGTGTTCGCCATCTTCATGATCGGCATCCTCAACCTTCTCGACACCTCGACCAGGATTTCGGAGGTCGAGAAGGCGTTGTCCGACACCCAGGAAAACGTGCGCTTCGCCGCCTACCACTTGATGCGCACCGCACGGATGACGGGCGGCGCCGGGATGCCGTTCGCAGGCGATGTCGCCGGCGCCGGCAGCTGGCTTGCCGGCGAGTTGCAGTCAAACCAGTCCGGCAGTGTCGCGACTCCGTATCCCCTCGGCAACATCAACGTCCTCGACGGTACGGACGTCGTGACGATCCGGGGTTTCTTCGAAATCCCGCCGTTCTTTCGTCGACAAGACCGACGTCAACACCTCGCTCGGCCGGATCGAGATCGCAGAGTCCTTCGCGGGCCGTGAGATCAACAAGGGGATGAACGCGGTTGATGTCACTGCATTGGAGGGCCGCGGGCTGGTGTTCATGGGCGAGTTGGACCGCAGCCAGTACGTCGTGGGCCAGATCGGGCCGTCGTCGACGATGGTGGATGCAGCCCCGGACCGGACGCTGACTCTGATGATCAGCGACGCACCGGCCGCCTGGTGGACGGGGCTCAACCCGAGCGGCACCGCCACCGCGCCCTCGTTCGAGGTCTACCAGGTGGGCGTGCTGGACACCTACACCTACTTCGTGGATCCGGAGTTCCGCCTGATGCGGTTGCGGGCCGACGGTTCCGCCCAGGGCGCCACGCTGCAGCCGGTGGCGGTCAACATCGGCGGTCTGCAGGTGTCGCTGGGGGTCGATGCCAACGCCGACGGCCAGGTGGATGTCTGGCAGACGGCGCCGACGGCCGGCGGCATCACCGGGGCGCGTGTTCTCTCGATGCGCATCACGGTGCTCGGCCGGACGCCCCTCGAGATCCCGGGCTGGGAAGAGCCGGCGGCAACCTTCGACGTCGTGAACGACAGCCAGTCGGTGGACGCCTCCGGCCGCCGCGCCAAGTGGCGCCGGGTCGAGGTCGTGGCGACGCTGCGGAACTACCTGTTTTGACGGGGGAATGATGATGATCGAACCCACATCGACCGCGCGTACCGGCAGCTGCGACAACGAGCGCGGCGCGGCGCTGATCATGGCCCTCCTGGTGTCGGTGATCTTGGTGTTCCTCGGCATGGGGCTGTTGTTGCAGACCTCCCTCGGGCTGCAGGCCGCGGGGACCGACCGATGGGTGGCCAAGGCGATGTACGCAGCCGATGCCGGAGTCATGATGCAGATTCAGATGATCCAGAACGGGGCCATCGGTTCTGCGGGCAGCTTCGTGTTTCAGGACGACCCCGCCCTCGACGGTTTTCTCAAGGGCGAATACACGGTCTCCATCAGCGAGTTCTGTGAGACCCGCCCGATGACCACCGTGTGGGGCGACGACACCGCGTGGTCCTCCGAATTCAAGGTGCGCCACTTTCACATGCGCAGCGATGCGTTGCGAACCATCGGTGGGCTCGGGGGCTTGAGCCGGGCGGCGGTGGCGGCGGACGTTTCGTCGTGGCCGTTTGTCGAGGACCAGCTGGTGCCGGTGACCCAATGCCGCGGGGCCGAGTGGGGGAGCTGAACATGAAACGACTTCGAATCTGGACATCGCTCGCCCTGGCCGCAGCTCTTCTCACGGCAGGCTCGACTGTCGCAGACGACAAGGACTTCCTGCGCAAGCGCGCGGCGGCGCCGGTGCTGCTCTTCATTCTCGACACCTCGGGGTCGATGGTGGGCTCTCCGGAAGAGCCGGGGATGATGCGCGGCTCGCGCGTCGGCTACGGCATGGTGCCGGGCGCCGGCGACGATCCCTACTCGCGGATGGGCATCGCGAAACGGGTGTTGCGGGACTTTCTGACCAGCGTCTCGGATGCTACCTATGCTTTGGCGGGCTACGCGCAGGCGCAGCCGTCTGACGGCTCCAACGCCGTCCCGCAGAAGCACTGGGTCTACGAGGCCCGCGATGGCGACCGTTTCAGCATGGTCGAACCCAACTACGCCTACCGCCTCGGCTACGCCGAAACCTTTGCCGGGGTCCTGCTCGACAACCCCGCCGACATCCTCAAGGGAAAGATGATCGGCTACACGCCGTACTTCGACCCCTCGGCCCCCATCCTCGACCGCTACGGTCCCACCAGCGCCTGGAGCACCGGAATCCTGGAGGGTGACGACGAGCTGGAGCTGCCCTACGATCTGCTGCCGATGTATTTCGGTACTTGTTTCGTCGACAACAAGGAAACCCCCCTCGACACGACTGACGATGTGACCGTGTGCCGCGACGACGTCTTCCCGTTCTACGCCACGGGCCAACGCGACGTCAACGGCGACATGATGACCGACGAGTTCTACTACGGCGACCCGGCATCCGGCAGGTTCCCGGACTGCACACCCAACCGGACGCCCGATGCGACAAGTCCCGACGACGGGTGTTTTTCGAAATGGTGGACCATCTCGGGCGGTACCTCGATCGAAAACCGGCGCCGGGTGCAGGTGCGGATTCCGTCCACCGGCCCCGAGGGCAAACCGAACCACTTTCTGGCGATTGACGACACCGGCGCCTACGTGGGCAACGAACTCGTGGCGGACCCCGGCAACGACGAGGACTATGACCTCGACTTGACGGCCGACGCCGACTACGACGGGTCCAAAGACAACGACTGGCTGATGTATGTCGAGGTGGTGGAAGAACAGCGCAGCCGGACGTGCTACTACGTGATCACCCCGACGCCGACGACGACTCCGACCGAAACCCCCACCTTCACCCCGACCATCACCTCGACGCCGACCTCGACTCCGACGATAACTCCCAGTCCGTCGGTGACTCCCACCATGACCCCGCCGCCGGTGAATTGCGACACGATCACGCTGCAGATGCGCCCGCCCGCGAGCGGCATCCTCCAGGCCTGGATCAACAACGACACTGCCTACCCGATCGAGATCACCCGCACGGTGGTGAGCTGGGATCCGCCGAACTCGTCCTATCTCCTGGATTGGATGGGGGTGTTCTCCGGCTCCTATTCCCACAACATCGGGACCCACTACTGGGGTGACGGCGAACCATCCGTTGACTACGGACCGATCAGCGACGTCGACACCGAGGACCCGTCGGTGGCGCGGATCCCGGCCGGCTGGACCTTCGGGTGGTATGCCGACATCGACCCCAATATCACCCACACCGCGTTCCATGAAGTGTGTATCGACGTCGAGGTGATGATTGCCGGTGTGACCTGCGACGGCATCTGCGACAGCTACGAGCTCATCCAGCCGCCGACGCCGACCCGGACACCGACCCGCACCAACACGCCATACGCCGGCACTCCGACCCGGACGCCGACCATTACCCCGACCCGGACACCGACGATCACGAGTACCCCGCCGCCGACGCCGACCATCACGCGGACCCCGACCAGGACCCTGTCCCCGACCATCACGCAGACCCCGACCAGGACCCTGGTCCCGACCATCACGGCGACTCCGACCCGGACCTTGTCCCCGACCATCACGCAGACCCCGTCGCTGACGCCGACCCCGTCACGGACGCCAACTCCGCCCCCGACCTCGACGCGGACGGCAACCCCGACCAACACGCAGATCCCGTCGTGGACGCCGACCAGAACTGCGACAGCGACTCCGCCCCCGGTCCCGACGGCGACCAGGACGCCGCTGCCGACGGCGACGGAGATCCAGTGATGGGCCGGCAGGAGGCAGCTATGAGTCGTCAGAAGCGACCCGCCAGACAATTCCCGTTGGTGTTCGGGGCCTGCGCCTGTGGACTGCTCGCCATCGTCGTGAGCGCGCCCGCCACGTGGGCGCAGACTTTTCCTTCGTCCCCGCCCTCGGAGGTGATGTTCGACGACTTCGAGACGACCACTCTGCCGCGGCCTCCGGATGATCCTCTCGACGGCAGCGGCCCGATCTGGGACGAGTGGAGCCGCAATTCGACCAATTTCGAGTACAACCCGTCGGCGGTGCCGGACCAGATTCGCGGCGGGATCTGGGGCGTGCGGTGCCTCCAGGAGAACTCGACCAATCGAAGGGCCCACGAGGGCTACCTGATGGTCAAACAGTCGATACCGGGCAACCCCGGGTATGACCCGGCGGACTGGACGAACTTCCGGCTTGACGTCGATATGACGGTGACGCGCAATGGGATCCCGGGCATCGCCTGGGGCGTCCACGACCCCGACAACGACGGCATCCCCGACGAGGGGTATCTGTTCACGATCCAGGGATTCCCCACCGAGGGACAGGCCAGGAGGGGAATCAGGGCGACCTGGCAGGTCAACCGTATCGACGGCGAGGGGAGTTCGACCGTGGTTGAGCAGGGGACCGTCAACCTGCCGTCGCCCGACGACTACACCAGGTATCTGGTCGACTACAAGGCATTCCGCGTCCGCCTCGAATGGTACTGCAACGACCTCCAGGTGCGCATCCAGAGGGTTTACAACACGTCGGTGATCCCGCAGAGATTCTACGGTTGCGGGTGTGGAACCGAGAGCCTCGACCCCGAGGCCTGCTGGTGCACGCTCGCCGAATGGAGCGACAGCGGGACCAGCCTGACGCCCGGCATCACCGGTCTCTACCACAGCGGTCGGCGCAACAACCCGCCCGCCGATAATCTGAACGAGACCTTGTGGGACAACTTCAGGGTCTCGGCGTGGAGCCCGCTCTGCGGTGAGACCTGCGATCCGTGGACCGTCTGGAGCACGACGTCGACCCAACAGATCCCATTCAAGCTCTTGTATGAGAGCGGCTTGTTCGATTACTCGGCCGGCCGCAATGCGGTGGGTCGCAAGATCGACGTCAACTCGTCGGCGCCCTCCACCACTTCGGCCAACAACTCGACCACCACCAACTACTGCAACGGCTGGAACCTGCTGGTCGATCTGCCGGCGCCGCAGGCGCCGACCGAGATCGACGACATCAGGTCCTTCCTCCAGCCCATGGCGACCGCGGTGGACTATGTCGCCGACGGCGGCGGGTCGTTCAGCTGGCAGGACAATTTCGACAACGACCCTTCAAGCCCCACCTACAACCCGGTGCCGATGATCGCCGACGGCGCGACCCCCATCAACAACTCGCTCCTCGACGCGTTCGACTGGTACGTCGATCAGGTGACCGTCGGCGACTGGGCCAACGACCCGCTCAAACGCTGCCGCGAGTGGTACGTGGTGCTGATCACGGACGGCGCCGAGAGCTGCGCCGCACCGGACCAGTTCGCCTGCGACCCGGGCCAGGCGGCTTCGAAGTTCGCCGAATCCCGGGATCGAGGGCGTGGAGCCGGTCCCGGTCTACACGATCGGGTTCTCGGAGTCCCTGTCCGGCAGCCCAACGGATACGGGGCCGGGTGCTCCGGAAGACCTGACGTGCATCTCCGAACAAACCGGAGGAATTTACTACAGCGCACGCAACGCAGCCGAGCTCAATAGCGCTCTCGCGAATGTGGTCTACATGTTGACGACCGACGCCCGCTCCTTCACCCCCTTCAGGGTGTCGCCGCCGCCGTCCGCAGCTGGCGCGGACAGCCAGACCCAGGACGCACTGGTGGTGTATCCGCTCTTCAAAGCCGCCAAGGAGACGTCGCTGTGGCACGGCAACCTGTTGGGCTTCCGCTTCAACAGCGGCAACGACTCGATCCCGAACACCGGCAACTGCGAGATCGATCTCTCCCAGTTGGTGTTCGAAGAGGTTACCCAGAAGACCTGGGACGCCAATGCGCGGCTGGCGGAGCAGCTGGCCGCGTCCACCCCGGTTCGCCACGTCTTCATGGGAAGCCATATCACGGGCGCCTGGGCCAGGCACGATCTCTCGACCATCCCCACTAACGACACCCTGCAGGGAGAATTTATGGACCTGGTCGGCACTTTGGATCCAGTGCAGGCCCAGGAAGAGGTCAACTTCGTGCGCGGTCTGTGGATGGACGACGATCCGTCGGCCTCGCCCGATCCCAAACCCGACGCACGTCCGGACGACAGCTCGTCGCTCGGCGACATCTACCACTCGCAACCGGTGATCGTGAACCCGCCCAGCCGGTCGATGTACTTCTTCGACTACGGCTTCAGCGCTGTCGGCGACGAGGGCGCTCACGACTACGCTGAGTTCATGCGCAGACACGCCAAGCGGCGCCGGGTGGTGCTCGCCGGCGCCAACGACGGGATGCTGCACGCCTTCGACGGCGGCGTCTGGGATCGCGACCGGGCCGGAAGCAGCGAGACCTATGACAAGATCCACGATCTCGGCAACGGCTCCGAGCTCTTCGCCTACGTGCCGCAGGCGGTGATGCCGAACCTCTACGACCTGACGTATGGAAAAGAGCAACTGTGGATGGTGGACGGCCAGATCGAGGTCAGTGACGCTTTTATCGACCACGACGGCGACTCCACCCGCGAGTGGCGCACCGTGGCCATCGCCACCATGCGGGAGGGCGGCCGCGGCCTCGTCGCCCTCGACATCACCCAGCCGGACCCGATCTCGTCGTCGCCGGATTTCATCCCCGAGATTTCCGATCTTCCGGTGTGCACGGACGGGGCCACTGCCGGGTGTGACGGCGAGTATCCGAAGGTGTTGTGGGAGTTTTCCGACACCGAGGATGCCGAACCCAACTGCCCGACCGGTTTCTCGGGCGACGACTGCTGGCCGTGGTGGGACTTGGGGTGGACCTGGTCCAAACCGGTGATCGCCAGGATCGCGGTCTACAATCCGTCGGCGCCCAACGAACCCGACGATCTCTTTGTCGCCTTTTTCGGGGGCGGCATCGGGCAAGAGGGCACGCCGGACACCACGGGCCGCCACTTCTACGGCGTCGACGTTGCAACCGGCGAGACGATCTTCAAACACCTGATCGGCGTCCCGATACCGGGCAGCCCGACCGCCCTCGACACCGACGACGACGGCTTCCACGACCGGATCTACTTCGCCGACTCCGACGGCAGCGTGTGGCGCATCCAGTACCCGAAGCCGAACGACCCCGACCGCGACCGGAGCGGAGGCCGCAGAGGATGGCTCGGAGCCGGGCCTGATGGTCAGGATCTGGGACTTCCGCTCCAGCTTCCCGACCCGCCAGATGTTCTTCCACCGTCCGGTCGCGGTCTCGACGGTGGCCGAGAACGGCAAGAATTATTGGGCGATCACCCTGGGCAGCGGCAACCGCCAGAACCTCGGCGAGAACATCGGCAACGTCGACCACTTCTTCTTCCTGTTGGATGTGGGTGACAACACGAAGCGGGACGCGAGTAACCTGACTTCCGTCGACTACACCGCGCTCGACGGGACCTTCACCTGTGCCGAAGGCAGCGCCCTCGACCCGGAGAACACCGAGGCCGCCGCGCAGAGCTTCGGCTGGTATCTGACCCTGCGGCCCAACGAGAAGGTGATGTGGGAGGCGCCGGTGATCGACGGCTACATCGAGTTCCCCACCTTCGACCCCACGGAGGGCGTGGTGGCGGAGCATAACGCCCCCAACCAGTGCGGCGAGCCGCCCCCGGAGGAGGATGACGGTGAGGACCTCCCGGAGGCGCTCTGCGCGACATCCGGTATCGGTCGCGTCTACAGGTTGTGGTACCAGTGCGGAATGGGCGATTACACCGAGACCAACACCCCGGTCATCGGGGGCGCGGTCTACACCGAGGGCAACACGACCAAGACCTACTACCCGACGATCGATCCCGACCAGGAACCCGAAGAGCACGAGTACCAGCACCCGCCCAACCACGTGGTGACCAACTGGAGACAATTCTGAGGAGCGTCTTCTGAGACGGCCGGCCGGGGCGAGAGAGATCGTCCCGGCCGCTCGATCCACAATAATGACCAAAGAGGCGTGGTTAATCCTCGCCCGCGCGATCGCGAGGCGTGGACGAGGCTCGCCAAAGAACTGGTAGAGTAGGCACCATGTTCAGTCGCTACCGCTGGTTGCTGCTGGCAGCCGCCGTCGTCCTCGTAGTGATCGCGGCATTCGTCGTCTGGCGCGGACGCAGGCTGGCTCCGAGCGTCGCCCCCGGTTTGCCGGAGACCTTCACCGTCAGCGATGTGCCGGTCGAGTCGCCCGGGTTGAAGATCGGCATCGGCACCGTGAAATGGACCAACCACCCGGACTACACCGACTGGGCGTGCATCATTCAGTGCCGCGAGAGCGAGGGATGCCACGCCGAGGTCCAGTTGGTCGTGGAGTACCTCTCGGCGGGCGCCAAGAAGCGACTGACCATCGGCGGCCAGCTCGATGCCGGGTACGGCGAGACCGTGCGCATCGGCAGGGCGCAGCGCCCGGCCGTGAACGTGGAGCGGGTCGTGGGCGTCAAGGTCCAGGTTCTCGAGGCCTTCCACCGCGGCGCCCCCACCCCCACACCCATGGAGTGACGGTTCTCCCGGCGCCCTCCGCCCCGCATCGCGACGTGCTACCGTGCGGTCGATGGAGGGTGGATGAGCAGTGACTTCGAAGCGGTCGAGCGCGTCGGCCGCGTCAGCGAATGGCGTCACCGCGGCAACGGTCTGACGGTGTTGGTGTGCCCGACCCCGGTGGCGCCGGTGGTGGGATTCGGGGTCGTCTACCGGGTGGGGTCGCGCCATGAGGTCCCCGGCCACACCGGCGCCACCCACATTCTCGAGCACCTGATGTTCAAGGGCACGGATCGCTACAACCGCGACCGCGGGACCGAGATCGCGCGCGAGCTGCATCGGGTCGGCGCGATGTTCAACGCCTCGACCTGGCTCGATCGCACCAATTACTACGAGGTGCTGCCGCCGGAACGGCTGCAGCTGGCCGTCGATATCGAGTCGGATCGCATGCGCGGCGCCCTGGTCCGTGATGCCGATCTCGAGAGCGAACGCACCGTGGTCCTCAACGAGCTCGATTCGGGCGAAAACGAGCCCTTCGATCTGCTGCTGAAGTCATCGTTCGCCCACGCCTATCTCGAGCACCCCTACCACCACCCGACCATCGGCTGGCGCAGCGATGTGGAACAGATGACGGGTGCGGTGTTGCGGGGTTTCTACGACACCTTCTACCACCCCGGCAACGCGACCGTGATCGTGGTCGGCGACGTTGACGAGACGACCGCCCTCGCCGAAGTGGAGAGAGGGTTCGGCGCCGTGCCGCCGGCGAGTCGAGCCTTTCCCGAGGTCGCGGTCCGCGAGGGTGTCCAGCGCGGCGAGCGCCGGTTCAACATCCACCGGGCGGGCGAGTTGGCGTGCCTCGCCATGACCTGGCACATCCCCCGCGGTCTCGACGCCGACCTGCCGGCGCTGTCGGTCCTGACCCAGGTTCTCGGTGACGGCGTCACCTCGCGGCTCCACCAGCGCCTGGTGGAGACCAACCGGTGTCTCGGTGTCCAGGCCTATGCCATGGAACTGCACGACCCCGGGGTCTTCCAGATCTTCGCCACGGTGGCGCCGGGAGTCGACCGGGACGAAGTGGAGGCGGCCATCCGCTCCGAGGTCGCGACGCTCGCGGCCCAACCGCCGTCCGGTGACGAGATGGCGCGGGCGCTGGCGCAGACCCGGACCGACCTCGCCTTTCACCATGAGTCGCCGGCTCAGATCCTGGGCGGGCTGACCGAAGCCGTGGCGATGGGGGACTGGCGGCGCTTCGTCCGCGAACTGGAGCTGGTGGAGGCCGTGACGGCCGCCGACCTCAGCCGGGTGGCAACCACCTACCTCCACAGCCGCAACCTCACCGTCGGGTGGTTCATCCCCGACAGCGGCAACGGGTCGTCGGGCGGCGGAAGCGCCGCGGCCGAGCCCGCGCCGAGACCGTGCTTTTTGCGTCGGCCGTTCGCCGACCGTGTCGAGACGACCCCCCTGCCCGGCGGCGCCCGGTTGGCCCTGCTCGACAACCCCCACGCTCCCACGGTGACCATCGCGGGGACCCTGCCGGCCGGCCCGGCACTGGCGGTCGACGGGCGGTTCGCCGTGCCCGGGATCACCGCCGCGATGCTGGATCGCGGGACGGCTGCGCACGATCGCATGCAGCTCGCGCGCGAGCTCGAGGACCACGGCCTCCAGCTCAGTATTCGCGCGTCCGCTGCGATGCCCACCGTGATTTCCTTTTCGGCGCAGGGCCTCGCCGAGGAGCTCGAACGGATCGTGACCCTGCTGATGGAGGTGCTGCGGACCCCGTCCTTTCCCGCCGACGAGCTCGAAAAACTCCGGCAGCAGGTGCTGGGCAGTCTGGTTCGTGAACGGGAGGACACCCACGCCTGCGCATATTCTGCGTTGACCCGGGCCCTCTATCCGGAGGGGTACGTCCTGCGCAGGCGGCCCGTACCCGACCGCGAGCACGAGGTGGCGTCGCTGACCAGCGCGGACCTCGCGGCGTTCCACAGCGCGGTCTACGGTCCCGCGGGCATGGTGGTGGCGGTGGTGGGCCAGGTGGACCCGGCGCGGGTCAGGTCTCTGTTGGAAGGCGCGATGACGGACTGGGCCGGCCCCGGACGGGTCGAGATTCCGGCGCCGCTTCTGGGCGAGGAACCGGCGCCGTCACAGGAGAGGATCCAGATCGCGGACCGGCCAAACCTCGACGTCTTTCTCGGCCACCGCGGCGATCTGTGCCGCGGTTCGGAGGATTATGCGGCGGCGGTCATCGCCAACTCGTGCCTCGGTCAGTCCACCCTGACCTCGCGGCTCGGTCTGGCGGTTCGCGACGATGCAGGTCTGACCTACGGGATCTCCAGCCGCTTCTTCGGCACTCTCCAGATACCGGGTCCGTGGGCAACCGCGCTCGGGGTGTCGGCGGCCAATCTCGATCGTGCGGTGGAGCTCAGCAGATCGGTGATCGCCCGGTTTTCAAGCGATGGTCCGACGGCGGACGAGCTCGCCGACGAGCGGACAGCATTGGCCGGTTCCTACAGCGTCGGTCTGGCGACCAATGCGGGCGTCGCGCGCGAGTTGGTGACGACGTTGGCCGCGGGCGAGGAGATGAGCCGCCTCGATGCCTTTCCGGAGGAGCTGCTGGCGGTCAGCCGCGACCAGGTCATGGACGCCATCCGGCGCTACCTCCACCCCGAACGGCTGGTCGTCACCGCCGCCGGCGATTTCCGCGAAGAGGTTTGATCGTTACTGAAGGTTGTTGGGAAGCGACTCGGGCCTCTCAAACTGTCATCCCGAGCGAACGCAGCGAGCCGAGGGATCTGGGGGGTGGCTTGAGGTGGGACGGAACTGGAGCCGGGCCCAGATCCCTCCGCTCGGTCGCTTCGCTCCCTCGGTCGGGATGACAGGGGGGTGAAATGTCTTCGCTCCCTCGGTCGGGATGACAGGGGGTGAAATGTCTTCGCTCCCTCGGTCGGGATGACAGGGGGTTGAAATGTCTTCGCTCCCTCGGTCGGGATGACAGGGGGTGAAATGTCTTCGCTCCCTCGGTCGGGATGACAATTTCTTGGTGGTGCCGGCGGACCAGCCAAAATCTGAGACAACCGCCCCACCTTTTTCCGGATGAGCCGAACGTTGTCAGTCCCAATCCACCATGAGGTGGTGGAGCGAGCAATCAAGGACGGGAGTGAGCCGTTCGACGAGAATCTCCTCCACCTCACGCAAGCGGTGGCGTCGTGAGGCGTGGAGCAGAACCAGATGGCGGCACCGCACGAGGTCGACCCGCGCCAGGATGTCGTCGAGGTGGAGGTGGCCGTAGCGCACCGCGCGTTCGCGGTCGCGCGGCCTGTAAAACGAGCACTCCAGGAGCAGTACCTCGGCCGCGAGGGCGGGCGAGCCCGCCTCGAGAACCGCGGGGCCGGAGTCGGCGCAGTAGGCGAGGAGGTCGGTCTCGATCTCCTCGGTGACCTCGTCGCCGTCGTGCCGGCGGCGGGCGATCTCCTCGCCTGGCAGACCCACCAGCTCGGGCAGGAGGCGATGACGCCGCCACACCACCCGCGAGCCCAGGGTCGGAACCCAATGGTCGGTGGCAAAGAACTCCACTCGCATATCCTTGCGCAGGGACACCGACTGGCCGGCCGCCACCCCCATCACCTCGATGTCGTAGGGCGAACCGCCCTCGAGGCGGGCGTGGGTGGCGAGCAGATCTTCGACCCTGGCGGCGATCTGGTGGGGAACCGCAAGCCGCGCCGGGCCCATCGCCTGCAGTTGTCGCTGGCTGGCCCAGTAGCCGACCCCGCCGATGTGGTCCATGTGGCCGTGGCTGACGAGGACCATCGTCATCGGCGGCAGCGCGCGGTGGGGGCGGCCGGCGTCGAGAGCGAGGTGGAGCTGGGGCAGGAGAATGAGGGTGCCCTCGCCCGCCCGCGAGCCGCCGGCGATCACGAGCGGCCCCCACGATGTCTCGAGTTGGAGCTGGCGTATCACCGCGCGGGCTTCACGAGAAAGAAGTTCGGTTGTGCCTTTTCCCCGGGCAGGTCGACGCGCAGGGTCCACTCGCTGTCGGGCTCGAGCTCGCGGACAAAGGTCGAGGAACCGAGGACGCCACGCTTGCTCTCGCGCAGCTCCACTCCGATGGTGTGGCTTCCCGACGGCGTCAGGATCACCCTGCGGACGGTGCCGCGACCCTGTTTCTTGAAACCGAGAAAGGTTTTGTTTCCGAAGTCGAATGGCACGTCGGCCAGCGACTCGCCATCGAGAGTCACGGCGACCGAACCTTCGCTGATGGGCGAGTCGAAGGTCACGGTGATGCGCGACACCCCGCTTTTCACCGGCGCGCGCGGCGGCGGTTGCGCCGGCGCCGGGTTGGGAGCGGTGTTCGACCCTGCGGCCGCGGTCGGGGAGGATCGGATGCTCCTCGTGCGTTCCTCGGTGAGTTCGAGGTACGACGCGGCGATCTCGTGCATGGGGTCGAGATCGAGGGCCTGGCGGAACAGCTCCCCGGCGGCTGCGTAGTCGCCGCGTCGGTAGGCGCTCCGGCCGTCGCTCACCAGCTGACTCACCCGCTGCTGGTTTTCAGCGCTGGTTCGTTCCCGCTCGAGACCGTCTCTGATTTGCGCCGCCAGACGGCGCGCCGCGGGTGATGACGGCGCCTGATCGAGGGCGGCGAGGACCGCAGTCTATTGTTTACTTATGTAATAAAGAAAGGTGACTACTAGAAAATGTTGGTGTGACTGTTTACAAAGTGATCAATGATCATGGACTAGTGTTGCGAATGGGTTCACGATATTACGGGATGCAAGTGTCGGTTTCAACAAATACGGAATATAATTCAGTAATACGGGTTATGAGGATAAGACGTTCAATTTAAATCCCGTGATCTTTACTGCATACACTATTCAAATGACAAAGGAGAGGAGGGACTCAATTAGATTTGACAAGTGTTGATGTTAATATCAATCGTTTCGTGAATAATGGTTCGAATAATTGGATTTGGCAAATCTCGGCGCCGAATGGTAATCTTGAAAATTATGCTTACTCATTAACTACTCAATGCAAGAACATCACGTCCTTTAATGGAATCAATGCTTATGGTGATATCGACACGATAACTTTCAATCTTACTTGCGCGTCGGTTAATGATGCGTTACTCTAAGATACAATTATACATTAACAAGTGGAGATATCCGATCATTTAGTTATACATCGGTCACGGGAGTTAGTGACGAGCAAACATTCATGAGCAATAATGGAGCATTATGGAATGGGATTATTTGAGGTGGTCATTACTGTTATTGATAACAATTGTCTTTGCCGGGTTGGTCACTAAGTTTTCAAACATACTTGCGGGACTTGGCGCGATTGTTGGTCATAATGTCTTATTTATCATATATTGGTTTTGTTGAATGGTGGATTGTTGCACCGACTTTGTTTGTTGGATTTATTTGTTGACTAGTTGGTCAACATCGGGGAGATAAAATGGACGCTTTAGAATTTACTTTGATTGTAATTGTTTGTGTTAACTTGATGTTAGTTCTCGGACAATTTAGCGCAATGAATGTCAATCCGGACTTTCAAGATGGGTCTGTCGTTGATTGTAAAAATAGTCCTCTTGGTCAGTTTGGGAATTGTTCTTCGGGTTCAACTTATTATATTGATACTTCGAAAACTGATTTTATCCCGACAAGTTCGTCAAGTGTTGATGTAGAAACCGGGGGCGTGTTTACTGATTTATGGAATACTGTTAAAGGATTTTTTCTTGATACTCTCGGGCTTAAATATTTGATTGCGATTGTTTCCGCGCCGGCATCGTTTTTGAAAGGGATTGGTTTAGATTCTGATTTCTCCAACTTGATTGGTGGTGCGTGGTGGATTATAAGTGCGTTATTGGTGATTTCGTATATTAAAAGGTGAATGAATATGGTTTCGGAATTGTTTATCAACTCAACGAGTGTCACGGCGGGCATAGTTAACGGACTACGTTGGAATTACGGGGGATTATTTTTCTGCAATGATGTTGGTTGTTTTATTGTTGCTTGTCATTTGTTTAGGTTTGCAATTGCCGATTGAGGTTAGTGCGATTCTTGTCTTGCCTTTTATGTTGTCTTGTTATGCTTATGTGCCGAATTTTACTGCGGTTACGGGCGTCTTGTTGATCTATATTAGGGATTATAGTTGCTAAAAACTTTATAATCAAATAGATATATTAGAATATAGTTATTATTCTTTTGGTGTCTAATATACTTTTTATATACAATCTCCATCGGAAACAAAGGTCGTTAATGTGCTTATTCTTTATATACTCGTTACCCCTTCATTTCCTATGGAAATCGCAAAAACGGAAAAAGGGGTTGTCTTTTTGAATTTATAGGCGCATTTGTGCTTAAAGTTGGTTGTCACTTATAGGCGGGGTGGGTGTCACTTTTAGGCACATTGGTTGTCACCTTGATTTCCTGTGGAACTTTTGGGATTCTTGAGTTGATTCAAAATATTTAAATATACGTTGTCATATTTGGTCTTAATATGATTATGACTTGCATGATAAAGAAGAGTGGAAACTCAAGGGTTGTTGTTGTGAGTCCTATTGTTTTGGATTCTTTGAATCTTTCTGGTAATGGTGTCTTGTTTGTAGATTTTAAAGAGAAAGTTGAAAATAAGGGGGTTTCTGATGGTTCAAGTTAATTCCCGAAAGATTTCCAATGGTGCAAAGTCCATAAGAAATTGTTCAAGGGTTCTCAATGTGATTCTTGCATGATCAAGTATTCTTCAAAAGAGATTGTTTCTCAAATTACTTTATTGAATGATGCGGGACGTTCTCAAAGAGAGATTGCAAAAAGTCTTGGCAAGTCACAACAATATGTTCCAAGGTATTGTCTAGATCTAGATCAAAGAATGTTCGTGAGAGATTCATAATTTTAGTTTTAAAAAAAAAGATTTGCAGGAAAATTTTAAATTTAGGTGAGGATTTGGTAATTAATTTGCAAGGAAAATTGTAGATTAAGGAGTGCATGACTTTAAGTTTAAACAATTGAATATAATGAGTTTACTATTAAGGAGATCAGGCAAAGTTGAAATTTTTGAGGAACTAAGTTAAAGAGAAGGCACGGCAATGAAATTTTAATGAGCAGACAGGAAATTTTTTGAGATTAAAACAATCAGTAAAGGTAAAAGATTTGGATGGAAAAAATGCTTATAATAGATTAACAGAATTTGATTTTAGAAGTTAAAGACTTGACTGAGAGCACTAAAATAATAAGATATTGATGAAGTGAAATACTGATAAGGTGGATTGATTGTGATAAAGGTTTAAACTTAAATTTAGATGAATAAGTGCAATTGAATAACATATTTAAGATACAGATTATGTCGGGGAAAAGATAAGTAATTCTGTTGATACTTTAGGAGAGAAGGTTGGAAGTAATGAGGAATGTTTAAAAAAAATTTTAAAAGAACAGATGCAAGAATATAAAATAATTTGTAATTTTGAGGAACAAAAGAGGAAAGAAATTTTGATAATACATGCTAAGAAATACGATAAGATTTAAAATATGCATGATATTGCAGAATAAACTGTAAAGATTGCAATTAGAAAGGAGATTTTGCATTTTGGAAGGATATTCAGGGGGAGATACTTATAAAATTAATGTTGGTGTATTGTATATGTGCTTTTAAGTTAATATAAAGTGAATACTGTGCAGGTGCAATTTACAGATTAAGACTGATAATATATAAGGTTTCATCAAAAATTAATACTGATCAGATGAATATTTTAAAATTAAATACTCAAGTTGTGCAGGTGCAGTCTCCTGTAAGTATTCAATCTCCAATTCAAAGTCTTAAACAGTCATCAACTACCAAGTTGAATCTTAAACAATTGCAAAAGACTCAACCAATACTCAAGTCTGAGACTGCAGTTGATACTAAGATCAAACCTTTATTGCCAACTGTTAGATCTGAGAGACAGGTCAAGAGTGGTGCAGGATTGTTTGATGTATTGGTGAGAAAGGAAGGGAAGTTTATCAAGATTGGATCAGGTTATAGTGATCTTGCAACTGCTTTCAATAGGGGCAAACAAGAGATCAAGAATACTGCTCGAGCATCTTTTAAGATTGTTTCAAGGTTGGGTGAAGTGCAGAAGGTTGGTGTCGGGTCTGATCGGACTCTTAGACCTTCAAAGGTTGATCCTTCTGTGATTGTGCAAAAACGATCTTTTAGAATAAGCAGTGCAGGTGAAAAGAACGAGATCTCAAGGAAAGGTGCTTTTACTCAAAGAACAAGGAGAGGATTAAGGAGATCAGTCAAGAAGGGAATATTTATATAAAACTATATGGATGGTGATTGGAATGGGATTTGCAACAAGGATAAAAGAGAATATAAAAAAGGAGATTAATGCTTTCAAATACAACAGGACTCTTGAAAATGATCCTGATGTAGTGAGAAACAGGTTGGATGTTGAGAGAAAACAGATCAAGATGCAGAAGGATGCTTTATTAAGTAAACAACAACTTGAACAGGACAAGAAAGAATTGCAGACTTTAAAGAATAGCACGGGGATCAGGGGCAAGATCAACAATGGTCTTGGGGCTTTACGGACTCACATGAAAAATGTTGAGACAAGAAATAAGTCTGCAGAAAAGTTTAAGTTAAAGAATCCTAAACAGGAACGATCAACAAGTGTTTTTGAGATTAAAGGATCATCAGGGATCAATGAGGTTGGATCAGGATCGAAAGGATCTTACAGACCTTTTGGATCGGGAGTCTTGGATCAAGGATCAAGATCTGTCAAACCTAAGAAAAAGAAAGAGTCAAAAACTATTATTATAAAAATATGAAGTCATTTAATAGATCAGGACAAGTGAATATTTTCACAGTGTTATTTGTCGCAATAATATTTATTTCAATGATGGCTTTGGGTGTTGGGAAAATGATCAACACAATGATCGGGGTCGGTGTTGTTGCAGGTGGTGTCACAGGGATTGAGGCTTTTTTCCTGAATAATTTTGTCTTATGGATCTTGTTTGCTTTTGTTTTATGGTTTATGATTTCAACAAGTCAAGGATAACAACATGAATAAAAACTATATAATATATGGGATGATGTTTTTCTTATTAATTTTTAGTGTTAATGCTACTATTTTCTTTAATGATACTGCTGAGGTTGGCTCGACTACTTCTGATAAGGGGGTCGGCGGCCATGAGTTCGCCTTGCCGCATCCGGGTCTGGGCCGTGTGCAGCGATGCCACCACGCCGTGGAGGTTTTTCGTGGCGCCGGGTGTCGGCCCCGGAAAGGGTCCGCGGTCGATCCGGGACCTCAGACCGAAGATCGGAATCAGCGCCAGCACCAGGGTCGCAGCGATGATCGCCACGGCCCACCGCGATTCGACCTCCCGTCGCATCGAATCGGGGAGCCGCAGGGCGGTGACCCTCGGCAGCCGGTCGCTCAACCACTGCCGCATCCGTGAAATGGCATCGGCGGGCGCCGGCGCCGCCGGCCGATCGTCGCCGGCGTGAATCCTGGTCTCGAGGTCGGGTTGGAAGACCCCCGTGCTCAAGTCGTCCGTCGGTTCGCGGTCGACCAACGAGCGGGCGAGCGCGGCGAGAACCCGCGCCACTTCGGCGCCGGTCTGGAACCGGCGGTCGGGGTTCTTTTCGAGGCATTTGAGGATGATGGGGTTGAATGCCGGCGGGATATGGTCGCTGAGGGTCGACGGGATCGGGCACGGCTCCTGCACGATCCGCAGGGTGACCTCGTGCATGGTGCCGCCGTTAAAGGGCCTCTTTTCGGTCAAAAGATTGAACAGGACCACCCCGAGCGAAAAGAGGTCGGAGCGGCCGTCCACCGCCTTGCCGGTGATCTGCTCGGGCGACATGAAGTTCGGCGTGCCGATGAACTGTCCGTCCACCGTCAGGTTCGACGTCTCGAGACGGGCGATACCGAAATCGGTGATCTTGGCCGTGCCGTCAGGCGTCAGAATGATGTTGGCCGGTTTGATGTCCCGGTGAACCACGCCGAGAGAGTGCGCGTAGTCGAGCGCCGTCGCGACATCGGCGGCGATACGGGCGGCCTCGGAGGGGCGGAATCGGCGACCGCTCGCGAGCACCTGTTTGAGATCCCGGCCCTCGACATACTCCATGGCGATGTAGACGAGGCCCGACTCGGGGTCCTCACCGACATCGTGGACGGTGACGATGCCGGGGTGGTTGAGCCGACCTGCGGCCTGCGCTTCACGGACGAAGCGCGCCCGGAACTCGTCGGCGTGCTCGGCGTCGAGGTCGACGCGAAGGGTTTTCAACGCCACCTGGCGGTCGATGATCGGGTCGCGGGCCCGATACACCACTCCCATGGCGCCTCGACCCAGCGTCTCTTCGATCAGATAGCGGCCGATCCGCTCAACCGACATTGAGTTATTGTAACGGACCCGCGGTCGTGCGAAGACCCCGAAAATCGGTTTCGACATGCCGATCTGGCGCCTCCGGGTCGATTCGGCGTGGTGAATGCACCGTCTCCAGCATCGAAAGGTGGGCACGATCCTTGCTTCATGATCCCCGGGCCATTCGGCTTACGGGGGAATTATGGAATCACGACCTGCAGACATTCGAATCGACCGCGCGGCGGCGCGTCTTGGCGAGATCCAACGGGCGGTGTCCGAAGTCGTTGTCGGACAGGATCGGCTGGTGGAATCGTTGCTGGTCGCCATGCTGTGCCGCGGCCACGTTCTGCTCGAGGGCGTGCCGGGTCTCGCGAAGACCCTCACGGTGCGGACCCTCGCCGGCGTCATCGGCGGCCAGTTCCAAAGGCTCCAGTTCACACCCGATCTGCTGCCGGCGGACGTGACGGGGACTCAGATCTTCGATCCGCGGACCTCGCAGTTCGTGCCCCACCGTGGACCGGTGTTCTGCAACCTGGTGCTTGCCGACGAAATCAACCGCGCCCCGGCCAAGGTCCAGTCGGCACTCCTCGAGGCGATGGAGGAGCGGCAGGTGACCATCGGCGACACCACCTACCAACTGCCGGAACCGTTCGTGGTGCTGGCCACCCAGAACCCCATCGAGCAGGAGGGGACCTACCCGCTGCCCGAGGCGCAGCTCGACCGTTTTCTGTTCAAGGTGTTGGTGGGCTACCCGGCGCCCGAGGACGAACGCCGGGTTCTCGAGTACCACCTGGCCGCGTCGTTTCCCACCCCACAGCGGCTGAGTTCGGTCGAGGAACTGGCCGAGCTCGAGGCGGTGGTGCGCGAGGTCTACCTCGACGAGCGGATCCGCGGCTACATCGTGGCTCTGGTGACCGCGACCCGCCGCCCGGACCAGGTGGGCCTCGGTGATCTCGTGCCGCTGCTCGCTTTCGGCGCCTCGCCTCGCGCTTCGATCGCGCTCGCCGTGGGCTCGCGCGCCCTCGCCCTGGTCCGCGGCCGTTCCTTTGTGTCGCCCGAGGACGTCAAGGAGCTGGCGCCGGCCGTCCTGCGCCACCGGCTGGTGCTCACCTACGAGGCCGAGGCCGAAGGGGCGACGGTGGAAGAGATCATCGACCGCATCCTGCTCGCGGTGGAAGTTCCGTGATCCGTCGCGGCAGCCAGGTGGTGTGAGGCATGCGTTTCAATTTTCCCACCTACCTCGGCCGACCGCGGCCGGTGGCGCCGGTTCGCGAGGCGGGTGCGGAGCTGCGCGCCCAGGTGCGTCGTCTCGAGATCCGCGCCCGGCAGGCCATGGAATCGGGTCTCGCGGGTCAGTACCAGAGCGCGTTCCGGGGTCTCGGGCTCGAGTTCGAAGAGGTTCGCGAGTACCGGCCGGGTGACGACATCCGCACCATCGACTGGAATGTCACCGCGCGCACCGGTTTTCTGCACGTCAAACGCTACCGCGAGGAGCGCGATCTCAACGTGTTGTTGCTCGTCGATCTGTCGGCGTCGACCCGCTTCGGGTCGGGTGTGATGACGGTGCACGACCTCATCACCGAGGTGGCCGGTCTTTTTGCCCTCGCCGCGGCCCGGCGCGACCGCATCGGGGCCGTGTTGTTTGACGATGGCCTGCGCAAGGTGATCCCACCGCGACTCGGTTGGAGACACGGCCTGCGGGTGGTGCGCGAGGTGCTGGCTTCCGAACCGGGAGGCGAGGGCACCGCCATCGGCGAGGCCATCCGCGCCGCGGGACGCCTCTTGCGGAGACGGGGAGTGGTCATCGCCCTGGTCGACCAGACCTGTGAGTTGCCGCGCCGCGAGTTGGTGGCGCTGTCCGGACGCCACGAGGTGGTGGTGGTGCGTGTCGGGGACAATTTGCTCAAGGATGGGCTGGCCGGGACGGATCTCCCGGTGGTGGATCCCGAAGGCGAGCCGCCGCGGGCTCATCGGCGGGCCGGGCGCGGTACGCCGGGAGCCGGTGGCTTCGGGGATCGACCTCGTCGAGCTCCACACGGGTGAGGACTACCTGCCGACGGTGCGGGCGATGCTCGAGAAGAGGGAGCGGCGTCGTGCGCTCCATTGATGTGATCCTGGCGACCGGGTTGCTGTGCCTCGCAGCCGGCTTGGCCGCTGCAGCGGGCCCTGCCACCCTCGAGGTGATGGTGCCCGGCACTCCGGTCCGGGTCGGCGACCGGGTGCCGGTTCGGGTGATGGCGCGGGGCGGCGATGATCTCCTCTGGGGTGAGCTGCGGGTTGCCGTCGAACCGGATGGGCCCTGGGCCCTGGTCGAGGCCCCGCATGAGATCGAGGGCACGCGGCCGCCGGTGTGGGAGATGGTTCTGGCCCCGATGAAGCTCGCCGAGCTCGATCTGCCCCGGCTCACGGCGACGGTGCGGGATGCCGAAGGCGCAGTCGGCGAGGTCACGGCCGCTGCACCGCAGAAGGTCGTGGTGAGTTCGGTGCTTCCGGAGGGTGAAGAGGTCGAGCCCGTTCCGCTGCGGGACCCGGTCGGTGTCAGCGGCTTTCCATGGGAGTGGGTGCTGCCGTTGGCGGTGCCGGTGCTGGCGGTGGCGGCCGTTGTCGCCCTGTGGAGCCGTCGCCGGCGCGCGGTGAGCCATCTGCGGGAGGCCCTGGCGCTGGCGCCGCTTGACGAGTTCGAGGCGCTGCTCGACCGGCTCGGAGAAAAACTGGGCCGCGAGCCGGCGGAGGGCGTGTGCGACCGCCTTGCGGCGGGGATGCGCCGCTACCTGGAACGGCAGAGCAACCAACCTGCCGGTGAAATGACGTCTTTCGAGCTGCGCCTCATGGCGCGGCGGCTCGGGTGGTCCGATACCGTTCGGCGCGGCCTCCAGGAGGTCATGGCGGTTGCCGACAGCGTGCGTTTCGGCCGGCTCGCCACCGACGAGGCGCGGCTGCGGGGGATGGTGGGTCTCGCCCGTGATATCGCCCGCGATCTCGATCGCCAGCTGGCCTTGCAGGCGGAGGCCGCTGCGGCCGCAGAGGTGGCGGGATGATCCGGTTGGCGGCCCCCGCGTGGCTCGCCCTCGCCGGGCTTGGGATTCTCACAGTGACCTTGTGGGTGCTCCGGCGCCGCTGGCAGCGCTACCCCTTTCCGTTCGGCGCGCGGGTGGTGGCGAGCACGCGCCGTCTGCCGTCGTTTACGGCGATCGCGGGTGTCCTCGCCGGACTGGCCTTCGTACCGTTGTCGGTGTCCCTGGCGCGGCCGCAGGAGGTTCTGGCGCGGAACCTCGAGCACGCCGAGGGCGTCGACATGGTGATCGCCCTCGACGTTTCGGGTTCGATGGCGGCGCTCGACTTTCAACCGACCGACCGGCTCGGGGTTGCCAAGGAGATGATCGCCGAATTTATCGCCGGCCGTCCGCACGATCGGATCGGTCTGGTGATTTTTGCAGGGGCCGCGGTGACGATCTGTCCCGTGACCCTCGATCACGATGTGGCCCTCCACCTCCTCGATCAGGTGCAGCTCCACTCCCTCCCCGACGGGACCGCCATCGGTCTCGGAATGGGCACCGCCGTCAACCGGCTGCGAACCTCGACCGCCGATTCCAAGGTGGTGGTGTTGGTCACCGACGGGTCCAACAACGCCGGTCAGCTCGACCCGGGCACCGCCGCAGAGCTGGCGTCCGCCGAGGGCATCACGGTTCACACGGTGCTGGTGGGTCGGGGAGGCGAGGTGCCGATTCCGGTGCGTCTCCGCGATCCGCGCAGCGGACGCGAATACTCGCAGGTCCAGAACGTCGAGGTCGAGATCAACCCCGAGCTGCTGGCGGAGATCGCCCGCACCACCGGCGGCACCTCGTTCCGGGCGCGCGACGCCGAGGCGCTGGAGGAGGTGTTTGAGGAAATCGACCGCATGGAGACGACGGTCTTCACATCGACCCGCCTGGTGCGCTACCGCGAGGAGTTCGAGCCGTGGGCCTGGGCGGCTCTCGCGCTGCTCCTGGTTGGGACCGTGCTCGAAGGGGCGGCGGGGAGGATGCCGTGGTGACGTTTGCTGAACCCTCCCGTCTGGCGCTGCTGGTGCTCCCGGCAATTGCCTCGGTGCTCGCCGTGTATCGACACCGGCGGCGCTGGGCGCAACAGCGGCGGTTGGCGTCCCCGGGCGTCTGGGTCCGGCTGCTCGGTGGCGTTCCGGCAACCGGATTGGCGCGTCTCCTCATGTGGTGCGGCGCCGCGGCGTTGATCGCGCTGGCGCTCGCCAGACCGCAGTGGGGCGAGCAACCGAACGAAGAGTCGGTGCGGACGCGGGATCTGGTAGTGGCCCTGGACGTGTCCGAGTCCATGCGCTGTGAGGACGTGCGTCCTTCACGTCTGAACCGCAGTATCGAGACCCTGCTGCGGCTGCTGCCGCAGCTCGAGGGCAACCGAGTGGCCGTCGTCGTCTTTTCCGGCGATGCCTACCCACTGGTGCCTTTGACCACCGATCTCGCGGCTGTGGGGGTCTTTCTCGAAGGCGTCGAGGCCGGGATGGTGGCTCTGCCCGGCTCCAACCTGGAGAGGGCCGTGGACGCTGCGCTCGAGTTGTTGCCGGACGAGGGCGAGGGGAGGGTCCTGATGCTGTTCTCCGACGGTGAGAACCTGCAGGGCGACGTGGACGCGGCCACCGCAGCCCTCAAGACTGCCGGGGTCGGTCTGGTGGGTCTGGTGGCGGGTACCGAACGCGGAGGCCCGATCCCCGAGGTGGACCAGAATGGCGGGGTCCACTACAAGCGCGATGCCGGCGGTCAACCGGTCGTGACCCGGGCCCACCCCGAGGTTCTCCAGGCGATTGCCGATCAACTGGACGGCGAGGTGGTGAGCCTTTCGGACACCGACGTGGTGCGCGAGGTCGCGACCGCCATCGACAAGGTTCGCACCCGCGAGGTGACCGAGACGCAGACCGTCCGGCGCATCGAGCGGTTTCCGGTCTTTCTGGCGGCGGCGGCGGCGCTCCTGTTCCTCGGCTTCGCCCTGTCGCCGTGGCGGCGCCTGGCGGTCGCTGCGCTGGTGCTGGCGATCGCGGCCCCGGGAGTCGCCACGGCACAGTCTGTTGTGCCGGCCAAATCGGCCCCCGTCGCGCAGGCGCCGGCGGCAACCGACGCCGCCGACGAAGCGCCGCTGCCGAAGGCCTCGTGGTGGCAGCGGTTGATCCCGGGCGGCGACCGGCGTCTGGCGCGCAGCGGCGTCGCAAAGTGGAGTGTCGGTGACAAGGAGGGAGCGACGGCCGCGTTTTCCGGCGCCGCCGATCTTAAACCCGAGGCGCCGGACCGGCTGTACGACCTCGGCACGTCGCTGGCGGCCACCGGGCGGCTCGACGCCGCCCAACCGCTGCTTGAAAAGGCGTCCGAGGGCGGCGCGCCCGACGCCGCCTTCAACTCGGGCACGGCGGCGCTCGAAAAGTCGGAGGTGGAATCGGCGCTCGAGTGGCTCGGACGCGCGATGATCGCGAACCCGGACGACCTCGAGGCCAAACACAACTACGAGTTGGCGCTGAAGATGTTCGAGGAGCAGCAGAAACAGCAGCAGCAGGACCAAGAGCAGGAGCAACAGCAGGACCAGGAGCAGCAGGAAGACAACGACCAGGAGAAAGATCAGGATCAGCAGGAGAAAAGCGACCAGCAGCAGCCGACCCCGACCCCGTCTCCCGGTCAGCAGGGCGCGGCGCCGACCCCGACGCCGAACCCCAACCAGGCCCTGTTTGCCGCCCTCGACCGCGCCGAGGCCGATGCCCGCGATGCCATGCGATCGCCGACCCCACAGGCGGGCAAGGTCGAGAAGGACTGGTAGTGACCGCCTCTCGTCTGTTGTTTTTGTTGGTGGCCGCTGCCGCAGTGGCGTCGGCCGCCGACCCGAGCCTCGAGGTGACGCTCCAACCCCGCCGCTTCGGCATCGAGGACGCGGCCAGGTTGGAGATCCGTGTGCTCGAGCCGAGCGGCACCCCGGTGGTGGATCTCGGCGCCCTCACCAATCTCCGGGTCGCGGGCGGGCCGTCGACGGGCACCGAGTTCTCGTGGATCAACGGCGCCGCCACCCGGGCCACCACCTTCACCTACGTCGTACAGGGGGTCGAGGTCGGTGCGGCTTCCGTTGGACCGGTGACGGTGCGTCTCGGGAGTGTTGACCTGCGTTCTGAGGTGATCGCCGCAGAGGTGGTTCCGGGAAGCGTGGTGCCGCAGCAGCCGGTGGGTCGGCGATCGATATTCCCATCGGATCCGTTTCCCGACCTCGTGCAGAGGCGGCAGCCCACCCAGTCGGCGCGGGTCGAGCTGCGACAAGTGCTCGACCGAAACCGGATCGTCATCGGTCAGCCGGTGGTCGCTCAGGTGGTGTTGGACACCACCGCCGGTGGAGTTGACGGGTTCGAGTGGATCGACGCGCCGTCCTACCCCGGCTGGTGGGCGCAGCGGGTGGAACCGCCGGAGAGGATCACCGGCGAGGTCGTGGATGTCGAAGGCGTCCGCTACAACCGGTTCGTGGTCGCGCGGCACGTTCTGATGCCGCTGAAGACCGGGTCGCTGGTGGTGCCGGCGGTCGGAGCGCGGATCGGGTTTCGGTCTGCGAGCCTGTTTGCCCCGCAGCAGGTGGTGGAGAGGACCAGCAGCCAGCAGGTGGTGGAAGTGGCGCCGAGACCGAAAGCCCCGGCGGGCTTCTCGGGCGCCGTCGGCGATCTCCGGTACAAGGCCAGCCTTCGTCCTGAACGGGTCGCTTTCGGTGAGTCGGCGGTGCTGTCGATCGAGCTCGAGGGCAGCGGCAATCTTCCCCTGGTCGAGGCGCCCGCCCTGTGGCCGCCGTGCGCCCAATGCGAGAGCTATCCGCCCGAGGAGGAGAGTTCGGTCACGGTCGATGATCGTGGCATCCACGGGACGCGAGTCTGGCGAATGACCCTGGTACCCCGCAGTGCCGGCGAACTCGAGCTGGCGACGGTGGAGCTCGCGGTCTTCGACCCGGCTGCAGGAGAATATCGCAAACAGGTTCTGGGTCCGATGAAATTGGTGGTGGACGCCCCGCCGGCTACGCCGATCCCTGCTGCTGAGCCCTCGCTGGAAGCAGCAGGTGAGGGAACACGTCCGCGCGCCGCGGACGACCCCGCGGAAGGTCCGGGGGTGGAACCGCCGCCGTGGTTGTGGCTCATCGGCGCCCTGACCGTGGGTCTGCTGGTGGGTGGGGTGGTGACCCTCCTCGTGGCGCGGCGCCGCCACGTGGTGCTGCCGCTGCGGCAAAACGGAGAGAGTCCGGCCGAACGTGCGCGCCAACTGCAGGTGGCCCTGGAACAGTGGTGGCTCGTCGCGCGGGCAAAGGCCAGGGGCGAGGCGCTGCAGGACGAGGTGCAGGCGCTGCGGCGGGAGCTCGAGGCGGTGCGTTTCGCGCCCGGCCGAGCCGACCACTCCCAGACCGTGCGCGACCTCGAAGACCGCGTGCGGAGCCTGATGCGACGTGCGTGATACCATTATTCGATGGGCCCACCAGAGGTCTTCAGCCTGCCCGTCGGCGATCTCGAGCCCTTTCTCGACCGCAAACGGTACTCGGCGTTTGCCATGTCGCAGCTGCAGCTGCCGTCCTTCCTCGGCGAGGTCCTGAGAAAAGCCAACGATTTCGTGCCGTCGGTGGCGGGTTCGATCCTCATGGACAGACCAGTCGAGCGCGGGGACACGCCGGCCGACACCAACCTCTACTTCGTGGCGGCTTTCGGCCCGTCGGCGTCCGCCCTGCTCGGCAAGAACCTGCGCGCCGACCGCGGGGTGGTGGGTCATGTCTACCGGACCGGCGAGCCCTATCTGATGGCCGACCCCGAGTCAGACCCCAACTTCTATCCCAAGTTCGACGAGGATCACGAGTTCCGGACCATGGGAGTGGTTGCCGTGCCGGTCCGGATCGAACGTGCCGTGTGCGGTGTGTTGGAACTTCTCAATCGGTCGGACGGTCAGTCCTACACCGCGCGCAACATGCAGATGCTCGAGATCTTCGCGCGCTACACTTCGATCTCGATTGAGAATCTGCTCGATGCGCAGCGCGCGACCGAGATGGCGCGTCGCGACGATCTCACCGGGTTGTACAACGATCGCTTCTTCCACCACCGTTTGAGCGAGGACCTGATCCGCGCCGACGTCACCCGGTCGACGGTGGCGCTGCTCTTTCTCGACATCGACAACTTCAAGAGCGTCAACGACACCCACGGCCACCTGGCCGGGTCGCAGGTGCTCAAGGAGTTCGGCTACCTGTTGGCCACCACCGTGACCGCCGAGGGCGCGACCCTGGCCCGCTACGGAGGCGATGAGTTCGTGATCATTCTCCCCGACCACGACCTCGAGATGGCGTGTGCGGTCGGCACTGCGATTCAGAGAGCGCTGTCCGAGACCCGGTTCCTGCAGGGCAACTTCTCGTGGTCGGAAGGGCCGGTGTACTGGCGTCAGCCGCTCACCACTTCGATCGGGGTCGCGGTGTATCCACACCACCTGCCGCGTCAGGGCACCACGGATATGAAAAAGAACCTGCTCCTTCGAGCCGCCGATCTTGCCATGTACCGCGGCAAGGAGAACGGCAAGGATCAGATTCGCATCGCCGACTGACGGATGCCAAAATGGCAGGTTCGGACGGTGATTCACAGGGTGGGCGTGCTCTCGATTCGCAACATCCTGCAATAAAACGGCGCGAATCGAGATTGAATGGGGTGGCACGCGGCGCCGTTCCCCGATTCGGGTGGTTTTGAGTTGGCAAGCTTTTTGCTTGGCCAACCACGCACAGTCGGTACGTGTGGCGTGCCGGCATTGGAGGTTGCAACATGAAGAGCGATGCCCACAAGATTTTTTCACTGGCGGCGGTGATGGTGGCCGCGACCCTGTTCGGGATGATGCTTTCGGGTGGCTTGAACGTCACGCAGCGGGCTGACGCCGATCTGCCGGCGCCGGCGGCCGCGGCGACACAGGGAGAGATGGTGCTCCCGGACTTCGTCGCCCTGGCGGACCATGTGGTGCCGTCGGTGGTGTCCGTGTACTCCGACGACGTCCAGGACCCGTCCGAGCGGAATCAGCAGATGCCCAACGATCCCTTTCACTTCTTCTTCGGTCCCCGCGATGACGGCTCGCAGCGCGAGCCGCAGGTGCGGCGGTCGTCGGGTTCCGGGTTCTTTATCAGCACCACGGGTGAGATCCTCACCAATAACCACGTGGTCGAAGACGCAGACAGCATCAAAGTTCGGCTCAGCGACGACACCGAGTACCGCGTCGAGGTCATCGGTACCGACCCGGCCACCGACATCGCGCTTCTGAAAATCGTCGACCCCGATCGCGAGTTTTCGGCGTTGGCGCTCGGCGACTCGTCCGCTGTTCGCGTTGGTGAGTGGGTGATGGCCGCCGGCAACCCGCTCGACATGGCCCACTCGGTCACCGTCGGGGTGGTGTCCGCCAAGGGGAGGTCGTTGGGTCTGTCGGCCGAGTCGTCGTCGTTCGAGAACTTCATCCAGACCGACGCCGCGATCAACTTCGGCAACTCCGGCGGTCCGCTGGTCGATCTTCGCGGCAACGTGATCGGTATCAACACGGCGATCAACGCCGCCGGACAGAACATCGGATTTGCGGTTCCCATTGACGTGGCCCGGCGGATTCTTTCCCAGCTTCGCGAAAACGGCCGCGTGGTGCGCGGGTATCTCGGGGTCTCCATCGCCAACATCAACAAGGATGATGCGCAAGCCTTCGGCCTCGACAACGCCAACGGTGCGCTCGTCCAGGAGGTTGTTGAAGGTCACGCCGCGGCCAAGGCCGGCATTCAGCACGGTGACGTCATCGTGGCGATTGACGGCGCGCCCGTGGTCGATACCCGCGAACTCATCGACACCATCTCGGCGATGCCGCCGGGAACCAAGGTCGACCTCGGCCTGATCCGAAACGGCAAGAAGATCACCGCCGATGTGACGCTCGAAGAGCGTGAGGCGGACGCTGCTCCCGGGGTCAACGGGAATGAGCCGAGCACCGATGGAGACGTCTTCGAACGCGTTGGCGTGACGGTGACCGAGCTGACCCCGATGGCCCGGCAGAACTTCCGCATCGAAACCGAGATCGAGGGCGTGGTCGTGACCAAGGTGCGGCCGTTGTCTCCGGCGAGTGAGGGGGGTATGGCGCCCGGTCTCGTGATCACTGAAGCCAACGGCAAGCCGGTCGACAACCCGGCGGAGCTGAGGGCGGTGGTCGAAGACGTCGATGCCGGAGGCTACCTGAGGCTCTACGTCTACATCCCGCGCGCCGACTCCTACCGGTTCGTGATTCTCAAGCTCGTCGACTGACGACCCACAGAGAAACCAAAAGGCGCACCCTTCGGGGTGCGCTTTTTTGTGAAAGGGAGAAGGGGAGAAGGGGAGAAGGGGAGCGGGAGAGGTTCAATTCTTAATTCTCAATTTTGAATTTTGAATTTCGGACGACACATCAAGAGCCTGCTCGTTCAGCAGTCCGTACCAGACCAGGTTTTTCAAAGCCATCTGCGTTCATCTGCGTGATCTGCGGGCAGACCGGGTGAGCGGGTGACATTCCAAATCCGAAATCCGAAATCCGAAATCCGAAATTTGCGATGGCTCCCTTTCTCCCTTTCCCCCGTGCCCCCCTGCTCCCCTGCGTGACGAGGGTTGCTGAAGCGCTCAGGCAGCCGGGCCCATCAGTTGGTCTCGGAAGTCCCGGGTGCCGCGGCTTGCGGCGGGTCCGGAATCGCTCCAAAGCTCCGCTCATACATCTGGACGTTGTGGGTGAGCGCGCGCAGAAGCTGCTTGGCCTGGAAGGGGTTCATGATGATGCGCGCCACCACCGGGATGTCCTCGCGGCCGGGCAGGGTCCGGCCGAAGTCGAGCAGCACCTCGGAATAGTTGTGCGCGATGCTCACGAAGTTGGAGTATTCGCCCATGCCGACCTCGGCGCCGATGGTCAGGCGGGGGGGCTTGACGGTCTTGGTAGGTTGATCACTCATGGTGCCTCCTGCCCGTCGGATGGCGACGGGCCGTGACACGACGGTATCACGGCGATTTTCCGTTCCTGCTGTCGGCCGGTTTCGTGGCACAATCGGACGGTGACCGATGACCCTATCGTGGAGGTCTTTCGCCGTGGGGCGAACGACCGGGACCGCGGCGCCGGCGAGATCGAAATCCGGCTGGTGGCGGACCTCCTCGAGCGGCGGGGCCGGTGGACTTCCGAGGCGCTGGCGGAGGGGGCCGCTCTACTGGCTGAAGGACAGCCCGCGATGGCGCCGTTGATCTCGCTTGCCCGGCGTATCGCCGAAAACGGCCCCGGCGATCTGGAGTCGTTCTTCGAGCAGCGGTTGGTCGTTCTACGGGCCGCCCCTGAAGCGCTGGCAGCCAACGCCCTGCCGTGGATCGAACCCGCCGCTCGCGTCGTCACGATCTCTCGTTCGTCAGCCGTGGCGGCCGCCGTCGCGGGGGCGTGGCGGCACGGGTGGGCCGGCGAGGTCGTGGTTCTCGACGGGACCAGCGCCGGCCGCGGCGCCGACCAGGCAGAGCGGCTCGGCCGCCACGGTCCGGCCTTGTCGCAACCGGATGCCGCTGCGCCGCGGTGGCTCGATCTCCCCGGGACCCTGGTGGCGGTGGGCGCAGATGCCGTCGGGCGTGACTGTTTCGTCAACTGCCTCGGGACCCGGGTGCTACTGGAGCTGGCGAACGCCCGGCATGTGCCGGCGATTCTGGTAGCCGATCGAGGCAAGGACGTTTCCGAGGAGAAACTGGAGTCGATTGCCGAGGCATTGCCAATGCACCGGGGCGGCCCCGGCCGTGAGTGGGCTCTCTTCGAGGTGGTCCCGATGCATCTCGTGACAGCGCGAATCCTTGATTGATATTTCAGTTCCCACACCTCCAGCCGGCAGGCGGGACGCCTGCCCCACAACCGGACCAGTGCCGCGGGTTGACCCGTTCGCCCTGAACGCAAGGGCGCAAGGGCTTTGTAGCGGGTGTGGCGGGCATCAAAAATTCAAAATTGAGAATTGAGAATTAAAAATTGAGCCCTGCCGGTGTGCTAGAGTTCACCCCGTGCGAGAACTGAAACCCTTGTTATTGTTCCTCTTGGCCGTGTGCCTGGTCTCCATCGTGGGGGCCGGTCCGCCGCCCAGCGACTCCATCGACACGCTCAACGGGAGCGCCAAACTCAACGCCCTGATCGCGCGGGTGGTGGAGCAGCAACACGCTCTGCGTTCGCTGAGCGCTGATTTTGTGCAACTCACGAGGAGCGAGATGCTCCTCGAGGATGTCGAGTCTTCGGGGGAGTTTCTGTTCCAGGCCCCGGACAAGGTCCGGTGGGACTATCGGAGTCCGGACCCGATGGTGGTGGTTTTCTCTGACGACACGGTGACCACGTTTCTCCCACAGCAGGCGCGCGCAGAGCGGGTCAAGGTGTCGAAAAAGCAGCAGCGGTTCGTAAGCGTGCTCGCGGGCACCCAGCCGCTGGACGACCTCACCTCCAACTTCAGCGTGACGATGGCCGACCCCGGCGGCCGCGCGCCCTACCGGCTGACGCTGCGACCGGTGGTCAGTATGCTCAAGAAAAAGTTGCGCTCGGTCGAGATCGAGATCGACCGGACGCTGTTTCTACCGGTGGCGGTCGAGTACAACGAGGCCGACGGCGACAGTACGCGTTACGAGTTCAAGGACCTGGTGCTCAACCCGGTCATCGACGCGTCCACATTCAACCTCGAACTCGGCGCCGACGTTCAACTCCGGACCATTGACGCGTCAGCCGGCGGCGGCTGATCCGGGCGGCCGATCCGTAGTTCCTCAAGATGTTGGCGTTTTCGATCTTTGCTGAGGATCCGCAAAGTGCGGCACGCGCCGCCTCCTTGACCACCCCCCACGGGGTCGTGAGAACCCCGGCGTTCATGCCTGTCGGCACGGCCGGCACCGTCAAGGGCCTGGCGGCCTGGGAGATCGAGCGGCTGGCGCCGGAGATGGTGCTCGCCAACACCTACCACCTGCTGCTGCGGCCCGGGGTCGAACGCATTTCCCGGCTCGGGGGTCTGCATCGGGTGATGGGTTGGGGGGGCCCGATCCTCACCGATTCCGGCGGTTATCAGGTGTTTTCGCTCGCCAAGCACCGCCGTCTGGATGCCGACGGCGTGACCTTTCGCTCACACATTGACGGCAGTGAGCACCGCCTGACGCCGGAAAACGTCATCGAGACGCAGACTGCGTTCGGCGTTGACGTGGCGATGGTTCTGGACGAGTGTCTGCCCTACCCCGTTGGAAGGGCGGAGGCCGAGCGTTCCACCATGACCAGCGCGGCGTGGGCTCAGCGCGGCCTCGTTCGCGCCCAGGAGATTCGGTCGCGTGGCGAGAGTTGGAAGGGTGGGGTCTTCGCCATCCAGCAGGGCTCACTCGATGCCGAACTCCGCCGTCGATCCAGCGACTCGTTGGCGGCTTTGGATTTTGACGGCTTTGCCATCGGCGGGCTGGCGGTCGGCGAACCCAGCGAGGCTCTGCACGACGGGGTGGCGATGGCCGCGCCCATGTTGCCGGCGGAACGCCCGCGCTACCTGATGGGAGTGGGCTATCCGGAGGACCTCCTGCACGCCATCGCCTGCGGCGTCGACCTTTTCGACTGCGTGCTCCCCACCAGGTCGGCGCGAACCGGCAAGGTCTTCACCTCACGTGGCGATTTTGCGATCAAAAACGCCCGCTTCGCCGACGATCCCGAGCCCCTGGACCCCGATTGCGCCTGTCCAACCTGCGGGGTGTATTCGCGTGCCGTTTTGCGACACCTTTTCGTTGCCAACGAGGTCACATCGGTGGTGTTGCTCACCGTTCACAACCTCTCTTATTTTTTGAGCTTGATGCGCCGGGCGCGGGAGGCTATCATGGCGGGCCGCTATTCGCGGTTTCGCAGCGCCGTCTCAAGCGCGCGAAAACCCGAGGCAGTCTGAACTGCGAGGTGATTCATGGAAAGTGCAGCTGGGGGGGGTGGTCCCCTGTCGATGATGGTGATGTTCGCCCTGATCTTCGGGGTCTTCTACTTCCTCGTCATCATGCCGGCAAAGAAACAGCAGAAAAAGAAGGAAGCGATGATTGCCGCTCTCAAAAAGGGCGACAAGGTGGTGACCTCGGGCGGGATCTTCGGCACCATTGCCGCCGTCGAGGAGGGCACTTTGTTGCTCAAGATCTCTGAGAACACCAAGATCAGGATCACCAAGAGCGCGGTCAGCGGACCGGTGGCCACGGACGGCTCGCCGTCCGAGCCGGTGTGAAGCGGAGGCGAACGTGGACAAAAAGATCCTGTGGCGCGTCGTATTGATTATGGTCGTGGTTGGGCTCAGCCTGTGGTCGCTGTACCCGCCGCAAGAGAAGATCCACTATGGGCTCGACCTGTCGGGCGGCATCCACCTGGTGCTGCAGGTGCAGACCGATGACGCCATCAAGGCCGAGCTCGACGATTCCGCCCAACGGCTTGTGAGCCGCGCCCGGGAAGAGGGCGTTGAGCTGACCCAGGGCGAATCGAACATCAAAGAACTGAGCTTCACGGTCAACGTGCCGGCGACCACCGACAGCGTCAAGCTGCGCGGAATCGCGGACAACTGGGTGCCGGGCTACACCGCGCAACCCGGAGCCGGCGTGTGGACCTTCGAGCTGCCGCCCAACATGGACCGCACGGTGCGCGACATGGCGGTGCGCTCGTCGCTGGAAACCATCTGGAACCGGGTCGACCAGTTCGGCGTCGCCGAACCGGTCATCCAGCGCCAGGGCATCGACAGCGACCGCATCCTGGTCCAGCTGCCCGGCGTCGACGACCCCGCCCGCGTCAAGGACCTGATCTCCTCGACTGCCTTCCTCGAGTTCCAGGAAGTTGTCGGCGGCCCGCTGCCCGACCGGCAGAGTTTGCTCTCAGCAATCGGCGGCAGTGTGCCGTCTGACTCCGAGATCACTCCGGGCGACCGTGAGGGTCTCGATGGTGCGGTCATAGGCACCGATTTCTACCTCTTGAAGAAGGCGGCCATCATCTCCGGGCAGGAGCTGCGATCGGCGCGTCGCAGCCAGGACCAGTACGGCCAGCCGGTGGTCAATTTCGCGACCCAACCTCACGCCGCCGACAAATTCGGTCAGTACACCGGGTCCCACATCGGCACCCGGATGGCCATCGTTCTCGACAACCGGGTGATCTCGGCGCCGGTGATCGAGTCGCGGATCCCCGGCGAAGGCCGCATCACCGGCAACTTCACGATCGAGGAGTCCGAGGACCTCGCCCTCAAGCTGCGGGCCGGCGCGCTGCCCGCCACCATCACCTACCTCGAGGAGCGCACGGTGGGACCGTCGTTGGGCCGCGATTCGGTGGTGCGCGGGGTGCGTGCTGCTGTGGCAGGCCTGCTGGTCGTCATGCTCTTCATGCTCGTCTACTACCGTATGTCGGGCCTCAACGCGAACGTCGCGTTGATCCTGAACATCATCATCCTCCTCGGCGCCATGGCGTATTTCGGCGCCACGCTCACCCTGCCGGGAATCGCGGGTGTGATCCTCACCATCGGCATGGCGGTGGATGCCAACGTGTTGATCTTCGAGCGCATCCGCGAGGAGCTTCAGGTCGGGAAGACCGTGCGCGCGGCCATCGACACCGGTTTCGCGCGCGCCTTCGGCACCATCCTCGATGCGAATCTGACCACGCTCATCGCCGCCCTCTTCCTGTTCAACTTCGGAACCGGGCCGGTCAAGGGGTTTGCCGTGACGCTTTCGATCGGCATCCTGGCGAGCGTTTTCACGGCCGTATTCGTCTCGCGAACCCTGTACATGATCGCGATGGCCGGTCGTGAACGGGTCGAATCGCTGAGCATCTGATTGGAAACAACCATGCGAATTATCGGTGATACCAACTTCCCGTTCCTCTCCTACCGGCGGATCGCCATCGCGATCTCGATGCTGTTCATCGTCGCCGGTCTGTCCTATGAATTCCTCGGCCACGGCCTCAACCTCGGCATCGACTTCGTCGGCGGCACCCAGGTCACCGTCAAGTTCAAAGAGAAACCCGATCTCGGGGAGCTCAGGTCGGCGATCGGCCAGCTCACCGGCGGCTCACCGTCAATCCAGCGCTTCGACGAGGCCGAAAAGCACGAGATCCTGATCCGGGTGGAGAACCCGGGGGGTGAGGAAGGCGATTTCACGAGCCCGATCCTCGATCTCCTGCGGGTGAAGTTCAACTCGAGCCTCGGCGACCGGTTCGATCTCAACACCCGGGGTTCCGCGGCCCTCCTCGAACTCCTCGTGACCGCCGATCCGGACGGCGTCGGTGGCGACGTCGATGGGCGTGGGGCCTACTACGAGCCGATGGCGGAGGCGGTTCTCGACTACCGCCAGGAGAACGGGATCTTCACCTCCATCGCCGATCTCGATGCGGTCGCCGGGTTGAGCGACCCGGCCCGGGCCTACCTCCAGGAGACGACAGCGGTCGGGGCTTTCTCCCTGCTCGGGGCCGAGAACGTCGGCCCCGCCGTGGGCAAGGACCTGCAGCGGAAGGCGCAGCTGGCGATCATCTTCTCGATCCTCGGCATGCTGATCTACATCTGGATCCGTTTCCAGCTGCCGTACAGCGTCGGCGCGGTGGTCGCGCTCATCCACGACGTGATCATCACCCTGACGGCGCTCGCCGTGACGCAGCGGGAGTTCAACCTGCCGACCGTTGCGGCTCTCCTGACCCTGGTCGGCTATTCGGTCAACGACACGGTGGTGATCTTCGACCGGGTGCGCGAGAATCTGCGCCTGCAACGGGGTGAGGATCTCGAGAAGATCATGGACGCCTCGATCAACCAGACCCTGTCGCGGACCATCATCACCTCCGGCACGACACTGATGGTGGTCATCAGCCTCTTTATCTTCGGCGGCGACGTCATCAGCACCTTCGCCTTCGTGCTGCTCGTGGGCATCATCGTCGGCACGTACTCGACGGTTTTCATCGCCTCGCCGGTGGCTCTGTGGATGAACAAGGTGTTGGTGAGCCGCCGCGAACGGCGCCGCGCCTCCGGAAAACGCTGACAGAATTTCGGATTTCGGAATTCGGATTTCGGATTTCGAATGTGCCCCCGCTCGCGCGGGGGCTTCGCCGCATGGTTCGACGGCGTATTTCCGCGCGACGACTGCTGAACTCGGCGCGGCCGCAATTGCCTTCAACCTTAGCATTCCCAGTGAAATGGGGCGAGGTTGGGCGGCAAAATCCGAAATCCGAAATCCGAAATCCGAATTTCCCCTGAACCGGCATTCCGCAACTCCTGCCGTCTCGGCATCTGTAAAGGCCACCGCCGTTCTCGTCGGCCCGTTTCCTTGACCCCGACAGATAGAATAGATGGATGGTCGCGGATTCTGCCCCGTCGAGGATACGTATTGAGGACATCCTCAACCGGATGGAGCGCTATCGACCGGATCTCGACGAGGACCTGATCCGCCACGCCTACGTCTTCGCGGCCAACCGGCACCAGGGTCAGATCCGCCGGTCCGGCGAACCCTACTTCACCCACCCGCTGGCCGTGGCCTGGATCCTGGCCGACATGGAGCTCGACGAGGAGACGGTGTCCGCGGGTCTCCTTCACGATCTGCTCGAAGACACGGAAACCACCGTCGACGAGATCGGCGAGGAGTTCGGGCCCGAGGTGACGCGGTTGGTGGCGGCGCTGACCAAGATGGCGGACTTCGAAAGCTCGTATTCGAGCCGCGAGGCGAAAGAGGCGGAGAACTTCCGCCGCCTGCTGCTGGCCTCGATGGACGACGTCAGGGTCATTCTCGTCAAGCTTGCCGACCGGCTGCACAATATGCGAACGCTGGGGTTTCTTCGGCGCGACCGCCAGGTGGCGATAGCCCGGGAAACGCTCGAGATCTTCGCTCCGATTGCCAACCGGTTGGGCATCGGCAGCATCAAGACCGAGATGGAGGATCTGTGCTTTCGCTTCCTCCACCCCAGCGAGGCTGAAAAGCTCGATCAGGAGATCGAGGAACGGAAGGAGGCGGCTGCCCGCTGGTTTGCAGAGATCCAGGGCGTTCTCGAGGGCCTGCTCGAACACAACGGTATCCAGGGCAGCGTCCAGGGCCGGATCAAGCACCTCTACTCCATTTTCGAAAAGCTCAAACGCCAGGGCGTCGACATCGCCAACGTGTTCGACTTCCTCGCCTTTCGAATCATCGTTTCATCCGTCGCGGATTGCTACGCCACGCTTGGCCTGATCCACCAGCGGTGGCCGCCGGTCCCGGGCCGGCTCAAGGACCACCTCGCCATCCCCAAGCCCAACGCCTACCAGTCGCTTCACACGACGGTGGTCGGTCCCGAGGGGCACCCGTTCGAAATCCAGATCCGCACCGAGGACATGCACAAGATCGCCGAGTACGGCATCGCGGCGCACTGGAGCTATAAAGAGAAGGGCTCGCACGCGCCGGTGGAGGATTCCCGGGTGGCCTGGTTGAGGGCGCTCCTCGACAACTCCGAAGGCTCCTCCCCGCGGGAGTTCCTCGACTCGCTCAAGGTCGATCTCTACCCGGACGAGGTGTACTGCTTTACCCCCCGCGGCGACGTCTTCTCCTTTCCCCGCGGCGCCACCGTCCTCGACTTCGCCTACCGGATCCACAGCCGGATCGGCGAGACCTGCGTCGGCGGCCGCATCAACGGGAAATGGGTGCCGCTGAAAACCGAGATAAAAAACGGCAACATCGTCGAGATCACCACCTCGAATCGGCAGCAACCCCACCACGACTGGCTCTCGATCGTCGCCACCAATCGCGCGCGTTCCAGGATCCGCGCCTGGCTGAAACGCGAGGAGAAAGAACGCGCGGTGGAGGTCGGCCGCAAACTCCTGGACAGGGAGTTGCACAAGATCGGCAGTTCCCTGCGCCAGATCTCCGGCGGCGCCGAATTCGCCGCGATTCTGCAGGGGAACGGTCTGTCGAAGGAAGAGGACCTTTTGGCCGCCATCGGCTTCGGAAGAACACCCGTGTCGGCCGTGACCGGTCCGCTGCGGCAGGAAGGCAGCGGCGACGGCGATGCGCCCGCCGACGTCCGGACCCGCACCGCACCGCCGCCCGCCGGGGGGCATGCTCTCGAGGTCACCGGGGACTCCGATTTTCTGGTCTATCTGGCCAAGTGCTGCAAGCCCCTCCCGGGTGAAGAAATCGTCGGTTTTGTCACCCGCGGGAAGGGGGTGGCGGTGCACGCGCGAGCCTGCCCGAACGTTCGCAATCTCCTCTACCACCCGGAGAGGGAAATCGAGGTCCGGTGGGCGCCCAGCCAATCGAGCGCCAGCGCACCGACATCGCAGGTTGACGTGGACATGGCCTTTGACGACCGTTCCGGCATGCTGGCCTCGATATCGCAGGCCATTTCCTCGGAGGGCAGCGACATCCTCAATTGCCAACTCCGTTCTGAACCGAACGAAACCGGATTTGCGGCTCTCACCATCCTGGTGCGGGACGCGGCACAGCTGTCGCGAATTCTGGCCCGGCTGCAGACACTCAAAGGAATGTCACGCGTGGAACGGCGCGGCTCGACGAGGGTCGGAGCGTGAACGGGCCGGGTGTCCGCCCATTCAACCCACAGCGGAAAGCTGGTGAGAAATGCGGGCTAGATTCGCGGCGCTTTTGCAACCTTACCCGAGCGGATGCACCGGGTACACACTCTGACGTACTTCGGCCGTCCGTCGATCATCGCACGCACCCGCTGGAGGTTTGGCAGCCAGCGCCGTTTCGTCACGTTGTGAGCGTGGGAGACATTACTGCCGGCCATCGGCCCCTTGCCGCAGATTTCACATCGCTGCGCCATATCAGAACTCCTTCTCGAGATCCCCGCATGGGGGTGAAATTAAATAGCACAAGCGGTCCCGATTATCAAGTGTTGGCCGGGGATTGCGGTCCGATTTTTCTGCGATACAGGGACCGAAATCTATGCGGGGCCGCAAAAAGAACAGAAAAAATATTCACCGAAAAAAAGAATGGTTCGAACAAAATTACGACGTCTGCAATGAAAAATGATACGCTAATTGGAGCGCATGGGCCGGCCAGTGAATCGAATAATCGCGGCCCAGTCGACGAGGCGGGTTTTTGAATAAATCAGAAAACGTTGTGCGACCGGAGTTGATGCGTCGAATCGTTATTGTGATCCCTGTTCTTGACCTATGAGGAGGCCTTTGGTAGCCTCAAAGTAGAGGGGTTTATGGTCCTGTCCAGAAAAACTTCTGCGATCTAAGGTGTAAGCCGTGTTTGGAAAACCCAAAAAGCAAGTCGTCGGTTGTGACGTCGGTTCATCAGCGATTAAGATCGTCGAGTTGAAGCCGTTGAAAAACGGAGAATTTCAGCTCCTCCACGCTGCGATCGCCGACCTCTCGCCGGAGGCGATTGTCGACGGCGCGATCATGGATTCGTCACTCGTTGTCGAGGCATTGTCTCGATTGATTGCCGAAAACAACATCAAGAATTCCAATTTCGGCGGCTCATTGTCCGGGCATTCCGTGATCATCAAAAAGATTCAGCTGCCATCGATGACCGACGCCGAACTCGCCGAGTCGATTCAGTGGGAGGCCGAGCAGTACATTCCTTTCGACATCAACGACGTCAATCTCGACTATGTGGTTTTAGAGTCCGATGCCGGCGACACCATGGACGTGCTGCTGGTGGCGGTCAAAAAGGACCGGATCGCTGATTACACCTCGGTGATCGTCCAGGCGGGCCGGGAACCGGTGTTGGTCGATGTTGACGTGTTCGCCCTGCAGAACGCCTACGAGGCGAACTACGATTCGCAACAGGAGACAATTGCGCTGGTCAACGTCGGCGCGTCGGTGATGAATATCAACGTGCTCTACCACGGGGTCTCGATCTTCTGGCGCGATGTTGCCTTCGGCGGCAACCAGTACACCGAGGCGATCCAGCGCGAGCTGAGCCTGTCGCGGGACGACGCGGAGCGGCTCAAGCTCGGCGAGCGGGTGGGCGAGAACACGTTGCAACAGGTCTTGAGCGTACTCAACAGCGTGTCGGAGGACCTGACCGCGGAACTCCAGAAGACCATCGATTTCTTTGTCGCCACGTCGTCGGTAGATCACCTGGATCGGGTGGTCCTCGCGGGTGGGAGCGCACAGGTGGTCAACCTCGACGAGGTCATCCGTGAAAGATTCCAGGTCGCTGTCGAGGTCATGAACCCATTCCGGAACATCCGGTACAGCGAGTCCGACTTTGATCCGGAGTGGATCAACAAGCATGCTCCGGCGATGGCGGTGGCGGTGGGCCTCGCGGTACGCAAGGTCGGAGAATGACGCAATGATCAAGATCAATCTGGTTGCTGAAACTCCGGCGGCAGCGGCGACACAGGCTTCGCGGCCCCAGTTTTCGTTGGGAGCGAAACAGGGCGATATCATCCTGCTCATCGTCCTCGCGATGGCCTGTATCGTGGTCGGCACCCAGTGGTATCTCCTGACCAGCAAGAGGGCCGAACTCCGGCAGGTCGAGCAGGACAGGCGCCGCGAACGGGATGAGCTCCTGCAGTACATCAAGAAGGTCGAAGAGTTGGAAGCAAAGCGCGAGTCGTTGCGTCAAAAAATCGAGGTCATCGAGGAGCTCAAGCGGAACCAGCGCGGCCCGGTCAAGATCATGGACGAGGTCTCGCGGGCGCTGCCGGAACTGGCATGGCTCACCAAACTCTCGTTGAAGGACAATGAACTCGTCCTTGACGGCACCGCGATGGACGAGAACGCGGTCGCGAACTTCATCGCCAATCTCGACGCGTCACCGTACTTTGAAGAGCCGGAGCTGAAAAACCTGAACCGCTCGCGGGGTGACACCTTCGACTTCTCGCTGCGGTGCATCTTCAATATTTCGCCGCCCGAAATCCAGGCGGCGGAGGGCGCACAGGCCGCGGCGGCCGGGACGAGATGACGGGGGGCTGAGGCGATGGCTATAGATCTCAACAGCAAGCCCTGGTACGTGGCGGCGATAGCCGGCCTCGCCCTCGGCGTGGCGCTTTTCGTGGTCATGCACCTGTACGTGTTCAAGGAAGTTCAGACCCAGATCGAGCGCCTCGAAAGCAACATCAACGACCTCGAGCGCGAAATCGAAAAGGGGCGTGCGGCAAAGGCCGACCTGCCGCGGCTCGAAGAGGACATCCGGAACTACGAGATCGAGCTCGGCCGCTTGCGGAAGATCCTGCCGACCCGCCGGGAGACGGACAACCTGATCAAAAGGCTGAAACAGCTCACCGAACGCGGGCGGTTCAACCTCACCCGATTCACGCCGGGCAACTTCGAAGACCATGGCTTCTACCAGTCGTGGCCGATCCAGGTAGGTTTGGACGGGACGTACCACGAGTTCGGGCTTCTGTTCGACCGTCTGAGCAGATTCTCGAGAATCATCAACGTCAACGCGCTGACGATCACGCCTATACGCTCGACGACGGCCGGCGACCGGTTCACCGTTCACTCCGACTTCACACTCCAGACATTCATCTTCACAGAAGACACCACGGAGACTCAGGAATGAACCGCAAACTACTGATGTCGTGTGGTTCGATTCTCTTCACGCTGGGGATCGGTGTGGCCGTCGCGCAGGAAGAACCGGCGCCAGCGGAACCGACGCCCTTGATCGAGAGTGATGTCGATGTGTCGGGGATCGAAAACATCCTCCGGGGCGAGGAAGAGGTCATGCAGGGCGGTATCTTCAATTACGACCCTGCCGGCCGCCGCGATCCCTTCCGGTCCCTCCTCGGAGGATTCGAGGAGACGGAAGAAGGCGCTCCGGCCAAAGTCAGGCCGCCCGGGCTCCCCGGGATGCTGGTGGAAGAACTCAAGGTCGAAGGGATCATCGAGATGCCGAGTGGCATCCTCGCCTTCGTCCTCGGGCGTGACAATATTTCGTACATCATTCGTCCGGGGACCAAGCTGTACAACGGCGAGGTTGCGGAAATCCATCCCGACAGGGTGGTTTTCAAGCAGTTCGTCAACGATCCCGGGCGGCTCAAGCCATACGACGAAATTGTGCGGGAACTCACGGACTAGCCGTTGATATGAGAGGAAAATGGGGGACGGCATGATGATGAAAAACGTCCGCATCCTGGTGGTGACAGCGGCATTTGTCCTGCTGGGGGCTGGTGTGCCGCTCCTCGCCGAGGAGCCCATTCCTGCGATTCAGGGGATGGGGGCGGTAGTGGGTCCGTCGGGCCCCGTGCTCCACGTCCGGGCGACCGGGGAGATGGAGACCGTCCATTATTCGCCGCAACCGGGTGTGTGGGTGGTGGAACTGCCCGAGGCCCGGTGGGACGACGGAGTGGGACGCCTGACCGGGACCAACGCCGGCATCGAGCGCGCGGAGCTCGACCACGTCGAAGAGTTCGGCAAGAGGGTCTCTCGCCTCACGGTTTGGCTTGCGGAGCCGGCACAGCTGACATTGACGTCGGACGCGGAGGGGCTCGATCTCGAGTTCTACTCCTTCACCGATCAGCCGGTGGCGCCGGCACCCGTGATTCGTGAGGACGTGGTGGTGGCCGAGCAATCGACGCCGGCGGCGGCGCCGCCGCGGTCGTTCGCTGGGCCAGCGAATCTCTACGAGGTCGTCCCGGTGAGAACCGGGGATGGCGTGGTAGTCGAGCTCAAGGCCGATCGGACGCTCGAGGTCACCTCGTTCACGCTCCCCGAGCCGAGACGTCTGGTCCTCGACCTGAGCGGCGTCGTCAATCACGTCGGACATCACCTCATGCCGGTCAACGCACCGCTCGTCACCCAGGTCCGGGTGGCCCAGTTCCAGACCGTACCGGAGCCGATCACGAGGGTGGTCATCGATCTTCGCTCGGACGCCGACTACCGGGTTGACAGCACCGCCGACGGCGCCATTGTCTCGGTGGGTGTGGATCGCCAGGCGACCTCGACTGCAGCCCAGTCTCACGTCACCGAGTCCGTCAGGGTGGCCGATTCGGGCACGATCGAAATCACCCGTTCGCAGCCCCGGACCGCGCCCGCTCCGGAGCCCGCGCAGGAGGTTGCGTCGGCGATCTTCGACCTGCCTGAGGAGCCCGCGAAAACAGACCGGGCGACCGACAGGGGTGCGGGATTGGACCGGAGCCCGTGGGTGGCCGACAACAACCAGCTCATCGAGCAGGCCACCGCGGCGAAAGTACTGGACTCTCCGACGATCGCCGGCCAGAACTACGCCGCGACCGAGGTGCAGAACCAGGAGGAGCAGTGGACCGGCGAGCCGATCACGCTGACCCTCAAGGATGCCGACATCAAGGACGTTCTCAAGACCTTTTCGGTGCTCACCGAGCTCAACATCGTTCTCGATCCCGGCGTCAGCGGATCAGTTACCGTCGAACTGAGGCAGGTACCGTGGGACCAGGCTCTCGATCTGATCCTCAAGATCAACGGCCTCGACTACGTGCTGGAAAACAACGTCCTCAGGGTGGCGCCGACCAACAAGCTGGCAGCCGAGAAGTCCGCCAGGGCCGCGCTCGACAAGGAACGCGAAAGGGCCAAACCTCTCAGCACCTACCTCAAGCCGTTGTCGTACGCCAAGGCGGACTATGTGGCCACGCTGCTGTCGAGCGACAGCTACCTGTTGTCGGACCGCGGTTCGGTCACGGTGGACCAGCGCACGAACACGCTCATCCTCCGCGATGTGAACGACCGGGTTGAGGGAATTCTCCGGCTCATCGACTCGCTCGATCTGCCGACCCCACAGGTGGTGATCGAAGGCCGCATCGTTGAAACCACCAAACAATACTCGCGCGCCCTCGGTGTCAGCTGGGGCTTCACCGGCGTCGCGGATGCCGAGCACGGCAACGACACCGGCCTCAACTTCCCCAATAACGGGACGGTTGCAGGCGATGTCCGGCTCCCGGCCGGTAATCAGGTCCTTGCAATGACCTTTGGGGATATCCTCAATACCTTCAACCTCGATTTCCAGCTCACCGCGGCCGAATCGAACGGTATGGCCAGGGTGGTGTCGACGCCGCGCGTGACGACGCAGAACCTGCAGCGCGCCTCGATCCGTTCAGGTCTGCAGATCCCCGTCCAGACGGTGGCCAACAACACGGTGACGGTGCAATATGTCGACGCGACGTTGCGGCTCGAGGTGACGCCGCAGATCACCGCCGAGGGGACCGTCAACCTCGACATCAGCATCAAGAAGCAGCGACCGGCCCCGGAGTTTGCGGTTGCCGGCGGCAATAATGCGCCGATCTTCACCCGCGACGCGCAGACCCAACTCCTGATCCGCGATGGCGGCACCACGGTGATCGGCGGTATTTACGAGATCACCGATGGCAACGGTGAGGACAGCATTCCCGGTCTCAGCAAGATCCCGATTTTCGGTTGGTTGTTCAAGAACAACAGGGTACGTCTCGATCACGACGAACTCTTGATCTTCATCACCCCGAGGATCGTCAAGTATTAGGCGGAGGAATAGATGAAGCGAATCCTGCATCTCAGCGTCGTTCTCGCCCTCGGGTTGGTGGTGGGGTCGTGCGGCGGCTCGAGCACGCTCAACGACACGGAAGCGTCGGTCTACCTGACCATCGACATCACCGCTTACAACCCGGAGATTGACATCTGCCTCCAGCAAACGGATCTCACAATCGAAAACATGGCGATCACGTCGACGCCCAAGGCTCCCGGGTCGGGGACGAGCGCCAACCAGGACGTCAATCTCACGCGGTGGGTCATCACGCCCTACCGCACCGATGGCGGCAGCGCGGCCTCTCCCGAGTGGACGTATGACCAGGCTGTGTTCGTGCCGGCCGGCGGCTCCGCCGACCTCGAGAACTACCGGGTCTACCCTCTCGAGTACCTGCGCGAGGTCCCGATCGCCTTTCTGCTGCCGGAAAACGGCGGGTTCGAACCTGCAACCGGTTTCACCAACATCCGCCAGAGCCTCCAGCTCACCATTTACGGCAGGACGGTGTCGGGCAAAAACGTCGCGACCACGCCGATTCCGATCGCATTCAATTTCTACTGCAACGGCCAGTGAGTGGGGGTCTGAAACCATGAAGAGATTTACACCGTTCATCGCCCTCCTGGCGCTGGTCGTCATGGTCGGATGCTCCGGGGACAGCCCTTCGGCCAGACCAGCACCGACCGTGGTCCCGGAAGCGTGGAGCATCACCGCGCTGACGGCCTCGAATACCGCGCCGTTCGTCAACACCGTCATCCTCGTCGATGCAACGGTGACCAAGAACGGCGTGGCTGCGCCCGATGGGACCTCCGTCAGGTTCGAGGCGAGCGGCGGCGCCTTCGCCAACGGGACGGCCGAGGCTTCGGTCCTCACCTCAGGCGGCACGGCATCGGCGGCATTTCTTGCCGACGCTGCCGGATCGTACCTGATTCGCGCTCAGGTCAGCGGCGCCAGCCGCCAGATCACCGTTGCCTATCAGGACCGCGCAACCACCGACGCGCTGCAACTCTACGGAATCGACCCGCGGCGCGGGTCGTACGCCGGCGGCGAGCAGGCGATCATCGCCGGCAAGGGCATCCTCGCGCCGGTCGAGGCGTACTTCGACCTCAACGGCGTGTCCTATCAGGCAATCGTGGCGGGCGTCCTCGAGAGCATCCCCGCGAGCGAAGACGGCTTCATCACGGTGATCACGCCGGCCTTCACGGGCGCCAACAACACCATCCAACAGACGGCCGACGTCCGGGTGATCGCGAACGCCGGCACCGGCTCTCAGCAGACCGCCACCCTGTCGAACGCATTTGTCCTCCTGCCGGGCGGCGGCCCCCAGATCTTCGGCGTGTCGCCGAGCTCCGGTCGTTCCTCCGGCGGCGAGATCGTCAATATCCTCGGCCAGAACTTCGGGTCGGTGGCCAGCGATCTCAGCGTCAGCTTTACCGACCCGGGCTCCGTGGTGCGCCTCGGCATGGTGATCTCGGTGGCCCCCGATGGCACCCAGATCCAGGTCGAAACACCGCGCTTCAGCGACGCTGCCTTTGACCGAGGACAGCCCGCAGGACGTCACCGTGTCGACGGTCGACGGGAGCACCTCGCTCCAGGACGCCTTCATCGTCCTCGCCGACAACCCGCAGCCGGAGATCGCCTCGATCTCGCCGACCTCGGGCCCGCTCGAGGGCGGCACCCTGGTGACCATCTTCGGCAAGGGGTTCCAGGCGCCGATGCAGGTCTTCTTCGGCAACCTGACAGCGACCGACGTCAACATCTTCAACGACACAACTCCAGCCAACCAGGACCGCATCACCTGCGTCAGCCCGAACTACAGCCAGCAGAATGAGGTGCCGCCGGTGTCGGTGCCCGTGCGGGTCGTCGCCATCAACACCGGCCTCGAATCGAGCTACGACAGCTTCACCTACGGCGACAATCTCTACATCACCGGCAACAGCCCGCAGGAGGGCGGTCTCGGCGACCTCGTGATCATCTACGGTTCGGGTTTCGTTTCCCCGCTCCAGGTGATCTTCGGAGACAAACAGATGCAGGTCATCAGCGTCTCCGGCACCGAGATCGTGGTGCGGATACCCGACGACCTGGGTGTCCTCTGCTCCGCGACCAGCGGTTCGTTCAAGGTCGTGCTGCTCGAGAGCGGTCTCGAAGCCGATGGCGGCAACTTCACCATCCGCGGCAACTCGCCGACGGTGCTCGGGGTGACCCCGATCATCATCCCGGAGGCGGACCTCGGGACGCCCACCGCCGACATCGTCATCAACGGTCAGTTCTTCGCCCCCGACGTGCTGGTCAAGGTGGGCAACTACATTGCGCCCAGCAGCGATGTGACGGTCCAAAGCGACACCGACCATCGACGTCCAGGATCTGCCCGGTATCGATGAACTCGGAATCACGTTCAATCCGACACCGTGCACCCTGCCCGGTGGAGCGCCGGGAGTCCGGGAGGCGTCGACGCCGGTCGCGGTCACGGTGACCAACTTCCCGGGCACCTGCTCCGACACGCTGCAGGGCGCCATCGTGATCGAGCCGAGCGCCACGGTGTGTGTGGCCTCGCCGGCGAACAGTTCGGGACCAACTCGCCTCAACGCAGTGGACCTTCCCGAACACGACGGCCCCGGCATGTTCCGCCAACCAGAATCTGGTGATTACGAACACCGGCGGCGACCGATGCGACGACACTCAACCCGGCGCTTGCCACCGGCACGGATTTCCAATACGTGAGCGATACGTGCCCGCCGACTCTCGCCATATAACAAGAGCTGCACCTTTACGGTGCAGGTTCTGCCCGGCCGGTTGCAGGCGCCAGCCACCGACACCTTGAGTATTACCTAGTCAGAGTGCAGGGACCGGCTCCTACAGCACCAGCGTGGCATTGACCGGCAACGGACTCTAGTACCCACCGGCCACCGCCCCCGGGCGGTGGCCGATGACAGCCTATGGACTACCGACTCGAGCAGTTCCGCTTCGAACTCCGGGAGGACCCTTCCTCCCGGGTTTTCTTCAAGCTCGGCGAGCATCTGCGCCGCGAGGGGGAACTGCAGGAAGCCATCGCCGTGCTCGGCAACGGGCTCGAGCAGCACCCCAAATACGTCGCCGCGTGGGTCAGCCTCGGCAGGGCTCTGCTCGATGCGGGATCCAGCCGCCAGGCGGCCGAAGCTCTGAGCCGGGCGCTCGCCCTCGACCCGGAAAACGCCGTCGCCTCGCGCTTCGCCGGTGAGGCGGCCATCGCCAATACCGAGTGGGTCGAGGCCATCAAGGCCCTCAAGCGCGCGCGCGCGCTGTCGGCCCCGGACGACACTCTCGACGAACGCATCCTCTTTGTCGAAAGGCACCTGGCGGCGATCGGCCAGCTCCAGGTCGCGGCGCCGTTCGCGCGGCCCACCGGGACCCCGGCATGGTCCCGGCCGACTGGTCGGTCCCTGGACACGGTGTTCGCCGAGGCCGAGAACGAGCCGATGGGTGATTCGGCCGGGGACGACGTGTTTGTCATCGACACCTCGGAAGAGGAAGTTGCGGACGCGGAGCCGCCGCCGGAGAACGACGGCCGCGCGACCGTGGCCATACCCCTGGCCGAGATGCCGATCCCTCGATTTGAGATCGAAGAATTGGCTTCCGAGCCGGTCGCGCCGGCATCCGCGCCGGAGGTGGAAACGCTGCTCGAAATCGACGCCGATGCGATCATCGGCGCTCAACGCGGAGACGGTGAGCAACCCGCCACCGTGCCCATTTCGGTGGCCGAAGTCGAATCGGCGATCGAACCCGAGCCCGAACCCGAGCCCGATTTCGATTTCGATCTCCTCGACGACGTCGGTTTCCTCTCCGACGAGCTGCCCCTGCCGACCATGACCCTGGCCCGGTTGGCGCTGGATCAGGGGGATCTGGAGCTGGCCGAGAAGACCCTTCGTGGCGTCCTCGATCGCGACCCCGACCACGCGGAGGCGACGCGGTTGCTGGCGGGGTTGACGGCGGGTGCTGGGGGCGACATTCCAGGCGGCGAGGCCGTCGACGAGACGGGCGATGCCCGGGCGCGGGCATTGCGGCGCTGGTTGGAGGCGGTTAGACTGGCCTCGGAGAGGCTGAAAGCGTGAACTTCGAGCTACCGATCCTGCACCTGCTGGAAAACTGCCCGGGCGCCCGCGGCGCCGCCATCGTCGATCCCGACGGCATTCCGGTGGTGGTGCGCCCGCACGATGCGACCCTCGAAACCCTGGGGGCGGAATTGGCGACCATCGTCCGCGATCTCACGGAGGCGGCCCGCGAGTTTCAACACGGGGATCTGGAGCAGCTTGCGGTTTTTGCCGAGGATGCGGTTATCATCTTGACGACCATTGCGGCCGGCTATTTCCTGATTCTCGTCATGAGCCGGGATGGTCTCACGGGGAAGGGCAGATTCCTGAGCCGGTTGGTCCGCGCACGCCTGTACTCCGAATTCATCTGAGGTGACACGACACGATGTTCAAATTTGAAGAGATACGTGAGCTGATCGAACTGGTCGGCTCCTCGGGGGTGTCGAGCGTCGAGGTCGAGCATGCCGGCTCCCGCCTCCGGATCGAAGGTCGAGCGCCGGTTGTCGTTGCAGCCCCAGCGGCGGTCGCCGCACCCGGCCCGGCAGCCGGGGCGCAGCCCGCGGCCCAGGGGGCGGCACCGGTTCCCGCCGGGACGCCGCCGGCCGGAGCCGACGAGGACGCCGGTCTCCACGAGGTCACCTCGCCGATCGTCGGGACCTTCTACCGGGCGCCGAACCCCGACGCTGATCCGTACGTCAAGGTGGGTGATTTTGTCGAACGCGGCCAGACGCTGTGTATCGTCGAAGCCATGAAATTGATGAACGAGATCGAGTGTGACGCCAGCGGGACGGTCGTCAGGGTGATGCCCGAAAACGCGCAGCCCGTGGAGTTCGGCGAGAAGCTCTTCATGATCCGTCCGGCGTGACCGCGGGCAGGCACATGTTTTCAAAGGTCCTGATCGCAAATCGTGGAGAGATCGCGGTGCGGATCATCGCCGCCTGCCGCGAGCTCGGTATCCAGACCGTGGCCGTCCACTCCGCCGCCGATCGCGAATGCCTGCACGTCAAGCTTGCCGACCAGGCGCTGTGCATCGGCCCCGCCGACTCGGGGAGCTCCTACCTCAACACCACCTCCGTCATGTCGGCGGCGCTGATCACCGGCGCCGACGCGATCCATCCGGGCTACGGTTTCCTCGCCGAAAACGCACACTTCGCCGAGATCGTCCGCGAGTGCGGCCTGACCTTTATCGGGCCGCCTCCGGAAGCCATCCGGCTGATGGGCAACAAATCGCAGGCGAGAACGACGATGGCCGCGTCCGAGGTCCCGATCCTGCCCGGCTCCGACGGCCCGTTGGGTTCGGCGGAAGAGGCGCTGAAGATCGCCGGTGAGATCGGCTTCCCGGTGATTTTAAAGGCGTCGGCGGGTGGCGGCGGCCGCGGCATGAGGTTGGCCTGGAACGCCCAGGACCTCCAGCGCGCCTACGACACCGCATGGAACGAAGCCGAACGGGCATTCGGCGACCCGACCCTGTATCTCGAAAAGTACCTGCAGCGACCCCGGCACATCGAGTTCCAGGTCCTGGCCGACTCCCATGGCCGGGTGATCCATCTCGGCGAACGGGAGTGCTCGATCCAACGGCGCCACCAGAAGATCATCGAGGAGGCGCCGTCGGTGGCGCTCACCCCCGAGCTGCGGGCCGAGATGGGCCGTGCCGCGGTGTCTGCTGCGCGGGCCGCGAAATACGAGAACGCCGGCACCGTGGAGTTCCTGCTCGACCAGGACGGCAGCTTCTACTTCATGGAAATGAACACCCGCATCCAGGTGGAGCACCCCGTCACCGAGCTGGTCACGGGGATCGATCTCGTCACCGAACAGCTGCGGATTGCGGCCGGCCAACCGATCTCCCTGCCGAAGAGAAAACAGGTGCGGCCGACCGGGCACGCCATCGAGTTCCGCATCAACGCCGAGGACCCGGTGACCTTTGCGCCCTCACCAGGCCGGATCACCCACTTTTCGCTGCCCAGCGGTCCCGGTGTGCGGATCGACACGCATATCTACGGGGGTTACACCGTGCCGCCGCACTACGACAGCCTGATTGCCAAGTTGCTGGTGTACGGAAAGGACCGCGAAGAGGCCATCGCGCGCGGGCGACGGGCGCTGTCGATGCTCAAGATCGAGGGCATCAAGACGTCGGTCGATCTGCACCGGCGAATCCTCGACTATGAGGACTTCAGCGCGGGCCGGCTCGACACCCACTTCATGGAACGATTCCTCGCCGATTGACTCGAGAATATGCCTGGCGCGAATTCCGATGGCTCCCGATCGTTGGGGGCGCCGGTTCGCCCGGTGGTAAAATTGAGAGTGATGGTCAATATCTACCTGGTTGGTTTTATGGGCGCCGGCAAGACCTCGGTGGGGCAACGGCTGGCGAGCCATCTGGGCGCCCGTTTTCTCGATCTCGATGAACGGCTGTGCGAGCGTTTCGGCTGCCCGATTTCCGAGGTGTTTCAGCACCACGGCGAAACCGTGTTTCGGGCCGCCGAAACGGAGGAATTGACGCGTGTGAGCGGGCAGGACGGCCTGGTGGTGGCCACCGGCGGCGGCGCCTTCTCGACCCAGGCCAACCGGTCGGTGATCGAAGGGGCAGGGGGGATCTCGGTCTTTCTCGACCTGCCGTGGGAGGTGCTCGAGGAACGCCTCGAGGCGGACAATGGCGGTCGACCCGCGTACCGGGGCCCGGAGCCGGCCCGAAGGCTTTATGACGAGCGCCTGCCCGACTACCGCCGAGCGACGCTGACGATCCCGCTCGACGGCTCCGAACCGCAGGACAGAGATCGTGGAGATCATCGTGGATGCCGTACGGGGGGCGCCGTGCGGTATCTGATCCTGAGCGACATTCACGCCAACTGGGAAGCGTTGCAGGCCATCCGCGCCCACGTGCGGCGCAAGCGTTTTGACCGTGTGATCTTCCTCGGCGATGCGGTCGGCTACGGCGCGTCCCCCAACCCGGTCCTCGACTGGATGCGGTCGCTCGGAGGCAACCTGGATGGCGTGCGTGGCAACCACGATCGTGTGTGTTCGGGCATCGACAGCGCCGACTACTTCAACCACTACGCCAAACAGGCCGCGCTGTGGACCCTCGAACACCTCGACGATCGCAACCTCGAGTTCCTGCGGTCCCTTCCGGAGGGTCCGCTCGAGCTCAGCGACCAGCTCGCCATTTGCCACGGTTCGAGCATCGACGAGGACGCGTACGTGTTTTCGGCCTACGACGCCCAACTCGCCTTCGGCGGTCTGCCCCACCACCTGATTCTTTTCGGCCACACCCACGTGCCGTCGCTGTTTGTCCTGCGGGAGCACAACGGCACCCAGACGCTCAAGGTGCGCCTGGTCACCGGCCGGAGGCTGGTCCTGGATCTCGAGCCGGAGAGCCGCTACCTGATCAACCCGGGTTCGGCGGGTCAACCGCGCGACCGCGATCCCCGCGCCGCCTACGCCATTCTCGACACCGACCAACGGCGGATCTACTTCTACCGGGTCAGCTACCGGGCGTCGGAGGCGAGGCGCCGCATTCTGACCGCGGGTCTGCCGCCGGTCCTCGGGGATCGGCTGCTGTACGGGGCCTGAACCGTGGTCCGGGTGTCGTCCCTCGTAACCTCCCTGGTGTTGGCAAGCGCCCACGCTGTGGCGCAGGGCCAGACCGCGTCGGGCGATCAGATGGCCTATCTCGCGACCGCCCTCGACCGGTGGTCGATCGATCTTCCGATCGCGGTGACCATGCTCGAAGAGCCGTCCCCGGCCGTCAGGGTGCGGGCCGTCCAGGTGTTGGCTTCCACCGCCGACCCGGCCCGGATCCCGCTGTTGGCCAGCTATCTGTCCGACTCCGCACCGGCCGTACGCCGGCAGGTGATGCTGGCAGCCGGGCGAATCGGGATCGGCGGTCTCGACCTTGCCGTCCAGGGTCTGAGCGACAGCTCGCCCCAGGTTCGTCAGGCAGCCGCGTGGGCCCTGTGCGAGGCGGGTGCAGCGGGCTGGGAACCGCTGGTTCTGCTGCTGACCACCGAGAAGGACGTCGGCGTGCTCGAAACCGCGCTTGCCAACGTCTGGCGCCTCGAGGGTGCGCCCTGGCAGCCGTCCGTCGCCCGCTTTGCCGGCAACAGCAGCCCCTATCTGCGACGCGCCGCCGCCTACTCGCTGGCGCGGACCGGCGACCCCGCCGCGCGAGCGGCCCAGCGGCTGCTCGCCGTCGACGAGGAACCGGTCATCCGACTGACTGCAATCCGGGGCTTTGCGCGTGGTCAACTGACGGCCGACGACGTCGAGACGGTGGTCACAGCTCTCGACGACTCCGACTGGCGGGTTCAGGCGGCGGCGTGCGGGGTCCTCGCGGCCGCAGACGCGGTCGCGCTGCCCGCTGCCGCAACCCGCACCGTCGCGTCGTTCTTCTTCTCACCGCACCCGCAGCTCGCCTGGGCGGCGCTGGCGGCGGCCAAGGCGCAACCGGCGATCGGTTCCACCGCCGATCTCACGGCCGCGATCAATGGTGCGGAGCCGTGGCTCGCCGCCGAAGCGCTGGCTGCCCTCGCCGCGAGGGATGCGAAGGCGGCGGCGAAGACCGCCGGCGGGTGGGCCGCCGCCACCAGCTCGGGCTGGCAACGCCGTGCCGCGGCGCGAGTGGCCGTCAAGCTCGGATCGGAAGCGGAGCAACGAGCCGCGGCGGATCCCGATGCCGGGGTCCGGCTGGCGTGGCTTGCGAGCGTCGATGCCGAGGAGGCTGCGGCGCGCAGCGGGCAGCTCCTCGCACTGCTGGCGACGGACCCCGATCCGGCGGTTCGCGCGCAGACCCTCTCCCTCCTCAGGGAAGCTGGCGCCGCACCATCGGTGGAGGGGCTGATCGCCCTGCACACGGCGTGGAAGGGCGACACCATGCCCGATGCCCGCGTCGAAGCGCTGGTGGCGGTGATGACGGCCACCGAGCCCGGTCCCAAACGGCAGGCGATCTTGAAGCTGGGCCTCGAAGACCCCGATCCCTCCGCGGTCGCGATGGCGGTCAACGCCGCGCGCGGGCTCGGCGAAACCGTCGCGTTTCCGCGGCGCGAGCCCCGCCACGGCGGTCTCTGGTATCGAGAACTCGCCCGCTGGGCGGCCGACGAGCGGTGGCTCGAAGTCGTGACGGATCGCGGCGCCTTCACCATCAAACTCGACCTCGACACCGCGCCCCTGACCTCGCGCGAGATCTGGGACCTCGCCGCCGCCGGCTTCTACGACGGTCTCGACTTCCACCGCGTTGTACCCAACTTCGTCGTCCAGGGCGGCGACCCCCGCGGCGACGGCTGGGGCGGCCCCGGCTTCGTCCTGCCCGACGAACCGTCGCTCGTGCCCTTCGACTCGTGGCGGGTCGGCATCGCCACCTCGGGCCCGCAGACCGGCGGCTGCCAGCTCTTCTTCACTCTGACCCCGGCCGATCACCTCACCGGCCACTACGCCAACATCGGTGAAGTGGTGGCGGGCCGGGAGGTTCTGACCGCGATCCGGGTCGGCGACCGGATCCGCGAGGTGCGGGTGTTGACCGGTAAAGTCGGCGCTTCGGCTATGCCACCAGACGGTGGGACGGCAACCGCGCCTCGCGACACCGCCGGTACGTCGTCCGCGGCTCCGGCTGCAACCGGCCGCCCCTGATCGCGACCTCGGTCGTCACCGTTAAGAGCCCCAATCAAGAACAACAGACGGCGCCATGTCAACGGTCTGTCAAACATCGTCCAAAGCCGAAATCCGGCTCCGTAAACGGTTTTATTTGCCATTGGTTGAAACGCCTTGGCGGTATACTGAAAGATGGGGGCGGTGAACTCGGGAAGGCAGTCCGGTCCACCAACCGGTTGCGGGGGATCGATCCTGGATTGCACTTCTTTCCGGCGGGGAGACGGGTCATGAAACGACTGCTGATCGCGGCGATGGCCGCGGCGTTGTGGCTTCTACCGGTTGTAGCGGAGGCCCAGGTTAAATGGCCCATGTATCAGGCCAACGCCGCCCACACCGGCTACATCCCGGTGTCCTTCGACCCCGACGATTTCGTCCTCGATTGGGAGGTCGTGCTGTCGCCGGAAGGCGAGAATGTCAACCCGGTGGCGGCGGTTGACGGCCGCGTCTTCGCTACTCTGCGGAACATCTTCGACAACGGTCGGGATGATTTCTACGCCCTCGATGTCACCGACGGCCATGTGCTGTGGTCGAAGGACTTCGGCAATGTTTTTTCGGTCAACCCGCCCGCCTACGATGCCGGAAAGGTGTACCTCCAGGTCGGCAACCACGCCTCGGATACGCACCTTTACACCTATAACGCAGTCTCCGGCGCCCTTCTCAACAACGGCCCCCATGCCGCCCAGTGGGACCGCTATTATGCCCCGACCATCGTCGGCGGCACCGCCTATATCAACGGTGGCTCCTACGGCGGGATGTACGCCTTCAACTTCTTCGAGGAACCCGACCAGCGCTGGTTCAAGAGTCTCGAAGGCTACGACGAGTGGACCCCGGCTGTTGACGGGATCCATGCCTACGCGTACGTCGGCGGCAAGCTGTCGGTGGTCTGGTGCGCCTACGGGACCGAGCACTTCTCGATCGACGATCCCAACTTCGAGTGGTGGGGCTGGTCGATGGACCTCGCGCCGGTGCTCGGGGGCCGCAACGATGTCCTGGTCGTCCAGGATCAACGGCTGATCTCCTTCGACCTCGGCGAGCGGGACATCCGCTATGAGATCGCCGACGGGTTCGGACGCAGCCGCAACAATCCCAACTCCGGCCAGCCCTCGGTGGCGGGCGGTGTGGTCTACGTCATCAACCACGGCAATCTCGAAGCGCGGAACCAGGACGACGGCGCGTTCCTGTGGTCCTGGATCCCGGGGGGCGACTTCCGGGTCGAGGGCACCCTCATCATCACCAACAGCCACGCACTGGTGGTAACCGTGGATGATGTGATAGGTGTGACGCCGGGATACGGCTCGGCCATCCACGCCATCGATCTCGTGACCCATCAGAGTGACTGGTCCTACGCGTTCCCGGAGAGCACGTTCTGGGAGGGCGCCGTCAGCGGCGATCTCGCGTGGAGCGAGGGCCGGCTCTATTTCGCGCGGGACGACGGTGTTCTCACCGTCTTCAGACTGATCGAGCCCTACGGTCAATCGTCGATTGTCGAGTTCGAGACGACCTCCTACGTGGTGGCCGAAAACGCGGGCACCGCGACGGTGACCCTGCGGCGAACGGGGTCGGGCGAAGGGGCCGTGACCGCAACCGTGATCTCGGAAGACGGCACCGCCACGGCGGGCGCCGATTACGGCGCCGTCAACCAGATGGTGTCGTGGGCGAACGGGGATACTGCCGCGAAGACGGTCCAGGTGACCATCCAGAATGACGCCGCAACCGAAGGCCTCGAGTACTTCAGCTTGCTGATCGGCACTGTTACCGGCGCAGCCACCGCGGGGGTGTTCAACCGCGCCCAGGTGACGATTCTGGATGATGAAACCAACATCCTTCGGTTTTCGTCCTCGGGTACTGACGTCAGCGAGGCTGGTGGCACGATATCGCTGTACGTCGTGCGCGAAGGTCCGTCAGCAGGGGCGGTGTCGGTGCACTACGCCACCGCCAACGGGACGGCGATGGCGGGTTCGGATTACTCGGCCGTTTCGGGGACCTTGTATTGGGTTGACGGCGATGCCTCGCCCAAGCCGATCACCGTGACGATCCTCAACGACCTCGTCAAGGAGGATGACGAGGCCTTCTCGGTGGCACTCAGCGAGCCGCAGGGTGCGGCCCTGGTCGGACAGCCGGCGGTCTTCTCGGTGACCGTCATCGACGACGACGGCCCCCGACTCCAGTTCAGCACGAAGTCGTACAAGGCCCCCGAGACCGCCAGTTCCGTCGACCTGACCATCAAGCGGCTCGGCATCGCCGAGGGCCCGGTGTCGGTGGATTGGACCACCGGGAACGGCACGGCGACCGCGGGCCAGGACTACGGAGCCGACTCGGGAACCCTCGAGTGGGCCGACGCGGATTCCAGCGATCGGATCATCACCATCACGATCCTCGACGACGCCGCCGTGGAGGGTGGCGAGGTGTTTCACGTCACGCTGTCCAACCCGGTCGGCAACACTGCGCTCGGTCAACCCTCCCAGGCCAACGTGTCGATTGCCGACGACGAGGCGGCCGAGTTCCTGATTCCGACCACGACCAGTCTTGGTCAGACGCGGCCGAGGGTGGCCATGAATGCCGCCGGGAGCACCGTTGTGGTGTGGGACAGCTGGAAAGAGGACGGGTGGGGCTGGGGCGTTTACGGCCAGCGATTCGACGGCGACGCCGACCCGGCAGGCGGCGCTTTCCGAGTCAACCAATCGACCGATGAGAACCAGATGGACGGCGCGGTGGCGATGGCCGCCGACGGCAGCTTCGTCGTGGCGTGGGAGGCCGAAATCACCGGCGGGCCTCGGATCCACGCTCGCCGGTTCAACGCTTCAAGTACGCCGATCGGCAATCAGTTCGTGGTCAACACCTCGGCCTCCGGCACCCAGACCGACCCGCGAATCGCGGTCGACGGCGCCGGGCGGTTCATGGTGGTGTGGACCGGCCGCGACGCCTCAGGCTTCGGCGCCTTCGGGCGGATGTTCGCCGCCGACGGCACCCCCGCCGGCAACGAGGTTGCCCTCAACACCCACACCTATCTCTCCCAGCACTCGCCGGCGGTGGCGGGGTTCCCCGGCGGCGGGTTCGTAACCGTGTGGGAGAGCTACGGGCAGGAGGACTACGACAGCGACGGGGTCTTCGCCCAGCGGTTCAACGCTGCGGGCTCGCCGGTCGGAGCCGAATTCAGGGTCAACACCACCACCGAGGGCGACCAGAGCGCGCCGGCGGTGGCGGCGGTGGGCAGCGGCGCCTTCCTGGTGGTGTGGGAGGACGCGACCGGTCTCGACGGCGCCTTCGGCAGCATCAGGGGGCAGTGGTTCGATGCTTCGGCGAGCCCCGTCGGCAACGAGTTCCAGGTCAACAACTACTCCGCAGGCGACCAGGGGCGCCCAACCGCCGCCGCCGACACTCTCGGCCGAGCCGTGGTCCTGTGGGAGGGCCGTAGCAACCAGGACGGCTCCGCCGCCGGCGTCTTCGGCCGGGTCCTGTTCGACGACGGCACCTTCGCTACCGGCGAGATCCAGTACAACACCTACACCAGCCGATTCCCAGGACCAGCCGGATGTCGCCTGCTCGAGCGCCGGCAACCTGATGGCGGTATGGTCCAGCGAACAGCAGGACGGCTCCGGCGAAGGAGTCTACGGCGTCTCGTGGCCGCTGCCGGCGGCGCCGGTGATCTTCACGGACGGTTTCGAGTCGGGGAACATGGTGGGTTGGTCGGCGTCAGTTCCTTGAGGGCGTCTTCATCACCCGGATGCGGTCGGCGCGGCCGTCGGCGACGGTGTCAACCTCGAACAGGAGGCCGTCCCAGACGACGGTGGAACCGGGTTGGGCGTCGCCGGTCACCAGGTGGTTGACGAGACCGCCCACCGAGTCGATGTCCTCGGGCTGGGCGATGTTGCGGTGGAGGATCGACTCCAGCCGGCGGAGGGAGAGGAAGCCGGCGACCCGCCATCCACCCTCGACCGCTTCGACCGCACCTTCGTTTTTGAGGTCGAATTCGTCGTCGATTTCGCCCACCACCAACTCGAGAAGATCCTCGAGGGTCACCAGACCGGAGAGGCCGCCGAACTCGTCGAGCACCAGGGCGACGTGTTGGCCGGACCGGCGGAAATCCTGCATGAGATCGGGCAGCGAGCGGCTCTCGGGGATGAAAAGCGGGTAGACCACGAGCTGGGACCACGAATCGCCGGGCAGGAGGCGCAGGAGGTGTTTGGCATGGAGGACGCCGACGATGTCGTCCGGTGAGCCCTTGACCACCGGAAAACGGCTGTGGGGGGTGCTGACGATGGCCTGCTGGAGCGTTGACAGATCCCACGAGATGTCGACCGTGGCCACCATCGGACGGGGCACCATGACCTCGCGGGCGATCGCCCGCTGGTAGCGCAGGACCGATTCGATCATCAGCCTCGAGTCCCGCGGCAGATGGGCGTGGCGGTGGGCGAGCCGGAGCATGAATAAGAGGTCCTCCTCGGTGACCGGGAGCCCGGGCGCTTCACCGCGGGAGAGCAGTCGGGCGAGCAGACCCAGAACGAGGTTGACCGGCGTCAGGACGAAGTCGAGGACGTAGAGAATCGGCGCGACCCGGCGTGAGATCCACTCCGCATTTCGCTGAGCCAGGGTCTTGGGGGTGATCTCGCCGAAAATCAGGATGCCGAGCGTCATGATTCCGACCACCGCCGCCAGACCGCCGTGCTCGGAGAGGTTGTAGGCGATCGAGGTGGCCAGGGCCGAGGCGAGCACATTGACCAGGTTGTTGCCGACCAGGATCGTGATCAGGAGGTTTTGCGGAGCGGTGGCCCACCGGGTGAGCCCGGCGCGGGTGAGTCGGCCGCTGGTGACCCGGAGGGCTTCGAGCCGGGTCACGGGCAGCGACGTCAGCGCGGTTTCGGAGGCCGAAAAAAAGCCCGAGCCCAGAAGACACAACGCGATCCCGACAATCTCAAGATTCACTGGGTCTCCCGGGTTCCTCCATAGCGGCATCGTAGCCCGGATCGGCCGGCAGTTCCAGGGAAGGCCGGGGAGCAAGGGAGAAAGGGAGAAAGGGAGAAAGGGGGCCATCGCAAATTTCGGATTTCGGATTTCGGATTTGGAATGTCACCCGCTCACCCGGTCTGCCCGCAGATCACGCAGATGAACGCAGATAGACGTGCGGCGGAGGTGCCTGGCTCCCACCATGATGTTGTCCTCAACATCATGGTGGCGTGCCTGGCATCCTCACGGGAAGGGCGTGCTGATACGAGCCCAGTCGGGTCCTTTCCCCCCTGCTCCCCTGCCCAGACGGTGGTATCCTGACCGCCAACGAACACAGCAATCCGTGCGGGAGGTAATCATGGGTAACGGCGAGCAGGCTCCGGCGAAAAAGGGTCTTCCAATCTGGGCGTGGGTCGGGATCGGTTGCGGCGGACTGTCGATCCTGGTTCTGGTCGTGGTGCTGGCCGCAGGCTTCTTTGTGGCCAACAAGGTCAAGGACGTGGCCGGCGATTTTGAAGACAACCCGGCGATGGCGACGGCGAAAATGATCGTCAAGCTCAACCCCGAACTGGAAGAGGTCGCGACCGACGAGGAGGCCGGCACCATCACCGTCCGCAACAAGAAGACCGGCGAGGAGATCACGGTCAACTTCGACGACATCCAGGAAGGCAAGCTCAGCTTCACCACCGACAAGGGCGAGGTGACGGTTGATGCGTCGGACCTCGAGGAGAGCGGTTCGATGACGGTCACGAATGAGGAGGGATCGGTGGTGTTTGCCACCGGCAAGCCCGCCGCGCAGGACCTGCCGTCGTGGGTGCCGATGTACCCCGGGACCCAACCCTCGAGCCGCCACTCCATGCGCACCGAGACCACCCTGTCCGGCGGGTTTGAAATCACGACGGCTGATGCTGTGGCCGACGTTCTGGAGTTCTACCGGGCGGCGCTCGAGTCCGCGGGCTACTCGATCAGCGTCAACACCTACACCCAGGACACCACCGAAGGCGGCATGGTGAACGGCAACAACGAGGCGGAGGAGCGTTCCGTCGTTGTGATTCTCAGCCGCGAGGCCGGGGACAGCACGAAGGCGGTCGTCAGCTTCAACGAGGGTTCGTAGACCGTAGCCCTGCAGCGGGCGGCGGCTGGGCTGCCGCCCGTTCAGCTCGCGCCGTCGATGGTCTCGACCAGGGCGCGCGCGAGTTCCGTAAATGCACGGCCGGCGGGTGAGTCGGGCCGGTCGACCACGATCGGCCGGCCGCTGTCGCCGCCGGTGACGATCGCGGGGTCGAGAGGAATCGAACCGAGCAGCGGGACGCCGAGTTCCTCCGACGTTCTCTTGCCCCCACCGGAACCGAAGATGTGGTCGACGTGTCCGCACTCGGGACACTGGTACCCGCTCATGTTCTCGACGATTCCGAGCACCGGCACGCCGAGCTTGCGAAACATCAGGAGGCTCTTGCGGGCGTCGATCAGGGCCACGTCCTGCGGCGTGGTGACGATGACCGCGCCGGCCATGGGGACGTTTTGACAGAGGGTGAGGGCCACGTCGCCGGTGCCGGGCGGCAGGTCGACGATCAGATAGTCGAGATCGCCCCAGGCGACATCGCCGACGAACTGTTCGAGCGCCTTCTGCAACATCGGGCCGCGCCAGATCACCGGCTGGTCGGGATCGACCAGGAAGCCGAACGACATGACTTTGACGCCGTGCGGTGAGGTGGCGGGGAGGATCTTGTCCTCGGGATCGCCGGCGGGTTGGTCGGTGGCGCCCATCATGAGTTGTTGCGACGGGCCGTAGATGTCGCCGTCGAGGAGACCGATGCCGTGGCCGAGACCAGCCAGGGCCGTCGCGAGGTTGGCCGACACGGTGGACTTGCCGACGCCGCCCTTGCCGGAGGCGACTGCGATGACGTGACGAACGCCGGGGATCTTGTCCGCCCAGGTGGGTGGCGGTTCGGGCGCAGGCTGTCGGGAGTCCATGGTCGCGAGCAGCGGGTGCACCTTCACCTCGACCGTTTCCGCCCCTTCCAGGCGGGCGATGGCGGCCTCGACCGTGGCCCGGACCTCGGTCGCGGTCGAAGGCTGCGGCGCCTGGACCGCCAGCTCAACGCGGACCGTTCCCCCGTCGACCTCGATGTTGCGGACGGCGCCGGCCTCCACCAGGGAGACCCGCGTACCGGGCGCCTGGATGTCGTGCAGTGTTTCGAGAACCTGTTGCTGGGTGAGCGCCATGGGAAACCTCCGGGTGTGCCGCCGTCCAAGGGACAACGGTCGGTGAGTTTACCGCATTTCCGCAGGTGGGCCTCGCGTCACCGTCGATGTGGTATTCCGTTTCCTTGTGTTTGAGGGGGAATGCCTTTCAGAACGGCCTTCCCGGGAGGAGCCAGGCTGAAGCCAGGCACCTCCGCCGCACGCGGCCCCACCCGGCCGGCAACCCGCCGAAGGCAGCGATTTGTGGCCGAGGCCGGGAAGGTAGGGTGGGTGGATGCCGGCCAATCGGCCACTCGCTGGCGCGGGCGCGTCACGGTGGCCGCAGGCCGCCAGTAACCGGGACGGCTGCCCCACAAGAAGGCACAGATCAGCTGTGACCCGATTGTGGGGCACGCGTCCCGCGTGCCGGGCGGGCGGGTGGGAGCGTTCGAAGTACAATCCTTCGAGCCATCGAGGAGGGACCATGCCCGAAGCTGCGAACGGTGATGTGACGCTCCATTACGAGGACGAAGGATCCGGGCCGCCGGTCCTGCTGATCCACGGTCACACGCTCGATCGGCGCCTGTGGGACCCTGTCATACCATCGTTGGTGGCCGCAGGTCTTCGCGTTCTGCGCATCGATCTCCGCGGTCACGGTCTGAGCTCGCGCCCCGACTCCGGTTATCACCTGAGCCACCACGCGTCGGATGTGGCGGCAGTGCTCGACGCTGCCGCCGCCGGTCCGGTGGCCGGGGTCGGCCACTCCATCGGCGGCGCCGTCGTGCTCGAAATCGCCGTCACGATGCCCCAACGGCTCACGGGCATGGTTCTGGTGTCTCCCGTCATGCCCGACCGTTCATTCGAACCGGCGTTCATGGACAACCTCCGCGAGGTCGCCAGGGTGATCCGATCCGAGGGCGTGCCGGCGGCGATGGCGGGACCGTGGGACCGGAGTCCGCTTTTCGAGCACTCCTATCGCCGGCCCGAAATCCGTCGAGCGGCCGCGGCGATCACCGGGGACTTCCCCGGCGCCGAGTACCTCGCCACGCAGCGGGACCGCGTCGAGCGATCGTGGAGCCTGCCCGATCGGCTGAGGGAGATCTCGCTGCCGACCGTCGTCGCGGTCGGTGAGAAGGAGATGCCGGGTTTTCGCGCCTATGCCGAAGAAGCGGCCGCAGGAATTCCCGGTGCGCGCCTCGAGGTCTTCGAAAACTGCGGCCACCTCTTACCGCTGGAGGCTCCTGACCGGGTTGCAGCCATCATCGTGGACGCGACCCAACGTTCCAACGTTGGGCTCATCCGGTAAAGGGTGGGACGGTTGTCTCCAGTTCCGTCCTCCCTCAAGCCATCGCCCAGATCCCTCGGCTCGCTGCGCTCGCTCGGGATGACAGTTTGAGAAGCCCGAGTCGCTTCTCAACAAACCTTCAGTAACGTTTGAACCTTCAGTTTCGTCACCCCAGCTCTTGACGGATGACTGCGGCGAGCCCCTCGGCCAACGCCTCGATTTCGGCCGCGTCCTCGCCCTCGATCATGACGCGGGCGAGCGGCTCGGTGCCCGAGTATCGCAGCAGCACCCGGCCCCGATCCTCGAGCTGGCGGTGGGTCTCGGCGAGCAGTCGTGAGACCGTCGGCAGATCGTCGAACGAACGCATCCGAGACACCGGGACATTGAGCAAGACCTGCGGCAGGCGGTGGAGGTTGGAGAGCGCCGAAAGAGGCACACCGCGGCGAACGGCGATGGCAAGCAGGTGCGATCCGGTCAGGAGGCCGTCGCCGGTGACTCCGTAATGGGAGCAGATGACGTGTCCCGACTGCTCGCCGCCGAGCACCGAGCCGTGCTCGATCATGGCCAGCCACACCGAGCGGTCGCCCACCGCGCACCTGACAAGCTCCATCTTCTCGTCGGTCAGAGTGCGTTCGAGCCCGAAATTGCTCATCACCGTCGCCACCACGCGACCGGCCGGGAGCCGGTCTGAAGCCCGGAGGTGGCGCGCCCAGGCGAGCAGGATGTCGTCCCCGTCGAGCACCGAACCGTTTTCGTCCACCAGCACCACGCGGTCCGCGTCGCCGTCGAGGGCGACGCCGGCGTCCGCCCGCAGCTCGACAACCTTGGAGGCCAGGGCGTCGGGCGCGGTGGCGCCGCAGGCGTCGTTGATGTTGGCGCCGTCAGGTGACGAGGCGATGGCGGTGACACTGGCCCCGAGTCGAGCCAGAAATTCCTCGGCGATACCGGATGCCGCGCCGTTGGCGGCATCAACCACGACATGGAATCCGGCGAGGGGGCTGGCCACCGGGTGGGTTGCGACGAGAAGGTCGAGGTAGCGCCGGCCGAGGGCCCGATCGACCTCCGGGAGATCCGGACCGGACAGCGGTTGCGAGGTCTCGATGCGTTTTTCGAGATGGCGCTCGAGGCCGTCGGCGAGCTTTTCTCCGTTCGGACCGAGAATCTTGATGCCGTTGTCGCTGGCCGGGTTGTGCGATGCCGAGATGACGACGCCAGCTGAAAAGTCGTTCTCCCGGCAGAGCTGGGAAACCGCGGGGGTCGGCAGGACGCCGGCCCACACGACGAGCCCGCCACCGGCCTGAAAACTCGATCCGATCCACTTTGCCAGGTCCGGCGTCGAGTGGCGGGTGTCGCCGGCGAGAAGAATGCGCGGTTTCCCGCGATCACCGGAGAGGTCTGCAGCGAGGGCGGCCCCCAGCCGGCGGACCGTGTCCTCGTCCAGCGGCGGCTCGTACGCCCGCCCGCGGATGCCGTCGGTTCCAAAAAGAGTCTTCATGCCCTACTTTCGAGGCGCTGTCCGGTCCGGTTCCGGTACGGGTGCGATGTCAACGGTGACTTGGAGGGAGCCCAGACCGAGCGTGCGCAGCAGGGGATCGGGCAGCAGGGGCAAGACCATGGTCTCGACCGGACCCGACGCGCCTTCGACCGAAATCGGGGTGGTGTCGATGAACTCGACCGCCAGAACCAGGCTCTCCGGCCCCTGGACCGTGTACTGGGCCGGCACCACGCGAACGCCTGCGACCTTGAAGCCCGGTGCCGGGACGCCCTCGATCTGCGGCCGCACGTCGACCGTCCGGGTCTCCTGGCGTTGCAGCTCGAGTGTGATCGCGGCGGGGTCGACGCTGACGACCTCGACTTCGGGCGGCAGCGGGATGTCGCGTTCGTTGATGGGGTAGGAGTTGAGGCCGGGTCTGGCGTCGGAGAGGTCGAGCAGGACCTCGGGCGGGTTGGCTGAAGCGAGGGCGCGGGTCAGAGGGCCACGCAGCTGCAACGCCACCGTGTCGGGCACGCTCGAGGTCAGGATCAGGTCGCGCGGGATGTTGACGAGGGTGAGCCGGGCCTTGACGCCGCGCACGGAGATGTTGTCGATCCGCTGCGCGGCGAGGATGTACCACAACCCAAATGCGGCGATCAGAGCCACCAGGAACTGAATCGGGTGCTGCGGGCGGAGGTTCACGATTTCGCCTCCTCGAATGCCTGCATCTGGAAGAGATACGCGGCAAGCGCGTTGCGGAGCGTGGTCTCGTCGAGCGGCCGCAACAACTGCCCCTCCACCGCGAGGGAGATGGTGCCCGTCTCCTCCGACACCACCACGACCAGGGCGTCGGTCTCTTCGGTCAACCCGATGGCCGCGCGATGGCGGGTGCCGAGCTCTGTGGAGAGCTCGTGGCTGATGGTCAAGGGCAGGAAGCAGGAGGCGGCCAGGATCTGCTCGCCGCGGAGGATGACGGCGCCGTCGTGCAGCGGCGTCCCCGGGATGAAAATATTGAGCATGAGGTCGTACGAAAACCGCGCCTCGAGCGGGATACCGGTGTCGGCCCACGCCGCCAGCGAGTCCCGGCGTTCGACGGCGATCAGCGCACCGATACGGCGGGAGGCCAGGGCCTGCACGGCGAGGGCGAGTTCGTTGAGCATGATCGGGCCCTCTTCCGGCCCACGGCCCCAGCCCAGGAACGAAGTGGAGCCGAACGCCGTCAGCATGCGTCGGATCTCCTGTTGGAACAGCACGATGATCGCTATCGGCAGGAAGCCCAGGAGGGAACCGAGGATTGTGGAGAGGGTGATGAGTTTGAACGACGAGGCGGCCAGATAGAGACCGAGGATGATGGCGATGCCCCACATCATCTGCATCGCCCGGGTGCCCTTGAGCAACACCAGGAGGGCGTAGATGAGGATGGCAACGGTGAAAATGTCGGCGACGTCGGCGATCGACACCTGGAGGTCGGTGAAATCGCGGAGAGCGCTGAGGAGCCAGTTCACGCTGACACCTCGCGGACCCGCACCGCGATCTCGAGGAACTGGACCGCGGCCGCCGCATCGTGCACCCGCACGACCGCGCGTGGGAGGTCGAGAACCGCGATCAGGGCGCCCAGGGTGCCGGGCAGCCGGTCCGCAAGTGGAGCGCCCGTGAGACGGCCGATGAACGACTTGTTGGAGGGTCCCACCAGCACCGGGTGACCGTGGGCCGCAAGGTCCGGCAGGGCCGCCAACAGTGCGAGGTTGCCGTCATCGTCCTTGCCGAAGCCGATGCCGGGATCGAGCCACACCCGCCCGCGCGGGATACCTGCCGCCATGGCCGCGGCGGCGCGATCGACGAGATGGCTGTGGACCTCGGCCACGACGTGGCGGTAGCTGAGATCCCACTGCATGGTACGCGGCTCGCCGCGCATGTGCATGAGCACGATGCCGGCGTCGTGTTCGGCCACCAGCTCGAACATCCCCTGAGCGGAGCCGGCGGTGACGTCGTTGACGATGTCCGCGCCGGCCTCGAGAGCTGCGGCTGCGACCTCGGTCTTCGAGGTGTCGACCGACAGCACCGCGGTTTCTGAGGCCTTGCGGAGTCCGCTGATGACCGGGAGAACCCGCCGCGACTCCTCGGTCGCGTCAACCGGCGAGGCTCCGGGGCGGGTGGATTCGCCGCCCACATCGATGATTGCGGCGCCGTGCGCCAGCATCTCGAGGCCGCCGCGAATCGCTTCAGCGGGCTCGAAGTGGCGGCCGCCGTCCGAAAACGAGTCGGGCGTGCAGTTGAGGATGCCCATCACGACCGGCCGTGGGCACGGCCAGAGCTGATCAAGGCGGCGCGAGCGACGCCCGGAATCCTCCCTCACGCTGATCCGACCACCTCGCTTTCGACCCGCTGTTTCTGCCGCTTGATACTCTCGATGTCGATGGTCGAATTCTCGGCGATGAGTGTGTAGATATTCTCTCCATCGAGCACCTCGTCCTCGAGGAGGGCGATTGCGATCGCCTCCAGGGCGTCGCGGTTGCCGGCGATCAGCTCGTTCGCCGCCTCGTAGGCGGCGGTGATGAACTTGGTGATCTCCTCGTCGATGCGCTGGGCCGTCGCTTCCGAATAGTCCTGGTGGCGGGAGAATTCCTTGCCGAGGAAGATCGACTCCTCGCGTTTGCCGAAGGTGAGCGGGCCCATCTCCTTGCTCATGCCCCACTTGCACACCATGTTGCGGGCCATCTCGGTGGCTGATTCGAGATCATGGCCGGCGCCGGTGGTCATGTGTCCGGACCCGAAGATGAGCTCCTCGGCAATTCGCCCGCCCATCAGCACCTTGAGGTTGGCCTCGATGTAGGATTTCGGCCACGTGTAGCGGTCCCCCAGCGGCAGCTGCTGGGTCAGCCCCAGGGACATGCCGCGGGGAATGATCGTGACCTTGTGGAGCGGATCTGCTTCAGGGACCAGCACCGCAACCAGCGCGTGCCCCGCCTCGTGATAGGCGGTGAGACGCTTCTCAGCCTCCGACATGACCAAGGAGCGGCGCTCCGAGCCCATCATCACCTTGTCCTTGGCGAACTCGAAGTCCGCCATGTCGACCTTCATCTTGTTGAAGCGCGCCGCACGGAGAGCCGCCTCGTTGACCAGACTGGCGAGATCGGCGCCCGAAAACCCCGGCGTGGAGCGGGCGATGATGGCCACGTCGACATCCGACGCCAACGGGATCTCGGTGCTGTGGACCTTGAGGATGCCTTCGCGTCCCTTGACGTCGGGCGGGTTGACCACGATCCGGCGGTCGAACCGGCCCGGCCGGAGCAGGGCAGGGTCGAGAACATCGGGCCGGTTGGTGGCGGAAATGAGGATCACGCCTTCGTTGGATTCGAACCCGTCCATCTCCACCAGGAGCTGGTTGAGGGTCTGCTCGCGCTCGTCGTGGCCGCCGCCGAGACCGGCGCCGCGGTGACGGCCGACGGCATCGATCTCGTCGATGAAAACGATGCACGGGGCGTTCTTCTTGCCCTGTTCGAAGAGGTCGCGCACCCGTGAAGCGCCGACGCCGACGAACATCTCCACGAAATCGGACCCCGAGATCGAGAAGAAGGGCACGCCGGCCTCACCGGCCACGGCCTTTGCCAGCAGGGTCTTGCCGGTGCCGGGCGAACCCATGAGGAGGACGCCTTTCGGGATCTTGCCGCCAAGGCGCGTGAACTTTTTCGGGTCTTTGAGGAAGTCGATGATCTCCTCGAGCTCCTCCTTGGCCTCGTTCACCCCCGCGACATCGGCGAAGGTGACCTTTTTCTGGTCGGCGGTGAGGAGCCGGGCCTTCGACTTGCCGAAGCTCATCGCCTTGGTCCCGCCCGCCTGCATCTGGCGGAAGAAGACGAACCACAGACCGACCAGGATGAGCAGCGGCGCCCACGACAGGAGTGCCGTGAGCATGCGGCCGTCAGAGGGTTTTTCGACCTTGATCTCGACGCCCTTCGCCCGCAGGTCTTTGATGAGGTCGTCGTAGCCGGGGCTGTAGGTGTGGAGGTCATATCGCGGCGCGGTGGCCGACTCCTCAGCCGCGCCTTTGGTTCGAACGAAGATCTCGTCTCCCTTGATCAGGACACGCGACACCTGGCCGTCAGCCACCCGGTCGAGCAAGTCAGAAAAAGCAATCTCCTGGCTGGTGGTCGAGTAGCCCCGGAGCACCTGCAGAATCAGCAGAACCCCCACCAGGATCACTATCCACATGAGAACGGTACGAACGGTTTGATTCACGCTTCGTTATCCTTTGGCGCCCGTCGCGGGACGGGGCCCTTGGAGAAACCCGGGTCACCGCCGGATTTCTTCCCTGACGACCGGTCCTATTTTCCGTCGACGATGCAAAGATCTGGAAGATTCGTGTGCTCACCGTGGCCCGGACCGAGGCCGTAACCGACCAGGAACCCATCGGGGACGTCGTTGAAGACCGAGTACTTCGCGCTGAGATTGACGCTGCGAAGCTGCGGCTTGTCGACCAACGCCACCACCTCGATGGTCGCTGGGTTCTGTTGGCTGAGGTGGGTGATGAGGTAGTTCTCGGTGACACCCGAATGAAACACGTCCTTGAGCACCAGGACGTGTCGCCCGGAAACGTCGACCTGGGTGGCAAAAGTCAGGCTGACCACCTCGCCGTGGGCGCCGATCGACGACGACACACTGACGAACTCGTAGTCCACCGGACGCGGCAGACAGCGCGCGAGATCGGCGAGAAAAAACGCCGCTCCCTTGAGCATGCCCACCAACACCAATTCGCGATCTTGGTAGTCGCCGGCGATAGCCTTGGCAACCTCGCTCACTCGTTTTTGGATCTCGTCGGCGCTAAACAACACACGAAGGTCGCTCACGACGCATCACCTCCACAACATGGCCCGCCGGGGTCGATCGTTCCGGGTCCCGCCATACCCCTGGAATCCATTGAATTCTATCACTTTCGCAGCATACCGGCCACGCGCTGCGGAGGTGGCGCGGCAGCTTTCGAGCGATCAATTTTGTGACCTGGACGGTTTCGCCGTCGACCTCTACCCGGTCGTCCCCGCGCGGGCTTCGCATGGAGAGCTGCGAACGGGGATCGGCATGAAAGCGCCAACGAAGCCCGGGAGGCGGGTCGGCCGCCGGCCCGAAACGGACGCTCCAACCCGCCAACGGCAGATCGAAGCAGACGTCTTCCACCAGATCGATGGCGTAGATCGGCGGCGCCTGAGGAGGTTCCAACCACAGCTTGCCGCCGGCCCTGCGGATGTTCCATCGACTGCCGAGGGTGACGGCGCGCACCCCGCCGCGGCCGACCATGACCTCGAAGAGCTCAGCTTGTCGTCGCGTCACCCTGGTCAGACCGACCATGCCGGCCTGGGCGTGGAGCCATCGCGACCGCAGCGCCGGCGGCAGGCCGGCGACGGCCGAAACCGGCACCCCCCCGGCGGGTTCCCATGGATCGATCCAGGACCCCACAGACTCGAGCTGCTCGGAAAGATAGCGGTCGTCTCGCGCCAGGGCGTCGGCGAGATGGACCAGGTGGCGGCGGAGTGCCGGGCTCGCTTCTTCGAGTGCGGGCAGCAGCTCGTGGCGGACCCGGTTCCGGAGGTGTTGAGGATCGCGGTTGGAGCTGTCCTCCCGCCACTCGAGGCCCTGCCCTTCGAGCCACCCCGAAATATCTGCTCGAGACCAGGCCAGCAGAGGTCGGATGATGCCGTCGTCGGTCGCCTCGTCGATCCCCGACAGGGCCCTCGGCCCGCCGCCGCGAAGGAGCTGAACCACGACCCCCTCCGCCACATCATCGCGATGGTGGGCGGTGGCGATGGCGTCGAGCCCCCGGCTGTTTTTGAGATCGAGGAGGGTCCGGTACCGGAGGCGCCGCCAGGTTCCCTCGCGACCTGAACTGAGCGGCGCCGTGGGGTCGATCCTCGACAGGTGAAAGGGCATCTTCATCCCGGCGCAGAGGTCTTCGCAGAAGGTTGCATCGCGGTCCGCTTCAGCGCCGCGAACGCCGTGGTGGACGTGGGCGGCTTCGAGACTCAGCGCAAGGTTCGGATCCCGGAGGAGGTGGAGGAGGGCGACCGAATCGGCCCCTCCGGAAAGAGCGACCAGGACCCGACGGCCGACCAGGTGAGGAAAGTGGGCCCTGAAGTGTGCGGAAAAATCGGACGGCAGCATGCGTCATCATAACCAATTCCGGCCCGCGGACTTGCAGAAATGCGCGGGCCGGAATTGGTGGCGGTGGGTGGACTTGAACCACCGACACAGGGCTTATGAGACCCCTGCTCTACCCCTGAGCTACACCGCCCGGGCGAGCACTATACCCGGAGACAGGCCTTGAGTCTAGCTTCGTCCGGTCGACGAAACGGTTGATGAGGTTATACTGAACCGTATGCCGATGGAGCAGCAGGAGGAGTTCAAGAAGTGTCCGCTGTGCGGCCTCGATGTGCCGGAGAGCGAGTTGCAGAAATGCTTCATCTGTCACGCTGTTTTTTGTCAGTACTGTGCGCTCCTCGATTATGGCCGTACGTTCTGTTCGAAACGGTGTCGGGGGTTTTTCTTCTGGGGTGACGGCGATACCGATGAGAAGGATGAATGATCACGATGGGTCGGCGACACGATGAACTGATGGAAAAGGCCGAATCGGTGCCGCTGCTCCGGTCCGGCTCGGGTCGCCTCCTGGTGGCGCAAAAAGCCGAGGGCTCGCGGGTTTACGATATCGACAACGCGGGTTACATCGACTACATCGGGGCAGGCGGCGCCACCATTGTCGGCTATGCCAATCAGTTCGTCCTCGACGCCGTTCGCAAGGTCCTCCAGGGCGGCATCCCGGAGGGGTTTCATGTGCCCCAGGAGGTGGAGCTGGCCAGGTCTCTCAGTCAGTTCCTGCCGTGGGTCAGCAGCTGGTGGTTCTGCCGCAGCCAGGACGAAGCCTTTCGAAACGTCCTCCAGTGGGCCCGGGAACGCACCGGCAATCGCAGGTTCCTGGTGCTCGACGGCGGCGCCCCGCTGCGGGTCGGCGCTCCGCATTCGTCTGCCATCGACCCGTCGAACCCGATTCGGGAAGTGCCGGGTTGGGACGTGACCAAGATCCTCGCGGCCCTGGCCAGTGGGTCGTCGAAGCTGGCCGGGATGATCATCGACCCCCTGATGGGCCGTTTCGGAGTCGTGCCGCCCCCTGACAACGCGCTGCGGGAGATCGAAGAGGCCTGCCGCGATACCGGAGTTCCGTTCATTCTCGACGAGCGGGTGTCCGGTTTTCGGGTCCACCGTGGCGGCATGGCCGCCCGTCTGGGCGTCACGCCTGATGTTGCCGTGTACGGGGCGGCATTGGGGGGAGGATTTCCGATCGGCGTGGCGGCATTCCGCGAGGCTCAACAGCCGCTGACGGATCTCGATGCGATGCCGACGCCGCACCCGGTTTCGCTGGCGGCGTCAGAGGCCATATTGTCGATCCTCAAGAACGACGCAGTCTACGAACGGCTTGACGAACGCGCCGAACAACTTGTCTCCGGATTGCTCGGGCTGGCCGAGCGCTTCTCCCGGCCGATGACGGTGAACCGGCAGGGCTCGGTGTTTGCCATCTACCTCACCGCCACTCCGGTCGCCAACAGCAGAGACGTGGAAGCGGCGGACGCCGAGGGCTATCAAAGGCTGGCGATGCTCCTCCGCGGCGAAGGCATCCTGTTTCCGCCCGACCCCGGCCGGGCAGCTTTCGTATCGAGCAGCCATGGTGCAAAGGACATCGAAGAGACACTCGCGTCGTGCGAACGGGTGTTCCTGCGAATCCATCAGGAGGACCAACCCTGATCGATGGCGCCACCACGACGACACGAACCTGATTCCGAGCGGCGCGAGCGGACCTTTCTGGTCGGTCTCGTGCTGCCCGGACTTTCCCGTGCGATCGTCGACGAGCATCTCGACGAACTCGAGCGGCTTGTCGACACGGCCGGCGGGACCGTGGTCGGCCGGGCGTCGCAGGAGCGTGCGAGGATGGATGCGGCCACCCTGGTGGGGAGCGGGTTTTTGGAAAATCTCTCCCGGCGGTGCGAAGAGGACGAGATCGAGTCGTTGGTGTTCGACGAGGACCTGACCGGCTCCCAGGTCCGGAATATCGAAGGCGCGGTACCGAAGACCGTCAAGATTCTCGACCGGTCGGCGATCATCCTCGACATCTTCGCGCAGAACGCCCGCAGCCGTGAGGCGCAGACCCAGGTGGAATTGGCGCAGCTCAGCTATCTGCTGCCCCGTCTGACCCGACGCTGGCGACACCTGTCCCGACAGGCGGGAGGTATCGGAACCCGTGGGGTCGGAGAGACCCAGCTCGAGATCGACAAGCGACTGATCAACAGCCGCATGGCGCAGCTCAAGAAGAAGCTCGAGGTGATCGAGCGGGACCGGCGGCTGCAACGCGAACGGCGCAGCTCGTTGCCTTCGGTGGCGCTTGTCGGCTACACCAACGCGGGCAAGTCGTCGCTGTTTCGCCGTCTCACCGGCGCCGACGTCCTGGTGGAGGACCGGCTCTTCGCGACGCTCGACCCGCGCGCTCGGCGGGTGGGGCTGGGCGAGGATGTGACGGCTGTGCTCACCGATACGGTGGGTTTTATCCGCAAGCTGCCGCACGATCTGGTGGCGCCCTTCCGCTCGACGCTCGAGGAGGCCGCGGCCGCCGATCTCGTGCTGCACGTGGTGGACTCGGTCCATCCGTCGTGGGAAGAGCACTTGGAGGTCGGCGACGAGGTTCTGGAAGAGCTCGGGGTGGAGCCGGAACGAATCCTGGTCGTGCTCAACAAGATCGATCTGGGCACACCGGCCCGGCCTCGCAGCGGGATCCGTAACCTGGGTTCGGTTGCCGTGTCGGCCGTTACCGGCGCGGGTGTCGAGGAACTCAAGGAAACCGTTCGCGCGGCTTTGCTGTCAGCCCCTGATGTGGCGATCTTGAGGGTGCCGCTGGATGAAGCTGAAATGGTCCGCCGCGCGGTGGAGCTTCCGCACCAACTCGCGCAGCGTTTCGATGACCAGGTAGTGCAGCTGGCCCTGCGGGTGGACTCGCACTCGCTGAGCGAAAGCGGTCTCGAGCCCTATCGAGTTCGTCGTTGGGAGGCGGCTGCTGGTGACGGAGGTTTGTGATGCCGATCTATGAATTCCTGTGTGGAAAGTGCAACCGGATTTTCAGCTTTCACTCGTTCAGGGTGGCGCCTGAAAAGACCCCAACATGCCCGAAGTGCGGGGCGGCTGATCTCTCGCGGGTTCCATCGCGATTCGGTGTGGCTGCGAAAAAGGGAGTGGGCCCGGCAGCCGGTGCCGACGATGGCGATTTTGACGATCCCCGGATCGAGCGCGAGATGATGAGGTTTGCGTCCGAGCTTGAAAACATGGATGAGAACGACCCGAGAGCGATGGCCGCCGCGGTGCGGAAGATGACCGAGATTGCCGGCGAACCGGTGACGCCGGCGATGGAGGAGATGATCCGTCGACTCGAGGCCGGCGAAGACCCGGAAAAGGTCGAGGAGGAGATGGGCGACGCCATCGAAGAGGAGATGGGCGAAGAGGGCGGCGGCGGCTTTTCAGGCGCGGCGCCGACCCGAGACGACGGCCTCTATTCGATGTAGGCAGATGTCGAATTCGGAATTCGGAATTCGGAATTCGGAATTCCCACCCGCCCCCCCACCGACAATGAGTACTTGAGTACTCAGGGCGGGTGGGACCGCGTGCGGCGGAGGTGCCTGGCTCCCGGCCCGTCCCACGGGCCGGCGTGCCTGGCATCCTCACGGGAAGCGCGATCGGAAACGGTCCGCGTGCGGCGGAGGTGCCTGGCTCCCGGCCCGTCCTACGGGCCGGCGTGCCTGGCATCCTCACGGGAAGCGCGATCGGAAACGGCCCGCGTGCGGCGGAGGTGCCTGGCTCCCGGCCCGTCCCAAGGGCTGGCGTGCCTGGCATCCTCACGGGAAGCGCGATCGGAAACGGCCCGCCTGCGGCGGAGCGTGCCATCTTCAATATTGTTGGGCTCGCCAACTTTCACGTCGGAGGGATATTCCGGGCCAACAATGTTGAAGGTGGCAACTCCCGGGAAGCGAGCGCGGAAAGTCAGTGTGCGGTGGGGGTGCCATCTTTTGCATTGTGTGAGCGCGGGGGTGCACTGAACTCATGCCGTGAGGGCACACAATGCGAAAGGTGGCTCCTCACGGGAAGTGAGTTCTGAAAGTCATGCTGTTTCGGAAGTGCCTTGAAGGCTCGATGACCCGACTCGCCCTTACGCCGCCACCCGCGCGCCTTCGGCCGCGCTCGCCAGCGTCAGCAGGTCGATCTCCGGCGGTGCGCCGACCCGGACCGGCACCGCTCCCACACCGACGCCTCGCGACACGTAGAGGAAGGACTCCTCGCGGCGGTATGGGCCGGCGATGTAACGGGTGCTGAAGCGGGCCGCGTTGAGGTAGCGGCCGGTGAGCGCGATCTGGCCGCCGTGGGTGTGGCCGGACAGGGTGAGGTGGGCGCCCGCGGCGACAACCCGGTGCCAGCTCTGGGGCTGGTGGCTGAGACAGATGCGGTACGAGGTCGGGTACCTGGCGATGACCGAAAAGTCGGGGGCGCGGTCGCCGCCGGCATTCAGGTCCTCGAGCCCGATCAGCGCGATCCGGGATCCGCCGCGATCGAAGGTGACGCCGTCATTGATCAGCGGTTCGATGCCCGCGGCTCGGAGGGCCCACTCAGACATCTTTGGATCGATGAAGTGGTCGTGATTGCCGAGGATGCCCCACACACCCATCGGGGCGGAGATACCTGCAAAGCCCTCGGCGAAGAGTTCGGCGTCGGACTCGCGACGATCCATCTGGTCGCCTGTAAAGATCATCATGTCCGGCGACAACCTGGTGGCGAGGTCCTTGATCCCGGCCATCCGCTCGACGCCCATGTAGGGGCCGGCGTGGACGTCCGAAATCTGGAGGATTCGCAACCCATTCCACTCGGATGGGAGCGACGGGAGCCGCAGGATGTGGCGCCGCACGCCGGGCAGGTCGAGAGCGCTGGCAAAGCCATAGCCGGTCACACCGAGCGACCCGGCGGCAGTCATGGTTGCGGTTTTTAAGAAATGTCTTCGGGTGAGCAACCCGTGTCCCTCCGGCGGCCGCGGTCGCCGGGGCGCCACGGATAATTCATGAATTATAACACCTTTTGGAGATACAGTCTTCCCGACTTGGTCTACAATTTGGAGTCGATTTACCGGAGGGAGTCCCCAATGACAGATGTCCAGACCGATGTGACGGCGCCGCAACCGTCCTCCATGTACCGCTGGGTGGTGCTGATAGTTATCAGCCTGGCGATGTTCGCCAACTACTACGTCTATGATTCCATCGCCCCCATCGCCGACATCCTCAAATCAGAACTCGGGTTTTCGGACTCGAGCTACGGCATGCTGTTCTCGGTCTACTCCCTTGCCGCGGTCATCGTTCTGTTGCTCGGTGGCGTGATCATCGACAAATACGGCACCGTCAAATCCACCATTGTTTTCGGCGCCATCTGCACCTTTGCCGGAATTCTGATGGTCATGACCTCGAATTACTGGGTCATGGTGGCGGCCCGTTTTCTTCTCGGGTTGGGTTCCGAACCCTTGATCGTTGCCATCACCTGCGCCCTGGCGAAGTGGTTCAAGGGCCGAGAGCTCGGTTTTGCTTTCGGTATCAATCTGACCATCGCTCGGCTCGGTTCATTTTCTGCCGACTGGATGCCGACATGGGCTCCGTCGGCATTTGAAGGCTGGCGAAAACCGCTGATCATCGCGGCTGGGATCGGAACGCTGTGCGTGGTTGCAGCTCTTGCCTATGGCGCGCTCGAGGCACGTGCGAGTCGTCGTTACGGTCTCGGCAAGGCAGCTGCAACCGACAAGTTGGTGCTCTCCGATCTCTTCAGATTTTCCAAGTCCTACTGGTACGTGGTGGCGCTCTGTCTGACCTTCTACTCCGCCATCTTTCCGTTCCGGGGCTTTTCCATCAAGTTCTTCATGGAAGCCTGGGAGCTGACTCGCGAAACCGCGGGCCAATTCAACAGTGTGCTCCCGCTGGCCGCCATGTTCGCGACGCCCCTCTTCGGGCTCTTGGTGGACAAGGTCGGCAAACGGGCGCTGTTCATGGTCTGCGGTTCATTACTGATGATGCCGGTCTTTCTGATGATGGCGTATCAGATCACCCCGCTGGCGGTTCCGGTGGCCATGATGGGGATCGCTTTTTCCTTGATCCCGGCCGTCATGTGGCCATCGGTGGCCTACATCGTGGACGAGAAGCGGCTGGGAACGGCCTATGCGGTCATGACCCTCATCCAACAGCTCGGTGTCATGGGGGTGCCGCTCCTTATCGGGTTCTTGAACGACCACTACAAGGCGAGTGCGGCGAACCCGGCGGGCCATATCCCGGGGATGTGGGCGTTCAGCACTCTCGGCTTCCTCGCACTCTTCTTCGCCATCATGCTGCGGCGCGAGGAGACCGGGCCCAACGCGCACGGACTTGAGACCATCAAAGCTGGTGGGTCGTAGAAGGCAGTGAAGCAGTGAAGCAGGCGGTGAGGCGGTGAAGGGGTTGCCGGACCCCACGGCCCCTTTGCAAGGCCGCAACTTGTCACGGCGTAGCCCCCAGGGCGAAGCCGGATACGGCCGCCCACTGCCCCATTGCCTCAGTGCCCCACTGCCTCAGCGCGTAGCGCCTACTTCTTGAACAGTGCGTTGAAAGCGGCGCGCGGATCGTTCGCTGTGCCGCCCTGCTGGGCCTCGATCTTGAGGTCGCGGACGGCCTTCGGGCTGAAAAATTTGCAGTCGTTGCCTTTGCTCTTGCTCTCCACCCTCGCGGTGATCGGTTTCTGACACTCGAAGGGGGATCCGGTGTTGAAGTAGGTGCAGTTCGAACAGGAGTGGAGGGCGTCGCCACACGATGAACAGGTCGTGGTGACGGAAATATCCGGGTCCGCCAGCTCGTGCCCGCAGCGCGCGCACTTGAAGGCGACCCGGGTGGGCGCGCCCAGACCGCGCCCCCTGGGCGCGTTGTCGTAGCGTCTGACGCCGTCGGTCTTTGGGCGTTCCGGCCGACCTTTTGGCTGCCGGTCCCGGTCGTCGTCCTGATAGCCGCTGTGGCGGTATTTGCGATCGCTCATGGTGTGCTCCGTGGGTTCGTCGCCGAGCGGGGATGCCGAGCAACTTCATTGTACCTGGGATCGGTTCTTTGTGGCGCAGGCGTCCCGCCTGCGTGTGCAGCCGGGACGGCTGCACCACAATGGGACCGTAAGTGCCCGGCGTTCAGAGCGCGCTTCCCAAGAACTCAAAACTCAAAACTCAAAACTCAAAACTGAAAAATCCCCGCCGAAAGGCGGGGATGAAATATTCGAGTGGTGCCCAGGCGCGGAATTGAACCACGGACACGCGGATTTTCAGTCCGCTGCTCTACCATCTGAGCTACCTGGGCACACCAGGTTGGAGCGTTATAGCGCAGGGGCTATCGAGTGTCAAATGAGGTCGGGGTCGCGATTGTGTTCAGGATCACGGCCGGAGCCGGCGCCCGTGCGCAGGTTTGGCAAGATCGCATACAATGCCCGCCGTGGAGATCGTCAAATTTTTTCTGCAGACCGGGTGGGTGGCAAAGGTTGTCCTTGTCATCCTGATCATTTTCTCCCTCGCCTCATGGTCGGTCATTCTCGGCAAGTGGCGCGAACTCGCAGCTTCGCGCCGCGCGTCGGACCGCTTCCTCAAGATCTTTCGCGAGGCCTCCCGGCTCAAGGAGGTGGCGGCTTCGGCGCCCAAGTATCGGGCCTCGCCGCTGGCGGCCCTGTTCCAGGCGGGCTACACCGAACTCGAGGCGCAGATGCGATCGGCGCAGCGAGCGGCCGAGCCAGAGTCGTCGCTCAAGCTCAAGAGCCTCGAGGGCGTTCACCGGGCTCTGCAACGCGCCATGGGCGCCGAGGTCGAGCGTCTCCAGCGCGCGCTGCCGATGCTGGCGACGACCGCCAGTGCCACTCCTTTTATCGGTCTCTTTGGCACGGTCTGGGGCATCATGAATACCTTTCACGCCATCGGCGCCACCGGCTCCACCTCCATCACGACGGTGGCGCCCGGTATCGCCGAAGCGCTGGTGAACACCGCCGCAGGGCTGTTGGCCGCGATCCCGGCGGTGGTGGCCTACAACCACCTCCTGGCCAAGGTTCGGGTCATGCGGCGGCGCATGGAGGATTTCGAACTCGAGTTCCTCAATCTTGTTGAGCGGAATTTCACCTGATGAATTTCGAATTTCGGATTTCGGATTTCGGATTTTCCACCCACCCCGCAGGGAAACCCGTCAGTGGTCCATTGTCGGGGAATTCCGAATTCGGGTCTTCCGTCTGTGGGGTTGCTGCGCACGTGAAGAGGGGCCGCAACAAATCCGAAATCCGAAATCCGAAATCCGAAATCGGAATTGGGTAGGCGTCGATGGCGGGCAAGGTCTCCGAAGATCTCGACCAGATGGCGGAAATCAACGTCACACCCCTGGTGGACGTGATGCTCGTGCTGCTCATCATCTTCATCATCACGGCGCCGATGTTGGTGCAGGGGCTCAAGGTCAACCTGCCGAAACAGGATGCGCCGGCTCTCACATCGAAGAGCGACGAGCCCATCATTCTCACCCTGACCTCGGACCAGATCATTCTTCTCGGCGACGAACCGGTCCACCTCAAACTCTTGGCCGATCGGTTGGGCGCGATGTTGGCGGGATCCCCGCGGCCGGTCTACCTCAAGGCCGACGAGACCCTGCCCTACGGCTTCGTGATCCGCGTCCTGGCGGTGCTCGACCAGGTTGGCGTGGAGCAAGTGGGTATGGTGACCCTGCCCGAGGGGGCGTGAGGCACAGTGATAGACCCGGTCACCCAGATCCTCGTCGAACGCGAGCGCTCGCGACCGCGGCTGCTGCCGTGGGTCGTGACTGCAGTACTTCTGCACGCGGGCGCTGCTGCGGCAACCTACCTGGTGGGGAAACGCGCGGCCTCACATCCGATCCAGCTGCCCTCGGTATCGGTGAGGGTGGTGCGGCAACAGGCCCCCAGCCGTCGTCCTCCATCGCGCGACACGCAAATACGGTCGACGCCCGTTCCCCAGCCCTCGAAACCACCCGCCACCGCCGTTCCAAAACCGTCCGCGGTGGCCACCGCGCCGCCGGCACCGCAGGTCGAGGCTCCCAAGGCGAGCACCGACGCCATGCGGTCTGAGAAATCCTCGTCAACGCCGGTGCCGACCCCACCACCGCCGGAAGCCGATGCCGGCGGCGGTTCCGGCGTTGCAGGCGCTGGCGGCGGCGGGTTGTCCGTTGGCGGCGAGACGACCGCCGGGGGGGCGGGTATCCCGTCCGATTTTCACTTCACCTACTACGTGGATCGCATGCTCGCCCTCATCGAGTCGCGATGGTTCAAACCCGTGGTGCCCGCCCGCACACGGGCGCGGGTGGGTTTCGTCATCCTCAAGGACGGGCGCCTGGAGGCCATCCAGCTCGAGGAGAGCTCGGGAATGCCGAGCTTTGACCGTGCCGCCTTGCGGGCCATTTATGCCGCCAACCCGTTGCCGCCGCTGCCGCCGGCGTATGGCAAACCGAGTCTGACCGTCCATCTGAGCTTTTCGGAGTGAAAATGAAACACTGCAGGTTGTCGCTGATGACGTTCGCGGCCGTGGCCCTCGGGTGTGCCCTGCCTGCCGCCGCCCAAAACGAGCTCTATCTGGAAATCACGCAGCCGGGTCTGCGCCGGGTCGCGATCGCCGCGCCACCGCTGATGGTCCTCCCGGGGACGCCGGTGGACTCGTCCAAGATATTTCAGGAAACCCTCGACAACGACCTCGCTGCGGCGGCCCCGATCGCGGTCGTCGACACCAAGCTGTACGCCCTTGTCGAAGACGACCCGCGGCCGGAGATCCTCAATCAGCGGTGGCGGGCGATCGGCGCCCAGTTCCTGCTCAGCGGAACCGTGGTCCGGGCCGGTGGTCAGTTGGTGGTGGAGGCGCGTCTGGTGGATCTGGTGTCGGGCGAGTTCGCCTTTGCCAAACGCTACCGGGCCGGCATCACCGCCAGCCAGGTGGTGGCGCACACTCTGGCCAACGATATCGTCCAGGTGTTCACGGGGCGGCCCGGACCGTTTCTTTCCCGCATCGGGTTCATCTCGACTCGGAGCGGTGGTTCGGAGGTCTGGGTGATGGACTGGGACGGCGCCAACCCCAGACAGCTGACCAAGCACGGCGCCATCGCCCTCGCCCCGGCGTGGTCGCCGGACGGCCGCCGCATGGCGTTCACATCCTTCCTCCGCGGGGCGCCCGCACTGTTTGTCCTCACGCCGCAGGAAGGCTACCTGCGGCCGCTCTGGGACAATGGCGGGGTGAACTCGTCGGCTTCGTTTTCACCAGATGGCAAGACCATCGCTTTCGCCTCGAGCGTGGACGGCAACACCGACATCTACACGATCAACATCGAGGGCGGAACGGCGCGACGCCTCACCAACGCCCGCGGCATCGACACCCAACCGGCGTGGGCTCCCAACGGGCGCCAGATCGCGTTTACGTCTGCACGATCCGGGAGCCCCCAGATCTACCTGATGGACAGCGACGGCTCCAACGTCCGTCGTCTGACCTTCGACGGCGGGTTCCACGACGAGGCCAGCTGGGCCGAGGGCGGCACCCGGATCGCGTGCACGACCAAGGTCGGCAACCGGTTTCAGATCGCGACGATCGACATCGTCTCCGGCCAACAGACCGTGATACCGGGCCCGGGCAACAACGAGTCGCCGTGCTTCTCTCCCGACGGCTCCATGCTCGCGTTTGCCTCGGACCGGACAGGTTCCGCCCAGATCTTCATCACCGACGCCGACGGAGTGCCGCACCAGCTCACGAGAGAGGGCTCGAACTACTCCCCGACCTGGACCGCGGCGACGGACTAGCCGCCCACCCACCGTGGGCAATCACTCCGGGAAGCTGCCTTCCGGCTTGATCGTTCCGATTCTCACGGCGTTGTTGCCCGTGAGTGCCCCCTCAAACGATGGTTGGGCCCGACCGGCAGGCTCGCAAGCATCTTCCGAGATCCCAACGTCGTTTGAGACGGCACGTCCGGTGAACGCGGCTCGTATCAGCAGG
>CAVUHO010000010.1:1232500-1769578 GCA_963741385.1 Candidatus Sulfomarinibacteraceae bacterium
GCCTGCGACTGGAGGTGCAGGTCGAAGCACGTAGGGGGATCTGGTAGGAAAATCCGCCGGATCATTCAACCCTGAGGTGTGATCTCGAGTCCTCTTTTGGACGAAGTGGTTGATCCCACGCTGCCAAGAAAAACCTCTAAGGAGAACTTTGGGTGACCGTACCGTAAACGGACACACGTGGGCGAGGTGAGTATCCATAGGCGCTTGAGTGAACCCTTGTGAAGGAACTCGGCAAAATTGCACCGTAACTTCGGGAGAAGGTGCGCCCCTATTACGTGAAGGCCCTTGCGGCTGGAGCGGAAGGGGGCTGCAGTGAAAAGGCCCAGGCGACTGTTTACTAAAAACACAGGACTCTGCAAACGTTTTAAGCGGACGTATAGGGTCTGACGCCTGCCCGGTGCCGGAAGGTTAAGAGGAGGGGTCAGCTTCGGCGAAGCTCTGAATTGAAGCCCCGGTAAACGGCGGCCGTAACTATAACGGTCCTAAGGTAGCGAAATTCCTTGTCGGGTAAGTTCCGACCTGCACGAATGGCGTAACGATCTGGGCACTGTCTCCACAAGGGGCTCAGCGAAACTGTAGTACCGGTGAAGATGCCGGTTACCCGCGGTAAGACGGAAAGACCCTGTGAACCTTTACTATAACTTGGCACTGGCTCTTGGTGTTGTATGTGCAGCATAGGTGGGAGGCTTTGAAGTCGGGGCGTCAGCTTCGGCGGAGCCACCGGTGAGATACCACCCTTACTGCTCCGAGAGTCTAACCCAGGCCCGTTATCCGGGTCGGGGACAGTGTCTGGCGGGTAGTTTGACTGGGGCGGTCGCCTCCCAAAGTGTAACGGAGGCGCTCAAAGGTACCCTCAGGCTGATTGGAAACCAGCCGCAGAGCGCAAAGGTATAAGGGTGCTTGACTGCGAGACCTACAAGTCGAGCAGGTACGAAAGTAGGACTTAGTGATCCGGCGGTTCCGAGTGGAAGGGCCGTCGCTCAACGGATAAAAGGTACTCCGGGGATAACAGGCTTATCCTGCCCAAGAGTTCACATCGACGGCAGGGTTTGGCACCTCGATGTCGGCTCATCGCATCCTGGGGCTGAAGCAGGTCCCAAGGGTTCGGCTGTTCGCCGATTAAAGCGGTACGTGAGCTGGGTTTAGAACGTCGCGAGACAGTTCGGTCCCTATCTACCGTGGGCGCAGGAGACTTGAGGGGATCTGTCCCTAGTACGAGAGGACCGGGATGGACGAGCCTCTGGTGCACCAGTTGTCGTGCCAACGGCACAGCTGGGTAGCTATGCTCGGAAAGGATAACCGCTGAAAGCATCTAAGCGGGAAGCCCACTCCAAGATAAGGTCTCCCGGGCGCAAGCCCCTAAAGACCCCAGGTAGACCACCTGGTTGATAGGCGGGGTGTGGAAGCGTGGCAACACGTGAAGCTAACCCGTACTAATCGGTCGTGAGGCTTGACCACATTTTATTTTTGTTCTTGATACTTCGTGTGTTTGACGCCAGACTCGGTGGAGGTTGTAGTTTTTTCCGGTGGCCATACCGTGGGGGAAACGCCCGATCCCATTCCGAACTCGGAAGCTAAGCCCCTCAGGGCCGATGGTACTGCGTCCCAGAGGCGTGGGAGAGTAGGTCGCCGCCGGGAAGTCTTTATGGAGCGCCCCGATTTATCGGGGCGTTTTCCTTTTCTGCTCTTCGCGAACGCGAATGGCTCTCGACTTCCTGGTTCTGTTCGCGTTGCCGTCGGCCGCTGGCTGCGCTGATGCGGAACGGGCGACGCAGTGCGGGGCGACGGCTCCCGGGCGGAGGAGTAGAATGTGGGCCCCGTTCCGGGGATGAGGGGGAGAAGAATGCGCGTGTTCAGACTTCAATCGCTGGTTGTTGCTTCGGCCGTCTTCCTGATCGCTGCGGTGGCACACGCCCAGCTCAGCCAGGAGTATGCCGATTGGGCCGATGGGCCGGCGGGGTTTCTGCTCACAAAAAACGAACAGAAAGAGTGGGAGAGCATCACGACTGATGCTGCAGCCAAGGATTTTATCGAGCTCTTCTGGGCGCGCCGGAATCCCCAGCCCACCGCGCCGTTCAACCCGTACAGGGCCGAGTTCGACGCCAAGGTCCAATATGCTGAGGATAACTTCTCGTACCCGGGCCACAGCGGTGCGACCACTGACCGCGCCCGGGTGTTGATCCTGATGGGGCGCCCGGAAGGCGTCCAGAACAAGGCCCCCGAGCAGAGCGTTCGGGGCCTTGGCACTACCGCCGGCGGTACCGATGATGTCCGAGGCAACTCCCAGGTCTGGTCATACAACCCTGCGAAGCTGCCTGAAGGGTTCAAGGTCAAGGGTTCTCAGCTCTACTTCTTGTTCTACGAGGACAAGATGGGTGACAACAATTTCGTCCTCGACCGTTCGGCCCGGGAGTCCTTCAAGGGCCTTTCCGCCCTCACCGTGGCGCCGGACGTCTACCTCCTCCACCCCGAAATGACCGAGGTTCCCAAACCGGTATCGTTCGCCGGGGCGCGCCAAGCGCCGGCTGAACACCTCGCGTGGCTCGGTCAGGACGCGCCGTTCAACGAGACTGCACGGCTCCGTGCTGAGCTCGGAGTCAACGACGGTGTGACCCGGCCGCTGTGGATCGACATCGAACTGCCATCCGAGGCGCCGACCGTCGAGTATTTCACCGGGCAGGTGGAGGATGCCGACGGCGACATCCTCAGCAACTTCGAAATCGACACCGCACCGTTCACCGGCCAGTACGGCAAAGCCTATCATCTCAGCGTTCCGCTCGCGGCGGGCACCTACACCGTCAAAATGGCCGGTGCGGGGGGCGATTCTCTGCTCCTGACCGAGAGCATCGACATCGTGGTGGAGAACGCCCCCGCAGACGGCGTGTGGATGTCGCCGGTGTGGCTGGGTCTTTCGGCGGCTCCGAACGAGCAGGCGAAGCTCGGCGACCCCTACTCCTTCGGCGGCTGGCACCTCGTACCGGTCACCGGCCCCGATTTCACCCGCGCCAACGAGATCGTTATTTTCGGTTTCGTCGTGCGGCCGGGCGTCAATGCTGAAGGCGCCATCGCCCTCGAGGCGAAAATCAGGGTCCAGAAGGACGGGAAGGCCCTGGGTCGGCCGTTGACGATGCCGTTGGAGGCCTCGAACGTCATCGGCGACCTCTACATGTACGGCAGCTCCATCGCGCTGTCCGGGCTGCCGGAGGCCGGCAGCTATGAATTCGTGTTCGAGGTCACCGAGGGCACATCAGAGACGACGTCCGAAACCTCGCTGCCGGTCGATCTGACCGAGTAGCCAGATCACGCGCGGTCGGTCGTATCCGACGGCGCGTCAGTCTCTCTGGAGTCGGTCGCGCCGCGTTCGCCCCGGCCGCCGGCCGGGGGATTCGGCACTGCTCAGGTGGGGACCCCGAGCCTGGGAAGGACGATCCGCTGCAGCACGAACCAGCCGACGACAAAAAGGATGATGAACAGATAGTCGTTCATCACACGACCTCTTCGACGGCCCACTGAATCATCTTCATGTGGCTCGCGCCGGCGTCACAATACGAGCGCAGGGTCTTTTTCAGTGCCTCGACGTGAGCGGCCTCGACCACGGTGAAAAAAATCGACGACGTCTTCGGATGTGCACCCGAGCCCATCCGGACGCCGGTCTCGCCGACGCCGTGAGCGTTGGGGATTTCCGAGTATCCCGTAACGCCCTCGCGCCGCAACAGGACCTCGAGCTCTTCCCGACACTCGCTGTCAACGATGATCATCAGAAGCTTCATGGTGCGTCTCCCCGCAACCTGTCAGTTTTCACGCAGCCCGAGCTTGCGGAAGATCGTCATGGCAGGGCACCATTTCGTGAACGCGGACTGCAGCAGGTTGAGCCCGACAAAGGCGGTGAAGAGGAACCAGTAGGGGCTAACCCAATGACCCAGGGCGAGGGTCACCAGAACGACGATTCCGGCCATGGCACGCAACGCTTCATTCACAGTCATTCTTTGCCTCCAGAGTTCGAGTTCGGAATTCGGACTTCGGAATGCCACCCCACCTTTTCGGCGAGCCGGGTGGGTGGGCGGAAATCCGAAATCCGAAATTCGCAATCCGAAATTCGCAATCCGAATTCCATCAGTCAATATCCACGACATTTTCCGGTCCAACGGTCTTCAGATACATGTAGTACAACAACGGGATGACGATGAGCGTGAGGGCGGTCGATACAACGACTCCGGCGATCAACGACACCGCCAGACCCTGAAAGATCGGGTCCAGGTAGATCACCGCGCCGCCGACCACGAGCGCCGCCGCGGTGAGGACGATCGGGCGGAAGCGCACCGCACCGGCCTTGAGCACCGCGTCTTCGAGGTCTTCCCCGGCCTGCAGCTCGAGGTCGATAAAGTCAACGAGGAGGATCGAGTTGCGGACGATGATGCCGGCCAGCGCGATAAAACCGATCATCGAGGTGGCGGTGAAGAAGACACCGAGCACGCCGTGCGCCGGCAGGATTCCGATCAGCGTCAGCGGAATCGGCGCCATGATGATCATCGGTGTGATGAACGATCGGAACCACCCCACCACCAGAACGTAGATGAAGACCATCACCACGGCGAAGGCGATTCCCATGTCGCGGAAGACTTCATACGTGATCTGCCACTCGCCGTCCCATTTCATCATGAAACGGGTCGGGTCGTCAGGCATGTGGGTGGAGATGATAGGCAGCTTTTCGCCGAGCGGCGTGACAATGTCTTCGAGGCGGTCCTTCATGTTGAAGATGGCGTAGACCGGCGATTCATCCGAACCCGCCACCTCGCCGAGGACGTAGGTCACCGGCTGCAGGTTCTTGTGGTAACGGAAGTGCTCCCGGCTGGTCTCGCGGGCGGTCACCAGTTCGGCCAGCGGCACCATGCTGCCGTCGCCGCCGTGGACCGTCAGCTGCAGGAGGTCGTCGATGTGTGAGCGCTGCGCCCGCTGCAGCCGCAGCACGATGGGAACCGCCTCGCGGGCGGCGGGGACGTGGGCGAGGCCGGCCTCGCCCCCCGCCAGTGCGACGCGCAGCGTCCGCACCACCTGCTCCGGGGTCACGCCGGTGCGGATCGCTTTTTCGCGATCGATCTCGATCTCCCACCGTGGAGCGGGCTCCTCCACATACCAGTCCACATCGACCACGCCGTCGGTCTGTTCAAAGATCTCCCTGACCTGCTTGGCGACGGCAAGGCGGCCCTCGAGCGTCGGCCCGTAGATCTCGGCGACCATCGTCGACAATACCGGCGGCCCCGGCGGCACCTCGGTGACCTTGACGCTGACACCGAACCGGTCACCGATGGGCACCACGAGGTCACGAATCCGCTTGGAGATGTCGTGCGACTCGGACGCCCGCAAGTGCTTGTCGACGAGGTTGATCTGGATGTCGGCGACGTTGGCGCCGGAGCGCAGGAAGTAGTGGCGAACCAGACCGTTGAAGTTGAAGGGCGCCGACGTGCCCACGTAGACCTGGAAGTCGGTGACCTCGGGGACCGAACGAAACACGCCGGCGATCTCGCGGGCGGCCGCATTCGTCTGTTCGAGGGTGAATCCTTCAGGGGCGTCGATGACCACCTGCAGCTCCGACTTGTTGTCGAAGGGCAGCATCTTGACCTTGACGAAGTGGAACCACACCGTCGTCAAGGACAGTGCGAGCACCACAACCACCCCGATGAGGACCGAATAGCGGAGAACCCGCGAGCCGATCAGTGGCCCCATGACACCGGCGTAGATGCGATGGATCCTCGTCTCCTCTGGAGTTTCCTGGTCGGGCGAGGCGTCCACATTTTCGAGCTGCGCCTCGGCGTGTTTGCGGAACAGTTTGAAGGTCAGCCACGGCGAAATGACGAACGCCACCACCAGAGAGAACAGCATCGCGGCCGACGCGTTGACCGGGATCGGTCGCATGTATGGGCCCATCAGTCCGGACACGAAGGCGAGAGGCATCAGTGCGGCAATGACCGTGAAGGTGGCGAGAATCGTCGGATTGCCCACCTCGTCCACCGCGTACACGGTGGCGAGCCGTGGGTTGGCCCACTTGAGCTCGTAGTGGCGGTGGATGTTCTCCACCACCACGATGGCGTCGTCGACCAGGATGCCGATGGCGAAGATCAGCGCGAAGAGGGTCACCCGGTTGAGGGTGTAACCGAAGAAGTACGATGCCGCGATGGTCAGGGCGAGGGTGACGGGGACGGCCACCGCCACCACGATGCCCTCACGGCGGCCCAACACGAGGGCCATCAGAATCACCACCGCGAAGGTGGCGATCAGCATGTGCTTGATGAGCTCGTTCGACTTTTCATCGGCGGTAAAGCCGTAGTCACGGGTCTTGGTGATAGTGATGTTCGAGGGGATCAGCCGGCCCGCAAGCGAGTCGATCAGGCGGTCGAGTTCCTCGACGAGGACCACGGCGTTGGTGCCGGGCTTCTTGGCCACCGCCAGCGTCACCGCCGGAGTGTCGACGTCTGCCTCCTCGATGCCGCTCTCGGGCGCTGCGGGCCCGCTGCCCATCCACACGTAGGAGGTCGGCTCCTCGGGGCCGTCGCTGACCGCAGCCACGTCCTTGAGATAGACCGGACGGCCGCCGTAGACGCCCACCACGACGTCGCCGATCTCGTCCGCGTCGCGGAGGAACGTTCCGACGTCCACCTGGATCTCGCGGTCGAGGTTGACCGCGTTACCCGCCGGCAAACGCCAGTTCACTCCGCGCAGAGCCTGGTACGCCTGGAGGATCGAGACGTTGAACGAAGCCAGACGATCGCGGTCGAAATCCACCCGCACCACCCGGCGCTGCCCTCCGAGGACCCACACCTGGGCCACCCGGGGGTGCCGGGTCAGCTCGACCTTGAGCTCTTCGCCCACCTGCCGGAGCTCCGCCGGCGAAGCGGTCTTGCTCCACAGGGTATAGGCGGCAACCGGAACATCGTCGATCGAACGCGGCTTGACCACCGGCGGCATCATGCCTTCCGGCATCAGGTCCATCGCCGACTGGATTTTGGCGTGCACCCGCGACGCAGCCTGGTCGGGATCGCTGCCGACCAGGAAGCGGACGATGATGAGCCCACCGGACGGCTGCGAGGTCGAATAGATGAAGTCGACGTTCTCGATCTCGTACAGCAACTTCTCGAGGGGTGTGATGACGCGGTTCTCCACCTCCTCGGCGCTGGCGCCCGGATAGCCGACCATCACGTCGATCATGGGTACCTTGATCTGCGGCTCCTCCTCGCGCGGTGTGATGAGGACGGCGAACGCGCCGAGGAGGAGCGAAAACACCACGAACAGGGGCGTCAGCTTCGACTCGAGGAACGCCTTGGCGATGGAGCCGGAGGCGCCGAGGGGGCGCCGGGTCATCTTCAGGCGAAGCGCGTCCCGCCGCGCCTGCTCGAGCTCCTTGGGAGTCGGCGAGGCGTCACCGTCGCGCGGTTCAGGGGCGCTGCCAGAAAGCCGTTCGTCGTTCATCGCTCGACCTCCAGGGTCGTCCCGTCAGCCACCGGTCCGGGTGCGTTGACCGCAACGATGTCGCCCTCGTTGAGCCCCGAGAGGACTTCGATGAGGCCGTCTCCCTGGTCGGCGCCGGTGGTGACGGCGCGGGTGCGGGCGGTGCCGTCATCGGCGCGAACCACGACCAGTTCGAGACCGCCGCGCCGGTGCACGGCGCTGGCCGGAACGACCAGGCGATCGGTCACGTCACCCGTGATCACCGCGCGCCCGCTCAAACCCGACGCGATCGTGGCCTTGCCGAGCCCGACCTTGACGGTGAAGGTGTGGGTGGCGGGATCCGCAGTCGGCACGACCTCGACGACCGTGCCGCCGATGATGCCAAGGTCCGGACGGGAATCGATCTCCACATTGACGGCATCGCCCGTCGCGACTCGTGAGACGTCGCCTTCCCGCACCACCAGCCAGAGCTGTTGTCCGCCGATCGCCTCGACCTGGATAAGCGGGCGGCCGGGCGCCGCCAGATCACCGACCTCGACCATGGTGGCGACGACGCGTGCGGCGAACGGCGCCCTCACCTTGGAGTCGTCGGAGATCGAGGCGGCGGTCTGGACCGCACCCTCCGCCTGCTCGACGGCGCCGCGTGCCTGTTCGTACTGCATGCGCGCCATGTCGAGCTCGAGATCCGAAGCGGCGTGCTCGGCATGCAGCGCTTCGAAACGGTGAAAATTCCGTTCGGCCAGCGCGAGTGCGGCCGAGGCCTGGGCGCGAGCCCCTTCGGCCTGTGAGAGTTGTCCCTCCGAGGCCTGCGGTTGGATCTCCAACAGGGTTTGGTCCTTACCCACGACATCCCCGGGGCGAACGTGGAGAGCCACGACGGGTCCCATGGCCCGGCTTGAGATCTCCGCCTGTCGCGTGGGTTGGACAATGCCGCGAACCTCGATCGGACGCTGGGCGCTCACGCGTTCGACTTCGGTCACCTGCACCTGCAACGGCACGAGGGCCGTGCCGGCCTGTTCGGGTTGGTCGTGGCCGCACGCGACCGTCACAGTCAGAGCTACCATCGGGATCAGAGTCAAAAAACGAGCTGGCGTGTTCATCAGTTCCCCTCCATGTTCTCGATGACGGGCGCCCCGGACACATACTTCAACCGGTGGGCGCCGAGGGCGGTGTCGTAGCGTGCGACGAGCTCACGGGTCTCCGCCTCGCGGAGCGCGGTCTCGGCGTCGAGCAGGTCGATCATCTTGTCGAGACCTTGCTTGAATCGATTCTCCCGGACGCGCAAACCCTCCGCAGCCGCCTCCAGGGCCGATACTGCCGCCGCGTGGCGAATCCTGGCGGTTGTCAGGTCCAGCCATGCCTGCTGGACCTCGAGCCGGACGCCCTCCTCGAAGCGATGGATGTCGGCTTCGAAGGAGGCCGTTTCGTGACGCGCGGCCGTGCGTGCCGCGGTGCCGGCGCCGCCGCCCCAGAGATCGATCTTGGCGACTGCCATGACCGACCCGGAGTTGCCGTTCGAGCCGAAGATCGCGTCGTCGTAGAGATCGTAGTGGCCGACCACCGCGACCTTGGGGAAGTAGCCCGGCCGTGCGGCTTTCTCCTCGAGGCGTCCAGCTTCGAGGTTGAGGCGAGCCGCCACGAGGTCGTCACGTTCCTCGAGCGCGGCGGTGATCCAGTTCTCGATGTCGCCGCCGATTTCCGGTTGCAGCGGCAGCGGGGCCAGAGTCCGCAGGGTTGTCTGGTTGGCGCCCATCTGAAAGTTGAGCGCCGCCTGCGCGAGCCTGGCGCCGGCCTCGGCCTGGGCCACGTACTCGTCCAACTCGGCAAGATAGACCCTCGCCCGCAGGACATCCGCGTCGAGAATGATGCCCTGGGCGGCGTATTGTTCCGCGATTCTGACGTGCTCGGCGGTGGTGGACCGGGCCTTGCCGAGCAGGGCCATGTTCTCGCGCGCCTTGGCGAGGTTGTAGTACGACGTGATTGTCTCGAACGCGACCTTTTGCCGGACCTGGGCGTGGGTGTGTTCCTCGGCGGTGGCCATGGATTCGGCCTGGCCGATCCGCGCCGACAGGACGCCGCCTGTGTAGATGGGCAGTTCGAGGTCGACGCGGGTGATCCAGGTGGAGAGGGGTTCGGGGCTGTTCGGGTCCGAAAGGAAGAAGTCCTCCATGTCGAACCGGCCCTGATTGAGGGTCAGCGCGAAGACCTCAGCGGGGTTATTGGTGTAGACGAAGCTCTCGCTGAGGCCGATCTTCGGCATCCGGTGCTTTTTGCTGCCCTCGAACCGGGATGCAGCGGCTTCGGCGCGTTCCCGCGCGGCCGTGACCTCCGGGTTTCCGACGAGAGCTGCCGCCACCGCCTCGTCGAGGGTCAGGTCCTGGGCGCCTGCCGTGACGGCCGCAGCCATGGCGACCACGAGTGGAAGAAGGTTGGTTTTCATTCGCCGCCTCCATCAACAATCACTTCATAACTATTTAGGAATATACAGAAATTAAGACGTATGTCAAGCCACCAATCGCCCCGCCCGAGGCATCCTTCAAAAGCGGTGTACATGGCAGGATCGGCGCTATGAAGCGATCGTTTCTGGGCGAGGAGCCAAGCCTTTTGCATCTACTGTTGTCGATATCAGGTTCTATTTTCAATACTTATCTCAGAACCAGTTCAAGGTTCGGAGATCTTAACCCATCGCGGTTGGATTGAGAAGAACGGGTCAGGTCGGTACCCGCAACTCCGGATTCGTGGCTTCGTGGTCGGTGGTGAACTCACCGAGAACGAGCTTGGCGGTCACCCCGCGGTCGGGGCCCTCGCTCTCGAGCTCGAGCGTTCCGCCAACCAGCTCGGCGAGCCGGCGGGAGATGGTCAGACCGAGACCGGTCCCTCCTTGTTGTCGGGTCGTCGATCCGTCGACCTGGTAGAAGGAGGAAAAGATCTTCTGGAGTTCGTCTTTGGGAATCCCCACGCCGGTGTCCTGCACCGTGAACAGCACCCCGTGATCCGATCTCTGGCAGTCCAGCGTGATCGAGCCCCCGCGGTTGGTGAACTTGATGGCGTTCGACAGCAGATTGGTGAGAATCTGTGATGTGCGGTCGGGGTCGGTCCAGATGACCAGCTTGGAGTCCGCACCCAGGATGTGAAAGTTGAGGCCCTTGCTTTTCATCTGGTGTTTGAAGAGGGTCCGGGTCTCTTCGAGGACGGTGCGCGCCGGGACCGGCGCGAAGTGGATTTCCAGACGTCCGGCCTCGATTTTCGCGAGGTCGAGAACATCGTTGATGATGTTGAGGAGATTTTCCGCCGCTTCGTGTGCGATCTTGAGGAATTCCTTCTGTTTGACAGGGTCCGTGACCGACCCATCCATGATCAGGCGAAGAAAACCGAGGATCGCGGTCAGCGGCGTCCGCAGCTCGTGAGAGGTGTTGGCGAGGAACTCGGACTTCAGCCGCGAGGCTTCAAAGGCCACCGAACGCTGTTCGTCGAGTTCCCGCACCAGGTGGGAAAGAGAAATGGCGCCGCCGAGAAGGTAACCGATCTGGGTCAGGAGATCCACGTCGTCCACGGCCAGATCCAGGGGAATGGCCGAGGTGGCAAGGAGGACCCCGGGCGAGCGGCCGCCGGCAACCAACGGCAGGTAGCTGAGGTGGGTGATGTCGTGCTTCGCGATCAACCACTCGGCGATCTCGTCGGCCATGACAGTCCCGACCAGGGTGGTCTGGGGGATGCCCTCGCTGAACGTCGTCCAGCAGGGGTGGTCCCCCGGTTTGATGGTGTGGAACCGATCGCGCTCGAAGGCTTCGACACCGGGTCCTGCCCCGGCGACCAGCCGAAGAGCGTTTCCGGTCGACACGGGGCCGTACAAAAGAACCGATCGCAGCGGCAGCAGTTCACGGCTCATGTCGAGGAAGCGGTCGAGGATGAACTGCTCCTCGACCTCGCCGGCCAGGGTCTGGGCGAGATTTGAAAGGAAGGCCAACCGCGTTTGACGCGCCTCGGCGGCGCGGCGGGCGATGTACAGATCAGTGATGTCGGTGGCCATGACCTGGATCAAGGTCTCGTTCACCACCGGGTCCACGACCGGATGCATCAAGGTGCTGAGCCAGTGGATCCGACCCTCGTCGTCTTCCACCTTGATGACCTCATTCCACGCCTGGTGTTTCCCTTCGAGGACGGCGGGAATGGCGGCGTAGACCTGAGGCCTGTGGTTGTCGTGAATGCGCTCCATCCACAGCTTGCCGTGGTTTCCGACTCCGGTGCCGTGCGGCACTGAAAACAGGGAGCTCGCGGCCAGATTCGCGTAGCGGATGTTGCGGTCGCGGTCCACCGAGATCACCAGGACCGGCAGTGAGTCGAGGAGGATCTCCATCCGGCTGCGCAGCCGCTTGAGGCGGTCCGACAGCCCGGTCTGCATCTCGAGCAGGGTGACGTTTTCGAGGACCGCGCCGATGGTCGGTGTGGCCAGGCTGAGCCCGAGCAGCACGTGGCCCCACATGAACGGGCCGTCGTAGAGCTCGCGCGACCACGAGAGATCCATGTGGGCGATGGAGGTCAGAAGAAACGCCGCGCCCAACCACACCTCGCGCGGCTGCCGCTGATCCCCGCCGCCGAACATCGGTACGACTGCGGCGAGGAGGAAGACCGTGGCGAGCCCGGCCTCCAGGGGGCCGATGCCGAGCACCACGTTGTGGGAACGAAGGTAGTGAAAGACAGCCCACACGATCAACGCCAGGCTGACAGCCCCGGTGGTTCGAAGAGCGCGCCGGGCGGAACCCAGGGTGCGCCCTCCGCGGAAGGTGTAAATGAGGATCGCTGCGGCAAGGGTCTGCGTGATGACCCACGAAAGGACGATCAGGGCATCGCGCAGTGGTTCGGACTCGATCGATGGCTCGAGGACGAGAAGGAGGACGAAGTGGCACGCGATCGGCAGAAAGACGTTCTGGACCTGGCGGTCGAACGGGTCGCCGAGAAGCCGCCAGCGGATGTGGAAGAACCACGCCGCGAGAGACGCCAGAAAAGCGTTGAACCCGGAAAGCAGGATGTACTCGGTTCGGCTGCCCTGCCACTCGATGAGCGACTGCAGCAGAACGACAGCAGACGCCGCCGCGACGGCGCCGATCACGGCCACGAGTCGAGCTCGCGGGCTCGCGATCTCCGTCGCCACGAAAACCCGGCCCCCGCTCACGCGGAACCGCCTACGCCCGGTTGTGGGGTCGACACACTCCGAGTATAGCGTCACGGGAGAGATGCGCGCGCGAGCTTGTATATCTTGCGGTCTCTGTTAGATTGTGCGCGATCCCAGACATTGAATGGGCCGGAATATCCAATCTCCCGGAATATCAGGCACTGCGAAACGTTGAGGGACAGAGGAGGAACGACGACCATGAAGAAATCAATCGCAATCATCATGATCATCCTGGGCATCGGTGCGATGCCGCTCTTGGCCGAGGAAACCACCGAGGAAGAGGAAAAGACGCCGGCGTGGGTCGGTTCGCTGGGTCTGTCGTGGGTCGCGACCTCCGGCAACTCCGACACGAGTTCGGTGGGGCTCAATTTTGCCCTCGAGCGTAAGCCCGAACCGTGGGGGCTCCTTTTTGTGGCCCGGGGCAACAAGGCTCAGGATTCCGGTACGACTACTGCCGAAAATTACCTCTTCTCGGGTCGTGCAGTACGCAAACTGAGCGAACGCTGGGAGGCTTTTGGCGGGCTGGCATGGGCAAAGGACCCATTCACCGGGTACGACTCGCAGACGGTGGCCTCGTTGGGCGCGACCTACATCGCCATCGACGGTGAGCGAAACAAGTTGGCGTTCGACGGCGGTCTTGCCTACACCTGGGAAGATCAGGTCAACCCCGACGCGACTATCGACTACCTGGGTGGCCTCTTCGGTCTCACCTGGGAGTTGAAGCTGGGCGAGAAATCGAAGCTCGTCGAGCGGCTGGTGTTTCTGCCGAATTTCGACAACTCCACCGACTGGCGCCTGACCTCGTTCACCGCCATCGAGGCGGACGTGAACTCATGGATGGCGCTTCGTTTCGGGTATGACATCCGTCACCGCAACCAGCCGATCGGCGACTCCGACAAGACCGACACCACGTCCACGGCGTCCGTCGTGTTCAAGTTCTAGAAGAAACCGGGAGATTATTCGTGGAACAGACGCAACAACTGATCGACGCGGCCTGGAACATGGTGGTCAACCACTACCTCGACGTGGTTTCAGCCATCGTCATCCTGGCGGTCGGCCGGGTCTTTGCAGGTTGGGCCCGCAAGCTGACCCGCAAGGCCCTCGAACGCGGCAACGTCGATGCCACACTGGTGCCGTTTCTCGCGAAGCTCGTCTACTACGCGGTGCTCGCTGTCGTGGTGATCGCCGTCCTCAACCGGATCGGGATCGCAACGACCTCGGTCGTGGCGATCTTCGGTGCCGCCGGTCTCGCCGTCGGTCTCGCCATGCAGGGCACCCTCGCCAACTTCGCTTCGGGTGTGATGCTGCTGCTCTTCCGGCCGTTCAAGCTGGGCGACTACGTCGATGCGGGCGGCATCGCCGGCACCGTCATGGAGATCGGTATCTTCAGCACCACCCTGAAAAGCCCCGACAACATCAAGATCACGGTGCCGAACTCGCAGGTCTATGGTTCGACCATCTCGAACTACAACGGGTACGAAACCCGGCGCATCGACATGATGATGGGCATCTCGTACGACGACAACATCCAGACCGCCATCGACACCATCCGCTCGATCGTCTCCGCTGACGACCGTGTGCTGGCGGACCCGGAGCCGCAGATCGCGGTGTCCAACCTCGGCGACTCCTCGGTCGATATCGTGGTGCGTCCGTGGGTCAACGCCGCGGACTACTGGGCCGTCCGTTTCGACCTCACGCGCAAGCTCAAAGAGGGCCTCGAAGGCGCCGGCTGCTCGATCCCGTACCCGCAGCGCGACGTCCACATGTACCAGCCCGCGAGCTGAACCAAATCTCGAGCCGACTTCAACCGGGGCCGAAAGGCCCCGGTTTCGTCTGCAAGGGAGAAAGGGAGAAAGGGGGAAGGGGCCCACCAGAACTGTGAAAGGCCTCCCTTTCACCCCTGCTCCCTTTCTCCCCTTCGACTTGCGATCGACTACTTCCCGGTAGCCAACAGAGCGCGATAGTCGTTCAACACTTCTGCGGCGTGGGTTTTGGGATCGACGTCGGGATAGGCGATCAGGACAGTGCCGTCTCCGCCGACCAGGTACGAAACGCGTTTGGCCATCGGCAGGAGGGCCCGTGACGCGCCGACCGATTTCGCCAGTGTGTGGTCTCTGTCCGAGAGGAGCAGGAACGGCAGCCCGTTTTTGTCGGCGAACTTCCGGTTCGCCTCCGGGGTGTCGTACGAAACCCCGAAGACCTCGATGCCCAGCGCCTGGAGTTCTTCCCAGCTGTCACGCAGCTGGTTGGCCTCCAGCGTTCAACCGGGGGTGTCGGCCTTGGGATAGAAGAACAGCAGGTAGGGGTGGCCCATGAGATCTTTGCTCGTGACGGTGGACCCGTCGTGGGCGGGGAGTTCGAAATCGACGAATACTTCGCCTACGGCAATCATGTCGGAACCTCCCTCCGCCGACCCGGCGGAGGCGCCGAAGATCAGCGTTGCGGCTGCCAGGAACGCGATGAAACAGTGGGTCTTCATGATGGCTAGGGTAACAGCGAAAACCGGCCGATTCATTTCAACCTTCATCTTGACCGGTGGTGACGGGCCGCGCTAGCCTTCTGATGCCGATCACAGCAATGAGATGGTGAGCTGCGCGAGTTCGGGTCGCAGCGAGAGCGGAGGGAACATCATGGCAGGCAAGGCGGAAGTCGTGGACCGGGTCGCTGAACTCACGGGCTACCCGAAAACCCAGGTGGCGATGACCTACGACCTGCTCTTCGAACTCATGGGCGAGGGACTGGCCGGCGGCGACAAGATCACCGTGCCCAACTTCGGGACCTTTCAAATTTCCGAAAGGCCGGCACGGACGGGCCGCAACCCGGCGACCGGAGAGAAGATCGAGATCTCGGCTTCGAAGAGTGTTCGATTCAAGGCCTCGAAGAACCTCAAAGAACTGCTCTGATCAGCCTACTGCGGAACCAGGCGGCGCCCGAGATCGATCGAGAGTTGCTGCTCGAGCGGCAGGGCTGCCAGGGTCTCATCGTCGATCCACGGCCACCTCACCTGAGCCACGTCCTGCTGCGCCGCGATCAACCCGGACTGCATGCTCATGGCGAGCAACTTGAGCGGAAGTCCGTCCTGCGCCTTGACCGCCACCGCCAAACCGCTGGACCGCTCTCCACCGGGCATGGTTCCGCGCATGATCCACGCCTGCTGCTGGTTGAAGTGGTAAAGCAGCCGGTTCATGGGGTCGTTCCAGTGCGCCAGGCGGGCCTCGGTCAGCGGATCGAGCCGTCCGGTGGTCGGGATGTTGTTGAAGTTGAGGGAGAAGGACACGTCTCCGGCGCCGGCCGCTGTGGAACACCCGATCATCAGAATAATGAGAACATGTCGCATGCTTTTCTCCGTCAACCAATGTAGCGCCTCGACGCGGTGATAGCCAGCCTCAGGTACACTTCCGTGGTGGTTATTCGCGTGCCGCATGGTCTGGGTTGGCGCCTTTTTGCAGCTGCTCTGATTCTCTGTGCCGTGCCCGCCTGGGCCGGGGTGGCCGACTACGAGATCGAGGTCGAGCTCGACCCCGCCAACCATCGTCTCGACGCCACCGAAAAGATTCGCTGGACCAACCCGACGGACACGCCCACCGACGAGGTCTACCTCCACCTGTATCTCAACGCATTTTCTGGTTCGCAGACCACCTTCATGCGCGAGCTCGGGTGGAGCTCGTTGAGAAACCGGGTCGAGGGTGTGGGAGACTGGGGATGGACCCGAATCGACCGCCTGGTCACAGCCGAAGGTGACGACCTCCTGCCGGTGATGGAGTTCGTGCGGCCGGATGACGGCAACCCCGAGGATTTCACAGTCGTCCGCATCCCGCTGCCGCGGGAGGTCCCGCCGGGGTCCTCGGTGGAGCTCGAGATCCACTTTGAGGCCCAGCTGCCGTGGATCATCGCCCGCACGGGGTTCGTCGGCGATTTCCACATGGTGGGGCAGTGGTTCCCGAAGCTCGCTGTTTTCGAGGGCGCCGCCGGCTGGAACAGTCATCAGTTTCACGCCTCCTCCGAGTTCTTTGCCGATTTCGGCTCCTACCGCGTGGCCATGACGATTCCCGAAGACTGGGTTCTCGGCGCCTCCGGCATCGAGGTGTCGAATACCCCTGTCGACGGCGGTCGGCAGACTGTGGTCTACCGCGCCGAACGGGTCCACGACTTCGCCTGGTGCACGGCGCCGCCGGACCTCATGGAGGTGGTGGAGGCCGATTTCGAGCCCGGCCGAGACGTCCCCACGGCCTGGCTGGCAAAAGCCAGGGCGCGGCTCGGACTGAGCGCCGCCGAGCTCGAGCTGCCGCCGATGCACATCCGCCTCCTGGTGCCGGTGGTTCAGCACCGTTTAGTGCCGCGAATGGTGCGTGCGGCGCGCCTGTCCGTGGCCTGGTTCGGTCTGCATCTCGGCGTCTTTCCCTATCCCCAGCTGACGATCGTATCGCCGCCGCAAGGGGCCGAAGAAGCCGGTGGAATGGAGTACCCAACGCTCATCACCACCGGCGCTGACCGGCTCGACGAGTTTCCGCCGTTCTCCTGGTCATCCGACATCGAGGTCGTGACGGTCCACGAGTTCGGCCACCAGTACTTCCAGGGGATGCTGGCCTCGAACGAGTTTGAAGAAGCGTGGCTCGACGAGGGCGTCAACAGCTATGCGGAGATTTCCTGCATGAGCGACATCCTCGAGGACCGGTTGGTTCCTGAGATCCGGGCCTACCCTCCCTGGGGCGGCGAACGGTTGAGTCTCGCGATCCAAACGGTGCCTCTGACCATCGCCAAAAACTCCTGGGATTATCGCAACCGTTGGATGTACTTTCTGGCCTCGTACGGCAAGACTGCGGTGGTCTTGCGGACGGCGGAAGGGCTCATCGGGTCCGATGCCATGGCACGCGGTCTGCGCGCCTACGTGGAGCGGTTCTCCTTTCAGCACCCCACCGGGCACGATTTCGTGAACACCCTCGGTGAAGCCGGAGGGATCGATCTCGCGGGGTTTTTCGACCAGGCCATCTACGCCGATGCCACTCCCGACTGGGGCGTGCTCGATGTGCGCCACCGGCGACCGGAGGCGGTCGACGGTTTTGTGTGGGACGGCGCCGGGTGGCGGGAGCGCGAAAGCTCCTTCGAGTCGGACTCCGACGACGATGGCGGGGACGACGGTGGACCATGGCTGGTCGAGGTGGATCTGGTGCGCCGCGGCGACTTCATCGGACCGGTCGAGGTGGAGTTGACCTGGGACGACGGCGCCACCGAGCGGCGCCGGTGGGACGGCGACGAGCGCTGGGTGCGGTGGCGATTCGACGGCGACCGCCGGCTCGAACAGGTGGTCGTCGACCCCGACGGGGTGTGGGCGCTGGAGATTCGGCGCGCCGATAACTACTGGCGAGACAGCCCGGCCGGCACCGAGTCCCCGCTGTGGTGGGTGCGCGAGGTCATCGGTCTGGTTGACCAGATTTTTTTGAGGTTCAGTTGAGATGACTGAGCACCCGTCTGCCACCGCCGGCTTCCGCCTCGCCTTGCGGCTGCACAAACTTGTGCTGGCGGCGTGGCTGGTGTCCATAGCCGTCTTTCTGCCGGCGCAGCTGATGGTGGATTTCGCTACCGGCCGCGCCCGCGCCAACCTCCCCGAAGGCGGTCCGGCGCCGGACGACGGCCTGTTGATCCTCTTCGAGTTCCTGCGGCCGATCGCCGTCCCGCTGGCCATCGCATTGATCCTCGGCTGCGTCACGCTCGTCGCCTGGTCGATCCTGTGGCACGCCGGGACGGTCCGCTGGTGGTTGGGTGCGGGTGCGGCGCGGGTGCGCCTGTCCGAGATCCTCGGCCACGGTGTGGTCTGGTGGTGGCGCTACGCTCGGCTTGCGGCGGTCCACGCCGTGGTAACGGCCGCGACCCTTGCCGCCGTGTGGCTGCCGGTTGCCGACGCGGTGCACGACGGCGGGCCCGAGACCACCGCGAGACGCGCGGGGCTCCTGCTTCTGGCGGCCGTGGTCTTCTCGTTGATCGCCCTCGCGGTGTTTTGGGTCGCGACGCTGCGCGGCGGGTGGCTGCTCGGCGAGTCCGGGCGGCGGTCGGCCCTGGTGGCCTGGCTTCGTGGTTTCGGCGCCACGTTGAGGCGGCCTTTGCGATCCGTCCTTCCGATGCTGGTTTGGGGCGTGCCGGGTCTCGTGTTGCTCGCATTGCCGCTGGTCGTGGAGGGGGTCCCGGCGACGCCGGTGCTGGCGGTGGCTTCACTTGCTGCTGCCGGGTGCTGGGTCGCTCTCTATCTGTCCTACGCGCCGCGGGAGCCGAACGAAGAGTGGTACCGAAAGATGCAGGCGCGTGCTGCATCACGGGTGGCGAGTCCGGCTGAGAAAGCAGACGCCTACCGGACGACGCGGATCCATATCGAGCCTCCCGAGTAGGCCGACTTTCTGAACGGCGTTCCCACCAGCCCGGCAGCCGGGACGGCTGCCCCACAAACGCCGCACGAGGTCCTTTGTGGGGCACGCGTCCCGCGTGCCGGGGGGGTGGGCGGGTGGAAATTCCTAATTCCTAATTCCTAATTCCGAATTCATTTCAGGTCTTTCAGCCGTTTCGGTCCCGCCGCCTGCACTTCGGCCGGGCAGCCGGTCGCGTAGAGCTTGAAGTTCTCGATGTAGCGAGCGGCCAGCGCGTCATACCGCTTCCAGTACTCGTCCTTGTTGCCCCACGAATTGGACGGGTCGAGGACGTCTTCGGGGACCCCGGGGCAGGCCAGGGGTACCTCGAAACCGAAGAGCCTGTCCTTGCGGTACCCGACGGAGTCGAGCGCGCCCTCGAGGGCGGCATTGAGCAGGTTTCGGGTGTGGCGGATGGAGATCCGCTTGCCAACGCCCCAGCCGCCACCCACCCAACCGGTGTTGACCAGCCAGCAGGTGGCGCCGTGTTTTTTCATCTTGGCCCGCAGCATGTCCGCATACTGGAACGGGTGGTGGACCATGAAGGGCGCCCCGAAGCAGGCTGAAAAGGCGATCTCGGGCTCGATGCCGAGACCGATCTCGGTACCGGCGATCTTCGAGGTGTAACCCGAGATGAAGTGGTAGACCGCGTGCTCGGGGTCGAGCCGCGCGATCGGCGGCAGCACCCCCTGGGCGTCGCAGGTCAGGAGGATGACGTTCTTCGGGTGCGATGGGACCACCCCCTCGGGGACCACGTTGGGGATGAAATCGAGGGGGTAGGCGGCGCGGGTGTTTTCTGTGAAGCGGTCGTCGTCGAGGTCGAGTCGGCGCGAGGTGCGGTCCTGAACCACGTTTTCGAGGATGGTGCCGAAGCGCCGGGTGGTGGCGTAGATCTCGGGTTCGTGTTCTGCTGAAAGGCGGATGACCTTGGCGTAGCACCCGCCCTCGAAGTTGAAGACCCCGGTGTCCGACCAGCCGTGCTCGTCGTCGCCGATGAGCCGGCGTTTGGGGTCGGCCGACAGGGTTGTCTTGCCGGTCCCGGAGAGACCGAAGAAGAGCGCCACGTCGCCGTCGTCGCCGACGTTGGCGGAGCAGTGCATGGATAAGACATCCTGCAGGGGCAGCAGAAAGTTCATCACCGTGAACATGCTCTTCTTGATCTCGCCGCCGTAGCTCGAGTTGCAGATCAGGGCGAGACGCTCGGCGAAGTTGAGGATGATCGCGGTCTCCGACCGGGTGCCGTCGATTCGTGGATCGACCCGGAACGAAGGCGCCGCAATCACAGTGAACTCGGGAACGTGGTTCTGGTACTCCTCCTGGGTCTTGGGCAGGATGAACATGTTGCGCGCGAACAGCGAGTGCCAGGCGTACTCCGCGATAACCCGGATCGGCATCTTGTATTCAGGGTCGGCGCCCACGTAGCAGTCCTGAACGAAGAGCTCTTCGTCCTGCAAAAAGGCCTGGACGCGGGACAGCAGCAACGAGAAGTTTTCGGGCGCGTAGGGGCGGTTGTACTCGCCCCACCAGATCTTGTCTTCGGTTGAGTTCTCGCGGACGATGTACTTGTCCTGGGCTGCGCGGGCCGACCACTTGCCGGTGTTGACCACGAACGGGCCACCGTGGGCGATGAACCCCTCCTGGCGGAAGGAGGCCTCTTCATACAAGGCGGGTTCGGGGAGGTTCCAGTACACGCGGTCAATGTGGACCAGGCCGTGGTTCTTGAGCCCGTAGCGGCTCTTGAGGTCTCCCGCCTGGTCGGTGGCGGGCGTTTTGAATTTCAGGTACTTGCTCATGACCAGTCCCTCACCAGCTTGCGCTCACCGATGTAGAGCTCGTTGGGGGAGTTGGGGTCGAGCGCCCACTTGATGCGCTCGATGCCCTCGGTGATCTCCTTGATCGAGCCGCAGAAGCTCAGACGCAGGTGACCCTCCTTGCCGAACTCACGACCCGGCACCGTCACCACCTGCACCTTGTCGAGCAGGAACTGCGAGAGCTCGACCGAGCTCTTATTGTAATGGCTGAAGTCGGGGAAGGAGTAGAAGGTGCCGCCGGGCTCCTCCAACCGCACACCTTCAAACGCCCTGAGTTCCTGGACCAGGACGTTGCGGTTGTTCTCGAGCGTCGTGCAGAGGCTGCTCACGGACGACTGGATGCCGTTGATGGCGCCCACCGCGGCGTGTTGGAGTACGGCCGACGGGCCCGAGGTCTCGTGGCCCTGGATGTTGGTCATGACTTCGATGAGGCGGGTGTTGCCGACCGCCCAACCGATGCGGAAACCGGTCATGGCGTACTGCTTGGAGACCCCGTTGATGATGATCAGTTTGGAGTTGTCGGTGCGGTCCTTGGCGAACTCATAGGCGTTGATCGGCTTGCGCCCGTCGAAGATCAAGCGGTGGTAGATGTCGTCCATGATCAGCCACAGACCGCGCTTCTCGCACAGCTCCACCACGCCCTGGACGAATTCCGCCGGGTAGACCGCTCCGGAGGGGTTGTTGGGGCTGTTGAGGATCACTGCCTTGGTGTAGGAGCCGATCACCTGCTCGATGTCCCGGACGCGGGGGATGAAGGAGCCGTCCTCGGGGAGGACCGGCACCGGCACCGCCCCGACCAGTTTGACCATCTCGGGGTACGACACCCAGTAGGGCGCCGGGAAGATGACCTCTTCCTGCGGGTCGAGGATGGCGTGCAGGGCCGTCATGATGGCCTGTTTGGCGCCGCCCGACGCCATCACGTTCTCGGGTTGCGGCCGCCAACCGTAGAAATCCTCGGTGTAGCGGATGATGGCCTGTTTCAAAGCAGGTATTCCGTCCGGTGGCGTGTACCGCACCTCGCCCGAACTCAGGAGCGCGCTCGCCGCGAGGATCGCGTCCATCGGTGGCTTACCCTTGGGTTCGCCGCCGCCGAGGTGGATCACGGGGTCGCCCTTCGCGCGGAGAATGGCGGCCACTTCGTTGAGCTTGAGAGTTGCCGATTCGCCAATGGATTTGGCGATCAAGGAGAGGCTCATGGTTGCCACGTCCCTTCTGCCGCCGCGTTTCGCGACGGAATAGAAATTATCTCAAACGGTTGTGAAAATATCCACTAAAGGCAATTCGCTGCGCGAATTGCTGAATACAGGTCTTTGTGGCGCAGGCGTCCCACCTGCGCGTGCGGACGGGACGGCCGCACAGCGAACCGAGTGAACCCGCCTTTCAAAACGCCCTTCCCGAGAGGAGCCACCCTCAACATTGGTGGCCCGAATCACTCCACCGGCGAGAATGATCGTGTGTCCAACACTATTGAAAATGGCACCTCCGCCGCACGAGGGCCTTTGTGGGGCAGCCGTCCCGGCTGCCGGGTGGGTGGGTCGCCTCGCTTGCACACCTGCTCCCCTGCTCCCTTTCCTCTCTGCCCATGTGCCCTCTATCTTCTTTCCCATTGCCGTGGTTAGATCCCTGCATGACGACGCCTGAAATTGAACGTCTGGGGCGGCATGGAGCTCGAGTGAAGGACCTCCGGCGGCGGGTCAAACACCGTCGCGGGGGCGAAGTGATCGTTGACGGGCGCCGCATCGCCTCGGATCTCGTGCGCTGGGGGGTGCCCATCCTCGAGCTCTACCTGAGCCCGGAGGCCGCCGCCGCACCCGAGACGGCCGAGTTGATCGAAGCCGCCGGTTCATCCTACGAACTGGAGGACTCGGTGCTGGCTGACATCGCCCCGACCCGCACGCCGCAGGGTCTGTTGGCGGTGGCCGGGGAGCCTCGCCCGCTCCGCTGGGCTGCCACCGGTGGGGTGGCCCTGTGGCTGCATCGCGTCCAGGACCCGGGCAACCTCGGCGCCATCGTGCGCTCCGCAGCCGGGCTCGGCGCGGCAGCCGTGCTGCTTTCCCCTGACTGCACCGATCCCTTCGGTCCCAGCGCCGTGCGCGGTTCCTCGGGGGCCGTTTTTCGCGTACCCATCGAACGTGGAATCTCTGCGATCAAGGCCGTCGAGCGGGTGCGCTCGGTCGGCGGCGAGGTCTGGGCGGCGGGTTCGGACGGCCGTCCGGTTGCAGGGTGGGAGCCTGTCCGACCCTGTGTCCTCATGCTCGGCGCCGAAGGCGTGGGCCTCTCCAATGAAGCCCGCGACCTTGCTGATGGTGAGCTGACCATTCCGCTGGCCAACGACATCGAGTCCCTCAACGTCGCCGTCGCCACGGGCATCCTCCTCCAGCACCTGCGCGGCCGCTAAACCACGGAGACACAGAGGCACAGAGGGCAACACAGAGTCCCCGCCCACCCGGCTCGGAATCAAACACAAAGACGCAAAGACGCAAAGGTCCTTCACCGGCGCGGCAGAACTGCCGGCGATCAGGGATCGCCGGGCACCGGTGAGACGTCCGTCCGTTCCGGATGCAAGCATCCGTTCCGGCCGGCCGTCCCACCGGCGACGCGCCTTTGGCGCGTCGGTTCTGCCTTCCGCGAAACGGGATGAATCGAACTTCATGGAGTTGTAGGATGGGCTTCAGCCCACCATCAGAGTCGCCCGATTCCGAGCCGGACCGCCCCGGATTTGCCATCGACAACTCGGCCGACGACGGCGGCTCCGGGAAGGCGGCGGACGAGGTTTTCGGCGTGCTCGGGCAGCACGGCGGCGAGCAGGCCGCCCGAAGTCTGGGGATCGAGGCAGAGGTCGACCCGGAGCTCGTCGGCGCCATCCTCGACCTCGAGCACGGCCGCCACGCTGTCGCGGTTCTTGCCGGCGCCTGCCGGCACCAGACCGGTGGCCGCGGCCTCGAGGGCTCCCGGCAGCAGCGGCAGCGCCGAGAGATCGATCTCGACGGCGACGCCTGAGGCCTCGGCCATTTCCGCCACGTGGCCGGCGAGCCCGAAACCGGTGACGTCGGTGACCGCATGTGGTGCGAAGTCGTGCAGCGCATCGGCCGCCTTGCGGTTGAGGGTCGCCATCCAGCGCAGGGCGGTTGAGAGATGGGCTGGGTCGACCATCTCGGCCTTGGCCGCGGTGGTGAGGACGCCGGTGCCGAGGGGTTTGGTGAGCACCAGCACGTCGCCGGGAAGAGCGCCCGCGTTGCGCCAGATCCGGTCGGGGTGGACGGTGCCGGTGACCGCCATTCCGTAGAGCAGTTCCTGCCCCTCAATCGTGTGGCCGCCGGCCAGCACGCCGCCCGCTTCCGCGAGGGCCGACAGCCCGCCGCGCAGGATCTCGGTCAAGGCTTGCCGTCCGAGCCTGGAGAGCGGGTAGCTGACCAGGTTCATGGCGGCGAGGACGGTGCCACCCATGGCCCACACGTCCGACAGGGCGTTGACCGCGGCGATGCGGCCGAAGGTGTAGGGGTCGTCCACCATGGGCGGAAAGAAATCGGTGGTGTGGATGATCGCGATACCCGGCGACACCCGCACAACGCCTGCGTCGTCGGCGTACTCGATGCCCACCAGAAGATCCTCGGACTCGAGCCGCGGCAGCCCGCACAGGATCTTCGCGAGCAGGCCCTTGGAGAGCTTGGCGCCGCAACCGCCGTAGGCCGAACCGGCGGTCAACTTGACCTCGTGCTCGGCCGTGACCGCGTCAAGGGCGCTCGGCACCCAGCTCTCACCGCGCAGTCGAAACACCGACTGCGGTGCGAGATCGATGGCGTCCAGAACACCGGTGAGTGACCCGGCATCACGGGCGCGAACCTCGAGCACGACCCCGCACTGCGAACTCACCGACCGCGGCGCCGGCACCGCATCCACGTCGAGCCCTGCATCGCGGGCCGCTTTTTCGGCGCGCATCACCCGCTGCACCGTACCGAACACCACAAGGAGATCCCGCGGGGTCAAAGTCTGTTCTCGCAGAATTTCGGATTTCGGATTTCGGATTTCGGATTTCCTCCCATCGACCCAGCCTCTCGAGGGCTTCTCAAAGACAATTCAAAATTCATCATTCAAAATTCAAAATTCGCGAGGCGGCAGCCGAGCGTACGGCCTGCACCAGCGCATCCACATCCGCCTCGGTGTTGAACGGCCCGACCCCGGCCCGGATGGTGCCTTCCGGGAAGGTGCCCAGTCGCCGGTGGGCGGCGGGCGCGCAGTGGAGACCGGCGCGGACGCAGATCCGGTGTTCGCGGTCGAGGCTGGCCGCGAACTCGCCCGAATCGATGCCGTTGATCCTGAACGAGAGCACACCGGTGTGCGGCGCTTCCCCGTTCCACCCGTACAGTGTCACCTTGCCGGTCTCGGCCAGGCCCGGCGCCAACCTTCCGAGCAGTCGCCTGGCATGGTCCTGAACGGCCTGGACCGAGTGCCTCCGCAACCACGCGCAGGCCCCTCCCAGACCGGCGGCGCCGACGCCGTTGGGGGTTCCAGCCTCGAGCCGGTCGGGCAGCTGCTCGGGCATCACTTCGCTGTCCGAGTTCGAGCCTGTGCCGCCGCGCACCAGCGGCTCGATTTCAAACCCCGGGGCGAGCAGCATCACACCGATGCCGGGCGGCCCCAGGAGCCCCTTGTGTCCCGAGCACACGAGAGCGGCCGCCCCGAGAGCGGCAAAATCGATCCGCAGGCTGCCCGCGGTCTGTGCCGCGTCCACCACCACCGGGACCGGCGCCACCGCCGCCGCCACCTCGGCCACCGGCAGTACGGACCCGGTGACGTTGGAGGCGTGGGTCAGCACCACCAGGGCCGTCTTTTTCTCCGCCACCCGGGCCGCCACCTCGGCGGCCGTCGGCACACCGTGAGACCCGGACCCGGCGACCACCGCGATCTGGACTCCACGGAGGGCTTCCAGCCACCGTAACGGCCGCATGACGGCGTTGTGCTCGAGGGCCGACACCACGACGCGAGCTCCGGTCCCGAGGCGGGAGCTCAGAACCGTGTTGAGCCAGAAGGTGGCGCCTGATCCGAACAGGGTGCGTTCGGGATCGCCGCCGAGCAGGGCCGCGACCTCCTCGCGGGCGCCCTCGACGGTGCGCGAGGCCGCCACCGTCAGACGGTGGCCGCCGCGCCCCGGGTTGCCCGAGGCTTCGGCCAGAAAGCGGACCATGGCGTCCGCAACGCCGGGCGCCTTGGGGAAGGCGGTGGCGCCGTGGTCGAGGTAGATCGGGCGGATGGAGCTCACGGGCGGACGATCGTGCCGGCGTCGGCGAGGCGGGACGCGATCTCCAGCATGTCGGTGACCCGTCCCACCCGGAGCTGGTCGGCGAGCTCGAAGAAGTTGAGGCAGGTGCCGCACGCGATGATCTCGACCCCCGCCGACTCGAGGGCCACGAGGTCGTCGAGCAGCACCGAGCCCTCGCAGCACAGCTTGACGCCGTCGTTGTAGAAGAGAACGGCGTCCGGTCTGCGGTCGAGCTGGGCCTGGGTTTTGAGGAACGACCGCATCAACAGGGCGCCGAGCTCGTCATCACCCGTTCCCATGGTGGCGGCGGTGATCTGGACCACCCGCGGTCCGGACGAGGGCGCGGCTCCGGGGACCTCGCACGCCAGCAGTTCCTCTTCGCCGAGCCGCGCCGTGGCGGCATCGTCTCCGGCGGTGATGGTGACGACGAACGAGCCGTCGCCGGGCGCTTCTGCCGCCACCTTTGCGCCTCGCGAGGTCGCGAACCGGGTCACGTTCGAGCGGCTGAGCTCGTCGGCCACGTGCAAGATGATCGCGCGTTCGCCGGCATCGAGCAGGTCGCGCAGTTTGAGCACCGGCCCCGGGCAGGCCAGCGAGCGTACATCGAGTTCCTTCATCCACCCTCCCGCCTGGTGAGTGTAACCCCTCGCCGTGAGGTTTTTCTTCTCCTTTTTCTGGAGTCGTGCCGCGCGGCGCGACTCCAGAAAAAGGCTGGGGTATCATAAAAGGCAGACTAACCAACAGGAGGTGACCATGCTCGGTCGAGGCGTCCTGAGTCGCTTGCACACTCTGACGCAGGAGGAGGGTCTGACCCTCACCCTGTACGTGGACATCGATCAGAACAAACAGGCCAACCGCAGGCGCGGCTTCGTGGTCCAGGCAGACGCCCTGCTCAAGAACCTCAAGGCCGAGCACGGGCCGGACCGCAAGCTCGCCGACTCGGCCCGCCGCGCGCTCGACCTGGTCAAGAAAACAAAACCGCACGGCCAGTCCGCCCTGGTGGTGGTCCACCTGCCCTCGCGGACAGCCGAGCTCCACGAGCTGAGTGTGCCGATGGCGGCTCTCGCCTATTGGCGCCGGGGCGCCTTCCTGCGCCCGGTCGTCGAGGCGATGGACGAACACGAGCGTTACGGCGTCGTCCTCACCAGCACCCAGCGGGCCCGCATCTTCACCGTCAGCATGGGCGAGATCACCGAGCACGATGACCTCTTTTCCGACACCGGCCAACGCACCCGGGCCCTCGGCGCCGATCAGATGCGGTCGCAGAAACGGCACGACCGCCGCCACGAGGAGGAGGTCACGCTCCATACCAAGAAAGTGATCGACGCGCTCCACGACCTGTCGCTTCGGATTCCGTTCGACCGTTTGATCATCGCCGGCTCCACCAAGGCGACCGCACAGCTCGAGCGGCTGCTGCCCCGCCGCCTCAAGGGCAAGCTGGTGCGCACCATCGCCATGCCCATGACCGCAACTCCCAAGGATGTGCTCGAAGGCATCCTCAAGCTCCAGGAACGGATGGAGCGGGACCAGGAGTCCTCCCTGGTCGAGGCGGTGCTGGCCGAGCTCCACGACCGCGGCAAGGCGGTGGCCGGGTTCGCCGCCGTTCTCGACGCCGTCAACCAGGGCCGCGTCTGGACCCTGGCCTACAACAAGGACTTCACCACCCTCGCCGGCGAATGCGGCGACTGCGCGGCCTACTCGCCCCACGCCCGCGGTCCCTGCGTCTACTGCGGCGGCGAGGTCAAACCCATGTCGCAACCCATCGATCGCCTCAGCCAATCAGTCCTCGAGATGGGAGGCCGCGTCGAAGTCGTCGACGGCCCGGCGAGGACCGCCCTCGCCAAGCAAGGCGACATCGCAGCGTTGTTGCGGTACTGAGCCACCGAAAATTCTCGATTTTGAATTTTGAACGTCCTTCCGGCCGTCCCCAGCTCAACTGAGTTGGTGGGAGGGCGGCCGGGAATTCAAAATTGAGAACTCAAACCGGTATCCGTTTGACGAGCTTTGCCACCATCTTGAAGTCGGCGGTGTCGCAGCGCTCGACGAGCTCGAAGAGGGCCGATTCAGTAGAGGTAATGACGGCGCCGGCGCGGGCCATGCGGCGGAGGGCCCAGATCTTGTCGGCCGATCGGCGGGAGTTGATGGCGTCGTGGGGAACGTGGACCTGGAATCCGGCGGCGAGCAGGTCGAGCACGGTCTGCGCGACGCAGACGTGGGTCTCGATGCCGGTAACCAGGAATTGCGATTTCTGGGTGGACTCGAGTTCGACTCGGAGGTCCTTGTCACGGAAGCAGGAAAAGCTGAGCTTGCCGGCGGGGGTGCTGCCGAGGGCGGCGGCCAGCGAACCGACCGTCGGGCCGAGCCCCCGGGGGTACTGTTCGCTGCCGACGACCGGCACCCCGAGGTTCTTGCAGGCCTCGACCAGGGCCTCTATCCGCGGCAGGTGGCCCTGGTCGGCCATGACGGCGTTGATCCGATCCTGGACGTCGATCACCAGCAGGGCGGCCTGATCGCGGGCGAGCAGTCGATTCATGGCGTGCCTCCGTGGGGGTCGATTCTACCGGATAAAGGCATGTGACCGTGGATGGTGGCAACCGACCGGCAGCCGGGACGGCTGCCCCACAAGGGGACGCCGTTGGTGGGGTACGCGTCCCGCGTGCCGGGTGGGTGCGCGGAAAATCCGAAATCCGAAATCCGAAATCCGAAATTCCACGGATATGTGGGGCGTTTACAATGTTGCGATGGACGATCACAGCCCCCGAGACGACATGGATGGTGCGCCCGAGGCTCCCGAACCAGTCAGGCCTGCACCGGCGAATACTCCGCCGCCCGGTGTCTTCGTGGTCCCGCCTTCGACCGGCAACGAGGCGTGGCGCAGCGGCTCGGGTTGTGGGCCCCGCGCCCGCATCTACCTCATGATCGTCGCAGTGGCGGGTCTGGTCGCGATCCTCCTTGTCGGTCTGTCGGTCCTGCGCCGCGGCGTGTGGGTGACCATCGACCAGGGCCGCCAGGCGGTGGTGCAGAACCTGCCCTTCGATCTGCCGCCGGCCGAGCGGCAGCGCATCATGAAGAACCTCGATCGTTTTCGGGCCCTCCTCGAAGCGTGCGACGACCCCTACCCGTTGATGGGCGAGTTCATGACGCGGGTGCGGGCGGTATTCAGGGACGGTCACCTCACGGTCGACGAGGTCGGAGGGCTCAACGTCTATATCGAGCGGGTGATCGAGGAGTCGGGGATACCACCCTTACAGCTTGGATTTCGGATTTCGGATTTCGGATTTCGGATTGCCGCCCTCCCACCCCCTTCGATCAGCTGCCTCGAGGATGACTGTGCAGCCGATATGTCACTCGACCACGCCGCGAAGCCTCCTGAGCTGGGGGAGGGTGGATGGGAATTCCGAAATCCGAAATCCGAAATCCGAAATCGTATGACGGCCTCCCGCTTCGTCCTCAAAACCCCCTTCCAGCCTGCTGGCGACCAGGTGCAGGCGATCGAGAGGTTGGTGGAGGGTGTAGATGGAGGGGTTGCCTTTCAGACCCTGCTCGGCGTCACCGGTTCGGGCAAGACCTTCACCATGGCGAAGGTGATCGAGGCGACCAATCGGCCGACCCTGGTGCTCAGCCACAACAAGACCCTGGCGGCGCAGCTCTACCAGGAGTTCAGGGCCTTCTTCCCCGACAACGCGGTCGAGTACTTCGTCTCCTACTACGACTACTACCAGCCCGAGGCCTACGTCCCCACCAGCGACACCTTCATCGAGAAGGAGACTTCCATCAACGAGGAGATCGACCGCATGCGCCTGTCGGCCACGCGGTCGCTCTTCGAACGCCGCGACGTGCTGATCGTGGCGTCGGTGAGCTGCATCTACGGTCTCGGTTCGCCCGAGGCCTACTTCGGCATGCTGCAGCTGTTCGAAAAGGACCAGGAGGAGCCGCTCGACGACATCCTCCGCCAGCTCGCCAAGATGCAGTACGAGCGCACCCACCTCGATCTCTCACCGGGATCCTTCCGTCTGCGCGGCGACACGCTGGAGATCTACCCACCCTACGACGACACTGCGGTGCGGATCTCGTTCTGGGGCGACCGGGTGGAGAAGATCGAGCGAATCGACCCGGTGCGCGGCGCGGTGGTGGAGGAGCTGGAGCGGCTCCCGGTCTACCCGCGAACCCACTACGTGACACCGCGCTCGCAACTGCTCAAGGCGATCGACGGCATCCGTGTCGAGCTCGACGAGCGGCTGATCGAGCTCAACGCCCAGGACAAGCTGCTCGAGGCGCAGCGGCTCGCACAGCGCGCCAACTTCGACCTCGAGATGTTGACCGAGCTCGGCTACTGCTCGGGCATCGAGAACTACTCTCGCCACCTCACGGGGCGTCTGGCGGGCGAGCCGCCGCCGACCCTGCTCGACTATTTTCCGTCGGACTTCCTGTGCATCATCGACGAGTCGCACGTCACGGTGCCGCAGGTGGGCGGGATGTTCCACGGCGACCGCTCGCGCAAACAGACGCTGGTGGATTTCGGTTTCCGCCTGCCGTCGGCGCTCGACAACCGGCCCTTGATGTTCGAGGAGTTCGAGCAACGCATCCACCAGGTGGTCTTCGTGTCGGCGACTCCCGGGCCCTACGAGTTCGCACACAGCGAGGGCGAGGTCGTGGAACAGTTGATCCGGCCCACCGGTTTGCTCGACCCACAGGTCGAGGTGCGGCCGGCGGCCCACCAGGTGGACGATCTGCTGGCCGAGATCCGGGAGGTCGTGGCGCGCGGCGAGCGGGTGCTCGTCACCACCCTGACCAAACGCATGGCCGAGGACCTCAGCTCCTATCTGGCCGAGGTCGACGTGCGGGTCCGCTATCTGCACTCGGAGATCAAGACCCTCGAGCGGTCGGCGATCCTCGCCGATCTGCGCAGGGGGGAGTTCGATGTCCTGGTGGGGATCAACCTCCTCCGGGAGGGTCTCGATCTCCCCGAGGTGTCGCTGGTGGCGATTCTCGACGCCGACCAGGAGGGCTTTCTCCGCTCCGAAACCTCATTGATCCAGACCATCGGCCGTGCAGCGAGAAATCTGGAGGGCAAGGCCATTCTCTACGCCGACCGCGAGACCGGCTCGATGCAGCGGGCGCTATCAGAGACCAGGCGCCGGCGCGCCACGCAGGCCCAGTACAACGCCGAACACGGGATCGAGCCGCGGTCCATCATCAAAGACGTGGCGAGCCCGCTCCTGGCCATGGGCGAACTCGACTACTACGGCCCCGGGGCGAGGCTGATGCGGGTGGCCGACGACGACACCGGGATGCCGGAGGACGGCGTCTCTCTCAGCAAACTCATCACCGAGCTCGAAAAACGCATGCGGGCGGCCGCCAAATCCCTCGAGTTCGAGGAAGCTGCACGGCTCCGCGACCGGCTCAAGGAACTGCGGCGGCAGCAGATTTACAAAGGCTGAATTTCGGATTTCGGATTTCGGATTTCGGATTTTCCACCCACCCAAATACACCTCCTCCCGAGCTTTTCGGAGCCTCGTTGAGGCCAACACGACATATGATGACAATTGGGCCTTCAGCCGGGTGTGCGGCATGGCACTCGGGGTTTTTTGGACAGTGAACCAGGTCTCTCGACCTGTCATCCCGAGCGAGCGCAGCGAGTCGAGGGATCTGGGTGGGGGCTCCAGGCAACGGCGTTCCGGGAGCCGCCCCCAGATCCCTCCGCTCGGTCGCTTTGCTCCCTCGGTCGGGATGACAGGGGAGTGAAGTGGCATCGCTCCCTCGGTCGGGATGACAGGGGAGTGAAGTGGCATCGCTCCCTCGGTCGGGATGACAGGAGGGAGTGAAGTGGCATCGCTCCCTCGGTCGGGATGACAGGAGGGAGTGAAGTGGCATCGCTTCCTCGGTCGGGATGACAGGAGGGGGAAGGTAGTTCCTCGTGTTCGGTTTGGATGACATTCAGCTGGGGGAGGGCGGAAGGGGTTTCCGAAATCCGAAATCCGAAATTTCCCGCTCAGCTGCCGCGGATCCCGATAAAGACCAGGTAAGCGGTGAAGATACTGAGCATCAGCGCGCCTTCGGCGCGGCTGATGCGGCCGTCGCGCAGCACGATCAGACCGACCACGATAGTGGAGGCGATGAGGATCGGGATGTCCTGGGAGACGACGAAGGTGGAGACGGAACCGGGGTGGATGAGAAAGGCCGTGCCCACCACCATGCCGAGGTTGAAGACGTTGGAACCGAGCACGTTGCCGACGCCGATCTCGGACTGACCCTTGAGAACGGCGGTCACCGAGGTCGCGAGCTCGGGCAGTGAGGTGCCGAAGGCGACCAGGGTGAGCCCGATGACCGCTTCGGAGACGTTGAACCGGCGAGCGAGCTCGACACCGCCGGTGACCAGCATCTCCGAACCGCCGACCAGCACCGCGATCCCAACGGCGGTGATGGCGAGATGGCGAAGCGGCGAACCCGTGACAACCGTAGCGGTCGCGTCTGCCTTCCTCGTCTGTGTCAGCGCCATCCAGAGAAAGGCCGCGAAGACCGCCAACAGCAGCCCAGCGGTGGTGCGTGAGATGTTCCCATCCCTCGCCATGGCGAGCAGGATCGCGGCGGGAACCAGACCGAAGACGAGGTCGCGGACCAGCACCTTGCGGGCGCCGATAACGTGGATCGGAACCACCACCGCCGCCACGCCGAGCACCAGCAGCAGGTTCATGATGTTGGAGCCAACTGCGTTGCCGAGGCTGAGGTCCGAGCTGCCGCGAGCGGCGGCCAACACCGAGACTGAGAACTCCGGCATCGAGGTGCCGAACCCCACCACGGTCAGCCCCACCACCATCGGCGAAATACCGAACCGCAGGGCGAGCCGCGAGGCGCCGTCCACCAGCCAGTTGGCGCCGACCGCGAGGCCGAGGATGCCGCCGGCCAGCAATAGCCATGGAATCAGAGAGTGGGCCATCAGGACAGGTATCCTACCATCTGTAATTCTCGGGGCTTCGGCCCCGAGAATTGCGGTCAGAACGGTACGCCGAAGCTGACGAAGAACTGGCCGCTCGACTCACCGGGCTGAGGATTGAGCTTCCAGGCGTACTCGGCGCGTAGCGGGCCGGCGGGAGTCCGGTACTGGATGCCGAGACCCGGCCCCCACCGGATGTCGCCGAGGGCGATCTGCGAAGGGGAGGCCCAGATGTTGCCCGCATCGACGAAGACCTCCGCGAAGAACTCACCGGCGATGTGGCGGCGGTATTGGAGGTTCAGCAGAATGAGCGCGTTGCCGCCCAGCGGGTTGCCATCGACAACGGTCTGTCCTGGAATGCCGAGGTTGTCGGTGTTGAAGGCCCGGTGAGTGGTCCGGCCGCCGGCGAAGAAACGGTAGGCGAAGGGGATCTGCAGGTTTTGGGGGATGTCGGGCGCGTTGGAGAACGGCTCGATCACCCCGAGGCGCAGACCGACAGCCGTGAAGCCTCTCCAGAAGGGTTTGTAGACCGTGGCCCCGACCTGGACCTTGAGGAAGTGCTCGTCGGCGAGAAAGGCGGGGAAGGCATACTGCGCCGACGCCGAAGCGAAAATTCCCTTTTCCGGCGCCAACGGGTTGTCGCGGGTGTCCCATTCGATGCTCGGCGTGATCGACGCGACCTTCGATTCCTGCAGCTCGGATGGGAGCTGCGGTTGTGGGACCACCGGCAGATTCTCCGCTTGGATGATCTCGTACTCGTACCGGAACCACGGCCGGAGCGGTCGTTTGAGGTGGTCGCCGAAGTCGATCCACAGACCGCGGCGGAGGAGATCCCGGTCGGCGAGCGTTTCATCGGTTCTGTAGATCGCGAGGTGGCCCGGCACCGGCAGCCCGAAGAGCCGCCGCTTGCGCAGCGACAATGAGTACTGCTGCTGGCTCTGCGACAACGAGACCTCGGCGGAAAAAACGTAGGCGCGGCCGAGCAGGTTGAGGTGGGTCCAACCGAGGATCAACCGCGCAGCGTCCACGGTTGAGTAGCCGATGCCGAAGAGGTAGGACCTCTGCTCGCCTTCCTCGCACCGGACGACGATGTTCCGTTCCGCTCGGTGCTCGTGGCCGGGCATTGGAGCCACCTCAACCTTTCGGAACAGGCCGAGCTCGTACAGGCCCCGCTGGGCGGCGAGAATCCGGCGGCGCGACAGCGGCTCCCCGGTCACGACCCCGGCTCGCTCCACCACGCTTGCAACCAGCTGCTCGCGGGTGTGGAGCAGACCGGCGATGATGACGTCGCCGACGCGCACGAAGGTGTGGGGATCGACCTGGAAGACGACCCGGGCCTTGCCGGGCTGCGAGGTGTCGACCTCCGTCGTCACCTGCCCGTCCGGGTAGCCGGTATCGGCGAGGGCCTCCTGGAGCCGGCGCTGGGCCCTGTTGACGGCGCCCGGGCTCCACGGGGAACCGTCGGCGAGTCCGAGCGGCCGCGACTCGAGCTCGGCAGCCGTCTCGACCGGCAGTCCCTCGATCCGAACCTCGTCGACGATCCAACGCTCGCCCTCGGTGATCGGGAACTCGACCGTGACCGCGTTCCCGTTCTCCGTGAGTACCCACCGCGGCGTGCCGACTTCGACGTACGGAAAACCCTCGAGGTGGTAGAGCTCCACGATCGCGGTCCGGTCGGCCGCGAGCGTTGCGTCGCTGATGCGCTGGTTGAACCGTCCTCCGGTTTTTCCTTTGCGGACCGTGACTACGTTCCCGAGTGCGCCGGCGCCCAGGCTGTCGGCCCCCGGAAACTCCACCGCCTCGACTCGCAGCTTGGGGCCGGGGTGGACCTCGAGCCGGAGCACCATTTCCTCGCTCTCTTCGAGGAGATTCGCCCGAACATCGGCGAGCAGGTGGCCGGACTCCTGGAGCTGCTCGCGGACCTGGTCGGCGAGAGCATCGGTCTGGGCGGGGTGGAGATCGCCGGCGACCGGGTCGGGGAAAGCGCCGGCTGCGATCTTCTCGCTCTCCGGTGGGGTTTCCAGCTCGAGCCGGTACATCGGCCCAGGTTCGACCCGGAGCACGAGGTCGACCGCGGGGCCGTCGGCCAGCCGGGTGACGTCCAGGACCTCGGCTTCCCAGAAACCCATGGTGCGGAGGTTGGCTTCGGTGCGGGTCCGCACCCGTTCTTCGAACCGCGAAGTGAGCCGGGCCCCGCTCTTGACTTTGGGCTGAACCGCAGCTGCACGCTCCTCGGTGTCCAGCCCCTCCAGGGTCACCTTCTCCAGGACCTGTCGGGTCCCCTGGGTGACGTCGAACTCGATCGCCACCGTGTTCGACTTGCGGTTGTAATCGAGGTAGGCCTCGACCGTGGCGTCGGCAAAGCCGCGGTCGAACAACCGACGTTCGACCCGCCGCCGGGCGATTTCGATGCCGGCGGCGGTCACCGGATCGCCGGGCTCGAGCTGCAGCCAGCGGCGGATCCAGATGCGGAGGACCGGTTTGTCCACGCGGACCTTCACGTCCGAGATCGTCGATCGGTAGCTGAGCCGCACCAGGATCGCGATGCCGTCGGCTGTTTCGGTGCCTTCCACGCGCAGACTTTCCACTTCGCCGCCGGCATAGACGGAGGTGATGACTTCGCGCAGCCGCCGCCTGTCGAGGGGCGAACCTACCCGGATCTCGAGAACCTCGGCCACGGCCGCCGCGTCGATCGGGCCCGTGGCTTCGACCCGAACGCTGGTGACCAGCGGCGGTTCGTCGGCGACGGCCGGCGCTGCCGCAGCCGACACCAAAATCGCTGCCAGCAGCGCGCCCGGGAGCAGCCTTGACGATCGCCGGAGGGGGGAAATCAACTTCATGGTTTCAGTAGGGTCGCCGGAGCTTGAGGTTGAGCGAAAAGGACCCGTCCTCGTGCTGACCGGCCTCGATGAACAACCCCGGCGCGAGGAACCAGCGGCTGGTCACGATCTGCTCCCGCTCGCCGGAAAGGGTGGTCTGCAAGATCACCGTCCACGACGGCGTCAGCTGTTTGATGACCGACAGCCGGGCGGTGGGGTTGCCGGTGGAGTTGGCCGAAAACGGGTCCACCCGCACCTGGTCGATGGGCAGCACGAGCTGGGCCCTCTTGCTCAAGACCGACGTCAGTTCGCTGGACAGGATGGACGACGCCAGACCGAGACCCATGGCGCTGGTGCCGAGCGCCTCGCTGCGGTAACCGACCCCGAGCAGTGAGTAAATCTCCGGCGAGCTGAGCGGCGGAGTCGACACCGCTGTGGAGACGAAGTGGTCGAAGGTCCCCGACAGATTGACCGTGATCTGGTACTCCTGCGCCCAGGTGGAGGCCTGCAGATCGAAGAAGGGGTCGATGCTCTGGGGGTTGGAGAACGTGAGGCTGGCGCGCTCGACCTCAAAGCGGTTTCCGAGCAGCGTCACCTCGCCGCCCTCGAGCACCTCGACCTGGCCGACGAGTCCGGGTTGGTTGGAAGTGCCGGTGATGTCGAGGCTGGCCGAACCGTTCAGGCGAATGAACGGGTTGTGAAGATTGATGGTCTCCTCGGACTCGACGTGAAGGTTGAGGTTGAGCCCGCCCTCGGCGGACGATCTGCCGGTGCTGCCGAACCAGTTGATCAATAACGCCGCCGGGTCGTCCTTGGTGGTCAGGCTCAGGCGGTCCAGGTCGAGGTCGCCGGAGAGGTTGAGCCCCGTCACCGGCCCGTTGAGACGCCAGGTCCCGGAGAGCCGGGCTTCGAGATCGGGGAGCACTTCGTAGCGCACTCCTTCCGCGGTGCCGTCGAGTGACAGGAACAATGAGTCGCCGCGTTGGCGGATCCGGCCGCCGCAGCGACCGCGCCCGCCCATGATCCGGAAGCTCATGCCTTCGAGCTGCACCTCGCCCGACGACAACAGGACCACGCCCTCGACCTGCGAAAGGATGGTGCGGGTCTCGGGCAGCCGGAACGACCCATTCTTGATCTGGGCGACGCCCTCGAAGAGCGGCGCGTCGACGGTTCCCAGAATCTCGACGATGCCGGTCGCCCGTCCCGCCGGCTCCCACTCAGGCAAGAGGTACCGCAGCAGGAGGGTGTCCCAGGTGCCCGAGACATTGCCGTGGAGTTGGCCGTCGCCGTCGATTGCCCAGCGAATGAAAAATTCATCCTCGCGCGCGCGAATCCGCAGGCCCGGCACGGCGAACCCTTCCGCCGACAATGTGAACTCCGCGGGCTCGATCAGCTGGACGGATTGATCGGCAAGGCTGAGATCGAGCATCTGGAGGGTGCCCGCCACTCGCGGCCACGCCTCGTCGCCCCAGTCGATGTCAAAGTCGGCACGGCCGGCTCCGGCTAGCGGCACCCCGGCGTCGGGTCCCAGCAGCGCGAGGAGCTCTTTGGCTGACGACATGACGAACTCGCCCCTGCCGTGGAGCCCGCCGTCATCGGCGCGCTGAAGGTCCGCGTGGACATTCGCCGCCCCCGCGATGTCTGCATCGACCTCGACGGTCTCGGGACCCTGAACCACCCTGAAGCGTCCACGTTCCGAGGTCGCCGTCAGCTCGGCCGCCAACTCGCCGCCGATGGCCAGGTCAAAGTCGAGTGTGACATCGGCGGTGTCGCCGGCGAGGCGGGCGACCGGCTCTCCCAGATTGCCGAGCGGCATGTCCGGCCACCGCAGGTTCCCGCTGATGTTCCTGGCGGCCACGTCCCACCGGATCTTCGCCGCGAGGCCTCGGTTGCTGCGCAGATCGCTGCAGGAAAAACGGGCGTCGGCCAGATCGATACCGGTTGACGCCGTTCCGAGCTCCAAACCGCCGAGCGAAAAATCTTCGATCTCCGCGATCCACGAACCGCGCGGCAGGAGGATGGGTCCGGAGAGCTCGCCATCGAATGACAGGAGCCCGCTGTCAACCCATTGCTGGAGATCGATCCATGACGCCACTGCGGCGAGGGGGATTCTGTGCCCACGGAGGTCGAGGTTCAGCTGCTGGTCTCCGGCCGCCGGGTTCCAGGTGAGTCCGCCTTCGATCTCGCCGAACCCATCGGCGATCTGGAAACGGGCGGAGCCGATCCGCAGGAGTGAGTGGGCGATCGTGACGTCGGCGACCAGCCGGTCGAAGGTGATCGGTGGCAGCCGCAGCGGCCTGGCGTCGACCCGGACCAGCACCGTGAGATTGGAAAATCGACCGCTCAGGTTGACCTCGAGGTCTCCGGTGCCTTCGAGCTCGGGCGGCAGGGCGGTGGAGCCGACCCAGGCGTTGACCATCGGAGCGATCTTCGCGAACTGGGCCCCCTCCGCAGTGATCGACCAGGCGGGCTCCCAGGTGCCGATGGTGAGGGCTCCCTGCCAACGGGTGGCGGCGCCGCCCAGAGTCATATCGGTGGCGTCGAAGAGGAAGATGCCGTTGCCGGGGAGGTCGATGTCCAGAGGGCCCTCGACCCGGATACCGGGGGGCGCGGCGTGAAATTGCAGGGCGGCGTGTCCGTGGCCGGCCCCGAAGGCTTTGCCGTTCCACCGTGCGGTCGCGGAGGTGTCGAATGTCGCCGCAAGCCCGGCCGGTTCGACCCGCAGATCGCCGAGGAATCCCTTGAGCGAGACCCCTGAACCCTCGAGTTCGACGGTGTGCGGGTAGTCGCCGCCGAACTCGGCGAGGTGATAGGTCCCGCTCAGCGTTCCACCGTGAAAACGCGCACGCTCGAGCGTTCCCTGCAGGCCCTTTCCGGTCAACAACAGGCTGCCTCGAAGATCGTCGAACGGAAAAACCCCGACGCCGATATGGGGCGCGACGATCGACGCCCGCAGCAGCTCGGACGACGTGGTGTCGAGATCGAGCTCGACTTCGGCGCTGCCGCTGAGCAGGCCGTGGGTCTTGATGAAGCCGTCCAGCCAATCGATGTCGAGCGGCCCGGAGGCTTCGATCATCGTTCCCGCGGCGGCGATGCGGCCTCGTCCGTGGAGGGTGAACCCGACCCCCTGGAGCCTGAAGTTGGACAGCGCCAATCCGTCGTCGGTGAGGGCGAAGCGGACGTTGACGGCCGTTTCGATGGGCTCCATCTTGCCGATGCGGACGGTGGCCTTGGCGATCTCCGCGTAACCCCGTTCGGCGTCGCCTTCGCCCGTCCAGCCGCTGCGAACCTTGTCGAGGTCAAGGGACAGGCCGCCTGGCAGGTCGACGCCCTGAAATTGCACGTCGGAGAGTTCGAGGTGTCGAATACGGAACTTGATGGGCCGGCCACCAGAACCGGAAGACTTCGGCAGACCCTCCAGCGATAAACGGACCCCCCGGGCGGCCACGGTTCCCAGCACGATCGTGCGCCTGGTGAGCCACATGCGCGAGAGGTCCGCGTGGATCACGTCGATGTCGGCGGCGATGCCCGGGGCGCGGAGGTGAACGCCGTCGAGGTGGACGCCGGGTGGCAAAACGCTCCAGTGGAAATCGCCGATCTCGATTTCGGCGCCGGAGTCGGCGGCCAGACGCTCGATCCACCGGATGGCCGCACGACGGGTCGGTTCGGCCTCGAGGACCGCACGGATCACGAGCCCGAAGATCAGGATGAAGGCAACGGTCGCCAGCACGGCGATGACCGTGCGTCTGAGGTGGCGGTATCTCACCCCCCCCGCTCTCCCCATTTCAGCTTCCGATGCAGGACTTGAAAGTACGACCGGCTCGGGTCGGCGATCAACATCACCGGGTCCGGGCAGGCCTGGATGGTCACCAGGTCCTCGGTCCCGATCGGGAAACCCTGTTGCCCGTCAAGGGTCAACCACACCTCTTCCGTGTGACTCTCGAGCCGGATCTCGATCGTCGAGTCCAGCGACAGCACGATGGGGCGATTGGTCAGGGCGTGGGGGCAGATCGGCGTGACGACCAGGATCTCGAGGTTGGGGTAGAGGATCGGCCCGCCGGCCGACAGGTTGTAGGCGGTCGAGCCGGTCGGGGTGGCGACGATCAGTCCGTCGGCCTTGAATCGGCTGACGAACGCGCCGTTGACGTGGACCCCGAGTACGAGCATGCGGGCCAGGGCTGACTTGTTGATCACCGCATCGTTGAGCACGCAGCGTGTGATCGGTTCCTTGTTCGGATTCTCCACCGTCACCGTGAGGCGTTCCCGGCGCACCACCTCCACCCGGCCCTCGAGGGTGGCATGGAGGACCTCCATGAGGTGGTCGGCGGGGTGTTCGGTCAGAAACCCCAGCGTGCCCATGTTGACACCGAGAATCGGCGTGCCTCCGAGGGCGCCGCGGGTGACCGAAAGCAGCGTGCCGTCGCCGCCGATCACGACGATGAGGTCGACCAGGCTCGGAAGGTGCTCGCGGTCGATGTCGTCGTCGCTCTCGAGAACCTCGGCCGACTCACGGTCGACCACCGCCTCGAGACCGAGACGGTCGAGCTCGGCGACGAGCTGTCGACCGAGCTCCGCGGCTTCGGAACTGGTGGTCTTGAGAACGACACCCACGCGGCGGACGGTCGGGTCAGTCATCGCCGCCCATTCTACGGCAATTCGTTCCCGGTCCCCGTGCGGGGACCGGGAACAAATCGCTCTACAACATATGGGGGTCTTGTGGCATTTTGCCACTACATATTGTGGTGAGCCCCGAAGAGGGTTTTCGGGGTGCGAGATGAAATCTCAGGAATGCGTATCTCGTTGGCGTCCAGACCCTTGACATGCTGTCCGTGGCAGATCATGATGGAGTGGTCAGAAGTGGTTTAATTCGGTCCAAAGTGGTTATCGTTGCGGTCAGGAGGGCCACTTCAAGCTCAAGGGGGCAGCGTGGAGCGTTTTCGAGGAGGGTTCCCGGCAACCATCGACGCCAAGGGTCGCGTCAAGCTGCCGGCGCGTCTTCGCGAGCAACTCGAAGCCGACTTCGGGCGCGAGGTCTACGTGTGCTCCTTCTTCCCACATGAACTCAGAGTATACCCGCTGGCGGTCTGGCAGGCAGTGGAGGAACAACTCCTCAAGAAACCGGCCATGAAACCCGCGGTACTCAAGCTGGTCGAACGGGTCAACTACGGCCAACTGCTGGAGATGGACGATCAGGGGAGGATCCTGGTCCCGGCGCTGCTGCGAGAGATGGTCAACGTTGAGGGTGAGGTCGTGATCTCCGGTCGCATCAACCACCTTGCCGTCACCAATCGCACCCGCGCGGCCTCCTTCCTCGAAGAGGCGTCGCTGAGCGATGAGGAGTTGGAAGAACTCGCGCAGCTGGAGCTGTGATGGAGGAGGGCAGTGGCCTCCGAACACCTCCCTGTGCTCACCGACTCTGTGGTGGAATTGCTGGCCCCAGCCGCGCCGGGTCTTGTCGTCGACGCGACGGTCGGTCTCGGAGGGCACGCCGAAGCCCTGCTTCGCGCGGAGCCGGGATTTCGGCTGGTCGGGCTGGATCGTGACCCCGCGGCGCTGGTCCGCGCCGGGGAACGACTGCGGGGATATTCGGACCGCGTGCGGCTCGTGGAAAGCGCTTTCGACCAACTCCCCGAGATTCTTGACCGGCTGCAGCTGGAGCCCCCGGCGGCGATCCTCGCCGATCTGGGGTGCTCGTCGTTGCAGCTCGACACCCCGGGACGGGGCTTCTCCTTCCAGACTGAGGGACCGCTCGACATGCGGATGGGCGGAGCCGGCCCGACCGCGGCGGACCTTCTCGAGAGCCTGGATTGGGGGGAGCTGGTGAGGATCCTGCGCGACTACGGCGAGGAGCGGCACGCCCGCGCCATCAGCCGTGCCATCGTCGCGCGCCGCGGCGAAGCTCCGCTCCGCACCACGGGTGAACTGAGCCGGCTGGTGCGCTCGGTGGTTGGCGACGGCGACCGTCGGATCCACCCCGCGACGCGGACCTTTCAGGCCTTGAGGATCGCGGTCAACGACGAACTCGGCCAGCTCGAGAGGTTTCTCGAACCGGCCATTCGCTCTCTGCGGCCGGGCGGGCGGATCACGGTGATCGCGTTCCACTCACTCGAAGACCGGATCGTCAAACACACCATGCGGCGGCTCGCCGGCCGCTGCACCTGTCCTCCGGGTTTTCCGGTGTGCCGGTGCAATCCCCAGGAGGTCCTGCGCGTCGTGACCGGCTCTCCCGTGCGGCCGGACGACGACGAGGTCGAGCGCAACCCGCGGGCGCGGTCGGCCCGGCTGCGGGCTGCCGAGCGTCTGGGGGAGGGCACACCATGAACCTCCCCGGTCTGAGGTCGAGCAATCGTTTCTTCATCCCACAGCGGGACCACCGGTGGCCTCACGTCCTGACCGCGCTGCTCGCGGTGTCGGCGCTGGTCGTCATGGCTCTCGGGCTGGTGGGGTGGCCGCGGCTCAAGAGCACCTCCATCCACTATGAGTTGATCGGGTTGCGAGCGGAGGTTCGTGAGCTCGAACGGCGCGAGCGCGAGCTGGTGCTCGAGTTGGAGAGCGAGCGCAGCCCGCAGCGTCTGGGGGAACGCGCCCGCACGCTCGGGCTGGTGCCGTCGGCGCCGGCCGGACTGGCCGCTGCCGCGGTTCCCGAGGTGACGCAGTGAACCGCCGCCGCTTTCTCACGGTTGCGGCGATGCTCGCGCTCGGGGCCACCCTGGTCTTTGGACGCAGCGTTCAGATCAGTGTCCTCGAGCACGCCGAGTGGAGCGATCTCGCTCTCCGCCAGCAGCGTCAGGTGATCACGGTTCCCGGACCTCGCGGGACGATTCGAACCGCCGACGGCTACATTCTCGCGACCTCGGTGGAACGGGTGGCGATCCAGGTGGACACCCGGAACCTGGAGTACCCGAAGTTGTTTGCCCGCGCCGCAGCGGCACTGCTGAAGACCCCCAGTGCCGAGCTGGCACGCCGCGTCCTCGAGGGCCCGCGATCGGTGTGGGTGGCCCAGCGGGTGCCGCGCGACGTCGCCGAGGAGGTTCGACTGCTGGCAGTCCGGGCGGTGGTTCTGGTGCCGGACTTCGCGCGCATCTACCCGCAGCAGCGCCTCGCTGCCCCGGTGGTCGGGTTTGTCGGCCGCGAGGAGCTCAACACGGTCGGCCGTTCGGGCTTCGAGCACCAGTACGACGCCTACCTCAGCGGTGAGCCGGAACAGTACCTGGCCGTGAACGACGCCATCCGGCGCCAGGTCCGGCTGGAACGGCTGCACAGCGGTCGAGCCGGATACGAACTCGAGTTGACCCTCAACGCCCGCCTCCAGGCACGGTGTGAGGCGGCGCTCGACAACGCTATGGCGAAACACGGGGCAAATGCGGCGTCCGCGGTGGTCGTCGACCCGTGGACGGGCCGGATTCTGGCCCTCGCGTCATCGCCTTCGTTCGATCCCGCAAACTACGGCGCATCGCCGTCGGCGAACTGGCGGCTTCGTCCGGTGCAGGACGCCCTCGAGCCGGGCTCGACCGTGAAGCCCATTGTTGCCGCTGCCGCTCTGGCCGCCGGCGTGGTTCGCGATGGACAGTTGTTCGACTGCACCGACCGCGGCACGCGGGTCGCGGGACACTGGGTTCGCGACCACGCCGCGCCGGGGATGTACACCCTCGACGAGGTCGTCGTGTACTCTGCAAACGTCGGCATCATCCTGGCCGCTGAACGGGTGCCTGACAAGATGCTGTGGGGTGCATTCTCGGCCTTCGGTTTCGGGCGGCGGTCGGGCATCGACTTTCCGGCCGAGGCGCGCGGGCTGATGCCCGAGACCGGGTCCTGGTCCAAGATGAGCTCCGCTGGCTTCGCTCTCGGCCAGGAAATCACGGTCAGCCCGCTGCAGATGGCGATGGCCTACGCCGCCATCGCGAACGGCGGCTGGCTGCGGCGACCGATCCTGGTCCAGTCGGACACCGGCGGCAACGCCACCGGGAGCGATGGGGCGGCGACCAGGGTTCTCGACGAGCGGCTGGCCCGCCGTTTGAGCGCGATGCTGGAAGGGGTGGTGACCTCCGGCACGGGCAAGCTCGCCGCGGTTCCCGGCTACCGCGTCGCGGGCAAGACCGGGACCGCCCAGCGGGCCGTCAACGGGACCTACAACGACGGCCGCCACACCTCCTGGTTTGCGGGCTTTCTGCCGATGCCTGATCCCCGGCTGGTGATCGTGGTGGCGGTAGAGGACCCCGCGGAGTGGGATTACTGGGCCTCCACCGTGGCGGCGCCGGTCTTTGCGGAGATTGCGGACGCGGCGGTGAGCATTCTCGATATTCCACCGTCCATCGCCGTCGACGAAACCGATCCCCGCCTGGTTCAGAACCCGGTCGCGGTTGCTGGGGACAGCGCATGAAGTTGAGCACCCTCTGCAAGCGCCTCTGCGAGGGCAAGATGGTCGGCGACGGCGCGGTCGAGGTCCGGGGCATCACCCACGACTCGCGGTCGGTGCGGCCGGGCTCGGTGTTTGCCGCGATTCCCGGTGAGCGCGCTCACGGTGTGACCTACGTGGACCAGGCGGTCGCTGCCGGGGCGGCGGCGGTTCTCAGCGACCGCCGCCGGCCGAAGCGGATCGATGTGCCGTGGATCAAGGTCAAACAGGTGCGATCGGAGATGGCCCGAGCCGCCTGGATTCTCGCCGGCAATCCGCAGCAGAAGTTGAGGATGATCGGGGTCACCGGGACCAACGGCAAGAGCACCACGGCCCACCTCATCAGCCTGATTCTCAACGCTGCCGGTCACCCGACCGTCGTAGTAGGGACGCTCGGCGTCATCCTCCCGGACGGCACCGAGATTGCGAGCGAGCGCACCACGCCCGAGGCCACCGACCTCGCACCGATCCTCCGGCGGGCGCTCAAGGCGGGCGCGAAGAACGTGGCCATGGAGGTCTCCTCGCACGCTCTGAGCCAGGACCGGGTTGCCGGTCTGGAGTTCGATATCGCGGTGTGGACCAACCTGACCCGTGACCACCTCGATTACCACGGCGACATGGAGAGCTACTACGAGGCCAAACGCTGCCTCTTTACCGAACACCTGGCTGCCGGCGGGCGTCGGGTCCTGCCGGTCGACGACCCCTGGGGCGCCCGTCTGTTGGACGAACAGCGCGAGGGCGACATCTCGTGGGGCCTCGACCGCGGTGCGGTGTGCGCGCGGATGGTGATCAGCGATCTCGAAGGCAGCCGTTTCGACCTTCGACTGCCGGAAACCGAGCTCGCCGTCCGGCTGCCGTTGGTCGGCGTCCACAACCTGCGCAACGGTCTCGCCGCGGCGGCCGCGGCCAGCGCCGCCGGTCTCGGCCCCAAGGCGATCCGCCGCGGACTCAAACGCGCGCGGCCGCTCAGGGGCCGGCTCGAGAGCATCACGACCAGGCTTCCTTTCCCGGTCTTTGTCGACTTCGCTCACACACCCGAGGGTCTGCGGTCGGTCCTGCAGGCGCTGGACCGGATCACCGACCGCCGTCTGATCGTCGTTTTCGGCGCCGGCGGCGATCGTGATCGCGGCAAACGCGGGCCCATGGGTTATGCCGTCGGCGAGCTTGCCGACGTGCCGATCGTCACCTCCGACAACCCGCGGTCGGAGGATCCGGCCGCCATCGCCGAAGCCGTGGCCGATGGGGTGCGAGCTGCCGGCAAGGAACCGTTGGTTGTGCTCGACCGAAGAGAGGCGATCAGAACCGCCCTCGCGATGGCCGACGAACGCTCGTTGGTTTTGGTGGCGGGCAAGGGGCACGAGGCATTCCAGACCATCGGCGACGAGAAGACCCCGTTTTCCGATCAGGACGCCGTGCGGTCGCTCGCTCGGAGGCTGCGGTGAGGATGACAGCGGCCGAGCTCGCGTGCATCGTCGACGGGACCCTCGAAGGTGACGCCGACGCGATCGTTCTCGGAGCCGAGGTGGACTCGAGGCGGATCGAGGCCGGTGACATCTATGTCGCCTTGCCTGGAGGGCGTCACGACGGCCACGAGTTTGTGTCCGCGGCGCTGGCCACCGGAGTGGCGGCGCTGGTGAGGAAGGATGCGGAACTGGCGCCGCCGCCCTCCGGCAAGGCCCTGATCAGGGTCGACGACCCGCTTGGTGCACACCACGTGCTCGCTGCCCGTGAACGCCAACAGCGAGGGTGGCGGGTGGCAGCGGTGACCGGTTCGGTGGGCAAGACCACCACCAAAGATTTTCTCGCCACGTTGGTCGGTCGCCGCCGCCCCACCGGTTCGTCGTCGGGCAACCGCAACAACACCCTCGGCCTGCCGTCGGAGATGTTGTCCCAGCCCGACGCCATCGAGAACTTTGTGGCCGAGGCCGGTATGAGCAGTCCGGGGGAGCTCACGGTGCTGGGGGAAATTCTCCGTCCCCAGGTCCTGCTGTACACCAGGATCGCTCACGTCCACACCGAATTCTTTCCAGACATCGAGGGCGTGGTCCGCGCCAAGGCCGAGCTTCTGCCGTGGCTCGACCCCGAGGGCACTTTGCTCATCAACGCCGACGATCCCTTGCAGAGGGACTTCCCTGGTCAGACCGCCGCCGCCGTGGTGCGGTACGGCGGTGCCGACGCCGGGGCGAGAATCGAAGGCCTCGAAGATCGTGGCCTTCTCGGCAGCAAATTCCACCTCGTCCTGCCGAACTCCGAGGCCGATGTGGAGTTGGCCTTGGCCGGTCTCCACCAGGCGGAGAACCTGCTCGCGGCTGCGGCTGCGGCGACGGCCTTCGATGTGATGGCCGAGGAGGTCGCGGCGGCCGCCTGCGATCTGCGCGCCCCCGCCCACCGCGGCCGGATTCTCACCGTGTCCGAAAACATCTCAGTGGTCGACGACAGCTACAACGCCTCGCCGCTGGCCATGCGGCGGCTGCTCGAGCTGCTCGCTCGCGCCCAGGGGCGGAGGGTGGCGGTCCTCGGTGAGATGTATGAACTCGGCGACATCGCCGCTGAGGCGCACACCCGGGTCGGGCGGGAGGCGGCCGGGTCGTGTGATCTGCTGGTCGCGGTCGGCGCCGGCAATGCCGTGCGTCTCGCCGATGCCGCGCGGACGGCGGGTCTTGCCGCCGATGCAGTGTTCCTCGCAGAGGACGCAGCCGCTGCCACCGATCTTCTGCACCGTCTTTTGCGCTCAGGCGATGTGGTGCTGGTCAAGGGCTCGCGCGGGGTCGGTCTCGACCGCACCGTGGCGGCACTGGCGGGGGAGGAGGCGGCCTGATGTTGTACTGGCTGCTCCTTCCGTTGAGCGAGACCTTCAGCGGTTTCAACGTCTTCCGCTATTTGACCTTCAGGACGGGGCTCGCGATCGCGACGGCGTTCTTCATCAGCCTGGTAGTCGGCCCGTGGTTGATCGATCGCCTCCGGGCTCTCCAGGTCCGGCAGACGATTCGCGAAGAGGGGCCCGCGCACCACAAGGTCAAGTCTGGAACGCCGACCATGGGTGGTCTTCTGATCGTCTTCAGCATCGTGGTCTCGACGCTGCTGTGGGCAGATCTTGAAAACCCGTACATCTGGACGGTCCTGATGGTGACGCTTGGCTTTGGCTCCATCGGTCTCGCGGATGATTGGCTCAAGGTCCGGCGGCGCCGCAACCTCGGCCTCACCGTCCGGCAGAAGCTCTTTCTGCAGGTTCTGGTTGCTGTTGCCGCGGGCCTCATGGCCCGCGCCGCAGCGTCGCCGGCGCCGCACGCCGGCGCCCTCGCCGTACCGTTTCTCAAGGACGTTCTCGTGCCCCTGGGGATTTTCTACCTGCCCTTCGTGGTGGTGGTTCTCCTGGGATCGTCAAACGCTGTCAATCTCACCGACGGCCTCGACGGCCTCGCGGTCGGTTCGGTGGCCATCGCCGCGGCGACCTACACGGTCTTCGTCTACGTTGCGGGCCATGTTCGAATCGCCGAGTACCTGCGCATCGTGGCGGTGTCGGGCGCCGGTGAGGTGGCAATTTTCACCGGCGCCATGGTTGGTGCGGCGGTGGGTTTTCTGTGGTTCAACTGCCACCCGGCGCAGGTCTTCATGGGCGATGTGGGCTCACTGGCCCTCGGCGGCGGGATCGGCATCGTTGCGGTGGTGGCCAAACAGGAGTTGCTGCTGGTTATCGTCGGCGGTCTTTTCGTGCTCGAGGAGCTGTCGGTCATCATCCAGGTGGCGTCCTTCAAGCTCCGTGGAAAACGGGTCTTTCGAATGGCGCCGCTGCACCACCACTTCGAGCTCCTCGGATGGGCCGAAACCCAGGTGGTCGTGCGGTTCTGGATCATCGCGGTGGTCTTCGCCCTGGCCGGGTTGTCGACGTTGAAGCTGAGGTGATGGTGGCGTACGAAATTCCTCCGCGGGTGCTGGTCGTCGGGCTGGGTCGCTCCGGTCTGGCAGCGGCGCGCCTGGCCGCCGCCGACGGCGCCGAGGTGTGGGTGTTGCTGGCCCCGGCCTGTGCCTCCTTCGACCAGTTCGCCAACTACGGCGAACGCGGGGACCGGTTTGCCGCCCTCGCCCGGGAGGAGGTGGCGCCGTGCCCATAAGGCAGCGCTTCGACCGCCTCCTGATCGGCGCGGTCTTCCTCCAGCTGGCGGTGGGCCTTGCCATCCTCGCCTCGGCGTCGTGGCTCATCGCCACCGAGCGCTACGGCCGGCCGGGCTCCTACTTCTTCACCTGGCAGGCTGCGACCGGAATGATCGGCCTCGGCCTGCTGGTCGTCTGCATGCACCTGCGGAGGTCGCTGCTGGTCGATCGCCGGTTGGTCGCGGGAGCATTGGGCGCAAGCTGGTTGCTGCTGCTGGTGGCGTACCTGCAGAGCCCTGTCGCCGCCACCCATCGCTGGGTGAGCATCGGCGGGCTGTCGCTGCAGCCTTCGGTCCTGGTGCGGGTGGCTCTGATCATGATGAGCGCCATCCTGCTCGTGGAGGCCCGCGGGGAGGGCTGGCCGCGGCGACGGCTCGGCGTTCTCGCGGCGCTGTGTGTCGCGACCACGGCGGTCGTCGCCCTCCAGCCCGACCTCGGGTCCGCGGCCCTGATTCTGGTCACCATCGGCATCATGGCCTTCGTTTCCGGCATACCGCTGCGTTTGCTGGCGCTGCCGGCGTGTGTCGGGGCGCTGGCGTTGGTGGTGGCGATCGTTGCATCGCCCTACCGGATGGCGAGAGTGCGGGCATTTTTCGACTCCGATGCGGCCGCCGCGGCGAGTTGGCAGAGCGAACAGAGCCTGATCGCCATCGGCAGCGGCGGGGTGTTCGGTGTCGGCTACGGTTCGGGGCTGCAGAAGCTCTTCTTTCTCCCGGAGCCCCACACCGACTTCATCTTCGCCATCACCGGGGAAGAGCTCGGTCTGGTGGGCATGACGACCCTGTTGATCCTTTCGGCGGTCATCGCGTGGCGCGGTATGGTCGTCGCGGCCAGGCTCGAGGACTCGCGGCTGGCGCTGCTCGCCTTCGGCCTCACGATCGTATTTGCCGCCCAGAGCCTGGTCCACATGGCGGTCTGCCTCGATCTGCTGCCACCCAAAGGAATCCCCCTGCCGCTGGTGAGTTACGGCAAAACCGACCTGGTGGTGAGCCTGATGTCGGTTGGGGTGCTGCTCAACCTGTCGCGTGAGGTGGGGCCGTGAGGGCGCTGGTGGTGGTAGCCGGAGGCGGCACCGGGGGCCACGTGTTTCCGGGGCTTGCTGTGGCGCGAGAGCTCAAATCGCGCGACATCGGTGTCCACTGGCTGGGGGCGCGGAGAGGCCTCGAGGCCGAGCTGGTACCCGAACGCGGTTTTCCGATCACCCTGGTCGAGCTCGAAGGCATGCAGGCGCGCAGCCCGGGCGCGGCAATGCGCGCGGTCTCCCTGCTGCCACGGGCGGTGGCAACCGCGGTTCACACGGTCCGCAAGTTGCGTCCCATCGCTGTGATCGGTGTCGGCGGGTATGCCTCGACGGCCGGTTTGGCGGCGGCTGGTCTGCAGGGTGTTCCGGTGGTCCTGCAGGAGCAGAACTCGATTCCCGGCTGGACCAACCGGTTTCTGGCGCCGTTTGCCGATCTCATCTGCTGCGGGTTCGAGGACGCGGTGGCAGCCTTCCCGTCGATGCCGGCCGAGTGGACGGGCAACCCGGTGCGCACGGACTTCTTCACCGTCCCGGACGTGGCTCTCGGCGCCCGGCCCAGGCTGCTGGTGCTGGGCGGCAGCCAGGGATCGTTGTTTCTCAATCGCGCCCTGCCGCAGGCGCTGCCTCTGTTGAAGGCGGCCGGGTTCGAGGTCGAGGTCCGCCACCAGGCCGGTGTGCGATGGGCCGAGGTGGTGCGGACCGCCTACAGCGACCTCAAGATCGACGCCGAGGTGACCGCGTTTCTGGCGCAGCCGTGGCAGTCGATGGCGGCGGCCGACCTCGTGATCGCCCGCTCCGGCGCGTTGACTGTTTCCGAGCTCGCGGCGGCCGGCCGCGGTGCGCTGCTGGTGCCCTTCGCGGCGGCGGCCGGCAACCACCAGGAGTTCAACGCGCGCAGCCTGGAACGAGCCGGCGGCGCGGTGGTTCTGACCGAGGACGAGGCGCCCCCGCGGCGGATCGCGGAGGTCCTTCTGGAGCTGCTGCGCGATCCCGGGAGCCTCGAGCGCATGGGCCGGTGCGCCAGAAAGATGGCGCTGCCCGGGGCCGCCGCCCGCATCGCCGAAAGGGTGTTGGCGGTGGGGGGTGTCGCATGACCGTTTGCCGCCTCCACTTCATGAGCGTCGATCGCGTCGGCAGCCTGTGGTTGGAGGCAGCGCCGTGAACGGCGACGGCCGTCGTTTCCTGCCGGACCGCCTGCGGCCGCAGACGCCGGGCCGACGCTCGCGTCGGGGGCTGGTGGTGTTGTCGGTGGTGCCGTTCATGCTGCTCGCGGTGCCCCTGTGGCGGGTCGAACAGGTCCGGGTCGACGGTTGCCCGAGGTTGCCGCAGGCGGCGGTTGCGTCGCTGCAGGAGTTGGTGGGGCAGCCCGCCATCGGCCTCGACGTGTGTGCGATCAAAGAGCGGATCGAGGTGTGGCCGGGGGTGGGTGAGGTTCGCGTGGATTTCCTCCTTCCGGGCACCGTCAGCGTGAGCGCGGCAACGGCGCCGACCCTGGGCAGCGTGCGGGTGGGCCGCAACTGGCACGGGGTGGGCGCTGACGGCGGCTTTACCGGCAGGTTGCAGGCGCCGGTTGAACCGGTGCTCGAGGGATTTGCAGCGGCGGTCGATCGGCGGCGCGGGCTCGAGGCCGCCCACCGTGTCGAAGACGCAACCGGCGCCATGGTGACGACGGTGCAACGAATCACTCCGGGCGACTACCGTGTCGAGCTCGCCGCGACCGGCGGTTTGACGGCGGCAATCATTCACGTCAGCCCCTCCGGCACGGCGGCCGAGACGTCGTGGTGCGCGGGTTTTTCCGGTGGCACGATCACCCGGCCGTGGGCCGATCTCCGGTGGTCGGACCGGATCGTGGTTGGGGGCGGCGATGAATGACACCCGTCCCCTGGTCGGCATCGATCTCGGTTCCTCCGCAGTGGCGGTGGTAGTCGGCGAGATCGAGGGCGAGCAGCTCGTGATCCGGGGGTGCGGGCTCGCGCGTCACGACGGCGCCCGCAAGGGCGTGATCGCCAATCTCGAGGAAGTCTCGGACGCGGTGCGGGTCGCTGCGGAAGAGGCCGAGGCCATGGCTTCGATTCCGGTGGAGATCGCCCACGTGGGGATCGGTGGTCTCCCCATCCAGGGGGTGCCGTCGACCGCTTCGGTGCCGGTCACCGGACGCGATCACACGGTGACGCCCGACGATCTCCAGCGGGCGCTCGCGGCCTGTGCCCAGGTTTCGATCCCCGACGATTACCGGGTCCTCGACATCATCTCCTGCGGATTTGCCCTCGACGGCCAGTCGGGGCTCGATTACCCGGTGGGAATGCCGGGCAACCGGCTCGACGCATCGGCCTACGTGCTGTACGCGAATCGAACCCATGCCGAGACCGTCGAACAGGCGGTGAATCACGCCGCGATCAAGATCCAGCAGCTGATGTTCGAGCCGCTGGCAGCGGCGGAAGCGGTGCTGACACAGGACGAAAAAGAGCTCGGGTGTCTGGTGCTCGACATCGGCCACGCCACCACGGAGTGGGTGTTGTTTGCCGAGGGCGTACTGGCCTCGTCAGGCGCGGTACCGGTGGGCGGGCGACACTTCACGGCCGACCTCGCGTCCATGCTCAAGACCACATCGGCGGCCGCCGAACGCACCAAGCGACAGGTCGGCGCGGCGTTCAGCCGCGAGGGCATGGATACGGCAGCGGTCGAAGTGCCGACCCTCGGCGCCGACGGCAACCAGGTTCACCCGGCGGCGTTTGCGGCCGAGGTCCTGCACGAGCGGGCCCGTGATTTGTGTATCGGAGTGCACCGGGTTCTGGTGCGCCAGGGGCTCGACCGGATGCCGCGTGGCGGGGTCGTGCTCACCGGCGGCGGGTCGCGTCTCGAGGGGCTCGAGGAAGTGGCGGAGACGATCTTCGGCCACCGCGTACGGGTCGGAACCCCCCGCGCATTGGCAGGGTTGGTAGAACCGGTTTCAGGACCGGAGTGGGCGGTTGCGTGCGGTTTGATCCGCCTGCAGCACGTTCGAACGCATCACACATTGACTGCGCGAGAGAACCGGGGCAGCATCCTTGCATGGCTCCGCACCGCGCTCGGAGATTTTTTCGAAATGGGAGGTGGACATGATCGAATTTGACGATGGCGTGCTGGTGGAGCCGGATAGCGACGATGACGGGAACAGGGAGTTGAGGTTGGTGGACAGCGGCCCGGCGATTCTCCTCGACGAGGCTCCGGCGCCGGCCCGGATCAAGGTGATCGGGGTCGGTGGCGGCGGCTGCAACTCGGTCAACCGCATGATCGATGCCGGGCTGTCGGGGGTGGAGTTCATCGCTGCCAACACCGACGCGCAGGCGTTGTCGAACTGCAGGGCCCCGATCAAGCTGCAGCTCGGGGTGGAACTCACCCGCGGGCTCGGGGCTGGCGCCAACCCGGAGGTGGGCCGCAACGCAGCGCTCGAGGCGGACAAGAAGATCTTCGACCTGCTCGACGGCGCCGACATGATCTTTATCACCTGCGGTATGGGCGGAGGCACCGGAACCGGGGCGACACCGATCATCGCGCAGATGGCACAGGACGTCGGCGCTCTCACGGTAGTGGTGGTGACCAAACCCTTTTCCTTCGAGGGTTCGCGGCGCCGCAACGTGGCCGAGGAAGGAATCGCCCAGCTCGCCGAACACGTCGACACGCTGATCACGATTCCCAACGACCGGTTGTTGAAGTTTGTCGAGCGCAACACCAACTTCACCGAAGCCATGAGCATCGCCGACGACGTCCTTCGCCAGGCGGTGCAGGGGATCGCCGACATCATCACCGTGCCGGGTCTCATCAACCGCGACTTTGCGGATGTCCGCACCGTGATGAAGGGGATGGGCCACGCCATCATGGGCGTCGGCAAGGCCTCCGGCGAGCACCGGGCGGTGGAAGCGGCGCAGCAGGCCATCGCGTCGCCGCTGCTCGAGGAGACCTCGATCGAGGGCGCGCGCGGGCTGCTGATCAACATCACCGGCGGCGCGGATGTGACGCTGAGCGAGATCAACGAGGCCGCCGGGATCATCACCGAGGGCGCCGATCCCGACGCCCAGATCCTGTTCGGCGCGGTGGTCGACCCGCAGCTCGGCGACGTGGTGCAGGTGACGGTCATCGCGACCGGGTTCCACCAGGACCCCGACAGCGCGCGCTTCCCGGCGACCACGGCGAGACCGAAGATCGAGAGGACCTTCGAGGAAAAAACCCCGACTCGCACCAGTCGCTTCCTGGTGCCCGGGGGGCCGAACTCGGAGTACGGCATCAACCAGAGCGACGACTACGAAATCCCGGCGATCCTGCGCAAACAGATGGATTGACCGGGGCAACCACGATTCTTGGTTTCCGGGCGGCTGCCCGGCGACCTTCTGACCCCTTCCGCCAACCACCTCCCGGCGGAAGGGGACTTTTTTTGATTTCGGATTTCGGATTTCGGATTTCGGATTTGCCCGCCCACCCTCCCACCGACAACCAGCACTCGAGTGCTCAGGGCGGGTGGGACCGCGTGCGGCGGCGGTGCCTGGCTCCTCTCGGGAAGCGCGTGCTGAAAGTCAGCGTGTGGCGGTGTTCTCCTCCCCCCGCCCGGCAGCCGGGACGGCTGCCCCACAAACGCCCCGGAATCGGGTTTCTTGTGGGGCACGCGTCTCGCGTGCCGGGTGGGCGGGACCGCGTGCGGCGGCAGTGCCTGGCTTCAGCCTGGCTCCGCACGGGAAGCGAGTGCTGAGACGCGTGGTGGGCGTGCCGTTCACTCAGCCACAATCTGTTTGAGAACTCGACCGGCTGAGTTAGCCTGCCTGCATGGCGACGCCTTACCGTTTGATCACGATCCCCCCCAGCCACTACTGCGAGAAGGCTCGTTGGGCGCTGGAGTTGGCTGGTGTTCCTTTCGTCGAAGAACGTCACCCGCCGTTGCTGCACGTGCGGGCGGCGAGCAAGGGCCGCGCGGCAGGCCACTCGACGCCGGTGCTGGTGGGCGACGGCCAGGTCCTGCCGGACTCGACGGACATTCTCGAGTTTCTGCAGCGGCGCCACGGCGCCGTCTGGAGCCCTTACCCGTTGGACTCGCAACTACGGCTGGAGGTCGAGGAACTCGAGGAGTTCTTCGACACCCGTCTCGGCCCCCACACCCGGCGTCTCGCGTATTTCCACCTTCTTCAGCATCGAGACCTCTTCCTGCGCTCGGTGTTGGCTGGAGTCGGCGGAGGAGAACGCAGGATTTTCACCGCCCTGGCGCCGGCCATGGCCTTCCTCATGCGGCGCGGCATGAACATCAACCCGGCCTCGGCCGAACGGTCCCTCGGACGGGTTCGGGAGGTTTTTTCAGGAGTCACTGACCGCCTGGCCGATAAACGAAAGTACCTGGTGGGCGGCGAGTTCTCAGCCGCCGACCTGACATTTGCCGCTCTCGCCGCGCCGGTGGTGGTGCCGCGGAACTACGGCTCGCCGTTGCCCACTCTGGATGAGCTGCCGGACGCCATGCTGAAGGTCGTGGAGGAATGCCGCGCCACGCCGGCGGGCGAGTTCGTACTGAGGATGTACGGGGAGCATCGATGACGGGCCCGGCGAACGAACTCTCGCTCGAGCTGCCACACCTCCGCCTGGCCGCCCGCGAATGGGGCGACGGTGACGGTGAACGGGTCCTCGCGCTCCACGGGTGGCTCGACAACGCTGCCAGCTTCGACACCCTGGCGCCGCTGCTGCCGGATCTCCACCTGGTGGCAATCGACTTGCCGGGTCACGGCCGCTCGCAGCACCGCCCGCCGGGTGTGGTCCATCACTTCATCGACTGGGTGCCGGAGATCGCCGCCGCCGCAGACGCGCTGGGCTGGGAGTCCTTCAGCCTCCTCGGACACTCCATGGGTGCGGGCATTTCATCCCTTGTTCCTGCAGTATTTCCAGGCCGCGTTCGGGGGGTGGTGTTGCTCGAGGGCGCCGGTCCATTGGCGGCGGACGCCGGGAAGGCCCCGGAGCAGTTGATCTCGGCGTTGGCCGATGAAGCAAAGGCGAGCGCCGTGGAACCGCGGGTCTTTCCCGACTTCGAGAGTGCGGTCTCGGCACGAATGCGCGACAGCGACCTCGACAAGGAGGCGGCCCGGCGACTGGTGGAACGCGGCACCGAACCGGTCGATGACGGAGTGCGATTCACCCACGACCCGCGCCTCAAGACGCGGTCACGATTGCGGTTCACCGAGGACCAGGTTCACGCCTTCCTCGCCGCTATCCAATGTCCGGTGCTCGCCGTGGGAGCCTCCCACGGCTGGCCGTTTCCGAAGGACCTGGTGGAGGCCCGTCTCGCACTCATACCCGATCTGGAACGGGCGATGGTCGATGGCGGCCACCACGTGCACCTCACCCATCCTGAGCGGGTTGCACCGCTGGTGGCGGGTTTCCTCAGCGCGACGCACCTAACGTGATCTGGTTGTCGACCTTGTTCCCCTCGCGGTCGATGGTGACGGTCACCACGTCGCCCACGGCGTAGCGTTCGAGCATGAGCCCCAATTCGCCGCCGGAGCGGATCTGTTCGTCGTCGATTGCCACGATCACATCACCGATCACCACCCGGCCGCTGCGGTCGCGGTAGGCCGGCCGGATACCCGCCCTCTCGGCGCTGCTTCCGCGCACCACCGCGATCACCACCGCGCCCTCGATCCCGGAGCGTCGGACGATGTGATCCGTCGCCAGGTCGACGCCGAGGTCCGGCCGCTGCACCTTGCCATAGGCGATGAGCTGCGGCACCACCCAGTTGACAGTGTCGACGGGGATCGCAAACCCGACCCCCGCATACCCACCCGACGGTGAAACGATGGCGGTGTTGACGCCGATCAGGCGTCCGGAGCTATCGAGCAGGGGGCCGCCCGAGTTGCCGGGGTTGATGGCGGCGTCGGTCTGGATCACGTCGCGGATCGGCACGCCGTCGGTGGATTCAATCTCACGCCCGAGGGCGGACACGATGCCGGAAGTCAAGGTGTGGTCGTAGCCGAAAGGATTGCCGATGGCGAGCACGGTCTGCCCGACCTTGAGATCGAACGAGGTGCCGATGCGGATCGGGTAGAGTTGGCTCCGCGGGGCCTCGATGTGGAGGACCGCCAGGTCCTTCTCCTGCGCAGTGCCGACCAGGCTCGCCTCCCAGGTGGTGCCGTCGGCGAGGGTGACCTCGGCACGGTGGGCGTTGCTGATGACGTGAAAGTTGGTGACGATGTTGCCGTGATCGTCCCACACGAAACCCGAGCCGGTGCCGCTCGGGATCTCCATGACATTGAGACGGAAGAAGTCCCGCCGCAGCGCCACCGACGTGATGTAGACGACCGATGGCGAGGCCTCTTCGAAAAGTTCTGTCAGGTGGCTTTCGGCGGGGGTCAGGTTGTCGCGCAGGGTGACGACGCGCGAAGTCGGCTCGGTCCGCAGCGCCTGCTGCGAGAACGCGATCGGGTTTGCGCCGACCCCCGCCGCAAGGCCGGCCAGCACCAAGGTGCGGAAAACGATTCGTTGTCCAATCATCGGAGTCCTCCGTGGCGGCCGGGACGAGTCCGGCCGCAGGCAGCCGTCCACAGAGTCGGTCGGGATGCCGGTCGTGTCAACCCACAGCCGTGTCACAATGGGTGTATCGGGAACCGGCTGAATAATCAAGAATCCACAGCGCCGGTTCCCGGAACCTGAAGGGATCCCTGATGAGAAATCTGATAACCATCGCTGTCGTGGTTGTCGTCGGGCTGGTGGCATTCAATTACTTTCAGACCGGTGAGTTCAAACTCATGCCTGAGAGCGCCGCGAGTGACGAGTCCCGCGCGGTGAACCGTCTGCGCGGCGATTTCCGCCAAGCCGCTCAGGAGTATCGCCAGGCGGGTAGGTCGGCGGGTCTGAGCGGGCTCGACTCGTCATCCGACGCGGAAGCCGCCCTGGCGACGATCGATGGCGTCGAGCGCGACCTCAAGAAGATGCGCAAGCAGGTGGACGACCCCGAGGTGGGCAAGGAGATCGACGCGCTCCTGGAGGAAATCGCGAAGTACAAACGCGACGTGCAGTAGTCGCCGATACGGACTCACCACTGGCCACGGAGGTATTTCCACCAACCAATAGTGGTGATCACGACCTGGAAGATGGCGCGGGCGCCGGAGGTGACCTCGTCGGGGATCTCGCAGTCGCCCCCAGGTGAATCCCACAACGCTGTCGGCGATGGTATGCGAGCCGCCTCTCGAACAGAGACTACTCGCTTACCGTACGCACAGGCCGGCCACCTTGACGGCCCCGCGGTGGTAGCCGTCCGGGAACAGTCGTTCGAGTTCGTCGAGGTCGATGTCGTTCGCCCTACAGGTCTCGTAGACGGTGGGCACCGCCCCGGTTCGTTCGAACCGGCTCCGCAGGTAGCGGATGATCTGCCAGTGGCGGTCGGTGAGCTTCTCAGCCATCTTGGTCTCGAAGGCCTTCATGGTCGCGAAGCACTCGTCCCAGTCGAAGGGGTCGACCAGGAAGCCCCAGGCGTCGACGCGGTAGCTCCGGTTGGTCACCGCGGCCTCGATCTCGGCCAGGCTCAAGTCGGCCCATGCATTTCCCGGGTGCCCCGCTCGGAATGTGAGGCCTGCGAGGCGACAGGCGCCGCGCAGATAGCCGGTCGGGAAGAGCGCCTGGAGTCCTTCGACGCCGAGCCCGAGGGCACGGCAGGTCTGGTACACGAGAGGGCATCGTCCGGTGTCGTCGTAGACCTTGCGGATCGCGCGGATCACCTGCCAGTGCTCGGAGGTCAGACCTTCGGTGATGCCGACCTGTGGGGCCATCAGCGACACGAAGTCCTCGTCCCAGTCCCGGGGATGATGCAGGAAGCCCTCGCGGTCGATGTCGTAGACCTTGAGTTTGTGGGTGACGATCGTCATGGAGACCTCCTTCGGACCTTCACAGTCCGATCTTCTCAATCACCTGCGGTGCGACTTTCCAGAAGCAGTAGGCGGCGAGCACACAGCAGTAAAGCGGAACCACGAGACGCCACACGCGTTCTGGAAACACGCGGATGGCGTAGGGTGCGAAGACTGCCGCGATCACGCTGCCGAGGAGCATCGACGGCAGGATGATGAAGTCGATGACCACGCCCTGGGTCATCATCGCCAGCCACACCAGGATCGACGCGACGCAGACCGTACCCTCCGCGATCGAGGTCACGGCCAACATGCTCTTGACCGGCACCCCTGCGAGCAGCCCGCCGACCGTCACCACGGGGCCGTAGCCGCCGCCGCCGACGCCCTTGTTGAAGGCGGCAACTGCGCCGAATGCAATCATCCAACGCGGGCGGTATTCGCGCACCCGTTTGAATCCCACCAACGACACCACGCCCATTACCACCAGAAGGATCGCGACGTACAGGCTGATCCACACCTTGGCCACCTTGAGGATGGCGTACACCGTGGTGATGGAGAGGGCCACGAATAGGCAGCCGACGCCGGCGATGATCAGCCACAGCCGCACGGTCTCCGACATGGGTCGGAACCGCCACTCCACATTGCCGAACTCCCGGTGCAGATAGGCCCCGAGCAGCCCGGCAGCCGCCTGCTGGATCATGACGGCCGGAACGATTTGGATCGGGTCGAAGCCGAGCAGCAGGAGAAGCGGCGTGATGGCGGTGCCGTACCCCATTCCCGCCGACGCGTCGAGAAACTCGAACACCACCGCGAGCGCGACAATCCACCAGATGACTGCCCACTGATGGGTGCCGGCCCAGCCGTTGGCCACCACGAACTCGGAGGGGACCCGCTGGGTGGCGGCAAAGGGGTTGCCGGCCAGCCAGCACGAGATCAGAAACAGCACCAGAAAGGCTGTCATGCCGATGACGCCCGCGCGAATTTCCCGCCATCCGGGTTTCAGGCGTGCCAGAACGGACGGCCGCTCCGACTCAAGACGTTGCGACACCTCCCAACCCATGGTTCCCGAGTCGTTCCTGCGGGCGGCCACTGCGGAGTCGACATCGCTTGCCGGTGTCTCCATATGCTCCCTCCTCGTTGTGAGAGTGACCTCAAACTGTGTTCGACGAACGAAAACGCCGCGGCTCGACCGCTGTTACTCAATTCCCGTGCCATTCAATCGAAACTCTTGTATCAGATGGTCTTACGCCACAGTTGGCGCAGGGATCCGAGTGTTCAATGAATTTTTCCGTGAAATGTCATCGAAATAATGTTGGCTTTGACAGTCAACCGTGATATTTGACTGATCTGGGTACCCCATGCGAACCGATTTTCACCTCGTTCTCGACCTCTGGCGCAAACTCGGCGCGGCGCCCACTCTCGCCGACGGCGTCGAGCGAATCTTCCCCGCGGTCGCCGAACGTCTCCCGCTCGAGATGTTGCTGGTGCGCCACCTGGAAATCCGTGGGATGTCCATCGAGACGTTGGCGGCGGTCTCCCGGAAGGCGCGGCGGCAGCCGCTGCGACCGCGCAGCGAACTCGGCCCGGGCGCATTGCAGCGGCTCCTGGTCGCCTGTCAGGATCGCGCAGCCCGTGAGGTTGTCCGCAGTGCGGCCGATGACCCCCTCGCGGTGGCCGTCCCCGACGGCGTTGAGGGAGATGTCATCATGGGTCCGCTGTGGGGTGCCGCCGGCCTCCTCGGGCTGGCGGTTCTCGTCGCTGAGCGGGGTAAGCGATTCGACCCGTCCGATTGCGACCTGGCGGCGGACCTCCTCGAGCCGCTTGCGGCGGTACTCACGACCCATTGCCGGGTTCACGACATCCTCACCGAGTGTGAGGCGGCGCAGGCGGACCGCCACACGCTGCTGACCAAACTCGGACGGCGGGAGATCGACGACGGCCTCGTCGGCGCCGACTCCGGTCTGAGCGAGGTCATGGCGCAGGTCGACCAGGTGAGCCAGTCCGACGTGCCGGTGCTCATCTTCGGCGAGACCGGCTCAGGCAAAGAGGTGATCGCCCGCGCCATCCACAACCGGTCGCGGCGGGCGACGGGGCCGTTCCTGAGGGTCAACTGCGGCGCCATCCCTACCGAGCTCGTCGATTCGGAGCTGTTCGGCCACGAGCGCGGCAGCTTCACTGGTGCTGTCCACCAGCGCAAGGGCTGGTTCGAACGCGCCGACGGCGGCACCCTGCTGCTCGACGAGGTCGCCGAGCTGTCGCCGGCTGCCCAGGTGCGTCTGCTGCGGGTGCTCCAGGACGGCAGCTTTGAAAGGGTCGGCGGCCAGCGCCACCTGTGGGTCGACGTTCGTATCGTCGCCGCGACCCACCGGGACCTGTTCGGTATGGTGACTGGAGGCCAGTTCCGAGAGGACCTGTGGTACCGGCTCGCGGTGTTTCCCATCGAGCTGCCGGCACTTCGCGAGCGGCCCGAGGACATGGCGGCGCTGGCAAGCCACCTCGCCCTGCGGGCGTCGCGACGGTTCGGTCTGTCTCCCATTGTCCCGACCCGCGCGGACATCGACTTGCTGACGAGCTATCCCTGGCCTGGCAACATTCGCGAACTGGCCGCAGTGATCGATCGTGCAGCCATCCTGGGCAACGGCGACATCCTTCAGATCGCACAGGCGCTCGGGGTCAGCCGGTCCGCCGCGACGCTCGGCAACGGTCGAGGAGGGGGGCGTGCGGCCCGGGCCGATGCCTCCACCTTGCCCTCCCTTGAAGAAGCGATGGCGTCGCACATCGAGCGCGCCCTCGCCCTTTGCGGAGGCCGGATCGAAGGTCCGCACGGTGCCGCCCGGATGCTGCAGATCAACCCGCACACGCTGCGCGCGCGGATGCGCAAGCTGGGGATCGACTGGAGGTCATTTCGAGCGGTTTGAGCGCACGAACGAATACTCCCCTACGGTCATGCGTAAAGTGTTGTTAATGAAGCCGGGAGATCGGCCATGGGAGGAACATGCGGTACTCGATCAACGGTGAGTTGGCGCAAGTGGCCCAGTTGGAGCTCATGAAGGGTGATTCATGCTGGGCGAGCAAGGGCTCCATCGTCGCCATCGACCCCGGGCTCGGATGGCACCTCAAGGTACCCGGTGGAGCGAGCGGCGCGGCGCGCCGGATGATGTCCGGCGAGGGCATCGCGCTCACCTTTTTCGAGGCTTCAGCCGACGGGCAGCGGGTGACCCTGGCCGCCAACCAACCGGGCAAGATCATCGCTTGGGACCTCGATGGTGGTCCGGTAATCACGACCCGCGGGTCCTTTGTCGCCGCCTTCGGCCCACGGGTCGACATCGACGTCCGGGTTGCGAAGCGGGCGGGGGCAGCGTTCTTCGGTGGAGCCGGTCTCTTCCTGCAGCACATCTCGGGTTCAGGGAACGTGCTGGTGCACGGTTCGGGTGACTTTATCGAGCGTGATCTTGGCCGCGACGAAGCAGTGTTGGTCTCCACCGGCAGTCTTGCCGCCTTTGCCGAGACCGTTGACTACGACATCCAAGGCGTCACCGGCTGCCGCCGTATGGTCTTCGGCGGCGAGGGGATCTTCATGACCCGACTCAGCGGGCCGGGGCGGGTTTTGCTGCAGACCCTCAAGCGGGTCAACCCGGGCCCCAAAGGGAGGCCTCAATGACTGGGACCGGAGCGGACGATCGGAGACCGAGCCTCCAGGGCCAGCGGTTCCGCGGGGACTGTTACGGAGATTCGGCCAGGAACTCCGCTTTGAGATCGTCGATATTTTCCGCCACGACCTCTCCGAAGGCACTCTGGAGATACAGCCAGAAGCTCCCGTCCTCGAGCATTTCCCTGATGTGGTCGTCGAGACGTTGCTTCAAGGGGTCGCCCTTGCGGACGGCGAATCCGTAGAACTGGCGGTCAGACAACACCTGGGCGGTCTCCAGGGTCGGGAAGGTCCGACCCACCCACAGGAAGTTGGCGGAGTCGGTGGCCAGAGCGTCGGCCCCGCCGTTCGCCAGGCGTTCGTACATCTCTTCCTCGGTTTTGGCATAGACGAGGCTGATGCCGTCAAGGGATTGAAGGATCTGTTCGTAGGTCGTCCCCGCGATCGTCAGAACGGTCTTGCCGACCAGCGACGCCACGGTGTTGAGGCCGGACCCGGATGGTTGGACGAGCACGACCCTGGTGGAAAAGTAGGGCACCGAGAAGTCCACCCTTTCCTTCCGTTCGCCGGTCACTGTAAGGGTGCTGGCGATGACATCGCCGTCGCCGCGCTCGAGGGCGTTGATGATCCCCGCGAAATCCGTCCACACGATCTCCAGCTCGCGGCCCTCGGAGTTGGCGAATGAGGTGAGGATCTCGTACTCGAATCCGGCCGGCTCTCCGGCCTCGTTCACGTACAGGAATGGCTCGAAACTCTCGCTGAGGACCCGTAGCGTGCCCGCCGTCTCGTTGGAATCAGCGGCCGGGGCGCCAGGTACAAAGGCGATTACGAAGGCGGCGGACAGAGCAACACGGAGCGTTTTCGAGCCGATCATATTCCCCCCTTCTGCTTGGCGAGCCGCCCCCAGCACCGAGGTCGGCAGACCGACGCATCGGTACTATTCTACCGTCGATGCGACCCGAGGTTGGTAGTCATGCTCTTGGTCGCGAGAGGCAGCGTCGGACGGAGGCAGGGGCGGTGTGATGCCGCCGGAGACCGCCGTCATCGGTTATCCTCGTGGGGGACCACTGGTGAATGCATGCCCCGGTTTGCGGTAACCAGAAGGACGTCTCACCAGCTGTCGGTCCGGGCGCTGAAAGGAGCAACCCATGAGCTTCGACCCCCCCGACTCGCGTTACGCCGATTCACCGACCGTCAGGATCGGCGAGGACACGAGGGCCGCGTTTATCGGCCGCACCTATCTCCATCTCTTCGGCGCGATCGTGGCCTTCGTACTGATCGAGGTCTGGCTGTTTTCGAGCGGCCTCGCGGAGCCCATCGCCCGCTCGATGATGAGCGTCAGTTGGCTGCTGGTCCTCGGCGGTTTCATGGTCATCAGCTGGATTGCCAGCCGAGCCGCGTATACCGCCCGTTCGTCAGGCGCGCAGTACGCCGCCCTCGCCGCCTTCGTGGTGGCCGAAGCCTTGATCTTCGTGCCCATGTTGTTCATCGCCAACGCCTATGCCCCGGGCGCCATCCAGAGCGCGGCCACCATCACCCTGATCGGTTTTGCCGGGCTCACCGCTGTCGCCTTTCTCAGCCGCAAGGACTTCTCGTTCCTTGGGAGCCTGTTGAAGTGGGGCGGCATCCTCGCCCTGGTCGCCATCGTCGGTGGCGTGATTTTCGGCTTCAACCTGGGCACCTGGTTCTCGGTCGCCATGGTTGGGCTGGCCGGCGGCGCCATCCTCTACGACACCTCGAACGTCCTGCGCAACTTCCCCGAGGACCGGCACGTCGGCGCCGCCCTCCAGCTCTTCGCCTCGGTGGCCCTGATGTTCTGGTACGTCCTGAGGATCTTCATGTCGCGGGATTGATCCCGATATCGCGCGAGCGCTGAGAATCACCAGTTGACAGTAACGGGTTGACACTTGTCAGTGTCGAATGCTGAGATGCCGCGAGCCGGGTGTCTCAGCGATGCTCATGTTCGGGGATCTCGAGCGATGCTCGACCGGCTCGCGAACGAATCCGATTCAGGGTTTTCGACACCGCCGGCCGGCTGACGATACGGCGCTCCAGGGCATACTTACCCGGGAAGTTCACCAGCGTCACGCCGATGAGAATCGACAGCAGACCCTGACCCGGCAGGACGAGCATGGCGATGCCGGCCAGGATCAACAGTGCGCCGAAGAGGTTTTTGAGCACGGTCAGGCAGAGCCACACCGCGGGGTGCTGGCGGGTCTGGTGAGCTGGGTCGCGCCGGTCGCGGACGAAATAGTCCTCCGGCAGGTAGATGATGACCAGGGGAAACACCACCAGGGTCACCACGAACATGAGCAGCGACAGACCGGCGAGTCCCTCGAGCAGGCCCTGGTACTCGCGCATCCACGTCAGAACATCAGGCATGAACTCCCTCAGTCGGCACCAGTTTACAGGCAGCGGACGGGCAGGTTCTCATCGGAATGAAGAAAAAGAAACCTCCCGCGAGGGGAGGTTTCGAAAAAATGGTACGCCCGACTGGATTCGAACCAGCGACCTATAGCTCCGGAGGCTATCGCTCTATCCATCTGAGCTACGGGCGCACACATCAAATATCAAACATGGGGTGGGCGATGGGGATCGAACCCACGACCACAGGAGCCACAATCCTGTGCTCTACCAACTGAGCTACGCCCACCACAATATGAAAACGCATATGGTCCGCCTGAGAGGGCTCGAACCTCTGACCTACGGATTAGAAGTCCGTTGCTCTATCCAGCTGAGCTACAGGCGGAGGTCTTTACGAGCGGGGTGATTGGTCGGGGCGAGAGGATTTGAACCTCCGACCCCCTGCGCCCAAGGCAGGTGCGCTACCAGGCTGCGCCACACCCCGACTGGGAGTCCACTCATTGATGACAAAGAACATCCGCCATGAGGCGAAGGGAGAGTATAGGTTTCGGCGGCCGCGGGTGTCAATGGCGGGCGCGGCCCCGTCGGGCCGCCAATTTGGAAGTCGGAATTCGGAATTTTGAATTCACATCATTCGATTGAGGGAGTTTCGGCTCGGTCATTCCGAATTCCGAATTCCGAATTTTTCCTACGGCATCGCGAGCCCGAGGGCTTCCAGTCGCGGCGCCACGATCTCATTCTGCTTCGCGATCACCTGTTGAGCGCCCTGCCAGCCCACCTCGATCAGGGTGTTCAACTGATCGCGGGAAAAGGACTGGCCTTCGGCAGTTCCCTGAACCTCGATCAGGTTGCCGTCGCCGGTGAACACCAGATTGAGGTCCACGTCGCAGTCGAAGTCCTCTCCATAGTCGAGGTCGGCACGCGCCTCGCCTCCGATCAGTCCGACAGCCACGGAGACTATCTGATTGGTGAGTGGCCACCCGTTAATCAAACCCTGCTCGTACATCCGGCACAGGGCGAAGACGAGGGCGATCCAACCGCCCGAGATGGAGGCGGTGCGGGTGGACCCGTCCGCCTGAAGCACATCGCAGTCGATGGCGAGGGTTCGCTCACCGAGTTCGCCGCGCGTGACGGCCGCGCGCAGCGAGCGTCCGATCAGACGCTGGATCTCCTGTGAACGCCCGCTCTGTTTGCCGCGGGTGACCTCGCGGTCCGAACGGGTGTCGGTGGCCCGGGGCAGCATGGCGTACTCGGCGGTCACCCAACCTTCGCCCGAACCGCGGAGAAACGGCGCGGTGCGGTCGAGCACGCTGGCGTTGCACAACACCACCGTGTCGCCGGCGCGGTAGAGCACGCTGCCCTCGGGGTAGCGGATGAAGTCGGGCTCGATGGTGATGGGACGGATTTCGTGCGGCAGCCGGCCGTCGGGTCGCATGGGCGTCTCCTTGTCGGTGGAGGAGTATAGACGGTCGCAGATTTCGGATTTCGGATTTCGGATTTCGGATTTGCCACCCGCCCTCCCACGTTCGTGAGATGCCCGAGTGCTCGGGGTGGGTGGGACCCCGTGCGGCGGAGGTGCCTGGCTCCCGGCCCGTTCTACGGGCCGGCGTGCCTGGCATCCTCTCGGGAAACGCCTGCGGAAAGCCGGCGTGCGGGGGATCTGAGGGTTTTTGGGGACGGTGAGATAATCGGTGTGACGGCGACGTGGGACCGTGGCGGTCGATTGCATCTGGAGGTGGCACGGTGAAACAACGGTCATGGCGATGGTTGGCAGGAGTGGCGGTTGTGGCGGTTGGGTTCACGGCCGGCTGCAGGGAGAAGGCTCCGGAACCGCCCGCCGGCCCCGTGGTCTACGCGACTCCGACTGCGGTCGAGGGGTCACTTCGGGGTCTCTGTGTGATCGGTCACGAGGTCCGGACCTTTATCCCGTGCGGCAGCAAGAAGGTGTATTGGATCCAAGCCGACGCGGCGAGCCTGGAGCGTCTGCAGACGGCGGTGGGCGAGTACACCGACGAACTGTACGAGCCCTTCTTCGCGGAGATCGCCGGCCGTCTCACCGAGGAGCAGGGCGAGGGGTTTGCCGCCGACTACGACGGCCAGGTGATCGTGGATCGCCTGGTCCGGGTCGCGCCCGCCAGCGAGCTCGATTGCGGCGGGTAGCGGCGCCTCGGAAATATTCCCGCGTCACGGGCCACTGCGAGCTCGTCGGTTGGGTGAAGGTCGTGTATCGTGCAGCGTGATGAAACGGGCACAGATTTCCCGGCCGGGCCGCGGGCTGCGAACCATCCTGATGGCGGCGCCGGCGGGTCTCTGGATCTTGTTCGCGGCCACGGTGTCGGCGCAGGAGCTGGTGCCGGCTGCGTACACACCCGCGCCGTACGGTGTCAACGTGTTGACGGTGACGACCTCCTACAACGAGGGCGACCTCGCGTTCGACCGTTCAGCGCCGATTGAAAACGGCAGCGGGAAGATCGGGGTTTCCGCTCTCGGCTACGCACGAACGCTGAATGTGGCCGGCCGGTCCGCCAATATCGGCCTGATCATGCCGTACGTCGTCGGCGACCTCAAAGGGCTGTACCTCGGCGAGCCGGCCTCCGCCGAGCGCTCCGGAGTCGGCGACATGGGCCTCCGCGCCGCCATCAACCTGTACGGCGGTCCGGCAATGAGTCCTCAGGAGTTCAGCACATATCGCCCCCGGACCCTGATCGGAACCACGTTGTTCATTACGGGCCCGACCGGCCAGTACGACCCGTCAAAGCTGATCAACATCGGCACCAACCGTTGGTCCTTCAGGCAGGAAGTGGGTTTCGTCCAGGTCATGGGCCGGTGGGCGGTCGACGCCTACGTCGGCGTCGCCTTCTTCACGGACAACTCGGACTTTCTCGGTGACAAGACCCGTTCCCAGGACCCCATCCTCTCCACCCAGGCCCACCTGCGCTACCTCATCAACCCCTCAGTCTGGGCCGCCGTCGACGCCAACTTCTGGAGGGGCGGCCAGACGACAGTGAACGGCGCGGCAAACGACGACGAGCAGAACAACTCGCGGGTCGGTGCGACGGTCTCGATTCGCCTGAGCCCGCGGCAGAGCCTGCGGATCGCCGCCAGCATAGGGGCGATCACGCGGATTGGCGGCGATTTCAACTCGATCGGCGTGTCCTACAACTTCAGCTGGATGGCGAAACCGTCTGCAAACTAGATGTCGACAACTTCAAGGTGTTCCAGTTCGCGTCCGAGGATCGCGACGGCGATCCGCAAGAAACGGTCGGAGGCACCGGTGAGCTGAATATGGACCGTGCCCGGACGGCCGCCCGCCGTGTCGATCAGTCCGGCACATTCGGTGAGAACGGCGTTCGCCACTGCCCGTGCCGAATCGACCGGTCGAACCTGATGCCCACGGCCTCGAGGTGGTTGGCAGCGTTGAGGGCGTAGCGGCGGACGGTGGCCGCGGTCTTGATGGGGTAAGGCTGCCGGGCGGTGTCGCCGAGGTCGAGAAGGTCCTCACCGGGCAAGCGCCCCCGGAGGGCCTGGAGGACAGTGAGACCGCCGACGCCGGAGTCGAAGACTCCGATAGGGCGCTCGAGGCTTATGAGGCGGCGATAAACCGCTTGTTGAGCACCAACGGTTTGGAGAGGTCGAGATGGCCGGTGAGCGTGGGCACCTCGTGGCCTCCGAAAAGGATCTGTACGGCGGTCACTTCCGGGCAGTTGAGAACGATCGAGTCGACGATGCCGTAGGCCAGCAGCAGCTCGGTGCTCGAGCCGGTGAGAGGCTCGGGAGGCGCCGAGAGATCGATGAAGGCGTTGCCATGTTGGTCGACGAAAACGGCGTCAACGGTCGCCGGGTAGGGGATAACCGGCGTCAGCTGCCCGCGGTTCCTGGGGCCGGAGAGCAGCTCGGTCATGACCACGCGGATCCGCTCGTGAACCTCCGCCGGCAGCGGCACCGACCGCAGTTCGGGGTGGAGCAGACCGTCGTTCCCGGCGAAAAGGAGAATGACACGCTGTTCGGGGGCCGGCGTCGGTGTCGCGAGCGCCTCCGCCGGGACGAGTTCTTCCCGGGCCTGACGCGGGCTGCCGCCGGTGAGCAACCACGCCAGGAGCGCTACCCCCGCCAGGGCGGCGAGCGCGATCAGGATCACGCGCCGTTGCATCAGCGCCTCACGAAATCTTCGATGCCGGAGGCGATGGCCTCTGCGAGCTTTTGCTGGTGGTCGGGCTGGGCCAACTGATCAGCTTCGGTCGAGTTGGACAGAAAGCCCACCTCCACCAGGATCGCCGGCATCGTGGCGCCGGTGAGAACCACGAACGGCGCCTGCCGGACGCCGCGGTCGCGGGCTCCGAGTTGATTGTTGAGATGTTGTTGGACCGTCAGCGCCAGCTCGGCGCTCTCGTTGAGGACCTCGGTTTGGGCGAGATCCCACAGAATGAGATCGAGTGGCGTCCGTTCACCGGACGGTGTTCCAGCCCGGTTCTCGAGGTCGGCGATGGCGGCTGCGTCGGCATCGCTCGCCGAGTCGATGGACATATAGTAGGTCTCGGCGCCGGAGGCCGAGGAGGCGGTGAAGGCATTGGCGTGCAACGACACAAATGCCACCGCATCCAGCCGGTTGGCCAGCGAAGTGCGGTCGGTGAGAGCGCGGTTCTGGTCGCCGTCCCGGGTCAGCCGGACCCGGTAACCGCGGGCCTCCAGCACGCGTGCGAGACGCCGTGCGATGGACAGCGTGACATCTTTTTCCATCAGACCGCTGCCGGAGCGGGCGCCGATGTCGTCACCGCCGTGACCGGGATCGATGACGATCGGCCGCGGACCGGTTGAGATCATGACCGGCGCCTGATCCGGCGCCGGTGTCGGTGCTGCGCGGGCCGGCCCGAACTCCATGGTGACCCGCGGCGGCCCTTCCAGGGTGTGCCACGAGAGCAGACCGATATCCGGCGCAAGACCGATCTCGACGGTCTGCTCCCTGCTCGTCAGGGACAGGACCCTCCGCGATCGAAAGGGTGTGCTGTTGTCCAGGTGTGGGGTGGCCTCGCTGAAACGGACGGACACCTTGCCGGGTTCGGCGTCGGCGACGTCGGCCGGGGTCGATCGGCCGAGGGTCAGGACGAGGGTCGTGGTGACCCCGAAGTCGGCCACCGCGGGCCGGAGGTTGACCGGGTCGGCGAAACGCGCGCCCCGGTCGATGCGATATCCGCGGGGGATGGTTTCCAGACGGAAGCCCAAAGGACTCAGGAGAGATCGTTCCAAATAGGAGATCGACGCCGCCACTCCGCCCGGAGAGGCGACAGGCGCCTCGCGGGCATCCTGCAGGTTGCCGTTCACCAGCAGGACCTTGTGGCCGATCGAGAACTGGATGACGGATTCGCCCAGCACGACGCCGTAAGTACCGGCCGACAGCGAATATCGGGTCTCGGCGCCCACCAGTTCAAGAACCGGCAAGAGCTCCACCTTGGGCCCGAACCGGGGCACCACGATCGCGCGGTCTTCAAAGTGGAACTCGACGGTGCGGTCGAGGTCCTGTGCGGCAAGGGAGCCGCAGCACAGTGCGAGGGCGATAAATACTGTCAGTTTGCACTTCACTGTGGGTGAACTCCGCTTGGCTCCGAACCGGGGTTCGGCGACGTTCGAGCCCAGCCGATTCTGGATGGGCACTGCTGAATTGTAGTCCGGCTTTGTGCTTCGCACTACGCCGTGACAAATTTAGGCCCTCAACCCAGCGGGTTGAGGGCCTAAATTTGGTGGAGGCGGTGGGAATCGAACCCACGTCCGAGGAACTCCGGTCGCCGGTTTCTCCGTGTGCAGCCGGCTAGTTTATCTCGCCGCGTGGTCAGTTAGCTGGCAACCTTCCTCGCAGCCAGCCCGAAAAATCTCGATCACCGCCTTCGGGCGCGACGGCAATCCAGCCCATCTAACTTCGTCCCTCTCAGACCGACGGGCCGAGCCTCGAGAGCGACGTGGCTACTTACGCAGCCAGAGCGTAGTTGTTATCGGCAGTTAAAGTTGCCACACCCGATTAACGAGCGGATGACTCTCGACACGCTGCCGACAACCAGAACCGTTCCCCGTCAAAACCTGGACGCCCCCAGACTTTGTTGGCGAGAGAGCATTCTAGCACCGAAGTGCCTTGTGCCTCTTGTCTGTGTATACGCAGCCGGGCTCGGAGGTATTCCCGGGCAGCCTGGGGTGGTGGAGCTGTGGGAGCCGCCTTCTCATTGGTGAAGAGAGGAATTGGCCCGAGTTTCTCTAACTGTCATCCCGAGCGAGCGCAGCGAGCCGAGGGATCTGGGTGGGGGCTCCAGGCAACGCCGTTCCAAAAGCCGCCCCCCAGATCCCTCCGCTCGGTCGCTTTGCTCCCTCGGTCGGGATGACAGAAGAGAGGGGGCGCTTTGTTCCCAAGGTTGAAGGACTACGACGTGGAAGGCACCGTCGCTGCTTTTCGCAATCCCCCTTTCCCCTCTGACCCTTTTCCCTTGACGACTGCCCGCGCCGGTGGCATATTGAAACTGTCCCACGCTGCACAATCAAGGGAGAGAACTATGCTGGCGAAGGCGTACTCTGCCACGCCGCGCGGCGTGGATGCACTGTTTGTGACTGTCGAGGTGGACCGGATTCGCGCGCAACAGCCGTCAGTCATCGTGGTCGGTTTGCCCGACACCGCGGTGCGTGAGGCGCGCGAGCGGATTTTCGCGGCCATCCGCCATCTCGGCCGGCAATCGGAGTCGGCCAACGTGGTCATCAACCTCGCCCCGGCCGACCAACGCAAGGAAGGGGCGACCCTCGATCTGGCCATGGCGATGGCGTACCTCGCCGCCGCCGGCGACATCCCGGCGTCCGTCCTCGAAGGCCGACTGCTGCTCGGCGAGCTGTCCCTCGAAGGTCGGCTGCAGCCGGTGCGTGGGGTGCTGCCGATCGTCCTGGCGGCGCGCGATCGAGGCATTGCCGAGGTGGTGGTCCCGGCTGCCAACGGCCGCGAAGGGTCGGCGGTGACGGGGGTGAAGGTCGTGGCCGCCGCCACCCTCGGCGAGGTGGTGCGGTACGTCCGAGATGGGACCATCCCGGCCGGTGACGCAGGGCCGGGTGTCGTCAGCAGGGCGGGGATTTCCAGATCGGCGGCCGATCTCGCCGACGTGATCGGTCAAGAGCAGGCGCGGCGAGCGCTCGAAGTCGCGGCGGCGGGGGGTCACCACCTGCTGTTCATAGGCCCGCCGGGCAGCGGCAAGTCGATGCTGGCGCGGCGCCTGCCCGGCGTCTTGCCGCCGCTCACCGATGAGGAAGCACTCGAAACCACCTGTGTGTATTCGGTGTCGACGCGGGTGCCACGGCCGTTCGGTTTGATGGAGCGGCGGCCGTTCCGAGCCCCTCACCACACCACGTCGGCGGCCGCCCTGATCGGCGGCGGGGCCAGTCCGCAGCCGGGTGAGGCGTCATTGGCACACCATGGGGTGCTGTTCCTCGACGAACTCACCGAGTTCCGCCGTGATGTGCTCGAGGCTCTCCGGCAGCCGCTCGAGGACCGCATCGTGACGGTGGCGCGGGCGCAGTCGACGCTGACCTTTCCCGCCAGCTTTCAACTGGTGGCGGCGGCCAACCCCTGTCCGTGCGGTTTTCTGGGCGACATCCGCCGTGAGTGTTCGTGCACGCCGGTGGCGGTTCAGCGCTACCGGGCGCGTTTGTCGGGGCCCCTGCTCGACCGCCTCGACCTGCAGGTGACGGTGCCGGGGGTGCCGTGGCGGGAATTGTCGGCCGACCGGCGAGGTGAGGCGTCGGCGATCGTGGCCGGACGGGTCGCTGCGGCACGTCGGCGGCAATCCGAGCGATTCGATGGCGCCGAACCGAGGTGCAACGGCGAAATGGGACCGGATGCCATCCGCCGCTGGGCACGCCCGGACGCGGACGGCAAACGACTGCTGGACCACGCGAGCCGCGGGCTGGGATTGTCGGCGCGGGCGTACCACCGCATTCTGCGCGTCGCGCGAACCATCGCCGACCTCGCCGAGATGGACCACGTCACCTCCGCCCACCTCGCCGAAGCCATCGCCTACCGCTGCCTCGACCGAGACCCGGCGGCACGACCCAGGGAGGTGGGGGAGTGGAAGAAGGTGTGAGAGCAGAGTTTGCGGGAGGAGTTCCATACGTGCTGATGTTTGGTTGTCAAACCACAGTCTGAGACTTGAATTCAAGAGCTTGTGAAAAGATTGACAAGCACTGATGCACCGTTAGAATGATCGCGCCCGACCGGAGGAGGGGGTATGGAACACTACGTCCCGATTCTCATCTTCACCCTCGTGGCGGTCTCCGTTCCGATCATCATCCTGCTGATTGCACGATTGATACGCTTCGGTTCCTACGACCCCGTGAAGGCTGAAGCCTACGAGTGCGGTATCAAGGCGACGTCGATGGCCTTCGATACCCGCTTTTCGATCCGCTATTACCTGATCGCCGTCCTCTTCGTGGTCTTCGACGTGGAGACCATCTTCCTCTTTCCGTGGGCGGTCATGTTCGACAAGCTGGCGCTCTTCGGGTTCCTCGAAATGATGGTCTTTCTGGCCATTCTGCTCGTCGGATACGTCTATGCGTGGCGAAGGGGGGCTCTCGAATGGGCCTGATCGAGAACCGGTTCTCGAAGAACATCATCACCACGACCTACGACGCGGTCTTCAACTGGGCCCGGCGTTCGTCGCTGTGGCCGATGCAGTTCGGTCTCGCCTGCTGTGCGATCGAAATGATGTCGACGCTCGATCCGCGCTATGACATGGCGCGTTTCGGAGCCGAGGTCTTTCGCGGTTCGCCGCGGCAAGCCGACATGATGATCGTGGCCGGCACGGTGACCGAAAAGATGGCGCCGGTGGTCAAGAGGCTGTACGACCAGATGGCCGACCCAAAGTGGGTGCTCGCGATGGGCTCGTGCGCGATGTGCGGAGGTCCGTACAAGACCTACGCCGTGACCCAGGGCGTGGACCGCATCATTCCGGTGGACGTCTACATCCCGGGTTGCCCGCCGCGTCCCGAAGCCCTGCTCTACGGGCTGATGCAGCTGCAACGCAAGATCGACCGTGAAACCATCGCCCGCCCCCGGGCGTCGTGAGGTGGACATGAACGACGACAAACCCACCACGCCGCCTGAAGACCAGCCCGCCGCGGAGGAGAAGGCGCCCGAGAAAAAGCCGCTGTCGGACGAGGAGAAGGCGGCGAAGATCGCCGAGGCCAAGGCACGGGCCGCCGCCAAAAAGGCCGCCGAGGCTACCCAAGCCGAGGAACCCAAACCCCCGTGGGAGGAAAAACCGGTCCCGCCCGACCACGAGGACGCTGCTGGCGACGCCGACGCTGCGGCCCTCGAGGCCGAATTTTCCGGTGTGGTGCTCGCAGCGGACCGCTATGCGGGCGATGTGACATTGACCGTGCCGGCCGACCGCATTCAGGACGTCTGCCGCTTTCTCAAGCACGATTGCGACTACAAGTTCCTGGTCGATCTGACCGCGATCGACTGGCCGGAGCGTGAAGGGGGCCGATTCGACGTCATCTACTGGCTCCACCGCCACGATGACTCCAAGCGTCTGCGTCTGCGCTGCGCGCTGGCCGAAGACGCGCCCATTGCCAGCGTGGTCGGGGTGTGGAAGACCGCCGACTGGATGGAGCGCGAGGTGTACGACATGTTCGGGATCGTTTTCGAGGGCCACCCGGCGCTCGAACGGATCCTGACCTGGGAGGGCTTCAACGGCCACCCGCTGCGCAAGGACTTCCCGCTCGAGGGCATCGACACCGGCGCCGCCATCTACCCCGACGTCTACCCGCCCGGAGGCGGGCCTGTGGTTGAGGAAGCCGAGTCCGAGGAAGGGGGCGCCTCATGAACGGGCCCGACCAGTCCCTCTTCGACGTCGAGGAGATGGAGATCAACTTCGGACCGCAGCACCCCGCCACCCACGGTGTCTTGCGGGTCAAGATGAAGCTCGACGGCGAAAAGATCATGGAGGCCAAGCCAATCATCGGCTACCTCCACCGCGGCACCGAAAAGCTCTTCGAGAGCATGGACTTCCCGCAGTGTCTCCCGCACACCGACCGTATGGACTATGTGGCGGCGGCGACCAACAACCAGGGTTTCTGCGTCACCATGGAGAAGCTGCTCGGGATCTCGATCCCGCCGCGCGCGGCCTACATCCGCATGATGCTGGCCGAACTGCAGCGGCTGGCCTCGCACCTGGTGTGGCTCGCCACCCACGCGGTCGACATCGGCGCCATCACGCCGTTCTTCTACACCTTCCGTGAGCGCGACGCGATCCTCGACCTCTTCGAGGAGTACTGCGGCGCCCGCCTGACGCTGAACTGCATGAAGATCGGCGGGGTGCCCTTCGAGCTGCCCGACGGCTGGCTCGATCGCTGCTCGGTGCTGGTCGACGGCTTCAACGCCCATATCGACGAGTACGAAAACCTTCTCACCGAAAACCGGATCTGGAAGAAACGCACCATCGACGTCGGCGTCATCTCCGCCGAAGAGGCCATCGAGTGGGGGCTCACCGGCCCGCCTCTTCGAGGGTCAGGCGTGATGTGGGACATCCGCAAGGTCTTCCCTTACGACCGCTACGACGAGATCGACTTCGAGATTCCGATCGGTAAAAAAGGCGACACCTACGACCGCTACCTGGTGCGGATGGAGGAGATGCGGCAGTCGGTGCGAATCCTCCGCCAATGTCTCGACAAGTTGCCCGAGGGCCCCTTCATGGCGCGGGTGCCCAAGGTGCTGCGCTCCAAGGAGGGGATGGTCTACGGCTCGGTCGAGGCGCCCAAGGGCGAGCTCGGCTACTTCATCGTCGCCACCGAAAAGGGCACCGCGCCCTACCGCTGCCATGTCCGGCCACCGTCATTCGTCAACCTCCAGACCCTGCCCCTGATGGTCGAGGGACGCTTGGTCGCCGATCTGGTGGCCGTCATCGGCACTCTCGACATCGTGCTCGGGGAGATCGACCGATGAAAATTCGGAATTCGGAATTCGGAATTCGGAATTTCGCTCCGCACCCTCGAGGCGTTTCTGAGAATCAATTCAGAATTCCGAATTCAGAATTCCGAATTCTGGCTGGCGCGTGGAGTCGCTCATGACCGGACCTCTGATGGTGTACATCGGCATCCCGCTGATCAAGGTGATCGTGATCCTGGCGGTGCTGCTTCTGACCATGGCGTATCTGACCTTCGCCGAGCGCAAAATCCTGGCCTACATGCAGGTGCGGGTGGGCCCCAACCGGGTCGGCCCCAAGGGCTGGCTGCAGCCTATCGCCGACGGCCTCAAGCTGTTTGTCAAGGAAGATCTCGTCCCCGACAAGGCCGAGCGTTTCGTTTTCTTTCTGGCGCCGATCCTGATCTTCGCGCCGGCCATGCTGGTATGGTCGGTGATCCCGTGGGGCGAGAACTTCACCGTCGCCGGAGTCACGATCACCCCCTTCCTGGCCGACATCAACATCGCCGTCCTCTTCGTCCTCGCGGTTTCTTCGGTCGGGGTCTATGGCATCATCCTCGGCGGTTGGGCCTCCAACAACAAGTTCTCGTTGATGGGCGGTCTGCGGTCGGCGGCGCAGATGGTCTCGTACGAGGTCCCGATGGGGTTTGCCGTGGTGTCGGTGCTGCTGATGTCCGGGACCCTGTCGCTGGTGGGGACCGTCGAAGCGCAGCGCAACGCCGGCGTGTGGTTCATCTTTCCAGGCATCCTCGCCTTCGGCATCTACTTCCTGTGTGGCGTCGCCGAGACCAACCGCAACCCCTTCGACCTGCCCGAGGCCGAGGCCGAGCTGGTGGCCGGATTCCACACCGAGTACTCGGGGATGAAGTTCGCCTTCTTCTACCTCGCCGAGTACATCAACATGCTGGTGGTCTCGTCGCTCGCCGTGATCTTCTTCTTCGGCGGCTGGCTGCGGCCCTTCCCGAACGTCGAGTTCCTGGCCTTTCTCGATCTGGTGCCGCCGTTCTTCTGGTTCTACGGCAAGGTCCTGGCCTTCATCTTCGTCTACATCTGGTTCCGCGGCACCTTCCCGCGCTATCGCTTCGACCAGCTGATGCAGATCGGCTGGAAGTGGCTTCTGCCCCTGTCGCTGGCCAACGTGGTTGCAGTGGCGCTGGGCGTTCTGCTCCTGAAGGGATGAGTTCATGAGCATTGGCGAGTTCCTGAAAATGCTGATCCCCACCGACCTCTTCGGTGGGATGGCGGTGACGGGCGGCTACCTCTTCCGCAAGAAGGAGACGATCCAGTACCCCGAGAAGAGAATGCAGCCCAAGGACCGTTTCCGCGGTCTCTTCGGCTATGACCTCGAGCGCTGTATCGACTGCCACCTGTGCGCCAAGGCCTGCCCGATCGACATCATCTTCATCGCCGACCACACCGAGGTCGAGGAGATCGACGGCAAGAAGAAGAAGACAAAGATCATCGACCGCTACGACATCGACGTCAAACGGTGCATGTTCTGCGGTCTCTGCGAGGAGGCCTGCCCCACCGAGCCCAAGGCGATCTGGCTGACGACGCTGAGCTACGAGGGCACCGTCTACGAGCGCAACGAGCGTCTCTATTACACCAAGGAGCGGTTGGCTGGTTGGGACGGCATGCTGGCCTTCCCCGGCGTCATCCTGCCCAAGGACGGCCAGAACCCGGCCGCCCCGATGACCAAGATCAAAGCCGACACGGCGACTGACGGCCAAGGAGCGGCGTGATGGACTTTCTGGTCGCGAATACGGAAGCGATCGTCTTTTACACGGTAGCCGTCCTGACGGTGGCCGGGGGAATCGGGGTGATCGCTTTCAAGAACCCGGTTCACTCCGCCCTCGCCCTGCTCGAGACTTTCATCATGGTGGCGGTGCTCTTCATCCTGCGCCACGCCGAGTTTCTGGCGGCGGTGCAGGTCCTGGTCTACGCCGGCGGGATCATGGTGCTCTACCTCTTCGTCATCATGCTGGCGCGGGTCAAGGACCTGCGGGTCGAGCAGGTCTTTTTGTCAGGGGTCGCGCCGCTGGCTATCGTCGGCGGTGTGCTCTTCGGCTCGCTGGTGGCGGTGGGCATCCTCCTCGGGACCATGGCCGCCGGTGATGGCGGCGTGGCCGCCCTCCAGGCAGTCGGCGGCATCGAGCGCGGCAACACCGAGGCCGTGGGTTGGGTGCTCTACACCAAGTATTTGATTCCCTTCGAGGTGGTGTCGGTGGTGCTCCTGGTGGCCATGATCGGCGCCATCGTGTTCGGGAGAAGGGATGCGACGCTGGCCGCTCCCGGCGGGGAGGTGGAGTCGTGATCACCGCCGAGCCCTATGTGGCGCTGTCGCTGATTCTGTTCTGCCTCGGTCTCATCGGACTCATGGTGCGGCGCAACTTCATCACGGTCCTGATGTCGGTCGAGCTGATGTTCAACGCCGTCAACATCAACCTCATCGCCTTCTCCTTCCGGCTCGGCGACCTCGCCGGCCAGATCCTGGCGATCTTCGTGATCACCGTCGCCGCCGCGGAGGCGGCCATCGGTCTCGGTCTGATCATCGCCCTCGTCCGGCTCAAGGACACCGTGATCCTGGACGAGGCCGACGAGATGCGGGGTTAGTTCATGTCTTTTTACGATCTGATCTGGCTCGTGCCCGTCCTCCCGCTCGCGGGAGCCGCATTCAACGGGCTCGTCTCCAACCGCTTGGGCCTCGGCAAGAAGGTGACCCACTCCGTGGCGCTGATCGCATCCGGTCTCGCCTGGCTGTGGGGTTGGGCGGCGGTGATCCAGTGGTATCTCACCGAGGACATCACCAAGCCTTATGTGGTCAAAGTCTTCGACTGGATCTCGGGCGGCGAGCTGACGATCTTCGGCGGCCGGGTCGTGCCGCTGGATATCTCGGCCTCGTTCCAGATCGACGCGCTGTCGGCGACCATGGTCGGCTTTGTCACCTTCGTCGGTTTCCTGATCCACCTCTACTCGGTGGGCTACATGCACTCGGAGCCCGACCGCGATTACGCGCGCTACTTTTCCTACCTGAACCTCTTCATGTTCGCCATGCTGACCCTGGTCACCGGCTCCAACCTGCCGGTGCTGTTCGTCGGGTGGGAGGGCGTCGGTCTCTGCTCGTACCTGTTGATCGGTTTCTACTTCGAGAAGGAGTGGTGTGCCGCCGCCGGCATGAAGGCGTTCCTCGTCAACCGTATCGGCGACTTCGGGTTCCTTCTGGCGATCTTCTTTGCCTTCTTCTATTTCGGGACCCTTGAGTTCGACGGTCTCTACCAGGCGATGGCGGCGGACCACCATCACGCCTTCGCCGGCGCCGCCACCATCATCGGCCTGCTCCTCTTTGTCGGCGCCATGGGCAAGTCCGCGCAGCTGCCCCTCTACGTCTGGCTGCCTGACGCCATGGCCGGCCCGACCCCGGTCTCCGCCCTGATCCACGCCGCGACCATGGTCACGGCCGGTGTCTACATGGTGGCGCGGTGCAACTTCTTCTACCAGGCGAGCCCCACGGCCATGCTGACGGTGGGAGTGATCGGCGGCGTGACGGCGGTCTTCGCTGCCACCATCGGCCTCGTGCAGAACGACATCAAAAAGGTCCTGGCCTACTCGACCGTTTCCCAGCTCGGCTACATGTTTCTGGCCGCCGGCACCGGCGCCTATATCGCCGCCATCTTCCACGTCGTCACCCACGCCTTCTTCAAGGCCTGCCTCTTCCTCGGTTCGGGTTCGGTGATCCACGGCTGCGGCGGCGAGCAGGACATCCGCAAGATGGGCGGGCTCAAGAAGTACATGCCGACCACTTTCTGGACCTTCCTGGTGGCGACGGTCGCCATCGCGGGCATTCCCCCGCTGGCCGGGTTCGTCTCCAAGGACGCGATCCTCGCCAAGGCCTTCGAGGCCGGCCTCACCAATCTCAACGGCCACGGCAACACCTACTTCATGTTGTGGCTCCTCGGACTGGCCGGCGCGGCGATGACCGCCTTCTACATGTTCCGTCTCGTCTACATGACCTTCTACGGGTCCTTCCGCGGTGGCGAGGAAGCCGAACACCACGTCCACGAGTCACCGTGGACCATGACCCTGCCGCTGCAGGTGCTGGCGGTGCTGTCAATCGTCGGCGGCCTGCTGATCGGCTTCCCGGGCCAGCTCTTCCACTTCGAGGGCTGGAGCTTCATCGATCGCTTCCTGGCGCCGGTGATGCTGACCCACGGCGAACACGGCGGCCACGCCGTCAGCCTGGGTCTCGAGTGGGGTCTGGTCGTGCTGTCGGTGGCGGTGGCGGTGGCGGGCATCGTTCTGGCCAGGCGGTTCTACCTCGGTGCCGATCCGGCGTTCGCGAGGGCCAACGCGCTCGCCCAGCGCTTCCCGCTCATCTACAAGCTGCTCCTCAACAAGTACTGGGTGGACGAGATCTACAACGCAACGTTTGTCGAGGGCACCATCAAGCTGTCGCGCCTGCTCTGGGAGTTCGATGCGCGGGTGGTGGACGGGGTGGTGAACGGCGCCGCGTTGTCGACGGTTGGTTCGTCATTCGTATCCGGCGTCTTCGACCTCAAGGTGGTGGACGGCGCCGTCAATCTGGTGGCCAGGATCTACGACGTGGCGAGCCTCCGCTTCCGGCGTCTGCAGGTGGGTTATACCCAGGGCTACGCCATGGTCATGGTCTTCGGCGCTGCGATGCTGCTCGGCATCTTCTACGTCATCAAACTCTGAGCTAGGGGACGACGATGGATTTTCAATACAGCTGGCTTCTCAACCTGATCTGCTACCTGCCGCTGGCGGGCGCGCTCTTCATGATGGCCTTTGTGAACAAGGAGAACTCCTCCGCCATCAAAGCGTTTGCGACGACGGTGGCAGCTCTCGACTTCGTGATTTCGATCCCATTGTGGTTCCTCTACAGACCCGATGGGGCGGAGTTCCAGTTCGCGACCCAGTTCGACTGGATCCCCTCGCTGGGTGTGCAGTACATCTTCGGCGTCGATGGCTTCGCTGTGCTGTTGATCCTGCTGACGACGCTGCTCGGCTTGATCGCCATCTACAGCTCCTACACCGCCATCGCCGAGCGCCAGAAGGAGTACTACATCTTCCTGCTCCTGCTGCAGACCGGGATGCTGGGCGTTTTCTGTTCGCTCGACTTCATCCTCTTCTACGTCTTCTGGGAAGTGATGCTGGTTCCGATGTACTTTCTGATCGGCGTGTGGGGCGGGCCGCGGCGGCTGTATGCGGCGATCAAGTTCTTCCTCTACACCCTGGTCGGTTCGGTCCTGATGCTGGTCGGCATCCTCACGCTGTACTTCTACAACGCAGGTGGGCTCGCGGCCATCGGCCTCGTGGGACTCGGCAACCCGGCCACGTTCTCGGTCACCCAGCTCTACTCCATCGCCCCGATGATCCCGGCGGGGGTCCAGTTCTGGGTCTTCCTGGCGTTCTTTGTCGGTTTCGCCATCAAGGTGCCGATGTTCCCGTTCCACACCTGGTTGCCCGACGCCCACGTCGAGGCGCCCACCGCCGGTTCCGTGATCCTGGCCGCCGTCCTCCTCAAGATGGGGACCTACGGTTTCGTCCGCTTCTCGCTGCCGATCCTGCCTGACGCTACGGTCAAGGCGGTGGGGTGGATCGGGGTCCTGGCCATCATCGCCATCGTCTACGGCGCGTTGGTGGCGATGGCGCAGAAGGACATGAAGAAGCTGGTGGCCTACTCGTCAGTGAGCCACATGGGTTTTGTCATGCTAGGGATGTTCGCGCTCAACGCAGCCGGGTTGCGCGGCTCGATCCTGCAGATGCTCAACCACGGCGTGTCCACCGGCGCCCTCTTCCTGCTCGTCGGCATCGTTTACGAACGCCGCCACAACCGGATGATCGCCGAATACGGCGGGTTGGCGAAGGTGATGCCCCTCTATGCCACTTTCTTCATGGTCATCACCATGTCGTCGATCGGCCTCCCGACCCTCAACGGTTTTGTCGGTGAGTTCACGATCCTCATCGGCGCCTTCCTCCACTCGTGGGTGTGGGCCCTCTTCGGCGCCTCCGGCATCGTCCTCGGTGCGGCCTACATGCTGTGGCTGTATCAGCGGGTCTTCTTCGGCGAACTCTCGAACGAGAAAAACAAGGACCTGCCGGACCTCAACCGCCGCGAACAGTGGACCCTGATCCCGCTCGTCATCGTGGCTTTCTGGATCGGGCTCTACCCGAAGCCGTTCTTTGATCGCATGGCGCCCACCGTGGATCGCGTGCTCGAGCGGGTGTCGGCGGCCGTGCCTGATTTCCAGACCGCCGCGGACCACGTGGCTGAAATCGCCCACGAGCCAGCTCCCGAGGCGGCGGGGGAGCACGGGGAGTAGGGCATGACCATGACCCTCGACCAGTTCATACCGTTCCTGCCGGAGATCTTTCTCGCCACGGCTGGTTTCGTGGTGCTGCTGCTCGGCGTCTCGATGGGGCGGCGCGGCGTGCGGCCGCTGTCGCTGCTGGGCATCGCTTCGTTGGCCGTGACGGGCGTCCTGGTGTGGCTCGTGGCGCGCCCGATCGACGGTCCGGTGAGCATCCTCGGCGACATGCTGGTGGTTGATTCGCTGGCGGTGTTCTTCAAGCTCCTGGTGCTGGCTGCCGGCGCGATGACCCTCATGATGTCGGCGGGCTATCTCGAGCGCTCCGGGTACGGCGGCGGCGAGTACGTGTCGCTGATCCTCTTCGCCACCGTCGGCATGTTCGTCATGGCATCGGGCGCCAATCTGGCCAGCCTCTACGTCGGTCTCGAATTGATGGCCCTCTCGGTCTACGTTCTCGTCGGCTACTTCAAGCTCGAAACCAAGTCCAACGAAGGCGCGGTCAAGTACTTCGTGCTCGGCGCCGCGTCGTCGGCGGTCCTGCTCTACGGGATCTCGCTGGTCTACGGCGCCCTCGGTACCCTCGATCTCGCCTCCATCCGTTCGACCCTGACGGCGGTGCCCACCACGAATCCGATGCTGGTGCTGGGGATGTTGCTGGTCAGCTTCGGGATGCTCTTCAAGGTTGCGGCGGTGCCCTTCCACGTGTGGACGCCCGACGCCTACGAGGGAGCGCCGACTCCGGTCACGGCGTTTATTTCGGTGGCGCCCAAGGCGGCCGCCTTCGCCATGTTCATGAGGCTCTTTCTCGGCGCCTTCGCGCCGGGTGTTGACCAGTGGCGGGTTATTCTGTGGGTGGCGGCCGCGGCGACCATGATCTTCGCCAACGTGGCGGCTTTGACCCAGGACAACGTCAAACGCATGCTTGCCTACTCCTCGATCGCCCACGCCGGCTATGCGCTGATGGGCATCGTGGCGGCCAACGCGATGGGCGCGTGGTCGCTGTTGCTGTACATGGTGGTCTACGCCTTCATGAACCTCGGTGCCTTCGGCTTCGTGATCCTGCTCGAGTCCAAGGGCTACGCCGGTGAAGTCATCGGCGACTATGCAGGACTGTCGCGGCGCCACCCGGGGGCGGCTCTCGGCATGCTGATCTTCATGCTGGCGCTGGCCGGCATTCCGCCGACAGCCGGCTTCATGGGCAAGCTCTATCTCTTTGCGGCGGCGGTCGAGGGCGGCTACATCGTGCTCACCCTCATCGCTGTTTTGATGTCGGCGGTGAGCCTCTACTACTACTTCCGGATTGTCGTCCAGATGTACCTGCGCGATGGCGAGGAAGAGGGTGCGGCGCCGGCCGAACTGCTGCGCGACCGCTGGACCGAGATGGCGATCGCGGTGTGCGTGATCGTCACCATGATCGTGGGTGTGTTCCCGGCCCCGCTGGTGGGTTGGGCGAAGAGCGCAGCCGGCGCACTCGGGATGATGTAGTCACGCCGGAAGGACGGAAGCCATGGCACGGCCGACCAAACAGTTGCGCAGGGCTCGGATCTGGCTCGACGTGTCCATCATCGGCATCCAGTTTCCCGTCGCCATCGCCCTCGGGTACTTTTTCGGGCGCTGGTTGGACGGGATGTTCAAAACAGCCCCCTGGCTGACGATTCTCTTCGCTCTGTTCGGCATCGCTGCGGGGTTTGTCAATCTCTTCCGGATCACGGCCCAGGCGGGCCGGGCGGAGGAGAAACTGGACGCCCTCGAGGCCGCCGAAGAGGGGGAAAACGATGCCGAGTCGGAGAAGTCCTGATGGCCGCGGATTCTCGGCTCGGCGGGTGCTGTGGATCACCGGCTCATTGGTGGTTCTTGGAGCTGCCATCGAACTTGTGCTTTTTCGCACTTGGATGGGCGCTTTGAGCTTGACCGCGGCTGGGGTGGTGGCTATGATCAATTTTCGATGGCTGGAAGTGATCGTCCATCGGGTGCTGCAGCCGGGGAAAGCGGACCTCGATCGCTGGACCGTACTGCGGGTCGTCGGACGTCTTTTTCTTCTCGCCTGCGTGCTTGCGGCCCTCGCGATGGTGCCGCGGATCGATCCGGTTGCGGTGACGCTCGGTTTCTCGACGCTGGTGGTGGCCCTCGTGGTTGAGGGGCTCCGCGGCGATCGGGTCGGGGGAGGTTGATTTGGAACACCCGGTCTCATTTCTCTACCATCCGGTCAACAAGCTCCTGATCGCGCTCTTCGGCGAGTCGAGCCCCCGGGTCCAGGAGTTGCTGGGTCTTCACAATGCTGGGCTACTGGCTGCCGGACCATGTCGTGATGGCGATGCTGGTCGTGGTGTTGGTAGCGGCCGTGCTGATTCCCACCAGCCGAAAGCTCTCGGTGGAATCGCCGGGCAAGGTGCAGCAGATCCTTGAACAACTGATCACCGGTCTCGAGGAACTGATCGAAGACGTTGTCGGACACGGGTTCGGCAAACGTTTCCTGCCCTTCGTCATGGGTCTGGCGGTGTTTATTTTCGTCGGTAATATTTTCGGATTGTTTTTCTTCGTGCAGCCTCCGACAGCAAACGTCAACACCACCTTTGCGTTGTCGATTACGGCCTTTCTCTTCTACAACTTCGTCGGCATCAGGGACAACGGGCTTTTCAAGTATCTCAAGCACTTTGCCGGCCCACTGCCGTTGCTGGCGCCGCTCATGGTGCCGATCGAGATCATCTCGCACCTGGCTCGGATCCTCTCGCTGGCACTGCGGCTCTTCGGCAATATTTTCGGCGAACACACCGCAACCGGCATCTTCTTCATCATGTTTCCATTCGTGGTTCCTTGGCCGATGATGGGCCTGGGCATCTTCGGTGCCCTTTTGCAGGCCTTCATCTTCATCATGCTCACGATGGCGTACCTCCAGGGCGCTGTCGGAGCGGAAGAACACTAACCGAGACAGCAAAATATCTTCGAGGAGGTAGGTACATGAATCGACGTCTTGCAGTTCTGGCAGTGGTAGTCATTGTCCTGGCAATCGCTTCGCCGGCGTTGGCCCAGGAGCATGGTGCGGCCCCCGCTGGAAAGAACATGTTCCAGTATCTGGGCGCGGCGTTCGCCATCGCATTCGCAGCGGCCTTCGGTGCGCTGGGTCAGGGCAAGGGTCTTGCCGCCGCGGTGGAAGCCATCGGCCGCAATCCCGGCGCGGTGGGACCGATCCGTATCACCATGATCATCGGTCTGGCGCTCATCGAGTCGCTGGTGATCTACGCGTTGATCATCGCGTTCCTGATTCTCGCCTGATCACAGTCTGAGGTGTTGAAGGGGCCCTTCGGGGCCCCTTTTTTGTTTGTGACGATCCAGTCTCGTCCGTTACGTGTGTTTCTCTATTGAAACACTTCTCTTTTTTGAACATATCGAGATTGGGTATTGACATCGATGTTTCACATCTGTAGCATTCATCTCAGGAGGTCACAGTGATCCAACCATCCGAACCGAGAAAGTGGGACTTCAGCACCGGAAGCTTGCCCTACCGCGAGCAGCTTTATAAGAGCGCGCTGCGGATGACCCGGTCGGTGGAGGATGCTGAAGACCTCATCCAGGAAACCTACCTCAAGGCCTACAAGTACTACGAGCGCTTCGCCGAGGGCACGAACTTCAAGGCCTGGCTCTTCAAGATCATGAAGAACACCTTTATCAATTCCTACCGCAAAAAGAAGCTTCAGCCTCCCAAGGTGGATTTCGACGACGTCCAGGAGGGGCTCGAGGAGACCCTGGTCGAGCGGTCGAATGCGTCGCTGGTCGACCCCGAGAGCTGGCTGATGTCGGTGGAGATGGACCACGAGGTGCGGGAGGCCCTGCTGAGCCTGCCCCACGATTACAAGATGGTGGTGCTGTTCGCCGACCTCGAAGGCTTCGCCTACAAAGAAATCGCCGAGATCCTGGCGGTTCCCGTAGGCACCGTGATGTCGCGGCTCTACCGTGGCCGCCGCATGCTCGAAAAGGCGCTCCTGAGCTTTGGCCGTCGCTACAACTACGTCAACACCCGTCCCGAAAAAATGCGGGATACCAACATCGACCTCGACGACTTCTTCAACGACAGCGCTACGGCCGCCTGAAACGGCGCGAACCCGTAGCACCCCCACCGCCGGAAAGGGACCCTCCTTCCCCTTTCCGGCGCTTTTTTTCGCGGCGCGCTCTTGCGCGCCGCTTCCGATTCGGGCCGTCATTGTCCGACGCGGGTGGGATACCATCAACAATCGGTCGGCTCAGGACAATGACGGCCCAAATCGGAACTGGAGAAAAGATGAAGCAGGTATGGATCCCCAGAATCGGTGAGCCGGAGGTGCTCGAGGTTCGCGAGGCGGCGGACCCCGAGCCGAAGGCGGGTGAGGTGCGGGTCCGCGTCGCGGCGGCGGGGATCAACTTCGCCGACATCCTGGCGCGGATGGGTCTCTACCCGGATGCGCCGAAGCTGCCGGCGGTGGTGGGCTACGAGGTGGCAGGGGAAGTGGATGGGGTCGGCGAGGGCGTGGATTGCCTACGGACCGGCGACCGAGTGGTCGCGATGACCCGCTTCGGGGGCTATTCGGATGTAGTGTGCGCACCGCACCAGACGGTGCGACCGCTGCCGGACAGTCTGGATTGCGCGGGTGGGGCCTCGATTCCGGTCAACTACCTGACAGCCTGGCTGATGCTTGTGCGGCTCGGCCATGTGCGGGCGGGCGATCGGGTGCTGGTGCACGCGTGTGCCGGAGGCGTCGGGCTGGCAGCGGTTCAGATCTGCAGGCACTTCGGCGCCGAGGTCGTCGGCACGGCTTCCGCCGCAAAACACGAGCGCCTCCGCGAGATGGGTGTTTCGCACTGCATTGACTACCGCACCCGGGACTTCGAGGAGGAGATTGCCGACCTCACTGGGGGAAAAGGCGTCGATATCGTGCTCGACGCGGTGGGTGGGGAGTCCTTTGCCAAGAGTTACCGCTGTCTCGACAGTTTCGGGCGGCTCTTCATCTTCGGCGCCTCCAGCCTGGCGCCCGGCACCAAACGACGCCTGGGCGCCGCGCTCCTGGGTCTGTGGCGAATGCCGAAGTTCAAACCGCTGAGTCTGATGAGTTTCAACCGCGGTGTCTTCGGCGTCAATGTCGGGCACCTGTGGCACCGCACTGATGAGCTGACGGCGATGCTGGGTGAGATCCTCGACCTCTTCGCCGACGGCACCTTCAAGCCGGTGGTCGATCGGAAATTCCCGTTCGCCGAGGCCGCCGCCGCTCACCGTTACATTCAGGACCGCAAGAACTTTGGCAAGGTGGTCCTCACGCCTTGAGGCTTGAGGCTTGCGGCTTGAGGTTTGACCTCAAACAGGCCCCATCAAACCTCAGGTCTCAGGCCCCAAGCCCCCAGGCCTCAAGCCCCAAGCCCTACCAGTCCGGCCCCGTGACGACCGGCAGTCCGGTGATCACCAGCGGGGGCCGTAGTATCCACCGCCGGGGTACCCGCCGTAGCCGCCCCAGCCGGCGCCCCAGCCGGGCCCATAGCCGCCGTAACCGGGGTAACCACTGACGCCGACGTAGACCGTCGACGTTCCGCCGTAGCCGTCCGAGCTGCACGCCGTCCAGGTCAGGGCCGCGATCACGATCAGAAACGCGACGATGATGCGGGTGGAGTTTTTCATTTCGCGGTCTCCTCGTGGCTGCCGATCTGGTACAAGAATAGAGCCGCTCCGGATGGGTCCAGAATCAACGCGACGGCGGCGTCGCCGGGGTGCTCCAGGTCGCCGAAAACCACCGTACCGCCGAGCTCCTTGACCTTCGCAGTCGACGCGGAGAGATCCGCCACTGCGACGTACGGGGCCCACCCGGGTTTGACGTTTTCGAGCTCGGGTGGAATCTTGACGATCCCCGCACGGCGCTCCCCCTGCGATGTGAAGACGTGGTACGGCTGGCCGCCGCGGTCGATTTCCTCGTGTCCGAAGCCCACCACATCTGCGTAAAACCCAACGGCCTTGTCGATGTCGTCGCTCCACAGCTCGGCCCAGACCCACGAACCTGGGCCCTTGGTACCGCCAATGGGTGTGTCGCGGGGTTCGATGAACATGACCGGGGCCTTCTCGTTGTCACCGACGATCAGATACTCGCCGTTTCCGCCCTGGACCTTGGTGACCGGTCTGTAGATGGTGGCGCCGTTCTCGCGCGCCGAGTCCATCGTCAGGTTGACGTCTTTGACCGCGAACGCCACCAGCCAGAACGACTCGGTGACGTTGGGCGTCGAGTCGCTGATCTGGGTGACGCTGGCCACCAGGCGTCCCTTGTGATGGAGAGCGTAGCCGTCCGCAGTTTTCTCCGCGTCCCACCCGAAGAGTGCGGTGTAGAACTCGACCGCACCGGGTGCGTCTTCGGTTGCGAGGCTGGCGCCGAGAAACGTCCCCGGAGGGATCAGTTGGGTCTTCTCTGCGGCTTCGACGGGCGGCGCGGCAAACCACGCCGCGGCGAGCACGAGTCCGCAGACAGCGGTCTGCCAAAGATTGCGTCTCTTGGACTTCATTCGGTTGCTCCTCTCGGGTTCTGAAGGATCGCCGACCGAGTCTAGCAGAATCGTCGGCGTGTCATCAGTTGTCCGGTGTGCCGATCCAGGGAGTGGACTGCGAGACGGCGAGCAGGCGGGTCGGAGTCAGCAATCCACCCGAGATCACCAGCTTGACCCCTTCCTCGACGGTCATGTCGAGGGCCGTCAGGTCGATCTGTTTGACGACAACCAGATAACCCGAGGTCGGGTTGGGCGTGGTCGGCACGAAGACCAGGGCCGTCGGTTCGTCGCCGAAGGCGCTGGCCGTACGAAAGTCGCGGGTCACGAACCCCAGCGAACGGACGTTCTGGTTCGGAAACGGCAGCAGGACGACCCGCCGGAACTCGGCCGTGTCGTGCATCTGGATCGCCTCGGTGATCTGCCGCGCGCCCTGGTAGATGGGGCTGAGCAGCGGCACGCCGGTGATCTTACGTTCGAAGAACGCAAACAGGCGGGCGCCGATGACGTTGGTGGCGGCGATGCCCAGGAGCAACAGGATGAGCAGCGACAGGACCAGCCCGACGCCGACCAGGGGCTCCCCGAAGAGCCGCTCCGAGATCGGCCGGAACCACCGGTCCATGAGCCCGAAGATGAACCGTGCGAAGAAGATGGTGACCACCAGCGGCAGGGCCACCATGAAGCCCACCAGGAGTCGGGCGCGCAACCAGCGCCCGAGCCCACGGCGGTTTTCACCCCGCCCCGTGAGGTCGTTGAGGTGTTTGAAAAAACCGCTCTCCTGAATTTCGTCGTGCAGACCCATGGCGGTCGATTGTACCGCGGATATGTTGAATGCCTCCTGAGATTTGGCCGGGAGAGGTTGGCGCGCTATGATGTGCGGCCGGAGGTCGGATGGACACAGACTCGTTGATGATCATCGGTGGCCAGTGGGGCGACGAGGGCAAGGGCAAGGTCGTCGATCTCCTGTCGTCCGGTTTTGCCGCCGTCGTCCGCTACAACGGCGGCAACAACGCCGGCCACACGGTCCGTTACGCCGACCGGCACTTCGCCCTTCACCTCGTACCGTCGGGCATCATTCACGACGACGTCGTCTGCTACCTGGCTTCCGGCATGGTGGTGGACCCCACCGGGCTGGTGGGGGAGATGGACAAGCTTTCAGCCGAGGGCATCGGCATCGAGGGGAGACTCTTCCTTTCGCCGCGCGCCACGCTGATTCTCCCGACCCACCGTGCGCTCGACAGCGCCCGCGAGGGGACTCTCGGCGCCGGCAAGATTGGCACCACCGGCCGCGGCATCGGGCCGGCGTATCAGGACCGCGCCCAGCGTCGCGGCCTCCGTGCGCACGTTTTGACCGACATGGGGAAGCTGCGTGAACGGGCGCTTCGTCTGATGGAGCAGCACAACCGCGAACTCACCATCCTGTTCGGCGCCGAACCGGTGGATCTCGAACAGGCTGTGGCAGAGCTCGAAGAGGCTGCGCGACGTCTCGGCCTGCTCGTCGCCGAGGTGGGGCCTGCGCTGCGGCGCCACCGTGCCGACGGCCAGGCGGTTCTCTTCGAAGGCGCCCAGGGCGTGATGCTCGACCTCGCGTGGGGCACCTACCCCTATGTGACCTCGTCCTCGTGTCTACCGGGCTACGCTGCGGCGTCGTGCGGCATCGGGCCAAAGCTCCTGGGTCCGGTGATCGGGATCATGAAGGCCTACGCCACCCGGGTCGGCAGCGGCCCCTTTCCGTCCGAACTCGATGGCGAGCTCGGCGAGCGGATGCGGGAGCGCGGCGCAGAATACGGCACCACTACTGGGCGGCCGCGGCGCTGCGGCTGGTTCGACGCCGTCGCTGCGCGGTTTGCGGTCGACGTGGCGGGTATCGATGCCGTCGCCCTCACGAAACTCGATATTCTGGATGGCTTCGACACCATCAGGGTAGTCACCGGCTACCGGCTGCCCGATGGCGGCATCACCGACACCTTTCCAGCAGATGCGGAGGTGGCGGAAACCCTCGAGCCGATTTTCGACGAACTGGCGGGTTGGACTGCCCCGACCGAGGGCGTGGTGCTGGCGCAGGATCTGCCCCCGGAAGCCGAAAAGTATGTGCAGTACCTGGAAGCCAAACTCGGCGTGCCGGTGGTGATCGTCTCCACCGGCCCCCGCCGCGAAGAGACTCTGGTGCGCGGGAACACCGCGCTGACCGAACGCCTCCGCGGCATCATCGCCGGGTGATGTCGCCCGCCGTCCTTGAATTTAGCCGCCCGAGGCACTATTTTGTTGTACCCGAAGTGGGCCGTTAGCTCAGTTGGTAGAGCATCGGACTTTTAATCCGGTGGTCGCTGGTTCGAATCCAGCACGGCTCACCAATTTTGATTGACCCAACCCGCGTGAAGATTCTCGGTCGCTGGTTGCTCGCGCCCTGCGGGCGCGGCGTCCCGCCGGATCCAGCGGATGACCGTAGGCCGACCCCCAGCCCACCCTTCCAATTCGGCCACGGTCATGGCCGCTGCCTCTCGGCGTGATCGAATCCAGCACGGCTCACCAATTTCGATTGACCCAACCCGCGTGAAGATTCTCGGTCGCTGGTTGCTCGCGCCCTGCGGGCGCGGCGTCCCGCCGGATCCAGCGGATGACCGTAGGCCGACCCCCAGCCCACCCTTCCAATTCGGCCACGGTCATGGCCGCTGCCTCTCGGCGTGATCGAATCCAGCACGGCTCACCAAATTTTTGATTGAACCGGGTTCAATCAAAAATTGCCACGGTGTGGTCTGAAGGGCGGAGCCGGACCCTTCCGAATGGTCGAGCCGGGCCGAAAACTCCGCCCGGGCGAGCCACCTTTTTCCGACGCTGGTCTGAACGGAGCCTGCCTGCAAGGGCAAAGCTCGAGGTGTGAGGCCGGTTCTTCCGTTTGAATGGTCCCGAGCACCACGCCACCAAGAGTTCGTTTCGGAGGGCGAGTTTGGGTGTTGATGATCCGTAGGTTATCGTCTAAAATATTCATATGGATAGAGTTGTGAATAAGGCGCGGTCGTTCGAAGAGGCTGCCGAGTGGGATGTGCGACAGCAGGTGGCGATGTCGCCTCAGGCACGAATCCGCGCGTCCCGCGAACTGAAAGCACGAGTTTATCCGGGCCCGCAAAAAGACGTGCGCGAATGTCACCAGAAGCCCTAGACGGCGGGAGCTTTTCTTCCGACATTCAGGAGTTTCTCAGGCTGTTGTCTGCCCATGAGGTGAGAGCAGTCGTGGTTGGCGGTGAGGCGGTGATCTTCTACGGTCACATCCGTGTGACCGGCGATATCGACGTCTTTTTCGACCGCGTACCCGAGAACGCGGTGCGTCTCTACAACGCGCTCGAAGAGTTCTGGCGGGGAGATATTCCGGAGTTGAAAGATGCTTCCCAACTCGAAGATCAAGGCGTGATCTTCCAGTTTGGCGTACCACCGAATCGAATTGATCTTCTCAACGAAATCGATGGGGTGGATTTCGAAACGGTGTGGAACGGGCGCACTCAGGTCGAGCTGCCGACAGAATCAGGGTATTTCGTCGTCAACTACATCGGTCTCGACGAGCTTGTCCGAAACAAAGAGGCCTCGGGAAGACCGAAGGATCTCGACGATCTCCCGTTTTTGCTTGCGGCCCAACGAGGCGGACAGACTGACCCCTGAGCGACGATGGTTGCGTGCCCACATCGGTAAAGGTGCAAGGTTCACATATTCGGTGATTCTCGAGAGAATGGCTTCAGAGGTTGGCCGTGCCGAGAGCCCCGAGAATATTTATCGAGGGTGGGATCGACCACGTTTACAATCGGTTCACGCGTGGCGAACCGGTGTTTGCGGTGGATGGTGAGGCGCAAAGCTTCGTCGAGCTCATGCGCGAGATCAAGCAACGGGACGGGCTCGTGGTCCTGGCTTGGTGCGTCGAACCATTACCACCTGGCGGTCCGCTGTACGTCGGTTCCACTGTCGCGGTCCATGGCGAGCGTGCAACTCAAAATGACTCGGGCATTCAACATCTGCAGGGAATGACGCCAACATACACAGAGAATCATCGAATGTATGAACCTGGCACCTTTATTTATGCCGATGAGCCCACGGGTGCAAGGGTAGTGGGGCGGCGAACAGGCCCCTATTCGATGATCTTGCGAAACACCGGCGGAGGATCGCGGCGCCCGTCGAGATAGGGATCAACCTTGTCGATGAACTGTTTCAGCAAGGGCGAGCCCTTCTCGTCGTCCGGACAATTGGCCTCGGTGTATTCGTTCGCCCAGTTATAGAAACCCAGTTGGTCGATGACCGGCAGAATGGTCTCGCCGTCGCCGGTCAGGTTGTCAGTGTTGGAAACGTAGGGCACGATTGCCTTGACCGGGCCGAAGCTGATGTCTCCACCACACCCGGGATCACACACATCGAAGCAAACTCCGGTCCCCACGGCCGCGTCGCACGGGTCGAAATTGGGATTGACGATCGCCACCTCGAGTCGCCCACCCTGGCTGCCGAGCACGGAGAAACCCAGGTTGTCGAGTGTCCATTGCCTCAGCGAGAGCGCCTCGACGGTTTTGACCACCTGCCCGTGAACGGCGCCGTTCTTGTCGTAAAGGGTGATCTCGACGTCAGTCGAGGACGTCGATAGGTTCGCGACCCCGACGCTCGTCCTGAACCCAGGCTTGGCACTTCCCTGGTGGCGAATGCCGGTAAAGACCGACGGAAACGGCGAGGCATTGATCGATAGCAACGAGGATTCGACGATCATCCCGTAGGTCGCGCCTCCACCGGCGCTGTTGTAGACCCTGGCGGCGACGATCACCTGGGCGAGATCGCGCTCGTCCGCGTTGCAGTCCACCGGCGTCGTGTCCGCAAGCAGCAACCACCCCTTGGTGTTGGCGCCCTGGCCCGGGAACCAGGTCCCTACGACATCGGTGATCTGGAGTGTTCGACCCCTTTGCAGCGCGATGTTGGTTTTCGCGAAATTGCCCGAAAATGAATTGGCGCTCTTTTCAGGAAAATAGTGCGCGCTGAAAACGACGTTCTGATCGCCCAGATTCGTGAGGAAGAGATCGGTTGCCCAACTGCTGCCCTCGTAACCTGGTGCCTTGACCACCACCGGCACCACAAAGCCCGGTGCCGGAACCTGTGCGACAACTGGAGCGGCCAAAGACAACAGAACTCCGAATACCAACACGAACCGTGAACGTGACGTCATCCCTGCCATCCTTCTCGAGCGAAAAATATTGTCTGCATAACTGCCCAAAGTTTTGAGAAAAACTATCGGTTGGCTCGCTCGACCTGTTCAAATTTTATCACATGGAGGCACCGGCATTTCTCGTCCACGCACCGTGCAATCCGCAGCTGCAGAGCGGCCGGGCGGGGCCCTGAGATGGGGTTGGTCCATCGCTTTCCGCAGGAAGGATCTTATGAGATATTCAGCTTTGGCGGGCGGTGCAACGGTGATCGCGATCAACTGACCTGTCTGCGGCGTGGCTGGTGTACTCCCACACCGCATACATCCCCGGGACCAACCCGATAACAACCAATGAGGAGGCCCTGGACCACTCGACGATGTAGGCGAGGACGATCGCGTGGACGAAAAAGGCGAGCACTCTGGCGGACCTTAAATGGGGCAGCGAGAGAGTCTTCTTCCGCACCGAGATCCTGACGATGATCGCGATCAGGAGTACCGCGGTCATGGCAATCAGCGCCAGCAACCAGGGGTTCTGCAGTTGCAAAGCGAGCACCGTCGCGACCAGATACACGAGGACGCAGTCTGCTACGGCATCGAACACGTCACCCCGCTCGGAAGCGCTACCGCTTCTGCGCGCGAAGTAGCCGTCAAAAAAGTCGGTCGCGGCTGCCGCACCGTACATCGCGGCGGCGGCCAACCTCTGATCGCGGAGGATCAGGGCCACAACCACCGGCGCCAGAACCACTCTCGAAGCTGTGAGAATGTGGTGAATCTTCATCGAGCCCTTCCGTCGTCAGGAAAAACGTAGGGCTTCTGCGGGTCGGAAGCGCATGATCGTCATCAGGCCCTGAATGCTGCCCAGGGTTCCGGCGGCGAGAACCAGCAACAACCCCTCGAGGATCACATCAAAGTGTGGCGTCTCGGGGACAAAGCCGAGGGTATTGGCCGCACGAAGCACCCTGAGACTGAACAGACTCAACGGAATACCGAGGCAGCCGCCGACAAACGTCAACACCAGGCCTTCGAGGTAGAGCGTGACCGCAATGCGCTGCTTCCTCCAGCCGATGGCCCGGAGAATGCCGATCTCTGCAGTTCGTTCGGCAACGCTCATGTTGAGAGTATTCGCAACACCGAAGGTGGCAATCAGAAGGGCGATCAACGCCAGATAGCGTGCGAAATCTTCGATGATCTTCACCTGTTGGAAGGTCGAAATCCAGAGTTCGGAAGGACTGGCTTCGAGGTCAATCCAGCGCTCGCGGATACTCGCCGACACCTCGTCGGCCGACGCCCCGGGAACCAGATCGAGGAATACCAGGTTGACTTCATCACCCATCTTGAAGGCGAACTGGACCGCTGCCAGATCCGCGATGCATGCATTGTCATACAGACCGTGCCCCGTCTCGTAGATGCCGGAGACGGTGAATCGGTGGCGTCCCACGATCTCTACAACGTCCCCCGGACTGAGTTCGAGGCGGGTGGCCGCGCTGCGTCCGATCATGATGTCCATGCTGTCCCCGCGCGGCAACGTTCCGTCGACAACTCGAACCCGCTGCAGAAGACGTCCCGTTGGTTCTGCGCCGAAGACGAAGAAGTGGGACGAGAAACTCACCTTGGTGATGCCTATCGCGATCGGGGACACGCCGACCACTTCCTCGAGGCCCTCGAGAGCCGCGATGAGATCGGGCGAAATCCTGGACATGTCCGGGATGGCGACCCCGGCCTGTTGCACCGTGACCTCGCTTCCCAGTTCGTCGATCGTTGCCTGGAACTGGGTGAGAAGGCCCCGCCCGGAGGCCACCAGGACCAGATAGGCAGCGGCCGCAATCGCAATTCCCATGATCGTCAGAATGCTCCGTGTGGAGCGTCGTAGCAGATTGAGAGTGACAAAACCCAACATCGTGCCGACTGTTATACTCCGCCGCGATGGGGATTGGGATCAATATTTCGGTGTCCGGCCTGCGAAAATCCTATGCTCGTGGACAGGTCCAGGCGCTCGACGGCGTCGACCTCGAGGTGCCGCCGGGAGAGTGGCTGGCGATCACCGGGGCGACAGGCTCCGGAAAGTCCACCCTGTTGTCGCTGCTTGCGATGCTCGAGCAGCCCGACGACGGTACGATTCTTTTTGACGGTACGCCGACAGCCAGCCTCAAACCACCGGAGGACTGGCGGGCAGCAAACCTCGGTATCGTCTTCCAGTTCCACCACCTCCTCCCCCACCTCACCCTGCTCGAAAATACCCTGCTCCCACTCGCACCAACCCGCATCAAGACCAAACAGGCCACGGAGATCGCGGAAGCGACTTTGGAACGCGTCGGTATTCGCCATCGTGCGATGACCCGAGCGGCTCTGGTGTCCGGCGGGGAGCGTCAGATGGCGGCAGTGGCTCGAGCTCTCGTCGCCGGGCCGCGCCTCATTCTGGCCGATGAACCGACGGGAAATGTCGACTCGAAATCCGCCGAACGCATCGTCGAGGTGCTGGCAGGTTGGAGCCGGGAGGACCAGGGCACGCTGGTCATGGTCACCCACAACGACGAGCTCGCCGCCCGTGCCGACCGCTCGATCAGGATTCAGTCCGGCCGAGTGGCTTGAGTAAAGGTGCCAGATGGGTGAGGTCATGTGATTCCCCGAGATCGTAGGGGCGGCGTGCCGGTTGATGACGTGCGGCGGGCACGGGCAAGGGGTCTTTGGAGTCCCGATGATGTCGCAGTCGGCCGCGATTGGAATGGTGCGTCTTCGTCGCCAGTTTGAGATACTGACTTCGGGGAGGAGACCGTGGCCCACCGGCAATCCAACAGTGATCTTGACGGCGGCGATTCGCAACGTCCTCGGCGGCTGAGAGCAGCGTTTTGCGGGACGGCCGCGGCAGCCGGAGCGGACTGAGAGATGGAACCCACGCCAGCGCGACCGAGCGCAGCCGGCGTTCCCGGCGCGAGTCGTTGGACCTGGCGGCCCCGCCTCGTTCGTTTCCTCGGGTCGGCGGCGGTCCTCGCGGTGATCTGGGTGGGGCTCTGCGGCCCCTCTCTCGAGTCGTGGTATGTCGGCGTCCCGGCGGTCCTTGCCGCGGCGTGGGCGGCGACTCGCTTCCCGGCCTCTTTGCCGCACGGCCTCCGGTGGTCGGGCCTGGTTCCCTTCGCCTTTCACTTTCTGCGCGAATCCGTTGTCGGCGGTTGGGACGTGGCCCGCCGCGTGCTGGCGCCGGAGATGCGAATCGCGCCGGGCCACGTGGCGTATCGAACCTCGCTGCCCGCCGGACCCGCCCGCCACCTCCTGTTGAGCACGATCAGCCTGCTTCCGGGGACCCTGTCCGCCGGGATCGAAGGCGATTGCATCGACGTCCACGCCATCGACATCAACGACGATCCCATGGCCGACCTGCAACGCCTCGAGCAGCGGGTCGCCGGGCTCTTCACCGGTCTCGGGGATCGGTGATGACGGCAATGATCTGGTGGCTGGCGGCCTGCGGCCTCCTGATCAACATCGGGTTCAGCCTCGTCGTCATGTTGCGCCGCCGCGGGTTCACCGATGCGCTGCTTGCGGTCCTTCTCTTCGGCACCGCCGGCGTCGCTCTTGCCCTGGTACTGTCCCAGGCACTGGCTTCTCCGTGGGGCGTCGACGTCGCACTCGTGCTGGCTCTCCTGGCAGCGGTCTTCGGCGTCGCCGCGGTCCGTCTGGGGTGGTTCGGCGCGGACGACGGCAGGGGCATTTTTCGGTGAGCCCGGTCGACGCAGCATCCGCGGTGTTCCTTGCAGTCTCGTTGTTCTTCTTCACGGCCGGGACCATCGGCCTCGTGCGGCTGCCCGATGTCCACAGTCGGCTGCACGCCTTGACCAAGGCGGACAACGTGGGCCTCGGCTGCGTCGTCCTTGCGGTACTTCTCCAGGCTTCGGATTGGACTGAGGGGTTCAAGCTCGTCTTGATCTGGTTCCTCGTTCTCGCCGCCGCGACCAACGTCAGCTTCCTCATCGCCGGCGGGACCGGAAAGCGGGGCCACGACGACGGAGAGGGCGACGGCTGATGACCATCGTGCAGCTTTTCGATGTTCTGCTGGCTCTTCTTCTCTTGTGGCTGGCGTGGCGGGCGGTGACCGAGGCCGTGCTCTTCCGCGCCGTGGTCAGCTTTGTCGCGCTTGGACTCGTCCTCGCCCTGACCTGGTTCCGGCTCGAAGCACCCGACCTGGCGCTGGCCGAAGCCGCCGTCGGCAGCGGACTCACCGGCGCGCTGATGCTCGCAGCCCTCCGCCGTCGCTCCGACCGGTCATCACCGACCCCGGAGGGCTCCGTGAAGGGGGCCGCGTTGCGCCAGCTTCCAGGGTGGGCCCTGGCGTTCGTCATTTTCGGCGCGCTGGCGTGGGCCGTGCTCTACCTGCCAATCCCTGCACAGGGACTTACCGAAGAGGCCCACGCCTCGCTCGAGAAAAGTGGGGTGACCAACCCGGTGACGGCGGTGCTGCTCAACTACCGGAGTTACGACACGCTGCTCGAACTCGGCGTCTTGCTGCTCGCAGTGGTCGCGGTCTGGAGTCTGCGGGTCGCCCCTAGATCGCGTCCCGGCTCTCCGAACGGACCGCTCCTCGAAGGTCTGCTCCGGTTCCTCATCCCGCTGCTCATCATCACCGGCGGTTACCTCTTGTGGATTGGGGCCTTCGCCCCGGGCGGCGCCTTCCAGGGCGGCGCCCTGCTCGGCGGGGCCTGTGTCCTCGTTCTCCTCGGAGGTCTCACGGTGGGCCCCATGAACGGCCGGATCGCTCTGCTTCGCACCGGGCTCTGGGCAGGCCTCGCCGTCTTCATCGCCGTCGGGCTGGGTGTGATGACGCCGGATCGTTGGTTTCTGGAGTACCCGGTAGAGCGGGCCAAGCTCCTGATTCTCCTCATCGAGACCGCCGCCATGATCTCGATCGGACTGACCCTCGGGTGCCTGTTCTACGGAGGTCGGCCCGAGTCGGGCTCCGGCGATCGGGGCAGTCCGTGAACGGCGCACCCCTCGAGCTCTTTCTGTTGGTCGGCGCCGCGCTCTTCGCCTTCGGCGCCGCCGGCGTGTTCCGCGATGCCGAACCGCTCCGTCGGGTTATTGCGGTCAATATCATGGGAAGCGGGGTCTTTCTGCTCCTCGTAGCCATCGCCGCGCGAGGCGGCGGCGACCGGCCCGACCCCGTGCCCCACGCAATGGTGCTGACCGGGATCGTCGTCGCCGTCTGTGCCACTGGGGTGGCACTGGTTCTCGCCGACCTGAGCGGTGGCGGGGAGGGTGACGACGACGATGGGGAGCGACCGTGACGGCCGTTCACTTTTTGATTCTGATCCCGCTCGTTCCCTTGCTGGCGGCGTTGGCTGCCTTCGCGGTGCCTCGGGCGGCGCGCGGGATCGGGCTCTCCGCGTCACTGATCATGGTGTCCTTGAGCCTCTGGCTCGGACTGCAGATCTCCGCGCACGGGCCGCTCGTCCACACGGTCGGCGGCTGGCCCGCGCCGCTCGGGATCGTCCTCCGTGCCGACGGACTGTCCGCCCTCCTCCTGCTCGCGGTCTCGATCGTCGGAGCTGTAATTTCGATCTATGCCTCGGCGTATTTCGGCGCCCCGGCTGATACCACGGCGAGTCGCCGGTCACGGTTCTTCTGGCCGCTCTGGTTTTTCGTGCTGGCAGCACTGAATGCCATGTTCGTCTCCGGCGACGTGTTCAACCTCTACGTCACTCTCGAGATCCAGGGACTCGCCGCGGTAGCCCTCGTCGCCATGGCCGGTGGGTCCGACGCCGTACACGCCGCGCTTCGCTACCTCTTCGTCAGTCTGACCGGATCGCTGTTCTACCTGACGGGGGTGGCGGTACTGTACGGCGGAACCGGCACCCTCGATCTGGCAATGCTCGGCGACGTTGTGACCGCCGAACCGCCCTCGATCGTCGCGCTCGTTTTGATGACTGGCGGGCTGATGATGAAGGCGGCGCTCTTCCCCATGCACTTCTGGCTTCCGCCGGCGCACTCGAGCGCCCCGGCGCCGGTGAGTGCCGCACTCTCCGCACTTGTCGTCAAGGGCGGGTTCTACGTTCTTTTGCGGCTCTGGTTCGGCCCCTTCGACGACCTCGTCTCCGCCGCCGCTGCACAGTTGATCGGGGTTCTCGGCGTCGCTGCCATCTTCTGGGGCTCATGGCAGGCCTTGCGGCAGTCGCGGCTCAAGCTCCTCGTCGCCTACTCAACCGTAGCCCAGATCGGCTACCTCTTTCTGGTTTTCCCGTTGGCCCGGTCGGCGGACGCCCGGTCGACGGCAGTAGTTGGAGGGCTCGTCTTCCTGCTGTCCCACGCCGCTGCCAAGGCGTCGATGTTCCTGGCCGCCGGCAACGTCCTGCGAGCGGTCGGCAACGACCGCATTGAATCGCTCGCTGGAATGACCCGTTGGATGCCGATCTCGGCGTTCGCCGTCGGCCTCGCCGGCGTCAGCCTGGTCGGACTGCCGCCGAGCGGGGGATTTGTCGGGAAGTGGTTGCTCATCGTCAGTGCTCTGGATCAGCGGCAGTGGTGGTGGGTCGCCGCGATCCTCGTCGGCAGCATGCTCGCAGCGGCGTACGTCTTCCGTCTGCTCGCCCCCGCCTTCGTCATGACCGCTGACGATCGTCGGCCGCAACCGGTTCCACGCGTCATGGAGTGGTCAGCATTCGCTCTTGCCGCGCTGTCGGTGGTCCTCGGCCTGTTCGCCTGGTTGCCCGCCGGCCTGCTTGGAGACGCGTTGTCACGGGGTGCGGGACCGTGAACCCTTCGAGCTTCCTCCTGCTGGGGATCCTGCTGAGCTCTTTTGGCACCGGCTGTGTGATCTTTTTTCTGCGCGAGGAGAGCCACCGGCTGCGGACCGGCCTCAACCTCGCCGGGGCCGTCCTCAAGATCGTTCTCGTCGCCATCCTGCTGCGGGGCGTTCTTGGCGGCGAGGTCTTCGAAATGTCCTTCACCATGGCGCCGGGTTTGGTGTTGGCGCTGGGGGCCGACGCCAACTCGATGCTCTTCGTCACGCTGTCGAGCGTCCTCTGGTTCTGGACGACCCTCTATGCGGTCGGCTACCTGGAGGACTCGCCGCGGCGGAGCCGTTTCTTCGGGTTTTTCAGCCTCTGCGTCACCTCCACCGTCGGCATCGCCCTCGCTGCCAACCTGGTCACATTTCTGATCTTCTACGAACTGCTGACGATCTCGACCTTTCCTCTCGTCGTCCACCGCGGCACCCGGAAGGCTCTGCACGCTGGCGGGATCTACCTCGCCTACACCGTCGGCGCGGGCACGGTGCTGTTGCTTGCCGTGGCGTGGCTGCAGAGCATCGCGGGCCCGGTGGTCTTCGCCGAGCGCGGCGCACTGCACGCCGTGGTCGCCAGCCACCCGATGCAGCTCACCGTCATCTTCTTTCTCTTCATTGCGAGCTTCGGCGTCAAGTCGGCCCTCGTGCCACTGCACGGCTGGCTCCCCCGGGCGATGGTGGCACCGGCGCCGGTCAGCGCGCTGCTCCACGCCGTGGCGGTGGTCAAGGCGGGCGCCTTCGGCATCGTGCGGTTGGTCTACGACGTCTACGGAATCGAGACCGCAGAACAGCTCGGCCTGCTGCAACCGCTGGCGGTGATGGCGAGTTTCACCATCATCTACGGATCGATTCTCGCTCTGGTCCAGGACGACCTCAAGAAGCGGCTCGCCTACTCGACCGTCAGCCAGGTTTCGTACATCACCCTCGGGACGGCGATCTTCGGGCCTCTCGCGACGATTGGCGGCATCGTCCACCTCGTCCACCAGGGCATCATGAAGATCACGCTCTTCTTTGCCGCGGGCAACTACGCCGATACCCTCGGGACCCACCGGGTCAGCGAGATGAACGGTGTCGGCCGGCGGATGCCGTGGACAACCACCGCTTTCACGATCGCCGCCCTTGGGATGATCGGGGTGCCGCCGTTGGCCGGATTCGTCAGCAAGTTCTACCTCAAACAGGGTGCCATCGCGGCCGGGTACGAGTGGGTCACCCTGGTCCTCGCCGCCAGCAGCCTGCTCAACGCGGCCTACTTCCTGCCGATTCTCTACCGGGCGTGGTTCCTCGCGCCTCCCCAGGAGTGGCCCGATGAACGCGACTTCGGCCGTTTCGAAACGAACTGGATGCTGCTGTTGCCGCCGCTTTTCACGGCGGCCATGGTGGTGCTGGCAGGGGTCTTCGCCGATTCGAGCTTCAGCCCGTTGGCGTGGGCGCGAATCATCGCCGGCAGGGAGTATGGACCATGACCGCGAACTCAGCGGTCGGAACCATACTACTGGTCGCCGCCGCCGTGCTGCCGTGGATCATGGCGGCGGCGTTCGCCGTTCCGCGGCTGCGGAGCCTGGCGATCGCGGCTGTTCCGCTGGCCGCCGTCCCCGCTTTGGCTCTCGCCCTTTTCGCTGAGCCGGGGACCGGAATTGAAATTCCATGGCTCTTCAAACACACGATCCTGCTCCTCGACCAGACCGGCAAGGTCTTTCTCGGTTTCACCGGTTTGCTCTACATGACCGCAGCATGGTATGCGCGGAGCTACCTCGAGAACGACCCGAGGAAGGTGCGTTTCTTCCTCCTCCTGCTGCTCGCCATGGGGGGCAATCTCGGTCTGATCCTCGCCGGCGACGTCCCCACCTTCTTCGCTTCGTTCACAGTGATGGGGCTCGCCTCCGCAGGGCTGGTTTCCCACCGCGAGGACAGCAACACGAGGCGCGCGGGTCGGGTCTATCTGTCGCTGACCATGCTGGGCGAGGCGATGATCCTCACCGGTCTCGTTTTCCTGATCGTGCACGATGGCACCACGGAGATTTCCCAGCTGCATCGCGGCGAACCGCTCGGTCTTGCCATGTTTCTGTTGTCGACGGGCTTCGGGATCAAGGCCGGGGCTCTGACCCTGCACTTCTGGCTCCCGTTGGCGCACCCGGCGGCGCCGATACCCGCCAGCGCGGTCCTCAGCGGCGCGATGATCAAGGCCGGCTTTCTCGGTTGGATCCGCTTCCTCCCGCTCGGCGAGGCGGCCGAACCGACCCTTGGCTCTGCCTTTATCACCGCCGGCCTCGCCGCTGCGCTGCTCGGCGCGCTTGCGGGGGTTGTACAGACCAACCCCAAGACGGTTCTCGCCTACTCGAGCATCTGTCAGATGGGCATCCTCATGACGGGCCTCGGTATCGGTGCGATCGAACCCGGAGCGTGGCCCGGGATCCTGTCGGCCGTGCTCATCTACACCGCCCACCACGCCCTTGCCAAGGGAGCGCTCTTCCTTGGCATCGGGCCGTCGACGGCCGCCAGCGGCCGGCGGGAGGTCTTGACCGCTCGAATCGGAATGCTGATTCCCGCCCTGGCCCTGGCCGGGGCGCCGCTGACCAGCGGGGCGTTGGCGAAGGTGGCGCTCAAGAGCAACCTCGTCTTTTTGCCTGACGGTTGGGCTCGCGCGCTGGAGATCATCCTGCCGCTCGCCGCGGTGGGAACATCGGCGATGATGATCCGTCTCCTGTGGCTGCTGTGGCGGCATGCCGCCGGCCAACCGGAGCACCCCGCCGACGGCGAATGGGCGCCGTGGCTCACGCTCGTGGCGGCGGTGGTGGCAGCCGCCTGGCTGCTGCCCGGCGCCTTTGACTGGCTCGGTGTCACCCTCTCCCCCGGCAAGCTCTGGTTGGCGACCTGGCCGTTGTTTGCCGGCGGCCTGCTCTCCGCCCTTGTCGCCAGATTCCGGCGTCGGTTGAACATCGATCCATCGAGCTGGGTTCCGCCGGGCGATGTCGGCGTCATGGTCGGCCGCCTCTTCGCCCCGCTGTTCGCGAGTATCCGGGTGCCACCAACGGCAGAGGACGGCCACGAGTACTGTGATGACCAGCCCGAGACCGGGTCCCGTGTCGCCTCGGTGCTTCGGTCGATCGGACAAATGCTGGCGCAGGGGGAAGAAGCGCTGACATCGTGGCCGGTCGCCGGAATGACCCTTCTTGTCGTCACCGGTTCGCTGCTGGCTCTCCTGATCGGCTGACGCCTCCAGGACCGGTCGGCCGGCCGGCGACATGCGGGTGACCGGGCTGCGGAGACCATGTCGACTTCGCGCGCGGCGACTAAGTCGTGCCAGGCTATCGTCCACGACCAGCGCTTCGTGTCCATGGCCGGCGTCAGTTTTCGGTCGTGGCTGCCGCGCACACCACGACGAGCACCACAACCACGGCTCTCAGGGAATGGCAGCCCGCTCCGTTCCGATTACGACTCGAGCCAGTTGACCCGTCCGCCGGCCAGGTCGTAGACCCCGCCCACGATGGCGAGCTCACCGGCAGCGACCATGTCGGCGATGATCGGGCTCTGGTTGAGAATGTCGGCGATGGTCTCGCGGACATTTTCCTCGATGGCGAGGTCGAGGAACTCGAGGTTGGACGAGTTGGCCTCGCCCTCGGTCGCCTCGGCCGCGCGGGCGATGGGTGCGTCAAAGTTTTTCAGCAGCGCGGTCAGATTGCCGAGCTCGACCCCGTCGGCCGCTCCCTTGATAGCGCCGCACGCGGTGTGGCCGAGGACGACGATGACCTTGGCGCCCGCGACCTTGGTGGCGAACTCGAGGCTACCGAGCAGGTTGGTGTCCTCGACGTTGCCAGCCACACGTCCCACGAAAACATCACCGATGCCCTGGTCGAAGATGATCTCGGGCGGGACCCTCGAGTCGACACAGCCGAGAATCGCCGCTTTGGGGTACTGGCCCGCGGCGGTGGCTTCGGCCTGCGCCATGAAGTCACGGTCCGTCAACCTTCCTTCGACAAATCGCTCGTTGCCCGCCTTCAGATCGGCGAGGACCATCTCTGGTGTCAGCGCCCGCTGGGCGTCAGACGTCAACACTTCGCGGACCGGTTCGGGTGTGATCGGCACCTCAACCACAGCCTCGGGCTGCTGAGCGCAGCCGGCGGCGATCAAGGATCCGGCGAAAAGCGTCGTCAAAATGGTGGTTCTCATGAATTTTTCCTTTCGTTTTCTCGCCTGCACTGTCTGGGTCTCCAAAAAGTGCGAAGCGAATTGCCTGGTTGTCATGGAATGAGCCGGAAAAGAAGCGTTCCAGTTCTGTTCGCGGATTAACCGATACGTGTCGCAGGAAACAAGTCCTTCGAATCAATCAAAATCCCAAGTCTGATGACCCTTTGATGACGTGCGATCGACAACCCAACGACTGTCGATCGGCCTCGAGTGGATGGGGCCCGGAGGTTCTCGGTTCTCCCCCGTGTGCGACCGACAGATCGACGGCCTTGATCTGGATCGAGTTTCGGCAGTTGTCGCGAGCTTCGGTGGCTTCGCGATTGCGGCGGGGCGAGAGGATTCGGGCAGCGGAAATGGAATTTCCAGATCGTTGGCCATTGCGCTGTGGTCGGTTGATTCGGGGGCTGAATGAAGTGACAGGACGCTCCGCCGATGGTGGTTACGGACCCGCATTATCCAGCCTGACCGGGCTCGCGAAGCCGTCGGGTTTGACGGCGAGAACCGAACGCCCGATCTGTTGCAGGACGTTTTCTGCGGTGTTCCCGATGAGCACACCATCGAGGCCGGTTCTGGCAACTGTGCCCATGACAACCACATCCGCAGCCAGTTTCTCGCTCATCTCGGGAATCAGCGTGTCAGGTTCGCCCTTGAGGATGTGTTTCTGGATCTCGTGCCCTTCGTCCAGGAAGCGAGCGAGCAACTCATCGGCGGCAGCGTGGTTCCTTTGTCGGGTCTCTTTTCGGTAAGCCTTCATCTCCTCGTTGGTGAGTGGGCCACGTGGTCCTGACAGGAGCGATTCACCGACCACCGACCAGCAATGGACGACATGGATCTCCGCCCCCTCCCGTTTCGCCAGCGAGGTCGCCAGTTCGAGGATCTTGGTGTTCAAGGCCTCTTCCACCGGTTTGCTGGTTGCGGCGTTGACCGCGGCCAAAACCCGTTTGAACCGGTTCTGTCCGGACTTGGCCGGCATCGGCTTCAAGACCCAGACCGGGCAAGGGCATTTACGCAGCAGGTGAGTTGCCGTGCTGCCAAAGAGGCGGCTTCGGAAGGACGGGACGTTATCGTCGGGAAAGAGCACCAGGTCGCGATCGTCTCGAAGGACCTCACGAATGATGGAGAGAAACGCCTTGCCTTCGAGCATTCGGGATCGCACTGGTTGCCCGACGGCCCGAGCCTTCGCGACGGCCTCGTCCAGGTTCGATTGGTGCTCCTTCCGCATGAGGCGGTCCAGTTCTTTGTACGTTCCACTCCCCATCAACATCCCCCGGACTGGAGGTGGCGTTTCATGAGTGGCACAGAACATCAGCTGGGCCTTGTTGGCCTTCGCCAAACTGATAGCGCGCTGCCTGACGTGCTCGTCACCTGGGCCACCATTGATAACGGCCAGCAGTTTCCTGAAACGCTTCATGAGGTGCTCCCCGGTTAAGAATTCCGCATCACGATGCACACAGGAGAGAGCCGAATTTGCCAGATATTAGCACGGCGGTGTCAGTCGCTGGTTCATTGCGGCGGCGGAGTTTTCTTGAGCCGATCGGAAGATCCGGGTCAGTTTCCCTGAGGTTGCCTCGGTGGTGATTGCGAGGCGCGACGGCCCTATGAGAGTAGGTCCGAGCGACTTGTGACGGCGTAGCCCTCCTGGGCGAAGCCGCAAGCCGGGCAATCTCCTTCATGCCAGTAGCCGGTCGGAAACTCAGCCCGGGCGAGCCTATATAATCACAGACGAAGACGAACACGATTCGTCAAGGGGCATCGACTCAGGAGAGAGGAAGTCTGAGATGAAGAAAAAGGTTGTGATCATCGGAGCGGTTCGGACCCCGATCGGTGCCATCGGCGGTGGTCTGTCGTCACTTCAGGCCGAGCCTCTGGCCACCCACGCGATCAAGGCGCTGCTCGCCGCCACCGGCGTCGACCCCGCTGCCATCGAGTACACGTGCATGGGCTGGGTGATGCAGGATCCGCGATGCCCGAATCTCGCCAAGACAGCGGCCGAACTCGCCGGCGTTCCCTGCACCTCGCCCGGCACCACGTTCCACGAGAATTGCGCTTCCGGCGGTGCCGCCATTCACAGCCTCACCCGCCGAATCCTGCTCGATGAGGTGGGTCTCGGGATCGCCGGCGGCGTGGAGTCGATGAGCAATGTCCCGAGATATCTCTTCAATGGTCGCGTGAAGAACCAGCTCTACGGTGACATGACCCTGATGGACGGTCTGTTCGGCGCCCTGACTGATGTTCATGTGGGCGGCGGCGAGCTCATGGGCCTCCTGACCGAGCGCCTGGTGGAGAAGTACGAGGTCAGCCGCGAAGAGCAGGACGAGGTCGCGCTGCGGAGCCACCAGAACGCGATGGCGGCGTGGGACGAAGGCGCCTTTGCCGACTACGTCGTCCCGGTCGAGGTGCCCCAGCGGCGCGGCGAGCCGCTCGTCGTCGCCCGTGACGAGGGCCCCCGACCGGTGACTATGGGCCAGCTGGCAGCAGTCAAACCGTACTTCAAGCCCGATGGCGGCACCATCACAGGGGCCAATGCCTCGACCCTCAACGACGCTGCGGCGGCACTCCTGGTCGCCAGCGAGGAGCGAGCCGCTGAGCTCGGTCTCGAACCCCTGGCCGAGCTCGAGGCCTACCACAACATCGGCGTGCCCCGCGAACTCATGGGCGAGGGCGCGTTCAAGGTCATTCCGCCCCTGCTCGAGCGCGCCGGGGTCGGGATCGGCGACGTGGATCTGTTCGAGATCAACGAGGCGTTCGCCGCGGTGGTCGCCGCGGCATTCCACTTCCTACCCGGGCTCGAGCCCGCCCGGACCAACCAGTGGGGCAGCGGCATCTCCCTTGGCCACCCCGTGGGCTGCACGGGGGCTCGCCAGGTCGTCGACATGGTCCACCAGCTGCGCCGCCGTCAGGCGGCGCTCGGTGTCACGAGCCGCTGCGTCGGCGGCGGCATGGGCAGCGGCGAGGTCCTGCGCAGGCTGTAACCAGCCACTCCGGCCGATTCCGTTGCGCCGTTATTCGGGTGGCGGTATTTGCTGGCTGTCGGTCGTCCGCGTCATGAACATCGGGTCCATCGACGGTCTCCGCATACCGATGGTGGAGAACTACTCCTTTGCCGCCGCCGAGGCCGAGGTCCACCACCTGACGCGAAAATCGGCGCCCCTCAAGGGACGGTCGATGAAAACCGCGAGGTCTCGCCGGTCTCGAATCCGTCGGCAAAAATCGTCGCCGGGCCGTAGGCGATGAAGACGTCCTGGGAGCCGTTGGTGTCGTCTGGTACCAGATTGGTCGCTACCGAGTTGAAGGCGACGAAGCAGCCATCCCCTGACAGTGTCGGGTTGATGCTGTTGTTGTCGGATTGGACGCCGGCCGCGGTGATCGACAGCAATGTCGTGATGCCGGTCGCACGGTCGCGACCAAAGATGTCGGTGGCGACGTTGTCATCGCCGTCGACGAGGTTGGAGGCCGGGGATTGGAACGCCGCATACCTGCCGGTCCCGTCGAGCGTGGCAGATCCGCTGCTTGCGTCGGCCTGCCCACCCGAGCTGTTGACGCTCACCCGTTCTGTGACTCCGAGATCCAAATCGCGGACGAACGCGTCCTGGACTGCGTTGGTGTCTTCGCCGGGAGGAAGCAGATCAGTGGCGTTGGAGAAGACCCCGGCGTAGCGGCCGTCGGCGCTGATGCCAAATCCCCCGGTGTTGCCGTTCCCGGCTTCACCGGAGGTGTTGACGCCGATCATGGTGGTCACACCGAGGTTGAGATCCCGCATGAAGATGTCGTTCACTCCGTTGTCGTCGAAGGCAACGATGTTGGTCGAGCTCGAGATGAAGGCGACGTGTCTCCCGTCGGCGGAGATGTGGGGGTACCAGCTGCCGTTGCTCTCTTGGAAGCCGTCCCAGGTCACGCTCACGAGCTCGTTGTCACCGGTTTGCAGGTCGCAGACGTAAATGTACGTCGACACGGTCATGGATCCGGGCACGAGGTTGGTCGCGCTGGATCGGAATGCCGCGTAACGACCGTCACCGCTGATCGACGGCGTTCGGCTGTCGCCGTTGCCCTCACTGCCGTCCCAGCCCATGCTCGCCCGCGAGATCTGTCCTGACTGGCGGTCGAACACGAACACGTCCTGGGCCGCATTCGTGTCGCCGATCACGAGGTTGGGGGCGTCCGAAGAGAACGCGATCCAACGGCCGTCCTCACTGATAGAGGGATAGCGGGATTCTCCCGTGGCGTCACCACCGCTCCACGCTTCACTCACGCGGGTGGTGGTGCCGAGGAGGCGATCGCGGAGGAAGACGTCCCTCAGCCCGTTGCCGTCAGCCGGTACGAGACTGGTAGCGTCGGATTCGAAGACCACGAAACGGCCATTTTCGCTGACTCCGTCATAGAGGGGCGCGAAGCTGTCGCCGTTCGCTTCGACCTCGGAACTGCTGACGCTGACCCGCTCGATCACCTGGGCGGAGACCGTGCCAGTCATTACTGCGATCAGGATCCCGATCCGGCCGACGCCGAAGTGCCGCATGGTCTCCTCCTGCCTCTGGCTTTTGAGAACAAACATGGTTCTGTGATGTGATTTTGTCAAACGCGTGAGCAGTTTCGACGTACCTGAACACCCTGGTCGACGATTCAGACCCGGACACCGATCTCTCGCAGCTCCAGCATCTGCTCCAGACATCAGAGGCGATCCGGGCGGACGGCCATCCGGACTGGTTCGTCCTCGCCGGCTTCCTCCACGATCTGGGAAAGGTCCTCTGCCTGTTTGGCGAACCGCAGTGGGCGGTGGTGGGGGACACCTACCCGGTCGGTTGTAAGTACTCCGACAAAGTCGTGTTTCCCGAGTTCTTCGAGGGCAATCCGGATTTCCTCAACGCCCGGTATCAAACAACGACCGGTGTCTACGAAGAAGGTGTGGGTCTGGACAAGGTTCACCTGTCGTGGGGGCACGATGACTACATCTACAACGTCGTGAAAGACTACCTCCCCGAGGAAGCGCTCTTCATGCTCCGGTACCACTCGTTCTGCGCGGCACATCGCGAAGGCGCATACACTCACCTGATGAACGATCGCGATCGCGAGATGTTCGTGTGGGTCCGGAAGTTCAACCCGTACGACCTCTATTCAAAGAGCCCAGTCCCACCGGATGCGGACGCGCTGCGACCGTATTATGAAGATCTGATCGCGCGGTATCTCCCAGCAACGCTCAGGTTCTAGCCCCCATTTTCGCGGCCGGATTCCTCATCTCTGAGGTGGCAGCCGGATATCGTCGGGCAGATCAAGGCCGAAGCTCTCGCGCAGCACGGCCAAGAGGTCCTGGTTCTCGATGTGGTGAGCGGTCTCGGTTCCCCCGCGGCGCAGAGCCAGTGTGCGGCCCCGCAGGATCCGGCGCTCGCCGGTGAGCGAGAGCTGTGCGGTCAGGGTGGTGACGAAGGGGGACTCGGGCCAGGTCGAGGTGTAGTGGTTGGCGACCTCGAAGTCGACCGGGAGGGCCTCGTCGAGGGTGAAGGCGTAGAGGTCCCGCCAACCGTCGGCGCCTCGAATCTGCAAAACCTTGACGGCGCCTTCCTCGACGACGCGGTGGGCGTCGCTGCCCTGTTCGGAGACCTGGCCGTCGAGATCGACCGGTCGCAGCGGCCCGTCGCCCCCGAAGCCGACGTCGGCGAGCACGGCCCGATCCGGGAAATCGACCCGCAACACCATGTGGGTCCGGGGAAGGGTGCGGGTCGCCCCGGGCGGCCGGACCCGGGCTTCGAGCGTGGTGACCCGGAAACCGAGATCGCGCAACACGGCCGCAAAGAGGCTGTTCTGCTCGAAGCAGTAGCCGCCCCGACGCTGATCGATCAGCTTTGCCCGGAGGCTGGCAATGTCGAGCCGAATGCGCCGGCCGAGCAGCACATCGACATTCTCGAAGGGTATGGATGCGAGATGGGCGGTGTGCAGCGCGGCCAACGTCTCGAGCGAATCCTCGGGCGGGTCGGTGTATCTGATTCGTTCAAAATAAGTTCCCAGATTCAGGGTATTCGGTGTCGTCATCGCGGTCCTCACTTCGCATCGAGAAATTTCTCGGCGCGGCAGCCCAAGCCGATGATGGTTGAAACTCACGCGAAGACAATCCTGTTCCCGAAGTACAGCGATAGAACCGACGTCAACAGAATCAGGTTTTTTAAAGGCTACCGGTCGTAACGTGCGACCTTCCACGGTTCGGCGCGGGCCTTTTCCACCCAGTCCTGCATGGCGGGCAGGGCCCACACGGCCTCCATGTAGTCGCCGGCGGCACCCGAAAGGGCTACGCCGTAGGTTCGGAAGCGGCTGACGACGGGGGCGTAGAAGGCGTCGGCAATGGTGAAGTGGCCGAACAGGAGATCACCACCGGCGCCGAACCGGGTGCGGCAGTCGGTCCAGATCGCGGCGACGCGGGCGATGTCCTCCTCGACCCCTTCGCCGCGGCCGGCGTCGGGGTAGGACGCGCGGATGTTCATGGTCATGTGACTTCTGAGTGAGGCAAAGCCCGAGTGCATCTCGGCGGTCACCGAGCGGGCGATCGCCCTCGCCACCGGATCGGCCGGCCACAGCGCCGCCCCGGGGTGGGTCTCCGCCACGTGTTCGCAGATCGCCAGCGAGTCCCAGACGAGGATCTCGCCGTCCCGGAACGCGGGAACCCGGCCGCTCGGCGACCAGCGGCGGATGGTGGCCTCCGTCTCCGGGGTGCCGAGCTGCACCAGAACCTCGTCAAACTCAACGCCGGCGGCCGTAAGCGCGAGCCAGGGGCGGAGCGACCACGAGGAGTAGTTGCGGTTGGCGATGATCAGGGTGGGTCGGTTCATGGTGCCTCCAGACGGCTCGAGTGTAGCGGAACTCGAAGGCCTCTCAATCGTAGTACGCTGTGGGCAACGATGAAGATGGCGGAGTGGTTTCACAAGGCGGAGTCCTTCGTACGCTCCCGCGCACGAGGCTTCGACGGTGGAGAGTTCCAACGGCTCTTCGACCGCGACGCTGCCCGTGCCTACGACGTGGTCACCCGCGATCACTCCCACGAGAAGGAGCCCGAGGGGAGAGTTGGTCGCTTCTTCTACCGTGTGCGAATCCTCTTTCTCGGTCTCGCCTACAAGCTGACGCCGCCGCGCCGGTTGCTGTTTGCGATCTGCATGGTGCTCGCAGTGCGGGGGATGGTCGATCTCGACCTCAATTCTGCTCCGAGCCTGCAGATCGGTCTCCTGTCGTTGCTCAGCATTGCGGGTCTGGTGTTTCTACTCGTTCTCGAGTTGGCCGACCGGGTGGTGGTGCGGGACGAACTCGAAGTCGCGCGAGAGCTCCAGCGCGAACTCCTGCCGATTGAGGCGCCCGATGTCGAGGGCTATTCGTTCGCCTTTTCCTACCGCACTGCCAACACCATCGGCGGCGATTACTACGACTTTTTTCCCCTCGAGGATGGACGCCTAGCTGTGATCACGGGCGACGCCAGCGGCCACGGCATCGCGGCCGGGCTGGTGATGGCGATCGCGGGGTCCGCCATCAAACTCGGTTTCGACCGCGATCCGGACCCCGTGGCGGTAGCCACAGTGGTCAATCGAGCTCTCTGCCGGACCGGCGGGCGACGAGCCTTCATGACGCTCTTCTGCGGCGTGCTCGAGCCCGCAACCGGCAGGCTGCGCTTCGTCTGCGCCGGCCACCCCTTTCCGCTGCTGCGGCGCGCCGACGGACAGATTCAAGAGCTCGGGGAGGGGTGCCTGCCCCTCGGCATTCGCCTCGAACTCGAACTCGAGGCCCATGAGGCACAAATCGAGCGCGGGGATACGCTGTTGTTATACACCGACGGAGTGGTCGAGACCCTCAGCCCTTCGGGCGAAAGCTTCGGCTTCGAGCGGTTGTCCGCAACTCTGGCGTCCGGGGGCACCAGCCGGGCAATCCACGACCGGGTGCTCGGTGAGGTGGAGGCCTTCCGGCAGGACGAACCGGTCCTCGACGATCTCAGCCTGGTCGTCGTCTCCCGCGCCTGACGCTTCCCGGCAACCCGGGTTGTCATTTCGGTTGGGTTGTCGTCCGTTCTCGGTCTTTCCTGCGCCTGGCGAGCCCGAGAATCCGGCGAATCGTGCGGATGAGTTGCTCCGGGTCGCACGGTTTGTGGACAAAGCCCTCCGGCGGCGTGACCGGCCGGTCGTAGATCAACTTCCGATACTCCGGGTACCCGGTGATGATGCACACCGGGATCTGCGAGGTCTCGGCCGTGGTTCGCAGACGGCTGAAGGCCTCGATGCCGTCAGCGCCGGGCATCGAGAGGTCAAGCGTGATCAGATCGGGGCGTGAGCGGCGGGCTATTTCTATCGCCCGGTCACCATCCGCGGCCTGGAGAACCGCGGCGCCCTCATCGGCCAAGAGGGTCGCGAGAAAGGTGCGGATTTCCTCGTCGTCGTCGACGACCAGTACGCAGGCGCCGTTCAGGCTGCCGAGGGGGACGTCGCCGAGGAGCGAGCGGTCATCCATGGCGCAGCCGCCGGCCCCTATTCGACCCCGTCGAGATTGCCGTCGGCGACGGCCGCGAAGGCGGCGAGCACCAACTCCTTGTTCTTGGTCGCCAGCTCGCACGGTCCGCAAAGACAGCTCGTGTGAAGCGCGCAATCGCGATGACGAGAGTCCCTCCTGCCAGCGCCCTCATTCTCATAACTCCTTCTCTGGATCTCGAGCAGCCGCCGTTCCCGGGACGCCGGCGCCCTGCGTATCGAGACAAACCCTCAAAACACGAGCTCTTCTATCCACCCGTCGTTGTTCAGAATATGCGCCCCTGAGCGGTTGGTGTCAAAGGAAGGCAGGGAGCAGTATGATCGAATAGAGATTCGCCGGCGAGGAGGTGAGGTGGTGGCGGCGACCGCTCTGAAGCAGCGCGGCACAGGCCTGTGGGCGGCAGAAGGCCAAGCCGACGTCGGCGTGTCATCATCGGTGCCGAAACAAAGGAGCCACGAATGTGGAAGGTGATTGTTTTCATGTGTGTGTGCGTCGTCGTCGGTACCGGTGCGGTCGTCGCCGATGACCAACTCCCGACCTCCGACGTCATCCCCACCGCAACCGGATCGCTGGAGATTCGGCCCATCGAGCACGCGACCTTTCTGATGATCTGGAACGACATGACGATCGCGGTCGATCCGGTTGGCGGGCCGGAGGCATTTGCGGGGCTTCCGCGGGCGGACCTCATCCTCGTCACCGACATCCACGGGGACCACCTCTCCCCCGAGACGATTGCCGCCGCCGGTTCCGAGGCCGCGACGATCATCGCCCCGGCCGCGGTGGCTGAACGGCTGCCCGAGGGCGAACAGGAGCGGGTGACGGTGCTTGCAAACGGCGCGTCCACGACCTGGCGGAGCCTCACGATCGAGGCCGTCCCGATGTACAACCTCGACGCTGAGAGACAGTCGTTTCACCCCAAGGGACGGGGCAACGGCTACGTGGTCTCCGATGGCGCCTCCCGGGTCTACATCTCAGGCGACACCGAGGACATCCCCGAGATGCGGGCGCTCGAAAATATCGACGCAGCCTTCGTGTGCATGAACCTACCCTACACCATGGATGTGGGGGCGGCGGCCTCCGCCGTACTGGAGTTCCATCCGAAGATCGTCTATCCCTACCACTTCCGCGGCACCGATGGGATGAGCGATCTCGACGAGTTCACCGCGCTGGTTGCAGGAAACTCCGCCATCGATGTGCGGGTGCTGAAGTGGTATTGAGGCTGTTCACTCGTGGATTTTTGGGGTAGGATACGCTTCCGTCGGTTGCGATGGCTGCCGACGGCGGTGTGACCCTATCGTCTAGCTCGGTCTAGGACACCGGCCTTTCACGCCGGCAACACGGGTTCAAATCCCGTTGGGGTCACCACTTTTTTTGCAGCCTCCGGCTGCAGAAAAAGTGCCACGGCGAGGCCAAAGGCGAAGCCGGGCAAGCCCACGCACCCACCCATTTCGAATTTGCGGATTTCGGATTTCCCGCCCGTCCACCCACCGTCCATGGATAGCTTCACCCTGAGGTGAGTGGAGTGGTTTCTGCGGCGGAGGTGTCAGGCGTCCCGACAAGGCATGTTTTCGTTCTCGAGCGGGCGTATCTGGAAAGTCCGGAAAAAATCCGAAATTTCAATTCACCAGCTTGTACCCCAACCGGTGCACCGTGATGATGTGGCGCGGGTCCGAGGGGTCCGTCTCGATCTTCTTGCGCAACTTGGCGACGTGGGTGTCGACGGTGCGGGTGAAGGGGATGGTGTCGTAGCCCCACACGGCGTCGAGGAGCTCCTCGCGCGACACCACCTCGCCGCGGTGCTCGACCAGGTAACCGAGCAACCGGAACTCGCGCGGAGTCAGGTCGAGGGACTGGCCGCCCCGGGTCGCCTCGTGGCGGTCGAAATCCACCGTGACGTCGCCGAATGTGTGGACCGGCCGTTGAAAACCGCCGCCGGGCCGGGTCCGCCGCAGCACCGCTTCGACCCGCGCCATCAGCTCCATGAAACTGAACGGCTTCGTGACGTAGTCGTCAGCGCCGAGCTTGAGCCCCAGGACCTTGTCGATTTCCTGGCCGCGCGCCGTCAGGATGATGATTGGCAGATCGGAGCCCTCGCCGCGCAGCAGCTTGCAGATCTCGAGGCCGGTCATTTTCGGCAGCATGACGTCGAGGATCATCAGATCCTGGGAGCTCTCTCTCGCCATCTGCAAACCAGCCTCTCCGTCGCGCGCCACCGAGACGTCGTAACCCTCGTAGACAAAACCGTCGCGCAGTGCGACCGCCATCGCCTCGTCGTCTTCGACAACCAGGACTTTGCTCATGCGGTTTCCTCCTGCGGACGCGCCATCGGTAGGTGGATCGTGAACGTGCTGCCCTTGCCGATATCGCTGACTACCGTTACCCGGCCGCCGTGAGCCTCGGCAATATGGCGGACCAGCGACAGCCCGAGCCCAGAGCCCTTGACGTCGTGAACCAGGCCGGTGCTGACCCGGTGGAAACGCTCGAAGATCCTCTCGAGCTCTTCGCGTGGAATGCCGATGCCGTGGTCGGTGACTGAGATGAGCGCCTCGTCGCCCTCCCGCTGGAGTTCGAGGAGGATCCGGCGGTCGCCATTCGAGTACTTGACCGCGTTGTCCAAGAGGTTGGCGACCGCTCGGTCGATAGCGTTGGCGTCGACGGCCATTTCCGGAAGTGGTTCATCCGGGCCCTGATAGGAAACCTCGAAACCCTTGTCGCGCAGCCGCACGGTAAAGGTCGAAAGGGTGCCGGCCAGGATGTCCTCGAGATCGGAGGGTTCGAGAGTGTAGACCTTGCGCCCCGATTCGATACGCGAAAAGTCGAGGATGTTGTTGATGAGCTGGGTGAGGCGGCGACTCTCGGTTTCGATATAGGTGCCGTACTCCCGAACCTTGCTCTGGTCCGTCACCCGCCCTCTCCGCATGAACTCCCCGAAGACTCGGATCGATGACAACGGCGTGCGCAGCTCGTGGGACACGTTGGAGACGAACTCGTTCTTCATGGCCGAAAGCTTCATCTCGCGCATGGCCGTGCGGACGGTGAGAGCGATACCGCCGAGGAGGACCGCGGCCAGGGCCGCGGACATCGTCATATTCAGAGCGAAGTTGGCGCGCGCCCATTTTTCCGGGCTGGCGAAATCGCCCTGCAGGCTCAAGGTCCAGTCGGTGAAAATGAAGTCGGGGTTCCGTTTGACCCGGTCGTTTTTCGGGTTGGTGAGCTCGCCCTGCGGCAGGATCTGCCGCTTCTGGCCGTCGCGCACCACCACCACCAGCTCCTCCTTCGGCTTTTCAAACTTCGGCAGGCTGAGCGCGATAGCCTTTGGCAACAGTTCCTTTGCGAAGAACTCCTCGTCGACGATCATTCCGACGAGACCGATGAGCTTCCAGTTGTCATCGACGATGGGGTTGAGAATGATCCGGTTCTCGGGGTCGCGCTGATCAACACTGAGGTTGGTGGTGTCGATCTTTGTGCCCTTCTTTCTCAGGTAGGCCCACGGTGACGCCGCGGCCCACACGGCCACCGTCTCGTCGGAGTAGTCCGGGACTTCCATCGAATGGTCTTCTGGGTTGTAAAAATAGATCGAGTCCGGGGTCAGGTAACTGACGACGAAGAGTCTCTTGGCGCCGACGATCTCCTTCTTTTTGAAGTAACCGCCCGCCTTTTTGATGGTCTTTGGGCTGAGGGCCTCGGGCGGCAGGTTGAGGGCGCGTTCGGAGATCTTGTAGTAAAAGTATTTGACCTCTTTCGAGATCGCACCGAGGTAGTTGTCGAGGGCCGCCTTGCGGGCGATGGCCGAGTTGCGCTCGAGGTCGGCCAGCCACCAGTACTGCAGCCCGAGCAGGATGGCGAGCGGCAGCAGCACGGCGAGCACGCCCGCCCACAGCACGCGGGGACCGCCGAGAACGTTGCGTTCAACCGCGCGCAGTTCCGCGCCCGAGAACCCGCCGTTCCTGCGATTGTTGAAAACCGGCATCCTCCAAATCCTTCGACCAGAGTGGCAACTCCCCGGCTGCAAGAAATATAGCGCACGAACTCAAGTGGAGTCGGTGGATTTTGCAACTCGGTTACATGGTTGACGTTGTTTGACCCCTTCGTGAGGACATTCACATCCGGGTGGACCAGATTGGCTGTATGAGAAGGCAAACCGTCCGTTCGATCTGCAAACCGGATCGCCGATTGAGGCGGTCCCCGAACCCGGGAGGTCAGGGAATGAAGAGATTTGGTGTGTTGCTCGTGGTGTTGTTGTTGGCAGCCGCACCGGCGATGGCCGGTGACAAGAGCAAGTGCGAGGGCAATCCCGACGACTGCGCCAAGAAGATGCAGGCGAAGTTGGCCGAGAAGGCGTGGCTCGGGATCAGCTACGACACCGACGAAAATGGCCGGTGGGTGGTGTCAGAGGTTGAGCCCGGCAGCCCGGCGCAGAAGGCCGGATTTGAAAAGGGCGACGTGGTGCTCGCCATCGACGGCGTCGAGTACTCAAAGGAGCACAAGGCCGAGCTCAAGGCGGTGTTCGCCAAACTCAAGCCGGGATCGGAAGCGACCTACGTCGTGAAGCGCCAGGGCGGCAAGGTCAAGCTGCAGGCGACCCTCGGGCATGTGCCGGAGGAGCTGCAGGCCAAGTGGATCGCCGAGCACATGGCGAAAAGCCATCCCGAAACCCAGATGGCTTCGAAGTAGTTCTTGTCGATCCGGGCGGACCGGATGCCGGTCCGCCCGGAGGTTTTTTCAGACGCGTGCAACATTTCGGTCCTGTGCGGCGTCATATATACGAGAGGGGGCGGAGCGCATGACCAGAATCGAGGCGGAAGCGGCGGGCGGTCTCGACGATGGGCGGCGAGGCATCTCAGGCTGGTCCCAGGTCGTGGTGTCGATCGTGACCGCAGTCCTCGTTCTCGCTCTCGGGCTGCTGTTGGTGGGCGTCACCTCCGACAGCGCCGAGATTCAACCCCGTGCGGGGACATCCGAAGGAACGCCGCTGCGTTGAGCTGCGGTCGATAACCACTTTCAGTTCAATCGATCGGGATCGAGCTTTTCCACCCCCGGATTGACGTCGAGGTGCTTGTAGAGGTCCTCGTACAGCATGAGGAAGCGGTCCGAAAGCGAATCTGCCTCCAGCACCTCCTGTTTGCGGTCGCTTCCGATACTGAGGATCTGGCAGGCGAGTGCGATCAGTTGGGCGTCGGAGACCTCCGCCACGTGGCGGGCGAACTGTTCGAGCGCGGCGTTGTCGAGCTCCACCAGACCCGGCAAGAGCTCCCGCAACTCTTCGCGGAGCGCCCGGATCTCGGCAAGGCGCTTGGGGGATTCCGCAGTCGGTTCATAGCGGACCCTGACCTGGCGATACGCCGTCGACGGGTCGAGTTCCTCGAGGATCCTGAAGCGCTCGAGACCGAGCAGCCACAGCATGAAGCGGCCGTCCGGCAGCTCTTCATGAGATGCGATGTAGCCGATGCAGCCCGTCTCACGAACCGGCGGCGAACCCGGCAGTTCGGTCTCGAAGCCGGGCATGACCTGTACGATCCCGATCACCTTGTGGGTGGCGACGGCGTCACGGACGAGGGCGCGGTAGCGTGGCTCGAAAACGTGGAGGGGGAGCACCTCCCCGGGCAGCAGTGCAGTCTTCGGCAGCGGAAAAATCGGGATGATATCCGGAACGTCCATGGTCGCCGGATTGAGGTTCTGCAGTTCTTCGTTGGGGGCAGGTCCGCGCATTCCGTCTCCCTTCTCGTCCCATGCAACACATGACGAAGCCCGCTTTCTTCCCTCGATTCCCGGCTGCAGTACCATGGCTGGCGCGTGGAGGTCCTGATGAAACGAGGCGTCGCAGTGATGCTGCTGATGGTGATTGCCGCGATCGATCCGGCAATCGCTGACGAGACCCCCAAACAGGAGCCCGTCGGCGGGCTGGAGTTCATCGACGAGGTCCAGGTGACGGTCGTCAACGTCGACGTTTTCGTGCGCGACGGCAAGGGGCAACCGGTCGAGGATCTCGGTCGCGACGACTTCCGCTTGCTTCAGGACGGAAAACCGGTGGAGGTCTCCAACTTCGCGGTGTTGTCCAAAGAGGTGATCCGTCATCTCCTCACACCGCTCGGCGAGGCCGCGACGGCGACCACAGCCGGAGTTGCGCCGGTCGCGCTGCCGCCGGAGATCCGTCCGGTGTTCGTGGTGCTCTACATCGACAATGAAAACCTGCGGCCGTTCGACCGCAACCGGGTGCTGCGGCGGGTCCGCGAGTTCGTGATCGAAAACCTCGAACCGCCGGTCGAGATGATGGTCGTCTCCTACCAGAGATCGCTCGACGTGGCGCAGCCCTTCACTCAGAATTCGCGCGCCGTCAACGATGCACTTCGGGGCATGACCCAGATCACCGGGGGGCGCGTCGAATTCGACAACGCCCGTCGGGCGATCATCGATGACCTCCAGGAGGCCAAGGAGGGATCCGGCGGCCAGGAGGGACAGGCCGGCCCGGCCGCTCTCCGTCAGAGGATCTACCAGTACGCCGAGGAGGAGGCGAGCAACCTCGGCTTCACGCTGTCCGCCCTGCGCCAGATGATCGCCATGCTGTCGGGGGTCGAGGGTCGAAAGTCCATCATCTACATCTCGAGCGGTCTGCCCATGACCCCGGGCTACGGTCTGATGCAGGAGTACGCTGCGGTCTTCAAAGACAACTCGATCATGGCCAATCGCAGCATCCTCGACCGGACGCAGGCTTTCCACGAGTTGGCGGCGGCAGCCAACGCTCAAGAGGTCAGCATGTACACGATTGATGCCGAAGGCCTCGACACGCTCGACGGCGGCAGCGCCGAGTCAGCATACGGTCGCGATCCCGTGTCGGCGTCGACCGCGTCGAAGAACTTCAAAGACTCCCTGGACTACCTGGCCGACGCCACCGGCGGCATCGCCATCATCAACACCAACGACCCGACGGCCGGTCTCGTGCGGATCTCGGAGGACCTCTTCAGCTACTACTCGCTCGGTTACAAGCTGAGCTCGCTCGATGTCGACCGCGTGCACCGTCTCGAGGTGGAGATCCCCGGCCACCCGGACTACGACCTCCGCTACCGCCGCCGTTTTGTCGAGAAGTCGCAGGAGACCCAGGTCCAGGATCGGGTCTTCACGTCGCTGATGGTCGACGTCGACGACAATCCCATGGATCTCGAATTGACCGACGCGGAGCCGAGCGCCGTATCCGGGAATCGCTGGACGGTGCCGCTGCACGTCACCGTTCCACTCGACAAGGTCGCCCTGCTGCCGGTGGCGGAGGAGTACGTCGGCCAGGTGGTGCTCTTCATCGGCGCCCAGGACGTCAAGGGCCGGTCGTCGGAGACGCAGCGCCAGGAGCACGAGATCAGGATTCCTGCCGCCGACTACGAAAACGCGGTTCGCCAGCGGTTCGGGATCGACGTCACCCTCCTGCTCGAGGAGGGCCAGCAGCGGGTTGCTGTCGGGCTCATGGACCAGCTCACGCGGCGCGCTTCGTACGCGCGGGTTGTAGTGACGGTGCCGTAGGCCGACTTTCCGGGCGCGCTTCCCGGGAGGAGCCACTCGGCAGCCGGGACGGCTGCCCCACAAGGGAGTCCCTGAGCAATTGTGGGGCACGCGTCCCGCGTGCCGAGGGGGTGGGCGGGAATTAAGAATTCAAAATTAAGAATTCAAAATTCAACTGTGCGACCCCATCACCCGCCAGGCGACGAGGCGTTCGTTCATGGCGCGCAGGCGGCGGCACAGGAGGCGGCACAGGAGGTTGAGGAACTGGACCGCGGCATCGGGGTCCATGGACAGCACCTCCTCCAACAGCGACTTGCTGACCGCGAACACCGTGCACGGGCCGCCGTGGGCGCGGGCGTCGGCGGAGCGCGGCCGGTCGTCGATCAGCGCGAGTTCGCCGAAGACTTCGCCCCGCGACAGGATGAGGAGGCATTCCTCGCCCATCCCCGGCACCATGCGCGAGATGCGGACCGCACCGTCGACCACGATGTAGAGGGAATCCCCGGGTTCGCCTTCACCGAAGATCAGGGCATCCGCATGAAAGCTCTTCTCACGCGAGTACTTGGCCAATAACCGCAACTCCTGGGCGGAAAGACCCTGTTCGCGCAGGATATCGACCTTGGATTCTTCAGTGAGGTGAACCCGTCGCCCGACGTTGACCGGGGGCCGCTGGGTCGGCGCGGGGGTGGCCGGTGCGCCGAAGAGCTCGTTCATCTGCAAGTTGGCGGCCCGCACCTTGTCGGCCAGTGTCTGCCAGAACCCCCACAGCAGGCTCACCGCCAGCTCGCGGTTGTCTGCGACCGCCTGATCGAGGGCTTCGGCGGGAATCGTGAAGACGGTGACCGGACCGACCGCGACGGCGGTCGCCGACCGCGGCAGGTGGTCGAGATAGGACACTTCTCCGAACAGCGCGCCGGTGGAGAGGCTTGTCAGCACCTGGGTGCCGACCGGAGTCGAGCGGGTGATGCGCACGGACCCCTGGCGGATGATCTTGAGGTCCCGGCTCGGTTCGGCTTCCGTGAAAATCGCCTGGCTGGATTCCACCGATTCGGGTATCACGATCTTTGCCAACGGGATCAGGAGCTCGTCGCTGAAGTGTCGAAAGAGACCCATCGTACGGAGCTCGGTGGCTCGCCGCAGCAGATCATCGCTGATCGTCCCGCTGCCCGCCGAGAGGTCCCGTTCGGCCTGCAGATCGGTGTGCGAAAAGATCTTGGCGTGGCTCAGCGCGACGTGGTCGCAGGCCTTCTGCAGGGTCGATATCCGGGCGGTCATGAGCTTTTGCACAGCTGCAGGCTCGCTTCTGCTCAGCCGGACCAGCGTTTCGACGCGTCGCCGTTCCTGGTGCTGTTCCCGCTCCGACCGCCAGGTCGCAAGCAGCATGGCGTCGATCGCGGCCTTGAGGGCGGCGTCGAAGTTCTGGTTTTCGAGGGCGGCGCGCGAGGTTTCGATGGCCAAACGGAAATCGAGGGGGTTGAGCCGGCGGGCCTGGATGAATTCGGTCAGCGCGGTGGCGGCGTCGCCGTGGCGCATGTGGAGGTAGCCCGCCGCGGCATAGGCCAGGTAGTTGAAGGGGGTGCGGAGTTTGGCGAGGTCGATCATATCCACCGCGCGTCCGAACTCACCCCGGGTCTCGAAGATGTGAGCCATGCCCAGGGCGTGGGACGCTTCGAGGTTGCGACGCTTGAACTCGCGGTCGAAATCGTCGATGCCTTCCTCGCCCTGCAGGCGCGCGGCCTCCTCCCTGAGGTCCGCGCCGTGCGGCGTTAACGCTGCTGCGATCTTCAACAATTCCGCGGCCTCGGACGGACGGCGCAGTGTGCGCAGCCTTCGTGCAAGCTCGACGAGCCTGGCGACCATCGAAGGGTGAGGCAGCACGGTTTCGCTCATTGATGACTCCGAACCTGGATTGTAGTGAACATCGGGCTCGTGGGTCAATCGGAACCCGGATGATCCGGAATACGTACCGCAGAGGTCGGGTTCGGGGTAGGATGACCGTTCTATGAAGATGCTTCAGGACTTGCTGCTGGTGAGTATGTTGACCACTCTACCGGTCCCGTCGCATGCCGTCGACTTCGTCGCGCTTGCCGACGCGACTCCGGGCCGGACGGGGGTGTGCGTCACCGAGATGGATGGGGGAGAGCGGGTCGAGATTCCCCTGACCGTTCTCGGGACCGTGGGTTCGGGCGCTCCCAGGTCCGAGATCGTTCTGGTGCGTCTCGACGATCCCCGGTTCGCCAAGACCGGCATCATCGCCGGAATGAGCGGATCGCCGGTCTACCTCGATGGACAGCTGCTGGGCGCTCTGGCCTACGGGTGGCCGTTTTCAACCGAGCCGATCGGCGGCGTGACGCCGTTCGAGCGCATGGTGGAGATCGGTCCCACGAGCGACCATCTGGCGGTGGTGGGCGGCCGCCCCGAAATGTCCCAGCTGCTCGCGTCCGCAGCTGACGGTTCGCTCGGCGAGGTGCTGGTCGACTGGTTGTTGCCATCGGGCGCCGACCAGCTGCAGCCGCTGCCGCTGGCGGTGAACGCCGGCGGGCTGGCGCTGCCGGCGGACGGCAGCTGGCTCGCCGAGAGCTGGCACCGGATGGGTTGGTCGGCGACACCGGGAGGCTCCGCGACCGGGAAGGAAACAGGCGCCGAGTTGGCGCCGGGGGCCATGGTTGCGAGCGTCCTGGTGGACGGCGACGCGACCCTTGCGGCCGGCGGCACGGTGACCGAGATCCGCGGCGATCGTCTGTGGGCGTTCGGCCACCCGTTTCTGGGCGCCGGTGGGATGCTCATGCCGCTCGCGCGGGCGAACGTGGTGGCGGTGCTGCCCAGCCTCATGTCATCGTTCAAATTCTTCACCATCGGCCGGCCCCTCGGCGCCGTCGTCGCGGACCGCAAGGATGGCATCGTCGGCCGGCTCGGGGGGGAGGCGCCGATGGTGCCGGTCCGGGTGACGGTTGGCGAGGATTCGTACACGTTTCGTGCCGTCCGCCACCCGGTGTTGCTGCCCCTCCTGTCTGCCTATCTTTCCCAGTCGTGCCAGGCCGTCCACGGCAGGACCTTCGGCGACCAGACGGTCCGCGGCCGGGTGGTGATCCGGTATCCGGAGTTCGAACCGGTGGTGGTCCAGTTGAACTTTTCCGGCGCGCAGGCGGCGGCCGAGGCGTCGGGGTTCGTGGCGGCGGTGGTGGCCTACCTCGAGAACACGCCATTCGAAGGCCCCGAAATCGAGTCGATCGATGTCTCCATCGAGCGCGTCGAGGAGATTCAGGCGGCTGTCATCCTCGAGATCGTTCCCGACCGTCGAGTCGTCAGCCCGGGCGACGAACTGGACGTGCGATTCCGGATTCGCCCACACCGCGGGCCCGAGGCGGTGTACACGCTCGAGGTCGCGATTCCGCAGGGTATCTCTCCGGGCCGGCTCGACCTGGTGGGTGCGGACGGCGCAGCCTGGACCGCGTACGACCTCCAGATGCGACCGTTCCACCCGGCGAGCTTTGGCGACGAGGTGCGTCTGGTGAATTCCCTGCGACCGTCGACGACGCTGGTGGCGGCGCTGGAGCGCGAGGATCTCGGCATCTCGGTTGGCGGCGGCAGTCTGTCGGCGCCCCCGAGTATCATCCTCCAGTTGCGTTCCGCCCTCGGGCCCAACCTCGAGACCGTGTCCTGGGCGGTGTTAGCGAAGACCAGCCTCGAGCTGCCGATGGCGGTGGCGGGAGCGCAGAGAATTCAGCTCACTGTCCGCGAGGGAACTCCATGATGGGAATGACGACGCACCGACTCAGATTTCTGCTCGTTGGCGCGGCCCTGCTGTTTCTGGTTCAGCCCGGCAGCGCCACCGAAACCCGGCGATGGATCGTCGACACGGCCGACGAGTTTCTCGAGGGTCGGGGACAGGACGTCGAGGTGACGCCCGACGGCGTGCTGCGGTGGGTTGCAGGCTGGGGCAGTGGCCCAATCTTCGAGGAACCGGTGGTCATGGCCGGGGTGCGGACTCGGCGACGGGTCGCTGATCGTCGGAACCGGCCACCCGGCGAGGCTGTACCGGGTGCGCGGCGACTGCTGCCGAGCTGCTGGCGGAAGTCCCGGCTGAGCAGGTCACGGCGCTGGCGATACGGAATGACGGCACGATCGTGCTGGCGACCATCGCCCCCGGGGTGATTTTCGAGTGGTCAGACGGCGCCCTCACCGAGGTCGGGCGTCTGGCGGAGGGCGGCATCTGGGATCTGGCGGTGTTCAACGGCGAGGTCGTGGCGGCGGCCGGGCCACCGGCCGCGCTGTTCCGGCTGGCGAAGCGCGGCCTCGAGCGCTGGAAGGAGCTGCCGGATGTTCACGCCCGCTGTCTCGCGGTGAGCGACGGTCGTCTCCTGGTGGGGACCTCCGGCAAGGGGCTGATTCTGAGCGTCGACGAGAACGGCAGGGTGGGCGTCCTGGCCGACAGCCCGTTCACCGAGATTTCCGATCTCGCGGTGGGCGGCGGTTCGGTGTGGGCCGCGGCCCTGGTGGGCGAGCCGGCGGCGGCCACGCCGCGAAACAACGGCAACGGCAAGGAGTCTGATGGCGCAGAAGCAGAAGCAGAGGCCGAGGTCAGCCCCGGCGAAGATCTCAAGCTGCCGAAAGTCAACGGCAAGACCGCGACCTCGGAAATTCTCCAGCTGACGGTCGACGGCGGGCTCATCAGCCTGCACCGGTTCACAAAGGAGGTTGCGGCCTCCATCGCTTGGGACGGCGAGGGCCTTCTCGTGGGCACCGGCTGGGAGGGTGAGGTGTGGCGGTTTGTCGCCGACGGTGGAACGCGACTGGCGACCGTCGACGCGGTTCAGGTGGTCGGGGTGGTGGACGGCGGTGTGGCACTCCTCACCCAGGGCCCCGGCGGCGTGCTGTGGCGCGGACCGACGATGCGCACCCGGGTCGGTTCCGCTCGGCCGCCAAGGAATTCGAGCAGCCGGTCCGTTTCGGCGAGTACCGGGTGGAACCCGCGTCGCCGGACGTGAGCATACGTTTTCGCACCGGGGTGTCGGCCGCGCCGGACGACACCTGGCTGGAGTGGACCGACTGGATGCCCTCCGGGGGAGGACAGGTGTCACGGCCGGCGGCCCGGGCGGTGCAGTGGGAGGTCAGAATGTCGCGCGTCACCGGTCAACCCGCGGAGGTCGACCGGGTCGAAGTGGCGATGGTCGAGGTGAATCTGCCGCCGCACGTGTCGGCGCTCACGGTCGAAGAACCGGGGGTTGTGTATCTGGGGGCACCGCCGATCTCGGGCCCGGTGATTGAGGCCGTCCATCCGGACATCAACGGTATCTTCACGGTCATCGACGAGACTACCGAGAAAAACGGCGCGTCGACCAAGGGCAAGAAATACTACCGCTCCGGGTATCGCACCGTGAGTTGGGAGGCCGTGGACCCGAACCAGGATGCCCTGCAGTACCGCCTCGAGATCGAGGGGCGGAGCGGCCCCGGTCTCGAGGTCCGCGACCGCATCACCGGCAGCCAGCTCGCCGTCGACACCAGCGCCGTTCCCGACGGCGTCTACCGGTTCCGCCTGACCGCTTCCGACAGCCCGGAGAACCCCGCGGGGGCCCTCGAGAACAGCCGGATGAGCTCGTGGTTCACCGTCGACAACACTCCGCCGTCGGTCGCTCTCGAACGCCGCGGAGCGACGTGGGCGGTGACGGCGACTGACGCTTTGAGCCCCATCGTGCGCGCCGAGTGGTCGCGCGACGGCGACGTCTGGGAAGCCCTGGCGCCGGCCGACGGGCTGCTCGACGGGCGTGTCGAGAGCTTCTCGTTTCCCGCCGAGGACGGCTCGCACATGGTGGTGGTGCGGGTGGTCGACAGCCAGCACAACCGGGCGACCGCAGGGGCCGTCGAGGAGTAGGGGGGCTCAGGAATTCGGATTTCGGATTTCGGATTTCCCACCCACACCCCCACCGACATGAAAAGCCCGAGTGCTCAGGGCGGGTGGGTCCGCGTGCGGCGGAGGTGCCAGGCGGAGGTGCCAGGCTTCAGCCTGGCTCCTCTCGGGAAGGGCGCGAGGAAGGTCCGGTGCTACAATCGCGCCATGTCTGCATCTCACGCTCCGGTCGCTGTTTATCCCGGGTCGTTTGACCCGTTCCACGTCGGCCATGTGGCGATCGTTGAACGGGCGACCCGGATCTTCCCCAGGATCGTGGTGGGAATTCTCCAGAACGCAGGCAAGGACGCCATGTTCAGCCCGGCGGAGCGTGCCGAAATGGTGCGCGAGATCTACGCTGACAACCCGACCGTCGAGGTCCGGTCCTTCTCGGGTCTGCTGGTGAACTTCCTGCAGGAGATCGACGCCACCATCATCATCCGCGGGATGCGCGCGGTCTCCGACTTCGAGTACGAGTTTCAGATGGCGCTGATGAACCGGCGCCTCTCCCCGGGCGTCGAGACGGTCTTTCTCACGCCCAAGGAGGAGTACCTCTACCTGTCGTCACGGTTGGTGCGGGAGGTGGTGACCCTGGGCGGCGACGTGACCGGCCTCGTCCCCGACCCGGTCCGTCTGCGTCTCGAAGAACGGTTCCGCAAGATCACCCATCCGCCGACCAGGTAACGCGCGATGCGGCTGGTGGTCTTTGGCTCCGGCCATCCTTTTCGCGGCGGCGTCGCCCGGACCACCACCGAGATGGTGAGCGCTCTCGAGAGCCGAGGCCACGACATGCTCTACTTGTCGCCGCGGCGCCAGTACCCGAACTGGTTGTTCCCCGGTGCGAGCGATCGCGACCCGGACGCGTGTCGTCGATTGGCATGCGCGAGACCGGTTCTCGAACCAATGAATCCGTTGACGTGGGCGGCGAGCCGCCGGACCGCGGAGGCCTTTGCAGGCGATGCCTGGATCATTCCCTACTGGACCTGGGCGTGGGCCGGTCTGTGGAAGTGGCTGTTGCGTGGCCCCCGTCCGCCGGCGGTGGCGGTGGTCCACAACCCGGTCGACCACGACGCCGGGATTGTGCATCGGCTGGCGGCGCGATCGGTCCTAGGACGCTGCCAGGCGCTGTTCACCCACGCCGGGTCGCTCGAACGGCGCCTCGCGGAGGCCTGGCCCGGGGTGCCGACCGGCTTCTACCCGTTCCCGCCGACCGCGGTGGAGCCGTTGCCGGCTCGTACCGCAGCACGGGCCGCCCTCGAATTGCCGGGGGATCGTCGAGTGGCCCTGTTCATGGGTCTCATCCGCCCCTACAAGGGAGTGGATCTTCTGATCGACGCCGTCGCAAAGCTGCCCGCGGACAGCGACTGGATGGTGCTGGTGGCGGGGGAGCCGTGGGGCGGGCTCGAGGGCGAGCTGAAAAGGCAAGTTGTGGACCTCGGTCTCGAGGGGCGGGTTCGTTTGGCGTTGAACTGGGTTCCCGAAGTCGAGGTGCCCGGACTGTTGGCTGCCGCTGATCTGGTGGTTCTGCCCTACCGATCCGGATCGCAGTCGGCGGTGGCGCCGATGGCGCTGGCCGCCGGGGTGCCGGTGCTCACCACTGATGTCGGTGGGGTTGCCGAGATCGTGCGTCACGGCATCGACGGCTGGGTCGTCGAACCGGGATCAGTCGATGCGCTGGCAACGGCCCTGGTCGAGCTCGACCGCCCGACTCTGGAGCGCCTCGGCCGCGGCGCCGTCGAGGGCCGCGGCCGCCTCACCTGGGATGGCTACGCCGAGGCTTTGGAAAGATTGGTGGAGCAAGTGGTGCGGTCAGGAAAGAGGAATCAGGAATTCCCACCCGGCCTCCCCTGAACCAATGAGTTTGAGCGCTCAGTGTGGGTAAGACCGCGTGCGGCGGAGTTGCCTGGCATCCCGAGATGATGTTGTCCTCAACATCATGTCGGTGTGCCTGGCTACCTCACGGGAAGCGAGTTCGAAAAGTCAGCGCACGGCGGAGGCGCAAAAAAAGCCCACCGCAAGGTGGGCTTCTTGAAGAGTCACTTGAAGTAATCAGTTGGTCAGATCGCGGATCAGCTCCACCGCCTGTTCGTGGGAGAGTTTCTCGCCGAGCGGCAGGGTTTTGGTTTCGGAGAGCCCCTCGCGGTCGAGTTCGAGGTAGTTGAGGATCTCGTCGCCACCGTCCCAGTACATGATGAGCTTGAGGCCGCTCCCCACTTCGATCTTGGTGGCCGCGAGCGGCAGATCGGGCCGCAACGCGATGGTCGACGGGCTGCGCAGGATGATGATCTGGCGCCGCCTCTTGGTGAAGCCGTCCTCTACCACCTGGGGCTGCAGCTCGAAGATCTGGAACAGGCAGCTGTTGAGGTCGGTGGCAAACACGGCGGGGTTGCCGCTTCGCGGGTCCAGGAGGAGTTTCGGGTGCTTGAGGTTTTCGGCTGGCCCGATGTCGAAGCAGGCGATGCCGTAGGGCAGGAAGTCGACGAGTGCCACGGGCACGGCATCGCGGAACGCCGGGACGCCGTCGTCATCCAGGGGCACCGCCATGTACTGTGCGGCGCCGACCTCATATTCGCTGTTGCGGCTCCACCAGGTGAGGTGGATAAAGGTGGTGGCGATGGTGACCTCGACAGGTTCTTCGCCCTCCACCGGTTCCTCGAAATATTTGGAGACCGAGCGTTGGATCATCATCTGGGGGTTGGAGGCCGCTGTCCCGTCGTTGCCGGCAAAGGTCGTCGGTCCGATCCAGGTCCCGTCGAGGTAGCCGGCCAGGCGGAGGCGGGCTTCCATATCGGTTCTCTTCTGCCACGCGACATAGAGGGCGCCGGTCGCTGGGTCCACTCCCACCTGCAGGGAGTCTTCAACGGCGGCTGCGGATTGGGGGACGAACAGCTCTTCCTCTGTGCCGTCGGCGTACCGGGCGGTGACCACCACCTGGTTGTCGACCGTGGCGACCGAATACAGATCGCCGCCCCTGGTCAGCGTCATCGGCCCGGCGGCCCCGGCCACGCCGGCGACGCTCAACGCGATGACGGCGATCAGAATGGCTCTGACTCCCCTCATCGCTACCCCCTCAAATTCACCACGGAGGTCAGATCGGTGGCGAGGAAGACATCGATGATCTCCTCCGACACCCCGGCCTCCGGGTAGTACGCAGTGAGTTCGCGCAGGTATCGGCGGGCCCCGAAGGTGTCGCCGCGCCTCACCGCGATCTCGCTCAAAAGAAACAGACAGTTCTTGGCGATCTGCTCGTCGGAGTGTTCGACCGCCAACTCGAAAGCGCGGGTCCCGCAGTTTTCGGCGCGGTCGAGGTCGTCGGTGAGCACGTAGCCGTAGCATAGGTCCTGCAGGGTCTCGAACAGGTAGTGTTCGGCGCCGAGCTCTTCCATGACCTGTCGCGCCGCCTCGCAGTGGTCGATGCCCTCCTCGAGGCGATCGGTGCACATCATGACGTACCCGAGGTTGTCCTCGACCTGTGCCGCCATCACGCGCTGATAGCCCTCGCCATCTCGGTGAGCCGTGAGGCACCGCTGGAACGCGTCTTCGGCCTCGTCGAAGAGCGATGCGCGCGCCGCCAGGGTGCCGACGAGGTTGAGGCTGCGGTGTTCGAGGCTCGAGTCGCCAAGCTCGCGGGCAAGGTCGGTGGCGCGCCGGGCATAGTTGTGGGCGCGCTCGAAATCCTCCGAGATGAAATACGCGACGCCGGCGCAGTAGGCGGCGAGAAACCGGTTGCGGGTGTCGCTGCTCGAGAGCAGGATCTCCTTGAGTCTGGGAATCTGGTCGGCGCCCCGGTCGAGCTCCACCAGCACCGAGCAGCGGTTGCAGAAGGCGCGGTCGGCGAGGTCGACCTCACCGTGCTCGCGAGCGATGGACTCTGCGTCGCTGAACAATCCAGCGGCGAGTTCGAAGTCATCGGCGCCGAGCGCTTCCTCCGCGAGACCCATGAGAACGTCGTAGCGGTCCCTCATGAGCCCTGCTCTCCGGAGCGTCGGCTCGACGTCAGGGTGCGCCGCTCCTGGCGCTCCTTGCGGAGCTTGAACTCGATGTACTCCTGAACCTCGTCCCGTCCTCGGGGGCTCAAATCGCGCAGCTGGTGAAGGATCTGCATGTCGTGTTGGCTGAGAGGCTGTTGCGGTTCCGATTTCGCCGGCTGGTCGCCGAAGAACGCGGCGAGGTCGAGATCGAAAACGGCGAGGATCTTGAACAGCTTGTCGAGGGCAACCCGATATTCGCCCTTTTCCATGCGGGACAGATCGGACTGTTGGATGCCAATCTGGCGCGCCAGGTCGGCCTGCGTGACGCCCCGATCCTTGCGCAGCTTTCGCAGACGGCTGCCGACGGCGGCCACCTGGGGCGAACCCAGCTGCGTTGTGTGGGCCATCTGTTTGGCCTTCCCCTCCGACCTGTAGTACCATCCCGCTTCGGTACGCGGGCACAATTCGGCCGGACGTTCTACATCTTATGCTGCTGCGGCAAGGGCGTCAAGGGCAACCAACGGCTGAGGTGTCAGCCCCCGCAGCGATTCCGTATCCATGGCGTGCCCTGACGGCGATGGCGGAGGGGAGAGGTTCTTCGACGACCATGAAGAGTCACTTGTTTGCAGTGTTTCGGCTGCCGCAAACCCTGTACCAACAACGTTTCCTGCTCCGCCAGCTCGCCTGGAGGGCGTTTGCTTCCCGTCACGCGGGCTTGTATCTGGGGTGGCTGTGGACCCCGATCAGCACCGCCGTGCAGTTTGCCCTCTATATGACGGTCTTTTCAGCGATCCTCCAGATCAAGGTTGACGGTCTTGGTATCGATCTTGCTAGACGACCCGCCGTGGGATTCGGAGTATTCCTGATCACGGGGCTCGTGCCCTTCTTGGCGGTCAACGACGTCGTGATGAGGGCGGCGCGTTTGTTTCGTGCCCACGCCAGCCTGGTGCAGAGGGTGCGGATGCCGCCCGAGGTGTTGGTCATCGGCGACGCCCTCGGCACCATGATGCACCACGCCATCTCCTTTGCTCTCGTGGTGATGTTCTGCATCTGGCGCGGGCACCTCGGCTTGGCCGGCATTCCGTGGATCGTACTCGGGCTGGCCACCCTCGTTCTCTGGATCATCGGCGCGTCGCTGTGCGTGAGCCTGGTGGGGGCCTTCCTGCCGGATATCGCCGAGATGATGGGTCTGGCGCTGCAGGTGGTTTTTTACGCCGCCCCGATCGTGTATCCTCTTGCCCTGGTGCGCTCGGATGTCGTGCGCACCATCATCGAATCGAACCCGCTGACCCCGATGGTCGGTGTCTTGCGAGCAGGCCTCGTCGGGGCCGAGCCACCCTCGGTGACAGCGATCGGCTACCTCCTCGTCGGAGGGTGCCTTCTGCTGTTTGCCGGGGCGGCGTCGCTGGATCGCTGGCGGGCAACGATTCCCGACGTGGTGTGACGGCCCCTGAAGTGTGGATGTCAAGTGGAGGTAATTGATGGATCGTAAGCGAGTCATCGTGGGCATAGTCGCCGTTCTTTCTCTCATCGGGACCGGTTGGGCCCGGCAACAGCCGCCGGTGCAGAAGACGCCGGCGGCGACGAGCAACCCTCGCCTGTCAGAAGAGCAGAAGGGAAAGCTCCTTCAGCACTGGAAGACCAAACCGGAGCAGACGTGGTCCGAGTTCATCGCGGATTGGCTGACCCCGAAGCCGTTCTCGAAGAAGTACGTCGTGCGGATCGACGAGAAGTACGCCTACCCTCACATCGTCGCCAGCATCAAAATGGAAATCGTCCGTGAGGACGAAGACTTCGTGTGGCTGCGAGGCATTCCTCCCGAGGACCCGGAATCTCCGCTGTACATGGTGTGGTCCAGACAGCAGGCCGACGAAGCCCTGTTGGTGGATCAGAAAGAGGCTCTCGACACGCCCGGTGCCATCTACTTTCTCGATTTCGGGGCCGAGGTCGTGCCGCCTGCGTTCCAGAGAAGCCTGTCGTTCGAAGCTCACAACGAAGGCCTCCCGTCGGGCGGACGCTGGCAGATGGGGTTTGCGGTCGGCGATCTGAACGAGGACGGGAACCCCGACCTCGTCTTTCCGCCGCGACGCAAGGGCTACCCGGTCCAGCCGGTGGTGCTGCTCGGCGGCGGCGACGGGAGCTTCAAGGCGTGGGATACATCCGTGTGGCCGACATCGATCCGTATGGACTACGGTGGGGTCGCGGTCGCCGACCTCGACAGCGACGGGCACCAGGACATCGCGCTCGCGGTGCATTTCGGCGGCCAGTTTGTGCTTTACGGCAACGGCAAGGGTGACTTCCGCCGGGCCGAGCGACTGCCGGCGCCCGACCCACGGATCACTTCCCGGGCGGTGACCGCCGCCGACTTCGACGGCGACGGCAGTACGGACCTGGCATTCGTGGCCGAGATTGACTACGACGTCAAGACCAACAAGACGATCGACGACGGCGCCAGCGTGTGGGTGCTCTACCGCCGCGACGGATCCTGGAAGTCAGTCACCAAGGGTTTCCCGCACAACCAGATCGCCGATGTCATCCGCTCGGCGGATGTTGACGGCGACGGTCGTCTCGACCTGGTGGTGTCGTCCAACAGTGTCGGCGAACGGCGTCTGGTGTACCTCAACCAGGGTGGCGAGGGCTGGCGTTCGGCGCCGTTCAACGGGGTCCTCAGCTCCGCCTACCACTACGACGTGGAGGCGGCGGGCGGCGAGATCTTCTCCACCTTCGTCCAGTTCAAGCTGGTGGACGGAAAGACCACCGCCCTCAACGGCATCATCGCCTATCCATTCGCCTTCAGAGAAAAGGGGTGGATGGACGGCAAACCCGTCGTGTGGGACCGCGAACGCACCAAGGTTTTCTTCCGGATGGCGCTGGGCGACCTCAACGGTGACGGTCTGACGGACATCGTGGCCGGGCGCAAGACGGGCGGCCTCGAAGTCTACCTCCAGCACCCGGACGGGGAGTTCGTCAAGGAAACGGCCGCTGAGCTGGCCAGCGGCGCGATCGCCTACGATCTGAGACTGATGGACCTCGACGGCGACGGACTCGACGACATCGTCGCCGGCATGGTCCCCGGTCAGGATCAATCGGGCGGTGTCAGCGTCTGGTTGACGCGAGCTGTTAGCGACGAAAGTTGATGGCATCCCGGTTTTTTCGCCGCCTCGGTTGTCCGGCGTCGGCCTCCACCGCGCCCGGGAACTGAACGGATCACGACGGAGTTCTTCGGAAAGGGGCGAGAATCCTTGACTTGCCGGAGGTTGGATGGGATCATCGGTTAGTGCGCTTTCAGGCTGCGGGTCTTGACAGTACGAGGGTTGCAGTGCTAGATTTTATGCTGTGATGACATAATATATGGACAAGTTGTTGAGAAACAAATTATTTACAGGAGGTGATGCGGGACATCGGCAGATGGAGGGTCTCGAGTAACCGGCCGTGTGGCCGGGAGTTCACACCGAAAATTTGTGAAATCTAGAGAGGAATGGAAGGAGTTGAGCATGAAGAGATTTCTGACAATCGCGTTGGCCGGGGCGCTCGCCCTTGGCCTGAGCAGCGTGGCGTACGCCAACTACTGCTCGACGGATGTGGTGCCGGCGGCGACGCTGCTGTTCCCGTTCGTTTCCTATGACTACGAAGGCGGCTATGACGGCCAGACCACCCAGTTCGCGATCACCAACGTCTCCTCCGAGGCGCAGATCGTGCACATCACGGTGTGGACCGATTATTCGATCGCCATCCTGGACTTCAACCTCACGTTGACCGGCTACGACGTGGCGCGGATGAACATCCGCGACATCCTTGGTTTCGGCCTGCTGCCGACCGAGGACGCCGCCACCGGCCGCAACGACAACATCTGGGCCATCAACAATGACGGTGGCACGCCCTTTGACGACGGCCCGTGGTCGTCGCACAACGAGCTTCACGACCCGGTCCTGGTGCTCAACAACCTCGACGACCCGCAGGCGACCTCCGTTCTCGACTGCGACCCGGCTGACTGGGTGTCGTCACCCGTGAACTACGTGGACCCGATCCCGCAGGCCACCCTGGACATCTTCGAGGGTTACCTGAAGTCCAGCCAGACCGCCGCCAAGGCGTATCTCGACTGCGACGACGACGTGCATGCGTTCCCGGCGCCGACCTGGTTCATCGCCCGTGAAGACGGCCCGGTGTGGCTCTACATCACCGCCGACGTGGTTGCCGCGTGCAACAAGGACCTTCCCGACTCGCAGGCCGCGACCTACTTCTCGACCGACCGCGCCACCACTGACGGCGTGCTCGACACCAACGTCCTCATCGGCGACACCATCTGGCTGAATGCCCTTGACCGTTTCTCCGAGGCGGACAACGCCGTTCACCTCGAGTCGAACCCGGGCGGCTTCCCGGGCGCGGTGCCGACCTTCTACTTCCGCTACACCGCTCCGGTTGCGACCGCGGACGACTACCGTGAGCCGCTGCCGACCGCGTGGGCCTTCCGCTACCAGCTGAATGTCGACGCCGGCATCAACACCTGGGTGCGCGCCTTCAAGGCGTCCTCCCTCTACCGCACGATCTTTGACCTTGCCAGCAACTCGACCCCGAACTGGGGCGGCATCCAATCTGCCGGCCCGTCGACCCTCTACTCCTCCGCGTGTGTGCCCTACACCTACTACGCGTGGGACGAGGACGAGAACGTGAACTCGTTCACCTCTGAAGAGGATCCGTGGTCCGGTGGCCCCGAGAACCCGATTCGCCCGGTGCCGAACCTCCTGCCCCTTGAGACTCAAGAGGTGGCAATCGACCAGTTCTTCCTCGTCGGCCAGTCCGACGGCGACGCCTTTGGTTGGTTGATGTTCGTGTGGCCGCAGTCGAACGGCAACGCCGACGACTGGTACCAGACCTGGATGGGCGTGAAGTTCTCCGGCTTCGGTGACTACACCGCCGGCATGAGCGGCGCCGTCCTCGCCAACTACAACTGCGACCAGGCCCAGGTCCTGCCGGGCCTCGGTATTGGCATGTACAGCGAGTAATCGCACTCGTCTTCGGACGATTCAGAGGCGGCCTCCGGGCCGCCTCTTTTTTGCAATTCAGGGCCGTACGGCGTGGCCCTCCGTACGGAGCTGAATTGCTGAATTGACATACGGTTGTCGCCAACGTATCATGCCGCGGCGCGGCAGAGAGTCGCCGAAGCCGTCGGTGACCACGGTCACAGCCCATCTCGAGTATCTTAAAGTATTGAAAAAATATGGGTCTACACGCCCCGAGAGGTTTGACTTCAGGTTGTCTTCGGGGTATTTTCCAGAGTGGAGGTGAACATGTTTCGCTCCTCGAATCCGACACGAAAATCTTCCGCATGCGGCGCCCTCTGGGCAGCCGCCGCGTTGCTCGGTTTGGGCTCGGCCTCGACTGCCGCGGCCCAGAGTTACTGTCAGGAATGGACCGACGTCCTGCTCGACACAACCTCGAACTGCGTGTCGTCGCCGCTGCGCGAACGCGCGTTCGGGACCGAGACCTTCACCTTTGGCGGCAGCGAGTACATGATGTTGAACCGCGGCAACGAGGTCGGGATCTATCGTATCAGCGACGCCGACCGCCTCAACCCACGGCATATTGACGACTCCAGCTTCCGGTTCGGTACCGCCGGCGACTCCGACTACGACGTCATGAATTTCGACGTCTGCGACGACTGCCGTTACGGCGTCATGGATCACAAGGTGGCGGGGGTGGTTCTGTTCGATCTCGGCACCGGCGCCGAACCCGAGGTCAGAGACTGGGCCAAGTACGGCATTCTCAACCAGGGAAGCGTGACCTTCAAGGTCGGCACCCAGCAGTACGTGGTTGCGACCGGTATTGACCACAGCTGCGGCAACGCCTCGGGGCTGTGGGCCATCACCAACATCGATTCGCCGACCTTTCTCCAGTGCCTCGAGGCGGACGGAGCGCCGTTCAAGATCAGCGGCGGCGTGAGCTTCAAACACTCCTCCGGGACCTATCTCTATCTCGGCGGCGGCATCGTCGGTGATGCGAGGGTGTTTCAAGCCAGCGGCACGGGCACCGGGCTTCGGCTGACCCACACGGCGACTCCCGCCGGGATGAAGGGGCGGACCGGCCAGCTTTCGGTGGACAGGAACCACAATATTCTGGCATCGGCGGTATTTGCGGACCGGGTCATCCGCTTCTGGGATGTTGCAACGAACCCCGCCAACCCGACCCCCAAGACCAGCTGGACGATGGCTGCCACCGCAGGCTCGGTGAAGTTGGCCTCCGCCAGTTCGTCGAGCCCACTGGTGATGTGGTTCTCCGCGGCCGGCTGGCTGAATGCCACGCGCACCCTTCTGGTCGACCCGGTGAACGGGCCCGAACCCTTCGACAACGATTTCTGGACCGATACCTCCCAGCCGCACAACGAGTTTCAGAAGTGCGTCCCGGACATGGATGGGTCTCTCTCCCGTGACGGTTCGGCGCTCTACCTCAGCCGGTTTTCCACCCATCAGGTGTTCGACCTCTCCCAGTGCATGGGTCCGACACCGGCGGTGGCTGATGTGACCGTGAGCCCGTCGACAGTGTTTCCGGGCGGCCAGGTGACCGTGCGCGACAACACCGCCGGTTCCTACGACCGATGGCGGGTGTGGATCGAAGCCAACTCGGCCTACGTCGCCGGCGATCAGACGCTGTCGGGGACCAATTCGCACAACCTGACGTACACGATCCCCAAGGCAGTTGCCGAGGGCGTGAACTATGTGGGCCACGTCGAGGTCGACAGCACCCAACTGCCACCGACCAAGGCGACCGACTCGGCGTCGATCGGGATCAACCGCGCCCCCCAGGCGAGCTTCACCATCTCTCCGGAGGCGGCCATTATCGGCGACACCGTGACCCTGACCGCAACCGCCGAGGGCTTTCCCTCCGCTACCTCCCCATACGAATGGCGGATTCAAAAACCCTCGTCGGCCACGAGCTTTCCCACCGGGCCGTCCGTACAGGTGAACCTCAATGAGTCGGGCCAGTGGACCTTCAAGCTCACCGTCAACTACGACCACGGCGCGAGCGGCGCGACCGCCGACCCCGACGGTGATTCGAAGTTCGAGGCCGTGGTCACCAAGGTATTGAACGTGAGCTCGGTGGCTGCCGATTTCACCATCTCGCCGACCACACCTCTCAACAACCTCGCGCTGACCCTCAACGGATCCATCTCCAAGGGTGTCATCTCCACCTACGAGTGGACGGTGTACGGTCCGACCAACCGTGGCGGCGAAGGCATCCAACCCAGCGCGTATAACGGATGCGGAAACGTCATCGTGTGCACCGTCCCCGCCGACACCCTCGAGTGGGGGAACTATGACGTCTCGTTGAAAGTGACTGCGGCAACCGGCGGCGAGACCGACACGCGTCAGAAATCGACCAGTGTCGGCAACGGCTCCATTCAGCCGGTCTTCTCCTGGTCGCCAGCCGGACCCGCCATCGGCGACAACGTCCTTTTCACCGTTGACGGCGTCCAGGTCGACATCGACAAGGCGACCTGGAACATGGGCGGCACCGGCTGCGACGGCGCCAGCTCCACCCAGGTGTGCACGCCGACGTTGTACAACAGCTGCAAGGCGCAGGCCTTCGACTATGCATCCGGAGGCAGCAAGGTCGTCCAGCTTTCGGTTCAAATCGACGGCGTCACCTACACCGACGACCGCCCGGCGTCCGAGCGAACCGTGGTCGTGGCTTCCACCGGCACCTGCGGTGGTGGTGGGGTGACCTGCACCTACACCCTCAGCAGCACCGCCGCGACCTTCGGACCCGGAGGGGGGACCGGTTCCTTCTCCGTGTTCACGGGTTCCTCCTGCTCGTGGACCGCGAGCGACAGCGCCGCCTGGATCACCATCACGTCGGGAGCCAGCGGCACCGGCAACGGTACCGTGCGGTTTTCGGTCGCGGCCAACTCCGGCCCCCAGCGCGTCGGTTACATCACTGCCGGCGGACGGGTTTTCTCCGTCATCCAGAACCCCCCGACCGTGCCGGCCAACTTCACGATGTCCAACCCCTACCCCGATATCGGTGAAACGGTGACGTTTGAGGTCGACCCGATCCTCGAGGTCGAGTCTTGGGACTTCGGTGAGAAGGACTGCCGCGGAAACGGTCCGGGCATCAACTGCACCTGGCTCCCTCCAGGCACCTGCAACAACGTCGAATGGGTCTTCCCGTCCGCCGGTGAAAAGTCGGTGACCATGAAACTCGTCGACGGACGGACGCAGACCAAGCCCCCAACCGTTCAGAACAGGGGCGAGTGCTGTCTGGCTGACGGTCGGCCCAGTGCCTCCTTCTCGATGAGTACCGACGAAGCCGTAGTCGGCGAGAGCGTCGTGCTGACCGACACCTCGAACAAGTCACTCGCGACCAAGGCCCTGGCGTTCGTGTGGGCGCCGACGGACCCGGAGATCGGCGAAGCGGTCACCTTCACACTGAACGGCGTGACCGGGACCATCGCCAGGGCGACCTGGGATTTCGGTGAGGCCGGTTGTGGCGGCGCCAACAAAGTGCAGGTGTGCACACCCGGGTTGTTCAGCGACTGCAAAGCCATGTCCTTCACCTTTGCCTCGGGCGGCGCCAAAACGGTCAGCGTGGCGGTGGAGCTCGAGGGCGGCGGCACGACCAATGTCGGACCTAACACCGTCAGCGTTCAGAATACCGGTTCCTGCGACGGTGGTGGTGGCGGTGGCTGTTCCTATGCGGTGACGCCCATTTCGGCCCAGTTCACGCCCGCAGGCGGTACGGGGAGCTTTTCCGTCTCCACCACCGCGGAGTGCGCGTGGACGGTGAACACCACCGCATCATGGATCGATCTCACGACGGCTTCCGGCGTGGGATCAGGCACCGTGGGCTACTCGGTAGAGTCGTATGCCGGCACTTCGTTGCGAACCGGCCTGATCAAGGTCGAGGGACGCACCCACACCGTCCGTCAGGATCCGCCGGTGGTGGAGACCGACAACGATGCGACCGCCTGGCTGTGGACGATTTCGCTCAAGCTCGAGGACGGCAGCTACAGTGTGATCAACACGAGCACGGCACAGGGTCTGACCTACCAGTTCCAGGAGGCCGGCACCTATCGGGTGTCGCTGGTGGCTTCGAACTGTGCCGGTTCGTCGGAGACCTGGAAGACAATCGAGGTGACGGGTGCGCCGATAGAAGACTTCGTCGTGGGTGCGGCGGTGAGCCTCGCCGGGGCCAACGAGACCCAGTGGGAAACGGATTTCCGTTTCTCCAACCCGTGCGACGAGCCGCTCGACGTGCGCATCGAGTACGAACCCGAAGGCACCAACAACACTGACGTACAGCTCGTCTTCCGTCAGTTCCAGCTCGCCACCGACGAGACCCGGCTTTTTGCCGACATCGTCGAGGCGATCCCCGGTCTCGCGGGCGATGAGCTCTCGGGTTCGGTGCGGATCGAGTCGTCGAGCGACAGCGGCTGCAAGGTGCTGTCAGTGTCGCGGACGTTCAACAACACACCCTACGGATCGCTCGGTCTGTTCGTACCGGCGCTGCCGGTGAAACGGAACACCGCAGATTTTCTCGACCTCACGGGTCTCATCCACGACTCCGAGTACCGCACCAACCTCCGTCTCATAAGCTACGAGGATGCCGACGTGTGGGTACCGATCACGCTCTTCGACCACAACGGCAACCAGGTCGGTCAGAGCCGCAGCGCCCTGGTTCGCGGGCACTCGACCAAACAGCTCAATGCGATTGCACCGTGGCTCGGGGTGGATGGCGACATCGCACCCTTCTCGGTGCGGGCCGACGTCACCGGCGTCGACGTCCAGGCATTCGCCACTGTGGTCGACAATCAGACCGGCGACTCGGTCCTCTTCCTGTCGTCGTTCACCGGTGAGAACCGGGTCTGGCTGGTCGGCGTGGCCAATCTTGCCGGTGTCAACAACTCTCAATGGCGAACCGATGTGTGGCTCTACAACCCCACCGGCGACTGGATGGGTGGCGAGGTGGAGTTCGTGGTCGGTGAAACTCCGACCGACGTCTACGGCACCGAAATGCCGACCCTCGGTACCCATCGCGTCAAACAATACCTGGACGTCGTCGGCAACGAATTCGGTCTCGAAGAAACCCGGGGTTATATCGTGTTGACCGGCGCCGACGGCGGACCTGCGCCGCAGGTCGCGGCGCGGACCTACAACCTCGACCTCGCGGGCGGCACCTACGGGCTCAACCTGCGGGCCTTCGGTGAGAGCGACCTGTTGTATCCGGGTGATGTCGGCCACGTGGTCGGCATCTCGAACTCGGCCGACCAGAGCGTCGGTTTCCGGACCAACCTCGGTCTCCTCAACACCGATCGCGATCGGTGGACGGGCGTGCGGCTGACCCTGATCGATGTTACCGGGACCCCGATTGGCGAGCCGCAGGAGATGATGATCGCTCCCGGCGTCCTGCGCCAGTTCGACGTGGCGAAGAAGTTCGGCGTGTCGGATGTGACCGGTACTGCCTCGCTCACGATCGAGGTGACCGAGGGCGGTGGGGTCGCGGCCTATGCCACCGAGATCGACAACCGCACCCAGGACTCGATCTATATCCCAGCGCAGCGGAAGTTCATGGGCCTCGCGCGCTAGAACGAAAATATCGGCGATTCACCGGGGGCTGCCAGGCGGCCCCCGGTTTTTGTTGGATGAACGTGGAACGGTGATTTGGCATGCGCGTTGCTTTATACTCACGCAGCCAACGAATGAGGTGCCAGGTTGGCACCGACCCCAAGGAGTGACGCGTGAAACGAAGAATGACGGTAGTGCTGTTGATGGTCATGGTGGCGGTCGGCGCCGCTGGAGCGGCCGATCTGCCGGAGCCCGATCAGATCATAGATCGGATGATCGCAGCCGTCGGCGGCGACAGCTTTGCGGATCTCGAGGTGATCAAGCTCGAGGTGAGTGAAGAGAAGATCCACAACGACGGCGCCACCAGCAACAACCAATTTACGGCCTATGTCGATGCGTCGGCCCTCAACAACCAGCGGTTGGAGTTGGCCGGAGATGTGGTGATCGGACGCAACGGCGCCGACAGCTGGGCGACCTCGAAGGGTGTGTTTGACGAGCGTCCGCAGACCCCGCTGATGGCCAGGGGGACCCTCAGTCAAAGCCTCTTCACCCTCCTCTTGCCCTACAGCCTGCGCATGGATGGCGTATGGGTGAAAGAGGTCACCGAAACCACGTGGGACGGCAAGGACGCGTGGGCGCTGCTGATCCCTTTCGCAAAGGGCTTCTTTGTGTCACCGGTCCTGACCACCACCTGGCGGGTGGTCGTCGACAAGAGTGACTCCATGATCCTCGGTGTCGATTTCATTCCGCCACCCGACCTCCAGGATGTGCAACCCATGGGAATTCGTTACCGCATCCTGAAGTATGACGAAATCGAGGGCGCGAAAATCCCCTCGCGGATTCTCGCGGTGGGGATCAACGTGCAGGGCCAAGAGAGTGGCGCCACACGGGTCACCAAGGTTGCGACGACCGTCTACGGCCCCTGGGAAGCGGGTCTGTTCGTGAGTCCGGCTCGCCTCGAAGCCCTCGAGGCCGATTGACCTGCTGATCTCACCGGGTCAGCCCGCGATTCCGAACCGGATTACGAGGCGCCCCGGGCCGACAGCACGGCCGGGATGGTCTTGAGCAGGATCTTGAGGTCGAGCCACAGCGACCAGCGGTCGATGTAGGCGAGGTCGAGGGCGATCCAGCGGTTGAAGTCGTCGAGGCCGGCGCGTCCCGAGACCTGCCACAGACCGGTGAGGCCGGGTTTCATGGACAGGCGGCGACGTTGCCAGCGCTCATATTGTTCGACCTCTTCAGGCAAAGGCGGCCGTGGGCCCACCAATGACATGTTGCCCTTGAGGACGTTTGCGAGCTGCGGCAGCTCGTCCAGTGAAAATCGACGAAGAAGGCGACCCACCGGGGTAACGCGGGGATCGTGGTGGGCCTTGAAGGCGGGCCCCTCGACCTCGTTGAGGTGGGCCACCTCGTCGAGCCGGCGATCGGCGCCCTCATACATCGTTCGGAACTTGTGGAGGGTGAAGCGCCGCCCGTTGAGCCCGCAGCGCTCCTGTGAGTAGAGCACCGGTCCGGGGGAGGAGAGCTTGACGGCGACGGCGATGAGCGGGACGAGCGGAGCCGTCAGGACCATCCCGAGGGCCGATGCCGTGATGTCCTGGACCCGTTTGAGAAACATCGGGAACGGCGCCCCCGGAGTGTTGGTGAAGGTCAAGAGGGGGATGCCCTCGAGCTCCTCGAGCACCACCCGCGCCTTCATGTGAGGGAAGTAGAGGGCGACGCGGGCGCGGATGCCGAGCTCCGAGCACAGGAGGAAGCTGTCCTCGAACTCGTCGAGCTGGCGGCGCGACAGCACGAAGATGACCTCGTCCACGACCTCCTGTTGGAGGATCCGCGGCAGGTCGTCGGCGCGGCCGAGGACGGGCAGCCCTCCGAACTCCTCGTCGTGCTCCCCATTGGGAGCCACGAACCCGATCAGCTGGAGGCCCCAGTGGGGGTGGTCGGCGATGATCCGGGCCACCTCCTCGGCGCGCGGGTTGATGCCGACAATGAGCAGGCTGCGGTAGTTGTAGCCGCGCTGGCGGACGCGCCGGGCCGCCAACCGCAGCACCAGCTTTTCGAGCAGCAGAAACACGAGATCGAGCGATGCGAAGAGGATCAGAAACGGCCGCGACACGAAGTCCAACCGCAACAGCCACCCGGCCGCCGCCAGGGTCAGGGTGCCGGCGCCGACCACCCTCACCACCTGCCACACCTCCGACGCCAGGGCCACGGTGCGGCGGGAGGTGTAAGCCTCGCGGGTGACCAGCAGCAGGGTCCAGATGGCGAGCACCAGCGGCAGCAGCCCGAGGTAGCGGGACAGCGGGTAGAGCTCAGTCGGGAAGAGACCTGGCGCGAGGCGCGGCGCGACGTGGGAACGCAGCCACCAGGCGAGGAGGAACGCCAGGGCCGTGAGGACCAGATCCAAGGTCCACACCCAGTAGGCGACGATCCGGGCCCGTTCCTTCAGCACAGCCCCTCCAGGAGTTTTTCGTAGGCATCGGCGACGTCGGACCACTGGTAGCTGCCGGCGACCCGCGCTCGCGACCGTTGGCCCATCGCCTCGAGCTCGTTCTCATCGTCGAGCACACGCCCGAGAACCCGGTCGAGCGACGAGTCGCCCTCGAAGCGGAAGGGCACGCCGGCGTCGCCGGCGACCTCCCGGTTTTCCGGCGTGTCATAGTACACGACGGGCCGGCCGGCGCCCATCGCCTCGACCAGCGCCGGATGCGTACCGCCGACTTCGGTCGCGTGGACGTAGACCCGGCAGTTGAACAACAGCTGCCGGTAGCCGTCGCCGTACACCGGACCCGGAAGGATGACCCGGTCGTCCGCCAGTTCCCTCACTCGACGGGTCAGACCCGCGGCGTAGGGCGCTCCGCCGACCATGGCGAGCCGCCGCTGACCTCCCACCAGGCTGAAGGCCGCGACCACCCGGTCGGGGTTGTTCTCGGGCTCGAACCGCGACACGTACAACAGGTACTGGCCTCTTTGCAGCCCCAGCTTTTCGAGCACGTCGGTGCCGGTGGGCGGTTCCAGGTCGCCGCCGTAGGGGATCATCTGCGAGGTCGCACCATAGGCGCGCCGGTAGTAGCGGCGGATCACCTCGGCATCGGTCACCAGGACATCGGGCAGCCGCGCGGAGAGCCGCTCGCAGACGCGGTAATAGGTGCGGCCGGCCACGCCCCACTTGCGGCGCTTGCGTTCGAGACCGTCGACGTTGAGCGCCACCGGGACGCCGCCCATCTGCAGGATGCGGACAAAGGGAGCATTGGCGGCGTTGCACACCAGGGCGACGTCGTAGCCGCGGCGCGACGCGTGCAACGCCGCCACGAAGGTGTTGGAGACGGTCTCCAGGTGCTTGCTGCGCAAAGACGGAAGAACCACCAGATCCATACCCCTGTAGGTGCTCAGGCCGGGATCGATAAAGCCCCGCCGCCCGTAGACGGTGACGTGGTGGCCGCGGGCGGCCAACCGCCACCCCAGCTCCTCGGCAAAGGTCTCGAACCCGCCGTAGTTGGCGGGGACCCCGCGGGTGCCGATGATCGCCACGTTCACGGGACCTCCACCTCCTCGACCCACCCCTGCTTACGAAACCAACGCGCCATCCGTCGCCCCGACACCGTGCGCCGGCCGAGGACCCATCGCCGTTTTCGCAGGGCATCGCCGCGCAGCCGCCACGCATCGACGAGCCCTGGCAGCGATTGCCGTTCCACGGTCAGACAGGCGCCCACCACCAGGAGGTCCCGCCCCAGCCACCACGGAAGGCACCGCAGGTGCCACCCCGCATCGGCGCAGTGGGCGCGGAGCAGGAACCGGTTGCGCACCGAATACCGGTTGATGTCGCGGTGGCCGTGCCGTCCCTCTTCGGGTCGAAAGCCGCGGCGGTGGGAGGCGGTTGCCTCGGGCACGTAGAGGCACCGCCACCCGCGGAGCTGGAGCCGCCACGCGAGCTCGGCGTCCTCGCGGTAGGCGAAGAAGGTCTCGGCGAAGAACTCGCTCTCCGGATAGGCCACGTCGTCGAGGGCCCGCCGCCGGTAGAGAGCGGCCGCACCGGTCCCTCCGAAGACCCACGCCGTGCGGCCGCAGGCCCCCGAGTCCGTCGTTCCGGCGCCGCGGTCGAAGTGCCGGCCCGAACGGGTCACCATCATCCCGGCGGCGTCGAGCACCTGCGTCGGTGCGAGATCGGGTCCGTCGGCGCGCACCAGCCGGGGCGTGAGGACGGCGACTCGGGACGGGTCGGAACAGCCCGCCAGCCCGGCGAAGAGGCGCCTGACCATGTCAGGGCGGGGAGCACAGTCAGGGTTGAGGAGCAGAACCCAGGGTGTGCCGGCGGATCTGATCCCGCGGTTGGCGGCGGCGGCGAACCCGGTGTTGCGGTCCTCGCGGACAACCTCGACAGGCGGCCCCGCGGCGTGGGCGGCGGCGACCTCGGCCGAGGCGTCGTCCGAGGCGTTGTCGATCACCACCACCCCTGCAGGCGCGGGGTCGAGGTTGGCGACCGCCTGCAAACACGCCGGTAGGGTGTCGGCGTGGTTGTAGGTGACGATGACGAGAGTGAAAGGCTCGATGCCGGCCACGACGTCATCTTGGCACAGCGGGGCGAAGCCATCCACCTCATCGGTATACTTCTGGGGATGTCGATGATCCAGACTGGGATGGGATGAGGGGCCCGGTTCGCGGGACGGCGGTCGCCTCGCCGGCGGCATTCGCGGTGTTGGCGGCGGTGTTGACCGCGGTCGGCGCCATCGGCTGGGCCGAAGCCGCGACGGCCACGGCAGCCGTCATTCTCGCGTTTGTGCCCTCGGGGTGGTGGTCGGGCACCGGGCGCGGCCGGTTCCTCGCCGAAGCCCTGCTGATCCCGGCGGCCTTTGCCCTGACCATGGTCGGCGGGGAGGGCATGCGGCGAATGCTGGTGCCGCCCCTCGTGCTGCTGGCCGCGTGGGCGGCCGCGGCCGCGGCGTGGGACCGCACGCCGGCTTCTCGCCGGCCCCTGCTCGCGGCCTGTTTTGGTCTGTCGGCGCGCGCCGCCGTCGGGCTCGGGCTGGTCGGTTTCGGCCTCCCGGAGATCGTCTTTGCGATCTTCCTCTCGGCCGCGGCGCCGTGGGCGGCCGCCCGCCGCTGGGGGCAGCGCGCGGCCGAGGTCGCGGCCCTGCTGGCGGCGGCCATCCCCTGGCAGCGCTGGCCGGTCGCCGCCGCTGCGGTGGTGGTGGTGGCGATCCTGTGGGGGGCCCGCGGTCGGCGGCGGGATCTCGATCGCCGCCTCCTGGGGTGGCTGCCGGGTGTCGGCGCTGCGGCGCTGGCGGCGGCGACCCTGGCGCCGTGGCCGGGTTGTCCGATGGGGCAGATCCTGCCGTTCAGCGACTGGCCGGTGCGCGCCGCCTTGGTGGCGATCCTGATTGTCACGACCCGCCTGCGACCGGGGATAGCCGGCGCAGTGTGGTTTGCCGCGGTCCTGGCTTTGGGTCCGGCGCTCGCACCGACGCCCGAGCACCGGGCCTTTGCCCTCACTTCCGAGCTCGGGATATTTTCGGCGCCCGTGAGTACCGGCGAGCCATACGTCATCGAACTCGATGCCCGGGGCACGGGCGAGATCGCCCCGCAGACGCCGCTGGTCGTCGTGACCTTCTCAGGCACCACCCACACGCTGGCCAAAGACCCCGCCTCCATGACCGTGTGGCGCCCTCAGGGCGGTGTCGGTGACGCCGCCGAGTGGAGGACAACCGCGCGGCATATGCTCGACGTGCCGGCCGGCGAGAGACCTGTGCTCGAACGCCACCCGGACCTCGACCCGTCGGTGGTGGTGCGCATCGAGAGCCTCGGTCCGGCGCGACCGACACCGCCCCGGTTGATGGCTCTGGCGGGTTGGCTGTTGGCTGCAGCTGTGGTCGTGGCAGCTCTCCAATTGTTCTCTGCCACCTGGCGGGGATCGCCGGCGGTCGTGCCCTGGATGGTGCTGGCGCTCGGCGCCCTGGCGGCGCGGGCGCCCGTGGAACCACTCCACCTGTTGAGTGAGCGCCTCGCCCCCGATCTGGCGCTCGCTGCCGTCGTTGCGGCGTGGCTGCCCGCGGCCGCCGTGTGGCTCGATCGAAAACGGGTCTTTGCTGCGGTGGCCGCTCTCCTGGTGCCGCTGGCGTTGGCCACGCCGCAGTTGACTCCGCCCATGTACGGCGACGAGCCCTTCCACCTCATGCTGATGGGGTCGCTGGCCGAGGACCACGACTTCGATGTCTGCGACGACCTCGACGTCGAGCAGCACCCGCAGAATGCGCTCTACGCCCCCGGGTGGCCGCTCTTCCACTCGCCGGGGCTCGGTCTGCTGTTGCTGCCGGGCTATCTGGCGGCGGGGCGCACCGGTTCCCTGGTGCTGCTGGCACTGATGGGCGGAGTCGTCGCATTGTTGGTGGCGCGCCGGGCGCGAGAGCTCGGCGTTGGCGAGACGAAGGTGCGGATGCTGGTGCTGGCGATGGCCGCCACCTACCCCCTGGCCACCTTTGCCACCCAGATCTGGCCCGAACTGCCGGGGGCGCTGGCGGTGGCGGCACTGCTGGTGCTGTCGGCGCGCCCGCGGGGCGGCCGCCTCAGTGCCGCGGTGGTCGCGGTCGCTGCGGCGGTGGTGAAGACCCGTCTCGCCCTCCTGACCTTTCCCGTCCTCGCGGTGATCTGGCTGCGCCGCAACCGTGTGCTGGGTGCGGCGCTGGTGGCGGGAGCTGCGGCGGCCGTCGCGGCCGTCGGCTGGCTGGTCATGGGCCACCCCTTCGGCCCCTACCGCCGGCTCCACCACCTGCTGCCGACGGACCCGGCGCTCGCCGTGCGGGCGGCTATGGGGTTGGTGTTCGACGCCGCTGCGGGGCTCGCATTCACCGCACCGCTGTGGGTGGCCTTTGCGGCCGGAGCAGTGGTGCTGTGGCGCCGAGGCGGCACCGGAGAACGGGCGCTCCTGGCCGGTTGCGGTCTCACCGTGGCGGCCCTCCTGAGTTCGCCGGAGTGGTACGGGGGCGGTGCGCCGCCCGCGCGCTATCTGGTGGCGATGTTGCCGGCCTTCGTTCTTGCCGGCGGGATGGTGCTGCAGCAGCCGTCGCGGTGGCGCCGGTTGCTCCTGATCCTGGCGCCGCCGTCGGTGGTGGCGTGGTGGGTGCTGATCACGCGCCCTCACCTGTCCGTCAACCCGGGCGACGGCGGCTACTGGCTGGCCGATGCGCTGTCGCGCCGCTTCGCCGCCGACGCCGGGGATTTCTTCCCGTCCTTTCTGGTCCCCGGGACCGCCACGGTGGCGGTGCCGCTGGCGATGGCCGCGGTGGTGGGGCTGGCCGTGTGGTCGGCCGTCCGCAGCCCGCGGGTCGGGGCGGTGTTGCGGCGGTCGTGGATCGCCGTGTGGTTGGTGGCTTCGGCGGGGTTGGTGGCGGCCCTGGCGACGGTGCCGGATGGAGTGGTGGAACTCGAGGCGCCGCAGGTTCGCCGGTCGGGCGGTAGCCCGGTGCCCCCGGAAGGAACGGTATCGCGCTTCACGCACCGCCGCGGCTGGCGTCTCGATGACGGCGACCGGGTGGCGGTGCCGCTGCGGCTGCGGGAAGACTCCGAGGTCGTCCTCGAGGGCTGGCTGTTGGGGACCGCGCGGCGGCATTCCGACTTCGTCGTGCAGTGGGACGACGAACCGGCGATCGTCCTGCAGTGGCGGGGTGACGACCCACCCGAACGGGTGGTGCTGCCGGCGCCCCCGGGCGCCGGGCGACACCGCCTGGAAATCGCCTTCTTCAGCCCTCCCGAAGGGGCGGTCGTGCTCGACCGGGTGACGATCGGGCCCGGCGCCGGCCGGCCGGAAACCGGGCGTGACCCATGACTTGGGCGGCGTGGTTCGTGCTCGCGGTGACCGCCCTGGTGGTCATTGGTCTGGCGCGCAACCTCGCCGCGGACGCCCTTCTGTGGGGCGCCGTGATCGTCTGCGGGATGGCGGGGATCCTGTCGCTGCCGCAGATGTTCGTCGGTTTCACCAACACCGGGATGCTGACCGTCGCCGCGCTCTTCGTGGTGGCGGCCGGGGTCCGGGAGACCGGCGCCCTCGACATGGCCGGGCGGGCGTTTCTCGGCAAGGTGCGGACGCTGAGCGGGGTGATGGGCCGTCTCGGGCTGGCGGTGCCGTTGCTCTCCGCCTTCCTCAACAACACCCCGGTCGTGGCGATGTTCATCCCGATCCTGTCGCGGTGGTGCGCCAAATACCGCTTTTCCCCGTCGCGGCTCCTCATCCCGCTGTCGTTCATGTCGATTCTCGGCGGCATGACCACCCTCATCGGCACCAGCACCAACCTCGTGGTGCAGGGGATGATGGCCGAGGCTGTCGCTTCGAACCCGGAGCTCGGCGAGTCGCTGCGGCCCATGGGTCTGTTCGAGATCGGCGCGGTGGGGCTTCCGTGTGCCCTCCTCGGGGTCGGGTACCTGATGCTCTTCTCGCGGTTCCTCCTCCCCGAACGAATGGACATGTTGGAGAGGATCGGCGTCTCGCCGAGGGAGTACCTGGTGGAGATGGAGGTCACGCCGGACTGCCGGCTGGTCGGTCAACACGTGGAGGAGGCCGGTTTGCGGCACCTGCACGGGCTCTTTCTGGCCGAGATCATCCGCGACGGCGAACTCATCGCGCCGGTCCAACCGGACCACGTCATCGCAAGCGGCGATGTTCTCACCTTCACCGGCGTTGTCCGGACCATCGTCGAGCTCGAGCGTATCCCCGGTCTGATCCCGGTGGCTGACCCGGACTACGAACACCAGGTGTCCGAGAAACGGGAGAAGCTCCTGTCGGAGGCCGTGGTGTCGCCGACCTCGCCGCTGATCGGACAGAGCATCCGCGACTCCAACTTCCGCGCTCATTACAATGCGGCCGTGGTGGCGGTCCACCGCGGCGGCGCCCGGCTCGCACTTCGTCTGGGCGACATCGTCCTGCAGTCGGGCGACACCCTGCTGCTGCAGACCGGACCGCATTTCGACGAGGCTCATCGCAATAACAGGGATTTCTTTCTGGTCAGCCGGGTCAGCGACTCCAAACCGCCGCGCCACGACCGCGCCGTCGTGTCGCTGGTGCTGCTCGGTGTCCTGGTGGCGCTGCTGACGACGCAGGTCATCCCGACGGTCCTCGCGGCCTTTCTGGTGGCGGGCGCGATGATCGTCGCCGGCTGCATCTCGGTCGCCGAGGCGCGCGCATCGCTCGAGCTGCAGACCCTGTTCGCCATTGCCGGCGCCATCGCCCTCGGGCAGGCCCTTCTGAGCTCGGGGGCGGTCCACGCCATCGCCCACACGGCGGTGTCGACACTCGGCGCGTGGGGACCCTATGCGGTGCTCGCCGGGATGGCGGTCCTGACCATGTTGTTCACCGAAATGGTCACCAACACCGCAGCGGCGGCGCTGATGTTCCCGCTCGGCGTGGCGACGGCCCTCGACCTCGGTGTCGATCCGCGGCCGTTCGTGATGGTGGTGGCGCTGATCGCCTCGGCGAGCTTTCTCACCCCCATCGGCTACCAGACCAACCTCATGGTCTACGGCCCCGGCGGCTACCGCTTCGGCGATTTCGCCCGCGTCGGGCTGCCGCTCAGCCTGCTCCTGTTGGTGGTGGCGACCCTGCTGGCGCCGGTGGTCTGGCCGTTTTAGGCACTTGAACGTTGCAATGTTTGAACGGGGAAGCGAGGTCATTCCATGCCCCTGTCATCCCGACCGAGGGAGCGAAGCGACCGAGCGGAGGGATCTGGGGGCCGGCTCCAGTTCTGTCCTTCCTCAAGCCATCCCCCAGATCCCTCGGCTCGCTGCGCTCGCTCGGGATGACATTTTGAGAGGCCCGAGTCGCCTGAGCCGCTTCTCGACAAACCTTCAGTAACGTTTGAACGTTGCAATGTTCGAACGGGGGAGCGCGGGTCAGGCTTCGTCGACTGAGGTGAGCGCGGCGCGGTAGGGCTGGCGGCGGTTGGGTTGCGCGATGGCGCGGATCTTCAGAGTCAGGCGCAGACAGTTCAGGATGGCCGGAGCGTGCTGCAGGTGGTGGCGGGCGATGTAGCGGGCGAGGTTGCGGTAGTAGGCGGTGAGAAAGGCCTCGTCGCCGAGCGACGCCACCGACGACCCGCCGTGGTGGAGGATCCTCGCGGCGGGGTGGACGACAAAGCCCTCGGTTGCCGGGAACGAACCGGTTCCGCGACGTTCCTCGAGACGGGCGCAGAAATCGACGTCTTCCCACCACGCCGGGGCGAAAATTTCGTCAAATCCGTCAAGCGCCTGCCAGACCGATCGCCGTACCAGCCACGCGGCGGCCGCGGGCTGGGCGACAGACTGCTCCGAGGTTGGCGGTGCGCTGAACGCCGGGCCGCCCGAGCGTCCGGTCGCCAGGCGGAGGGCGGTGGGGAGGCGGCGCAGCTGCCAGCGGTGTTGGGTGGCGCCGTCGGCACTCTCGAGCAGGGGCACGGTCCCGGCGATCGCGGGGCGCCGGTCGAGCGCCCCGGCGAGCTCGTCGAGAAACCCGGGCAGCAGCTCGGTATCGGGGTTGAGGAGGAGCAGCCTTTCCTCGCCGCCCTCGTCCGCGCCGCGGTTGGCGGCGTGGGCAAAGCCCAGGTTCTCCTCGAGCGACACCACCCGGACGGTCGGAAACTCCGCGGCCAGTCGTTCGGCGCCGCCGTCGCCGGAGCCCGAGTCGACCAGGACGGTCCCGGCGAGCCGCGGCCCGCCGTGGGCGAGCAGCGACGCGAGACAGGCGCGGACTTCGTCGCCGCCGCGCCAGCGCACCACGACCGCGAGGGTGTCGGCGGTCACGCCAGAGCCCTCGCTGGATCGTACCGCCCCACCAGGATCGCGGCCGCAGCGACGGCTGCCGGCAGCAACGCATGGCGCGGGGCGCAGGGCAGTTCGTTCAGGGCTTCGCACAACGGCTGCCCGACGGTCGACCACCGCCAGGCTTCGCGGTGGACGGCCAGCGCACTGCGGCACCGCTCCTGCTCGCGGGGGCCGAGCAGCAGATCCATCGCGGCCGCTGTGGCGTCCACCGCGTGGGTGGGCACCACGCCTCCCCAGCCGCCGACGCGCGCCCACTCGGCCACCGCTCCGCCCTCGCTGACCAGCAGCGGGACCCCCGCCCAGAGACCATCGAGGGCGCGCGTGCGGAAGCTCAGATCGGCCTCGAGGCCTGGATGGTGGAGCACGGCGAGGAGCGACACACGGTTGAGAATACGGTGTCGTTCGGAGTAGGGCACCCAACGCTCCAGCGGCACCACCGCGGGAGGATGGAGCCCGTGCCGGCGTGCGGCCGCCAGGAGGTCGGTGGTGGAGAAGACGCTGGCGTCGGACCCCGGACGGGTGGCGGTGGGCACCACCAGGCTCACGTTCGCCGATCCGAGCAGGGCGCGGGCGGCGAGCAGGGTGTCGAGGTCCAGCCACGGCCATACGCCGCCCCACCACAGGATGACCGACCACCCGTGCGGCACCCCCTCGATGTCGCCCCGTTCGGGCAGCGGGTCGGTGTCGGGGATCCCGAACGGCACATCGATGACGGGCACGCCGGGGCGTCTGGAGAGGTGCTCCCTCCACCACCCGACCTGGACCGAGCCTGCGGCCAGCACCGCATCGGCGCGGGCCGCGACCAGCGGCAGCCGAGCGGCGGCGGTTCGGGCGCGCCGCCGGATGGTCGGTGAGGGCGGGCAAGCCGCCAACTCGGCGAGCAGGGGCGTGGCGCCGTCGACCACCAGCAGGTGGTCGCCGACAAAGGCCCGCGGCGGCAGGCTCCAGGGTGCGCCGACCACGGCGTCAGCCCAGCCCCACCTCTGCTTCGTCACCACCGGCGGGCCGTGGCCTTCGGGGTGGCTGGAACCGGCGGCCGCCGCAAGCTCCACCTCGTGGCCGGCCTCGAGCAGGACCCGGGACACCTCCCAGGCCCTCAGCGCCGAGCCGGCCATGACCGGTCCTACCCGGTCGTCGGTGACGACGAGGACCTTCACGGGGCGGTCTCCGGGATTGCCTCGAGCCGAGGGCCGGGTGTCGATCGCAGCCATCCGCCCGTGATGATCAACGGCAGCGACACCAGCACGGCGGCGGCCGCCGGCACCGCCCGCGCGTTGCTACGCGCCAACGTGTTCACTGCCCGCAGATCGCCGCGCAGGAGCCGGGGCATCACGCGCAGCGTGGCGCCGGGCGTGAGGTTGCCCGCGAGCGCCCGCCACCGGTTGGCGAGCAGCCACCACGGATGGCGCCAGCCGAAGGCGCTGCCGCTCGCGGAACCGAGATGGCGGACCGGAGCGCCGCCCGTCCACGCCGCGCGCCAGCCGGAGCGCCGCAGTCTGAGACCGACGTCGAGGTCCTCGTGATAGCTGTCGAAGGTCTCGTCGAAGACCGAATGGTCGCTCATGGTGATCTGACGCAGGGCGTTCATTCGAAAGGCGCATGCAGTGCCGGAGACGGCGATCAGGGATCTCTCCCCGTGGTCCGTCGAGAGGGGAAGGCCGCGGTCGACCTGCACCGGCAGACCCCAGCGGTCGAACTGGATCCCGCGGCCGTCGATGAGGGATCCGTCGGCATTCGCCACCGTGCCCTGGACGGCCGCCACATCGGGCCGCCCAGCAAGGGCCCGGGCCAGGGCCCCCAACCATCCGGGTTCCGGCAGGGCGTCGTCGTTGAGCACGGCCACTGCCTCGACCTCGTCGGCAAGAGCGGCGAGACCGGTATTGACGGCAGCCGCATACCCGAGGCGGCGGTCGCGCCGGATCACCCGACAGTGTTCTGCGTCCGTCGGTGGCGCCGCGCCGCCGGAAAGCACCAGTACCAGATCCCGGGGAGGCGGCTCGAGAGCGGAGGCTGCTCTCAGACAGCCCGCCAGGTGGGCGCCGCCGAGGGACGGAATCACCAACGCGGTGCGCACAGGCCCTCGTGAGGTGGTTTCTCAGGGGTCGTGGGACCGGTCCCGGATCGCCTCGTGCATGTCACGGTCTTCAGTATAGCCAGCCGGTCATGACGAGGCGTGATTTTGGATCTATCGATCAGCGGCACGGCTACAATGGCCGCATGGCCATTCGCCTCGCCGTCGATGGACGGAAGCTCACCGATTTCGGCATCGGCACGTACCTGCGGGCCCTTCTTCGCGGGCTCGACGCACGTACCGATCTCGAACTCACGGTCATCTCCCGCTTCGGACACGAGGATCGTGTCGCCGAACTCGCCCCCAGCGCCCGCATCGTGTCGACGTCGGCGCGTGGATACGGCGTGTCCGAGCACCTGCAGCTGCCCGCGGCTCTGCTGCGCGAGCGTGTGGACCTGGTGCACTGCCCGCACTACGTGGTTCCGCGGTTGTTGTTCAAACCGGTGGTCGTCACGGTTCACGACCTCATCCAGCTGTTTTACCCACGACGCAGCCATTACCACCTTTCACAGTTGTACCTCAGGCTGGTGCTCGGGTCGGCGTTGCGCCGGGCGCGCCGGGTGATCACGGTATCGAGGTCTTCGCGCCGCGACCTGATCAACCTTTTCGCCGCCGACCCGAAACGGTTGGTGGTGGTGCCGAACGGTGTCGATCCGCTCATCGCGCAGCGTCCCGACAACCAGGTTCTGGAAGAGGTCAAAGCGCGTTACGGGCTGCGGTCGCCGCTGGTATTGGTGGTGGCCAACGACAAACCTCACAAGAACCTCGATCTCGTGCTGCGGGCCTACCATCTGGCGGTCCGCAAACACCGGATTCCGGGCCAGTTGGTCTTTCTCGGCGGCGCCGGCCAGGAGAGCCGGCTGCAGAGCCGCGCCGATCGCTTCGGGTTGGGGGACAGGGTCCGCCTGCTCGGCCGGGTGCCCCGCGCCGATCTGTACGCGTTGTACCATGTGGCGGCGGTTCAGCTGCACGTGTCGCTGTACGAGGGGTTCGGGTTGCCGGTGCTCGAGGCCATGTGCGCCGGGGTTCCGGTGATCACGTCCAATCTCGGCGCTATGCGTGAGCTCGGAGAAGGTGCGGCGAAGCTCGTGAATCCGCTCGAAGTGGACGAGGTCGCGGCGGCTCTCGAACGGGTGCTGGTGGACGATCCGCTGCGCCGCCGTATGGTGGAGGCGGGCCGGCGCCGGGCCGAAAGCCTGAGCTGGGATCGGACGGTGGAGGAGACCGTGGCGGTGTATCGTCTGGCTCTCGGGGAGGTCTGAGTGCGGGTCGCATTGGTTCATGATTGGTTGACCGGCATGCGCGGCGGGGAATGGGTGCTTTACGACATCGCGAGGATGTTCCCCGAGGCCCCGATCTACACCCTCGTTCACCGCAAGGGCAGCATTGCGCCTTTGCTCGAGGAACACCCCATCCACACCTCGTGGCTCCAGGTGCCGTCGTTCGGCGGGCGGCGCTGGCGCTATCTGCTGCCCCTGATGCCCGCCGCCGCCGAGTCGTTCGCCTTCCCCGATGCGGATCTCGTGATCTCGACCTCCCACTGCGTGGCGAAGGGGGTCATCCCGCCGCCGGGGGCGTTCCACATCAGCTATGTCCACACCCCTATGCGGTACGTGTGGGACCAGCGCGCGCGCTATCTGAACCCGGTGCCGCGGATACTCCGGCCCATCCTCGATTCCCGATTCGCATTGCTTCGGCAATGGGACATGGTGTCCTCGGCGCGGGTCGACCGACTGGTCGCCAACTCGCGGCTGGTGGCGTGGCGCATCAAGCACTACTGGAACCGGACCGCCGAGGTGATCCCTCCGCCGGTCGCGACCGAGTACTTCACGCCGGGCGGCGACCGCGGCGACACGCTCTTGACGGTGGCGGCTCTTGTTCCGTACAAAAGAGTGGAGGTCGCGATCGCAGTTGCCAGAAAACTCGGACGCACCCTGGAGATTATCGGCACGGGTCCGCGGATGCGCGCCTTGCGGCGCCTCGGCGGGCCTGATGTGCGGTTTCTGGGTTGGATGTCCCGCGACGAGCTTCGCGCGGCCTATCGGCGGGCGGCCGCTTTGCTGGTTCCCAACGTGGAGGACTTCGGCATGGTCTCGGTCGAGGCGCTGGCCTGCGGAACCCCGGTCGTGGGTCTGGCCCAGTCCGGGACGGCCGACATCGTGCGCGCCGGGGTCGAGGGCGAGCTCGCCGATGAATCGTCCGTCGATGCGCTGGTCGAGGCGACCTCACGCGTGCTCGATCGCCGCTGGGATCAGCAGCTTTTGTGCCAACGGGCGGAATTGTTCTCCCGCGAGCGGTTCCGAACGCGGTTCGGTTTTCTGCTCGATCGGCTCGGTTTTCGAGAGGCGATCCAGTGATTGAAAGCCGCCGCCAGGTCCAGGTCCTGCTGCAGCTCGTAGGCGATCTCCTGGCAACCGGGTTGGCGGTGCCTGCGGCGTACTGGCTGCGGTTCGTCATCGAGGTCCAGCCGGTCACCAAGGGCCTACCGCAGGTCAGCATGTACCTCAACTTGATTCCGGTGGTGCTGGTTCTCTATCCCCTGGTCTTCTACTTCCAGGGCCTCTACCACCGGCGGCGCATCCGCTCGCGGTTCGACGAAGGCCTGCGGGTGGTGGTTTCGATCCTGCTGGCGACGGTGCTGCTCGCGGCCGGTCTCACCTTCTACCGGCCGCCGGACTTCACCTACTCGCGGCTCTTCCTCGTCATTTTCGCCACCGTCGACATCACGCTGGTGGGCTTTTTCCGGTGGGCCGTGTCGGCGGGTCTCGCGCGGATCCGAAGGTTGGGGGGCAATCTCCAACGGGTGCTGGTGGTCGGCGCGGGCGACCTCGGACGTGAGGTCGTCGAGCGGCTGAACGTCCACCGCGAGTACGGGTTTTCGGTGGTCGGCTTTCTCGATGACGACCCGGGCAGGCAACAACGGGACATCCACGGCGTGCCGGTGTTGGGCACTACCAGTGACCTCAAGCGGGTGATCGCGAGTCATCAGGTGGACCAGGTGATGATCGCACTGCCGCTCGCGGCCCACCACCGGACGGTGCAGTTGGTGCGGCGGGCAGGCGAGCTGTTGGTGGACATCAAGGTGGTGCCGGACGTGCTCCAGTATTACGTGATGAAGGCGGGCATCGAAGACCTCGACGGGCTGCCTCTGATCAACCTCACGCAGATCCCCCTCCAGGGTTTGAACCAGGTCGTCAAGCGCATTTTCGACATCGGCGGCTCGGCGCTGTTGCTGCTCGCGACCTCGTGGCTCTTCCCGCTCATCGCCTGGAGAATCAAACGGGAGGACGGCGGTCCGGTCTTTTTCTCCCAGGTCCGCATGGGGATGGACGGCCGCTCGTTCGAGCTCTTCAAGTTCCGCTCGATGACGACCGATGCCGAGGGCGACGGCGAATCCCGGTGGACCCGCAACCGTGATTCCAGGGTCACCCGCATCGGCGAGTTTCTTCGGCGCACCAATCTCGACGAGCTGCCGCAGCTCTACAACGTGTTTCGCGGCGATATGTCGCTGGTGGGTCCGCGACCCGAGCAACCCAAGTTCGTCGAGCAGTTTCGCAGCCGTTATCCGGCCTACCACGTCCGCCACCGCGTGCGTGCGGGGATGACCGGGTGGGCCCAGGTCAACGGCCTGCGCGGGGACACCTCGATCCGGCAGCGGGTGGTCCACGATCTCTACTACGTCGAGAACTGGAGCCTCGGCCTCGACCTCAGGATCCTGTGGCGAACCCTGTGGGTGGCGTTTCACGAGGCGAAGACCTGAGCCCCAAAATTCTCAATTTTGAATTTTGAATTTTGAATTCCCACCCGCCCCCCCACCGACAATAAGAGTTCGTGTGCTCAGGGTGGGCATCACCGCGTGTGGCGGACGTGGGTCTTTCTGAAAGGGGTAGGCGGGTCGTTCATAGCCCGCCCGCCGTCTCCGGTGACTCGAATGTTGTCGTGTTCAGGGGCGCGGTTCCGAAATTCAAAATTCAAAATTCAAAATTGAGAATTACGCCCGATACTCATCCGGTCCCTTGGTGGACAGCCCCGCCGCCTGCCGCAGGACCGCAGCGGTGGCTTCGGCGGCGCGGTCCCACGAGAACCTGGCCGCCCGTTTGCGGCCGAGCTCGATCAGGCGCGTCCGGTGTTGCGGGTCCGAACGCAGCGCCGCCACCGCTGAAGCGATGCCGTGGGGGCTCGCGGGATCCACATAGACGGCCGCCGGCCCCGCGATCTCGGGCATGGCCGACGTCCCGGACGTGACGACGGGCGTGCCGCAGGTCATGGCCTCCACCAGCGGCAGTCCGAAGCCCTCGATCCACGACGGGAAGAGCAGGGCGTCGGCGTGACGGTACAACGTCGCCAGTTGTGGCCGGTCGACCGCGTCGAGATGGTGAATCCAGCCGCGCACCGGCGATGTCTCGAGCTCGCTCCGGATGGCCTCGGTGTGCCACCCCCAGCGGCCGACCAGGACCAGGCTGCCATCGTAACCCCACTCCCTCAGCAGGCGGAACGCGCGCAGGATCCCGACCACGTTCTTCCTCGGCTCGAGCGTCGAGACGAACAACAGATAGGGTTCAAGGAGGGCCTCTGGGAGCTGGTCGTCGCCGGTCTGGGCAAACAGCGGGTCGACGCCCTCGTGGATGGTTCGCACCAGACGCGGATTGACGTCGAGGCGCTCGACCAGTTCGCCGGCGGTCGCGTCGGAGACCGTGATCAGGCGGTCGGCGTGGCACAACGTCTTGGGGAGGTTGAGGGCGAGACCCGCCAGGGTCTCCGGCGACACCGTCTCCGGCATGGCCGCGAACGCCAGATCGTGGACCGTGACCACCCGGGTTCGCCCGAACGGTTCCTGGTCGCCGTGGAGAAAGAAGTTGGGGGCGAACAGCACGTCGTTGCCGTCGAAGAGGCGGAGCAGGGGCTCGACGATCGTGCGCAGCAGGGTGAGTGAGAGACGCACCGGCAGCAGAAAACCGGGTGGGATCTGGTGGACCCGCAGCCGCATGTGCTGATGCCCCGGCATTTCGGGTGGTGGCGGTTCGTCAGGCGCCAGAAAGGTCCGGGCGTAGAGGTTGTAATCCAGCCCGTCGTCGCGCCGGTCGAGGGCCGCGAGCAGGTTCCACTCGTACCAGCCGACTCCGGTCATGCTCTCGAAAAACGGGTAGATGTCGACGCCGACCGCCGCCACCTCCTCGGCGTGAACCACGCGCCGCTGGTAGCGTCGCCAACGGGCGCGCAGAGTGCCGGCGAGGTCGCGGGCGACGGCGAGGAAGAAACCGAGGGTTGTTGCGAGACGGCGGAGCATCACAGCAATGATAGCCCAGTTTGAGGCTCCATCCGGCGACGAAACGACCCCGGAGTCGGACACGGAGACGGGCTCGGGGAGGAGTAGGATGGGCGCCGTGAAGGCGGGAGTCATTGCGGCCGAGCTGGAAGGCCCGAGCACCGGTGTCGGGAGGTACCTCCAGGGCCTCCTCAACGGGCTCGAGGGGTGGGATCACGGCGTCGAGTGGCACCTCTTTTTTCAAGGCGAGGCCGTCGCTGGCCGGGTACGGCCGCCGGGGGTTGTCGAGCACTTTTCCGAGAACCATGGCAGCCGGGTGCTGTGGGAGCAACTGCGGTTGCCGGCCGAACTCGCGCGGCACGATTTCGACGTCGTTTTTTGTCCCGCCTACAGCGTCCCATTCGGCATGCGAACCCCGACGGTGGTGTGTTTGCACGATCTCAGCTTCGAGCTGCTGCCTCGCGACTTCAGGTTCAGGGAGCGGTGGCGGCGCCGGTTGCTGGCGCGCCGGGCGGCACGGATTGCGGACCGCGTCGTGACCGACACCGATCACATGGCCGGTCTCCTTGCACAACGGTACCGGGTCCCCCGCGGACGTCTGGCGGTGGTTCCGCTGGGTGTGGATCGGAAACGTTTCGGACCGGAACCCCACGAACACGACCAACAGGTGCGTCAGCGATTGGGGGTGCACGTCCCCTATCTGCTGTGGCTGGGGACGGTGCTCGAACGGCGGCAGCCCCGCGAAGTTCTGGAGGCCTTCGCCGCGCTCAGGGTCGACCAACCCGACCTGCACCTCGTGATCGCGGGCGCCAACCGGATGCGGTCGCCGGAAAGCCTCGGGAGGTGGATCCGCGAGCTCGATCTGGAAGCGTGCACGCTCCGGCTCGGGTGGGTCGAGGAGGCTTCCCTGGCGCCGCTCTACCGGGGCGCAGCAGCGGGCGTGTATGTGTCGCAGCACGAGGGGTTCGGACTCCCGCCTCTGGAGTGCCTGGCGAGCGGGTCGCCGGTGGTCGTGAGCGCGGGCCTGGCTCTCGACGAGGCCTGGCCGGACTACCCCTTTCGCTGTCGGGATCTGTCTGCACGGGGCATCGAGGAAGCGCTCCGCGCAGCGTTGGCCCCGAACGCATGGGGCGGCGACATGGCGGCCGGGGCGCGGCAGGTCGTCGACGGTTTCGACTGGGAGATGAGCTCACGGCTGTTGGTGGCGGAGCTTGAAACGGCGGCCGCCAAATGATCTCGGTGATCATCGTCAACCACAACAGTGGGGAGCACCTGCAAGGGTGCGTCGAAAGCCTGCGCCAGGCCGGGCCGGAAATCGAGGTCCTGCTGGTCGATAACGCCTCGTCCGACGGTTCATTGAACATGATTCGGGATGTCTTCCCGGAGGTGCGGGTGCTCGAGCAGGATCGCAACCTGGGCTTCGGCGCGGCCAACAATCTCGCCGCGAACCAGGCGCGGGGCGACACGCTGTTGCTGCTCAACGCCGACGCGTGGCTCGAGGTCGGGGCTCTGCAGCGACTCCTCGAACGGATGCAGCGGGAGGACCGCCTGGCGCTGGTGGCGCCGACTCTCCTCTACCCGGACGGCCGACAGCAGTTCGTGTGGTCGCCGGAGCGCGGTGTCGCGGGTGAAGCTCTGCAGCAGCTGCGAAACCCGTTCGAAAGCCGGCGCTGGGCCCACGGCGCCGCGCTGCGCGCTTTCAGCCGTCTGGTCGGGCGTCTGTGGTACACGGCGGCGTGCGTGTTGGTGCGGGCCGATGCCTTTCGCGCTGTGGGAGGATTCGACAGGAGATTCTTCATGTACTTCGAAGACGTCGACCTGTGTGTGCGGCTGGAAAACGCCGGCTGGCGTCTGGCTCAGGAGCCGGCCGCCGTGGTGCGTCATTCCGGGGGCTTCACCCGGCACCCGCACGTCGATGACGTCTACCGGCCTTCCCAGCTCCGTTATTACTCTCTGCACCGGCCGCCGTGGGAGGCGCGTCTGGTCGAGCGGAGGCTGCGCCGGCGGTACGGCGACGAGGCGGTGGATGGGTGGCTGCGGCAGGATGGCGCGCCATGAGCATCACCTGGGCCCTTCTTGCCGGGGTCGTTGCGGCGGGTGCGGCGGTCACGTTCACGGTCCCAGTCCTCCGGCGGCGGCGGCGGGTGCGCCGGCTCGCTGAAAGTGAGGCGAGCGTAGCCAAGTCGGTCGCTGACGGACGGTTGTCGCGAGCCACCGGCGAAGTGCTGCTGCAACATCTCGAAGGCCTGCGACGCGAGAGTTCAGGAAACAACGGGAGCTGACGTGCGCATTGGAGTCGATGCCGGGAGAGCGCTGCACGGGTGCGGAGGGGTCGCGTCCTACACACGGCAGCTCGTCATCGGTCTCGCCCGCCACGCCCCCGGTCACGAGATCGTGGTCTTTGATCTCGACCGCGGTATCCACCGCCGCGAAGCCTTCGAACGGGTTCTCGGAGTACTGCCCCTCTCGGTTCAGTCGGCGAAGGTGACCGGGCAGGAGCTCGCGAAGCTCGACGTCTTCCACGCTCCGGGGTTCGTGATGCCCCCGGCCGGCGCGCCGTGCCACGTTTTCACCCTGCACGACCTGACGGTTCTCAGCCATCCCGACTACCACACCCTGGACAACCGCATTCGAACGATGGTGTCGGTCGCCGAGGCCCTGGCGCGTGGGGCCGTCCTGATCGGTGTCTCGCTCGCGACCCAAGCCGAGGCGGTCCGTCTGTTGTCGCTATCCGGCGACGCGGTGGAAGTGCTGCCGCCGATCCTCGACTCCCGGTTCACACCCGGCGGAAACGACGAGCTCGATGAGGCGGCCCTGCAGCGGCTCGGAGTTCGGGGGCGCTACTGTCTGGCCGTCGGCAGTCTCGAACCGCGGAAGAACCTCAACCGTCTGCTGGACGCCTGGGATCTGCTGCCGGCCGACCTTCGCGATGACCACGTTCTCGTCGTCGTGGCGTCCGCGGGGTGGCTGCAGGGAACGTTGATGCGGCGGCTCCGCGCCCTGCGCCGGGAGGGGTCGGTCCACCTGTTGGCGCAGGTGTCCGGTCTCGACCTCGCGTCCCTCTACCGCCGCGCCAGGCTGGTCGTGTTCCCGTCGCTTGCCGAGGGCTTCGGGCTGCCGGTGGCCGAAGCCATGGCGTGTGGCGCGCCGGTGGTGACCTCGAACCTGTCGTCGATGCCGGAGGTGGCCGGCGAGGCGGCCATTCTCGTCGAACCGGAGGACAGCGACGCCATCGCGGACGGCATCCGGCGCGTCCTCGAAAGCGAAGAGCTGCGCCGGGATCTTCGCGAACGGGGGCTCGAACGCGCGATGCGGTATTCGGGCGAGTCTGTGGTGCCGCGTCTCCTGGAGATCTATCAACGGGCCGTTCGACGTTCAAACGTCTGAACGTTCGCTCGCTGGAAGGATGGGGGGGACTGCTACGATACCTTCATGACAGACCTGATTCTCGAACGGAAAGACGGCCCGATCGTGGTCCTGACCCTCAACGATCCGGAGCGGGCCAACCCGCTGTCCGCGCCATTGGTCCAGGCCTTGTGTTCCGCCCTCGAGCGGGCGGCGGCGGATGACGAAGTGCGTGCCGTGGTCCTGACCGGGGCGGGGCGCCACTTTTCGGCCGGCGCCGACCTCGAGGCCTTGGAGCGTCTCGCGGCGGGCGGTGACGAGGGCGGCGCCCGGCGCGACACCGAGCGGCTGAGGGGGCTGTTCGAGATCCTCCTCGGCCACCCCAAATTGACCGTGGCGGCGGTCCACGGGGCGGCGGTGGCGGGTGGGTGCGGTCTGGCGACGGCCTGCGACTTCGTGGTGGCGGAACCGGGCGCCCGCTTCGCCTACACCGAGGTCAAGATCGGATTTCTCGCGGCCATGGTGCTGACCTTCCTCACCCGCCGTGTCCCCGGCCACGTGGCGCGGCGGATGCTTCTCGATCCCGAGATGATCGACGGTGAACGGGCGGTGGCTCTCGGGCTGGCCGACGAGCTCGCCGCCGAGGGCGCCGGTCTCGAACGCGCGGTCGCGCTCGCGAGATCGGTGTGCTCCAAGGCCTCGCCGTCGGCCCTGGCGGCCACCAAGGCCTTGCTCAACGAAACCGTTGGGCTGGGTTGGCGCGAGGCCCTCGCCACCGCGGTCGAGGCCAATGTCCGTCAGCGGCAGGAGGCAGACTGCGTTCGCGGTGTACGGACGTTTCTCGCCAACAAGACCACGCCGGACTGGCTCGAGCCCGACGACGAACCGGAGTGAAACAGCCGTCTCATCCTGAAGACCGTGCGCTCGTTGTCCGGTCAATCTCGTCATATTGAAATCAGACTCACCCTGTCATCCCGACCGAGGGAGCTAAGCGACCGAGCGGAGGGATCTGTTCGACTCGCTCCGCTCGCCCAGGGCAGGTTCGGTCGGTCGCTACCCCAAACCAGGGCTCAGGTCCCTCGACTCGCTCCGCTCGCTCGGGATGACAGGTGAAGAGGATTGGCTGGCTCCCACGTCATTCCGTGCGGGCTCGCTGTCGATGCGTGAACCACTCTGAAGGTGGGCCTTGGTCCACCCTCAGGACTGAAACGATCGATGTTGAGTCGTTTAAACCTACTCGCTATCCACCCTCTCGAGAATGTCGGCTACCTGGTCGCGGTGGACGGTGATGGTGAGCATCTTCAGCCTGACGTAGTCGTCGCGGTAGAAGAAGTAACCCTTGTGTTGGCCGAGCCGTGACGAGCGGTTGGAGTCCTTGATCAGGAACCAGTCGTGGCCGTCGAGCCGGGTGATCCCCACGAGGTGGATGCCGTGGTCGTCGGTGCTGGTCCGGTTGATGAAGCGGAACTCGCGCGAGTCCTGGTCGATGTATGCGCCTGGGATGTCGAAGGTCGGCACCACCGCGATGTCCTCGAGCCCCCACAGACCCGGTTCGGAGACGTCGCCGCCGATCACCAGGCTCTGGCCCGCGGTAGCCGTCGAACGGATGACCTCGTACCAGGTGTCGAGGGGGACGTTGACGTAGCTCGTGTCGTGCCACCAGTTGTCGGGCACGTCGTAGGACCCGCGGGTCCAGAACGGCACCGACAGGGTCGACATCAGGCTCACGTAGTCATCGGGGTCGATCTTGCAGACCTCGTCGAGGAATTTCTCCGGCGCGTACTCCGCGCCGTTCCAGACAACCGTCTCGGGTGGGCGCCCCATGGTGAGGTCGAGGATCCGGCGGATGGTGTCGATGATGAAGTCCTCGTCCCAGAAACCGCTGTCGCGGCACCAGTCGAGAAACTGGTTCATGCGCGCTTCCATGAGGCTGTGGTCGAAACGCCCGTCTTCGGCAAGAACGCCCTCGTAGTCCACCCGTGGAACCACCCCGTGCTCACGGTAAACGCGCAGGAGGGCCGCACTCTCCGAGCCCTCGTCGAAGACTGACTCGCCGCGGCTGTCGATGAAGCCGCGAGCCTTGTTGACGTACTCCCAATAGGCGGTCCACATCTCGGACAGCTTGATCTCCTGAGCCGAAAGACGGTGGATCTCGGACTCCATGAAGGAGGTCGCTGAGAAACTCCAGCAGGTGCCGGTGAGGTACTGCGGGGTGGGTGGAAAATGCCAGGCCTGAGTCTCGAAGGCCGCGGGGCCGGCCGGCCGTTCGATGCCCGACATGTCGAACCGCAGCTCGAGCTTCGCCTCGTCGCGCGCCTTGGCCTCCGCTTTGACCTGGGCGAGAATCTCGGCGGTCTTGGCCTGGGCGGCCTCGAGCAGCTCCTCGTTGTGCGCCTCCATCTCGTCAATGACCGGATACTTCGTCTTCTCGACGTAGGTCAGCTGGTCCTTCGTCTGCTCCTGCGCCGGCACAGTCGCGGCGAAACTCAGCGCCAGAATTGTCGTCGCACACAGGGTGAGAAATCGAGATTGCATCGCGCCCTCCATCCATGATGTCGGGACGGGTGTCCCGAGACCGGACTATACCCCATTCCGGGAACCGTCGGAGGTCATCGCCGCAACCAGGGTGGCGACGGCCGCGTCCCATTGCTCGGGCGGCGGCGCCGTCACTGCCAGACGCACGTGAGAGGTGCCGCCGAAATCCTCGCCGGGCCACAGACCGACCCCGAAGCGTCGAGCCAGATCGACACAGAACGCCGTGGTGGCGCCGCCGGTCCGGTCGCCGACGTCGAGCCAGAGGTAGAACCCACCGGCCGGCCGGCGAACCGTGAGACCGGTGGTCTCGAGGGCCGCGGCCAGGGCCTCGACCCGATCGCTGACGATCATCCGCGCGTGTTCGAGGTAGTCGTCCGGGACCAGCGGCAACGCCGTGAGCGCCTCCTGCATCGGCCCCGAGGCCGGGTTGAAGAGGCCCGCGTGGTGAGCCGCCACCCGTGCTGCAAGCTCGGGGTCGGCCACCACCCAACCCATCCGCCACCCACACAGGGCCCAGCTCTTGGAGGCGCTGCGCACCTGCACCACCGTCCTGCGGTCGGGGTCGAAGTCAGCCGGCACGACTCGGGTGTCCGGAAGGCCTTGAAACTCGGTGTAGGCCTCGTCGCAGATCAGACGGAGTCCGCGGTCGCGGCAGAGGCCCACCAGGGCCCGCGTCTGGCCCTCGGTGAGGGTGGCCCCGGTGGGGTTCGAAGGCGAGGAGAGGACCACCGCCCGGGTCTTCGGTCCGATGTGGTCGGCGACGGTCTGCGGCCAGAAATCAAAGGTGCCGTTGCCCTCGGCGACCGGCACCGGGCGGGCGCCAAGCCTGGCGGCCATCGCCGCGTAGGCCGGATAGGAGGGGAGGGGGTGGATCAGCTCGTCGCCGGGTTCGAGCAGAGCCGCGAACACGGCCAGCAGTCCGCCTTTGGCGCCGCTGGTGACGACCACCTGCTCCGGTGTCGCCGCGCTGCCGCCCGCGGTGTGGTGTGCGGCGAGGATTTCGCGCAGACGGGGATTACCCGCCGGCGGCGCATAGCCGAAGGTCTCGGCACGCGAGGCGCGGGCGAGAGCGTCGCGCAACGCCTCGGGGGGCGGGACGCAGGGTTCGCCCACCAGCCAGCTCGAGGTCGCGGCGCCGCGTTCCGCGAGTGCCGCGAGCACCCCGTCGAGCGCCCTCACGCCGGCGCTCCGTCGCCGGCCGCGCCAAGATAGTCGTGGCAGTCGGCCATCAGCTGCTGGAAGGCCGCCGCGTTCCCGCTGTCCACCGCACCCAACCACTCGTCGAGGGCTTGCTGCAGCCAGCGCCCGGTCTCGGGGGTGGCCTCGTTGAGGACCTGAATCTCGAAATAGAGCCCCGGGTTCTCACCGGTGACCTCGCGCGTGGTCCCGAGTTGCTTGGTATAGGTGACACCGGCAACTTCGTCGAGATCCGCGGCGGTGAGGTTGGAGTGCGAGAGGGCTCGGGCGAATACCAGATTCGAGAGGTGGGTGAGACCGAGCACGAGACCCATACGCCGGTCGTGCTCGGCGATGGACATCTCCACCAGCCGGGCGGAGGTCTCGGCAAACAGGCCGCGCACCACCGCGAGGTCGTCGGGGCGGGCCTCGTCGCAGAAGACGATGGTGCGGCCCGAGAGCATCCGCACATCCGGTCCGAAGAGGGGGTGGAACGAGACCAGCCGCAGGCCTTCGCCACGAAGGCGGTCCGCAAGCTCCCGCAGGTGGCCCTTGAGGCTGCACATCTCGGCCACCACCGCAGTCACCCGCAGCTGGGACAACTCCTCGAGGACCCCCGCGCACGCACTCATCGGAACGGCGAGGACGATGAGGTCGGCATCGGCGGCCCCCACGTCGAGCGCCACCTGTTCGAAATCGCCGTCGCCGGGCGCGGGGTCGTGGATGACGACGCGGTGGCCCTGGCCCTGCAGAAAGCGGGCGATCCAGCGGCCCATCCCGCCCTTACCGCCCACGACCAGGGTGCGCAGTGCATCGCCCTGGTAATGAGTGTCGAGGTGGGCCGCCTGCTCTTCGACCGCCTTGCGGATCAGAAAGGTGGCGAGATCGCGCCCCAGCACCTCGTCGAGACCGAGCATGGAGCTGGCATCGGCAAAACGCTGGTAGACCTCGGCCTCGACCTTGAAATTTCTGAGCGGGATTCCCGCGGCCTGTTTGAGCTCGCCGATCTGACGCGCCAGCTCCAGGCGTTCGCACACCAGGTGGAGGATCCGCCGATCCAGGGCCTCGATGTCGCGCCGGTGCTGATCCAGGAGGTCACGGGGTGGTTGGTCTGGGTTGTCAGTCCGCATCTTCTGCTCCTTGGTGGGGTGCGGACGGAGGCGGGGCAGGACCCGCCGTCGCCGGCGGGCCCCGTGTCTTTCAGCTCAGACGGGTGGCCGCCGACGCTCGCAGGTGATGCCGTAATAGACGGGCCCTTGGCTGCTGCTCGAGCGGTCGCGAGTGAGAGCTGCACTGTCCACCGAATCATCCTAACAGAAGGCCCCGGTTTCGGCGATTGGCAACGATTTCAAGCTGTGGAGTTGACAATACTGTGTGACGCACTATATTAGGTGTTGCATATGAAGAAGACATCTGATGATCATGTCGACGGCATCGTCCACGAGCTTCGCAGGGGGGTGCTGGTCCTCGCCATCCTCGGCCGCGTTGGCGAAGAGCAGTACGGCTACTCGCTGCGCGAAGACCTCCGCGTCAGCGGTCTCGACGTGCCGGAGGGAACGCTGTACCCCCTGCTGCGGCGGCTCGAAAGCCAGGGTCTGTTGGAGAGCCGTTGGCAGATGGGTGAGGGCCGGCCGCGCCGCTACTACCTTCGGACAGCGCTCGGCAGCACGACGCTGAAAAAACTCTCCCAGGAGTGGAATGGTCTGGTCGAGGTGATGGCAGAGCTGGTGGAGACACCATGAAGGAGCACGCAATGGATCTCATTGAACGGTATCTGGCGCAGGTGGGCCGCCGCCTGCCCGGCAGTGAACGCGAGGATGTGTTGACCGAGTTGCGGTCGTCGCTGGAAGACGGCCTCGAGGCCCGGATCACCGCCGGCGAAGACCCTCGGCAGGCCGCGGTCAAGTCGCTGCGGGAGCTCGGACCGCCGGATCTCCTGGCCGCGTCGTACATCGAGCGGCCGCGGTTTCTCGTCGGCCCTGAGCTCTACCCGACCTTTGTCCGGGTGGTGGGCATCACCGTGGCCGCGGTCTCGGCGCTGCTGGTGTTTGCGGCCCTCGCGGGATCGCTTCGTGATCCGTCTTCCGATCTATTGAGCGCCCTCGGCGGGCTCACCGGGAACCTGGTGCAGTCGGCGATCGCGGTCTTCGGCTGGATTGCGATCGTGTTCTGGGCGGTCGAGCGGATGGGACGGTCGCGTGCCGACGACAGACAGACATGGGACCCCGCCGCGCTGCCACCGGTCAATGACCCTGACCGCGTGTCACGGGCCGGGCTGGCGGTTGGGCTCTTTTTTCTGTCGGCGTTTCTGCTGGTCCTCAACGTCTTTCCGGACAAGATCGTGGCGCTGGTCGGTTTTGACGGCACGATCGCAGTCATGCCGCTGGTCGGCCCGGGTCTGCGGGCCGCTGCGCCCCTCATCACTCTGGTCCTCGGCGGCATGCTGGTGCTGCGTCTGGTGGTCCTCGTTCGTGGTCGCTGGAGCCGAACTCTGAGGTGGATCGACCGCGGTCTCGACCTCCTCTGGATCGGGGTCCTGATCCGGCTCCTGCGGACGCCCGACCTGTTGGCCGCCGACATCGAGGTGGCCCGGGCCACGGGGTGGACGGCCGAACAGATCGCCACCTACACCGGGACCGTGGTGCCGGTGCTGCAGACCCTGCTCACGGTTGGACTCGCAGCGGCTCTCGTGGGTTGTGCCGTGGGGCTGATCGTCGGCATCGTCCGCCAGCTCAAACGGTCCTCCGTTTCGCCCCAGGTCACGATCGGAGCATCGTGAGCCGTTCCTGGTTGACGATCCGGCAGCCGCTGGCGTGCACCACCACCGAACACAGAAGGCTGTCGTCGATGTCCGCGGTCAGCAGGCTCCAACCTTCGTGGTGTTCGCGCAGCCGCCGCAGGTGCGGCTGTTTGCCGGAGCGGAAGTCGATTTCGACGTTGCGGAGCCCGCCGGGAAGACCGAGACCGACCGCTTTGAGGGCGGCTTCCTTGCAGGTCCAGAGGCGCAGGAGCGCGGCGTCGGCTTCCGTTTCAGGGAGGGCTGCCAGCTGTTCGAGTTCGCGATCGGTGCAGATCCGGCGGGCCAGCCGATCGGGGTTGGGCAGGGAACGCAGACCCTCAACATCGACCCCGATCTCCTGGCGGGCCATGGCCACGACGACGGTGTCTCCGGAATCGCTGGCGTTGAAAAACGGTGCGCCGGCCACGGCAGGTTTGCCGTGTTCGCCGTAGAAGAACTCGACGCGGGCCGGGTCGGTCGCCGTCGCCTGTCCGAGCAGGATGCGAAGAGCTGCGCGGGCGGCGACGAATCGGCGTGCAGCGTTCGGCACCCGGAAGCGGTCCGCGCGTTCCAGCTCTCGCGGATCGAGAAGGCGGCGCAGTGCCGTCACCTCCTCGTCGTTCACGTCGAGCGACGCCCACCACAGGTAGATCTCGCCGGGTGGGATGGCGAAGGCTGTCATTCGAAGATTCTACCCGCTCCGCCGCGCACAACCCCCCCACCCGGCAGCCGGGACGGCTGCCCCACAAAGGTAGACGCCGCCGGGGCCATTGGGGCACGCGGGGCACGCGTTCCGCGTGCCGGGTGAGTGGTGTGTGGTTGCGCATTTCTGAGAACTCCGGCCTGACGTGTCGGCGGGGGGCGGGTGGGAATTCAAAATTCAAAATTCAAAATTCAAAATTGAGAATTCCCCCTGCTACTCTTGCGCTATGGAAGAGTTTCCGTTCTCGTGTTCGATCCAGGTGCGGTGGCGCGATCTCGATGCCTTCGCCCACGTCAACAACGCGACCTTTGCGACCTACCTGGAAATCGCGCGGACCGCGGTCTGGCATGAGCACTTCGGCGGGCGCGAGGCGATGGACATTTCGTTCTTTGTAAGAAACCTCACGATTGACTACAAAAGACCGGTGGCTCTCTACGACAAAGTTCAGGTGTGGCTGCGGGTGGGTGAGATCCGCGGCGCCTCCTTCACCTTCGAGTACGTCGTCGAGGCCAACGGAGAGGTCGCCGCCGAGGCGATGACGCGCCTGGCCTCGGTCGACAACACCACCGGCCGGCCGGTACGGATGTCGCCGGAAATGCGCGCGAAGTTGGAGAAGCTGCAGGTTCAAGGTGCTTCTGACGTGCCTTGACTTTCCCAGCGCGCTTCCCGAGAGGAGCCACCTTCAACATTGTTGGCCCGAATCAACCTACCGGCGTGAATGTTCGTGCGTCCAACAATATTGAAAATGGCACCTCCGCCGCACGAGCTCCACCCACCCTGAGCACTCGGGCGTTTCTTATCGGTGGGAGGGCGGGCGGGAATTCAAAATTCAAAATTCAAAATTGAGAATTTCTCAGCCCATCTCCAGCCACTCGAACCACAGGGGGTGCTCGACCTTGTACCAGTCGAGCACCATCCGAATCAGCTCTTTCTTGTCGTGCGCCAAAACCGATTCATCGACCTTGTCGAAGTCGATCCTCATGTGGTCGTTCGGCAGGTAGGAGATGGCCTCCGAACACAGGGTCTGCAGCTCGTTGCGGATCCGGCCGGAGTCGGAGATCTTGACCGCGCGATCACGGTAGTCCTGACCACCGTAGAAGCGGTCGAGCAGTGGCGAAAAAACCATCTTCATTTCTTCGATGGGCTCCATGAGCCGCAGTTCGAGGGTGACATCGATCATGCCGCGGCGGGTCGCGGCGCGGGTGGTGACCCGGTAGCGGTCCTCCGCGACCTGCTCCACGCCATCGCACCCGGTGTAGGGATCGGGCAGCATGTAGCTTGCCAGGGCGAGAACCCGCCACTCCTTGAGGGGGAAGAAATCGTCAGCGGTAAGGGTCGCCCGGTCCACCGGCATCAGAGCCTCGCGAGCGGATCGGAGGCTGTCTCGATAGTCGTCGACCATTTCGGAGGCGACCTCGGTGCCGAGAGTGGCGGAGAGCTGCGCCGCGAAGTCCTCCGCGTCGGGGTCGAGGGCAACCACCAAACGTTCGCGATTGGCGGGCGCCTTGAAGCTTGACGAGAACAGGGTCATCGAGCTGGCAAGGTCGAGGATCGGATCGAGGCTGGCGGCTTGCATCGCTTCCGCGGAGGCGGCATAGCCGTCACAGATGAAGAGGTGGGTCGCGCCGTTCTCGTCCTCCCAGGGACCGACCCTAAAGACAGGTGCGTAGGTTCCCGACTCGGTGAAGACCGGAATGCCGGTGCCGGGCATCTCCCACCCGTCCTCAACAAGGTGTACGCCGAGGTCCCGCCACTCGGCCCACAGAGCACTGAGGCGGTGGTCGCGGCTCTTGCCGCCGAGGGTCCAGACGTGGACCCTTTCCGGTGTGATTCCGGGATAGGCTTCGCAGATGGCCGCCAGGACCTTGGCCCGTGGGGTCCGGTAGTCGATGAGGACCGAGTTGCCGGCGGCCTCGTCCATCACTCTTTGCGGGAGGATGAGATTGCCCATGTAGCCCTCGTAGGGACGGGCCACCTTGAGCGGCTGGTCGAAGAGGTGGAGCACCGTCATCGGCCCGGTCGGGCTGCCTTTGGCGAATCTCGACGTGTTCTCCAGGGTGTCGACTGCGGCACCCCAGATGGTGATCCCGGCGGTCTGCAGATCGGACCAGAACTGGGGCCACTCGTAGGCCGGGTCGTTGACCAGACGGTGGACGCGGCGGTCGAGGAACCGCGCGACCTGGGGCCGCGCATAGACCCGGCCAAAACCGAGCAGGGGGTTGGAGCCCATTTCCGGTGTTTCTCCGGCCTTCGGCATCAGGCCCTCACCGAGCGAGATCATCACGGCGTGGTTTTCGGGGAGGCTGCGGGTGAGATACCAGAGGGCCTCGGACAGGGCGTAGGCCGAAACGGCGTCAGCGTCCTTTTTGACCCGGTTGATGCCGGCCTTGTCGAGGCCGGCGCCTTCGCCCCAGCGGCCGAAGAGTCGGGTGCCGAGGGCGGTGACCGCGGCGGCCACCACGAAGGCTCGTTCGAGCGAGCCGCCGACGAATGACAGGTCCCGGGTTTCCGAGGTGTTGACGAACTCGATCTCCACGTCCTCCAACCACAGGTGGAAACGACCGAGGACTGCCCGTGTGTCGAACGCCCACTGTGATATGCGGTTGCGCCGATCCATATTCATCAGAAGCACTCCCTGGTTTGACTATTTCATGGTTCTACGGAGGGATCGAGTTCGTTTTTTCGGTTTGTTCGACCTGGGACCGCCACCAGTCGAGAAGGTCGGCAAGCGTCTGTTCGAACGGGATCGCCGGTTGCCACCCGGTGTCCGCAACAAACCGCGAGTTGTCCGCCACCAGGCAGTCGATATCGGCCGGACGCAGTCGATCCGGATCCACCCGGGTCTCAATCTCGGCTTCGGAGAGGGCGATGAGCTGATCGAGCACCTCGCGGATGCTGACGCCGCGGCCGCTGCCGACGTTGTAGGCCTCGCCGGGCCGCCCACGGTCGGCCGCCGCCCAGTACGCGCGTGCGATGTCGCGAACGTCGGAGAAATCACGGATCGGGTCGAGATTGCCGACCGTCACGACAGGTGGATCGAGACCGCGCTCGATGCGCGCGATCTGACGGGCGAAGCCGGATGCGGCGAACTGCGGCGGGCGGCCGGGGCCGGTATGCGGAAAGAGGCGCAGGCGGACAGTCGGCAGCTTGAATCCGCGATAGTACTGTCCCGCGATGAGATCCTGCGCTGCCTTGCTCGTGGCGTAGGGCGAGATCGGGTTCAACGGGGAGTCCTCACGGATCGGTTGGTCCTCGGCGGCAACGGCGCCGTAGATCTCGGCTGATGTGGCTACCACCACCGTCGGATCGAGGTCGAGGGACCGCAGGGCCTCGAGCAGATTGAGAGTGCCGATGGCGTTGACCTGAAAGGAACGGTCGGGTTGTTGCCACGAACTGGCCACCGAGGTCGCGCCGGCGAGGTGGAGGACCACATCGGGCCGCATCTGTTCGAGGCTCCGGGCGAGTGACGAGGGGAGGGTGAGGTCGCCCATCAACGGGTGGACCGCGGCCGGTATCTGGGCCGGATCTTCTTCCCACACCAGACCCCAGATCTCCCCTTCGGGAACCGCGCTTCGCAGGTGGTTCACGAGGTGGCGACCCACAAACCCGGTGACTCCGGTGATCAGGATCTTCATGTTTGCTCCAGATAGCGGTGAAGACCGTCCTGCCAGGGCGGCATCGGCCGGCCGAGCGCTGCCTCGAGCCGGTTGGTGTCCAATACCGAATACGCAGGTCTGGGCGCCGGTCTCGGGACCTCGCCGGTGGCGACCGGCACCACCGTGACGGCGGCCCCCAGAAGGCGGGCGATTTCCGCCGCGAACCCGTGCCAGGTCGTGCTCCCGGAGTTGACCGCGTGCAGGGTGCCGGTCGAGCCGGCGGCGGCGAGGTCGAGCACGGCATCTGCGAGGTCGTCGCAGAACGTGGGGCAGCCGCGCTGGTCCGCAACCACCTTGAGGCTGGGCGTGCCGGCGTCGATCTGGGCGCGGATGGCTTCGACGAAGTTGCGGCCGCCACGGCCGTAGAGCCAGGCGGTCCGTACCACCAGGTGGCGGTCGGCGGTCCGGGCGAGTTCTTCGCCGCGAAGTTTTGAGCGGCCGTAGGCGCTGGTGGGCGCCACCGCGTCCTCTTCCCTGTACGGACGAGTCGCGTCGCCGGGAAAGACGTAGTCGGTGGAGATCTGGATCAGCAGTGCGTCGACTTCGTTACAGGCCGCCGCCAGGTTGCCGACGGCGAGACCGTTGACTGCCGTCGCCAGTTCTTGGTTTGTTTCGCAGTCGTCGACGGCGGTGAACGCCGCAGTATTGACCACCACCGACGGACGGGCGTCCACGATCCACCGCCTGACGGCGCGGGCGTCGCAGATGTCGAGGGTGTCGAGATCGCGCCCCTCGGCCGCGACCCCGCGGTCAGCGCACACTGCAATCAGGCTCCGCCCCAGTTGGCCGTGCGAACCGGTGATGAAGATATTCTGCGGCGTTCTCCCGGCCATGCCGCGGATGGTAGCAGACCAGCCGGCATGCCGAAGAGCGCCGGAAGTGGAATACGATAGCCTCTGCGGCGATTGCCTCGTGCAGGGGAGACCGATCCATGACAGAAATAGTTTCACTCGACAGCAACAAAGTGAACGGCGAGGCGGTGGCGGCGCACGGCGACAACTCGATCCCGAGCGGCGACGATGATCGGATCGTGAGCGCGGTGGCGGAGCACATGGCGGCGATCATGACCGAGTTCAACCTCGATCTCACCGATCCCAACTACAAGCGCACACCCGAACGGGTCGCCAAGATGTACCTGGAGATGTTCCACGGTCTCCGCGAGGGCGCCGAACCCGCAGTGACGACCTTTCCCAACGACGAGGGCTACCACCACATGGTGATCGAGAGGGAGATCCCCTTTTACTCGATGTGCGCCCACCACTTCGTACCATTTTATGGCCACGCCCACATCGCCTACATTCCGGAATCGGAGGTGGTCGGTCTCTCGAAGCTGCCGCGGATCCTCGAGTTCTACGCCAAACGGCCGCAGATGCAGGAGCGTCTGACCGAACAGGTGGCGGAGTTCCTGTGGTCGAGACTGAAGCCCCAGGGCGTCATGGTGGTGATCGAGGCCCGGCACCTCTGCGTCGAAATGCGGGGCGTCAAAAAGGCCGGCGCGCTGACCACGACCTCGGCCCTCAGGGGTTGTTTCGCGGATCGACTGGTTCGGGAGGAATTCCTGGCCCTGCTCAGACGTCAGACCAGCTGGTAAGAGTTCGCGCCAGAGCTACCGGGAGACCTCGAAAAACAGGTAGACCTTCCTGGTGGCCTCGAGCACCGACCCGGCGATCTTGGGCTTCTGGACCTCTTCCCTGAGCCGGCCCCGGCCGGCCCCGATCTTCTCGAGTTCGAGCCGTTCGAGTTTGGTTCCGTTTTCGTCTTCGAGCAGGACAATCACCTGCACGTCGGCGCTATCTCCGTTGTTGAGGACGTCGACCTCGACCGTCACCGGAACCGGTTTCGCCGACTCGTACTCGCGATCGCTCCTCGGCCGGATGGAAAAGCGAATCCAGCGCACGCCGTCCACCGCCACCAGCGGTCGCAGGTCGGTGCCGATGCGGTAGTCGAATTCCCCTTGAAACGGGTTGTCAACCGCCGCGTAGTCGGCATCCTGGGCCGCCGCCGAAGGGGTGATGAAGGACCACGCGATCAGGGCCGCAGCCATGATCGCTCCACTGTGGGAATGTTGTAACGACCTCATCTTGAACACCTGACTACCGGCGAATTATACACGCGTCGCAGCAGAAAAGGCCACGGCGCCGGATGCGCCGTGGCCCGAATGTTGTTCACGCCAGTCGAGATGCCGCCGTTGGTCCGCGGGGCCTATTTGTGAATTGTCATCCCCTTGGCCACTCTGCCCGCATCGCCGGAGGTGACGCTGCAGATCGAGAGCTTTTCCTTGACCTGGTCGACCTTGAGCCGCGCGAACTCGGTCATGCTCTCGTCCAGCACCTCGCCGGTGTCGGGATCGCGCAGGATTTCGACCTCGCCGACGGAAAATGTGTTTCCCACGGCGACACCCTCGCGACTGCCGCGGTTCATGTAGACCTTGCCGTCCTTGACCATCACGACCGACCCACTCCACTGGATGTTGGGAAGCTGCGCGATCATGAATTCGACCGCGAGGGCGCAGGCGTCCTGCACCGCAAGACCGACGTTGTCATTGGCGTGGCCGCCGAAGGCCGCTCCCCACCCGCCGGCGTTGTAACCGACGCCGACAGCCTTGCGTTTGTACGTACCGACGACGCTTTTCGAGGCCAGCACCTGTCCGGTGGTCGAGTCGACCATGTAGATCGTCGCGTTGACCTCGCCCTTGCCGCCCCCGCCGCCGATCTTGAAGCCCTTGATGCGAACCCCGCCGTCGGCGCCGCCGGTGTCACCCTGAACGTGAGTGATCGCACCCTTGATGAGGATCTGGGCCGGTGTCATCTGACCGGTGACGGGCGCCTTGGCGCCGCCTGCCGTGCGACCCGATGCTGCGAAGTCCTGCTCGTCGAGAGCAGCGGCCCGCATGTCGCTCTCACCGAGGACGATGAATTTACCTGACTGGTTGAGCATGTCGGTGAGCACGGTGCCCCAGGCGTCGCCGATGTCCCACTGGCCGACCCATCCCGCCTGGTTTTCGAACTTGGTCACGGTGGTCGAGTATCTGAGACCTCCGGTCGCGTCTTCCGCCGTCGCCGGCAGCGCTGCCGCGATCATGCCGATTGTGATGATGAAAACCAGCAACTTCAATGCAGACTTCATGGCAACTCCTCCGCAAATATCATTGGTGCCTACAAGTTTACACCCGCCCACAAGACAGTTGAAGCGAGGGCATCGCTCGGAGAATTCGGAATTCGGAATTCGGAATTCGGAATGGCCTTTCCCGGCACTGCAGTGAGGTTGGGTTCTGGGTGCCACAATGGACCGTAAATGACGGTGATTCGGGGGAGTGGAGCGGAAATTCCGAATTCCGAATTCCGAATTCAAAATTCACCCCGGGTACTTTCCCGTAATGTAGTTCACCAGATGCTGGATGTGGCCCTCTTGGTTGCGGCTGACCCAGCGCGTGAGGTCACCGGAGGACACGACCCCGAGCAGCTTGCCGTCGTCGATCACCGGCAAATGCCGGAACCGCCTCTCGGAGATCACCGCCATTGCGTCCCGGACCCCGGTGCTCGATCGCACCGTCACCACTTCCGACGTCATGACATCTACGACCTTCGTCGAGGTCGGGTCAAGGCCGGTGTCAACCACGCGCATCATGACATCGCGTTCGGTGAAGATGCCGACCAGTTCATTGGAGACGCAGACCAGGAGGGCGCCGACACGCTCCTGGTTCATCTTGCGCACGGCGTTCAGGACCGTGACCTCGGGGGCCACGGAATGGATCGTGGAGCCCTTGCCGGCAAGGACTGCTGAGAGAGTATCCTGCATGACCACCTCCAGGAACTCCGGTGCCCGCGGCGGGCCCGCTGTTATCAGATCGTACTGATATCGGTTAACAGCGGGCCGCCCCGGCCCCATTCCCGGATGGTGGCGAGACGTGCAAGCTCAGATCACCGCCAGCGCTGGGCCTTGAGCACGCACAGGGCCGCCATGTTGACGATGTCGTTGACATCGACGCCGCGCTGGAGCACGTGGACCGGTGCGTTGATGCCGGTCAGGATCGGCCCGATGGCTTCGACCTTGCCGAGCCGCCACAGGAGCTTGTAGGCGATGTTGGCCGACTGGAGATCCGGGCACACCAGGATGTTGGCGTCGCCCTGGATCCTGGACAGCGGGAAGGCCTCTTTCGCGATGCTCGGCTCGACGGCGGTGTCGGCCTGCATCTCGCCCTCGATCACCAGATCGGGCCAGCGTTTCTCGGCGATGGCGACCGCGTCGCGGACCTTCTGGGATTGCGAATCGACGTTGGACCCGAAATTCGAGTACGAGAGCATGGCGATCCGGCCCTTGGTCTGGAAGTAGATTTCGGCGACCTGGTCTGAAAGAAAGGCGATCTCCGCCAGACCCTCGGCCGTCGGGTCTTCGTTGACGGTGGTGTCGGCGATGAACAGCATCCGGTCCTCGAAGAGGAGCAGGTAGACGCCGGCCGCTCTCTTGATGCCTTCCCTCGTCTTGTGGATCTGGAGGGCGGGCCGGATGGTCTCCGGATACGACATGGTGAGGCCGGCGATCAAACCGTCCGCGTCGTGCTGCTGGACCATCATGTTGCCGAAGTAGACCGGATCGCGAATCAGCTTCTGTGAGTGTTCGGGGGTGACGCCGTGGCGCCACCGCAGACGGGTGAGCGCCTCGGCGTAGGATTCGCGTTTCGGGTCGGTGGCAGGGTCGACCACCTCGACCGTACCCTCGGGCACCTCGTGTTCGGCCAGCATCTTGCTGATCTTCGCCGCCGAGCCGAGCAGCACCGGTTTGCAGATGCCCTCCTCGGCCAGAATCTTGGCCGCCCGCACGATCTTGACAGCCTCACCTTCGGGAAAGATGATCCGTCTCGGGTCGAGCTTGGCCTGGTCGAAGACTCCGTGCATGACCTGGCGGGTCCGCGACAGGCGGTTTTCGAGTTCGCGGATGTACTCCTCTTTCGAGGCGTAGGGCTTGCGGGCGACACCGGAGTCGATGGCAGCCTGGGCCACCGCGGGTGCCTCCCACAACAGGACGCGGTAGTCGAAGGGTTTGGGGATCAGATACTCCCGGCCGAAACGGATCGGTCTGCCGCCGTAGGCGCGGACGACCGAGTCGGGCACGTCCTCCTTGGTGAGGTTGGCGAGCGCATAGGCGGCGGCGAGCTTCATCTCCTCGTTGATTTCGGAGGCCGCCACATCGAGGGCGCCGCGGAAGATGAAGGGGAAACCGAGCACGTTATTGACCTGGTTCGGGTAATCCGACCGGCCGGTCGCCATGATGACGTCGGAGCGGACGGCAAAGGCGTCTTCGGGGAGGATTTCGGGGTCCGGGTTGGCCATCGCGAAGATGATCGGGTTCTCCGCCATCGCCGCGACCATCTCCTTGGTCACCATTCCCTTGACCGAGACTCCGGCAAACACGTCGGCCCCCTGCATGGCATCTGCGAGGGTTCGGGCGTCGGTTTCGACGGCGAAGCGCTCCTTGTAGGGGTTCATGCCCTTGGTCCGGCCCTTGTAGATAACGCCTTTGGAGTCGACCATGAGGAGATTTTCCGGCTTCACGCCAAGCGAGACATAGAAGTTCGCACAGGCGATTCCGGCCGCGCCGGCGCCGGAAAAGACGACCTTCACCTGGTCGATCTTCTTGTCCGCGATCTCGAGGGCGTTGAGCAGGGCGGCGCCCGAGATGATCGCGGTGCCGTGCTGGTCGTCGTGAAAGACCGGGATGTTGCAGCTTTTTTTGAGAGCCTCTTCGATCTCGAAGCACTCCGGCGCGCCGATGTCCTCGAGGTTGATCCCGCCGAGGGTGGGCGACAGAAGCTCGCAGAAGCGAATGATCTCCTTGGGGTCCTTGGTGTCGACCTCGATGTCGAAGACGTCGATGTCGGCAAAGCGCTTGAAGAGCACCCCCTTGCCCTCCATCACCGGCTTGCCCGCCATCGGGCCGATGTCGCCGAGACCGAGTACCGCGGTGCCGTTGGAGACCACCGCCACCAGGTTGCCCTTATTGGTGTATTCGTAGACCAGCTCGGGGTCGCGTGCGATCTCGAGACAGGGCTCGGCGACACCGGGCGTGTAGGCCATCGACAGATCGCGCTGGGTGATACATGGTTTGGTCGCCACCACCTCGGTCTTGCCGTGGCGTTTGCCCGTGTGGTAGGCGAGAGCTTCTTCGCGGGTGATCTTCTTCATGGCTCGTCTCCTTGCTGTCCGTAACGTGAAATCAACAAAAGAAAGATTTCACAAGCGCGCACCATAGACCCCGCCAGGGATGAGGTCAAGCCCCGATCCAGTCGTCAGATCAATGCTGTTCGGGCCCCTATCATAGCGCATGCACGGGGAGGTCAAACCGGGGTCAACGCTCCCTCGCGAACCGTACCAGTTCGTCAATCAGCGACGGGTAGTCGAGTCCGGAGAGGCCCCACAGCCGGGGGAACAACGAGATCGAGGTGAACCCGGGAATCGTATTGACCTCGTTGACCCACAGGCCGCCGCCCTCGCGCTCGAGGAAGAGATCGACCCGGGCCATTCCGCCGCAGCCGAGCATCCGGAAGACTGCCACCCCCAGCTCCTGAACCCGCCGGGTGACGTTTTCGTCGAGCGGCGCCGGCGCCAGAATCTCGCAGGTGGAGTCGAGGTACTTGTCCTCGTAGTCGTAGAACTCGTGGCCCGGCACCACCTCGCCCGGCACCGAGGCGCGAGGGTGGCCGTTGCCGAGCACCGCCACCTCGATCTCGCGGGCGTCGATGCCCTTTTCGACCAGCGCGCGGCGCCCGTGCGAGAGGGCGCTTTCGACCGCCCCCGCGAGTTCGTCGGGCGCCTTGACCTTGCTGATGCCGACCGAGGAGCCGAGCCGCGCCGGTTTGGCGAACAGCGGCAGCCCGAGATCTGAACACCGGCGCTCGATGTCCGCTCGCTCTTCGTGCCACGATCGCCTGTCGATCTCCACCCACTGCGGGGTCGGCAGACCGGCCTGGTCGAGGGTCCGTTTGGTGAAGATCTTGTCCATACACAGGGCCGAGGCGGCGGTGTCGCAGCCTACGAAAGGGATGTCGAGCATTTCGAAAAGACCCTGGATGGTTCCGTCCTCGCCATAGGGTCCGTGGAGCACCGGAAAAGCGACGTCGAAGTCGTCGTCCAGGAGCCGCCGATCGAGGCGTGAGACGCCCTCGAACGCCACCACGCCGTCGGCGCGGTCAGTCGACTCGGCGAGGACCCGGCGGGAGGTTTCGGGGTCCGCCCACAGACCGCTGCGGTCGATCGCCATCGGGACCACGTCGTAGCGGGCGGCATCAAGGGCGCGGTGAACCGATCGCGCCGAGACGATGCTGACGTCGTGCTCCCCAGACCGCCCGCCGAACACCAGCGCGAGACGGAGTTTGCTGTGTTTCTGATCCAACGTCATGCGTCCACCCCCACGCCGCCACTGTACCCCTATTTTGTGGCGCAATTCAGGCGGAAGCGGGGGTTATTCGTGGCTGTCTGTGCCACCCTCGAACAACGGCAGGAACTCTCCGTACCCCTCTTTCTCGAGGTCGTCAACGGGTACGAACCGGAGGGCCGCCGAGTTCAGGCAGTAGCGCAGACCGGTCGGTGCGGGCCCGTCGTCGAACAGGTGGCCGAGATGGGAATCGGCCCCATTCGACCGGACCTCGGTGCGGAGGACGAACCAGCTGCGGTCTTTCTTCTCGACGATGTTCTCATCGACCAGGGGCTGGGTGAAACTCGGCCACCCGGTGCCGGAATCGAATTTGTGGATCGAGGCGAAGAGAGGCTCGCCGGAAACCACGTCGACGTAGATTCCCGCACGGTGGTTGTCCCAGTACTCGTTGTGGAAGGCAGGCTCGGTGCCGTTCTCCCGGGTGACCCGATACTGCTCGGGAGTCAGCTTTTCTCGCAGTTCCTGATCGCTCATTTTTGTGGCCCCCTGTGCTGGTTGTGAGTTCTGTGCCTGCGCCGGAAGTGCCGAGGTCCCAATTGCCAGACTGAGGCAACCGATGATGACAGCATGCATCATGGAGTCCTTCATTTCTCTTCTCCCCAGAGTTCTTCGAGGCGCCGGTCGCGCCCGCACCCGTTGCGGTAGTAGGAATAACGGATCGGGTTTTTCTTTGCGTAGTCCTGGTGGTACGCCTCGGCGGGGTAGAACGCCGTCGCAGCCGTGATCTCGGTGACGATCGGTTGCGGAAAGGGCTTGCTGCGCTCGAGTTGGGCCCGGGAACGCTCCGCCGTTTCACGCTGCGCCTGATCGTTGAAAAAGATGGCGCTCCGGTACTGGTCGCCGACATCGCAGAATTGGCGGTCCACCGCGGTCGGGTCGATGTGGTGCCAGAAATAATCGAGCAGTTTCTCGTAGCTGACGATGTCCGGGTCGTACACCACCCGAACCGATTCGGCGTGGCCGGTGCCGCCGGCAGAGACCTGTTCGTACGTCGGGTTGGCGACATGACCGCCGGTGTAACCCGAGGTCACGGTGAGTACGCCCTCGACCTTTTCGAAATCGGCCTCCATGCACCAGAAACACCCACCGGCGAAGGTGGCGTACGCGGTTTCACCGGTGTCGGCGGCGACAGCAGGAATCGCCAGGGCCGCGATGGCCAGCGTCAACGATGCTGCTACCACAAATCCTCGAGTATGTCGGTCAGTCATCTCTCGTCCTCCGCATCCACATCTAGTAATGCCGCAAAGGGGCAAAAAGTTTCCAAATGCCGCCCACCATTCCTGATCCTGGAAAGTTGATGTTGGATGTCCGGCAACTCGCGACATCACGGCAGTCCGTTCAAAATCCGAAATCCGAAATCCGAAATCCGAAATTGAGTAGGGGTACCATGCGCCCATGAACAACGTCATCACCGGTCTCGAAGTATTGATTGAAACTCCGGAGCTGGTCGGCGGACGGCGGTGGGCATTGCTTGCCAACCACGCGGCGGTGACGTCCGACCTCAACCCCGCGCGGAGCGCCCTCGTGGGGGCCGGCGTGGGTCCGCTGGTGCGTCTCTTCGCGCCGGAGCACGGTCTCAACGGCATCGCCCAGGACATGGAGGCCGTGGATGATCTCCGCGATCCGCTGACCGGAAGCACCATCCGGTCGCTGTACGGCGATGGTCCATCGACCTTCGCGCCGCGACCGGACGACCTCGACGACCTCGATGTTCTGCTCGTGGACCTGCCGGATATCGGCAGCCGTTATTACACCTTCGCCGCCAGCATGGACGCGGCCATGCAGGCTTGCGAAAGAGCGTCGGTGGAGGTCATGGTCCTCGACCGACCCAACCCTATCGGCGGGGTGGCGCGTGAGGGCGGCCCGGTGGGGGCCGGCTTCGAGAGCTTCGTGTCACAGCTGCCGACTCCGGCGCGCCACGGTCTGACGCTGGGTGAGATCGCGCTGCTGCTCCACCGCGAGCGCTGGCCGGACGTCCAGCTCACCGTCGTTCCCTGCCGCGGATGGCGGCGGGACCAGTGGTGGGATGAGACGGGTCTGCCGTGGGTGCCGCCGAGCCCCAACATGCCGACCCTCGATACAGCGACCCTGTACCCCGGGCTCTGCCTGGTGGAGGCCACCAACCTGTCGGAGGGCCGTGGAACCACCCGACCGTTTCACCTCGTGGGTGCTCCCTGGATCGATGAAGAAAAGCTGGTGTCCGGGCTTCGCGCCCTCGACCTCGATGGCGTCGCGTTCCGTTCGACCAGGTTCCGGCCGGAGTTCCAGAAGTTCTCCGGCGAGGTCTGCAAGGGCGTGGAGCTGCACCTCGTCGATCGCCTGCGGCTGCGACCGCTGGCTCTCGGTCTGCACCTGCTCGCGGCGATCCACGACCAGCACCCCGACGCCTTCGCCTGGCGGAGGGAGCCCTACGAGTTCGTGAGCGACGTGCCCGCCCTGGATCTGCTCACCGGCTCAGCTGAAGCCCGAGGCCTGATCGAGGAGCACAGGCCGATCGCGCCGCTTCTGGAAAAGTGGGAACGCGACGTTGAGACCTTCGAGACGTCCCTCGATGGGGTGCTGCTGTATCACGAGGAGGAGTGAGGATTGCGGAGACTGGCACCGTGGTGCGCGCTGGTGTTGTTGACCGCCTGCGGAGGTGCGCCGGCCCCACCGCCTCCGGCCACCTTTGGCCTTCCGGCAGCGCGCTCGGTGCCGGAGGAGGCACCGACGGTGATCCTGATCTCCATCGACACCCTGCGACCCGATCGCCTCGGGTGCTACGGCCACGACCAACCGACGAGCCCCAACCTCGACCGGTTCAGAGAGCAGGCCGCGTTGTTCGCCTGCGCCATCGCCCAGGCGCCGTCGACCTTGCCCTCCCACGCCACCATGCTGACCTCGCTCCTGCCCGAACACCACGGCGCTTTTTTCGCCCGCCGCTCGCCGCTGCCCGGCGACTTGCCGACCCTGGCGACGGTGCTGGCGGGGGCGGGTTACCGGACGGCCGCCTTTACCGGCGGGGGCCAGATCGCGCCCGAGTTCGGGCTCGGCCGTGGTTTCGAGATCTACGGGGTCAATGAAGGCGGCGCCGATTTCGCGTCGGCGGTTCGGGCCGGACTCGGCTGGCTCGAACAGGACCCCGAACGTCCGGCCTTTCTCTTTCTCCACACCTCTCAGGTCCACCACCCCTCCACCCCGGACGCCGAGCTGCAGCCGAATTTCGATGACGGCCACCGAGGCCCGTTGCCGGACGAGATCTCGAAGGCACTCCCCGACAGCATCAACCGCGGCGAGGTCGCGATCGACGAACGCGACCTCGACCACGTCAGGGCCGCCTACGACGCCGAAATCCGTTCGGTGGACCAGGCATTCGGCGAGTTGATGAACGGTCTCGACATGCTCGATCTGGCCGGCAACACCCTTGTCATCTTCACTTCCGACCACGGCGAGGAGTTCGGCGAGCACGGCGTCGTAGGGCGGCACTCGCGCACCCTTTACGACGAGCTGCTGCGGGTCCCGCTCCTGATCCGGTTCCCGGACGGCTTTGCCGCCGGCGCGACCGTGGATGATCAGGTGCGGCTGCTCGATCTCGCGCCGACCATTACCTCGGTGGCCGGGCTTGACACCCCACCGACCTTCGAAGGCGTCGATCTGCGGCGGGTGATCGACGGGAACGTGCCCCCACTGCCCGCCCTCAGCCAGCTCGACCTCCCCGTCGGCGAACGGGTGATCTCGATGCGCACGCTGAACTGGAAGCTCTACCCGCGGGCCGCGTTCCACGGAAATCCGTTTGCCGAGGAGAAACCGCCTCTTTGGACCCGCATCCGGGATCGCTACCGCCAGTGGCGGCACCCCTATGTGCTCTTCGATCTCGCCAACGATCCGGGCGAGCGCGACGACGTTCTGGCCGAGAACTTCTGGAACTCGACCGGACTCGAAAAGCTGATCACTCGGCTGAGCGGGGAACGGCCGGTGCCGGCGCCGGTGCCGACGGTGACGGTCGACGACGCCACCGCCGAACGGCTGGAGGCGTTGGGTGATGTCAGCGGCGGCGACGGCGGCTGAGGGTTCTCAACCGCGCCACTTCCTCGCTGATGCGCTGAGCGGCCCGGTCGACCTCGTCGTCTGTTGTGAAGCGGCCGAGGCTGATGCGGATCGACGCGGAGGCCAGCGCCTTGCCGACACCCATGGCGCGCAGCACCGGCGACGCCTCGGGGTGGTTGGAAGCGCAGGCCGAGCCGGTGCTGACGGCGACGTCCGGCAACGAGGCGAGCAGCGCGTTGCCCTCGATCCCGGCGAAGGAGAGGTTGCTGGTGCCGGCGAGGCGGTGAGCCTTTGATCCGTTGACGGTGCAGCGGTCGACGTTGGCGAGGATGAGGTCTTCGAGGTGGTCGCGCAGGGCTCCCACCCGTTCGGCCTCGTTGGCGAGCCCGTCCTCGGCGATCTCGAGGGCGCGCGCCAGGGCCACCGCACCGGGAACGTTGGGCGTGCCGGAACGCAGACCGCTTTCGTGACCGCCGCCGTGGATGAGGGGCGGCAGTTTGAGCGGCGGGGTGCGACGGCGCAGGTGGAGGGCGCCGATGCCCTTGGGGCCATAGACCTTGTGGCCCGAGACGGTCAGGAGATCCGCGCTCAAGGCGTCGATGTCGAACGGGATCTTGCCGGCACCCTGGGCGGCGTCGCAGTGGAGCAAGGCGCCGCGGCGGTGCGCCAGATCGGCGGCTTCGCGGACGGGCTGGAGAGTGCCGGTCTCGTTGTTGGCGAGCATCAGGCTGACGAGGGCGGTGTCATCGCGGAGGGCCGCTTCGAGCTCGTCGAGGCGCACCCGGCCTTCCCCGTCGACACCGATCACGGACAGCTCCCACCCCGAGACCGCCAGGTGGCGCAGCGGCTCGAGGACCGACGGGTGCTCGGTGGCCTGGGTGACGAGGTGGCGGCGGCGTGTGGCCAGTGCAGTGGCGGCGCCGATCAAGGCCAGGTTGTTGCCCTCGCTGGCGCCCGAGGTGAAGACGATCTCGGTTGCCGAGCACGCGCCGAGGCAGCGGGCCACGGTCGCGCGCGCCTCCTCGAGCGCGGCGAAGGCATCGCGGCCCGGCCCATGGTTGCGGCTCGACGGGTTGGCGAACACGCCGCTGAGATATGGCAGCATCGCCTCCACCACCCGCGGATCGCACGGCGTCGAGGCGTTGTAGTCGAGATAGATGACGGGTTTCTTGACACTCACTTTCGGGATTCTACCCTTCCCGCGTCCGTCTCTGAGCGTTCGAGTGAACCCGTTGCTCAGGACGCGCTTCCCGAGAGGAGCCACCTTCAACACTGTTGGCCCGTGGCACCCTGCCGACGTCGATGTTCGTGTGTCCAACAATATTGAAAATGGCACCTCCGCCGCACGCGGACTTTCCCATCTCGCTTCCCGTGGGGCTGCCAGGCACCTCCGTCGCACGTGTTCCCACCCACCCCTGAGCACTTGGGCGTTCACCGTCGGTGGGGGGGTGGGTGGCAAATCCGAAATCCGAAATCCGAAATCCGAAATCGACACGCTCCCACCCCGCCCTTGCAGCTCATCCCTCTCCGGGCTACCATTTGGGTTCGGCGTCGGGGGTGGCGCCAGGAGTTGAGAGATGACGAAACAGAAAAAGTCCGACTTTCTCACCGTCGACGAGGCGGTTGCGCGCATCGCCCGGGGCCAGCAGATCATCGTGGTCGACGATGAGGATCGGGAAAATGAGGGTGACCTCATCTTCGCCTCCGAGATGGTGACCCCGGAGGCCATCAACTTCATGGCGCGCCTCGGCAGGGGTCTGATCTGCGTTGCCCTGACCGCCGATCGCTGTGATCAGCTCGGTCTGCCGCCGATGGTCGAGAAGAACACCTCCACCCACGGCACCGCCTTTACGGTCAGCGTCGAGGTCCGCGAGGGCACGACAACCGGCATTTCCGCCCACGATCGGGCGGCGACCGTCCGCGCGTTGGTGAACCCCAAGACCGTTGCCGACGATCTCCAGCGGCCCGGCCACATGTTTCCGCTTCGCGCCCGTCGCGGCGGCGTTCTCAAGCGCGCCGGCCACACCGAGGCGGCGGCGGACCTCGCGAGAATGGCCGGTTTCACCCCGTCGGGGGTGTTGTGCGAGATCATGGACGAGGATGGGCAGATGGCACGGCTGCCGCGGCTGCAGGAGTTCGCGCAGGAGCACGATCTCGGGATTCTCACGGTGGCTGACCTGATCGCCTATCGCATGCGCAACGAAAACCTGGTGGAGCGGGTCGCCGGGCCGGAGCTCCCCACCGAGTTGGGTGAGTTCAGGATCTTCGGTTATCGGAACCGGGTGACCGGCGAGGAGCACGTGGCGCTGGTGATGGGCGCCATCGACCCCGCAGAGCCGGTGCTGGTACGGGTGCACTCGCAGTGTCTCACCGGCGACGTGTTTGCGTCCCGCCGGTGCGACTGCGGCGCCCAGCTCGAAGCCGCCATGGCCAAGATCGCGCAGGAGGGAGCGGGAATCCTCCTCTATCTGCTGCAGGAGGGTCGTGGCATCGGTCTGTTCAACAAGCTGCGCGCCTACGAGCTCCAGGACCAGGGCGAGGACACGGTGGAGGCCAACGTTCACCTCGGGTTCAAGGCCGACCCGCGCGATTACGGGACCGGGGCGCAGATCCTGGTCGACCTCGGGGCGCGACGTCTGCGTCTGATGACCAACAACCCGACCAAATATTCGGCGCTGCGCGGTTTCGGTCTCGAGATCGTGGAGCGCGTGCCCCTCGAGGTGCCGCCGACCGACCGCAGCCGCCTCTACCTCGAAACCAAAAAGCACAAGATGGGCCATCTGCTCGAGATGGTCTGACCTACTGCGGCGCAAACGTTGAAATCGAGCTCATCCGAAAATCGATGAGCTTTTTGCGGCGACGAATATCAAAATGATTGTCATTCCGAGCGAGACCGAAAGTCGAGTCGAGGAACCTGTTCTGAACGGGCGCAGCGAGTTGAAGAGATCCCTCCACTCGGTCGCTCCGCTCTCTCGGTCGGGATGACAGGACCTGTTTGTTTTCGAGATCGCAAAGGATTCGCATTTCGATCGTTTCTTTTTCGAATGAGCGCAACGGTTGAAAATTCGTGACCGTGACCCTGTAGGATCGAAAGCGGCGTGACCACATATCCTCTCCCCGACCTCAGCGCGCTCGTCCGCGACCTCGATCGCGGGGTGGAGGGGCTGGCTGTGGGCGGTGTGGTCCCCGGCGCCCGGGCGCTGGTACTCGCAGCCGCCGCGGCCCGCGGGTGGCCGCATCGACGGACCCTGGTCGTCGTGCCCCACGTCGCCGACGCGGACGGACCTGGCGGCAGGGCTCGGCCTGCTCGCGCCGGGGGTCAGCGTGGGGGTGGTGCCGGCCGAGATGGCCGGTCCCTACCTCGGCGCCGAACCCCCCTTGGCGGCACGGCTGCGGCTGGTGGATCTCCTGGTACGACTCGCGGGCGATGACGTCGATCTCGTCGTGGTTCCGGCGCGCGCGCTCGGGACCCCCATCCCGGAGCCGGCGATGTTGTGCTCGTGCGCCTTCGAGCTGCGGGTCGGCGACCGGATCGACGCCCGCGACCTGGCCGTTCGACTCGCCGCCGCCGGCTACCGCCGCGCCGACCTCGTCGAAGAGGCGGGCGAGTTCGCCGTTCGTGGGTGGGTGATCGATCTCCACACCGGCGGCGACACGGGGGTCCGGCTCCAGCTCGACGACGACGTTGTCGAATCCATCCGCTCGTTCGACCCGGCCACCCAGCGGGGAGTGGGGGATCCGCAGGACGCGGTTGCCGTCATCCCGCTCGAGCCCTTTCCCACCGACCCCGCGCGGCTGGCAGGTCTCGCCTCGGTCCTGGCACCTGACTACCCGGCGCTGGCAGGGGTCGCGGCCGAGGGCGCCGAACGCCGTCTGTGGTGGGGCGCGCTCCACCTCGCGGGGGGTGCAACCAGCTGGATCGAACTGATTTCAAACATCGTGGTGTGCGACCGCGACGAGGTCCTGGGCGAGGTAGGCCGTTGGTGGACCGTCCAACAGCGCGAGTGGAGCGCCCTGAGCCGGCGCGAGATGGGCCTGCCGCCCCCCGATACGTTGCTGCGCGCTCCGGACGAGTTCAAGGGCGTTCTCGAGTCCCCGGCGCTGCGGGTCGAAAGGCTCGAACTGATGGACGGGTCGACGAGCTGGCGCCGCCTGCCGACCAGCGCAGTCGAAAACTTCGTCCGCCGGGTCCCTGATCTGGTGCCAACACTGCGGGCGCGGCGGGGGCAGGACCTCGCCCAGGTGTTGGTGGTGGCGTCTCCGGGTGAGGGGAAACGATTCACCCACCTCTTGAGCGAGGGCGGCGTGACGCCGGTCGGCGCTCCGCCCGCCAAGGGTGGTGTGGCGATTGTCGAAGGCGGGCCGCAGCACGGCTTCGTATGGGAGGGCGGCCTCGCGGTTTACGGTCGAAGGGACCTCACGGCGACGCCGATGCCGCGGCCGCGGCGGTCCGGGCCGAGCGCGTTCATCTCCGATCTTCGCGACCTCAGGAGCGGCGATCTGGTGGTCCACCTCGACCACGGGATCGGGAGATTCACGGGCTTCCGCCGGGTCGTGGTCGAGGGCAAGGAACTCGAGATGATGGCCCTCGAGTACCACGGCGGCGACTCGCTGCTGGTGCCGGTGGAGCGGGCCGACCTGATCCAGAAATACGCCTCGGGGGAGGCCGACGTCAACCCCACCCTCGACCGTCTCGGCGGCGGCACCTGGAAGCGCCGGAAATCGCGGGTCCGCAAGGCGGTGCGCGAGATGGCGGCCGAACTGCTGCGGCTGGCGGCGGTGCGCCACGCCGCGGAGGGTTTTGCCTATTCACCGGATTCGCCGTGGCAGCGCGAGTTCGAGGACGCCTTCGAGTTCGAGCTGACGATGGACCAGGAACGGTCGGTGAGCGATATCAAGAACGATATGGAGTCCACCCGGCCGATGGACCGGCTCCTGTGCGGGGATGTGGGCTACGGCAAGACCGAGGTCGCCATCCGCGCCGCCTTCAAGGCCGTCCTCGAAGGCAAACAGGTGGCGGTGCTGGCGCCGACCACGATCCTGGTGGAGCAGCACCTGGACACCCTGCGCCGGCGGTTTGCCGGTTTCCCGGTCGAATCCCGCATGCTCTCCCGATTCTCGACCGCGGCCGAGGCCAAGGAGACCATCAGGGGGCTGGCCGAGGGCACGGTCGACGTGGTGGTCGGCACCCACCGCCTGTTCGGCGAGTCGGTGGTTTTCCGCGACCTCGGTCTGGTGGTGATGGACGAGGAACAGCGCTTCGGCGTTGCCCAGAAGGAGCGGCTCAAGAGGCTGCGGGCGGAGGTCGACGTGGTCGCCATGTCGGCGACGCCGATCCCGCGCACTCTCAACCTTTCGCTCAGTGGTCTGCGCGACATCTCGATCATCGAGACCCCGCCCCGCGACCGCCAGGCCGTGGAAACCAGCGTCCTCCAGTTCTCGGAGGACATCGTTCGCGAGGCGATTCTGTACGAATTGGAACGGGGCGGCCAGGTCTTTTTTGTCCACAATCGCGTCAAGACCATCGGCGCCTTTGCCGACTGGTTGCGCAGGATCGTGCCGGAGGCGCAGCGTCGTGGTGGCCCACGGCCAGATGTCGGAACGCCACCTCGAGAAGGCCATGCGCGCGTTTCTCGACGGCGACGCGAATGTGCTGCTGGCCACCGCCATCATCGAAAACGGTCTCGACATCCCCAACGCCAACACCCTGCTGGTCAACCGCGCCGATCGCTTCGGGCTGGCCCAGCTCTACCAGCTGCGCGGCCGGGTCGGGCGTTCCGACCGCCTCGCCTTCGCGTATTTTCTGGTGCCGCCGAACCAGCCGCTGTCGCCGACGGCGCGCGCCCGGCTTGCGGCCATCCAGGAGTTCTGCGAGCTCGGCGCCGGTTTCCGGATAGCAGCCCGCGACCTCGAGATCCGGGGCGCCGGCAATCTCCTGGGGGCCGAGCAGCACGGTTTCATGGAAGCGGTCGGGTTCGAGACCTACTGTCAGCTGCTCGAGGAGGCGGTCGCAGAGCTCGAGGGCCGGCCGGCCGCCTCGAGGCGCGAGGTGGAGTTGCGCCTCGGCGTCGATCTCCAGCTGCCGGAACCCTACCTTCCCGAGCCCGCCCTGCGCCTGAGTTTCTACAAGCGTTTGGCCGCTTGCGACAGTGAAGAGGGTCTGGCGGAGCTGCTCGAGGAGATGGCCGACCGCTACGGTCCAGCGCCGGCCCAGGTCGATGCCTTGGCCGAGGCGCAACGGGTGCGGATGTCGGCCCGGCGCGCCGGCGTCGCCGCGGTGATCCGCCGCGGGCGGAAGTGGCGTCTGCGTCTGGACCCCGCGGTCGTGCCCTCCGCCGGGCTCGTCGAGGCTGTGACCAACCGGCCGGGAGCGCAGCTCAGCCCGGATGGCGAAATCATATTCCCCATCGGCGACGAGGGGCCGGGTGTCGGCGAGGTCCTCGAGTTTCTCCACATTCTGGAAACTGACGCGATCGGGTGACACGGTTACCATGGCGCCATGCGCAACGTCGTTTCCCTCGATTCCGCCACCGTTGCCGCGACGGCGGCGCGGGCAATCGCCGAACGACGCGGCGCGCGGAATCGCATGGGAACCCTGGTTCTGCTGCCGTTTCTGGGCTTGGCCCCCGCAAAGGTGCAGAAGCGGTGGCACAGTGACTGGCTTTTCCCGGCGGATGCGGCAACCTGGGCGTCCTCGGTATTGGAGTTCCTCGTCGCGCACGATGTGTTCCTCATTCTCTCGGGCTCGTTGCGGCTGCTGTCGGCCCGCGGTGGGCGGCCGATGGGCAGCCTGTTCGGTTGGGTTCTCCGTCCTCTGTATCGTTCCTCTCTTACAGCCCCATAACCCATTCGTGCTAGGCTTCCCCGATGGGCGTTCGGCTTCCCTTTCGTATTGTTGTCCTGCTTTTCGCCGCGGTGCAGTCCTCGGCGTGCGGCGGCACTGATGTGGGTCTGGCTCAGGTGGGCGGCAACCAACTCGAGGTTGCTCCATTTCAGAGCTACATCGGAGAGGCTTCCGGTGAGAACTGGGCAGGCATCAGCGCTCGCGTCGCGTCGGGTCTCCTCGATCAGTACATCGACCGTCAGGTGGTGCTCGAGGCTGCGAGGAGGCGTGAATTGTTGACAGCAACCGACTCCTCGCGGCTCGGACCGGGCGACATGCGGTGGATGCTGGAAGAGCTGTGCGGTCCGTCGCCTGAACCGTCGGCGGAGGAGGTCGATCGTGAGGTTGAACGGCGTCTCGAAAAAGTGGTGCCGGCGCAGGCGCACGTGCGGCAGATCCTCGTGGACAGCCTCGAGCTGGCGGAGATTGCCCGCCAACGGTTGGCCGCGGGTGAGGACTTCGTCAAGGTGAGCCGGGAAATGAGCCGCGCGCCGAACGCGATCGACGGCGGAGAGCTCGGTTGGTTCTTCGAGGGCAGCTTGCCCGAGGAGATCGACCACGTGGTTTTTTCGCTGGCCGCCGGCGCCATTTCGGATCCGGTGCAGGGGCCATCCGGATACCATGTGTTTCAGGTCCTGAAAATGACGCCTGCCGGCCCGCCGGAGAAGGTGGCGGTGGAATCCGCGGTCACGACCGAGTTCGCGGAGCGGGGGGCGCGTCAGCACACGCGCGACTGCATCGAGCGCCTGGCGTCAGAGATAGGCGTCGAGGTCACGTCGAAAAATCTGTGGTTTGCCTATGACGGAAAGTATGCGGAGGGTCGAGTCGATGCGTAGTCGAGTGGTGGTGGTGTCGGTGTTCCTGGCAGCCTTGGCGATTGTGGCCGCCGCCGAGGACCGGGTCGTACTCGAGGGAATTCTGGTGCGGGTCAACGACAATATTGTCACGATTTCGGATTTCACCAAGCGGATGCGGACGGAGCTCACGCAGCTTGGGTCGGCGCCCAGCGAGGACGAAATCCGCCAGCTCACTGAGAATATGCTGAACGAGATCGTCGACGAGCTGATTCTCCTCGAGCGGGCGTCGGAAAAACACATCGAAGTCAACGAGAAGATGGTCGATCAGGCGCTCCAGAATCTTCGCGAGGAGAACAACCTTCTCGACGACGAGGCGTGGAAGCAGGCGGTGGCGAGTTCCGGCCTCACGCTTGACCAGCTTCGGGACCGCTACCGGCGCACCATTCTGCTGCAACGTGCGGTGCAGGGTGAGGTGCGGCCGCTCGAGATCACCGAGGAGGAGCTCCACAGCCTGTACCAGCAGCAGATCGAGCAGTACGCTGTGCCGGAGAAGGTGCTGTTGGAGCAGGTTTTCATCGCGGAAGGTACCGCCCCCAAAGACGCCATGCGGCGCGCGGAAGGCATGGTGGAGAGAGTGAGAAACGGTGCGGACCTCAAGGCCGAGGCGACCCTGGCCGGCAGCCAACTGCAGGAACTGGGCGCGATTCCGGTGGCTGATTGCCGACCCGAGCTCACGGCGGCCCTCGCCAAGATCGAAGACGGCGGGGTGACCGATCCGATGCCCGTCCCAGGAGGCGTGCAGGTCATTCTGCTGGTACAGACCATACCGGCCGGATACCAGTCCTTCGATGAGGTCATCGACGACATTCGCCGCAAGGTGTCCGCAGATTCCTACGAGGGGCAGACCCGGGGGCTGGTCGACAAGCTCAAGAAGGAATATCTGGTGGAAGTGTACGAGGATCGTCTTGCCATCGTCTTCCGCAACCTGGGCGGTATCTGATGCGCGGGGTCCGTTGACCATGAGCCGGCAACAGCGAACCTGGATCAAGGACCTCAAGGCCGGTACGGAGATAGAGGAGTGTTTCGTGGTGCGGTCATCGGACGTCCGCCAGGGACGCGGCGGCGGGTCGTATCTCGCCGCCACGATCGGTGACCGGACCGGCGAGGTGACTGCGCTGGTGTGGCAGAACGTCGACCGGTTGCGCGAGGTGTTCGAACCCGGCAACGTCGTGGCTGTCGCCGGTCAGGTCCAGCGCTACAACCAGCAGTTGCAGGTGGTGGTTCGCAAAGCGGAAACGGTGGCCGACGAACAGGTGAACCACGAGGACTTCGTGCGATCTTCCGCCGTCGATCCCGAGCTGCTGTGGAAGCAGTTGAACACCTTGATCGAGGAGGTTGCCGACGACGACCTGCGGCAGCTTCTCTTCCGGATCTTCGCCGACCCGGAGGTGGAGCGGCTGTTCAAGGTCGCCCCGGCGGCTCGGTCGATGCATCACGCCTTCCGTTCGGGGCTTCTTGAGCACACGGTATCGGTGACGACCGTCGCTAGAAACCTCGCGCCTCATTACGGCGCCGATCATGACCTGGTTGTGGCCGGAGGGCTGCTCCACGATCTCGGCAAGATCTGGGAGCTCGAACTCGGGCCCTCGATCGAGTACACCGACGACGGCCGGCTGCTCGGACACCTGCCCATGGAAGTACTGTATGTCGAGGAGAGAATCGGCGAGCTGGAAAATTTTCCAGCCGAGACCCGCCGGCTGCTGCTTCACATCTTGCTGGCCCACCACGGAGAGTTCGAGTACGGGTCGCCGCGCCGCCCGAAGACCCCTGAAGCCCTGCTGGTCCACATGGTGGACAATCTGGACTCGAAAATGGCGGGGATGTGGGAGGCCATCACGGCGGACGGGTCCGACGACGAAGCGTGGACGCCCTTCTCGAGGATCCTGGGGCGGTTTGTCTATCGCCGGCGACCGGGCAGCGGCAACGAGAGCTGAACCGCCGGGTCAGCGATCGCGGATGGTGGCGGCTACCTCTCCCGGCTCCGGAAACCTCCCGAGGGCGGCCTTCGAAAACACGAGATCGCCATCCACCTTCACTTCGAAGACGCCCCCCGAACTCTTGATGAGCCTGGTCGCCGCCCCGAACTCCGAATCCAACTCAGCCGCCAGCCCGGCGGCCCGAGGCAGGTAATTTCAACTCACGCAGTATTCGATCGAAATATCCATCGCGACCTCCAATCGCATGGTAGACACGATTCCCGATGGTGTCCATGGCTCTTTTTCCGGTCCCGCGTCCGCCGCGGACGCGGGACCGGAAAAAGCCTCGGAGGGCGCCATCGCCCTCCGAGGTGCTAGCATCGTCCGCGAGGGACCCAACGGTGATGGGCGATGTTCCGTAAACCGTACTGGGGAGACGGCATTGAGGGAGAACCTGTGCATTCTGTCGGCGGCGGAGGCAAGCCAACGCGAGGTGGTCATGGATGACCGCACGTGGGTGGAGTCTGCACGGCAGGGTGACGAGGATGCTTTTGCCCACATCGTCCGTCGCCACTCAGGTGGATTGCACAGGGCGGTTGCGCGGATCCTCGGTGACGAAACGGAGGCGTGGGACGTCGTGCAGATGGCCTTGTTGAAGGCCTGGCAGCAACTCGACCGCTACGACCCCAGCTACAGATTCTCCACCTGGCTCTACCGCATCGGGACCAACCTCGCGATCGATCTTCTGCGCTCCCGCAGCAGCCGCGAACGGGTCCACAAGGCCGGCTTCGAACACCGGCTGCACCTGGTGGGAGAAGGCGAGACCGCCGGCACCCGCGCCGACCGTCACGAGGCGGACCGCATTCTGCAGCAGATAATCGGGGTGTTGACGCCGCAGCAGCGGGGTGCGTTTGTTCTGCGCGAGATGCAGGGTCTCGAGACCGCCGAGGTCGGCGAAATCCTCGGGTGCTCCGCGACCACAGTCCGCAACCACGTGTTTCAAGCACGAAAGGCGCTCCGCCGGGAGATGAAGGAACGATTCCCGGAGTACCTGCCCGTTTCCGAGAGGGGATGACATGGACTGTAGTGAATTCCACGAACTGCTCGACGCCTACCTCGAGGACAGTCTCGAAGAGGATCAGTGGGTGCTGTTCCGCCGCCACTTCCGCGACTGCACTTCGTGCGGCGAGTGGGCGCGGGGCGTTGAACCGAGCCTGCTCTTTGCGATGGCGGAGAGCGGTCCCGTTGACCTGGCCCGGATCGAGGCCTGTGCGGCGGCTGTCACCGGTCAGATCCGACAAGAGCGGTTGGCCGGGAGACTGCTGCGGCGCCGCCGGCCGTGGCTGGCTGCTGCTGCCGCTGCGGCCGTGGTGCTGGTCGGCGCCGGTGCCTGGCGGCTGCTGCCGGTCGGCGGCGACGTCGCGCCGGCGTTGTCGCTCGCCGGTGGCGAAACCTCCGAGACGGTTGCGGCGCCGCCGACGGTGGAGGTGGAAATGAACGGAGACGACGTCCGCGTCTACCAGTTCGCGACCGAAGAGGACGCCGACACGGCGGTCTATTTCATCGTCAATCCGGCGATGGAGCTCTGACGCCGTGGCACGAAAAAGAGCAATCGCCGTGTTCGGGCTGGTGCTGGCGGCGGTGACCGCGGCGGCGTCCGTGGAAACCGTCTCCCGGGTGTTCACCCTGCGATATCTTTCGATCGCCGATGCGACGACCGCTGTGCAGCCCCTGCTTTCGGACCAGGGGAGCCTGACGTTGCAGCCGAGTCGATCTCGGATCACGGTGCAGGATTTCCCCGAGGTCATCGACCGGGTCGTGGAGGTCATCGATCGGCTTGACCGGTTGCCGAACCGTTATCGTGTCCACATCGAACTCCTCGAAGGCGGCGCCGAGAAGCCGTTCGGCGCGGCGAACCAGGTGGAGGCCACCGAACGGTTGCGCCAGATGTTCAAGTTCCCGTCGTACCAGCGTCTGGGGAGCGCGGTGTTGGAGGGCGAACTGGGCGGCGATGCCCGTGCCATGCTCGGCGCCGGGTATCAGGTGTCGTTTACCACCCAGGTTTCGACCCCGTCATCCGAAACACCGTGGGGCGCGCCGGATCTCGGTGATCGGATCCAACTCCGCAACCTGACTCTCGACCGTTTGAAGCCGGCGGTCAACGGCCAGCAGGAGAGGCTGCAATACCTTCACACCAACGTTCTCCTGTCTCCGAATCAGAAGGTCTATATCGGCGCCGGTAGTTCTGAAGATCCCAGCACCGGTCTGGTGTTGATCGTCCAGCTTCACGAGCCGGGAGACGACTGAGTGCCGGAGTTCGTCTGCCGGTTGGGCGCTCCGGACGGCTCGGTGGTGGAGCAGCGCAGGGTGGCGGCGTCGCTTGACTCGCTGCGCCGCGAACTCGAGGGCGAGGGTTTTCACGTCTTCAGTCTTTCGGCAGCGCGTTCGCGTTTCCGGTTGCCTTTCTTTTCGCGATCGGAAAAAGTCAGCGGCCAGGACTTCATGCTCTTCAACACCCAACTCATGACCCTGCTCCACGCTGGCATGCCGCTCGCCCAGTCGCTCGACCTTCTCAAGGACCAGCAAACGAACCTCCATTTCCGGGCTCTCCTCGAAAAGGTCCATCAACAGGTGACCACCGGCATCGCGTTGTCGGATGCCTTCCTTGCCCTCGGCGACACCTTTCCGCGGTTGTACTCCAACTCGCTGCGGGCCGGCGAGCGCACGGGAGAGCTGGAACAGGTGATCGGCCGCTTCGTGGAGTACCAGCGGTTGGTGGAAACGGTCCGCAAAAAGATCATCGGAGCGATGACCTACCCGGCGGTGTCTGGTGACCCTCGCCGTGGGTCTGGTCATCCTCCTCATGACCTACGTGATTCCGAGCTTCTCGAACTTTTATATCCAGTTTCAGTCGGAACTGCCGTTGCCGACCCGGCTGGTGATCGGGCTTGCCAATACCATCCGCGACAATATCGTCATCATGGTCGCCGCCGCGGTGGTCGGCGGGTATGCGTTTCGGGTGTGGCGTTCGTCACCGGGCGGGCGTCTGACCACCGACCGGTGGCGTCTGCGGGTACCGCTGGTGGGTGGTCTCTCGCATCTGTTCTCGATGTCTCAGTTCAGCCGTTCGCTGGCCATCCTACTTGGCGGCGGCACACCGATGGTGCCGGCCCTGGAGACCGCGTCGACCTCGGTGAGCAACTCGTACATCTCCGAGCTCTTTCTCAGCTGCGTGCAGGAGGTCCAGGAGGGCCGCCCGCTTTCGGACGCCCTCTCCGACACCGGCCAGGTGCCGGACCTTGCCTTGGCGATGGTGCGGGTCGGGGAGGCGACGGGAGCGCTGCCGGAGATGCTGAGCCACACGTCGGACTTCTTCGATGAGTCGATCGAGTTTACCCTGGGGCGGGTGGTGACGTTGGTCGAGCCCTTGATTCTGGTGGTCATGGGTGTGATCGTTGCGGTGCTGCTGCTGGCCGTTTACTATCCACTGCTCACGATCGTCACCAAGATTGCGTGAGGGAGACATGGCGACGGACCCCAACATCGAAGAACAACTCGTGATTCTCGACCAGGCGCGGGACGGCGACGAGGAAGAACAGAAGGCCCGGGAGCTGGCCGGACGGCTGCAGCTCCCGTTCGATCCCCTGCACGAGTTCCACGTGGATGCGGAGCTCTTCCGCACCATCCCGGTGGAGGTGATGCTCCGTTACCAGTTCCTGCCGCAGCGCGCCGACGGCGAGGTCTTGTACGTGGTGATGGCGGACCCCTCCAACATCGTCCACGTCAATCAGATCGAACTTGCCCTGGCGCGCCCTCTCGAGGTTGCGGTCGGTCCGGCGAACCGGATCGCGGACATTCTCGAGAAATCCGAGTCCACCCAACGCGTGCTCGACGAAGCCACCGAGGGTTTCAGCATGCAGCTGGTGCAGGAGGCCGAGGACGGCGGAGAAGTTCTTTCCATCGATCGCATCACCGCCGATTCCTCGCCGATCATCCGGTTGGTGGACTCGATCCTGTTCAATGCCATCCAGCGGCGGGCCTCCGACATCCACATCGAGACCCAGGACCGTGAGGTGGTCGTCAAGTACCGCATCGACGGCGTGCTCTACCAGGCGATGAAGTCGATCGACAAACGCCACCATTCGACCATCGTCAGCCGGATCAAGGTCATGTCGGAGCTCGACATCGCGGAAAAGAGGATCCCGCAGGACGGCAGGTTCAAGGTCAGGTTCTCGGGCCGCACCATCGACTTCCGGGTCTCGATCATGCCGACGGTGCACGGCGAGGACGCGGTGATCCGAATTCTGGACAAGGAATCGACCAACGCCGAGTTCAAGACCCTCGATCTCAACGTGCTCGGTTTCGAGGAGGACACCAAGCGTCAGTTGCGCAAGTTCATCAACGAACCCTACGGCATGGTGCTGGTGACCGGACCCACCGGTTCGGGGAAGACCACCTCGCTGTACGCCTGTCTTTCCGAAATCCGTTCGACCGAGGACAAGATCGTCACCATCGAGGACCCGGTGGAGTATCAGCTCCAGGGCATCACCCAGATTCCGGTCAACGAGAAGAAGGGCCTGACCTTTGCGCGCGGCCTGCGGTCGATCCTCCGCCACGATCCGGACAAGATCATGGTCGGCGAGATCCGCGACGAGGAGACGGCGCAGATCGCGGTCCAGTCGGCCCTCACCGGCCACCTCGTCTTCACCACCGTCCACGCCAACAACGTGGTCGACGTGATCGGGCGTTTCCTCAACATGAACGTCGATCTCCACAACTTCGTGTCGGCTCTCAACTGCGTGCTCGCGCAGCGGCTGGTGCGCCGCATCTGTGTTCACTGCAAAAGACCCGCCCTGGTGTCGGACACCCTGCTCGACGACTCGGGGCTGGACGCCGACCGCTACCGGGACTTTGTCTTTTACGAGGGCGGCGGATGCATCGAGTGCAACGGAACCGGGTATCGCGGGCGTTTGGCCATCGCCGAGCTTCTGAATCTCTCCGACAATATCCGCCAGCTCATCATCGATCGCCGGTCGGCGGCGGAGATCAAAAGGGCCGCGAAGGCGGAAGGCATGCGGTTCCTGCGTGAGTCGGCGTTGCAGAAGGTCTTCGCCGGTGAGACGTCGCTGTATGACATCAACAAGGTGACCTTCGTCGAATGAACTGGGAGAAGCTGCTCACCAGCCCTCCGCCCGAAACCGGGTGGGACCTCGGAGCGGCCGAGGCGGCGGTCGTCCACCGCACCGGCCCGGAGGAGCTCCACTGCGCGGTCGAAGATGTGCCGCCGGGGGCGTTCGAGGTGGGACCGGTGGGTCTACAAGCCATCGACCAGGAGGCCCTCGCCCCGGCCCTGACGCGGCTCAAGGGAGCGGCGGAGGGCACGACGACGGCGGCGGTCATCGTGCCGACGGGCTGGCTGCGGACCTTCCTCCTCGAGGCCGACAAGCTGCCGCGCAGGGAGAGTGAGGTCCACGACGTCATTCGCTGGCGCCTCAAAAAGCTGCTCCCGGTGGCGCCGACCGATCTCCGGCTGTCGGTCATCCGTGTGCCGGAGGCGGCGGGCCGTCGTCAGGTCCTGGTTCTTGCCGGCATCGAGCGCGCCGTGGCCTCCCTCGAATCGACCTTCAAGGCCATCGGCATCCAACCGGGACTCATCACGACCAGGCTCTTTGCGCTGGTTCCGCGGCCGGCCGTCGGATCCCGGCCGGTGCTGGTGATCCAGTTGGAACCGGGTTTTTTGTCGCTCATTCTCTTGATTGCCGGCACTCCCCGGCTGCTACGGACCAAGCCGCTGTCACCGATGGCAGCTGCCGGCGGGTCGATCATCCGCGAGTTGCGGCTCAATCTGGAGTTCATCCGTGACACGATCGGGCTCGGGGGTGAGATCGACGTGAGGCTGGTTTGCGACGACCCGTCGGTGGACACCGAAGTGCGGCAGTGGGTGGCGAACCAACACCAACTGGCTCCCTGGGTGGCGCCTTTGACCCCACGTTGCGGGCCTTCGACGGTCGCCAATCGAATCGGCGCCGCGCGGTTGGCGCCGGCCATCGCCGTGGTCACCGGGGGTGTTCGTTGATAACCCCGAATCTGGCCTCGCGTCCGTTTCTGAACACTCGACCGGTGTGGGTCATGACGATCGCCGCAGGCGTCATCGCGCTGATTCTCATCGTGCTGAACATCCGGTTCTTCGTGGTCACCAACCGCGCCGTCGGGGACGAGCTCGCGATGCGGGACGCCCTCGAGAAGCAGTACGGCCAGCTCGAGTCCTCGGCGCGGCAGGAGATCGCGATTCTCAACAGGGTCCCGTGGCGGACGCTCGAGGCCCGCGTCAACGCCACCAACCTGGTCCTTCAGGAACACGCCTTTTCATGGTTGCGGATGCTCGATGACATCGAGAACGTCATGCCGTACGACGTGCGTCTGACAAAGATCATTCCGGCGGTGGGTCCAGAGGGGGTGATGCTCAGCCTCGAGGTGCTCGCCCGAAACCGGGATGCCATGCTCGACTTTGTCGACAACCTGGTCGAGGATCCGCGGTTTGACGAACCGGCGTTGTCGAGCGAAAAGACGCCCGAGGATTCGGCTACCGGGACCTATCTCCTGAACCTGCGCGTGCGTTACATCGATTCCGGGGAGGCGCCATGACGTTGGATGTCCGGCCCTGGCGAAGGCTGTTGTCGATATGGTTGCCGGCGGTGGTGCTGTGTCTCGGGGCCGTGGTGTTGTATGTATGGCAGACCTCGGAGTCCGGTGACAGGAGAGCACAGGTCCAGGATCGGGTGGTGAACCTCGACGCGGAACTCAAGCGACTCGATAGCCTCATGCAGGCCACCGGCGGCGACCGCGAGTGGGTGGCTGATATCGAACGGCAGTTCACCAACCTGCACGACGAGGTCTTCGGGACCCTCGACGGCCGGCTGACCAATATTCTCAGGGCGGTGGGTTCGGCGACCCGCGACGCCGGCCTGCTCCCGGGGAGCTACTCGTACTCGGCGACGGTGGACAAGGACACCGGTTTCATCCGTTTCGGCATCCAGTTTTCAGTCGAGGGCGAGTACCGTCAGATTCGACGGATGTTGGCCGAGCTGCAGTCGAGCCCTGAATTCCTGGTCGTGGAGGGCCTCACCCTGACCGGTGACGAGGACCCGATTTCGCAGAAACTCAAGATCTCGGTGAGGATCGCCACATTCCTGGTGGAAGCCGATCCTCAACAACTGCGACGGCTCACCGGTGGTATCGCAGGTGCGGCAGGGAGCAACGATGGCTGAAGCCAAGCCTTCGAGCGATCGCACCCGCATAGTGGTGCTCCTCACCGCGCTGGTGGCCGCCTCGGTGTTCGCGGCCGTCCGGTTTTTCGGCGGTGGCGCGATCAGCGGAAGTGCGGCAGGTTCGGCGGGGCTCGAGTACCCGGAGAGGAATCTGCCCCCGCTGGAGATCGCCGAAAGCGGTCAGGAGTATGCTGCGAACGCGGAATCCTCAGGCAACCCTTTTGCCTTTAGGGCGCCGCCCACCCCGACACCGAACCTGACGCCGCCGCCCACCATGGTCCCGCGACCGACGCTGCCGCCCCGGCCGACGCCGACACCGCGGATCGCGTACGGTCTCGACGGCCAGCCCAAACCGCCACCACCGCCTTTCAACCGCGAGTACATCGGCTATCTCGGGCCGCGGCCTCGGGTGGTAGCGGCCTTCCGAAAAGGCGGTCAGGATGACACGGATGTCGAGGTGGCCATGGTGGGCGACGTCATCGACGACATCTATATCGTGCGCGCCATTCGCCTCGAGTCGGTCACCATCGGTTATGTGGGCTACGATGTTTCGGAGGATACAAGTGTACCGTTGTCGGACAAGTAGAATCGCGATTCTCGCCGCCATCTTCCTAGCGACAGTGTCGTTGGGGCTGATGGGATGTTCGACGGCCACCAAGACCGGGAATGCAGGTGAGGAAGCATTTGACAGCCAGAACTGGGATGCCGCCGTCTTCCACTATCTGCAGGCGCTGGCGGAAGAACCGGAAAACGTCGAATACAAGATGCAGCTCGCCTTCGCGCGCCAGAAGGCGGCTCAGAAGCACTTCCAGAACGGGGTCGCGATGCAGAGGCTGGGGCGGCTTCTGGCGGCGCGCAACGAACTCCAGATGGCGGTCCAGCTGGACCCATCCAACCAGTATGCCGAACAGCTGCTCGACAATGTCACCGAGGAGATGAAGATTCTGTCGACCCCGAACGGCCTTCGCCGTCTCGAGGAGCTGAAGCAGCAGGCCAGGGAAGCCAAAGTCAAACCGCCGGTGCTGAACCCGAAATCGTCCGTACCCATCACGTTGAACTTTCCCAAACCGAAGCCGGTCAAGGAAATCTACGAAGCCATCGGCAAGGCGTATGGGTTCAACGTCCTCTTCGACCCCAAGCTGAAGGATGACCGGCTCGCCATCGAACTCAATGAGCTCACGGCCGAGCAGTCGTTGGAAATGGTGATGCAGGCGGCGGGGCACTTCTACAAGGTGCTGGACGAACACTCCATCATCATCGCCGAGGACTCGCCGCAGAACCGCCGCGAGTACGAGGACCTGGTCATCAAGACCTTCTTTCTCTCCAACGCCGATGTCAAGGAGATCGACAAGCTCCTGCGGTCGCTGATCGAGGCGAGGCGGCTGTCGACCAACGAGCAGCTCAACGCCATCACGCTGCGCGACACCGCCGACAAGGTGGCGATTGCCGAGAAACTGATCCGGGTCAACGACAAGGCCAAGGCCGAGGTCCTGATAGACGTCGAAATCCTCATCATGGCCTCGACCAAGAACTCGAACATCGGAACCGCCCTCTCAACCTACAATTTCAACCTCGGCCTCGACACCGGGGCCATCAACCCGGCCGCTCCCGCGGGCAGCCTCAGCCTCGACGACTTCAAGAACATCACGAGGGGCGACTGGTTCATCAACGTTCCCAGCATCCTGATCAACCTCGCCAAAAGTGCGGGCGAGGCGGAGGTACTGGCGCAGCCACAGCTGCGGGTCACCGAAGGAGAAAAGGCCAATCTGCTGATCGGCGACCAGGTGCCGATTCCGGTGACCAGCTTCAATACCTCGAACACGGCCGGCGGCAACGTGGTGCCGATCACGTCCTTCCAGTACAAGGACATCGGCATTCAGATCGAGGTCGAACCGCGAGTCCACCACAACCGCGAAATCACTCTGAAGCTGAGGGTGGAGATCTCGAACCTCGGAGAAACGGTGCCCGTGGGCCCCGGCCAGGACGCCGTCACGATCGGCACCCGCACCATCAGCACCGTGATCCGTCTCAAAAGCGGCGAATCGAGCCTGCTGGCCGGACTGATCCGCCGCGACAAGACCAAGGGCGTGACCAAGACGCCGATCCTCGGTGATATTCCGCTCATCGGGCGTCTGTTCAGAAATGAGAACATCACCGACAAGGACACCGATCTGGTGCTCACCCTGACCCCGCAGATCATCCGCTTCCCCGATATTGACGAGGAGGACCTGGCGCCGGTGTGGGTGGGGACCGAGAGCAGAATCTCCTACTTCGGTGCGTCGCCGCGGGTGCAGTCCGGACGTGCCGACAGTGGGCCGTTCGACGACAACAGCGCGCAAGAGGAGACCGAAGAGCCCGACGCGTCCGAAGATGAACAGCAGACCCCGTACGGCACCCCGGCGTCCCGGCGGCCGACGGCGCCGCGCCGGGTGACGCCGCCGCCCGTCGAAAACGAGGGCGTGGACCTGGTCCCATCGGGTGGCGAAAAGAGCACATCCAGCTCCGACGTGGCGGGCGATGTCGGTTGGGGAGACGTGCCGGAGTTCGACCCGGTGTCGTCGGGTCTCGAAAGCTCTTTGCCGCCGCTGATCGTCGGTCTGGAACCGTCGGTGGTGTCGCTCCACCCCGGTGAGGAGACAGTTCTCCAGTTGGTGGTCCGGGGTGGCAGGGGTTCCTACCGGCTTCCGCTGGCCATCTCGTTCGACCCCCGGCGCGTGTGGGTGGCCGACATCCAGCCTGCCCCGGGAGTGGACTTCCTGCGCAGCGACGTGCACGCGACCGACGGCTGGATCGATCTCGACCTGGTGGTGGCCGAGGGTATCGAGAGCGGCCAGGGAGTGGCGGCGATCTCGGTCCAGGCGCTTGACGGCGGGCCGGCACCGTTGGTGTTCACATCGGCCGGAGCCGTGAGTGCGGACGGTGCAGCGATCCCGGTAGCGGCCAACGACGGCGCCCTGTTCATCAATACCGACGGGATGGTTCAGGAACAGCCATGATGCGTGTCCGCAGAGGTCAAAGGGGATTCTCCCTCGCCGAGTTGGTGATGGTGGTGGCCCTGATCGCGGTGCTGTCGACCATCGTACTGCCGGTGGCGAAGTTCACGGTCAAACGCCACAAGGAAGCAGACCTGCGTCTGGCTCTGCGGCAGATCCGCACTGCGCTCGACGAGTACAAGCGGCTGTCGGACCAGGGGCTGATCCCGGTGAAGATCGGCGGCGAGGGCTATCCCGAGACCCTGGAAGAGCTCGTCGAGGGGGTCGAGATTGTCGGTCAGGAGACCAAAAGAAAGTTTTTGCGCAGGATCCCGATCGACCCCATGACCCACGAGGACTGGGAACTGCGTTCCTATCAGGATGACGCCGACTCCACCAGCTGGGGGGGTGAAAACGTCTATGACGTCCGCACCAGCTCCGACGGCGTCGCCCTCGACGGCACGAAGTATGCGGATTGGTGACGCTATGGAATTCGGAATTCGGAATTCGGAATTAGGAATGACCCCCGCCCAGCGTCAGACGGGTGACAGGAGTCCCGGCGGTAGAATTCGGTGCCTTGGGCTCGAAATTCAAAATTCAAAATTCAAAATTCAAAATTCGCGGAAGGCGGGTTTCACCCTCATCGAACTCATCGTGGTCATCGCGATCATCGGCATCCTTGCCACCATCGCGTTGCCGGCCATGAAGAACGCGCCGATCCGGGCCCGAGAGGCCGTGATCCGTGCCGACCTGTACCAGATGCGTTCGTGCATCGACCAGCACCTGGCGGACAAGGGGTACTACCCCGACAGCCTCGAGGCCCTGGTCGATACCGGGTATCTCCGCTATCTCCCGATCGATCCGTTCTCGGGAACGGCCGATGGCGCCTGGGAGGAACTGTTCGCCGAACCCGATCAGCTCGAGGAGCTCGAACCGTTGCAGGACGAGCTGGGAAGCGGCCAGCAGGTCATCGACGTGCGCTACGCCGACAAGGAGAAAGTCGCACTCGACGGAACGCTGCTTTCGGAATGGTGACGGATGTGAATTCGGAATTCGGAATTCGGAATTCGGAATTACGGGCCGTGCCCCGTAACCGTTCTGAGACGGGGTCCGGGCGGCCGAAAACTCAAAACTCAAAACTCAAAACTCAAAATTCCGCCGAAGGCGGTTACACCCTCGTTGCGATCGTGATGGTCATCGCCATCATGTCCATCATGATGGCGGTGGCCGTGCAGACCGTGAGCTTTCAGATGCAGCGCGAACGCGAGGCGGAGCTCATCTTTCGCGGCCAGCAGTACGTCGAGGGCATCCGTCTGTATCGGCAGAAGTTCGGACGATACCCCATGCGGTTGAAGGAACTGTGGGAGGCCGACCCGAGGGTCCTGCGCCAGAAATGGACCGATCCCATCACCGGGTCCGATCAGTGGGGTCTGGTCTTTCTCGGCCAGGAGGGCCAGCAGGTGGGGGGGCCGGGGGCGCCGCTTCCGCCCGGGCAGCAGCGGCCGCAGACAACGCCGACCAGGACCCCGACGTTCGGAGATCGTGGGCTCGGAGGCGAGGGCGAAAAGATCGGCCCGATCGTCGGGGTGCACTCCTTGTCGGGCGACACCAGCATCAAGATCTACGAGGGACGGACCCAGTACAACGAGTGGAAGTTTGTGTTGAAGGAGCAGGAAGGCGCCGCCCAGGGGGGCCAGGGCGGCACCGGCGGCCAGGATCCCGACACACCGTGGGGCCAGGTGCCGACTCCCATGCCGAGTCCGCCGCAGCCGCAGCGCACCGGAACGCCGCAGTACTGATCCTGGCCGTTCGTCGCGGGCGTTCACTCCGGGGGGCTGCATCCCTACGTGATCATCCCGATGCTTACGGCGTTGTTGCCCGTGAGTGCCCCCTCTAACAATGATTGGGCCCGAAGAGTGATCCCGCCATCGGCAGTCGAGTTCCCAACATTGTTAGAGACGGCACGTCCGGTTAAGGCGAATGGTGCCCCGCCGTGAGTGCCCCCTCAAACGATGGTTGGGCCCGACCGACTGACTCGCAACAACCTTCCGAGATCCCAACATCGTTTGAGACGGCACGTCCGGTTAAGGCGAATGGTGCCCCGCCGTGAGTGCCCCCTCAAACGATGGTTGGGCCCGACCGACTGACTCGCAACAACCTTCCGAGATCCCAACATTGTTAGAGACGGCACGTCCGGTTAAGGCGAATGGTGCCCCGCCGTGAGTGCCCCCTCAAACGATGGTTGGGCCCGACCGACTGACTCGCAACAACCTTCCGAGACCCCAACATCGTTTGAGACGGCACGTCCGGTGAACGCTGCTGGTGTCAGGGCGCGATTTGACGCTCGAGTCAATTGAGGTACACTCCCGCGCCGTGCCGAAACGTGACCCTCTCGAGCTGCCTGCGCTGTTGACCCAGACCATGCCCGGTCGTCGGACCGTGGCGGCGGGGGTGTGGATCACCCGCGGCTCGGCCCACGATCCCCACGACATCGCCGGCGCCACCCATCTGGTGGAGCATTTGACGCTGCGCTCGTGCGGCGGCCGCGACCGGCGGTCACTGGCCCTGGACATCGATCGCCTCGGCGGCGAGGTCGATGCCTGGACCAGCTCCGAGCTCATGGGGGTGAGCGTCAACACCACGGTGGACGCGCTCGGCGAGGCGCTCGACCTTCTGGTCGACGCCATCCTGACGCCGACATTCGCCCCCGACGACGTGGAGCTGGAGCTCCGCGTGACCCAGGCCGAGCTCGAGCTGATAGCCGACGACCCTGCAGAGCGAGTTGAAGAGGCCCTCCTGCGCGCCGCGTGGGGCGATCATCCCCTGGCCCGTCCGGTGATCGGCACCGGGGAGACGCTCGCCCGGCTGACCCCCGAGGTTCTGAAAAGGCACCACGACCTGCTGGTGCGGCCCGGCGGGATGATCGCCGCCGTCGTCGGCGACGCCGACCCGGCCGACATCGCCTCGAGCCTGTCCAGGCTGCCCCTCGGTACGCCGCCTCAGCCACCGGTTCTGCCCGCCCTGGGGTGGGTGGGGGCGCACCTCGACCTCAACCGAGAGGGAACCGACCAGGTCCACGCACGCCTCGCCTTCGAGGCTCTGGCGGTCGGCGACCGCCGGGTGGTCGATCTGCTCGTGCTCAACCACATCCTCGGCGACGGCGCCGCGAGCCGGCTCTTCCAACGCCTGCGCGAAAAGGAAGGGCTGACCTACGACGTCTGGTCGGGTCCTGTTCTGCGCCACCTCGGCGGCCTCCTCGAGGTGGGCTGGGCCTGCGCCCCGGCCGCCTTCCAGGAGTCTCTCCAGCTGGTTCGCGAGGAGCTCGGGCTGCTCGCCGGGAATCTCCGGGCCGACGAGGTTGCGGCGGCCAAGGAAGGCCTGCTCCGCGGTTTCGAGATGGACATGGAATCCCCTGGCGGGCGCTGCGCTCTCGACGTCGGCGAGGTGCTCGAGCGGGGCCGGCGTTTCGACCCCGACACCGCGAGAGCCGAGCTCTCGGCCGTCACCATCGACGATGTGAGGAAGATGGCCGAAGAGATCCTCCGCCTTGACCGCATGGCCTCGGCCGTGTGCGGGCCGGAAGGTGTTGCCATCCGGGTGGCGTGAGGGCGGCCATGACGTTCTGAACGGCATTGCCCGCGATGGCTTTCTGAACGGCGTTGCCCGCCCGACCTTCTGAACGGCATTGCCCGCGAGGAGCCACCCTCAACATTGTTGGCCCGGATCACCCTGGCGGCGAAAACCGTCGAGCATCCAACAATATTGAAAGTGGCACCTCCGCAGAGCGCGACCCGTTTCCGCACGTGGTCCGACCCGCCGGCAGCCGGGACGGCTGCCCCACAATGGCCCCGGAGACTCCTCCCTTGTGGGGCAGCCGTCCCGGCTGCCAGGGGGGTTGGGTGGAAATTCCGAATTCCGAATTCCGAATTCCGAATTCGTGCTGTCGTATGATCTCCGCATGACAGTCGAGATCCGCATCCGTCGTTTGCCGCACGCCGAGGGTCTGCCGCTGCCGGTCTACGCCACCGGTGGTGCGGCGGGCGCGGATGTGTGCGCTGCGGTGGACGCGCGATCGCGATCGCACCCGGCGAGCGGCAGGCCGTGCCGACGGGTCTGGTGCTGGAGATCCCAGACGGCTTCGAGGGCCAGGTGCGGCCGCGGTCGGGGCTCGCCATCCGCCAGGGTCTGACAGTGGTCAACGCCCCGGGGACCATCGACAGCGACTACCGAGGTGAGCTCAAGGTGTTGCTCGTCAACCTCGGCAGCGAATCCGCCTCGATCGCCCGCGGCGATCGCATCGCCCAGCTGGTTGTTGCGCCGGTGACCCGGGCCGCCTTCGTCGAGACCGACGACCTGACGGCATCCGATCGGGGCGCCGGCGGCTTCGGCTCGACGGGGGTGTGAGGATGGAGGTCCTGGTCCTCGCCTCGGGTTCGTCGGGCAATTGCGCCCTGGTGCGTGCGGGTGGGGTGTCGGTGCTGGTGGACGCCGGCGTCTCGGCCCTGCAGATCAGCAAACGCCTCCAGGCCTTCGACTACTCCGCAGACGAGGTGAATGCGGTCCTCCTGACCCACGAGCACTCCGACCACATCCGCGGGCTCGAGGTCTTTCTCCGCCGCCACCGCGAGGCGCCGGTGTGGACGACCCGGGGCACCTGGTCCGCCCTTCCCGTGCACAGCACCAGCGGCGGTGAGCTCACATCGGGAGAGAGCATTCGCTTCGGTGATCTCCGCGTGACCCCGGTCAGCACGTCCCACGACGCCGCCGATCCGGTTGCCTATGTCTTCGACGACGGCCACCACTGTGCCGCCTACTGCACCGACACGGGACGCTTTACCACCCTCCTCGCGCAGCGGTTCCAGGGCTGCGAGCTGCTGCTGCTCGAGACCAACCACGACAGCGACATGCTGCGCAACGGACCCTACCCGTGGCCGCTCAAACAACGGATCCAATCGACCACCGGCCACCTCGGCAATCACCAGAGCGGCGAGGCCGTCGACGGGCTGCGCTCCTCCGTTCTCAAGGCGGTGGTCGGGCTCCACCTGTCGGCCGAGAACAACTGCCCGACGATGGTCAACGACACCCTCCGTGCGGCGGCCGGCCCCGACCTGCCGGTCACCGCGGTCACCAGGCACGAGATGCTGCGGGTCAGCATCAACGGTGACGGCGCCACCCTCGAACGCCGCGATCTCCCGGGCTGACGTTGTGACGCTCAGCTCGTCCTTTTTTCAACGAATTTCAGGTGAACTTGAACCCGAACGAGTGCTCGTGGCTCGTCTACGCCGGACCCGGGAACGAGCTTCTGAAACTGTCATCCCGACCGAGGAAGCGAAGCGAACGAGCGGAGGGACCCGTTCGACTTGATTGGCTCGCTCGGGGCCGGCTCCGGGGAGTGGCTCGTAACACGGTGCCGGCAGCCTCCTCCCAGATCCCTCCGCTACGGCCCTTCGGGCCTTCGGTCGGGATGACAGAATAAAGGCCCTCCGAGAAGAGGGGGAGTCAAACACGACCCCGTGATTTCCTGGATGACCGGAGTTTTCACGCGTTGAAACCTTGACGACTCTCGCACCACTCCCGGGCGTTCTGGAACATGCGCAGCCACGGCGAGGCCTCGAGGCTTCTCCACTCCCGCGGCATCCACCCCCAGTTCCAGATCATGGAGGTGCGTTCGGGGTGGGGCATCATGGCCAGGTGGCGGCCGTCGGGCGAGCACAGCCCGGCGATCCCCCGCGGCGACCCGTTGGGGTTAAGCGGGTAGCTCTCGGTCACCGCCCCCCCGTCGTCGACGAAACGGAGGGGGGCGAGGCCCTGAGCCTCCACAGTCTCGAGAATCGTCGGGTCGGGGAAGAGCGCACGCCCCTCGCCGTGAGCCGACCAGATGCCGAGGGTGGAGCCCTCCATCCCGCGCAGCATGATAGAGGGACTCGGTTTGATGGTGACGGTCGCAAAGCGCGATTCGAAACGGCCCGAGGCGTTTCGAATGAACCGCGGTTGAGCCGTGCCCTCGAGGCCCCGCCACGGCACCCAGCCGAGCAGGGCCAGCAGTTGGCAGCCGTTGCACACGCCGAGGCTGAAGGTGTCCGGACGGTCGAGAAAGGCCTCGAACTGGCCCCACAAGTCGCGGTTGAAGCGGATCGACCCGGCCCAGCCCTTGCCGGCGTCGAGGACGTCGGCGTGGGCGAAGCCGCCGACCGCAACCACCCCGCGAAAGCGATCGAGGGTGATCCGGCCCGCCAGAAGGTCGGACATCGCCACATCCCACGGTTCGAACCCGGCGGCGTGGAAGGTTGCGGCCATCTCGCGGTCGCCGTTGGAGCCCTCCTCGCGCAGCATCGCCACCGGGATCTTGGCGGTCTTCTCCATGACGGCTGCCGGCGTCGCAGCGGGGGTGTAGCTGAGCGCATAGGGTGGTGCGGAACGAGTGCGCAGACCGTCGCGTTCGGCTGCCACGCATCCGGGGTCGGCCTGCTCGAGCTCGAGCCTGAACGACGTCGCCTCCCACAGGTCCCGCAGGTCCCGCATGTCGGCGGCGAGAACCTGCCGTCCACCGACCGCCACCCGGATCTCCGGTTCGGTGAGGGTGCGGCCGACGACGGCGCAGGGGATATCGGCGCGATGGAAGGCGCTCACGACGGCGTCCACGTCGGCCTCGTCGATCTCCATCACCAGCCCGAGCTCCTCGCTGAACAGAACTTCGATCGGGTCATCCCCTTCGATCTCGATCTCGAGGCCGACAGTTGCCGGCGAAGGCCATCTCGAGCAGGGTCGTGATCAGGCCGCCGTCAGAGCGGTCGTGACCGGCGGTGATCAGCCCGTCGGCGATCTGGCCCTGGACCACGGCGAAGGCGCGCGCCAGAAGCCCGGCGTCCTCGACATCGGGGGTGACGTTGCCGACCTGTGAATAGACCTGTGCCAGGGCTGACCCACCGAGCCGGTTCCTGCCGCCAGCCAGATCGACGAAGAGCAGGCGTCCGTTCCCAGGCAGCTCGAGATCGGGAGTCACCGTCTGTCGGATGTCAGGGCAGGAGACGTAGGCCGAGATCACCAGTTCCCCCGGCGCCTTGACCAGTCTCTTCACCGCCGCCGGCCAGGGGCGCGCGGGCGGCCATCGAGAGGCTGTCCTTGCCGCCGTCGACTGCCATTCCGAGCTCGACCATGAGGTCGCTCATGGCGACCGCGGCATCGTAGAGCCCGGCGCCTTCACCGGGGAGCTTGGCGGCCCACATCCAGTTGGCCGAACACCGTACGTCCGCGAGCGCGGTCGTCTGCGCCCACACGAGATTGGTCAGCGCCTCGCCGACCGCCATCCGGGCCATCGCGGCCGGGTCGACCAGCCCCTTGAGGGGCTGTTCGCCGATCGCGGTGGCGGTGCCGGTGGTGCCGAAGTGGCTCTGCGCGATGACCGCCACGTCGGCCACGGTGAGCTGCAATGGGCCCGCGCACTGCTGGCGCGCCACCAGACCGCTGACCGACCGGTCGACCTTGGTGGTGAGGAATCTCTTCGAGCCCACCGACAGCAGCCGCAGCACCCGTTCGAGGGCCTGGGCCACCTCGAGACCGGGCGGCAGGATCAGCGTCTCGAGCGGGCGATCGACGCGCTCGAGCTCGAAGGTCTTCTGCGGCACGTCGCCGAGCACGTCCTCGAGCACCAGATCGACCGGCGTCGAGTCATCGACGCTGTCGTGAACAACGACCCTGCCGTCGCCGGTCACCCGGCCGACAAAGGACACCGGCACCCGCTCGCGCTCGCACAACGAGCGGAAGAGGCCCTCGTCCTCAGGGCGAACGAGCAGGGCGTCGTTCTCCTGGTACTCGGCGCCCCAGATCTCGAGCACCGACAGGCTGTCGTCGCCCACCGGGATCTCGCGGATTTCGAGTCGCGCCCCGGCTGGTTCGACGATCTCTTTCAAAACGTTGCAGTTACCGCCGGCGCCCTGATCGTGGATGCTGACGATAGGGTTGCCCTCTCCGAGCTCCGAGCAGGCGCGGATGACGCGGTTGACCTTCTGCTCCATTTCCGCGTCGCCGCGCTGGACGGCGTTGAAGTCAAGGTGTTCGGCGTTGTCGCCCTGGACCATCGATGAGGCGGCGCCACCACCCATCCCGATGCGGTAGGCGGGACCACCGATCTTGACCACCCACATCCCCGGAGCGGGGCTCTGCTTGTCGGTGTGGCGAGCGTCAATCTGGCCGACGCCGCCCGAAAACATGATGGGTTTGATCCACTCGCGGCGCTCACCATCCGGCAGCCGCAACCCGGCCGAGCGCGTAAAACCGGCGATCACCGGTTCGCCGAATTTGTTGCCGTAGTCCGAGGCCCCGTTGGAAGCCTCGATCTCGATCGCCTTCGGCGAGGCCAGGTTGGGCGGGTATCCGAAGTCCGGGTCCTCCCACGGCAACTCGTAGCCGGGGAGCCGCAGGTTGCCGACGCAGTAGGCGGCGGTGCCGGCCACCACCAGCGAACCGCGGCCGGTGGCGTGAGTGTCGCGGATACGGCCGCCGGTGCCTGTCTCGGCGCCGGGAAAGGGCGCGACTCCGGAGGGGAAGTTGTGGGTCTCGGCGGTCAGGGTCAGATCGAGGTTGAGTTCCCGGTTCACCAACGGCGACGGTCTCCCGGGATCCCGGCTCACCAGCGCCGGCGTCGAGAAGCCGCGGATCGCGCTCGAGTTGTCGTGAAAGGCGATGACGCTGTTGTTGGGGTTGGCCTCAAAGGGACGGCGGACGATCGAGAAGAGGTGGTCGGGCGCCTCGTTGCCGTCGAGGATCAGACGGCCCTTGAAGAACCAGTGGCGCGAGTGCTCGCTATTGGATTGGGCGATGTCGAAGCACTCGACGTTCGACGGGTCCCTTCCCATGCGGTCGCGGAAGAGTGCGGTGTAGAAGTCGAGATCCCAGTCGTCGAAGGCGAGCCCGAGGTCGCGGTTGATCCGCTCGAGGGCCGCCCGCCCGTCCCGCATCACCGGGACCGTCGTCACCGGTTCGGGGCTGACGCCGGAGGCGAAGTCGGCGAGAGGGTTGGGGTAGACGCACTCTGTCATGCGGTCATGGATACCGGCGGCGAACGCGCTGAGAGCCGCAGCGGAACCAGGCTTCGACGCGCGCAGGAGGTATCGGCGCGAGCGCTCGATTCGGCGCACCGCGTCGAGGCCGCACGCCCGGCAGATCGAGACCGCGTTGGTCGACCAGGCGGTGGTGAAGGTCATCCGCGGCCCGACCTCGACCACGGCGCCGTCCGCGTCGTCGAGAAAGTGGCGGCGCCGTGTCTCTGTGGTTCGAAGGTCTCCGCCAACAGCCAGTCGAGGACGCGGAGGTCTTCGGGCCCGAGGTCGCGGGCTGCGTCGATGTAGAAGCAGAACTCCGCATCGACGCCGGAAATCCCGTTGCCAACCACCTGGCGGGCAGATTCGAGCAGGTTGTCGCGGGCGGCAGGGAGGAGAGAAAACGCGCGGTAGCGGCGGATCAGCGTCATGGGGAGGTTGTATCAGGAACGGTGATCCGGCACCAGTGTAAAATCCACTTCACATCCTGTGGTCCGGCGGCCGCGGGCCCACCGCGGGTAGGATCTGAGAGGGAGAAGAGATGACCACCTATCGCGACGCCGGGGTCGATATCGACGCCCAGGACCGGGCGCTGGCCCAGGTCAAGAAGATGGTGCGCAAGACCTACACCCCCGAGGTGCTGTCCGACCAGGGCGCCTTCGGCGGGCTTTTCCGGGTGCCGATGAAGGGTCTCAAGGAGCCGGTGCTGGTGTCCTCGGCCGACGGCGTCGGCACCAAACTCAGGGTCGCGTTCGCGACCGGCCGCCACTCGACGGTGGGCCGGGACCTCGTCAACCACTGCGTCAACGACATTCTGGTGCAGGGGGCGCGGCCGCTCTTCTTTCTCGACTACCTGGCCACCGGCCGTCTCGACCCCGACACGGTGGCGGAAGTCATCGGCGGCGTTGCCGCCGCGTGTTCCGAACACAAGATGGCGCTGCTCGGTGGCGAGACCGCCGAGATGCCGGGGTTCTACGATGACGGTGAGTACGACCTGGCCGGTTTCATCGTCGGGATCGTCGACCGCAGGAAGATCCTCGACGGTTCGGCGGTGAAGGAGGGCGACGTGCTGGTTGGTCTACCCTCCACCGGTCTCCACACCAACGGCTACTCGCTCGCCCGCAAGGTCTTTTTCGAGACCCTGAAGCTCGGCGTCGGCGACACGGTGAAGAGCCTGGGCCGCACGGTGGGGGAGGAGCTGTTGCAGATCCACCGCTGCTACCTCGAACCGGTGTGGCCGCTGCTCGAAGGTGGATGGGTCCACGCGTTGGCCCACATCACCGGCGGCGGGCTCACCGACAATCTCCCGCGCGTCATTCCTGACGGCCTCCGGGCTGTCGTCAAGGTCGGCGCGTGGGACGTCCCTCCCGTCTTCCGTTTGCTGGCGGAGAAGGGACAGGTGCCCGAGGACGACATGTGGCGCACCTTCAACCTCGGGGTCGGCATGGTCCTGGTGGTGCCGCCGAAGTTCCTCGAAAAGCTCCTGCGAAGTCTTCGCGAATCGGGCTGCCAGGGCTTCCCCATGGGCAACGTCGTCAAGGGCGTGCGTGGGGTCGAGTATGACCACCCGCCGGACGGGTATCCGAGCGGATTGAGGTAGCTGGCTGGCAGTGAGGCAATGGCCGGCCGCTATGCGGCCTGGCAATGGGGCCAGGACGTCGTGGGCCTTCACGCCGGGACGCGACATCCCGAACAGAGCATCCCGATTTTCTGAACGGCATTGCCCGTGAGTGCCCCCTCGAACGATGATTGGGCCCGATCAATGGACTCACTCCAAAAGTCCGAGTTCCCGATATCGTTAGAGACGGCACGTCCGGTGAACGCGGACTGGGCGCCGACCATTGCCCCCAAAAGCTCAACCATCGGGACGGCCGCACCACAAAGCCTCGATGAGATGTGATCCGGTTGTGGGGCACGCGTCCCGCGTGCCGGGCGGGTGGGCGGAAAATCCGAAATCCGAAATCCGAAATCCGAAATGGCACCCTTTTCCCTCGGCCCCCAAGTTCCCTTGCTGTCGTGGTCATGTGAGCACATTTATCATTGAAAATGAATGACTTATGATATGCAGGACCAAGGGAGGTTGCGATGGCCAAACGCATCGGCATCATCTACTGCGAGCGGATCCAGGATGTGAGCTGCGTCGGGTGCGCCAAGTGCTACAAGGCGGTGAACGAGAACACCTTCGCCTTCGAAGGCCAGGGCGACGTGCGGGTCGTGTTCAAGACCGGGTGCGGCGACTGTCCGGGTCTGGTGGTGCCAAAGGTCGATCTCCAGATGACCGTGCTCGAGGCGTTCGATGTCGAAGTCGACGCGATCTACTTCGGAACCTGCGTCAAAAAGGCGACCGGGCTCATGAACTGTCCCATGAACGTGGAAGGCGTGACCCGCGTCCTCGAAGAGAAGTTTGGCGTCCCGGTGCTCATGGGGACGCACGATTACTGAAAAATTCTCAATTTTGAGTTTTGAATTTTGAATTCCGGTCAACCCAACCGGCTTCAGGGGGAGGGTGGGCGGGAATTAAGAATTCAAAATTCATAATTCAAAATTGAAGGCTTTCTTCCCCGAGGAACCTCGAATCTAGCCCGGGCTTGCTTTCTGCTCGAATTTGCGTACAATCCGAGGTCCCGGTTTCCGGGAATAACTCCTTGCTCCAGACATCGATCTGGGGCCGAAGGCCGAGAGGAGAACATATGCCTTTGTACGAGTTGGGGGTCATTGTCGACCCCGAGGTACCGCCCGAGGAAGAGACCTCCACCCTGGAGCGTCTCGAGGGCATCATCACCGACGCCGGCGGCGAGGTCATCGGCAAGGACACCTGGGGGCGGCGCCAGCTGGCCTACCCGATCAAGAAGAAGAACTACGGTGTCTACCACTTCTGGAAGGTCGAGGTCGGCGGCGATGCTCTCGATAAACTCAACTTCGAGATGCGCACCAACGACGTGGTGATGCGTTCGCTGATTCTCAACATGGACCGCGAACTGCGCCGCAAGCGCAAGATGGACGCCAAGATGGCAGCCCGGGCCGTCAAGAAGGCCGCCAAAGCTGCCGCCAAGGCCGAATCCGCGGCGGACGAGGAGTGAGGAAATCATGATTCGACCCAACAAAAAGCGTTTTCGCCGCCGCGTCAAGGTGTGCCGGTTCACGGTCGAGAAGATCAACTACATCGACTACAAGGACATCGAGCTTCTTCGTGAGTACACCCCGACCAATGGCAAGATCCTGCCGCGTCGTGTGACCGGCACCCGCCCCGCCTTTCAGCACAAGCTGACGCGGGCCATCAAGCGGGCGCGCCACATGGCCCTGCTGCCGTACGCCGGCAACTGATCAAGATCAACGACTTCTGGAGCGCCGGGCGGTAACGCCCGGCGTCTATTCATGGCCAGCGATTCAACCCCAACCCCGGCAACCGAGCCGGCTCCGCCGCGGATCCCGCGTCTCGGTGCAGCCGCCTCCGGTGTGGTGGCGCTCCTTCTGGTGGGCGCCCTCTTCGCCATTCCACTGCTCGGTCTGCTGATCGCGCCCCTGGCCCTCCTGCCGGTGGCGCATTTTCAGGCCGGCGGCGCCAGCGGCGTGCGCGCTTGGGGCCCGGTGGTGGGCCTGCTGGCGGTGGCATCAGCGGCCGGTTTGGCCGGCATCGCGCTGCCGCTGTTGGCGGCCTACCTCCTGATCGTGGTGCTGCCGGCGGTCAGCATCGAGGTGTGGGCCCGCTGGAGTTGGAGCGAGGGACGGTGGGCGGGAGTCGCGGCCCTCTCCGTCGCGGTGCTCGTGCTCGCCGTGATTGCCGGCATCGCTGCGCCCCTGACCCCCATGGCGGCGGTCTCGGGCTGGCTCCGAGAGGCGGCCGCGGGCGCCTCTGAGATGTATGCAGCATGGGGTCTGGCCGAGGGTGACGTCGAGCTCGCCCTGGACGCCGCCGAGAGGATGGCGTCGTGGGTGCTGCCGTCGATTCTTGTCGCCTATCTGGTCACGGTGCTGTTCTGGGTGAGGCCGCGGTTGGCCCTGCTCGGCTATCCGATGGCGTCCGGCGCTTTCGAAGACTACCGCAACGACGAGTGGTTGGCGGCGGTGTTTGCGGCCACCGGCATCGCAACGCTCGTGCTCCAGGGCACGGCCCGTTGGGCGGCGTTGAACCTCCTGGTGACGGTGCTCATCTTGTATTTTGTCCAGGGTTTGGCTATTATCCGAGCCCACCTCGCGCGCTGGATAGGGCGAGGCTGGCTGGTGCGATGGGGCGTCGTTCTGCTGTCTCTGCAGGTGCCGATGCCGCTGTTCGTTGCGGCGCTCGGTGTCGCAGACAGCTTCCACTCTCTCCGGCCACGAGTCGATGACGACGGAGGAATAGAATGAAAGTGATTCTCAACGACCACATCGAACATCTTGGAGCGCGCGGCGAATCGGTGGTGGTCAAGGCCGGATACGCGAACAACTATTTGCTACCCAAGGGACTTGCCTACCACGACACGCCGGGCAACCGCAGGCGGTTCGAACAGGAGCAGCCCCGGTGGGAGCAGATGGACACGCAGCGGCTCGATGCCGCCCAGAAGCTGGCGGCGGCGCTTGATGGCACCAAGCTCGCTTTCGAGCGCCGCGCGGGCGAAAATGACGTGCTCTTCGGTTCGGTGACGGTCGCCGACGTCGGTCGCGTGTTGATGGAACGTGGGTTCGACATCGACCGCCGCAAGATCGTGCTCGAAACTCCGATCAAAGAACTGGGGAACTTCGACGTGGTGATCCAGATCTACCGCGGGATCGACGTCACGATTCCGGTGCGTGTCGTGCGCCCCGGCGAGGATGCCGATGCGGCGGCTCCCGAGTTCGCGGCCGAGGGTGTTCTGGAAACGCCCGAACCGGCCGTCGAGGCGCCCGCGGACGCTGAAGCCCCCGGGACGGGACCGGTCGCCGAGTAGCTGCATGGGCGGCGACGACCACGCCGCGCCCGCGGGCCCGCCGCTCGAGGACGGGGAGAACGAGAGCCTTCATCGCACGTGGATGAGGGCTCTTGCGCTGCTGACGCCCTGGGGAGTGAACCGCCGGATCAGCAATGTCGAGGGGCGGATCAGCGATGTCGAGGGGCGGATCGAGGCGCGCATGGCGGCGGCCGAATCCCGTCTCGACGGGATCGAGTCGGCGATCCGGATGCTCCAGGAAGAGTTGGCGGCGGCGCGCGATGTTCGGCTGTCCGGGGTGGAGCACAGGGTCGACGGAGTCGAAATGGCCTTGAGCTCGCTCTCCGGCGAGACTGCCCGTCTGCGCGACCGCGTGGTGCCGGCAGCGGTGGCGCGCGCCGACGCCCTGCTCGACCGGCTCGCCGAAGAGCTCGAAGAGACCGGCTCGCTGGTGGAGCGTTTCCTGCGAGGCGAGCCTTTGCCGGCGCCGGTTGCCGCAGACGCAGCGAATGCGCGGATCAGCGCCGGGCTTGCCGAAGTGCAGCCGCTCCTGCTCGAGGCCTTTCGCGGCAGCGAAGAGGAGATTCACCACCGGATGGACCTCTACCTGCCCGATCTACGGGCGGCGGCGGCGGTGCTCGATCTCGGTTGCGGGCGCGGCGAGCTGTTGCTGATGCTGCGAGAGGCGGGGGTGGAGGCCACGGGGATCGAAGGCGATCTGGCGCTCGCCGCCGCCGCCCGGCGGCGTGGCCTCGATGTGATCGAAGGCGATGTGCTGGACGTTTTGAGGACGCTCGGGGGCGCCTCCCGGGGAGCGGTGACCGCCTTCCACCTCTTCGAACACCTGGCCCCGGCGACCCTGGCTGCGGTGCTCGCCGAGACGCGGAGAGTCCTGCGTCCGGGCGGGCTGCTGATCGCCGAGTGCCCCAACCCGCACGCCCTCCGCGTCGGCGCGGCCCTCTTCTGGCAGGACCCGACACACTACCGGCCGCTGCTGCCCGAGACCCTCACGGTCTTTCTCAGAGCCGCGGGCTTCGAGATCACCCGCAGCGAGACCCTGCACCCCTTCCCCGCGGACCAGTTCCTGATGGACGACGAGGGCGGCACCGCTGCGGTCACCGATGCCGACATGACGACCCTGGCGGAACGCGTCGACCGGCTGCGCCGGCGACTCGACGAGCTGCTCAACGCTCCGCGGGACTTCGCCGTGTGGGCCGCACGGCCTGACAATAACGATCAACCTTGACGATGGAGGCTGAAAATGTGGCAACGAGGCGCCATGGCCATGCTTTGCGGAGCGATGGTCCTTGCCTGCGGACAGGCTGAGGATGTGGCGGTGACGACCGGGCTCGCGATCGCACCCGACATCGCTGCCCGGCGCGCCCAGTTCGTCGATTGCGACGTGGCCGCCGACGTTTCCAACCTCTCGGACGGCGACCGCGAGGCCCTCCGCCACCTGGTGGCGGCGGCGCAGGCGGTGGACGAGATCTTCAAACGCCAGGCGTGGGCTGAAAACCCGTTCTTCGCCCCCGAAGTGGCGGCCCTCGAGGGCGCAGGCGCGGATGCGGCCAGGGAGTACTACCGGATCATGTACGGTCCGTGGGACCGGGTGGCCGACTCCGAGGCCTTTCTCGGAGATCAACCGCACCCTGCGGGCGCCGGCTACTACCCCGAGGACATGACCCGCGCCGAGTTCGAGGCCTGGATCGAGGCCCACCCGGAGGATGCGGAGGCCATGACGTCGTTGCACACGGTGGTGCGGCGGGATGGTGACGCTTTGATCGCCGTACCGTACTCTGCGGCCTATTCAGACCTTCTCGAAGTGGCCGCGGCCGAGATGCGGGCCGCCGCCGCCACCACCGAGAATGCGAGTCTGCGCCGATTCCTCGAACTGCGGGCGGAGGCCTTCTTCTCCGATGACTACTTCGATTCCGACATGGCGTGGATGGACCTCGATTCTGCCATCGAGATCGTGATCGGCCCCTACGAGACCTACGAGGACCAGCTCTTCGGTTACAAGGCCGCCTTCGAGAGCTTTGTCTGCGTCGCCCAACCCGAGGACTCGAAACGGCTCGCCGTCTTCAAGTCCGAGCTGCCGTTTCTCGAACGCAACCTGCCCATCCCCGACGAATACAAGAACTTCAACCGCGGTTCGGAATCGCCGATCCGGGTGGTCGACGAGATCTTCACCGCCGGTGACACGCGCGCCGGCGTTCAGACCATCGCCTTCAACCTGCCCAACGACGAGCGGGTGCGCGAGGCCAAGGGATCGAAGAAGGTTCTGCTCAAGAACGCGATGCGCGCCAAGTACGATGGCATCCTGGTCCCCATTGCCGGCCGGGTGCTGCCCGCCGACGGTTTGGATCAGGTGACGTTCGAGGCCTTCTACCAGTTCACCCTCCACCACGAGCTGTCGCACGGGATCGGGCCGGGCAAGATCACCGTTGATGGGCGCGACACCGAGGTCCGCCGCGAGCTCAGGGACCTCTACTCGGCCTTCGAGGAGGCCAAGGCGGACGTCCTCGGGGTCTACGACATTTATGCGTTGGTCGAGAAGGGCGTGATGGAGCCGGCGATCCTCGACAGCCTGCCCTGGACCTACACCGCCGACATGTTCCGCGCCACCCGATTCGGGGTCGCCGAGGCGCACGGACTGGGGACTGTGTTACAGGCCAACTACCTGATCGAACTGGGAGCGGTGGAGATCACCGAAGACGGCCGGTTCCGACCGGTGCCGGATCGGTTCGAGGACGCGTTTCGCGCCCTCGCCCACGAGCTCTTGATGATCCAGGCTCGGGGTGACTACGAAGCCGCGGTCGAGTTTGTCGAGCGTTACGGCACGGTCAACCCGGCGATGGCGGCAGCCATCGCCGGTCTGGCCGACCTGCCGGTGGATATCGCGCCCACCTATCCGCTGGCGGGTCTGCAATGACCGCGGACATCGAGGGCCGGGTCGCCATCGTCGGTGGTTCGTCCTCCGGTCTCGGCTTTGCAGTGGCCGAAAAGCTGGCGGCGAACGGTGCGAGGGTGGTCGTGGTGTCACGGTCGGCCGAACGCGTTTCGGCTGCGGTCGATGCGCTCCGCGAACTCGGTTCCGGCGCCGCCGAGGGTTGCGTTGCAGACTTCACCGACCCCGACGCTCCCCGGCGCGTGGTGGCGAGAACCATCGAGGTGTTCGGGCCGCCGGAAATCGTCATCGCCAACGGCGGGGGACCGCCGGGGATGCCGGCAACCAGCGCTACCGCGGGCGATCTGACCTCGGCCTGCGAGCTGCTCCTGCTGCCCGTGCAGCGTCTGGCCGGACTGACGCTGCCGGCCATGCGGTCGGCCGGTTGGGGGCGGTTCGTGGCCATTACATCGGTCGCTGTCCGCCAACCGCAGCCCGGTCTGGTGCTGTCGAACGCACTGCGCGCGGCAGTCACCGGCTATCTCAAAAGCCTCGCCGACGAGGTCGCTGCGGATGGCGTGACCGTCAACACGGTGTGCCCCGGTTACACGGCAACGGATCGTCTCGGCGTCCTGGCCCGAAATGTGGCGGAGCGTGCAGGGAACCTCGGTCGACCAGGTCTTCGACAAGCTGGGCCAGAATGGCCCCCATCGGCCGGCTCCTGCGGCCGGAAGAGGTGGCCGCCGCAGTCGCTTTCCTGTGCTCCGACGGGGCCTCTGGCATCACCGGCATCGCCCTCCCGGTCGACGGAGGATTTTCGAGGGGCCTGCTCTGAAACCTCAATTTCGTGCCGTCCACGGCACGAAATTGAACATGGACATTTGATGTGAAAGGGTTCACAATCTCTTGAGGCGGGTGCGAAACCGCCCTATCTGGGAGGAAGTTTTATGCCGGTACGTGACTTGACGATCGCAGTCGTGGGCTCCGGTGGTGACGGCGTCATCACCGTGGGCGACATGATCGCGCAGGCGGGAGCGGCCGAGGGGCTGCACGTGATGAAGGTGGAGGCCTACGGGCCGCAGATCCGCGGTGGCGAGTCGTCGTGCACGGTTCGTGTAAGCGCCAACCCGATTTACGCCCAGGGCGATCTGGTGCAGGTTCTGGTGGTCTTCAACTGGGCCGACTTCGGACAGTTCCGCGGCGAGATCGTGGTTGCCGAGGGCGCCGTCGTCCTCTATGAAGCCACCGATGAAACCCCGCGCGACGAAATCGATCTCGGACCGGTTTCGGAGGTGCGCTGGGTGCCGGTGCCGTTTATCGAGCTGGCGAAGGAGTCGGCAGGAACCACGCTGGCCAAGAACATCGTCACCATCGGCCTGCTCGGCGAACTCTTCAGCCTGCCGAAGGAAGCGATGGAGCGGGCGATCACCAACAAGTTCTCCAAGAAGAAAGAGGGAGTGCTCGAGGCCAACCTCAGGGGCTTCGAGGCGGGCAAGGCATACGCCTCGAAGATCGAGGACGAGGCGTCGGGAAAACGGCTGCAGTACACCCCCGGTGAGCCCATGCTCCTGATGTCGGGCAACGAGCTGTGCGCGGTGGCGGCCCTGCACGCGGGCTGCCGTTTCTTCGCGGGCTACCCGATCACGCCCTCGTCCGAGGTGCTTCACCTGCTTTCCAAGCTGATGCCTGAGGTCGGCGGCTACCTGGTGCAGACCGAGGATGAGCTGGCGGCCATCGGCGCGGTGATCGGCGGCTCCTTCGCCGGGGTCAAATCCATGACCGCGACCTCGGGCCCCGGTCTCGCCCTGATGACCGAGATGCTGGGTCTGGCCTCCATGGCCGAGATCCCGGCGGTGATCATCGATGTCCAGCGCGGCGGTCCCTCGACCGGGCTTCCCACCAAGTCTGAGCAGTCGGATTTGTGGCAGGCCCTGTGGGGCTCCCACGGCGATGCCCCACGGGTGGTGTTGGCGCCGGCCGACGTGGAGGACTGCTTCCACACCACGGTGGCGGCCTTCAACATCGCCGAAGAGGCACAGGTGCCGGTGATCGTGCTCTCCGACCAGTTCATCGCCCAGCGCCGCGAGACCCTGTCGATGCTGACCCTCGACCACGAGGTCATCGGCCGCCAGGTGCCGACGGCGGGCGACCTGCGAGAGTACAAACGCTACAAGGAGACCAAGTCCGGGATCTCTCCGATGTCGTGGCCGGGAATGAAGGGCGGCGAGTATCAGACCAACGGTCTCGAGCACAAGGAGGACGGAACGCCGACCTCGATGTTCCTGACCCACGAAAAGATGAACGCCAAGCGCTACCGCAAATTGCGTCTGGTGCGGGACAAATACAGCTTCTTCCGCCGCTACGGCGCCGAAAACGCCGACGTCGGCATCATCTGCTGGGGCTCCTCCAAGGGCCCGGTCAAGGAGGCGGTGCAGAACGCCACGGCGCGCGGCGAGCGCGTCTCGGCCTTCGTCCCGCAGCTCCTCTATCCCTTCCCCTACCACGAATTCAACGAGTATCTGAAGTCGGTCGACAACGTGATCGTCATCGAACTGAGCTATTCGGCCCAGTTCTACAAGTACCTTCGCACCTTCCTCGATCTGCCCGAGGCGCGCACCTTCGTGTTCAAGCGCTCCGGCGGCAAGAACCTGACGGTCGGCGAGGTCGAAGACAAGATCCAAAAGGTGCTGGAGATGGGTGCTCTCCGGCGGGAGGTCCTGGTATGAGCGCCTCGACAAAGACCGAAATCAAACCCGGTGCGTACAAGTCCGGTCTCAAGCCCGTCTGGTGCCCCGGCTGTGGCGACTTCGGCGTCCTCAACGCCCTCTATCGCTCGATGGCCGCGCTCCAGATCGAGCCCTGGAACACGGTGATTCTCTCCGGCATCGGCTGCTCTTCGCGGCTGCCCGGTTATGTGACCACTTATGGTTTCAACGGCGTGCACGGGCGCGCCCTGACCCTGGCCACCGGGGTCAAGTTGGCCCGTCCGGAACTGACCGTGATCGCGGTCGGCGGTGACGGCGATGGTCTCGCCATCGGCGGCAACCACCTCATCCACGCCTGCCGGCGCAACCTCGATGTCACCTATATCTTGATGGACAACGAGATTTATGGTCTCACCAAAGGCCAGGTGGCGCCGACAACCCCCACCGGCGACAAGACCAAATCGACCTTCTGGGGCAACCCGGAACCGGCGGTGGACCCATGCGAGCTCGCGATCTCGACCGGGGCGACCTGGGTCGGCCGCGGTTTCTCCGGCGACATGAAGGGGATGACCGAACTCATCACCGCAGCCATCGAGCACAGTGGCTTTTCGTTCCTCAACGCCATGTCGCCCTGCGTCACCTGGCGCGGCGACGACGAGTTCAAGAGGCTCAAGGCCATGCAGAGGGCGCTACCGGAAGATCATGATCCGTCGAAACGCGCCAACGCGATCGCCTACACCCGTGAAAAGGACGTCTTGACTACCGGCGTCCTCTACGAGGTCGAGGCGCCGACCATGAGCGACCGGCTTGAATCCATCAAAGAACGGGCGATGGATGGCAAACCAGCACCCTCGACCAAGGACATGTTGACCGCCTTCTACCCCAAGTGCTAGCAATTCGCGGCCGGACCGCGAATTGCAGTGCGGCCGTGCCGGCCGCAAGCGGATCGTCGCGGGCACGGGCTCACCCCCGCGCCCGTTTTTTATTTCCGTCAACCTGACGGATAGACCTGTCTCATCCTGTCATCCCGACCGAAGCGAGCGCCGCCCCATCCTGTCATCCCGACCAGAGCGAGGGCCGCCCCATCCTGTCATCCCGACCAGAGCGAGGGCCGCCCCATCCTGTCATCCCGACCAGAGCGAGGGCCGCCCCATCCTGTCATCCCGACCGGAGGCCCGGAGGGCCGTAGCGGAGGGATCTGGGTGGGGGTTGCCGCCAATGACGTTCCTTGGGCTGTCCCCGAGATCCCTCCGCTCGGTCGCTTCGCTTCCTCGGTCGGGATGACAGTAAAGGAGGGTGTCGCTCCGCGTCCTCGGTCGGGATGACAGTAAAGGAGGGTGTGCTCCGCGCCCTCGGTCGGGATGACAGTAAAGGAGGGTGTCGCTCCGCGCCCTCGGTCGGGATGACAGTCCGAGACATCCGATCTATGGGTCCGATGGCCTTTGTTCTATTCGACCGGTACCGCCAGTTTCGTCCCCAGGTTGTCGCGGATCCATTTGGCGTCCAGCCACTCCAGGGGGTCGACCGACTGGCCCTGAACGAAGATCTCGAGGTGGAGGTGGTCGCCGCCGGCGAGACCGGTGGCGCCGCTGGTGCCGACGATCTGTCCCTTGGTGACGGAGTCGCCGGCCGCCACACTGACCGACGCCATGTGGCCGCACAGCGACATCAGGCCGTACCCGTGGTCGATGATGACGGCGTTGCCATAAAGGGTCATCCAGCCGGCGAAGACAACGACGCCGGAGTTGGGCGCGGGCACCGGCGCCCTCGCCGTCGACGCGAGATCGAGCCCGAGGTGGGTCTGGCGGTCGACCACCTCGCCGTTGTAGAGATAGGTGCGGGTCTGCGCGAAGTTGGCCTTCAGCGCCGTGTTCGGCATCTGGACAAAGGGGCCCGACCACAGAAAAGCGGGCTTGCTCGATCGCGCCAGCTCAGCGACCCGCGCCAGCTCCCGCGCCCGCAGTTCGCCGTTGATGACCAGGTACTGGTCGAGCAGCGAGCCGGTGGCGCCGAAGCCCGGCGTTTGGCTGGCGATGGCGGGTACCACGCGGGCGAGAAAGTCGTCGCTCACCTGAATCGTGTCGGTTCTGGGCGGTATGGTCTTGAAGAGGTCGAGAAACGGCTGTTCGGTGCGATTGCCGGCGTCGTCCTCGGCGAAGAGCCGCACCTCGGCGGCGTCATCCACGTTCCACGGTATGGCGTACAGCACGAAGCGATCGTCCGCTCCACCACCCTCGAGTGGGAAGCCGGTGGCCTCGAAGACGCCGGCGCGGACCCCGGACCGTAGAACCGTATCGCCGACCCGGTAGACCACCGCGCCGCTGCCGCCCTGGCGGGCGTAGTGCTGGGAGGAGACCAGTTCGAGCCGGGGCGGCCGCCGCCGCACGATTGTCGTCAGCTCGACGACTGTCGGCTGCGGGCGGCGAAGAAAGCCAGCTGACCGGCTGGCGGTCGCCCGCAACACCACCTCGCCCTCTTCGAGCCAGGGCAGGCTGTCGGTGCCGACTGTCGCTTCGAGGACGGTCTCAGCGGTTCCGCCGCCGCCCAGGAACGAAGGCAGCGGGGACCCGGCGGCGATGATTTCCTCGCCGAGGATTTCGGTCCGCTCGCCCTGTTGCACCTCGAGACGAACCGCTCCGAGACCTTGCGTCGGCTCGCTGTAGGTGGCGGTCACGAGGGTGGAGCGGCCGATCGCCGGCCAGTCGGTGTCGAGGGTGATGGCGGGCGGGGGACCGACCCGCAGCACAAACCACGCGGCAACGGCCGCAGCTGCGATCAGCAGCAGGACCAACATCGTGGGGAGCTTCCGGGATTTTCTCGATAACGACTGCATGAAGACTCCAAATCAGCCGACTGATCCTCATCGAACAGCGGCGACCGAGCATAACCTACCGGCTGCAATTGGTAGCGTCCTGCGATAAACCTCATCAACAGCAATTCAAAGCGGCGGGCCGTCGGCCGGCCGCTTTGAATTGCTTCTGGACAATCTCAATCTCATACAACAATGAAAGAATATGCTTGACGTCTATATTTAACGACATAAATTGTTAACGGCGTCAATTTTATTTCTGGTTAACGGTCTTGATCGGTGGCCCACCCATGAGTTCGACCGACCAGCTCGCCAACCTGGCCTCTTCAAAAGACCAGTTCTACCGGTTCCTGCGCTCGGGCCACGTCCTGCGGTCACTGTTGCGTGAGTTCCTCGAGGAAGACTTCCTGCGGCAGGTGTGCCGACACCGTCTGACCCGCTCGCAGTTCTGTTTCCTCAAGCTGATCGCTGCCAACTCCGAACTCCAGGTGGGTGAGCTCGCGCGTTCGATCGGGGTGTCGGCTGCCGCCACCAGCAAGAACCTCGACAAGCTCGAGCGGCTCGGTTTGGTGACGCGTGAGGCCTCGAGCGAGGACCGCCGCGCGATTCTGTTGTCGGCCAGCGCCGAGGGCCGGCGGTTGGTGCGCGACTACGAACGGCACAAGGCGGCACGGTTGGCGCCGGTGATCGAGAACCTCGGTGCGGAGAAGACCGGGCTCTTGTGCGATCTCCTCGAAGAGGTGTGCTCCGGAATGCTGGCCCGGGTCGAAAACCCTCGCGGGACCTGTCTGCGATGTGCGGGCTATTACCTGTCCGACTGTGCATACGAAAAATTCCAGGGTGAGTGCGCGCTGAAGCCGCGGCGACGCGGCGAGGTGGAGGCGTGATGACGGAATTTCGGATTTCGGATTTCGGATTTCGGATTTTTCGAACCGCCTTCCGGAAGGCCACCGGGGAGAGCGGGCGGACAGTCGAGATTCGCAAATCGAAACCTGGAACTCTGACTCGGGCCGTTTGTGAGCCTGCGGGGTGGCAGGGGTGGAAATCCAAAATCCGAAATCCGAAATCCGAAATGTCTTGCTCCGGGAGGGCTTGATGAGGAACTGGCGGACCCCGCTCGACGTGGGGAAGTTCACGGTCCCGGTGGGCCGGGTTGTGATCATCGCGGACCGCTGCAAGGGGTGCGGTTTCTGCGTGGAGTACTGCCCCAAGGACGTGCTCGTCCTGTCCGACGGCTTCAACAAGAAGGGCTACCACCCGCCGGAGGTGGTCAGGACCGGCGAGTGCGTCAACTGCAATCTGTGCGAGATGATCTGCCCCGACTTCGCGATCTTCTGCGTGCCAGCAGAAAAGGCGGAGGCGGCGGCCGAAGGAGGTCTCAATTGAAGGCCGATCCAGCCGGTGTGTTGACTGGCGTCCACTATCTCGATGGTGACTATGCGTGCGGAGAGGGCGCGATGGCGGCGGGGTGCCGCTTTGTTGCCGGCTACCCGATCACGCCCTCGACCGAAGTGGTGGAGCGCATCTCACGGCGATTTCCGATGATGGGCGGTACCTTCATCCAGATGGAGGATGAGCTCGCGAGCATGGCGGCGGTGGCCGGCGGCGTGTGGACCGGCACCAAGTGCATGACCGTCACCTCGGGGCCGGGTTTCTCGCTGATGATGGAGAACATCGGGCTCGCGACCATGATGGAGGCGCCCTGTGTGGTGGTGAACGTCCAGCGCGGCGGGCCCTCCACCGGGCTTCCGACCATGGTCGGGCAGGCCGACATGATGCAGGCGCGGTGGGGGTCGCACGGCGACTACGAGATCATCGCCCTGTCGCCGCAGTCGCCCCAGGAGGCCTTCGACCTCACCATCGAAGCCTTCAACCTGGCTGAGACCTGGCGGGTGCCGGTGATGTTCATGATGGACGAGTGCGTCGGCCACATGACCGAAAAGGTGGTGATCCCGCCGGCCGACGAGATCGAGGTGGTGCCGCGGAAACTCACCGCCAAACCACCCGGCGAGTACCTGCCCTATGCGGTCAACGGCAGCCAGGTGCCGGAGATGGTGCGGGCGGGCGACGGCTACCGATTCCACACCACCGGTCTGACCCACGACGAGCGCGGCTATCCGGCGATGACCGTCGCCTGCCAGGAAGAGAGCGTCCACCGCCTGATCAACAAGATCCGGCTCAACGCCGACCAGATCGTGCGCTACGAGGAGGAGTCGGTCGAAGGCGCCGACGTGGTGGTGGTGGCGTATGGCATCACCGCCAGGGTCACCCGCGCCGGCATCGACCTCGCACGGGCGCAGGGCGTCAAGGTCGGCTTCATGCGGCTGGTCGTGGTGTGGCCGTTCCCCGAGAAGCGGATCCGGGAGCTTGCCGCCAAGGTCAAGGCTTTCGTCGTGCCGGAGATCAACTACGGCCAGATGGTGCTCGAGGTCGAGCGCTGTGCGGCAGGCAGGGCGCCGGCCGTGCTGGTCGGGCACGGGGGTGGCGGCGTGCACAATCCCGAAGTGATCTGCAAGGCCATCGTGGAGGCTGCCCGATGAGCACCGAGATCCAAGAAACCGCGGCCCGTCCCGAAGACCATCCGATTGCGCCGTATCTGCGGATGGACCGGATGCCCCACATCTGGTGTCCGACCTGCGGCATCGGCACCGTCGTCAAGTGCTTTGCCACCGCCCTCGGTGAAGCCGGCGTCGACCTCGACAAGACGGCGATCGTCTCCGGCATCGGCTGCACCGGCCGGGTGGCCGGCTACATGAACCTGGACGCATTCCACGCCACCCACGGCCGCGCCATCCCCTTCGCCACCGGGCTCAAGCTCGGCCGCCCCGAGCTCGAGGTGGTGGTGTTCTCGGGGGACGGCGACCTGTCGGGGATCGGCGGCAACCACTTCATCCACGCCGCGCGCCGCAACATGGACCTGCTGGTGATTCTGGTCAACAACTTCATCTACGGCATGACCGGCGGCCAGAACGCGCCCACGACGCCCGAAACGGCGCGGTCGTCGACCATGCCCTTCGGCAACTTCGAGCGCCCCTTCAACCTGCCCCACCTGGCGGCGAGCTGCGGCGCCACCTTCGTCTCCCGCTGGACCTGTCTCCACATCCGCCGTTTGACCAAGTGCATTCGCACCGCGCTCGGGCGCAAGGGCTTCCGTTTCATCGAGGTGATCGCGCCGTGCTCGACCCTGTACTCGAGGCTCAACCGTCTCGGGAGCGGGCTCGACCTGATGAAGTTCTACCACGACAACTCGGAGATCCGGCACGGCGCCGACACCCGCGATCTCGACATCGGTTTTCAGGACCGCTTCATCTGCGGCAACTTCCTCGACGAGGAGCGCCCGACCTTCCTCGAGATGATGCACGCCCACTACACGAAGACCCTCGGCGACCGCTTTGTGCCCATGAAGCCGGAGGGAGGGTGGATCCATGAGTAAAGCGAACCGAACGGAAATCCGCATCACCGGCTTCGGGGGCCAGGGCGTGGTGCTGGCGGGCCACATCATCGGCCACGCCTGCGCGGTCAACGGCGACATGCACGCCACCATGATCCAGAGCTTCGGCCCCGAGGCGCGGGGCTCGGCCTGCTCGACGACTCTTGCGGTGTCCGACACCGAAGTGCTCTACCCCTACATCGGGCGGCCGGACATTTTCGTCGTGATGTCGGGTGAGGGCTACGACAAGTACCGCGATGAGCTCAAAGACGACGGCATCCTGGTGTACGAAAAGGACCTGGTCAAGGTCCAGGAAAAGGAGGGCCAGAGGTCCTACGGCGTGTCGTCGACGCGAATCGCGGAGGACCTGGGCCGGGCGATCGTCCAGAACATCGTCATGCTCGGCTTTTTCGCCGCCGCCACCCGGATCGTGCCGGTGGAGAAGATGCGTCAGGCGGTGGAGGAGTCGGTTCCCAAGGGCACCGAAGCGCTCAACCTGCGGGCCTTCGACGCCGGAGTCGCCGCTTTCGAAGAGAGCTATGCCGAGGGCGCCAAAGAGCATGAGGCCGCGCCGGTGGGGAGCTGACATGGCCAAGGTCGGCGTGTTTGTCTGTCACTGCGGCGAGAACATCGCCCGCAACGTCAAGGTGCAGGAGGTGGTGGACTTCGCACACGACGTCCCGGGGGCTGCGGTCACCGAGCACTACCCCTACATGTGTTCGGCGCCCGGTCAGCAGATGGTGATCGACGCCATCCGCGAGCATGGGCTCGACCGGGTGGTGATCGCAGCGTGCTCACCGCAGCTGCACGAGCCCACCTTCCGCGCCGCCGCCGCCCAGGCGGGGCTCAACCCGCACCTGGTGGAAATGGCCAACATCCGCGAACACTGCTCGTGGGTCCACCGCGACCCCGTCCAGGCCTCCGCCAAGGCCTGCCAGACGGTGGCTGCAGCAGTGGAGCGGGTCAAGCGCGCGAAGCCCCTCGACCCGATCGAGGTGCCGGTGACAAAACGCGCGCTGGTGATCGGCGGCGGGGTGGCGGGCATCCGCTCCGCGCTCGACATCGCCAACTCCGGCCACCCGGTGGTGCTGGTGGAGCGCGAGCCGTCGCTCGGCGGCAACATGTCGCGGCTGTCGGAAACCTTCCCGACCCTCGACTGCTCGCAGTGCATCCTCACCCCGCTCATGGTGCAGGTGTTGCGGCACCCCCTGATCGAGCTCATGACCTACTCCGAGGTCGAGGAGGTGTCGGGCTACGTCGGCAACTTCACGGTCCGCATCAAGAAGAAGCCGCGCTACGTGAAGATCGAGGACTGCACCGCCTGCGGCGACTGCACCGCGGTCTGCCCGTCGCCGGGCGGCAACGAGTTCGACATGGGGCTGAGGAGCCGCAAGGCGATCTACATCCCCTTCCCGCAGGCTGTCCCGTCCACCTATACTCTCGACGCCGACCGCTGCCTCAACGCCAACCTGCAGTCACCCACCGGCTTCAGGGTGCTGGCGTGCGTCAAGTGCGATGAGGTCTGCAAGCCCCAGGCCATCAACTTCGACATGCAGCCCGAAATCGTCGAGCGCCAGGTCGGCGCCATTGTCGTCGCCACCGGCTTCAATCTGCAGATCGGCCAGCAGGCTAAGGAGTGCGGCTACGGCGTCCTTCCCGACGTCATGGACGGTCTCGAGTTCGAACGCATGCTGTCGGCCTCGGGGCCCACCGAGGGCGAGGTGCGGCGGCCGTCGGACGGTGCCGAGCCGAAGGACGTGGTCTTCATCCAGTGCGTGGGCTCGCGCAATCCCAAACACGGGGTGCCCTATTGTTCGCGCGTGTGCTGCATGTACACCGCCAAACACGCCCTGCTGCTGCGCCACAAGGTGCCGGACTCGCGCGCCTTCATCTTCTACATGGACATCCGCGCCGGCGGCAAGGGTTACGAGGAGTTCGTCCACCGGGCGATGGAAGAAGAGCGGGTGATGTACATCCGCGGCCGGGTCAGCCAGGTCTACGAAGAGGACGGCAAGCTCAAGGTCCTCGGCGTCGACACCCTGTCCGGCAAGCAGGTCGAGATCAACGCCGACATGGTGGTGCTGGCGACGGCCATGGAGCCCACCGATCACGGCAAGATCGCGAGCACCCTGCGGATCGCAACCGACGAGCACGGCTTCCTCAAGGAGGCCCACCCCAAGCTGCGCCCGGTGGAGACATTGACCGCCGGTATCTTCCTCGCCGGCGCCGCGCAGGCGCCAAAGGACATCCCCGACACCGTGTCGCAGGCCTCGGCGGCGGCTTCCAAGGGCATGGAGCTGCTGTCGCACGAGTTTCTCGAGCGCGACCCCACCACCGCGCAGGTCAACCAGGCCGCCTGCGCGGGCTGCTTCGAGTGCTTCCAGGTCTGCCCCTACGGCGCCATCGAAAAGCAGGAGATACGTGACCGCGACGGCAATCTCCTCCGCATGGTGGCGTGGTCGAACCCCGCCATGTGTGAGGGGTGCGGGTTGTGCGCCGTGACCTGCCGAGGGGGCTTCATCGATGTCGCGGGCTACTCAGACGAGCAGGTCTTTGCCCAGCTCGGGGCGTTGGGACGGCTGCCGGAGGTGCTGGGACGATGAGCGACGCGCAAACCTCCACTGTCCGACACTCGGGCGCGGCCGCCGTCCCCGACGGCTGGCAGCCCCAGATCGTGGCCCTGGTCTGCAACTGGTGCACCTACGCCGGCGCCGACATGGCGGGGACGACCCGCCTCGAGTACCCGGCCAACGTCCGCATGGTCCGCTTTCCCTGTACCGGGCGGATGAGCCCGCTGATGATCCTGCGCGCCTTCGAGCAGGGGGCCGACGGCGTCCTGGTGTCGGGCTGCCACCCCGGCGACTGCCACTACGTGCAGGGCAATCTGGTGGCGCGCCGCCGCTTCACCATCTTCCGCTCGCTGTTGGACTTTCTCGGCGTCGATCTCAAACGGCTGCACTTCGCGTGGGTGTCGGCAGCGGAGGGCCACAAGTGGGCGCGGGTGGTCAAGGACGTGACCGCGGCGGTCACCGAGGCCGGTCCGTTGCCGCGTTTCACCGCGGCCGATGCCTGGGACGGCCCCGAGCTGCCGTCGGCGGAGGGCGGCGGACCTGCCGAGCTTTCCGATGCCGACTCCGAAGCCCTGCGCACCAACCTGCGTGCAGCCGCGTCGGAGCTCCTGAACAACGAGCGCGTTGGTGTGGTGGTGGGCTACCGGGCCGGCTCGTTGCCGGGGCGCATGACGCCGGTGATGGTGAGCGCTGCGGCCGACTGTCAGCAGCTCGACTGGGGCCCCGGCTGCGTCAACAACCTTGCGGCCTACGCGAAGACGGCGCTGGAAAAGGCGGACAAGATCGCACTGGTGGTCAAGACCTGCGACCTCGGCGCGGTCACCGGCCTCATCCGCGAGGGTCAGATCAGCCGCGACCAGGTGCGGCTCATCGGGGTCCAGTGTCCGGGCGTGCGACCCTCCGGTGACGCGCTCGCCGACAAGTGTCTGTCGTGCTCGGGCGCGCCGCACCCGATCTGCGACCTGGTGGTGACCGTCGACGGTATTCGCGAAAGCTGCGCCGATCCGGCGGACGCCCCGGCCGAGACCGAGGACGCGCGCGACCGGCAGATCGCCCACCTGGAATCGTTGCCGGCCGACGAGCGGTGGCGGTTCTGGCAGCGCCAGTTCGGCCGCTGCCTGCGCTGCTACGCCTGCCGCGCGGCGTGCCCGCTCTGCTACTGCTCCTCGTGCATCGCCGACAAACACCGCCCGCAGTGGGTGCCCACCACCATCGACGAGCGTGGCAACGGCGCCTGGAACGTGATCCGTGCGATCCACCTCGCCGGCCGCTGCTCGGGCTGCGACGAGTGCGCGCGGGTGTGCCCGGCGGACATCCGCCTCGATCTCATCAACCGCAAGCTGGCGCTCGAGGTCGAGCGCCAGTTCGGCGCCGCCGGGCTCGACCCCGAGCACAAGTCGGCGCTGGTCGACTTCCGGATGGAAGACGCAGAGGAGTTCATCCTGTGAGGAGTTCCTGATGGACCGCACGGCGTGGGTGCTGAGCGAGACCGAAATGCGGGCCTGGCTGCAAAGCCTGATCGACGGCGACCGTACGGTGGTGGCGCCGGTGGCGGAGGACGGGTTGACCCTGTTCCGTCCCATCGCCGCCGCTGAGCATGCCGTCGTCGAGCCCCGCGGCAAGACCCGGTGGTCGCCCAAGGAGTTCCTCTTTCCGCGCTCAGAGGCGCTCTACCGCTACACCTTCAAGGGCGAAGCCATCGTCATCGAGGACCCGGCAGGACCGGAGCGGCCGCAGGTCCTGTTCGGCGTCCGCAGCTGCGACGCCTCAGGCCTCGCGCGGCTCGACGAGATCTTCCTCAGCGGCACCAAGGACCCCCTGTACGCCGCCCGCCGCGCGGCCACGACGGTCGTGGCCGCGGGCTGTGCGGCAGCAGATCCCGAGTGCTTCTGCACCGCCGTCGGCGGTTCGCCGGTGGGCGCGGAGGGTGCGGACCTGCAGCTCCTGCCCCTCGGTGACGAGAACTGGCTTCTGACGCCGTTCACCGACAAGGGCGAGGCGCTGGTGGGCGAGGCCGCCGCATCGTGGAACAAGGCTGGGAAGAAGGAACTCGGCCGGCCGGCCGAGCTCGAGAAAGCGGTCTCTGAACAGATTGCCCGCAACCCCATCCAGCACGAGTGGTCTGAGCTCCTCGAGGCGGGCTTCGAAAGCCCGTCGTGGGACCGGCTCGCCGAGCACTGCCTGGGCTGCAGCATCTGCGCCTACGTCTGCCCGTCCTGCTCGTGCTTCGACATGAACCACGACGCCAACGCGTGGTGCGGCGAGCAGTGCCGTTCGTGGGACGCCTGCACCTTCGGCCTCTTCACCCTCCACGCCTCGGGCCACAATCCGCGCGCAACCCGCGGTGAACGCTACCGCCAGCGGGTGCTGCACAAGTTCTCATTCACCGGCGAGGGCGAGGATCACTTCCGCTGTGTCGGCTGCGGCCGCTGTGTCGCCTTGTGTCCGGCGGGCCTCGACATCGGCGAGATCGTGACCGCGGCGGCCGCCGCCATCGAGCAGGAGGGTGCAGATGCAGCTCGCTGAGATCTCCCCCAACCCCTACCACCCGAACCTCATGCGAATCGCGGGCTTCGCAGACGAGACCCGCGACGTCCGCACGCTCAGGCTGCAGTTCATCGACGACGCCGAGGCGAGCGGGTTCGGCGGCTGGCAGCCGGGCCAGTTCGGCCAGTTCACGGTCTTCGGCGCCGGCGAGTCGGTCTTCGCCATCGCCAACAAGCCGTGGCACCCCAACGGCAGCGGCGAGCCCCCGACCATCGAGTGCACCTTCCGCGCCATTGGCAAGGTGACGAACGCGCTGCGCGCCATGTCGGAGGGCCAGACCCTCGGTTTCCGCGGCCCCTACGGCAACCACTTCCCGCTCGACGACTGGCGCGGCAAGAGCCTGGTCTTCATCGGCGGCGGGATTGGGATGGCGGCGCTGCGGTCGGCCATGCTGGCGGCCATCGACCGCAAGGCCGAGTTCGGCGACATCGTGATCCTCAACGGGTCGCGCACCGTCGCCGACATGGTCTACAAAGAGGAGATGCCGAGCTGGCAGGAGGTCGAGGGGGTGCGGGTGGTCCGCACGGTCGATCCCGGCGGCGAGGGCGAGGGCTGGGATGGCGAGGTCGGCCTTCTGCCCAACGTCTTCGAACAGCTCGCCCTCGACCCCGCCAATCGTATTGTCATCGCCTGCGGACCGCCGGTGATGCTCCACTACCTTTTCCTGAGTCTGGGCAAGACCGGCTACCAGCCGGAGCAGGTGGTGACCACGCTCGAGAACAAGATGAAATGCGGCATCGGCCACTGCGGCCGTTGCTACGTCGGCCCCTTCTCGGTGTGCAAGGACGGGCCGGTCGTGACCTGGGCGGAGCTCAACGAGCTGCCAAAGGATTACTGATGGACGCCAGAGTCAGACCTGATTGGGACATCCGCGACGCCATCCTCGACATGGGCGGGACCGACGCCTACAAGTGCTACCAGTGCGGCAAGTGCATGGCGGTCTGCCCGTGGTCGCACGTGGAGACCGTGCTCTTTCCGGTCTACCGGACGCCGCAGTCGGTGAAGTTCGGGGCCATCATGACCTCGGAGGACGCCGAGCAGATCGAGCGCGAGGTCGAGGAGGTCTACCGCTGCGTGGGCTGCGAGTCTTGCTCCACCTGGTGCCCGCACGATGTCTCGATGCCGACCATCATGCGCGGGATCCGCCGCATCCTGGTCGAGTACGGGTCCTACCCGTCGCAGCTCGCCGACTCGGTCGGCCGCATCGCCAGCTCCGGCAACCCCTTCGGCGAACCACGCGAAAACCGCGGCCAGTGGGCCGAGGCGCTGGAGGTCCAGGCCTTCACCCCCGACATGGACTACCTCTACTCGCCCTGCTGCACCCCGGCGTACGACCCGCGCGCCAAAAAGGTGGCCGTGGCCACTGTCAACGTGCTGAGGACGGCCGGGGTGACCTTCGGCATCCTCGGCGACGCCGAGTCCTGCTGCGGCGAGGCCATCCGCCGGGTCGGCGCTGAAGAGGTCTTCCAGGAGGTGGCGGGCGCCAACGCATCGGTCTACGCAGAGGCCGGCGTCCGCAAGAGCGTCTGCACTTCACCGCACTGTCTCCTGACCTTCAAAAAAGAGTACTCCGAGTTCGACGCCACGTTTTCGGCCGTGCACCAGACCCAGCTCTTCGCCGAGCTCATCGCCAAGCAGCGGCTGACGCCAACGAAACCTCTCGGCAAGAAGGTCGTCTACCACGACCCCTGCACCCTGGGGCGGGCGAGCGGCATCTACGACGAACCGCGCGCGGTGCTGTCGAGCATCCCCGATCTCGAGCTCCTCGAGATCCCGCACTACTCGCGCGAGTACAGCCTGTGCTGCGGTGGTGGTTCGGGCGGGATGTGGATCGAGCGCGCCAAGGGCGAGCGCCTGTCGGACATCCGCGTCCAACAGGCGGCCGCCACCGGCGCCGACATCCTCGCCGTCGCGTGCCCCTACTGTCTGCAGATGTTCGAGGACTCGGTCAAGACCATGGACCTCTCACTCGAGGTCCGCGACGTTGCGGAGCTGCTGGCCGAGGCGCTGTAAGCTTCGGCTTCGCCGGCACTGCGTGCTGCGACGCCTCCATCAACGCCGGGCCCGAAACCGGAAAGCCGGCGGCTGAACGGCGGTCGGCCCCAGCCTCCTGCCCTGCGCGGCCGGGTCGTCCTCTCACGATCCGCTCGACCCCTCCGGGCTGCGCGAGGCGGTCGAGGCCTTCGCCGCCGCCGCCCGGCACGCCCCCGCTCACTGTGCCGGGATGGTGACCAGCGGCAGGTTTTCGCCCGCGCCGGTCTCGGCGAGGGTGAAGAAGAACATGACGGCCGTCAGCGCTCGCTTGGTCTGCAGGTCGCCGTCGTCGATCCAGAACCAATGCTCGCGGTAGCGGACGGCGGCGTAGGCGTTCGTGGGCTCCCGGGTGCCGCTGTGGATGTGGACCACGCCGTGCGAGCGCTCTCCGGCTGTAACCGCGAGCTGGGGCACCGCGCTGCGGTCCTCCAGATGTGCCGCGGGCACGTCCACGTAGCTCGCAAATGCGGTGAGGATCTGCAGCATGGACCGGCTGTTGACGGCAAGCTCGGTGTCTGCCCCACGGACCGGCGAGTAGGTCAGCACGAAGCGCTGCCCATCCGGCGCCAGCTTGAGCAACCGCCGGACCTCCGCCCCCTTGGCGGCGATGTCGGCGGGCACGTCGTCACGGCGGAAGAACACCACGGCGGTCGAACCCTTGGCCTCGTCCTCCTCGACCCTCATACCGAAGGCTCCAAACGCCTGCATGTCGCGAATCAGCTCGAGGGCGCGCATGAACTCCGGGTCCGTTTCCCGGATCACGCCGCCCGTCGCCGAGCGATTGCGCACCCCGTTGAGCGACTCGACCGTCAGCCCGAGGATGAAGTCGGCGGCAAAGCCGGTCTGGAGCATGAAGAAGATCCGCTTCGGGTCGATCGGCGTGATCAGCCCGTGCAGGAACTTCTCCCCGGTCATGGGCACGTAGGTGATGGTCGGCCGGTCGGTGTAGACGGCCTGGCCGCCGATCGACGCGTAGTCGCCCTGCACGGCCCTTGGGGACGAGAGAACGCCGGTGGCGCTGACCCCGGTCTGCAGGGAGTAGCCGCTGACGATGTTCGCCACGTCCACGAACACCGGCAAATCCATGTAGCGGAGCTTGACGATGTTGAGCAGCGTCTGCTGCTTCCACGAGTCGGCGATCGCTGTACTGTAGTCGAAGCGGTCGACGGCGACGGTGGTGGGTCCGATATGAGTGCAGCCGGCCATGGCGAGCACGGTCACGAGCACGCTGACGGGGAGGTGATGGGAGCCCCTGTTTCTCACGGTCATGTCCTTTCTTCGTTCGTCGATGTTCACGCATCGGTGGGAGCACTGCTCACGGCGGGTCACCGCCCGCGAGACGGATCGGGCCGGTGTCGAGCGGGCATCCGGGTGTTTCATCGGGCGGGTGCTCCAACGCCGGGAGGAAGGCGAAGTTATTCTGCGCCGTGCAGCCGGCGTGCTCCTTCAATGATCTGGTGCCAACCCGACACCAGTGAGATCATGAAACCGTCCATCTGGAGGTCGCCCGGACCGCTGTCGCTGATGGTCGACTTGTAGCCGAAGGTCAGGGCCAGGTTGTCGTTGATCTGGTAGCCGAGGGTGAGGCCGACCCCCAGGTTGTCGAGCTTCTCGCCCTCGACGCCGTCGATGCTCGCCTGGCCGCCCGTGTACCACGCCCCGTCGAGCGATCCCCAGAGGCTTTCGGTGAAGTCGCGCGTCAGGTGCGCGTCGACCTGGAACATCGGATCGGTCTCCAGGGTCTGCCCGACGTAGTTGTCGTTCGCTCCGAACAACCACACCGCGGGCAGGAACTCCAGGGTCGTGCGCCGGCCCGGCACCCACGGGCCGAGCTGCCAGACGATGGGCGCTCCGACGCGCCCGTACCACCGGTTCTGGCCGAGGTTCAGCTGCCGGGTGTCGTCGTACTCGCCGATCGGCACCGCCAGGTCGACGATCACGTCGAGCGAGAAGCCCGGCTCGTAGCGCAGGGCGTCGACCAGGTTCTTCTGCGCCGGCGGGCCGATCAGGTTGACGTTGAGCTCGATCGTCGGGTCGCCGAAGCCGCGGGCCGACTGCGTGGCCGACACGGCGCCGGCGGTGACCTGGCCGGAGATGCGCCCCATGGGCATCAGAACCGCGGCCATCGCCGCGCGGTCGAACAGTGAAAAGGTGCGCGCATAACCCGCGATGGCCATGGTGGCTTCGAGGTCGGCGCCCGGCGACACGATGTGGGCTGGATCGAAGGGGTTCGTGTTGCCGCTGATCGAGTTGACGATGACCGGTACGGCATTCGCGCCCGACAGGGTCTTCCAATAGAAGCGCGGCGGAACCTGTGCAGAAGCCGACGTCGGACACAGAGCGCCGATGGCGAGCACTGCCGCGAGTGCGAGCGCCAATCGCCCGCCCGTCCTTCTCGAACTGGTGTTGTCGTTCATGTCGTGAGCTCCTTCGCGTTCGCGCGGATTGGTTGCAGCGTTCATTTCTTGGGATCGGCCACCATGTCCGGCGGCGGCACGAACTGCTGCTTGAGGTTGAGCGGCGGATAGCCGGCCTGGACCGGAACGCGCGGCGGGAGCTGGTCCGCGAGCGTCTCGAAGGGCGAGCGATTGGGCAGGACCACGTTGTTCGTCCTGGCGTAGTCGTCCCAGAGCGCGACCATCTCCCGAAGCTTGTCGGGGCGCTCCGCGGCCAGGTCCTTCAGCTCGCCGGGGTCCGACGCGAGGTCGAAGAGCTCCCAGTCCCCGCTGCCGAGGGGCTCGTACTCCCAGCGCAGCTTCCAGCTTCCCTGCCGGATGGCGCGGTTGCCGAAGACCTCCCAGCCGAGGACGTCCCGGTCGGTCCGGGGCGACTCGATCTGGCTCGCGAGCATGGGGACCCAGGACTTGCCCAGGGCCGGCGGTACGTCTTTCCCGTTGTAGGTGCTCGGATAGCTGGTGCCTGCCAGCTCGAGCAGCGTCGGCATGATGTCCGCGACAGACATCAGTCCGTTGTTGATGCTCCCCGCGGGTCGCTTGACCGGGGGGCCGCTGACGATGAGCGCGTTGCGGATGCCGCCCTCCGCGAGCCACGCCTTGTACTGGCTGAAGGGGGTCACCGAGACCTGGGCCCAGGCGGGCCCGTAGGCGAGCCAGGAGCCGGGGTCACCCCACTCGTTGGGATGGTTTCTTGACCAGTGCACGGCCGCGAAGAGATAGTCGCGCGAGCCGGGCGAGCCCGCGATCATTGCGTGGAGGTCGTTCCCTTCGGCGCCGTTGTCGCCGAAGACGATGAAGATCGTGTTGTCGTACTCGCCGATCTCCTTGAGGTGGTCGATCAGCCGCCCGACGTGGTAGTCCAGGTTCTCCACCAGGCCGGCGTAGATCTCCATCTTCTTGCCCAAGAACGCGCGAGCGGCCGGGGCCAGCAGGACGGGGTCGGGCACGAACCACATCCGCTCGGCGAGCTGGGTGCCCGCCGGCATGATGCCGAGCTCGACCTGCCGTGCCAGCCGTTCCTGCCGCACCGCGTCCCAGCCCGTGTCGTACTCCCCGACGTGACGGTCGCGCCACTCCCTGGGCAGGTGGTATGGTTCGTGCGGCGCCTGGTGGGAGACGTACGCGAAGAAGGGCTTGCCGTCGCCGTGGTTGGCGTCGATGAAGGAGATCATCTTGTCGGTGTAGGTCTTGGTCGCGTAGAAGTCCTTGGGTAGGCTCCGCAGGTAGTGCCCGTCCTCGGTGTAGAGCGACACGGGATTGGCGGCCGAGAAGTTCCACATGTCCCAGTAGCTTCCCATCCCGTCGAGGAGCGTGAAGTCGCGCTCGAAGCCTCGGGCTGCCGGGATCTTGTCGGGCTCCTTGCCCAGGTGCCACTTGCCGACCATGTAGGTGTGGTAGCCGGCGTCCTTCAGCAGTTGCGGCAGCGTGACCACTCGGTCGTTGAGGTCGCCCTCGTAGCCGTCGATGCCCACCTGGTTCGGCGCCGTAAACTCGCTCATGCTGCCGAGGCCGTTGAGGTGCGTGTCCACGCCGCTGAGCAGCATCGATCGCGTGGGCGAGCAGCTCGCGTGCGTGTAGAAGTTGGTGAAGCGGACCCCCTGCTCCGCCAGCGAGTCGAGGTTCGGCGTCGCGATCTCGCTCCCGAAGGAGCCCATGTCGGAGAAGCCCATGTCGTCGCCGAGGATGATGACGATGTTCGGCGGTCGGGGAGTGTCCCCGGCAGACCCGACGGCAGGCGCGGCGAGCGCCGCGACTGCGACGATGATGGTCACTGCTCGCAGCCGGACGCCGGGCGTGCCCGGCACCCCGGCGATGGTGGATATCACGCGCTGAAGCATGGTCGCCATTGCAGTTCTTCCTCCTTGACGCTCTCTGGACTCCACGTCGATACTTCTCGCTCCGACGAGGTAAAACAGATTGCTTCGGGTTCCCTCGCCACGTTCCACGGTGCATCGGCGGGATCGGAGCGAAATCGCCGGCACGCACGCTCGAAATTCGAAACGACGCGCGCCATGCGCCGTCCTGATGCCTGGTGACCGCGCGCTCCGTTCGGTGCACCGGTGCCGCGTCCCGGATCTTCGGTTCAGGCGCTGCCACTTTCTCTTTGCCGTAGGGTAAGATCCCCCTCAGGCCTCTCCTGCGATGCAGGACCGACGCCAGCGCTGCCATCCCGAGCTTCGCCAGCCGGAGTTTCAGCCTGTTCTCGGGGGCCGTCTATCGGAATTCCGCAGAAAGTGAAGAAGACCTCTCTGGACACCTCCCACACCGGCCCATCCGTCACGGTGACCGAGCTTGACGACCCCACGGCGGTCGGCGCGGGCATCGAGCTGATCGATCAGGAGGTTGTGCAGCTCGGGGCCGTGCCCTTTCGGGCGCGACGAGTCATCGTCCGCCTCGAGGACTCCGCGGTGGTTTTCCATTCGACCAGCCTCCGCGTGCGGGCCCACACGAGCGTCTCCAAGGACCTGATCGCCTACGTCGCGTTCGGGCCCCGCGTCAGAGGAACGGTGAACGGGCTGCCGGTCCGCCCGGGCCTGGTGCTGGCTGCGGAGCCGGGAGCGGAAGCCAGGTTCGTCGTCGACGCCGAGTGGAATGACGTCTCATTTTTCATTCCGCCGCAGGAAATCCGGATGCACCTCGCGGCCCGTCAACGCGAGGGTGATTTCCGTCTGCCGCACGGAGTCGAGCTGCTGCGGGTGAGAGAGCAGAGAGGGCGCCAGCTCTTCAATTGGGGGAAGCGGTTGGTGGATCTCGCCGCACGCCAACCGACCCTGTTCGACGAGTCGAGGCGGGAGCGCATTGCCGCCCGCGCCGAACTTCTCGAGACGCTCCTCTCGACCCTCGGCGAGGCCAGGGACTTTGAGCCCGACCGAGACGACCGCAGGCGACGGGATCGAAGCCTGATCGTCAAGGCCGCCGAGGAGTTCGCCCTGTCTCAGGATTGCGAGACGATCTACGTGAGCGATCTGTGCAGGGCCGCAGGGATGAGCGAGCGCACCTTGGAGTACGCGTTCAAAGAGACCATGGGGTTGGCGCCGATGGCCTATCTGATCCGGCTCAGGCTGCATCGGGTGCGGCGGGCGCTCCTGGCAGCAACCCACGGATCGACCACGATCTCGGCAGAGGCCCTGAACTGTGGATTCTGGCACTTCGGCGATTTCTCCCGGGCCTACAAGGCGTGCTTCGGCGAGCGGCCGTCCGAGACCCTCCGTCGGAAACCCCCGTCTGGGGGTGCAGGTCGGTAGTGGAGGCAGCGGTCGACGTCCCGCGCCCGGACCGTGCCATGGCAATGCCGCGACGGTTGGAGCCGCCGGGCGCGCTGGGACCTCAGGCCGCCGCGGCCCCGGGCAGGGCGGGCCCGCAGCTCGTCTGCGAAGAACCCCTCCGGATTCAGCCCGGCGGGGATCGGGACCGAACCAGCAGTGTCGAAGACGTCGCCGGCGGCCCGTTGCACCTGGTCGAGGGTCCCCCCGCGTGAAACTTCGAGCCGGCGGAGGACTACCCACCGGTCCTTCACCGCCTCCTCTCGCGTCTGCAGGTCCTTGAGGGACAGAGAGCTGAAACTCCCGAAGCAGCGCCACGCCGGAGTCGTTTTGCCCGACTGGCGGGCCCGGGGAGGCAGGCCACCGGGTGGGCTTCTGCCTGCTGCTGCAGGCGGGCGACGAGGGTTCTCGGAAGCATGGCTTGATTCAATGGCAGACGGGGATCCAGTTCAGCCGTGGATGTGATGCTCAAGAATCACAGTTGTCTGGCGTGTCCCGAGCAACCCGATTCAGGGTCCAGGCCGCCAAGGCGAGCGGCTGTCGGACATCCGCGTCGCCCAGGCCGCCGCCACCGGCGCCGACATCCTGGCGGTCGCCTGCCCCTACTGTCTGCAGATGTTCGAGGACTCGGTGAAAACGATGGACCTCTCGCTCGAGGTCAGGGACGTTGCGGAGCTGCTGGCGGATTCGCTGTAAGGGTCGCCGTCAATATTGTCCGCAGATCACGCCGAAGGACGCAGATCCATCACGCCGTCGCAACCACGAAGACACGAAGACACAAAGGCTTCACAAAGCCAGGCAATCAGGAATTCAACGCAAAGGCGCAGAGACGCAAAGGGGCGATTCCTGAGTGAAGGAGGTTGCCGGGAGTGACCGGCGGAAAAGCCGGTATGAATTCTTTGCGTCTCTGCGCCTTTGCGTCTTCGCGTTGTATTCCGTCGGACCACCAATGCCGCGCAATGCACGACAGCCCTTTCTGCGTCATCTGCGGGCGGCAATGTTCGGCGTCTGATGTCCCGATTACCCGGGGCTTGTCACATGAGGATTGAATCCTCTATCTTCATCGACAGACAACGCTGAGGTCGGAAAGCGAGGCCTATGGAGCAGGTCCTGGCACTGAATGAGCTTGACACGCTGATCGTGGGTTTGTTGGCCCTCGTCACCGGTGCGTTGGTGACGTCGAAGGTCCCCGGCGTCAAACGGCTCGGCCTGCCGATCTCGGTGACGGGGGGTGTCCTGGTGGCCCTGCTCGTGGCCGTCGTCAGGATCTCCTTCGGCGTCGAGTTCGTGTTCGCCACCGAAGCGAGGGATGTTCTGCTCCTGGTCTTCTTTCACCACCGTCGGTCTGTCGGCGAAGATCTCGGCGCTCAAGGCCGGCGGACGGGCCGTGGCGGTGGTGTGCGCTTTCACGGTGGTCCTCCTGGTGCTGCAGAATCTGGTGGGGATCGGCATCGCCCTTATTCGCGGCGCCCACCCGTTCTACGGTCTCCTGATCGGGGGCCTGTCCTTTGTCGGCGGACCCGGAACAGCGATCGCGTGGGCCAAGGAGGCCACCGCCATGGGCCTCCCACAGGCCGCGGAGGTGGCTCTGGGCTCGGCGACCCTGGCAACCCTGGCCGGTGCTCTTGTGGTGCCGTTCTTGACGGGATGGCTGGTCCGGAAACACCGCCTGAGTTCAGGCGAAGCCGCCACCGGCGTTCCCTGGAAAGGGGCGGCCGAGACCAGGAAAGGGAGAATCGAGGCTGCCAGTCAGATGCAGATCGTGGGGTCTCTGCTCCTGGTCCTGGTGGCGGTCGCGATCGGCGGCTGGCTCAACGACTGGGCGCGGTCCGCCGCCGTCGTCCTGCCGGGTTTTCTGACCGCGATGCTGGCGGGGGTGCTGATCGCGAACATCGGCGACATGTTCGGGAAGAAGACATCGTTTGCGCCCGTCGACCGCGGCGGTGCTTTGGCGCTGCAGCTGTTCCTCGCCCTGAGCCTGATGGGCCTGCAGCTGTGGGTGGTGCTTCCGATCATGGGACCGCTTCTGCTCAACGTCGCCCTTCAGGTCGCGGTCTCGGGCATCATCGCGTTGGTCATTCTCTTTCGGGTGCTGGGCCGGGACTACGACGCAGCCGTCACGACGGGTGGTTTCATGGGTTTCGGCCTCGCCTCGATGCCGGTGGCCTTCGCCACCATGGACGAGGTCACGGCCCGGTACGGTCCCTCGGCGAAGGCGTTTCTGACCATTACCCTGGCAGGTTCGTTCTTCGTCGATCTCGCCAACGCGGCGGTCACCAAGGCGTTCTTGATGTTGCCGATGTTCAGGTGACCCTGGTCAGTCCTCCGTGCCCATTTCAGCCTCGGGGTCATACCCTGGCGGCACGGTGTCCCAGGGATAACCGTTCTTCGCTTTCTCGAACCCGAGGTCGAAGAGGTGTTTCATGTAGAACGGGTCGAACGCCTCCTTGGGTTCTTCCTTAAAGCTGTCTGGGATATAGGCGAGGTGATAGTTCAGACCGTCCCGTTTGGTCAGCAGGTAGATCTCGTACATGTTGCCGATCCCCTGGGTGCGGATCATGGATGACACGGATCGTCCGACGATGGCGAAGATCTTGTTCTCGACCTCCTCGTACTCCGGCGCCAGCATCGAGTTGCGGATCACGTAGAGGTCCGGCATCTCCGGCACCTCGAGCTTTTCCAGGACGCGCTCCCAGTCGATGCCTGCGGGATAGACGAAAACCTGGGCAGTGGCCCCGCCATCGACGTGCATCTCGTCGTACATCCGGCCGGCGGCCTCGACCCCGATCAGTACCGGTGGGAAGGCCCCCGGAATCGAGGCCGAGGCGAGCAACACCTGACGGATCAGTTCCAGGGCGCGGGGATCACCGCTCGCGGCGATGTACCCGATGTTCCAACTCACCGGCCGGTTCGCGTCCATGTTGGTGGTGCCGATGAGCAGGCGCCGGCCCTTCCGGTGTTCGGCGGCGACGGCCTCCATCACCTCCTGGGTGAAGACCTGGGCGATCAACCCCTGCAGCGGTTTGCTGCTGGCCGCGGCATCGCTGGTTAGAATATTGAAGATGCTCCGCTTCTTGACGACGTCCTTGGTCGATGTCGACGTGTAAAAGGTGCGCAGGACGTGGTCGTAGTCGGGCCCGAGGAAGGCGAAGGGGGCGATCAACGCGCCGGTGCTGATACCGGTGACCAGGGTGAACTCCGGCCGCGTCCCGGCTTCGGTCCATCCACACAACAGACCGGCCCCGTACGCGCCGTTGGCGCCGCCACCGGAGACCGCGAGGTAGTGATGCCGGTGGCCGATGATCCCGCCGAGAAGCTCCTGGGTCTCTTCGTCCGACATCGCAAACCATCTCTCGGCCCACACCGGTTCCATGTCTCCCCACTGCCGCGCCCTTTCACCTCCCGGTACACTTGCCTGGGATGCAAGTGTTTCAGGCAAGGGCTGGCGTTTGGGGACTGAAGCGCAGGCCGAGGTCAATGCGATAAGGAGCGTGACCGCCAGGATCAATCTCCGTTCGATCATCCCGGTCCGGTTCGTTGGTTTGTGCGAACGGTTTCGGTTCATCACTTCCCCCCGTTTCTTCTGTCTGACCGCACTCAGTTCCCGTCCTTCATCCCGTCCTTCAGCTCCTGCTTGATCTCTCTTTGATCCTGCAACATGCTGTACACCGTGTAGTACTTGTAGATATTGCTGACGTACTGCACGGGTTCGCGGCCCACGTCTTTGGCCACCACCACCTCGACGTTTCCGAACCAGATATTGGGGTCGAATCCCATGCCCGCGGCCTCGCCGCGCAGCCTCTGGATGCGGTTCGGCCCCGCGTTGTAGGAGGCGAAAGCGAAGAGGGTGCGATTGACCTGATCGATGGCGGGGTCGTCAAAAAAGTTGTCGACGACGTAGCGGAGGTACTTGGTGCCGGCGTGGATGTTGTTGTCGGGGGTCGAAATATCGGGAATGCCGACCGACTTGTCGGCCGCGGTCGTCGGCATCACCTGCATGATACCGAGGGCGCCCACCGGGCTGACGACGGTCTGGTCCAGCCCCGACTCCTGATAGCCCTGGGCGGCCACCATCAGATAGTCGAAGTCGTATTGATCGCTGTATTTGCGGAACAGGTCGACAACCGTCTGGAGCTTGCGGCGCTCGCCGTCCGCGAGGGCGTTCTTGACGAATTTCGTGTTCTCCAGATAGCGCTTTATCAGCATGTTGCCGAGCAGTGTGCCGTCCCGATTGGCCTTGACGAACTGATCGACCTGGGCCTTGAGGCCGGTCGCATCGCGTCGGATCGCCCAACCTAATTTCTGGCCGGTGCCGACTGCAACGTCGGTGTGCACGACGAGGTCCGGAAACACCTGCGCCCAGAAGTTCGCCAGGTAGTCGTCGGCGATGGTGATCCCGAGCAGGCCGGCGTTGACCATCTCGAGGAGGTCCTCGGTCTCCAGGTATTCGCTCACCGGGGTGATGACGATCTCCTCGAGCCCGCGCTGCCGGAATGTCGCGTTGAGCTTTCCGAGACTCTCGTGGTAGCTGCTGGACGCCCTGACAAACACCTCTTTCCCGGCCAGGTCGTCCAGGGTCGCGATGGCCGGCGAGCCCGGCCCGGTGACCACGAGTTCGCTGACGTTGTCGTAGACCGGCAGCGAAAAATCAACCTCTTTCGCCCGTTCAGGGGTGATCGTGAGGGAGGCGGCGGCGATGTCGCCGCGTCCCTCTTCGAGGTACGAAATCAGCTGGTCGCGGGCGACCGGGATCGCCATCACGTGCAGCGGGCGCGACCCGAGCTTGAGCTGCTTGTTGAGGGAGGTCTCGAATTCGCGGAGAACGTCGGCGGTGATCCCCCGCTGGGTGCCGTGGTCCAGAAAAAAGTTGGTCTTGTTGTAGGTAACGAGGACCCTGATGGTCCGCCTCTCGACCATCGCCGCGAAGTCGCCGTGAAACGGTTCCAGCAACTCCGCCACCAATTCCGGTGGCGTGGCCGCGACCGACTGAAGTTCTGATGCGGCATCGGGTGCGGCCGGCTCTTCTCCAACTCCCGTCGCCTCATCCCCACCGGAACAAGCCAACACAAAAAGACTCAACGCAAACACAGAAAACAGTTGTTTCGGTTTCATGTTGCATCTCCAATCGAAGGTTCAGCAGCAGTATAGACCTCGCGTCTCGTGTCTCGTCTCGCGCAATCGGATACACGGCTGGGTACGAAAACCTCACCCTCGATATCTCGACGGAATCGCTTGCCGCGGCCATGGTTCAAAAGCCACCCCACGGTACCTCGGGTTTCCGATCTCGTGCTCAGCAGCCGGCTCCGTTCGGTTCATTCTCGAAAAACGATACACGCGCGACGCACTTTGGGTACGCTGCGACAGGGTAACTGGAGGACGGAGCACCGCACACTCGCAAAATTACCAGGCCCGGCGGGGTCCTGACGTCGTTGGTTGCTAGACTGAACTCGCAACCGGTACTGGAGGGCGATGATGAGACAAACTCCCCCCGAACAGACCACGTCACCGTTTGCCCTGATTCGGAAATGGGCCATCCGGCTCGGCATCGCGGTGCTGGCCCTCGAGGTCTTGTATCTCGTCGCGGGCAACATCTTTCTGCGCACCGGCCTCCTCACCGATCTGATCAACAAGAAACCCGAGAAGACGAACATCACCTGGCAGTCGGCAGTGACCTATCTGCCCGGGGTCGCCGCCGTCAGCGGCTTCGAGCTCCGCAGCCAGACCGCGAACAACCAGATCTATCTCCGGGTCGCCAAAGCCAATACCCGGATCAGCCTGGTCGGGCTCCTCTTCAAGACCATCCACCTCCGGGGCGTGGATGCCGAAGATGTGGACTTCAGGTATCGCCGACGGCTCGACCGTCCGCCCAAGCCCGGCCAGGAACAGGACAAGGACAAGGAACCGGAGAGCACCGAGTACTGGCCGCAGATCCCGGGGTGGTCCAACCCGCCGGACCCGAAACCCGAGGACCTCTACCCGGTCAAAAAGAAGAAGCGCCCATGGGCCATCAAGATCACAGGGGCCGAGGTCAAGGGGCCGATCAGGGCTGCGTTCGGCGGGGTTCGGATCGAGGGCGATGGATGGGTCGGCGGAGGAGTGATCGTCAAACCGGGAGAGACGATCACGATCCATCGGGGACGACTCGGCCTCGACTCGACACGGGTGACTTTCGGACCCAAGGTGGTGACCGACGATCTCGCGCTCGACGCCGACCTTCGCTTCGAGCCCTTCCCGGCCAAGGGCGCCAAGCTGTCCGACATCCTCGGCGGAGTTACCGGCGAGCTTTCCGTGGCCGGAAACCTCAGCGACGAGGTGGCCGTCAGTCACGTGATCACCCCGGGAGTCTCGACCATTGGCGCCGGAACCATCAAAGCCAAGCTCGAGCTCAAGAAGGGCATCGTCCAGGCCGGGTCTGAGTACTCGCTCGAATCGGATGCCTTTCACCTGTGGGTGATGGGGCTCGATGCCAGCGGTTCTGCGACGGTGTCGGGGAAGGCGGTCAAGGAAAAAGGGGAGCACGTGACCCGGATGCAGGTCGATTTCGGCAAGTTCCAATTTGTCGACCCCAACGATGGAAAGGTGGACATCTCCGGCAAGGACATCGCGCTCGACGCCGAGTGGAACGGGCTCTCCATCGCCGGCACCGTGCCGGCATCGTTGGTCGCGCTCGACCTGCCGACCGCCGCAATCCACGATGTCAGCATATTCAACGTGCTCATTCCGGAGGCCGCCAATCTCGCCCTTGACTCCGGGACCGGGCAGGTCACATCCAAGCTCCAGATCAAAGACCGCGTGGCGACAGGAACGATCGACCTGGTGGCCGACGAGATCGCGTTGGAGACCCACGACACTCCTCTCACGGGTGATCTCGAGGTGCACTTGAATCTTGCCGAGGGAGACCTTCCGACCAGGCGCTTCGATCTGGCGGGTACCACGCTTGTCGTCGACGAGATCGTCAACACGACCTTGTCGGACAAGAAGCAGGAGAAGCTGGACCCCTGGTTCGTCAAGGTCGGAATCGAGAAGGGCCACGTCATTTTCGGCAAACCGCTGGCGGTGGACGCAAGCGTCACAATCGACATGTACGACACCCGTCCGATCGAAGGTCTGCTCAAGGAACTCGATGCCGGGCCCAAGTGGTTGGGGCTTGCGCCAACCATCAGGAACGTCAATGGCGCCCTCGACGTGAACCTCGGCGGGGGATATTTTGCCTTTCACGATCTCACGATGATCGGGGACGGCTTCGAGGCCCTGGGGTGGATGGATGTCAGGAACAAGATATCCAACGGCAGGCTCTTCGTCAGGTTCAAGTCGGTGATGGCCGGAGTCTCCTTCGACGAGGGCAAGTCCAAGATCCAACTGTCCAAACCACGCAAGTGGTTCGAGGAACAGCCCAGGGGCCCCGAATCCGATCCCACACCACCCGGGGCGGCGCCCGAGGACCCCCTCCCTACCGGGTGAGATGGTGACCCGACGCCAATTGTCGGATTATCTGACTCATCGCGATTGTCAGAATCCGGCATATTTGGTGGTCAGATGGTCAATATTACTGTAATATTGACTGCATGAAGACTGATATTCAGGTTTCGCGCCAGCTTTCCCGACGCCTCCCGGAGTCCACGGAGAGGCGGCGCCTGGTCGTGATCACCGGCGCACGCCAGACCGGCAAGACGACTTTGGCGAAGAAGGTGTACCCCGGTCTCCGGTACCTGAACCTGGATGCCATCGAGCTTCGAGCGATGATGAGGGAGGTGCGGACGTCTCGTTGGGGCGAGGAGGTCGGTGCCGCGGTCCTCGATGAAGCTCAGAAGGAACCGGGCGTTTTCGACAAGGTCAAGTTCGCCTTCGACGAGGGCTCCGTCGACTTCACCGTTCTGCTCGGTTCGTCACGGATTCTGCTCCTCGATCGGGTGCGAGAGAGCCTGGCAGGGCGGGCCATCGTCTACGATCTCTGGCCGCTGATGGTCTCGGAGCTCGCGGGCGTCGGTGAGGAAGAAGTCTCCGCGCCGCTGCTCGATGCCCTCCTGCGAGACCTCCGTGGAGCGCGCGGATTGCTCGGTGGGCTCCCGGAAATCTCTTTCGCAAAGCGAGTCGAAACCGCCAGGGCGGCAGTCGAGCATCTGGCATCCTGGGGTGGCATGCCGGCTCTTCTGCCGCTGGAGGACGGTGAGCGCCGCGAGTGGCTGGCCTCTTATCAGCAGACATACCTCGAACGGGACCTCGCCGATGTTGCCACGCTTTCCGATCTGCTGCCGTTCCGCAATCTCCAGCGTCTTGCGATGCTGAGGACGGGGTGCCTGGTGAACTATTCCGACCTGGCCCGAGATGCTGCCCTGGCACCGACAACTACCAGGAGGTATCTCGAATACCTCCGCATGACCTATCAAGCGGTGTTGCTCCCCCCGTATCCGGGCAATCTGACCAGCCGGGTCGTCAAATCACCAAAAATCTACTGGACGGACCTCGGGCTGCTGCGGCATGCCACCCGGCAGTGGGGACCGATCGATGGGAACCTCTTCGAAACGCTGGTGGTCGCAGAGATCGTCAAGTGGGTCTCGAGTGCCGCCCTGCCTGTGGACCTGTCCTTCTATCGCACCCGATCGGGCCTGGAGGTCGATCTCCTGATCGAGGGTGATGGCCTTGTCTTCGGGCTCGAGGTCAAGCGGAGAAATCGGATAGGCGGAAGAGATCTGAGCCCCCTGAGAAAGGTTTCAGAAGCTCTCGGCGACAGGTGGGCCGGCGGCGCGGTCGTCTACGTGGGGGATCGTCTCGAGTGTTTGGACGAGACCGCAGGCATTTGGGCCGTGCCGGTCCATCGACTGCTCGCTTGACCGAGGTATGTCGATTGAGGATTCGGTCCTCAATTTGCACAGGTTTTACCTCCCGGGTCGTGGCCCGGGTACTCGGGCGGACTGGGGTTGACGTCACTGTTGTGCGAAAATACGCCCATGCCCGCGAAAACGGCTGTCGTGCATGGCGGTTTCGGGGACCGCCTCGCCTTCGAGACGATGCTCGCCGACCTGTCGTCGAAGTTCATCAACCTGCCGCCCGCCGAGGTGGACCGCGAGATCGAGGAAGCGCTGCGCCGCGTCTGTGAGTGCCTCGACATCGACCTTGCCGTGCTCTGGCAGTGGTCGGCTGCGGATCCGGATGTCATCGCGCCCACCCACGCCTACCCCCCCGTGGAGCAGGTCCTTCCTCCCGAGCCGTTGCGTGAGGAACAGTTCCCGTGGATCCGACAGCAGATTCTGGACGGCAACGTAGTCTCCCTGTCATCGCTGGCGGAGTTCCCGCCGGAAGCCCACGTCGACCACGAGTACTGCCGTCATTACGGCGTCAAGTCGCATTTGAGCATCCCTCTATCGATCGGGGGCGAATCACCCGTCGGCCTCATCGGCTGGAATACCCTGCGGGTGGAGCGGAGCTGGCCGGATGCGCTCGTCCATCGACTGCAACTGGTCGCGCAGATCTTCACCAACGCTCTCGCTCGGCGGCGCCACGAGCTGAGCCTGCAGGAGAGCGAGGAACGCCTGGCCATGGCGGCGGACTCCGCCGGGGCGGGGCTGTGGACTCTGGATTTCAGCACCGGCGTCTTCTGGGCCACAGCCAGGGCACGGGAGATCTTCAGCTATTCGCAGGACGTGATCCTCAACATGGAGCGGTTCGAGGCGTCGGTCCACCCCGACGATCGAAATCGGGTCCGCGAAGCCATCGAGCGGTCCGTGCAAACGGGCGATCCCCTGCACGTGGATTATCGGATCCTCTCGGGCGACGGCAGCGTGCGGTGGATCTCCTCCCGTGGGCGGCCCCGGTTCGCCTCCACCGGCGACCCTGAGAGCCTGATGGGCATCTCGATCGACATCAGTGAGCGAAAGCGCAGCGAAGAAGCGCTTCGCGCGAGCGAGGCCCGTCTGGCGGCGGGCGCCGAGCTCGCCGGTCTCGCGCACTACGAGGCGGACTTCGAAGCGGGCCTCATGTACATCGACGACCGGATGCGTGACCTCAGCGGGGTCCCCCCTGACCGGGAGGGTGGCCTCCAGACTATCGAGTTCTGGATGGAGCATCTGCATCCGGATGACCGTCCGCGCATGCTGGATTTGCGCGAGCAGATGCAGGACGGGAGGTTGGAGCGGCTCTCCACCGAATATCGGTATCTGCATCCGACCCGCGGAGATATGTGGCTTCACCACCTGGCCGGGGTCTCTGAATACGACGAAAACAGACGCGCGCTCCGCACTTTCGGTGTTTTCCGCGACATCACCGAGCGCAAGCGGACGGAGGAGCAGCTGCGCGACCTCAGCCGGCGGTTGATCGGCGCCCACGAGGAGGAGCGCGCGTTGCTCGCGCGCGAGCTGCACGACGACCTGACGCAGCGGGTCGCCGTGATGGCGATCGAGGCCGGACGCGCCGAGATCACCGCGGCAGATGGAGTCCATGCAGAGTCGATGCGGTCGATTCGCGAGGGGCTCGTGCGCCTCAGCGAGGACATCCACTCCCTGGCCTACCAGCTCCACCCGTCGGTCCTCGACGAACTCGGGCTGGCCGAGGCGCTGCGGGCGGAGTGTGAACGCCAAGGTCGCCGGAGCCGGCTCGATTTGTCATTGAAGCTCGATCCGTTGTCCACCGCGGTCGGGAAGGAGTCGGCGTTGTGCCTGTTCCGCGTGGCGCAGGAAGCGCTGAACAACGTAGCCCGCCACGCCGGTGCCGGCACCGCGAGCGTCTTGCTCCGGCAAGATGCCAATGGATTGATCCTCGCTATCCGAGACGACGGCGTCGGTTTCGATCCGGCGAACCGGGCGAGAGGCAGAAGCCTCGGCATGGCGAGCATGCGCGAACGGGTGCGCCTGGTGAACGGCACCCTCGACATCGAGAGTGCGCCCGGGCAGGGCACCTCGGTCGTCGTCTGGGTTCCCGCCGGAGGAGAGGCCCCGTGAGTTCGGCTCACCGCCCGCGGGTGCTCCTCGCCGACGACCACCTCATGGTGGCCGAGGCGCTGAAGAGCTTGCTGACTCCCGAGTTCGACCTGGTGGGCGTGGTGGAGGACGGGCGCGCGTTGCTCGAGGCAGCCGGGACCCTGCGGCCGGACGTGATCGTCGCCGACGTCACCATGCCCCACCTCAACGGCATCGACGCGCTCATCCAATTGCGGCAGGCTGGAGATCGAACCCCGGTGGTCTTTCTCACCATGCACCGGGATGTGAGCTTCGCGCGGCGCGCGCTCGACGCCGGAGCGTCGGGCTTCGTGCTCAAGCACTCGGCGCCGGCCGAGCTGGTGACGGCCATCCGCGCCGCGCTCCAGGGCAGGACGTACCTCACGCCGCAGCTCGCGGGGGAGGTCCTGGAGGCCATGAAGCAGGACCCGGAGCATGCCGCCGGCGATCCGATCGACTCCCTCACGCCGCGGCAGCGCGAGGTCCTCCAACTCCTGGCCGAGGGCCGGTCGGCTAAAGAGATCGCTGCGGGCCTCGAGATCTCGACCCGGACGGTCGAGTTCCACAAATACCAGATGATGGAATCGCTCGGCCTCCACACCAACGCCGAGCTGATCCACTTCGCCATCAAGCACGGCCTCGTCGAGCTCTGACCCTGCGTCTGAAAGGCGTAGGGGAGGGGCCACTCGGTAGTTTTCCCAGGTTACAGCTCTCCGGATCCGGGCTACCGTCGTTCGAAGCCGGGTCCTCGCGGCATCGTGGCGAGCACGGTCGCGAAGAAGGGAAAACGCAGATGTCCGAGACAAAGAAATCCAAACCGGCAGCTGTAGGCGGGAAGGCGACGGCTGGGGTGGCGAGCACCGTGGAGACATACAAGGAGCGTTACGCCGCGGGCAAGGCCCTGCGGGCGACCTGCCCCCGGGAGGCCCACGCCGTCTGGAAGGTCCCCGCCGACCGGCGAGATGCAGTCGAACTGGTGCTCGCGGCGGAGAAAGGACGCATGCCCGAGCTTCTCCCGATGCGCCACGGGCGCATGGTCCGCTCCGCGTTCACGTTCTACCGCGGGGCGGCGTACACGATGGCGGCCGACCTGGCGGCCACGCCGTCCACTGGGGTCAGAGTCCAGTGCTGCGGGGACGCCCACCTGTGCAACTTCGGTGGCTTCGCGACCCCGGAGCGGCGGGTCATCTTCTCCATCAACGACCTCGACGAGACGCTCCCGGCGCCTTGGGAGTGGGACGTCAAGCGCCTCGCGGCGAGCTTCGTCGTGGCCTGCCGGGACATTGGGCTCGGTGACGCCGTCGCCGGGGATGCGGCCCTGACCTGCGTTCGCACCTACCGCGAGTCCATGGCCGAGTTCAGCCGGATGAAGACGCTGGAGCTGTGGTACCAGGCGATCTGGGCGAAGGACTTGTTGGAGGGTCTGGAGGACCCCGGGCTTCGCAAGCGGTTCATGAAGCGCGTTGCGAAAGAGCAGGCGAAGAGCCGCGGCGAGGAGATGTTCCCGAAGCTCGTCGAGCACAAGGGGGACGTCCCCGTGATCAAGGACCAGCTCCCCACCATCTTCCACGCCGAGGGCCATCCCCCCGGTGAGATCCAGAAGGCCGTTCTGGACGCACTCGCGGGTTACCGCAGCACCCTGCCGCCGTCCCATCGGTCCCTGCTGGACCGTTACGAACTCCGGGACGCAGCCATCAAAGTTGTCGGGGTCGGGAGCGTTGGCACCGCCTGCTGGGTGCTCCTCTTCATGGCCGGCGACGACGACCCCCTCTTTCTCCAGGTCAAGGAGGCGCGCGCCTCGGTGCTGGAGCCGCACGCCGGCGAGAGCGTCTTTTCCAACCACGGCCAGCGCGTCGTGAACGGCTACCGGCTCATGCAGCCCGCCAGCGACATCTTTCTCGGGTGGGCCAAGGGGCCGAAGCGCCACTTCTTCGTCCGCCAGCTGCGGGACATCAAGATCAGCGTCCGCGTGGAGACCTTCCGCGCCTCCGAGATGGACTTCTACGCCGCGTGGTGCGGCAGGGCGCTCGCGCTCTCCCACGCCCGCTCCGGGGCTGCCGCCACGCTCAGCGGGTACATGGGCAAGAGCGACGCCTTCGACCAGGCCGTCGCGGCCTTTTCGATGGCCTACGCCGACCAGAACGAGGCCGACCACGCGGCCTTCGAGCGCGCGGTTCGCGAGGGCAAGGTGGAGGCGGTCTTCGAAGAGGCGACGTGAGGAAGAGTGGGCGGGGCAGATCGGGTGACGTGGATCGCGAGGGTTCGAGGCGGGAGACCGTGCCTGAATGCCGTGAAGCCGGGCGGGGATAAACCCCGCCCCTACAGGGAAATGCAGTCTCTGAAAGCCGTATGGGAGGGGTCTTATCCCCTCCCTCTTGTTGGCGGGCGACCGCGAATCCGCTCGAGAGGCCGTTTGCACGACGCTGTTCCTGCCTGGAACACCTCGTACTATCCCCAGTCACGACCCCCGTAAAATCCCGAGGTCACAACCCTCCAAATCTCAACTACCGTCTGTTTGATGCTGGTTCCCACCATGTATGGTGACGATCGCGTTCGCAACGAAAGAAGGCCTCGATGTCCGAGAAGCCTCTGAGCTGCGTGCTGCTTGCCGACCGCCACCACGGCCTCACCGAGGGGGTCCGTGGACTGCTCGAAACGGCCTTCGGGACGGTCGTCATGGTGGCCGACGAGGCGTCGCTGCTCGAGGGAGCGGTCCGGCTGCAACCCGAGGTGGCGATCGTCGACGTGTCGCTGGCCCGGGACAGCGGTCTGGGCTGGCTGCAGGAACTCCGGCAGCGCTGCCCCGATCTCAAGGTGATCGTTCTCAGTGTCCACGACGAGCAGAGCGTGTACCGCGCGGCGATTGCAGCCGGCGCCGACGCCTTCGTGCTCAAGCGGTCGATCGCGACCGACCTGCTGCCGGCCATCGATGCCGTCCGCGAGGTTCGAAATCACGAGAGAGAAGGAGCGAGAACATGAGGAATCTCACATCCCGGTTGACGGCCGCAAGCGTGGTGGGGGCCCTGTCCCTGGCGCCCACAGTCCTGGCGCAGGCGCCGGCAAGAACCGCCGCTCCGACGGCGACCGTGGTCTGCTCGTCGGGCCTCGACGCTCGCCAACACTGCGCGGCCGACACCTCGGCCGGCGTCCTGCTGCTGCGGGAGACGGGGGAGGCGGCCTGCCTCCTGGGCAGGACCTGGGGCTACGACGCCACGGGTGTGTGGGTCACGGAGGGATGCGGCGGCGAGTTCCTGGTGGCAGCGACCGCACCCGAACCCGAGCCCGCCGTGGAGATGAAAGCGGCAGCGGCGCCCGTGAGGACACGGCGGCGGCAGTCGCCCCGGCCGCCGAGACTCCGCCGGCACCGGGTGCTGCAGAGTCCCACCAACCGAGCGAACGCATCGAGAGCTGGGGGGAGTTCGATGCCGGGAACCGGCTTTCTTGTCGGCCGCAGCAATGCCGGGGAGCTGTCGATCAGCGCTTACGCGTTGTTTCGCTACATCGACCAGCTTCCTGCCGACGAGACCTTCACCGACCACCTCGGCAATGAGCACCCGGTCGATACCCGGCAGGATATGTTTCCCCACCGGATCATGGTCTTTCTGAAGGGGTGGGTGGGCACCCCCAAACTGATCTACACAATTTCTTCTGGACCGTGACCACGACCGACCAGGACGCCATCGTTCGGCGGTCGTCGGCTACCAGTTCAACCGCAAGTTCAGCCTCTACGCCGGCATCAACGGCTGCCCGGGACGCGCTCGGTGCAGGGCTCGCACCCCTACTGGCTCGGCCACGACCGGGTCATGGCGGACGAGTTCTTCCGGCCGTACTTCTCGTACGGCATCTGGGCGCAAGGGCGAGGTCGCGCCCGGGCTCTGGTACAACGTGATGGTCGCCAACAACAACAGCTCCCTCGGCATCAAGGCGAGCCAGCTCGACCGGAAGGTGTCGTACGGCGGCTCGGTCTGGTGGATGCCGACGACGGACGAGTTCGGCCCCAGAGGTGCCTACGGCGACTGGGAGTGGCACGAGGAGGTCGCGACGAGGTTCGGCGTCTCCACGATCTACAGCCCGGAGGAGCGCTTCACCGACGTCTACACCGGGGCGACCGGCAACACCACCCTCAGGCTCGCGGACAGCCTCAACGTCTTCGACAGAGGGTCCCTGGCGTCGGGGGTCACGGTCCAGAACGTGGACTACCAGCTGCTGGCGTTCGACGCCGGGCTGAAGTACAAGGGGATTTTCCTGCAGACCGAGATCTACCACCGGCGCCTCGACTGCTTCGTCGCCGACGGCGCGCTTGCCGGTGACCGAGATCGTGGACACGGGTTTCTACGTGCAGGCGGCGTTCTTTCCGTGGAAGAAAAAGCTCGAGCTCTACGCCGCGACCTCGCAGATCTACGGCGACAAGGACGCAGGCTTCGACGACAGCTCCGAGTATCTGATCGGCGCGAACTGGTACCCCTTCGACACGCGCAATCACCGGCTTCAACCTCCAGGTCATCGACGTCAACCAGATCGCCGGTCTCGAGCACCTTCGGCTATTACACGGGCGGCCAGGACGGCACGACGGTGTCGGCCGCGTTCTCGATATTCTTCTGAGGCACCGCAGACGAAAGGAGAGAGGCAGTATATGAACATGCGACTTCACCAGGACATCCATCACGATTCGACTTCCGGGCCGGGCGCTTCGCGCTCGTTCCGTATTCGTCGCAGCGATCTGCGAGTCGCGCCGGTCGCGGCGCAGGTGCCGGCGGACGCCGAGTTCCACGATTCGCACTTCCACATTTCGAATTTCGTTCAGGAAGGCACGGACATCCACGACCTCGTCGCGATGATGGGCACGACGATCGGCCGTTCCACGGTGTTCGGGCTGCCGCTGCAGCAGATGTGGTCGTACGGCAACAGCGGCGACTTCGCGCCGACCTACTACCTGCAGACCGACGCCCCGCTTTACTACTACTCGTTCACCGACGCCTCCATCGCGATGGCCTACCGGTCGCTCGACGCCGGAGCAGCAGCTCCGCTTCGACCCCATGATCATCGGCTTCAACCCCGCCGACATGTACGCGACCGACCACATCCGGCGGGTGCTCTTGACCTTTCCGGGGGTGTTTTCGGGGATCGGCGAGTTCAGCATCCACAAGGAGTTCGTGTCGGCAAAGGTCGCGGGCGAGGTCGCCAGTCTGACGAACCCGGCGCTCGACCGCATCTTCGACTTCGCTGCCGAGGCCGGGCTGGTGGTCATCCTCCACAACGACATCAACATGCCGTTCCCCAAACCGGACCAGGAGCCGTACATGCTCGCGCAGCTGAAGGCGCTGTTCGCGCGCCATCCGGACACCACGATCATCTGGGCGCATATCGGCCTCGGCCGGATCGTCCGCCCCCTCGAGCAGCAGGCCGCGATCGTCGAGAAGATCTGCACCGATCCGGCGCTCTCCCATGTGTACATGGATATTTCGTGGGACGAGGTGGCCAAGTACGTGACCGCGACGCCGGAGACGATCCGGAGGACCGCGGAAATGATCAACCGCTACCCCGACCGCTTCCTCTTCGGCACCGACGTGGTGGCGCCGGCGTCGGTCGACGCGATGGTGGCGGTCTTTGAAGCCTACGCGCCGCTGTGGGCATTGCTGACGCCGGAGGCGAGCTTCAAGGTCCGCAAGGGCAACTACGAGACGCTGTTCGATGCGGCCCGGGTCAAGGTGCGGGCGTGGGAGCAGGCGCACGCGAACGACCCCCACATCGCGCCGCCGTGGACACCCGTGTCCGGTGCGCCCAAGGGCGCCACGAACTGAATCGAAAGGCGGTGGGATCGAGGGATGACGAACATTCGGATTATGGCGCGAAACGACGGTCTTGAAGTTCAGAATCTTGATCTGAAAATCGGAAGAACGAGAGGAGGAAACGACATGAAGTACGAGGAGAGGAAGAAACTTCTGGCAGTGGGCGGACTGGCGATCGCCCTTCTGTTGCTGCTCGCGGCCCCATCGGTTGTGGCTGCCGACGACCCGCCGGAGCTGACGGCGGAGACCGCCATGAAGTCGGAGACAGACGACGGGGTCGATGTTGACGAGACGGAGAAGGCCAAGCCGAAAACGGAGATCTACGGTTTCGCCATGACCGACGTCGGCTACCGCACCGGCCAGATCAACCCCGACTGGTTCGACGTCATCCGGCCGACCAAGATGCCGGCCTACGAGAACGAGTACGGCGCCGACGGCAACACCTACTTCAGCGTTCGCCAGACCCGTTTCGGGGTCAAGTCGTGGTTCCCCACCAAGCTCGGCGAGCTGTACACCATCTTCGAGTTCGAGCTCTTCGGGGTGGGCGCCGACGCCGGCCAGACGACCTTCCGTCTCCGCCACGCCTACGGTGAACTCGGCCAGTTCGGCGCTGGTCAGACCTGGAGCCCGTTCATGGACATCGACGTGTTCCCGAACTCGCTCGAGTACTGGGGCCCGTCGGGCATGGTCTTCTTCCGCAACGTCCAGGTGCGGTGGATGCCCATCAAGGGCGACACCAGGCTGACGTTCGCGCTGGAGCGTCCCGGTGCGAGCGGTGACCAGGGGCAATACGATGAAAACGTCGCGCTTGACGAGGTCTCGGCCCACTTTCCGCTGCCCGACCTTTCGGCGGAGTACCGTCACGGCGCCGATTGGGGCTACGTCGAGATCGCAGGTATCCTGCGCCGGATCGAGTGGGAGGACCAGGGCACCGACCAGTACGACCTCTCCGGCAGCGCCACCGGCTGGGGCCTCAACCTGAGCTCGAATGTCAAGCTCGGCGACGCGAACACGCTCAGGATGCAGGTGGTCTACGGCGAGGGCATCGAGAATTACATGAACGATGCCACCTCCGACATCGGCATCGAGCCCAACCCCGGCAATCCCACAGCACCCGTCAAGGGCGTAACGCTGCCGGTCCTCGGCGTGGTTGCTTTCCTTGACCACAACTGGAGCAGCGAGTGGAGCTCCTCCATCGGCTTCTCCTTGATCGATATCGACAACGCCTCGAGCGCTACGCCGAGCACCTTCGCCAGCGGCCGCTACGCCCTGGTCAACCTGCTCCACTACCCGGTGCCGAACATGATGGTCGGCGCCGAGCTGCAGTACGGCTACCGCGAGAACTTCACCGACGGGTGGTCCGTCGACGACTTCAAGGTCCAGTTCTCGTTCAAGTACAGCTTTTCTCACACCTTTGGAGGTAACTCATGAGCTCGATGAATCCTGTTCGTAAAGCCGGCGTGTGGCTGCTCGGCCTCGCCGTCATCACCGTGGCGCTGCTGCCGATCCCGGCGTCGGCGCAGACCCCGGCCGAGATCCAGGCGGCGCTCGACGCGGCATACGCCAAGTACAAGAACCTCCAGGAGGGCGCCAACGCCGATTACATCCCGGCGCTCGCCGCGGTCGACCCCAACATCTACGGCATTGCCCTGGTGACGGCCGACGGCAAGGTCTACACCGCGGGCGACGTCACGTCCCAGGTCTCGATCCAGTCGATCTCCAAGGTCTTCACCATGGCCAAGGTGATCGAGGAGTCGGGTTCGCAGTCGATCTTCGATAACATGGGCGTCGACGCCACCGGCCAGGTCTTCAACTCGATCGTCGCGGTCGAGCAGTACAAGGGCTCCCAGATGAACGCGCTGGTCAACCCGGGCGCCATCACCGCGACCAGCATGGTCAAGGGCGCGACCTACGACGAGATCTGGAATTCGATCCTGAGCTACTATTCCGAATTCGCAGGGCGCAAGCTGACTGTGCTCGAAGATATTTACGACTCCGAGGCTGCGACGAATCAGCGCAACCAGGCGATCGCCATGCTGATGTACGCCTACGGCCACATCAAGGACAATCCCTTGCAGGCCTGCGACATCTACACCCGCCAGTGCTCGGTGGGCGTCAACACCAAGGACCTCGCGGAAATGGCGGCGACCCTCGCCAACGGCGGCACCAACCCGGTCACCGGCACCAAAGTCATGTCGTCCTCAAACGTCGACGAGGTGCTGGCTGTCATGGCCACCGCCGGCCTCTACGACGACTCGGGACAGTGGCTGTATCACACCGGTCTGCCGGCCAAGAGCGGCGTCGGCGGCGGCATCATCGCCGTCTCCCCCGGCAAGTTCGGGATCGCCGTCGTCTCTCCCCCTCTCGATGCGGCCGGCAACAGCGTCCGCGCCCAGAAGGCGATTGCCGACATCTCGAACGCTCTCGGCGGCAACCCCTACGCCGTCCAACCGAAGTAACCTCCCTCCCCCCCTCCGCCCGGCCGCCGCCTGCGGCGGCCGGGCCCTTTTTCTCCGGTCGGGTAGGGTCGAAGCAGCCGTGAGCATGGCCTCCCGAATCGGGCTCAAGTCATGGCAGGGTCCGAGACCGGGCTCGACCTCGTAGTTTTTCCAGGGACAAGCCCCGTAAAACCCCGAGGTCACAGCCCTCCGCATTCCGACTAACCTCCGTTTGATGCGGGTGCAGGCGAGAAATCAAAGTACGCCGCCGCGGAGAAAGAAGGCCTCGATGTCCGAGAAGCCTCTGAGCTGCGTGCTGCTGGCGGACCGACACCACGGTCTCACCGAGGGAGTGCGCGGGCTGCTCGAGACGGCATTCGGGACGGTGGTCATGGTTGCCGACGACGCGTCGCTGCTCGAGGGAGCGGTCCGAATGCAACCCGAGGTGGCTATCGTCGACCTGTCGCTGGCCCGGGACAGCGGTCTGGGCTGGCTGCAGGAACTCCGGCAGCGCTGCCCCGATCTCAAGGTGATCGTTCTCAGTGTCCACGACGAGGACTGCATCCGCAACGCGGCTCTCGAAGCCGGCGCCGACGCCTTTGTGCTCAAGCGGGCGATCGCGACCGACCTGTTGCCGGCAGTCGATGCAGTTCGCCGCGGCCAGAGCATGGAAACGACGACCGAAGAGGGGAGGCCGACCATCAAAAAAACACCTTCGCAGCCGGTTCGGTGACTAGCTGCGGAATGAACAGAGGAACGCAATCATGACTCAAGAACCAAAAAGTAATGGAGAAGGCCCCGCCTGCGCCTGCGCACGAGGGGAGCTGACAAGAAAGGATGAAACCATGGCTCAGAAAGCGAAGAAGCTCAGTACGGTCAAGTTGAACTGGAAAGAGGTCTACTACACCAACTGCCCCCTGGTCTCGGCCAGCAACGTCGACCAGGAGCTGGGCTGGACCAAGGAGGAGTACAAGAAGCTCGGCGTCAACTACTATTACCTCCGCGCCAAGGCCGAGAACGACTGGTACCCACACTACATCCACAACCTCGACAACCTGATCCGCTTCGGCGGCTTGTTCCCACCCATCCACGTCCAGGCCGACATCCGCCGGACCCGGCTGCTGGGCGTGACCCACGCGCCGCGCGAGGGCGGCGTCATGATGGTGCGTGCCCGGGACGACATCTACCGGATGGCCGACCTGAAGGGCAAGAAGATCGGTCTCTCCAGGAGCCAGAACACCATCAAGACCGACTGGTGGGGCATCCAGGAGGAGCAGGGCATCGAGCTGATGCTCCGGCTCAACGGCATGACCCGCAAGGACGTCGAGATCGTCGAGTTCCCGTACCCGGACGACTGGTACGACAAGCCCGAGATGATGGGCCCGCTGATGGAGAACCCGTCGGAGCTGTGGCTGCGGCGCGACCACAAGCACGACCTGGCGTTCCGTCCGCTGGAGACGGCGCTGGAGAAGGGCGTCATCGACGCGATGTATATGCAGTCCGGCCCTCTGTCGCAGCTCTCGGAGGTGACGGGCAAGTTCAAGTCGATCGAGGACCTCGCCCGATACCCGGACTGGACCCTGCAGGTGGCCAACATCCCCGCCGCCATCACCTGCACCGACGTGATGGCCGAGAAGCACCCCGAGCTCGTCGTCGCCTTCATGAAGGGGATGATCAAGGTGGGGCGCTGGGCCAACGAGCACAAGCGCGCCGCCGCGGCGATCCTCGACAAGCAGACCTTCTACCGCGACGTCGAGGCCACCTACGAGGGCATCAAGCCGATCGACCTGGTGCCCAACCTGTCGCCCCAGAATCTCGTCTCGGTCGAGATCGGCAAGGACTTCATGCTGAGCCACGGCTACATCAAGAACGACTTCGACGTGCAGAAGTGGGCCGCGCCGGAGTTCCTCGAGCAGGCCGCCAAGGAGTTGCTCGATATTGAGTGGAAGAAGAGGACCACTTCGAAGCTCCCGAAGACCACCGAGCTGCTGGCGGCGTCGCGGCGGGTCGGGTAGCCGGGACAGAGCTTGCCAGACTGAACGAGCTGGATGCCCCCGGCGTGCCCGCGCGGCACGCCGGTGGGCGCTCACGAGGATGGGCAGGCGACAGTAGAAAAGGAGAGCGATCATGAAAGTCATCATCGTAGGCGGAGTGGCCGGCGGGGCGTCGTGCGCGGCGCGGCTGCGGCGGTTGGACGAGAAGGCCGAGATCGTCATGGTGGAGCGCGGGCCGTACCTCAGTTACGCGAACTGCGGTCTGCCGTATCACGTCTCGGGCGTGATCCCACAGGAGTCGAGCCTCCTCGTGGCGAACGAGCAGTACTTCAAGGCGAACCTGGCGATCGACGCGCGGACGAACTGCGAGGCCATCGCCATCGACCGCAAGAAGAAGACCGTCGACTTGAAGAACGTCACGACCGGCAAGGTGACGACAGAGCATTATGACAAGCTCGTCCTCTCGCCGGGTGCGCCGTCGGTCCGGCCGCCGCTGCCGGGGATCGACCTGCCGGGGATCTTCCAGGTTCGGACCGTCCCCGACGCGCGATCAATCCGCGAGTGGATCGAGAAGGGCACCGAGTTCCTGGCGGGGATGTTCAAGTACTCCGGGATCCAGTTCGTCAAACCGCCGCGGCGGGCCGTCGTCATCGGCGGCGGGTTCATCGGCCTCGAAACGGCGGAGAACCTCATCCACGCGGGGTTCGAGGTGACGCTCGTCGAGATGCTCGACCAGATCCTCGCCCCGCTCGACCGCGAGTTCGCCCGCCTCGTCGAGGAGTACGTCAAGCGGCACGGCATGACGCTCGCCCTGGGCGACGGGGTGGCCGGTTTCAAGCAGTTGGAGGGCGGCGCCATCGAGGTCGCGACAAAGTCCGGGAAAGCCTATCCGGCAGACGTCGTGATCCTCGCCCTCGGCGTAAGGCCCGACACGACGCTCGCGAAGAGCGTCGGGCTCGAGGTCGGCGAGCGCGGCGGGATCCGCGTCGACGACCAGATGCACACCTCGGACCCGGACATCTTCGCGGTCGGCGACGCCATCGAGGTGAAGGACTGGGTGACGGACCAGTGGAGCCTCATCGCGCTCGCCGGGCCGGCCAACCGGCAGGGGAGGATCGCCGCGGACGTGATCGCCGGGCGCGACTCCCATTACCGCGGCACCCAGGGGACCTCGATCATCGGTCTCTTCGGGGGCGCGGCCGGCTGGACCGGGGTCAGCGAGAAGACCTTGAAGCGGCTCGGCGATGACGACTACGAGAAGATCTACATCTTCCCGAACTCGCACGCCGGCTACTACCCGGGCGCCAAGATGATCGGGATGAAGGTGATCTTCCGCAAGTCCGACGGGCGTTTCCTCGGCGCGCAGGCGCTCGGCGAGGACGCGCCGGCGGTGGACAAGAGGATCAGCGCGCTGGCCGTCGCCCTGCAGATGGGCGCGACGATTTACGACCTCGAGGAAGCGGAGCTCTGCTACGCCCCGCAGTTCGGCAGCGCCAAGGACGCGGTCAACTTTGCCGGGATGGTCGCCGCCGATGTCCTCCACGGCGACATGCCGCTCGCCCACTGGGACGCCATCGACGGTGCGTTCCTCCTCGACGTTCGCCACCCGGTCGAGCTCGTCGTCGAAAAGGTGCCGGGCGCGGTCAACATCCCGCTCCACGAGCTCCGCGGGCGTTTGGCTGAGCTGCCGAAGGACCGCGAGATCCTGGTCATCTGCCGCTCCGCGCAGCGCGCCTACTACGCAACCCGCGTCCTCCTGCAGAACGGGTTCAACGCCAAGAACCTCTCCGGGGGCACGCTGGCGCGGGCGATGCAGGCGGCGCAGTGAAAAGGGCTTTTCAATTGAAGACACGAGGGTTCACCACAATTTCACGACCGACTGAAAGGAGTACAGCACCATGGCTGAAGCAAAGAAGAAGACCGCGACAAAAGCTAAGAAGAGCCCCGCGGTGAAGACAAAAAAGAGCGCCACCGCGAAAGCGAAGGCAAGTTCCACAGCCCGCGTCAACGCAGATACCGCGCGGATCGATCGCCTGAAAGAACGGCAGAGAAGTACACCTCAGGAGCTCGACTTCGAGCGGATCAGGATCATGAAAGAGGTGTATGAAGAGACGGCCGGTGACGTACAGATCCTCCGGCGGGCCAAGTTCCTGGCAGCCATGCTGGATCGCAAGAAGATTTTCATCGATGACAACCTCTTTGTGGGCACCATGGCAGGCAGCTACATGGCGATCTATCCCAATCCGGAATGGAACGTCCTATGGATGAGGGAAGAGAAAACCGTTGAGAAATCAAAAACCAAGGAAGACCGGGAAGCCAATGCATGGGCGCTCGATTACTGGGACAAGCGTGGGCTGAAGAGCCGGACAGAATCGATATTCCAACAGCGCTATGGTTATGATCCAACCCCGTCCTACCAATCAGGCCTCGTTGTACCGTTCCATGACTGGCCGGGCGGCGGCGGCAACCTCAACTACCCAATGGTTTACCAGCAGGGCCTTGCAAGTGCGATCAAGGACGTCGAAGAGCGGATGTTGTCCCTGGAAATGCGTTTGGAGAACACAGACAAACTCTACTTTTACCAGGCCAGTCTCATTGTGATGCGAGCGGTTGTCCGCTGGGCCAACCGTTATGCCGCGCTGGCTCGCGAGATGGCAGCAAAAGAAAAGAACACAACCCGCAAGGCAGAGCTGATTGCCATTGCCGAAACCTGCGAATGGGTTCCCGAGCATCCTGCACGCAACCTGCGGGAGGCCATGCAGTGCCATTTCTTCTGTCACCTGGTGGCAGAACTTGAACAGGTCGGCTGCGGTTACTCACAGGCCTACCTGGGTCAGAACCTGGAGCCCTACTTTCAGGCCGACAAGGCTGCCGGACTGATTGACTATGACGATGCCGTCTTCATGTTCGAAAACCTGGTCATCAGGCTGAATGAGATCAACTACTACTATGGCGAGAAGGTCGCTATCTCGAACTCCGCCGACCTGGGACAGAGCATTACCCTTGCGGGCTACACCGAGGATGGCGACGATGCCACTGCGGAGATGGACTACGTGGTCCTCGATGCATGTATATACCTGTCGTACCCTCAGCCGCCGTTGTCGTGTGCGCTCACCCCGAAAACACCGGGCAGGTTCCTCGAAAAAGTGCTCGACTGTATCAATACCGGTGTCGGCATGCCCCAGTTCGTCAATGCCGACGTGATGATGAAGCGGGCCCTGTATCTCTGGGGCCGCAATGACAGGGTGGGCGATCTCCCGCTGGGGAAAGCCAGACGCACCTGTGTCGGGGCCTGCGTGGGAAGTTACATCCCTTACGAAACCGGTCACCCGGTGGAGGGACAGCCCAACCTGGGAAAGATCCTCGAGTTGACCCTGAACAACGGATTCGATCCGCGCACCAAAATGCAGGTCGGGCCCAAGACCGGCGATCCGACAACCTTCAAGAACTTCGAAGAGCTCTACGCAGCCTTCGAGCAGCAGCTTCAATTTTGTGAAGACACACTCCGCCGGGGAGCCTGGATTTCGAACATGCTGAATGCAGATTTCCTGCCGTGTACCTGGCGATCCATCCTGACGAAAGGATGCATTGAGACGGGTACCGAAACCTGGAAAGGCGGCGCCAACTACTACACGGTCGCCCAGATTGCTGTCGGTGGTGTGGATGCCGCGAACGGATTAATGGCTGTTAAACACCTTGTCTTTGACAAGAAAAAGTTGACCATGGCTGAATTGAAGAAAGCACTGGCGGCCAATTTCGAAGGGAAATACGAGAAGGTCCACAAGATGTGCTACGTGGATGCTCCCAAATACGGCAACGACATTGATGAAGTGGACCTGATGCTTCGCAGGGTGAACAACAGCATTTTGCATGCTTTCGAAAGTGTCGATGGCGGTGGCAACTACATCAGCAAGGACATGAAGACCTCGCTGGATCAGTACACCAAGAGTATCCACAACCTGATGGGTCTGGTAACCGGCGCATTGCCAACCGGCAAGAAGGCCGGGGTAGCACTCACCGATGGAAGCCTGTCAGCCATGCCGGGGACCGATGTCAAGGGAGCGACCGCGCTGATAAATTCTGCGGCAAAAGGTAATGATGCTGTCAAGTGGTGCGCCACGCACATGAATTTGAAGCTCCCGCCGGATCAATTGAAGACGCGCAAAGGCCGGGACAGCATGCTGAACCTGGTCAGAACCTTGTTCCAAAACGGTGGCTATCACGTCCAGTTCAATGTGCTGGATACGGAGATGCTCAGGGACGCGCAAAAACACCCGGAAAACTACCGCGATCTCGTGGTCCGGGTGGCCGGTTTCAGCGCCTTCTTCACCCAGCTGCATGTGGGCGTGCAGAATGAGGTCATCGAACGGACCTTGCAGCGTTGCGAGTAGCTTTGAACGGAACCGGTGCGGCGTGGCCTTGCGTCACGCCGTACCGGCCGTTTTTTGACGAGCGCTTTGACCCGGATCGAGCGAAGACCATGAGAGCGAGTTCAAGAAATACCAACAAAGGAAGTGCACGATGTCTCGAGAGATAGGACACGGTAGTTTTCAAAGACGAATCGCCATCATGGTCGGCGCCGGCCACGTTCCGGGAATCAACGCCGTGATCATGGGGGCCGCCAGGGCGGCGGGCAACCTGGGATGGGAGATGGTCGGCATTCGCGACGGTTTCGACGGTCTGCTGTACCCGGAGCGCTACCCCGATGGCGGGCTGCTGACTCTCGATACCAAGCTGATCGAGAGCCTGGACCCGTCCGCCGCGGGCCTGCTCGGGCAGGCGCCCAGGGTCGACCCGTTCCACGTCCGTACTGTCAATGAAGACGACATGGTCGAAGAAGTCGACATGTCCGATGAACTCATAAAGAAGTTGCACGCTGAGAACATCGATGCAGTGGTTGCAGTCGTCGGCGGCCGCGGCTTGACCATCATGTACAAGCTCCACCGCAAGGGGCTCAACGTGGTGTGCGTGCCGCGCTCGATCGAAAATGAGCTCGCCGGCACGATGGTGTCCTTCGGCTTCAACAGCGCCCTCAGCACCACCATCGAGCTGCTCGACCGCGTTCGCGAGGCGGCCCGGGCCGCCCGCAAGATCGGCGTGGTCGAGGTCCTGGGAGAGCAGGCCGGGTGGATTGCCCTGCAGTCGGGCATCGCCGTCGGCGCCGATGCGGTGCTGATCCCGGAGATTCCCTACAGCCTCCAGGCGGTGGCGTCGAGGTTGGAGGGCAGGTTGAACACCAGGAGGCCTTACGGCCTGGTGGTGGTGGCCGAAGGGGCGAAGCCGGCCGTCGATGACGGCAAGCCCGAGGAGGAGACCTCCTCTCTCAAGGCGTCGTTGTCGCCGCTGGCGACGGGTGATGCGAGTGACCACGTTATCCGGCGCTCTGGGAAAGCTGCCGAGGCCGTAGCCAACGGCCTGCAGCTCCGGCTCGCCCACGAGACCATGCCGATGGTCATGGGCCCCTGGGTCAGGGGCGGCGCCCCCACTGCCGTCGACCGGCAGCTGGCCCTGGCCTACGGCGTCGGGGCCATGCAGGCCGTCAAGGAAGGCACCTATGGCTCGATGGTGGCCTTCATTCCACCGGAGGTGATATTCGTGCCGCTGTCGGACGCGATCAACCAGCTCAGAACCGTGCCCATCGACGGCGGTTTCGTGAAGATCGCCCTCTCTCTAGGGATCTTCCTGGGGAGGGAAATATGAGCAAATCAACCGCCAAATCGTCCGCTCCGACCGGAATCGTCCTCAACATCCAGCGCTACTGCAGCCACGACGGTCCGGGCACCCGGACCAACGTCTTCCTCAAGGGCTGCTCGCTGCGCTGCAAGTGGTGCGGCAACCCCGAGAGCATCGCCTTCAAGCCCGAGCTCTCCTACGACCCCAAGAAGTGCACCGGTAAGAAAGCCTGCGGCGCATGCCTGAAGAAACCCTTCCCCGAGGGTGCGTTCTATGTGGTCGAGGGGGCCGATGACAAGGTCAGGGTCAACTGGGACCTGGCCGGAGACTGCGACCAGGAAATGGTCTCACTCTGCCCGACGGGGGCGCTCGAGATGTTCGGCAAAGAAATGACGGTCGACGAGGTGCTTGATGAAGTGGAGAAGGACGCTTCGTTCTACCGCAGCACCGGAGGCGGCATCACGCTGAGCGGCGGCGAGTGCCTGCTGGCGCCGGACTTCAGCGCAGCCCTGCTGGAAGGCGCCCACGAGCGCGGCATCAACACCGCCATCGAAACCGCGGGCAACGTGCCGTGGGCCTTCATGGAAAAGGTCCTCGCCCACGTCGACACCTGCCTCCACGACCACAAGCTGACCGACCCGGAACGCCACAAGAAGTGGACCGGCGTGAGCAACAAGCGCATCCTCGAGAACTTCAAGAAGGCCTACGAGACCTTCCCCGACATCGACTTCATCGCCCGCACACCGCTGATCCCCGGCATCAATTCCGACGAAGCAGCACATCCGGGCGGTCCTCGAGTTCATCCGGCCGCACAAGAACGTCATCGACTACGAGCTCTTGCCGTATCACCGATTCGGCCTCGGCAAATACCTGAGCCTGGGTGTGAAGTATGAGCTGGAAGACTACAAGACGCCGTCCGACGACGTCGTCAAAAAACTCCAGGCCATCATCGACGAAGCCTTCGGCCGCACCGGCCAGAAAGCCAAGGAGTGACACGCCATGATCAAAAACCTAGGTCACGCCGGCACGCACCGACGCGTCGGTCTCAACGTCGGGTCGGGCTTCGTCCCGGGCCTCAACTCGGTTCTGATGGGCGCGGCCCTGGCGGGGGGCAAGCTCGGCTGGGAGATGGTCGGCATAAGGGACGGCTTCGAAGGGCTCCTGCACCCGGATCGCTATGGCGACGGGGGGATCGTCGCCCTCAGCCCGGAGCGTGTCGAGAACCTCGATCCCGCCACTGCGGGCGTCCTCGGCCAGGCGCCGCCGGTGGATCCGTTCCGCTCCCCCGCTCCGGACGGAGCGGATGTCGACCTGTCCGATGAGATCCTGAAGAGGCTCCAGGCGGCGCACATCGACGCGCTCGTCTCGGCCGTGGGTGTTCCCGGTCTCGGGGTCCTCGACAAGCTCCACCGCAAGGGCCTCCACACGGTGTGCATTCCCCGGTCGATCGAGAACGACGTCGTCTCGACCCCGATGTCCTTCGGGTTCAACAGCGCCCTCAGCACCACCATCGAGATGCTCAACAAGGCGTACCAGGCCTCCCGGTCGGCGCGGAAGATCGCCGTCGTGGAGGTCCCGGGACAGCAGGCGGGGTGGATCGCGCTGCAGGCCGGCATCGCCGCGCGCGCCGACGCGGTGCTGATGCCCGAGATTCCCTGCCGCCTGAAGCACCTCGTCGTGCGGCTGAAGGACAAGCTGTCCGCCCGGCGGCCCTGGGGGCTGGTGGTGGTGGCCGAAGGGGCGCAGCTCTTCGACGACCCATCCGAGCCGGCAGACGGCACGCCGGCGACTGACCAGGACGGCCCGCTCGTCGTCCCGGGGCCGGGCCAGGCCGCTGAGGCCGTGGCGACCCGCCTGCGGTCGAGGGTCGACGGGGACATCTATCCGCTCGTCATCGGTGCCTGGGCCAGGGGTGGCAACCCCACGGCTGTGGACCAGCAGCTGGGGATGGCCTACGGGGCCGCCGCCGTGCAGGCGCTGAAGGGCGGCCAGAACGGGGTAATGGTGGCCTTCGTGCCCCCCGAGATCCGGCTCGTGCCCCTCGTGGACGCGGTCGGGAAGGTCAGGACGGTGCCGCGCGACAGCGAGTTCTTGAGGATCGCCCAGTCGCTCGGCGTCTACCTGGGGATGGGTCTGTGAGCCGGACAGCGCCGAAAACCGCAGTGTGAACGGGAGGAATGACCATGAACGCTACTGACGAAACCGTCGATGTCTACGAGCGGCTGGCCGATGCAATGGAGGCCTTGCCTGCCGGCTTCACCCGGACACCCTCCAAGCTCGAGATCAGACTGCTCCAGATCGTGTTCACGCCCGAGGAGGCCCTCGTCGCCAGCACGCTGAGCCGCACGCCCGAGACCGCGGCCGAGATCGCGCAACGGGTCGGCCTCCCCGAAGGCGAGGTCACCGTTCTCCTCGAGGGCATGATCCCCCGGCGCATGGTCCGGGCGGACACGCTGGCCCTCGAAACGGGGGTCAAAGGACTTGGAAAGGTCGAGTCCACGCCCGGTCAGATCGCGAGCGTGAAGAAGTACCGGCTCCAGCCCTTCCTGGTGGGTTGGTACGAATCGTACCTGCAGGAGGGCAAGCCGACCTCCACGGAATTCGCCCGTACCTACGAGCAGTACATCATCGAAGGCGGGGGAGAGAAGGTCTTCTGTCCGCGGCCCGGGCCGCAGGGCATCATCCCCTACCGCGGCTCGCTCAAGCCCGAGTGGCTGGCGCGGGAGCCACACAACGACATCGACGCGCACTTTCAGAGGCACGACCGCTTCCTCGTGATCGACTGCGTTTGCAAGAAGGAAAGGATCTATGCGCACGGCAAGAGCTGCTCGATGCCCATCAAGCGTTGTGGCTTCGTCGGTATGCCGCCCGCGGTTCCGCTCTCCGAGAACGTGCTCGGCCGGGAGGAGGCCATCAAGCTCTGGGACGAGCTCGACGCCATGGGGACCATGGCCGTAGAGGGCTTCTACGGCTTCACCATGGGAGCCGAAGAGCCCCAGTTTGTCGGCGGCTGTCACTGCTGCGGCTGCTGCTGCTGGATGGCTGCCGCACGCGTGGACACCAGTTTGAAGGAAACGGTCCAGCGCTCGAACTACCGTGTCGTCAAGAACACGGAGACCTGCGCGTCCTGCGGCGAGTGCGTGAGGCGGTGCCAGTTCTTCGCGCATACCTTCGACAAGGCAACCGACGACCAGCCCGTCTACCACCGGGACCGCTGCGTCGGCTGTGGCGCCTGTGGCATGGGATGTCCGACCGAGTCGCTTCACCTCGAACCCGTGTCCGAGGAGGAGTGGTTCCACGTCCCGTCGAGCTTCCAGGAGTGGGAAGAGCGGCGCATCGAGTTCCTCGAGGCGACGAGAGACCAGAAATAGGGCAAGGGAGTCATGATGGCCGATCCCCAGAACGAAGACATCTACGAACGGCTGGCAGACGCGCTCGAAGCCTTGCCCCATGGCTTTGCCCGCACGGAGTCCGGGGTGGAGCTGAAACTGATCAAAATGGCATTCACCGAAGAGGAGGTCTCCCTCGCCGGCCACCTGACCCGCTTCCCCGAGACCGCAGCCGAGATCGCCTTACGGGTCGGCCGCGACGAGGCCGAGGTCCGCGCGCTGCTCGAGAGCCTCGTCCCGAGGGGTCTGGTCTCGCTGAACTCGCCGGCGGGCACGGCAGGGGGCGGCATTCTCGATCAATCTGTGCAGGGCGAGAAGAAATACAGGCTGCGCCCGTTCCTGGTGGGTTGGTACGAGGCCAGCATGCGCCGCCTCGACAAGGAGTTCGCCGAACTCTTCGAGCAGTTCGTGATCGAGGGCGGTGGTGAACGCATCTTCGCACCACGCCCCGGCGTGCTCGGCGTGGTGCCGGTTCGAGGCTCGCTTTCGCCCGAGCAGATGAAGGAGGCGGAGCCCCACCTCGACATCGACGCCCACTTCGAACGGCACGAGCGCTTTCTCGTGATCGACTGCGTCTGTAAACGGGAGGCCGAAATCCTCAAAGGGCACAGCTGTAAGAAACCGATGAAGAGATGCGGTTTCGTCGGCCTGCCGCCGCAGACCCCGCTCGGGGAGACCGTCGTCGGTCGGGAGGAGGCATCAAAGCTCCTCACCAAGCTCGGCAGGCTGGGTCACGTCAACCTCGCCTTCTACGGCTTCACCATGTTCGCCGACGCGCCGCAGTTCGTCGGCACCTGCAACTGCTGCAGCTGCTGCTGCGGCCTCTTCCACGGCCCGAAGCTCGCCGGAATCGAGGACGGCCCCCAGAAGTCGAACTACCGCGCCGTCATCGACCCGGAGCCCTGCACCTCCTGCGGAGCCTGCATCCTCCGCTGCCCGGTGGATGCCATCTCCGAGGGCCCGAAGCGCTTGCCCACAGGGCCCCTCTGTGCGGCCGTCGAGTTGGAGCCCGGCAAGTCGGTGGTGGACCGGGACAAGTGCATCGGCTGCGGCCTCTGCGTGATCATCTGCCCCACCGACGCCATCGAGATGGTTCCGGTCTCCGAGGAGGAGTGGTTCCACGTCCCGTCGAGCATGGCCGAGTGGGAGGAGATGCGTCTCGAGTACCTGGCGACGCAGAAGTAGCGCGTGGCCCGGCAGCCGGTGCTTCAGATTTTCGTCGGGTTCAACACCCAGTTCGTGAAGACGTAGGGATCGAGCGCACGTGGGAGGCAGCAGGTCATGAACACCGTTATGCAGTTTCTTCAGACCACATTCTCGCCATTGGTACTGATCTTCACAGTGTCGAACCTGGCAGCCATGGGCCTCCAGGTCAGAATGCCCGAAGTTGCCGTGGCGTTGCGGAACAAGAAGTCCATCGCGCTGATCTTCGTGTGGGGCTGGGTGCTGGGACCGGCCTTCGGCTATCTGATCACCCGGGTCCTTCCGCTGGCGGAGCCCTACGTCGTCGTGGTGCTCCTCTGCAGCCTGGCGCCCTGCGCGCCGTTCCTCCAGCAGATGGTGGGAAAAGCCCGCGGCGACATGGGCTTCGCGGGAGCCTTCGTGCCGCTGGTGATGGTCGGCACGGTGGTGTTGATGCCGTTGATGGCCCCCGTGTTGATCAAGGGGGTGACGATCAGCACCTGGTCCCTCGCCAAGCCGCTCCTCTTGACCATCCTCCTGCCGCTGATCATTGGAGCGGTGATCCGGCATCGTTGCCGACCAGGGGGCAACCAAGATCTTCCCGGCGGTCAAGGGGCTGGCCCTGCTCTCCACATTGTTGACGATCGTGTGGTGCCTGGTGATCTACGGCCGGGGGATGCTCAACACGGCGGGCGAATTCGCCCTGCTCTCAATGACCCTGTTCATGGTCGGGATGGGGCTGATCACGTACCGTTTCGGCTTCGGCATGACACAGAACCAGCGCAGCGTCATGGCGCTGGGGATGGGCACGCGGAACATCGCCGCGGTGTTGGCGGCGGCTCTGGCCATTCCGAACGCGGACCCTCTCATCGTGACGATGACCGTCTTGTGGACCTTGTGGTCGGTCGTCCTCGCAGCGATTGCAGCCAAGATCTTCGCCACAGCGGGCCGGTGAGGCCGTTCAAGAGGCCGTGGCATGAACACCAGCGTGTTCGCCAGGATCAGCTGGCCACGCCCCTTCGTGGGTCTGCGTGGCGTCACGATGGCCGATGTCCCGCGTGAGGTCTCGGCGGGCATCACCCTCGCCGCCCTCATGATCCCCCTCAACATCGGCTACGCGCAGGTGGCCGGCCTGCCCCCCGTGGCCGGCCTCTATGCGGCCATCATTCCGTTGGCGGTGTTCGCGTTGTTCACGAGCTCGCGCCACCTGGTGACCAGCCCCGATGCCTCCATGGCCGGGCTGGTCGGCGCTGCCCTCGTCGCCTTTGCCGCGCCCGGGGACCCGCTGCGTTTACAGTACGCCCTCGCCCTGGCCGTGGTCATCGGGGTGGTGTTCTTCGTCTTCTGGCTGTTTCGGCTGGCGTTTCTCGCCAACTTCCTGTCGCGCGCCGTGATGGCGGGCTTCATCACCGGCCTCGGCATCGAGGTCTTCACCAACCAGGTGCGCAAGATCCTCGCCGCGCCCCACGTCGCCGATGCGAGCGGGGTGCTGGCGGCGGCGGAACGGCTCAAAGAAGCCATGGCGAGCTCGGTCAGCACCGAGGGCTTCTTCGTGGAGCTGGTGGCCCTGTTCGACTCGATTCCCCGCGCCAACCTGTGGTCGGTGGCGATCGGCGTCTCGGCCTTTCTCATCGTCCGGCTGATGAAACGCTATACACCGAAGATCCCCGGGGCTCTCGTGGCCCTGACGCTGCTGACCGTGCTCGTCGCGTACTTCGATCTCGCAGCCAAGGGGGTCGGCGTGCTCGGTGCGATGCCCTCGGGCCCCCCGACTCTGACCCTGCCCGGCATCCCCGCGGCCGACTACCTGCGGCTGCTGCCCAGCGCCCTGGCGATCGTGGCCATCCTCCTCTGCGAAGGCCTGCTCGTGGTCCGCAGCTACAGCTCCAAGTACGGCTACAAAGTGGACGGCGACCAGATGCTGTTCGCCTACGGCGCGGCCAACATCGCGGCCGGCTTCACCGGCTCGCTGGTCACCGGCAACAGCCCCTCCCGTTCGGCGGCGATGGATGCCTCGGGCGCGAAGAGCCAGCTGCCCAGCCTGGTGGCGGCCGGGACGATCGCGATCGTGATGCTGTTCTTCACCGACGTGCTGGCGTATCTGCCCAACGCGGCCCTGGCCGGGATCGTCGCCAACGCAGTGCTGTCGCTGATCGAGGTCCACGAGCTGCGCGAGCTGTGGCGGATGCGCCGTTCGGACTTCTGGATCGCCGCCGCCTGTCTGCTCAGCGTGCTCGCCCTGGGTCCGCTGCGCGCCGTCATGATCGCCTTCCTCCTCTCCCTGGTCGACGTGATCCGGCGGGCATCCCGTCCGGAGACCTCGGCTCTGCTGGAAGCCCCTGACGGCAGCCATTTTCTTCCCGCGGGCGCCGGCGACGCCCCCAGCTCGTCAGGGCTGGTCGTCTATCGGTTCGGCGCCCCGCTCTACTTCGCCAACGCGACCCTCTTCCTCGACGAGGTCGAGCAGTTGGTCATCGGAGCGACCACCCCCGTCCGCTGGTTCGTGTTGGACGCGGAGGCGATGGTCGACATCGACACCACCGGCGCCGAGGTCCTGCGGCAGGCGATCACCCTGCTGGCCGGACGCGGCATCACATTCGCCGTCAGCCGCGCCGACCGGTCCTTCCGCTCGTGGCTCGAGAAGTACGATCTGATGGAGCTGATCGACCAGAAGCATTTCTACCCGACCAACCGCCACGCCGCGGCGGCGTATCGCGGGGATCGGGGGTGAGTGGTTGTAGAATCTGACGCAGACCAGAATTTCCAGTGCGATGGAGACGGCACCCGAAGTTCTCCGAAAGGGGCACACCATGAAGGCCAGCCGGACCGAAATCACGCTTGCCGTCGTGCTGCTCGGTGCGGTGGTTTTGACTGGATGTACGCACATCGGTCCCAAGACCGTGGTGGTGGACCGTTTCGACTACAGCACGGCGATCGCCGAGTCGTGGAAGCAGCAGACGCTCCTCAACATCGTCAAGCTCCGCTACATGGACCTGCCGGTGTTCGTGGACGTGGCGTCCATCGTCAGCGGGTACTCGTTGCAGACCGGCGTCAACGTCGGCGGCACGGTCTCGTCGGAGAACGCGTACCAGGGCAACTTCGCGGCGATCGGTGGCCAGGCCGTCTACACCGACCGGCCCACCATCACCTACGTGCCGATGACCGGAGAGAAGTTCCTGCATGGGCTCATCACGCCGATCGATCCCACCAGGATATTCTTCATGCTCCAGACCGGTTACGCCGCGGACTTCATTCTGGCGCTGACCGTCGAGTCCCTCAACGGGGTTCGCAACCGCTCGACGGCAGGCGGCGCGGTCCGCGACGCAGACCCGGAGTTCATCCGCGCGCTCGACTTGCTGCGCGAGGTGCAGGCGGCCGGGGCATTCGGGATGAGGGTCGAGGAGGACAAGGTCAAGGGCTCGGCCGGTGTGGTGTTCTTCCGGCGTGACGACGTGACCGCCGACATTGCCGCCAAGGGAGCGGAAGTCCGGCGGTTGCTCAAGCTGGCTCCGGATCAGCAGAAGTTCGTTCTGACTTACTCGCCGGTGCGCGGGGCGGACAACGAGCTCGCCGTGGGCAGCCGTTCCATGCTGCAGATCATGAACGCATTCGCGAGCTACCTGGACGTGCCGGAGGCGCACTTGAACGACCACAGCGCTCTGCCTGCATTCGAAGGCGCCGCTCCGGGGAGCCGGCAGGACAGGGTACGGATTTACAGCGGCACGGAGCAGCCCGCGAACGCATTTGCCGCCGTGCGGTACCGCGACCACTGGTTCTGGGTCGACAACGGTGACTGGCAGACCAAGCGCGCGCTCACCGCCGTGATGTTCTTCTTCACGCTCGCGGACACCGGCGCCGGCGAGAAGCTGCCATTGGTCACCATCCCGGCGCAGTAGCCGCGCGCGCAGCCTGAGGTCACGACGAACCTCGGAGTTTCTCGCGAAGGACCCCGTATTTTTCCCAGTCGCTTCCAGGACCGTTTGGTGCAATTGTGGGCCGCAGGATCCTCTGCACAGGACCTCGGAAGAAAGCCGGAATTGCAGCGGCCCGGGGGAATTCCGGAGTGGGCACCGGTCAGGACGGTGCCGAAAGGACACGCCAATGAAAAGCAAGAATGTGACGGAAACGGCCATCGTGGATTGCACCGAGCAGAAACGGCTGAACGACGCCCGCCAGGCAGGCATCCCGTGGAAGAAGTGGGGCCCGTACCTCAGCGAGCGGCAGTGGGGGACGGTCCGCGAGGACTACAGTCAGGACGGCAACGCCTGGGACTACTTCACGCATGACCAGGCGCGCTCGCGGGCGTACCGGTGGGGCGAGGACGGCCTCGCCGGGATCTCCGACGACCGGCAGCGCCTGTGCTTCGCCCTCGCGCTGTGGAACGGGCAGGACCCCATCCTCAAGGAGCGCGCCTTCGGCCTCACCAACAGCGAGGGCAACCACGGCGAGGACGTGAAGGACTACTACTTCTACCTCGACTCGACGCCGACCCACTCGTACATGAAATACCTCTACAAGTATCCGCAGCGCGAGTTTCCCTACCGGGACCTGGTCGAGACCAATCGGAGGCGGACGAAGGAGGAGCTCGAGTACGAGCTCCTCCACACCGGGGTCTTCGACGACGACCGCTACTTCGACGTGTTCGTCGAGTACGCCAAGGAGGGCCCGGAGGACATCCTGATCCGCGTCTCGGTCCACAACCGCGGCCCGGAGGCGGCCCGGATACACCTCCTGCCGACGCTGTGGTTCCGGAACACCTGGTCGTGGGGCGACGAGGACGACAAGCCGGTCCTGCGCGCTGCCGGAGGGGCGATCGCGGCCTCCCACCCCGAGCTGGGCGAGCTCGCGCTCTGGTGTGACGGCAAGCCCGAGCTCCTGTTCACGGAGAACGAGTCGAACGCCCACCGGCTCTGGGGCCAGCCGAACCCGACGCCGTACGTGAAGGACGCGTTCCACCGGTACGTGATCGGCGGGGAGCGGGAGGCCGTGAACCCGGCGAAGACGGGGACCAAGGCCGCGGCGTGCTACGAGCTCGAGGTGCCGGCAGGAGGCTGTGAGGTCGTCCGGCTCCGCCTGACCCGTGGCGCGGCGGGCGCAGCGTTCGGCGCAGCGTTCGACGAGGTGCTCCAGCAGCGGCTCAGCGACGCCGACGAGTTCTACGACCGGATCGCGCCCAACTCGCTGGACCAAGATCAGCGCCGGGTCCACCGCCAGGCCCTCGCGGGGATGCTGTGGTCGAAGCAGTACTACTACTTCGACCTGGATCGGTGGTTGAAGGAGCACAACGCGCACCCGATGGTCGGCGGCTCCGGCCGCGGCGTGCGCAACACCGAGTGGTTCCACATGCTCAACGGCGATGTGATCTCCATGCCCGACAAGTGGGAGTACCCGTGGTACGCGGCCTGGGACCTGGCCTTCCACACGATCGCGCTGTCGCTCGTCGACTTCGACTTCGCCAAGGAGCAGCTCCTGCTGATGCTCCGCAGCCTCTACAGCCACCCCAACGGACAGATGCCCGCGTACGAGTGGAACTTCAGCGACGTCAACCCGCCGGTGCACGCCTGGGCGACGCTGTTCCTCTACAAGTTCGAGAAGAACCTGGGCCGGGAGGACCTCAAGTTCCTGGCGCGCTCCTTCCAGGGGCTGCAGCTCAACTTCAACTGGTGGGTGAACCGGAAGGACCCCCAGGGACGCAACGTCTTCGCCGGCGGCTTCCTGGGCCTCGACAACATCGGCGTCTTCGACCGCAGCGCCGAGCTCCCCACCGGCGGGTCGCTCGAGCAGGCGGACGGGACGGCGTGGATGGCCTTCTACAGCCAGAACATGCTGGAGATGGCCCTCATCCTCGCCGACCACGACCCGGTCTACGAGGAGGTCGCCTTCAAGTACCTCGAGAACTTCATCTGGATCTCCTACGCGATGGACAAGGCCGGCGACCAGCGGGACGACATGTGGGACGAGGAGGACGGTTTCTACTACGACGTGCTCCGGCTGCCGGGCGGCGAGGCCTTCCGTCTCAAGGTCCGCTCGATGGTCGGTCTCCTGCCGCTCTGCGCGAGCACCATGATCGAGGAGGACACGGTGACGCGCCACCCGAGGCTGATCGAGCTGATCGCGCTCTTCCGGAAGCGCCACCCCGGGGTGCTCGCCCAGGTGGCTCCGATGGTCGACGGGTTCGTCGGCCACGCGGGACGGCGGCTGCTTTCGCCCCTCACCCGGACGAAGCTCGAGCGCATTCTCGGCTATCTGCTCGACGAGAAGGAGTTCCTTTCCCCCTACGGCATTCGCGCCCTCTCGCGCCACCACCTCGAGCACCCGTTCGTGTTTGACGTGGCGGGCCACGAGTACCGCGTCGAGTACCTCCCCGGCGACTCCAACAGCGGGATGTTCGGGGGCAACTCGAACTGGCGCGGCCCGATCTGGATGCCGGTCAACGGCTTGATCGTCCGGGGGCTCCTGAATCTCTACGGCTTCTACGGCGACGACTTCACGGTCGAGTGCCCCACCGGCTCCGGGAACCGCATGACCCTCTTCGAGGTGGCGAAGGAGATTTCCCGGCGTCTGGCGAACATCTTCCTGCGTGACGGGGACGGCCGCCGGCCGGTCCACGGCGGCTCGGCGAAGTTCCAGGACGACCCGCACTGGCGCGACCTGATCCTCTTCTACGAGTACTTCCACGGCGACCTCGGGGCCGGCATCGGCGCCAACCACCAGACGGGCTGGACGGGCCTCATCTCGGTCCTCCTCGACCTCTTCGGGCGGGTGACGGCCGAGGCCGCGCTGGAAACTCCCAAGGAGAAGCTCGAGGCCCGCCTGGTCCGCGAGCAGGTCGCCGGGGAGTAGGGGGAGCCATGTCCGCACCCCGCTATCCGGCGCTCTTCCAGGTCAACACCCGGGTCCAGCTGACGGAGCTGTCGGCCGCCCTGGGCCGCAAGGCGACGCTCGACGACGTCCCCGACGCCGAGCTCGACCGGCTGGCCGGGATGGGCTTCGACTGGCTCTGGCTGCTGAGCGTATGGCAGACCGGCCCCGCGGCTCAGGCGATCTCGCGGGCGAACGCCGGCTGGCGTCGCGAGTTCGAAGCGACGCTGCCGGACCTCAGCGACGACGACATCGCCGGCTCCGGCTTTGCTATCCGGAGCTACACCGTCCACCGCGATCTCGGCGGCGATGCGGCGCTCGCACGTCTGCGGCAGCGGATGCAGCAACGCGGCCTCATGTTGATGCTCGACTTCGTCCCGAACCACATGGCGCCCGACCACCCGTGGATCGACGAGCACCCCGAGTACTTCATCCACGGCAGCGAGGATGACCTCATTCGCTCGCCTCAGAATTACTGCCGGCTGCAGACGAGGAACCGGACGGTGGTGTTCGCCTACGGCCGCGACCCGTACTTCGACGGGTGGCCCGATACCCTGCAGCTCGACTACGGCAACCCGGAATTGCAACAGGCGATGATCGGCGAGCTGGAGCGCATCGCCGGGCAGTGCGACGGCGTGCGCTGCGACATGGCCATGCTGGTCCTGCCCGAGGTGTTCGAACGAACCTGGGGCCACCGCGCCGATCTCTTCTGGCCAAAGGCAACCGGGTCAGTGCGGCGGCGGCACCCGGGCTTCGTTTTCATGGCCGAGGTCTACTGGGACCTCGAGTGGACCCTTCAGCAGCAGGGCTTCGACTTCACCTACGACAAGCGGCTCTACGACCGTCTGGTGGAGGGGCACGCCCGGCCGGTCCGCGAGCACCTGCTGGCGGACTTCGACTTTCAGGAACGCTCGGCCCGCTTCCTGGAGAACCACGACGAGCCGCGGGCTGCCGCCACCTTCTCGCCCGCGGTGCAGCGGGCGGCCGCGGTCATCACCTTCCTCACGCCCGGTCTGCGTTTCTTCCACCAGGGGCAGTTCGAAGGCCATACGAAACGAATTTCACCGCACCTCGTGCGGGCGCCCGAGGAGACTTTGGACCGGGAGATGTACGAGTTTTACGGCCGCCTTCTCGCGGTGCTCAGGAAGCCGGTCGTGAGGAGCGGGGAATGGCAGTGGCTGACCTGCCGGCCGGCCTGGGACGGCAACGGTTCGTGCGACGCGTTCGTCGCCCACGGCTGGAGAGGACCCGCAGATGAACGGGTGGTGGTCGCCGTGAACTATGCCCCCCATCCCAGCCAGTGCTATCTCGACCTGCCCTTTCCCGAACTCAAGGACAGGCCGGTCCGGCTCGAGGACGCGCTCGGCGCCGCTTCGTATGACCGCGACGGCACTGACCTGCTCGAGCGCGGGCTCTTCCTCGATCTGCAACCCTGGTCCTATCACGTATTTGAATTGGAGATGAACCGATGAAAGCAATTACCGTCGAGCCCAAAAAGCCGGGGAGCGCCCGCTACGGCGATTTTCCCGAGCCCGATGTGCATCAGGGTTCGATCCTGGTGGAGGCCGTGGCCGTCGGCGTGTGCGGGACCGACGTCGAGATCGTGGAGGGCAAGTACGGCTGGGCGCCCCCCGGCGCGACGCGCCTCGTGCTCGGCCACGAATCCCTCGGCCGCGTCATCGATCCGGGCCCGACCAGCTCTCTCAAGGTGGGTGATCTCGTGGTCGGCATCGTCCGCCGCCCCGACCCCGTGCCCTGCCCCAACTGCGCGGTGGGGGAGTGGGACATGTGCCGCAACGGCCGCTACACCGAGCGCGGGATCAAGGAGATCCATGGCTTCATGTCCGAACGCTGGCGCATCGAACCCGAGTACGCCATCAAGGTCGACCCTTCGCTGGGGATCCTCGGCGTGCTCCTCGAGCCGACCACCGTGATCGCGAAGGCCCTGGAACATGTGGCGGTCATCGGCCGCCGCTCGTTCTGGGAACCGAAGACCGTGCTGGTGACCGGTGCGGGCCCCATCGGTCTCCTGGCGGCCCTCGGCGCCTCCTCGTTCGGCCTCGATGTCCACGTCCTCGACCGCATGGAGTCCGGCGCCAAACCGGATCTGGTGCGCGCCCTCGGTGCGACGTATCACTCCGGCTCGGTGAACGAGATCGGCTTCGAACCGGACGCCATCGTCGAGTGCACCGGAGTGGGAACCGTGATCGCCGATTCGATCCAGGCGGTCGGCGCGAGCGGGATCGTCTGTCTCACCGGCGTCGGGCACGGCGGCGCCGCCCCGACAGCGGCCATAGCCGATGTCGCGGCGGCTGCGGTATTGAAGAACATCGTGATCGTGGGCAGCGTCAACGCCAACAAGCGGCACTGGTACAAGGCCGGGAACCTCCTGGCACGCGCGGACCGGACGTGGCTCGCCGGTCTGATCACCCGCCGCGAAAAGCCGGAGAATTTCCTGCAGGCGCTGGAAAGAAAACCCGACGACATCAAGGTCGTCATCCAGTTCTCCGAGGTGTGAATTGTGTGGGATGACGGCCCTTTTGCCGGGGACGCGTATGTGGCGGCTTCGAATCTCCGGTTCACCCGGGAAGTGATGAGGTGGAGATCGTTTGTCACGGTGTTGAGACGACATCCTCCCGTGTCATCCCGACCGAGGACCCGCAGGGTCCGAGCGGAGGGATCTGAGCGGGGGTCATTCACAACGTTCTTGCTGAAGCCACCTACCAGGCTTGTCCCGAGCGAGTGCAGCGAGCCGAGCGGATTCCTCGGCTCGACCTCCGGTCTCACTCGGAATGACATTCATTTTATTTTTGCTCTGGAAACCTCACTGAATACCGGATGGCTGAATGTTCAAATCAACCTGCCTTCTTGTCGTTCTGTTGGCCGCCGTGGCTGAAATTCCTGCCGCCGGGTATCTGGTGTATGTCGGCACCTTCACCGGCGCCGGGAGCGAGGGCATCTACACTTTTCGCTTCGACCCGGCCACCGGTGTGACCTCGGAGGTCAGCCTGGCAGCCGCGACGGACAACCCGTCGTTTCTCGCAGTCGACCCGGACGGCCGTCTTCTGTATGCGGTGAACGAGCTGGACACGTTCGGCAACGAGCCGACCGGCGCGGTCAGTGTGTTCGAGATCGATCGGGCATCGGGCACGTTGGAACTCCTACAGCAGGTCTCGTCGCTCGGTGCAGGGCCGGCTCACCTGTCCATGGACGCGACGGCACGGTATCTGCTCGTGGCAAACTACAACGGTGGCAACGTCGCCGTGTTTCCGATCGGCCCGGACGGGCGGCTGAGTCCGCACTCGGCCTTCGTGCAGGATGTCGGATCCAGCGTGAACCCGGAGCGCCAGGCGGGGCCGCACGCCCATTTCATCCAGGTCAGCAACGACAACCGCTTCGCCATCGTGGCGGACCTCGGGATCGACCAGCTGCTGGTGCACCGATTCGACGCCGCCACCGGCTCTCTGACGCCGGGCAGCCCGCCATTCGTCAGGATGGATCCCGGCGCGGGGCCGCGCCACGCCGCCTTCGCTCCATCGGGGCACTTCGTGTATGTGGTGAATGAGTTGGCGTCCACTGTCACCGTCTTCGCCTACGACCCGGGGCCGGGTGTGCTGCGCAGCGTGCAGACGATCCCGACGCTCCCGGGGGATTTCGCCGGCACCAACACGGCGGCGGAGGTCGAGGTGGATGCGAAGGGCAGATTCCTGTACGTCTCGAACCGCGGGGACGACACGATCGCCGTGTTCGGTATCGACCCGGACGACGGGAGCCTCACGTCCCTCGAGTGGGTCCCGAGCGGCGGCAGGACGCCCCGGCACTTCGCGATCGACCCGACCGGCCGCTGGCTGTTCGTCGCCAACCAGGGCTCGAACTCGATCAACCTCCTGCGGATCGACCCGGAGAGCGGCCGGCTGACGCCGACGGACCGGTCGCTCCCGGTGGTCTCCCCCGTCTGCGTGCTCTTCGTTCCGTTCGAAGAGAACGGCGACATGATCAGGGAAGGGGAGAGACCCGACCAGGACCACGACCGGGAGCCGCCCCCGATGAACGACCGGACCGATGGGCAGAACCTCCGGCGGTTGTTTGTCTCCGAGCTGATCGGGACGGCCCTGCTCGTCCTGGTCGGCCTGTCGCTGGTCATCCTGATGTTCGGCGCCGGGACCCCGATGGCGGGCCTGATCCCGAGCGAGGGGCTGCGGCGCCTGATCACCGGTTTTCTGTTCGGGACGACAGGCGCCTCGATCGCGCTGTCTCCGGTCGGCAAGGTGAGCGGGGCGCACATCAACCCGGTCGTCACCCTCGCATTCCGGCTGATGGGCAAGCTCGACCTGCGGACCACCCTGGTATATATCGGGGCGCAACTAATCGGCGCAATCGTGGGGTCGCTGCCGCTGCTTCTCTGGGGCGCGATGGGGAAGAGCGTGGAATTCGGGGCGACCTGGCCGGGCCCGGGAATCTCCACGTCGGCGGCGCTGCTGGGCGAAGCGATCACCACATTTGCGATGGTCTCCCTGCTCGCCGTCTTCCTGGCTTTCCGGCGAATCCGTCCCTTCACGCCGGCGATCTTCCCCCCGCTCTACGCGATCATGGTGTGGGCGGAGGCGCCGATCTCGGGCACCAGCACCAACCCCGCCCGCAGCCTCGGCCCGGCGGTCGTCTCCGGTCAGTGGCAGGGCTGGTGGATCTACTGGATCGGGCCGTTGGCCGGCATGCTTCTCGCCGTCCTCGCCTGCAGCTTCCTCGCCAGGCGCATCGAGGTCGCCAAGCTCTACTACTTCGACAGCGACCGCGACCGCCTGTTTCGCCGCATGCCATAGGACCCCAAAACCCATCCTGCGGCGACGTGCGGTAATATGCGGCGAATATTTTCGGTTCGACTCCAAGGGAAATGATCTCTGCAACGAATGCTTCAAAGAGTTCTTTCGGTGGTTCCAACGTCACGACGTTGAGTACCTCCTTGTCGGTGGCTATGCGGTCGGTTATCACGGCTACCCCAGAGCGACCATGGATGTCGACCACCGGTTCTGCCGCACGACGCCACCCCGACCGTGGCACGGCGAGGCCGTACGGACGCTCCGCACCTGCCTCCGTTGAGCATGTCGCCGTCATTTTGCGTGGTAATATGACATCGTGATAAGCAGAACGACGTACTCCAGGCTCCTGCGCTCCCCGACCACGAGCTTCTTCCTGTTTGGTGCCCGCGGTATCGGCAAGAGCACCTGGGCCAGATTTCGATACGAGAATGCTTTTCGCGTCGACCTTCTGGACGAGGCCTTGTATCAGAGATTACTGGCCGAGCCCGGGCTCTTCGCGGGAATGTTGGGGGCGGTGACCGAGGGTGAGTGGGTGGTCGTCGACGAGGTGCAGCGCATCCCGGGCCTGCTCAACGAGGTCCATCGCTTCATCGAGAATCGGCGCCTGCGATTCGCGCTGCTCGGCTCGAGTGCGCGAAAGCTCAAGACGGCGGGTACGAACCTCCTCGCCGGCCGTGCCCTGTGGAAGACCATGCTGCCGCTGGTACCGGAGGAGCTGGGCGGGGACTTCGACCTCGAACGGGCGCTGCGCTTCGGTACCATCCCACTGGTATGGGCGGCCGACGACCAGTGCGCCACCCTCGAGGCGTACGTCCAGCTCTACCTTCGCGAGGAGATCAAGGCGGAAGCTCTGGTGCGCAACCTGCCGGGTTTCGCCCGCTTCCTGCCCATTGCAGCGCTCTTCCACGGCCAGGCAGTCAACGTCTCGTCGATCGCCCGAGATGCCGGAGCCGCGCGGACGACCATCGCCGGTTACCTCGACATCCTCGAGGACACCTTGCTTGCCTGGCGGCTGTCCGCGTTCGAGGCCAGGCTGCGGGTCCGGGAGCGGAAGCACCCGAAGCTGTACTGGATCGACCCGGGTCTGGTGCGTGCCGTCAAACGGCAGCTCGGGCCCGTCGGCGCCGAAGAACGGGGCGCCCTGCTCGAAGGGTGGGTCCATACACTGCTGCGGGTGTACGGCGAGGAGCGTCATCTCTTCGATGACATCCACTACTGGTCGCCCCTCCAGGCCCGTGGAGTTGAGGTGGACTTCGTGCTCCGCCGTGGTCGCGAGCTCCTGGCCGTCGAAGTGAAGGCCGCAACGAAATACTCCCGGTCTCAGCTGGGCGGTCTCAAGGCGATCGGGGAGCTGCCCGACGTGGTACGGAGAATCCTCGTCTACGGTGGAACGGATCGACTGGCGGTCGCCGACGGCGTCGAGGTCTGGCCCATTCAACACTTCGTCGAGATGCTTGCCGACGATCGACTATGGCCGTGAAAGCTGATCCACAATTCCGCAACGTCCTTGAAAATGAAATGGACCGACGGACGGAGATATCCTGGATTACCACTGAGGACGTGAATTCATGAGAAAAAAAAGACAACCGACCAGCCCCGGCGAAATCCTCCGCGAGGAGTTTCTCTCCCCGCTTGGAATGGCCCAGAAGGAGCTGGCTGATCACATCGGTTGCGATGTCAAGGTGATCAACCGGCTTGTGAACGGCCGGACGTCGTTGTCGGCCGAGATGGCGCTGAAACTCGGGGCCACATTCCGAACGTCGCCGGAGTTCTGGCTGAATGCGCAGAAGGCAGTTGACCTTTTTTTGGCAGAGGCCAACATCTCGGAACTGCCGCTGCCCGTGCTCAAGGCGAGCTGACGTTTCCGTCGTGAACCGGTTGAACTGGAGCGTGGATCACGCTCTTTTCTACTCGTTCAGTTTGTCGTCGAGCCAGTACTTGGTGCCGGCGATGTCGGCGTTGAGCATCAGGCCCTTGTCGGTGAGCTGGTAGATGGCGAGACCGTTGACGAAGTTGGTCTTGGCATCGGCGGCGTTCTTGCCGGCCGCTGCTGTCGCTCCGGCGTCGGCCTGCCACCCGTTCTCGATGAAGTTCTTCGCAGTGGCCTCGTCTTGGAACAGAAACACGACCTGGTACGAGTTGACGCCCAGTCCGAGGCCGACTCCCGGCGGTCCCCATTTTCATGTAGACGCGTTTGCCGCTCTTCTTGGACACGGCGACGCCCTTTCCGCCGCCCCCCGAGATGCCGAGAGCGACCTTGGTGTTGTCGAAGACCGCCCAGCCGAGCGCCTTGTCGTAGAGGTCTTTGGCCTTGGGGTTTTCGGCAAACAGTTTCTGGAGGGTTTCCTCGGCGACCTCATTGATCTTGGCGCGTTGGGAATCGAGCTTGAGTTCCTGGGAAGTTTTCTCTTCCTGGGCCAGCGCCGTACCGGGTAATGCGAACACCAGCGTCACCACACACAGGGTCAGAATCGTTGCTGTCTTTTTCATGTCGTTTCTCCCTTTTGCGTCAGAACGTGTAGCTGCCGCCGAGCGAGTACATGTAGACGTACTCGGCGCCTTCGATGTCGAAGTACTCGAACTCGGCACGGATCGCGAAGGACTTGACTCTGAACTGGACGCCGATGCCATAGGCGGGGTCAGTCCCGTCTTCGGACTGCTTTTCGGTCTCGCTCCCGATCTGTCCGGAGATACTGGCGTCCCAGGCAATCACCCCGGCCTTGACGAAGATGTCGGCGATGCCGAGGGGCAACATACCGACCACGAACCCGTCGTAACCCGTGATGTCGGTCTCGATGGTCCCATCGATGACCTCGACGAATTCGCTGGGCGCACCGAGGTCGACATAACTTCCCTCGACGGCCAGGAAGGTGAGGAAGCGGAAACCGGCAAAGACCTTGAAGGACGTGGCCCCACCAGAGAAGTCAATTTCCTCGAGGTCCTGGTTGATCTTGATGCCCGACTGGCCGGCGCTCGCGCCCAGGTAAAAACCGTTGTCGGCCGCGGCCGCCGGCAGAGCGAGCAGAGCGATGAGAGCAATTGAGAGTCCGAACTTCTTCACGAGTGCCTCCAATATGCTGCAATAGGCGAGCGGTGATTGTACCCGACCCCGACCTTAGAGGGATTGCAGAGGTTTGGAAACTGGGAAAACTACGGGGACCTGGAGCTGGGTTAGGGGACGCGCTACCCGGATGTGTGGCGGTGCTTTCTCGCCTCGCCGTCATTTCCGGTCGCATGCCACCGGACCCGGTAAATTTTCGAGTTCCCGTGAGTCCGACCTTAGGCTATCGTGGAGGCGGAAATCGAAGATGTTTCTGGGAGGAACTCCGGTGAAAAAGATGCTGCTCGTCGTCGGAATCGGGATTGTGATGGCCACCGGATGCGCCGAAAAAGCGCAGGTCGCGCCGCCTCCGCCCGAGGTCTACGTTGCGGACGTCATCCAACGCGACGTTCCGGTCTATCTGGAGATCGTCGGCCAGACCCGGGGCTCGCAGGACGTCGAGATCCGGGCTCGAGTCGAGGGATACCTCGATACGGTCGCCTTCAAGGAGGGATCGTTCGTGCGCAAGGGGACTCTCCTCTACCAGATCGACCCCAAGGCCCTCGAAGCCGCGCTCGCCAGCGCGGAAGCCAACCTTGCCACCACCCGGGCCGGACTGCAGAAAGCCCGCAACGATGTCGCCCGTCTGCAGCCTCTCGCCGAGAAGCAGGCGGTCAGCCGGCAGGAGCTCGACAACGCCCTGTCGGCGCAGGATGCGGCCAGCGCACAGGTTGACGCCGCCCAGGCGGCGGTCGACAAGGCGGCGCTCGACCTCGGCTACACGCGGATCACCTCGCCCATCGACGGCATCGTCGGGACGACGGAGGTCAAGGCCGGGAACCTCGTGGGCCGCGGCGAGAGCACGCTGCTGACCACCGTGTCGCAGGTCGATCCCATCCTGTTCCGCGCCGGGATCAGCGAGGCGGAGATGCTGCGGGTCGCGCGGACCGCCGAGGAGCGCCGCGCCGCCCGGGGTGCGTCGGGCCAGCCCGATGTCGAGCTGCTGCTCGCCGATGGCACGACGTTCAACCATCAGGGCAGCCTCGATGCCGTCGAGCGCGCGGTCGACCCGACCACCGGCACCCTCATGGTGCAGTTCTCGTTCCCCAACCCCGAGCGCCTTCTCCGCCCCGGCCAGTACGGCAGGGCCCGCTTCGTGATGGAGGAGAAGAAGGGCGCCCTGCTGATCCCCCAGCGGGCGGTCTCCGAGCTGCAGAATCTGTACGGCGTGGCCGTCGTCGGGCCGGGTGGCACGGTCGAGCTGCGAAACGTGAAGGTGGGCCCCCGCGTTGACAACCTCTGGGTCATCGACGAGGGTCTGGCGCCCGGCGAGACGGTCGTGGTCGAGGGTCTGCAGCGCCTGCGCAACGGGATGGTCGTGAGTCCGAAGGCCGTTGCTGCCGCGCAGGGCGCGCCGGCCGCTTCCGAGCCCGCGGCGGGCCCCGGCGAAGCGAGCTAGGCCATGGCCCGCTTCTTCATCAACCGTCCGATCGTGGCGATGGTGATCTCCATCGTCACCGTGCTCCTCGGAGTGGTGGCCATGTCCGGGCTGCCCATCGCCCAGTACCCCGACATCGTTCCGCCGACAGTCCAGGTCACTACCTCATTCGTCGGCGCCAGCGCCACCGACGTCGAAGCCTCGGTGGCGACGCCGCTCGAGCAGAAGATGAACGGCGTCGAGAACATGATCTACATGCGGTCGACCAACGCCAACGACGGCACGTTGTCGCTCCTGGTCACCTTCGACGTCGGCACCAACCTCGACATGGCGAACGTGCTGGCGCAGAACCGTGTTTCCGAGGCCATGCCGTTGCTGCCGCAGGCGGTCAAGAACTACGGCGTCTCCGTGAAAAAATCTCTCGCCTTTCCACTCTTGGTGGTCACTCTGACATCGCCGAACGGGACCTACGACAACAATTTTCTGTCCAACTACGCGTCGATCAACGTCATCGACAGCATCGCCCGCATCCGCGGCGTCGGCTCCGTGGTGCTCGCGGGCGGCAGCGACTATGCGATGCGGATCTGGCTGCGGCCTGACCGTCTCGCCAAACTCGGCCTCACCGTCACCGACATCACGAACGCGATCAACCAGCAGAACCAGCTCAGCCCGGCCGGTCAGATCGGCGGCCCGCCGGCGGTACCGGGCACCGAGTACACCTACACGGTGCGCACCCAGGGACGGCTGCTCGACGAGCAGGAGTTCGGCGGCATCATCGTGCGCTCGAATGCCGACGGCTCGCAGGTCCTGCTCCGCGACGTTGCGCGGATCGAGCTCGGTACCCAGCTCTACAACTCGGCCGGCCGTCTCAACGGCCAACCGAGCGCGGTGCTGATGCTCTTCCAGATCCCGGGCACCAACGGGCTCGAGGTCGCCGACCAGATCAAGTCGACCCTGGTCGACCTGTCGCAGAATTTCCCCCAGGACCTGGAGGCCCGGATCTCCCTCGACACCACGCTGCCGGTCACCGAGGGCATCAACGAGATCATCCACACCCTGCTCGAGGCGGTCCTGCTGGTCATCATCGTGGTCTTCGTCTTCCTCCAGAACTGGCGGGCGACGCTGATCCCGCTGCTCACCGTGCCGGTGTCGCTGGTGGGAGCGTTCATCTTCTTTCCGCTGTTCGGCTTCTCGATCAACGTGCTGTCGCTGCTCGGTCTGGTGCTCGCGATCGGCATCGTGGTCGACGACGCCATCGTCGTGGTCGAAGCGGTCATGCACCACATCGAGCGCGGAATGGAACCCAAGGCGGCCACGCTGAAGGCCATGGAAGAGGTTTCGGGCCCGGTGATCGCCATTGCGATCATCCTCGCCGCGGTGTTCGTCCCCGTCGGCTTCATGGGCGGGATCACCGGCCTGCTCTACCAGCAGTTCGCGATCACCATCGCGATCGCGGTTCTGCTGTCGGCTTTCAACGCCCTGACCTTGTCCCCCGCCCTCGCGGCGATGCTGCTCAAGGCGCCGACCGGCAAGCGGACTCTGTTGTCGCCGTTCTACGACTGGTTCAACCGGGTCTTCGGCCGCGGCACCGACGCCTACGTCGGGTTCACGGGAATCCTCGTGCGGAAGATGGCCCGCAGCCTCATCTTCATCGTCCTCCTGGTCGTCTTGACCGGTGGCCTCGTGTCGCGGGTCCCGGGCGGGTTCGTTCCCGAAGAGGACCAGGGCTACCTCATGGTCAACATGATGTTGCCCGACGCGGCGTCCCTCGAGCGGACCGACGCGGCGATGCGGAAGGCCGAAACGATCCTCGGGGCCAACCCCGCGATCGCGAGCTATGTCACCCTCACCGGCTACAGCCTGCTGACGGGCGCGTACTCGTCGAACATGGGTTTCTTCTTCGTCGAGCTCAAGCCCTGGCACGAGCGCCACTCGGCCGAGGAGTCGGCTGACGGTGTGGCCCTGGCCCTCAATCGTGGGTTCCGGGAGGAGATCCCGGAGGCGCTGGTCTCCGCCTTCGGGCCGCCGGCCATCCCGGGCCTCGGCAACGGCGCCGGCTTCACACTGCAGCTCCAGGACCGGTCGGGCGGATCGCCGCAGTTCCTTGCCGACCAGGCGCAGCAGTTCATCGATGCCGCTGCTCAGAGGCCAGAAATCGGGCGTGTCAGCACGGTCTTCCGGGCAGACGTGCCGCAGATCTACGCCGACATCGACCGCAGCAAGGTGCTCAAGGTCGGGGTGCCGATCGGCGACGTCAACACGACGCTCGGGACGCTGCTCGGCAGCGAGTACGTCAACGACTTCAACCGCTTCGGCCGGGTCTACAAGGTCTTCGTCCAGGCCGAGCCCGAGTTCCGGCAGGACCCGAAGCAGCTCGGTCTGTTCTTCGTGCGCAGCCAGGACGGCGAGATGGTGCCGCTCGACACGCTGGTCACCACCGGCTCGTCCGCCGGCCCGGAGTTCACCAACCGCTTCAACCTCTACCGCTCGGCCGAGATCACCGGCGTCCCGGCCCCCGGTTTCAGCTCGAACCAGGCCCTCGACGCTCTCGAGGAGGTGGCGGCCGAGGTGCTGTCGCCGGAAATGGGCTACTCCTGGGCGGACATGTCGTTCCAGGAGCGGCAGGCCCCGGGCGTCGGAACGACCTTCGCGCTCGCGATCCTGCTCGTCTTCCTCGTCCTCGCCGCCCAGTATGAGAGCTGGGGGCTGCCGTTCTCGGTCCTCCTCGGCACCCCCTTCGCTGCGTTCGGCGCTTACTTCGGTCTCTGGCTGATGCGCTTTGTTTCACCGAGCTACGTCAACAACGTCTTCGCCCAGATCGGGCTCATCCTGCTCATCGGCCTCGCCGCCAAGAACGCGATCCTCATCGTCGAGTTCGCCAAGATGCTGCACGACCAGGGCAAGGACCCGGTCACCGCCGCCCTCGAGGCGGCGAAGCTGCGCTTCCGCCCGATCCTGATGACCGCCTTCGCCTTCATCCTCGGCGTGACCCCGCTGGTGCGCGCCACCGGCGCCGGCGCCGAGGGCCGCAAGGTGATGGGCATGACGGTCTTCTCGGGAATGTCGATCGCCACCATCCTCGGGGTGTGCCTCATCCCGGTGCTGTTCGTCGCCATCGAGCGGATCATCGGCAAAAAGAGGCACGCGTCTGCGGAGAACCCGGACGCGCCGCTTGCGGCCGCCCACGGCGGGGAAGGAGCGTGACATGACCGCAGCCAAGCTTTCCCATCGCTTCACCCAGGTCGTGGCGCTGCTGACGACGGCGGCCCTCGCCGGCTGCACCCTCGGCCCGGACTACGTCCGGCCGCAGCTGCCGACCCCTGCCCAGTTTCGTTTCGTCGAAGGCCCGGCCGAGGCCGCCTCGATCGCCGATGCACCCTGGTGGGAGGTCTTTGAAGACCCCGCCCTGCACGATCTGATCAACGAGGCGATCGCTGCCAACCTCGATCTGCGCTCCGCCGTGGCGCGCGTCCACGCGGCCCGGGCGCGGGCCGGGATCGCCCGCTCGTTCCTCTACCCCGAGGTCGGCGTCGGAGCCGGTGCCATCGGCGAGGGGGTCTCCTCTCTCACCGATCCGGCCCAGAACCTCGATGACACGACGTTCCAGAACTACAACGCCGGTTTCCAGCTTTCGTGGGAGATCGACCTGTTCGGCCGGATCCGCCGTTCCCACGAAGCCTCGTTCGCCCGGTTCCTCGCCACCGACGAGGCGCGCCGAGGCGTCCTGATCACGCTGGTTGCGGACGTTGCGTCCCTTTACTTCACCCTCCTCGAGCTCGACTACGAGCTCGACATCTCCCACAACACGTTGCAGCTCAACGACGAGACCATCGAGTTCTACACCGACCGGCTCGAGGGCGGGGTTTCGAACCGGCTCGAGCTCAACCAGGCAGTGGCCAACCGCGCCCTGACGGCGGCGTCGATCCCGGAAGTCGAGCGGCTGATCGCGGTCACCGAAAACGCGCTGTCGCTGCTCCTCGGCCGGGTCCCGGGACCAATCGAGCGCGGTGTGAGACTCGTCGACCAGACGGGCGCCACACCGACGCCGCCCGCCGGAATGCCGGCAACCCTGCTCACCCGGCGGCCCGACGTGGTCGGGGCCGAGCAGCTGCTGGTGGCAGCCAACGCCGACATCGGCGCGGCCAAAGCGCTGTTCTACCCGTCCCTCAACCTCGCCGCCGTGTTCGGCGGCGCCGCCGGCAACCTCGGAGACGTTCTCAACGCCGATGCCGCGTTCTGGTCGGTCTCGGGAGGGCTCTTCCAGCCGCTCTTCCAGGGCGGGCGGATCCGGCGCAACTACGAGGTCGCCGAGGCCGGCTTCCAGGAGGCGCTCGCGCAGTACCAGAAGGCGGCCCTCAACGCCTACCGCGAAACCGCCAATGCTCTGGTGACGATCGACAAGCTGGTGCTCGTGCGCAACGAACAGGTGAAGGGCGTGGCCGCGCTCACGGAAGCGTCACAGTTATCGCGCGAACGCTACGACACCGGGTTGTCGAACTATCTCGAGATCCTGATCGCGGACCAGCAGCTGTTTATTCAGGAGCGCCTGCTCGCCCAGACCCGCGGCGCGCAGCTGGTGGCTCTGGCCGACCTCTACCGCGCCCTCGGCGGCGGCTGGAACTTCGACCGCGGCTCCGGAGAAGCCGAGGCCGAGAGTGAGCCCGTAACGGAGTAACGACCAGGTCCGAAGCCCTCGGGATGGCATCTCCAGACCCAGGAAAAGCTCGCCGCGATGTCCGCCGGGAGCTCCGCGGCGCCTCCCCCTCCCGCTGGCGAGGAGGCCTGAGGAGTGGAGCGGGCCCGGGAGTGCCGGCCGATCCAATCGAGAACCGGAGCCTGGCTCGAGGAGTTATACTCGCTGCATGGAACCCTCGTCTCGACTTCGTGAGATCTGCGCCGAGTTCGGTCTGCTGGAGATATATCTCTTCGGTTCGCGGGCCGGAGACGGTGTGCGGCTGCTTCGCGGCCAGCGGGTCAACGGGGCTGGCTCCGACCTCGACGTGGGGTTCTTCGGGCTCGCGGGCGCCGTCGCCGCAACCCGGCTCGGCTCCCTCCAGGCGGCCGTAGAGGAGGTCTTCGCGCCCCTCCGGGTCGATCTCGTTCCACTCGATCACTTGGATCCGTTGTTCCAGTTCGCCGCCATCCTCGGCGAGAGGGTCGCCACTATTGACAGTACAGCCGCCGACGAGAGGGACCTGGAGGTGATGCGGCGGGCAGCCGACCTGCTTCCCTTTCAGCGTCAGCTCGAGATCGATACCTTCGGAGTCTCGACGTCATGACGCCCGGTTCGGTCGATCTCAAGATCGTGCGTGATCGGTTGTTGCTTGTCGAGCAGAGCGTGGGCGACCTCCGATCGCTCCCACACTCCGACCTCGGGGAGTTCACCTCCGACCGGCGCAACATACTGGCTGCGGATGCGGCGCTGCGGCGAGGCCTCGAGGCGCTGTTCGATGTGGCCCGCCACCTGCTCGCCAAGGGTCACGGCATCGGCCGCCTCGAGTACCGTGAGGTGGCTCAGAGCGCCGTCGAACACGGGCTCGTGGGCGATCCTTCCCTTGCTGCCCGATTCGTGGAAATGGCGGGCTATCGCAACCGCCTCACCCACCACTACGCCGAAGTGACGCCGGCAGAGTTGTTCGCGGTGGTGAGCAACCGCCTCGGAGACCTCGAGGCGATCGCTGACTCGTTCCAAGTGGCCGCCGGGCGGCTCGCCGGATAACAGCCCGGGTCAGAACGCGATCTGCAGCCCCGCCGTCAGCTCGCCCTGGAGGAACCCGTTGGCGGAAAACGCGATCACGCAACCGCCGGCGCAGAAGACCGCGGCATCGGTCTCGGTGAAGGTGAAATACCCGCGGGCCTCGAGCCGGATTCCGATGTGGTCCGAGACGTGATAGAGGAGGCCGACGCCGGCGCTGAGTGAGAATCCGACCTCCGACCCCGCGCCGTCCGTGCCGGGCGACATGAAGGTCGCGCCGAGACCTCCCGAGATCAGGGTTTCCAGCCGGTCGTTCGGCGTTTTGAACGGCACCATGCCGCCGATGTGGAGGTACTGCACGTCGAGATCGAGCACAGGGTCGGCGGCGCCGACGGTGGTGTCCTGCCGGCTCCAGATCAGCTCGACGCGGGATCGGGGTGGGTCGTTCCACGGGATCGAGAGGATCACGCCGTAGCTGAGTGCTTCGTCGAGGTCGAGGTCGGCTCCGGTCTCCAGGTCGGTAAACCCGCCGCCGAACCGCCATCCCCCGAACGGCGTGATCTCGAAGTCTTGCGCCGCAACCGTCGAGGTGACGCCGAGGACGAGCAGGCAGACGACGAGTGTGGTCGCAAACCTCGAATCCCGCATTTCTCGTCAGCTCTCTGGTACGGGCGCCGGCTCCTGGTTCGGATCCCAACCGCCGCCCAGGGCCTTGTAGAGGGCGATCAGGTCCTGCAGGATCTGCCCCTCGCTGACCGCGAGCTGATCCTGTTGGGTCGACAGCGAGCGCTCCATGTCGAGGACGTTCTGGAAGTCGGCAAGGCCCTCCTGGTACTGGATCGAGACCAACTCGACCGCGCGTTGGGTGGCGGAGGTGGCGGCGGCGAGCGAGTCCCGGCGCGAGCGTTCGAGCGAGTAGGCGACGAGCGAGTTCTCGACCTCGGCGAAGGCCTGCAGCACTGTTCGCTCGTAACCGACCAACGCCTGGTCGGTGCGCGCCTGCTCGAGATCGATGGCGCTGCGGATGCGGCCGCGGTCGAAGAGCTGCCAGCGGATGGGCAACGAAATGCCCCAGGCCACGCTGTCACCGTTAAAGAGGTCGCCAAGATCGCGCGCAGTGACCGCAAAGAACCCCGACAGCGAGAAGCGGGGGTAGAGATCCGCGGTGGCCACGCCGATCCGCGCGGTCTGGGCCGCCAGCGCGCGCTCGCGGCCGCGGATGTCCGGCCTCTGGCGCAGGAGGTCCGCGGGGATGGAGACGGTGAGCTCGGCCGGCGGCAGCGGCAGCGGCGCTACCGGCTCCAGCTCGTTATTGAGCGCACCGGGGTACTCGCCGAGCAGGACCGCCAACGAATTGAGGTACGTGTTGAGCTGTATCTTGAGGCTGGGAATCTGGGCCTCGGTGTTGCGCAGATTCGATTCGGCCTGGACCACGTCGAGACCGGAGGTTGCGCCCGCGTCGTGGCGTTCCCGGGTGAGCCGGAGGGTGGACCGCTGGGCGGCGGCGTTGGTTTCGGCGAAGCGGATCCGCTGCTGGGTCTCGCGCACGCCGATGTAGTTGCGCGCCACCTCGGCGAACAGGGTCACCATGACGTCGCGGTAGTCCTCGAGCGACGCCTCGTAGGAAGCCTGCGCCGACTCGATCGAACGGCGGATGCGCCCAAAGACGTCGATCTCCCAGCTGGCGTCGATGCCGAGGTTGAAGAGGTTCTGGGCCTTGAAGCCGCCGTCCGGCGCCACCTGGTCGAGGGCCCCGTTGCTGCTGAGCTGGGAACGCGACGCGTCAGCGGCGGCGTCCACCCGCGGCAGGCGCTCGCCCGAGACGATTCCGAGGTTGGCGCGTGCCTCGTTGATGCGGGCGACGGCCTCGCGCAGGTCGAGATTCGAAGCACCGGAGCGCTCGATCAACGACACCAGCGTCGGGTCGTCGAGCTGGGTCCACCAGGTCTGGAGGGACGCGTCGCCCTCGGTCACTCCCGCGACCGCGGTCTCGAACCAGACGTCGGGGACGGTGGAAACGGGGGCTTCGTAGTCGGGCCCCACCGTGGTGCACCCGGTCAGAAAGGCCGCGGCCAGCGACACCAGGAGGATGGATGCCTTGATATTTTTCATCCCGACACCTCCGAGGGCTTGGCCCGGTAGAAGATGGAGTAGAGCACCGGCAGTACGAACATGGTCAGGACGGTGCCGAACATGAGGCCGGCGATGATGGTGATCGCCATGGAGACGAAGAAGGCGTCAAAGAGCAGTGGAATCATGCCGAGGGCGGTGGTCGAGGCCGCCATGGCCACCGGGCGCAGGCGGCTCGCCGCCGAGTCGACGATGGCGTCAAACGTGCCCTTGCTCCGGCCCTGGAGGTTGATCTCGTCGACCAGCACCACCCCGTTCTTGATCAGCATGCCGGAGAGGCTCAGGAAGCCGAGCAGAGCCATGAATCCGAAAGGCTGGTGGGTGGCCAGCAGTCCCAGGGTGACACCGATCAGAGCCAGCGGCACGTTGAGCCAGATCACCGCCGACTGGCGCAGCGAGTTGAACAGGGCGATCGTCACCAGCACCATGATCATGAAGAACATCGGCAGGCTGGCGACGAGGGCGCCCTGGGCCTTCGCCGAGTCCTCGTACTCGCCTCCCCACTCGAGCGTGTAGCCGGACGGCAGCGCGAGCGCCTCGACCTGCGGCCGCAGCTCGCCGAACAGGGCCGTAGAGGAACCGCTGATCGGGTCGGCATAGACGGTCAGCGTTCGCTTGCGGTCGCGCCGGATCACGATCTCGTCAGCGTAGGAGGTCTCGAAACTCTCGACCACCTGCCGCAACGGGATCATGCGTTGCGCGCTGGGGCTCCAGATCTGCAGCTGGTTGATGTTCTCGACATTCTGCCGCTCGGCCTCCGTGGCGCGCAGCACGACCGGCAGCAGGAGGTCACCTTCACGGTAGAGGCCGACGGTCCGTCCCTGGAACCCCTCCCGTACGGTGTTGGCGACGTCGGCCCGGCCGATGCCCGCGAGATTCGCCCGCTGCTCGGCCAGGACCGGTCGCATGGTCTTTGTCCGTTCGCGCCAGTCAATCCTGACCGCCTTGGTGTTGGGGTGGTCCTGAAAGATGGCGACGGTGTTGGCGGCGAGTTCGCGCAGAACGTCGGGGTCAGGGCCGCTGAAACGCGCCTGGATCTTGCCGGTGCTGCCGGGGCCGAGCTGGAACTTGGCGCCGTAAGCCAACATGTTCGGATAGGTCGCGGTGAGGTAGGTCTCAATTTCTTCGATCAGCCCGTCGATCTTGGTCGGGTCGTCGACGTCCACCAGCATCTGGGCGTACGAGCTGCTCTGCTTCTCCGGTTGATAGGTCAGGAGAAAGCGCAGACCGCCCTGGCCGACCAGCGAGGTGACGTGGGTGACGCCGTCGAGCCCCCGGATGTGGCGCTCTGCCTCTGCGACGCGGGCGCCGGTCTCGCTGATGTCGGTGCCCAGCGGCAACCACATGTCGACCATGAACTGGGGGCGGGTCGCGGACGGAAAGAAGCTGCGGTCGACGAACTTGAATCCCCACAGGGATCCTGCGAAGAGCACGAGCACCACCACGACCGTAGCCCAGCGGTAGCGGATGCAGCTTTTCAGAACGCCCTTGAACCGTCGGTAGAACGGGCTCTGATAGGGGTCGGCCCCCGGGTCGCCCTTGGGCGGTTTGAGGAACATGATTCCCAGCAGTGGGGTGATGGTGACGGCCGTGACCCAGCTGAAGAGCAGCGACACCATCACAACCTGGAACAGCGAGCGGCAGAACTCGCCCGTGGCGTCCTGGGAGGTGCCGATAGCGGCGAAGGCGAGGATCGCGATCGCCGTCGCGCCGAGCAGCGGCATCGCGGACTGCGCGACGACCTCGGTGGCGGCCTGACGCGGCTCGGTGCCCTGCTGCATTCGGACCAGCATGCCGTCGACGACCACGATGGCGTTATCGACCAGCATCCCCAGAGCGATGATCAGGGCGCCGAGGGAAATGCGCTCGAGCGCCACGCCCATCGGCGCCAGAAAGATGAACGAGCCGACGATCGTCAGCACCAGGATGAAGCCGATCAGGAGCCCCGAACGCACGCCCATGAAGAAGAGGAGCACCACGATGACGATCAACACCGCCTGCCACAAGCTGGTCACGAACCCTGCGATCGCCGTGGTCACCGCCCCCGACTGCAGGGAGACGATGCCGATTTCGATGCCGAGCGGGATCTGCGGGGTGAGCTCGCGCATCCTCTGCTCGACGGCCTGGCCCATGACCACGACATTGCCGCCCGAGGCGGTCGAGATGCCGATCCCGATCGAGCGCCGGCCGTCGTGCACGATGAGATTGGCCGGCGGTTCGAGGTAGGCGCGCCGGACCTTCGCAACGTCGCGGAGGTAGATCTGGTCGCTGCCGCCGCTCAGCCACATGTTCTCGAAGTCCGTGACGTCCTTGAACTCGCCGGTCGGATAGATGGCGATGAACTCCGAGCCGACCTGGACCCGGCCCGCGTCGGCGACCAGGTTCTTCTCGCGCAGTTCGTTGACGATGATGTCGGGCGAGATCCCGAGCTGGGACATGCGGTCGCGGTCGAGCTCGACGTAGACGGCCTCCACCCGCTCGCCGAAGGTCTCGACCTTGGCGACGTCCTTGACGAGCAGCAACTCGCGCCGCAGCAGATCCACCACCTGCTTGAGCTCGGCGTACGAGTAGTCGTCGCTCGAGACCGTGAAGAAGATGCCGTAGACGTCGCCGAAGTCGTCGATCACCAGCGACGGCCCGGCCCCGGGGGGCAGGTCGCCCTGCGCGTCGTTGACCTTGCGCCGGAGCTCGTCCCAGACCTGCGGAAGGGTGCTCCTGTCGTACTTGTCCTTGATGGTCACGGTCACGGTCGAGAGCCCGGGGACCGACCGCGACTCGATCTGGTCGAGCTGGCCGAGCTTCTGCACCGCGATCTCGATCGAGTCGGTGACCTCTTCCTCGACCTCGAAGGCGGTCGCGCCGGGGTACGGCGTCACGACGAGGGCGTCCTTGATGGTGAACTCCGGGTCCTCGAGGCGGCTCATGCCCTGGAAGGCCATCACGCCGGCGCCGAGGATCACGACTGTGAGAACGAGGGTGAAAACCTTGTTGTCGATGGCGGTGTCGGCGAGCTTCATGGTGCGAACACGCCTTTCCAGTCAAGCCCGATCGGTTTTGCCAGTGGGTCCGACGCGGGGCTCATGGCGCCTCCGACGAACGGACCTGCATGCCTTCGCGAAGCTGGTTCGCTCCCGATGCGGCGATGAGGTCTCCGCGCTCGAGCCCCCGCTCGACGATGACCGAGTCACCCGACAGCTCACCGAGTTCGACGGCGACCCTGTGCACCTCCATGGTGTCGCGGTCCACCCGCCAGACCGAGGAGGCACCGCTGGCGTCGATCACGGTCGAGCTCGCCGGGATGGCGATGCCGGCGCCGAGCTCATCGATGGAGGCACTCATCCTCACCTGCGCGGTCATCCCGGGGAGGATCAGGACCTCGGACGGCGCGGCGAAGGCGAACGTGGCCTCGAAGGTTCGGGTCGTCGGGTCGGCCGCGGTGGCGAGCTCAGCGAGGCGGGCGGGGAAGGTGGTGCCCGGCGGCAGCGACGAGATCGTGACGACCGGCTTCAGGAGACCGTTCAGAGTCCGCAGATCGATCGAGCGGCCGATTCGCAGCAGCGCGGCCTCGGGCAGCGAGACGTCGATCTCCAGGTGCAAGTCGTCCTGCAGGAGCAGGATGGGCTCCTGCGCCTTGACGTTCTGGAAGCGCTCGACGTACGTCCGTGCGACCCGCCCCGCGAATGGCGCGTGGAGGTTCGTGTCGGCGAGGTTCTTCTCCTCGATGCGAAGGTTCGCCTCGGCCACCTCCCAGTTCCGCTTGCGGCTTTCGAAGTCGCGCTGCGACACGGCGTCCTTCGCCAGCAGCTCCTCGAAGCGTTCGTAGTCGGCCAGCGCGGCGTTGCGTTGGGCGGTGGAGGCATCGAGGCGCGCCTGGTAGTCGCTCGGGTCGAGCCGGGCCAAGAGATCGCCTTCGCGAACCCGCTGGCCCTGGCCGACCGGCAGCTCGAGGATTCGCCCGCTGACCTCGAAGCTCACCTGGGCTTCGGTGGCGGCCGTGATGTGGCCGGGGTACTCCCGCTGCGCCAGGAGATTCTCCGAGCCGACCTCGAACAGTCTAACGGCCCGCACCGTCGGCTCCGGTGCCGGCGGCGCCTCCTTGGCGCAGCCGATGCAGGCGAGAAGGCAACAGGCGACAGCTGCGGTCAGCCTTTGAGTACGGGAATCGATGGGAGTCTTCATGACCGCGGCTTTCTTCTGTCGGTTCGACCAATCATGGCTCTCTCCTGTGCTTTGTAGCGCCCTTCTTATCACGGCGGCAGACCACACGTCGAACGCGTCGCCGGCGGGCCGGTTCCGGAACAGTGGGAGGGCGACCGCGTCGGGCGCCGTACTATCCCTTGCCGACTCGCACCGAGACGCCGTTGACGGCCTGGGTCTCGATCGCGAGGTGGAAGGTCGGCGATTTCTTGTTGGCGAGCTTCACCTTGACCTTGTTGTCGTTGGCCTTGACCTTGCAGGTGGCTCCGGTCGCAAAGGAGAGCTCCTTGGCGAGGTCCTCGGCAATTTCCTTTTTCTTGGCCTTGGTGAGGACGTTGACCTTGACCAGCGTGGCCTCGCCGCCGAGGGGCTGGTAGACGAGCGAGAGCACGCCATTGGCTTCGGCCTTGCCGTCGACCACGATCTCCCACTCGGCCTGGTAGATCTTGGGCGCCGCCTTCTCTTGCGGCGCCGCCGGCTCGGCCGGGGCCTGTTGCGGCGCGGGCTGCGCCGGCTGGGTTTCAGCCGCCTGCGGCGCGGGCTGGGGCGTCGGCTCCTGGGCGGACGCCGTGGTCCCGACCATGATCAGTATCCCGGCGACCATCAAACAAAAAGCACCCCAGACCATCGATTTCGTTTCGTTTCTCATAGTGTTCCTCCTTCAAACCTGGTAGTCATCTAAAAACCGCATCACTTCTTCGGTCAATTCTCGCGCCGAGTGTAGCCGAGAGGCGGTGGTCCGGGTACCAGAAAAACTACTAGGGTGGCGTCTCCGGAGTCACGAGTTGCCCTGTGGCGGAGGGGCCACCGGCCTGTTCCCTCGTCATCGCTATCGCCGGCGTGGTCCCCGCCGTTCAGCAGAGCACGAGAGAGACGGCCAGGCCGCCCTCCGAGGTCTCCTTGTATTTCGAGTTCATCTCCCTGGCCGTGCGCGCCATGGCCTCGACCGTGGTGTCGAAGTCCACCCGGCGGGTGGCCGGAATCTCATTGCTCGCCATCAGGAACCCGGTCCACGCCTTGACCGCGCCGTAGGCGCAGCGCTCGATGCAGGGTACCTGGACGTATCCAGCCACCGGGTCACAGGTCATGCCGAGGTGATGCTCGAGGGACGACTCCGCCGCGTTCGCGATCACCTGATGGCCGAGGTCGTGCGCCTGGGCGATGAGGGCGGCGCCCATGGCGGAGGCGACGCCGATCTCCGCCTGGCAACCTCCCTCTGCTCCAGAGAGGGTCGCATTGTGTTTGCCGAGATAGCCGATCACAGCGGCGGCCAGGAGCCCGGCGCGGATCTTATCCTTTGGCAGCTCGCGGCCGCCCTCGCCGAGTGCGTACACGATCGCCGGGATGACACCGGCCGAGCCGGCGGTCGGCGCGGTCACGACCAGGTGGCCGCGCGCGTTCTCCTCCGACCCGGCGAGGGCAAATGCCGCGACGACGCCGACGCCCCTCTGGCCCTGAAAAGTGTCGTCCATAGCCCGCCTGTAAACATCTCCGGCCTTGGTGTGGAGCCGGATGGGTCCCGGAAGGACGCCCGGGGTCGCGGCGAGGCCCGCCTTGACGATGTTGACCATCGCGGTCGCGATCGTGTCGAGAAAGGCGTTGACCTCGGTTTCAGTCCTCCCCGAAATCGTCACCTCGTTCGCCATTGCGACCTGCGCGATGGACAGCTGTTCCCCCTCCGCGTGCGCCTGCAACTCCTTCATCGTCGAGTAGGGATACTTCGGCCGGCCTTTCGTCGGCGGCTCGTAGCCTTTCCACTCGATGAAACCGCCGCCGACCGAGTAGTACTCCTGTTCGAAAAGCACCGATTCCCTGTCCGTCAGCCTGCAGGTCATCGTGTTCGGATGGGGGAAGTCGCCCGCAGGTGAGTCGTAGATGACGTCCGCGAGCCCGACGTCGAATGAATTTTCGCCCAGCTTCACCGGGAACACCTGATTCGGATTGTCCAGCAGGCCATCGAGGAAGAGGGGATCGACAGTCGCCGGCTCCTTGCCGACGATGCCGGCGAGAGCGGCGCGCCCGGTGCCGTGCCCCTCGCCCGTGGCGCTCAGGCTGCCGAAGAGGTGCACCTTCAACGATGTCGCCCTGGCAAGGGTCTCGGGTGGCAGCCGGGTACAGCGCTGGTAGAAATCGTAGGTGATCCGCATCGGGCCGATGGTGTGGGAGCTCGAGGGACCCGGGCCCACCTTGTAGAATTCCTCGAGGGTGGTCATGACCGGCCCCTTGGACTTCTTCGTGACATCGATTGATCCTGCCAACGAATTCCTCCCTTCGAGCCCGCATGGAAGGCCAATTCCGTTCGAACCAGGCGACAGGGCGGGGGAGCCGGCAGCCGGCCTGCCCGTGGAACGAAAATCCTCTCAGGGTGACTTTCCGGCCGAGGATAGCGGAGACGTGGTGGGGCGGGTACCCGAAAAACTACTAGGGACCTCCGAGTTGCTTTGTCCCGACGCGTGCTCCAGACTGCAGGCCTCTAGCGAGGATCTTGAAGAGCGGGTCGAGGGGCCGCCGGTGAAGGCGGTTCGGGGAGTGGATCATGTGGGAGCGGGTTCGTGAGATAGCGACCGAGGTCGTCCGTGACGTTCGGCGCTCGTGGTGGAGCCTGGCGCTCACCGACATCGCGTACAAGGCGCTGGCCTTTGCGGTGCTGACCCCGGCCACAGTCCTCTTCGTGCGCTGGCTGCTGTCGCGGACGCACACGCGGGTCGTCGCTGACACGGACATCCTGTTGTTCTTCGTGACCACCCGCGCCGGAGTCGTGGCGCTCATCCTCGGTGGCGCCATCATCCTCGCCATCACCGCCCTCGAGATGGCCTGTCTGATGGCGATCGGGCTCGCCGCGGCCAAGGGCCGGCTCGTGAACGCGCGCAGCGCTCTGGTTTTTTCGGCGGCGCGGTCGGCACACGTGCTCGCCCTGACTGCAAACATGGTGGTGCGCATCCTGATCGGCCTGCTGCCGTTCCTGCTCGCCATCGGCCTCGTGTACGTCGCCCTGCTGCGCGAGCACGACATCAACTTCTACCTGGCGCAGCACCCACCCGCTTTCGTTGCGGCCGCCGCCATCACCGGCGTGATCGTCGCCTTACTCGCGGCCCTTCTGGTGCGAACGGTGGCCCGCTGGGCGCTCGCGCTGCCAATAGTCCTGTTCGAGAATGTCCTGCCGCGCCGCGCCCTCGCCGAGAGCGCCCGGCGCTCGGCCGGCTCCCGCTCTCTGATCGTGGTCGTGATTGCGGGCTGGGCCGTCATTGCCGCAGCGTTGGCGAATGCGGCGCGCTGGCTGCCCGAGCTCGTCGGCCGCGTCCTGGCGCCCTATTTCGGAGGCTCGTTGGCGCCGCTCCTGCTGTTCATCGCCGGTCTGGCCCTGGTCTGGGCCGCGTTCGTGCTCGCGGCGGGTATCGTGAACGCCGCCCTGTTCGCGCTCGCCATCGTCGCGCTGTATCTGAGGATCGGCGAACCGGCGGAGTTGCGGGTGCCGGAGCCGGCAGCCCTCGGGCGGTTCGGCGCACCCGTCGAGCTCTCGCGGCGGGCCGTCGCCGGCATCGCCGTAATCGTCGTCCTCTTCTTCGTCGGGGCCGCAGCCATAGCGGCGGTCGTAACGAAGCGGCAGGACGTGCCGCTGGTCATCGCCCACCGCGGCGCTTCGGCGAGGGCGCCCGAAAACACGCTGGCCGCATTCCGGCTGGCCATCGAGGAGGGCGCCGACGTGGTCGAGCTCGACGTCCAGGAGTCGGCCGACGGCGAGGTGCTGGTCGCGCACGACAGCGACCTCATGAAGCTGGCCGGGGTCGGCCTCAAGATCTGGGAAGCCGACGCGGCGGAGCTCCGTTCGATCGACATCGGCAGCCACGCGGGGGCGGAGTTTGCCGCCGAGCGAATACCGACCCTCGCGGAAGCCTTGGCTGTCTGCAAGGGCAAGGTCCACATGATCATCGAGCTCAAGTCCTACGGCCACGACCAGCAGCTCGAGGAGAGGGTGGCGGCGATCGTCGAGGCCGCCGGGATGGGGGACAAGCTGCAGTTTCATGTCGCTCGACCACCACATGGTCGGCGCCTTGAAACGGCTGCGGCCGAAGTGGCGGGTCGGCGTGCTCGCCGCCAAGGCGTTCGGCGATCTGACCTCCCTCGACGCCGACTTCCTGGCGGTCGAGGCGCGGATGGCGACCTCCAGGTTCGTGCGCCGAACCCACCGCGCCGGTCAGGACGTCTACGTGTGGACGGTCAACGACCCAGCGTGGATGCTCACCATGATGAGTCGTGGCGTGGACGGGTTGATCACCGACAGACCGGACGTCGCCCGGTCCGTCGTCGCGGCTCGCGCCGAGATGAGTGACACGCAGCGCGTGCTGGTCGCCCTGTTGGTCCGGTTGGGAGCGCGAACGGAGATGCTCGGTGCCGAAGACGCCTTGCGGCCGTAACTGGTGGAGCGGCAGCCGGCCGGGCAGGCCCGGGATTCCGTTCTCGAGGTACTCTCCCGGGCCGTGATGCTTTATGCTCTATTCTCTATTCTGGGGTGCGGCACAACAGGCGGCGCGCCGATCGGACACCGGCGCAAGGGGGTTCACAGTGATGAAAACAGCGACTATTCTGTCCCGACCGAAAAGAGGGGCTGTCGCGGTGATCGCGATGGCGGCCGTGATCGTGCAATTGAGCGGCGTGGCTTTCGTGCGGGCCCAGGAGCCGGCGGCCGCAGCCGAGGAGGCCGCGGCCAGGATCCCGGCCGATCAGCTCGACTCGCTGGTCGCGCCGATCGCTCTCTACCCCGATCCGCTGCTGGCGCAGGTGCTGGTCGCTTCCACCTACCCGCTCGAGATCATCCAGCTCCAACAGTGGCTCTCAAAGAACCCCGGGCTCGAGGGCGACGCGCTGGCCGAGGCGGTGGCGAAGCAGCCCTGGGACCCGAGCATCCAGTCGATGGCGGCGGTGCCTGACGTCGTGAACCGTCTCGCGGACGACGTCCAGTGGACCACCGAGCTCGGCAACGCCTTTCTCGCCCAGCAGGGCGACGTCATGGATGCCGTGCAGCGGATGCGGAAGAAGGCGCAGGACAACGGCGCCCTCGAGTCCAACGAACAGCAGGTGGTCGCAACCGAGGTGGTCGAAGAAAAAACGGTCATCATCGTTCAGTCCGCCCAACCTGAAGTGATTTACGTACCGAGCTACAGTCCGACCGTGGTCTACGGCCCGCCCCCCGTCTACTATCCGTACCCGCCGATCTACTACCCACCCTACCCGCCCGGCGGCGCGTTCATCGCGTTCAGCGTCGGGGTCGCCTGGGGCGCCGCGATCTGGGGCGGATCGTGCTGTGGTTGCGGTTGGGGACACAACGACATCAACGTCAACGTCAACAACAATTTCAATCGGAACACCAACATCAACGGGGGCGGCGGCGGTAACTGGCAGCACGACGCCGGTCATCGCGGCGGGACCCCGTACGCTGACAAGGCGACGGCGAGCAAGTACGGCGGGTCGGCGCGCGGAGACTCGATGAGCGGCCGCCAGGCAAGCGCCAAGCAGCAGGGCGGAACCGGCAACCGGGCGGGTGGCGCCAGCGCCGGCACCTCGAATCGGGCCGGGAGCACTGGGCCGAGCGCCGCCAACCGCGCGGGAAGCACCGGGCCGAGCGCCGGCACAGCGAATTGGGCGCCGAGCGCGAGCACCGCCAACAGGGCGGGGAGCACGGGATCGACCGCAAGCCGCGGTGGCAGCGATCAGATCGGCAATCGCAGCATTCCATCGAGCAGCGGAAAAAGCGCCAGCGGCTTCGGGGGCAGTTCGAGCGGTTTCAACGGCGCGAGTGCCCGTTCGGCAAGCTCGCGGGGCGCTTCCAGTATGGGGTCCCGGGGCGGCGGCGGCGGCGGACGTCGGAGGTAAGGCGATGATCTTGACACACCGTATTCAGAGTTCGTTTCAGCATTGCGCGCGCATCGCGCGTCCCGGGCTCGGTCTCTTGGTCGTGGCCACGACCCTGGTGCTGGCCGCAGGGTGCGGGGCCGCTTCCGGCAAGTCACCTGCCGCGGGCCAGGAAGTCTTCAACAGCCCCGAAGCGGCGGCCGAGGCGTTCATTCTCGCCTCCGAGACTTTCGACGTCGCGGCATTGACCAGGATCTTGGGGCCGGATGGCGTGGACCTGGTGGACACAGGCGACCCGGTTCAAGACCGCAACCAGAGCCTGGCCTTTGCGACGGTCGCTCGCGAAAAAACCCAGGTCGTCCGAGAACCCGACGACCCTAAGGTCGCCGTCCTGTGGGTGGGGGTCGAGGACTGGCCGGTGCCGATGCCGATCGTCGAGGACGATGGGCGCTGGTTCTTCGACACCGAGGCCGGTCGTGAGGAGTTGCTCTTCCGCCGCATCGGGAGGAATGAGCTCGATGCCATCGATGTCTGCCTCGGCTATGTCGAGGCACAGCACGAGTACGCCCTGGTCAAGCACGACGGCGCCCTGGTGAACCAGTATGCACAGCGCGTCCTCAGCACCCCCGGCACCCAGGATGGATTGGCGTGGCAGGACCCGGACGGGATCTGGCAGGGGCCGGTGGGCGAGGGGATCGCCCGGGCCATTGCCGAGGGCTACGGCGAGAAGGGCAGCCCCTTCCATGGCTACTACTTCAAGGTTCTCAAGGGCCAGGGCCCGGATGCGCCGCTGGGCGAGATGGACTTTGTCGTCAAGGGCGCCATGATCGGCGGCTTTGCGCTTGCGGCCGCTCCGGTGGACTACGGTGTAACGGGTGTGATGACCTTCATCGTCAGCCATGACGGCGTGGTCTACGAGCAGGACCTCGGGCCGGACACCCTCGACCAGTTCAACGCCATGAAGCTCTACAACCCTGACCCCGCGTGGGAGCCGGTCGCCCAGGAGTGACCGGCGGCTGAGGACGAACAGGGGCATTCGCCGAGCCGGTAATTCGCTGCGCCGCCCCCGTAATTTTGCGAGTACCCAAACCTCCGCCCTGGAGGTACCATGCCTGCGATGATCGGAGAGGCCCGTTGCCAGCGAGAGCAGGCAGGATCTCTTTCGCCCTTGGGGCTCATCGAAAGGAGACATCGATGTTGCAAGTCCGTGGATTTGCTCTGGCGGTGATAGTGGTCCTCGCGAGCCCGGCGGTGTGGGCGGACGACCTCGCCGACTCGAATAGGTTCCTCTGCTCCCCCGTCCAGGCCACCGTGTGCTCCGACGGCGGTGATTGCGAAATCGACCTGCCGTGGAACCTCAACATTCCGGCCTTCATCGAGGTCGACCTCACGACCAGGCGCCTCAGTACGACCGCGGCGTCGGGCGAGAACCGGACAACCCCGATCGAAAACGTGACCCGTCGAGACGGCCTCATCGTCCTGCAGGGGTTCGAAATGGGGCGGGCCTTCAGCTGGGTCATCTCCGAACAGACCGGCCAGGTCACGGCGGCCATCGCATCCGAGGGCCGCGCAGTTTCGGTCTTCGGCTCCTGCACGCCGATCGCAAGCACCGACGAACCCGGCCGCAAGTGAAAGGAAGAAATTCCATGAGCATCAAAACCGCGGTTGCCGTCGGGCTGATCACAACCCTCGCCGGGGCAGTCCTGGCGCAGACCCAGCCCGCCCCTCCAAAGACGCTGGCAGCCAGCATCAACGTCTACGTGTTCCCGACCGAGGGCCAGACTCCCGAGCAGCAGTCGATCGATGAGGCCGCCTGCTATAACTGGGCGGTTCAGAACACCGGCAGCGACCCATTCGCCCTGCAGCAACAGGCCCAGCAGCAGCAACAGCAGGCTCAACAGCAGCAGCAGCAAATCGCCGCCTCCGGCAAGGGTGCAGGGGTGAAAGGGGCAGCGGGCGGCGCTGCCGCCGGGGCCCTGATCGGCGAGATCGCCAGCGACGATGCCGGCAAGGGCGCGGCCTATGGCGCAGCGGCCGGTGCGGTCGTCGGCCGCCGCCAGACCAAGAAAGCCAAGGCGGGCGCCAGCCAGCAAGTGGAACAGCAGAGCCAACAGACCCAACAGGCCACGGCGCAGCAGATCGAAAACTTCGAGAAGGCGTTCAGCGTATGTCTCGAAGGGAAGAAGTACCTGGTCAAATTCTGAGCGGGCCCGTGAGATCGGGTCGAAACGCCGCCGGCTGGCAAGATCCGAGGGTCTCGATCCGGCAGAACTGCATTCAACGGAGGGATTCGACGAAATTCAGATTGTCCTTTTCGATTTGGTGTTACAATCCCGGGCCTCGTGAGCTATGAGACTCATCATCAACAAGAAAATCGGAGAACGGAGGATCGAATGAAGAACACAATGATGCGAAACGCGACGGCACTCGCAGCAGCAGTCTTGACCGTCGTTTTGCTGGCCGTCGCGCCGGCAGCCCAGGCCCAGGACCGGGAAGGCCGCTGGGAGTTCACCCTCGGGACCTTGTACCAGCTCAGCTCCACGGTGGATGGCGAGGAAGGCGCGGGCATCAACACCAACAACGATTTCGGATTCGAGATCGGTGGCGGCTTCAACTTCACCGACAAACTGGCCACCAGCTTCGGTCTCCAGTTCGCCGGGGTCGGCTACGATGCGACGGCCTTGGACGAGGATCTCAACCCCATCTCCATCAGGGGTACGTACGACTCTTTCACGGCGTCGGCCAACCTGGTCTACAACTTCATGGACACTCCACTCACTCCCTACGTCAGCGCCGGCATTGGCTGGACCTGGATCGACACCAACATCCCCAACGGGCCGCCTAGTACCTGGTGCTGGTGGGACCCCTGGTGGGGCTACGTCTGCTCCACCAGCTATCCGACCGAAACGCTGAATGCGTTCTCCTATCAGGCGGCGCTCGGCCTCCGTTACACGTTTGATAACGACACCACCTTCATGAAGCTGGGCTGGACCAGCCAGTGGATGAGCTTCGACAATGCCAGTGGGACACCGCGCTTCGACGTGATCACGCTGGATATCGGCTGGCTTTTCTAGCAGCTGAGGGCTAGCCCTCAGAGCCGAATCAACCCGGAGCCCGGCCATGGTGCCGGGCTCCTTTTTCACTATTGCTTGGGGTCCGTCTTCGCGATCTCTTCGAGGGCTTTTTCGCAGACCTTCTTCTCGGCCGTGGCGCGGTCGAGCATGCCCTTGGCCACCCAGGTGATGCCGAGGGTCGCAACGGCGGCGCCGGTCGAGGCGATGGCCTGCATGGGCTTGAGCTCGATCGCCGGTTTGGAAAGGGTGCCGCCGAGCTTGATGTAAGGGTTGGTGATCATGCTCGCCGAGATGCCGATGCCCTTGCGCGGTTTGGTGACCCAATCGAGATTCAGTTTTTCGGTTTTGAGATCGATGCGGCCGCTCCCGAGCATGGTCATCTTGTTGCTTTGAAGCGCCATCGGTTGCATGGTTGCGACGCCCTGATCGATGCGCAAGAGCACGACGCCGCACTCGAGCTCGGTCGCCACTTTGTCCTTTGCGAACGGGTTGAACGCGCTGAGCAGGGTGAGCAGAATGTCAGCCGAAACCAGGTCGAGAAGCCGGTTGTTCATCACGCCCCTGCCGGCCACGATTTGGATCGATCCGCTGCTGGAGCTCGCGAGCTCGCGTGGGCTTTTTCCCTGCGCCTGCACGTGCACGTCGATATCGAAGGCCGGCTCGGCGGCCGAGCGGGCGGCGTCTTCATCCGGTAAGGAGAACCGGACAGTATCGAGCTCCCAGGACACGTCGGCACGGTAGCCGTCGGCAATCGGTTCGAGCACCAGAGTACCCGACCCGCTCCCGCCGCGCGAACCGGCCATGGCGAAACGGGTAATATCGAGGCGACCGTCGACCAACTGCGCGTTCAAACGGACATCGTGAAATCTCGCGAGCGGCATCCGGAGGGTGTCGATCGCGACGTCGACGTCGGCGTCAACGCGCTGCAGCCAGCTGAAATCGATCGGCTTTTCGGAGAACACGAGACCGGCTTTCGAATTGCCGGACCCGGTTCGAAGGGCCGGGGTTTGGCCGTCTTTGCCGGACAGGGGAGGTCCCGATTCTCCGAACTCGAGGTGGCGCGACGAAAGGTCGACTTTGACCCTCGGTTTGTCCCGGATGTCCACCTCGACTGCACCTTCGAGGTCGGATTCGCCGAGGGTGATCTCGAGGTTGCCGGCCGTGAACCGCTCGGGCGTGCCGCGGAATTTGGCCGCGACTGAAAAAGGCTCGTCCGGCAGCTTGTCGAAACCGGTGAGGTCCTCGATCAGCCCGGTCCCCGGCCCAGTCACGTTAAGATCGAGATCGGTGCCGATCAGGTGCGGTTTCTCGCCGAGACTGCCGTGAAGATCGATCGAATGTCCGCCGAGCCGCACTGCGACGTGGTCGAAGATGACGAGATCTTCGGTGCGCTCGATGCGGCCGCTGACCTTGAACGGCGCCACCGGGACTGTGACTCCCGTGAGGGCGGAGAACAGCGAGGCGTTCGGTCCGTCGGCCGTGATGGTGAGGTTGGTGCTCACGAGACCCGGACCGGGGCCGACCCGGCCGTCCACTGTCGCCACGGCCTTGTCGAGGGTGGCCCGAAAACCTCCGATATCGTACCCTGCCTCGTCGATTCCCAGATGGGTCTGAAGAGCCAGCGGCTCGGCCGGCAGGTCGGGGAGCTTGACGAGACCGGCGGCCAGTTTCCCTGCCTGCTCGAGATCGGGCGCCGTCACTTCAACCTCGACGTCGGTGCCGATCAGCCCCTTCACCGGGTACAGCGAGCCGTTGACCGTGAGGCGGTTGCGGTCGACCTCGGCGACGATGCCCTCGAGCGCAAAGACGCCCTGGTCGACGCGGACGTCGCCGGTGACGGAGAAGGGCGCCGGCGGCAAACCGTCGAGTCGGAAGTACGGTTCGAGGGATGACAACCGCTGCCCTTTGACCGCAACGTGACCCTTGGTGCCGTCCAGGCTCGCCCTGCCAATCAGGCCATCCACCGCGACATCGATGTCGCCGGCAGTGGCCGTTGCGCCGTCGAGTCTGAAGCCTGAGCCTTCCACGCGCAGCCTGCCGGCGGCGCGAATCGCCACCCGAGGGAAGCCCTTCACTCCGAAGATGGGCATCGCGTGCGACAGGTCCGGGTCCTCGACGTGGAGCTGGAGATCGCTCCCGACGAGGCCTCTCGTGGTCGACAGCCGGCCGTTGCCTGCCGCTTCGAGGCTGCCGACGGTGACCGACGCCCCGTCGAGTTGGAGGCCGCCTTCGATGAAGGTGATCCCGCCCCTGGCCGTCCACGCCTCGCTCGGCAGATCCTTGAGGCCCACCAGGATTTTCAGATCGGTGGCGTCGGGTCCCCTGCCATCGACGCGCACGCTCGTCCCAACCAGGCGCTTGATCAACTTCAGGTTTCCGTCGGCCTTGAGATAGGTGTCGCCGACCTGGGCGGTCACGCCATCAAGGGTGAGAGCCGACCCGTCCGTGGCGAGCCTGCCGTCGATCGTGAACGGTTGAGCGGGCAGCTCCGCTCCGATGAGCTTGTCGAACTCCGCGAGGTCCGGTCCGTCGGCGTGGATGATGAGGGCGGTGCCGGCGTGGCTCGGAGCGTCTCCCATGGTGCCATCGACGCTGACCGAGGTGCCCCCGACTCGCGCATCTGCGTTCTCGACGCGCATACCGCCCTCGACCCGCACGACGCGGCCGTGGACCGAATAGTCTTTGTGAGGCAGGTCGATACCCACGAGCGCGCCGAGAATGGAGAGGTCAGGGCCCTGTCCCTGGAGGGAGAAATCGGATCCCACCATCTCGGGCGGCGCTCCGAGCACGCCGTCCACAGAGAGGGTGTTCTCGCCGACCGAGATGTCCACCTTTCTGAAGGTGATCGGGAAACCCTCCCAGCGGACGCCGCCCGATACAGAAAACCGGTCGTCCGGGAGGTCCGAAACGCCGGTCAGCGCGCCCACGGCACGGATGCTCGGCCCCGAGGCCGTCACGGTGGCGTCGACGATCTTCGGTTTGACGAGCGAGTCGACAGTCCCGTCGACCGTGGCGGTGATGCCGGCGACGGCGGCGTCGAGCTTCACGTCCGACCCCTCAGTCGCCGGCGACAGACCGACAACCAGACTGAACGGTCCTGTCAGTTCGGTAGGAAGGTCGAACATGGTGCGCAGATCGGCGAGGTTGTCGCCGTGCACATCGGCTGTCACGTCGAGGCCGCCGAGCGTCTTGAGATCTGTGATGGTGCCTTTGCTTGAAAAACGGACGCCGTCCAGTTTTCCCGCGAGGTCATACGCGAGGGCGGTGGCGTTGAGGAGACCATTGAGCGTGCCGAGGCGCCCCGAAACCCGCACTTCCCGATGGCCGACCGCTCCGTCAAGCGCGAGATCGAGCATCCCCGTGGGGTCCTCGGTCGTTTCGAAATGTGTGACCTCGGCCTCGAAATCTGCGGAGCGCGAAGGCTCGCGCCAGGTCAGTCGGAGGTCCTCAACGAGGACATGCTGCAGCACCAACTCCATGGGGCCGTTCGGAGTGGCGGGATCGGATCCGGTGTCAAAGTCCCAGTTGGCCCGTCCATCGGCGTCCTTTTCGAGAACGACCCCGACGCCCTCGATCTCGATTTCGTGGATCGTCAGCGGACCGGACACCAGAGACCACAGGTCCAGCTCGACGACCAGGCGCTGGACCGACGCCATCGCCCTGTCGTCGCACCAGTTGGGGTTGGCGAGCGTGATCTCGCCGGCGGTCAGACGGGTCGCGAGACCGATCTCGGGTTTGAACTCACCGGCGATGGTGATTTTCCGGCCGAGACTCCGCGAGACCTTCTCGGCGACGGTGTCGCGCCACCCGCTGAGGTCGGCGAAGCGGAGGTAAAGCGCGAGGCACGCCAACAAGACCGCTGGCACGCCGACCACGACGGCCACGATCCTGAGTATGCTTCGTCGCATCACCGCTTCACTCTCATGTTGTGCTTGCGATCGTCCCCGAAGGTTCTGCGGCGGTCGTCTGACTGCTGACGTAGCGGACTCCGGTCGGCAGCGCCAGCCGTGTGCCGGATCGTTCGACGATGTCCATGACCTTCAGCAGAACGTCCTCACGGATTTCGAGGAACTCAGGCCAGGCGTAGGTGATGGCGTGAGCGTACAACTCGACTTCCAGGAAGTACTCGCCAAAGCCGTTGAAGCGCACCCGCAGCGGTTCCGCGGCAATCCGTTCGTGTTCTCTGAGCATCGATTCGAGCTCCGACATCACGCCCTGGAGCTGCTCGCGGGTTGTCTCGTAGCGCAGGCGGAGGTTTTCGCGCAGCAGCACGCGGTCGCGATCCGCCAGGTTCTCCAACTGGAGCTTGGCGAAGTCGGCGTTGGGAATCGTGACGATGGTGCGATCGAGGGTGCGGATCTTGACCGAACGCAACCCCACGTCTTCGACCAATCCGCGGCGGTCGCCGAACTTGCAGAAGTCGCCGACCTTCACCGGCTGGTCGGCGTAGAGGATGATGCCGCCGATGAAGTTCTCGAGCGTGCTCTGGGCGGCGAGGGCGATGGCGAGACCTCCGACCCCGACCCCGGCGATCAGACCGGCTATCGGGACACCGAGTCGTTGCAACGAGACGACTACGATGGCGGTGACGACCAGGATCGTCGCGATCCGGAACATGACCCCGACAAACTGTTTCTTGAGCGGTCGGGCGTCGCGGAAGCCGTGGTTCGCGATGAAGACACCGACCCTGGTCAGCAACACCGCCACAAACCATGCAAGGCCTACTGACCCCAACACTGAGAAGATCAACCTCACCCACAGTGCCGGGTCCACCGGAAACAGGAAGATCCGCCGGATCATGAATTGACTGAAAAACGGCAGCGCGATGAGCATCAACGGAAACAGGTAAACGCCGAGACGCGCGCCGGGCAGCCGGCTCGCAGACCAGCGACTTCCGAGCCATGCTGCCGCCGTGGCCAGGATGACCAATATCACGACCAGAAAACCGAGGGCGCCCCACTGCCATGCCAACATGCCGTTGATTTCGCTTTGCGCCGACCGGGGAAAGACCGATACAACCCGAGCAATCAGGGTGGCGTCTGTGTCGGAACGAAGCTCGTCGATGTGGCCGCCCATCCGTTCCGGCAGGTAGGGAAGGTCTCTGACCTTCTCGTAGAATTCGTTCGCGCGCGCGACGGTTTCTGTCGAAAACAGCCACTTTCCGACGCGGTCACCCTCGACCGTCTGAACCAGGGTGATTTCGGTGTGCGGGATCGTCCATTGTTTGAGGCCGAGGGCGGAAACCTCGGCGGCGTCCGGGATGTCACTCTGCGGTGGTAGCTCGATCCGGTCCAGGACCTCCTTGAGCATCAGAGCGCTCTTCGCCGACAACTCGTGGGCGACCATCGGCGGGACGTCGCTGAGATCGAGGCAGTCCCTGGCTCTGGCGAACACTGTCGGCACCGATGGATCTTTCGCCGTGTAGAGAGTCCACGCCTCGTCGATGGAATCGAGGAACGTGGCCAGCGTCGCGCGCGGGCTCGATCGATCGGGCGGCTCGAGGGGGTGTTCGGCGGATGGATCGGCGGCCCATGCGCCGCCTGCGACCCACAACAGGACTGCTGCGGCGAAGGCGAAAGTCCGGTACAACCTCGGGGCGCAGGGCGTCACTCGGCACCTCCGGTCCCGGGTTGCTGTGTCCGGTTGAGGCGCGCCGGATCGTATCGCTTTTCTTGAAGACGAGAGATGATCCCGTCGTACACCGCCTCGTCCATCTGCGGCGTGCGGCTGAGGATCCACAGGTACTTGCGGTTGGGCTCTCCGACCACTGCCCATTGATAGTCGGGGTCGAGGTCGATGATCCAGTAGTCGCCCCAGAACGGCCAGAAGAAGGAGACCTTGAGCTTGGCGTTGGTGGTCGTGTCGACGACCTTGGCGCGACCTTTCGCCTGCTTCAGCTTGCCGTCGAGCGAGGATTTGCGGCAACTGTTGACGACCTTGATGAGTCCGTCGTCGCGCAGGGAGTAGTCGGCGGTGGTGGCCGTGCAATCCTTCTGGAACCAGGCCGGGTAGCTGGCGATCTCGTACCAGCGACCGAGATAGCGGTCGAGGTCGACCGAATCCACCACCTCGAGCGGCGGTGCATCGGCCGCCCGGCTGGGGGCCACCAGTGCGAAACCTGCCAGAAACGTGAACATCACGAAAACCAGTGACATCAGACGCATGGTGACCTCGATTCCCCCGGGAGCTTGTCGGCTCATGGTAGCAGAGGAATCAATGCCGCCAGGCCTCAATTTCATACCGTCCTTATCGTCGGCGAATCTGAAGGTGGGCCAAGGCCCACCCTCCAAGTCCGCTCGATTTTTGGGCCCTAAGAATCTGGTCTACTTGTCGATCCCGCTGAAGCACAGTTGAGGTTCGGGCGGCGCTGACGTCACGAAATTCTGTCGTATTCTTGTCGCAGCGTAACCGACCCCCACCGCGTTCCTCCGGTCCCGCGAAGCGACAACGGGACGGTCCGGAGGCGTAGGGAGTGATTGTCGCAACCTGAGAAAGGCGTCGTGAGAGAGTCGCCGGAACCGCGCGAGATGAAGAATGGCCGCAGCGAGGAGGCCGTCGCGCTGCTGACGGCGGCGCGGGCGGTGCTCGAAAACCGCGCCTTCACCGACGCCGCACGGGCGATCCTGGATGCGTGCAGGACAATCCTCGGCGCCGATGCCGGCCTCGTCGCGGTGTGCGCGGCGGGCGGAAAGGACCTCGAGGTCGTGCTCCTCGATCCCGGCAACCTCGAGCTGCGCGACGACGCCCGCCTGCCGATGCCGCTTCTCCGTCTTTGCGTCCGTGCCGCGAAATCCGGCCGGACGCTTCTAGCCAACGACCTGGCGACGGGTGCGGCGAGCTCGCCCCCACGCGACACACACGGTGATCGCTCGGTTCTGGACAGCGCCCTGCTCGCTCCGGTCGTCATCGCCGGCGAGGTGGCGGGACTTCTCGGCCTGGTCAACAGGCCCGGGGGTTTTTCCACGGGCGATTCCCGTCTCGCCGAGGTGTTTGCCGAGATGGCTGCGGTGGCCATGCTCAACAGCCGCACCGTCAAGGGCCTCGAGAAGAACCGGAATTCCCTGCAACTGGAGGTGCTCGAGGGGGCCACGAAACTGCACCAGGCCGAGGAAACGTTCACGACGGTGGTCGAGAACCTGCCCGACCTCATCGCGCGCTTCGATGCGGACCTCCGCCTCCTCTACGTCAGTCCCTCGGTTCAGGGCGTAACCAAACGCCCTCTTTGGGCCCTCGTGGGAAACACGAAGCAGGAGCTGGGAATGTCGTCCGAGCTGATCGAGCCGTGGGATGCGGCCTTGCGAAGGGTCTTCGTGAGCGGACGGCCTGAGGAGCTCGAGTTTGCTTTCCAGGCCCCGGAGGGGACACGACACTTCGACTGCCGGCTCGTTCCGGAGTTCGGGCCAGAGGGCGCCATCCGGTCAGTGCTGAGCGTTGCCCGGGACGTCACCGATAAGCAGCGCACGTTCGAGGCCGAGCGGCGAGCCCGGGCCACTGCCGAGGCACTCCGCGAGGCGACCGTGGCGCTCACCCGCAGCCTCGACCGCGAGAGCGTGCTGGTGACCCTGCTCGACCGTCTGCGAGGAATGATTCCTTTTGACCGGGCCAGCGTCATGGTCCTCGAGGAGGCGTCGCGGGTCTCCGTGCGGGCCGTGTTCAACGGTGAAAGCGTGGTTCCCCTCTCGGCCGAGGAGCAATTGGAGTTCGACCCGACCGACCACCCGATCGTCCGGGGCATTCTGACGACCGGCGCAGCGGTCATGATCCCCGACCTCCGGGCCCACCCCGACTGGAGCCTGCCAACCGATCAATCGTCCGAGGCGAGTTGGCTGGGGGTGCCACTGTTCGCGCGGGGTGACGTCGCCGGGTTGTTCTCGATGTCCAAGCGCGAGGCCGGCTACTTCAACGAGGAGCACGTGAAGCTGGCCGAGGCGATGTCCTCGCAGGCCTCGGTGGCTGTCGAGAACGCGATTCTCTTCCAACAGATGCAGGCGGCAACCGTGAGGATGCGGATGCTCTCGCACCGTCTCATCGAAGCTCAGGAGACCGAGCGGCGCACGCTTGCCAGGGAGCTGCACGACGAGGCGGGCCAGGCCCTGGCATCGCTGCGCTTCGGGCTCAGGCTGCTGGACCGGGAGATCGGCGAGGGCGGCGATGTCACCGGACGGGTGGCGGAACTGATGGAGAGGACCGATGCCGTCATCGACGGCCTGCACCGATTGGCCGCGGACCTGCGACCGGCGAGCCTCGATCACCTCGGGCTCGAGGCGGCCCTTCGTCAGTACTCGCAATTGGCCGGGTCGAAGTTCGGGCTCAAGGTTCACTTCAAGGCGCGTGGGATGACGAGCGAGCGTTTCTCGACGGAGGTGGAGACGGCCCTCTACCGGGTGGTCCAGGAGGCAATGGCAAACGTCGCTCACCACGCCCGCGCCACCCGGGCCGACGTGCTGCTGCAGCGTCGCGGCGACCGGGTCATGGTGATGGTCGAGGACGACGGCGTCGGGTTCAAACCGGACAAGGTTCGCAAGCGCGGCGGAGATCACCTGGGTCTCCTCGGCCTCGAGGAGCGGGCTGCGGCCCTGGGTGGGACCCTGACAATAGAGAGCGCCCCAGGGGCGGGGACCACGATCGTGGTGGAGGTGCCGATTGCCGATTCGAATCCTGATCGCTGACGACCACGCGGTGGTTCGTTCCGGACTCCGCGCCTTGCTCCAGGTGGACCCCGACCTCGAGGTTGTCGGCGAGGCGAGCGACGGCACGGTCGCGCTGCACCTGGTCGAGACTCTGCAGCCCGACGTCGTTTTGCTCGACATCACAATGCCCCCGGACGACGGCATCAAGACGGCGCAGCGGATGAAGGAGCAGCACCCGGATGTCTTCGTGCTGTTCCTCACCATGCACGAGGACGAGAGCTTGATGCATGAAGCGCTGCGCGCCGGCGCCTCCGGCTATGTGATCAAGCGGGCCGAGGAGTCGGAAATCATCCAGGCGATCCATGCGGCCAATCGCGGCGACATCTACGTCCACCCGGCAATGACCCGCGCGCTCCTCCAGCAGCCGGTCACGACAGAGCACCGGCGCAGCGCTCAACCCGAGCAGTTGACCCCCCGCGAGATTGATGTGTTGAGGCTCCTCGTCAAGGGCAACACCAACCGGCAGATCGCGGAGCTGCTCGGCCTGTCGGTGCGAACTGTCGAGAATCACCGTGCCAACCTGATGGGCAAGCTCGGGCTGGTCAGCCGGGTCGAGCTGGTGGAGTACGCCGAGGAGAACGACCTGATCTAACCGGGTTTCAGATACCGGCGGCGCGGTACCTCTCGCACGGTCAGCTACAGCTCCGACATCCGCACCAATTGCTTGCCCCGGCTCTTCCCCCGCAGCATCCCGATGAAGGCCTGCGGCGCGGCCTCGATGCCGAGGGCGACATCCTCCCGGTATTTCAGCTTCCCCTGCTTCAGCCATGTGGCCAGCTGCTCGAGACCCTCGGGGAATCGTGTGGCGAAGTTGGAGACCAGGAACCCCTGCACCGTTGCCTGCTTGACGACCAGCTGGGCCAGCCAGCGCGGCCCCGTTTCGGGCTCCTCGAGGTTGTCCTGTGAGATCTGTGCGCAGACGGAGATCCGCGCTCTCGGGTTGAGAACGCGCATGACCGCGTCGGTGACAGTCCCGCCCTCGTTGTCGAAGTAGACGTCGATGCCAGCGGGGCAGAGTTCCCAAAGAGAGCCACCGCAGTCCGCCACGGTCCTGCAATTGATCGCGGCGTCGAAGCCGAGCTCGTCGAGCAACCACGAGGACTGGGCATCGGAGGCCGTCACCCCAACCACGCGGCAGCCCTTGATCTTCGCGATCTGACCGACGATCATCCCCACCGCGCCGGCCGCTCCGGACACCACAACTGTCTCGCCGGGTTGTGGGTCGGCGATGTCCAGCAGGCCGAAGAAGGCCGCGAGCCCAGGCAGGCCAAGCACCCCGAGAGCCGTCGAGATCGGGGCGAGGGTGGGGTCGATTTTCCTCAGCTCGCGCCCCGGGATGACGGCGAACTCCTGCCATCCCGAAACCCCTTCGACGGTGTCGCCGGTCCGAAACGCGGGGTCCAGCGACTCCACCACGAAGGCGACGGCGCCGCCGCTGAGGACCTCTCCGATGCCGACCGTCCCGGTATCGGATCCGGCGTCGTTCATCCGCTCTCGCAGACCGGGATCGAGCGACAGGTAGATTGCCCGCACCAGCACCTCGCCGTCGGCTAGAGAGGGCATCGGAGAGTAAACGAGCTGGAAATCCGATACCTTCGGGAAGCCCACCGGCCGTGAAGCGAGGGTGATCTGCCTGTTGATCAATGCCATTGAACCCGACCGTTTCTGAGCTCACCGCTCGAACCGCTGGATCTGGCACCTCGGATCGAGCGCCCCGACACCACGGCGCCGCTAGCCCTTCCTGGGCACGAGCAGCAGAGCGCCGCCGACCACGATCGCGCCGACTCCGGCCCACACCGGGATGTTGACCGTGTCCTTGTCCGTTATAGAAACCTCGATCGGACCGATCTTGGTGTCGTGGGTCGTTTTTGTGTATGTGATGCCGCCATACACGAGGCCGATAGTGCCGGCGGCGATCAGCAGAATTGCCACAATCTTGAGTCCAGTCATTCTGTCTCCCTTTTCCGAACTCCGGCAGAGTCTGAACCGGGCGCACGGGACCTGCGACTCGAAGCGGTCGAGGCGCGTGTTGAGAACCTCGAGAACCCGGCCGCCTATTCGGCATGGCTCGGGTCCTCATCGCTGTCTGTCGACTCCAGAACGGCGCCCGCCGCCGTCCCTCGCTGTTCACTTCCTTGACGCCACTGGTGCCTTACGTCCTGCCCGGAGCGCCGGGCGGACTAGTCATCGATGACGAACGTGACCATCATGTTGACCTGGTACTCGGTGATAAGCCCTTCCTTCACCCGCACCTGCTGCTCCTTGATCCAGGCGCTTTTCACGTTGCGAAGGGTCTTGTTCGCCCTCACGATGCCGTGTTCGATGGCATCCTGGAAGCCCTTGGTCGAGGTTGTGCTGATCTCGGAAACCTTTGCTGTCGACATCTCATACTCCTTTTTCCTCGTTCTTCTTGGTTCATGGTTCCCGACAGCCTCGTGGGGTGGTCGGGGAGCACGATCAGGTTGCCCGGCAGCGGCGTCCGCTACCTCCGCCGGGAGATCAGGTGAATGACCGCCACGAAGAGCGCGGCGCCGATGATCGACCACAAAATCGGGAACGGATGCCCGCCGATGGTGACCATGAAGGGCTCCGGAAGCTTGAGCATCCCGGCCACCCAGGGCCCGAGCAGGGCGCCGATGAAGCCGAGGGCTGTCGAGACGATCAGACCACCGCGAACGCTGCCGGCGAGGGCCTGACCGACGGCGCCACACACCGCGGCGATCACGATGAGAATCAAAAGTGCCGGAATCGATATTGCCATGACGTTTTCCTTTCGATTGCCCTCCTGAGCCCCCCTCTCCCCGAGGTGGGGAAGGCTGCCGGGAGGGATTGTCTCGCCTCAGCCCTTGATCTTCTTGGTGGCCTTGTCGATGAACTCGCCGACTTTTCGCCGCGCTTTGCCGAGGCTCTCGTCGATCTCACCCTCGGTTTGCTGCCGATCGCCTTCCAGCTCCAACTTGCTGTCACCCGTCAGGACGCCGACGAGTTCCTTTCCCCGCCCCTGCAGCTGTTTCAGCTTTCCGCGTGTTTCCTGCTTCACCATAGTGGCCCCCTTATGTATGGATCCCGAGGATCCGTGTCGTGGCCGTACACCCGGTGCACGGCGGTTTCAGTACGTCAATCGTTGATCGTCGGTGTCCCGAAGTTGAGGCGCGGGGAGTCCGTGCGCAGCGCCTCCATGACCGCGACGACAGCGGCGTTGGACCCCGAGTCGCGGCGGCTGTCCTGGAACTGGTAGAGGTCGCCCTTCACGATCTTGAAGTTGATCTGATGGCAGAAGTTTCCGGAAGAACGCGCCTCGCAGGTGAACCAGACCTTTTCGATACCCGAGGTCTGGAACTGGAAGTTCTTCTTTGCACCACGACCGTCGTTCCAGGTCAGCGTGTCGCCATCCATGACCAGACGACCCGGGTGGTCCTTCGAGAAGGACCCGAAGAGCCCCTTCTTCACCAGTACCAGGTCGTCGAAAACCAGCTCGGAAGGAGCGGTGGCAAGCGCCGTGGCGGTCGCGTCCGGCGGCCCGGTGCTGGTCGCCATCAAGGCCGCGATCATCGTTTCCCGGGCGCCGTTCTGCTTCAGGTAAAGCAGGTCATTGACGGTGAGGTTGTATGCCTGCTCTGACTGCCTCACCTGCTCGATGATGATGGCCTCGGACATCCCGGACGTGACCAGGCTCACCAGGTCGACCAGGCGGGGATCGTCGGGCTGGAGTGACACGGGCGCCGGCGTGGGTGCAGGGATGCGGTTCCAGATCGCGGTGATGACCTCTTCCGGCACACCTGCGTTTCGCAGCGTGACGATGTCTGCAGCCGTCATGGCGACGGTGTTGGCCGGGTTGTTGACCATGGAGATGATGCCGTGGGCTGGGGCGCCGGACCGGTAGGCCGACAGGATGGAGTCGACCGTCAGTTCGTCTGCGCCCGCCGCCACCGCACCGAGCGCCAGCAGCGCCACTCCGAGAAGAGTGCCAATGGTTGAGCGTTTCATGAGGTGCCTGCCTTTCTGTGTTGACATCTTGAATCTAGTCCCCGGATCCCCTCCCGGTAAGCGCATTTACTACCCGAGAGCAGCGCCGAAGCCTGAGTAGGAACTACGGGACAAATTCCGAGTAGAAAGTGCTCTTCTCTGACGACGTTCCTGAGGGTTAGCATCGAGGAAATTCCAGAGGGAGTTGGAAAGAAGGGTAGAGACCATGAGCAACAGCACGTTGATCATCCTGATCGTTGTCCTGATTCTTGTGTTTGGCGGTGGCGGCGGCTACTACTGGCGCGGACGGCGCTGAGCAGGCCTGTGAGAACGACTCGGGCGTGAGACCTCTCCGACACCGCAGTCCTGTGTACTGAGGTACAGTCAGGTCATGGCGACCGACGACCGTTCCAATCGCGCCACGTTGCGGCGGATCGCGCACCGGGCGATGCTCGAGCGCGGTCTGGAGCCCGACTTCTCGCCTGCGGTGACGGCGGAGTTGGCGAGGATGGCGGCGAGGCTCGAGCCCGCGGCAGGGGTGCGCGACCTGCGTCACCTGAGCTGGTCCTCGATTGACAACGACGACTCACTCGACCTCGACCAGCTCAGCGTGGCACAGGCGTTGCCCGGAGGCGCGGTCAGGGTGCTGGTCGCGGTTGCGGACGTGGACGCCCGCGTCGCCAGGGGGTCGGCCGTCGACGCCCACGCACAGACCAACACAACCTCGGTCTACACGGCCGCCGAGATCTTCCCCATGTTGCCCGAGCGCCTGTCCACCGACCTCAGCTCGCTCGCCGAGCAACAGGATCGGCCGGCGGTCGTGGTCGAGATGACGATCAGCGAGGACGGCTCCATGGAGGGTGCCGACCTCTACCAGGCCGTGGTCCACAACCACGCCAAGCTCGCCTACGACAGTGTTGCGGCCTGGTTGGGGGGTAGTGGGTCCTTGCCGGAGGCGATCGCTGCGGTACCCGGCCTGGATGCCACCCTCCGGCTCCAGGACACAACTGCGCAGAAGCTCAGGACGCTCCGGCACGAGCAGGGCGCGCTCGATCTGAAGACCGTCGAGGCGCGGGCGGTGTTCGACGCGGATCGCATCCAGGACCTCGCAGCTCAGGAGAAGAACCGCGCCAAGGAGCTCATCGAAGATCTCATGATCGCAGCCAACGGCGTCACCGCGCGCTTTCTGGCAGGCAAGGGCTTCCCCGTAGTGCGCCGAGTGGTGCGCACGCCGAAGCGCTGGGACCGCATCGTCGAGCTGGCCGCAGAGGTCGGCGAGCGGCTCCCCGCCGCACCCGACACGCGCTCCCTCGCGCTCTTCCTGGCCCGGCGCCAGGCCGCCGACCCGCTCCGCTTTCCGGACCTGTCGCTGGCCGTGGTCAAGTTGCTGGGCGCTGGTGAGTACGCTGTCGATCTGCCGGGAAAGGCCGTGCCCGGTCACTTCGGTCTGGCGGTCAAGGACTACACCCACTCGACCGCGCCCAACCGCCGATTCCCGGATCTCGTCACGCAACGACTGGTCAAGGCCGCGCTGGCCGGGGCGCAGCCGCCCTACGGCGCCGACGAGCTCGTCGCGCTCGCCGGCCACTGCACGACTCAGGAAAACGCCGCCAACAAGGTGGAGCGTCAGGTCGCCAAGTCCGCGGCGGCGCTACTGCTTTCCTCGCACGTTGGGGAGCGCTTCGACGCGATCGTCACCGGCGCCGCGGCCAAGGGCACCTGGGTGCGCATCTTCAAGCCACCCGTCGAAGGGAAGGTGGTCGAGGGCTCAGCCGGCCTCGACGTGGGCCGCCGCGTTCGGGTGCAACTCATCCGCACCGACGTGGAGCGCGGTTTCATCGACTTCAAGCGCGTGGGTGACGCCGGCCGCGGCTGATCGCGACTCCAGCACCTGCACCAGAGCATTGAGGCGGTTAGCCGCCGTCCCGCGAGCGCCTCCTGGCAAGACCCCAGGCGAGAATCACGACCACGACAATCAGACCACCGACGATCCAAAAAAAACCCGTCCCACCCATCATCCCAGACCATCCATCATTCATCATGCCCGACTCCTCCTAGATCGACCGGTCGGCCGGGCCGATCCTCTCGTTTCGGGTCTTCTTCGCGGAGGTGATCCCGCCGTACACCAGCCCGACGATGCCGGCGGCGACCAGCAGGGTCACCGCGATCTTGAATGCGCTCATTGTGCCTCCGTTTCTACGCCGTCACCACGAACACCGCACGAATCATACGGGCTAGAGGACGCGCCGTCCGGAGACGAACTGCACGATCAGAATGATCACCGCCGCCACCAGCAGGATGTGGACCAGGCCGCCCATCGTCGTCGAGGTGACGATGCCGAGTAACCAGAGAACCACCAGAATGACCAGAATTGTCCAGAGCATCACAGACCTCCAGTTCCGCCGAGCCTACGAGCCCTTCGTGCCGACGGTGAGTTCGTTGTTCACATCCTTGACGCCATTGGTGCCGCGGGCGATGCGCTCCGCGTCACTCTTGATGGTTTTGGAGCTGACGCGGCCGATCAGCGTCACGACCCCCTGTGAGGAGCTCACATCGATGTCGCCGGCCTTGATCTCGGAATTGGTGATGAGCTTCGTCTTGACGGTCGAGCTGATCATCACGTCGTCGATCCAGCTGCCGACCGTCCTCTCGCCGACTGTGAGATCGTTCACCACACCGTCCACGCCAGCGGTGTGCCACGCGACGCGAGCGGCCTCCCGGCGTTCCTCTTCCGTGTCCACCACACCGGTCAGGTACACGACTCCCTCCCGGGTCTGAACCTCCACGTGTTTCGCCTTGACTTTGTCGTTGGTCTCCAGCGACTTCTGGATCACCGACGTCATCGCCGAGTCCGTCTGCCGCGCGTCCTTGGACACCATCGAAGAGGCGCACCCGGCAAGCACCAGCAGCCCGACGCCGACCAACGAGCTTGCTACTACGACACCTACGCGTTTCATTTTCATGAGATACCGTCCTTTCTTGAACGTGTCTCGAATCTAGTCCTCGTCAACCCCACGGGGAAGCGCAGTTACTACCCGAAATAAGGATTGCGACATAGGTAGAAACCACCCCTTTGCTGTGCGTTCCGCAAGATCCCTCCTGGCGGGGGGGACTGAGAGTGGTCTTTTGTCGTCACCCACCGCCGTGACCTGGAAGCGCTTCAGCCGCCCGTGTTCGGCGTCGACCGCAGGCGCAAGATCGCGTTGAACCCGCCTTCGTGGATGGGTTCCGGGGCGGGCGCCGCCCGGACCCGAGGGTGTTTCGTGGTCAGCGGTCCTGGATTGAGGAGGCTCGGGAAGGCGTGGACATCACAAGGAGCGTCGCCTCACAGAACGCACCGGATGGCTGCGGAGGTTGGGGCTCTGTTTGTCACCGTTGTGAGGCCGCGGAGCGGTGGCTGGTTTACTTCTGGACCCAGCTTTCGTCGGGGAGCTGGATCCAGTCGCCTGGATGCGCCATCTCGCGCAGGGTTTCGGCGTAGGTTGCGCGGATCTTCGGCAGCTGGGCGAGATCAACCTTCTTGGCCACGGCGATTTCCTTGAACAGCTGCTCACGATCGGCGTTCTCGTCCTTGACCAACTTCTGTGCGTCGGCTCGCTCCTTCAGTCCCTGGATTGCATCGAGGTTGCGGATCACGAGCAGCGCCTGGTTGCTCTCGCCGATCACCCCCTCCGCCTTGAGAGCGTTGATAGCATCCAGCCGCGCGGCGCGAGAGTCGATGATCTTGCGGATCGCCGGGTTGGTGATCTCGGGGGCTGCGACCTGGTCCTGCGCCGCGTACGCAGTGGTCGCGCCGAGGGAGAGGATGCACGAAAGCAGGCTCTCTGACGCGCCTCCGTCGGACTGGGCGACCGGCGACGGCGTCGGCTCAGGGACCGGCGTCGCCTCGCCCGCCGCTGTTTTCTGCACCTCGTCCTCGATCTGCTGCGACAGCTCCTTGACCGCCGCCTCGGGGAAGTAGACGTTGATGGTGATGCACGCTGCCAGAACGGCGGCGCACCCGATTGCGAGAGCTGTCAAGCGTTTCATTCTCTTGTCCTCCATTCCGGGGAGCCCGTCAAGGTTGCGCGGTCACGGTCGTCACGTCAAGTGTCCGGAGGCGCTGAATCATGGTCCGGAACGAAACCGTCATGCCCGGTTGGACGTTGACGACGTCGAGCCGCAGTGGAAACCTGCCCTTGACGAACAGTTCCTGATCGCCCCGCCGCTCGAGACCGCGAAGCAGGAAGTGGTCGTTCGACAGCGCCATCTCGATACCGATGGAATGGTATGCGTAACTGCTGATGAACCGGCGGAGGCCGCTGTCGAGGAACCCGAGGCCGCTGCCCGTGCCGACGATCGCGATGTTGTTGACCGCCTTCAGCGAGATCCGCTGCGGCGACCCCTTGCGGGGAACCGACCGGAGAACGCCGCGAAACCCGATCGGGACGTCGCGGAAGATCTCGCAGTCGACGAGTTGGCCCTCGACGATGCCGCTCATCGCTCCGAAATCGAAGGTGCGGGTCAGCTGAGCGAGGTCGATGTCCCGCCAGTCGGCCGAGAACTTCAGACGGGGGTAGTGGGTGAGCAGGTCGGAACCGGCGATGTCGCGCATCGTCACAGTGCCGCCGAACAGGGAAAGATCGCCCGTCCCGTCCACCGTCAGGATGCCGTTGCTGAATCGCACCCGGGGAAACTGTCCCGCGACATCGCCCTCGAGCGACGGCAGCCCAAGGGTCCGCGCCACCTTCGCGAGACTGATGCGGTACAAGCCGACCGAAGCCGCGAGGTGGCGACTCGATCGTGCCAGCTCGGCGAGCTCGATATTTTCGAGCACCACCTCGCCGCCGAAGACCGGGAGGTGGAGGCCGCCGATCGCGGTCACGGTGTCCCCGAGAACACGGAGCTCGGTCGCGGTTGCCGACAGCTGCACGCCGCCCACGGACGCGCTGTCGAATTTGAACGAGCCCCTCTGCGGTTGCCCTTCTTCCATCTCACCGCCCTCGGCCCAACCGAGGTCCACCGGAAGTTGGATCTGGAGATTCTCCACGTTCGAGCCGTCATCCACGGAAGCGATCGAGAGCCGGTCCAGCTCAGCATCTCCGGTCACGGTCACCACCCCGCCGATCGTGCCGTTCAGTCGCGTCCGGAACTCGCCGCCCTCGGGTCGAAGGTTGCCCACAGCGCCGAGCGTGCCCTGGAATGGCACCGTGACGTAGCGCTCCCAGAACCCGCCGATGTCCGTGACCGTCAGCGATCCCTCCCAGGTGGCCGGTGCTCCGGCGGCCTGCCGGACCGTTCCTGTCAAGGCAGCCTGGGGACGCAGCTCGAGCTGCAACGTCACCGCCTCGTCGCCGCCCGGGCTCCGATTCGCGTCGATGTTCACCACCGCCTGGCGATCGGTGAAATCGGCAAAGTGGGTGCCCCACAGAACCTGAAATCCACCCAGGGTGGCGGCCACGTTGGCCGTCAGACCGACGCCTGGACCGGCGACGCCCTCGAGCAGTGCGTTCGCCTGGAGCCCTTCCATCACGCGGCTCCCGTCACTCGCGCTGAGGCCCGCTCTCGCCAGCTCGATGGGACCGGCGAAGCTCCACCCGGCTTCGTCTCTCGTCGCCTCCACCTCGAGCGTCACGCGCCCGGAGGCGTTGGCGTCGCTCAGCGAGTCGCCGAGAACCGGTGCGGCAAGCGGCAGCCAGCCGCTGAGGTCGTTGACCCGGAGCGCCAGCCTTACCAGAGCGGGCCCGGTGGGTTGCCAATCCCCCTCGAGCCTGGCCGTGCCCAGGCTGCCGGCGTCGACGACCACTTGCCGGAGCCGAACCCCGCCGCTCGCCGTGTCCACGGTCGCCGACGCTTGCAGGACAACCGGCACCGGGTCCAGGGGATCGACTGCGACGATCAGCCGGGTATCGGGCACCTCGAGTTCGATCTTCGGGTTGGCGCGCGTCCACGTAAAGCGGGCGACCTGGTGTTCGCCGGAGAGCCGCCAGCCGGGCGGACCCCCGGCGGCCGCTCCACCCGAGCGAACGGCGAGATCGCGGATCCACACCTCTCCGGACACGGTCGGCGCCGTAAGGCTGCCGCCGAGCCGTCCACTGGCCGCCACCTCGCCCGCCACAACCAGGCCCCCGGGAATCGACGCCGCTGCATCCGCAGCGAACAGGTCCACCAGTGGTTCGAGAACGCCTCCACTCCAGCTCCAGCGTGCGTCGAGCAGCGCCGGTGTCCCGAGCTCTGCTGTGCCCGTCACCTCGAGGTCGCCCGCCGCGACGGTGGCCAGCCTCAGGGAGCCGGAGACGGGACGACCTTCGGAGGGCAGTTCGACCGTCGCGTCGAACGTCGTCGGGAGCACGGCGTCGAGCACGGCGCCCGGGGCGGTCTCGGTGGGCGGCCTCGCGATCCGGCCGGTGAGTTCGATCCGGCCGGTCGGGGCCCCGGCGTCGTTGATCCGGACTTCAGCTTTCCCCGCGAGGTTTCCGCGGAGGGGCACCGAACCGGCGATGTCGAGATCGTGGGCCGTCACGTCGATGGCGAGCCCCCGCGCCGGCTCGCCGCCGACCTCCAGGTCGATCGTGCCGCCGACCACGCTCCAGCCCGGGGGCAGATCGAGCGCTGTGGGTGACCAGACAGCGGCGTCGATCCCGTTGGCCAGCGCCCGCAACCGCGTCACCCTCCACGGTGATGTCGCGAGCGTCGCCTCGATTCGCGCCTCGCCGACCGACGGCAGCGACGGCACCAGCACGACGCGGAGGACGCCCGGTGCCTCCTTGATCACGGTGCCGTCGAGCCGCGCCACGGCATCGATCGGCCGATCCGCCAAGGAGATCCGGTCGACACGAGCACTGAGTGCGAACCGCGGCCCGTCCGCGGCCAGACGAAGCTCGCCGACAAGGCCGTCGGCGTGAGTGTGCCGCACGCCGTCGGGGACGTCGAGGCCGGCCATCCGGAGCAGGGGTTCGAGCTGCAGCCGGTCGCCGGTGAACGACACGGCCCCGGTCGGCACGATTCCGACATCGTTCAGGTCGGCCGTGAAAGCGATCTCGCTGTCACCGTCGGGCGAAAGCAGCGTGAGGCGGCCGGCAGCGATTTCGAGCCGTGCCACCTCGGGATTCATCGATCCAACTTCGGTCGGCCACACGGGGCCGGCAGCCGGATCCACCACGACCTTGACGCCGACCAATCGCAGGGACTGGAAACGACCCCTGGACATGTCGCCGGCGGCACCTCGGGCCACGATCTCATTGATGCGGATCTCCTGTAGGCCGGGCGCGGTGTGCATTCGAATCACGACGTCCCCGAGCCGGACCGCGCTCAGGCCGTCGACGTGCAGGCTGCCGACCTTGACCTCGGCATCGAGGCGCTCGGCCAGGACCGACTGCACGATCCGGCGGGGCTGGTCGCGCATGAGCCACAGGCCGATCGCGATCGCTGCAACCGTCATCACAACGACGGCCGCAAGGCGTCTCACCTTTTGCATGGTGGATTGATGATAGCCGCATCTCCAGGAATGCGCGGCCGGAGAGACGTCACAACCACAAAGGCACCAAGGCACGAAGAGCATCACGAAGAAAATCATCTTGGTGAAATCCTTGGTGGCTTCGTGTCTTTGTGGTTGCGGTTCACACCAACCGTTCGGTTCGAGATGCGGGCCCGAAGTAGGGTGGGCTTTGGCTTACCTTCGGAACTGTGCCACGAATCGGGCGGTGGACGTGCCGTTCAAGAGGCTCTCGAACGTCTGTAAACCAATAGTTGACAACTGACAACCAAGAGTATACACTCCGCGGGTGATCCAGACGTGGAAGCACAAGGGCCTTTGCGAGCTGTTCGAAAAAGGGCGAAGCCGCCGGGTTCGACAGGATCTTGAGGCGCGCGCACTGTTGGTGCTTGACGCTCTCGATGCGGCGACGAAACCTTCGGACCTCAACCTCCCGGGCTTTGACTTTCATAAATTGCGCGGACACAGACCGCCCCGCTATTCGATTCACGTGAACGGACCGTGGTGCATCACGTTTGAGTTTGACGAGGGAGAGGCTCGACGAGTCGACCTCGAGCAGTACCATTGAGAGGCCCCCACGGGGGTTGCAGAAAGGAGACCGATTCATGACTGCCATCCGAATGAGGCCGCCGACCCACCCCGGTGTTTTGCTGCGGGAAGTGGTGCTCCCGGCGATGCGCGTCAGCGTGGCTCAGGCCGCCCGCGAGATGGGTGTGAGTCGGCAGCAGATGTACAAGATCCTCGCTGCTGATCGTGCGGTGACCGCTGAGATGGCAGCGAGACTCGGGAAGTACTGTGGTAACGGTCCGGAGCTGTGGCTGAACATGCAGGGCGCCTACGACCTCTGGCACGCGCGTCGCTCGCTCGCCGACGCGCTTGAGGAGATTCCCACCCGCGCTGCGAGCTGATCCTCCCTCCTTTACCTGTCGATCCCGCCGATGCAGAGGTACTTGACCTCCAGGTAGTCGTCGAGACCGTACTTGGAGCCCTCGCGGCCGTTGCCCGACTCCTTCATGCCGCCGAAGGGCGCCATGGCGTTGGAGATCACGCCCTCGTTGATGCCGACGATGCCGAACTCCAGACCCTCGGCGACGCGCCAGATGCGGCCGATGTCGCGGGAGCAGAAGTAGGCCGCGAGACCGAACTCGGTGTCGTTGGCCATGGCGACGGCTTCCTCTTCGGTACTGAACGAAACCAGCGGGGCGACCGGACCGAAGATCTCTTCGCGAAAGACCCGCATGCCGGTGGTCACACCGGCGAGGATCGTGGGCTCGACAAAACGGTTGCCGAGGGCCGATCGGCCGCCGCCGAGTACGATCCTGGCGCCTTTGGCGGTCGCGTCCTCGATCAAGGCGACGACGTTGTCGGCCGCGGCATCGTCGATCAGTGGTCCCATGGTCACACCGTCGTCGGCGCCGTTGCCGAGCTTGAACTGCATAACCGCCGCAGCCAGCATTTTTGAAAACGTTTCCATCACCGTTTCCTGGACCAGGATGCGGTTGGCGCAGACGCAGGTCTGGCCGGCGTTGCGGTACTTGCTGGCCAGGGTTGCCTTCACCGCTGTCTCGAGGTCGGCGTCGTCGAAGACGATGAAGGGCGCGTTGCCGCCGAGCTCCATCGACGTGCGTTTCATGGTCCGCGCGCAGTCGGCGACCAGTTTTTTTCCGATCTCGGTCGAACCGGTGAAGGTCAGCTTGCGGACGATCGGGTTCGAGGTCAGCTCGTCGCCGATGGCGCCGGTGCGTCCGGCGATCACGTTGATCACACCCCCGGGAATGCCGGCGCGAGCTGCCAGCTCGGCCATGGCAAAGGCCGAGAGCGGTGTCGAGGTTGCCGGCTTGCAGACCGTGGTGCATCCCGCCGCGAGTGCAGCGCCGACCTTGCGCGCGAGCATGGCGTTGGGGAAGTTCCACGGCGTGATGCACGCCACCACGCCCACCGGTTGTTTGATGACGACGATTCTCCGGTCGTTGGCCGGCGGCGGAATCACGTCGCCGTAGACGCGTTTGGCCTCCTCGGCGAACCACTCGATAAAGCTCGCGCCGTAGGCGATCTCGCCGCGCGACTCGGCCAGCGGCTTGCCCTGCTCCGCGGTCATGATCTTTGCCAGGTCCTCCTGGTTCGCCATCATCAGGTCGAACCACCGGCGGAGGAGCCGGGAGCGCTCGCCGGCCGTCTTCCGCCGCCACTCGATCTGCGCCGTTTCGGCCGCGGCGATGGCGCGCCGGGTCTCCCCGGCACCGCACTTCGCGACATCTGCGATGACCGCGCCTGAGGCCGGATTGGTAACGGCAAACGTCTCCCCGTCATCGGCGTCGATCCAGTCGCCGTCGACGAAGGCCCGGGTCTTCAACAGCTCACTGTCGTTGATGTCCATGGCGAATCCTCCCCGGCGATGCGAGGTCCGGCGGGTGCCCTTGCGACCTGCTGTGACCCTGCAGCCCACAGCCGTTATAACAAAAACGGGGCGCTCCCGGGAGGACTGCCGCCAGTGCGAAATCCGTGACTATCCAGCCGATTGACGAAAAATCTGGCGTATGATGTCCGTGCAACGAGGAGTCAAGGAGGATCTTGAATATGAGCAGCAGCCGGCATGCCACCGTTATTGGTTTGATGTGTGTTGTGTTCGTGTGTATGGCCGCCGTTCCGGCGCAGGCGCAGCGCGACTTCGAACCCCTGTTTGACAAGTTCAACTTGAAAATCGAAGGCAGCTGGGTCAATCTCTCGACCGAGATACGGCTCGACTCCGAGATCCTCGGCGAGGGCACGACCCTCAACTTCGAAGACCTCGGTCTGGCTACAGACAAAACCATTCCCACCCTCGCCTTCGAGTGGCAGATCTCCAAACGGAATCGGGTCAGCGTCCGCTGGCAGGACATCAAGCGCGGCTCGACGACGCATGTGGAGGACGAAATCCACTGGGGCGACGAAATCATACCTATTGATGCCACGCTCAACCTGAACTTCGACGTCACCCAGACCTTCATCGACTACGCCTTCTACCCGTGGGTCAAGGAGCGCTGGGCGGCCGGGTTCGGTCTCGGCTTCCGGTGGATGGATTTCACGACGGACCTGTCGTGGGAAGGCTTGAACGCTGCCGATGATGGGAGGAGCCAGGAATCCGCGTCCGGCCCGCTGCCCTACCTCTATTTCGAGTACCGGCGCTTGTTTTCCGACCATTGGCGCTTCATCACCGGTGTCGGCTGGCTTGGGGTCAAAGTCGGGGACATCGACGGGACCCAGTGGGTCGGCCACGCCGGCATCGAGTACCTGGCGGGCAAACGGTGGTCGTTCGGCGCCGGGTTCAACCTGGCGACCGTCGATGTCGACTGGGCGGGCATCGAAACCGATCAGGGCAACCTGGTCAACGGCGCCCTGACCTGGGACATTCAAGACGTCAGCATCTTCGCGCGGGTGAGGTTCTAGACCATCCGCCCCCTCCCGAAGGGGAGCAAGGGCGAAAGGGAGGACCTCTGCCCGTGGTGCGGTGGGGTCAAGACCGGTTCGTGACACGACGAGGGTTTTTTCCGCATGCCAGCGGTTCATGTGCTGATTCTCGGCGTTCTCGCGCCCTCGGGGACGGCCGACGACGAGGCGGTATTTGTCGACCTCAAAACGGCGCGGGTGATCGCGAGGTTGGCCCACGGCCACACCGATGTCACGGAGCCCGGCGCGGAGAGTGGCGTGCTGGCGGTGGAGGGCGACAACGTGGTCGCCAACGCCTCGGTGCTGCCCTCCACCGAGATCACACCTGACAACAACGCCGCCTTCCACTTCCACGAGTCGCCGGACAGCTTCCCGTGGATGCCATCCTCGCCGTGCCCCACGACCGTAAATCCGGGGTGATGCTGCGCCGCCGTGAGCTCGACACGATGCGCAAGATCGGCGCGTCAACGCCGCGGGGCCGGACCATTGACGACCGGCAATCTGGGTAGTATCATATTTTTTGAGAGTGATATCATCATGAATGTGTGCAAGGATTCCTTGGGATCAGGCCGATTCGTCCTGCGAATCGATCCGGGTTTGCACGGCGCGCTCCGCGCGGCAGCGCAGGCATCCGGAGTCTCTCTCAACGAGTATTGTTCACGAAGACTTGCCGCACCGAGCTCCGGATTTGTCGGATTCGATGTCGCTGTCGAAGCGGTGCAACGGGCTGCGGCGATCGCCGGCGACAGGCTGGTCGGTGTGGCGGCATTCGGTTCGTGGGCGCGGGGTGAGCTTCATGACGGGTCGGACATCGATCTGCTCGTCGTTGTCGATGAGGGACTGGAGCTTTCGCGCGATCTGTACCTGAAGTGGGACGAGGCGCCGATCTCCTGGTGCGGGTGCAGAGTCGAAGCTCATTTCGTGCACTTGCCGGAGTCGACTGCAACAGCGAGGGGGCTGTGGGCGGAGGTCGCGATCGACGGCATCATTCTCTTTACCCGGGACCTCGAGCTCCCGTCGGTGTTGGCTGGGGTGCGGCGCGAGATTGCTGCGGGACGCATCGTGAGGCGGACGGTTCATGGACAACCCTATTGGGTCGAGGTGGCCTGAGTATGCGCAACACTGACCTTGCCGCAGATTACGTCCGTCGTGCGGAAATTCGATTGGAAGCTCTCGACGTGCTGTTTCATCACGAGAGCTGGGCGGACGTGGTCCGCGAGTCCCAGGAAATCGTTGAACTGGCCTTGAAGGGGTTTCTTCGGGCGCACGGGGTCGATCCGCCTCGGATTCATGACGTGTCGAATGTGTTGCTCGCCGAACGAGCTCGCTTTCCCGAGGCCATTCAGGGCGACCTGGAGGATCTTGCCGCGATATCCCGCAACCTCCGGCGCGACCGCGAACTCGCCTTTTACGGCGCTGAGGATCTGACGCCCTCCGGCTTTTATACCCGCGCCGACGGGGACCGGGCCCGCAACGACGCCCGGCGACTTGTGGCAGCGGTGCGCCCTCACGTCAGGTGATTCGAAAAAGCGGCCGGGTCACGAACCGAAGGGGCTCACCGGGCCCTGATCAGCCGCGGCCGTCTTCCGGATCGGCGGCGGCGCCGAAGAAGTTGACAGCAGCGTAGCGGTCAGCGTGCTCGCCGAAGCGGTCGACGCCGGCGTCCGCCATCAGGAATGTCGCGTGTTCGCCGTGGATGCGCGAGAAGGTCACCCGCACCGGCGAGTCGTTTTCGTCGCCGCGCGACATCAGCTCGACCAGCTTGTTGTCGAGATTGGACGTCAGGTCGGCACGGCACAGCGGACAGCGAAAGGTGTAGATCGCCCCCTCGAGGAGGTTCATGGACCGGGAGGCCACCACCGAATAGTCGCCGAGGGTGGCGCTGAGCAGGACCAGCTCCACGTCCGGTCCGTTGTCGACCAGGAAGATGACCTTGGTCCCCGGGTTGAGGAGCTTGCGGCAGTAAGGACAGTAGTATGAGCGGGGCATTCCTGGCCTCCAACGAACGCCCCGTCGTGGGCTATTCGGTCTCATGATTGTACTCCCGATTCCTGCCCGTCCGGATCGGCCCGCGGATCCATAGCACCGGGCAAACCACAGAGGTACAGAGACACAGAGCTGGGCCTCGTCGCAACCACGAAGACACGAAGACACAAAGGAACCATGCCGGCTTTTGACTCCGGCGAGGTCCCGGCCGCTTTGCGGCCGGGGACCGTTGGGGCGGACAACCGCGTCGGATGCGAGCATCCGCTCCGGTTGTCCGCCCCAACGGCCTGCGCTCTCAGAGAGCGCAGGCCTCGCCTCCCCCCAACTCAGTTCATCAGGCCCCACCCAAGGCGACACCGACGGGCTTTGTGACTTCTTCGTGTCTTTGCGTCTTCGTGGTTGTGACGCTGCGATGGATCTGGGTCAATCTGGGCTATCTGTGGACTCCATGCGATGAAAATTGAGAATTCGGCCCGAGAGTGGATAATGACTCAGTGTCCTCCAAAGACCATCTGCTGGCGATTGATTACGGGACCCAGAGCGTCAGGGCGCTGCTCTTCGATCCACAAGGGAATTTGGTTTCCAAGGTGCGGGTTGAGGTCGAACCGTATTTCTCCGATCACCCGGGTTGGGCCGAACAGGACCCGGTGGCGATGTGGCGGTGGCTGTGCGAGGCGTGCCAGGCGTTGTGGCTGCAGAGCCCCGTGCCGTGCGAGGCGGTGGCGGCGGTTTCGCTGACCACCCAGCGCGCCACCATGATCAACGTCGGTGCCGACGGCGAGCCGCTGCGGCCCGCCATCATCTGGCTCGATCAACGGCGGTGCGAAGGGCTGGCTCCCGTGGGCGGGCTCTGGGGTCTGGCCTTCCGCGCGGTGCGGATGCGCGAGACCGTGGCCCATTTCCAGGCCGAGGCCGACGCCAACTGGCTGCGGGTCCACCAGCCCGAAATCTGGGACCGCACCCACAAGTACCTCTTCCTCTCGGGTTTTCTGACCCACCGGTTGGTGGGTCGGTACGTGGATTCGGTCGGCTGCCAGGTGGGCTACGTGCCGTTCGATTACAAGAAGCTGCAATGGGCGGGAGCTCGCGACTGGAAGTGGCAGGCCCTGCCGATGGCCCGCGAGCTGCTCCCCGACCTGGTGCCGCCGGGACAGGTGCTGGGCGAGATTACGGCGGCGGCCTCGGAAGCGACTGGGATTCCGGAGGGACTGCCCTTGATCGCCGCTGCCGCCGACAAGGCATGCGAGGTCCTCGGCGCCGGGTGCGTCGATCCCAGGGTGGCCTGCCTCAGCTACGGCACCAGCGCCACCATCAACACCACCCACCGGCGCTACGTGGAGCCGGTGCCGATGCTGCCGCCCTACCCGGCGGCCCTTCCCGACGCCTACAGTCTCGAGGTGCAGATCTACCGCGGCTACTGGATGGTGTCGTGGTTCAAGCGCGAGTTCGGGCTGCGCGAGAGGCGCATCGCCGAGGTGCGCGGGATCGAGCCCGAGGAGCTGTTCGACGAGTTGGTGGAGGCGGTGCCGCCGGGGGCCATGGGCTTGGTGCTGCAGCCCTACTGGTCGCCGGGCGTCAAGATCCCCGGACCCGAGGCCAAGGGGGCGATGATCGGCTTCGGCGACGTCCACACCCGGGCCCACATCTATCGCGCCATCCTCGAAGGCCTGGCCTACGCCCTGCGCGAAGGCGGCGAGCGCTCGGAGCGGCGCAGCGGGGTGCGGCTCGAGGAGGTGCGGGTGGCCGGAGGAGGCTCGCAGAGCGACGCCGCCCTGCAGATCACCGCCGACATTTTCGGCCTGCCGGCGTCGCGGCCGCACGTCTACGAGACATCGGGTCTCGGCGCCGCCATCGACGCCGCGGTGGGCGCCGGGCTCCACCCCGACTTCGCAACCGCGGTGTCCGAGATGACGCGGGTGCGCGACACCTTCGAGCCCGACCCCGCCAACCGCAGGATCTACGACGGGCTCTACCGCGAGGTCTACCTCAAAATGTACCGCCGCCTGCAGCCCCTCTACCAGAAAATCCGCTCGATCACCGGGTATCCGCCCTGACCGGAATTTCGGATTTGCTCACGGCCTCTGGCCGCGGCGTCTACCCGCCATGAGCAGGTGGCCGATGGCCGGCCCCCATCCACCCTTCCTTTCCGGCCGTCGGCCACAAACCGCTCCTGTCGGCCAGTGCCGGATTTCGGATTTCGAATTTGCCATCCGTCCACCCCTGTACGGGGGAGGGTGGGCGGGAAAATCCGAAATCCGAAATCCGAAATCCGAAATCTGCGACGACTCTTTTTCCCTCCGTTGCCACACGGTCGCCATGATTCGGGTGGATGATCGGATCGTGCCGTCGTGCCGGGGCCGTTCGCGATATGATCCGGGCACAAGAGAAAGGTGTCGAGAGCAAGAACATGGAAGCAACAGCCATCGCCCACCCCAACATCGCCCTGGTGAAGTACTGGGGGAAAACCGATGTCGAGGAGAACCTCCCCGCGGTGGGCTCGTTGTCGATCACCCTGGACGGATTGACAACCAGAACGAGGGTGCATTTCGACGAGAGGCTGAACGAGGACCGCTTTCTCCTGGCCGGAGGCGAGGCGCCGGCGATGGCGGCCCGGGTGTCAGCCTGTCTCGACGACCTGCGGGAGCGGGTCGGAGTCGACGTCTTCGCAATGGTCGAGAGCGACAACGACTTTCCCACGGCCGCAGGGCTGGCCTCGTCGGCGTCGGGTTTTGCGGCGCTGGTGGTGGCGGCCGATGCTGCTCTGGGCTCCCGCTTGTCCGCCGCCGATCTTGCCGAGCTGGCGCGGCGCGCTTCGGGTTCGGCGGCGCGGTCGATCTTCGGCGGGTTTGTCGAACTCAGCGTGACCGGGGAGGGACGGCGAACCGAGACCCGGCAGATTCTGGAGCCCGGGGCGTGGCCGCTGCGGGTCGTGGTGGCTGTGACCGAGTCCGGGCCCAAAAAGGTCGGTTCGACGGCGGGGATGGTGCTGACCGAGCGGACGTCTCCCTACTACCAGGCGTGGGTGGCCTCGAGCCCGGCCGATCTCGCGACGGCGCGATCGGCGGTCGAAAGCCGGAATTTTGAGGCCCTCGCCGCCGTCAGCGAGTCGAGCTGCCTCAAGATGCATGGTCTGATGCTGTCGGCGCGGCCCGGTCTGGTCTACTGGAACGGCGCCACGGTGGAGTGCATCGGCGCGGTGCGCCGGCTGCAGGCCGATGGCGTACCGGTCTTCTTTACCATCGACGCGGGCCCGCAGGTCAAGGCCGTCTGTCTGCCCGACGCCCACGAAACGGTTCGCAGCGAGCTGGCCGGGGTCGCAGGCGTGGAGCGGCTGCTGTCGAGCGGTCTCGGCCAGGGTGCGCGGGTGGTCGAGAAATGAACGCCTCGGGCCGCGCCTCGGCGCCCGGCAAGCTGGTGCTGTTGGGTGAGTACGCGGTGCTCTTCGGCGCACCGGCGGTTGTCATGGCGGTGAACCGACGAGCTGTAGTCACGGTCGGGGAGGCACCCGGAGAGAGGTGGGTCGTAACTGCACCCGTGCTCGAGGTGGATTCGGCGGAATGTGTTCTCGATCCGTCGGGCGGCGTCACGTGGAGCGATCGGGAATCCGGCGATCGTCTGATGTTGGTCGAGCGTGTGTTTGAAGGTCTGGTCGCGCGCGGTCTCCTGAATCCCCTGACGGCACGGCCGCAGGCGCTGGAGCTCGACACGACGGCGTTTTTCGATTCCACACGGGGCGAGCGCCTCAAGCTCGGTCTCGGTTCGAGCGCGGCGCTGACGGTCGCCCTGGCGTCGGCCTTGACCGGCCGGGCCCCCGAAGCCGGTGCGGCGGATCTGGACTGGCTACGGACGCTGGTGTCGCTCCACCGGGAGGTACAGGGCGGACTCGGGTCGGGGATCGATGTCGCGGCAAGTCTGTGTGGGGGAGTGGTCGGTTTCGAGCTCGACGCTCGGCGGTCCGTGGCGGGGATTGCTCCGATGCAATGGCCTGAGAGGATCTGTCGAGCGTTCGTGTGGACCGGACGGTCGGCGAGCACCGGTTCCTTCCTCGATCGCCTCGACGCATCGCGGCAGAGTGGAACCCCGGGCGTGAATCAGGCTCTCGATCGTCTTGGTCAAGAGTCGGAGCGGGGGGTGGACGCCCTGGCTCGAGACGAACCGTTCCGGTTCCTCGACGCCGTCGACCGCTTCTGCGAGGAGCTGGCGGTGCTCGGAAGGGTCATCGACATGCCGATCCTGTCCGAGGCCCACCGGCGCCTCCGAGAGGTGGCTGCCGAGTGCGGGGTCCACTACAAACCGAGCGGCGCGGGTGGTGGGGATTTTGGTGTCTGCTTCAGTACCGACCGGGGGCAGATTTCCGAGTTTTTGCGGCGAGTCGCAGCCGCAGGTTTCGCGACACCAGCCCTGGATCTGGATCTCTCCGGGGTCATCGTGGCTGGAATGTGAGACGCCAAACCGTGGTTGAGCTGGAGACGCGGCGTGCTGATCTGCTATAAAGTTCTGCTGCGGGACGGCTTACTGGAGGAGTTGCCATGCCGCGTACCAAACAACCGGAGCGTCTGAACCACATGAAGGACTCGTGTATCCCGGCCTTCCACAAGCTCAGCATCGAAGAGCGTGTGCGGGCCATCCGCGATCGCGGAATGATCTCCCAGCAGGACTACAAAAACCTCCTCGCCGGCCGCAACGTCCTGTCGTTGGACAACGCCGGCACCATGATCGAAAACGTGGTCGGGGTCATGGGGCTGCCGATCGGTCTCGGTCTCAACTTCCTGATCAACGGCAAGGATTACGTGGTGCCGATGGCGGTGGAGGAATCGTCCATCGTCGCCGCCGTGAGCTATGCCGCCAAGACGGCGCGGGCGTTCGGCGGGTTCGAATCGGCGACCGTCGAGCCGGTGCTCATCGGGCAGATCCAGGTCATGGATGTTCTCCGGCCGAGCCAGGCCCGCAGCAAACTCCTGCAGCGCAAGGAGGAAGTGCTCAACCTGGCCAACAGTCTCCACCCGCGGCTGGTGGCGCGGGGCGGCGGGGCGCGCGACCTCGAGGTCTACCTGTTCCCGGCAGCGCCGGGCAAGACGGAAATGCTGGTGGTCCACCTCCTGGTGGACACCCGCGACGCCATGGGTGCGAATCTGGTCAACACCATGTGCGAGGGTGTGGCGTCGTTGGTGGAAGGCATCACCGGCGGCAAGGTCTTCCTGCGCATTCTCTCCAATCTGACCGACCGGGCGCTGGTGCGCTCGCGGATGCGGGTGCCGGTGGAGGGCTTGACAGTCAACGGTTTCGATGGCGAACAGGTTCGGGACGGCATTGTTGTCGCCAGCGAGTTCGCGGAGATCGACCCCTATCGGGCGACGACCCACAACAAGGGCATCATGAACGGCATCGACGCGGTCGCGCTGGCCACCGGCAACGACTGGCGCGCGATCGAGGCCGGCGCACACGCCTTCGCCGCCCGCGGCAGCCGCTACACATCCCTCAGCCGGTGGCTGAAGGATGATGACGGAGCGTTGGTGGGAGACATCGAAATTCCCCTCAAGGTCGGCATCGTCGGCGGTTCGCTACAGTCCAACCCGACCGTTGCCCTCAACCTGCGGCTGCTCGGCGTCGAGTCGGCGAGCGAGTTGGCCGAGGTCATGGGCGCAGTCGGTCTGGCGCAGAACTTCGCGGCCCTGCGCGCGCTGGCCACCGAGGGCATCCAGCAGGGTCACATGACCCTGCACGCCCGCAGCGTCGTGTCGGCCGCCGGCGCGCCGCCCGAGCTCTTCGACACCGTGGTCGAGCGGGTCGTGAAGTCCGGCGAGATCAAGGTGTGGAAGGCCAAGGAGCTGATCGAAGAGGTCAAGGTGGCGTCGGTGGTGCCGCTCCACGGCGCCGCAGCGCCGGCCGGCGAAAAGACCGGGTGCGGCCACGGCAAGATCATCCTCTTCGGCGAACACGCCGTGGTGTATGGCAAACGGGCGATCGCCGCCCCGGTGCCGCTGGCGGTCAACGCCCGGGTAGTCGACACCGACAAGGGCGTGTGGATCGTGATGCCCCGGTGGGGCATGGAGCAACGTCTCCACGCCGATCCGAAGAACCGCAGCGCGATCGAGGAGATCGGCGCACTGATCCTCGACAAGCTTGGTCTCGGCAACCGTAACATGCGGATCGAGGTGTACTCGGAGATCCCGAGGGCGATGGGGCTGGGAGGTTCGGCGGCGGTCGCGGTGGCCATCATCCGCGGGCTCGACCTCCACTACGAGCTCGGGCTGTCGGATGAAGACGTCAACCGTTACGCCTACCTCGCCGAACAGGTCGCGCACGGGACCCCGTCGGGGATCGACAACACGGTGGCGACCTATGGCCGGCCGATCATCTACCGCGCTGGTTCGCCGCCGCAGATCGAGGAGCTGTACTTCAAAGAACCCATCCGATTCGTCATCGGCATCACCGGATCGGAGAGCCTGACCGCTAAGACCGTGGCCCGCGTGCGCGCCGCGCGGGACAAGAACCGGCCCGTGATCGATCGCGTTTTCAAAGGCATCGATGCGCTCACCGGACAGGCCCTGGCAGCGATCAAGATGCACGATCTCGAACAGCTCGGCGACCTGATGAACGTTTGCCACGGTTTGCTCAACAGCCTCCAGGTCTCGAGCTGGGAACTCGAGGAGCTGATCCAGATTGCGCGTGAAAACGGCGCCCTCGGCGCCAAGCTCACCGGCGGCGGCGGCGGTGGTTCCATGATCGCGCTCTGCCCCGAGAACGCCGAGAAGGTGATCCAGGCCATGAATGCCGGTGGGTATCAGGCCTTCGAGGTCTCGATTGCCTGACCGGGTCGTTTCGAGCGAGGACGAACTGCTCATCCTCGTCAACGAAGACGACGAGGTGCTGGATCATCTCGACAAGGCCGCCTGCCACGACGGCGACGGCGTGCTCCACCGTGCGTTTTCGCTCTTCATCTTCAACAACGACGGCGATCTCCTGCTGCAGCGCCGCAGCCGTGAGAAGCGTCTGTGGCCCGGTTTCTGGTCGAACAGCTGCTGCAGCCACCCCCGTCGTGGTGAAGTCCTGGCCGAAGCCGTCCACCGGCGTCTTTTCGAGGAACTGGGCATGACCAGTGACCTTGCGTTCCTCTACAAGTTCGGCTATTTCGCGCGGTTTGGCGACCTCGGGTCCGAACGCGAATTGTGCTCGGTGTTCATCGGCCGCAGCGCCGACCCGGTGCGGGCCAACGCCAACGAGGTGGATGAATGGCGGTGGATATCGGTGGCCGATCTCGACGCCGCGCTGCGCGAGCGCGCGGATGAGCACACGCCGTGGCTCCAGTTGGAGTGGCCCGAGGTCCGCGCGGCTCTTCCCGAAAATCTCAGTCCCGAAGCGTTGTGATTCGCCTCCCGCCGCCGATCCCTTTCACTCAACGCGGCGGACGGTGTACCCTGCTGGTAACCGAAAGTGACAAGCGGGGGGATCATGCAGGTCGAAAAACCCTGTCGAGTCAGCCGCAGCTTCACCCAACACCTGTGCGCTCCGGCAGATCAGGTCTTCCCCCTCCTGTGCCCGATACGGGAAATGGAGTGGGTCAAGGATTGGCGGCCGAAGCTGGTCATCACTGAATCGGGCGTCGCCGAACCGGGCTGCATCTTCATCACCCCGGGTATTGCCGAGGACGCCCTGTGGCTGATGACGGTCCACGATCCGGTGGACCACCGTTTGGAGATCATCAAGATCATTCCCGGCATTGTGATCGGAACCATCAACGTCGCCCTTGCAGCCGATGGCGAGTCGGGCTGTACGGCGGACATCAACTATGCTTACACAGCGCTCAGCGCCCACGGCGAACGCGCTCTCGGCGAGTTCACCGAAGAGCACTTTCGGGGCTTCATGAAGACCTGGGAGGCCGAGCTGAACCACTTCCTGCGCACCGGCAAGAAGCTCGTGTCGGCCGACCCGGACCGTGTGAGGTGAGAACTGTCGCCCTCCAGGTGCTCAAGGGAGAGTTCGCGGTGTGGAAGCTCCCGTTGGACTCGGTTCTGCCGCCACTCGGCGACACGCCGCTTCTGTCCATCACCAGGACCACAGCGGAGTTGTCGGTCGTGGGTAAGGCCGATCAAGCTCCCGAGGGCGTCCCCATAGAACGCGGGTGGGCGTGTCTCGAAGTCCGGGGCCCGCTCGCCTTCGAGCTGACCGGTGTCCTCGCTGCGATCAGCGCCCCGCTCGCCGAGGCCGGGGTGCCGATTTTCGTCGTCTCGACCTTTGACACGGACTACGTGCTGGTGAACGCCGCCTATCTCGCGCGGGCGGTGGAAGCGCTGGAATGCGCGGGACACCTCGTCGAGGCGTGACCTCTTCCCACGTCATTCCAGAATCTCGATCTCGCGCAGGTGAACGTGGACGTCTCCTTCTTTGACGATTGAAAGTTTGAGTTCGGCCACGTCCGAAACGCGTTCGTCGAAGAGCACCTCGATCGGCTCGGGAGGCAGACCAGAGACTGCGTCACGAACGACGTCTGCGATCTCGCTGCCATCGGCACCGAAGGCCCTCAGCCGGATGCGGTAGTGCTCCGTCCACAGGTGGAGGAGAACTCCGCTGACGGGCCGCGCTGTCGGGAATCGGATTTCGATCGTCGTGGGATTGGCATCAAGGGTGCGCGCGAGAGACCTTTCGTTGCCGTCAAACGCCTCACTGATGGTGCCCATGTCGAGCAGGGGGTGGCGAATTCTGGCCTGCACTCCGTCGATCGTGACGGTGTCGTCGACCAACCGTTTTCTTGCCAGGGCTTCTGCGGCGAAGATGGAATCCGCTGCCTCCGTGTAGGCCAGTTTCACGAGATAGAAGCCGGGTTGGCCGCTGGGGTCGTCAATGATGGTCGTCCCGGGGTAGATTCGCAGCTTCGGGCTCGCCAGAGCCCGGGCGTATTCCGGGGGCGTGAGGACAAAGACGGTGGTCGGCTTGACCTCGGCCCGGCTCTCGTGCAACACGTCGTCGATGACCCCCCAGGTGATCCGCTCACGGTCTTCCGGCTGCAGGAAGAAATCCTCGAATGCGTTTGCGTTGTTGGCCCACAGGTGCGAGATCACGAACGTGCTGCCCGGCGGGGCGGTAGCAAGGCGCCGCCCCAACTCGGCGAAAAGCTCCTTGGCGCCCCACTGCTGACCCTGCATGCCGTAGTCGGGGAACCACCGCGGGCCGTTGACCAGCGCGTCGCGGGTCATGGCGAGAGTGCTTGCCGTCAACCCGGCCGCCACCGCGACCTCGATCAGCCGATCGGGCAGGACCCGGGCGAGCCAGGCCCGAAGCTGATCGAGACCGATGGTGGCTGCAAGGGTCGCCGGCACCACCATGGCCAGCACTCTGGTGATGCGGAGACCGACCAGCGAAGCGGAAAAGGGCGCTGCGAGCACCGCGATCAGGACCAACCGGTGGGCCGCCGAACGGCGCGAACGGATGATCGACAGCGGCGAGTCCGAGGAACACCGCAGGCGCGAGCCACAGCGGAAAGTTGGGATAGCCGAGCATGCGGTGGCGGTCGAGTTCCTGGACGTCCTCGGTGAACCAGTAGCCCGGGCTCACGCCGCGCAGGTAGGTTCGGGCGAAAATCTCGAGCTTGTCCCCGGTCGGGATGTCCTCGACCCAGTACGACTCCAGGTCCTGGAGGTGGAGCTCCATCATCTCGGGGTGGAGAATGTAGCGGAAGCGCAGGTAGGGCGCGGCGACCAGGAGCAGAATCACCAGACCCGCCGCCGCAGCTCGCGGGTGGCGGGTCAGAACGCGCCAGTGGTGGCGCCAGTCGACGACGAGCAGCAGCAGGCAGGTGATGAACATCACCCCCTGGCCGTTGGAGTAACTGTAAAAGGTGGCGGCGCCAGAGATCGCGGCCGCCCCCAGCCACCACGCCGAAACTTCCCGATACAGCAAATAGGCGAGCACGAAAATCGCGTAGAACCCCACCATCATCGCGGTCTCGAACGCGGTCCTCGAGTGCAGGAACCAGGCCGGCAGCGCCGCCATGACGAGTCCGCCCGCCCACCACAGACGAACGCCGAAGAACCACTTGAGCGCCAGCATGAGGGCGGCGGCGCCGAGGAGGCCGACGATGGCCGAAGTGGTCCGAACCGTGAAGATGGTCTTGCCGAAGACGGCGATCGGCAGGGTGTGGACCCACACCGACAGGCCGAGGTTGAAGACCCGGACGTTGCGGAAATAGGCCGGGCACAGCACGCCGTCTTCGTCGTGAAAGTTGTTGGCGACGAGATCCTGCGCGAGATTGGCCTGGTGCGCCTCGTCGCAGAAGAAGTAGATCGGGTAGCCGGCGATTCCATAAAGCCGGGTCGCGGCGTAGAGAATCAGCACCGCCACCAGGGCCGCCCAGTCGCGGCCGGTGAGGTGGAACCGCGTGATCCGGCCGGTGGTCGCGGCGTCGGGCGGCTCGGGGGGGTGGTCCGGGTTCGACATCCACCTCGAGTATATCGAGCGTCTCAAGCGGCTGGAATCAACAACATGAGGCCGATCATGACGAGCGCGGCGCTGACGATTCGCCGAAAAGCCTCCTCGCCGAGCTCGAGGTGGATGCGGTTGCCGATGAGGGCGCCCACCAACACCGCCGGCAGGACCATCAACGCCGACCACATCCGGGTGGGGGTGATGAGCCCGAATATGGCATAGGACGGGACCCGCACGGTGGTCATCAGCAGGAAGATCGCCATCAAATGGCCGCGGAAGACGGCCTTGCCGGCGCCGCCGAGCTGGTAGTAGAGCACCAGAGGCGGGCCGCCGGTGCCGAAGAGACCGGTGAGCAGGCCGGACAGAACGCCCACCGGAGGCGCGACCCAGCCGGGCCAGGTGCGACTGCCGCGGGCCGGCGAAATCAGGAAGATCGCGCCGACGGCGGTCAGGAAGAAGCCGAGCGCCGTCAGCAGGATTTCCGGCTTGCCCCAGCGCAGCAGCCAGGTGCCGACAGGGATGCCGACGGCGACACCGGCAAAGAGCACGAACACGCCGCGCCAGGCGATGTCCCGGCGCGAAGTCCACACCACCCACAGCTCGGCGGGCAGGTTGACCAGGAGCAGCAGCACGACGACGTCGCGCAGTTCGGGCAGGAGCAGCGCGAGACCGCCGACCGCGATCAACCCGGCGCCGAAACCGAGTGTCACATACACCGCCTCGGCGGCCGTCAGGATCACGCACGTGAGGAGAAACTGAGGCAGCGAGGTGAAGACCGTGTCGAGCCCGAACATCGGCGGGCAGTGTACACTTCTGCGCGCTTTCGAGCCGGGGAGTCGTGGATGGCGAAACTGGATTTGAACGCTGTGGTTCAGCAGCGGTACGAGGTGGCGCCGGGGTTGATGGTGTTGAGGGTGGTGCCCGACGGGTGGGACCTCCCCGATTTCAAACCGGGCCAGTTCGCCGTTCTCGGTCTGCCGCCGGAAGCGCCGCGGTGTCCGGGCTCAGATACCGAGGAAGAGGCTCCCAAGCCCGACCGCCTGATCCGCCGCGCTTACTCGATCGCCTCATCATCGGTCGCTCGCGAGTGCCTCGAGCTCTACATCACCCTGGTGCGGTCGGGCGGTCTGACCCCCCGGTTGTTCGCGCTGCGGCCGGGCGATCGGGTGTGGCTCGGTCCGAAGATCACCGGCAACTTCACCCTCGACCAGGCGCCCGAGAACACCAATCTCGTGCTGGTGGCCACCGGCACCGGTCTCGCGCCCTACATGAGCATGTTGCGAACCATGCTGACCGGGAGCGGCGACCGCCGCATCGCGGTCCTCCTCGGCGCCCGCCACTCCTGGGACCTGGGCTACCAGTCGGAGCTGGTGACCATGGATCACCTGAGCCCGGCCTTCACCTACCACTCGATCATCAGCCGTCCGGCCGAGGAACCGGTGCCGTGGGGTGGCCCCGCAGGCTATGTCCAGGACCTGTGGCGGGAGGGGTTGCTGGAATGGACCTGGGGGTTCCGACCCGCGCCCGAAAACACGTCGGTCTTTCTCTGCGGCAACCCGGCGATGATCGACGACATGGTGGCGATGCTCGCCGAGGACGGGTTTCGCGAATACAGCCGCAAGGAACCCGGCCAGATCTTCGTCGAACGCTACTGGTGATCAACGTTGCAACGGCTGTCAAATCGGCTGATACGGAAGACCCTGCGATCGTCATTCGAGTGTTCTCGCGACTAGAACTTTTTGACCTGTCATCCCGACCGTAGGCCCGTAGGGCCGTAGCGGAGGGATCTGGGTGGGAGGTTCAGGTAACAGCGTTCCTGAAGCCACCCCCCAGGCTTGTCCCGAGCGAGTACAGCGAGCCGAGCGGATTCCTCGGCTCGACCTCTGGTCTCGCTCGGAATGACATCATTCCTCAGTCGCCTGGAGAGCTCACCGGATTGCCGACGGGCTGATCGTGAATTCGTTTATGCCATCTCCAAGAGTGCAGTAACCGTGCCCTCGATGCCGTCGGCGGCTTCGGAGATCCGCTTGGCGAGCATGTAGGCCGGGCTGGTGATGATCTTGCGGTCGTGGTCGACCACGAACTCCCGGACAGGGCATTCGATGTGGGCCGCGCCCATGGTCTCGAGGGCGCCGGCGGTGCCGGCGTCGTTGCCGATGGTCAGTTTCGGCCCTTCGTCGCCGAGAACCTTGGCAAGCAGCGCGGGTGCGATGCACACCGCCGCCACCGGTTTGCCCTGTTTGTGGACCGCGCGCACCAGCGCCGCCACGTCGGGGTTGACCTCGCAATCGGCGCCCTTGACCGCGAAGTCGCACAGGTTCTTGGCCGCGCCGAAACCACCGGGGAGGATGAGTGCGTCGAGCTCGTCAGCCGAGACCGCTTTGACGTCCCTGATCGCGCCGCGCGCGATGCGCGCCGACTCCACCAGCACGTTGCGCTGCTCGCCCTCCGCGACCTTTCCGGTGAGGTGGTTGACCACGTGCATCTGGGCAACGTCGGGAGCGCACATCACCGCCTCGGCGCCGTGGCGGTCGAGGGCCAGGAGCGTGATCACCGATTCATGGATTTCCGCGCCGTCGTAGACACCGCACCCGGAGAGAACGACACCGACCTTCTTGCCCATGGAGGACCTCCTTCTCGCCTCGCGCCACCGTTATTGTAGCGGCTCCATCCGGCCAGCCTACCGTGGGCCGTCGCACCGTTCTCGAGCGTTCGAGTGGACCCGCTTTTCAGAACGCGCTTCCCGGGAGTTGCCACCTTCAACATTGTTGGCCCGGGAGACCCAGCCGGCGTTGAGAGTGATGGATCCAACAATGTTGAAGATGGCACGCTCCGCCGCACGTGGCTCGTTTCCGCGCGCGCTTCCAGCACTCGGACGTTTTCGATCGGTGGGGGTGTGGGTGGGAAATCCGAAATCCGAAATCCGAAATCCGAAATCCGAAATCCGAAATCGGGCGGGCGGGCGTGTGGGTCGGTGACGTGTCGTTTTCGGAAAATACTCTCTCAATCCCGCCGCCGTGGTATATTTTCCGCTCGTGTGACACGCCCCGGAGGCACGGTGGACCTGCAGTCTCTGATCCTCAATCTCCAGCGCTATTGGGCCGATTGCGGCTGCATCATCCAGCAGCCGTACGATCTGGAGGTTGGTGCGGGCACGATGCATCCGGAGAGCTTTTTGAGGGTCCTCGGCCCCGAGCCCTACCGGGTGGCCTACGTGCAGCCGTCGCGGCGTCCGGCCGACGCCCGCTACGGCGAAAACCCGTTCCGCCTGGGACGCCACCTGCAACTGCAGGTGATCCTCAAGCCCTCTCCGGACGAGGTGCAAGAGTTGTACCTCGAGTCACTTGGGGCGATCGGCATCGATCCGTTCGGTGCACGACATCCGGTTCGAGGAGGACAACTGGGAATCGCCCACCCTCGGCGCCTGGGGCGTCGGCTGGCAGGTCCTGCTCGACGGCATGGAGATCACCCAGTTCACCTACTTCCAGCAGGCCGGGGGCATCGAGTTGGCGCCGATCACGGCGGAGCTCACCTACGGCCTCGAACGCATCGCCATGTTTCTGCAGCGCAAGGACTCGATCTACGACATCGAGTGGGGCGGCGGCGTGTCCTACGGTCAGGTGCGGCTGGAGGACGAGCGCGAGGCCTCGATCTACGGTTTCGAGGTGGCCGACGTCGAGATGCTGCGCCGCCACTTCGAGGACTGGGAGGGCGAGGCTCGGCGGTGTCTCGAGCACGACCCGCCGCTGGTGATCCCGGCCGTCGAGGCGACCCTCAAGACCTCGCACCTCTTCAATCTCATGGACGCGCGCGGCGCGATCTCGGTGACCGAACGGGTCGGGCTCATCGCCCGCGTTCGCCGCAACGCGGTGGCAGCGGCGAAAGCCTCGCTCGAGCAGCGCGAGCGCCTCGGCTTCCCCCTCGGCGGCGGGCCCGAGAGCCGTGCTGGGGAGGAGGGCTGATGGCCACCTTCCTGCTCGAGATCCGAACCGAGGAGATCCCGGCGGCGGCCCTGCCCGGCGCCCGGTCGCAGTTGAACGATCTTTTTGCCGCCCGTCTGGCCGAGGCCGGTTTTGCCGACGCGACCATCGCTGTGTACTCCACCTCCCGCCGTCTGGCGGTGCAGGTTGCGGGGCTGCCCGAACGCCAACCCGACAGGACCGAGGAGATGACCGGCCCGCCGGTTCGAGTGGCAATCAGCGAGGACGGCAAGCCGACGCCGGCCGGTGAGGGATTCGCCCGCAAGGTGGGTCTGCCCTTTGTCGAGATCGGCCGGGTCGAGACCGACAAGGGCGAGTACCTGGCGGCGACGGTGGTGCACGAGGGCCGCGCCACGGCGGAGATCCTGGCCGAGCTGGTGCCGGAGGTGGTTTCAGCACTTCGCTTTCCGAAGATGATGCGGTGGGGCGACGGCAGCCACCAGTTCGTGCGGCCGGTGCACGGTGTCGTGGCGCTGCTCGACGGCGAGGTCGTGCCCGTCGACGCTCTTCGGCATCGCCTCCGGCCGGGTGACGGTCGGCCACCGGGTGCACGCGCCGGAGGAGTTTTCGACCTCGAGCAGGCGTCGGACTACGTCGTGGCCCTGGCCGAGCGCAGCGTGGTGGTGGAGCCGGCGGTGCGCCGGCGTGACCTCGAGTCGCTGGCAGAAGCCCTTGCAAAGGCCACCGGCGCGCGGGTCCACCCCGATCCCGAACTCATGGCCGAACACGTGGAGCTGGTGGAGTGGCCCGGGCTGCTGGCCGGTTCGTTCAAAGAGAGTTTTCTCGAACTCCCGCCGGAGGTCGTCGTGACGACCCTCCGCTACCACCAGAAGTGTCTGGTACTGGAGGACGCCGACGGCGTTCTGAAACCCGGTTTTCTGGCGGTGGCCGACCGCAAGGACGATCCCGAAGGTCTGATACGCCAGGGCAACGAGTGGGTGATCGGCGCCCGTCTGGCCGATGCGGGGTTCTTCTTCGCTGAGGATCGCAAACGCACCATGGCCGAGCACGGTTCCGGTCTCGGGCGGCTCGAGTTTCACCGCGTCCTGGGGTCGCTCGGGGACAAGGCAGTGAGGGTGGCCGGGCTTGCCGCCACGATTGCCGATCTCGTGAACTCAGATGTCGACCGCGACGTCCTGCGCGCCGCCGCGCCGCTCGCCAAGACCGATCTTCTCACCAACATGGTGGGCGAGTTTCCAGAGTTGCAGGGCATCATGGGTGGCCACTATCTGCATCTCGAGGGCGCCTCCCGGGAGGTGTGGACCGCGGCGCGCGACCACTACCAACCCGTCGGATTTGACGGTGCGGTTCCGGAATCGGAGATCGGCAAGCTCCTCGGTGTCGCCGACCGGCTCGATACGGTGGCAGGGCTGTTTGCGGTCGGGGAACGACCGTCTGGTTCGAAGGACCCCTTCGGTCTGCGGCGGGCCGCCCAGGGCGCGGTCAAGATCGTGGTTGAGAGCGGCTGGGACCTGGATTTCGAAGCAGCGATGGCGGCCGCGGTGGCTGCCGTCGAGGAGTTCTCGACCGACAACGGGGACCTCGCGGCGGCGGCGGCGGACTTCCTGGCTGATCGGTTCCGGCGCTGGCTCACCGACGTGATGGGGGTGTCGGGCGATACCGCGGACGCTGTCATGGCGGTCGGGTGGTTCAATCTGCCGAAGACCGTGGCCCGCGCCGAGGCTCTGCAGCGGGTTCGCGAAGCCGCCAGCTTCAGAAGCCTGGCGCTGGCCTTCAAGAGGGTGAAAAATATCACCGCAGATCAGCCCGAGGCTGCGGTCAACACGGCCCTCTTTGCCCAGCCCGAGGAAGGCGAGCTTCACGCAGCTACGCAGGCGTTTCGGTCTGCCCTTGAGAAGCTCTTGCCGGAGAAAAAAGTGGACGACGCCTTCACGGCGATGGAGCCGCTGGCCGATGTGCTCGAGCGCTTCTTCGTTGAGGTGCTCGTGATGTGTGAAGACGAGAAGGTGCGGGCCAACCGGATCGCCCTGCTCAAGAATCTCGGACGTGATTTTTCCGAACTTGCGGATCTTTCAAAACTGCAGGTCGAAGGAGGAGAACAGTGAGTGATGTGAAGTACGTGTATTCGTTCGGCGGCGGCACCGCCGACGGCGAAAGCAAGATGAAGAACCTGCTCGGCGGCAAGGGCGCCAACCTGGCCGAGATGGCCAGCCTCGGGATTCCGGTCCCGGCCGGTTTCACGCTGACGACCGAGGTCTGCACCTTTTACTACGACCACGGCCGCACCTACCCGAAAACGATCGAGGCCGAGGTGGACGCCGCCATGGCCAAGGTCGAGGAGATCATGGGCACGAAATTCGGAAACAAGGACGACGCTCTCCTGGTGTCGGTCCGCTCCGGCGCCCGCTCGTCGATGCCCGGCATGATGGAGACGGTGCTCAACGTCGGTCTGTGCTCGGCCACCATCCCGGGCCTGATCGCCAAGACCGGCAACGCGCGGTTCGTCTACGACGCCTACCGCCGCCTGATCATGATGTACTCCGACGTGGTGATGGAGAAGGCCGCCGGTATCGAGCCCGAGGAGGGCCGGGGCATTCGCCAGCAGCTCGACCGCATGCTCGAGGAGCTCAAACACTCCAGAGGCTACGCGACCGACGCCGACATCTCCGCCGAAGATCTCGAGGACCTCTCCAACCGTTTCAAGGCCAAGGTCAAGGAAGTGCTCGGCAAGGACTTCCCGGACGATCCGAAGGAGCAGCTGTGGGGAGGCATCGGCGCCGTCTTCTCGTCGTGGAACGGCCGCCGCGCGATCTCCTACCGCCGCATCGAGGGCATTCCCGACGACTGGGGCACCGCGGTCAACGTCCAGGCCATGGTCTTCGGCAACATGGGCAACGACTCGGCGACCGGCGTCGCCTTCACCCGCAACCCGGCGACCGGCGACAACAAGTTCTACGGCGAGTGGCTGGTCAACGCCCAGGGCGAGGATGTGGTGGCGGGCACCCGCACCCCCAACCCGCTCAACGAGGACACCAAGAACGACCAGAACCAACATTTGCCGTCGCTGCAGACGGCGATGCCCGAGGTCTACGAACAGCTCTTCGGCATCCGCAACCAGCTCGAGGCCCACTACCACGACATGCAGGACATCGAGTTCACCATCCAGGGCGGCCGCCTGTGGATGCTGCAGACCCGGGTCGGCAAGAGGACCGGTACCGCGGCCCTCAACATGGCGATGGACATGCTGTCCGAAAAGCTGATCGACAAGCGGACGGCGGTCATGCGATTGAAGCCGGAGCAGCTTGACGAGCTTCTCCATCCCGTTGTCGACCCCGCAGCAGAGAAGAAAACCACGCCCATCGCCAAGGGTCTGCCGGCGGGACCGGGCGGCGCCACCGGCCAGATCGTGTTCTCCGCCAAGAAAGCCGTCGAGTGGGCCAAGGATGGCAAGACCGTGCTTCTGGTTCGCGAGGAAACCAACCCCGAAGACGTGGAAGGCATGAGAGCGGCGGTGGGCATTCTCACCGGTCGCGGCGGCATGACCTCGCACGCGGCGCTGGTGGCTCGCGGTTGGGGCAAGTGCTGCATCGTCGGCGCCGGCACGTTGGATATCGACGTCATCGGCAAGACGATCACTGCCGATGGAAAGGTCTTCAACGAGGGTGACGTCCTGACTCTTAACGGCACCCGCGGTCTGGTGTATGCCGGCGCTATCAACATGATCGACGCCACCGAAAACCCGCGTTTCGTCGACTTCATGGCGTTGGCCGACGAAATCCGCGTTCTCAAGGTGCGCACCAACGCCGACACCCCCGAGGACGCGCGCAACGCGATCGCGTTCGGCGCCGAGGGCATCGGCCTCTTCCGCACCGAGCACATGTTCTACGGCACCGGTTCCGAGGAGCCCCTGTTCCTCCTCCGCAAGATGATCATGTCGGGCTCGGTGAGCGAACGCCGCGCGGCTCTCGGCGAGCTCTACCCCTTCGTCAAACGGGACATGAAGGCGACCATGGAGGTCATGGGCGACCGTCCGGTGACCATCCGCCTGCTCGACCCGCCGCTGCACGAATTCGTGCCGCAATCCGCTGACGAGCGCGCCAAGCTCGCCTCCGCCCTCGGCATCGACTCAGCTGAGCTCGACCGCCGGGCCGAGGAGCTGCACGAGATGAACCCGATGATGGGTCACCGCGGCGTCCGCCTCGGCGTCACCTTCCCCGAGATCAGCGAGATGCAGTTCCGCGCCATCCTCGAGGCGGCGATCGAGTTGCGCCAGGCCGGCAAGCAGTGCTTCCCCGAGATCATGGTCCCGGTGACCTGCGCCAAGGCCGAGCTCGACGACCAGCTCGAAATCGCCGAGGCGGTCCACGCCGAGGTGTGTCAGAAGTACAAAGTCGACGCAGTCGAGCACCTCTACGGCACCATGATCGAGATCCCGCGCGCCGCCCTGACAGCCGATCAGATCGCCGAGTCGGTGCAGTTCTTCAGCTTCGGCACCAACGACCTGACGCAGATGACCTTCGGCTTCTCGCGTGACGACATCGGCGGCTTCCTGCCCGACTACCTCGACAAGAAGATCCTGCCGGTCGACCCCTTCCAGGTCCTCGACCGCGACTCGGTCGGCGTTCTGGTCAAGACCGGCATCGAGAAAGGCCGCTCGACCAAGCCCGACCTCAAAGTCGGCATCTGCGGCGAGCACGGCGGCGAGCCGAACTCGGTCGAGTTCTGCCACCTCGCCGGCATGAACTACGTCAGCTGCTCGCCCTTCCGGGTCCCGATCGCGCGCCTCGCGGCCGCGCAGGCGCAGATTAATTTCCCGCGCAAGTAAGCAGAGTCCCTTTCGTTCCCATCACCCGCGCTCCTCGGAGCGCGGGTTTTTCATCTGCGTTGCCCGCCGGCGTCGGCGCCGCCTTGACTGTCGCGCTCGTTCCCTTCACGCTGGGGCGACCCGTCCACGCTGCAGCAGACGTCGAGCCTCGCTGTGGCAGCTGTTTGCGCGACTCGATATCGCGCGCGGAGCCCTCGCAACTCGCCCTTGTACCGCTTGTTCGAGGCGCATTTTGACGAGGTCAAGGGCCAGAGGGAGGACTGCTTCGAACGCCGGTGCGGGTTACGACGTGGACTCCTTGGCGTGCCCGAAGTGCGGCGGGGAGATGCCGATCATCGCGTTTATCATCCACCACGATGTCGTGGATACGATCCTGAGGAATCTCGCGAAGGTGCAGGCGCGGCCCCCTCGCGGTCCACCGGGCACGGCAGCTCTCTCTGCCGCTTCTTGAGTCTCGTGTCGGTAGCTGCCGACTGTGCGGGGTGTGTCTATGGCGTTGGCATCTGGGCCCGGGATTTGGGATTCACGGCTGTTGTGGCGGGTCAAGCTCGCCCGGTCGCAGGCTATCGCCGATTCGGAGGCCGCTCGACGTGCCGGTACATGCCCTGGGGCTCCAGAACGGGCCTGAACGTCGTGTTAGCCTGGGGTGGAGCGAAAGGAAATTTCTATCCCTCAGACCTGTCCAAAGATCGGGGTCCATTTCTCGCAACGGCATCAAGGTCGGTGGGCGGCAACTGGGTGTGAAAGAGAAGGTCAAGCTGGTGCCCGGCGATAGTTTCGAGCTCGGTGTCTTTACGTGTCATTTTCTTTCTGCCGAGCAATTCCACGACCGGTTGCTAGCGATCATCGTAGAGTTTCATCGAGGGTGACCATGAAGACCCGCAAGCTACCCATCGAGGATCTTCCTATAGGCGCTTTTACAATGCTCCCGCCTGGACCGTCGACGCCCCGAGTCCAGGCCAGCACTATCGACACCGACTGTCAAGACAAAGAGACCATGGTGGTTGACGCCAATGGACGTTCCGTTGGCTCCCAGGAAGCGATCGAACACTTTTCCCAAGGCATGCTCATCAATGGTCGCTATCAGGTCGAGGCGATCTTGGGCGAGGGCGGCATGGGTATCGTCTACAAGGTTGCCGATCAGCTCCATCCCGGGCGGCCAGTGGCGCTAAAGACAATTCGCGCTGCCGCCATTGACCAAGCCCAGCTCGGCCTGTTCAAAGCCGAATTCAAGATCATGACACAGCTTCTACATCCCAATGTGGCGGCGGTTTACGACTTTGAGCCTATCCAGGGTGGCACTGATTATCTTTTCACGATGGAGTATGTGGCTGGCTGCAACCTGTGGGAAGCAACCACGGGGATTGGTTGGGAGAAAGTAGTGGACCTGGTCGTGCAGGTCTGCCGGGCGCTATCGTATGTGCATAGCCGACACATCGTGCACTATGACATCAAACCGGCGAATGTCATGGTGACTGCTACAGGGCAGGTCAAGGTGCTGGACTTCGGGGTGGCAGGCGGCAGGCTGGAAGCGGGCGAGCGCAATGTGCGCGGTACACCGCACTATATGGCTCCGGAATTGGCAGACAGCAAGGCCGTGGTTGATTACCGGGTCGATCTGTATGCCCTGGGAATCATGCTCTACCAGCTGCTGTACCGGAGATTGCCCTTCGATGCACCCACCCTGATGCAGCTCTTGATGAAGCACAGCTTTGATGAGCTGGACTTCCAGGACGACGCAGGTCGATATCCATCATGGCTCGAAGGCGTCATAACCAAGCTGTGCGCTAAAGAGCCACACGATCGCTATCGAACCGCCAATACAGTTGTGGAGGCCATTAACAAAGGTGGAAGTCTAGCCTATGAGCTGGAGACGCAAGAGACGAAGGAGAGCTACATACTGTCGAGCCGGTTCGTGGGCCGGGAGGAAGAGCTCGAGGAGCTTAGGCAGTTCATTGAGCAGCGTTTACATGGGCCGGTTGATATGGGGGTCAAGGCAACGAGCATGTTGGTGGGTGGGCAAAGCGGTGTGGGCAAATCGCGGCTTTTGCTGGAGCTCCGCTGTTGGGCCCAGCTAGCCGGAATCACATTCATAGAGGCGAGTTGCTATGAAGGCGCGGCGTCCGAACATGGTCCTTTGATCACTGCCCTGAAGTCTATCTTGCGATTGGCCCAGGCTTGTGGAGGGCATGAGCTTGTGCAGCGGTTCACGCCAGCCTTGATGAAGCTCGCGCCGGACTTGGGTTGCAGCGGGCCGGATGACTTGGTTCCTGTGGCCGGGAACGAGGAAATGCAGCGCCTGGCGATTTTTGACCAGATATCCGAATTCATAGTGATGGTCGCCGAATTGGCACCCCTCGTGATATATGTCAATGATCTCCAATGGGCCCGGCAAGGAACCACCAGGCTGCTCACCGGTCTTAGCTGGCGCATCGCGCAGAAGGAGCGCTCGGGTGAGAAGGTCCGAGTGGCCTTGCTTGGAAGCTATCGCTCCGATGAAGTCCAGGATCGCCCAGCCCAGGAGCTTCTGGACGCATTGCAAGAGAGAGGTGAGCTCCGCCAGCTGCATTTGGACCCACTCGGCCCTGAGCAAGTTCGGCAGATGTTGACCTCGATCCTGGGCGTAGAGGGTCTGCCAGAAGAGTTTTTGGAAAAAGTCACGGTTGAGACTGCGGGCAATCCTTACTTCGCACAGGAAGTGATGCGGGTGCTAGTGGAGAATGGCACGGTTTTTCTGGAGCATGGGCAGTGGGCGGCCAACACATCGGTGGGTGAGCTCTCCATCCCGAGCATCGACGAGGTTTTTCTGCGACGCGCGATCATGCTGGACGAGCACCTACGGCATGTGCTTACGGTCATGGCAGTGAGTGGCCAACCGGTGGCGCCGGAGGTCATCGAGGTGGTGACCCGGCTGTCGAGCGATGAGCTTCACCAAGCCCTGCTGGTATTGATACAGCGTCAGATGGCAGTGCGCCTGGCGGGTGATCGAGCGCTCTATCAAATTGCCCACGACCGCATGCGCCAGGCGCTGTATGGCTTACTGGGTGAGGCTGCCAGACAGATTCACCACTCGATCGGACTGGCCTTGGAGCAGGTCTATCAGCAGGACATTCAGGCACACCTCTTCGAACTGGCCCTGCACTTCGGGCTTTCGGATGATCGAACCAAGGCCTTGGCCTACAATCTGGCTGGTGTAGAACGGGCCAAGCTTGAGCATGCGAACGAGCTGGGGATTGGCTTTTGTCAAAAAGTTTTCGAGTTATGGCAAGAAAATACAAACGTGGCAGCGGATGATCGGCAAAGGCTCAAGGAGCATTTAGGGGATTTTTACTACATGGTGGGGCGCTATACGGAGTCCGAGCGGTGCTATGACGAGATTCTGCAGGGCACCCGAGAAAAACTTCAACTGGCGCGCATTACCAGGAAAATTGGCGATATTCAGGCTGCGAAGGGCGACCTCTTGAGGTCGATTGACCTCCTGTGGGAAGCTCTCGGTGTGCTTGGTCATCATCGGCCCAGGTCGAAGCTGGTTTTCTATCTGGCTATTTTCAATTCGGCGATCAAGCATCTCTTCAATCGCTACTGGCCATGGAAGAGGACCCAGGCAAGTAGCCTGCTCGAGGCCAGGGGGGAAGTATATCGCGTCTTGGCTCGAGCATACTTTCTAAACAATCCTATAGGATTGGCACTGGCCGTGTTGCGCGGTTCGAACAGTGTCGAGCATTTGGGCGAACACCCATTGCTCAGCGAGATGTACGATGAGGTAGCCATCCTTTACAGTGCGCTGGGTTTTCACAAGAGTGCGCTCAAGTACTCGCAAAAGGCGCTTGATATAGCCAAGAGGCTTGACTCGCCCTTTTATATTGCCGTGAACTTTTCGTGGACCGGAGTTGTCCATCTGGGCATGGGGGACTGGGAGAAGGCCATCGACCTTTTGCAAAAGTCACGGGATATGCTGCTAAAGTATGGCGATATTTTCTGTTTGTCCGCCGCCTATGTAAATTTATGCTTCGCCTTGTCCTATCAGGGTGCATTCAAAGAGGTATTCAAGGCGGCGACCGAAGGCTCTGAAGCCATTGAGCGAACCGGTGCGTTCGCGTTTCGCGAGGGGCTGTCCGGCGCAATTCATTATTCTCGGGCGATGCTCGGGTATGACAATAAAGAGACGGCTCTCCGCAGCATGAGCGAAAACATGGCCTGTCTCAGCCAGACCTGTACCCATATCTGCCTATGTACCTCACAATGCCGAGCTGGCGATCTTTCGCTTGCGGCCCAGGACGGGGAGAGTGCCTATTTCTATTTGAATACGGCTCGCCAGGAGCGAGAGGAGAATCGACTTCCACACGATTACTTCCTCCACATCTATCCACTTTTAGCCCTGACGTACCTCGAGAAGGTTCAATACGGCATGACATTGAGCGAGCAGGACCGCAAACAGACGATGAAGATGGCCAGGAAGTGTATCCAGGTGGGCTTTCGGGGTGCCAGGCGGCATCCAAATTTTCTTGCTCTCTCACTGCTCGGGGACGGGCTCTATCAATGGGTGAGCGGTGATACCGTTCGGGCCAAGTCCATTTTTGCCGCCAGTATTCAGGAGGCAAAGAGAATCGGTTCGGACTATTGGCAGGCGCTGGCTTTCTTCAAGGCTGGTGAGTGCCTTATGGGAGCCTCGGATGCGGATGCCATGATTGGTCGTGAGTATCTCCAACAAGCTTTGACCTTGTTCGAGGCGCGTGGAATCGTGCCGTATGCCACCCGCGTGAAATCCTTTTTAGCCTAAACCGGCAGCTCGGCTGCTGGCGGATTTTTTTTACGGAGCTCCAAAAACGATGGCTGCCATTCGCAGCAGGCATGCGGATGGTCGCCCAACTTTGGAGGGCATCGAAGTCGGGGCCATTTCGGTTATCCATGCCGCGATGAACTGGAGGATATCAATATCATTTCTGAGTAGAGATGACTGGTTTTGTGCGCAGATGACCTACGGTTTCTCGCGCGACGACATCGGCGGCTTCCTGCCGGACTACCTCGACAAGAAGATCCTGCCGGTCGACCCCTTCCAGGTCCTCGACCGCGACTCGGTCGGCGTTCTGGTCAAGACCGGCATCGAGAAAGGCCGCTCGACCAAGCCCGACCTCAAGGTCGGCATCTGCGGCGAGCACGGCGGCGAGCCGAACTCGGTCGAGTTCTGCCACCTCGCCGGCATGAACTACGTCAGCTGCTCGCCCTTCCGCGTGCCCATCGCGCGGCTGGCCGCAGCCCAGGCGCAGATCAACCACCCGCGCAAGTAAACGGAAGCCTTTTCATTCCTTTGACCCGCGCTCTCTGGAGCGCGGGTTTTTTCAAAAACATCCAGGGCCCGTTGGGCCGACACAACCAATCATGAGGTTCTGGACTGGGTCCGGATTCGCGGCCCAATGCTGATTTATCGCAAAGCGAGCGAAGTCTCTCAAACTGTCATCCCGAGCGAGCGCAGCGAGCCGAGGGATCTGGGTGGGGGCTCAAGGCAACGCCGTTCCGAAAGCCGCCCCCCAGATCCCTCCGCTCGGTCGCTTCGCTCCCTCGGTCGGGATGACAGGGGGGTGAAATGGGTTCGCTCCCTCGGTCGGGATGACAGGGGGGTGAAATGGGTTCGCTCCCTTCGGTCGGGATGACAGGGGGGTGAAATGGGTTCGCTCCCTTCATCGGGATGACAGGGGGGTGAAATGGGTTCGCTCCCTTCATCGGGATGACAGGGGGGGGGACATCAACCTCCAGACGCTCCACCCCCATCACGGTGCCGGGAATATTCCATTGAGAGCCGGTGTACGATTTCGCCCCGGAGGTGGTCGATGATCAGGAGTTCTCTCGGGCTGATTCTCCTGTCATTTTTGATCGTCATCGGTGCATGTGGAGTGGAGGATTCTTCACGGGCGGACATCACTAACCGAATACTTGACAACGTTCCGGGCGATGTCGACCTCTCGGCGCGTTATCTGCTCTACCTCCACGGCCGGATCATCGAGGAAGAAGGGGTGCGTCCGACCCACCCCGAGTTCGGGGTCTACGAGTACGAGGCGATTCTGCAGGCCTTCGCCGATCGCGGGTTCTGGTGGTCTCCGAGGCGCGACCGCCGGGACCGAAGTGGCCGCGTATGCCGACAAGGTGGCGGCACAGGTCAGCGCGCTGCTCGCAGCCGGCGTGCCGCCCGAGCACATCACGGTCGTCGGGTTCTCGAAGGGCGGCGCGATCGCGATCCTCGCCTCCTCAGTGCTCGCCAACGACCAGCTCAACTTCGTCTTCATGGCCTCCTGCGGCGCGTGGTATGACGATCGTCCCGAGATCGTGCCCCGGGGTCGGTTGCTGGGACTTCGCGAGGCGTCGGATGACCTGGCAGGACCGTGCGACGCGCTGTTCACGCGGTCGCCGGTCGGCGCGGATCGGAGCCAGATCGTGCTCGAGCTCGGCGGCGGCCACGGCGCGTTCTACCGGCCGCACCCGGAGTGGATCAACGCCGTGAAGGCCTGGGCGCTGGTGCCGGACTGATCAGTTCCCGCGCTCTCGCTTCAGTGCGCTCACTCCGAGGAACGTGATGGCCGCGAATCCTCCGAGGATGATGGCGATCAGGATGAGCCCCCGGATGAACAGCTTGTTGACCTCCCTGGTAAAGGCCCGGTCGACCAGAACGTCGAGATCGGCGAAAACTGCGATGCGCTCCTCACCGATCGCCTCGAGCACGATGCGCCGCTCCTCGGCGATTGCCTCCATCACCGCCATCCGCTCCTCTCGCACAGCGGCGAGAATAGCCTCGCGCTCCGTGCGGACGTCCTCGTGCATGAGCGTCGTGCGCTCACTGTCCGCGAAAGCCATGGTCTCGAGGAGGTAGCCGTGGACCGCGTCGAGCACCGCCTGCCGCTCGTCAGCCACCAGATCGGGAAGATCGGCGATCAGAGGGTCGAGGTCCTCGAGAAAGGCCGCCACCTGCTCGAGGTGTTGCAGCTGCTCGATGCTGGAGATCACCGACTGGTAGTCCTCGTCGCCCTTGATGTCGTCCATGATCAGGAGCTGGGCCTGCCAGCGTGCGAACTTGGGGAGATACTCGGCGTTGAGGTCGATGCGCGCCACCAGGTCCTCGACTGTCTCGGTGATCGAACCGATGGATTTCAGCGCGCCGCCGCCGGTGCGGGCGGTGAATTCCGCCAGCATGGCCACTGATCCTTGTCGCGCCATGAAGCCGGAGTCGATGGGGTGTCCCTGGCGGCCGTTCGTAGATCAGTTGTCGTCCTGCTTCGTAGTCGGTTTCGGGTCCGGCGTTGTCGACGATCAACCTGAGGTCGGCTCTCCATCGCGTCGAGCGCCCGGTTGCGCGATCTGCAGGTATTCCGGCGGCAGCTCGTGCTCTATCGGAGCCCGTCGAAATAAATCGCGCATCTGGGCAATCAGGAACTGCGCATCGATCAACGCTGCGAGCGGGATCGGGTTCGAACAGGGCCTGTTGCATGGCGGGGATACCGTTGGTCAGCCACAGCAGGGTTCGCCGTTTCATCTCGGGGTCGTGGGTGATGCACCAGGACCGGTTGCCGGCCTCCTCCATGAGTCCCGAGAAACGATCGGCCAGGGACCGCACCTCGACCCGCAGCTGGGCCGAAGAGATGGTCATGTTGGTGGTCTTCATCAGCCGCGTCTGACGCGGGCCGCTGGTCGAGCAGCCGCTGAGGATCACAGCGATGAGGATGAGGCACGACAAGACTATGGTCGTTGGATGGCGTTGGCGCATGATGGTATTCCCCCGATGGAGCGGCGCGCCTATTCTACCCAGTCCGGTGAAATTACCGGATCGAATGTCTCCGGTTGGGCGGCGGGGGTTCAGGCCCGAAATGGTCGTGCGATGAGGACGCGGTCGCCGGTGCGCGTCGCCATGACCTGCCACTTCGTGCCGCTATGGCAGAACAGGTCACCGGGACCGGCGGCCTCCGGCAGCTCCAGAATCTCCACTCTGGGTTCGCCCTCACCATCGAAAATGACGACCCGCGGGCGTTCTTCGCCTCCTCCGGTGGTTGTCGATCGTGATTGTCGATCGAAATCATCGCGTCGGTTCATTTTTGGCCTCAAGAAATATGATGCAAGATTCGGGCCCGACGGTTGCAATGAGCCGGAGGGCCGGAAGAGAGCCGTCAGTTCCTGATTTCGGGATCATGAGACCCGAATGGGTCATCGGCCGCACGTCCTCGCCGGAGGACGGTAGGGTCTCTTCCGGGAGGCGAAGGATGGCTTCTACCGTTTCCCGAAGCGGTATTCCAGCGCGGCGAGGACTGACTTGCGGCCCCCGAAACCGCCCTCGAAGGTCAGGTTCCAGTGCTCGCTCAGGCCGGCGATCATGCCGATCTGGTAGTTCCACGGGTCGGCCTGCTCGAGCACCACGTTGAAGGGCACGGCTCCCAGATAGGGCATCTCCCAGATGCCCTCGTGGGTTTCCTCGGCGTTCTGGTACATGGCGCCGACCCAGACCGCGGCGCCGGCAAACGTCATCCCGACCCGCGGCGTCAGAACCCACGCGCTGACCGACGAGGTCGCCACATCGAGGTTGGTTTCGGTGAGGTCGTAGGTGAGGGTGGCAAACCAGCCCTTGCCGCCGACCGCCAGGGTGACGCCGCCGCCGTACATGATGCCTTTGTAGTCGATCTTGATGTTGTTGAGCGTGATCGGCAGACCGAGGTCGATGTTGCTCAGCTTGACGGTGGTGGTGCCGTCGATGGAACCGCCGAGCAGGTACACATTGAGAAAGGGAAAGAGCCAGTAGTCGAACTTGAGGTGGTAGCTGTTGGTGTTGTTCTGGATCTCGAGCCCATCGGCCGCGCTGAGGTCAAGGCCGGCGAGAGGGATCTCCAGGCTGACGATGTCGTAGGGCTGGGTCTGGTTGTACAGGGTGAGTCCGATGCCCCACTTCATCGGCAGCTGTTGCCCCTCGCCGGGAATGCCGGCGCCCTCGTTCTGGGCCCATACAGGGTTTGCAGTCGCCGCCACCAGGACGGCAAAAATAAGCATCGTTGGTGCCAGACCTCTTTTCAAACCACCCTCCTCTTCGAACTCAGTTCGAACCGGATGGGCGCTGATCGCACGGGCGGGGCGCCCCTCCTTTGTTTGTCGGGCGTAGTGTATCTCATGAGCGACAGGGTGGGGGCGGCTTCGGATGTGATGGCGTAGAATGCCGGACGAACGAGGTTTTTGATGAGTCCTGATCTCCGAGGCGTCCTGTTTATCGTGTCGTCGCCCTCAGGCGGCGGCAAGACCACCCTGATTCGTGAGACCATCGCCCGGTTGGACGATCGGGGCATCGAGGGCCACTTCTCCATATCTCACACCACGCGCCCGGCCCGACCTGCGGAGAGCGACGGTGTCGACTATCACTTCGTCGGCGACGGCGCCTTCGAGGCGATGATCCAGCGCGGCGATTTTCTGGAGTGGGCGGAGTACGCAGGTTACCGTTACGGCACCTCGCGATCGGCGGTGGACGCACAGCTCGCCGCGGGCCGGGATGTCTTTCTGGATATCGAGGTCCAGGGCGCCAACCAGGTCAAGACCCAGGTCCCCGACGTCGTCAAGATTTTCCTCTACCCGCCCTCGTACGAGGTTCTCAAGACGCGGCTTCGTGAGCGCCGGCAGGACGCACAGGACACCATTCAACGACGTCTGCAGTGGGCTGTGAGGGAATTTCAGGTCGCCGGGGAGTTCGATTATGCTATTATCAACGACCGTCTGGAAGAGGCGGTAAACGCCCTTTTCGGCATCTGTATTGCTGAGCACCAGAAGTCGACACGACTGAAACCCCATCTGGACGCCATCAGAAAGACGTTCCAGGAATCGCTCGAGAAGGATTTCAACCGATGATTGAGCTGCCCGAAGAGTTTGATTCGATTTTCCGCTACATCGTTGTGGTGTCGCAACGAGCCGAACAGATCATCAACGGCGCCAAGCCGCGTACCGAGAGCCGGTTCAAAAAGCCGACCCTCAAGGCCCGCGATGACGTCGATGGTGGCGCGGTCGACTGGCGCATCCTCACCCAGGAAGAACTCGACGCACACCGCCAGGCGATGGTGGAGCAGTTCCGCGCCGAAATGGATGCCGCCGGTGAACGCGACTCGAGAGAGCCGATCCCCGATGTTCTGCCGACGTCGAAGCTGCGCGAAGTGGTCGGTGACAACGAGGACCGCGACGACGAACTGGTGCGTCTGCAACGGCTGCTCGGCATGACCCGCGGGGCTGTGGACCTCAGTGAAGCCGATGCCGATGACGATTCCGACGACGCCGGGCCGATCGACCTCGAAGATGACGAGGACGACGCCTGAGTTCTGCCCAGCTGATGGCGGCGCCGATCCCTCGCGTCACGACATCGAGACACGTCTTCCTGAGTGATGCGGGCTGAAATGAGGGCCCGCGAGCTCAACCGTTTTCTGAAGGACATGGGGTGGCGGTCCTCTCCGGTGACCCAACCCGGCGCGCCGCGTTCGCCCGTCGTGGAAGAGAGCGTTGGCGACGCTCCGCTCGCAGTTCTGGCGCAAGCCGCCGCCAGCTGCACCCTGTGCCGGCTGAGCGAGAAACGTCACAAGGTGGTTTTCGGCGAGGGCGACCCTCACGCGGCCGTGATGTTCATCGGCGAGGGCCCGGGGGCGGAAGAAGATCGCACCGGCAGACCGTTTGTCGGACAGGCGGGCCAGCTCCTCGAACGGATGCTCTTTGCCATCGGGCTGCGCCGTGACCAGGTCTACATCACCAACATCGTCAAGTGCCGGCCTCCAGGAAACCGCGATCCCAAGGAAGACGAGGTCGCGCCGTGCGCCCCCTATCTCGATCAGCAGATCGAACTCATTGCCCCGAAAATCCTGGTGGCCCTCGGCAAACCTGCGTCGCACCGTTTGACCGGGACGACCAAGCCGATCAGCGCCCTGCGCGGACGCTGGGTGTCCTACAAGGGCATCCCCCTGATGCCGGTCTTCCACCCGGCCTACCTGCTCCGCAACGACCTCGCGAAACGCGAGGTCTGGGAGGACCTGAAGAAGATCAAGGCACGGCTCGATTCAACCGTAGACGGTTGAATCGAGAATTTTGAATTTTGAATTCTTAATTCTGAATGCCGCCCACCCACCCCAGTTCTTGAACGATTGCACCCCAATGGCTCCTCTCCCGGAGGCGGGGGAGGGCGGCTGGGAATTCAAAATTCAAAATTCAGAATTCAAAATTGACCGTCGATCCTACCTGTCCCTCTCGAAATACTTCAAAAACTCCCCGTCGGTCGAGAGCATCAGGATCGTCCCCTTGTCCATGGTCGTGGTGTAGACCTCCATGGTCTTCAGGAACCGGTAGAAGTCCGGATCGCGGTTATAGGCGGCGGCGTAGATGTCCGCGGCCTCGGCGTCGGCCTTGCCCTTGATCTCCTGGGCCTGGCGGTACGCTTCGGACGTGATCTCCTTGAGATCGCGGTCCTTGTTGCCGATGATGCGGGCTGCCTCGCCGGCGCCCTCGGACCGGTACTCCTCGGCTATCCGTTTGCGCTCTGAGATCATTCGCTCATAGACCTTGGGGCGATCAACCTGAGCATAGTTCGTGCGTTTGAACTGGAAATCCAGGATCTCAATACCCAGCACCACGGTACGAGCCGATGCATTGGCAAGGACCTGCTGTTCGAGAACCAGCCGACCGGCGGTAATCTGCCGGGGGCCTTCCCCCTCGATGGCGGAGCTGACCTCGAACTCGCGGTTGGTCGAGCGCACCACGTCGATGAGGTCGTGCTTGGCAATGGTGTTGCGGGTTTCGCCGTCGAGGATGTCGTCGAGGCGCGATTGGGCGCCGCGCTCGTCGCGCAGGCGTTGGAAAAAGAGGAGCGGATCGGTGATCCGCCAGCGTGCGTAGGTGTCCACGTAGATAAAACGCTTGTCCCTGGTGGGCACTTCGTTGGAGTCGCCGTCCCACTCGAGAAAGCGCTTGTCGAAGTAGTTGGCTTTTTGGACGAATGGCATCTTGACCTTGAGCCCCGGGGTGAAGATGGGATCGCCTACCGGTTTTCCGAACTGTGTGATGATCACCTGCTGCGCTTCGTTGACCACGAAAAAGGCCCCGCCAAGGGCCGCAAGAACCAGCAGGATAAGGGCCGCAACAACGAGGAGTGACAGCTGTTTCATTGTTTCACCCCCGCCCCGTCCAGCTGCATCAGCGGCAGAATGCCCTCGAGACTGCTGTCGAGCAGGATCTTGCGCTGCATGGCTGGGTAAATGGTCGCCATCGTCTCGAGGAAGATGCGCCGGCGGGTCACCTCCGGGGCACGACGGTAAGCGGCGTAGACGTCCTCGAAGAGCATCGCGTCACCCTTGGCACGGTTGACTCGGTCGATGGCGTAGCCCCTGGCCTGCTCGATGACCTGCGCGGCCTCGCCGCCGGCCTTGGGGATCACCCGGTTGTAGTCTCCGCGGGCTTCATTGATGGACCTCTCGCGCTCCTGCTCGGCCTGGTTGACCTCGTTGAATGACGGTTTGACGGGGTCCGGGGGGTTGACGTTCTGGAGCACGATCTGATCCACCACGATACCGGTTTCATAGCGGTCACAGAGTTCCTGCAGCTTGAGCTTGACCTGGTCTTCGATCTCCAACCGGCCGACGGTAATGACTTCGTCCACCGAGCGATCGCCCACTACCGAGCGGACCACCGCCTCGTTCATGTCGCGAAAGGTCTTGGAAACGTTGCGAACCCTGAAGAGGTACTTGAAGGGGTCATCGACCCGGTACTGGGCGATCCACTCGACCACAGCGACGTTGAGGTCCCCCGTGAGCATCAGGGACTCGCCTTCGAAATCGCGGTCGGAATAGGTTGTCTTGACCCCGGCCTCGACCGTCTGGAACCCGAACTCCTGTTTGAGTTGGCGCTGAACCGGCACCTTCATGACCTGCTCGATGGGCGCCGGCAGCTTGAAGTTGAGCCCCGGGTCGGCGGTGCGCGTGTACTCGCCGAAACGTAGAATGATGCCGACCTCCTCGGGCTGGATGGTGAAGACGATACTGAACAGCGCCAGCACTCCGATGAGGACGAGCGCGCCGATCAGTATCACCTGGGTCGGTGGCTTCCCCGGTCGGAAGTTCCCGATGTCGATGACTCGCGGTCCCTGGTTTTCCATGGTCTTTCCCTTCAGTTAGAAGTTGATGGGGGCCGTCAGCACCAGGGTGACATCGCAGACATTGGTGCCGGTCGGCCCGGTTCGAATGGCGTCGCCGACGGATTCGAGGGCGGCGCCGCTGTCGTTGTTTTCCAAAGCCACTTTCGGGTCGAGCCCGAGCCGGCGCAGCCGGGGAACGGTCGTCGGGTCGACGATCGCTCCGGCGTTTTCGGATCGGCCGTCAATACCGTCGGTACCGGCCGCCAGCACGACGACATTCTTCATTCCTTCGATCTCGATTGCAGCCGCCAGGGCCAGCTCCTGGTTGCGGCCGCCCCGTCCCGAGCCTCGCACTGTGACGGTCGTTTCACCACCCATCACTACGGCGGCGGGTGTAATTGATTCCTTCGAGCGGGCGGTGGTTGCAACCTCGCGGCCACGATCCGAGGCCTCGCCGATCAGAGGTTCCGGGATCACCTCGACCACATAGGACCGCGATCGCAGCTCCTCGGCGGCAGCGTCCACCGCGGTGCAGTTGTTCGCGATCACGCGGCTTGTGCACGCCGCCACCCACCAGGCGCCGTCGTCCGGCGGGTTGCCTCCGGCAGCGGCGAGAAAGGCGACGACGGCGTCCGGGACCGCGCCGCGGCGGGCGAAGCGATCCAACACCTCGAGAGCATCGGCCGGGGTCGAGGTGGAGGCCACGGTCGGGCCCGACGCGATGTCGGCGAGCGCGTCTCCGAGCACGTCGGAGAGGATCAGGGTCCGTACCTGTGCGGGGTGGGCGGTGCGTCCGAGACCGCCACCCGCCGCGGCCAGGAGTTGGCGGCGGACCGTGTTGACCGCGGCGATCGGTGCGCCGGCCCTGAGCAGGGCGTCGGTGGTGGCGCGCACGTCGGCGAGGGTGAGTCCGTCCCTGGGCGCGGCCAGAAGCGCCGACCCACCACCCGACAGCAGCACCATCAACACGTCTTCCTCGCCGAGCGATCGAGCGGCCCTGAGCAGGGTTCGGGTCGAGGCTTCGCCGTCGGAGTCGGGGGAGGGGTGGGCGCCGCGCAGTATGGTCGCTGTTCTTTCGACCTCGTCCGGGACCGGCACGCCGTGGGGCGCCAGGACGAAGAGCTCGTCGGTCCAGCCCGGCGCGGCGTCGAGCCACGCGGCGGCCAGACCGGGAGCTGCCTTGCCGATCGCCATCACCACGTGGCGCCCCGCAGCCCGCGGGAGCGGCTCACTATCGATGATCACATTCTCGCCCGACAACCGGACCAGTGAGGGCACGAGGCGCTGCGGTTGCACGGCCGCCACCGCGGCGTCGAAGGCGGCGCGAGCGTCGCACCGCATGTCGTTGAGAGAAACCATCGTCGGCAGTGTAGCCGACCCGGCCGGGCCGGGTCGGCAATTTTGAATTTTGAATTCTCAATTTTGAATTCCCACCCGCACCCCCACCGATTGTGAGCACTCGAGTGCTCAGGGTGGGCGGCACCGCGTGCGGCGGAGGTGCCTGGCTTCAGCCTGGCACCTCACGGGAAGAGCGTGCGGAAACGAGCCGCGTGCGGCGGAGGTGCCTGGCTCCCGGCCCGTCGTACGGGCCGGCGTGTCTGGCACATCTCCGACGAGAAACGAACCCCACACCCAAAACTGTCATCCCGAGCGAGCGCAGCGAGCCGAGGGATCTGGGTGGGTGGCTTGAGGTGGGAGGTTGCCTCGAGCCAATCCCCCAGATCCCTCCGCTCGGTCGCTTCGCTCCCTCGGTCGGGATGACAGAAATGGGCAGGCCGATCCGGGGAGGCCGCGTGCGGCGGAGGTGCCGGCTGGCCGGTCGGGGCGGCGTGCCCCACAAACGGCTCTCGAGCGAGCGCAGCGAGCCGAGGGTCTGTGGCTTGAGGTGGGAGGTTCCTCGCCCCCGTCCCTCCGCTCGGTGCTTCGGGCGGGATGACAGAGTGGTCGCCTCTCGGGCGCGAGACAGAAAGGCAATCACCTCGGAGGCACCCAAGACTCAAAACTCAAAACTCAAAACTCAAAATTAAGAACTGCCCTCTGTGGCGCTCGTCCGCAACACCAGTTCGTCGTTGTCGGCGTCGAGTTCGATCGTGGTGCCGGGGCCGACCTCGCCTGAGAGGACCATCCGCGCCATCGGGTCCTGGACCAGCCGCTGGATGGTGCGCTTGAGCGGTCTCGCCCCGAAGTCGGGGTCGAAGCCCTTGTGCGCCAGCAGCCGGGTGGCGGCCTCGGTGGCCTCGACCACCAGACCCTGGACGGCAACCAGCCGGTTGAGGTTGGCAAGCTGGATGTGGACGATCCTGGCCACGTCCTCCTCGGACAGGCGGTGGAAGATCAACACCTCGTCGATGCGGTTGAGGAACTCGGGGCGGAAGTGCACCTTGAGTTCGGCCTCCACCAGAGTCGTCATGCGCTCGTGTTCGGACTCGGGCAGCTCCCGGATCACCTGCGAGGCAATGTTGGAAGTCATGATGACCACCGTGTTGCGGAAGTCCACCGTGCGGCCCTTGCCGTCGGTGAGCCGGCCCTCGTCGAGGACCTGCAGCAGGACGTTGAAGACGTCGGGGTGGGCCTTTTCGATCTCGTCGAACAGAATCACCGAGTACGGGCGCCGTCTGACCGCCTCGGTCAGCTGGCCGCCCTCGTCGTAGCCGATATAGCCCGGGGGCGCGCCGATCAGACGAGACACCGCGTGTTTTTCCATGTACTCCGACATGTCGATGCGGACCATCGCCCGCTCGTCGTCGAACAGGAAATCAGCCAGGGCTCGCGCGACTTCGGTCTTGCCGACGCCGGTCGGTCCGAGAAAGAGGAACGAGCCGATCGGGCGGTTGGGGTCCTTGAGACCGGCGCGGGCGCGGCGCACGGCCGAGGCGACCGCGGTGACGGCGTCGTCCTGGCCGACCACCCGCTCGGCGATCCTGTCCTCCATTTTGAGCAGCTTGTCCTTCTCGCCCTCGAGCAACCGCGACACCGGGACGCCGGTCCACTTGGAGACCGCGCGCGCGATATCCTCCTCGCCGACCTCTTCGGCGAGGATGGTGCCGTGCTCCTGTTGGTGGTCCCTGAGAGCATTGGAGGCGGCCTCGAGTTGTTGGTTCAGAGCCACGAGCTGACCGTACCTGAGTTCGGCCGCGCGTTCGAGATCGCCGTCGCGTTCGGCACGGTCGGCCGCTTCGCGGGTCTCCTCGATCCGCTCCTTGAGCTCCTGGAGACGGGTGATGAGGTCCTTTTCCATGTGCCACTGCGCCTTGAGCCCGGAGCTCTGCTCCTTGAGCTCGGCGAGCTCGGCCTCGATCCCGGCCAGCCGCTCCTTGGACGCCTTGTCCTTCTCCTTGGCCAGCGCCCGCTTCTCGATCTCGAGCTGGAGCGCCCGCCGCTCGAGCTGGTCGATCTCAGTCGGCATGGAGTCGATCTCGATCCGCAGCCTCGAGGCGGCCTCGTCCATGAGGTCGATGGCCTTGTCGGGCAGGAAGCGGTCGGTGATGTAGCGGTTGGAAAGCACGGCGGCGGCGACCAGCGCGGCGTCGGCGATGCGGACGCCGTGGTGGACCTCGTACTTCTCCTTGAGTCCGCGCAGGATGGCGACCGTCTCCTCGACGGAGGGCTCGCCGAGCAGGACCGGCTGGAAGCGGCGCTCGAGGGCGGCGTCCTTCTCCACGTACTTGCGGTATTCGGTCAGGGTGGTGGCGCCGATGGCGCGCAGCTCACCCCTCGCCAGCGCGGGTTTCAGAATGTTGGCCGCGTCCATGGCGCCCTCGGCGGCGCCGGCGCCGACCAGGGTGTGGAGCTCGTCGATGAAGAGGATGACCTCGCCCTCGGAGTCGACGACCTCCTTGACCACCGCCTTGAGGCGGTCCTCGAACTCGCCGCGGTACTTGGCGCCGGCGATCAACGCGCCCATGTCGAGGGACACGATGCGCCGGTTCTTGAGGATCTCGGGCACGTCGCCGGAGGCGATGCGCTGCGCGAGACCCTCCGCGACCGCGGTCTTGCCGACCCCCGGCTCGCCGATCAAGACGGGGTTGTTCTTGGTGCGACGGGTCAGGACCTGCATGACGCGGCGGATCTCCTCGTCGCGTCCGATCACGGGGTCGAGTTTTCCCGCCCGTGCGAGCTCGGTGAGGTCGCGTCCGTAGTTCGCGAGGGCCTCGAACTTGTCCTCGGGGTTGGCGTCGGTGACGCGGTGCGAGCCGCGCAGTTCCTGGATGGCGGTCAACAGGCTGTCCTTGGTGACGCCGTGGACCGCCAACGCCCGCGCGGCCGCCGAGTCGGGAACCCCGACGATGGCCATCAGGAGGTGTTCGACGGAGACGTACTGATCCTGAAATTGGGGTGCGATCTTGGCGGCCTGCTCAAGGACCTTGCGCAGGCTGCGCGAAGCCTGTGGTTCGGCGCCGCCGTCGGCCGAAGGCAGACGGTCGAGAGCGTCCTTGAGCTCGGACTCGAGCTGACCCGCCGGAACGCCGACCTTGGCCAGAAAACGGGGTGCGATGCCGTTCTCCTGCTGCATCAGCGCCAGCAGGAGGTGGGTGGGGGTGGTTTCGGGGTTGCCGCGGGCTGCCGCGGTCTTGAAGGCCTCCTGCAGAGCTTCGGAGGCCTTGACTGTGGAGTTGGGTTGCCCATTCATGGGGTGGATCCTCCTTGAAACAGCTTGAAAGCCGTGACGTCAATATAATATCTTAGTGATTTATTGTCAAGTATCGATTTCATAGATCTGATGAAAATATTATCAGATTTTTGAAAGGCGAATTCCCAAGGCTGCGGGCAGATGATTCGAGCCGGCGAGCCCTCTCAGGGGTGAAACGCGGGCACGGATTCACGCTGGAGGGAACACTCCGGTCCCCGGGGTTGTTCGGTCAACAGGTACAATGGCCATCCGAGAGGGAGATCGGGGGACTTCAGAACAGCAATGGGTGAACACGACGTTCGCGAACAGTCACAGGCCGAAGAGATCCGGGTCTTTCTCCGCCACCTTCTCAAGGACGTCCAGGCCTTCGAGAGGATGCTCGAAGAGGAGCGATTCGAGACCGGCGTGCGCCGGATCGGCGCCGAGCAGGAGCTTTTTCTCGTCGACTCCTACTGGCGCCCGGCGCCGATCGCCACCGAAGTGCTCGACGCTGTCAAAGATCCTCATTTCACAACCGAGCTCGCGCGCTTCAACCTCGAGTTCAACCTCGACCCCATGATCTTCGGCGGCAGCTGCCTGCGGGACATGGAGTGGCAGCTGGGCGAGCTCCTCGGAAAGGCGCGAGCGGCGGCCCAGGCGTGCGGCGGCGACGTGATCCTGACCGGCATCCTGCCGACCCTCAAAAAGACCGACCTCGAGCTCATCAACATGACCCCGAACCCGCGCTACTACGCCCTCAACGAGGCCATGAACCGGCTCAAGGGCGGCGCCTACGAGTTCTATCTCCTCGGCAAGGACGAACTCCACCTTCACCACGACTCGATCCTGGTCGAGGCCGCCAACACCAGCTTCCAGATCCACTTCCAGGTTTCACCGAAGGAGTTCGCGCGGCTCTACAACGCTGCGCAGGCGGTGGCGGGGCCGTTGCTCGCGGCGGCGGTCAACTCGCCGATGCTGTTCGGCAAACGCCTCTGGTCCGAAACCAGGATCGGTCTCTTCCAACAGTCGATCGACACCCGCCGCTCGACGCCCCACATGAGGGAGCAGGCGCCGAGAGTGAGCTTTGGGCGCCAGTGGGTGAAGTCGTCGGCGCTGGAGATCTTCCAGGAAGACATCGCGCGCTTTCGGGCGCTGCTGTCGGCCGATATGGACGACGACCCCTTCGAGGAGCTCGAGCACGGCCGCGCGCCGAGCCTCAAGGCTCTGCGGCTCCACAACAGCACGGTCTACCGCTGGAACCGGGTCTGCTACGGCATCAACGACGGCAAACCCCATCTGCGGATCGAAAACCGCATCCTCCCCGCAGGACCGACTCCGCGTGACGAGATGGCCAATGCCGCCTTGTGGTTCGGTCTCATCAGCGGTGTTCTCGAGCGCTACGGTGACATCGCCAAGCACATGGATTTCGACGATGCGCGGTCGAACTTCCTCGCTGCAGCCCGCCACGGCCTCGACGCCCAGATGCGTTGGGTGGGAGGCTCACCGGTGCCTGCCGACCGCCTGATCCTCGACGAGATGCTGCCGATGGCGCGTGAAGGGCTCGAGGTCCCGGGTCTCGAGCAGGAGAACATCGATCTCTATCTCGGCGTCATCGAGGAACGGGTCCGCTCGCGGCGGACCGGCGCCCAGTGGCAGCTCGACTCCATGGCTGCGATGGCCGACCACGGCCCGATGTCGGAGAGACTGTCGGCCCTGACCGCGGCCATCGGAGCCAGGCAAAAGGACGGCCAACCGGTCCACACCTGGGCGCTCGCCGAGCTGAAAGAAGGCGGCGGGTGGAAGCAGAGCTACGCCACCGTCGAGCACTGCATGGACACCGACATCGTGACCGTCAACGAACAGGAGCCGGTCGACCTGGTGGCCCAGCTCATGGTGTGGAACAACATCCGCCACGTCATGGTCGAGGACTCCGACAACCGGCTCGTGGGTCTGGTGTCCCAACGCAAGCTGCTGGGTCTGGTCGGCAACTACCACCCCGAGCAGACGGAGAGGCCGCTGCCGGTGAGCGAGATCATGCAGCGCGACCCGGTGACGGTGACCCCGGAGACCTCCACGCTCGAAGCCATCGCGCTGATGCGAAACAACGGCTGGGCCTGCCTGCCGGTGGTCAAGGACGATCACCTGGTCGGAGTCCTCACCGAAAGCCGCCTGATGGTGATCGCCGGACAACTTCTCGAAGAGAAGCTGAGAGAGTGAATTAGGAATTCGGAATTCGGAATTCGGAATTCGGAATTCCGGCCCAGCCTCCCTCCCAACCCTGTATAATTTCGGATTTCGGATTTCGGATTTCGGATTTCGGATTTCGGATTTGCCATCCGACCGCCCGGTGTGACCGACGATGAACCAAAATGTGGTACCAATGTACCGGGCGGAACTATTACCCATCGATCCAGTCGGTTCGAGGCTGAGACCGACGCAAGCCATTTGGGGGGTGAACATGACGAGTGCACGTTGGCTCTGTCTGTTTTTCATGGTGAGCGCTGCCGCGGTGTCGAGTGCTGGCGACATCCAGATCTTCTGCGAGGCCGGGCTTCGCGTCTACCTCGACGACGAATTGGTGGGCATCTCGAGCCGGCTGGATGACGGCCTCTTCCTCCTGGACATCGACGGGGGCACACACTCCGTCCGGGTCGAGAAGGACGGCTTCCAGCCGCAGAGCTTCGAGGTGAGTATCGGGCAGGTGCCGATCGAGATCACGGTCGGCGAGTTCTCATCTTTGCCGCCAAGCCCCGGGGAAGAGACTGCTCCTGCAAACACCGCTGTCCAAACGCTCGGGAGCTTGATCGTCACTTCCGCTCCGCAAAACTGCGTCGTGGAGATCGACGGCAAGCCGCAGACCAAGACCACGCCGCAGCTGACCGTCGGCGGCCTCGTCGCGGGCGAGCACACCATCACGTTCAGCAAACCGGGTTACGAGTCAGTCACCTACTCGGTGAGAGTCAGCCCGGGCGCGGAGGTCAGCCTGCGCGGCAATTTCAAAGAACGCAAGGTCGAGGTCGTCCACCAGGGCAAGGGCTCGCTGCGCGTGTTCTGCAAACCTTCGCGATGTACGATCAGGTTCCTGGGCGTGACACGAGACCCGTCGGGCGGCATGTTGAACCTGAGCTACATCCCCGCGGGAGAGTATCGGCTCGTGGTTTCCATACCCGGCCGCGAGCTCGCCACCGACGTTGTGATCAGCAACGAGCAGCGCACAGTTGTCGAGGTGAGTTTCATGAAGGGGGACGAGCCCTTCGTGGTCTCGCGCGTGCCTCGGTGAGAGGTCAACACTTTGGGAGCGCTGTCAGCGAGCAAGCCTCGCGGATGAGGAGTGAGTAGTGAATCAGCGACTGAAGACGACGGTGTTTTTCGCGCTCTTGGCCGGCGCCGCGCTCGCGACGGCCCAGGACCGGCTTGCCGTGTTCGAGTTCTTCGGCCGCACCGGCTGTGCCAACTGTCAAGCCAGTGGCGCGGTGATCACAACCCTGCAGAGCCGGTTTCAAGGGCGGGCGGTCCTGCTCGAATACGACTACGACACCTTCCTCAACGGACGTCAGGACCGGTTCTGGGCGTCGGGCGCGTCGGCAAATTACCTGCCGCTGGTGATGGTTGGCAGCGGCTTTCGCACATCGAGCGGGGTGGTGGACTTCGACCGGGTGTATCGGGGGATGATCGACGACGAGTTGGCGCGGCCGCCTCGTGCAGTCGTGACGGCCTTCTGGCGGCGGGCCGGCAACGCCATGCGCGCCTACGTGGAGATCGAGAACCCCGGCCCCAAGGATCTTCAGGTCGACCGCGAGGCGACACTGTGGGTGATCGCCTACGAGAACACGGTCATCGGCCTGACCGGGACCTGGGTGCGGACGACGGCAATGTGGCACCTGCCGTTCGACCTGGCCCAGGGTGAGCGGATCACCGCTGTCGTAGACACGCCGCCCATGAGCGGTGTGAACTGGGACCGGATGGCGGGGCTGGTCCTGGTCGAGGACCGTCTCAGCGATTCAGGCGCCTTTGACGCGCTGCAGGCGGCGGACGCCCCACCAGCCGGGCTGATCATGGAACCGGATCACCTGGTGGTGAGCGCCCTTGGTGGTGACGCCGAGGTCGCCCTGCGGGGTCCACACGTGCTGACCTGGTCGGCTGCGAGCAACGTGCCATGGCTCGAGGTGACACCGGAAGAGGGAACCCTACCGGCCGGCGTCACCGTGACCCTGCGCCCCGAGCTGCGGCCGCCCAACGCCGCCGACGGGCTTGTCACCGTGACCGCGAGCGGCGACGGGATGACGTTCGAGGAGACGGTGAACATCACCGTCGGCGCATCGCTGCGTCGCGCCGGCCGCCGTGTCAGTCCTTCCCGTTAACCTGGATCCTGGGTCAGTCGACGGGGTATTTCTCGTCGTACAGCCGGATCACGGCCTTGGTTATGACGGCAGAGTCGGCGATGTAGACAAGGGGTTGTGTATCGAGCGCGAAAACCGCGTCGATGCCGTTGGCCGCCGCATACTCACTGGCCACGTCGCGGATTCGGGTCGCCACCTCGGCGAGCAGTTCCCGTTGTTTGACTTCGAATTCGCGTCGGACGACTCTCTGAGCATCCTCGAGATCACGCTGCGCCTGCAGGAGGTCTTTTTCGAGCCGCGCGGTGGTCTCCTCCGACGCCACGGCACGCTGGCTCCTGAGCTGTTGGGTGAGCTCGGCGACGTGGTTTTCCAGACCCCCGACCTGATCGCTCTTCTGACCGGCCCAGGCATCCAGGATGGCGAGTTGCCGCTTGCCCTCCTGGACGTTTCGAATCGCCTCCTCGGTATCCAAGAATCCGACGTTTCCAGCCGCGACCGGCGCTGCCACAAACACCACAAACAGTGTCGAGATCCAACCTGCAAGAGCTTTCATTTTTCCTCCCGAACCGATTCCAGAAGATCGCCGACCACGGCCGTCGCGGTCTTGGTCTTGAGATGACGGCGGATTGTAGCAGACCCGCGATCAGGCCACAGGCCTTTGCAGGGCGCGGCCGCGAGGCGACAGCGGGGCAGAATGGTGCCGTGCAGCATATTGTGAGCAGGAAACTCGAACGCGTGCCGTGACGTATATTCTTGGCAAATCGTTTCTGCAAGCCATAGCTTATCCAGGGAGACGAGTTGTTTGCGGGTCGGGGAGCCATGTCATCATGCGGATTCGGGGCTGCCTTTTTTGTCTCATGACCTTGTCGCTCGGATGTGCGAGCGGGGCGAAGAGCATCGACGGCGATGCGATCGCGCCCGAACTCCTGCTGGCGGGGGTTCCTCTCGGTGCGGTGCAGGCCGCACCCACGCTGGTCGATGACCGGGAGGTGCTCGCCGTCAGCGCCGAGATGCGGGATTTCTTGAGTTCTTCCGTTCATCACAAGGCCGCCAGTAAGGTCAAATTCCAGGAGCTGATTGACGCGATCGTCAGCGCGCGCGCCTTCGGGCTGGAATTCGACGAAGTGACCCGCACCGCCGCCGAAACGTTCCGGCTTCGACGGGGAAACTGCCTCTCGTTCTCCAACATGTTCGTCGCCATGGCTCGGGAGGTGGGCCTCGAAGCGGCTTTTCAGGAAGTCGACATCCCGCCCGACTGGACCGAAAGGAACGACACCTTTGTCCTCAACGGGCACATCAACGTGACGGTGGACCTGGGGCCCGGGGGCATCAAGGCAGTGGACTTCAACGTCGGCGATTTCAGGAGCAGCTACGACCGGCGCATTATCTCCGACACGCGCGCGCTGGCCCACTTCTTCAACAATCTGGGCGTCGAGCGCCTGCAGGCGGGCGACACGGCAGCCGCTGGTGCATACTTCCGCAAGGCCATCGTCGAAAACGACCGCGGGTTTTCACCGGCGTGGACAAATCTCGGCACGCTTTTCCTGCGACAGGGGTACCCCGCTTACGCCGAGGCGGCCTATCTGCAGGCTGTGAGCGCGAACCGGAATGATGAGGTGGCCATGAGCAATCTGGCCAATTTGTACGAACTCCAGGGTGATTCGGCGCGCGCTGCCTTCTTTCGCGATCAGGTGGTCAGCCACCGCAATCAGAACCCGTTCTATCGTTACTATCTCGCCCGAAGAGAGTATTGGGAACAGAACTATGATGAGGCCATCAAAAACCTCAAGTACGCCATCCTCAAGAAGAGGAACGAGGCACAGTTCTACCGCCTGCTCGGAATGTCGTACCTCAAGATCGGAGACGAGCCGGCCGCGCGGCGCTGGCTGGCCCGGGCCGAACGTGTGGCCGCAACTCAGGCCGAGAAACTCAGCTCCGCGGCCGAGATCGACACCCTGCCGCCGGCATCATAGGAGACGGCCGCGGCTTCCCGTGAAGGGGTATACTCGCACCTGCGACGGGAACAACTTTGCCCCGTGAGCCCTGGTTTCGATTCGTGCCGCCGCCATGCGACGTGGTCGGGGCCCAAAACGATTGAATGGGAAGAGAGGTAACCCCAATGCTTTCAAAACAACGCGCGATCGCATGGTTCCTGACCGCGATGGTAGCGACCCCGGTGCTGGTCTTCGCCGCCCGCCAGGGGAGGCTCATCGGCAGGGTGGTCGATCCCGAAGGTCATCCGATCGAAGGGGTGACAGTGACCGCGACATCACCAGACATCTCGGACTTCAGCGTGGTCGAAATTACCAACGCGAAGGGCGTTTTCAAGGTCGACTTCGAGGTCATCGACGTGACGTACGACTATCGATTCGAAAAGGCCGGGTATCAGACGCTCCTGACCTCGCAGCGATGGGGCCTGGCGGGCACCGACCACGTGGACTTCACGATGGTCCCCGGGGCAACCCCGACAGCCGGCGGTGCGGCTCCGACATCGACCTCGAAACCGGCGATCCTGGCCTACAACGCAGGGGTCGCGGCTTTCGAGGCCGGGGACTTCGCAGAGGCTCAGGCGAGACTCGCAGAGGCCGTGGAGCACGACCCCACGCTGCGCCAGGGATGGGCGGCGCTGAGTGTGGTCCACCTCGAGCAGGGGCACTACCAGCAGGCGGTTGACACCGCCGAGCAGGCCATGGCCCTCGGCTCGACGGACGAGGTTGCCCTGCGTGCGCGGTGGGAGGCCTACCGCCAGCTCGGAGACACGGCCAAAACAGCGGAGGCGCTTGCAGACCTTCAGAGGATCGCTCAGGTGACCGAGGACGCGAAGAAAGTCTACAACGAGGGTGTTGTCCTGATGAAGGCCGGCGACAACGAGGGCGCCTTCGCGAAATTCCAGGAGGCGACCACGATCGACCCGAACCTCCAGGTGGCTCTGCTCGCGGTCGCCGCGACCGGCTTCAAGATCGGCCGCAATGCCGAGTCGGCCGCCGCCGCCGAGGCGATCCTCGCCAACGATCCCCAGAACGAAGCGGCGATAAGGGCGCGCTACAACGCGTCGTTGGCGCTGGGCGACGAGAGCATGACCATCGATGCGCTGGTGGATCTGGCGGAAGTCGAGCCCGAAACGGCGCACCAGGGCCTCTGGGTCCTGGCCCTCGCGGCTTATGATGGGGAGAACCTGGAGCAAGCCAGAGACCTCTTCGAGAAGGTTCTCAAAGTGGATCCGAACGATGCGCGCGCCCACTACCTTCTGAGTCTGGTCTGCGTGAGCGAGGGAATCAATGCGGAGGCGATCACCCATCTCAAGCGCTTTCTCGAGCTTGCGCCGGACGATCCGGAGGCCGCCACGGCCTCCCAGTTGCTCTCGTTCTTGAGCGGCAGCTAGCCTGCATACTCACCGGGTGTCTCCATTGGACGGCGAATCGCGTCGTCTCGCTGTCCCTGTCGTTACCCGCCGCCGACGGCGAATTGAGGCGAAAAGCAGGGAAGATTGTCGATACGCCCCGCTCTGTTCACGACGGGCCTCGCCGCGGGGACGATGACGTCGATGTCGCGACGGACATCTATTTTCTCGAAAAAACAGATTAATTATAAAACCAGGTCTCATTATTAAGTACGAATTCTCGTTTATTCTGTTCGATAATTCGGACACGAAGTCCCTCCGCGCCGGCCAGACGGTGGTTCGGGACCACAGATTTCGGCCGCGCACCGACCCGGGCAAAGTCTTTCACCGGTGGTCACCGGGTGCTTGAGCCGTCATTCGAAGTCGTTCTTTTTCAATTGGTTGTGAGATTTTCGACACCATCTCCCACAGCCGGGAACCGGGAATTCGGACTCGTGCGCGGAGATGGGCCACACTCAGAGGCCTGGTACTCAAAAGTGGAACGAATTTTGCACCGAAATTTCCTGGTTTTTGTAATTGAGTCGGTCAGCAAAATGTCAGAGGCCGCAGCCAATCGCAGTGATAGCGAAATCTGCTGCGGCCAACGAAAGGAGGTCATCAAGCTTGGTCCGCGCATCGGGGGGTGGCCGACATGGTCACCAGCGCAGATCGAGGTATTCGTGATTCGTCGTTTGAGGCAAATGGTTCGACTTCAGAAGGAGGAAGACGTTATGCGTGGATTGAAGCCCTTTGATCGTCATCGAGATCTCCTGATCGGATTCTTCGTCGCCCTGCTGCTGGTGGGTCTGCCGGTCATGGCGCAGGAAGATCCGGCCGAGGACCTGACTCCGGAGCAGAAAGCAGCCATGGAACAGGCTGTCCAGAAGTCCTTCGAGGAGGAGATCACCGTCACCGGCTCGCTGATTCCGCGGCCGACCATCGAAGCCATGAACCCGGTGGCGGTCCTGGATCCCGAGGAGATCGCCTTTTCGGGTGTCACCCGTCTCGAGGATCTGGTTGCCCAGATGCCACAGGTTTTCCAGGCGCAGAACTCGACGGTCGCCAACGGCGCCTCCGGTACGGCGACCGTTGACCTGCGTCACCTCGGATCGGTGCGAACCCTGGTGCTGATCAACGGTAAGCGCATGCCCTCTGGTGATGCGTGGGAAACTTCGCCCGACATCAACTTCATCCCGTCATTCCTCGTCAAGCGGGTGGACATTCTCACCGGCGGCGCGTCATCCACTTATGGCGCCGACGCCGTGGCCGGCGTCGTCAACTTCATCATCGACACCGATTTTGAAGGAGTCAGGTCCGATATCACCTACAGCACCTATTGGCACGACAACAACAACGCCCAGGCGCAGGCGATGAACGCAGCCAGGGGCTTCGAATATCCGTCCGGCAGCGCCATCGACGGTCGACAGCTCCAAGCCAACGTCGCCATCGGTGGCAAGTTCGCCGACGGCAAGGGCCATGGCTCCCTCTACATCGACTACCGCAACATCGACTCATTGGAGAAGTCAGAGCGTGACTACACCAACTGCTCCCCCGCGTTGGGCGCTACCGGCCCCGTCTGCGGCGGTTCGTCGACCATCCCGGCGGGCCGTTTCCTGGTCTTCGACGCGGATTGGAACCTGACCGGCGACTACGTTGTCGAGGGTCACTCCTTCCGGCCGCGCGCGGGCGACGTCTTCAACTACGGCCCCTACAACTACATGCAGCGTCCCGACGAGAAGTGGGCCGCCGGCGGGTTCGCCGACTACAAGATCAACGAGCACTTCGACGTCTATGGGTCGGTCATGATGATGGACGACTACTCGACCGCACAGATCGCCTACTCGGGCGACTTCGGCGTCACCACTCAGGTGAACTGCGACAACCCGATGCTGAGCGCGCAGCAGCGCGATCTCATGTGCGCCAATGCCGGGTGGGGGCCCACCGACATCTCGAACACGCAGATCCTTCGTCGCAGCGTCGAGACCGGGCCTCGGACTGACCAGCTCCGGCACACCAGCTGGCGTATGGTCGCCGGCGTCAAGGGCGACATCAACGACATGTGGAGCTACGACCTCTATGGTCTGTATACTGAGGTCTCGGCCCCGATCTCCTACATCAATGATCTCAACACCAATCGCCTGCAGGACGCGCTGCTCGTCGACGGCGACCCGGACGACCCGAGCACCTGGGTGTGCCGCTCGGGCAACGCCGGCTGCGCGCCCTGGAACGTCTTCCAGACGGGAGGGGTGACCCAGGCGGCCATCGACTACATCACGACCAACGCGGTGTTGACTTCCGGAACCCAGACCATGATGGTCAACGGCACGTTCTTCGGTGACCTCGAAGGCTGGGGCCTGATGTTCCCCGGCGCGAGCGAGGGCATCCAGGTCGCGGTGGGCGCCGAGTACCGCGAGGAGTCCCTTTACGTCAACCCGGACGAGGTCTATGAGCTCGGCCTGCGCGCAGGCGCCGGCGGTCCGACGCTGCCGGTCAACGGCAAGTACGACATCACCGACCTCTTCTTCGAGGCGTTGGTGCCGGTGATTCAGGACGCCCCCATGGCCAGGGACCTGAGCTTCGAACTCGGATACCGCCATTCCGACTACAGCACCACGGGCGGATATAACACCTGGAAGGTGGCGGGGTCGTGGGCGCCGAGCGAAACCCTCAAGTTCCGTGCGGGCTTCAACAGTGCGGTCCGCTCACCGAACGTGCAAGAACTGTACGCGCCGCAGGGCCTGGGGCTTAACGGCAGCCAAGACATCTGTTCCGGCCCCAACCCGACCTACACTCTCGAGCAGTGCATGCGGACCGGCGTGACCGCGGCGCAGTACGGCAACGTCCTGCCGAACCCCGCCGACCAGTACAACTCCCTTGACGGCGGCAACCCCCTCCTGCAACCGGAAACTGCGGATACCATCACCGCAGGCATCGTGTTCACGCCGTCGGGGGCCAAGGGCCTGTCGATCACTCTCGACTACTATGACATCCAGATCTCGGACACGATCGCCAGTCTCTACTCCGACGATGTCATCCAGGCCTGCGCGACCACCGGCGATCCCACCTTGTGCGCCCTGATCAATCGCGATGCCGCGGGGACCCTGTGGCTCACTCCGAACGCCTACACCATTTCAACCAACCAGAACCTCGGGACCCTCTACGCAGAGGGCATCGATTTGAGCTACGGCTGGCTTATCGGTATCGGGAACGCCGGCTACCTCAACACCTCGCTGCTCGGCTCCTACATGATGACAAACCGGTTTGCCAACCCACTGATCGATTATGACTGCGTCGGGTACTACGGCAACCAGTGCGGCATCCCGAACTCCGAGTGGCGCCATCGCGCCCGCGTTTCCTGGGAGACCACCTTCGACTGGGTGTTCTCGCTCGGATGGCGCTATAACGGAAAGGTTCTGATCGACGACGCAAGCCCCAATCCGGCCCTCGGTGACCCGGGCGCCATCGAATTGTGGAAGATCAACGGCGCCTACGAAAACCCGGCCTACAACTACTTCGATCTCGCGGCGACCTGGACCGTCTCCAAGACCACCAAGGTGATTGTTGGTCTCAACAACATCTTCGACGAAGAGCCGCCTCTGGGCCCGGGCCTGACAGGCAATGACTACGGACCGGGTTGGTACGGCTTTTACGACCCCTACGGCCGCACCATCCACGCGAGCATGCAGTTCACCTTCTAGGCGAAAGGTCACGATCTGAAACCGGCGGTCCCCTCGGGGACCGCCTTTTTTGAGATGAAGCCGGACTAACCCTGAGCCTTCTTCTTTGCCTTCTCGAGGGCCTTGCGCAGCGTCTGCGCCTCGTCGTGCGCCCAGCGCTCGAGGTCGGCCCACACGGTGGCGGAGTTGGCGGACACCGGGTTGACGCCGCGTGTCCGTTGTTCCGGCTTGATCAGCTGGCGCTCGGCGGCGCGCGCCTGGATCACCCCGGATTCGGCATCGATCAGCTCGAAGACGATCGTCGCCTCACCGACCGCCTCGAGGTAGATGTTGCTCGTGACGGGATTCGGCGGTACGTCGGACGTGATGTCCACGAAGCCGGCCCGCACGATGAGGGTGCCGGGACCCGGTGTGTTCACCACCTCGAACATCTTGCTGCGCTCGAGCTCGGCGATGAAGGTGTCGCTGACCAACTGTTGGAAGCGCTCCCTGTCCTCCGGCCGGATGGCGTACGGTCCGGTGTCGCCGCGGGACAGCTGGATGGACGTCCCGGCGCTCGTGGCCCCACCCGGGCGGAACTGGAACTCGGGCTCCCACAGGAAGAGCTTGCTGAAGCGGCTCATGTCGGCATCCGGGCGCACCCAGGTCTCTTCGAACGCGCCCTTCGACTTCACCAACTCGTCGCCGCCTGTGACCTCCGTGGTCCGGGGTGTTTCCTGGGCCCGGAGAAGGCCCGCGACGGCGAGCGTCGCAACAACCAAAACGGCCGTCTTCTTCATCGTCACCTCCTACAGGTTGAAAGTCGGGGGAATGTCCGCGTATTCCATTGTCGGGCGGTCGCCGTCAGATGAGGGAGATTTCGCAGCGCGAAACTTCGGGATCTCAATCGTTCCGGCCGATCGTTGCGGTTGCGGGTGGTGGGAGGTCGAAAAGAACCGCATCCTCGCCCTGTGTGTCAATCAGTTCTTGAATGAAGTCGATCAGCTTGCGCTGCCGCAGCAGCAGGCTCGAGATCTCCCTACTCTCGAGATACGGCTCCATCCGCGCACGAATTGTCGCCTCGTCAGCCGCTCTGAGCGCAACCCACTGCGAGCGTTCGCACATCGTCAGTCCGTCGGGGTCGACAAGCGCCGAGGACTGTCTGAAGGCCCGCGTGTGATCGATGAACCAGATGTTCCAGTTGCGATCGATCAGCAGGTTGCCCTGGTTGCGGTCGCTGTTGGCGATCAGGATGTCGAAGAGGCGCATGATCTGCTTCTGCCGGTAAAAGCGCACAGCGTCCGGCGGATCGAATACTCCCTGTTCGATCACCACGACCTCGGGGCGGGTCTCCTCCATCCAGATCTGGATCGTGCCGCTCTCACCGTCGATGCGGCGCGCCACCGCCGGCGGCACGCGGCCGATGCCGAGAAGCTCGCTGAGCTCGTAGGCCGCGCACTCGAAGATGGCGGCGTCGCGGTACGTCTTTGGGCGTTTCGCGCCGTTGACCGGAGAACTCTGCTCTCTCACGTTGACGGTCCTGAACGCGGCGTGAAAGCGAACGCCGTCGTGTTCGAGGACCACCTTCTCCGCACCGGCGACTCCACGGCCGATCTCCTTACGGTTGATGACGGTCGCCGAGCGCAGCGCCGCCTCAATCGCCGGGTTGTCCTGGAAGGGCAGCGGTTGGCCATCGACATCGAGCCACAGATATTCGCTGACAGGGGCCGGCTGCTCTGCGGCCAGCATCTGGGCTTGCACCGCCGGCGACACTGCAACAGCCGCGAGTGCCAGAATCCAGGGACCAACGAGAGTGTGATGAACGATCATGAGACACAGGATACAGAACTTTTCCTCCAAAATGGTGCGCACCTCTCCCCAGGGCGATTTCGGATTTCGGATTTGCCACCCCACCACCCGGTTTGACCGCAGATCACGCAGAGAGACGCGGATCCATCGCAGGGTCGCAACCACGAAGACACAAAGCCTCAAAGCAGTCACAAAGGCGTCGGTGCCGAGGTGTGACGGTACGAGGGGAGTCCGGCAAAACCGACGGCAATCCGGGATCGTCGTCTCTCATTGAGAGCCCCGCCGTCGTTGCAAGCAAGCTTCCGCCTCCGTCAGCCCTCTCACCGGCGACGCGCCTGTGGCGCGTCGGTTCTGCCTTGAGCGGTTGTTTCTCGAGAGGGGCCTCCAATTTCTTGAAGCTGGAGAGAGGCGAGGCCTGCGCTCTCTGAGAGCGCAGGCCGTTGGAGCGGACACCGGGCGTCGGATGCAAGCATCCGCGCCCGGTGTCCGTTCCAACGGTCCCCGGCCGCATGGCGGCCGGGACCTCGCCGGCGTTACCTATCGGTATGACCTCTTTGCGCCTTTGCGCCTTTGCGTTATTTTGCGCGTATATCTGCCGACCTCCCCCGCCGATCCCAAGCCCCAAGCCCCAAGCCGGACCTGTCACGGCGTTGCCGAAGGCGAAGCCGGATGGGCTAGAATCGTCTCGTCCATATCAGGGGGAGGGTTGCATGTCGGAGAAGAAGTTCATTCCCTACGTGCCGGCCGAGACGTCGATGCCGGAATTCACATTCAAGGCGCTGTTTTTGGGTGTGATCATGGCGATCATCCTCGGCGCCGCCAACGCCTACCTCGGGATGAAGGTGGGCCTCACGGTGGCCGCAACCTTCCCGGCGGCCGTGGTCGCGATGGCGGCACTGCGGATCTTTCACGGCAACATTCTCGAAGAGAACCTGGCGCGGACCACCGCTTCGGTCGGTGAATCGCTGGTGGCGGGGGCCATCTTCACCATCCCGGCCTTCATGATTGCCGGCGCGTGGACCGAGTTCAACCTCCGCGACGCCATGCTCATCATGGGCATCGGCGGTGTTCTCGGGGTGCTCTTTGTCATCGTCTTGCGGCGCCCCCTGGTGGTCGAGGCGGACCTCCCGTTCCCGGAGAGCGTGGCCGCGGCCGAGATCGTCAAGGCCGGCCAGAAAGGGCAGACCGGGGCAGGATTGGTGTTCGGCGCCATGGGCATCGCGGCGGTGTGGGAGTTCATCAAGAACGACGCCGGCATCCAGATGATCCAGGACAAGGCCTCGCACTTCGTCCAGTTCGGCCGTTCCGCCATCGCCATTCTGGGCCGCAAGATCGAGTACACGGGCGGCATGCTGTTGTCGACGCCGGAGGCCTCGCCGATGGTGATGGGGGTCGGTTTCATCGTCGGCCTCAGGATTTCGGCGGTGCTCTTCTGCGGCGCGGTCATCGGGTGGCTGGTGTTGGTCCCGTTGGCCATCTTCCTCAACCCTGGGCTGCAGTCCATCGGCGCCGAGAGCGGTTTTCCCTCCCTCGCCATCGACGTGTGGTTCCGGCAGATCCGTCCGCTCGCAGTGGGCACCATGATCGTCTCGGCTTTTTACACGCTCTACACCCTTCGCGGATCGCTGTTCAACGCCATCCGCAAGGCGACGACGGCGCTCGCGGCCGGCGGCTCGTCGGCGGATACCGAGCGCACCGAGCAGGACCTCAACCTCAAGTGGGTCCTGGTGGCGATCGGCGTGATGGCGATTCCAATGTTTTTCCTCTACCGGTACTTTTCGGCGTCGACCTTGCCGGCCCTGCTGCTGACGGTGGTGATGCTGGTGCTCGGGGTCCTGTTCGCGGCGGTGGCTGGCTATCTGGTGGGTCTGGTCGGCAACTCCAACAACCCGATCTCCGGTCTGACCCTGTCGGCCCTGGTGATCTCGGCGCTGCTGATGGTCCTGATGGGTGTCACCGGCGTGCACGGGGTGGCGGCGGTCCTCGGGGTTGCGGGGGTGGTGTGCTGCGCAGCCGGAGTCGCCGGCGACATGATGCAGGACTTCAAGGTCGGTCACATCCTCGGCGGCACGCCGTGGAAGATGCAGCTGGGCGAGATCATCGGCGTGGTGGCAGCGGCGGTAGCTCTGCCGGTGCTGCTGATGGTCCTCGACCAGGCCTACACCATCGGCTCCGTCGAGCTGCCGGCGCCACAGGCCGGGCTGATGGCGCTCATGGCCAACGGCATCGTCGGCGGCGACATGGCCTGGCCGCTGGTCATCGTCGGCATGCTCTTCGGTGTCGCCCTGATTCTGATCAAGGCGCCGGCGCCGATGCTGATCGCGGTCGGGATGTACCTGCCCTTTTCCACGACCTCCGCAGTCTTTGCGGGTGGCGTCATCCGCGCCATCCTCGACTGGTTCCTGGAAAAGAAAAAAGCCACCGACGAGGAGAAGATGCGGGCCGAAAACTCCGGAATTCTGGTGTCCTCGGGTCTGATCGCCGGCCAGTCGCTGATGGCGGTGCTCCTCGCCTTCGTCGTGCTGTACGAGCAGGCGAAGCTGGGCATGGCTGAGACCGAACACCTGCTGCCCTCCTTCGGCCACAGTTTCTGGGGCGGGATGCTGGTCTACCCGTTGCTCCTCGGGCTTCTGGTGTGGCTGCCTCTGAGCCGCATGCGGGCGGTTGCGAAGGGCGGCGAGTAACGCCCTGTGGCCAGGCCGTCCGGCGTCGATCGCGTGGTGGACCTGCTCGAGCTCGAGCCGGTCCGCTGCGTGCCCTGGCAGGAGAGCGTCGACGGCAGGGTCATCATCGACCGGCCGCGGCCGCCGCTCGATGGTCTGCGCGGTCTCATCGAACGAGCCAACTGGTGGTTCACGCCGCGGAGAATCCGCCTCGACGAGATCGGGAGCTTTGCCTGGCGGCGGCTCGACGGGGCGACCAAGGTGCGGACCCTGGCCGGGGTCATGCGCGAGGCCTTCCCGGACAGCCGGCACCAGATCGAGGAACGGCTCGGCTCATATCTGCGAATCATGCGGCGGTTGCACGTCATCGACTTTCCAAGGGTGGAGGAGCCGCGTTAGCCGGCCTCCCGCTGTGATATCTTTCGCCCTGCCATGAGTTTGCAGGCGTTGCAGGACGCGATCACTGTCGACGGGGTGCACAAGTTGTACCGCGTGTACGCGGCGCCGGGAGAGCGTATCAAACGTCTTTTCGGCCGGCCGAGCCGCCACCTCGACTTCCGGGCGCTCGAAGATGTGACGTTTGGTGTCGAGCCCGGGGCGGCGGTCGGGATCATCGGCGAGAACGGGGCCGGCAAATCGACCCTGTTGAAGATCATCGCCGGGACCACCACGCCGACTGCCGGTTCGGTGGAGGTTCGCGGCGTGGTGGCCGCCATCCTCGAGCTCGGTGCGGCCTTCCACCCCGAGTTTTCAGGGCGGGAGAACGCGGTGCTCTACGGCGCCCTCATGGGTCTCAACAAGGAGGACATGGAGGCGCGGCTCGACGACATCTTCGACTTCGCCGAGCTCGGCGAGTTCATCGAACACCCGGTCAAGAGCTACTCGACCGGGATGGCCATGCGGCTCGCCTTTGCGGTGGCGACCCACGTCGACCCCGACGTGCTGGTGGTGGACGAGGCGCTCGCGGTGGGGGACGGCTACTTCCAGAAGAAGTGCGTCGACCGCATCCGCGAGATCCGCGACAACGGCACGACCATCCTCTTCTGCTCGCACTCCATGTACTACGTGTCGCTCTTCTGCAGGCGTGCGCTGTGGCTGCGCGCCGGCCGCATCGAAATGGACGGGCCGGCGCAGGAAGTGGTCAACGCCTATGAGGAGTTCCTGGTCACCCGCGAAAAACGCCGGCTCGACACCAAGGCCGAAAGCGGGGGCGGGGAGCCCGCCGGCCACCCGGGTCAGCAGGCGAGGATTCGCGGCATCCGGGTATTCGACGACGCCGGCGAACCGGTGGAGACCTACTCGCCGGGCATGAACCTGGTGGTGGAGCTCGAGTGGGAGGCGGTGGACCCGGAGGGAGGTTTCCACGTCGGCGTGTCGCTCGATCGTGGCGACGGCACCCGCGTGGTGGCGGTCGCGACCTTTGTCGACGGTCTGCCCACCCGATCGGGCGCCGGTGTGCACCGCGACCGGGTGCGGATCGAGAGGCTGCCGCTGGCCAAGGGTAATTATTCGGTGACGGGCTATATCTTCGACCCGAGCGCTCTCCACATCTGGGACCAGGCGGTGATCACCGACTGTCTGCGCCCGCAGGACGAAGGCTGGTCGTTGTCGCTGCTCAAGGTGGATCACCAGTGGGAGTTCGACGGGGGAGACCGAGGGTGAGTCCGGGCGGCGCAGAAATCCGCGTCGCGCGCGCCGGCGACGAAAACGCCATCATCGACGGGCTCAACCGTTGCCGCCGCAATCCACTTTCGCTCGAGGATTGGAGCTGGTCCTATCCGCCCGCGGCGGAGGGACGCCCGATCGTCGTAGCCGTCAAAGACGGCAGGGTCGTGGCCCACGTCGGCGGTGTGGTCTCGGCATTTCAGATCGACGGCCGGACGGTGCCGGCGCTGGCGATCGCCGACGAATTCGCCCTCGCTGAGGTGGGGGGCGCCGGGGAGCAGAAACGCCTACTGGTCGAGGTGTTGCAGACCTGGATGAGCGAATTCGGTGGAGCCGACCGGGGTCGGATGATCTACCAGTTGGTCGGTGAGGATGCAAGCGGCGGTCCTGCCGCCCTCACCGGGGGGCAAAGGGTCGCTCTGCCGCCGGTGGATGTCCTGGCGCGCCGGATCGCGGTCCGCGCCCCGGTTCGCCGATTGGCCTTCCGGGCAGAACCGGCACGCGACTGGGAACCGCGGCTCGACGACCTGTGGCGCCGCATCGCCCGGTGCTACCCCTTTGCGGCCGTGCGCGACGCCGAGACGGCACTTCACCGCCATGCCGGCCACCCCAGGGTCCGCCGCCACCGCTTTCTGGTCTTCCCGCGTTTTTCCCGCCACGCCGTGGCCTGGGCGGTCTTCGAGACCAATGCCAGCCGCTGCCGATGGGTGGATTTGGTGTGGGACCACGACGAACCCGGCGCCTTCGACCTGCTGACCCACCTGTCGCGCCGGCTTGCGAGCCAGGTCGGGGCGATGAACGAGCGCGTTGTGCTGGGTGGCGATGCCGCCGCGCGCGCCCGCCTCGAGGCCGTTGGTTTCCGCCAGGAGAGCACCCTCGAGCCCTTGAGTCTGACGGTGTTCTCGCTCCCACCTGGTTTGGAATCCGTGGATCTCGAGTCGCGGTTCTTCGCCACCCAGACCGACCTCGACCCACTGAGAAGAACAGGCTGAGACGATGGTGGCGGTCCTCCTGTGGACGCTGGTCCCGCTCGTCGTCCTCCACTACTGGATGTGGCGGCGGTCGCGGGGCCTCCTGCGTTTCCAGGCGGCGCTGGATGTAGGTCTCGCGGTGATCATAGGCCCCGCCCTGCTGTTGGGCGCAGATCTCAACCCGGTGAGGTGTCTGGAACGCAACCGGCCCTTCGTCGACACAGTGTGGTCCGACATCACCGAGTTCCAACCCACCCAGTCGGACCTCGTTCTGCAGTTCCACCCGTGGTGGGAGGCAGCCCGCGAGCAGCTGCTCGCCGGTCGGTTGCCGCTGATCGCCGACAACATCGGTGGCGGGCTGCCGCTGCTCGCCAACGGCCAGATCGGCTTGTGGGCGCCGGTGATGCTGCCGGTGTGGGCCCTCGGCCCGGAGCGCGGGACGACGGTGATGGCGCTGTGGAAGATCGAGCTCGCCGGTCTCGGCGCCTTCTTGTTGTTGTGGCGGATGTGGCGGCTGCGGTGGGCGGCGGCGGCGGCCGGCAGCCTCGCCTACGCGGTCGGCGCCTACCAGGTGGCGTGGCTGCTGGTGCCTCTGAGCTGGGTCACCGCCGTCGTGCCGTGGCTGTGGTGGCTGACCGCGGCGACATTACGGCGCCGAGCCGGGTGGCGCGCCGTCGCCGCTCTCGGTGTGGCGTGCGGCTGGCTGCTGGGTTGCGGTCTCCACCCGGAGACCGCGGCGATCGCCATCGGTTCGGCGTTTCTGGCCGGGCTCGTGCTCCACCCGGGGCGTTGGCTCAGGGTGGTCGCGGCGGCGGCGGTAACTGCGCTGGTAGCCCTGGTGCTGGCGTGGCCCACCGTGGGCTCCATCGGCGCATCGTCGCGGCTCGAAGTGGCGCGAGACCAGCGCCCTAACCTGCAACCGATCCCGGACGGTTGGCGAGGTCTCGCCTCACGGCAGATGCTGCTGCCTATGGTCAACGGCCACCCCGGCCGCGGCGACTGGCGGGCGCCGTTTCCATATGCCCCTGCGGCCACCGGTGTGGGCGGTGTGGCCCTGGCGCTGCTCGCGGCGGGGTCGGTGCGGCGTCGCTACCGGAGTCTGCTGTGGGCGGCGCTTGCCTGCCTCGGTGTGGCGGGCGTTCTCTATCTGCGGCTGCCGCCCCTCGACTGGTTTTTGGTGCATATCCCGCCTCTGGATCGCATGACCCTGCCCCGCTTCGCGGCCCTCGTGCCCTGGGGTCTGGCCGTGTGCGCAGCGCTGTCGTTCGATGGTGCGCTCCACGGGCGGCTTCGAAACACGGTCTGGCGATGGTCGCCGGCGGTGCTGCTGGCCGGCTCGGCAGTTCTTTTCAAACCCTGGCAGCTGGCGCCGACCGACCTCTTTCTTGTCATCGTGACGGTGGTTTCTGCCGCCGCCGCGGCGTTGCTGATCCGTCGGCCGGCGCTGATCCTCTCGCTGATGGCGTTCGAGCTCGCAGGCTTCGCGGTGGGCATCAACCCGATTGCCGCCGCCGAAGACCGCCTGCCCCGGCCCGAGATTCTCGAGCGTCTGGTCGAGCTGCAGGCGGCGGAGGGTGGCCGCATCATGGGGGTCGACGGCGTGCTGCCGGCGAACCTGGCCGGTCGTTACGGCCTCGCCGATCTGCGGGCCTACGATCCCCTGCGGCCGCTGCCATATGCCGCCATGTTGCGCGAGCTCGGCCAGACCGACCCGGTGCTCGGGGGACCGCTGCGGATCGCACCTCCCGATCTGTGCGGCGCCTGGTCGGTGCGTTTTCTGGTCGCCGGGCCCGATCACACGGCCGAGGGTTGGGAACCGGTATGGCGCGGACGCGAAGGTTCGCTGTGGCGCAACCCGGCGTGGTTGCCCGAGGTGCGGGTCGTGGGCCGCACGGAGACCGGCGGGTGGGATGAGCTGCTTTCGGGCACCGTCGACCTGGCGGCAGCAGCGGTTGTCCCCGAAGGCACGCCTGACGTCGATGCGGGCCGGGTCGCGCTCCAGTTGGACAAAGTTACGGGGTCGCGAATCGAGGGCGTCAGCGACTGCGACGGTGCGTGTCTGGTTCTCGCGGCCCGCCCCTGGGCCCCGGGCTGGTCCGCCGCGGTGGACGGAAAACCCGCGCCCATCGTTCTCGCCAATCTCGCGGGTCTCGGGGTCGTGGCCCCACCCGGACGCCACCGTGTGGTCCTGGACTACAACCCGTGGCGGTGGGGAGATGGGGTACCCTGATGAACGTGAAAGCCCCCTCCGAGGCTGGTTGCGATCTGTCGGTCGTGGTGCCGATCTACAACGAGATCGACAGCGTCGAACCGCTCGTCGAGAGGGTGCGCGGCGCCCTCGAACCGACAGGCCTCGAGTGGGAGCTGCTGGCGGTGGACGACGGTTCGACCGACGGCACCGGCGACCGGCTGGACGAGCTGGCATCCGCAGATGAACGCATCAAGGTGCTCCACTTCGCCGCCAACTGCGGTCAGTCGGCGGGGCTCGACGCCGGCTTCAAACACGCCCGCGGCCGCCTGGTGGCGCTGCTCGACGCCGATCTCCAGACCTACCCCGAGGACCTGCCCAAGCTGATCGCCACGCTCGAAAGTGAGGGGGTCGATGCGGTGGTGGGCATCCGCGCCGAGCGCCGCGACACCGGGTGGAAGAAGTTCAGCTCGCGGTTTGCCAACGGCGTCCGCAACCGGCTGACGCGGGAGGATATTCAGGACACGGGGTGCCCCATCAAAGTTTTTCGGGGCGAGGCCATCCGGCAGGTGAAGATGTTCACCGGCATGCACCGCTTCCTGCCCACCCTGCTGCGGATGGAGGGGTTCACCGTTCTCCAGGTGCCGGTCCGCCACGCCGAGAGGGTGGCTGGTTCGAGCAAGTACGGCACCTGGGACCGCGCTTTTTCCGGCCTCCGCGACGCTCTCGGCGTGCGCTGGATGCAGGATCGCCGCATGAAGTGGAAGCTGCGGTAGGGAGTGCCTGGTGTGGGCAGCGCCCGCCTGCCGCGTGCCCGGGGCCCGCGGCTACGGTCACTCAGATCAGGTCAGAGGAAAGCAAGCATTCCTCTGACCTGATCTGAGCGTCCGGGCGCGACAAAGTCGCGCCGGGCGGGCTTTTGCCGGGCCTCCTGATCTCGCCCCTTTTCGACCCGCCCCCGCCCCCCTCCCACCCACCCTCTGAAATCTGCGCGCTTCGCGCTTGCAGATTTCAGAGGGGCGGGGTTTTTGACTTGGGCATTGCCAACGTCAACGCGAGGCACCTGGCGGAGAGCGGTGGTGATTTTTGTGGGGCTCCGAGAGACGATAGGCCCAAGTGATCATCCCGAGTCCGGGCCCTTTTGTGGGGCAGGCGTCCCGCCTGCCACTTGGACCGGAGGTGAGCACGACAAGGCCTCACTTCTGCCCTCCCGACCGAAGGCCCAGCACCCCCCTCATTTCTGTCATCCCGACCGAAGGCCCGGCACAACCCTGCTATCTGTCATCCCGACCGAAGGCCCGGAGGGCCGTAGCGGAGGGATCTCTGGGCAGATGGAACGGGAGGGACTATATTGTTCTGGGAGATCAAATGTCTCGTCGTCTGTTGCCTTTTCTCATCTGCTGCCTGGTTGCCGTGCCCGCTTGGGCGGGGGATGCGCTGTGGGAGTGGGTGACGCCGACGCCCCAGGGTCACGATCTGTTTGCGGCCGCCATCGGCGATGGCGTGACGGTCGCTGTCGGCCGCGAGGGGATGGTGGTCACCCGGGTGGACGGCGGTGAGTGGCGGACCAGCCACGTCGCTGACGGATACTCGCTGATGGATGTGGTGTGGGGGAACGGGCTCTTCGTTGCGGTCGGCGGCAGGGTTGGGTTCGAGTTCAGCCCGGGGCTGGGAGTGATCCTCACCAGCGAGGATGGATTGGATTGGGTCGAACGCCACCGCGAGGATAACCTGACGCTCGAGGCCGTGGTTTGGACCGGGTCGCGGTTTGTGGCGGTAGGGATCGGGGACCACGTGCTGCTCAGCCCGGACGGGCTCTCGTGGTCCAAACAGCAAGTCGCGTCGGACACCTGGACCATGGACGATGTCGCGTGGAACGGTTCCCTGCTGGTGGCTATCGGGTCTGACGACATCATGGGATTCGGGCTTTCTTCGTACTTCTCGAGCGAGAACGGCGAAACATGGCAGGTCGAGAACTTTGAATGCGAATTCTGCGCGCCCCAGTCGATCGCTGCGGTCGACGGGCGCTTCGTGGCGGTTGGCTCATGGCGGAAGGCGTTGGTGAGCGACGACGGAGCGACCTGGAATGAGGCGCCGTACGATGGTTCCAGTTCGATCAGGAACGTGGCCGCGGGTGACGACGGCTTCGTGGCTATCGGCCCGGGCATAGTCGGCACGAGTCCCGATGGCTACTCATGGTCGATTGAGGATCTGACCACCGAGTCGCCGGTGTCCGGTCTGGCGTGGAGCGGCGGCGGCTACCTCGCGGTAGGCGATGACGGCTTCATGATGTCGAGCGCTGATGGGTCGGTGTGGACGCAGCTCAGTGAGAAGTCCTTCGACCTTTCGGGCACCTGGGAGATCAACGAGCTCGCAACCGACGGTTCGACCATTGTCGGTGTAGGCGAGGGCGGGATCATCGTCACCGGCCACCACGGCACCGACTGGGCCCGCCGTTATTCACCTGCCGAGTCGGAGCTCAACGCCGTGATCTGGAACGGCTCTGCCTTCTGGGCGGCAGGAGGCACAGGGGTGTTTCGGAGCATCGATGGCGTCCACTGGACTCAGGTGTTGTTGGACTCTGACCTCGATCTCTTCGACATCGACTGGAACGGATCGCTCTTCGTTGCGGTGGGAAGGGCTGGGCGAAAGGTCATTCTGACCAGCCCCGACGGCCAGGAGTGGTCGTACAACTACTTCGATTTCGAGGGGCACCTGTGGACGGTCGGGTGGACGGGATCGCTCTTCGTCGCGGTGGGGGATGGTACCCAGTATTTCACCAGCGCCGACGGAAGCGTCTGGCAGCCGCACGTCCTCGAGGAGGGCGTCACCCTCGAGGACATGGCATGGAACTCTGATCGACTTGTTGCCGTCGGAGGGCGTTCGGAACTCGGCGGGCTGGTCCTTTCGACCGTGGACGGCGTCACGTGGGATGAGGCCGCCCTGCCCGAGACGGCGACACGGGGGTTCGACGATGTGACGTGGACAGGGACCCACTTCGTCGCCGTTTCCCGCTCAAGCGGGGATGTCGTCTTCACCAGCACCGACGGACTCACCTGGACGTCTGAGACGACGGCCACCGGCGTGTGGCCGGTTTCGGCCGTCGGCGATGAACGGAGCCTGTATCTCACCGGGCGCGGGCTCAAGATCATCCGGCGCACCCAACCACTCCAGGGCGTCGCAGAGCCACGGCGACCGACTGCCAGAGTCGTGCCGGGCGTCGGTTCGAGTCGGGTGGAGGCGCTTCGCTTGAAAGCCGAATCGCCGTAGGGAGTGCCGTTTGTGGAGAGCGCCCGCCCGCCGCGGGCCCGGGGCCCGCGGCTACGGTCACTCAGATCAGGTCAGGGAAAGCAAGCATTCCTCTGACCTGATCTGAGCGCCCGGGCGCGACAAAGTCGCGCCGGGCGGGCTTGGTGGCGGGCCTCCTGATCTCGCCCCTTATCGGCCCTCCCCCGCCCCCCTCCCACCCACCCTCTGAAATCTGCGCGCTTCGCGCTTGCAGATTTCAGAGGGGCGGGGTTTTTGACTTGGGCATTGCCAACGTGTGGACCTGGCACCTGCGGAGATTGGCGGGGTATTTGTGGAACTTCGAGAGACGATAGGCCCAAGTGATCATCCCGAGTCCGGGCCCTTTTGTGGGGCAGGCGTCCCGCCTGCCATCCGGACCAGAGGAAAACCGTTTGATGCCTCATTTCTGTCATCCCGACCGAAGGCCCGGCACAGCCCCCCATTTCTGTCATCCCGACCGAAGGCCCGGCACAGCCCCCATTTCTGTCATCCCGACCGAAGGCCGGCAGGCCGAAGCGGAGGGATCTATGGAAAACTCCGGTGAGTGGGCGCGATCCAACATCCAAGATCCAATATCCGGGTCGATCTGGGTGATCTGTGGACCAGTTGTGTGGCGTGGTTGACAGTATGTCAAAATTGACATAAATTGAATGTGCGATGGGACCGGGTGACAAACCGCTTGTCTGGATTCGCGGTGAGGTCAAGTCGCCGCCCTTTTCAACCGCCGCCCGTCTCGAGGCGGGACTCCTGCTTCGCAGATTGCAGCGGGCGGAACGGCTCCCGTTGCCGCACTCGAGACCAATGCCGTCGATTGGTCCGAGATGTCACGAACTCAGGATCATCGATGAGAATCTGACATGGAGAATCGTGTACCGACTCGATTCAGATGCCGTGATCATTGTTGACGTGTTCGAAAAGAAAACGAAACAGACCTCGAAGCGCGTAGTCGCGACCTGCAAATCGAGGCTCAAGGAGTACGACGATGCGTAAGGAAAAAAGAGAACGCCTGGAAGCAAAGGGTTGGAGAGTCGGGTCGGTCGATGAGTTTCTCGAGCTCAGCCCTGAAGAGGCAGCGTATATCGAGATGAAGCTTCGGCTGAGTGAAAACCTGCGGTTGCGGCGCAGGCGTAAGAAGCTGTCCCAAACGGCCTTTGCAGCGATGATCAAATCCAGTCAGTCGCGGGTGGCCAAGATGGAAGGGGCCGACCCTTCAGTGTCCATCGATCTCATGGTCCGTTCGCTGCTCGCACTCGGTGCGTCCCCCGAAGACCTGGCCAACGTCATCTCATCCTCGTGAAATCTGAGGTTCCCGCCCGTCCGCCGGAATAAAATGCAAAGGCGCAAAGGCGCAAAGGGATCAAGCCGACTACTGACGCCGGCGAGATCCCGGCCGTCATACGGCCGGGGACCGATGGAGCGAACAAACGGCGCGGATACTCGCATCCGGCGCCGGTTGTCCGTTCCAACGGCCTGCGCTCTCTCAGAGCGCTGGGCTCGCCTCTCACCAGCTCCAAACGGCTGGCGGCCCCTCCCTAGAAACAACTGCCCGAGGCAGAACCGACGCGCCCCGGGCGCGGCGCCGGTGTGAAGACTGACGGCGGTGGAGGCTTGGTTCCAACGACGTCAGTCTTCACACCGGGAGACGGCGATCTTCGATCGCCGCCAGTTCTGCCGGTCTGGCCACTCGAATCGACCAAGTAAGCGCCGATCCCTTTGGGTCTTTGCGTCTTTGCGCCTTTGCGTTGAATTCTTGGGCCGGGCCTTTGTGACGACTTTGGGTCTTTGTGTCTTCGTGGTTGCGACGTTGCGATGGATCTGCGTCGATCTGCGCTATCTGCGGTTTCTCCGATTCGCCCTTCTTGCCGTTCCCACCGGCCGCGGATATGCTCGCGGCACGATGAACCCACAAGGCTACGAAACACTGCCGGGCACAGACGACACATACCGCGACCGGAGTCTCGGGCTGGTCGTGTTCGGGGTGATCGAGATCCTGATCGGCGCATTCCTCGCGCTCATGGTGCCGCTGGCCCTGCTCGCCTTGTGGGTTTCCGGCGGGGGGGCGAGCGGGTCCTCCACCCTGCGGTCGACAGTCCCGTTGCTCGGCATTTACGCGATCGTGGCGGGTCTTCTTGTCTGGCTCGGCATCGGTGCGATCCGGGCCCGCCGCTGGGCGTGCGACCTGATGCTGGCGATCTCGCGGATCTGGCTCATGACCGGAATCTGCACTGTGTTGATCGCCGGGTTCCTGCTGCCCGGGTTGGTGCAGGGTCTCGGCGCCGAGGCTGGTATTCCACCCGAAGCTCTGCTGGTGGCGAGCGCGGTCACCCTCGCGATCGTCAGCCTGATCTACGTCGTGCTCCCCGGAGCTTTCGTGCTTTTCTATCGTTCGCCGGACGTGATCGCTACCTGCCGCGCGCGCGACCCGCGACCGCAGTTCACCGATGACTGCCCGCCGCGCATCCTGACCCTGTCGGTGGTGTGGGGGATGGCGGCGATCTCGGTGGTGGCGATGCCGGCATACAACTGGGCCTTTCCGTTTTTCGGGGCGCTGCTCTCGGGCGCAGCAGGCGTGGTGCCGTGGATCGCGGTTGGCGTGGTCTGCGCCGGGCTGGCGTGGGGGAGTTGCCGGCGCCGGCCCTGGGCCTGGTGGGGAGCGGTGGCGGCGACGGTCGCGGCCGCGGCGTCGACCATGATGACGTCGATCCGGATGACCCCGGAGGATATTCTCGGCGGGTTGCGGCTCGCCGATGAGCAGATGCGAGTCCTGGGCTCGATTCCGTGGCCCGGGACCTGGGTGATTGCTCTGTTCTGGGTCGCCGTGTGGGGATCCATGCTGGCCTATCTCCTCACCCTGCGCCCCTATTTTGTCGATGATTGAAACTGGTGACGCTTTGCGGCAGCCCGGACCGCGGGGCTGTCTCGCGACGGCTGCCGGGTTGGCGACGCTGGCGGTGATCTCGCCCTTTGCTCTGGTCATCCATCGCTGGCGGTGCTGGCGTCGCGGAGACGAGATCCGGACATCGATTTCCCAGATGCCCTGGAAGGGGGGTGCCGGTGACGAACAGCGGAGGATCGACGCCGTACTCGACGTGCCTCTGACCCGCGAACGCGGTTTTCGACGGCGGGTGACGGACGCCGTGATCCGCATCGCTGAGGCTCTGAGGCGACCGGACGACGTCTACAACATGCTCTACCGGATGCCTCTCGACGACGAGGCCGTGGCGCTGCCGGTCGGCCCCCAGCTGCAGGAGCTCGGAGAGCGGTTCTATCTGGCGCTGAATCAGGGAACCGTGGCCGGGAGGACCGTGGTGTGGCTGACGCTCGGGCGGGGGACGGCGCTGGCGGGGGTGGTGGACCGCTTCATCTGCGATCCCGAGGGCGAAGGCGAACCGGAGGGGCTCCTGAACACGGCTGCGGCACGTTGGAGCATGGCCTCGGAGTGGGCCCGCGTCGGCCCTTCCTTGATCATCCGCCTCATCCTCGTCGTGCCGGCATCGGCCCAGACCGAGGTGTGCGATCGCCTCCGGGCGCTCGGAGTCTGAGGGTCGCGCGGAGCGAAACGTTCTAACGTTGAAACGTTGGAACAATTTCTGGGCGCGCATTGCCGCGCCGCGGCGGATGTGATGAAATGCAGGGCTGCTGGGAGGCACCATGGACGTCGGGCTGATCAAGGACCGCAGACCCTTCGAGCACCGCATCGGTCTGACCCCGGGCGGGGTCCGTGCTTTGACCGAAAAGGGCCACCGGGTCTACATCGAGAATGATGCCGGGCTCGAGGCGGGCTTTCCCAACGAGGTCTACCGGGCTGCCGGCGCGACCGTGGTCTATTCGGATGAGGAGGTCCGCCTCCGCTCCCAGATGCTGATCCGCCTCTCGCCACCGACCCCCGAGGAGTGCGAGAGCTATCAGCCTGGACAGGTGGTGATCGCGGCCTGGCACCTGGCGGTCGCATCCGAAGACTATTTCAAGAAGCTGCTCGAGGGCGGTGTGACGACGGTCGGTTACGAGATCCTCGAAGACGACGAGGGCCACGCACCGGTGCTGGAGGCGATGTCGGAGATCGCCGGGCGGCTGGCGGTGACGATCGGCGCCGGGCTGGTGCTCAACGACTTCGGCGGCAAGGGCCTGCTGATCGGGGGCGCGCCCGGCATCCCACCGGCCACGATGGTGATTCTCGGCGCCGGCACCCTCGGCTGCGAGGCGGCGAAGTTCGCCCGCGGCATCGGCGCCCACGTGGTGGTGCTCGACAAGAACATCAACGCGCTGCGCCGGGTTCAGAAAATGACCTTCGACGAGATCCCGACCATGGTGGCCACCCGGGCGCGGATCGAAAAGGCGCTCGCCTTTGCCGACATCCTGGTGTGCGCGGTGGCGGTGCACGGCGAGCGGACGCCGATCCTGGTCACCCGCGACATGCTCAAACTGATGAAACCGCGTTCGGTGATCATGGATCTCTCCATCGACCAGGGCGGGTGCTGCGAGACCTCGCGGCCCACCGATTTTTCCAACCCCACCTACGAGGTTGACGGGATCATCCACTTCTGCGTGCCCAACCTGCCTTCCGCCGCCTCGCGGGCGTCGACGCGGTCGCTCACCAACTCCATGCTGCCCTACGTGGAGGAGATCGCAGACAAGGGGTTCGACCGAGCGATCCGCGACAACCCGGCCATCCACCGCGGTACCTATACCTATGACGGCCATTGTGTTCGGGAAGGCGTAGCGAAGATCTTCAACGTGCCCTTTCACTCAATCGACGGCGACTGAGGGGGCGCGATGGACTGGAACAGTATCTACCGAAAACGCGTGACGACTGCGGACGACGCGGTCAAGGACATCCGGTCCGGAGACCGGGTGTGGATCCACCCGGGATGCAACACCCCGACCCTGCTCATCGACGCCATGGTGGCGCGCGCTCAGGAGCTCGAAAACGTCGAAGTCGTTCACATCCTGACCCTCGCCCCGGCGCCGTATGTGGCGCCCGGGATGGAGGGCCACTTCCGCCATCGGTCCCTCTTCACCGGCGCCAACGTCCGCGCCGCGGTCAACGAGGGGCGGGCCGATTTCGTACCCATCCACCTGCACGACGTCCCGGCCCTGATCTCGCGCGGCCAGATGCCGATCGACGTTTCTCTGATCCACATCTCACCGCCCGACGAGCACGGTTTCTGCTCCTACGGGGTTGGTGTCGACGCCACCAAGACCGCCGTCGAGCACTCCCGGACCGTGATCGCGATGGTCAACCGGCAGATGCCGCGCACCCTCGGCGACTCCTTTGTCCACGTCTCGAAACTCACCAGGGTCGTGGAAGTGGATGTGCCGCTGATCGAACACCCGATGTCCGAAGAGGTCTCCGAGGTGGCGCGCAAGATCGGCGGCAACATCGCCTCTCTGATCACCGACGGCGCCACCATCCAGATGGGCATCGGCGAGATCCCCGACGCGGTGCTCGATTTTCTCGGCGACAAGAAACACCTCGGCGTCCACACGGAGATGTTCTCGGACGGTCTCGTCGATCTCTTCGAAGCGGGCGTGGTGACCAACGAGAAGAAGAGCCTTCACCGCGGCAAGATCGTCGCCTCGTTCGTGATCGGCACCCGGCGCGCCTTCGACTTCGTCGACAACAACCCGTTCATGGAGTTCCACCCCAACGAGTACGTCAACGACCCCTACGTGGTGGCCCGCAACGACAAGATGGTGGCCATCAACTCGGCGTTGGCGATTGATCTCACCGGCCAGGTCTGCGCCGACTCCATCGGCACCATGATCTACTCGGGGTTCGGCGGTCAGCTCGATTTCATCCGCGGTGCGGCGCGGTCAAACGGCGGCGTCCCGATCATCGCTCTGCCGTCGACCGCCAAAGGCGGCACGTTGTCGCGGCTGGTCAATACCCTGATCCCGGGATCTGGCGTTGTCACGACTCGCGCCGACGTTCACTATGTGGTGACGGAGTACGGCGTTGCCAACCTCTTCGGTCGTTCGATCCGCGAGCGTGCCCGCAGCCTGATCGACATCTCGCACCCCGACTTCCGCGAAGATCTCGAACGTGCGGCCAGGGAACGCAACCTCTTGTAGAATTCGGAATTCGGAATTCGGAATTCGGAATTCGGATTCCAGAGATCGTGTTCGATAGGTGAAGCGAGGAGTCCATGGCGTATCCCGGGTTTGACATGAAAACTGCCACCGTCCGGTTCGAACCATCGGGCCGCTCGGTTCAAGTTATTCACGACTCCGTATTGATGGATGCCGTACTTCAGGCCGGGTTGCCGCTCGGCCAGTCATGCAATGGCGTCGCCCTGTGCGGCTTCTGCCGGGTACAGATCCTCGATGGCCTCGAAAACCTCACTCCCGCCTACGGCGAGGAGAAAAAGGTCCTGGCTTCGCTGCACGCGGGCGACAATGAACGGCTCGCCTGCTGCGCCCGCATCAACGGACCGGTCACGGTCACCACCGAATATTGGTAAAGGTTCAGACGTTCGTTTCATTCGGAAGTCCGTGCGGACCCAATGCGATCAATCTAGTGAATTGCCAATAAGTATCCTGTCATCCCGACCGAGGGAGCGAAGCGACCGAGTGGAGGGATCTGGGCGGGGCTCATGGATACAGTCCGCCTCGAGCCACCCCTGAGATTCCTCGGCTCGACCTTCGGTTTCGCTCGGAATGACATTGTTGCTTCGTCCCTATAAATTCTCACCGAAGCTGGGATGAACTGAGCTTTGAACGTCGAAACGTCAGTTCAGCTTGTCGTTCTTCCAGTACTTGGTGCCGGCGATGTCGGCGTTGGCCATCAGCCCCTTTTCGGTCATCTGGTAGATGGCGAGCCCGTTGGTGAAGTCGGTCTTGGCGTCGGCGGCGTGCGTGCCCGCCGCTGCCGTCGCCCCGGCGTCGGCCTGCCAGCCCTTTTCGACGAAGTTGTTGAAGGTCTGGGCGTCCTGGAACAGGAAGACGATCTGGTACTTGTTGGCGCCGAGCCCGATGCCGACCCCGGCGGTGCCCATCTGCATGTAGGTCTTCTCCCCGGTTTCCTTCTGCACCGCCACGCCGTTGCCGCCGCCGCCGGAAAAACCGAAGGCCAGCTTGAGGTTGTCGAACACAGCCCAGCCGTAGGATTTGTCGTACAGGTCCTTGGCCTTCGCGTTGTCGGCGAAGAGCGTGTCGAGGGACTGCTGTGCCGTCTCGTCGATCTTCATTCTTTTCGATTCCTGCTTCAGCGACTTCCAGTCGTCCTCGGCGGAAACTGTGGTCGAGGCCAGGACGAGAACGGTGGCGGCACACAGAACGGTCGCGCGCATGATGGACTTCTTCATGGTGATCTCCCTGCTGATCTATCGGTGGCGAAATCATAGCACGGGAGCTGCTAACCATCGTGACCGCTGTCACGTAGTGAGTGGTGAGTGATACACGAGGAGGACGTCATGAACGGACAACAGGAAGAAGCCATGATCATGATCATCGTCATGCCCACCATGTTTGTGATTTTTGGCTGGGCTTTCAAAACGATGCTCAATTTTTTTCAGACCAGGTCCCATATGAAGCACCATTATGCTCTCCAGGACAAGCTGCTCGACAAGCTGGGTGCGTCGCCGGAAGCCCTCGAATATCTGCGCAGCGGCGCCAGCGAGAAGATGTTCGCGGCGGCGTCCCATGACCGCGCCAATCCGTACGGCCGGATCCTCAGCGCCCTCCAGGCCGGAGCGGTCTTGAGTTTGCTGGCGGTGGGCTTTCTGTTCTTGCGGAGCATGCTCCCCGACACCTTCGAGGCCTTTACGGTCGTCGGTGTGCTCGGTCTTTGTCTCGGCCTGGGTTTCCTGGCATCGAGTGGAGCGGCCTATTTCTTTTCAAAGAAATGGGGGCTGGTCAACGGTTCCGCGAGCGACGAGGCTTGATACCGTAGGCGGCGTGGGAATTCGTGGCGATGATTTCGATGGTACTTTCTCTACCCCGGTCCCACGTGGTGGACTCACCGGCGGCGGCGATCATGGATGAGGCGGCCTTTCACCGCCTCTACCACCGCACCGCACGCCCGCTGCGGGCCTACTTGATCCGGGCGTGCGGCGATCTCACGCTTGCGGATGACCTGCTTCAGGAGGCCTACCTGCGGTTCCTCCGCTCGGGCTTCGAGGGCGAGGACGAGGACCACAGGAAGAACTACCTCTTCCGCATCGCTACCAACGCCATGCGCGACCATTTCAGACGCAAACGGCCGGAGACTGACGAGGTGCCGGAAAGGGACGACTCGCCTTGCCACGACGACGCCGTCCATCTCAGATCCGACGTCGGCGGCGCCATGTCAGAGCTGTCTCGGAATGACCGGCAGATGTTGTGGCTGGCCTACGTGGAAGGATCCTCGCACGAGGAGATCGCGACCGCCCTCGGCTTGCGGACTGCGAGCATCCGATCCATGCTGTTTAGAGCCCGCCAACGGTTGGCGGAGAAACTCCACAACAAGGGACTGCACCCCGGTGGGGAGGCATCATGAAGAGTCATTCCTGCGCCCACGAGGACGCCGTGGCCGCCGCCGCCACCTCCGGCGAGTGGACTGCCGAGCTCCGGGCCCATCGCGACGGCTGCATGACCTGCGCTGAGCTCACGTTGGTTGTGGCGGCGATGGCGACTGACGCCGAGGAGCTCATGAACCTCACCAAACCCCTCCCTGATCCCGGCATCATCTGGCTGCGGGCGCAGCTCGCGGAAAGGGAGGACAAATTCCGGCGCGCAACCCGGGGAATTGTCTGGGTGCAACGGGCGACGATCGCGGTGGTGGCCGCAATCGGACTCGCCTTTGCTCCCGGGCTGTGGGCCGTGGTCAGAGAGTTTGTGGTCGGGCTGAACCTGGGATCTGCGGCGGCGGGCCTGCCGCGTGCAGCCGGATCTCCGACTCTGGTGATGGTGATGAGCATCCTGGTGCTGGGAGGTCTCGCCCTGTGGGAGCTGACGTTGGCCCACGAAGGCTGACCGCGAAAACCAAGACTCGGTGGCGGCGAACCCTGGTTCGCCGCCGTTTTTCGTTGAGCAGTTATGACCGAGATCACAATGGTTGGAATGCCTCGAGGCCCTGATAGGTTATGATGTCGCCACACATATCGAGGGGGATACTGAGAGATATGCATCGAGAGCGGATTGAGGGCCGTCGATCATCACCCTGGTTGCGGCGTATCCAGTATGCCGCGGCGATCGCGGGCCTCGTCCTGGTGGGAATCTGGCTTGCCGCCAAGGTGCATGCGACGGTGCAGAGTCGTCGCGATCTTGCTCGATTCGAGGCGGCGCGGGACACCGTTGTGACGGTGGCTCCCATTCGGGCCGTTGAAAACGTCTCATCGAAACCCGTCGACACCACTCTGTGGTCCGACGAGCGGGTCGCCGGCTACCAGGAGAGCCTTGTTCAAGACTTCGATCTGCCGATGGCGGTGATGCGGATTCCCAGTGTCGATATCGAGGCTCCGGTCCTCCCGGGGACCGACGAGGTAACCCTCAACCGGGGAGTGGGGTGGATCGAATCGACCGCCCTGCCGGGAACCGGCGGCAATTTTGCGGTCGCCGGTCACCGCGACGGGTTCTTCCGCGGCCTCAAGGACATCGAACTCGGCGACGAGATCGTGGTCGAGACGATCGCCGGCTCGCGGCGCTATGTCATTGACGATCTGACGGTGGTGGACCCCTCCGACGTGTCGGTGTTGGAGCCACGGGACCGCCCCACCGTCACCCTGGTGACCTGTTACCCCTTTTACTTTGTCGGCAGCGCGCCGCAGCGCTTTATCGTTCACGCGTCGCCGAAAGAGGAGATCAATACAACGGACAGCGAGAAAAACGTTGAATCGGTATATCCTTCGGAATAAGTGGCCATGAGGTTTTCGTTCATACGTCCGACGTCAAACAATGCCCAACGAACGGGCGCAAACAAGGAGGAATGATGAGAGTTCTGAAAGTGATGGTGATGGTTGCGGTAGTGGTGGCGTTCATGGCGCCCGCAAGCGTCGCGACCGCGCAGCAGGAAGGTTTGGTGCAGATGGATTGCGGCAGGGTTGTCAAGACCATGGGCAACACCGTCATCGTCCGTCTCGACAGCACCAACAGAACCAAGGTTTTCAGGAACGTTTCGCCGGAGATCCATTTCATTGTCAACGGCAGGGATAGCTCGGTCTTCGATCTCAGGCCGAACATGAACGTCTGTGCTTATCGGGAAGAGGCCGCCGCGCCGCCGGTCACCGTCATGATCGAAGAGGACGAGATCGAGACGATCGTCGACGAGCCGGACGAGTATGACGCCCCACCGGCGCCGATGCCGGTCGCCGAACCTGCGCCCGCACCTGCGCCCGCACCCGCACCCGCGCCGATGCTCCCGAAGACCGCGAGCAGCCTGCCGCTGGCCGGTCTCGCGGGTCTGATGCTGCTCGCGCTGTCGGCCGGCATCGCTGTTCTCCGCCGTATCTGAACGAGGAAACTCCCCAATCGAACCGCCCCCTCGGGGGCGGTTTTTTAATCAGCCGAAAATGAGCCACCAGCCGAGGCCGAACACCGCGATGTCGGCCAGTACGTGGCTGATCCAACTCGGCCAGATCGAGCGGTAGCGCCAATAAAGCCAGGCCCAGATCACCCCGCCGATGAAAACACCCGCCGACGCTAAAACGGTATGGAGGGGATTCAGATATTGGCTCACCGCGATGATGTGGTGGAGCGTGAAGACGGCCGCCGACATCAAAATCGCCCAGGTGGCGGAGAAGAGTTGTTCGCTCTGACGCAGAATGAACCAGCGATAGACGTACTCCTCCATCAGCGAATTGACCAGGGTCCAGCCGGCGGCCGCCGCCAGATAAGCACCGGGCCTCCCGAGCCCCATTTCCTCGACCGCCGCGCGAAGCGGCGCCAGGTCCATTGTCCGAACCCCCGCCAGCCAGGCGCCGGCCACGATCGCGGCCAGGACGGCCAAACCGCTGAGAGCTCCGACACCCATCCCTCCCAAACGGGGCGGCGACCAACTGGGGCGCCCGCGATCGACCATCAGGTACCAGGCGGCGGGGAACAGCACCAGCCAGATTTTCGCGACCAGAAAGACTGTCTTCCCCAGAGCGCTGGGGGCTGCGACCATCGCTGCCAGGACGCCAAGGCTGGGCACCGGCACGATCAGCAGCAGGGCGAGAACGGCATTCCTGCGCGAGGTCACGAGCGCATCCCGGAGCCATGGTCGTTGAGTTTTGAATTTTGAATTTTGAATTTTGAATTCCCGCCCGGCCAACCCTGTTCCGGGGCGCTCGAGTGCTCCGGGCGGTTTGTACCGTGTGCGGCGGCGGTGCCTGGCTCCGGCCCGCCGCGGGCCGCGTGCCTGGCATCCGCACGGGAAGCGCATGGGGAAAGGTGCAGTGTGCGGCGGCGGTGCCTGGCATCCGGCCCGCCGCGGGCCGCGTGCCTGGCATCCGCACTGGAAGCGAGCACTGATACGGGCCGGCTCACAGACCGGGGACGCGCAGAATCAGATTGGGGTCGGGGCACAGTTCGAGATAGCGTTCGCGCTCGGACGGCGCTGCGACGCCGGGGTAATCGCCCCTCTTTTTTGGTTCCTCGCAGATGATCTGAAAGTGGAGGTGGGGGGGCCAGCCGCCGTTTTCGTGCACATCACCGACGGTGCCCAGCGTCTGCCCCGGCGACAGCTCCCGACCTGCATCCAGTGCGACGAGGGTGTTGCGGCTGAGGTGGCCGTACAGGGTGAAAAACCGTACGTCACCCAGCTCGTGTTCGAGGATGACGGTGGGGCCGTAGTCGCCGAGACCCTGGTTTTCGGCCAGTGAGTGGACGACAGCCGGCAACGGCGCCATGATCTCGGTTCCCTCGAAGACAAAGAGATCGATGCCGAGGTGGACGCTGCGGCGCTCGGCAGTGCCGTCGAAGAGGGGCGAGTGGCGGTAGAGCACCCGATCCTCATTGTAGCGGCCGATCCCCACCGGGATTCCGGAGGCCGCAATGCGCTCGAAGAGATACTGGGTGAAACCGGCGACGTCGTTGATGTCGAGGTGGGAGAGTTCGGTGTTGGCTGCGGTGAAATCGAAGATCTCGAGCCGCCCCGAGCGAAGATCGAAGGGCACGACCGGGGCGATTGTCTTTCCACTCGCCTCGAGGGCGGCAACAACCGGGTTTTCCTGCATGGCGCGATTGTAGCGTGACATGCGGAAATCCTCCATCCCGAGCCACCCGCGGCCTCGAAGGGTTGGACTGGGTCAGTCGTGACCTTTGGGCGCTGGGATGGCGCCGACGGTATTTTCGGGAGGCGAACTGAAGTCTCTTATCCTGTCATCCCGACCGAAGGCCCGAAGGGCCGCAGCGGAGGGATCTCTTCAGTTCGGTTCGCTCACTCAGGACAGGTTCTGGACGGGCATTGCAAGCAACACCTCTCCGGAAACCCGCTCAGAGATTCCTCCGCTCGCTCTCTTCGTTCGCTCGGTCGGAATGACAGGGGGTAAGGGGTTTCGTTCGTCCGGTCGGAATGACAGGGGGTAAGGGGGTTCGTTCGCTTGGTCGGGATGATCGTTCCGGTGATTGGAGCGGGTCGCTGACAGGGGGTAGGGGGTTCGTTCGCTTGGTCGGGATGATCGTTCCGGTGATTGGAGCGGGTCGCTGACAGGGGGTCAGCGTGAACCGGGCTCGAGGTCCGGCAGCACGAGCGTCGGGTGGAGGGTGGTGGCTGCGGCTTCGGTCTCGTCCGCGAAGATCACGGTGACTGAACGAAAACGATCGTCCCGCCAATGATCTTCCGCGAGGAGCCACGAGCGGACGAATTCGGCCACCTCCAGCCGGCAGCGCTCGCGCACCATCTCGAGGTGGGTGGCGTCCGACGCCCGCTCTGAAAGGACCTTGGTCAACGACCGCTCGAGCCCTTCCATCTGTTCGTCCTCGTTGAACCGCAGCCAGCCGCTGTCGCTGAACTTTTCCATGCCGCCGGTGTCGATCGCAGGCGGCAGGGTGGGGCGGATCTTCGGTGCATGGACCACGCACGCTTGTCCCTCGACTTCCAGTCGCCAGGGCTCGTCGAGGCGCAGGTGGTAGCGGTAGGTCACGGGCACCCGGATTTCGGTCACGGTGGTGCCGAGAGGGATCAGGTCCCAGGCCACCCACCGCTCGTCGGTGGTGCGCAGGATCTCGGTCGCGTTGAAGGACGCGAGCTCGAGCTTGACCCCGCTATCGGCCGTGAATCTCGGGATGGCCGCGATAAAGGTCGTCGTGATCGTTCCGCTCTGGAATGCGGCGGCGATATCGACGGCCCCGCTGCCGATGGCCCGGGCGATGTCGCTGGCCGCTTTCCCGCCTTCTCGGGCAGTCTGCCCGATCTGGTGGATGACGAGGTAGCCCAGCGCTCCGAGGACCACGACGACCAGCGGCCACCGCACCGCTCGAACCGCGTCGAGCCATGTCGAGTTGTGGGGATCATCGGGTGGACCAGTCATCTGAGGAACGCTACCGGTTTCGAGGCGTTGCTGCAAGGGGCGCGGCGACGCGAGGCAACCTTTTCGACCTCGGCGGTATCTCATCTGGTGACCGAAACACCACTCAAAGGAGTCTGTCGTGAAAACATCCGAAAAAGCCGCCATCATCTTCCTGACCCTGCTGATCGCCGCTGCCTGGGGCTTCAGCTGGGAGCGATTCGAAGCAACCATCGACGAAACCGTCGCGTTGTCGCCCGGCGGGACGGTCTCGCTCGAGAACGTCAACGGCGACGTGACGATCGAGGTGTGGGACCGTGACGAGGTGCGCGTGCAGGCTCTCAAAATCGCCAGCTCGCAGGAGCTTCTGGACGGCCTCAAGGTCGAGATCGACGCGAAGCCGTCCGCCGTACGGATCGACACCGAGTACCCGTCGTCTCGTGGCTCCCGGGACGACGAAGGCCACGATCACTCGCAGCGCGGGGAGCGCCATCTGAAGGTGGAGTACACCCTGACCGTGCCGCGTTCGGCGGTCATCGACGATGTCGATCTGGTCAACGGCAACCTCTTGATCGTCGGGGTCCAGGGCGGCGTCGGCGCCGAGACTGTCAACGGCAACATCGTGGTTCGAGAGAGTGCCGGTGAATCGTCGTTGTCGACCGTCAACGGCGGCATCGAAATCTATGTGGATCGGCTCGACAGCGCCGAGGGCGTGGAGCTCGAGACCGTCAACGGTTCGATCGACCTCTACCTCGCGTCCTCGGTCGGCGCCGACATCCGTGCCGAGAGCGTCAACGGGACCCTCGCCAACGACCTCGGCATCGCGGTCGCCAAGGGCAAGTACGTCGGTTCGAGTTTCGACGGAACGGTGGGCGGCGGCGGGTCACGGGTGGACCTCGAAACCGTCAATGGCAGGATCTCCGTGCACAGTTGGTAAGCAGCGTAATATGATCCAAATCAAGGCCCCACCGGTCGAAGGTGGGGCCTTTGTATATCTACTGAGCAGGTCGTGGCCGATTTTTCTTGACCCCGCTGGTGGCGGCGGTACAATCAACCATCGTGGCCAAAACCAAGCAGTCCGCGTCGACCGGGCGGTACCGTTCGGCTTCGCCGTACGAGACCCTGGTGGGGTTCTCGCGCGCCGTGCGCCGTGGGTCGCACATTGCGGTTTCGGGAACGGCCCCTCTCGATGCCGACGGCGAGACGATTGCAGGTGGCGCCTATGAGCAGGCGACCCGCTGTCTCGAAGTCATCCTCGAGGCCGTCGAGGCGTTAGGCGGCACCCGCGAGGATATCGTGCGGACGGGCATCTTTGTGACCGACGCAGCCGATTGGGATGCGGTGGGTCGCGCTCACGGCGAGTTCTTTGGTGAGGTCTACCCGGCGCTGACATTTGTCGTGGTCAAAGGTCTGCTCGATCCCCGTTGGCGGGTCACCATCGAAGCTGACGCCGAGCTCCTGACCTGACCCCTTCCGGGGGTGTGGGTCACCTGATCGGACGATTTTGCGACAGCTGTTTCCGAGACTGTGTTCATCGCGAATACAGGCGATCCTCGTGATATACTCCGGGCATCACGGTGAAGTCGACCCGCCCTGACTACAGCCACAACAGATCGTTGCAGTCAACGATGGGGGCGAGTGTCACTCCGAAAGTATTCGGCAGAAGGCGGCAACGGCCATGATGATTCTGCCGAGGATCCTCCTCGTTGACGAGAACCCGAGCGACCGCCGACTCGCGGCGCTGGTTTTGGCCGGTGAGTTCGGCAATCTGGACCTGGAAGAGGTCGGTTCGGCGGTCGAATTCTCGGGTGCGCTGGCGGCGCGGCGCTTCGGCTTCGTCATCACCGAAGCCGGGTTTTCCTGGGGCGACGGTCTCGAGGTGGCCCGTCTGGTTCGGGAAGTCCAGCCGGACTGCCCGGTGGTTCTCTTTACGGCGGAAATTGGTGAGGAGCTGTGGAGCGAGTCACTTCGGCTCGGAATCGACGGCTACGTCGCCAAATCATCCGATGGGTTCGTTCGTCTGCCATCGGCGATTCGCGCGGTCTTCTTCCGTACCCGTCGACGGGCGATGTCGACCGCGCGCGACGCCCCCTATCGCGGGCTGGTGGACGGACTGCCTGTGGGGGTCTTTTCGGCGACGCTCGACGGCGAGATCCTCGAGGCCAACCCGTCTTTCGCCTCGATGCTCGGCCTCTTCGACCCCGAAGAGGTGGCGTGGTCGAGCTTTCCCGGTCTGTTTGCCGTGCCGGCGGCGGCCGATACCTGGCGCAGCCAGATGGTGTCAGCGCGCTATATCGGCAATCTCGAAACGCAGCTGCGGCGTGCCGATGGCTCGCTTTTGTGGGCGCGGGTGTCGTCGTGGGTGTCCGAGAACGCCCAGACCGGGGTTCGGCAGATCCAGGGCATTATCGAGGGATCCGACACCTACCATGCGGCTCAGCAGGAGCTTGCCGAAAGAGTCGAGTCTCTGACCCGATCGAACGATGAACTCGAGAAATTCGCCTACGTGGTGTCGCACGATCTCCAACAGCCCTTGAGCGTCGTCTCGAGCTACCTCGAGCTGTTGGCGGACAGCTGCCGCGACAAGCTGTCCGGTGACGAGGAGAACTACCTCGATCGCGCAGCGTGCAGCGCGGTGCGGGTTCAGGAGATGGTGGACGCAGTGCTCAACTACTCCCGCGTCGACTCGCGGGGCGGCGAGTTCACGTCGGTTGATCTCGCGGAGGTGTTCGACGAAGTCAAGGGCGGGTTGTGGAAGGAGATCACCTGCGTCAGGGCCGAGATCACCACCGACGAGCTGCCGGTGGTCATGGCCGACCTTCCCCAGATGCAACAACTCCTGCAGAACCTCGTGTCCAATGCCCTCAAGTTCGTCGACAAGGCGCCGGCCAGGGTGCATGTGGGGGTCGAGGAGCGCTCCGATGAATGGCAGATCTCGGTCCGCGACGAGGGCATCGGGATCGGCCCGGAGGCTGCGGATCGGGTGTTTGTGATGTTCCAGCGTCTGCACACCGAAAAGGAGTACCCGGGAACCGGCATCGGCCTCGCGATCTGCAAACGGATCGTCGAGCGACACGGAGGCCGGATCTGGGTCGAGTCGGTGCCCAACCGCGGCACGACATTTTTTTTCACGATTCCGAAGAGATCACCCGGCAAAGGGATGTGATTCCGTGAGCGACCGGCTATCATCCTGGGGGCTTTGAATGGTGGATCAGAAAATAAGGAAGCCGGTGCGAAGCGGTGAGAAGGTGCGGTTGCTCCTGGTGGAGGACTGCCCGGATCACGCTGACCTGATCCGCGCCAAGCTCGGTCGTTCAAAACGCCTCAAGGTCGAGATCACCCACGTCGACCGGCTCGAAGAGGGTCTCGCTAAACTCAAGGCCGGCAATTTCGACATCGTGTTGCTCGACTTCTCGCTGCCTGACAGCTTTGGTCTCGAAACCTTCCGGCGAGCCAACGAGGCGGCGCCGCGGACCCCGATCATCGTGCTCACAAGCCTGGACGACAACGACCTTGCGGTGCAGGCGGTGCGTGAGGGCGCCCAGGACTACCTCATCAAAAGGGAGGCGGACACCCGGCTGCTGGTGCGGTCCATCCTTTACGCCATCGAGCGCCAATCGGCCGAGGACGCCCTCAGGGACTCGGAGGAACGGTACGCCCTGGCGATGCGAGGCGCCAACGACGGCCTCTGGGACTGGGATCTCGTGGCGGATCGGGTGTTTTTCTCGCCGCGCTGGAAGTCGATGCTCGACTTCGACGTCAAGGACGTCGGCGACAGCCCACGGGAGTGGTTGGACCGGATCCACCCCGACGACAGGCCGCCCTTCAGGCGCCACCTCGACGCCCACCTGTCGGGCGCGACCGAACACTTCGAGTTCGAGCATCGGATGCGCAACGCGGCCGGCGAGTACCTGTGGGTGCTGGCACGCGGCGTGGCGGTTCGCGATCATCAGCGGAAGGCATACCGCATGGCCGGGTCGCAGACCGACATCACGGCCCGCAAGCGGGCCGAGCACCAGCTCCAGCATGACGCCCTCCACGACGGCCTGACCGGGCTCGCGAACCGGGTTCTGTTCATGGATCGTCTGGCCTGTGCTCTTGCCGATCTGCAGCGGCGGGCCCAGCCCAACTTCGCGGTCTTGTACTTCGACCTCGATCGTTTCAAGAACGTCAACGACAGCCTCGGTCACACCGTCGGCGACAAGCTCCTGGTGGGCATCGCCAGCCGGCTCGAGCACTTCCTCCGCCCCGGCGACACGGTGGCGCGGCTCGGCGGCGACGAGTTCGCGATTCTGATCCACCGCGTCGATGACGCCAGCGGCGCCATCCACGTGGCCGACAGGATCCAGGAAGTCCTGAGCATGAATTTTTCGATCGACGGGCACGACGTCCTGGTGACCGCGTCGATCGGCATCGCCCACAGCTCGACGGGTTACATCAACCCCGAAGAGATCCTGCGTGACGCCGACATCGCCATGTACCGGGCCAAGGCGCAGGGCAAGGCCCGCTACGAGATCTTCGACCGCGACATGCACCAGAGCGCGGTGGCCCTGCTCAAGCTCGAGACCGAGCTGCGGCGGAGCGTCCACCGCGGCGATTTCCTGATGAACTATCAGCCTATCGTTTCGCTTGGGACGGGGCACATCGTGGGGTTCGAGGGCCTTGTCCGGTGGCAGCACCCGGAACGTGGGGTGGTGCTTCCTGATCACTTCATCGCCATCGCCGAGGAGACCGGCCTCATCGTGCCTCTGGGCTGGTGGGTTCTCCGCGAGTCGTGCCGGCAGACCCGGCGTTGGCAGCACCGGTTCCCGGCTGACCCGCCGCTGTGGATCAGCGTCAACATGTCGGGCAAGCTCTTCATGAAGTCGGACATGGTCGACGAGTTGTTGGGCATCCTCGACGAAACCGGGCTCGAACCGTGCAGCCTGCGACTCGAGGTGACCGAAAACGTGGTGATGGACCACGCCGATCTGGCGGTAAAGAATCTGATGGAGCTGCGGGCCCTGGGCGTCCAGCTTTCAATTGACGACTTCGGCACCGGCTACTCGTCGCTTTCCTACCTTCAGCGCTTCCACTACGACTCGCTCAAGATCGACCGCTCCTTCGTTTCCAGGCTGGGGATGGCCGGCGACTCACACGCGATCGTCGAGACCATCCTCAACCTCGCCAACAGCCTCGGCATCGGCGTGGTCGCGGAGGGCATCGAGACCGCCGACCAGGTCGATCGCCTTCGCCGCATGCAGTGTCCGCACGGCCAGGGTTTCTGGTTCTCCAGGCCCCTGAGCGTCAGCGCCGCCGAAGAGCTGATCGCGTCATCACCGAGCTGGTAGAACGCGCTCTCCAGGCGCGAATTTTGAATTCTCAATTTTGAATTTTGAATTCCGCCCACCCACCCAGATTTCCCAGCAGATCACGCAGATTGAAGCAGATGCGGAATTCAACGCAAAGACGCAAAGCCACCCACCCCACCACCCGCGCAAAGACGCAAAGGCATTCGAGCTGATTGAAGGTGGTCGGCAGGAGTGAGCGGTGGATCCGATCTGAACCGTCGATCGATGAAGCAAGTGAAAGGCGAGGCCTGCGCTCTCAGAGAGCGCAGGCCGCTGTGCCGGTCTTCGCACCCGAACGCGAGCGCTCGGTGCGATGACCGGCACAGCGGTCCCTGGCCGCAAGGCGGCCAGGACCTCGCCGTGTTTCACGTCGGTAGGACCCCTTTGCGTCTTTGCGACTCTGCGCCTTTGCGTTTTCTTTTTCGGAAGCCCCGGGGCCCATGGATTCTTCAGCCTCCGATGCGGACGGGAAGGCGCCGCGGGCCCCAGGTGCCGGGCGGGCCGTCGAATTTTCCGGCGCATAAGGTGCCGCAATGCAGGCAGCGGCCGCAATCATCGAGGTTCCACCGCCCGAGGCGGTACCAGTCGCGTTCAATCAGGAGTTTGCCGCAACCGTGGCAGAAGGTGCTGCCGCCGGCGGGGTCGACCACGTTGCCGGTGTAGGCGTAAAGGACGCCGTTGTCCACTGCGATGCGGCGAGCTCGGGTAAGTGTTGCAGGAGGCGTCGGCGGGAGTTCGTTCATCTTGAAATCGGGGTGGAAGGCGGTGAAGTGCATCGGCACGTCGGGTCCGAGGGTCGCCACCACCCACCGGGTCATCTGATCGATCTCGGGCTCCGAGTCGTTCTCCCCGGGGATCAGCAGGGTCGTGATCTCGACCCAGACGTCGGTTTCGTGGACCAGGTACTCGAGGGTGTCGAGCACCGGGCGGAGCTGTCCACCGCAGAGTTTCTTGTAAAAACTTTCGGTAAAGGCCTTGAGGTCAACGTTGGCGGCGTCCATATGGGCGAAGAACTCGGCCCGCGGTTCCGCGAGGATCTCGCCGGCGGTCACCGCAACCGTGGCGATGCCGTGTTCGCGACAGGCCGCGGCCACATCCACCGCGTACTCGAGAAAGATCACCGGGTCGTTGTAGGTGAAGGCGACGCTGCGGCTCCCGGACGCGGCCGCCGCTTTCGCGATCGCCTCCGGTGAGGCGGCGTCGGCCAGGGTGTCGGTCTCACGCGACTTGGAGATCGACCAGTTCTGGCAGAAGCGGCACGCCAGGTTGCAGCCCGCGGTGCCGAACGACAACACGCCGGTGCCGGGGTAGAAGTGGTTGAGCGGCTTTTTCTCGATCGGGTCGACGCAGAAACCCGAAGAACGTCCATATGTGGTGAGGACGACACCGCCGTCGAGATTCTGGCGGACGAAGCAGAACCCCCGCTGTCCCTCCTTGAGCTTGCACAATCGCGGGCACACCTCGCACACCACCCGACCGTCGGCGAGTGCGCTCCAGTACCGTCCGGGCACGACTGAGTTCATCTCTCCATTGATGATCCCATCCCGGTCGGTTGTCAAGGCGTGGTCGAAGAGGAGCAGGGGAGCAGGGGAGCAGGGAGCAGGGGAGCAGGAGCGGGGAGCAGGGGAGCAGGGAGCAGGGAGACGCGCTCCTTATCACCTTTGGGTCGTTTCGGAAAACGAACGCCTTGCCGTTCGCGCGACTGCCCCTTTCTGTCATCCCGACCGGAGGCCCGGAGGGCCGTAGCGGAGGGATCCCTCCACTCGGTCGCTTCGCTCTCTCGGTCGGGATGACATTTCGGGAAACGCGAACTGCCCCCTTTCCCCCTTTCTCCCCTGCAGGCTCCAAGCCGAATGGAAGACCCGGACGGTGTAGATTTGTTCGGTCTGTATGACTGACTTCACCGACGACCGCGGCATCCCGCCCGACTTTGATCCAGCTGACCTTCGCCCGCCGGCCCGCTGGGAGCTCCTCCGCGAGGGACGGGTCGTCTTCGAGCGGCTGGCCCTCGCGGCCACGATTTCACGGGTCCGTGCGGACGTGCCGCATGGGTCCGGCGAGTACGTCATGGTTGTGCCGGGTTTTGCCACCGACGACTCCTGGACCGCGCGACTGCGGTCGCTTCTCACCTCGATCGGCTACGAGGCCCGCGGCTGGGGCCTCGGCCGCAACGATGGCCGGGTCCCGAAGCTGGTGCCGGCCGTTGTCGAGCAGACGGAGAAACTGGCGACCGAGTTCGGGCGACCGGTCCGTCTGATCGGATGGAGCCTCGGCGGCTACCTGGTCCGCGAGGCAGCCCGCGAACGGCCGGAGCTGGTGGAACGCGTCATCACCCTCGGCACGCCGGTGGTCGGCGGCCCCACCTACACCGCCTCGGCGCCGATGTACCTCAAGAAGGGCTACGACCTCGAGGAGATCGCGGCCACGGTCATCGAACGTGAGCGCCGGCCGATCACGGTGCCGGTCTTCGCCGTCTACAGCCGGTCGGACGGCGTCGTCGCCTGGCGGTCGTGTATCGACACATTCAACAACCTCCTCGTTGAGCACCAAAAAGTCGCCTCAACCCACCTCGGCATGGTCAACTCACCGCGCGTCTTTCGTCTGGTGGCCGACCTCATGGCGCGACCCGCGCCGTCGCATCAAAAGAGGCAGAAATGACCGAATCAACCTACAGCTTTGTCTACGATCGAACAGCGGCGGCTTCCGCATTCCCCGGCGTCGCAGTCAACGATCTGGTGCTCTCACTGCTGGCGGGCCTCACACCGGAATCGGAGTGGGATGGTTGTCTTGTCTTTGAGGGTGAGAGCCCGCTCGGGGCCGGCACAGTGTGTATCGGAACCAGTGGCCCCGGCGCGGATTTGCTGCAACTGCAACTGCTCGGTGCCTTTGAACGGCAAGGTATTGGCGCCATCGAAGTCTTCGAAGGGGGCCCTGATATGAGGTCGCCGATCGCCGCCGTTGGAAATGGGCAGTGGGTCAACCCTTCTCGATGATCACCTCGAACCGGATGGGTCTTTTGGGAAAGGCCCGGATCACTTCCAGCACCTCACCGAGGGAGCGTTCGGCGTCGGGGCGAATGGCGGCGGAGTCGAAATCGAAGAGGATGGAACCGGACAACCGGATCCTGATCTCGGTGTCAGTCTCTTCGGCGCCAAGGGCGCTCAGGCGATCCTGAAGACTCAGTTGATTGGGATCGAGGGCCACTTCGAAGCCCTCGATTCCGGTGGTACGGTCCACCAGGGTCGTGATGTGCATGCGTAGGTGCGAGATCTTGTCTCTGTTGAACGGCGCGTTGAGCACGGATTCGGCCAGGGCCTGGGCGGCGGGCGGTTCGGGATCTTGCCAGTCGATCGAGACGCCAGCAGATGACGCTGCCGCAGCCGATCCGGCTCCACAGCACAGGCCCAGGGTGATCAACGCCGCGGCGCCGCAGCCCAAGCAGATTCTACTGATCGGTGATCGCGACATCTTCGATGGGGTCCGTCTCGTTCAAGACGAGAGAAAGGGTTTTGACCTCGGGTGGCGGTGCCGGGAACTTCATCCACACGCGCAGGGTCTTCCCCGGTTTCCTGAACGCTTCGCCGAGACCATTCCGAATATTGAGGGTTTCAGTCGATCGGCACGGCCCGCACGACACTCAGGGGAACCCGTTGCGCTCGCAGGCGCGCCGCCTCTGCCGCCACATCCTCCGTGAGACCAACATCCGTAAACCCACCCACGCGGTGGACCACGACTTCGCCTTCGGCTCCGTCGCAAGCGGAGTCCCAGTCATCGATTCTCTCCACCCGCGTCCCCTCCTCCTCAAGAACCCACTCGAAGAGGGCTGCGCTGTCGATCAAACCGTAGGGGTCTTCATGGCGGGTGAAGGGCAACTTCGGAATGCCCTTGGGCTCCTTGAGGATCTCGACCAACGATTGCGACCGCTCTTCGCGGACGATCACGACAGGTCTTCCGTTGGCAACGGCTTTCGAAACACCCGCAGCTTCTTCGAGAAGCTCCTCGTGGGCCGCGGCCATCGCACGGTAGTCCTCGAGATCCGCCCGTACGACGGACGCGCCAGCAACCATCACCAACCCCGCAGTCACAACCGTGAAGCCTTGGATGGTGTAGCGCCATTTCGGCAATTTATCGATCAGCGCGCCGACCCACAGTGAGACCAGCAGCAGAAAACCGGCATACGGGATCTCCAGGTATCGCTGAGGCATGTAGGGAACCAGCAACGTTGGCAGTGTCGGCAATATGAGCAGGGACAACGCGACCCAGGTGCCCTCGACCCGCCACCGCAGACAGGCGACTGCTATCAGGACAACCGCGGCCAACGCAAACAATCCCTCCCAGGTCACCCCAAACACGAATGGTGAGGATTCGCGGAGATAAAGGAAGGCCGCCAGCTGTTGCGGGATCCTGGCCAGGATGTGGGGCCCGAGTTCGAAATACGATCTGGTTGTCGGGAAGGCGAGGAAGTGGGTGATTGTGTAGAGCGCCGCCGCGATCCCGACCAGGGCCACGGGCAGCATGGCTTCGCGCAGCGATTTCCGACGATCGAGCTCAAGAGCGGCGACGAGAGCCGGCGTCACGACCCAGGTCTCTTTGGCGGCCGCTGCTGCCAGAATCGCGACTGTCACAAGCGCGATCCGACCGCCGCTCCACGACGCTCCAGCGCGTGGCCACGCGGCGATCAACACCAGCCAGGGCAGCAGCAACAACGGCTGGTGTCGGCAAGCAACCACAAAGGCGGACTCGTCGGTGAACGGCGAAGTCACCCACACCAGGGCCACGATCGCGGCCGCGGTCGAACCGAGGCCGAGCCGCCGGCCGGCGCCCGCCAACGCCAGCGCGACCAGGCCGTGCAGCACGAGTGAGGTGGTGCGGTAGCCGCGGGCGTTGAAACCACCCCACACGAAACGGTCAACTACCAGCGTCCAGGTCGTGGAGGGCCGAAAAAAGGTATCGAGATCCGAGAAGAGAAGGGCCTGCCGATGCGCCGCATGGTGCGCAAGCTGGATCCATTGGTAGCTGTCACCAGTCAGCGTCAATGACACGGCCGGCCCGTGAAGCAGCGTCACCGTAACTGCAATCAACACCGCAGATACGAGGGCCGCTCTCAGGCCGCTTCGGCGGCCTTTGGGGCGCAGGTCGCCTCCGAAGTCAGTCACTCGACCATCTTACCAGTCAGCGCCCGGGGTCTTCGTTCCCGGTGCCGGCCGCCAGGATCATGCGTTCGCAGGCAGAAGCTTCCCCGCCACCTCGCCAAAGCCCACCCGGACGCCGTCGGCCTCGCAGTGGCCGTGCAGGATGACGGTGTCGCCGTCGGCGAGGAACTTCCTCTCCTCACCGTTGGCCAGCGTGATGGGCTCCGAGCCGCGCCAGCTGAGCTCGAGCATGGAGCCGCGCTCGTGTTTCTCCGGGCCCGAGATGGTGCCCGAAGCCAAAAGGTCGCCCGGACGGAGATTGCAGCCGCCCGAGGTGTGGTGGGCGAGTTGCTGGCACATGCTCCAGTACATGTACTTGAAGTTCGAGGTGGCGACGATCTCCGCCGCCGCGGTCTTTTCGGGTCTGAGCTGGACCTCGAGCTGGATGTCGTAGGCGCAGTTGCCGGGGCTCTTGAGATAGGGGAGAGGCTCGGGGTCGTTCTGGGCGGGGCCCGCGCAGCGGAAGGGCTCGAGGGCGTCCATGGTCACCACCCAGGGTGAGATCGAGGTCGCGAAGTTCTTGGCCAGGAAGGGGCCCAGCGGCACGTACTCCCAGGCCTGGATGTCGCGCGCCGACCAGTCGTTGACCAGGACCATCCCGAAGATGTGGTCGGCGGCCTTGCCGATGGGGATCGGGGTGCCGAGGTCGTTGCCCGGGCCGACGAAGAAACCCATCTCGAGCTCGAAGTCCATCAGGCGGCTGGGTCCGTATGTCGGCGCCTCGGCGTCCGGGGCCTTGGTCTGGCCCATCGGCCTGCGGACGTCGGTTCCGCTCACCACCACCGAGCTCGCCCGGCCGTGGTAGCCCACCGGGAGGTGGAGCCAGTTGGCCTGGAGGGCGTTGTCCGCCCCGCGCAGCATGACGCCGACGTTGGTGGCGTGTTCGCGCGAGGAGTAGAAATCGGTGTAGTCGCCGATAGTCGCCGGCAACTGCATTTCGACGCTCGCAGCCGGCACCAGGGCGGCGTTGCGGAGGCCGGCATCGTCCCTCAACGCCGGTTCGTCGTGGCGAAGGATCCGGATCAGCTTGGCGCGCACCTCGCGCCACGCCGGGCGCCCGAGGGCCATGAAGGCGTTGAGGCTGGACAGGCCGAGGACCGCCGCGGTCCCCAACTCGGGGCCGGACAGCAGTCCGCGGTCGGCGAGCACTGACAGATCGAGGATCTGGTCACCGATGGCGACGCCGATCCGGGGGCCCGCCCCGAAGGCCGGTTTGAAGACGCCGTAGGGGAGGTTGTGGATCGTGAAGTCCGAGCCGGCGGGCACGTCGATGAATGAGTGCAGTTCGGGGTCGGGTCGGGTCATGGCATGAGCTCCTTTGAGTGGTCGATGATGTCGAGTGCCTGGAGATCGTCGCGCGGTTCAGAAAAGCTGCAGCTGCCGAAAGTCGTCAACACTCCGGACCGGGCCGCGGCCACCTCGGCGACCGACGCCCCGAGATCGCGCCACGCCAGCCGGTCGGCCTCGACGACAAAGGACTGCGGGTCGGTATCGGCGATGATCTCGGTGAGTCTTCTGACCGGCAGGTCGTGGGCGTGGGCTAAGACCCCGGCCGTGAACAGGTTGAGAAAACCGTGGACGACGGCGCCGACTTTTTCGTCGGTGTGGCGGAAGGGGTGGTGCAGCCCCTGGGTGGCCTTGAGCGGCACGCCGGTCGCGCGGCAGGTGGCGATCGCCGCAGCCACCGCCATCGGTTCGGGGATCGCTGCCGCGTCGAGACCGCCGCAGCGGATCTTGAGGCCGAGCCGGTGGTCACCACCGGCGGTGCGGGTGGCGTCGCGGATGGCTGCCGCCGCCGCCGGCAACCGCGGCCGCCAGTCGCCGAGGAGCGAGACCTCGAAGTACGGCGTCATTGAGATCGATCCGTTCTCGGTGAGGCTTTGCCATGCCTTCTCAACGGCCACCGCCGCACCGCCAGCATCCGGCAGACGGACCTCGAAGACGTCAGCCGTTGCGCAGCCTTCCTGGCGGGAGAGGAACTCACGGATCAGGGCTGCGTCCTCATCGGTGGCCTTCACGAAATCATCCAGCGTGGCGCCGCCGCGGCCGAGCACGGCGACTTCGATCTTCGCTTCTTGGACCGCATCATCCGTCAGCAGGAATTCGAGCTCCTCGAGGCGCCCCGCCGGACACACGAACCGGGCCAGCATCCAACCGTCGCCGGACTGCCGGTGGGCGAGGTAGCGGGAGAACGCGTCCTCCATCGGGAGAGCGGCCGGCGGGAAGAGACCGGCATAGTCGATGATGCCTTCAAACAGGGCCTGCGCACAGGGTTTCATGGGACCTCCGGTCGGGTTCGGGTATGGTAGCAATTCCGCCGGGCGGAATTTCGTGAATGCGCGCAATCGGAGGGGCCTCGTGATGAATGGGCGAAAAGGTTTGGTGTTTCAGGTCGTGGTCGTTGCAGCTGGCCATCGTTTGCGGGTGCTCTCGCTCTCTGGTTGGCGCGGCTGATGTCGAGGTGGACAATCCGGGCTTCGAGCGGTTAGAGGCGGGTGGGGCGATCGCCGGCTGGCGGCTCGCGGTGGTTGCGTCGAGCGTCGGCGCGGAGCTGGTGGGCGTCACCGATGCGATGCACGACGGCGTCGGCAGCGCGAAGCTGGCCGTGAGAGGGCACGGCAAAGCAACGGCCGTCTCCGACCCGGTCGCCCTCGAGGTCGGCAAGCTCTACCGTCTGAGCGGCTGGATCCGCACCGAGGGTGTGATTTCGGATCCCGTGGCCAAGTACCCGACGGCCCTGCCCGCGTGCCTCAGCATGCAGGCTCTGCCTTTCACCATGCACTCCTCCGCGGTCGGCGGCGACTCGGACTGGACGCGGGTGGATCAGCTCTTCATCGCGATCGCCGCCGAGGACCGGGTGGAGCTCCACCTCGGCTACAACGGCACCGCCCGCGGCAGCGCGTGGTTCGACGACATCCGGGTCGAACGGGTCGAGGACATCGCCGCCTATATCCCGCTCGAGACCGTGCGCTGGTCGGGGGACGGCTTCCGCTACGACGACCAGGGGTGGATCTTCGTCCACATCGAGGGCGAGCCCTACGAGCGCGGCCACCAGTACGGTTCCCTGATGCCCGACGAGATCGCCGAGTACATCCGCAAGCTCGGCGTGCTGCAACACAAGGAGGATCCGGCGTCAGGTTGGCAGACCATCCGATTCGAGACCGACGCGCTCTTTCTGCGCAAGTACGACGACGAGTACCTGACCGAGATGCAGGGCATCGCCGACGGCGCCGCCGACGCCGGCGGCAAGGTCTGGGAGCGGCCGATCGACCTCCGCGATATCGTCGCTTTGAACTCGGTGGTCGATCTCGGCCAGCTCGAGGACGCTCTCGAGGTGACCCCCAACTCGCTCACCGGGCAGGCCTTTGCCTCTCCCGACGAGGAGCTCGACATCTCAGTCAACCAGCACAAGTGCTCGTCCTTCGTCGCCACCGGGCCGGCGACCAAGAACGGCGACGTGGTCTTCGGTCAGATCTTCATGTGGGGCGGCTTCACCGGCGTCCACTGGAACGTCATCACCGATGTCGAGCCCTCGAAGGGCTACCGGCTCGTCTACCACACCTTCCCGGGCGGCATCCACTCGGGCGCCGACTTCTACCTCAACTCGGCCGGGATCGCATTCGGCGAGACCACGGTGATGCAGACGCCGTACGAGGAGGACTCGACGCCGCAGTCCAACCGCGCCCGCAAGGCGGCCCAGTACGCGGCGTCGATCGACGACGTGGTCCGCATCCTGTGGGAAGACAACAACGGCATGTACACCAACGACTGGCCGATCGCCGACTTCAAGACCGGCGAGGTGGCCATTCTGCTCCTCGGCACCCACACCAAGAAGCTGTGGCGGACGTCCGAGGACATGAGCCCGTTCGGCACGCCGGGGTTCCTGTGGGCCAACAACAACCCCCGCGACCCCGAGGTGCGCAAGGAGTACGTGGCGCAGCCCGACGACCGTCCCTTCGATCTCATGTTCTCGCCGTGGAACCGGGACCTGGCGTTCAACGAGTTCTACGAAGCCAACAAGGGTCGGATCGACGTCACTGCCGGCGTGGGGTTGTGGGCATCGTCGCCGGTCAACCGCGCCCACGCCTGCGACGGCAAGATCACCAACACCGAGATGGCCGCCCAGATGGTCTTTCTCGCCCACCACGGCAAGGTGACCCTGCGCGAGAAGTTCCCGACTGCCGGCTGGCGCTACCTGCCCGATCTGCCGGGCGCGGAGCCTCACCTCAGCCTCGGCTACTCGGTGGTGAGCCCGATCTTCGTCGCCGACCAGCTCAAGGCGACACGACCGAAGAGTCGTCGCGAAGCCGGAGGCCTCTGATGCGGAGCTCGAGCTCGGAGACCTGGCATCGGGGTTCGAGATCTCCAAGAAGGACCTCTGGCGGGGCACCGTCGAGCCGGCGGCGCCGGCGGAGGGCTGGTTCGTCAGCGCCACCGCGGCCTACTGGCGGATGCTGGACGGCCTCGAAGATAAAGAACCGGTGGCGGCCGCCGAACAGCTTGCCGATGACCTGGCGGCCCTCGAGGCGCGTTACCTCTACACGGTCTCGCGCGAAGACGATCTGGCCGCCGTCGACGCCCACCGCGCCTACGACCGCTATGGGCCGTATCTGGTGCCCCGGATCAAGGGCACCTTCGCCCTCCACCAACTGCGGCTCCTCCTCGGCAACGAGGTCTTCTTCGAGGTCATGTCGACGACCCACGACCGTTTCCGAGGCAAGCAGATGACGTCGGAAGATTTCATCGAGGTGGCGGAGGAGGTGTCCGGCAAGGTGCTGGCTCCCTTCGTCCGCCAGTGGCTCGATCGCACCGGTCTGCCACGGCCCTCGCCCTCGATTGAGGTCGAAAAGGTCAAGCGCGGCGGGTGGGACCTCGAGCTGACCGTAGGCCAGAAGGGCCCGCCCTACCGCTTCGTGACCCACCTCGAGGTCGAGGTCGCTGGCGAGCGTCTGCTGCGCCAGGTGACGGTGGACGGCGAGAACCCGATCCGGCTTCACTTCGACGGGCGCCCGACCCGGGTGGTCTTCGACGCCCTCCACGACATCCCCGTCGAGCACCCGAGCTTCTACGCGTGGAACAACTTCATCGACGAGTTCCACGACACCCTGATCGTCTACGGCACCGCGCGCCAGGACGAGGCAAACCACACCATGGCCCGGCGCTGGCAGGAGATGGTGGCCGACACCTATATCGAGATCCTGCCGCCGCTGGTCAAGGACGCCGAGATCGACAACGACCAGATCGCCTCGAGCGACCTCATGGTGATGGGCACTCTGTCAGACAACTCCTTCTTCGGCCGCATGCCGGAGGACGTGCCAGTGACCTTCGGCCGCGATCACTTCAGCTGGAAGGGTTCAGCCTACGGCGCCTCAGACGACGGGCTTTTCCTGGTCGTGCCCAACCCCTGGAACCCGGCCAAGACCATGTACGTGATGGCCGCCAACTCGGGGATGCAGCTCTTTCACATGACCCGGACCTACCACCGTGACATCCCGCAGTGGGCGCTCTTCAAGGGAGGAGAGATCGTCGACAAGGGCTGCTTCGACCGCCCGGGGTTCGTGATCGAGTTGGCGGAGTAGTAGCGACCCGTCTCCGCTTGTCACGGCGTAGCCCGCAGGGCGAAGCCGGGTACCCGATACGCGCCCACCCACCCGGCAGCCGGGACGGCTGCCCCACAAACGCGCCGGGTTCGGCTGCCTTGTGGGGCACGCGTCCCGCGTGCCAGGTGGGTGGGTGAAACGCTCGAACGTTACAGCGGCTGACTCAGCTCCGCCACCACCGCCCGCAGGTGGGCGTTGAACTGCTTCCGGCGCCTCCATCATCAGGAAGTGGCCGGGGCCGTCGATGATGACGGCGTCGAAGTCCTCGTGGTACACGCGGTTGCCCTCGACGTCGGTCGGGAATTGGCTGGCGTTGATGCAGCGCACCGGGACGTCGACGGCCTCGAGCGCCGCCCTCAGGTCGTAATCGAGGAACTGCCGAAACTGGGCGACGCTCGTCTCTGCGGGGCCCTCGCACATCGATGATTCGACGCGGTCCACGAGCTCGGGGTCAGCGGTCTCAGGGAACATGGAGGTCACAAAGCGGGTGCAGGTCCCGCCGAAATCCTGGTTCCATGCGGCAAGAAAGACGGCTTTTCGATCAGGGTCGAACTCGAAGTTGGCGTTGTGCAGGGCGTCAACGGCGACCACGCCGATCACCCGGTCGGGCATCAGCCGCGCCGCCTCGAGGGCCACCGGGCCGCCCATCGAGTGGCCGACCAGGACCACCTGGTCGAGATCGAGGTGCTCGACCACTGCCTGGACATCGGTGCCGAATGCGGGCAGCGTCCAAATATCCCTGTTCATTCCCGACTGGCCGTGACCCGCCAGGTCGATGGTGACAACGACGGAAGACTCACTGAAAGGCTCCATCTGAGCGTCCCAGAAGGTCTGATCGCACATCCACCCGTGGATGAACACCAGAGCGGGCGAGCCACTGCCGCGGATGGTGTAGGCGATCGAGACCCCGTCGGGCGCGATGACCGTGCCCTGGACGGGAGGTGCCGGCATCGGTTCGTCGATCACCGGGTCTGATGGTTGCGGCGCACCGCCGCACGCGAGAGCGAAGGTGATCAGGCCGACCCAAACCGCGTTCTTCATGTGGACCTCCCGGGAGGGATAGTTTATTCGATTTCGGATTTCGGATTTCGGATTTCGGATTTTCCGCCCATCCCCCCACCGACGGTGAGCACTCGAGTGCTCAGGGTGGGTGGGACCGCGTGCGGCGGAGGTGCCACTTTCAACATTGTCTGGCTCCCGCACTCGCACGCCGGGAGCGCCTCTCGGTCAGACAATGTTGAGGGTGGCTCCTCTCGGGAAGAACACTGGGATACGTGCCGCGTGCGGCGGAGGTGCCTCACCTCACGGGAATGCCCATAGGAAGGTCATTCTGTAACGGAGGCCGCCAGCATGAGAATTCAAAATTCAAAATTGAGAATTAAGAATTGCCGCTCGGTCCCGGTTGCGCGAGCAACCGCGCGATCGGCCGGACGTCCATCCACCACTGGTGTTTGGGGCGCTGATTCTCCGAGTCGACCTGGCGTCGCAGTGCCTCCAAATCGGAGAACTCGACCTTGCCGTCGGCGATGCCGATGGCGAGGGCGGCGTCGGTGCCGGCCTCGACCTCGTCGATCAGACGCTCGACGCACCGTTTGGCGAGCCGGGTGGCGAGAATGCGGTCGAACGGCGTCGGGTTGCCGCCCTGCTGCTGGTGGCCGAGGATCGCCTGCCGCACCTCGAAGAGGTTCTTTCCCTCCTCCTCGAAGAGCGACACCATGAACTGGGTGCTGTAGCAGGGGTTGGCGTTTTCGTTGCGGATCATCAGGCCGAGGCGCTTGCCGCTCTGAAACCCCGCGATCAGGGTCTCGACGTCGGACTGCAGATCGGCGATCGTGACCCCCTCTTCGTGGAGGTAGACCCGTTCGGCGCCGCTCGCGAGACCGCCCATTAACGCCAGGTACCCGCAATAGCGGCCCATGACCTCGACCACGAAGCAGCGTCGCGACGCCACCGCCGACTGTTTGATCCTGTCCACCGCCCGCACGATCACGTTGAGGGCGGTGTCGGCGCCGACCGACAGCTCGGAGCCCGGCAGGTTGTTGTTGATGGTGGCGGGCAGACAGATGATGGGGATGTTGAAGGCCGGAAAGGCCTCGCGTTTGAGGGTCAGCCGGAGACACGAGTCGTAGCCCGACCAGCCGCCGATCATCAGGATGCCGTCGATCTTGAGATTCTCGATGGTGCGGGCGATGGCGTAGAAGTCCTTGCCGCGCGGGATCACGCGGTTGACGCCGAGCTCGCATCCGCCGGCGGTGGTCCAGCCGCGGACGCTCATCCACCCCAGTTCTTCCACCTTGCCGTCGATGAGACCGCGGAACCCCCCGTGGACGCCGAGCATGACGTGGCCCTCGTCGAGACCGATGCGCACCGCGGCGCGGGTGGCGGTGTTCATGCCCGGGGCCGGTCCGCCGGAGGACAGCACCGCCAACCGGAGGCGCCGCTGATCCGGGCGCGGCGGGTTGGGCAGCGACCGCAGCAGGGTCTGCAGGGTGTCGAGGTTGTCGGAGAACCCGCCGCCGCGCAGCCGCAGGGCCTCGTTGAATTCGCGGCTGTCGATGGCGGCGGCAACCTGCCGGGTGGCGTCGACGCACTCGCGCAATGGGTGCCGGGTCACGCGGTTGTGGCGAACGCCGACCAGTTGCGGCGGAGGGTCGGCAGAAGCCCCCAGCACCTCGTTGACCGCGGCGTGACCGAGCAGGGTCGCCATCATGCGGTCGTACGCGGTGGGTTGGCCGCCGCGTTGGACGTGGCCGAGAATGGTCACCCGGACGTCTTCCTCCATGTGAATCTCGAGAACCTCCTTCACCTCTTCCGCGGTGATGAGGTGTCCTTCGCTATCGACCGCGCCCTCGGCGAGGATGACGATGCTGTCACGGCGCCCCGCCTCGCGTCCGGCCCGCAAGCGGCGGGGAAGGATTTGCTGCCATGTTTCACCGGCGGGTGGAGCCTCGGGAATCAGCACGGCGTCGGCGCCGGTTGCGAGACCGCTCATCAGGGCGAGATAACCGCAGTGGCGGCCCATGACCTCGACCACGAACGTCCGCTGGTGGCTGGCGGCGGTGGCTCCGATCGCGTCCACCGCCTCGGTGATCCGGTGCAGGGCGGTGTCTGCGCCGATCGACATGTCGGTGCCGGCCATGTCATTGTCGATCGAGGCAGCGAGACCTGCGAGCGACAGCCTGGGGTGACGGTCGGCGGCCTCGCGAGTCACCCGTCCCTGGTTCACCAGCTCCTCGAGGAGCTCGGACCACTCGCGGTGGAGGAGGTCGGCGGCAATGAGACTGCCGTCACCGCCGATGACGATGAGGTGGTTGATGCCGTTTTCGACGAGGTTGTGGACAGCATTGAGCCGGCCGTCGCGGGTCCGGAACTCGTCGGAGCGTGCGGTGCCGATGACCGTGCCCCCTTTGTGCATGATGCCGCCGACGGAGTCCCAGGTCATGGGTTCGAAGAAACGACCGCCCTCAACCAGGCCGCGGAACCCTTCTTTGATGGCAACCGGCTCGACGCCGGCCTCGAGCGCGGTTCGCACCGCGGCGCGGATGGCCGCGTTCATGCCCGGCGCGTCGCCGCCGCTGGTGAGGATGCCGAGCCGTTGATTCCTGCGCTGTTCGTCGTTCATCTGTTTCCTCGCGTGGGCCGAACCCAAACGTGCATTCTAACCCATCGAACTCAGCGGGGTGTCGGCGGTTTCAGCTCAGGGCAGTGAAGGCCGCTCGTACTGCCGCCACCAGGATGATCACCGCAAACAGCCGCTTGAGGGCCGCAGACGAGAGCCGGGTCTCCGCCAGGTGGGCGCCGGCGAGACCGCCGACGAGGACGGCGACGGCCAGCGGACCGGCGATGTGAAGGTCGATACTGCCGCGGAGGCCGTGGGCGGCGAGCCCCGCGACCGACAGGGTGAAGACCGTTGCCGAGCTCATCGCCGCCACTTCCCGCGGCGCCGCCCACCCGAGCAGCAGCACCAGAGGACCGAGGAAGACCCCGCCGCCGATGCCGAGAAAGCCCGACGCCAGACCGATCAGAAGGCCGGACGGGACGGCCACCGCCAGCAACACCACCGGCGCGGGCGTGGAGGGCTCGTCGACCGATCCCGCCGACCGTAGCATGGCGACTGCGGCGGCCGTGAGGCCGACTGCCAGGACGCCGAGAAAGATCTGCCGCGGCGCCGTGATCAACCCGCCGGCAAAGGCCGCCGGAATCGCCGGCAGCAAAAAGGGCAGCAACAGGCGCGGTTGCAGACGACCGGCGAGACCGAACCGCAGCAGGGCGGCGCCGGTGACGACCACGTTGAGGAGCAGCGCGGTCGAGGGCATCGTCGCGGTGTCCATCCCGAACAGCGTCATCAGCGCCAGATAACCGGTGCCGCCGCCGAGCCCCACCGCCGCATAGGCCGCCGCCACCAGAGCGCACAGCGGAACCAGCAGCAGCATCGACGTCGTCACCCGGCAATTGTGTCATGGAGATTTCGGATTCGGATTTCGGATTTCGGATTCCAGGCACGCAGCCCGTCGGACGGGACGGATCCGCACCTCCGCCGCATCGCGGGCCGTATCAGCATGCGCTTCCCGAGAGAGCCAGGCTGAAGCCTGGCACCTCCACCGCACGCGGTCCCCCCGCCCTGAACACTCGAACGTTCAATATCGGTGGGAGGGTGGACGGGAATCCAAAATCCAAAATCCAAAATTCAGAATTCGTATCGTTATACTTCCGTAATGACGACAACCGGCCTCAAGGCTCTTCTGCTCGATCTCGACGATACGTTGATCGACAATCCGGTGCGCACGTTCATCCCGGCGTACTTCGGGGCGCTCAAGGCGTTCGTGGCGGAGACCGTCGACCCCGACCTTTTTATTGCTGAGCTGCTGGCCGCCACCCGGGCCATGGATCGCGGCGATGGCACGGGGGCAACCAACGAAGAGGTCTTTGCCGCCGCCTTCTACCCGGCGCTCGACGTGCCGCGCGAGGTGCTTGAACCCCTGCTCGGGCGTTTCTACCGCGAGGCCTATCCCTCGTTGCAACCGATGATCGGGCCGCGACCGGCGGCGCCGAAGATCGTCGAGTGGGCTGAACGGCAGGGGCTGCAGGTGGTGATCGCCACCAACCCGCTGTTCCCGCGGACTGCCATCGAGCAGCGCATGGAGTGGGGCGGCGTCGGGGCCGACCGCTTCGACTACGACCTCGTGACAGCCTATGAGAACTGCCGCGCCACCAAGTCGCACGAGGCCTATTACCGGGACATCGTCGCCTTTCTCGGCAGACGTCCCGAAGAATGTCTGATGGTCGGCGACAACTGGGACTGGGACATTGCGTGCGCAGGAAGGGTTGGGATCAGGGGCTTCTGGATTGCTGTGGCCGACGCCCGTCCGGGGTCATCGGAGGTAGAGGTGGTGGGGCAGGGCTCGCTCGACGCATTTTTACAGGCGGCAGAAAACGGCGACCTCGAGGACGCGTTCGAAGGAACGCTGGCGGGGCGGGTCGCGCTGTGAAGGCTGAAGATCTGCGCCGCCGCCTGGCCGACCACGTCGTGGTCATGGACGGTGCGATGGGGTCGGAGCTTCTGCAACGCCTGCCCGAAGGCGCGCGCATGGACCTGGCGGTTCACGAGCACCCGCAGGCGGTTCTCGATATCCACCTCGCCTACATCGAAGCCGGAGCGGAGCTCATCGAGACCTCCAGCTTCGGTTGTTCGCGACCCCGGCTGGAACGCGCCGGGGCGGGAGACCTCACCGAGAAGATCAATGCCGGATCCGTCAAACTGGCGCGTGAGGCCCGGGAGATCTCGGGTCGCGACATCTTGATCGGCGGCTCCATCGCGCCGCTTGCCGGCGTGTTGGATCTCGATGAGCCCGAGGGTCGGGCGATGATCCCTCTGGCTCATGCCGAGCAGGCATCGATTCTTGCCGGGCGCGGCGCTGACCTCTTGATCCTCGAGACCTTTTTCCGGATCGACGAGCTGGCGATCGCGGTGGCAGCGGTGCGCAGCGTCACCGACCTGCCTCTGATCGGCATGATGACCTTCGCCCACGAACGTCCCCCCCACCCCTACAAGGAGCAGGCCGAGTACCTCGACGAGCTTGCCGAACTCGATCTCTTGGCGGTCGGTGTCAACTGCGCCCCGGGCCCCATGGGGACCCTCGAGATCCTGCGCCAGGTGACCCAGCTGCGGGTGCCGCTGGCGGCTGCGCCCAACGCCGGGACCCTGGTGCGCCGTGAAGGGCGGATCCTGATGCCGCCGGCCACCCCGGTGTATCTGGCGCAGTTCGTCCGACAGGCGGTCGGTCTGGGAGCGGCGGTGGTCGGCGGGTGCTGCGGCACCGGGCCCGAGCACATCCGGGCGATCGCCAACGCGGTGCGCGATCTCACCCCCCAGCCCCGCACCACGACCGTGGTGGCGGTCGGGTCGAGCGTGCCGGCACCCGAGGCGGTGCGCCCGTCGTCGGCCCTCGCGGCCAAGCTCGAGAGGGGGCGGTTTGTCCGGCTGGTCCAGCTCGACCCGCCCAAGGGGACCAACGTCGATGCGCTCCTGGAGGCCGCCGCGGCAATTGCGGCCCACCCCGACGTCGACGGAGTCGACATCAACTCGAACCCGTTGGCGCGGCTGCGGATGGACCCGCTCTATCTCGGTCAGTTGATCCAGCAGAGGACTGGACTCGAGGCGGTGCCCCACATCACGCCGCGCGACGCCAGCCTGATGGGTCTGCAGTCGCAGCTCCTCGGGGCGTGGCGCGGGGGCATCCGCAATGTGCTCGCCGTCACCGGCGACCCCTCACAGCTCGGCGACTACCCGGGGGTTCACGACGTCTACCACGTGGATATCTTCGAACTGGTGCGGTCCCTTTCGCGGCTCGCCGAAGGTTATGACTGCGCCGGCAACCGGATCGGAGATCCACCGGGCTTTCTCGTCGGAGTTGCCGTCAACCCGGCCGCCGACGACCCGCAGAAGGAGGCCGATCGCCTGCGCCGCAAGGTCGACAACGGCGCCCACTTCGCCATGAGCCAGGTCACCTTCGACTGGCAGGCGTGGGATCGTTTCACTGCGCTCTTCGGGGGCGAACTGCCGATCCCGACCCTGGCCTCCGTGTGGCCTCTGCGGTCGCTCAAAATGGCGCTCCGCCTCCACCACGAGGTGCCAGGCATTGTGGTGCCGGAGAATCTCCTGTCGGCCCTCGAGGCTGCCGGCGCGGACGCCGAGAGGGTCGGTTATGAGTGGGCCGTGCGGATGCTGCGCGAAGCGCCGGACCACGCCGCCGGGGTGTACCTCATCGCGCCGTTCAAACAACCGCAGGCGATCCTGCCGTTGATTGATGACGCAGGATCGAATTACGGAATTCGGAATTCGGAATTCGGAATTCCCGCCCAACCCCCCACCGACAATGAGTACTCGAGTGCTCAGGGTGGGTGGGAGCGCGTGCGGCGGAGGTGCCTGGCTCCCGGCCCGTCCTACGGGCCGGCGTGCCTGGCTCCTCTCGGGAAGGGCGTGCGGAAACGAGCCGCGTGCGGCGGAGGTGCTTTTCGGAATCTCGGGCAATGCCCCTTCAGAGCCTCGGGATGTCACCGTCGGAAGGACCTTCAGAAACGAGACTCCGACCGTCACGACCAATGTGAGGTGGCGTCTTCATCGCCTTATCGGTTACTCTTCGCCTCTTGATATGGACGAATTGAAAGACCCAGCTTGGCGGAGGCCCCCTCATCGCGGCCGGCAGCGACCGCACGGAGGAGGTGCGTGCCATCATGGCCGAGCGCATCCTGGTGCTCGACGGAGCCATGGGGACGATGCTGCAGTCGAAGGACCTCGGCCCCGACGACTTCGGCGGCGTCGAGCTCGAGGGGTGCAACGAGATCCTGGTCCGCACCCGGCCGGACGTCATCCTCGATGTCCACCGGGCCTACCTCGCGGCCGGCGCCGATCTGATCGAGACCGACACCTTCGGCGGCACCCCGCTGGTGCTGGCCGAGTACGGGCTTGCGGACGAGGCGCGCGCCCTCAACCGTCGCGCCGCCGAGCTGGCGGTTGAGGCCGCGCGGGAGTTTTCGACTCCTGAAAAACCGCGGTTCGTGGTCGGCTCCATCGGCCCGACCACCAAGGCGATCTCGGTCACCGGAGGGATCACCTTCCCGGAGCTCGTGTGGACCTTCGGCGAGCAGGTGCGCGGGCTGCTCGAGGGCGGCGCCGATATTCTGTTTATCGAAACCTGTCAGGACACCCGTAACGTCAAGGCCGCCCTGATCGCGGCCGAGCGCGCCTTTGCCGACGCCGGTGTGCGGCGGCCGCTGGTGGTGTCGGGCACGATCGAGACCTCGGGCACCATGCTCGGCGGCCAGGCCGCCGACGCCTTCCTCGCCTCGATCGAGCACGCCGATCTGCTGGCGGTGGGGCTCAACTGCGCCACCGGCCCCGACCTCATGACCGACCACCTGCGGACCATCCACCAGCGCTCGCGGTGGGCGGTTTCGTGTTTCCCCAACGCCGGGCTGCCGGACCAGGACGGCCGGTACTCTGAAACTCCTGACTCGCTCGCGGCGGCGCTCGCGCGTTTTGCCGACGCCGGGTGGCTCAACATTGTCGGCGGGTGCTGCGGGACCACCGATGCCCACACCGCCGCCCTCGCCCGGATGGTCGCGGGCCGCCGTCCGCGCCCCCTCGGCCTCGACCCGCCGCGCCGCGCGGTCTTCACCGGGATCGACCTGGTGGAGCCCGACGACACCACCCGTCCATTGCTGGTAGGGGAGCGCACCAACGTCATCGGCTCCAAGAAGTTCCGCGAGATGGTGGCGGCGCAGCAGTGGGATGACGCGGTCGAAATCGCCCGCCGCCAGGTCAAGGGCGGCGCCCAGATTCTCGACGTCTGCCTGCAGTCCACCGAAAGTGACGAGGTGGCGGCGATCCACGAGCTCTTCGACCGTCTCGGCCGCGCCGTCAAGGCGCCGATCATGATCGACTCCACCGATGCCGCCGCCGTCGAGGTCGCGCTCACCTACTGCCAGGGCAAGTCGATCGTCAACTCGATCAACCTCGAGGACGGCGAGGAGCGGCTCGAGGCCGTGGCGCCGCTGCTGCGGCGCTACGGCGCGGCGGTGATCTTCGGCACGATCGACGAGGACCCCGCGCAGGCGCAGGCCTTCACCCGGGAGCGCAAGCTCGAGATCGCGAGGCGAGGCCACCGATTGCTGACCGCGAAGTACGGCGTACCGGAGGAAAACATCGTCTTCGACCCGCTGGTCTTTCCGGCGGCGAGCGGCGACGAGAACTATATTGGCGGCGCGGTGGAGACCATCGAGGGGCTCAGGCTGATCAAGCAGGCGTTCCCGACCTGCACCACCGTGCTCGGGATCTCCAACGTCTCCTTCGGTCTGCCCGTGCGCGCCCGCGAGATCGTCAACTCGGTCTTTCTCTACCTGTGCACCAAGGCCGGGCTCGACCTGGCGATCGTCAACAGCGAGCGGCTCGAGCGCTACGCCGCGATCCCGGAGGCCGAGCGGCGGATGGTCGAGTCGCTGCTCGCCAACACCCCGCCGGCCGCCGGCGACGGCTCCGACCCGGCCCTGGTCGATGCGCCCCGCGATTGGCGCGAGCAGAGCTCCGAAGAACGCGCCGCCATCCACGGCTTCCACGTCGCGCGAGTGACCGAGCACTTCCGCGGCGCCAAACGGGAGGCGGTCGTTCGTCCCGAACAACCGATCAACGAGCGCCTCGCGGGCTACATCATCGATGGCAGCCGAACCGGGTTGATCGCCGACCTCGACCTCAAGCTCGGGGAGGGCCTGGCGCCTCTCGACATCATCAACGGACCGTTGATGGCCGGGATGGCGGAGGTGGGCCGCCTGTTCAACGACAACGAATTGATCGTCGCCGAGGTCCTGCAAAGCGCCGAGGCGATGAAGGCGGCCGTGTCGCACCTCGAAAAGTTCATGGATGCCGAGACGTCCTCCTCTCGCGGCAAGGTGGTGCTGGCCACGGTCAAGGGCGACGTCCACGACATCGGCAAGAACCTGGTCGACATCATCTTCACCAACAACGGTTTCGAGGTGATCGACCTCGGGATCAAGGTTCACCCCGAGACCCTGGTGCAGGCGGTGCGCAAGCACCGGCCGGACGCCGTGGGTCTGTCGGGTCTGCTGGTGAAGTCGGCACATCAGATGGTCGTCACCGCCGAGGATCTGGCGGCGGCGGGCATCGAGGTTCCGATCCTGGTCGGCGGCGCCGCGCTGTCGGCCCGGTTCACCGACGAGCGGATCGCTCCGGCCTACCGCGGCAGCGTCCTTTACTGTTCGGACGCCATGACCGGTCTCGAGACCCTTTTGCGATTGATGGAGAAGGGTGCGCCTGCTCTTGCGCCGGCGCCCGTCGATCCGCCCGATCGCAAGGCCCCCACGCCCCGACCGGCCCCGACCGAGAGGTCCAAGGCGCCTGCGGTGCAGAAAGACCTGCCGCCTGTGCCGCCGCCCCGTCTCGACCGCGTCGTGTGGCCGCAGGTGAAGTCGCTCGACGAGATCTGGTCGTACATCAACCCACAGATGTTGTACGGCAAACACCTCGGTCTGCGGGGCAGCTTTGCCCGGCTCCTCGACGAGGGTGACGTCAAGGCCGAGAAGCTCAACACGATGATCGAAGGACTCAAGAGCGAAGTGCGGTCGTGGATGCGGGTCGGCGCAGTGTGGCGGTATTACGAGGCCGAGCCCGACGGCGACCGTATCGCCCTCTTCGTGCCGGGGAGCGACGCACCGGCCCATGTCTTCACTTTCGAACGCCAGCAGAAACCCGGTGGGCTGTGTCTGGCGGACTTCGTGCTGCCGCCGCGGAACGGCGTTCGCGATTCCATGGCGGTGTTCGTCGTCGGCGCGGGCGAGGGCGTGCGCGCACGATCGCAGGCGGCTAAGCAGGCCGGCGAGTACCTCGCGAGCCACGCCATCCAGGCGCTCGCCATCGAGACCGCCGAGGCCGCTGCCGAGTGGCTGCACGCGCAGCTTCGCGGTCTGTGGGGTTTCCCGGACCCGCCCGAGATGACCATGAAGGACCGGTTTGCCGCCCGCTACCGAGGCAAGCGCTACAGCTTCGGCTATCCGGCGTGCCCGGACCTCGACGACCAGAAGCCCCTCTGGCGGCTGCTGCAGCCGGAGGACATCGGCATCGAGCTCACTGACGGCATGATGATGGAGCCCGAAGCAAGCGTCTCGGCACTTGTTTTTCACCACCCGGACGCCAGGTACTTCTCAATTTCGGGTACGCGCTGACGGGAGTCAGCAATTTCGGATTTCGGATTTCGGATTTCCCGCCCGCACCCCCACCTGCACAATAGACTCGAGCACTCAGGGCGGGTGGACCGCGTGCGGCGGAGGTGCCTGGCTTCAGCCTGGCTCCTCTCGGGAAGCGCGCTTGGAAGGTCAAGCCGCACGGGATTGCCGTGAAAACCACCCGGGATAAACACCCTTGACCGGAGAATCGGAAAAGCCCAAACTGGCACAACCATGAACGAACTCATCCTCATCGTCGATGACGAGACCGGCATTCTGACGACCCTGTCACAGATCCTGGTGGACGAGGGCTACCGCACGATCACCACGACCAGCGGCGAAGAGGCGCTCCACCTCTTTCGGGAGCAGCGGCCGGACGTGGTCTTTCTCGACATCTGGCTGCCCGATTGGGACGGCCTCGAGACCCTCCAGGCGCTGCGCGACGTGGACCCCTTTGCGATGGTCATCATGATGTCCGGGCACGGCACTTCGGAAACCGCGGTCAAGGCGATCAAGATGGGGGCCCACGACTACCTGGAGAAACCCCTGTCCTACGACCGCACCGTCAAGGCGGTGGAGGAGGCCCTGGTGGCGAGACGAAACGCCGTCCGGGGCGCGGGCGATGGGGTGCTCGAGGCGAGCCGCGAACGCATCGAGCCGGTGGTGAAGTTCGACCCGCCGCCCCGCCTGTCCCTCTTGCGGAAGACCGACCGGCCGCAGCGCACGATTCGCGAGTCGAGCGTCATCTACGGGCTCGGTCTGCATTCGGGCGGACGCACCGGGATGGTCATCCAACCGCTGCCTCCCGATACCGGGATCCACTTCCTGACGCTGCCGCGCGGCGTCACCATGCCGGCCCACGTGAACTCGGTGGCGGAGACCGACTACGCCACCAGCCTGACTCGAAACGGCGAGAGCATCCGCACCGTCGAGCACCTGTTGTCGGCGCTGCACGCGTGCGGTGTGAGCAACCTCCTGGTCAAGGTCCACGGCGAGATCCCGGTGCTCGACGGCTCGGCCCTGAGCTTTCTCGACAAGCTGCAGGAGATCGGCGTCGTCGATCAGGACGCCCTGGTCAAGGAGCTGGTCATCGACCGCCGTTACGAGGTGGGCGACGGCAAGAAGTCGCTGGTGATCGAACCGGCCGGCGTGTTCTCGGTGTCCTACCAGCTCAGCTATCCGCCGCCGGTGGGAGATCAGTACTACAACTTCGTCTTTACCGGGTGCGACGCCTACCGCGAAGAGGTGGCCCCGGCCAGGACCTTCGGGTTCATGCGCGATCTGACGATGATCAACGAGCTCGGGCTCGGCACCGGCGGCCGCCTCGACAACTTCATCCTGGTCGGCGAGGACAACGTCATCAACACCGATCTGCGCTTCCCGGACGAGTTCGTGCGCCACAAGATCCTCGACATCATCGGCGACCTCTACCTGCTCGGCTACCCGGTGCGCGGCAAGGTGACGGCGAAGCTCACCGGCCACCGCGACAATATCGAGATCCAGCGGCGGATCCTGGCTGCGAACAGCTGAGGGGCCCGTTTCCGCACTCGCTTCCCGAGAGGATGCCAGGCACGCCGGCATGATGTTGAGGACAACATCATGCCGGGAGCCAGGCACCTCCATCGAGCGCGACACGTTTCAGCGCGCGCTTCCCGGGAGTTGCCACCTTCAACATTGTTGGCCCGCATCGACCTGCCGAGGTCAATGTTCGTGTTTCCAACAATGTTGAAGATGGCACGCTCCGCCGCACGCGACACGTTTCAGCGCGCGCTTCCCGGGAGTTGCCACCTTCAACATTGTTGGCCCGCATCGACCTGCCGAGGTCAATGTTCGTGTGTCCAACAATGTCGAAGATGGCACGCTCCGCCGCACGCGGCACGTTTCAGCGCGCGCTTCCCGGGAGTTGCCACCTTCAACATTGTTGGCCCGCATCGACCTGCCGAGGTCAATGTTCGTGCGTCCAACAATGTCGAAGATGGCACGCTCCGCCGCACGCGGTCCCACCCACCCTGAGCACTCGGGGCTTTCAGAGTCGGTGGGGGGTTGGGTGGCAAATCCGGCACTGCCCGTCAGGAGCGGAATGTGGCCGACGGCCGGAAAGGAAGGGTGGGAGGGGGCCGGCCATCGGCCACCCGCTCATGGCGGGTAGACGCCGTGGCCGAAGGCCACGAGCAAATCCGAAATCCGAAATCCGAAATCGGCTGTGTGGCTGGGTGGAAGGGGTAAAATGCCGCGGTCCGGCGCCGCGTGGCGCCGGGTGGTTGATGGATGGAGGGGTCGATGAGAACTCGGTATTTTCCCGCTGTTGCGGTGGTGGTGGGCTGTGCGGCGTTGGCTGCGCTGTCGGTTTCGGCTGCGGACCTGACGCCGCTGTTGCGCTTTCCCGATATGTACGGCGACACGGTGGTCTTCGTTCACGGCGAGGACATCTGGACGGCGCCCACCGCCGGCGGCCGCGCCATCCGCCTGACCGATGACGAGGGTGAGGAGTGGAGCCCGAAGTTCTCCCCCGACGGCTCGTTGATCGCCTTTTCCGCCGAGATGGACGGCAACCCTGACGTTTACGTGATGAACTCCGACGGCTCCGACGTGCGGCGTCTCACCTTCCACCCCGGGGACGACGAAGTGGTTGGCTGGCACCCGACGTCGGGCAAGGTGATGTTCCGGTCTGCGCGGCACTCCTACTCGCGCTTCGACCGGCTGTTCCTGATCGCCCCCGACGGCTCCGGGCTCGAGGAGCTGCCGATGCACGAGGCCGGCCGCGGCTCGTTTTCGCCGGACGGAGGCAGCATCGCCTACAACCGCATCGCGCGCGAGGACCGCACCTGGAAGCGGTACTTCGGCGGCATGGCGCAGGACATCTGGCTCTATGACTTCGCGACCCACGACGACCGCAGGCTCACCGATTACCGCGGCACCGACCGCCTGCCGATGTGGATCGGCGACGCCCTTTTCTTCGCTTCGGACCGCGACGGCGTGCTCAACATCTGGCGCTACGACCTCGCCGACGGTGCGCAGACCCAGATCACCCACCACAGCGACTACGACGTCCGCCGGCCCAGCGAGGGCGGAAACCTGATCGTCTACGAGGTTGCGGGCAACCTGTGGCTGCTCGACACGGCAGACGGCGAGACGCGGCCCATCCCGATCGAGATCCCGACTGCGCCGCGCGAGACCCGGCCCTACCGCAAGGCGGTGGCCGACTTCATCACCCACGTCGACGTGGCGCCCGAGGGCGGCCGCGCATTGGTCTCGGCCCGCGGTGAGGTCTTCACCGTGCCGTTCGAGACCGGGCCCACCCGCAACCTGACCCAAACGTCGGGCGCCCGCGACCGCGGCGCCGTGTGGTCGCCGGACGGCACGAGAATCGCCTTCTTCTCGGATCGGGACGGCGAATACCAGCTCTACATCGCCGACCCGCTGGGGGCCACCGACCCGCGGCGGCTCACCTCCCGCGATCGCGGCTGGCCGCACACCGCGCGGTGGTCGCCGGACGGCACGATGATCGCATTCACCGACGAGACTCTCACCCTGTTCGTCATCGACACCGCGAGCGGCCGCCTGACGACGGTCGATCGGGCCGAGGTGGAGCCGATGGACATCGGTCTCGAGTCCAAACCGATCTCGGACCACGCGTGGTCGCCGGACTCGCGCTGGCTGGCCTACTCGAAGATCGGACGCGACCACGTCGCCAACGTCTATCTGTACTCGATCGCCGACCGCGCCACCCACAACGTTTCGAATGGCCTTTTCAACGACTTCGGTCCCGTGTTCACGCGCGACGGCCGGCACCTTCTCTTCGTCTCGAACCGCCGCTTCGACCCCACCTTCTGCGACTTCGAGTGGGAGATGGTCTCCAAGAATGTGGCCGGCATCTACGCGCTGACGCTGCAAGCCGGTGGCGACCCTTTGCTGCCACCGCTCTCGGACGAGGTGGCGGCAGCGGAGGATATCCACCCGAACGCCGGAAAGCCTGTTGCTCCACCCCGCGTGGTGATCGATTTCGAGGGCATTGCGGAGCGGGTCGAGGCGCTGCCGGTGCCGGCGTCCAACTACCGAGATCTGGCGGCCGGGGCCTACGCCGTCTATTTTCTCGACGGCACGGGGGGCGACTTCAACCGCTTCGAGTACCGCGAGCTGCCGCCGCGGACGCTCTACGCCTTTGACTTCGAACGACGGACCGTCGAGAACGTTGTTGAGGAGGTGGATCAGTACGCGCTGGCCGTCGACGGCGAGCATCTGGTCTGGCGGCACGGCAACTCCGTGGGCATCGCCCACGCCGATTCGCGGGAACGGGAGCGCACCGACGCGCGCTCGGGTTCGGCGGCAGCCGCGTTGACCACCACCAGCACCACCCTCGATCTCGCGGACCTCACCATGCTGCTCGACCCGAGAGCGGAATGGCTGGAGGTCTACACCGATGCCTGGCGCCTCGAGCGCGACTTCTACTACGAGCCCGGCATGAACGGCCTCGACTGGCCCGCCATGCGCGTCAAGTACCAGCCGCTGGTCGAGCGGGCCACCTGCGCCCAGGACATGCGCTTCATCATCGGCGAGCTCATCGGCGAGCTCGCCACCTCGCACACCTACATCCGTACTGGCGATCGCAGGCGGCGTGCCGACGCGGTCAACGTCGGCCTGTTGGGGGCCGACTGGTCGCTCGACCCGGACAGCGGCCGCTGGGTGATCGAAACGATCTACCGGACACCCGACTGGTCGAATGGTGTGGTTCCGCCGCTGGTGGGGCCCGGTCTCGATGTGCGCGAGGGCGACGAGCTGGCGGCGGTCAACGGGCAGCCCGTGTCCGGGGAGCGCGAAGTCTTCGCCGCCTTCCAGGGTCTCGCCGGTGAGCAGGTGCGGTTGACCCTGGTCCGCGACGGCCGCGATTTCGACGTGGTGGTGACGCCGCTGGCCAGCGAGCGCACCCTGCGCTACCTGGACTGGGTGGAGCGCAACCGGCGCCGCGTGGACCAGGCGTCGGGCGGCCGCATCGGCTACCTCCACCTTCCCGACACCTACCTGGGGTCGGCGGTCGAGTTTCCCAAGTACTTCTACGCCCAGACCTCCAAGCAGGGGATCCTGGTCGACGGCCGCTTCAACGGCGGCGGCCTCGACCCCGACATCTTCCTGCAGCGGCTGGCCAAGAAACCCCTGACCTACTGGACGCGGCGCTACTCGGAGGACCAGGTCGAGCCGGTTTACGCCTCCGACGCGCACACGGCGTTACTCACCAACCGCCAGGCGGGGTCCGGCGGCGACATGCTGCCCTGGGAGTTCAGGGAGAAAGGGATGGGTCCCGTCATCGGCACCCGCACCTGGGGCGGGCTGGTGGGAGTTTCGATGTCTATCCCCCTGATGGACGGCAACAGCCTCACCTGCCCCGACTACCGAGTCTACTCGCCCGCCGGACAGTGGGTGGTGGAGAACGAGGGCGTGACGCCGGATATCGAGGTCGAGCTGGACCCCGCCGAGATGGCCGACGGCATCGACGCGCAGCTCGAAAAGGGGATCGCGGTCATCCTGGAGATGATCGAGCGCGACCCACCGGTGCCGCCGACCCACCCGCCGTTCCCGAAGCAGAACTAGCGCCGGAAGAACGAAACGAACACCCGGGAGGGGCCCGCCCTCGGAAATTCGGACATCCGGCGCTGGGCGCCGGTTGACCCGGATTTCCGAGGGGCAGGTTTTATTATCTGGCGTTTCTCGCTGAGAGTGGATTCAGACGTACATCGCCGTGTGTCGTGCCGACGAAATTCTTAGAACTCAAATCTCCGAGTTTTCCCGCGGGGCTGGGTGGAAATCCGAAATCCGAAATCCGAAATCCGAATTCAATTTTGAGGCGCCGCAGGCGCCTCAAAATTCCATGCTCTCCGGTTCGTAGTACTCCTTCGGGTGTTTGCAGCAGGGGCACTTCGGCGGCGGTTCGGTGCCCTCGTGGATGTAGCCGCATTCGGAGCACTTCCAGCGGATCGGTTTGTCGCGCTTGTAGACGGTTCCGTTTTCCACCATTTCCAGCAGTATTCTGTAGCGGTCGCGGTGCTCGGCCTCGACGCGGGCGATCATCTTGAAGAGCATGGCCGCTTCCTTGTTGCCCTCGGCCTCGGCGGCGGCGGCAAAGTCGGGGTACATCGACATGGTCTCGTGGTGTTCGCCGCCGATCGCCTCCTTGAGGTTGGCGACGGTGTCGCCGATGCCGCCGAGCAAGGCGAACTCGTCCTTGGCGTGCCGCATCTCGTTGATCGCCGTCTCCTCGAAGATTTTGGCGATGTAGTGGTAGCCCTCTTTGCGGGCGACCTTGGCGAAGTAGGTGTACATGTTGCGGGCCTGGCTTTCGCCGGCGAACGCCGCCTTGAGGTTCTCTTCGGTCTTGGACATGGTGCCTCCTTGGTTTTCAATCCGGTGGGTCGGGCTCGCCGACGTGGGCGATGCCGGTGTGTTTGGCGATCTGAGGGCTGGTGGTGCGGAGATCGGAGAGGTCGAGCCGGTGGATGTCGTCGCGCCCGGTGAGGCGCGCGAAATCCTCCAACTCGGCTGTGAGGACGCGGAAGAAGTTGGCCAGCCGCTCGGCCGAGCGGTCAATGTCGAGGCGGGAGCGGAGCACGGGGTCCTGGGTGGTGATGCCCACCGGGCAGCGGCCGGTGTCGCAGATGCGGTACTGTTGACAGCCGATGGCGATCAGCGCCGCCGAGGCGATGGCGACGGCATCAGCGCCCATGGCGAGCGCCTTGGCGATGTCGGAGGACGTGCGAAATCCGCCGGTGATGACCAGCGAGACGTTGTCTGCGCCGCGGGCGTCGAGGAAACGCCGCGCCCGCGCCAGCGCGAAGATAGTAGGCACCGCCGTTGCGTCCTTGACCGATTTCGGGGCGGCGCCGGTGGCCCCGGGGCGGCCGTCGATGGTGATGAAGTCCGGCCCCGCGGCCAGCGCCACCTCGAGATCCCGTTCGATGTGGCCGGCGGCGAGCTTGATGCCGATCGGCTTGCCGTCCGAGGTATTCCTGAGCCACGCGACCTTGTCCCTCAGCTCGTCGGGGCTCGTAATGTCGGGGAAGTGGGCCGGGCTGGTGATGGCCTGGCCCGGAGGGAAGCCGCGAATCGCCGCAATCTCGTCGGTGACCTTGGCCCCCGGCAGGTGGCCGCCCATGCCCGGTTTGGCCGACTGGCCGATCTTGATCTCGATGGCGTCAGCGGCGCGGAGGTTTTCGTCGGTCACGCTGTAGCGGTTCGGCACGTACTCGAAGACGTAGCGGTGAGCGGCCGCGAGCGACTCGGGCAGGATGCCGCCCTCACCCGAGCACATCGCGGTCTGCACCATCGCCGAGCCCTTCGCGAGGGCGATCTTGGCTTCGCGGGACAGCGCGCCGAAGGACATGTGGCTGACGTAGACCGGGGTCTCGATGACCATGGGGTGGTCGGCCGCAGGGCCGATCACGGTGCGGGTGTTCACCGTCTCGTCCTGGTTGCGGGGGAGTGCGGCCAGCTGCGCACCCATCACCAGAATCTCGTCCCACGAGGCCACCGTTTTGAGGGTGCGCATGGGCGCCATGATCGAACGGCCGCCGATCGCCATCTCCTGGATCGCGGCGAAGTCTCGTTCGCAGTCGTCGCCGGTTCGCCGCCACTGGCCGAGGTAGGCGTCGAGCCCGGGTTCGTCCGCGGCCGGTTCCGCCGGCATCTCAGCCGCCGCGTCGTGACGCCTTGAAGTAGCTGCGGTCGGCGCCGCAGATCGGGCACTCCCAGTCGTCAGCGAGTTCGGTGAATGGACGTCCCCCGGCATCCTCGTCGTAGACGTAGCTGCAGACCGAACACTCGAACTTCATTTCTTTCTCCCCGATCTTCCGCACCGCCGGCGCCAACGCCGCGGCTCCCATCCTCGCCCCGTTGGTCACGGGGACAATGCAGGATTGATTCTAATCAAGAAGCGAGAATCGTGTTGAGATCTGGTCTGAATCAATGCAAGGAATCTGCGCACGAGGAAGATCCGATGCGGAGAATTGCGACGGGCGCGCCCCGACCACGTTGACCATTCACCCGTTCGGTGGTCTAATGGCCCGCTCGCTTTCGCGAGCCGAAAGTGAGCCCTTCCCATGACCGAATTCCGGAATCTGGCGATCATCGCCCACGTCGACCACGGCAAGACCACCCTGGTGGATGCCATGCTGTGGCAGAGCGGGACCTTCCGCGCCAATGAGCGGGTCAACGAGAGGGTGATGGACTCGGGCGACCTCGAGCGCGAGCGCGGCATCACCATCCTCGCCAAGAACACCGCCGTGCGCCACAAGGGCGTCAAGATCAACATCGTCGATACTCCCGGCCACGCCGACTTCGGCGGCGAGGTCGAGCGCACCCTGCAGATGGTGGACGGAGTCCTGCTGCTGGTGGACGCCGCCGAGGGGCCGCTGCCGCAGACCCGGTTCGTGCTCTCCAAGGCGCTTGCACTCGGTCTGCCGCCGATCGTGGTGATCAACAAGATCGATCGCGACGACGCGCGCCCGGCCGAGGTGCTGGACGAAATCTACGATCTCTTCATCGATCTCGACGCCGACGACAAGCAGCTCGACTTTCCGGTTTACTGCACAGACGCGCGCAAGGGCCTGTGCCGCAAGGGTCTCGAGGGCGAGTTCGCGGACCTGCAGTTTCTGCTCGACGAGATTGTCACCTCCGTTCCTCCGCCCAGCGGCGACCCCTCGGCGCCGTTGCAGCTTCTGGTCACCAATCTCGACTACTCCGACTACCTCGGCCGGCTGGCGGTCGGCCGCATCGTCAACGGGACCCTGTACGCCAAGCGAACCGTGGGCATCGCCCGCGAGGACGGCATCGGCACGGCCAAGGTCGGCGTCGTCTACTCGCACGAGGGGCTGCATCGGGTCGAGGTCGAGCAGGCGGTGGCGGGCGATATCGTCGCGCTGGCCGGCCTCGACGAGGTGAGCATCGGCGATTCACTGGTGGACCGTGACGATCCGCGCCCGCTCAAGCGCATCGCGGTCGACGAGCCCACCATGGCGATGGTCTTCATGGCCAACAACTCGCCCTTCGGCGGCCGCGAGGGGCAGTTCGTGACCGCGCGCCAGATCCGCGCACGGCTCGAAAAGGAGGCCCTCCACAACGTCTCCATCCGCCTGGAGATCCTCGCCAACGACGCCTTCCAGATCCAGGGGCGCGGCGAGCTGCAGCTCGCGATCCTGATCGAGACCATGCGCCGCGAGGGTTATGAACTGTCGGTGTCGAAGCCTGAGATCGTGACCCGCGAAGAGGATGGGCGCAAGCTCGAGCCGATGGAGATCGTTCAGGTCGATTGTCCCGACGAGTTTGTGGGCGTCGTGACTCAGAAGCTCGGCGGCCGCAAGGGGCAGATGACCGAGATGCACAACCCCGGCCACGGCCGGGTCCGGCTGGCCTTCCGGGTTCCCTCGCGCGGGCTCATCGGATTCCGCTCCGAGTTTCTCACCGACACCCGAGGCACCGGCATCCTCAACCACCTCTTCGACGGCTGGGAGGCGTGGCAGGGCGAGATCCCCGGTCGCGCCACCGGCGCCCTGGTGTCCGACCGCGCCGGCAGGACCACCACCTATGCCCTGTATCACCTCGAGCCCCGCGGGATCCTGTTCATCGGCAGCGGCACCGAGGTCTACGAGGGCATGATCGTGGGCGAAAACGCGCGCGACAACAACCTCGACGTCAACGTCACCCGCGAAAAGAAGCTCACCAACATGCGCACCTCGAGCGCCGACGAGGCCCTGCGGCTGGCGCCGCCGCGCGAGTTGACCCTCGACCGGGCGATCGAGTGGATTGACGGCGACGAACTGGTCGAGATCACGCCGTCGGCGATCCGGGTTCGCAAGCGCGCGCTGCGGGCCAACCAGCGTCCGAGTACGAAGCGACCGAAGGGCTGACGCCCTTCGGGCGAGTTTTGAGTTTTGAATTTTGAATTTTGAATGCCGGCTGTGGTGGGCATTCGCTTCGAGGGGCGGTATCCCGACGTTGGCATCCCGATTTTCTGAACAGTATTGCCCGTGAGTGCCCCCTCTAACAATGATTGGGCCCATAGCATGGGCTCGCAACCCGCTTCTGAGTTCCCAACATTGTTAGAGACGGCACGTCCGGTGAACGTGTCTTGCGTCGGAGACGGCTTGCCGGTCAGCGCGCGCACATCCAGCATCGGCGTCAGTACTTGAGCGGTCGTGCCTTGTAATTCATGATCGCGGCCTGGTGGCGGCCGATCATCTTGTGGGGGGCGATGCGGCCGCAGTGGCCGTACTCGCCTTCGGGCTCGCACAGACCGCGGCACATCGAGACCTGGTGGCCGTTGTAGGGACAGGTGATGATGGTGTAGGCGCGCAGCGTGGTCTGGGGGCGTTCAGATTTGGGTCGAAGCAGTGACATGGCGTACCTCTGGCAGAATGATATCAAGAACGATTCCCGTTGGGTAGGGCCCGGCTCAAGAAATCGTAGGAACGTTCAACGTTCAGATTTCGAATGCCGCATCAGGACCACCCTCGAGGCGCCGCCCGCGAGATCGCGGAAGATCTCCAGTTCTGGCCCGATCGACCGCCGCGCGTTCGGGGCACTCCAGACAGGCCACCGCGTCGGGCGCCAGGAGACCGGTTGCAAACGCCAACGTGAGGGCCGCGAGCCCGTCCTCCCAGCTTGAAAACGGCGGGTCGGCCCACGCGAGATCGAAGACCTCGCCGCGACGCGCCATATCGGCGACAGCCGCCGCCGCCGGTTGCACGACCACCCGGGCGCGATCGGCATCGAGCTCGAAGGCGGCACAGTTGTCGCGGAGGATCCCGGCCGTCCCGCGGTGTCTCTCGACGAACACCACGGCGGCGGCGCCGCGCGACAGGGCTTCCAGACCCACGGCGCCGGTGCCGGCAAAGAGGTCGAGGAACCGGGCGTCCGCGACCGACCCGCCGAGGACCGCAAAGGCGCGTTCGCGCATGGAGTCCGGGGTCGGCCGCACCGGCGTGTTCTTGGCAGGGCCACGCAGACGCCGTGATCGCCAGACGCCGCCCGTGATTCTCATTTTCTGGGTTCCACGACGCGCAGGATCACCTGGTCCCGCACGTTGGGGCCGATGATCTCGCGGATATAGGTGCCCTCGTGCTCGATCACCAGGACCCCCTCATCCAGAACTTCGTCCACCCGCGCATAGCCGCCCGCGATCAGCTCCACCCGGTCGCCGCGCCGGGGATCCCAGCCTCGCAGCTGTTCAGAAGACGGGCTCTCCGTCCGAACCAGATTTTCGAGATCGTTGATCGCGCCCGTGATGAGCGCCAGCTCGAGCGAGACCGTGGCCAGGGGCGAAAAGCGGATCACGCGGGGCGACTTCGGGCCGATGTGAAGAGTCAGGACCACCTCGCTTTTCGGCGTCGAGATCGACGACGTCACCGGTTGCTCCCCCAACTCCTCGGTGGCCTTCTGCAGGATTGAGACGTAGATCAGGTACTGGTCCTCAGGCAGGGTCTTGCGCTGCAAATACCCCTGGTTGTCTTTTTCGGTGATGGACACGACGATAACCCGGTTGCTGAAGAGAGTGACACGTGTGGCGAGGTCGCCTTCGGTGAAGACGCGTTCCACAACCGGGATCGGGGCCTGGGCGGCGGCGGTGGCTGCAATCAATGTCAGGAGGCAGCCGGCAATCACCTGGATTTTCACGAGCCCCCCCTCTCCTCGAGACTCATGGCGGTTTCGACGGCCCATGAGAGAGCCTCGTCTGCGGACACCACACCGTCGACCAGCGCGTCCCGCACCATCATCAGGGTACGGCCGATGCGCGGTCCGGGTGGAACCTCGCATTCGAGCAGCTGGCGGCCGGTGACCGGCATCTCCAACCGCGCCGCGGCCTCCGCCGCGTCAGCGAGCGTCCGTCTCGCCCCGAGGGGAACCTGCGCCATCGCCAGCAGCAGGGGCTCGGGCGGACACGTCTCGACGACCCGCACTCGGCGAGATCGCGGCAGCGAAGGATCTGTCGCGTGGACAATGGCCTCAACCTGGCCGGGCAGAGCGAGGACGCGATCACGAGCCGAGCCACCGAGCTGCAACCGTTGCGCCAATTGTGCGACGACGTCTGTTCCCGCCTGCACGGCGAGACCACCGAGAAACAGGATCCACAGGTCAGGGGGCGGTCCGAGACCCTCGAGCTCGTACCACGCCAGCTGGCCCTCCACCTCCATGAGGTGGCTGCGGACCCTCTCGTCCCAGCGCAGGTCCCGGCAGATGGCGGGCAGCAGACCGAGCCGCGCCACGAGGGCCAGGGCCTCGGTGGGGTGAGCCTCGGTCAGGAGCAACTCGAGTTCGCGCCGAAGGCGTTGGCCCGAGAGCCGTTCGAACACCCCCTCGGCAAGGGCGGTGGTGATCAGGAGGCGGGTATCGGGGGCGATCGCGAAGTCGAGGCGGCGGGCATACCGCACCGCACGGAGGGCGCGGGTCGGGTCGTCGATAAAGGACAGGGAGTGGAGGACCCGGATCTCGCGGCGCTGGATGTCCTTGCGGCCGCCAAAGAAATCGACCAGCTCTCCGTAGCGGTCGCCCTGGAGGGTCACCGCCAGCGAGTTGATGGTGAAGTCGCGGCGGTAGAGATCCTGACGAATCAGGGATGTGGCCACCTCGGGCAACGCGGCGGGCGTGCGGTAGAACTCCGTGCGGGCGGAGGCGACATCGACCTTGAGGCCGTGGGGCAGGGTCACCACCGCGGTCAGAAAAGGCGCATGCGGGTGGTGTCTGCCGTCCAGCTCTTTGGCGAGATCAGTCGCAAAGGCGATGCCGTCCCCCTCGACGACCAGGTCCACGTCCTCGTTCGGCCGTTCCAGGAGCATATCCCGCACCATGCCGCCGACCAGGTACACCGGCACCCGTTGCTGATCGGCGACGCGGCGCGTCCCGTCGAGCACCCGCTGCACCCACGGTGGTGCAAACTCGCGGAGCAGGCGGTTGATGGATTGGCTCACCGGGCGGGTACCGGCCATCCGGTTGTCGAGCGCCGAACCCGCGGCGTGCTGGTGTTCGAAGAGCCGGCGGAACAGCTCCATCCGGGTGATGATGCCCGCCGGTTTCCCGCCATCCTCAACGACGACGAAGCGGTAGGAGCGTTCGAGGAAGAGATCGCGGAGCGCGTCGAGCGGGGTTGCGGCTGCCACTGTGGGTAGATCGGGCTGCATCACCGAGCTCACCGGCCGCTCGTTCATGGCGTGGCTGAGAGCGCGGTCGAGGGTCTGCCGGGTGACCAGGCCGACCAGGTTGCCGGAGGTGGTCTCGCGCACCGGCAGGGCGTTGACCCGCAGCTGGTTGATGCGGTCCTTGGCGTCGGTGACCGTCACCGTGTCGTCGACTGAAAAGATCTTGCGCGCGGCAATGTCGATGGCGGTCGCCGGTGGCGGCATCTCGACGGCGAGCGCTTCCAAGAGCACCTCGCGCAGCTCCACCGGCATCAGATCGGACACCCTGGCCGAGGCCGCCGTCGGGTGGCCGCCGCCGCCGAACTGCTGGGCGACGCGGCCGACGTGGAGACCGGGCAGACGGGACCTCAGGATGAGGTTGATGTTGGGCGGGCGGACCAGGAGCACCGCGCCGACCACGATCTCGAAGATCTCCACCCACCGGTGGACGACGAATGCGGCCTCCTCGTGGTAGCGGTCGACCTCGATCATCGACAGCGAAACCGGCACCCCGGCGATGTCGATGATTTCGGTGGCCTCGACCATGCGGTTGAGCAGTTCGAGTTGCTCCGGCTGGAGCACCTTGAGGACCCAGCGCCGGACCCACGCCAGCGACGCCCCCTGCTCGAGCAGCCAGGCGGAAATCCGTAGGTCGTCGGGGGTCGTCTCCCGATAGGACAGACCGCCGGTGTCCTCGTAGATGCCCATCAGCATCAGACTCGCTTCGTTGACGGTCGGTTCGAGACCGCGTTCGCGGTAGAGATCGGCGATGATCGTGCAGGTGGCGCCGACCGGTCTGACGATCGACTCGGCGGCGTCGAGCCCGTCGACTTCTTCCTCCAGGTGGTGGTCGATGAGAGTGACCGGGCAGCCGTTGGCGGCGATCAGGTCGAAGACCTCGCCGAGCCGGGACGGACTGCGGGTGTCCACCACCACGGCATGTTCGATCGGTTCGGTTCGAGCGCGCCGCAGCTTGGCCTCTGGGTACGCGAACTCCGCCTCGGTGAGAAAGCGGCGCACCGCAACTTCCTGCGACCCGGGGAACACCACCTCGTGGTCCGGGAACAAACGCACCGCGCACACCGCCGCCGCAAACGCGTCGAAATCCGCCGACAGGTGCGTCGTAATGATCTTCACGCGCCCATTGTATTGAATTCACGACGCTTTCGGGGTGGTCGACTGAACCCGCCCTTCCGAAATCGCTTCCCGGGAGGAGCCACCCATGAGGTGGCGGGCATCATCGCCTGCGGCGGCCGCTGCCTGCCCGATGTTCTCGAGGGGAACGACGTTCCCGTCTTTTCGATCGCCGGCGACAGTCGAGACCAAGGGACAGGTGATCGCTGCGGCCCGGCCCAGCGCCTCACGCCGATTCGCCGCGCAGGATCTCCAGCGCTTTGTCGCGGTTTGCGAAGGACCCGGCTTTGCCCTGAAAGATGGGGCTGCGGCCGCCGCCGCGGCCACCCAGGGATTCCGCCACCCGCGGGCCGGTCTCGCCCAGCTCGATCGGAGAATTCTCTCCGGCAGCGACGACGAACAGGAGATCGCCGTCACAGGCCGCTGTCAACAGGCTGCATTTCTCCGGCGCCGCCTCGACGAGATGTCGCGCAATCCGCTGCAGGAAGGCCATGTCGCGCTCGTCCCAGTGGGCATCGACGACCGTTTCGGGGCGGGCGGCGAGGGCTGCGGCCGTCCTGTCGGCCAGTTCCTCCGCGAGACCGCGCGCCGTCCGCGCGAGGTCCTTTTCTCTGGCCAGCCGGACTTCGACGATACCGGCGAGCTCGTCGTCGCCGGTGCCGAGCAGCGATCTGAGCTCGTGGTTGCGGGTCTCGTGTCCAGCCATCCGGCGCCGCACCCGGTCGCCGGCGACGAAGAACAGCCGGGTGCCGCCGCGCATGGGCTCGGTGCTCAGCAGACACAGAGTGCCGATTTCGGTCGTGGAGCGGACGTGCGTGCCGCCGCAGGTATTGAGGTCGAGGCCCTCGATCTCCACCAGCCGGACAGTCCCCGCGAAGCCCTCGGGCAGCCGCCGCGATCGCACGCCCAGGCGCTCGAAATCAGCCACCTCGGCGGTTTGGTAGTTGACGGTCCTTGCCGTCCGGATCTCGGTCGCACACGCCTCCTCGAGCCGGTCGAGGTCGGTGCGTTCGAGGAACGGCACGTCGATCTCGATGTCGCTTACGTCGGGTCCGAGATGGAAGGCCGTGGTTCGCCAGCCGAAGTCCCGCAGGGCGACCGCGGTGAGCAGGTGTTGCGCGGTGTGCTGCTGCATGTGGTCCCACCGCCGCCCCCAGTCGAGCTCGAGGCGCACGGGACCGGTCGCCACCGGTTCTTGAAGATAGTGGCGGATTTCGTCCCCTGACTTCTGGACGTCCACCACGGGGATGCCAGCGATGGTGCCGCAGTCGGCGGGCTGACCGCCGCCTTCGGGATAGAAGAGGGTGTCGGCCAGCACGGCATATGGCCGTCCGCCGTCCTCACCCAGCTCGAGCACCTCCGAGTCGAGCTCGGTGACATAGGGGTCGCGATGAAATGCCGGTGTCACCATGGGAGTGTCGCAAATCTCAATTCGACTCGATGATAGTGCGATCCGCAGACAGTGCGCCGCTGTGCAACACCAGGGTGGCGCCAGGGACCGTCGACGGTTCGTTGCATTCGGTGGTGTCGAGACGTACGGCGCTGACATAGGTATCTCGAAGCAGGTCGTTCCGCTCGAGCCACGTCACCCAGCGCGAGGCGGAGACGTTCACCCGCCCGCCGGTTGCGCGTTCCCACCTCGCGGCGGTCCCCGAGGGCGAACACAGCACGGAATCGCCGCTCCTGATCGTGAAGCTGAACATCTGATCCGACGGGGTGGTCGCGGACCATCGCACGACGGTGGCGACGACCGAGTTCGGCGACTCTGCCGCAGCGGCCACGACCGCGGCCCGGCTCGAGTTCGAACGGGCTTCCGCCACGGTTTTCCGATCGTCCTTGGCGGCTTCACGGAGGCGTGCCTCCCACCGCCCACGGTCGAGGTTGATCTCGAGATCGGGGAGCAGAGCGCCTCCTTCGCCCACCAGATAGTTGCTGGGGATGACGAGCCAGAGGTTCCTGGATGAGCTCTCTCTGGAGACCACGACACCCGCAGCCCGCCCACAGTCGTCGAGCAGCGGACCGCCTCTCGCAACGGTGGCGGTGGAAGCGTCGATCTGGAGGTACGACGTCCCGAGGAGACCGCGGTTTGAATCACTGACCGTGGCGCGCGAAATGATGCTGCCGGCTCCGCCCGGACTGCCGACCAGCACTACAGACTCGTCTCGTTCGAGGCTGGTCGAGTCGACCAACTGCAACGGCCGGCCCCGCGACCCTGTCGTCCGGACAAGCGCGAGGTTGAGCCAGCTGTCGACGCGAACGACCCTTCCCAGATCCGTGCTGCCGTCGAAGAAACTGACATTGACACTCGGCACGGCCGGACACACGACGTCGGCGGTTGTCACCACAATCCCATCGCTGACGAAGAAACCCGACCCCGACCTGTTTTCGCAGCTCAAGCCGACGACGGCGCCCCGAGCGAGATCCTCGAGCGCCTCGCTGCTGAGAGGCCCGGTCTGAAGATTGTGAGCGGCTCGGGTACCACCGCGCCCCAACCCGAACACGGCGGCGATCAACGCGATGCCGAGGATGATCGCAGCCACAGTTCCGGGCCGATCGGCGACCAGACGGAACATTGACCGTCCAAACCGCGGTTTGGCGGCGGGCGCCGCCTCCACGGTCTCAGCCGGCCGGGCGAGTTGGTGTGAGATCTGTGTGGCGAGACCGAGCGCCGCGAGCTTTTTCTGACAGGCGACGGCGATCGATTTTGGAACCGCTGTCACGACGATGCCGGGCGCCGTCTGCAGACGGGATTTCAGGGTCAGAAAGTCGTGCGGTTGCCCGTCGACCTCGATCAGGGTTCGTGCGGCGTGGTAGGCGGAGCGGTCGTCGGGCGACTCGAACATCGTCAGGAGATCGAACAGCGTCCGACGGTGGCAGTGGGGGCAGCTGCCGGCGCCGGCAGCTATCGCCCGCCCACAGTGAGGGCAGAGTTGGTTCTCAGCATTCACACACCGATGATATCAAGCGGACGTTGGGAAATCGTCGCAACTACCGGGCTGGGCTTCGCCGCGGCCGCCCGGCGCTCGTGCCGCCTGTTCGTCAATCGGGAGTTGAAAAATCAGCCGCCACCCTCGGGCCGGCCGCGAATCCATCGCGACGCGGATCGCCGACCCCGGTGAAGGCGCCCATATGCGGAAAATAGGCGGCGACGTTTACGCCGCCGAAAAATGCCGAATCCGCCACAGGGTCAGGTGGGTAACGGAGAACATACATGGTGTCGAACCCCATTCGACGCAACGACTTGACATCGGCCTTGACGATGGGCCGGGCGACTTCGACGCACACCCGGCCCGGGTCGTGAGCGCTATTCCAGATCGCTCTGGGTGCCACCACCGCGTCGCGGACATTCATGTGCCGATCAACCAGGTTGGTGATGACCTCGCAGACGGACGGGGGGATCCGGTCGCTGCCGGCGCTGCCGAGCGCAATCACCGACTCCCGGGTGCGGACGATGGTGGGTGCCATGTTGGTCGGGAAGGTGCCGCCGGGTTGGAGGTAGAGGGGGTTCTGAGGGTTTTCGAAGTCGAGAAACTCGAGACAGCTGTTGTAGGGGAAACCGAGACCGGCGGTGGCGATCTTGGAACCGAATTGCCGGCACAGGGTCTGAGTGAGCGAGACCACGTTGCCGTCGCGGTCGATCACCGACACCTGAGTGGTGTGGTCACCGAGGGCCGACGCAGTGCCGCGAGGGCCCAGTTCGCTTTCGGGAATGGCTCGTCCCGGCGTGATGAGGGCGGCGCGTTCCCGGGCGTGGGCGGGATCGAGGTTGGACGAGCCGAACGGCGGATTCCCGCCCGCAGAGACTCCGCCCTGATCCGCCTGTGCGAGCCGGGTCGCCTCGATCATGATGTGCAGGCGCTCCGCGGAGTGTTCAGCGATGGTGGTGCTGGGATAGGTCCCGAGAATGTTGAGAGTCTCTACAACCTCGCCGCCGCCCCCCGGTGGCGGGAAGACCAGGATCTCGGCATCGCGATACCGGGACCGGAGCGGCCTGGCCTCGCGAACGCGGTACCGGGCGAGATCGATGCTCCGGAGATACCCGCCGTTGGCCTGCATATCGGCGTTGATTTCGGCGGCGATGGCCCCGCGATAAAAGGTCTCGGCGCCGTCGCTCGCGATCCGCAGCAGGGTCGTGTGGAGGTCGGGGTTGCAGATGGTGTCGCCCGGCCGGCCCAGGTTCTGTCCGTCCTCGAGGACGATAAACCGCATGGACTCGGATGCCAGGATCTCCTTCATGTAACCGCTGGCCCACGCGATGCTGTTGGGGCTGAGCCGGTAGCCGCGTGCGGCGTACTCGATGGCAGGTTCCAGGACCTGGCTGAGCTCCATCGTGCCGTAGTTCTCGAGGGAGTGGACGAGGGTGGCGAGCGTTGTCGGCACCGAGACCACCGTGTAGCCGAAACGGCCCTCGCTCGCCTTGATGGCCATCAGCTCTTTGTGGTCAACCACGTAGGGCGCCGGCGTCGAACCGTCGACCGCGACGTCTCGTCCATCGGCGGTTGATATCAACACGTAGGTCAGACCGCCCAGACCAGAGCCGCCCGGATCGGAAACGCCGAGGGTCAAGGCCGCCGCCACTGCTGCGTCGACGGCGTTGCCCCCGTGCTCGAGCGCCCACACCCCGGCCTGCGTCGCCTCCATCGAGCCGGTGGACACCATGCCGAAATCGGAGCTCGCCTCGACCGCGTACAAAGGCCGGGCGCCGCCGTGGGCTGGTCGCGCCCTGTCGGCCACCGAACACCCCGCCAGGGAAATCAGGATGGCCGCTGCGGCGATGGATCCTCGAAGAAGCGGTTCGCGGCTTCGGGAGAATTGGGTCATGACACCGTGAAGTGTAACCCGTCGCTGCGGCGGCACCTCAGCGAACCGGAGTTCCAACCGAGACCGCGGCGGGGCCCCGTGCCGAACCCCATCGCCTGCTGTCGCCGATGCCGACGAAGGTCATGGCATCGGCATCCCAGCCGACGGCGTTGACGCCGCCAAAGAGGACGATCCGCCGGTTCGTTGGTGGGTAGGGCATTCGCTCGATGTTCTCGTAACCCATGGTCTCCAGGGCATCGACATGGGCCGATGTGATCGCGCCGGCGATTTCGACTGAAGTCTGTGTTCTCGAGATGCCGGCGGCGAGAACCCGCGGCGCTTCGACGGCCTCGACGAGCCCCATGCCCCGATCCACGAGATTGCTGATGACGCCGGTGATGATCGCCGGAATGCGGCTGCTGCTCGGCGCCCCGAGCGCGGCCAGGAGATCGCCGTCTTCGGAGAGGACGAGAGTCGGCGCCATGTCGCTCGGGCACTTGACCCGTGGCTGCAGATAGCCCGGGCACTGGGGTTTGTCGAAGTTGAAGCCCTCGAGCAGGCTGTTGTAGGGAAAGCCGAGACCAGGGGTCACGACCTCGGCGCCATAGGAGCGGCCGAGCGTCTGGGTGAGCGTCACGACGTTGCCCCACGCATCCGCCACCGAAAGCTGGGTGGTGCTGTCGCCCGTCGGCGCGCACTCGGGATCAACGGGCCCCCTGAGCTCGGCGTCGGGAATCGGCAGTCCTTCGGAGATCGACAGGGCACGGCGCCGGGCGTGTTCCTTGGAGAGGTCATCGGGTGACGAGAACGCAAGGCCGTCCAGCGTTGCTCCAGAGGCAAGACGATCTGCGAACGCGATGCGGAGGGCCTCGATGAGCAGTTGTTCACGCCACACGGAGTCGTCGGCCAATAGGCCGGCTGGAATGGCCTCGAGGATGTTGAGGCTTTCGACGATGACTGGGCCTCCACCGGGCGGCGGGAAGGTGATGATGTGGCGGTCGCGATAGGTGGAGTGGAGGGGCTGGGTTTCGCGAATTCTCAGCATGGCGAGGTCGGTCTTGCGGATAAAACCGCCGTTCGCCTGCATGTCGGCGTCGATCTGGTCGGCAATGCTCCCCCGGTAGAACGACTCGACTCCCTCGCGTTGAATCCGCCGCAGGGTTCGTGCCAGGTCCGGCCGGCAGCGGACATCGCCGGGCAGCCCGATGGCGGCATTCTCGTCGGCCGGTCTGCCGATGAGGGTGTTGTCGCCAAGGGCGATCAGGCGAAGAGAACCGGAGCGCAGAATCCGTTCGTAGTAGACATTGGTCCACACGATCTGGGTGGGGTTGAGTCGGAAACCTGACTCGGCCACCTCCACCGAGGGCTGGATCAGGTCGGCCATCGGTATGGTCCCGTACCTGGCCCGCGCGAACTCGAGCACCGCGAGGGTGGTCGGGACCGCCGCCAGCTCATGCCCTTCCATCTGGTCGGCTTGCTTGAGCTCGTGGAGCCTGGAGGGGTCGACGGCCCCCGGTGTCGGGGCGGTGCCGTCGATCGCGACGGTGCGGCCGCCGGCGACGCGGACGATCATGTAGGTCATACCGCCGAGCCCCGAGGCGTCCGGGTCGGCCACTCCGAGCGCGATCGCCGCCGCCACCGCGGCGTCGACGGCGTTGCCGCCGCGCTCGAGGATCTGAACACCGATCTCGGTCGCCTCTGGAGATCCGCTCGCCACCATCCCGAAGTCCGAGTGCGCAACCGAAGGGTGGAGTGGGGCCGGGAGCGGTTTACCGGTCCGGGCCTCGACCTCAGCCGGGAGGGGTTCAATGCAGGGACCGGAGGTCGCGGCGGCAATCACCACAGCATAGATGGCGGTCAGCCGAATCGCCCTGTGGGTAATGCCGCGAACATCACAGCTCCAGGGTGCGTGTTCAGTCATCGTCGGCGATCACGCGCGGCCCCATCGCCAAACCTCCGCGCCGCGGGTCTGAGACTCCCGTGTACGTGACGGTTGCGGGATCGAACGCGACAGCGTTGACGCCACCACATCTGGTCAGCCCGATCGGGGTCGCGGGGAAGTCGATCCGTTCGATCTCCTCGTAACCCATTTCCAGGAGCCGATCCATATCTCCGTCGGTCAACGCCCCGGAAATTTCCGCCGTCACCCGGAGGCTGGTGTAGCCGCCCCAGACGATGCGGGGCGCTGCCACCGCATCGCCCAGAGTCATCCCGCGGTCGACGACGTTGCTGATGACCACGGCAAGGATGCCCGGGATCCGGTTGCTTCCCGGACTTCCAAGCACCGCAATGGGGTTGTTGTCGCGCAGTACGATGGTCGGAGCGATGTCGTTGATGCATGGGCTTCGAGGTTGGAGGTACCCCCCGCACTGGGGCTTTTCGACGTTGAAAGATTCGAGAAAGCTGTTGTAGAAGAACCCCAGACCCGGGGTTGCGACCTTGGAGCCGAAGGACCGGCTGAGGGTCTGGGTCAAGGACACGATATTGCCGTACTGATCGATCACCGAAACCTGGGTGGTGCTCTCACCTTGTGGGAAGCAGTCGAGGTCGACCGGGCCGCTGATTTCCTCTCTCTTGAGCACCCTGCCCGGAACGATCATGGCGGCGCGTTCCCGCGCGTGGTTCTTGCTCAGTACCCGGTCTGTTGAACCCGGGACGGCTCCCGAACTACCGCGGTCCGCGCTTGCGATTCTGAAGGTTTCCACGAGAGCATGGTGTCGTTCGATCGTGTCGCTCGCGAGAAATTCGGAAGGGAACGTCTCCATGATGTTGAGGACTTCAACAAGCGTCTCTCCGCCGCCAGGGGAGGGGACAGTCAGGACCTCGACGTCCCGGTACGTGGTCCTCAAGGCGGGGCGTTCGCGGACCCTCATCATGACCAGGTCGGACTTGCGGAGAAAACCGCCGTTGGCCTGCATGTCGGCCTCGATCTCGTCGGCGATGCTGCCGCGGTAGAAGTCGGCGACACCGGCGGCGGCGATGCGTTTGAGGGTGTTTGCGAGTTCGGGCTGACAGTGGAGGTCACCAGGTTGGCCGATGGTTCGACCGTCCTCCAAAACCAGATACGGTGCGTAGTCCGACGCGGCGATGAGGTTGTCGTAATAGTCCTCGGTCCACGTGATCTGGATCGGACTCAGGTGATAGCCGTTTTCTGCAACCTCGATGGCAGGGTGCAGGGCTTCCGCCATCGTTATTGAGCCGTGGCCCTGGAGGGCGAGGTCGAGGACCGCAAGCGTGGTGGGGACAGTTACCATCTCGTGGCCGAAGGTGCGGCCGGACAGTTTCACTTCACGAAGCCTGGCGATGTCAACCTGGGCCGGCGTGAGCGAAGTGCCGTCGATGACGACGGCCGGCCGGCCGGCCGGTTTGATGACCATGTAGGTCGCACCGCCGATGCCCGAGGCGTCGGGGTCGGCGACACTCAAAACGAGGGCCGCGGTGACTGCCGCATCGATCGCATTGCCGCCCCGCTCGAGGATGGCTGCCGCCGCTTCGGTGGCTTCAGGTGAACCGGTGGATATCATGCCGAGATCCGAGTGGACCGCAGTGGCACGCAGTTGTGGCGGCGGCAATTCTCCGCTCTGGCTCGTCCAGGGGAAGAGGGCGAACACCCCGAACAGAACTGTCGCAAGCCCCCTGGGGCGTCGGCCGATTGCCGAAAATCCGCGGCTCGGAAATCTCTCAGTCATTGGCGGCACTCACCCGCGGCCCCAGGGCGAGACCACCGCGCCGGGGGTCGACCGCACCGGTGTAGGTTCCCGTCACCGGATCGAAGGCGACGGCGTTGACGCCTCCGAAGTCCGCGAGGTCGACCGGATCAGCCGGGAAATGGAGTGCTTCAACAGGGTTCTCGTAGCCCATTGCGTTGAGAGCGTCGACGGAGTCGTCGGTCAGGGGTCCTGCGACCTGGATGTAGATTCTCATGTCCTTTCCGCCGTCCCACAGGATTCTGGGAGCTTCGATCGCCGCGCCCAGACCCATCCCGCGATCGACCACGTTGCTGATGACGCCGGCGAGAATTGAGGGGATGCGACTGCTGCCCGGAGTGCCGAGGGCCATCAACCGACCACCGTCGGACACCAGGATGGTGGGCGCCATGTCGTTCGGACAGGGGTCGCGCGGACGCAGGAAGCCCGGGCATTGGGGCTTGTCGACCTTGAAGGATGAGAGGAAGTTGTTGTAGATGAAGCCGAGCCCCGGCGTCGCGACCTTGGCGCCGTAGGATTGCCCGAGGGTCTGGGTCAACGACACGACGTTTCCAGCGCTGTCGATGATCGAGACCTGGGTGGTGCTCTCACCTTCTTCCGGCACGCAGTCGGGGTCCACCGGACCCGAGATTGCGGTTTTTGGCAGGGCGGTGCCGGGCACGATCATCTGCGCGAGAATCGGTGCCTGCGCCTTGCGCTGCCCTTGAGTGGCCGGCGGTCCGCCCGCGATCAGGAGGTCGGCGCCCGCGCTCGCCCTGACGCCCAACGCGATGCGGGCAGTCTCGATGAAGACGTGGTGGCGGGCCAGCGAATCCTCGGCCATGAAAGCGGCGGGAAAGGTCTCGAGGATGTCGAGTGTCTCGACCAGGCTGTCGCCGCCTCCGGGCGACGGGACGGAGAGCACCTCGACGCCGCGGTAGGTCGTGGTCACGGGCGAAACCCGGGGCACACGCAACATGGCGAGGTCTCCCCGGCGAAGGGAACCGCCGTTGCTCACCATGTCGGCCTCGATGCGGGCGGCGATCGACCCACGATAGAAGCTGTCGACTCCATCGCGAGCGATCTCCCGTAGCGTCGCGGCCAGATCGTGGTTGCAGAAGAGGTCGCCCGGTCCCCCGATGGTCTTCCCGTCGTCCATGACCAGGAATGGCAGATAATCAGAGCCCGCTACGAGGTCCTCGTGGTAGGCACGGGTCCACGCGATCTGGATCGGGCTCAGTCGATAGCCGAACGTCGCCAGATCGATCGCAGGCTGCAGCGCCGCGTTCATGGAAATCGTTCCGTAGGTGCCCAGCGCGAGGTCGAGCACAGCCAGCGTGGTCGGCACGGCGACCATTTCATAACCGAAGTCCCGATCGGTGTTTTTCGCTGCGCGGAGACCCTCGAGGTTCAGTGACGCCGGCGCGTGCGCGGTGCCGTCGATCGCCACGGCGTGTCCTCCAGCCAGGCGAATCACCATGTAGGTCATACCGCCGATGCCGGAGGCGTCGGAATCGGCGACTCCGAGGACGAGTGCGGCCACCACCGCCGCATCGATCGCGTTGCCGCCCCGCTCGAGCACGGCCACCGCCGCTTCGGTGGCCTCCGGAGATCCGGTGGCAACCATGCCGAAATCGGACCTCGACTCCCGGGCCTCGAACCCGGGCGGGAAGGTTTGCGCGCCGAGGGGACCGCCGGGGAGTGCCGCCAGCATGAACCCTGCACACGTGGTCAGAAGAAATACCGGAAACCGCAATGAGAGTACCGCCGTAGGTAGTGTTGTCAGGTGATCGAAAGCCACCCGAGGGCGTTTCCGACGTCCTGTCGGAACAGTGTACACCCGGTAGTTTGCGGTTACTGCGGGCTCGTCGGAACGCCGCTCGCGGGGATCTGGACCGGCCGCCCGCCGCGCCGCTTCGGCAGCGCCGCCAGCACGGCGGCGCCCACGTCCTCGAGGGTCGTGTACCACACCGGCAGCGCGAGCAGGGTGAAGATCGTCGAGGTGGCGAGCCCGCCGATGACCACCACCGCGATGGAGTCGATGTAGGCGCCGGCGACGGTGGCGCGGGCCCAGACCAGCGGAATGAGCCCGAAGATGGTGGTGATGGCGGTCATCATGACGGGGCGGAGGCGGTCGCCGCAGCCCTCGATCAGGGCCTGACGCCGCTCGACCCCGGCCACCCGCAGCGAGTTGACGTGGTCCACCAGGACGATGCCGTTGTTGACCACGATGCCGATGAGGATGATGATCCCCATGAAGGCGATGGGGTTGAGGTCGTAGCCGCCCAGCCACAGGCTCCAGAATGCGCCGAAGAACGCGAGCATCAGCGTGATGAGGATGGCGAAGGGCTGGGTGAAGCTCTCGAAGAGGGCGGCCATCAGCAGGATCACTGCCATCAACGACAACACCACGCCGCGGAACATGGTTCCCAGCGCCTCGTCGCGGTCGTGCCCCCACTCGCCGAAGTCCCACGAGTAGCCTTCGGGGACGGTGAAGCCGGCCATCCGTTCTTCGACCAGCGCCTTCGCTTCATCGGTGGTCACCTCGTCCTTTTTGAACTGGGCGGTCACCCACTGGGTGGTTTGGCGATCCTCCCTCTGGATCCGCTCCGGTGTTCGCGCGATGGTGACTTCTGCCACCGAGCTCAGGGGAACGGTGCCTCCGGTACGATTCGGGACTGGGAGATCGGCCAGGGCATCGATTCCCGGCTGGGCGTCCTCGGGGAGACCGAGCACCATCTCAACCTCGCCGTCGGGGCCCTGGAATCGGCGCATGCGCCGTCCGCGGAAGGCGAAACCAACTGCCTCGGCCACGCTGCGCGGGGTGACGTCGAGGCTGTGGGCGGCGTCAGCGTCCACCAGAAGCCGCAGCTCCTTGGTGCCGTTCATGGTGGGCCCCCACACCTCCTCGAGGTGATCGAGACCGCGCATTCTCTCCTCGACCTGCGTTGAAAGATCCTCGAGATATTCGGGGTCCTCGCCGTGCAGCGCCACCGACACCATGCGGCGGTCCTGGCCGCCGCGGTGCCGCCAGTTGTCGCGGTCGCCGATCTCGAGGCTGACGCCGGCGATCTCCGGCAGGCCATCCCGCAGCTGCGACCGCAGCTTTCCGACCGCCTCCGGATTGGCTTCAGACTCGGGCAGGTAGACGCGGGTCATGCAGAAGCCCTGTTCGCTGTACCACGAGTAGACGCCTTCGAAACCGAGTTCGTCCTTGCGGCTGTAGACCCACTCTTCCAACTGATCGATATGCCCTTCCAAAACATCTCTGGACACGTCGTCGTGGACGCGCAGAAAGATCGAGACATCCCGGGTCTGTTCGGGCATGTCGCCGGACTTCTCGATCTGGGACAGCGGCCAGGCGGCCGAACCGGCGATCGCAAAGAGGCAGGTGAGGGTCACCAGACGGTGATCGAGGGTCCAGTCGAGCAACCTGCGGTAGGCCGGCACCAGCCTGCGGTTGACGAAACCGGGCTGTGGGTCGTGGGCGGGTGAAAACCGCGCAGCGGCCAGGGGAATGAAGGTCAGGGAGATCAGCAGCGAGCAGGCCACCGCCAGACAGATCGTCAGCGCGACCTCGCCCATCATGATGACCATGGTGTTGCGTTCGGAGACGAAGAGCCACGACCACACGAAGATCGAGGTGGCGGTCGAGGCGACCACCGCCAGCGCCACCTGTTGGGCGCCGAGCCGCGCCGCCACCGGCGCCGGGTGGCCCATGCCCTCGTAGCGGTGGATGTTCTCGATCACCACCACCGCGTTGTCCACCAGCATGCCGACGCCGAGCATCAGACCGAGCAGGGTGAGGACGTTGAACTGCGCGCCGAGGGCGAACATCGCGCCGCACGTGACGAGCAGCGAAAAGGGGATGGCGGTGGCGACCACCAACGTGGTGCGGAAGCGGCGCAGAAAGAAGTGCAGTACGACGACGGCCAGGATGCCGCCGTAGATGCCGGCGTTGCGCAGCCCCGACAGCGAGTTGCGGATCGCCTCGCCCTGGTTTTCCCAGATCAGGAGGTTGATGCCCTCGAGCTGGGGGTCTTTCTTGATCTCTTCGATGCGCTCGAGGGCCTTATCCACCACCTCGATGGTGTTGGCGCTGGGTTCCTTGTAGATGTCGATGCCGACCGCAAAGGAGCGGTCGAGGTGGCGTCCGTAGTCGAGGCGCGGTTCGCGCATCTCGACCACGGCCACGTCGCCGATCCGGAGGCCGTCGCCGCCGACGCGCAGGTCGGCGATCTCCCGGGCGGACTGGAATCGGGTCAAGGTGCGAACCTCGTAGCGCACCACGTCGCCGCGGATGACGCCCGCGTCGACGTCGTGGTTGGCGGCGTCGACGGCCCTCAGAACCTCACCGGCCTCGATGCCGTGCCGCCGCAGGGCGTCGAGATCGAGGTCGATCCGGACCTGCTGCTGTTCGACCCCGTAGAGATCGACCCGGGCAACGCCCTTGATGCGCTCGAGGGGGCGGCCGATGCGGCGGTCGAGAAGGTCCCACGACTCCGCCAGGTTGCGTTCGGCTGAAATCCGTCCCGCCAGCACCTGGGAGCTGCCGCCGTCGGTGTCGCCGCGGATCGAGATGTGGCCGATGGTGTCAGGAAGCAGGGGGCGGGCGCGGTCGATGGCCTCGCGGACCTCCATCTTCTTGATGTCGACGTCGACTCCCCAGTCGAACATCACCTGCATGTTGGCCGACCCCGTCTGCGTGTTGCCCTGAATCCGCTTGACGTCGGGGATGGTGGCGATTTCCTCCTCGATGGGTTTCAGAACCTCGCGCAAGGCCTCGAGCGGATGCGCGCCCGGGAAGGGGATTTCGATGTCGATTTCCGGCTCGTTGACCACCGGCATGAAGTCGAGCGGCAGCAGGAAGACCGCCACCGTGCCGAGGACCGTGAGGCTCAAAAGGAGCATCAGGGTGGCAACCGGACGATCCAGAGGAATGTCGGTCAGGCGCATGACGGCTCCTCGAATTCGGAATTCGGAATTCGGAATTCGGAATTCCCATCCACCCACCGGGTTTCTGGCGGAAGTCGTACGGTCGGGGTCGTCTCGCCAGAAGAGGACCGAGAGGTCCAATGGGCGGCTTCGAGTTCCCGATGGCGATTCCTCACGGGGCCGGAGGCCGGCCACAGCTGACGTCTCTTGAGAGTCGATGCAACGGTATGAGGGCAGAAACTCTGCCTTTCAGGAGGAGCGTTTCTGTAGGGAACGTTCTGCGGAATACCGTCCGACAATTCCGAATTCCGAATTCCGAATTCCGAATTCATCCTTCCTCCTCCACCCTCTCCCGTACCGGCGCCGCGCCGAAGATCCGATACATGCACGGAATGACGATCAGGGTCAGAAGCGTTGCGACTGTCAGCCCGCCGATCACGGTGATTGCCAGCGGCGCCCTGATCTCATCGCCGGCGCCCAGTCCGAGGGCCATCGGGAAGAGGGCGAGCACGGTGGTCGCGGTGGTCATGAGGATTGGCCGCAGCCGTTCGCTGCCCGCACTGACCAGTGCTTCGTCGATCTCCTGGCCTTCGCGCCGCCGTCGATTGACGGCATCCACCAGCACGATGGCGTTGTTGACCACGATGCCGGCGAGCATGATGGCGCCGATCAGCACCAGGACGCTGACCGAGTTGGATGTCAGCACGAGCGCTCCGACCACGCCCACCACTCCAAGCGGCACCGCCATGAGGATCACGAACGGGTGGACCAGCGACTCGAACTGCGAAGCCATCACCACGTACACCAGGAAAGTGGCCAGTGCCATCGCCAGCCACAGCGAGTTGAAGCTCACGGAGAGCTCCTTGTTCTGGCCGGAGAGCTCGGTTCGCACGCCCGCAGGCATCACCAGATTCGACACCGCCGCGTTGACTGCATCGAGGGCGCCCCCGAGATCGCGGGTCGAAGGCAGGGCGGTGACCTCGGCCACCCGTGCCCCCAGGTAGCGGTAGATCGCCGCGGGACCGCGGCCTATTTCCACCTCGGCGACCGCCGACACCGGCACCGTCGTGCCGCCGGGAAGAATGATCCTCAGCGCCTGGACCCCCGAGGCCAGCGACCGGAAACGCTCGCCGGCGCGCAGCCTGATGTCGATCCGCTCCTCGCCTTCGCGGAACTGACCGACCACATCACCGCGGATCTTGGTGCGCATGGCGTTGCCCACGTCCTCGGCCGACACGCCGAGGGCGGCGGCGCGCTCCCGATCAAGCTCGACCAGGATCTCGGGGCTGCCGGGCTCCGACGTGGAGGCCACGTCGCGAACTTCTGGCAGGTCCTCGAGCGCCCTGCGAACCGATTCGGCGGCCAGATCGAGTTCGGTCAAATTGTCCGAGAAGATCTGCACGGCGATGGGCGGGCGCACCGACAGCACCGCGGGCCGCACCAACTCCACCTCGGCGCGGGGGAAGCGGGCGATGGCGACGCGCACCCGGTCGACGGCCGCGGCCTCGTCTTCTGCGCTGGCCTCGGCGTTCAAACGGAAGTTGATCTGAGCCAGGTTTTCACCCAGAGTGCGCCGGCCCGACGCCGCCGACGGCAGGCTGCCCACCATGGAGAAAACCGCCGCGAAGGCGGAGTCGTCGACCAGCATGGCCTCGATCCGGTCGACCGATTCGGCGGTAGCCTCGAGCGTGGTGCCCTCGGGCAGGCGGATCTGGAAAGCGAACTCGCCCTGAGCGAGATCGGGCACCAGATCGGTGCCGAGGCGGGGGATGATCACGACCGATGCCGCAAAGACCGCGACAGCCGCGATCACGATCACCCACCGTCGACCCAGGGCCGCGGTCAGCACGCGGGGGTAGGAGCGCGTGAGTCCGGCGAGGACCGCGGTCAACGGTGCGGCCGCGAAATCAAATGCCCGACGAAACGCCCACCACAGCGCGCCGATGATCAGCGCGGCAAGCAAAATGACGAATCGGATGGGAAAGCTGAGAATTGTGGCGGCGCGGCTGGCGAGCTTACGTCCGTTGCCGATGGGCTCCAGTTCGAAGCCGGCAAACCGGAAGGTGAAGGGCTGGGGATCACCCTCGCCGCGGCGCCGGCCGGCAAACCGTGACGTGCTGTCGAAACCGGTGCGGGCGGTGAAGCCCGAGAGGGCGGGGATGACGGTCAGCGATACGATCAGCGAGGTCGTCAGCGACAGACAGACCGTGATCGCCTGGTCGCGGAAGAGCTGGCCGGCGACGCCCTGCACGAAGACGATGGGGAAGAACACGGCGACGGTGGTCAGGGTCGCAGCTGTCACCGCCCCGGCGACTTCGCCGGCGCCCTTGATGGCGGCCTGGGCGCGCGCCAGCCCCTCGCTGCGATGGCGGTCAATGGCCTCGAGGACGACGATCGAGTTGTCGACCAACATGCCGATGCCGAGAGCGAGGCCGCCCAGGGACATGATGTTGATGGAGACGCCCGCCTGATTCATGAAGAGGAAGGTGGCGACAACCGAAATCGGAATGGTAAGGGCGATGATGGCAGTTGCGCGGAGGTCGCGGAGGAAGAAAAAGAGGACCAGAATTGCCAGCAGCCCACCGATCCACGCCGCCGACCACACCATCTGGATGGCGTCGGTGATATAGCCGGAGAGATCTGTGAGAACTGCAATCTCGAGGTCGGGCGGCATCTCGAGGCGGAGCTCGTCGAGCTTCTCCTGGACCGCCGTCGCCACCGCCACGGTGTTGGCCGTTCCCTGGCGGTAGAGGTCGATCTCGACGACCTCGTGGCCGCCGAGGCGGGTGATCTCGTCGCGGTCGCGGTGGCCGCGGAAGACCTTGGCGACGTCCTCCACCCGCACCCTGCCGTCCGCCGTTTCCCGGACCACCGTCCGCCGGATCTGCTCGAGGTTCTCGAACTCGTGCATGGTACGGACGAGGTAGATGGCGTTGAAATCGCGCAGGGTCCCACCGGGCGAATTGATGTTCTCCTGCTGCAACGCGATGGCGAGATCGGCGGGGGTCAGACCGAGCGCCGCGAGGCGGTCCTCGTCGGCCTCGACCACGATCTCGGCATCGAGCCCGCCGCGGACCTTGGCCGCGGCGACGCCGACCACCGCTTCGAGACGCGGTTTGAGCCAGCGCTCGGCGAGTTGGCGCAGCTCATCGAGGTCGCGATCGCCTTGAAAACCGAGGCGCATGATCGGCTCGAGGGAGGGATCGAACCGCAGGACCCTCGGGATCTCGGCCTCGCGCGGCAGCTCGACGAGCCCGAGCCGCTCGCGGACATCGAGGCCGGCGGTGTCCATCGACTCGCCCCACTCGAACTCGAGCACCACCTCCGACAGGCTCGACCGTGACTGCGATCGCATTTCGCGGACGCCGGGGATCACCCCGACCGCCTCTTCGATCGGCCGCGTGACGAACTGTTCGACGGTCTCGGGGGCGGCGTCGGGGTACTCGGTCTGGATCGTCAGGGTGGGGTAGGAGAGATCCGGCAGCAGGTCCACCGGCAGGTTCTGGATCGCCAGCAGGCCGAAGGTGGACACCGCAAGGGTGGCCATGAGAACGGTGATGGGGCGGTTGACGGCGAAGCGGGGGAGCATGGGTCAGTCCACCGGAGCCGGATTTGAAACTCGACCATGGGCAATCATCATCCGGCCAGCCCGTCGTCATCAGCTGATTCGGTTTCGGTCATGACCCGCACCTTGGCGCCTTCCGAAAGCGCCGGCGCGCCGACGACCACCACCTGGTCGCCGGGGGATAGGACGATCGCGGTATCCGCCGTGTGATCGATTTCCACTCGGTCGCCGCTTTCGAAGCTCAGCATCACCTCGATCTGTTCCACGAGGTCGCCATCGGCCAGGCGATAGAGGTGCCATCTCCGGCCCTCGGCGACCAGCGCCGATCGCGGCACGACGAGAGCGTTTTCGTGGGTGTCGGTGACGATGTCGACGCGGACGAAAGCGCCCGGGCGGAGCCCGGAATCACCGGTGACGGCCACCGTGACCTTGACAGTTCCCGTCGCCGGGTCGACCGCCGGCGCGATGCGTTCGATGAGGGCGTTTGCCACCGTGCCGGTCGCGTCCGCGGACAGTCGCACCTCCTGGCCGGCGCGGAGGCTGGTGACGTGGCGTTCGGGGATGTTGACGTCGGCGTACAGGGGATCGATGTCGGCAAGGTCGTAGACCGGCGTGCCGTCCGAGACCGTGGCGCCGACGTCGAGGTGTCGTTTGACCACCGTGCCGGCGATCGGCGCGCGGATGACGGTCCGCGACAGCTCGAGCTCGGCGAGCTCGAGAGCGTGGGACGCGTCCTCGGCATTGCTACGGCTGGCCTCGTACTCGTCGACGCTGACCAGCCCCCGTTCCTGAAGACCACTCAGGCGCTCGAAGTCGCGCCGCGCCTTTTCCTCGGTCGACCGCGCCCGGGCCGCGGTGATCTTCTGCTCGTCGTTCTCGAGGTAGGCGAGGGGCTGGCCGGAGGCGACCTTGTCGCCCTCTTCGACAACCAGCCGCTCGACCACGCCGCGGGTCCGCGCGATGACCGTCGCCTGGCGATCGGCGCGCAGGGTGGCCGATGTCGAGTAGAGCGAGGAAATGGACTCGAGGGAGATAGGGCTGATCTTGACCGCGATGGCCGGTTCTTCCTGGTCGGATTCCGTCCCCGGTCCCTGGCCGTTGCCGCCGTCACCGGCGGTCTCACCGCCGCCGCAGCCGACGACGAAAATCGAAGCGAGGAGAACCGAAAACGGCACGAGGTGCCACAGTTGCAGTGTCTTCGTAATCTTTTGGATGTTCAATTTGCATTCCCTTGAGTGCGCTGAGTGATCCCTGCGGATCGGCTGCCCCGTGGATTGTACGAGAAAAAGTGCATGGGGGTTGCTTTATTCCGCCATCCGTTTCCGTGCCCTCCTCCGATTCCATCTCCCGGAGATGGAATCGGAGGAGGGCACGGAAACGGAAAAAAAGACCCGGCCGGAGCCGGGTCTGGTCTGAATTGTCAGGAAACAGGCGATCAGTACATTCCGCCCATTCCGCCCATGTCGCCCATGCCGCCGCCGGGCATCCCGGAGTCCTTCTTGGATTCGGGGATCTCGCACACCAGCGCCTCGGTGGTGAGGAGCAGGCCGGCGATGGAGGCCGCGTTGATGAGGGCGTTCTTGGTCACCTTGGCCGGGTCGATGATACCGGCTTTGATCATGTCGGTGATCTCGCCGGCAGCCGCGTCGTAACCAATGGCACCCTTCTTGGAGCGGATCTCGCGCACGATCACCGCCGCCTCGTCGAGGCCGGTGTTGAGGATGATCTGCCGCGTCGGCTCCTCGAGGGACCGAAGCAGGATCCTGACGCCGGTCTGGACGTCGCCGGTGGTCTCGTTGACGAGCTTCTCGACGCTGGTCATGGCGCGCAGCAGAGCGACACCGCCGCCGGGCACGATGCCCTCCTCGACGGCCGCCTTGGTGGCGTGAAGGGCGTCCTCGACGCGGGCCTTCTTTTCTTTCATCTCGGTCTCGGTGGCGGCGCCGACCTTGATCTGCGCCACACCGCCGACCAGCTTGGCCAGCCGCTCCTGGAGCTTCTCGCGGTCGTAGTCCGAGGAGGTGTCCTCGATCTGCCGCTTGATCTGGCCGACCCGGCCGAGCACGGCCTGGTGCTTGGACTCGTCGTTGTCATCGACGACGATGGTGGTGTCGTCCTTGTTGACGACGATCTTCTTGGCGGTGCCGAGATCATCCCAGGTCACGTTCTCGAGCTTGATGCCGAGATCTTCTGAGATCATCTTGCCGCCGGTCAGGACGGCAACGTCCTCGAGCATGGCTTTGCGGCGGTCGCCGAAGCCCGGGGCCTTGACGGCGCAGATGTGGAGGGTGCCGCGAAGCTTGTTCACCACCAGAGTCGCGAGGGCTTCACCCTCGACATCTTCGGCGATGATCAGAAGGGGTTTGCTCTGTTGGGCGACCTTCTCGAGGATCGGCAGCAGGTCCTTCATGTTGGAGATCTTCTTCTCGAAGATCAGGATCACCGCGTTCTCGAGCACCACTTCCATCCGCTCGGCGTCGGTCACGAAGTAGGGCGAGAGATACCCGCGGTCGAACTGCATACCTTCGACCACCTCGAGGGTGGTGTCGAGGCCCTTGGCCTCCTCGACGGTGATGACACCGTCCTTGCCGACCTTCTCCATCGCTTCACGGATGATCTCGCCGATCTCGGAGTCCGAGTTGGCGGAGATGGTTCCGACCGCAGCGACCGCGTCTCCCTCAACCGGCTTGGCGAGCTTGTTCACTGCCTCGACCGCAACCTTGGTGGCCATGTCGATGCCGCGCTTGAGGTCCATCGGGTTGGCGCCCGCGGTCACGTTCTTGATGCCCTCGCGGTAGATGGACTGGGCGAGGACCGTCGCCGTGGTGGTGCCGTCGCCGGCCACGTCCGAGGTCTTCGAAGCCACCTCGCGCACCATCTGTGCGCCCATGTTCTCGAGGCTGTCGGGGAGCTCGATCTCCTTGGCGACGGTGACGCCGTCCTTGGTGATGGTCGGGGAACCGAATTTCTTCTCGAGCACGACGTTACGGCCCTTGGGGCCGAGAGTGACCTTGACTGCGTTGGCGAGCTTGTTGACACCCGCCAGGATCTTGCTCCGAGCTTCCTCGGAGTAGACGATTTGCTTTCCTGCCATTTTCGCCTCCTCTTACTTTTCGATGATGCCGAGGATTTCGTCCTCACGGACGATAGTGTGTTCCTCGTCGTTGATTTTGATGTCCTGGCCGGTGTACTTGCCGATGAGGACGTGTTCGCCCTTTTTGACGGTCATGGGGAGACGTTTTCCGTCGTCATCCATCTTGCCGTCGCCGACTGCGACCACAACGGCCTCTTGCGGCTTTTCTTTGGCGGTGTCGGGGATGATGATTCCTCCGCGCATCTCTTCGGTTGTTTCGATGCGCTTCAGGAGCACTCGATCGCCCAAAGGCTTTACCTTCATCTCACTCACTCCTTTCGAGTTGTTGCTGTTTATTAGCACTCTGTATTGGAGAGTGCTAACGTGAATATAATCACGGTGCGACCGCTTGTCAAGTTCTTTTTAAGAATTCTTATAAAGGTTCACTAAGATTCGAGAAGTTAACCTTGAAGCGCAAATCTTAGTCAATTCAACTAAGATAAGCCCGCGAAACTTCCCCATCGATTCAACATTGAATCTCGGGGGGTGAGAGATGCAGGTCTGGCCGCGTTGCCTCTTCGCCAGATGCAGAGTACCGTAGGGATGCGTGACACCGGGACCGATGCAACCAGGTGAATTCGACCAAGCGGGGATCCGCAGAGGCGGCACCCCGGCCGCTGGCGTTTGGCACCGCGGTCTCGGGGGCCCGGTTTTCGGGATTCGCCCCGGCGAAGGCCGCCTGGCCTGGCTCTTCTTTTTCAACTTCCTGATCCTGACAACCGTCCACTTTGCCGCCAAGACCGTTCGCCAGGCGACATTTATCGACTCCCTGGGGGCGGAGAAACTGCCGTGGGTCTACCTTGCGGTGGCCGTTATTTCTTTTCCGGTCCTCGTGCTGTACTCGCGGCTCGCGGCCCGCATCAGACTCCCGATATTGATCCTGGCCAGCACCCTGCTCCACGTCGTTGCGCTGGTGGTCTTCTTTGTCCTGTTCGGAGTCGAACGTGGGTGGGTGGCGGTCGCCTACTACATCTGGCTCGGGATGGCCTTTGCGATCGCGGTTTCGCAGTTCTGGACGTACGCCAACCAGGTCTTTGACCCTCGCCAGGCGCGGCGACTGTTTTCATTTATCGGCGCCGGGGGACTTTTGGGCTCGATCCTCGGCGGCTTGATGGCGGTCAACGTCACGCGAGTTCTCGGAACCCGTTACACCCTGCTCGGCGCGGCGGTGGTGTTGCTGGCGGTGCCGGCCATGATCGTGTTGATCGACAGAATGTACAGACCGGTGGTGGCGACGCCGGCGCCGGGTCGCGGGGAACACCTCGAGGAGGCCCGCGGCGGGCTTCGCACCTTGCGCGGTTCACGGCTGCTGGGCCTGATCGCGATGCTGATGCTGGCAACCGTGACGATCGGCCAGCTCGTGCAGTGGCAGTTCTACTGGTACGTCGAAAAGAACACCAGCGTCCTCGATCAACGAACGTCGGTGATCGGGTTCTCCTTCATTCTGATGGGGATCGTCGGTTTCCTGTTTCAGCTCATTTTCACCGGTCGAATCCACCGGGTGTTGGGAGTCGGCGCCGGAATGCGCGTCCTGCCGGGGACGGTGGCCGTGGCCCAGCTTGCCGTGGTGTTGGCGGTGGCGTCAGCAGGGGTATATCCCCTGGTATGGGTGCTGTTCCTGGCCGAAGGCAGTCTCCGGCATTCGGTCGATCAGGCTACCCGGGAGCTCCTCTTCCTCCCGGTAGCGGAAGACCTGCGGGTTCGCGCCAAGGCGTTTATCGACGTGTTCGTTCAGCGTTTCGGCAAGGGTGCGGCGGCGATCCTGATCCTCGTCACCCTCGAGCTCCTTCCCCCCGCATGGGTCGGCGTGGTGACGCTCGTGCTGGCAGTGGCGTGGCTGGCGCTGACGTTTCGGGCGCGCCGCGAGTACGTCACCGCCTTCCGTGAGGGTCTGAAGTCGGGGATCGTGCAGCCGGGGGCCGCGATCGATCCCACGGACGTGACCACTGTGACCACCCTGGTTCAGTCGCTCGGCAGCTCGGATCCCCGCAAAGTGCTGCACGGCCTCGATCTTTTGTCGGCGAGCGGCGAGGGCCGACTGGTGCCGCCCCTGTTGCTCCACCATGACAGCGCGGACGTGCGCAGGAGGACGCTCGAAATTCTCGCCGCCACCAACCGCGTGGACGCGGCGCCGTTGGTCGAGCGGGCCATGAGCGACCAGGACGCAGGTGTTCGGACCGGCGCGATGCGCACCCTGGCCGTCCTACGCGGCGAGCATGCAGCCAAGCTGGCGCTGGAGCGGCTCGACGATCCCGACGCCCACGTACGGGCGACCGCGGTCGCCAGTCTGCTGGCGGCCGGCAACGGAGATGCCGGGGAGAAGGCGGAGAGCGTGCTTGCCGAACTGGCGGGCGACGACGATCCGGTGGTGCGCGCCGACACCGTCAGCGCCCTCGGTCAGGTGGCCGATCCAATCGCCTCCGACGTCATCGTCGCCATGCTCTACGACCGAGATCTCGCGGTGGTGAAGGCGGCCATCGACACGGTTCGGCAACGCGTCAAGCGGAGCGGCGCCAACCCGCTCTATGCCACCATCCTGATTTCGTTGATGGGCAACCGTCGGCTCAAGCACGAAGCCCGGAATGCGCTGGTGGCACAGGGCGAGAGCGCGGTCAAACCTTTGGTGCTCTTCATGCGTTCCCAGGACGAGCAGATCTGGGTGCGGCGGGCGGTGCCCAAGACGATCGCGCTGATCGGCGCGCAGAGCGGCGCCGACGAGCTGCTGGACAGCCTCGGCGCAGGCGACTCCATGCTGCTGTCCAAAACCATCGAGGCCCTGGTCTACATGCGGACGCGCGACCCCGCCATCAGCTTCAATAACCGGACCATTACCCGACACCTCAGCCGGGAGGCCGCGAACTACGTCCGGTTGCTGGCCGATCTGTGGGCGGTGTCGTCACTTCACCAGGCGCGCCTCGACGGACCACTGGCGGTCTGGAAGACCGACGGGAGGGTACCGACCCTACCCCAGCAGCTGTTGGCCCACCGGATGGCGAGGACCGTCAACAACATCTTTGGCCTGCTCGAACTCATCAACGACCCCGAGGATGTGCGGGCCGCGCAGCGCAGCCTGCTCAGCGGCCAGTCGAAGATGCGCGCACGAGCGCTGGAGTATCTGGACAACACGCTGTCCGGTTCGGTGCGGCGGGACGTCTTTGCGGTGATCGACGACGCGCCGCCGGATGAAAAGATGCGGCGCGCGCACCTCATCTTCGGCATCGACGTGCAGACACCCGAGCAGACCCTCGAGCGCCTGATCCGAATCGACCCCAGAGACGACCCGAGCGCCATCGGCATTGTGCTGGCGGCTCTCTACAGCGTGTGGAAAGAGGAGATCGAATCCCTCTACCCGCTGGTCAGGTCGTTGGCCGAGGAAACGAATGAGGACATGGTCCGGGAAACGGCCGTCTGGGTCTGTCGCAGGGTGGAGGATGGCCCGCGGACCCGCGGTGTGTTGGCAAAGCGAGGAGACAGTGACATGGCCCCGATGGCGCAGATCGAAATGATGGTTTTTCTCCAGGGTGTCGATCTGTTCGCCCACTGCAACGCCGAGGAGGTTCTGCAGCTGGCGGCGATCGCCAACGAACAGCATTTCGAGAAAGGCGAGGTCATCTTCCGCAGGAACGACGTGGCCGACAGCCTCTACTGCATGGTCGAGGGAAAGGTGCGGCTGGACGCCGCCGATGAGGCGGGCGCGGTGCTCGGCCCTGGCGGCCGGTTTGGGGTTCTCGACATCCTCAGCGGCCGGCCGCGGATCGGCGACGCGACGGCGGTCTCCGATTGCCGCGTGTTGGCGGTCGAAGCCGAGGACTTCTTCGATCTCCTTTCCAACAACATCGAGATCGTCCGCGCCCTCTTCAGGACCGTGGTTGCAATGAGCGGCGACGCGGATGAGAGGCTGCTGTAGGAATTAGGAATTAGGAATTCGGATTCGGAATTGCCCGCCCGACCCCCCACCGACAATAAGCGCCAGAGTACTCAGGGTGGGTGGAACCACGTGCGGCGGAGGTGCCTGGCTCCCACAATGATGTTGTCCTCAACATCATTGTGGCGTGCCTGGCATCCTCACGGGAAGCGCGCGCGGAAAGTCAGCGTGCGGCGGAGGTGCCACCGCGCCGCGCTGCGGCGCCGGTGTGCCGCATTGGGACTATCAATCACTTGTGCACATGCGATAGCGTTGCCGCGAGCCCGTTGGAGGGAGCGCAGAACTATGCAAAGACCAGATCCGATTCGCTGTACCTACTGTGAGGCCATCCAGGTGTGGTCGGCGGAACAGACCGACCGGACCATGATGGGCGAGGTTCACACCTGTCCGTCGTGCGGCCAGGCCACCCACACCTGTGATGATTGCGTGACCCACGAACTCGAGCCCGACTCGATCATGCACTGGATCGCCGCCGAACCGCTTTACTGAAGCTGTCGGCCGAGGCTCCGGCAATAACCCGAGAGTGAGTGTAAGGGAGGGGGTGAACCCCTCCTGCGCGAACGCGTCGTTTGCTGGGTACTCCGGCCCCCGCTGCGACCTACCCGAAGGGGAGGTCGTCGACCGCCACCACGTGGAGGTGGACGCGTTCATCGTGCGGGGCGGAGGCCGCGAAAGCACGCTCCGCCAGTGGGCGGATCGTGTCTGGGTCGTCGCCCGCCACCACCAGCCGCAAGCGGTTGAAACCCGTCCGCTGCCGTTCCGCGAGGCCGGCGGCGAGCAGCGCCGGCAGCGCCTCGGCCACGGTCTCTGGCGCCACCTCGCCCGCGATCACGTAGACCAGCAGGCGGCCGCCGACATCGATCCGCGTCAGGCGCAGGCCGTGCTCCGGGACCGCTTCGGAATGGGAGCACTCGATCCACTGCAATACCTCTTCGGGGCACCCGCAACCGAGAGTCGTGCGGATGAAGTGCTGCACTCGAGCGAGGTCGGGGGTCATCAATTGATTGTACGCTGATCCCTTTCCGGCATATTTCGGATTTCGGATTTCGGATTTTCCACCCAACCCCCCCACCGTCCATGTGCATTCGGGCGCTCTCGGGATGGGTGGATCCGACTTCGTTGCTGCACAGCCACGTCGTGAGGAGCCCACCCTCCAGTTTCGATCGCGTGTGGGCGGGGCGGAAATCCGAAATCCGAAATCTGCGATGGCTCCCTTTCCCGCGTGCAAGGCCGGCTGGGCTTGCCACGGCGTAGCCGAAGGCGAAGCTGGGTGTGTGGCAAATCCGAAATCCGAAATCCGAAATCCGAAATCTGCGATGGCTCCCTTTCTCCCTTTTCCCCGCGCTTCTCCACCGCCGGGTAAACTGGTGCCGTGACCACCGGATCGAACAGTGACTTCCGTGTTCGGGCCAGATACGAGGCCGAGCGTTACGGTGCGGACGACTGGGTCTTCGTGCGCGAGCTGTTGCAGAACGCTCGCGATGCCGGCGCCGGCCGGGTGTGGTTCCAAGTCGGATTTGAAGGGGGACTGGACCGGGTGACCTGCCGGGACGACGGCGAAGGCATGACCTTCGCCCACGCCCGGGACTACCTTTTCACCCTCTACGCTTCGAGCAAACGAGGCGGACCGCGGAGCGCCGGTCGATTCGGGATCGGGTTCTGGTCGATTCTCCGCTTTTCGCCCTCCGCGATGACGGTCCGTTCCCGGCCGGCCGGCGGCGCCGGCTGGCAGGTTCGGCTCGACGGCGATCTCGAGGCGGTACGGCGGGAAGCCGTTCACATGGACCCGGGCACCGAAGTCGTGATCGAGCGTGAGGCGGCAGGCGACGACATCGCGGGCCTTCTCCGGGCCGCCGTGCTCCGTGATGCCCCGTTCGTGACCCAGCGGGGTCATCCCGACCGCCCGCTGGAGTTACGGATCAATGGCGAGTTGGTCCGTGCGGATTTCGACCTTCCGCCCCCGAGCATGACGTTTCGACGCCGTGGGCTGCGCGGGGTTGTGGGGCTGGGGACGCAGCCGAAGGTCGAGATCTTCGTCCACGGTCTCAGGGTGCGGGACGCCGCCAGTCTCGACGACCTGCTGCTCACCGGTCGCCGGGGACGGGCGGGGGTACCCAACGTCACGGAAGGGCTCGCGCCACAGGCCCTGATCGACAGCAGCGCTCTGACCGTCCTCCTCGCCCGGGGCGACGCCCGGGAGGATCGGTCGTTACGGCGGCTGGTTGCGGTGGGCCACCGCGAGCTGCGGCGCCTGGTGCGGGCGGAACTCGACCGGCACGCCCGCCTCCCGACGGCGGCGCTTCTGGTGGAGAGGGCACGCGAAGCCTGGTCGACGTCGCGGCCGTTGCGGGCCGCGGTTGCGGTGCTGTTGGTCACCCTCGGCGCGGTCGCCGGGTGGCGGTGGGTCGCCGGTGGTGCGGCCGGGTGGCGGGACTCGGCTGAGGTGGCGACGCGCGAAACGGCGGCCCCGTCCATACCCGGCGAACCCCGGCCGTACGCCGACCTCGGCGCCCTCTACCGGGGGCCCGACGCCGACGTGCTGGCCGGGCCCTCGACGGCCGTCGCTCTCACCTACCGGCCGGCGGATGAGCGCTGCTATTTCGCCGCCCTGTTGATCGTGGGGATCGACCCGGCGGGAGCGCCGTTGTACCCGCCGCCGGGAGCCATGCGGCCGCCAGGGGCCGCGCCATGCGGCGACGGCTGTCTTGACGTCGAGTTGGAAGTGGCTGCCGGGGCGGGGCTGCTTCGACTGCCGGTGGCGACCGGCTATGTGGTGGACGCGGACAGCGTACGGCTGAACGGCGACAGCATGACCCTCGCCGGGGAGGTGGGGGGCCTTCCCGCCGTGGACCTCGGTAACGGGGGCGGTGGGCGGCTGACCTATCGCTGTGCGGCCGGACCTGGCACCCGTCCCGCGGACCACGGCAACTGGCCGCCGTTGCCGGCGGAGCTGTCCGGGCCGACAGCGGAAATCGCGTCCCTTCCCCTGGACGCCCGGGCGCCCGCGGCCGCGGAGTATGTCAGGCGGCGAGTGGTCTACGACGCGTCACCGGCCACCGCGGACCTTCATCGTACCGAGCAGCGGAACGGACGCGATCTGTTCGAGCGCAGCCTGATCATCGGCGCAGGCGACTGCGATGTGCAGAACGCTATGGTGGCGGCGATGCTCGAGTCCGCCGGCACCCCGTCCCGACTGGCGGTGGGATGGGTCGGCGAGGCCGGGAGCGCCAGGCCGGGACTGCACGCATGGGTGGAGTATCTGGCGGCGGACGGCGGCTGGCGGGTGGTGGATGCGAGCGTCGACAGCAACCTCGCCCGGTTCTCAGGTGCGCCGCCGAGTGGACCGGGGCCGCCCGAACGAGCCTCTGACTGGGTCGACTGGCCGGTGTTCCTGGGCGTGGTTTCGGCGTTTCTGAGCGGCCTCGCGATCTGGTTTGGAGGCTCGAGGGCCCACCGGAGCTTCAGCCTCGGCGGCCGTGAGGATATCGCGGGACTGGTGCGAGCCGCCGCGGTCCACCCGGAGGCCTTTGCCGGGATGCACGTCCTGTTTTCCCGGCGGGTCGTCCCCGTGCTCGGTGGGCGGTCGATCTCGATCGCCCGGGCGCGCGCCGCAGCCGGCGAGGGCCGACTGGCGGTTGGTGGACAAAACTGCGGCCTCGCCGTCCGCGCGGCCCTACGGGGCACGGTGATCGACCGGGACGAACCGGTGGGCGCCACCGCCGCCGCCGTCCTGGGCGCCACCGACCTCGACGATTGGCAGCGGGTGCTGGCGCGCTCGTGGACCGATCCCTTGGCGACCCGGGTCGGCGAGGCGCTGCGAAAGGCGGGTGCAGAATGGCAGCTGAACATCGCACTGGAAGTGGGGGAGGAAATCGCGGTCTTTGACGGTCCCCGCCTCGGTCTCCCCGGTGGCGAACGGCGGCTGGTTCTCGATGCCTCGGGCGAGACCTGGCGAACGGCCCACGATCTCGCGCGCCGTCACCCGTCGGCTGCGATCCTGTTGCTCGCCGATTCGGTGACCGATCGGCTCGGTCTCCCACAGGCGACCAGAAACGCATGTTTGGCCGGGCTGGCTCGAGCGGCTCTCGATGAGCGGGGCGGGGGCGGTTCGTGACGGAGACACAGTTCTTCGCGATCGATGTCGGCAGTGAGATTCGAAATCTGTGTGACGCCCAGCTGCGCGGCACCTGGCAGATGCCGGCGGAGCTCGTACGTTTTGCCGTTCGGTGCGGCGCTCCGAAGGTCTCGGTGACCGGTGGCTGGCGGGGTTATACCGTGCGCTGGCAGGGCGGACCCATCGTGCGGGCCACGATTGAGCGACTTGCGTTGGCGCTCGATGATTCGGTGGGAGCGGCGACCCGTCAGCAGGCCATCGCCGATCTCGAGTCAACCGGTGCCGAGGCCCTTTTGTGGGCCGGCGGCGCAGCCGGCGCACGACTGCGGATCGACGGTGCCGCGGGTGGCCGGCGGTTGCGGCTGGTGCGGAGCGCCGGCCGGGTTCCCCGGCTGGTTTTTTCCGATCAGACGGCGCCCACGGACGAAGTCGTTCTGCGCTGGGGGTGCTCGAGGCTCGACCGGCGCCGTGCCGACCTGTGGCTCGGGATGGCTTGCCGTTTTGCGTCTGCCGACGTCACGCTGGACGGCCGGCCCGTGCCCAGGGGTTTCGCCGGAGGTCTGTACCGGATGCGTCTCGACGAACCCGTGCCGTGCACCCTCGGTCTGACCCGCCGCGGCGAGGAGCCGGTCCTGTGGCTGCTGCGGGATGGTGTCGTCGCCGCCCGCGCCGTTCTGCCGGGCTATCCGCCGTTCGAGGCCGCCGTTGAACTCGGCGGTGTGGCGCCGCACGCAGCCAGCAGCTCCGATCTGCGACGGGCGGTCATGCCGTTTGTCTCCGATCTGTGCGATCGGGCGGTGGAGATGATGATCCAGGTCGCGGGTCGACCGACCGGGTTGATCGGACCCGACGGCCAGCGCGTCCTGGTGGTTCTGCTGCGTGCGGCGAGACGGGGTCTGCGAGCTCACGAGATCCGTTCGCTGCCGCTGCTGCAGACTCTGCGTGAAGGGGACGAGTTGCTGTCGCTCGATCGACTCGCGACGTTGGCACAAGGGTGGAGTGGTCGATTGTTCGCCGTCGAACCGGGCGGAGGCGCCGGTGGTCTGCCGGCCGATTGCGGCTCGACCGTTGTCGCTTCCCCGGAGGTTCGCAACCTCCTCGTCGAGTTGACGGACATTCGGTTGCAAACGCCGCCGCGGCGTCGATCGGGTCCGGTGCGCCGATTGGCGGAAGGCGCACGCGCGACCGCACGGCGGGCGATCGAGCGGGCCCGTGGGATGACCGGGAATCGCATTCTGCCCGTGGATGCCTTGTCAGACGGCGAGCGCCGGTTGCTGGCCTTGCTCGGCGCCGCGTTGTCGCCGAGGACGGTAGCCATCGGTGGGGGTGCGCACCTTCGCAGGACCTCGAGAGGCTTCGTTCTGCCCCGTTTCGATCCCGCGGTGGCGAACGCCGCCCGCGTGGTCGGCGACGATCCGGCGTGGGCGTACCCCCTGATCCTGGCTTTGCAGATCGGCGAACCGCCGCCTGAATCCCTCCGCGCGAACTGGAAGACCCTCGTGGCAGGGTCGTAAACGTCCTTGTCGCCTCGATTTATGAGACAATAGAATTGGTGCGCGGCGGTGGGGCGCCGTTTCGTGCGCTTGCTGTCGTTCCACAGGCGCTGGGCCCGAGTGGAACCGGGCCGCATTGGGGGGCACATGAACGGAAAAGAACAGAGGGTCCTGGCCGCTGGCATCGACCGTTCGGCGTTCGAACAACTCGCGCCGGTGCTTCGTCGCGATGCGGTGCAGGTGGACTGGGTGGCGACCCCGGAGGAGGGCGTCAATCTGGCCACCCAACAGAAGTTCGACGTGGTGATCCTCGACGCCGAGCCTGCCGACTGGTCCCTGGAAAAGGTGGTGCGACAGCTTCGAGGGAGCGTGTCCCCCAGCCGCAACGCCGCGATCATGGTCCTCGCCGAACCCGACCAGGTGGATGCCGCGCGCGCCCTGAAGGCGAAGGGCGTCAACCGGGTGATGTTGATCAGCGACCCACCGCAGATGATCTGCGATCAGATGGCAGGTCTGCTGGAGGTGGCGCCGCGGGTGTCTTTGCGGGTCCCCATGAATCTGCAGACGGCCCTCGGCAACCGGGGGCGCGAGATTTTTTGTCAGACCGTCAACCTGTCGGCCACCGGCATGCTCGTGCGCACCCAGGCTCGTCCGCAGCTCGGGACGCCGGTGGTTTTCCGGCTGCACCTTTCGGAGAAGCTGGGATCGGTGATGGGCCGCGGCGAGATGGTCCGCCACGCATCCCGTATGCAAGGCGGATTTGACGGTGTCGGGGTGCGCTTCAAGAGCTTTGCCGAGGACGGCGCGGTCCGTTTGCAGAGCTATCTGGAAGAACTGGCCGGAGAGACTCTCTCGACAACAGGGTCAGCGATGGCGGCAGAAATCGATGTGCTGATCGAGCCCTTGGATGGACCCGTCCCCGAGTTCGATCCGCTGGACGACGAGGACATCGCCGCGTTTCTCGATTAGGCCCCGACGTGCGTTGCGGCGCACCGGGCGGTATGATGCACCGACCTGGTGTGCCGGGTCTGGGTGAGAGAAAGTCGGGGGGATGATCATGGTCGAGGACGTTCAGGACGGCGAGCCGTCGCCGGGCGCATCAGCTGGAAAGACTCAACCGGGTGCGCAGTCTGATGGCGGCGTATGGACATGCGGCGACTCGGCCGATCTCTACCGAATCGATCAGTGGGGTGAGGACTTCTTCGGGGTCAGTGGCGAAGGCCGACTGACGGTCAGCACCGGTCGCGAGGGCAACCGATCGATCGATCTTTACGACGTCGTGATGGGTCTTTCCGACCGCGGCATCTCGACCCCGGTGATGATCGGTTTCCCGGAGCTGGTCGAACGCCGCATGGAGGAGATGGCTGAGGCATTTGCGGCGGCGATCGAGGAAAGCGACTACGGGGCTGGCTATGCGGCCGTCTACCCGATCAAAGTCAACCAGCAACGCCACCTGGTGGGTCAGATCGAAAAGCACGGACGGCACCTGGGCTTCGGCCTCGAGGTCGGCTCCAAACCCGAACTGCTGGCGGTGATGGCCTTGACCGTCAACTCCGATGACCGGCTCATCATCTGCAACGGTTTCAAGGAACGACGCTACATCCACCACATCATGCTCGCCACCAAGCTCGGGCGACGGGTGGTGGCGGTGATCGAAAACCTGGATGAGCTCGAACTGGTCATCGAGGAGTCTTTGGCGACGACTGTGCGCCCCCACATCGGCGTTCGCCTCAAGCTCGATTCGCCATCGGTAGGCCGGTGGCGGGATTCGACCGGTGAAAAGGCCAAGTTCGGCCTCACCATTCCCGGGGTGCTGGTGGTGGTCGAGCGCCTCGCCGAAGCCGGCCTGCTGGACTGCCTGGAACTCCTCCACTGTCACATGGGCTCGCAAATCAGCGACATCCAGGTCGTCAACACCGGGCTCGGCGAGCTCGCGAGGGTGTTTGTCGAGCTCCAGAGAATGGGTGCGAATCTCTCGTTCATCGACGTCGGCGGTGGTCTCGGGATCGACTACGACGGCAGCCAGACCAACTCTGATTTCTCGGTCAACTACAGCCTCCAGGAATACGCGACGACCGTGGTTTATCGGATCAAGAGCGTCTGCGACGATGCCGGAATCCAACACCCGACCATCGTCACCGAAGCCGGACGGGCGATGGTCGGCCCCCACAGCGTGCTGGTTTTCGACGTGCTGGGGAGCAACCGGCTCGATCGTTGGGCGCTCGATCCCGAAAGCGCACGCCGAGAGGTCGAGGGCGTGGGTTCACCGCGCGTGCTGCAAGACCTTCTCGACGCCTATCTGTCGGTCGAACCGGACCACTTTCTCGAGGCCTACCACGACGCCCAACAGGCGAGGGAAGAGGGACTGACCCACTTTACGGTCGGCCTGCTCGATCTCAAGAAACGCGGTCTTGTGGATCGCCTGTTCTGGTCGACCTGCCTCGAGATCGTTCGCCTCGCGGACGGCCTCGATCCCATGCCGGAGGAACTCGAAGAACTCAAGCTGAGGATCAGCGACACCTACTTCTGCAATCTGTCGGTCTTCCAGTCACTGCCCGACTCCTGGGCCATCGACCAGGTCTTTCCGATCATGCCGATCCACCGTCTCGACGAGGAGCCGACCCGCCGCGCGACCCTGGTTGACATCACCTGCGATTCCGACGGCAAGATCGACCGTTTCATCGACGCGCTCGAGGAGATGAAGCCGGTGCTTCCCGTGCACGATCTGGTCGCTCATGAGGGTTATTACTTGGCGGTTTTCCTGGTGGGGGCGTACCAGGAGACCCTGGGCGATCTGCACAACCTCTTCGGCGACACCAACCTGGTTCATGTGCGGTCGGACGGCAAGGGTGGGTGGAACCTCGAAGACGTGGTGGCGGGTGACACCGTGGCAGAAGTTCTGGGCTATCTCGAATACGACCCGCGCGTTCTTTCCGAGGCCATACGCCGGGACTGCGAGATGGCGGTCCGGGCCGGCAGGTTGTCGGTGGCGGACTCGCGCGAAGTCCTGCAGTCCTATGAAGCCGGGCTCGCCGGTTCGACCTACCTGGAGTGATGAACTGATGTCCGGATTCGGCGATCTTCCAGCTCCCTTCTTCGATCCGGCAACGGCAGCGATCGCCGTGCTGCCGGTGCCCTACGACCTCACCAGCACCTGGAAGAAAGGCGCTGACCGGGGGCCGCGCGCCATCATCGAGGCCTCCCACCAGGTCGAGTGGTACGACATCCCGACCGGGACCGAGGTCTACCGCAAGGGCATCGCCACCCTCGAACCGGTGGTGTGCGGCGATGGGCCGGAACGGCTCGCCGATCTCGTCGACGAACGGGTCTCGACGTTGCTGACGTCCGGCGTGTTCCCGGTGGTGCTCGGCGGCGAGCACTCGGTTTCGATCGGCGCCATCCGGGCCGCGGCCAGGCTCCGCCCCGGCGCCTCGGTCCTCCAGATCGACGCCCACGCCGACACCCGCGAGGAGTACCAGGGATCGAGGTTCAACCACGCCTGTGTGATGGCGCGGGCGCGCGAGCTCTGCCCGGTGGTTCAGGTGGGGATACGCGCGGTCGACATCTCGGAGATGCCGGGGCTCGATCCCCACCGGGTGTTCTGGGCCCACGACATCGCCGCCGCCGGGCGGGACAGCACCGCTTGGATGGACGACGCCGTGTCGCCGCTCGGCGACCCGGTGTGGGTGACCATCGACCTCGACGGCTTCGACCCCTCGGTCCTGCCGGCGACCGGCACGCCGGAACCGGGTGGCCTCGGCTGGTACCAGGTCATCGGCCTGTTGGAGAGGGTGGCCCGCCGCCGTCAGGTCATCGGTTTCGACGTGGTCGAGTTGCTGCCGACCGACGAACACTGGGGGAGCGCGTTCCTCGCTGCGAAGCTGGTCTACCGGTTTTTGTCAATGGTATTTGCTTATCGGGTGGGGGGCGGCTAGTCAACTTCGAGGCGGCTTGGCTTTCCTGGCTCGCTTCCCGGGAGGAGCCACCAAATTCAGGGCCCTGCTTTTCGTCAGACGAAAAGCAGGGCCCTGAATTTGAGTTGAGCTCTACCAGCCGAGAACGTAGGCGAAAATGAGCGGGGCGACGATCGAAGCATCCGATTCGATGATGTACGACGGCGTGTCGACGCCGAGCTTGCCCCAGGTGATCTTCTCGTTGGGAACCGCACCCGAGTACGACCCGAAGCTGGTGGTTGAGTCCGAGATCTGGCAGAAGTAGCTCCACAACGGCACCTCGGTGCGGCGCAGATCCTGGTGCAGCATCGGCACCACGCAGATCGGGAAGTCGCCGGCGATCCCGCCGCCGATCTGAAAGAAACCGAGACCGGCGTCCGCAGTGATCTCGGTGTACCACTCGGCGAGCGCGGTCATGTACTCGATGCCGCCACGGATCGTCGTCGCCTTCGTCACCCTGCCGTCGATGACCCGGCCGGCGAAGATATTGCCCAGGGTCGAGTCCTCCCACCCCGGGACGAACAGCGGCAGGTTGCGTTCGGCGGCGGCGACCATCCACGAGTCGGCGGGGTCGATCTGGTAGTGCTCCTCGAGGAGGCCCTCGTTGAGCGCCTGGTAGAAGAACTGGTGGGGCAGGAAGCGCTCTCCGGCGCGGTCGGCGCGCTGCCACAGCTCGAGGAGCACGTGCTCCATGCGGCGCATCGCCTCTTCCTCGGGGATGCAGGTGTCGGTGACCCGGTTGAGGTGGCGGTCGAGCAGCGCCTGTTCATCGGCCCGCGTGAGGTCGCGGTAGTTGGGGACGCGGACGTAGTGGTCGTGAGCCACCAGGTTGAAGACGTCCTCCTCGAGGTTGGCGCCGGTGCAGCTGATTCCGTGGACCTTGCCCTGGCGAATCATTTCGGCCAGCGACAGCCCGATCTCGGCGGTCGACATCGCGCCGGCCATGGCCAGGAACATCCGGCCTCCGCCGTCGATGTGCTCGACGTAGCCCTTGGCGGCATCGACCAGCGCGGCGGCGTTGAAGTGGCGGTAGTGGTGGGTGATGAAGTCGGAGATGGTCATGTCACACGTCCTCTCAACCTGAATCTTATCCAATACGAGCGACGACGGTATCTCTAAGCTGGTCTGCCGACGGAAAACAGCACCGCGAAGTAGTGCAGGACGCTGCCGGCGAGCACGAAGACGTGCCACACGGCGTGCGAGTAGGGGAGTTTTTTCCAGCCGTAGAAGGCGAGACCGCCGGTGTAGGCGAGACCGCCGATGACGACCAGCGCCAGCGCCGACGGGGTCAGGGCCGCCACCAGCGGTTTGATCGCCACAACCACGATCCAGCCCATCGCCAGGTAGAGGGTGATGGAGAACCACCGCCAGCGCCCGTGGGCGAGGGTGTTGAGCAGCACGCCGACAACGGCGAGGAACCAGACGCACCCGAACAGGGTCCAGCCCCAGGCCCCGCCCAGGGCGACCAACGCGAGCGGCGTGTAGGTGCCGGCGATGAGCAGGAAGATGGCTGAGTGGTCGAGCACCCGGAAGACGCGCTTGGCACGCTCGGACGTGATCGCGTGGTAGAGCGTCGACGCGGCGTAGAGCGGCACCAGCGTCGCGCCGAAGACGGCGCACGAGACGACCCGCAGCGCGCCGCCGGTGAGAGCGGCAAAGGTCACCAGGGCGGCGAGGCCGCCGAGGCTCAACAGCCAGCCCACGCCGTGGGTGATGCTGTTGGCGATCTCTTCACCGGTCGAGTAGCGGGGCGCGGCAGCGTCGTTCATCCGGCGCAGGGTAGCAGCCTTTCAGGACGCCGTGGCGGCATTCCTCACCGCTGCCGAACCCGCAGCCCGCCTCGCGGGCTTACGGGCTGCCCACCGCGGACGACCAGACCGAAGTGTCGCTTAATTCGAAGCCGTCGCTGAAGATCGAGTCGCCGCCGTCGGCGACGCACTCGAAGATGCGGATGTCATCGAGCCACCATCCGTAGTCGCCGACCGAGAAGTCGGTGCTGACCCGGAAGCCGAGGCGCAAGCTCTGGCCCGCCAACGGCGCTCAGATCGAGTTGCGTCGTGGCGAAACCGTAACTGTCGGCGACGAAGGCCTCCTCGCCGCCCATCAGGTTGCTGGGGTCATCGACGATGGTGCCGCCGTAGGCAAGGCCCTCACAGGACGAGCAGTCAGCCGGATTCCAGGTCGCTCCCGAGTTCGTGCTGTAGATGATGAGACCGCCATCATAGTGATTTCCCGATCGATCCCTCGAACGCGAACGCGTGGTTGAAATCGCAGCTTCGCGCCCGTCACCGGTATGGACGACGTCGGAAGTGCGCCGGACGTCGGTCATGCAGGGACTCAGCCGCGTCCGTGCGCCCAGAAGACTCGCGATGCCGCTCGTGGCGAAAGTATCCATAGGACCAGCCCGCAGCTTCGTAATCGACGTCGGACGTAAACCGCGCCCATCCGTGCTCCAGGGGTAGGTCTCGACGTCGTCAAAGAAGGAGATCGACTGCCTGTTCGCCGGCGCCGCAAAGCGCGGGTTCTCCAGACTGCTCGGGCAGACAGGCCCACGGCGAGTTCATTTCCACCGCCTGCAGTGCCTTGTCCGACCTCAGGCAGTCGTTGGCGGTGATGCCGATCGGGGTTCCCGACGAGGTCGGTGCACGCCTGGTTGGTCGCGTCGTAGTGGTCCTTGAAGTCCGACCCCGACAGCAGGTACTCGGTGAGCACGCGGTAGTGGATCGCGGCCGCCTTGGTGAGGCCGATCCCGGTCACGCTGAAGCCGTTGAAGCTGCCGCCGTCGACCATCAATGCGTAGGCCAGGTTGGGCAGACCGCTGTTGTAGTGCACACCGCCGTTGTCGCCGGAACCGCAGAAGAAATACGCCGTATCGCTCATTTTCTCGGGTTGGTAGTAGATGTTCGGGTTCCACATGTCGCGAATGGCGCCGATCGACAGATCCTCGCCCATCAGCCAGAGGTCCTCGGGGTCGTCGCTGCCGTGGCCGTTCGTCTGGTCAACTGTCTCGCCGAAGATGTCCGAAAACGACTCATTGAGGGCGCCGGACTGCATGTAGTAGAAGAGCCCGGCCGTGCGCTCGGTGACGGCATGGGTGAGTTCGTGGGCCACCACGTCGTCGGCCGATGCAAAGCCCTCGTCCGTAGACCATCTGGGTGCCGTTCCAAAATGCGTTGCCGTAAGGACACTCCCCAGGGCTGGGGCAGATAGTGCACGGTCGAGACGAGGGTCCCACCGGCGTCGTCGTAGGAGTTGCGGCCGTGCTCGGTCCAGTAGTAGTCGTAGGTGTCTCCCGAGTACAGATACGCGAGATCGGTGTCGGTGTCGCCGGTATTGCCGTCGCCTTCGCTGCGGACCAGGCTGCCGGGGAGGGACGACCCCGATTCCGCGTCGTAAACCTCCCGGATGCGCGAGTGCGGCATCTGGTTGAAGTTGAGCAGCACGACTCCGGTTTCGGCATCCACCCACACGTACTCACGGCGGTCGAAGGTGCGGGCCTCGACGAACCAGGCCAGCCGCGAGGCCCTGAATCCGCCGCCGTCGAGCAGCGACGGGTTGAAGATCTCGAGCCGTGGGTCGGACAGCTCGGCGCCGTCGACGCCGAGGTGTTTGGCGAGCAGCGTGCGCGCCGCGTGCGAGGCCTCGGCCGCACCGAGGACCGGATTCGTCGCCACCCGATCGAGGTCCGGCGCGGTCTTCGCGAGAACCGATACCACCTCGTTGCCTCGTAGGTGGACGATGGCTTCGCCACCGGCCACCGGGATGCCGTTGACCACCTGCTGCAGCCGCACGTGGTCGAGGCCGGAGTCGTCGCTCCTCGACATCCGCTTCACCACCACCGCGTCGCGGTCGAGACCGAAAGCTGGGCCGTAGCGGTCGACGAACTCGAGGGCCCTCACATCGGGGCCGCCGGAGCCGCGCACCATGATGGCCGCGAGCCTTCGACCCCGACATGAAGCGCACCAGCCCGGTCGGCCGGCGACCGCTCGACCTCGAGTTCGGGACCGAGGCCGTGCGCATCGATGCGATGGCCTGGTCGACATCGAGGGTGCGGGCCGGTTGCGCAGGGCCCACGGTCCACGCGGGGGTGGTGGCGAGGAGTACGAAACTGAACATCGCGGCGATAGTGCGGTGCGGCCCAGAAAACATGGTGGGTCCTTTCGGGTGGTCGCGACTGCATCTGGACGCGGCTCCCGTCCGCCCCGGTCGCCGACGATTCGACTCTCATTTCAACATTACCACCCGGGCCCGGCAGACCGGCGAGGTTTGAAGAATCTTTTTCAAAAGCTGCCGGCCGGCGCGCCTTGACCCCCAAACGATAGGAGGCACCCCCGGGGGGAAAAAAGGTGGGGGTCAGATACTGCGGTGTAACACGGCCGGCGGCTGGATCTTGGCATTGGCGAAGCCCTCGACCACGCGCTCGGTGACGTCGGTTTCAAAGGCCTTTTCGAAACGGACGTCGAGCACATAGGCCTTTGCGCGCAGCCGGAGTGCGAAGTAGCTGTCCTGCAGGACCTGCGAGACCGTGACCGCCCACGGGCGGGCGGTCGAGAAGAAGCGGGAGCTGGTCAGAGCCTCGGTGAGGATCGTTTTGGCGGCGGCGAGGTCCTGGTCGAGGCCGATGTGGAAGTCCATCTGCACCATCATCTCCACCGACCCGGCGTTGCCGGAGGCGACGGAGTCGGTCAGGAACTTGTTGTTCGGAATCGTCACCTGGGTGTCGTCGAGGGTCATCAGCTTGACCGATCGCAACCCGATATGGGTGATCTCGCCGTACCACCCGTCGAAGCTCACCCGGTCGCCGACCTGGAACGGTCGGTCGACGAGGATGATCAACCCCGCAACGATGGACGAGACAATATCCTTGAGCGCGAAGCCGACCGACACCGCAATCGTGCCGCCCAGGGCCAGCAGGACTTCGGGCGTGATCTTGAGCACCGTCAGCGCGGCGGCGAGTCCGCCGATGAGCAGGATGGCGAAACGGGCGAACGAACCGGCCTGGTTGATGAGAAGCCGTTTGTCGGTGAATCTTTTCCCGAGGGCCTCGAATGTGCGCCTCATCAGCCGGGCGACGACCAGGGTGACCAGCACGATCAACAGGGCGTAGGGCAGATCCCCGGGCTGGAAAAGGGTCAGCAGGTTACTGGTGGACTCCATCACGCCCTCCGAGCGCTCATTCAGGCAGCAGATTGCGGCGACGCAACAGACGGACCGCCGCGCGGTGCCAGGTGGTGGAGACCCTGTACATCTCCATATCGAGGGTGATGGCCCCGACCTCGAGCAACCGGTCGAGGTGGATGAAGCACTGGACGCGGTCGTAGCGCGTGACCCGGATCAGGTCGTCGAGGCTGATGCTCTCGTGGGTGACGATGGCGGCGAGCACGAACAGACCGTCCTGCCCCCCGTCCTCCAGCAGCGCGATGTCCGGTGCCTTGAAGAGGCGAACCCGCACGCTGTTGCCGCGGTCGGGGTCGAGTGAACGGAGGAAGTAGTACAGGGCGGCACGCGGGTTACCATCCGAGTAGTCCCACAAAAGGCGCGTGTAACCCTCTTCGGATTCGATCAGGCTCGAGCGGAGCGACACGCCTTCCATCCGGTCGACCACGAGGTCGGCATAGTTGAAGCGGATTCCGCTCGCCTGACACCGGGTGCGGATCAGCTCGGTGATCTTGTCTTCGCTCCATCCGGCCAGTTTGCGTTGCGTCCGGAATACCGTCGCATCGGGTCGCACCGTGCTCAGGTGACGCCACGCGTACTCGCTCATGCTGCACAGCCAGAAGACGTTGCTGCAGGTACGGTTGACGAGAGCCGCGAAGGCGCTGAAGGCGTCGTAGCCGCCGACGTCGGCGAGAAAGAGGTGTTGAGCCAGGTCTAGAACCACAACCTGCCGCGGTCCGCTGTACAGGGCGCGGCCGAGCTCGCGCGGCCCGGCGTCTACCCCCGCGTCCACCTCCATGAGTTCGACCAGACGCGCGCAGAGATCGGCGGCATCGGTCACCCTCCGGCCGAGAGTGATGCGCCGGATCTTCAGGTCGTCGCGGCGGATCTGGTTGAGCCAGGTGGTCTTGCCGATGCCGCGTTCGCCGGTCAACAGGAAGCTGCCCCGCGCGCCGGTATCCCGCCACGTCGTAAGGATCTCGTGCAGCTCCTTCATGCCCGGGAAGTTCTGAACAATTAGCGGTCCGGAGTCGACGGCCTCCTGGCCGAACGCGTCGACCAGCCCTTCCGGCAGCTCGCCGATGTCGCCTTCCGCGTAGCCCTGCTTCTCGGCCTGCCGTTGGACCCGCTTTCTGAAGAGAAAGGCGAGGGCCTTCTGGGTCTGCTCGAAACCGAGAGCGAAATCGCGGACAACCGTCGCGGCGCCGCGGCCGGCGAGCCAGACGAATGCCGCTGGCGCGAGCAACGCGCCGTACCAGTGCGATCGCGTGGTGCGGAGGGTCGCGGCCAGGCTGCCCGTCGGCTGGAGTTTCAAGAAGGTGTCGACCATCACTCCGCGCCACCGGAAGAGCTCCGCCAGCACCGCCGCCAACACCACCACCCAGGCGAATTTGACGACCAGGGTGGAAAGGAAACCCTGGCCCATACCCCGCGATACAAGCGTGACCAGCGCCATGAAGGCGGAGACCCTGAGCACCACCCGAACGCTGCGCAGCAGCATGGCCCGCCGCGCGTCGGTCGCATCGAGGCCATAGTGGACCGCAACGCTGACGAGCATCGATGCCACAACGTCGATGGCGAGGCGGTAGACGCCGTACACCGTCAGGAGGGCCAGCAGGACGGAGATCTCGGTGACCGCGGAGGCCGGGCCGAGCGCCTTCCGCAGTGCCACGACGGTGAGCAGGAACAGAAACCACGGAGCGATGGTCTCGCACCACCGGAAGAGCCTCTGCGCCATCCGCTTGCCACCGACGCTGCGCATCGACCGGAACGTCGTGGTGCGGGCCCGTTCCAGCCATCCGCGCCAGCGCCGCCGCGCCCACAGAGCCGCGGCGAGAACTGCCGCCACCAGCACCAGCCGCGCAAGGGCGGCGCCGACTGCGAACAAGTCGCGGGTCATCTGCGGCACGTCGTCGATCTGGTGCCGGCGCGATACGAAGTGATAGCGGGCCATCAATGACACTGTGCGCAACTCGCGGGCCAACTGCGGCCGACCCGTGCGCCCGAAGCTGAGCAGGTCGCGGTGGCGTTGGGGGGAGCACGTGTTCCGCGACCGCTGCCGCAGGTCGACGAGGCGCTTCAACGCCTCGCCGTGCACCTCGACCTGCGGCCACAGCTGTTCGAACTCATCGGCCGTCTCCGCCGAGCGGAACCGGTCCAGGGCGCGGTCGAGCTCGGACTGTTCGTCGTCCAACGCCGCCACCAGGTCGACGTCGACCTCGTCGACCCCGACGGTTCCGGGCTCGGCGGCGTCCAGCCGGTCGGCGAGCGCCTGGATGCGCAGGTCGAGGGCCGCGCGGCCGGCCTCGAGGTCGGCGGCGGTCTCGCCGGCAGGTGCGCTCGACGGGTCGCCCGTCGGCTCGACGACCGGGGCGGCCTCGGTTTCGATGTCGGCGGGGATGGGGCTCACAACCGGTGACGGCGCCGCGGCGGCTTCCGGGGTCGGGGCAGCTTCCTCGGCCCAGGCGGCCGCGGCGAATCCGGTCAACACCACGGCTGAGAGCGCGAATCCGGTGAATAGGGTGATGCGGTTCATGGGTGTCGTCTTTCGGACCCGGGATCATACCAGGATTCGGCGGCAACGTGATCCCTCCCCGGCGGGATCGGCGTGTAGACTCTGGCAGGCTCGATAGACCGGAGATCCTGGGAGGTCAGCTGTGGGACGACGACGATTCGACCTGGAGGCAACGGTCGTTGCGGGTACGTTCTTCGCCCTCGGATGTCAGCCGCCGCCCGGCGCCTCAGCGGGCGCCGGACGGGACCTGCAGATGATCGTCGATCGCACGGTTGCCGACAACGCGATGGTTTCCGGCGCCGCCTTGATTGTGGAGTCGCCGGCGCTCGGCCTCGATTGGCAGGGCGCTGCGGGGCTCGCAGATCCCTCGACCGCCACCGTGATGACCCCTCTCCACCCGGTGCGCATCGCCAGCAACACCAAGACCTACGTCGCTGCAGCCGTGCTGCGGCTGGTCGAAGAGGGGAGGCTCGGTATCGACGACCCGATCGCGGACCACCTCCCGGTCGATACGGTCGAGATCCTGGTTGGCGGCGGGTACCACCCGGAGATGATGACCGTGCGCCACCTCCTCACCCACACCAGCGGCCTCTACGATCACTCGGACTCGCAAAAATACGGTGACGCCATCCTGGCCGACCCACAGCACCGGTGGACGCGAACCGAACAGCTCGAAGCTGCGATGGCGTGGGGTCAACCGTGGGGCGCGCCGGGTGAGGTCTACACCTACTGTGATACCGGTTTCGTCCTGTTGGGCGAGATCATTGAACAGGCCAGCGGCCGGCCGCTGCCGGATGCGGTTCGCACCCTCCTTCGATTCGACGAACTGGGCCTGAGGTCGACATGGTGGGAGGACCTCGAGTCGGCGCCCGTCGGCGTGCCCGCACGTGCCCATCAGTTCATCGACGATGTCGATACCGCTGCTTTCGACCCATCGTTTGATCTCTTTGGTGGCGGCGGTCTGGTGTCCACGGTGGGTGAGTTGGCCGTGTTCTACCGCGCCCTGTTCACGGGCGGCGTCTTCTCGGACCCGGCGACCGTCGATCTGATGCTGACGACCGTCGAGGGTCCACTGCCCAGACCCGACGCCGACGAGACGGCCCTGGCGCCGGGCACCTATCGCATGGGGATCTGGGTTCTGGAAATCGCCGGCGTCACGGCCTATGCCCACTCCGGCTTCTGGGGCACGGCGGCCGTCTTCGTGCCGGAACTCGATCTCGCTGTGGCCGCCACCGTCAACCAGAACAAGGCCAAGGAGGCGATGTGGGACATGGTCGATCGATCGATCGCCGTTGTCAGACAGCAGCAGGGCGATCCGTCACCCTGAGGGTCGTGCTTGCCGCACCACCCGACCGACGCCACCGTTGGACCCGAACTGAGCAGCTCGAATCGGCCATGGAGTGGGGCGATCCCTACGGGCCGCCGGGCGAGGTCTACCGCTACTGCGACACCGGCTACATCCTGCTCGGCGGGGTCCTCGAACAGGTCACGGGCCGGCCCATGCCCGACGCGATCCGTGAGCTCGTGAACTACGACCGGCTCGGTCTGCACTCCACGTGGTTCGAAAGCCTCGAACCCAGACCGGACGGAGTGCCGGAGCTGGCGCACCAGTTCTGGCTCGGTGTCGATGTGACAACCATCAACCAGGCCGAGTCCGGCGACGAGTTGAATGAGATGGTCGCGGGCGCGATCGAAATACTGGCTAACCACCGTCCATAAAGGGCCACGGGTCCACCGGTATGCCGTTGCGGACCACCTCGTAGTGAAGGTGTGGGCCGGAGGCGTTGCCGCTCTTGCCGACCTCGCCGATGACCTCGCCGGCCTTGACCCGTTCACCGCGCTCGACCTTGATCTTCTTGAGGTGGGCGAAGCGGGTCGAGACGCCGTTGCCGTGATCGATGACCACTGTCCTGCCGTAGTCGCCGGACCGTTCGGCGACCACCACTTTGCCGGCGGCGGTCGCCCGCACCGGAGTGCCTTTGGGCGCCGAGAGGTCGACCCCCTGGTGCCATGTCCCGGATCGCCGCGAACCGAAGCCCGACGACACCGACGCCACCCTCGGGTCTACCGGCCAGCCTGTGGGGATGTTGGTTTCGCGATCGACTTTCCCGCCCGAAGCGCAGCCGAAGGCAACGCCGAAGGCGGCTGCCAGCGGGAGAATACAGAGCCGTGGAACACGTCGGATCACGTGGTCATTATCCCCCGGCCTTTCCGCACGCGGTTCCACTCCTCCCTGAACACTTGATCGTTGATTGTCGGTGGGGGTGCGGCCGGGAATTCAGAATTCAAAATTCAGAATTCAAAATTCCTTACTCTTCCCACGCCTCCCACAGCAGCTTTTTGAGGATCCGCGCCACGGCGTCGAGGAGGTAGGCGTCGTCGTCCTTGAGGTTTCGTGCGGAGATGGTCAGCTCGGGCGTGACCAGGGCACGCTGCCAGCTTTCGGTGGTGCCGGTCCGGCGCCGCCGGTCGCCGGTCATCGCCCGCTGCAAACGGGCGAGAAACCACCCCAATCGTTCGATCTCGATCGAAGGCGGGGCCGGGGACTCCTCCGGAACCTCGCCTGGGGGGTCGGCCTTGGTCTCTGGTGGCGGCTGGTGGTTCTTTTTGATTTCGTCCTCGAAGCGGCGCGCGGGGCGGACGAAGTCATCGTTTTTGACGGACGCGGAGCTGGGTTGAACAGGAGTTGCCGGAGCGGCGTCCTGGACCGATCGACCTCGTGCGATCGTTGAACCCGGGACCGCAGCGTTGGCGTCCAAGAGGCCGAGCCGAACCCTGCGGTTGAGATCTGAAATCGTCGGCTTCTCGTCTTCTGCCACGTCCATCAAGCCCTCCGAGATCTCCGCAGCCTCCTCGGCCAGCGCCGATGGTCTGACGGGATCCTGTGCCTCGATCGGGGTCGGGTCGCTGGGGGGAGCCACGGCCGACAGCGGTTTGAGACCTCCCAGGTCATTGACCAACCGCAGCGGTCTTTCTCCCGCGACCACGCCGGCAATGGTCTCGGACGACACCTGCGTGAGGATGTCGCGGATGTCCGCCAGGGTGAGGCTGCCCACCTCTCCCAGGTCCTGCTTCCTTCGGATCATGCGAACAAACTCCAGCCGATCCATGAAGAGCTGTGGGTAGCGGGTCTTTGGCCCGCGACGACCGACCTTCGGCAACAACCCCTGTTGCACGTAGTAGGCGATCGTGCGTTTGTCGAAACCTGTTCGTTGCTCTATTTCCTCGAGCGTGAACGTTCGCTGTTCAGACATCGAACGAGCATAACAGAACAGCAGTTGTCAGTCAAAATCCTCATTTTCTTCCTGGCTGCCGATATAAGGTGATTACTGTGAAAAACTGGTGATTATCTTGTGTGGCGGGGCCTTGGCCCGGAGGAGGTCGATTGCTGTTTAGGTTTTTCGCCTTTGTTGAATATGACTATGGTACTATTTGAATTGGCTTGAAAATAGTAATTCTGAGGTCAGACCTGGTCTCTTCGAATCCATCAAATCGTGCTCTCGCCGCACACACTTTCCAAGGAGGACTGATGTCCATGCACCTGTCACCCCGTTCACTGATTGCGATGCTGACCGTGATCTCCACCCTGATGTTCGGCGCATCGACGCCGGCGTTCGCTACCCAGACCGCGAAAGCTGTGATGGCGCCGGTCGACAGCGACGGGTATTCGGCCGAGGTGCCGATCCACCTGCCGGCTCGCCGCGAAGCGCCCGCTGCCAAGGATGTGGTTCTGAAATCCTTGAATCTGCTGCAGAGCGCATCGGGGGCGATCACCATCCTCGTCGAGTCGGTCGATGAGACCGGTGACACAGCGACCGCGGATGACAACGACTACACGAGGATCGACAATGCCGTTCAGGCTGTCAAGGCGCTCGGCGACGGTACGATCGTGAGGCTGGTCGGAACCTTCGACTGGACGGAAGAGAATGCCCTCGCTTCGTGGGCTGCCGACGACTACGGCATCCTGGCCCCGAGCGGTGTGGCCAACGTCACGATCACCTCACCGGCCCTCGGCGATGCCGTCATCATCGGGCCAGGTGAACTCAAAGACGTGGACGTTTACTGGGAGGGCTTCCTCTACATGTGGGGCGGGCTCTACCAGGGGTGGACGGTCGAAAACCTGGTCGTCCGAGGTTTCGACTGGTCGATCGGCATGTTCTACGACGTCGGGGGCTCCACCGAGGACTTCAACGGCGTCACCATCCGCAACAACCAGATCGAGATGCCCAACGACACTCCCGGTAACTACTCGGCGGGCGTCGGCGAGGTCTTTCAGAACATCGCCTTCCACCTGGGTTTCGGTGAAAACCAGACGATCGAAGGCAACGAGATCATCATCCCCGGCAACACCAACGGCGACGATTCGGAACCCGACGCCGTGCTCAAGGCGTCGTGCGTCGCCCTGCAGTCCAACACCTCGGGCGGCAACGCGTACGATGGGTTGCGGATCGTCGACAACACTATCCGCATCACCGGCGCCCAGGCGGAGGTCCCGGAGATCATCTACGGCATCTGGGAAAATGCGGCCGGCCACACTTCGAATATCGAGATCAGTGGCAACTCGTTCGTCAACCAACACGTTGACAACGATCCCGCACTCAACGTCCAGCGGGCCTTCCGCGTGACCTCCCATTCCTCGGAAACGACAACCGTCACCTATGCCGACAACCTCGTCGTAGGCGCCAACATCGCGATCCACTGGATCGGCGACAACTACACCAGCGGTCCGCAGGCAGGTCTTTACCCGGTGGTCGTGGAGGGTAATACTCTGCTCGGCAACGGCACCGGGGTGTGGGTCCACACCGACGGGTTGGACAAGCGGGGCGAGGCGTTCGCCGCCAAGGCCGAGATGTCCGATCTCCGCAAGGCAGTGCTGCGTTCCAATCGCATCGTCGGCAACGCCGTCGGCGTGCGCTCGGACGACGCCGAGGTGACGGCAGTGAACAACTGGTGGGGTTGCAACGAGGGACCCGGTTCGGCGGGCTGCGACGACGCGCTGTTCAACGGGACCGGTTTCCTCGAGGCCGACCCGTGGCTGGTCCTCGGCGTCGCGACTGACGACGCTGTCGTGGACGTGGACTCCGACACTGCGGTCCACGCCTCGGTTCAAATGAACTCCTATCCGGATGATCTCGGTGAGATCGACTTCCCGGCGGCTGACATCGATTTCTCCGCCACCCGCGGGACGGTACCGAGCACGATGACAACATCCGGCGGCGCAGCCACCACCTCATTCACGGCGACCGAAGCCGGCATCGGTTTGGTCACCGCGTCGCTCGACAACGCTTCAGCGACGACCACACTGCTGGTCACCGACGACGGGGTTGTCGGCGTCCAGTCGGTCGAGGAGACCGACGACACCCCGACCCTGGCCGACAACGACTACACCCGCATCAACAACCTGGTGCAGATGGTTGGCGACAATGTCACCATCGAGCTCGAAGGCACCTTCGACTGGACGGAAGCTTTCGCGAACATCTCCTGGTCGTTGGGCTCCGACGGCATCGCCGACACCGGCGACGACTACGCCATCGCCGCTCCGCCGGGTTTCGAGAACGTCACCATCGGCGCGGCCGAGCTCGGCGACGCGGTGATTCAAGGGCCTGGCGACGTGCCGACTCTCGACTGGGAGACCTTCCTCGGGATGTGGGACGGCAGCTATTACGGCTGGACCGTGGCGAACCTCGAGATCCGCGGTTTCGACTGGTCGATCGCCATGTTCTACACCACCGGCGCCGATTTCAACGGCATCACCATCTTCAACAACCGCATCCTGATGCCGGCCGATCAACCCGGCAACTACGCCGCCGACATCGGCGAGCCGTGGCAGAACGTCGGCATCCATATGGCCGGCGGTCACGACCAGACCATCGAGGGCAACGAGATCGTCATTCCTGGCAATGCGCTCGCCGACTCCGCCGCGTCCCTCAAAGCCTCGTCGGTGGCGCTCCAATCCAACACCCACGGCGGCTCGAGCTACGACGGGCTGCGCATCATCGACAACTCCATCCGAATCACGGGCGCGCAGTCGGCGGACCCGGAGTGGGTCTACGGCATCTGGGAGAACGGACACGCCCACGCATCAGACATCGAAATCAGCGGCAACTCCTTCGTTAACGAAAATCCGGGCAACGATCCCTCGCTCAACCTGCAGCGGGCGTTCCGCGTGACCTCGCACTCCTCAGACACGACCACGGTCGTCTATGCCAAAAACCTGGTCGAAGGCGCCAACATCGGCATCCACTGGCTGGGTGACAACTACACCAGCCAACCGCCGTCGTCAGTCCTGCCGGTAGTCGTCACCGGCAACACGTTGATCGGCAACGACACGGCGGTATGGGTCCACACCGACGGGCTCGAATCTCTCGACAAGGCGGCGGCGAAGTCCGTCGGCCCGTCCTCCATGAGCAAGGCCGTCCTCAGCTTCAACCGTATCGCCGGCAACGCTGTCGGCGTGCGTTCCGACGACGCCGAAGTTGCGGCCGAGGACAACTGGTGGGGTTGCAACGAGGGACCCAACACCGTCGACTGCGACACGGCCGAGTACAGCGGCAGCTACGGTTTCCTCGACACCGACACGTGGATCGAGCTCGGGCTTTCGGCGGTGCCGGATGTCGTCCAGATCGGCGCATCTTCGACCGCCACAGCGTTCCTGCAGTCGAACGCGGAAACCAAGGTCGGCCCCGGGCCAAACCCGGTTCCCGACGGCACACCGGTGACCTTTGCTGCAACCGGCGGCGTCATGAACCCGACAGAGAGCGAAACCCTGTCTGGAACCGCGGCCAGCACCTACACTGCCGGCAGCGTCATCGGCGACTATTCGGTCAGCGTCACCGTCGATTCGGAGACCGTGTCCGCCGGCGTGGAGGTGGTCGCGTGGGCTGACCTCGCGGTCTCCATCGACCCGGAGGTCCAGTACCTGGACGACGGCGACACAGCCGAACTGACGATCACGGTGACCAACGACGGACCGGTGGACGCCATGGGTTCCGCGGTCGTCGTTGACTTCCCGGTCGAGCTCGCCTCCGCGGGCTGGACCTGCGCCGGCAGCGGCGGCGGCGTGTGCAGCGCGAGCGGGACCGGTGACATCGACGAGACCGTCGACCTTCCGGTTGGCGGGAGCGTGGTCTATACGGCCTCCGGCACTCTGCCCGACCCCTTCACCAGCTCGATCACCGTCACCGCCTCGGCGGCGACTCCGGTAGGCGTCACGGATCCCGACGCCGGGAACAACGATGCCGAGGGTCATGTGATCGCAGTGCACATTTTCAGCGACGGGTTCGAAACGGGCAACACCTCGGCGTGGTCGACCACGGTCGGTCTCGCCCCCTGAAGATCTACTCTCGGATTTCATCTGCGGCCGTCGCCCCGGGCGACGGCCGTTTTTCTTTTGCTTCTCACGTGGACTTCGGAGCGTGGTGAGATGTTTGCCGAAATCCGAAATCCGAAATCCGAAATCCGAAATCCGAAATTTCCGCCCGTCCTATTCCGGTTCGGTGCCCGAGTAGCGTTTGGCGAGATCGCGAACTGCGTAGAGCAGGACCCCGACGTGGATCCAGGACTCGTGTTCGAAAGGGACCGGCGGGTAGTTCCGGTTGGAGGCGACGAGCAACAGGCTCTTGCCGTCGCGCACGAGACGCCGCGCGGTGGGTTCGCCGTCGAGGTATCCGACCACGATCCTGCCCGCCTTGGCGTCCAGCTTGGAGTCGATGATGAGCAGGTCGCCCGGGTACCAGTCGGGGATCATGATGTCGTCCTCGGCCCGGACCATGATGTAACGGCCGGCAATCGGCGGCAGGTGGAGGATCTTCACCAGCGGCGACTCGCGGTGAACCCTGAGGTCGGCGGTCGGGGTGTCCATGCCCGAGGGGTCATTGGGTGTGCCGGAAAAAAACCGCACGGTGAAAAACCCCTGATCGTCACCCAGATGGGCCGCGCACTCGTCGGGGAACAGTGCGCACGGCGACTGCCCGAGGGCGTCGAGCAGACGCTCGATCTGCAGCCAACTCGGGCTCACGTCCTCGCGTTCGTACTTTGACAGCAGACTCTGGTCCATACTCGCCGCGTCGGCGAGTTCGGCCTGAGTGATATCGAGAGATTCACGCAGATCCCTCAATCTGCGCCCGAATCCCAGCTTGCTGGCCTTTCGCATGGGTTGATACCTCCTAGGGCAGATCTTACATGATTCCCGGCGAAGCCGACAACTCCACAAACCCCGTTGTCAGGTCTGGATTGTCGTTCATAATACATGGTAATATAAAACCATGTCAGATCAGTTGATTTATATTTCGCACCAATCAATGTCAATGAATGACGTGGAGAATCACCATGGGAATCTTGACTCGCATTTTCGGTTTGAAAACGGATCGCGCCGTGGCGGTGAGGGTTTCCGGACTGCTCGAGGACGCAGGTGGATGGTACTACGAAGAGTTGCAAGACTACTCGAGCTCGCAGCAGACCATTCGTATCGAACAGGACCGACCGGGCGACTGGTACGTGAGGGACAGTTTTTGTGAGGTCGACGGGCTCAATGATCCGGAACGGGCCGCCGACGTGGCGCGATTCTTCGCGGGGTCCTACCGGTGGTTGAGTCTCGAACGGAAACCCAACGGGCGCCACGGACGAAAGACCATCGCGGTCGTCGGGACGAGCCGCGATCCCAGAAGGAAAGAGCAGCGGCACGACCTCGGCTTCCTCGAGCCGAAACTGGCTGGTGAGCTGGGGCGTGAGGACGTTTCCAGGATCTGGCCGCGAATCCGGTTCATCAAGTTCGCCGGCCACGGACGCCGCCCCAAGTATCTGATCCGGTTCGATCTCATGGTGGAGCTCGCCGAAGACACCTTCGAATAGGCGCCGCCCAGTCGCCCGGATTCAGGTTGCAGGTCTAAGGATGCAGGACGCTCGGGTGGCGCCGAAAATCGAAATCCGAAATCCGAAATCCGAAATGGGTGGGTGGGTGGGAATTCAAAATTCAGAATTCAAAATTCAGAATTGAGCCGCGCAGCGGCTCACAGCACATTGTGCGTGATCCAGTCCGACGTCTCTTCGATCGACCGGTTGGTGACGTCCACCGTCCGGATGCCGGGGATGCGACGGTACAGCCCTTCCGCGTACTCGAGTTCGGCGAGGATGTTGGAGGGGTCGGAGTAGCCGGGGATTCGGGAGCTGTGGCGGCTCGCCCGATCCGCTCGCAGGCGGACTTGACGTTCGAACTCCATCTTGAACCCGACCCTGGGAACGTCGAGGGCGATTACCGCCTCGGGCAGCGGGATGCCGAGGATGATCGGGATGTTGGCCACCTTGAGCTTGCGGCACGACAAGAAGATGCTGGTGGGCGTCTTACCGGTGCGGGACACGCCGAGGATGATCAGGTCCGCCTGTCCGAGAGTGCTGAGGCCGGCCCCGTCATCGTGACGGAGGGTGTAGTGGATGGCTTCGGTCACCACGTAGGTCTCTTCGCTTTCGCTGCGGAAGGCGCCGGGCGTGCGGCTCGGTGCGTGCTCGAGGATGTCGGCGAAGATGTCCATCAGCGGGCTCATGACGTCGACCACCGTCAGGTTCTTTTCCCGGCCGCGGCGGACCATGGCGTCTGCCAGCTCGCGCGATACGAAGGTGAAGACGATAATGCACGCGCCTTCGGGCGCCTCAGCGACGACCTGCTCCACCTGGGCTTGGGACCGCACGAATGGAAACCGGCGGACGTTGGACCGGGCGCCGCTGAACTGGACCAGCGACGACGTCACCACTGCGTCCGCTGTCGACCCCGTCGCATCGGACACGATGAAGATGTTGAGAGCCTCGGCCACGGCCCCACCTTCCTATAGTTCGCGCGTGTTCTGCCACAACTATATGACGGCGGCGCCTTGAAAGGTCGAAATCTTCCCGGGTTTGCGGCCGAATTCAGCCTTTCGCCTTGAGCAACGAAAACAGGTGGTGCGGGGTGTCGAAGCCCTGGGCCGTGCGCTCGCCGAGGTCCTTGAACTTGAACTCCTCTCTGGCAAGCCGTTCGGTGAGAGGACACACGATGATCGGGCCGGTCGACTTGTCGGCGAACTTCTCGATCCGGTACGCCAGAACCACGGACTCGCCGACCATCGACAACCCGAGAGCACCGTCGCTGCCGTAACCCGAGATGGTGACCAACCCGGTGGCCAACGCGAAGTCCATTGCAAGGGGGTGACCGCCGACGTTCCACACCGCGGGATCGGCCGCCAGCCTGGAGATCAGTTGCTTGAGACTGAGAGCGGCGAGGCATGCCTGGCAGGCGTGGCACTCGTGCGAGTTTTTCTCCCAGAACACGAACAACGCGTCGCCCTGGATCTCCTTGATGGTGCCGCCGAATTTCTCCACTTCCTGTTCCAGGCGCTTGAAGACACGATTGACCGAGAGCTGCAGATCGGCGGTGCCGGCCATGCGGACGAGAGTGGTGTAGTTGCGGATGTCGCCGACCAGGACGGTGACCGTCGTCATTTCACCGATACCGTAGGTGTCGGTGGTGGGTTCTTCGGGAAACGCCGGGTTGGGCGGTTTGCCGTCGAGCCTGAGGCGCAGCGTTCGGCCGATGGACAGCTCCTGCCCCGCCACGATCTCGGTCGCCGAATTCGGGGTGAGCCGGCGCCCGTCGAGCCGGGTGCCGTTGCGGCTCATGTCCCTCACAAAACACCGGCCGTCCGGTTCCTGAGTGATGACACAGTGGTGGGAGGAAACGGTGGGGTCGTGAACCCGGAGCACCCCCGTCAGCCCGCTCTTTTTCTCACTGAAGCGGCCGATCTCGATCCGGTCGAAAAACAGGAAGACCCCGTCGGGCCCGGAAGGCCCGTCCGAAACCAACCACTTCGCGGGGTACTCGATGACCTCGGGAGGCAGGTAGCTCGTCAGCAATATGGGTTCACTGCTCATACATGACCATCGAGATTTAAGAACGCAGACAGGTTCTCGATATTCCTTGACATCAAGGATTTCTGCGAACGACTCAACACGTTGTTCGCCCCAAGATCGCTCAGGTCCCGGCACGATCTCAAGGTCGGGAGTACAATCGGATTGCCATTTCGCTGTCTGTCGATTTGGAGGTTGGGCTTGCAGCTTGTCAGCGTGTCGCGGGGGGAGCAGGAGAGGGGCAAGGACTTTGCGCGGATCCTCGCACAGAAGCTGGCGTTCCAGTGTCTCAGCCAGGAGGAGGTCGCCGATCTCGCAATTGCCGAAGGTATCGCGGTCGGCAAGCTCGAGACGTCGGTGGTCAAGAAGCGCCACCTGACCGAACGCCAGGTCCTCGAAAAAGAGCACTTCCTCGCCTTCTTCACCCGGGTGCTGTGCGAGCGCGCGCGAGAGAGCAATCTGGTTTTTCACGGGCGCGCCGGCCACCTCGCCGTGCCGGGTCTGACGCACGTTCTCCGCATCCGCACCCAGATCGAGGCCGCCACTCACGTCGAAGGGGTCATGCAACGGCTTTCCCTTGACCGGGCCAGGGCCCGGGAGTACGTGGAGAAGGTGGACGAGGACATCACCCGCTGGGTGCGGACGATGTACAACATCAGCGGCGACCCGTGGGCGGGCTACGACCTCGCCGTCAACCTCGACCGGGTTGAGATCGGGGGGGCCACCACAACACTGTGCGGCTTCACCCAGCTGCCGGAGTTCCAGGCGACCCCGTCCACCGACAAGGTTCTCGACAATCTGCTGCTCGCGGCGCGGGTCCGCATCGCGCTGGCACGGGATGAGCGCACCTGGACGGCGAGCTTCTCGGTTCGTGCCGACGCGGGCCACGTCACGGTCTCCTATCTGCCGCGGGACATGGCCGTCGGCGTCCGTGCGCCCGATGTCGTCGAATCGGTGAGCGGCGTCAAGGGCCTCACCTGTTCGGTGGCGTCGAGCAACATCCTCTGGGTGCAGGAACGGTTCCGGGCCGAGGGCCCGACCTTTGAAGCGGTGGTCAAGGCCGCCAACAACTGGCAGTCCGCAGTCGAGCTCATGAAGCTCGTCCCGGCGGCGTCCGGGGCCCCGGTCCTTGACGCGGAAGGCCGCGACGCGGCTGCGGGTGCCGCCAAACCGGTGCCCCTGTTCACGGCCCGTCAGGTGGACGGCGGCATCGAGGCCGATGTCGAGAGGCCGTCGGATGGCATCTCAGACGACCGCGACTTCAAAAAGATGTTCGGCGAACTCAACGCCCGCGGTATCGCCGGCAGCGCAAGCCGGTTGCCGGCCGACATGAGGAGGATCCGGGCTGCTGTCAACCGGTCGACGCCCTACAGCCTGGTGGTTGTCGACGAGGTCTTTCTGGACCACGCACACGCTTCGCGGACTCGCATGACGCGCGAACTCGTGGGGCGGCTCAGCGACGTCATCCAGGCGCCGGTGGTCAGCGCCGACGACCTCCACCAGCTGGTGAACATTGGCCGGTCCGACACCGTGAGAATGGTCGCGCTGGCGGCGGTCGTTGTGGGTATCGTAACGATTGTGTTCAGCCGTCAACGAGAGATCCTTGAGTTCTTTTCCCCGACAACCACCCTCGCCAAGGTCCTCGCAGCCGGCGTCCTGGTGATCGTGGTGCCCCTTTTTGCCGCGGTGTACGGAACGCTGACAACGTCACTGCTGAAGCGGTTCCACCTGGAGTGAAGACGTGACACCGACCTTTCTTCTTGGAGAATTCATCGTGCTCGACCTCGGCACCGCGCTCCAGGTCGTCCTGCTGGGGTTCATCGGCGGCGTGCTGAGCGGGTTCATCGGCAGCGGCGGCGCCTTCTTCATGACCCCCGGCATGATGAACCTCGGCGTGCCCGGCGTCCTCGCGGTCGGCAGCAACATCACCCACAAGTTCGGCAAGGCCCTGATGGGCTCACGCAAGCACGGCGAACTCGGAAACGTCGACAAGAAACTCGGTGGATACCTGCTGGTGACGTCGTTCGTCGGAATCCGGCTGGCGGTGTGGATCAACAGCACGCTGTTCGGGGTTGCCGACAGCCACGGGGCGAAGGGTGCGGCCGCCGACCTTTATATCAGCCTGGTTTTCGTTTTCATTCTCTCGGCGGTCGCCATCTCGATGCTTCGTGACGTCGCGACTTCCCGCGATGACGAGGGTCCGTCGCGGAAGATCGCCGAAGCTCTCGGTAGGATGCGTCTGTTTCCGGTGGTCGAGTTTCCGGTCTCCGAGGTGAAGGTCTCGCTGTGGGTGCTGGCCCTTGTCGGTTTGGCCACCGGCTACCTGGCCGGGACCATCGGGGTCGGCGGGTTCATCGGTGTCCCGGCGATGATTTATGTCTTCGGGGTGCCGACTGCGGTCGCGACCGGGACCGAGCTCTTTCTCGCCATGTTCATGGGTGGGTTCGGCGCACTCAATTACGTGATTGAAGGGTTCGTCGATCTGAGACTGGTCGTGCTGCTCTACCTCGGCTCCCTCCTCGGCCTCTATGTCGGCGTCTACGGGACCAAGTTCGTCAAAGAGGTGGTGATTCGTCTCGTGACCAGCGTGGTCATCCTGCTGTGCGTCGTTTCTCGCGGCGTCGCCATTCCCGTCTATATGCGTCAACTCGGTTTCGTGGATTTCAGCGAGACCTGGGCCGAATGGCTCAACCTCCTCAGCAAGGGCATGTTGTTCGTGGCCGGTATCTCCGGGGTCGCGGTCATCCTTTTCAACGTGGTCAAGGCGTATCGCAAGCGTGAGTCGATCCGGCGAAGTCTTGCGGAATCGGCGGGACTGGCGAACAAGTTGTGAACACCGAATCCACCCGGTGGGACCGGCGGCGTGACGGCTCGGGAGAGTGCACATGAGCGATGACAACATTCAGATCATGGTGCTCGACGACGAGGAAATCGTCGGCAAGCGGCTCAAGACGGCGCTCGAAAAATCCGACTACGACGTCGAGATCTTCCAGGACAGCCGTGAAGCTGTGCAACGGATCGCGGAAAAAGAGTTCGACGTCGTCGTCACTGATATCCGGATGGACGGGATCGGCGGCATGACGGTCCTCGAACGCGCGCTCGAAAAATCGGCCCGCACCAAGGTCATCGTCATCACAGGGTACGCCACCGTCGAGGTGGCGCGAGAAGCCCTCACGCGGGGCGCCTTCGATTTCATCGCCAAACCCTTCAAACCGGAAGATCTTCGCAAGGTGATCGCCAAGGCGGTCAAGGAGCTGCGACGCTGAACGGCGCTGCTCGCCTTGAGGCCGCAACGCGGCGGGCGGCAGGCCCATGAGGCGCAGGGACGGCGCGCCAGACAAGCCGTTCGGATCGTTTGAGTTCGTCGAACAGCCCCGGGTCACGACCACCGAGGCGGAACGGACCCTCCTCGCTCGCCCCAACATCAGTATCCGCCGCCGGCTCGCCGTCGTGCTGATGCTCTTCGCCGCAGGTGCAGTCGCCATCACCGTCGCGGTGTGGGTCCTGCTCTCGGTCATCGAGCGCAAGGTCGAGTTGATAGGAGGGGCCGACAAGCTCAACTACGAGATCCTCCAGGCGAGGAGGTTCGAAAAGAACTTCCTCCTCTACGGCGGTGATCTCGAGCATGTCGACTACCACATCGCCGCCGCCGAAAGCGCTCTGGAGAGCTCGATGGCGGAGCTCGAATCCACGATCAACGGCGAGTGCCTCGGATTCCTCGAGGTCAATCTGTGGCACTACAAGGAACTCATCGGCCAGGCCCGGCGGATGGACCTGGCCCCGGATCCGGTAGCGGTGAACGACCGCCAGGATCTCTTCAACCGCCTCCGGAACACCGGTTCAGAACTCGTGACGTGCGCACAGAAAATCGCCGACTCGGAACGCGAGAGCGTCCACAAGCTGATCTGGGTTTCCCGGTTCTTCCCCGCGATCTATCTGCTGCTCGTCGTCGCGCTGTCGGCCTACTCGGCCGTCTTCATGCGGCGCCACCTCATGCAACGCCTCGAGCTGCTGATGAACGCTGCGCGGCGGATCGGCGCCGGCGACTTCTCGCCGATCGTGCCGATCCGCAGAACCCGCGATGAGTTCACCGATCTCGCCATCGCCATCAACCGGATGACCCGCGAGCTCGAACGCCGTGAGGAGTTCCTCCTCCAGTCCCAAAAGCTGCGCGCCGTCGGGTCGCTGACGGCTGGCATCGCGCACGAGGTCAACAACCCCCTCAATAACATCATGCTGACGGCCGCCGTTCTCGAGGAAGACTTCGACACGATGCCCAGAAACGAACAGCTGGAGTTGATCAAGGACGTCGTCGCGCAAACGGACCGGGCGCGAAAAATCGTCAGCAACCTCCTCGATTTCGCGCGGGAGAGCGAGATCACGAGTGAGCCGCTCAGGATCCACGAAGTGGTTGGCGACGCCGTCAGGCTCGCAGCCAACCAACTCAGGTTGTCGAGGGTCGAGCTGGTGCGCGATGTGGCCGAAGACCTGCCTCGAGTCAACGGCGACCGCCAGTACCTGAGCCAGGTGTTCGTCAATTTGATCCTGAACGCGCTGGAGGCGATGCTGGACGGGGGCAGGCTCACCCTCAGCAGCGATCTCAGCCTGGACACGGGCTGCATCGCCATCAACATCACCGATACCGGTTCGGGGATGTCTCCGGAGGTCCTCAAGTCGATCTTCGACCCGTTTTTCACCACCAAGACCGGCGGCCGCGGCACCGGGCTCGGTCTCTCGGTGTCTCTCGGGATCGTCCAGAAGCACGGCGGCGAAATCCGGGTCGCGTCGAAGCTCGGCGAGGGCACCACCTTCACCGTGATCCTGCCCACCGCCCGCGAGGACGTTGAACGTTAAAAATTCTGACTCATCGGAAACCGCGTGAGGCGATTATCTCAGGTTCTGCTCCATCTCGTGGCAGAACAAAGTTGATGTCATCCCGACCGAGGATCCGAAGGATCCGAGCGGAGGGATCTGGGCGGGGGCTATCGGCAACATCCCTCCTGAATCAAACCCCAAGGCTTTCCCCGAGCGAGTGCAGCGAGCCGAGCGGATTCCTCGGCTCGACATTCGGTCTCGCTCGGAATGACATTTTTTCTTCTCAAGACACTGCTGAATACCGGATGAACCGAACGTCAGAACGATAGAATGCCGGGGCTTTCCCGCGTGCCGGGTGGGTGGGCGGAAATCCGGCACTGCCCGTCGGGAGCGGAATGTGGCCGACGGCAGGAAAGGAAGGGTGGGAGGGGGCCGGCCATCGGCCACCCGCTCATGGCGGGTAGACGCCGTGGCCGAAGGCCACGAGCCAATCCGAAACCCGAAATCTTCCTGTCCCCGATCCTGTTATCCTGCCAGGCGTACTAGGGTGTCGCCCTCGCGACACCTTTTCGAGGTGTGCGATCAACGAATGTCCGACAGAGGAAATGGAGAACACTCAATGAAGATCAAAGCTGCTCTTTCGATCGTTGCGACGCTGGTGTTCGGCGCCGCCGTCGGCTGTTCGGGTCAGCCGGTTGCCGAGGAGACGGCCGCCGCCGCAGACACGACAACGATGGCCTCCCATGCCGCGAACCCGGCTGGCCCGGAAATGGTGACCGGCGCCGTCCTCGAGACCATGAACTCGGGCGGTTACACCTATGTCAAGGTCGACACAGGCGAGGAGGAGATCTGGGCCGCCGCCGGCGAGTTCGAGATCGCGGTTGGCGACCGGGTGGTCTTTCCCCTCGAAACCCCCATGCACGACTTTCACAGCAACACCCTCGATCGCGACTTTCCGCTGATCTACTTCGCGTCCTTTATCGTGCCGGAGGGTGAGGCGCCGGTTATGGCGCAGCCGTCCGCCAATGACCTGCCGCCCGGACACCCACCGCTCGACGCGTTCGCGGTGAATCCGGAGAAGGCTGTCGATGTGGGCGACATCGAGCGTCCGGCCGGAGCCATGACCATTGCCGATGTCTGGAGCAATCGGGTCGATCTCGCCGGGTCGGAAGTCACGCTCAGCGGCCGCGTGGTCAAGTACAACGCCGCCATCCTCGGCCGCAACTGGTTCCACATCCAGGACGGTTCGGGTGAACTCGCCGACGGCACCAACGACATCACCGTGACCACCGCGGCCGAACTCGCAATGGGCGACGTGGTCACCGTCACCGGCAAGGTTGTCGTCGACCAGGACTTCGGCGCCGGTTACACCTACACCGTGATGCTCGAGGACGCCACCGTCGTCAAATAGTACGACGAGTGATTGCGCCGGTTGATCTCACCGGGCTTCCCGGCGAGATCGCCGAGGGGACACGAAAACCCCCGCCCCTACGATCGCGTGCAGCATCCAACATCCGGCTGGATGGGTGGGCACAAAAAACCCCTCCGCGAGGGAGGGGTTTTGTTTTGATTGTGAGTTTGGTTTACCAGCCGCCGCCGTAGCCGCCGCCGTCCCGACCACGACCGCCGCCACCGCCGCCGCCGTAGCCGCCGCCGTCCCGACCACGACCGCCGCCGCCGCCGCCACCGGAGCGCTGCTTGGCCTGGGCCACGTCAACGCGAATGGTGCGACCATCGAGCTCGGTTCCGTTGAGGGCCGCAACGGCCTTGTCAGCCGCCTCGTCATCCTCGAACGTGACAAAGCCGAAACCGCGCGAACGACCGGTGTCGCGGTCACTGACCACGACGGCCTCGCTGATTTCGCCATGGGAGCTAAACGCATTGCGCAGGCTCTCATCGTTCGTGTCCCAGCTCAAACTACCAACAAACAGTTTCTTCGACATATCTCTCTTTTCTCCGTGAGCGCTGCCGTTCAAGGGCGCGCCCGTCTCGCACATCGTGGCGAACACTGCGTCCGCCTATACAGAAGCCGGCCCCGTTGGCCGGCAACAGACGCCTCAACATAACAGATAACATTTCAGATTTCAAATTTTTCAACTGAAACCCCTTGTCAACTCACCAGAATCAGAATTTTTTTGAACTCCAGGAAGCTTCAATTGCCGGAAATTCTCTGACGATCCGGCCGTGGCCACAAAAAACCCTCCGCAGGCGGCCGGGTTTCGACAATAGGCTTCTGCATCCGGGTATTGCAGCAGTGACGACCGGGTCACTTCGAAAATCGGGGAGATTTCTACAGTCGAGCCTGAAACCATGCTCGGCGCTTCTCGCGTCCTTTCGCCTCTCGGTGCCGGCGGCAGGGGTGAGGTCTACCGGGCCCATGACCCAAAACTCGACCGCGACGTCGCCATCAACATCCTGTTCGGTTTGGATGCACCCTCATGAAGATCCTGTCGCGTACCGTGTGCGCAAGGTACCCTCAAACCATGACCACCCAGTTTCTTCCCGCGCCGACGCTGCCCCCGTGGCTCGAGGCTGAGCTGCCGTTCAACCGCCGCGTCTTCGCTGACGCGGGCCACACCATCCACTTCGTCGATGCGGGCGACGGCCCGCCCGTCCTTCTGCTCCACGGCAACCCCACCTGGTGCTACCTCTGGCGCAAGGTCATTCGCCTCCTCGCGAAGGAAAACGTCCGCATCATCGCCCCCGACCTGGTCGGTCTCGGCCTCAGCGACAAACCCCGCGACCCCGCCATCCACACCCTCGACTTCCACGCCGAACGGATCTCGGCGCTGGTCAAGGTCCTCGATCTCCGCGACCTCACCATCGCCGCCCAGGACTGGGGCGGCCCGATCGGCGCCGTCATGGCCGCCCGCAACCCCGACCGCATCCGCGGCGCGGTCTTCGGCAATACCAGCATCCGCGTCCCCGACCGTCCGCCGCGGGTCACCCCATTCCATCGCTTCTCCCACACGCCCGTCATCAGCGACCTCGTCTTCCGCCACCTCAACCTCCTGGTGCGAAACCTCCACAGGGCACAGGGCGACCGCGCGAGCATCGGAGCCACCGAGCGTCGCGCCTATCTCTATCCGTTTTCCAGGCTCGCGGACCGAACCGCACCTCTCGCCCTCGCCCGTCTCGTCCCCACCGATCTCGCTAGCCCGACCTTCCACACGCTCCAGGAGGCGAACGACTGGGCCAGCTCATTCAAAGGACCCACGCGCCTCGTCTGGGGCCTCCGCGACCCCATCCTCGGCCGCACCATCCACGGCATGAAGAAGCTCTTCCCGGATGCCGAGGTCACCGAAACCCAGGCCGGCCACTTCCTCCAGGAAGAGGTCCCCGAAGTGTTCGCCGCCGCAATCTTGAAAACGGTGCGGGACGCCGAGTTGGCATAAACTCCGCCCCTCCGAATTTCCTGTGGTCTTTGTGACGACCCTGATGGTGGGCCAAGGCCCACCGTACGCCGCACCCACCCACCGAGCGGACCCGTGGGATGGGCTTCAGCCCACCATCAGAGGCTGTGCTCGCGAGACTGTATTTCTCGGTCATTCAAATTTACCCATTGACAAATAATTTTACTCGCATTAAATTATTTTCATGGTTTCACCCAAAGCAACCCTTGCCCGCACCAAACGAGAGGCCCGGAACGAACGCAGACGGGACCAGACCCGTGCCGAGATTCTCGACACGGCCAGAGACGCCGTCCTTCGCGACGGGCTGGCGGGGTTCACGCTGGCCACCGTCGCCGACGAGCTCGGACTCACGAAACCCGCCCTCTACTACTACTTCGACAGCAAGGAGACCCTCCTCTTCGAGCTGCTGCTCCGCGAGTGGTTCGAGCTGGCGGCCGAGGTCCGGGAGGCGGTCGATGCAACCGAGAGTGGGGCCGATGCCGTCGAGCAGCTGATGCGCACGGTGTTCAATCGGTATCGTGGCCGCCTCGAGCTCTTCATGCTGTTCCACAAGATGGGGCCCGGCGGCGATTTCGAGGGGATCATAGGCCCCGAGCAGCTCGAGCGCATCCGGCCGGTCAACGGCATGTTGTACGGGGGCGCCGAATCTCGTCTTCGTGCTGACCAGCGCACCGGCGGCTTTCCGAAAAAGCGCGACCCGCGCCGTTTCGCCTTCACCGCACACATGGCCGTGATCGGGCTCCTCAACATGAAGGCGATCGTGGGGTCGGCCAATGATCCTCTGATCCACAGTGACGAAGACCTGATTGACGATCTCTGTACGACGTTCCGAGATGCAGCGCTCAAAGGAGGCACACGATGACATTCGAGAACCCAGTGTTTGTGACCTATGTGTTGGCCGCCACCCTCATGATCATCAAATTGATGGGGCAGGGGTGGATCACCGTTTATCGGATGATGAAGGTCGGCGGCGGGTTCCTCAACCCCGAAGACGCCGCTGCAGGTCTGGCGAACCCGAAACCCCGTCCCGGCCAGCTCGATGCCGATGACTACGTCGAGCGCTCCCGACGGATGCACCACAACGACCTCGAGAACATTCCGGCTTTCCTGATCGCCGGGCTGCTGTTTGTCTGGACGCAGCCACCACTGTGGCTCGCCCAATGGTTGCTTTTCGGATTCGTGGCCACCCGGATGGCGCACTTCTGGGCGTACGTCACCGCCAAACCGCACGAGGTCCGCGCCACGTTCTTCAGCATCGGTTCGCTGATCGTCATCGGCATGGCGGTCTCCACGTTCATTTACGCGATTCGATAAGGAGCCACCATGACCATCACGAACTCCCAGTCCAACACGAGCATCGTCGAGATTGGCGACGGCATCTACCGCATCAGCACGCCGGTGCCGCCGATGCCCGCGCTCCCGGTGGGTTTCACCTTCAACCAGTTTCTGATCGCGGACGACGAGCCACTCCTGTTCCACACCGGGCCGCGCCGGATGTTTCCCCTGGTCCGCGAGGCCGTCGAAGCCGTGATCCCGGTGAGCAGCCTGCGCTATCTCGGCATCTCGCACTTCGAGGCCGATGAGTGCGGCGCCCTCAACGAGTTCCTGGCGGTGGCGCCCCGCGCAGTACCGCTCTGTGGGGCGATCGCCAAGATGGTGTCGGTCGACGACGTTGCCGACCGCGAGGCGCGGGGCCTCGGCGACGGCGAACAGCTTTCCCTCGGCAAGCACACGATCGGGTGGATCGACACCCCGCACCTGCCCCATGGATGGGATTGCGGCTACCTCTTCGAGAAAAAGACATCCACCCTGTTCTGTGGCGATCTGTTCACCCAACCGGGCGCCGAGCACGCTCCGCTGATCGAGGGAGACATCCTCGGACCGAGCGAAGCCATGCGCGACGCGATGGACTACTACGCCCACACCAGAAACACCGGAGGGCTCATCGCCAAGCTCGCAGCCAACAAACCGACCACCATGGCGTGCATGCACGGCTCGTCCTGGACCGGCAACGGCAGCGACCTGTTGGGGCAACTCGCGGCGGCGCTCGGCCGAACATCGGCCGGTTGATGGCGTCCCGACTGGGGGCGGGAGGCCGCCCCTCACTGTCATCCCGACCGAGGGAGCGTAGCGACCGAGCGGAGGGACCTGGGCGGGGGCTGGTGGGAGCAACCCTCCTGGAGCCGCCCCCCAGATTCCTCGGCTCCGGCGCGGCGCCTGCGCTCGGAATGACAGGAGTGTGAGGCCCACCTGGCTGGCCGATGCGGCGCGGCCTCGTGTCATCCCGACCGACGGCTCGCCCCACCCCCTGTCATCCCGACCGACGGCTCGCCCCTTCCCCTGTCATCCCGACCGACGGCTCGCCCCTCCCCCTGTCATCCCGACCGACGGCTCGCCCCACCCCCTGTCATCCCGACCGGACGGCTCGCCCCTCCCCCTGTCATCCCGACCGACGGCTCGCCCCACCCCCTGTCATCCCGACCGGAGGCTCGCCCCTTCCCCTGTCATCCCGACCGACGGCTCGCCCCTCCCCTGTCATCCCGACCGAGCGAACGGAGTGAGCGAGCGGAGGGATCTTGGCGAATGCCTTCGGAAGGTTCATCCGTGCAGCCGACCCTGATACCCTCGCCCCGCTGTGTCCAACTACTTCGTTTACATCCTGGCGAGTCGTTCGGGCGTCCTCTACACAGGAGTCACGAATGATCTCAACCGGAGGGTCGGCGAGCACAAAGAAGGCCTGATTCCCGGGTTCACCAAAAAGTACAAAGTGAATCGTCTTGTCTACTACGAAATCACGACCGATATTCGGGCCGCCATTGCCAGAGAGAAACAAATTAAAGGTTGGAGGCGGGAGAAGAGGGTGAGATTGATCGAAGAACACAATCCTGATTGGCAGGATCTTTCGCGCGAGGTGGCGCCTTTTTGAAGCGCTCCGTTGTTCGAACCGGGGAACAATGGCGGTGGTTGGCGCTGCGTTCCACCTGAAGCCGCCCCCCAGATTCCTCGGCTCCGGCGCGGCGCCTGCGCTCGGAATGACAGTGCATTGGGCGTCATCCCGAACGGGGAAGCGAGGGGTCGCCCCCCTCTGTCATCCCGACCGAGGGAGCGTAACGACTCCCCCCTCTGTCATCCCGACCGAGGGAGCGTAACGACTCCCCCCTCTGTCATCCCGACCGAGGGAGCGTAACGACTCCCCCCTCTGTCATCCCGACCGAGGGAGCGTAGCGACCGAGCGGAGGGACCTGGGCGGGGGCTTTCGGCAAGATCCCTCCTGAAGCCGCCCCCCAGATTCCTCGGCTCCGCCGCCCCGGTCACTTCTTCTTGATCGCGCGAATGCGGATCTCGATGGCCTGCGCTCCCTGCTCGTCGCCGATCGCTTTCAGCAGCTTCAAATAGTCCTCGAGGTTGTCGACGCTCCACGGGTGGTTCGGGCCCCAGGCCTTCTCCTGGATGGTGATGACCTCCTCGAAGAGCTTGCGCGACTCGTCGTAGCGGCCCGAGTCGCGGTACAGACAGGCCAGGTTCTGGAGGGTGACGGCGGTCTCGGTGTGCTCCCGTCCGACGGTCTCGAGCTGGGTCGCCAGGACCTCGCGGTACAGCACCTCCGATTCCTCCCACCGTTGTTGCCGCTGACGGAGGTAACCCAGGGCGTTCTTGGAGTCGAGCGTGATGGGGTTGTCGTCGCCCAGCGCCGCCGTGGCGAGCTCCACACCTCGGAGGGCGTACGGCTCGGCCTCGTCGAGGCGGTCGCCCTTGATGAAGAAATTCGCCACGTTGTTCTGGCCGGCGATCGCCTCGGGGTCGGCATCGCCCATGGACCGCAGCTGGGTCGCGGCGGTCTCGACGTAGAGCCGCTCGGCCTCGTCGTCCCGGCCCAGCTTGTCGTAGAACCCGGCCAGGCTCATCTGGCTGCGCAGGGTCTGGCGGTTCTCGGCGCCGAAGGCGCGCTTTTGCCCCTCGATCGTTTCGAGGTACAGCCCCTCGGCGTCGGCCGTCCGACCCATCTCCTCGTAGAGGTTGGCGAGTCCGTACATGGTCCGCAGTGTGTCCGGGTGGTCAGGGCCGAACACGCGACGCCGCCCATCGAGGGCCTCGAGATAGAAGGGCACGGCGTCGGCGAAGCGGCCCATCCGCTTGGTGATGACGCCGACGAAGTTGGTCGCGTCGAGGGCGTCGGGATGGTCGGGGCCGACCGTGCGCAGCTGGTCGTTCATGTTCTCGGTGGCGAGCGCCAGCGCCTCGTTGAACTGGCCCAGAAAGTAGTAGGCCTCGGCCAGGTTGCTCTTGGTACGCAGCGTCCCCGGGTGGTCGGCGCCGAGGACGCGGGTCTTGACCTCGAGGAGGTCGCGGTTCAAATCAGCGGCCTCCTCGTAGCGCCCCATGCCCCTGTAGACCCAGGCCAGGTTGTGGCGGTAGGCGAGGGTCTTGGGGTTTTCGTCGCCGTACTTCCGGCTCGAGATCTCGATCAGCTCGAGCGTCAGCTTTTCGGCTTCGGCGCCGCGTCCGACGTTTCGGTAGAGCGCAGCCAACGAGTTCATGGTCGCCATCGTGTCGTCGTCCTCGTCGCCGAGGAGCTCCCTCTGGTCGGCCAGGACCTCCACGTACGCCTGCTCGGCCTCCTCCTCGAGGCCCCGCCGCTCCTGCAACATCGCAAGCAAGCGCCTCGAGCGCAGGGTCTTTTGGTCCTTTTCGCCGAGGATCCGGCGCTCTGTTTCGTACACCGATGCGACCAGCGATTCCGCCTCTTCGTCCTTGCCGAGGAACATCTGCTCTTCCGCGAGCTTCCTTCCCGCTTCCAGGGTCCTCGGGTCGTCGGCGCCGAACACGCGGCCGGCGGCCTCATACGCCGCCTCCGCCTGCGCGGTGGCCTGGGCAAGCAGACCCAGCTCGCCGTAGGTGGTGACGATCGTCGAGCGCAGCTGGATCCCGATATCGGGCCGGGCCTCGAATTCTCTATCGATGGTCTGCGCGGCGCGATCGAGGATATGGCTGTCGATCACCGCGAGGGCGGCGTCGGTGGTGTTGACCTTTCGCGTCAACGCGTCGAAGGACGCGCCTGCCTGGTCGGCACCGGCGCCGCCGGCCGCGCCGACCACCCGCTCGCGCAGATCGTCGAGCATCGCCTTGCCCATCTGCTGAGCGTCAACGGACGCGAGCATCCCCGACTGGAAATCGACCACTGCCTCGAGGTCGGTGCGCGCCTTCTCCGCCTCCCGGCGTTGCTCGGCCTCGCGCAGCCCCAGCGTCGTCGAGACCACGACGCCGGCGATCAGGGCGATCAGCGTGGTGATGGCCCCGCCAACCAGCGCCCGGTTGCGGGCCGCGAACTTCCGCATCTGGTAGGCCGCGCTCGGCGGGCGCGCCAAGATCGGCTGCGATGCGAGGTGGCGCTCGACGTCCTCCCCGAGAGCGGCGGCGCTGCCGTAGCGGCGGTCCATGTCCTTTTCGAGGGCCTTGCCGACGATCGTCTCGAGATCGGGGTCGAGCCTGCCGGCGCCGCTCCAGCTCTGCTTGAGCGACCGGGGCGGCTCCTCGCAGATCACCCGCACCGCTTCGGCGAGCGCCGACCGCGACACGTCGTAGGGGCGTTTCCCGGCCAGCAGCTCATACAGAATGACGCCGAGAGCGTAGACGTCGGACCGCACGTCGATGACCTCGACCTCGCCTCGTGCCTGCTCCGGGCTCATGTACTGCAACGTGCCCTTGATCATCCCGATCTCGGAGACCGTGGTCGCCGCGATGTCGGAGTCGGTGATGCGGGCGAGCCCGAAGTCGAGGATCTTGACGACTGGGCCGGTGGTGCTGCGAGTACCGCCGGTTGCGGACACCGACTCGTCGCTGACCACGATGTTGGAGGGCTTGAGATCGCGGTGGATGACGCCGCGTTGGTGGGCGTAGTGGACGGCGTCGCAGATCGTCCGGAAGAGCCGCAGCCGCAGCTTGAGCTCGTCGGCGTCGATGATCTCCGGCCGGCTGCGCAGCCAGCGGTCGAGAGTCTGGCCCGTCACCAGCTCCATTGCGAAGTAGTCGTATCCATCGTCGGAGTGGCCAGAGGCGTAGATCGCCGCGATGTTGGGGTGTTTGAGCCGCGCCAGCGTCTCCGCCTCGCGCTGGAACATCCGCGCGTGGAGTTCGTCGACGCGTTGGTCGCGCCGCATGACCTTGAGGGCCACCCGGCGTTTCGGCCGTTCCTGTTCGGCTTCCCACACCACACCCATGCCGCCCCTGCCGAGCTCGCCGAGAATCCGGTAGCCGGCGATGGTCACCCGTTGTGAACCGGTGAAATCCTCCGCTGGGCTCGAAGCCGACCCCGACACCGAAATCGTGACGCTCGGGAGCTTGGCACCGCCCGACGAAATCGTCGCCTCGTTCTCGATTGGCGGAATCTCCGGCCGCTCGCCGTCCTGGTCGTCGTGCTGTGTCATGAGTCCCCTCGATACATCGCGATCACCGCTGCATCAGAAAGCAGCGGCACCGGCGGGGGTATTCCTCGCCGGAGGATGGGGGCTGCCACGATCTCATCATCGACCCCTCTCGGAAGGCCTCCCGAACCGTGACCCTTGCGTTCTCGCAGTGACACGTATAACATACGTGTAGCGGGGTTTTGAAATGCAGAAGAAACTCACCATCACCATCGATGAGGAGGTCTACAAAGGCCTGCACGCAGTCGTCGGTCGCGGCCGCATCAGCCGCTTCCTGGAAGACCTGGCACGGCCGCACGTCATTTCGAGAGATCTCGAGGCCGCATACCGCGAGATGGCGGGCGACAACGTCAGGGAGGCCGAGGCCGAAGAGTGGGGCGAAGGCCTGATCGGAGACCTGAGCGATGACCCGCGGTGAGGTGTGGTGGGTCAATTTCGATCCTTCGATCGGCGGTGAAATTCAGAAGACCCGACCGGCGGTCATCGTCAGCAATGATGCCTCCAACCGTCACCTCAACCGGGTTCAAGTGGTGCCGCTGACGTCGAGAGTGGAACGCGTGTATCCGAGCGAGGTCCTGATTCGCATCAAGGGGCAACTGTGCAAAGCCATGGCCGACCAGATCGCCACGGTCAGCAAGCGCCGGCTTGTCAGGCCGGCGGGGGAACTCGTCGATCGAAGACATGCGCGGCGTCGAGCACGCCATCGCCATCCAGCTCCAGCTGCCGGACGTTCTCTGAAGCCCGACCTACAATGGTTGGACGGCGCGTTCCGCTTCGCTCTGCGGTCTCGTTCTGGCCCACGCGAGCATTCTCCTAGTCGTTGCCGGCGCACCCGCCGGTTCACCGCCTGCTCTCAGGCGTTCGAATGCCCTTACAATCGAATTGGGGGCGCGCGTCTCCCCTCGACCGGGAGATGCATCGAATCGAGCACGGGGAGGGAACATGAATCGACTGCTGTGTACGGTGTTGATCTTCATCTGCGGATCCATCGAAGCCGGCGAAAACAGTGTGCAGCCGCGGACCGTCGATCAGATCCGAGACGGCGGGGTGCTCCGGCTGCTCGTCTACCCGAGCCTCGAAGACGAGTTTCTGCGGATCGACATCTCCAAATCGGCGGTGGTGCCTGTCAGCCCTGCGGATCATTACCTCGGCATCGACGTCGATATCGTCAAGGGGTTTGCCTCGTCGCTCGGGGTCGAGCTCGAGATTCGGCCGGCGTATGCCCCGGGGACCGATCTGCCGAGCTTCGATCAGCTGATCCCGAGCCTGTTGCGGGGCGAGGGCGATCTCGTGGCGAGCGCCTTCTCCATCACCGAAGAGCGCCAGAAGCTGGTGGATTTTTCGAATCCCTACTACATCGCGGACCTGGTGGTCGTGGTTCCCGACCGCAGCAGGATCTCTTCGCAAGAGGATCTCCACCAGGCGCGCGGGGCGGTCATGCCGGGATCGTCGCAGGAGGAGATGCTGAAGAACCTCGGCGTTCGCGAGGTCATTCGTCTCGAGCTGTTGTCGACGGAGTGCTTCGAAGTGCTGAGCCGGGACGACGCGGATTTTTGTCTGCTGGGGATGAGCAGCACAGAGCACGTGGACCAACCGGGCTTCAAAGAAGCCTTTCGTTTCGAGGCCGTCGACCGCTACGCGATCGCCGTGCCGCACGAGAGCCCGATCCTCCCGATGATCAACAAATACATCGAAAGCCTCAGGGCGTCGGGTGACCTGCAGTCGATCATCGACACCCACCTGAAGTAGATACCCGCATGGGCGGGACAACCGGAGGGGTGCCACTGATCACAACCTCACAACGCGCACCGGTTCCAGAACTCTTGTCGTGAGTGTTCATCGACGGAACGTCCCGCACCCCGGTTAGAATCATCCGGCCATGGAGCCACCCTTTTCTCACGCCGGTGAACTGGCCGCGCTGGCGACCGCCTGTTGCTGGACGGTCAGCGCCCTCGCCTTCCAATCAGCCGGCCGCCGCGTCGGCTCGCTGCCGGTCAACCTGATCCGCCTGGTGATGGCGGCGTTTCTCCTCGGCGCGTTCACCTGGGCCACCCGTGGTATGCCGCTGCCGATGGATGCCTCACCCCACACCTGGGTGTGGTTGGGGCTGTCGGGCCTGGTGGGTTTCACGATCGGCGACCTGTGCCTGTTTCGAGCGTTCGTCCTGGTGGGCGCGCGGATCTCGATGCTGATGATGACCCTGGTGCCGCTCTTCACCACGATCTTCAGTTTCCTGGTCATGCACGAGGTTCTGACGCCGATGGAACTGGCCGGAATGGCGCTGACCATCGCCGGGGTGTCCTCGGTAGTATCTGAACGGCGCCGAGACGCCAACGGCCAGATCGAGCGCCTCCCGCTGGCTGGCGTCCTCCTTGCTCTCGGCGGCGCCGTCGGACAGGCGCTCGGGCTGGTCCTGGCCAAGTACGGCATGGGCTCCTACAGCGCCGTCGCCTCCACCCAGATTCGTGTACTGATTGGACTCGCCGGGTTCGCGGTTGTCTTCACCGCGACCGGCCGCTGGCCGAAAGTCCGCGCCGCGCTCGCAGACCGGAAGGCCATGACCAGCACCGGCCTCGGCGCCGTCTTCGGCCCCTTCATCGGTGTCTCCCTGTCGCTCCTCGCGGTCCAGTACACCGAAGCCGGAGTCGCCGCCACCCTCATGGCACTCACACCTATCTTGATCATCCCGGTGTCCATCATCTTCTACCGCGAGCACGTCGCGTGGCCCGCCGCCGTCGGCGCCGCCGTCGCCGTCTGCGGCAGCGCGCTGCTGTTTCTTTGAGCCGGTCAGTCCGCCACTTCTGGGCGGAGGATGCGGCCAACAGAGCGCCGAAATCGAGGTCGTGGGTGATGACGACATGGTCGTGCCCGCGGTGGTCCGCATGCCTCGAATGCACGCGCGCTCGCCCATGACCGCGGGGTCAAACGTGATTCTGTCCAGTTCGACCATTGGGATAACTCGCTCGAAGTTCATCACCGGCGACTGGTAACTGGCTCCATCGGGGCCTGCCCCCCAACCCGGCAGCCGGGACGGCTGCCCCACAAACCACCCGGGGGCTCCTTCTCTCTTTGAAAACCCTGGGAGTCGGGTCTACCCAGGCGAGCACGGCACTCATCGCGTCCCGAGCCAAGGGACCGGATCTCTCTCTTATCTGTCATTCCGACCAAGGGGCCGAAGCGTTTCCCTACCTGTCATTCCGACCAAGGAACCGGAGCCTTTCCCTACCTGTCATTCCGACCGAGGGAGCGGTGCGACCGAGCGGAGGAACCTGGGGGTTGGCTTTCGGCAAGACGCTCTTGCCGCGCAAGAACCTCCAAACGCGGGAGGGCAATTCTCGCGGAATATCGGAGAACCCCGAGTCGACCTTTTCGTTCGAAGAGAGGAACCCAAGCTCTTGACATGACGGACGCACTACCGCACGTTATTTGGAGCGGGCGGGGCAACGCGGTGCCGGTTTCGGAGGACGAATGTGGACCCACGCCGAGTGACCAGCTCGTCGCAAGTTCGCCCGCACTGCGGTAGAACAAGCTGAAAAAAGGGGCAATGATGAAAACGACGAAACCAGCGGATATTGTCGTCTTCATGGCGCGCAGTGCACCGAAGTGCGACTTCTGCAACCAAGATCTCGGGCGGGGCGCGTGGATTCGGGTGGTCGACGACAAGGCACAGTGCCTCGAGTGTGCCGACCTGGACCATCTCGTCTTCCTTCCCCGCGGCGATGCGGCCCTGACCCTCCGTGCGGGCAAACACTCCCGTCTCCGGGCCGTCGTCGTGCAGTGGGCCCGGGCGCGCAAGCGCTACGAAAGGCAGGGCACGCTCGTCGAAGAGGAGGCGCTCGATCGCGCCGAGGCGGAGTGCGAAGCGGACGCTGATCAGCGAAAGCAGCGACGCATCGAGGCCGCAATCCGGCGGGCCGAGCTCGACGATGTCTACGTCGCGGAATTCGGCCGCCACATCGCCGAACGATACCCGGGTTGCCCCGCCAGCGAAGCACAACGTATCGCCGAACACGCCTGCCGCAAACACTCGGGCAGAGTGGGACGCACCGAATTCGCGAAAAGATTCGATCCCGACGCCATCGACCTCGCCGTCATTGCCCGCGTCCGCCACGCTCACACCCGCTACGACGACCTGCTGGCGCGCGGCTGGCTCCGCGACGAGGCTCGGCTGGATGTGCGCGACGACATCGACGCGGTCCTCAGCCGTTGGCGGCAACCCGCCGGCGAGTCACCGACCTGATCACGGATCCACACGTTTCGAGTTCTACGACGGTTCGAATATTTTGCCGAGGACGGCCCATTGACACTGCGTATTTCATGTATTACATTTATTACGGAGGTTCACCATGGTGACGCAGACCGTTCGGCTCCCCGACGAGCTCGCCGCGCGCCTCGAACAACTCGCGAAGGCGACCAGACGTTCGAAAAGCGCCTACATCGTCGAGGCCCTCGAGCGCCACCTCGCCGAGAGCGAGGATCTCGAGCTCGCCCTGAGCCGTTTCCGCGATCCTGACGCAGAGTGGATCGAACACGACGATGTGCGCAGAGAACTCGGGCTCGACTGAAATCCGGATTCGGTGGGAGCGGCGTGCCGTCAAGGAAGTCGCCGCGCTCCCGAAATCCGACCACCGTCGGATCATCGAAGCGGTTGAAGGCCTCCGCGAGGACCCGCTCCGAGGAGCCGTCATGAGGGCCGACTGGAAGGGCTTTCGCCGCCTTCGTGTCGGGCCGTATCGTGTGATCTACGCGTACGACGGGCAAGACCTTCTCGTCTCCGTCGTGCGTGTGGGCCATCGGGGCGAGGTTTACCGCTCGCGCGGGTAAGTCGTGCAAAAAACTGAATCAGAGCCACGTAACGAAATGTCGAACGTCGAAAAAACACCGGGTGTCCGAAACATCCCAATGAAGAGAATCACGCCGCCTTCCATGTCGGAGTACGACGACATCATCGACGAAGCCCGGCGTCCAGGCACGACAGACCGGCATGAAGCGGTCGGATGTGGCGGCTGCAATCGGGCGGTGCGCGCGCGGCTGATGAAGGTCGTCGTCGACCCGAACGTTCTCATATCCGGGGTCTTCTTCGGTGGAGTCCCTCGACGCGTCCTCGAGGCCTGGCGGGATCGAAAGATCGAGCTTGTCGTGTCCCCTGAGATCCTCGAAGAGTACCGACGGGTTGGGGAAATGCTCGAGCAGCAATTCGATGGTATATCACTCGGACCGTTTCTGGTCCTTCTCGTCACCCACGCGAAGATCGTCAAGCCGTCCCCCCTGAAAAGGCAGATTTCGCGAGACCTGGAGGATGACAAGTTCATCGCCTGTGCAGTGGTGGGGGAGTGCCGGCACATCATCAGCGGCGATAAAGATCTTCTGGACCTCGGAACTTTCAGGAAGATCAGGATTGCGCTCCACGCGAATTCATGGATAAAGTCCTCTGACGGGTTGAAGGTCGACTCATGAGATTCCTGCTCCTTAGCGACACCCACGGCAAGCTCGGGATCATCAACCAGCTCGCGGCCGAGGTAGAGCAGGCCTTCTCAGTCATCGACAGGATTCCGGAGACCGAGGCCCATCTGGGAAGGGGAGTGAAGGTGCCGCGTTGGTTCTGCAAGTTGACTCACGTCAACCTCCCGGACGCTGACGTCGGCTACGCCGTCATGAACCTGACGAATGAAGGCGCCGCAATTCGCACTTGCGCAAGGTCAGATCGGGTGCCAATGATCATTTCCAGATAACGCATACCAACCTGAAAAGTCAGGCGTTACGGTTGCGCAGATGGAATACCTTTTTTGCTTTTGCGCGCAACCTGCCTATGACAAGACCACGCTACTTCGAACCGGCGACTGGTAATCGGCTCCATCGGGGCCTGCCCACCCGCTCGGCAGCCGGGACGGCTGCCCCACAAAAGTAGCAACCGTTTCTGAAAGCCTTGTGGGGCAGCCGTCCCGGCTGCCATCCGATTGTGCCGAAACCAAAAACTCATGGGTACGAGCGTCGGACCTGTGGGCCTTCGCTATGAAATTCGATCATCAAGCGTTCGATTTTCATGGTATTATTCAATAATGATTCAACGCCCGTCGATTCTCGACGCGATCAAGCAGGCGCTCGATCGAAGCCCTGTTGTCGTAATGGCCGGTCCGAGGCAGTGCGGCAAGACGACGCTGGCTCGGCTCCTCGTTTCGGGAGAATCTCTCAACTACTTCGATCTCGAGGATCCGGCCAGCCTGGCCCGGTTGGACGAACCGATGACCGCACTTGGCCCCCTCGAGGGGTTGATTGTGATCGACGAGGTGCAACGGCGTCCCGACCTCTTCCCGGTCATTCGTGTCCTCGTCGATCGTGAAAAGAGCCCTGCCCGGTTCCTGATTCTCGGCAGCGCCTCGGGAGATTTGCTGCGGCAAACATCCGAGAGTTTGGCCGGTCGAATGGAAAAGATAACCATCGGAGGGTTCTCGCTTCGAGAAGTCGGCCCTGATGCGGAGGATACTCTGCTCCTCCGCGGCGGGTTTCCACGCTCGTTCCTGGCGTCCGACGAAAGCGCGAGCGCAGCGTGGAGGAAGAATTTCATTCAGACTCTGCTGGAGCGAGATTTCCCGCAATGGGGGGTCCGCGTGCCGGCCGTTGCTCTTCAGCGTTTCTGGTCCATGCTCGCGCACTACCACGGTCAGACCTGGAATTCGGCGGAACCCGCGAGAGCTCTGGGGGTGAGCCAGCCCACAACTCGTCGCCATCTGGACCTGCTTTCCGATGCGTTGATGGTTCGGCAGCTCCAGCCATTCCACGCGAACGTCGGCAAACGCCAGGTCAAGGCGCCGAAAATCTACATCCGTGACAGCGGCCTCCTCCACCAACTCCTCGGAATCGACACCATGAAAGCGCTGGTCACCCACCCCAAGGTTGGCGCCTCGTGGGAGGGGTTTGTTGTCGAGCAGGTACTTACGACGGTAGACCACGATGAAGCGTATTTCTGGGCCACCCATCAGGGGGCGGAGATCGATCTCGTACTCCGCCGGGGAACCGAGCTGTTCGGGGTGGAGTGCAAGCGCGCCGACGCGCCACGAATCACGCCATCCATAACGATTTCCCTGAAAGACCTGAATCTGGCCGGCATCGCTGTCGTGTACCCGGGATCAAGGCGATTCCCTATCGCCGACCGAGTCGAGGCGGTGCCGCTGCGCTCGATCGGCGAAGGAACCGACATTTTCAGAAGCACTGCCCCTTGATTGACCGCAGCTCCGGCTGGACAGTTGGTTGTCGGGGTCGCAACAGAGCATTTATGCAACGTGTGGCGCCCATCGAAGCGACCGCCCGGCAGCCGGGACGGCTGCCCCACAAACCACCCATGCTGTCCGTCTGACCGCTCCGCTCCCCATACTGTCATCCCGACGGACCGCACCGCCCCTTACTGTCATCCCGACCGGAGGCCCGTAGGGCCGTAGTGGAGGGATCTGAATTCTTATGGGTGCCACCTAGAGGCCGCCACGTGCCCCCGCTCACACCTTCGGCATCGCGGCCTTGACCCGGTCGGCGGTCATCGGCATGCGCAGGACGCGGGCGCCGACGGCATCGAAGATGGCGTTGGCGACGGCCGCGCCGACGACGATGATGGCCGGTTCGCCGCCGCCCTGCGGCGGGTCGTTGGCGGCGTCGAGGATCACGGTGTCGATCTCGGGCAGCCACGAGAACCTGGGGATTTCGTAGGTGTCGAAGTTGGCGTCGAGGACCTTGCCGCCCTCGAAGCGCACCTCCTCGGTGAGGGCGTAGCCGAGGCCCATGGTCAGGCAGCCCTCCATCTGGATGACGGCGCCCTCGGGGTTGATGGCGAGGCCCATGTCCTGGGCGCACACCATGCGGGTCACCCGCACCTCGCCGGTCGACCGGTCGACCGCGACCTCGACGGCGAGGCCGACGAAGGTGCCGGCGTCGATGCCGAGCGCGATGCCCTGGCCGCGGCCGCTGGGCGCCGCCGCGGGCTTCCAGCCGAAGCGCTCGGCAGTGGCGTCGAGGACTCGCCGCATCTTGGCGTCGGCGAGGTTGCGCCGCCGGAACTCGACCGGGTCGATACCGGCCGCCGCCGCGAGGACGTCGATGTGCGACTCGCGGGCGAAGGTGTTGGTGTTGTTGCCGGGCGCCCGCCAGGCGCCGGTGGCGAAGGGGTGGGTGCCGGGGCCGCCGCGCCAGCTGTTGGGCGAGGCCACCGTCCGGTGGTTGGGGATCTCGTAGAACTGCTCGGCGCCGCGCGAGCCCGCGAAGTAGGTGGTGTAGTCCCAGTCGGTGATGCGGCCGCCCTCCCCGACGACCGGCATCGATCGTCACCACCGCGGCCGGGCGGAAGGTGTCGAAGAAGAACTCCTCGGCGCGCGACCACGCCACCTGCACCGGGCGGCCCAGCTTTTTCGCCAGCCGCGCCGCCTCGATCGCCTGCTGGTTGTAGCTCTTGCCGCCGAAGCCGCCGCCCACGAAGGGCGGGATCACGCGCACCGCGTCCTCGGACAGGCCGAGGGCCTCCGCGGCCTGCGATTTGAGCGGGAACGGGGTCTGGGTCGAGGCCCAGATGGTGCACCGGCCGTCCGCGAACTCGGCCACCGCGGTGTGGGTCTCCATCGCCGCGTGCGCCACGTAGCCGTCGAGGTAGGTGTGGGCAACGCGCGCGCTGGAGGCCGCGCGGCCCGCCTCGAGGTCGCCGCCGCTGTCGACGGCCTCACCGGCCGGCGCCACCTTCAGCAGGTGCTCGAAGATCGAGTCCTGGTCGAGGTCGGACTCCGGGGTTTCCCAGCTCGCCTGCAGCTGCTGGAGGCCCCGCTCCGCGCCATCGGGAGTCGCGTGCACGACGGCGATCAGGTCGCCGTCGCGGACCAGGGCCGCGCCGGGCACGGCTTCGAGCCCGGAGGCGTCCACCTCGAGCAGCGTGGCGCCGTGGGCGGGCGGCCGCAGCAGCCGCGCGCAGACCATGCCCTCGCGGCGAATGTCGCCGGAATACTGCGCGCGGCCGGTGACCTTGGCCACCGCGTCGTGGCGGGTCTCGGAACGGCCGACGATGGTGAAGTCCTTGACCGCCTCGAGCGCCGCCTCGCGGTCGAGCCGGCGCGCGATGCGTTGCCCCTTGGCAAGCTCGGCGTAGGTCGCCGAGCGCTCCGGCTGACCGACGACGCTGACGACGCCGTCGGCCACCGCGAGCTGGTCGCGCGGCACCTCGAGCTTCTCCGCCGCCAGCTCCAGCAGGACCTCTCGCGCCTCGGCGGCTGCGGCGCGCAGCGGCGGCCCGAAGAAGCGCGTCGTCATCGAGCCGAAGGTGCCCATGTCCCACGGGCAGAGGTCGGTGTCGCCCATGACCATGTCGACCACGTCGAGCGCGCACCTCGAGCTCGTCGGCCAGCATCTGCGCGAGCGAGGTGTGGACCCCCTGTCCCATCTCGATCTTGCCGGTGAAGCAGGTGACGCGGCCGTCCTCGCCGATGCGCAGGAAGGCGTTGTAGTCGTCGGGCAGCTGGCGGGCGAAGCGGCGCGGTGCCGCGGTCTCCTGGGCCCCGAGATCGCAGCCGGCGACGGCGATGAAGATGCCGCCCCCGAACAGCTCGAGGAAGCGGCGGCGGCTGACGGCGGAGGGCGGGTCGATACCGAGGTAGTCGAGGATCTCCCGTGCGGTCGGGCTCATGACTTGGCCTCCTTCGCCATCTTCTCCGCCACGCTCTCGATGGCGGCGACGATGCGCTTGTGGGCGCCGCAGCGGCAGAGGTTGTCCTCCATGGCGTCGTTGATCCGCGACCGCGACGGCGCCTTTTCGTCCTTCAGGAGCCCGTAGGCGTTCATGATCATGCCCGGGGTGCAGAAGCCGCACTGCAGGGCGTCGTGGTCGACGAAGGCCTGCTGCAGCGGGTGCAGGTCGTCGCCGTCGGCGAGGCCTTCGATGGTCAGCACCTCGGCCCCCGCCACCTTCTCCATCGGCAGCTGGCACGAGCGCTCGACGCGGCCGTCGACCACCACCGAGCACGATCCGCAGAAGCCCTCGCCGCAGCCGAACTTGGTGCCGGTGAGTCCGAGCTCGGTGCGCAGCACCCACAGCAGCATGCGGTCGGCTTCGGTCGTCACCGACGCCGGCTCGCCGTTGAGAGTGAAACGGATGGTTTTCGCCATGATCCCTCCACCACCACGCGCGCTCTTCGACTTGTGTTCCCGGAATCGTAGCACTCACCGGGACCGCGGCGCCCTCGCGAGTGAACCAGGCCCCACCAATCCGTCATTCCGAGCATTGTTCCGCCGGGCCCGGCGGCGATACATGTTGTGACAATTCCGCCGTTCCACCCGGCAGCCGGGACGGCTGCCCCACAAATTCCGGCTTGAACTCGGACGCGTCCTTGTGGGGCACGCGTCTCGCGTGCCGGGCGGCGGGTGGTACTGGTCATTCGGACCGAGGCCCCGCCAATCCGTCGTTCCGCCGAGGCCTGCTCAATCCGTCGTTCCGAGCGCGGCCCCGCTCCTTACTGTCATCCCGACCGACCGCCCCGCTCCTTACTGTCATTCCGAGCGAGGCCGAAGGCCGAGCCGAGGAATCTGTGCGCAGGTTGGGCGCTGCCTCGAACCCCGCCCAGATTTCTCGACTCAGGCGTCACTTCGTCTCGCCTTCGCTCCACTGGTGCCACGTACCTCATCGTCGCATTGTCTGCGTCAGCGCGCCACTGATCATGACCTCCCGTGGGTACCACGCAAAAGGGTGCCGAAGCTCGCGAGATCACTTTGACAGACGTAAGATCACACGGTGGCATTCGACGTGAGGAGGCGATCATGAGGATGGAGCTTGCCCTGGTCATGTGCGGGTTTGTTGTGGCCAGTGTCTTCCCCGCTCTCGCCAAAGCCGCAGACGGCGAGATCACAGTCACGATCCTCTACGACAACACCGCGTTCGCGCCAGGAACGCAGGCTGACTGGGGCTTCTCGTGCCTCGTCGAGGGCACCGAGAAGACCATCCTCTTCGACACCGGGACCAAGCCCGAGGTCTTCTTCCACAACATCGAGGCCCTCGACGTCGATCTCTCCGAGGTCGACCTGGTCGTCATCTCGCACGAGCACGGCGATCACACGGGCTCGCTCGCCCGGGTCCTCGAGCAGAACCACGGCCTGCCGGTGTACCACCCGGTGTGGATGTCGGATGAGTACGTCTCGTCGGTCAAACAAGCGGGAGCGACCTCATCCCGGTGACCGATCCGGCGAGATCATCCCGGACGTCTACCTGACCGAGGATGGCAGCGCCATCAAGGAGCAGTCGCTGATCCTCAGGACCGGGGACGGCCGGTCGTGATCTTGGTCACTCCCACCATCGGATCGGTCAGCTCTCGACAAGACCACAGATCCCGCGAAAGCTCCTCAACAGGCGGCCACCGCCACGGTCGTCGCGGGGTGGGCGAGACGCGCCGCAGTCGCGCTGCAGTGCGAAGAGACTCGACGTCGCAGATGCGGGCCACCCACTCCCTCGGGCAGAAAGCGACCCCCTCCCAGTCGCCATCCGAGATTGCGCCGAGCAGGCGGTAATACTCTTCGCGGTGCGCTTGACGCACGGGTCGCCGTTTGCATTATATTCTTACTTGTAAGAACCGGAGATGAGAGAATGGAAGCAAACGCCACCACGAAGATGTCGTCGAAAGGTCAGGTCGTGATCCCTGAAGAGGTTCGCAAGGCCCTCGGGTTGAAGGCCGGATCGAAGTTCGTCGTCGTGGGTGAGGGCGACGTGATCATCTTGAAGAGAATCACACCGCCATCAATGTCGGAGTTCGACGACATCATTGACGAAGCCAGACGCCAGGCACGACACGCCGGCATGAAGCGGTCCGACATAGCGGCCGCCATCGAGGCGGTGCGCGCCAGTCGATGAAGGTCGTTGTCGACACCAACGTTCTCATATCCGGGGTCTTCTTCGGTGGAGCCCCTGCGCGCGTCCTCGAGGCCTGGCGAGACAAAAAGATTGAACTGGTCGTGTCCCCTGAGATCCTCGTAGAGTACCGGCGAGTTGGGGAAAAGCTCGGGCAGCAATTCGATGGCATTTCCCTCGGGCCTTTCCTGGCCCTTGTCGTCACCCACGCGAAGATCGTCGAGCCGTCCCCCCTGAAAAGGCAGATTTCTCGGGACCTGGACGATGACACGTTCATTGCCTGTGCAGTGAAGGGGAAATGCCGGTACATCATCAGCGGCGATAAAGACCTTCTGGACCTCGGGACTTTCAGGAAGATCAGGATTGTCGCTCCACGCGAATTCATCGATAAAGTCCTCTGACGGGTTGAAGTCGACTCATGAGATTCCTTCTGCTCAGCGACACCCACGGCAAGCTCGGTATCATCAACCAGCTCGCGACAGAAGTTGGGGCCGACGCGGTGATCGATGCAGGCGATTTCGGCTTCTACGATGAAGGAAGCTGCGAACGCCTTTCCGAACGCGAGCTTCGGCTGCACATCGCCCACTCGGATTTGCAGCCCGGACTCAAAAGCGAGATCCTCGGACTTTCACACGAGGAGAGAATCGAAGCCGCCGGCAGACGTGCCCGCTCAGTAAGCTACCGATGTTCTTCGACGGCCGAATGCGGCTCGAGATTCCCGTCTATGCTGTGTGGGGTAATCACGAGGACAAAAAGGTCGTCCAGAGTTTCGTCCGCGGCGATTTCGAGGTGGAAAACCTCCACCTCCTGACCCACTGCACCACGTTCCGGGTTGGTCCGGCTCTTGTCTATGGGCTCGGAGGAAATTTCCTTCCCGGTACGAAGCTCATGCAGAAACCCATCGCCGGCGGATCCGGGCGAGTGTGGAGCACCCTGTCCCAGTACGTGGAGTTAATTCAAACCGTTGACGGTCAAAAGGACGAGCCCCCGACGCGGATTTTCGTCTCCCATGTCAGCCCCGGCAAAGAACCGTTTGTCGAATTGATCGCTGCCGGACCGGCGCGGATTTCACGGTCAGCGGACACATGGGCGCGCCGTATCCGATGGTCTGGAATCCGTTCGCGGTGCGATCGGTTGAGGAAGCATCTCAGGCCCTTCGGCGAGGGATTCTGGAAACCAAGAAAGCCTGCCTCGAGGCGCGGGGCTCCGACACAACCGAGGTGGAGCAGGCATTCTCAGTCATCGACAAGATCCCGGAAACCGAGGCCCGTCTGGGCAGGGGAGTGAAGGTGCCCCGCTGGTACAGCCAGATGACTCACATCAACCTCCCGGACGCTGATGTTGGCTACGCCGTCATGGACCTGACGAATGAGGGCGTCGCAATTCAAACCTCCCCGCGTTCAGTTGTGCATGAGTGATCACATCGTGTCGGATCGTACCGATCCGAGGTTCCGGGCTGAGAGGTAGTGAAAGGTCTCTTTACGACTCTGATTCCAAAGTAAAGCCCTCTTTCTTTTAAGTCAGCATGCTCATCACCGCCAAGGAGCATGCACATCCGGCCAATCACGGAGGTTTGAGGTGTCGACAAAAACAAAAAATGCCGCGTTACCCGGGCGGGTACCACCGACCCAGTTCTGGCTGCGCCGCACTTCGCCAGGCCGCACACCCGCACCGGGTCGTCCCGCCATCAGCCGACGGTGGGTTTGGTTGAGGAGGCGAACGCTCAGCGGCAATCCCTTTGGCGCTTGCAGCTCCGATCGGGCATAGGACAACGCGTCCAGGTAGTTGCACACCTCGTCCACATCGGACCCCTCCGGGCGCTTCGGCGGGGCTCATGCGCCTCGAGGGTGAAGAGATCGACCAGGGTCGCTTGAGTCCCCTCGATCTGCGACGAAAGAACCGCCTCTTTGCGCACGAATGCATAAACTAACCAGCTGACCGAGGGCACCATCTCTCCGGCAAGCGCCAGCCGCGCGAGGCTAGCCGTCGCCGCACCCAACGCCTCCGCCATGGTCGCGTCCACCTGCAACGCTGGATTCTTCGGCGGAAGGGGGTGGGGGATAAACGCCCTGACCTCCTCGCCCGCAACCGTCGTCGTCACATACTTGCCAGTGGTCCTCGTCACGTCCGCCTCCGCTAAGAAGCGATTCTTTCCTACTTTCCGACAAAAGTAAAGGTTTCTTTCTTTTCGTTTCTGCCAGGATGCTCAACAGCGCGAATGCGTGTCTGGATGCAACCTCGGGAATCGTCGCGATCTTTGAGTCGGTTGTGAGGTCGGGTTCAGAGGGACCTCTGCCAACGATGAGTGGCCACCCCCCGTGCTACGCTCGAACCAGACTCCGGAAATCCCCAATCCTTGATCCGTGTGTCGGGAGGGTCGGATGGTGAAGTGGAACCGGAACGCCGTGCTTCGCGTGGTGCGCAGCGTGGCTGCTGGTGTCCGTCCCGGCGGCGGCGGGTTCCGGGGACGAGTGGTGGGATGAGGCCTGGCCCTACCGGATCCCGGTGGCGGTGTCCGGCAGCGGCGTCGCCCAGGTGTCGATCGACTTCACGGCGGCGTTTGCCGCGCTCGGTCTGAACGGCGGGTTGCTCGACCTGCGGTCGATCCGGGTGGTGCCCTACGTGGGAGGAATCCCCCAGTCGCCGGTGCCCTACGACGAGACCCTGAGCACGGTGCTCACCGATGCCGACAGCCCCCAGATCGGCTGGCACGCGTCGGGGGTGTACTGGACCGTGAACGACGGCGCCGCGGTCGCCGACGGCACCCGCTTCAGCGAGGGCACCGGCTCGCTCAAGGCGACGGTCGACAACCTGCCCGGCGGCTACGGCTACCCGGGCGTCGAGCTCCACATCGCCGGCGGCGATCCCTTGACCGACTGGCGCGCCTACGAGGTCCTGCTCTACGACGTGTGGCCGCAGGTCAACGCCAGCGCGCTCGACCAGGCGCCCGACCTCTACTCCTTCAAGCTCTACGACACCACCGGCTGTTCCTCCTCCAACATCACCCAGGGCGGGCCGCCGCTGGCGCTCGACCGCTGGAACCGGGTCAGCGTGTCGCTCGATCCCTTCCACACCTGCACCACGCCGGACTTCGACGACATCACCCGCATGGAGTTCCACACCCGGGACAACGACACGGTCAACGGCAACAGCGGGCTGTGGGACGACGGCGACCAGCTGATCCTGTGGTTCGACGATCTGCGGCTGGTCGACCAGGACGGCGGCGGCACCATCCGCTGGACCGCCGACGGCACCACCAGCAGCTACTTCATCTACTTCGACGTGCTCGACCACGAGGGCCACCCGCCGCCGCAGCTCGCCGACCTCGGTGCGGCCACGCTCACCGGCGCGCCGGGTCGCCCGAGGCGGGCGGCTATCTCCACCTGGTGACCGGCGCCTCCACCGGCGGGCTCTCCGTGTGGACCGCCCCGGTGGTGGAGAAGGTGCTCAAGACCTCGGCGGCGCCGGTGGCCTCGGCCCCGCTCAGAATCCACGCCGCGCGCGACGAGTTCGAGCCCTTCCAGCTGGTGGTGCGCTCCGCTTCGCAGCAGAACCTCGCGGTCTCGATCTCCGATTTCACATCGGGCGCGAACACCATCCCCGCGACCGCCGTCACCCTGCACCGGCTGGACTACGTGCCCATCACCCAGCTCAGCGACCACTTCGGCCGGGTGGGGATGTGGCCCGACCCGCTCTACCCGGTGGCGATGGGCGGCAGCGTGGCCTTCCCCGCCGGCCTCAACCAGCCGCTGTGGTTCACCGTGCACGTGCCGCGGGACGCCGCGCCCGGGATCTACCAGGCGACCGTCACCGTCGGCGCGGCGACCGTCCCGGTCGAGCTCGAGGTGTGGGACTTCACCCTGCCGCAGGAGATCCACCTCGCCGGCGAGTGGGGCTTCGGCTGGAGCGAAGTCGTCGAGCGGTACAAGGGCACCATCGGCGGCTCGGTCGCAGCCCTGCTACTGGGACCTGCTGGACGCCCTCTACGAGGACTTCGCGGACCACCGGCTCACCCCCAAGGGCGTGGGCTGGCCGGCCGGCCTCAACTACCCCGGGGGCGTCGACTACGACTGCGCCGGCGGGCTCGACCCCTACTCGTGGGGCGATTGGGGCTTCCACTCGCTCGCCGGCAAGTACCTCGACGGCGGCGAGCTCGACAACGGCAGCGGCTTCCCCTCGTTCTCAATCCGCGGCCCCGCCAGCAACTGGCCGCCCGACAGCCGGCCCTCGAGCTTCTGCGGCGCCGCCCGCGGCACCGACCCGCCCGGCAACACGACCTACAACAACCTGTGGTTCGAGTACTGGACGGCGGTCAGCGACTACCTCGGCGCCACCGGCGACTACGCCGCCAAGGGCACCTACCACATCGTCAACGAACCGCAGACCTTCGCCGACTACGACATCGTGGCCTACCTGTCGCAGCAGACCAAGGCGGCCGCGCCCAACGTGCGCATCCTCGTCAGCGAGCAGGTCGAGCCCGCGATCCACAGCAACGCCACCTACCCCGGCGCCAAGATCGACGTCTGGGTGCCGACCATCAGCAACTACCAGGTCGAGCGGGCGCACGACCGCCAGCTCAACCACGGCGAGGACGTGTGGTGGTACTTCCTCTACGGCGACCGGCCGCCGCTGCCCAACCCGACGGTGATGGACCGCACCGGGGTCGAGGCGCGCATCGTCCCCTGGCTGGCGTGGCTCGAGCGCGTCGACGGGCTGCTCTACTACTCGACCACCGACTGGAGCCCCGACCCGTGGAGCGACCCGTGGATCAACGACGGCAACGGCGACGGCTTTCTCTTCTACCCGCCGCTCGACGCCACCATCGCCTTCAACCCCTGCACCGCCCAGAGCAACCGGCTCGTGCCGTCGATCCGCTGGGAGCTGCTGCGCGAGGGGATGGAGGACTACGAGTACCTGTGGCTGGTCAACAACGGCCCGCCGCAGATCGGCGCCACCAACGCCGCCGACACCACAGCCTCGCAGTTCATCGACTCGCGCACCCGCTTCAGCCGCGTCCCCACCGACCTCATGGCCGCGCGAACCGCCCTCGCGGAGATCCTGCTGGGCTCGATCTTCGCCGACGGCTTCGAGTCGGGGAACACCGCAGCTTGGTCGCGGGTGGTGCCGTGAGGGATGTGATTGTGGCGCAGGCGTCTCGCCTGCACATTTCCCTCACGGGTACAACGTGCACGATTGTTGAATTGTGGGCGTGACACCAAATCAGATCCCTGGGCTGGGACTGCCGCTATCCGTGAGATCGAGAATCGTGTCTGATAGTATATTCGCCTCATTTACCTCTTGACAAATATCGCATTATCACGTAAGATTCTGCGATCAGGCGCCGATTTAATCGAGCAACTTGCGGGCGCCTTAAACAAATGCCGCTAAAGCGCGAACGGCCCGGAGGACAGCTTCAGCCCGTCGCGGATTCGACGGGCTTTTTTGACGGCGCCTCCAACCATTCTGCTCAGCGGCGGGACAGAAAGGGAGTTCAGTATGGACACAACTCGCCCCGCCACGCTCACCCCGAACATGGACAAGGAGGCCGGCCGGCGGAAGGTCAGGGACCTCACGTTCCTGCTCGCGCCGCCGGTGACCGGCGAGGCCGCCGACGCGATCGCCGA
>CAVUHO010000011.1:0-35481 GCA_963741385.1 Candidatus Sulfomarinibacteraceae bacterium
ACTTCGTTGGCTCGGTCGGGATGACAGGGAAATGGGAGGTTTGGTTTCTCGGTCGGGATGACAACGGAAGGGTCTATCGGATGAGCTCCCGTCTCCCGGGCCGGGCGGGACTTGTGGCGCGGCCGTCCCGGCTGCGCGTGCAGGCGCCGCGCCTGCACCACACCGGACGAACGGTGGGTGAAAAGTCGGGTTATCGACACGCCGCTGGTGGTCGCTCGATCCGTCGCCGGGATTGAGGTCCCTCCGCTCGCTCACTTCGTTGGCTCGGTCGGGATGACAGGGAAATGGGAGGTTTGGTTTCTCGGTCGGGATGACAACGGGTGATCGCCGAGGGTGAATGGTCGCACCCATGGGTGCCAGGAGAAGCAAAGTTAACAATGTTGTGATATCGATCCGTCGGAGGCGGTGGGGTGCCACGTCGGCGGCGGGTCCTTGTTGAAAGCGGTTTGTACCATGTGTACAACCGGTTCGCGCGTGGCGAGGGCGTGTTTGCCGATCCGGAGGAAGCTGCTGAATTTGCGGAGCTGATCCGGGAGGTGAAGGCGCGCGACGGTTGAACGGTCTTTGCCTGGGCGTTGCTTTCAAACCACCACCACCTGGCCGTGCAGACGTCGGCGATTTCTCTTTCGCGGACGATGAGGTTCCCCAGGGCACCTTCAGCCGGAGGTTCAACCGCCGTTGGAAGAGCCGGGCCCTCACGCGCTCAGGATGACAAAAACGGGCGGTAGGCTTTGCTCGGGTGGCACCTGTATGGGAACGAGGCCGTGTTATTCGGCGGTAGCTTCTCGCGGCCCCGTAGACTCCGCACCCGTCACCTTGATCACGACCACGGCCATGTCGTCGCTCAGCCGATCACTGTTGCAGCACCGGTACACGTCCTCAACGATCGCATCCTTGATCTGCGAGGCCTCCAGATCCGAGGTATCGAGCCGTGCGAGCAGCTCTCGCGGGGCGTCGTAGCCGTAGAGATCTCCCGCGGCGCGATGGCGGGCCTCGGGGACGCCGTCGGAAAACAGCACGACGATATCTCCCGGCACCAGGCTCAGGGTTCTGCTCTCGTACGCCGTGTCGCGGACGGCCCCGAGCGGGAATCTGCGCGCCCGGGGACCCGAGGTACTCGATGGAGTCGGTGGTTTTGTGGAGCGGCTCGCACAGGCCGGCGTTGGCAAAGGTCAGGCTGCGGGTTTCGGGTTCGAGCACGACCAGGCACAGGGCGGTGAACATCCGCTCTCCGACCTTGTGGTGGATCGAGCTGTTGAGACTGCTCATGATCTCCTCGACCGAACCCCCCTGCCGCGCCTCGGAGAACACCATGCCGTCGGACATCACCGCGTTCATGGCCGCCGACATCGCCTTGCCGGCCACGTCACCGACGACGACGCACAGCCTCCTGGGCTCCTCGTCGAGCCAGAAGTAGTCGAAGAAGTCACCGCCGACCTCGTGGGCCGGGACGCAGACGCCGCTGATGTCGAAGCCGGCGACCCGGGGGTCGTCTGCGGCAGGATCGCCATCTGCGCGTCGTGAGCGGCGACTAGCTCGGTTTTCATGCGGATCCCCGCAACCGATTCTGGATCACGACCATTGCGATGGCGCCAGGACGACCGGCCGACAACAAACGGAACCACCACGTCGCCCAGAACGGAGGCGTGACGATGATCCGCAAGGAGGCGGGGTCGTCGCTCCAGACGCCGTCGCTGTTGGCACCGCGGACGCTGAAAAGGTACTCGCCGGCGGTGAGGCCGGTAAAGGTCGCAAAACGCCGGTCGGCGTCTACCGGGACCCAGGCATCGCTGAAGCCCTCCATGTGGTACAAGTAGCGGTTCTTCCCCGGAGCGCTAAAGTGCAGTGCGGCAAACTCGAGAGTGAAGACGTTGTCCCGGTACGAGAGCTCGATCTCTTCGGTGTAGGTGATCGGTCGTTCGAGCGGGACCCTGCCGCCGATCGTCTCACCGACGGTAATCGAGCGGTTGAAAAGCTGCAGGTCGGTGATGACGACGATCGGGACCACCGCGTTGATGCCGATCTCCTCGGGGTAGAAGGCGTTGAAGCCGTTGATGCCGCCGAAGAACATCTCACCGCTCGGGCTGCGATAGGCGGAGCCGCCGTTGAACTCGTTGCTCTGCAGCCCGTCGCGAACGTCATAGTTGCGGAAGGAATCGGTGTGCGGGTCGAAGAGCGACAGGCCCTTGGTGGTGCTGACCCACAGCCTGCCCTGGTCGTCCTCGAGCATCGCGTAGACAGAATCCGCGGCGAGCCCGTCCTCCACCCGGTAGCGCCGAAAGCTACCGGTCTCCCGGTCGAACCGGTTGATGCCGCCGCCGAAGGTACCGAACCACAGCGTGCCGTCCCGGTCCTCGTGGATGGCGAACACGTGGTCGGTGCTGATGCTGGAGGGATCCTCCGGATCGTGCCGGTAGCTGGTGAACGCACCGGTTTCGGGGTCGAGGCGGTTCAGCCCGCCACCCTGCGTCCCCACCCACAGCACCCCCTCGCGGTCCTCGAAGGCAAGGCGGATGAAATTGTGGCTGATGCTGGAGGGATCCTCCGGATCATGCCGGTAGTGGGTGAAGACACCGGTCGAAGGGTCCAGGCGATCGAGCCCACCGCCGAAGGTGCCCAACCAGAGCGCGCCCGAGCGGTCCTGATAGATCGACCGCAGCTCGTCGTGGCTCAGTGAGTTCGGGTCGTCGGGGTCGTGCCGGTAGTGAGTGATCCGTTGGGTCTTTCGGTCGAGCCGGTCGACGCCCCCGCCGTTCGTGCCGATCCAGAGCGTGCCGTCGCGGTCGCCGAAAACCACGCGCACCGTGTTGTGGCTGAGGCTCGAGGGGTCACCGGGCCGGTGCAGGTAGTGGCGCCAGCGGCCGGTCCGGCGATCGAACCGATTCAAGCCGCCGCTGTCGGTCCCGATCCACAAGATGCCGTCCTCGTCCTCGTAAAACGACCACACGATGTTGTGGCTGAGCGAGTTCTGGTCTTCGGGATCGTTCTGGTAGCGGCGGAACTTCTTCCTCGAGACGTCGAACTTGCAGACGCCGCCGCCGTAGGTGCCGACCCACAGCACGCGCGACCGATCTTGGTACAACGAGTAGACCCGATCGGTGCTGAGGCTGTAAGGATCGATCGGGTCGTTGCGGTAGCTGGTGAAGGTACCGCTGTCGCGGTCGAATCGGTTGAGCCCGCCGCCGTCGGTCCCAATCCACAGGGTTCCTTCGTGATCCTCGAACAGCGCCTTGATGAGGTCGTTGCTGAGGGCGGTCGGATCGTCGGCGTCGGCCAGGTGATGCGTGAACCGACCCGTGGCTCGGTCCAGGGTGTCGAGGCCACCGCCGTAGGTACCGACCCAGAGGGCGCCGGTGTTGTCCTCGAGGATCGTGAACACGTGGTCGTCGCTCAAGCTGTTGGGGTTTTGCGGGTCGTGCACGAAGTGGGTGAAGCCTCCGGACTCCGGGTCGAACCGGTCGAGCCCGCCGCCGTTGGTACCTATCCACAGGATGCCTTGCCGGTCTTCGAAGATCGCCCGCACGTCGTCGTATCCGGCGGCGGCCGGCGTCCCCCGGTCCGTCAGGTAGTGGTGGAAGGTGCCCGTCTCGCGGTCGAGACGGTCCAGCCCGCCGCCCTGGGTGCCGACCCACAGCTGGCCGGACCGGTCCTCGAGGATACAGCGGACGCTGTCGGCGCTCAGGCTCGCGGGATCGGCGTCGTCGTGGCGGTACCTCACGATCTCTTCCGTCGAAGGGTCAAAGCTGTTGAGGCCGCTCTCGAAAATCCCCACCCAGAGGATCCCGTCGCGGTCCACATGCAGCGCTTTCAGCTCATTGTAACTGAGGCTGTTGGGGTTGCCAGGCACGTTCTTGAAGACGGTGAACCGGTACCCGTCGAAGCGATTGAGGCCATCCTCAGTGGCGAACCACATGAACCCCTTCTGGTCCTGAACCATCGACTCGATGATGCTCTGCGACAGCCCCTGCTCGAGCGAAAGGCGGTCGAAATCTATGCGGTCCTGAGCGGCGACGGTCACGGCAGTGACGCACGAGAGGGCGATGAGCAAGGCCCATCGCAGGACGACCGAAGCCCGGAATAAGAAGCTCATGTGCCGATCGAGTCTATCAGCCATCAGCCCTCATAGGTACCACGTAGGTACCATGCTTCGCATGAACACTTCCATGGGCGCCACCCTTCATGGGTGCCACGTACACATTTACACATTTGCCAGCGTAAAGGTTCTGGATACATCGGTAATGACGTTTCGGTCGACGACCTGTCCGAATTCTCCAGCCTTTCCGGTTGAAACACCGGATCATCTGGGCACCCATTCGGCACCCTTTGGATACCTCCGCTCGGGATGACAGAAAAGCCCTGTTCACTCTTCGGCGGCAACCGGCCTGCGGTGCTCGACCGGCCATTCGGTGGTGCGAAGCTCCCTCATCGTGCCGACAAAGAAACCGGTGGAGCGGCCGGATCCCGCGCTCCCCTCCGCGTGGAAATTGCGATGGCTGAATTCGCCCCAGATGTCGGTGGCCCGCGACAGCGGCGCCAGACCATCGGGGTTTTTCGGTAGTAGCCGCGTTGCAGGAGTCCTTCGCCCTCGGGGGCCGGGGTCGAGGTGTCGAGGCGGCCGGAGGCGGGATACTCGATGATCAGGGCGCCGTCTTCTTCGCGAAGCGGCGGGGCGCCCTCCACCGCGAAATGCACGACGACCCACCCGTGGAAGTTTTCGGGCACCACATGGCGTTCGGGTGGCGCGGCGTCCAGACCGACCGCGGTCGCCATCCGGTGCAGCCCGTCAGAAGCTACCGGCGATCGGAGAAAGAGAAAAACAGCTGCACCGACCACCAGCAACAGACCCACCATGACAGCAATCAAACGTGCAAGGGTCGGCATTTTCCTCTCCCCCCATGATGTACGGAAAGGCACCCGGGAGGGTGCATCATGGGTGACACCCATGCGGCACCTCTGAACACCTGGGACAGGGCGGGAGGGTACCGATTCCTTGTCTTTGCGGCCGGCCGTGGAGATTTCTGGCATGATTGCGGTGGCGGAAACGTTTCATGGACAGGGCGCCTATCGCGCCGATGGCAGGTTTTCAATGAAGCTGTTCGTGTATCAACACATCTCCCTCGCATCACGCCGCGGATTGCGGCCGCTACTGTTGGTCGCTGTCGTGGCGGTTTGTGCCGTGACCCTGGCAGGCTGCGGTGTGTTTTCCGGCAGCGGGGACACCGCGGGGGCCGACACTCTCCTCCCCGCGGTCGAGGCCGTGCCGGCGCGTTTTGGCGGTCTTCCACTCGAAGAGGAGCTGAGCGGCGTCGTCAGGGCCAGGAACCAGGTGGCGGTCCGGGCCGAGATTTCCGGCGCGGTGGTCGAGGTGACGGCGCGCAACGGCGACACCGTTGCCCGGGGCCAGGTCCTGGTGCGCCTCGACGACAGCCGATTGCGCGAGCAGCTCCGGCAGGCCGAGGCGAACGCACGACTGGCCGCGGCGACGGCCTCCGAGGCGCGCGCCCAGGTCGCCGAGATCGAGGCGGACGCGAAGCGCACGCGCGCCCTTGCACGCGATGCCCTGGTCAGCGAGCTCATGTTGGAGACCAGGGAGGCCCAACTGGCGGCGGCCGAGGCGCAGGCGGCCCAGGCGGAAGCCCGCGTCGACCAGGCGCAGGCGGTGATTGAGGAGCGGAAAGCTGACCTCGCACGTTCCGTCGTGCGTGCGCCGACGGCCGGCCGCGTCGGCCAGCGTGACGTCGAAGTCGGCATGGTGGTGGATGCCGGTGCGCCGCTCTTCCTGCTCGGCGATTTCCAGGATCTCGTCGTCGAGGTCCCATTGACGCAGCGCATGCTGCGCAACGTGTCGGAGGGAACTCCGGTCGAGATCGGCACCCGGGACGGCGAAGCGGATCCTATCCTCGCATCGGTGTCCCGCATCTCGCCCTTCCTCGAGGAGTCGAGCTTCAGCACCGAGGCTGAAATCGACGTGCCGGATGGAGGGAGCGGGCTGCGTCCGGGGATGTTCGTGACGGTGCGGGTTCTCTACGGGAGCAGCCGGCAGGCGACCCTGGTGCCGGCGAGCGCTGTCTGGGAGAACCCGGGCACCGGCGAGCCGACCGTCTTCGTGATCGAGGATTCCGGCGGGCTGAGCGAACCGGACAGCCCCGTCATGGATATCCCCGACACCGCTCGCGCGACCTCCATGCGCACGGTCGAGGTCCTGGCCGAGGGGCGCGGGCAAGTCGGCATTCGCGGCGTCGAGGCGGGCGAGTGGGTCGTGACGCTCGGGCAACACCTGCTCTACCGCGGGTTTCAGACCGGTGGGGTCGAGGGCTCGGTGGCTCGGGTCCGGCCGACCAGTTGGGGGAGCGTCCTCGGACTCCAGGAGCTGAGGCGTGAGGACCTGCTGGCCGCCTTTCTCGCCAAGCAGCGTCAGCTCGCGAAGGCTCTCGGCGCGGAGCTGCCGGAAAGTCCCGAAGCGGCCGACGCAGCCCTTCGGGATGCCGGAGTCGCTCGGGAAACGCCGGCGACGGTGAACTGAGATGGCGGGTATCTCCGATCTGGCGATCAGGCGGCCGGTGGCGACGGTCATGCTGTACCTGATCCTCATCGTGGTCGGGTTGGTGGCCCTGCGCATGCTGCCGGTGGACCTGCTGCCGAAGGTGGAATTCACCGAGTTGACGGTGCGGGTGAGCTACCCCAACGTCGGGCCAGAGGAGATCGAGCAGATCATCACCGACCCGATCGAGAACGTTGTTTCGGGGCTGCCGAATCTGGAGCGCGTGACTTCCCAGTCTGAAGAGGGCTCGAGCCGGATCCGGCTGCGGTTCGCGCGCGGAACCGATATCGACGAGGCCGCCAACGACCTGCGCGCCGCGCTCGACCGGCTGCGCGACGAGCTGCCGCAGGAGGCGGAGACCCCGCAGATCTTCAAGCTCGATCTCGACATGATCGAGGTCGTCAGCCTGGCCGCCACCTCGAGCCGCGATCTCGAAGAGCTGACCCGACTGCTCGAGCAGGACCTTTCGCGCCGCTTCGAGCAGATCCCCGGCGTCGGCGCGATCATCATCCGCGGCGGGGTCAACCGGGAGATCCGGGTCAACCTCGACCGCGACCGGCTGCGGGCCTCGGGCTTGACCGCCCTCGATGTCCAGCAGGCCCTGCTGCGTGAAAACGTCACCCTGCCGGCCGGCAACGTCAAGAGCGGTTTGAGCGACATGTACGTGCGCGCACTCGGCGAGTACCAGTCGGTTGAGCAGGTGGCGCGGACCGTCATCACCAGCGCACGCGGCAAACCGATCCGAGTCCAGGACGTGGCAAGCGTCGAGGACGGCTACGAGGACGCGCGCTACCTCGTCGAGATGAACGGCATGCCGGCTGTCAGCGTCGGCATCCAGAAGCAGAGCGGCGCCAACACCGTCAAGGTGGCGCAGTTGGTCCGCCGCGAGGCCGAGCGCATCAACGACGAGCGCAGCGACGTCCACCTGACGGTGGTCACCGACCAGAGCGATTTCATCCGCCAGTCCATCGACAGCGTCCGCAACTCTGCGATGTGGGGCTCACTGCTCGCCGTTGCCGTGCTCTACTTCTTCCTCCGCAGCCGCTCCTCGACCACCATCATCGCCCTGTCGATCCCGATCTCGGTGATTGCCACCTTCGGGCTGCTCTTTTTCGCCGGGCTGACCCTCAACCAGATGACTTTCGGCGGGCTGGCCCTGGGTGTCGGGCTGATCGTCGACAACGCCATCGTCGTGCTGGAGAGCATCGTCAGGAAGCGCGAAGAACAGGACATGCCGGCCGAGAAGGCGGCCGAGGTCGGCGCCCGCGAAGTCTCCGGCGCGATCGTCGCCTCGACCCTCACCACGTGCGTGATCTTCCTGCCCGTGGTCTTCGCCAGGACCACCAGCGGGGCGCTTTTCCAGGCGCTCGCCCTGGTGGTGGTCTTCGCCCTCGCGTGCTCGCTGCTGGTCGCCCTCACGCTGGTGCCGATGCTGGCGGCGCGCTTCCTGCGGGTCCCGAGCGCCGCCGAACGCGAGGGCTCGCGTTTCCACCGGTCGTTCCGGCGTCTCGAGGGCCGTTACACCGGCGCTCTGGAAACCGCCATCCGCCACCGCGGCCGGGTGTTTGCGGCGACCGGGGCGCTGTTCGCCCTCGCCCTTCTCCTGTGGCCGTTGATTCCGGTCGAGCTGGCGCCGCGCACCGAGGCGGACGAGATCGACATCGAGCTCGAGATGGCGCGCGGCACCAACATCGCGGTGGCCCGTGTCTACCTCGACGAGCTCGAACACAAGCTTCGCGGCGTGATCCCGCCCGGCAATGTCGACATCGTCTCCACCGAGGTGCGCGGGGACAGTGCCGCCGTCGAGCTCAAGCTCGAGCAGAGCCAGGAGCGCTCGCTTGGCAGCACCGAGATGGCGGACCTGGTGCGCGCCGCGGTCGACGGGCAGGTGCCCGGCGCCGAGATCAATGTCGAGGCCCAGCAGGGGCTGTGGATGCTGAATCGTGTTTTCAGCTCCGGCGGGGGCCAGAACGCGCTCGAGATCGAGTTGCGCGGTTGGGACCTCAAACAGGCCGACGGAATCGCCGCCGACATCCGCCGCCGGATCGATGCGCTCGACGGCATCACCGATGTCAACGTCAGCCGCCGCGAAGGCCAGCCCGAGGAGCGGCTGGTGCTCGATCGCGAGCGCATCGCAGAGCTCGGCTTGTCGGTGCGCGAGGTGGGCCGCACCCTGCTCGCCAATGTCGGCGGGCTGGAGGCCGGACGGTACCGGGAAGGTGGCGATGAGTATCCGATTGTCGTCCGATTACGGCCGGAGGACCGGCTCACTGCCGAAGACCTGGGCCACGTCGTGCTGAGGACTCCCTCCGGCGCCGTCGTGCCCCTGTCGGCTCTGGTCGAACGGCGGCGGGGGCGCGGACCGGTCGAGATCGAGCGCACCGACGGCCAACGCGTGACCTACGTGAGCGCCAACCTGGAGGGCGGGGTCGCGCTGGGTGATGCGGTCGAGCAGATTCAGACCGCGCTCTCGGATATGGCGCTGCCGGAGGGTTTCTCCCTGCTGTTCGGCGGCCAGTACGAGGAGCAGCTCGCCGCGAGGCGCGACTTCACGATCGCCATTGTGATGGCGCTGGTGCTGGTCTACATGCTGATGGCCGCCCAGTTCGAGCGCTTCATCGACCCGCTCATCGTCATGCTGGCGGTGCCGATGGCGTTGGTCGGTGTGGTGCCGACCCTGCTGTTGACCGGTTCGACCTTGAACATCCAGAGCATCATGGGGTTGGTGATGCTGATCGGGATCGTGGTCAACAACGCCATCGTGCTGGTCGACGCAATCAACCTGCTGCGCCGCGAATACCGGATGGGGGCGGCGGAAGCGGTGATCGAGGCCGGCCGGCTGCGGCTGCGTCCGATCCTCATGACTACCAGCACCACCGTGCTCGGCCTGGTTCCGTTAGCCATCGGGATCGGCGCCGGGTCCGAGATTCAGGCGCCCCTGGCGCGGGTGGTCATCGGGGGTCTCCTCGCCTCGACCATGGTGACCCTGTTTCTGATTCCGGTGGCCTACAGCACGGCCTCCGGCCTCATCGCCCGCGAGAAGAGCGACCGGTGGTCGGGCGAGGCAGCCGAGCCCGACGGCGCGGACAGGGCCACGGCCTGAACGCCGGAACGGTATTCAGAGGCAGCATCCTGCATAGAGGTGCCACGTACACATTTACACAACTACCGGCATCCAGGGTGCCACGTTCACATCTTCTGAAATGTGGGATCCGCCAGCGTGACTCAACGACAAGTGTGGAAGTGTGTACGTGGCACCCTGGATCTGGAGGCTACCGGCTTGGAATCATCACGCTGTCGTCGTCGTAGACGCCGTCGTTTGCTTCCGGGTGGCAGGCCTGGCAGTCAGCCCTGCCGGCCACGGACGGTCGCTGAAAGACGGCCTCGTCGAGGCGCCGGTGCTCGTGCCGAATCAGGGGAACCTCGGTCACGCGCAGGGGCGTCGACGAACCGATGCTGTCGACGATCTCCTGCGCCAGCTCACCCGGGGTGTAATCGGCGGCGTTGGCGGTCAAGTAGGCCTCGACCTCCGCGAGTTGTTCCGCCTCCAGGTCGACCGACAGGCCGAAGTGGTCCTGAGTGTCGGCCAGGAGAAGTTGCCACGACCTGGAGGGGAGGAGCGCCGGCTGCAGGGGAAAGTGACAGGCGCCGCAGATCTCCCGGTAGGTCGGATTGTCCACCGCAGGCACGGCACTCTCCGACAGTTCCGTCCGGTGCTCGCGGTCACGGTGGCGGTGCTGTTGGCGCTTGTGGTCGTTGGCGACGGCAGTCGCTACGACCCAACCCACCACCACAACTGCCGATGCGAAGGCGATGACAGCGCGTCGATCACGCATGCGAGACCTCCGGAGCCGAAGAATCGTTTCGTCGTGAACTTAGCATGGGCGCCACCTTTCATGGGTGCCACTCGTTGCATTGTTGCATTTTGATCGTGGCGTGCGCCGAGCAAAGCTCGTGGAAGGGGAATGAGATGACGTGAGATGAGTCACTCGGAAACCTCCCAGACAGATCCTGCGGGTCGAGTCCCGCCCGGGTAAGGCTGGCCGCCGCCCGGAAGCGAGTCTTGCGTGGTGTCCGGGTAACCGAACCCACGGGGACCCGGAGGAGGGAAGGGGGCGCCAGGGCATGGAGCCGGTGGAGGGGAAGATGGCGAGGGCATTGAACCTCGGTAGCTTCTTAACGAGACTGCGTCGGATAGCTGGGCTGGCGAGTTATTTCGACCAGCGGGTGTGTGGCGGTCAACCGCCCCGCAGCGAACCAATGCGCCTGAAGAGCCGGGTGCGGGAAATCCGCACGTCCGGATCTGTGGGGGGCCCGGGCAGGTAACTGCCCGGGTCTACCCGACACCTCTGTGGAACATCATGCCTGTGCCGGTGGAATTGATCCCAAATACGCCTGAACACGGAGTAGTGAACGATCGAAAAATGCATAGCGACGTGAACATCAGTTCTCATCGGTGACACCGGACACGTGTCCGCAGCCAGGTTGACAGGTGTCAACCCGACGTTTCGAAAGGAATCGTCATATTATTGATTATTCATGACTTAAGAAATTCGAACAACCGGGCACGGTCTTTGCTGTGGAACGTCTCCAGGAGACGAATATGATCAAAGATGCTTCTGCCATGGACCGGCCGGTTGCTCAACGACGATTTTTGCATCGGGTGCGTTTCATTGGTCCTGCAACGATCGTAGTGACACTTGCCGCTGTGGCTTTTTGGCCCTCGTTCTCACGCTGGTCCCGATCAGAAGCTTCGATTGACGCCTCCCGCGTGCGTATTGCCGAGGTTGTTCGTGGTGATCTTGTACGAGAGTTCTCGGTTGAAGGACGCATCGTCGCTGCATTTCACCCGACCTCATTCAGCCCGGCACGCGGCATCGTTTCGATCAACGTCACTGCAGGCCAGGTCGTTGATGAGGGTGATGTTCTCGCCAGTGTATCCAGCCCCGAACTCGGCAGTCTTGTGGCTCAGGAAGAGACGACGCTGAGCAGCCTGAAATCGACCGATGAACGCCTGCGGCTTGAAGCCCGCCAAGATCGATTGGCGAATGAGCAACAGGTCGATCTCGGACGCGTCGAACTCGCGGCGGCCAACCGCTCCCTCGAACGAGCCGAGAAGCTCTACAAACTTGGCCTGACGAACGAAATTGATCTTGAAGCAGCTCGCGATTCTGTCGTCGTCGCTTCGCTCAAACTCAAACAGGCCGAACAACATGTTGAATTCGGTTCCGAAATCCTCATGTTTGAACTCGAAAGCGCTCGGCAGCAGCTCGAGCGCCAACAACTTGTCGTTGACGAACTCGAACGCAGAGTCGAAGCCTTGACAATCCGCGCGCCGGTCGCGGGCCTCGTATCACGCCTGCATGTTGACGATCGTCAAGCCGTCGATACCAATGACCCTCTGATCACCGTCGTTGACCTTTCGGCGTATGAAGTCGAAATTGCGATCGCTGAATCCTATTCAAACGAGATCGACCCCGGAACTGAAGCCGTCATTTCCAAAGACGGTATCGAATACCCGGCACACGTGCTCAGCATATCCCCTGAGGTTGAAGGAAGCCGCGTCAAAGGCAAGGTGGCATTTACCGGGAAAGCGCCTGACGGATTGAGGCAGAATCAGCGCGTCACCGCACGATTGATTCTCGAAACCCGCCCCGACGTGCTCAAGGTGGCGCGCGGTCCTTTTCTCGAAGACGGCGCAGGCCGTGTCGCTTTCGTCATCGACGATGACATCGCTTACAAACGGCCGATCCTCACAGGAAGCACCAGCATTTCGGAAGTCGAAATTGTATCGGGTCTCGAAATTGGCGACCGCATCATCATCTCCGATATCACACGATTTGAGGACGCCGAAAACGTCCTTCTCCGTTAATCCGAAGCCAAGGAGCCAACATGATCAAGATGCAGGAAATCCGTAAAATCTACCGCACCGAACACGTCGAAACCCACGCCCTGGACAGCTTCGACCTCGAAGTGAAAGCCGGTGAATTCATTTCAATCATGGGGCCCTCGGGCTCCGGAAAGACGACCCTGCTCAATCTCATCGGGCTGCTCGACAGCTTCGACAACGGGTCTTATGTGCTCGACGGTGAGGACGTCACGAAGCTATCTGACCGGCAAATGTCGCGTATCCGCAATTTGAAGATCGGCTTCATCTTTCAGACCTTCAACCTCATTCCCGATCTCAATGTCTTCGACAACATTGACGTACCACTGAGATACCGCGGCATGCCCGCAAGGGAAAGACGCACTGCCATCGAAGAGGCGCTTTCGACCGTTGGTCTCGCGTCACGCATGAAACACCTGCCTACCCAGCTCTCGGGCGGGCAACAACAACGTGTTGCCGTGGCGCGTGCAATCGTCGGCCGGCCCAAGCTCATTCTCGCCGACGAGCCGACGGGAAACCTCGATACGGCCATGGCCAACGACATTATGGATCTCTTGGAAAAGGTCAACGAGAGCGGCACCACCCTCGTCATGGTGACCCACGATCCCGATCTCGCACGACGAGCTTCACGCCAGATCCATCTGCTCGACGGTTCGTTGATCGACCTCAAGACTCAGGACTCTCACATCCCGCTCATCAACGCCGAGCCGGCCGCGCTCGCCAACGCAGACTGCTGATTTGATCTGAGAGGAGAATGACGGTGTTTGTCTATCAACTTCGCCTGGCTTTCAAGAGTCTGCGCCGCAACCCTGTTCTCTCGGCCCTGATGGTCGTGGCAATCGGCCTCGGCATCGCCGTGTCGACGGCCTCGGTGACGATCTATTACATCTACTCCGGCAATCCGATACCACACAAAAGCGACCTGCTCTTCCATGTCGAACTCGACAACTGGCATCCAGACAAACCGTTTAACCGCGATCACCCTGAAAGAGCTCCTTTTCAGCTCAGCTACCGTGACGCGACGGCGATCATGCAATCCGACCTTCCGACCTACCAGACCGCGGCCTTCCGTGGAGAGTTCATAGTCTTCCCCGACGACGATCAGCAACGCCCGTTTCGAGAGCACATACGGATGTGTTTCAGCGACTTCTTTCTGATGTTTGAAGTGCCTTTTCAGTACGGCAACGGCTGGGACGAAGCTGCCGATCTGGCGCCCGAATCGGTCATCGTCATCGATTCAGAGATGAATCAGAAACTCTTCGGGGGCGTCAATAGCGTCGGACGATCACTCAAGATCGAAGATCGCTACTTCACCATCATCGGCATACTCGCACCTTGGCGTCCAACGCCCAAGTATTACGACCCGACAGGCGACCCGTTCGGAAAGCCCGAAGGGATCTTCATGCCGTTCAACTTCACTCCGGTCCTCGAGGTTTATTCCAGCGGCAACACATGGGGTTGGACGCCCGATTCGATCACCAACCACCAGGCATACCTGCAGTCCGAAATGCTCTGGATCCAGATGTGGGTTCAACTCGACAACGAAACACAGAAGCAGGCATATCAGGACTTCTTGGACGCCTATGTTATCGAACAAAAGAAGCTTGGCCGTTTTGGCCGACCTCTGAACAACCGATTGCTCAACGTCATGACCACCCTCGAAGAATATGAAGTCGTGCCTGATTCGACGAGGAGTCAGCTCGTCGTATCGCTGCTCTTTCTTGTCGTGTGTGCGATCAATCTCATCGGAATTCTGCTCGGCAAGTTCCTGAGCAGGGCCCCCGAGATCGGCGTACGCAGAGCCCTCGGCGCGAGCCGTTCTTCGGTTTTCATACAACACGTGCTCGAGTGCGAGGTGATCGGTGTTCTTGGAGGCGGCCTCGGGCTTGCTATCTCGGTGCTGGTGCTCAACCTGATCAACCGCATGTTGTCGACCGGCGAGCACCTCCAACTCGATCTCACAATGGTCGGCGCCGGTCTCCTTCTCTCTCTCGTGGCCGGCCTGATCGCCGGAGTCTATCCATCCTGGCGCATCTGCCACGTCGCGCCCGCCGTTCACCTCAAAATGCAGTGACTGGAGATTGTGATGGAATTCGGTCCAATTTTTCGCGCCCTCTTGAACAACCGTACGAGGTTCTGGCTGATTCTCGCAGAAGTCGCGCTGACCCTCGCCATCGTGGTCAACTGCACCTCGATCTTCCTTGAAAAACGTCAGTCATTTCTCGCTCCTACGGGCATGGACACCGACAACATTCTTGCCATCACCACCGAGCCATTTGGTGAGAACTTCGCAGACGAGGAATTTGTCGAGAGCGTCGGCGAGGCAGATCTCCGGCAACTCCGCAACCACCCCTCGATCATCGATGCAACCCCAATCCACTTCTTTCCGTTGTCCGGCAGTGGCTCATCAATCGGTCGAAAAGCCGCCGGTTCTGAAATCGATACCGTGGAGGTGGGATATTTCATGGTCGATGAACACGGGATCGATACTCTCGGCACCAACCTCATCGAAGGACGTAACTTCAATTCATCCGATATCGAACTCAGCAGTGACTACGACGCTCCACAAAACATCATCATCACCAAGGCCTTCGCAGATCGAGTCTTCCCCGACGGGAACGTCATAGGCAGCCGGCTCTCCAACCAGGACAACGAACATACTGGAACTATCATCGGAGTGATCGACAGCATGAGCAATTCGTGGCCGAGGGCAGGTATGGGTGGTCAAACGATGCTGCTGCCGGGCAAGCCGCGTGACAACCGCGAAATGAACTATCTCGTACGTGCCGAACCCGGCGCCATCGACTCTCTCTACACCGAACTCGACGAGTTGTTGGTTTCGCTCGAGAGCGATCGTATTGTCACGGTGCGAACACTCTCTGAGATCAAACTCCGATACTTCAGACGCACCCTGATGGCGATGAAGATCTGGGCGGCAGTGGTCGTGCTCATGATCATCGTCACCTCACTTGGTATCGTCGGATTGACTTCATTTTCAGTAACTCAACGCATCCGGGAAATCGGCACCAGACGCGCGCTCGGTGCGACCAGAGCCGCCATCCTGCGCTACTTCCTTCTCGAAAACTGGCTCATCACGACTGCAGGACTCATCATTGGAACAATACTGACCATTCTGCTCAACTATGTACTCGCTCAGTATGCGGAAGCTCCGAAGATTGACTGGGTTCTGATGGCCGGCGGCGCCACCGTCTTGTGGGCGGCAGGTCTCCTCGCAGCCCTGATCCCCGCACTCCGTGCAACAACTGTTGCGCCGGAGATCGCGACTCGCACGGTATGAGACGATACAATCACGATGTGGACAATCAAGATCTGGACAACCAGGATCTCAAAGTGCTCATCGTTGATGATCAGGCTGGTGTCGTAACCGCGTTACAGGTCTTGTTCGACATCCACGGCATCAGCCACATTTCAGCTTCGACGCCATCACAAGCGTTGAAAATTGCTGCAACCGAGACCCTCGGAGCGGTTATCGCAATACATGAACTTCAGCCCGAACGAGACGTCTGGTCGAGAAGGAGTCGAACTCTTTCGAGCGCTGCGCCTTCAAGATCCATCACTTCCGATTCTACTCGTCACCGCATGGGCATCACTCGAAGCCGCTGTCGAACTCGTCAAAGAAGGCGCCAACGATTATTTGCGAAAACCCTGGGACGATGATGCCATCATCAATCGTCTGCGTGATCTGTTGAAAAAACGCGGGAACTCGAGGTCGAAAACGGGCGCTTACGCTTGATGACCGAGAAATCCCAGAAGGCGCTTGCCGAAGACTACGACCTCTGTGGTCTGGTCTATGCCTCGGCCGCAATGCACAACACGGTCGCCCTCGCCGTCAACGTCGCCCAGTCCGATGCACCGGTGCTCATCACCGGCCCGTCGGGGTCGGGGAAGGAGCTCGTCTTGCCGAGATCATTCAGGCAAACTCGCGGCGTTCGGGCGAAGCCTTCTTACGCGTCAACGTCGGCGCCATCCCGGCCGAACTCATGGAAAGTGAACTCTTTGGCGCAGAATCCGGTGCTTTCACCGGCGCCTCATCACGCCGTATCGGCCATTTCGAGAGCGCTGACAAAGGCACTCTTTTTCTTGATGAAATTGACGCGCTCTCATTGTCGGGACAGGTCAAACTTCTGCGTCCACACAAAGCGGCGAATTCCGTCGCCTCGGTTCGAGCCGCAGCTACAAAGCGGATGTGCGGATCATCAGCGCGACCAACGCCAATCTCGACGAAGCGATCAGCACCATGCGATTCAGGCAAGATCTCTATTATCGGCTCAATGTCGTCGAATTGAAAATACCTTCGTCTGAAAGACGCCGTGATGACATCCTTCCCCTGGCCCGTTTTTTTCTCAAGAAATTCAGCGACCGAGAGAAGATTCTCAGTGCACGCGCTGAACAGGCATTGCTCGACCATACCTGGCCAGGCAATGTGCGAGAACTCGAAACCGAATGCAACGAGCCACTGTCTTGAGCTCCGACCCGAAATCGAGGTCGAGGATCTTGGTTTTGACGGAGCCCACCTCGAGCCCCTGTCGCCCGCTGACGATAGCGAGATCCGCAACGTCCTGGACGCCCTCGAACAATCGCACGGCGTGGTCGCCCATGCTGCAGAGGTGCTTGGAATTAGCCGTCAAGCTCTGTATCGCAAGATGTCAAAACTCGGCATCGAAGTGCACCGGAAGGCACGCTCTGAAAGACCTCCGCACTGATGGAACAAAGGCAGGATCACACAGAGGTCCGGCGATTTCGCACTTCGTTTGCAGGGAGGGTCTTATCTGGGCATCGCCGGAATTTTGGTGCTCATGGCCGCAATCGCTGCTGCGTGCAGTGCGTTTCATGTGCAACCTTGGTTGATTTTCTTGCTGACGCTCTTGATCGGCTTGCCAATCGGCGCCGTGCTGGTCACCAGGATCCTGCGACCGCTTGACGTCACGCTGAGTGGTTTGCGTGATGGCATTTCGAGCTTTCGTGACCGCGATTTTTCCGTGCGCCTTGCTTCCGGCCGAAATGACGAAATGGGCGAACTCGCCCGGCTCTACAACGACGTCGGGCGCCTCCTGCAAAAGGAACGACAGCATCTCCGCCAAAAAGAGCTGCTCTTGGAAACGGCGCTCGACCGCTCACCAGTTGCAATCATGCTCGTCAACGCGCTCGGCCGAATTATTTTTTCCAATTCAGAAGCACGAAAACTCCTGCTTGGCGGCGCCCGACTCGAAGGACGATCCTTTGCCGAGCTCGAGCAACACTGCCCCGAGGACATGCGTATGATCCTGGCCAGCGGAGGCGAAGGGATCTTCACCATCAAGCGAGAAGAGATTGTCGAGACCTATCAACTGTCCGAGCGCCAGTTTTTACTCAACCAACAGCAACACAGCCTTGTGCTGCTGCACCGCCTCACCGACGAACTCGGCCGTCAAGAAGCCGCAATTTGGAAAAAAGTCATCCGCGTCATCTCCCACGAACTCAATAATTCGTTGGCGCCGATTTCGTCGCTCGTTCATTCGGCCAAACTGGTCGCGAAACGGCCCGACCTCAGCCACAAGACAGAAGAAATTTTTTCCACTATCGAAGAACGTCTCGGCCATATCGTACAGTTCATCGATGGATATGCGAGGTTCGCGCGCCTACCTGAACCCCGCAAGAGCGACGTCGACTGGCGGGATTTGTTGACGCATCTTGGCGATTTTCCGGAGCTTGCGATCGAAGAACCATTGCCGTCGCGCCCCGGTTTCGGCGATATTCCCCAACTTCGCCAACTGCTGATCAACCTTGTCAAAAACGCCGTCGAGGCATCTGAAACCGGGTCGCGCGTCGCGATCCGCGTTCGCGATGCCGGTAACGGCACCTTCCTTCATATCTCGGACAACGGCCCCGGCATGGACGAAGACACGATGAAAAAGGCGCTTTTGCCGTTTTACTCTACCAAAAAGACCGGCACCGGCCTCGGCCTTGCCCTGAGTCGAGAAATTGTTGAAGCCCACGGCGGCAAGATCAGTCTCCATTCCCAACCGGGCGGAGGTACGACCGTTACGTGCTGGCTACCGTCGTCGTGAAGAAGGGTGCCGGAGAATGGCACCGATATTCCGACGTCAGGGCGCGTCCTCGAACAGGCTCCAGCAAGTGACGGTTTTGTTGCCTGCTCGAGTCCAGCATTGGCTTCGGGCTCTGGTCGCTGACCGCGGTCGCCCTCGGTGCGGTCACCAACTCGTAGGTTCGAAAACCGACGCGAGATATGAAAGGCCGGCCATCAGTATCGCCACCCACGAAGTGGCACGCAGCCGACCGCCCTCAACCCACAGGTTCTGCCGTTCGAGCTTCAGGAACCAAGCCATTGCGATGGCATAGAACACCAGCGAAAAAATTGCATAGTAGTTGAATTGGGCGAACCACCGAAGAGTGAACACGACGTCCATAGCGACGCCGACAACCAGCAGTAACAGGACGTATCGATAGTGTGTGCGGTCCTCGCAGGCTTTGGACGCGAAGAGCCTTATCAATACCACGACAGCCATGAGAGCGATCAACCACACGATGTTGATGCCGAGCAGTGGATCACCCTTCGCGTGGGCGTCGACAAGTCTCGAGGCGGTGTTTCCGTCGACGGTTTTGTGATGGAGAAATCCGCTGCCAAATACATTCCCAAAAATGTTGGAGATGACGCCGTAGACGAGGTGATGGGTGTTTCTTACGTACGACGAGAAGGTGCGCGAGGCTGGCGCTACCACTGCATACGCCCCAATCACTGCCCCGAGCTCATCAGGTGGAGGAAGGTGAGGAGCCGGGCGAGTCGGCCGGCAGAACGGCTTCCATCCGGTTTCCGGTTGAGGCCCATTCCCACCACCGTCCCGGTCAGCGACAGTCCGATGGCCGCGGCGACGAGCGGCACGAAGCTCGCGGTCATCGACCCGTACACGAGGCGGTCGAAGTATCCGACCGACGCCAGGTAGGGGTCTGTCAGGAATTCCGGTTTTCCGAGAGCCCACCACGGCACAACGATGGCGAGCAATACACCCAGTGCCAGACACACCCGAAGCCGATGGTCAATATCGTGTTTTGTGGCGTTTCCTTCGATGACCCACGCCCTTCCCAATCCGAGAATCAGCAAACACGCCACAACCGGGAGGATCTGGATTTTCGAGAATATCGCCAAAGCGAGCAGCAGTCCCAACGCAAATGCCGCCAGATTCGGTCGCCGGTTCTCTCCGCGAGCAGGGGGTCGAGCCGACGCGGCAACCACCCAAAGGGCCAGAATCGAAAATAGGAGGCTCGGGATTTCGGGTCGAATGGCTCGACTGTGCCAGAGCGCGACCTGTGAGGTCGCGACGAAGAACGTGACAAGGAATGTCACTGTGGTTTCTCGAGTGATCCAGAGAACGAGCCCGTAAAAGGTCATGACAAAGACGGCAAACACGACGAACGACAACCACCGGCTCAGACGGGTCGCTTGGTCGAGGAGGTCCCAGGCAGAGACAGTGTGCGCGGTCGAGCGAAGATCAAGATACTCGGGGTGCCAGCCGAGAATCGAAGACGCGAACCGGTAGATCAATCCGTGGCCGGAGCTCACGACTGCACGTAGGATGATGATGTATCGAAAGGTCCATCATTGACGAGCGTCATGGCCTGAGCAACATACAGCGGGTCGGAGTCACAGTCGTGTTGGTGCCACCAGGGGTAGGACGCGTACTTTCCAACGACCGTGAAATTGAATGTCAACAGGGCGATGATGAAAATCAGCCCGATGCTCCGCCACCACCAACCCTCGTGCATGCCGCCCCTTTCCAGGATCACCCCGCGAGCCGATTATACGTGCATGGGTGCAACCCACTGGAAGCTTGTTTCCCCATCGCTGACACATCGGTGGCAGGAGAAACACATCGGCGTCGGGTAGACCCGGGCGTTTACCCGCCTGGGCAAACCCGACACCAATGGGGCGGCCCGTCGGACGGGATCTGTCACCACCTCCGGCTTCGTAGGTGGTCCGCCGGCCCCGGGTTGACCTCCTCCTGATCGAAGTAGTTGGTGCTCAAGAAATAGACTTCGTCGAAGTTCCAGATGTACTGGCCCCACCGATAGGGGAACCCGAGCCAGCCCAGCGAAGCACTCGCGTCGTCAGACACCAGGTAGTAGTTGCCCACCATGACGAGCGAACCGAGACCTGTGAGGTCGTAGGTCGTCGCTTTGATCGGGCCTCGGTGCCACACGACGGCATAGTAATGTTCGCCGGCGTGGAGATAGTGGGCGTGCGAGTTGAGCGCCGCGTACACGAGCGGCGGCGATCCCGTCCGTGTACTTCTCGAGATGGGCGTACTGAACCCACTCCACGTTGCCGTGGTGTGACAAGCCGACCGTGACGACAGATTGCCGATCAGTGCCAGGAGAAACAAAGTTAACAATGTTGTGATAGCGTTCCGTCGGAGGCGGTTGGGTTGATGCGCCGACGGCCCCGCTCGTCACCCTCCTGGGCCCCCACGCGCTCACGAGGGCGTCAGGTTGACCCTCTCATCCCACCGCCGCCGCGTCCGCTCGAACTCCTCGAATATCGGCTTGTCCCTCGGCTCGAGGTTGATCCGCATGAAACGTTTGGCGATGGCCTTGGCGGCGTCGGTCGGGTCGGAGTGGAGACAACAAATCTGGTACACGGCATCCACGAGTTCTACTGGGCCGAAGTGGATCAGCGCGGAGTGCCAGGTATCGCGGTCGAAATCGCCGGAGGCGACGCGGCCCGGTGCGAGGTACTGGTTGAACCTGCTGTCGGGGTCGGCTGAGTCGCATGAGCGCCGATATCTCTGATACAGGAACTCGGTCAGCGCCGAACCGTCGCGCCCGCTGCTCGACCACACTTCGCCGGCGATATGGGCGCCGAGGACGGAGGCGGCGGTTTCGTCAACCATCGCGAAGAAATCTTCGTGCGTGGTCGAATCTGGACGCAGCCCGTTCTGGTGGATGATTGCGTGCACGCTCTCGTGCGCCGCAGAATCTATCAATTCGAACTCGAAGAACTCGTGTTCGGAGTTGAATGTGACAGCGCTGTCAGCATAGGTGTAGCAGGCCGCGTAGAGTTCGTCGAAAGGTTCGGCCCGCACGGAAGGGATATTTATCGATGGGCCGATCTCCGCGAGCGTTGCGTCGACCGCCCGTGTGCCGCGCCGTGCGAGCCACCTCTGGTATCGCTCCGGGTTCCGAGCGATAGTGAGGCTCCACGAATTGGAGTCCGGCGATCGAGGCGGCCGCACCGGCGAATATCAAGACCCATCCCGCGAAACCAGGGTGGCGCCGGGCAAGTTGGACTGTGCGCGATGCCTTGACCCGCTTGGGGATCAGGGCGACGGCGGTCGCGGCGATCTTCCGAACGGGCAGCCGTGGGATGCCGGGGATTCGGGGGAGGTGCCTGGGCCGGGTGAGGTGGTGCCAGATCTCTTCCGGCGCGCTGAATTCGAGTGGGACTTTTCGCGCGGTAGTGGTGGCGAATTTCGGTTTCTTGTGGGTGTCGCCGTCGTGAACAGTTTCCTCTCCACAGGTCGTGCGCGGGGCAGCGGAGGCCAACACCACGTGGCGCTTTGAGGTCATATGCCCCCAAGGATCGAGATTCTGTTCATCGCGGGTCAGGTCGCACTGAGTAACTATTTTATCATTCTCGTGTCAGACATGATGGGTGCCACGTGAGCCTCCTGCAGTATTCGAAATCAAGTGGGTGAGGAATTTTCTGACAGGCGTAGGCGGGTCGTTTACGGCCCGCCCGTGGGGGGCTGAATTCGGGGTCCGGGTGGCGGGCCCTGACGTGTCACGGCGAAGCCGCATGCGAAGCCGGAAGGACCCGCCTCCGTCTTTGAGAAGAGTCGGGCCGATGTGCCCCGCCCTTCCAACCCTGCTGCGCTTCCACCGCCGCCCTGTCTCTTCGCGCGCATCTTTGTGAGACGAGATATGCCCCCAGATGGAAACGAACTGTGAAGGTGTATCCTCGTTTACGAGCAATTCGTTGATTCGGCACTTCCTGTCTCGGCCTGGAGGCGATATGGAGCGTGGTGGCAGCAGCGGAATCCTCGTCCTGGTTTGTGCGCTCATCGTGATGGTCTGGTTGCCGGCCGTGGTTGTCGGGCAGCAATGGCGGTTCGAGACCATCGACGCGCCCCACTGGTACGCCGGGGACGGCCTCGGCCACGCCGCCGATGCCGCCGGCCATCCACACCTCGCGTACGGGGGGGACCAGCTGGTGCATGCCTGGCACGACGGCGCCGAATGGCAGTTCGAGGTGGTCGACGCAACCGCGGGCTGTGGCGGCGCCGCGAGCATCGCGATCGGCGGCAACGGTTCGATCCACATCGCCTACTCCGGACCGAACGGCGAGTTGCGCTACGCGCTGCTCTTCGCCGGCGTGTGGTCGACCTGGACGCTCGACGCGAGCGCCGAAACCTACGATCTCGATCTCGCCCTCGACGCATCGGATGAACCGCATATCGCGTACATCAACAGCGGCGACTCCTGGGTGTACCTGATGATCGATCAGGGCAACGGCTCGTGGGGGGAGCCCGAAGCGCTCGTCCGGGCACGCACCTACGCTTCTCGGCCGGCAGTGGTGGTGGCCGGCTACGCAACCAAGGTCCTCTACGAACGACCGTCAGCGTCGGGATGGGAGCTCGGCTACATGTACTGGGGCGGCAGCAGCTGGACGGACGAATTGGTGGACTCGGGTACCGGCTCGCTGAGTAGCTACGAAATGATCCTCGACGGCACGAATCAGCCCCACGTCGGGTATTCCGGCAGGTCTTCCCCCGAGTCATGGGTGCGCTACGCCAACCGCGACGTTACCGGGTGGCACGTGATCACCGCAACCTCGGCCTCCAGCGACTTCTCCACCGACTTTGTGTCGGCCTCAATCGCACTCGACGACAGCGCCGACCAGCCGATGATCACCTCCCAGTTTATCTCAGGCGGCAGCACTCTCGGACTCCACCGCCGGGACTGCGCAACCTGCTCCTGGACCTACGAAGAAATCGATATGGGTTACGACGTCGGTTCCAGCGCCACTGTCCTCAATGTCATGGGTACTCCGACTGTGGCGTACGTCAACAATGATCTGTCGGAGCTGCGGTTGGCACGCCACGGTGCCTCGGAATGGGCGGTCGAGACGGTCGACGTGTTCGCTGACGTCGGGCTGCCGTCGATCGTCGTCGACGACACCACCGGGCTGGTCCATGTCAGCTACGGCGACCTGTACGATAGCGCCCTGCGGTACGCCCAGCGCTCTTCCGGCGGGTGGTTCCATACCGTCATCGATCGCGCCCCGGACCCGTTTTACAGACCCTTCAGCTCAATCGACCTCGACACCCTCGGCGACCCCCAAATTGCCTACACCAGCTATATGGGCGACGGTACCTTCATGCTGCGCTGGGCGGTGGATCAGGGCAACGGCTTCTGGGAGTGGTATGACGTGACCGATCTTGGCTTCTCCGAAGGGGTGCCCTCCATGCAACTGGCGGGCGGCGCACCGCGGATCAGCTTCTACGACTCTTACAACCAGGATCTCGGGTTCGCTTCGAAATACGAGACATGGAGCTTCATGGCGGTCGACACGGGCGCAGGCGGGTACAGCGCGCTCGCCCTCGATGCCGACAACCAGCCGCACGTCGCCTACACCGCCGGCAGCCCGGCTGTGCTCAAGTACGCGTGGGAACAGTGCTCGACGACCTGTTGGTGGACCACCGAGGTGGTCGACGCCAGCGTCCAGGTGGACGCGGTCGCCATCGCCCTCGATCCGGTATACGGGCGCCCTCGCATCGCCTACCATGACAGGACCAACAGCGCCCTGCGCTACGCGGCAAAGTACAGTGGTGGCTGGGCTCCTCCTCAGACCATCGACACCAGCGGCAAAGTCGGCCGCGGTGTTTCAATCGCCCTCGAAGGGGTGCTGCCCCACATCAGCTACATCGACGACAGCGATGGCAACCTCAAGCATGCATGGGAGGACTGCGATGGTGGCGATTGTGAGTGGTTCATCGAGGTGGTCGACGACTCCGGCAACATCGGTGGTGGAAGCGCCATCGCCGTCGACGGACTCGGCCGGGTTCACATCGCGTACGACGACGTTACCCGCCGCGACGTCCTCTATGCATTCCTCCCGACCAGCGCGATCTTCAGCGACGGATTCGAATCCAGCGGCACTGGAAAGTGGTCGTCAACGGTCAATTGATGGGGATGGGTGCCACCCTTCGGATGGGTGCCACCCTTCGCATGAACGCATTGTTGAGAGCAACTGCCGAGCAGCGGCTGAGATTTCGGCGTCGAACTGATTGATTCGATCGCGGAAGACCTCATCTTCGCTTTCACGGCAAGGATGGCCCCGGCGAGTCGTCGGAGTCGATCGATCGTGCCAAGGGCTCGACACGTAGCGTTAGATTGATGACCGCGAGAATGGTCGCCGCGTCGCCGGCCGCCAGGGGAGTGCGGCTCTCGGCTTGCCACAGCTCGCCGCCGACCGACACCGTGCCTTTGCGTCCGGACCAGCGCCTGACGTCGACCACCTTGCCGACCATGCCCTCCGCGCCGGTCAACGGCTGCCGCCCACGGCCATGGCGCACCCCGATCAACGGGATGATCACATGCTCGATGACCTCAAACACGATGACCACGGCGATCACGGTGATCAACACTTCGGCAACCACGATTCGCAGATTCTACATGGGCGCCACGTATGGCTTGATGACTCGAGGTGCTCGAATGGGCGGGGTCCCTTACCACTCCGGCTTCGTCGGTGGTCCGCTCGGCCCCGGGTTGACCTCCTCCTCATCGAAGTAGTTGGTGCTCAAGAAGTAGACGTCGTCGAAGTTCCAGATGTACTGGCCCCACCGATAGGGGAACCCGAGCCAGCCCAGCGAAGCACTCGCGTCGTCAGACACCAGGTAGTAGTCGCCCACCATGACGAGCGAACCGTGACCTGTGAGGTCGTAGGTCGTCGCTTTGATCGGGCCTCGGTGCCACACGACGGCATAGTAATGTTCGCCGGCGTGGCGATAGTGGGCGTGCGAGTTGAGCGCCGCATACACGAGCGGCCTGACCCCGTCCGTGTACTTCTCGAGATGGGGGTACTGAACCCACTCCACGTTGCCGTGGTGTGACAAGCCGACCGCGACGACAGATTGCGAGCTGTTGTCGACCAGAAGCGACACCATTTCCCAGTCGCCCCAGTGACGTCCAGCCTCGCCGAACTGCTCGTACTCGCAGTGCTCCCAGCAAATTTGCAGCCGGCCGGGGCCGTTGAAGGGATAGAAGTACCAGAACTGGATCTCGGTGAGGGGGCCGCGGGGTCGAACGTGGACGACCGGCTTGGCGTTTCCGAGGTCGCCGTTGATCAACGACTGGGGAATCCCGAGCCAGATTCTGAAGTCCGGATTGTCGTTGTAGGGCGCAGAAGGTTTGATTTCATTCTCGATAGAAGACACGTCGGCCATCAGGGTCGCGGCTGAGGTCGGCATCTCGTCTGGGAGCTCGAGATACTGGGCGTCATAGGAGCCTTCGTTCCGCACCAGCGCCCACTGCAGGTTCGCGGCGTCGAGCACCTGCTCCGGGTCATTCGGGAGGTACTGTTCCGAGGGATGGAGGCGGACGACCGGGGCGTGAGTTGCGATCAGCGCGCTGACCTCCTCTTCGCTCAACGGTGGAGAGCTGGCCACACTGCGGCTGTCGAGCACATGCACGGGGTAGCTCGGTTTGGCGTACCCGTGATCACCGGGGTACGACTGCCCAGCGAAGGTTCCCGTATACAGTCCCTCGCCGCCGCTGGGCGCGATCTGCCAGCTGCCGAAGTCACGGTCGGCCTGGCTGGCGTCGTCGTTCCAGATCTCGCTGCCGATGTATCCCGGGGCCACGAGCTCCTTCCTGGGACACTGGACCTCGGTCAGAAACGGGGTATTCCAGTAGAGGGTCGCGACGACCCCCAGACACTGGTAACCGGGTCGCGGGAGCGGCCACCAGAAGGCGCCGTCGTCGGTCGCGCCGGAGCCGACGTCCGCCCAGATGAGCTCGTACCCGGCCGGTGGTGCCATGGCTCCGGCGGTCCGTTCTCTAGCGGTGAGGAGGAGGCCGAACGGCGTTCCGTAGTCGCCCTGGCCGTAGTGCCCGACCGCGCTGAAACCGCTGACCGGCGGGATCGGCCGGTAGAAGGCGCCATCGTAGACGGCACCGCTGCCACTGTCGTCCCAAACCCATTGGAACGAGGTCGCGTACTCGACATCGAGGGCATCGAGTGCGGATGTCATCGTCCGCCCGGCGACGGTTTCGTTGTCGGCCACGTCAGTGGCCACCACCGTGACCTGAGTGTGTCCTGCCACCGAAACATCGCACTCGAAGGCCGAACCGTCGAGCGGGGCGGGGGCTCCATTGCAGGTCACGGCGTCGACACCGGAGATCGCGTCGCTGGAGACGCCGCTCACGCTCGCGACCAGTTCCATCACCCAGCTGTCCGCGGTCACTGTAGATTCTCGCAGCGTGTACAGGGGCTGTTCCGGGGCGATGCCGTAGGACCCCCCGACAGAGGTGAAGGTCCCGAGATAGACGCCTCCGTAATCGCCCGGGACGAGATGCCACACCGAGATGTCCCCGTCTGCACCGCTCTCTCGGTCGTCCCAGATCCCGCGGTCGATGCGTGCCGGTGCGGTGAGCTCCCGTCGCACGCAGCGAATCGCATCCAGGTCCGGCGGTGCGTAGCCCGTGCCGAAGTCGTATCCGGTCACGACCTGCCCGAGACAGGTGTAACCCTCAGGCGGGATTGGCCTCCAGAACGCGCCGTCCCGGTTCGAGGCGGAGCCGGCGTCCGTCCACACCCTCTGGTATCCGGTGGGCTGTGCCAGCGCCCCCGGGATGAGCTCCTTGACCACCGCGACCGCTCCTCTGGTCGCGGCGTAGTCGCTCTGTCCGTAGTACCCGATCACCTCGTATCCGGATGGCGTCACCGGCCGATAGAACGCCCCGTCGTAATCCGCACCGCTGCCGCTGTCGTTCCAGATGGGATCGAACTGGTCGACGTACAGAATCTCGAGGGCCTGACCGTTGAGTGGGAAGTTCACCCCTCGGACCTTCGTGCGATCGAGGACCCACATCCCGCTCGTGGGTGGGGCATAGCCGTCGCCTCTCCCGTAGCTCTGTGCGGTCATCAGGCCGAGGTGGACGCCGTCCCCGCTCGAGGGTGCGGTGATCCAGGTACCGAGATCGCGGCTCGCATCGCTGCCAGAGTCGTCCCAGATCGACATCCACGCGGTGGCCGGGGCCACGAGATCACTGCGCACACACTGGATCTTGTCAACGTCGGGCGGCGCGTAGCCGCAGCCGATGCAGTACCCGGTCACGACCACGCCGAGACACGTGTAGCCTGCAGGCGGGATCGGTTTCCAGAATGCGCCGTCCCGGTCGGCACCCGAACCGGAGTCTGTCCATATTTCCTCGTATCCTACCGGCGCCGCGAGGGCGCCCGGCTCGAGTTCCTTGACCACCACGACGACGCCGTCGGCGGCGTTGTAGTTGCCCTGTCCGTAATAGCCGATCACGGAGTATCCAGCGGGCGCGATCGGCTGGTAGAACGCGCCGTCCCGATCAGCGCCGCTGCCCTTGTCATTCCAGACGAGCTGGAAGTCGTCGACGTACAGGACCTCGAGGGCGGGATCCTCGAGGTCCTCGTCGGAGCTGAGCGCCAGGTCCGGAGGTGTCTTGTCCAGATTGACCGTGACTCGTGCGGTGCTGCTGAGGCCGACGCGATCCTCGGCGGTTCCCTCCACGACCTGGCCCGCCCCTTCGCTGGTGACCATGACCGGATCCGGGCACGACGCAATGCCGCTGGCCGCGTCCGAGCACCGGAAGCTGACCGTCACGTCCATCCGATTCCAGCCGGCCGCGTTGGGGGGAGGGGAGACGACCGCGACGATCGTGGGCGGGTCGTTGTCGATGCCCACGATCTCGATGGTGATCCTGCCGCCTGGCTTGCCGCGCAGCTCGACGGTCAGTTCGTTGTCCTGGAGGAGCTCGACGTCCCGTTCGATGTACGAGGTCTGTTGGTTGAAGACCTCGGGGCCAACCACGTCGACGCCGTTGACGGCGATGACCGCGCTGGAGACCCGGTCCCGGGGACTGCCCGTGGTGTTGCCGTTGGAGACGCGTACGACGTAAAAGGACCCCGGGTTGAGCACGGAGAAGGGCACAGTTTCCGTCGCCGGGCCCCCCCGATCGCGGATGAACTCCTGGGGCCCGGAGACTGTGAAGGTCACCGCAGAGGACGGTGTTGGTGAGATCACGAGAGCGAGTGCGGCGGTGGCGAGGGTGGTTGCGAGGGAGATCCTGTTCATGAGCGGAAACGCCTTTCACCGAGCCGGCATCAATTCAGGTACTGCGATCCTGAACGACGTCATCCGTCCCGCGGCCACACACGCCGAGCCGGCTGGAACCGGGGCGGTGACTGCAACGTTGAATGCTCGAACACAATGTATGTCTCAAAAAGGCGTTGCACAAGTGGTGAACATGACGATATGTGCCACGTGCACGGGTGCCACGTATGGCTTGATGAATTGCGGTGCTCGAATGTGACAGTGGGATACGCGGCACCCTGTGCGAGGTATCAGGTGGACCGTCGTCAACTTGGCACCGAAAGACGGCTGGAGGCTACGGGCCTGGAATCACCACGCTGTCGTCGTCGTAGACGCCGGCGTTTGCTTCCGGGTGGCAGGCCTGGCAGTCAGCCCTGCCGGCCACGGATGGTCGCTGAAAGACGGCGTCGTCGATGCGCCGGTGCTCGTGCCGAATCAGGGGAACGTCGGTGACGCGCACGGGCGTCGACGAACCGACGCTGTCGACGATCTCCTGCGCCAGCTCACCCGGAGTGTAGTCGGCGGCGTTGGCGGTCAGGTAGGCCTCGACCTCCGCGAGTTGTTCCGCCTCCAGGTCGACCGACAGGCCGAAGTGGTCCTGAGTGTCGGCCAGGAGAAGCTGCCACGACCTGGAGGGGAGGAGCGCCGGCTGCAGGGGAAAGTGACAGGCGCCGCAGATCTCCCGGTAGGTTGGATTGTCCACCGCAGGCACGGCACTCTCCGACAATTCCGTCCGGTGCTCGCGCTCACGTTGGTGGCGCTGCTGGCGCTTGTGGTCGTCGGCGACGGCAGTCGCTACGACCCAACCAACCACCACCGCTGCCGCTGCGAAAGCAATGATAACGCGTCGATCACGCATGCGAGACCTCCCGAGCCGAAGAATCGTTTCATCGTGAACTTAGCATGGGCACGACCCTTCTCATTGTCGCATTGAATGGGGTGCCGCGAACAGCCAGGCAGGCCGCACTCGACTCACGATACTGGTCACCGCCCGAGAGCGAGGCGTGCGTGGCGTTCAGGGTAACGGCCCTGGTCTACCCGACACCCAGGGTCAAATCCCGAAAGTGATCAAGTGATGGGTAGCGCTGATGGTTTTCCTCAAAAATGCCACACTCTCGCCTTTGTCGGGCGCCATCATCAACGTGCGATGATCAAGGCAATCCATGGGTGCCACGTATCGCTTGATCGCATTGTCAGCCGACAACCCGGACACGGAACGCTCCATTCGTGCGGGGCAAGCGAACCCGCATTTCACAAAGTCTTCACGTCACACGTGGCGCCCTTTTGAGTGCCCCACGCATCTGATGGTTCCGGCGCCATCGAGGGTGAAAGCTGTTCGAGTTCGCTGCTAAGCTCGGGTGGTGACGGCACTCCTCGTTTACGCCGGTGTCGCCCTCGGGGTCTCGTTCTTCTGCTCGCTGGCCGAAGCAGCCCTGCTCAGCATGACTCCGTTCTACGTCCAGTCGATGGTGCGCAAGGGCGGCCGTTCGGCGAGGTTTCTGCTCTACCTCGAGAACAACGTGGACCACGCCCTCGCCGCGATCCTCAGCCTCAACACCATCGCCCACACCGTGGGCGCGGTGGGCGTCGGGGCGGCGGCCGCCGAGACCTTCGGCAGCGTGTGGGTCGGGGGTGCGTCGGCGGTGATGACGGTCCTCATTCTGGTGCTGTCGGAGATCATCCCCAAGACCCTCGGCGCCGCCTCGTGGCGGACGCTTGCGCCCGCCATCGCGCCGGCGGTGTGGGTGCTGATCAAGCTTCTGTACCCCCTGGTCTACCTCTCCGAAAAGCTGACCGCGCTGTTCGCGCACGGGCGGCCGCTCGGCAGCTATCTGCGCGAGGAGCTCGCCGCCATGGCCGAGCTCGGGGTGAAGGAAGGCGTGCTGGTGCCGAAAGAGCTTCGGGTGGTCAAGAACCTGGTCCGTTTTCACGTTCTCAAGGTCGAGAGCATCATGACCCCGAGGACCGTCGTGTTCGCGCTCGACGAATCGCTGACGGTGGGAGAGGCCATGGATCGATTCCCCGATATCGCCTACTCCCGGATTCCCCTGTTCGCGACCGGCATCGACGATGTCACGGGCCTCCTGCTCAAGGCCGAACTCTATCTCGCGAGCGCCCGCGACCGGCACGACACGAGGCTGGCGGAGCTGCGGCGTCCGATCCAGGCCGTGGCCCCGTCGATGTCGCTGATGAGGCTCTTCGAGCTGCTGCTCGACGGCCGGGACCACATGGCACTGGTGGTGGACGAGTACGGGGGAACCGCGGGTGTCGTGACCCTCGAGGACGTCATCGAGACGCTGCTGGGACTCGAGATCGTCGACGAGGCGGACACCGCGGCCGACCTCCGGGAGCACGCGCGGGAGCTCTGGCGGCAGCGTGCGGCCGAGCTCGGCGTCGAGATTTCCACCGGGACCGACGTCACCTAGGGGGGTGCCCTTCGTGGGCATCAGCGGCACCCACAGGTTTCTGAAAACCGTTGGGGGCGGGGTTGATCCCCGCCCGGCTTCGGGTTTTCAGAGGCCTCATTCGAGCGGTGACGCAGGGAGGGGATCAAGGCCTTCCCTCGAAGGAGGACCGTGGAGGCACCCTTGCGCTGGATTCTTGCGGACGAGCCGCCCGCACCGCAATCGGGATTCTGTTACTCGGTGTGCGCGTACTGGTAGAGTATCTTGCCTTCGGCGTTGACGAAGTTGAGCAGCAGCTCGGTTTCGGTGGCCGAGCACAGCGAAAATCCGGTCTCCGGGCTGGCGAAGAGTGCACCCTCGAAGGGGGTCACGATGCGCGATTTCGAGGCCGAGCTGTTGACGATGTAATCGATGTCCGAGCCGGCGACCCGGATGTGCTGGAAGTTGTGGATGTGCCCGGACACGTAGAAATCGACATCGTGGCGGTCGAGCAGCGGCTGCAGCCGAGCCTGCAAGTCGGTGCGTTCGCGTTCTTCCTTGGTCGTTCCGGCGTAGATGGGGTGGTGGCCCATCACCACCTTCCACTTCGCGTCGGACCCTGCGAGGGTGGCTTCGATCCAGGCCAGCTGCTCCTCCATTGACTGCGATCCGGCGTCCGGAAACTTGCGTGGGTCGTCGCGGTACTTGTCGATCAGCGTGGGCGTGTCGATCAACACCACCAGCAACTCGACGCCGTCGGCCACCTCCTCGGTGATGGCGTAGTAGCGTGCCGGCATCTCCCAGCGGCGGCTGACCGTGGAGTAGTCGAGGACCGGCTGGGTCCACCCGCGGTATTCGTGGTTGCCGAGCACCGGGTGCCACGGAATCATCAGCTCGGGGTGGGTGTAGATCCACTCGAAATTGGTGTTCCACAGGGGGTCGCGGGTCGAGCGCACGCCCCAGAAGTGGTGGACATCCCCGAGTGCGGCGATGAACTCCGGGCCCGTGATGTCGGCGACCGAGCCCATCATCTCCGCCACCGGCACCTGGTCGTAGTAGCCGTTGCGTCCGAGATCCGAGGCGATCATGAAGGTGAACAGGTCGTCGAGCTGGGCAAGCTCCTGTGCGTCTTCGGGGAACACCGGCTGCCGGGGGTGTTGCCCCGCGGCCTGCTGCGTCGCAGCCAGGAGCAGGATCGCCGCAGACGCCAGCAGGTTTCGGAGTGCGCGTGATGGCATCGTAGGCATCCCCCCGTGACAGAACGTCGCGTCCTTCGCCGTACCTTAGCACGTCGCCGATGCGCGCCACCCTTCGCAATCAAGTGGCACCCCTCAGGCCTCGTTCGCGCGGTGCAGCAGGGAGGGGATGAACCCACCGCCAAAGGGCCGCGAGTAACCCCTCCCCTACGACATTCACATCCATCACGCGCCCTGGAACGGCGGCAGGGCGGGTTTGACCCGTCATGACGTCGCGGCGGTGGTTGCCGCCGTGGTCGCGGCCATGCAGGCGATCATCGCCGCCTGCTGCGCCTCGACCACCGACTGGACGGCGCGCAGATTGGCTGCGGCCCGGGCGTCGTCGAGGTCGTGCACGGTGGCCGCGGCCTCGGCGAGCACGACGCCGCAGGCGATGGAAAAGGCGATGGTCGACTGCGGCCGCGGTTTGACGGCGCGGAGCCGATCGCGGGTCGCGACGGCTCGCGCTGCGGCTTTCTCGGCAGGGGCGCCCGAGAGAACGAGCAGGGCCACCTCGTCGTACTGGCTCTCACCGATTCGTTGACCGGCGGATCGCAGTGCGTTCGCCATGCGGGCGAAACGCTCTGCGGCATCGCGGGGGCCGGCGTCGGAGAACAGCAGCAGGTGGGAGGCCAGCTGCAGCTGGTTGCCGCGTGAAAAGCGGTGGCGGCGGAGGGCCTGGTAGATCTCCTCCGCCTCGAGGGCGATCTGCTCGACGCTCGAGTCGCGGGCAGCGTGCATGGCGGCCATCGGGTAGTCGTCGGAGCCGGTCAGCCACCAGTGATCGTCCTTCCAGCGCTCGAGGACGGCTTTCATGCGCTCCAAGGTCCGCGGCGAGGGCGCTGCGCCGTCGTTGTCGAGCACCAGCAGGAGAGCCGCGAGGTAGGGGCTCGTGCCACCCTTCTGGAGCTTCGCCTGCTTGAACAGGGACAGTGTTTCCCTGGTCCGGCGAACAGTGACGATCGGGTCCAGCCCGCGGCGGAGGAGGATCGCCGCCACCGCGTGCCGGATCGGCGAGCTCAGGGGCGAGAAGCCGCCGGCCTCGTTCACCAGCGCCTTCGCGGTCGCCTCGAGGTCGACGCTGTCCACGGCGATATCGGAGGCCGCGATCGTCAGCGCCGCGAAGCGCAGGATGTTGGTGTCGGTGCTCCAGCGCTTGCGGCGGCGGAGATCCTCGAAGACCGAGAGGTAACGCTCGACCTGATCCATGTAGCCTCCTTTGAAGATATCCTACGCGTTCGCCCCGCGTCGATTCCAGATTCAACGTCGAGCCGAGTTGTCACGTGAGGGTCGTGGAGCGGGCGGTCACGCGGGATCGCATGGGTGCCACATGGGTGCCACGTTCCTCAATGGTGCATTGGAGAGGTGCCACGTTCACCGTTGCACCATTGTTGTGAAGATGCCAGGCGCCGGGTTTCGTAATTAGGGACGCTCGGCCTACTCCACAAATTCGGAAGTCGGTGCCTGGCACCCGTTACTTCGTTGGCTCGGTTGGGATGACAACGGGAGGGTCTATCGGATGAGCTCCCGTCTCCGGGGCCGGGCGGGACTTGTGGCGCGGCCGTCCCGGCTGCGCGTGCAGGCGCCGCGCCTGCACCACACCGGACGAACGGTGGGTGAAAAGTCGGGTTATCGACACGCCGCTGGTGGTCGCTCGATCCGTCGCCGGGATTGAGGTCCCTCCGCTCGCTCACTTCGTTGGCTCGGTCGGGATGACAGGGAAATGGGAGGTTTGGTTTCTCGGTCGGGATGACAACGGGTGATCGCCGAGGGTGAATGGTCGCACCCGCTCGATTCGCTCCGCTCCACCCGGCGCCGGTCCAGGCAGGGGAGGGCGGCGACCATCGTCGAAACCCGTCTGCCGACCGGGAAGGTATTCGTGCCGATCACGGTTGCTATACGCGATTCCACAGCGAGCAGAGGTGATTCATGGACCAATCCGATCAGGACCGTAGTATCCGTTGGACGCAGGGAGAGATCTTCGAACTCGCGATTCGACTCGGCCTCCTCTTTCTCTTGATTCTCTGGTGTTTTCGTATCGTCGCACCCTTCGCGCTGATCATCGCCTGGGGTGCGATCCTCGCAATCGCGTTGTATCCGGCGTATGAAAAGCTCGCGCGCATGCTTGGCGACCGCAAGAAACTGGCGGCGACGCTCCTCTCACTGCTCCTGATCGGAACTGTCGTGGTTCCCGCGGCGCTGTTTGCCGAGAGCCTGATCGCCGGTTCACGGACGCTGGCCAATACGGGAATCGAAAGCATACTCAAGGTACCGCCGCCTCCCGAGAGCGTTGCCGGGTGGCCGCTGATCGGCGAGGAGATGTTCGACTTTTGGCAGCGCGCCTCGCAGAACCTCTCGGCGTTGATCGGGGAGTTTGCACCGCAGCTCAGGGCGATCGGCGGCTGGCTTGTGGACACGGTGGCCGGAACAAGTCTGGGAATCCTGAAATTCCTCGTGTCATTCGTCATAGCCGGCGTGCTGCTGACGGCCGGGGAGAAAGGTGGAACGGCCACCCGCTTATTCGCGGACCGGCTGGTCGGGGAACGGGGTTCCGACTTCGCGGCGCTGGCATCCGGAACGATCCGCAATGTCGCGATCGGCATCGTCGGCGTGTCGTTGGTGCAAGCGGTCCTCCTGGGTCTGGGTTTCTTGCTGGTCGGACTACCGTTTGCGGGCCTGGCGGTCCTTGCCGTCCTCGTCCTGTGCATTGTTCAGGTCGGTCCTGCTCCCATCGCTCTGGCGGCGATCATCTATGTGTTCTCGACCGCGGACACCTTCCCTGCGGTGGTATTCACAATCTGGACAGTGGCCGCGTCGTTCATCGACAGCGTGTTGAAACCGATGGTGTTCAGTCGTGGCGCACAGGTGCCGACGTTGGTGATCTTCCTCGGTGCAATCGGAGGGATGCTGGCTCACGGGATCATCGGCCTCTTCGTCGGTGCCGTGGTGCTTTCCCTCGGGTACAAGCTCTACATTGCCTGGTTGCAGGATTCGCGTGCGAGCGAAGCCGTCGCCGAGACTTGATGAAGGACATGGGCGTCAGAGCACATGGGTGCCCCATGGGTGCCACATG
>CAVUHO010000012.1:0-15232 GCA_963741385.1 Candidatus Sulfomarinibacteraceae bacterium
TCGATATCATCGGAAGGGAAGGGCCCGACTATGAAGTTCGACCGAATTACACGCGACCCCGAGCGCATGGGCGGTCAGCCGTGCATCCGTGATCTTCGCATCACGGTTCGGCGCACACTTCAGGCGATCGCGCTGTATCCGGATCGGGCGGAGCTTCGCCGGGAGTATCCGGAGCTCGAGGATGAGGATTTGCGGCAGGCCCTCGAGTTTGCGGCGGCTCAGCTCGAGGACACGACGATCGATCTCCCAGCGGCTTCATGAAGCTGCTCCTCGATCAGGGGCTTCCTCGGTCCTCGGCGGCGGTCCTTCGCGACCTTGGCCTCGATGCGGTTCACGCGGGCGAATCCGCGCTTTCGACAGCATCTGATCAAGCCATCCTCGAGGCCGCCCGGCTCGAGGATCGGGTGGTCGTCACTCTGGATTCCGACTTTCACACGATTCTCGCCCTCGAGGGAAGTGCCGGTCCGTCAGTCATCAGGCTGCGGCGGGAGGGTCTCAAAGCGCGCGAGGTCGCCGATCTTCTGAGGCAGGTCATCGAGCTGTGCCGCGATGACCTGCTCGCGGGAGCAGTCGTGTCGGTCAGACCTGACGGGCTCAGGTTGCGGCGCCTACCGGTTGTCCGCCAACCTCTCGGCGATGAGGCAGACGCGCCATAGTGAGGGATCGGTTTTCGGATGGGTGCCGCCCTTCGCATTGACTCATTGTGAGGTCGTGATGAATCGAACGCTGGATGGATGACAACTCATGATGGCGAAGGGTGGAAGCTCTGTGGCAGTGATGCTGCGCTGATGGCCCCGCGCGGAACCCCGTGGAACCCCTTTGCGTTCAGGAGGACCTCAGGCCGTCTCCCTCAGCGCCACCGTTGCCTGGTCCGCTCGAACTCCTCGAGGATCGGCCGGTCTCTGGGGGCGAGGTCTCGTGTCATGTAGCGCCGGGAGATCTCGCGGGCGGCATCGACGGGGTCCGACTCGAGGTAGCAGATGTCGTGAACGCCGTCGACCAAGGCGAGGGGCGCGCCGAAATGGATCAGTGCAGAGTGCCACTCGTTGCGGTCGCGGTCATCCGGCGGGATGAGGCCGGGGACAAGGTAGTGGTTGTACTTGCTGTCAGGGTTCGCGGGGTCACATGCGCCTCGGTACATCTGAAAGAGGGCCTCGGTCACGATCGAGCTGTCGTAGCCGTCGCGTGACAACACCGCGCCGGTGATGTGGGCCCCGAGAACGTAGGCGGCCACCTCGTTGACCAGCGTGAGGTAGTCATCTCGGGTGAAATCTTCAGGGGTCAGCTTGTTTTGAACGAAGATGCCGTGCACGCACTCGTGGGCCGCGGTTTCGAGCAGCTGAACCGGGTGGTACTCGATGGACGAGTTGAAGGTGATTTCGCCCGTCCCGAGAGCGTAGCTTCCGAGGATTCCCGCCCGTTCGGGCTGGGCTTGAATCGAAGGAATCGTGACCGATGGACCTATTTCGGCAAGTGCCGTTCGGATCGTCTGCGCCCCTCGGCGGCTGAGCCACTTCTGGTACCGCTCGGGCTCCCAGCGATAGTGAGGTTCCACGAATTGGAGGCCGGCGATCGAGGCGGTCGCACCGGCGAATATCAAGACCCATCCCGGCGAAACCCGGGTGGCGGCGGGCAAGTTGGAGTGCACGCGATGCCTTGACCCGCTTGGGGACCAGGCCGACGGCGAACGCCGCGATCTTCCGAACGGGCGGGCGTGGTATGCGCGGGAGGCGCCTGGGCCGGGTGAGGCGGTACCAGATTTCTTCCGAGGCGCTGAACTCGAGAGGGACTTTTCGCGCGGTGGTGGTGGCGAACGTGGATTTCTCGCGGGTTGTGGTGCCGGACTGTTCGGCCACGGCGGCATCGTTCCGCGAGCTTTGCATCAGAGCGACCGTGCCCGGGGAACGGCTGCAGACGATTCCGGTGCCGATGAGTGGTCGAACGCGGTCGCTCTCGGCGTGGGTGTCGCCGCCATGCACAGTCACCCCTCCACACGTCGTGCACAGCGCGGCCGCGACCAACACCACGAGACGTTTCCAGGTCATGTCTCCTCCCATCGACCGAATTGTGTGCGGTGGCGATTCAGGTCATATAGAGCATTCATAGTATCACATTGTGGTTAGAAGAGACAATTCGAGGAGAGTGGTCGCCTTCCGGGCGGAGGGGGGAGTGAACGGTTGCACTGGTTCAAGAGATGGGCCCCGGGCCTCGGACAGGTTGGCGGCGGTTTTCAAGCCAAACCCAGAGGTTTTTTCGTGCCGCGCCGCCCCGAGGAGGACAGGTGATTCCAATCGCGTCCGTCAAGTTCTGTAAAAAACATGAGGCTCGTCGCCGTCGAAGCTGCGGGGGCTGAGGGAAGGTGCGAAGCAGGTTTCCACAAGTTCTCAGGCCAGATCACGCCGCTTCCTCGGGATGGCGCAGGGGGGCCGTCGAGGCTACACTGGTTGAGGAGCTGCACCGTGAATAAGGACGTCGTCAAGAGAATCTTGTCGGAGCACCGGGAGGAGCTGCGCACGCAGTTCAATGTCGAGTCGCTGCGTCTGTTCGGCTCCGTGGTTCGGGGCGAGGCGACGGAGTCATCGGATATCGATCTTCTCGTGGAGTTCTCGGATACTCCTACGCTGTTCACCTTTCTCCGACTGCGGGGGTACCTGCAGGAACTGCTCGGGCCCAGGGTTGACCTGGTGACCGAGTCCGGCCTCCGCGAGCACGTCAGACCCGAGGTCAACCGGGAAGCAGTCGTCGTTGCGTGACTCGAGGCAGTAACTCGAGGACATCGAGCAGCGGTGCACCCGCATCATCGAGTACACGAGCGGGCGCACCCGGGACCAGGTCTTCACCGACCCCATGCGTTTAGACGGCGTGCTGCACAACTTCCACGTCATCGGAGAGGCGGTCAAGGCCCTGCCCGAGGCGGTCCGCAGTCAATATCCTGATATCCCGTGGAGAGATATCGCCGGAATGCGGTGACTTCATCGCACATGCCTACTTCATGCTGGACCTCGACATCCTCTGGCAGGGAATCCAGAAAGACGTACCGCAGCTGCGGGCACGAGTCCGGGAGATTCTCGCGGACAGCGGTGTCGACGAGGGTCGGTAGAACGTGCCGTGAAGGCAAAGGTGCCCGGCTCGCAGGCCCGTTTTGTCGTGATGGAGGGGCCCCTGCACTCTGGGTGCCACTGATCACAACCTCACAACCCCTTGCGTCCTCGGTTTTTGATCGGCTTCACCCGCCCCAAACCCTCCGGAAGGCCTACACGGTGCCAGGAGAAACAAAGTTAACAATGTTGTGTCGGTGCCGGGCTTTAGGAACTTAGAATGTTGACCAACGGACGATTGAAGAGAACTTCCCAAGGTTCATAAGCGTGGAACCGAATTGACGAATCGGTTCCGGATGCTCAAGCGGGTGATGATGCGCCGACGGCTCCGCTCGTCACCCTCCTGGAACCCCCCCATGCGTTCACGAGGGCGTCAGGTTGACCCTCTCGCCCCACCGTTGCCGCCTCCGCTCGAACTCCTCGTATATCGGCTTGTCCTTCGGCGCGAGGTTGATCCGCATGAAGCGGTTGGCGATGGCCTTGGCGGCGTCGGTCGGGTCGGAGTGGAGGCAGCAGATCTTGTAAACGGCATCCACGAGTTCGACTGGGCCGTGGTGGATCAGCTTGGCAGTGCCATTCATCGCGGTCGAACTCGCCGGAGGCGACGCGGCCCGGTGCGAGGTACTGGCTGAATTTGCTGTCGGGGTCGGCTGAGTCGCATGAGCGCCGGTAGCTCTGATACAGCAACTCGGTCAGCGCCGAACCGTCGCGCCCGCTGCTCGACCACACTTCGCCGGCGATATGGGCGCCGAGGACGGAGGCGGCGGTTTCATCAACCATAACGAAGAAATCTTCGTGCGTGGTCGAATGTGGAAGCAGCCCATTCTGGTGGATGATTGCGTGCACGCTCTCGTGAGCCGCTAGAATCCATCAAATCAAACTCGAGGAACTCGTGTTCGGAGTTGAATGTGACAGCGCTGTCAGAATAGGTGTAGCAGGCCGCGTAGAGTTCGTCGAAAGGCTCGGCCCGCACGGAAGGGATATTTATCGATGGGCCGATCTCCGCGAGCGTTGCGTCGACCGCCCGTGTGCCGCGGCGTGCAAGCCACCTCTGGTACCGCTCGGGCTCCGAGCGATAGTGAGGCTCCACGAATTGGAGTCCGGCGATCGAGGCGGCCGCACCGGCGAATATCAAGACCCATCCCGCGAAACCCAGGGTGGTGCCGGGCAAGTTGAACTGCGCGCGATGCCTTGACCGCTTGGGGATCAGGGCGACGGCGGTCGCGGCGATCTTCCGAACGGGCAGCCGTGGGATGCCGGGGATTCGGGGGAGGTGCCTGGGCCGGGTGAGGTGGTGCCAGATCTCTTCCGGCGCGCTGAATTCGAGTGGGACTATTCGCGCGGTAGTGGTGGCGAATTTCGGTCTCTTGCGGGTGTCGCCGTCGTGAACAGTTTCCTCTCCACAGGTCGTGCGCGGGGCAGCAGAGGCCAACACCACGTGGCGCTTTGAGGTCATATGCCCCCAAGGATCGAGATTCTGTTCATCGCGGGTCAGGTCACACTGAGTAACTATTTTATCATTCTCGTGTCAGACATGATGGGTGCCACGTGAGCCTCCTGCAGTATTCGAAATCAAGTGGGTGAGGAATTTTCTGACAGGCGTAGGCGGGTCGTTTACGGCCCGCCCGTGGGGGGCTGAATTCGGGGTCCGGGTGGCGGGCCCTGACGTGTCACGGCGAAGCTGCATGCGAAGCCGGAAGGACCCGCCTCCGTCTTTGAGAAGAGTCGGGCCGATGTGCTCCGCCCTTCCAACCCTGCTGCGCTTCCACCGCCGCCCTGTCTCTTCGCGCGCATCTTTGTGAGACGAGATTTGCCCCAGATGGAAACGAACTGTGAAGGTGTATCCTCGTTTGCGAGCAATTCGTTGATTCGGCACTTCCTGTCTCGGCCTGGAGGCGATATGGAGCGTGGTGGCAGCAGCGGAATCCTCGTCCTGGTTTGTGCGCTCATCGTGATGGTCTGGTTGCCGGCCGTGGTTGTCGGCCAGCAATGGCGGTTCGAGACCATCGACGCGCCCCACTGGTACGCCGGGGACGGCCTCGGCCACGCCGCCGATGCCGCCGGCCATCCACACCTCGCGTACGGGGGGGACCAGCTGGTGCATGCCTGGCACGACGGCGCCGAATGGCAGTTCGAGGTGGTCGACGCAACCGCGGGCTGTGGCGGCGCCGCGAGCATCGCGATCGGCGGCAACGGTTCGATCCACATCGCCTACTCCGGACCGAACGGCGAGTTGCGCTACGCGCTGCTCTTCGCCGGCGTGTGGTCGACCTGGACGCTCGACGAGAGCGCCGAGACCTACGATCTCGATCTCGCCCTCGACGCATCGGATGAACCGCATATCGCGTACATCAACAGCGGCGACTCCTGGGTGTACCTGATGATCGATCAGGGCAACGGCTCGTGGGGGAGCCCGAAGCGCTCGTCCGGGCACGCACCTACGCTTCTCGGCCGGCAGTGGTGGTGGCCGGCTACGCAACCAAGGTCCTCTACGAACGACCGTCAGCGTCGGGATGGGAGCTCGGCTACATGTACTGGGGCGGCAGCAGCTGGACGGACGAATTGGTGGACTCGGGTACCGGCTCGCTGAGTAGCTACGAAATGATCCTCGACGGCACGAATCAGCCCCACGTCGGGTATTCCGGCAGGTCTTCCCCCGACTCATGGGTGCGCTACGCCAACCGCGACGGTACCGGGTGGCACGTGATCACCGCAACCTCGACCTCCAGCGACTTCGTGTCGGCCTCAATCGGACTCGACAGCGCCAGCCAGCCGATGATCACCTCCCAGAATATCTTAGGCGGCAGCACTCTCGAACTCCACCGCCGGGTCTGCGCGCCCACCTGCTCCTGGACCTACGAAGAAATCGATTGGGGTTACGACGTCGGTTCCAGCGCCACTGTCCTCAATGTCATGGGTACTCCGACTGTGGCGTACGTCAACAATGATGTGTCGGAGCTGCGGTTGGCACGCCGCGGTGCCTCGACATGGGAGGTCGAGACGGTCGACGTGTTCGCTGACGTCGGGCTGCCGTCGATCGTCGTCGACGACACCACCGGGCTGGTCCATGTCAGCTACGGCGACCTGTACAATAGCGCCCTGCGGTACGCCCAGCGCTTTTCCGGCGGGTGGTTCCATACCGTCATCGATCGCGCCCCGGCCCCGATTTACAGACCCTCCAGCTCAATCGACCTCGACACCCTCGGCGACCCCCAAATTGCCTACACCAGCTATATGGGCGACGGTACCTTCATGCTGCGCTGGGCGGTGGATCAGGGCAACGGCTTCTGGGAGTGGTATGACGTGACCGATCTTGGCGTCTCCGCAGGGGTGCCCTCATGCAACTGGCGGGCGGCGCACCGCGGATCAGCTTCTACGACTCTTACAACCAGGATCTCGGGTTCGCTTCGAAATACGAGACATGGAGCTTCGTGGCGGTCGACACGGGCGCAAACGCCGGCGGGTACAGCGCGCTGGCCCTCGATGCTGACAACCACCGCACGTCGCATACACCGCCGGCAGCCCGGCTGTGCTCAAGTACGCGTGGGAACAGTGCTCGACGATCTGTTGGTGGACCACCGAGGTGGTCGACGCCAGCGTCCAGGTGGACGCGGTCGCCATCGCCCTCGATCCGGTATACGGGCGCCCTCGCATCGCCTACCATGACAGGACCAACAGCGCCCTGCGCTACGCGGCAAAGGACAGTGGTGGCTGGGCTCCTCCTCAGACCATCGACACCAGCGGCAAAGTCGGCCGCGGTGTTTCAATCGCCCTCGAAGGGGTGCTGCCCCACATCAGCTACATCGACGACAGCGATGGCAACCTCAAGCATGCATGGGAGGACTGCGATGGTGGCGATTGTGAGTGGTTCATCGAGGTAGTCGACGACTCCGGCGACATCGGTGGTGGAAGCGCCATCGCCGTCGACGGACTCGGCCGGGTTCACATTGCGTACGACGACGTTACCCGCCACGACGTCCTCTACGCATTCCTCGCGACCGCGGGATCTTCAGCGACGGATTCGAATCCAGCGGCACGGGAGAGTGGTCGTCAACGGTCAATTGATGGGGATGGGTGCCACCCTTCGGATGGGTGCCACCCTTCGCATGAACGCATTGTTGAGAGCAACTGCCGAGCAGCGGCTGAGATTTCGGCGTCGAACTGATTGATTCGATCGCGGAAGACCTCATCTTCGCTTTCACGGCAAGGATGGCCCCGGCGAGTCGTCGGAGTCGATCGATCGTGCCAAGGGCTCGACACGTAGCGTTAGATTGATGACCGCGAGAATGGTCGCCGCGTCGCCGGCCGCCAGGGGAGTGCGGCTCTCGGCTTGCCACAGCTCGCCGCCGACCGACACCGTGCCTTTGCGTCCGGACCAGCGCCTGACGTCGACCACCTTGCCGACCATGCCCTCCGCGCCGGTCAACGGCTGCCGCCCACGGCCATGGCGCACCCCGATCAACGGGATGATCACATGCTCGATGACCTCAAACAGGACCACCACGGCGATCACGGTGATCAAAACCTCGGCAACCACGATTCGGAGATTCTACATGGGTGCCGCGCATCGCTTGATTGGATGATCAGTCGGCAACCCGGACACATAACGCCCCATTCGTGAGTTACAAGCGAATCCGCATTTCACAAAGTCTTCACGTCACACGTGGCGCCCTTTTGAGTGCCCCACGCATCTGATGGTTCCGGCGCCATCGAGGGTGAAAGCTGTTCGCGTTCGCTGCTAAGCTCGGGTGGTGACGGCACTCCTCGTTTACGCCGGTGTCGCCCTCGGGGTCTCGTTCTTCTGCTCGCTGGCCGAAGCAGCCCTGCTCAGCATGACTCCGTTCTACGTCCAGTCGATGGTGCGCAGGGGCGGCCGTTCGGCGAGGTTTCTGCTCTACCTCGAGAACAACGTGGACCACGCCCTCGCCGCGATCCTCAGCCTCAACACCATCGCCCACACCGTGGGCGCGGTGGGCGTCGGGGCGGCGGCCGCCGAGACCTTCGGCAGCGTGTGGGTCGGGGTTGCGTCGGCGGTGATGACGGTCCTCATTCTGGTGCTGTCGGAGATCATCCCCAAGACCCTCGGCGCCGCCTCGTGGCGGACGCTTGCGCCCGCCATCGCGCCGGCGGTATGGGTGCTGATCAAGGTTCTCTACCCCCTGGTCTACCTCTCCGAAAAGCTGACCGCGCTGTTCGCGCACGGGCGGCCGCTCGGCAGCTATCTGCGCGAGGAGCTCGCCGCCATGGCCGAGCTCGGGGTGAAGGAAGGCGTGCTGGTGCCGAAAGAGCTTCGGGTGGTCAAGAACCTGGTGCGTTTTCACGTTCTCAAGGTCGAGAGCATCATGACCCCGAGGACCGTCGTGTTCGCGCTCGACGAATCGCTGACGGTGGGAGAGGCCATGGATCGATTCCCCGATATCGCCTACTCCCGGATTCCCCTGTTCGCGACCGGCATCGACGATGTCACGGGCTTCCTGCTCAAGGCCGACCTCTATCTCGCGAGCGCCCGCGACCGGCACGACACGAGGCTGGCGGAGCTGCGGCGTCCGATCCAGGCCGTGGCCCCGTCGATGTCGCTGATGAGGCTCTTCGAGCTGCTGCTCGACGGCCGGGACCACATGGCACTGGTGGTGGACGAGTACGGGGGAACCGCGGGTGTCGTGACCCTCGAGGACGTCATCGAGACGCTGCTGGGCCTCGAGATCGTCGACGAGGCGGACACCGCGGCCGACCTCCGGGAGCACGCGCGGGAGCTCTGGCGGCAGCGTGCGGCCGAGCTCGGCGTCGAGATTTCCACCGGGACCGACGTCACCTAGGGGGGTGCCCTTCGTGGGCATCAGCGGCACCCACGCGTTTCTGAAAACCTTTGGGGGCGGGGTTGATCCCCGCCCGGCTTCGGGATTTCAGAGGCCTCGTTCGAGCGGTGACGCAGGGAGGGGATGACCCCGCGGCCAAAGGGCCGCGAGTAACCCCTCCCCTACGACATTCACATCCATCACGCGCTCCGGAACGGCGGCAGGGCGGGTTTGACCCGTCACGACGTCGCGGCGGTGGTTGCCGCCGTGGTCGCGGCCATGCAGGCGATCATCGCCGCCTGCTGCGCCTCGACCACCGACTGGACGGCGCGCAGATTGGCTGCGGCCCGGGCGTCGTCGAGGTCGTGCACGGTGGCGGCGGCCTCGGCGAGCACGACGCCGCAGGCGATGGAAAAGGCGATCGCCGACTGCGGCCGCGGTTTGACTGCGCGGAGCCGATCGCGGGTCGCGACGGCTCGCGCTGCGGCTTTCTCGGCAGGGGCGCCCGAGAGAACGAGCAGGGCCACCTCGTCGTACTGGCTCTCACCGATTCGTTGACCGGCGGATCGCAGTGCGTTCGCCATGCGGGCGAAACGCTCTGCGGCATCGCGGGGGCCGGCGTCGGAGAACAGCAGCAGGTGGGAGGCCAGCTGCAGCTGGTTGCCGCGTGAAAAGCGGTGGCGGCGGAGGGCCTGGAAGATCTCCTCCGCCTCGAGGGCGATCTGCTCGACGCTCGAGTCGCGGGCAGCGTGCATGGCGGCCATCGGGTAGTCGTCGGAGCCGGTCAGCCACCAGTGATCGTCCTTCCAGCGCTCGAGGACGGCTTTCATGCGCTCCACGGTCCGCGGCGAGGGCGCTGCGCCGTCGTTGTCGAGCACCAGCAGGAGAGCCGCGAGGTAGGGGCTCGTGCCACCCTTCTGGAGCTTCGCCTGCTTGAACAGGGACAGTGTTTCCCTGGTGCGGCGAACAGTGACGATCGGGTCCAGCCCGCGGCGGAGGAGGATCGCCGCCACCGCGTGCCGGATCGGCGAGCTCAGGGGCGAGAAGCCGCCGGCCTCGTTCACCAGCGCCTTCGCGGTCGCCTCGAGGTCGACGCTGTCCACGGCGATATCGGAGGCCGCGATCGTCAGCGCCGCGAAGCGCAGGATGTTGGTGTCGGTGCTCCAGCGCTTGCGGCGGCGGAGATCCTCGAAGACCGAGAGGTAACGCTCGACCTGATCCATGTAGCCTCCTTTGAAGATATCCTACGCGTTCGCCCCGCGTCGATTCCAGATTCAACGTCGAGCCGAGTTGTCACGTGAGGGTCGTGGAGCGGGCGGTCACGCGGGATCGCATGGGTGCCACATGGGTGCCACGTTCCTCAATGGTGCATTGGAGAGGTGCCACGTTCACCGTTGCACCATTGTTGTGAAGATGCCAGGCGCCGGGTTTCGTAATTAGGGACGCTCGGCCTACTCCACAAATTCGGAAGTCGGTGCCTGGCCCCCGTTACTTCGTTGGCTCGGTCGGGATGACAACGGAAGGGTCTATCGGATGAGCTCCCGTCTCCGGGGCCGGGCGGGACTTGTGGCGCGGCCGTCCCGGCTGCGCGTGCAGGCGCCGCGCCTGCACCACACCGGACGAACGGTGGGTGAAAAGTCGGGTTGTCGACACGCTGCTGGTGGTCGCTCGATCCGTCGCCGGGATTGAGGTCCCTCCGCTCGCTCACTTCGTTGGCTCGGTCGGGATGACGAGGGAAATGGGAGGTTTGGTTTCTCGGTCGGGATGACAACGGGAGGGTCTATCGGATGAGCTCCGTCTCCCAGGGCCGGGCGGGACTTGTGGCGCGGCCGTCCCGGCTGCGCGTGCAGGCGCCGCGCCTGCACCACGGACGGACGGTGGGTGAAAAGTCGGGTTGTCGACAGGCCGCTGGTGGTCGCTCGATCCGTCGCCGGGATTGAGGTCCCTCCGCTCGCTCACTTCGTTGGCTCGGTCGGGATGACAGGGAAATGGGAGGTTTGGTTTCTCGGTCGGGATGACAACGGGAGGGTCTATCGGATGAGCTCCCGTCTCCGGGGCCGGGCGGGACTTGTGGCGCGGCCGTCCCGGCTGCGCGTGCAGGCGCCGCGCCTGCACCACACCGGACGAACGGTGGGTGAAAAGTCGGGTTATCGACACGCCGCTGGTGGTCGCTCGATCCGTCGCCGGGATTGAGGTCCCTCCGCTCGCTCACTTCGTTGGCTCGGTCGGGATGACAGGGAAATGGGAGGTTTGGTTTCTCGGTCGGGATGACAACGGGAGGGTCTATCGGATGAGCTCCCGTCTCCGGGCCGGGCGGGACTTGTGGCGCGGCCGTCCCGGCTGCGCGTGCAGGCGCCGCGCCTGCACCACACCGGACGAACGGTGGGTGAAAAGTCGGGTTGTCGACAGGCCGCTGGTGGTCGCTCGATCCGTCGCCGGGATTGAGGTCCCTCCGCTCGCTCACTTCGTTGGCTCGGTCGGGATGACAGGGAAATGGGAGGTTTGGTTTCTCGGTCGGGATGACAACGGGTGATCGCCGAGGGTGAATGGTCGCACCCATGGGTGCCAGGAGAAGCAAAGTTAACAATGTTGTGATAGCGATCCGTCGGAGGCGGTGGGGTGCCACGTCGGCGGCGGGTCCTTGTTGAAAGCGGTTTGTACCATGTGTACAACCGGTTCGCGCGTGGCGAGGGCGTGTTTGCCGATCCGGAGGAAGCTGCTGAATTTGCGGAGCTGATCCGGGAGGTGAAGGCGCGCGACGGTTGAACGGTCTTTGCCTGGGCGTTGCTTTCAAACCACCACCGCCTGGCCGTGCAGACGTCGGCGATTTCTCTTTCGCGGACGATGAGGTTCCCCAGGGCACCTTCAGCCGGAGGTTCAACCGCCGTTGGAAGAGCCGGGCCCTCACGCGCTCAGGATGACAAAAACGGGCGGGAGGCCTTGCTCGGGTGGCACCTGTATGCGAACGAGACCGGGTTATTCGGTGGCAGCTTCTCGCGGCCCCGTAGACTCCGCACCCGTCACCTTGATCACGACCACGGCCATGTCGTCGCTCAGCCGATCACTGTTGCAGCACCGGTACACGTCCGCAACGATCGCATCTTTGATCTGCGAGGCCTCCAGATCCGAGGTATCGAGCCGTGCGAGCAGCTCTCTCGGGGCGTCGTAGCCGTAGAGATCTCCCGCGGCGCGATGGCGGGCCTCGGGGACGCCGTCGGAAAACAGCACGACGATATCTCCCGGCGCCAGGCTCAGGGTTCTGCTCTCATACGCCGTGTCGTGGACGGCCCCGAGCGGGAATCTGGCGCCCGGGGACCCGAGGTACTCGACGGAGCCGGCGGTTTTGTGGAGCGGCTCGCACAGGCCGGCGTTGGAAAAGGTGAGGCTGCGGGTTTCGGGTTCGAGCACGACCAGGCACAGGGCGGTGAACATCCGCTCTCCGACCTTGTGGTGGATCGAGCTGTTGAGACTGCACATGATCTCCTCGACCGAACCCCCCTGCCTCGCCCGGGAGAAGACCATGCCGTCCGACATCACCGCGTTCATGGCCGCCGACATCGCCTTGCCGGCCACATCTCCGACGACGACGCACAGCCTCCTGGGCTCCCCTTCAAGCCAGAAGTAGTCGAAGAAGTCACCGCCGACCTCGTGGGCCGGGACGCACACACCGCTGATGTCGAAGCCGTCGACCTCGGGGGTCGTCTGCGGCAGGATTGCCATCTGCGCGTCGTGAGCGGCGACCAGCTCGGTTTTCATGCGGATGCCCCGCAACCGATTCTGGATCACGACCACTGCGATGGCAGCCAGGAGGCCGGCCGACAACAAACGGAACCACCACGTTGCCCAGAACGGAGGCGTGACGATGATCCGCAAGGAGGCGGGGTCGTCGTTCCAGACGCCGTCGCTGTTGGCACCGCGCACGCTGAAAAGGTACTCGCCGGCGGTGAGGCCGGTAAAGGTCGCAAAACGCCGGTCGGCGCCGACCGGGATCCAGGCATCGCTGAAGCCCGCCATGCGGTACAAGTAGCTGTTCTTCCCCGGAGCGCTATAGTGCAGCGCGGCAAACTCGAGGGTGAAGACGTTGTCCCGGTACGAGAGTTCGATCTCTTCGGTGTAGGTGATCGGTTGTTCGAGCGGGACCCTGCCGCCGATCGTCTGACCGACGGTAATCGAGCGGTTGAAAAGCTGGAGGTCGGTGATGACGACGATCGGGACCTCCGCGTTGATGCCGATCTCCTCGGGGTAGAAGGCGTTGAAGCCGTTGATGCCGCCGAAGAACATCTCACCGCTCGGGGTGCGATAGGCGGAGCCGCCGTTGAACTCGTTGCTCTGCAGCCCGTCGCGAACGTCATAGTTGCGGAAGGAATCGGTGTGCGGGTCGAAGAGCGACAGGCCCTTGGTGGTGCTGACCCACAGCCTGCCCTGGTCGTCCTCGAGCATCGCGTAGACAGAATCCGCGGCGAGCCCGTCCTCCACCCGGTAGCGCCGAAAGCTACCGGTCTCCCGGTCGAACCGGTTGATGCCGCCGCCGAAGGTACCGAACCACAGCGTGCCGTCCCGGTCCTCGTGGATGGCGAACACGTGGTCGGTGCTGATGCTGGAGGGATCCTCCGGATCGTGCCGGTAGCTGGTGAACGCACCGGTTTCGGGGTCGAGGCGGTTCAGCCCGCCACCCTGCGTCCCCACCCACAGCACCCCCTCGCGGTCCTCGAAGGCAAGGCGGATGAAATTGTGGCTGATGCTGGAGGGATCCTCCGGATCATGCCGGTAGTGGGTGAAGACACCGGTCGAAGGGTCCAGGCGATCGAGCCCACCGCCGAAGGTGCCCAACCAGAGCGCGCCCGAGCGGTCCTGATAGATCGACCGCAGCTCGTCGTGGCTCAGTGAGTTCGGGTCGTCGGGGTCGTGCCGGTAGTGAGTGATCCGTTGGGTCTTTCGGTCGAGCCGGTCGACGCCCCCGCCGTTCGTGCCGATCCAGAGCGTGCCGTCGCGGTCGCCGAAAACCACGCGCACCGTGTTGTGGCTGAGGCTCGAGGGGTCACCGGGCCGGTGCAGGTAGTGGCGCCAGCGGCCGGTCCGGCGATCGAACCGATTCAAGCCGCCGCTGTCGGTCCCGATCCACAAGATGCCGTCCTCGTCCTCGTAAAACGACCACACGATGTTGTGGCTGAGCGAGTTCTGGTCTTCGGGATCGTTCTGGTAGCGGCGGAACTTCTTCCTCGAGACGTCGAACTTGCAGACGCCGCCGCCGTAGGTGCCGACCCACAGCACGCGCGACCGATCTTGGTACAACGAGTAGACCCGATCGGTGCTGAGGCTGTAAGGATCGATCGGGTCGTTGCGGTAGCTGGTGAAGGTACCGCTGTCGCGGTCGAATCGGTTGAGCCCGCCGCCGTCGGTCCCAATCCACAGGGTTCCTTCGTGATCCTCGAACAGCGCCTTGATGAGGTCGTTGCTGAGGGCGGTCGGATCGTCGGCGTCGGCCAGGTGATGCGTGAACCGACCCGTGGCTCGGTCCAGGGTGTCGAGGCCACCGCCGTAGGTACCGACCCAGAGGGCGCCGGTGTTGTCCTCGAGGATCGTGAACACGTGGTCGTCGCTCAAGCTGTTGGGGTTTTGCGGGTCGTGCACGAAGTGGGTGAAGTCTCCGGACTCCGGGTCGAACCGGTCGAGCCCGCCGCCGTTGGTACCTATCCACAGGATGCCTTGCCGGTCTTCGAAGATCGCCCGCACGTCGTCGTATCCGGCGGCGGCCGGCGTCCCCCGGTCCGTCAGGTAGTGGTGGAAGGTGCCCGTCTCGCGGTCGAGACGGTCCAGCCCGCCGCCCTGGGTGCCGACCCACAGCTGGCCGGACCGGTCCTCGAGGATACAGCGGACGCTGTCGGCGCTCAGGCTAGCGGGATCGGCGTCGTCGTGGCGGTACCTCACGATCTCTTCCGTCGAAGGGTCAAAGCTGTTGAGGCCGCTCTCGAAAATCCCCACCCAGAGGATCCCGTCGCGGTCCACATGCAGCGCTTTCAGCTCATTGTAACTGAGGCTGTTGGGGTTGCCAGGCACGTTCTTGAAGACGGTGAACCGGTACCCGTCGAAGCGATTGAGGCCATCCTCAGTGGCGAACCACATGAACCCCTTCTGGTCCTGAACCATCGACTCGATGATGCTCTGCGACAGTCCCTGCTCGAGCGAGAGGCGGTCGAAATCTATGCGGTCCTGAGCGGCGACGGTCACGGCAGTGACGCACGAGAGGGCGATGAGCAAGGCCCATCGCAGGACGACCGAAGCCCGGAATAAGAAGCTCATTTGCCGATCGAGTCTATCAGCCATCAGCCCTCATAGGTA
>CAVUHO010000013.1:0-8354 GCA_963741385.1 Candidatus Sulfomarinibacteraceae bacterium
ACGAGGTCTACGCCAAGGCCGGGTGGGACCGCCGCACCCCCGACTGGCAGGCCTATCACGCAGCGGCCCACACTTCCGGAGTCGAGCTCGGCGAGCTTGCGGCGCGGGCGAAACCCGAACTGTTGGTGCTCTACCACCAGCTGATGTGGGGCGCCACCGAAGAAGAGCTTCTGGCCGAGATCCGACAGAGCTTCACCGGCGAAGTCGTTTTCCGATCGATCTGGATGTCTACTGAGCTAACCGCAGCGCGACTGGTCCGACCAGAAATTGCGGCAAGGTGCCATTCAACTTGTTGGGCGAATCACGCCCCTGTCGCGGCGACCGGATGCAGACCCGCACGGAAGGACCGCCACACTTATAGTGTAGAATCTGTCTATCCCGTCCACGCCGGAAGGATTTCCGGTATGAAAATCTACAGTGCACAACAGTTTTTCTGGACAGTGTTCCTGATCGGTAGCGGCGCGTTGCCGGTATCGGGCGAATCCGCCGATGCTCCCTCCCCCACCCCGACACCACGAACCAGAACCCTCGCGGAATACGCACGCGGGATTTCGCTCAAGACATCTGGGGTGGCCGATGCATCCGGACGGATAGTCATTTCGACCGAAACCCTGTCCGTGATCGCCGACGGTGGGACGATCACCATCGGCGGCACATCTGCTACCGGGAAGGACCGTCTCCCGACGCCTTCGACCGCGAGCCCGTCCGAACGCGCTCGCTGGCGGACGGCCGACAACAAACAGAAGCAGGTGATCACCGGTCTCGAGCGGCGCCGGAGCCAGCTCGAGATCGAGATCGACATCGGGAACCAGAAGCTGACCATCAAGACCATGGCCAGTCTCCAGCGCGCGGAGGCGAAGCTACGACAGCTCGACGGCGAGATCTCCGCCGAGCGAGCGGAGCTGGCGAGAATTGTCCGCGACGCCCGCCGCCACGGCGCCGAGCCGGGTGGTTTCGTTAAAGCATCAGTTCGCGTTCGTCTGCGAGAGGAGCTCTTGAGCCCTATCGCGGTTCGCAGTGAAAATCCCGAGACGCTGGTCGCCGGCCTTGGTCGCGTTCTCGACCGCCCTTGAGTAGGCCGCCAGAGCCTCCTCGTCGCGGCCCGCGTTTTCCAGCGCCTCGCCGAGGCTGTCGTAGACGTTCGCCGAGTTCGGGAAGATTCGACGTTGTACGAGAAAATCTTGATCGCGCGGTCGAAATCCTCTCGACCCAGGAACTGATAACCCAACTGGTTGATCACGTTTTCACCGGGATGACGGTGAAACCATATCGTTCGACAACTGCTCGATGTGTTGCTCGAGGTTCTAGAGGTTGCCGTTGAAGACCCGGGTCTCGGGGTCGGTCGGGAGGCGCCAGCCCTCCAGACGTTGCGCAACACCAGTACTGGGCCCGCAGCACCACCGACCCGTGGTTTCGTCGGCATCCGCATCACCTGCCACCGGAAGTCCTTTGCTTTCGCAGCGGCCAAGGCCGTTCCCACCGGTCGAGGAGGTTTGGGTCTGGGGTCTCCACTCTCCTCATCGGCCATGGCGACAAAGAGCGCCGCGTTGGCGACTGCATGGTTTTGGAGAACGACGTCGCCTGGCGAATCGGCAAGTCTTCGTCCCAGTTCAGGCTCGGGCTCATGGCCAGCACCGCCCTGAACAACTCCGGACGTTCAAAAAACGCATTAGGGCAAACAAGCCTCCAAAGGAGTGCCCCGAAAAGAGGCGCATCGGCAAGGTGCGATAGTGTCATCGATCTAGGGGAAGAGCTCGCTTGCAAAGAAATCGAGAAATTTCCCAGCACCCCCGCTGGTGGGATTTTGCATCACCCGCCCGTTGACCTCTCGGGTCTCCACCCTGGTCGGTGTGAGATCTCGCGTGCGGTCTGTGTTTGCGACACCGACGATGATGAGCTGTGGCATGAGACCGTTCGCGGCGAGGAAATCGACCGTGCCGCGGGTGTGGAGACGTGTTGATTGCCGTCGTCATGTAGAGCACGGGATACCTCTCGGTTCCCAAGCCGTAGGGCGGCGTGGAGATCAGAATCGTTCGTTCCTCGCCCATGACCTTTCACTGCAGCGTGATCGTCTCGCCGATCGTGATGGGTTCGCCGGCACCCGCCAGGGCGGTCATCATCCATAGCACTAGAACCGTCAACACACTTCTTTTGATGGGACCTCCGGAGTCATTTCAGGGCGCAAGAAATTGTTAGCGCACACCGGTGATACGCGACTCGGTGCAAGATGTTTGACGGATCGAGATTCTGATTGAAGACCATCAATCAAAGGCCAAATCGGCCTTCAGGCCGCAGCCTGATCGCCCGGTGTATTTCGCCTCGCCGGACCGCGGGTCCCTATCGTGGCAAAGGCGATGACTGTATCTCCTCCGGGCGACCCATCACCACTCGGCAGAGCCGTGGTCTTCATCGGTGCCGTCAACTCACCGTCGAGGGCGAGGCCGCTTCGGCGTCAACGACCGAGTCGCGACGACGAGCTCGTAGCGTCCTGGCGAGGGGCGCCGGCGACGTGACGGTCGCCGTCATGCGTCGGCATCGTAGGTGACCGCCACGGCATACTCGGAGCCGCCGATGCGCCGGAGGGTGAAGGCCGAGCTGTCCACCACCACGTCCTCGTGGAACGTGAAGGTCATGGAAATGGCTCGCCGGCGGGCACCACGGAGCCCGGCGCGGATCGACCGCCACCACTTTCGGCGGGCCGTCGGTGAAGGCAGCGGCCGTCACCGCTCGGGTCAGGACCCAGGCGTCCGGGTCGATCTCGTCCGCATTCACCGGTGCCGAGATCGGCAGCAGAAGGTGCGGAGAGCGGCGGAGTTCCACACGGTGACCCGGTGAGTTTCCTGGCCAGCTTCCATTTCAATTCCAGCGGCATCGAAATACGCCTTCGGACGAGTCTGCTCGAGGGAGATCTCGAGATAGCGTCGGCCCCCGATCTCGTGCTCCCGCGTTGCGTAGGCATAGGCCGGCGCGCCGCCGCCGTAGACCACTCGTCGAAGAACCAGCCGAGATCGCCGTCCCAGACCTCTTCGGCAACCTGACGGAAGTCCTCGCTGGTGGCCGCGCTGAACTCGAACTGTTCGCGGTAGGCTTCGAGGAGCTGCAAAAGCTGTCTCGGTCCCGACCACGCCCCGCAACATGTGAAGGACCGAGGCACCTTGGGGAGCCGGAATTGCTGAAGAAGTCCTGTTGAGATGACCGGGTTCCGGATGTAGATCGCCTCGTCGAGCTCGTCAGGCGGGACTGAGCCATGGAGCTGCGAAGGGCTCCCGGGTTCGACGTTCCGCTCTGGCACTCGAGCCACAGGGCCACCGAGTAGGTCGCAAAGCCCTCGTTGAGCCAGATATCCGACCACGTCGCGCAGGTCACCATGTCGGCGCTCGACTGGCGGGAGAGCTCTGGGCGGCCAGGGATTCTGAAAACGCGGAGTTCCGACCCGGCCGGTTGCGGTCTGGTGCTCGATGCCGCCGCGCCAGGGGAACTGATAGAGGCGTACTTCTCGTCGACAAAGGGATAGAGACCGAGAGCTTGCTGAGGTGTCAGGATGTCCACCGATCGCCGCCATCCCGCGCGGTTTGCTGGAACGTCGGAGCCCGGGTGACGAAGAACGAACCGGCATCGATCCCCCGGTGTGGTGGAAGTTGTCGCTGAACGTGGTGTAGCGGGTGGCCGAAAAGGCGAAGAGATAGGGGCTCATGGGATAGGCGGTGGCCGATCGGCAGGCTGGGGGTTGCCGGCGAACCAGGTGGTGTCGACAAGAACGCCGTTCGCGACCACCGGCAGTCCGACGGCACGGTGATCATGAGCTTCCAGTTGCCTTGTCGCGGCTGTCCTCCTGGACCGCCCACCAGGTGTAGGCCAACCACGGCCTCGAAAGGGTTGGGCTTACCGCCAGCCGCCCGGGTCGTCCAGGATCGACCCGAGACCAGCGGTCGGCGGTAGTCCTTGTAGTCGACGGCGAGTTCGAAACCTGCAACGGCGTCACAGACCAATGCCAATTCCACTTCAACGGTTGGGTTGGTGAGGCGATGCCACCCGGCTGCAACGCCGTTGACCTCCACCTCGGTGATGGTCAGCATCGAGTCGAGCCAGAAGTGAAAGGCCGTCACCCCGTCTTCGACGCACGCCACCGTCATGGTGGTGCGGCCGTTGATGAACGGTTCGCAGGATTGACATTCGAGTTCGAGCCGGTAGTGCTGGACGTCGGTCTGAAGCGCGAGCTGATCGTTCGAGCTTTTGAGCTGCAGATACCTGGCAGCCTTTGCGCGTTCCGGCGAGCGCGGTCCTGGGCCGCGAGCACAGCTCAGGCGTATCGAGCTGCACGGGGGTTTGAGTGGTTTCGACCGGAGGCATCAACGACGGCGCGACCACAAAGAGCATCGTCAAAAACTTCACCATCGAGTCTCCATCAACCGCTCCCCCGCCGTTTCCATTCTTCCATCTGGCCAGGCCAATGTCCTCAAGGAAAACGTTTCTCCATCGAGTTACGGGATTCGACCTCGGTTCGCAACCGGGTTTCCCCCGCCCGCCCGGCAGCCGGGACGGCTGCCCCACAACATCGCACCGGACCAAATTGTGGGGCACGCGGGACGCGCGCCCCACAAGCCGTTTCAGGGCCGTCTTGTGAGGCAGCCGTCCCGGCTGCCGGGGCGGGGGGTGTTCTAACGAGCACCACCACCCTCGGCGCCTTGCTTCCTCAAGCAGCCGCTCCAGCTCCGGGAGCTGATCCGCCAAACAACATCCAGCTCGGTGACATAGCCCTCGAGTTGGCGCTTGAGCAGGGCGAAGACTTCTCGCGAGCTCACATTCGGCGCTCCATGAGCGTTTCGACGACGCTCTGGACGTTCGAGAGTTGTTGTCGATCTGCGGTTGGAAATTGAGCACGTCCTGGCTGACTCGTTTTTGACCTGGGTGAGTTTCTCCTCGATGGCGGTCAGGGCCTTCGAAATTTCGTCCGCTTTTTCCGTGACGGTCTCGTCATCCACGTGCGCGGAGAGGCATCGACCTGGCCGCGCACGACGTGGATACGTTCGATCGTGGCGTGCGACCTCGTCAGCTCCTGCCAGATCTCCCGGGCGAGGGCGGACTGCTGTCGAAGGCCTCCGCGAGATGTTCGTCCGAGGGTCCGCACCACGTCAAAGGTCGCGGTCTCGGAGAACTCGCCCACCGTCACCCGGACTGGCAGCTGCCGGGTGGGACGATTGGGCCACCTGCTCACCCCACAGCACCGCGTCCTCCACGAGACCGGCATCCGGCAGGGCCAGGTTCCACACCACGCGGTTGGCGCCGCACGGGCATCGAGCAGCGGCGGTTCGGCGAGCTCCGGGGGAAATCGCAGGAACGGGCTGGCGCCCGCTTTTCGGGCGTCTTGCTGGAGAGGCTGCGCAGGACTTCGCCATCGGGGTCGAGGAACTTGATCACGACCTCGTCTGCATCCTCCTCATCGAGCCCGGCCGGGCAGCACGTAGTGCACCACCGCGCCGAAGGGGGGGTTCTGGCCCACCGCGCCGCGGCCGCCGCCACCGAACCTCGACCCAGCGCACCACCGTGCGGGGCGAAAGGTGGGGCGCGGCAGGCAAGGTTCATCGGCCATCTGGCGCAGAGACCGTCAGATCGTCGAGGATCCAGAAGGACCTCCCCTGGTGGTGACGACGATATCGCTGCGTTGACGGCGAGGTCGTGATCGGCGTGACCGGCAGGTTGAGCTGGAGCGGTTTCAGCTTCGCGCCGTCGTCGAACGAGATGTACATCCACTTCCCGGTACCGGCATACAGCACGCGTGCACTCGGAGTTCTTGCGCATGACGTGCACGCAGTGGTCGGTGGGGATGCCGTTGCGCCCGTCCGTCAACCGTCTTCCACGTCGTGCTGTAGTCGTTGGTGTGGAGATGTAGGGCCGAGTCGCTCGCGGTAGCGGTGAACGGCGACGAAGGCGCGGCCGGTCGTCGCCGACAACTCGATGGCATGACGGTTCCCGACTCGGGCATCGCCGCCGGGGTGATGACTTCGCCAGTTCGCGCCGCCGTCATTAGAGACGTGGACCAGTCCGTCGTCGCTGCCGGCCACAGCACGCCGGCTTGCGGGGATTCCTCGATCGCAAAGACGGTACCGTAGATTTCGACCCCGGTGTTGTCGTTGGTGATGGGCCGCCGGCGGAGCCCTGCGTCGACGGATCGTCACGAGTCAGGTCCGGGCTGATCTCCGACCAGGTGCGCCCCTCGTCGGTCGACTGGAGGACGAAGTTGGCGCAGCGGTAGAGGACGACGGGTTGTGCGGCGAGATGCGGATCGGCGAGTTCCACTGGAATCGGTACTTGAGGTCCTTCGCCTGCGCCCCACCGCATCTCGGGCCACGCCGTCATCTCCTGCGTGTGCTCGAGCTCGCGGTCAAAGCGGCCGATAAGCCGCCGAGCAGCCGCCGTAGGCGATATTCGGGTTGCGCGGATCGACCGCGACCGTCGACGTTTCACAACCCGCCGGCTCGTACCAATCCTCGCGGTCAATGCGCCGGGAAGCGCGGCTCGGAACGCCACCGCGCTGTTGTCCTGCTGGCAGCCGTAAAGCGAGTAGGGCGGCTGGTTATCCACCGTCACCTGGTAGAGCTCGGCGGTCGGCTGGTTGGCCTGGGTGACCATGTCCCGCCGCCGTTGAAGGTGATGTTGGCGCCGCCGTCATTGCTCTGGATCATGTCGTGGAGTCGTCGGATCGATCCAGAGCCCGTGATTGTCGCCGTGCGGGGAGCGAATCGGACGAAGGCCTCGCCGCCGTCGATCGACTTCGAGAAGATGACGTTGAGCACGCAGACCGTGTCCGCGTCCCGCGGGTCCGCCTCGAGATGGGTGTAGTACCACGCCCGCTGCCGCAGCTCGCGGTCGGCGCTGACGAGACGGAACTTCTCGCCACCGTCGTCGGAACGATAGAGGCCTCCCTCCTCTGCTTCGACCAGCGCCCACACCCGATCCGGTGCAGCCGGTGACACGGCGACGGCGATTCGACCCTTGACGCCCTCGGGCAGCCCTTCGCTGAGCTCTACCCACGTGTCGCCGCCGTCGCGTGCTCTGTAGAGCCCACTCCCGGCCCGCCCGAGACTAGGTTCCACGGCGGCGCCGGCTTGCCACATCGCCGCATACAGGATGCGCGGGTTGGAGGGGTTCATGGCGAGGTCGACGGCGCCGGCCTCGTTGGACAAACAGGACCTTGACCAGGTGCGACCGTCGTTGGTCGACGGTAGACGCCGCGCTCGGGGTTCGAACCGAAGATGCGGCCGAGCACGGCCGCGTACACGATGTCGGGGTCCGCCGGGTGAACGACGATGCGACCGATCTGACCGGCTTCCGGCAGCCCGATGTGGCGCCATGTGCCGCCGGCATCGGTGGACTTGTACACGCCGTCGCCGGGCGAGACGTTGCCGCGGGGCACGCTGAACCGGTGCCGACAGCGACCACGTTGGCGTCCGAGGGCGCGACTGCGATGGCGCCGATCGAGGCGGTGTCGAAGGCGTCGCTGGACGGCGCTCCGAACGGATGCCGTCGGGCAATCCACCGTTGGGCTCACGCAGCAGACCGAGCCTGGCCATGGTGGGATCCACCTCGCCCATGATCTCGGGCTTCGTTTTCGGTTTGAGCGCACGCACGAACATCGGAAACGTTGAACCAGGTCAGCCCCGCGTCGGCGGTCTTCGACATGCCGCCACCCGTCGAACCCATGTAATAGGTTATGGCGTCGCCCGGTACTCCGCTACCGCGGTCACCGACCGCCGCGGAAGGGGCCGACGAACCGGTATTCAAGCGAGTCGAAGAGACCGCCGCCTCGGCAGAGGCGGCCGCGGTCGGAACCAGGATCACAGAGCAGAAGAGTGTGTGCGAGCTTTCATGGTAACCCCTGGTCGTAAAAGTGCAAGCGCAAAGAATAGCAAGGATGGAGAGGAATTCGGAATTCGGAAGTTCGGAATTAGGAATTAGGAATTGGGAAATTCTCGTTTCCACTGGAACCCGGAGACGCGGGACGCGTGCTCGACAACTGGACCTGGATCGATGACCGCTTGTGGGGCAGCCGTCCTGGCCGCCCGGCGGAGGGTGAAAACTGGAGGAGGAATCGACGGATTACTGTAGTGGCCGCAGATGTGACCTGCCTCGACCATCGCTTGGCGACGGCGTGGCCAACAGTCTGGGTCGCCGATGGATGGATCGCCTGTCACCTCCGTATACGCGACAGAACAGCGCACGCCGGTGGATGGTGCTGTGTAATCGGAACGCCAACTCGGGAAGCCGGAGACATGACCGCATACCCTGCACCAGCCGCACCCCTTTCCGCGGATCGAAATTTGGCCAAACCGCCCCACCCACCCTGGTCGAGCAAC
>CAVUHO010000014.1:0-617488 GCA_963741385.1 Candidatus Sulfomarinibacteraceae bacterium
TACCGGCCACGGCGTCTACCAGACCGAGGGCGACCCGAACGACGTGACCATCTACCACCACTTCGAGACGATGGACGCGGCGAAGGCCTTCGTGCAGAGTTCGCGTGTGCGCGAGGTGATGACGGCCGCCGGCGTCAAGGGCCAACCGACGGTCTGGTTCACCACCAAGGTGTAATCCGGCAGGGCGGTGTCGTCCGACACATTTGGCCTCCGACCCCTTTGGTAAACTCGAATGGGCGGAGTCAGGGGGCACGACATGTCGGCCTACGTTCATCTTTGTGAAAAGTGCGGCGCCCAGATGCAGGTCCACGACCGCTATGCCGGTCGGACGCTCAAGTGCACGACCTGCCGCACCGAGTTCGTAGCGGGAGTGCCTGAAGGCGGCGCTGAAGTCGATACGTACGTACCGGCGAGCTCTTCACAGGCCCCGGAAAAGAGCGCAAAGCGTTTCCTGCCGCTGCTCTTGCTGCTGATCCCACTGGCCGGCTTTCTGGCCTGGATGGGCGGTGATGACGACAGCAAGCCCGCCACCGCCTTCCGCGAGGGGCACGCGGTCGGAGATATCGCCTCGGTTGACACCGGGACGACGCGGCCGGTGATGGTGGCGCTCGACCACGAATCGGTGGGTGCGCTGGTGGATATGCGAACCGGCGCGATCCAGATCGGCGTTTCGTCGCTGATGACCAACCAGGAAAAGTACCTCGAGCTCGAGGCGGGAACCCGGGTCCGCGTCCTCGCCTATGCCAACGAAGACCGCGAGGCCAAGGTGCGCATCCTCGATGGGCCGTCTGCGAACCTGGACGTGTGGGTCCCGCGGCGCTGGCTGCGCTGAGCTTTTGCCTGGACCTCGCGCAGAACTCGCGGCCCCCGAAATCCAACGTACGTTGGGACCGAAGTTACCGAGCGATGACGTTATTCTGGAGAGGTCGTGGATCAACGGACTGAAGAGCTCAAACTCGGCATCGTGACCGCGCTCAAGGGAGAGCGGTGGGGCGAGGCGCTGCCGCTGTTGGAGTCGTGGTGCGAACGCTACCCCGGCCACGCCAAGTCGTGGCTCAACCGCGGTTACTGCCTGTTCCGGCTGGGGCGGCTCGACGAAGCAGTCTCGGCTTTCGACCGTTGCCTGGAGCTCGACCCGGGATCCGCCTCGGCTAAGAGCTGGAGGCAGAGCGCCCTGGCCGGGCTCGACGCTGCACACACTGTGACTCAGGGACCCATGGAGCCCCCGGCGGTGACGGCGGCGGCGCAACCCGCGCTCGCGGATGTGACCCGCCGTGCGTCGGTGGAGTCGCAGGCGCCGAAGAGCTTTGCCACCATGGCCATCCCGGACACCCGCCGCGGCTGGCAGGCGGGGTCGGTGATCGACGGCCGCTACGAGGTGCACGCCACGGCCCGCGGCGGGATGGCGGTGGTGGCGATCGCCTTTGATCGCGAGCTGTGGCGGATGGTCGCCATCAAGACTCCGTTGCCCTCGATGCTGGCGACGGCCGACGGCCGGGCGCGGTTCCAGCGCGAGGCGGAGTCGTGGGTCGCGCTCGGGGTCCACCCCAACATCTGCTGCGCGTACTACCTGCAGGAGATCGGCGGGTTGCCGCGGCTCTTTATCGAGTACGTGGACGGCGGCGATCTCACCGGGTGGCTGAAGCGCGAGGACACGCCCGGTCTCGAAGAAAAACTCGACATCGCGATCCAGATCGCGAGCGGGCTCGACTACACCAACACCTTCCCGTGGACCGACGACGACGGCGTCGAGCACCGCGGTCTGGTCCACCGCGACGTCAAACCGGCCAACATCCTCCTGACCACGGACGGCGTCGCCCGGGTGACCGACTTCGGTCTGGTCCGGTCCCACACGATCGTGGAGAGCGGCGACCACGTCGATGTCCGCGATCAGCTCGACCCCACGCTTCCCAGTGCCGCCCGCCCGCAGGACAGTGTGGCGACGGGTTCGTGGCAAACGGTGACCGCGGCCGGCGGGCTGGTGGGCACGCCTCCCTACATGGCGCCCGAGCTGTGGCGGCAGGCCCAGCGGGGCACGGTCGCCACCGACGTGTACGCCTACGGCTGTCTGCTCTACGAGGTGTTCTGTGGACGGCGTCCCTTCGTCATGAAATCAGACGCCGCATCGCAGACCCGCGAGGCCCATCTCGGCAGCCTGATGCGGATGCACCTGCGCGACGCCCCTCCGGACCCGCGCACTCTCGGTGTCGGTATCGACGACCGTCTGGCGGCTCTGATGCAGTCGTGTCTGGCCAAGGACGCCGAGGGCCGGCCGCAGACATTCGCCGAGATCCGGAAGACGCTGGTCGCGGTGTACGAGCAGGTGGCCGGCAAACCGTACCCGAGACCAGAACCGAAGCGCACCCAGCTGCTTGCCGACTCGCTGTCGAACCGGGGCGCCTCCTTCGTCACCCTCGGTCTGGCGGACCGGGCGGCGGCGAGTTTCCGCGAGGCCCTCGAAATCGACCCGACCCACCTCGAGGCCACCTTCAACGCCGGTCTTTTCGAGTGGCGTCGGTTGGGCCTCACCGATGCCGAGTTCGAGCGGCGGTTGAGCGAAGCGGAGAGCTCGGGGGCGAATGCGGCCCACGCGGGTCTGTTGCGAGCGAAGTTGCGCCTGTTGCTCGACAACCCGGTGGGAGCGCTGGAGGTTCTCGACGTACTTCCCTCGGACGAGGGTGAACGTCTGGCGGTGCGACGAACACGCGCCTTAGCGATGCTGGCGGCCGGCCGCGCCTCGTCGTCGGCGGTGGATACCGGACGCGCCGGCGAGCTCCTGCGCAGCGTGGTGGAGGACAGCCCGTCCGATCTCCCGGCGATGGTCGCCTTTGCCGAGTGCTGCGCGCTCGCGGGCGAACGGGGGACGGCGGACGAGGCTTTGAATGCGGCGCGGGCGCTCGATCGGGATCTGACCGAAAACCTGGCCGACGCGGTGGCGGCCCACCTGCCAGGCCACCGTGTCGATCGGGCGATGGACCACACGGCGCCGGTCCAGAGCCTGCTGGTGGCGGACGACGGGCGGGTGGTGGTGAGGACCGCAGGGGCGGAGGCCTTCATCTGGGGCGTGAACGGCGACCGCCCCGACCTCCGGATCGACCTCGGCGGGCCGGCGCGGCAGGGGCGATCGATGGCGGCGGCCGGCGGCGCCCTCGTGGTGGGTCTGGAGAACGGACCGCTGACGGTCTTCAGCCTCGACACGGGGCGGCGGTTGCGGAGCTTTCGCGCCCATCCAGGGGTGGCGACCTGTGTCGATTTCTCCGCCGACGGAGGCACGATCGCGAGCGGCGGATCCGACCGCGCGCTCCGGTTGTGGAACGTCCAGAGCGGCGAGTGCGAGCGCACTTTGCAGGGGCACAATGCCTTCATCAGCGCGCTGGCCTGGCACCCCACCGAGCCCCTGATCGTCACCGCGAGCGCCGACGGCACGGCGAGACTGTGGAATTACGTTGAGGGACGCTCGGTGCACGTGTTCGAGGGACACCGGGGGCCCATCCGGAGCGTGGCGGTTGCGGCAGGTGGACGGGTGGCCCTGACCGCCGGATTCGACGGTCTCATCGGTGTGTGGAACACGGCGACCGGGGAAAACATCCGTTTTCTGCGCGGCCACCGGGGAGCCGCGACCGCGGTGGTCGCTGTCGGCGAGTCGATCGCTGCTGGTGGCGAGGACGGCACGGTGAGGCTGTGGTCGCTGGAAAAGGGCGAGTCCCAGCGGGTGATCCGACTGGCGAATCCCATCCAGGATCTGGCGGCGACGGCCGACGGTTCGGGGCTGATCGCAGCCTTCGGCTCGCACGTCAACCTGGTGCCGATGCCCGAACCCGCGGCCTCGCCCCTGCCGCTGGTCCTCGCCGAATCGGCGGCATCGGGCGAGCTCGCGCGACGAGAGCTTCAGTTTCAGGAGCACCTGGGACGGGCGCGCGAGCTTCTGCGCTCCGACGCGGTGGCTGAGGCGGTGGGTCCGTTGCGACAAGCCCGGGAGGTCCCGGGATACGAGCTCCACCAGGAGGCCCTCGACCTGTGGAACGGGGTGCTGGCCCACTTCCCGAAAGCCGAGTCCCGTGCCGTCGTCGAGCTGCGCAGAATCAGCGGCGGGCGCGGCCCCCTGACGGCGTGCGGTCTGACGCCTGACGGGACGACGATACTGGTCGGCGGCGCCGATGGTTCGTTGGCCGGCTTCGACGCGCGCAGCGGCGAGGAGGTCTTCGCCATCGCAGCCCACCAACAGGGTGTGACCACCCTCGCCGTGAGTGGTGATGGCGAGCTGGTGGCGACCGCGTCGCGCGATGGTTCGGTCCGGGTGTGGCGGAGCGCCGACGGCGAACGACGCTACAGCTTCGGCGGCGGCGAGGCAGCAGTGCGGTCTGTGGTTTTTGCACCGGGAGACCAGTCGGTGATCGCAGCGGGAGACGACAAAGTCGTCCGCATGTGGCGGCTGGACGAGACCGCCCGCGCCGAGACCGTCGGCGGATGCGACGACGCGGTGTCGGATCTTGCCGTGAGCGCGGACGGACGGTTTCTGGTGGGAGGCGGATGGGACAGCCTGGTCACAGTGTGGAGCCTCCGCCGCCGGGTCGAATTGCGGCGGATGGAAGGTCACGAGGGGATGGTCCACGCCGTCGACGTCAGTCCCGACTGCCGGCTCGTGGCGTCAGCCGGTGACGATGGCACCGTACGATTGTGGGACCTCGAAAGCGGACGGATGTGGCGCACCCTTACAGGTCACGATGACGCGGTGCTGGCGGTGGCCTTCACACCCGATGCGCGCCACCTGCTCTCGGCGGGCAAGGATGCCACCGTTCGCCTGTGGGACGTCCGCACGGGCAGCGCGGTCCGGGTGGTCAAGGGACACGAGGGGGCCGTCGCCGATCTGGTGATCGATCGGGACGGCGGAACGGCGGCCTCGGTCGGGGCGGATGGCAGCGCCCGTTTGTGGTTTTTCGACTGGGAGCCGGAGCTCGTCGAGAGCGGCCAGTGGGACGACCGGGTTCGTCCCTTCCTGCAGGTGTTTCTGAGACAGCGTGAGTACGATTCCGCCGAGGAAGGGCGACCAACGTGGTCTGATCATCAGCTCGAGATGCTGATCGAGGATCTGGGACGGCGCGGGTTCGGCTGGCTCACCCCCGAACGCGTTGAAAAGGAGCTCGAGCGGCTGGTGAAGCTCCGCGACGAGAGCCGGACCGAGGAGCAGGAAAAGACCCACGAGCAGGCCAGACGAAGAGCGCGGCAGGTCAGGGTCGCGCCGGTCAAGGAAATCGCCGAGGGTCTTTCCAGGAATCTCGGTCTCAAGGCGGCGGCGGTGGCAGCAGCGGTGATCGTGGTTCTGATCGGGCTGTGGAGTCTGACCTCGCCCGGCGGATCGGTGAAGTTCAGCCGGCTCTATCGCGAGATTGGTGTGACCGTCGAGGGTCGCGCGCTCCGGGTGGGACAGAGGATGGTGGTCGCCTACCAGGCCGGGTCATCGGGGGGCTCGCATGATTGCGGTCAGGAGGAGTTTTCGGATCTCGTGCAGGTGGCACTCAACGCCGAGAGTCTTCGCACGCCGCCGCTGGACCCTGGCGTCGGCGCTGACTCGGAGTTTCGGGAGCGCTACGCCAATGCCGTCAACTGCGTCGCCAGGCTGGGCGAGACGAATTTGATTCCTCAGGTGGTGCAGCGGGCCGCCAAGGGACTTCACCCGAAGCGGATGGATGATTTGCTGGTCGTGCTGGTAAATATCGGCGCCGCGCAGGATCCCCGGATCGAGCGCGCGCTCACCGATCAGTCGGAGACGGTGCGGCACCTTGCCGCGTTGACCCTGGTCTATGGCGATGACGACCACGGCGCTTCAGTCCTGTTGGGCGCGCTTGAAGGCGAAGATCGGCGCGGGGTCGAAGCCGCAGCGTCGGTGCTGACCGAACTGATGTGCCTCGGCGTGATCAAGGAGGATGAGGCCTTCGAAACGGTGCGGAGGTTCTGTCAGAACATCGACCCCGAGGTTCGGCGCAACGCGGTCAGGGCGCTGGTGCTGTTTGAAGACAAGAAACCGGTTCGTGAAGCGCTCGAGAGCGCACTCGACGATTCTGATTCGGCAGTCGCGGAGGCCGCCCGTGTGGTTCGAGAGACGCTGGAGAGAGCGAATTAGTCCGCGGCGAGGAGGGTCTGCTCGACATCGTCCCAGTCGAGGAGCAGGACTTCGGCGGCGGGCAAGACCAGGGACCTCGTAAACTCGTCATCCAGGTCCGCAAGGTAGGTCTCGAGCGCGTGTCGGAAGATCTGGGTCCGTGACGAGTCGAGGGTTTTTGCCGCGCGGTCGACGCCGTCGACCAACGAGTCGGGCAGTGTCGCGCTGATCTTCTTCATACGAAGCCCCTCCAGACCCCTGAGTGATAGCAACAACGGCGGGCGCGGCGATGTGATGCAGGTCACTTCTCCCACCTTCCCGGCATCTGTGGGGCACGCGTCCCGCGTACCGGGCGGGTGGGGTGGGTGCGGGAACCTGCGCGAACATCAGAGGACCTGCCCTTTCAACCACCCGACCGGAAGCCGGGACGGCTGCCCCACAATCGCTACGGAGCCGGGCCGATTGTGGGGCACGCGTCCCGCGTGCCGGGCGGGTTGGGTGGGTGCGGAAGTCCACACGAATATTAGAGGCACCGCCCTCTCGACCGCCCGCCCGGCAGCCGGGACGGCTGCCCCACAACCGCTTCAGAGCCGGGCCGATTGTGGGGCACGCGTCCCGCGTGCCGGGCGGGTGGGGTCTGCTGCGATCGTCCCGGGCGACTCACCGTCATCTCTGGGGTTTCGGCCGGTCCTTGTCGCGCGGTCCCTGGAACTCCTGCCGGAGGTAGCGGAAGACGCCGCCCACCAGATACAGGGCGATGATCACGAGAACGGCGATGAGCAGACCGAAGCGCACCCGGCGATGGTAGCAGTTCGGGTCGGCGGTCGGAAAGTCTCCGGCGCGCCGCGAAGTCTCTATACTGGGACGGGGATTCCCGACGGCTTCTGAGATCTGCGGTCGCGCAAAGGGTTTTCACGCGCGCCCACGTCACGAAACCGCCGCCGGATTGGGAGCGATGGAAGGGCAGACGGTTTCCCAGTACAAGGTTTTGAACCGCCTCGGCAGGGGCGGTATGGGTGTTGTTTACCGTGCCGAGGATCGACGCCTGGGTCGCACGGTCGCACTGAAATTTCTGACAGCGGAATTGGACGAAGCCACGCCGGACGCCCGCGAGCGTTTTCTGCGCGAGGCCAGGGCGGCGTCGGCTCTCGACCACCCGCGGATCTGCACGGTGTACGAAATCGGCGAGTGCGAGGATGGTCGACCGTTTATCGCCATGGCCTATTGTGCTGGGGAAACCCTCCGCGAGAGAATCCTGAGAGGGCCGATCCCGTTCGACGAGGCGCGTGCGATCACCATCCAGATCGCGGAAGGTCTCGCCGCCGCTCACGAGGCGGGGGTGGTCCACCGCGACATCAAACCCGCCAACATCATGCTCACACCCGGTGGAGTGAAGATCCTCGACTTCGGGCTCGCGAAGCTGAGTGATGCCACCCAGATGACGCAGACCGGGGCGACCCTGGGGACGCCGGCTTATATGTCGCCGGAGCAGGCGAAGGGGGAGACGGTCGATCCCCGATCCGACATCTGGTCGCTCGGCGCCATCGTGTACGAAATGGTGACAGGAGCGCGCGCCTTTGCAGGCGACAATCCCACCGCCATTATGTTTGCAATTTTGTCGCAGGATGTTCGTCCGGTGGTGGATTTCCGCGCCGACGCCCCTGAGGATCTCCAGAAGTTGATCCGCACGTGCCTGCGGCGCGAGCCGGATCAGCGTTACCAGAGTCTTCGCGAACTGCTGGTGGACCTCGGGATGGAGCAGCAGACCCTCGTCCTGAGTGCGAGCGGCTTTGATGAAGCACGAACCGCGGTTTCCGGCGGTCGTCAAACGGCAGCACCGTCAATGCCCCGGGTTTCGACCGCGCGCCGCGTGATGATCGGTGTGGCAGCGGCGGTGTTGGCGGTGGCGGCCGGATGGTGGGTTCTCAGCCGAACCGAATCGCCCCCGATCGCGTCGGTTGGAGGTGGGGAGGCTCCAGCGACCGGTTCGCAGAAGCCGCTTTTTGTCGTGGCCGTGGCCGACTTCTTCAACCGCACCGGGGACCCGAATCTGGACTGGTACGGCGAGGCCGTTGCCAGATTGGTGACCGACGCGCTCACCGGTTCGCGATTGTTACATGTGGTGTCGGACGAGATTGCCGAGTCGGCAGGTGGATTTGACGTTCTCGTTTCGGGTGAATTCCTGCCCGGTGATTCTGGGATCACTGTGGCGGCGCGCGTTGTCGAGACCGGGACCGGCCGCAACCTGGCGGCGTTGCGGCTCGATGGCCTTTCGACCGAGGGGCTGCTCGGGTGCGCCGACGAGGTGGCCGCCGAAGCTCGCAAGGGGCTCGGGCTGCCTCCGGAGGACAACATCGACGTCTTCTCCGCCGACTTCGCGACCGACAACCCCGAGGCCTATCGCGCCTATCTGACGGGGCTGAGGGCCTTCGCCGATTGGCGATACGACGAAGCCGAGCGGGGGTTTTCCGAGGCGTTGGGTCTGGCGCCGGATTTCACGATGGCTCGCTACCGGCTGGCCTGGGTGTACGGGGCCACGGGAAGGCGGGACGAGGCATTGAGCGAAATCAAAAGGGCGGCGGCCGAAATCGACCGGCTTTCGGACCGCGAGGCGCGCTATGTGCGTGCCGCCGAGGCCGAGTTCGAGGCGAGGATCGACGACGCTCTGACCCAGTACCGGGCGCTTGTCGAGGTCTACCCCTACGACACTGACGCCCGTCACCTCCTGGCCGGAGTGCTGCACGACAGCGGCCGCTACGACGAAGAGATCGCAGATCTCAAGGTGCTCGCCAGACTCGCCCCGGACGACGGCGTGGTGCGCAGTATGCTCGGCTACGCACATCTGGCGAAGGGCGACTACACCGGTGCCGTGGTCGAGCTCCAGCGGTATGTGGAGCTGGAGCCGGACAGCGCCAACGGCCACGCCTCCCTCGGTGACGCCTACCGGGCCCAGGGTGAGCTCGACCTGGCGACGGACGAATACCGGGCGGCCATCGCGGCGGACCCCGCGTTCCAACTCGCGACCAACAGCCTGGCGGTTGTCGAGGCGCTCGAGGGGCGCTTCGGTGATGCCGAGCAGAGCCTGCGGTCGCTGGTGGAGAACGGAAGCGCGGCGCCGAGGGACCGTCTCGACGCGGCCTTCGGGCTGGCGTCGGTGCTGCGGGCCGGCGGGCGATTCCGTGAGGCCGAACAGGTGCTGGCGTCGCTCGAGGACGAGCTCGAAGCGGAGCAGGTGCGCGAGGCTATGGCCCTGGCGGTGCGCGGCGACTGTCTCGCCGAACTCGGTGATGTCCGGGCGGCGCGCCGTCTGATCGATCGTGCCATCGAGCGGGCGCCGGGCGTGCCGACCCGCTACCTGGTGACCCGCGGGTTTCTGGAGTTGCGGCTCGGCGATCTCGAGGCGGTGCGCGCAACAGCGTCGGCAGGTGGCGGGCAACGCCCTGCCGGCCGGACGATCCCGATCGCACCGAGGACAAGGCGGCGGCCTATCTCGAGGGGATGGCGCTGCTGGCAAGAGGAGAGGCCGGGCGTGCGGTAGAGCGGCTCTCGCTGGCAGTGGCGTCCGAGGGCTACGAGTACGCCGTGTACCGCCTCGGTCTGGCAGAGGCCTTTCTCGCCGCCGGGCGTTTGCCCGAGGCGATGGCCGCCGCCCGTCAAGCTGCGGAGTCGGTGGACATGGCCGACCCGCGCCTCGATCTCATGCTCGACCGCACGCGCGCACGGCTGGTGCTGGCGCAGGTGTTGGAGGCCATGGGCCGTCCCGACAAGTCGGCCGCCCAGGCCCGCGAGTTCCTCGCCTTGTGGCGCGGCGCCGACGGTGGCCTGCCGGAACTCGGCAAGGCGCAGCGCCTCGCCGAGGGCCCCGGTTAGACCGCATTTCTCGGACTATCGCGGCGGCTGGGTGAGGCCTCCCGGCCGCGCGCCGGCAGCGCAGGTGCCGCCCTGGCCGTCGCCGTCGAAATCGTAGGAGTGGTCGCAGAGGATCTCGAAGTACTGTGTGAATCGGGTCGTCTGCTGACTCGAGACCGGGTCGAAACCCATCAGTTCCGCGTCGTGGATGTCGATTCTTCCGTTGCCGTCCATGTCGACGAGGATATCGGGTGCAACGCCGTCGAGCATGAAGACCCGCACAGTCACGACGGTCTCATTGGCGATCGGGTCGATGTTCCTCGAGCCTCCGCCTTCCCAACAGGTGAGGGGCCCGCCATCCACCCGGTACAGGGCGTCGTCCGTTCCGCACAAAACCCCGGCGTCGTCGACGGTTGGAAGGCTGATGTTGTTGTCGTACAAAATGACCGGTGCAAACACTCCGTAGGGTACGTTCATGTGGGCCATCAACGAGGTCTCGCGGGTCCCGCCCATGAGCGAGTACGCCGCCGACTGGAAGAAACCGGCCATGTTCCACGCCTCGCGCGGTTCGATGAGGTCGAAATAGTCGGGCGCCGGCCCAGTCTCGCCCTCCGCAGGCAGGTTGAAACGAACTCCGGGCCCGTGGTCGGCCACCACCACCAAACCGGGCATGCGCCGCCAGCTTCCGTACCTGACGTCGTCACCGACCGTTCCGAGGTAGGGTCCGTAGGGCGCCAATCGCCAGCTCCCCGCCCACCTCCAGAGCAACGGCCGCTCCTCCTCGGTGTCTTCGATCGGAACGACTGTGCCGGTGCCGACGGGATCCATCGTGCTCAGACCGGGTGTGAACTCGACCCAGGTCTCGTCCTTCTCCCAGAGCAGGCTCTCCGTCAGCCATGCAGGGACAGAACCAGTACACGGGTCGATTCCCGCGGTTTGCAGAGCCGGCCGCCAGTCGGGCGGGACGCAACCCGGGAGTTCGGGATCGGGTGTACCGTTGCAATAGTAGATCTTGAAGGTCCCAATCTGGCCCGAAAATGGGATGAACGAAGGACAGTGATCGGGGTCGTCCAGGACCAGGAACCCCTTCTTATCGGTTTTCGGAAAATATGGGGGAAACCACTCGACTCCGATCCCGAGGAGCTCTCGGTTTTTTGCCTGCATGTCGATGGTCAATTGCCAGCCGCTTTCAGGATGGATTCCAATCACCCAGGGGTTGGTATTGACCAGATTGAGGCGCATCTCGGGGCCCCAGGACCAGCCCTTTTCTTCTTGCGCCTGCGCAGGATATGCCAGTGCTGCAAAAACGATGGCGACCGACACAATCCGGGCGAGGTGCACGCGAGTCGTGTGCTCGGGCGGTTCGATCGGAAACATGGAAGTGGAGCGACGGTAAGGTGGGAACATGACACCTCCTTCGTGTTTGCGCGCGATCAATTTTTGGACCCTCGAAATGACCAGGTTCTTAATCAGAAGACTGCATGATATCGAAAGTCTCGTTTTTTGATTCTATTTTGTCAAGTGGATGCACACCCCAAAGGGGTTGATTTCTGCCGGGCGAGGTGGCGCCCGATCGGGGTCAGGGCCGGAGGCGCGCCGTCGGCCGCCGCGGCCAGCGGCCCTCGATCCATCGGATTGCGTCCTCCACCACCGTGTCCCGTCCCGCCGGGACGTCGTCGCGTCCGAGAGTGTCCGAGGCCGCGTCGAAGATCTGGCCGTGTTCGGTCGGTGGCGATCCCTGGCGCCTTCTGCGATTCCGATGAGCCTGAGATCAAGAGGGACGACGCGAGCACCGCAGCCAGAACGGCCGTTTGCGCGGCAACCGACCGAATTTTTACGCTGAGGCGTTTTACTTCACTGGCCGTACGACGAAACAGGTGCAATGGGTTCGCTCGCTCGCCGGTCGTGCCATGGCGGTGTAGAATTCCGTGTCGACAGAAGGGGGATCAACCATGTACGAAAAGAGCATCGAACTTCTCAATATCGCCATTGCCGACGAATTGGCGGCCATCCACCAGTACATGTATTTCCACTTCCGGTTGGACGACCTCGGTTACGCGCCGCTCGCCAACCTGTTGAAGATGACCGCGATCCAGGAGATGCAGCACGCCGAGATGATCGCCGAACGCATCCTCTTTCTCGGCGGTGACGTCGAGATGAAGGTGGGTCGCGAGATCGAGAAGATCCACGACGCGGAAGACATGCTCAAGAAGGCCGACGCTCTGGAGCAAGACGCCATTCAGATGTACAACCGCTTTGCCAACGAGTGCGCTCAGAACGCGGACTCGGGGACCAAGAAGCTCTTCGAGGAGCTGGTGGCGGCTGAAGAGGGGCACTGGGACCAGTTCGATCAGCAGTCGGAGCACGTCAAGCGTTTCGGCGAACAGTATCTCGCCCTGCAGTCCTTCCAGGGTGGACCCCCCGAGGGCGGCGCCGCGCAGTAGCGACGATTTCTTGGGACGAATGTCGTTCCTCAAAGCCGTAGGGGAGCTGTTTATCCCCTCCTCGCGTTCTCGATGGAACGTCGCCTCTGAACGCCGGGATGCCGGGCTAAACCCCGCCCCTACGGATATCTGTGGGAAGCAAAAAAGCGGGCGCCGTGGCGCCCGCTTCGTTTCGTTGGATGTCCGTGATCAGTGTTTGCCAGGGTCGAGCGCCACTCCCCGACGTTCGTAGGTGGCGTAGGCTTCGAGAGCGATCATCTGGCGGTCGTCGAGGGCGAGAGTCTTGCCCTCGAGCGGATTCATGATGCACCAGTTGATCATCTCGCGGAAGGCCACGACCCGGCCGAGCTGTTGCTGGAACTTGGGATACGTCTCGGGGTGGGTGTTGGCGGCGTTGGGGTGGCACTGGCCGCAGGCGACGCCGTTGGTGCCGAGCTTCGGGCTGCCCCACAGCGCACGGCCTTCGGTGACAACCGTCATGTATTCGCCCTGCCAGCGCTCCAGGTCCTGGTCCGTGAACTCGTCGGCCTGGAGGCCGTAGCCGATCAGAAACAACGCGGCAGCCACGAAGGAGACCGCGACCCAAAGGTTATTCTTGAACATGGCAAGCCTCCTAGTACTGCGTTTGCGGCGGGATCCGGTTGGCCGGGTCCTGGATATTTCGTGTCCTCGGGCATGCCGGTCGCCGGATTGAATGCGACGGTTCGATTGGTATTGCTGTAGAGGTTGAACTCGAGATCGACGCGGCCGTTCTTGACGTTGATGAACTGCCAGCCGGTGGCGTCGCGCTCGAAGAACGGGTTGGCGCGGTTCATCGGCACCGTGATCTTCGGCATGTGGCTCTCGGCCTGTGCGTAGGTGCTCGGGTAGGGCCACGGCCAGGCGGTGGCCATCACCGAGTTGAAGCTGATGTTGCCGATCTGGTTGTACTGGATCTGGTGGACGTGGCCGTACACCACCGAGGCGTCGTCGAAGGGCTGGAGCAGGGCCTGCACCTCTTCGGCGTCCTCGGTCCAGAAGTTCCAGCCCTTGTAGATCTTCTGGATGGGGGAGTGGGAGAAGACAACGACCGGGGTGGTGTGTGCGACTCCCGAGAGATCCTTGGCCAGCCACTGGCGCTGTTTCTCGCCGACCATGAAGGGCGAACCGTTGGGGTTGTCGAGACCGGCCATTTCGAGCATCCGCTGCTCAGGCGTAGGCCAGCGATCGAACGTCCACTCGTCGTAGGTGAGGATGCTGTTGAGGACCACGAAGTGGACGCCCTTGTGGTCGAAGCTGTACCAGTGGGGACCGAAGAGCTCCGACCAGTACTTGCCGAGGTCGAGGTAGAAGTCGTGCTCGCCCAGAACCATGTGGGTCTCGTAGTTCAGCTTGGCCAGGATCCCGGCGCCGTGGTCGAGCTCGGCCTTGTTGCCGAGCTGGGCCAGGTCGCCTCCGAACATGACGAAGTCCGGCCGGGGTTCCAGCAGGTTGGTCTCGGCGACCGCGCGGATCAGACCGCGGTCCCAGTTGTAGACGAAACGGTCGCCCGAGATGTGCTGGATATGGGCGTCGGAGATGTAGGCGAACGTGAAGTTCTTGGTCGGGTCGGCGAAGGCGAGCTCCACCATGCTGACGGGCAGGGCGCTGGCCGCTGCCACCACGCCCGCGCCTTTGATGAAACCACGTCGGGTCAGTTTTGAATCAGTCATCGTGTCACCTCTACTTTTCGCCGTCGGCTGCGTCGGCCGGCTTCTCGAATTCGGGGCTGGTCAGAGCCTCCATGAACGCCACCAGATCGTCGATCTGATCCTCGTCGAGATTGAGCGGTCGAATGCCGCCGGACAGGAAGTCGTTGACGGGATCGCCGACGTCGGTCACGCCACCGTTGTTGTAGTGGATGAGGACGTCCTTGAGGTTCTCGATGCTGCCGTCGTGCATGTAGGGGGCGGTGACGGCGACGTTGCGCAGGGTCGGGGTCTTGAAGGACCCGAGGTCATCAAAACCGTGACTGACGGCAAACCGGCCGAGTTCCGAGGTCTTGGGGTCGGTCAGCACCTCGACATCAACTTGCGCCGCGTTCAGGTCGGCCTTGAGGAACGAGTCGGCGAGCTTGGGCACATCCGCTTGGATGTCGTTGATGCCGACCCCGATGTTGTGGAAGCGGTTGTCGGTGAAGAGAGCCTGAGTCTGCTCGACGACGTGGCAGGAGACGCAACGGCCCTGGTTGACGAACAGGTCGAAACCGCGAATCTGCTGCTCGGTCAGAGCGTCCATCTCGCGCCCGAAATAGTAGCGGTCAAACGGAGAGTTCCCGGAGATGACGGTCCGTTCGAAAGAAGCGATCGCGAGGACGACTTCCCTCATCGTGATGTCCTCGCCCGATTTTCCGAAGACCTCCTTGAACGCCTCGGCATACTCGGGGTCGGTGCGCACGATCTCGAGGATCGGTTCGTAGTTCTTGAGCCCGTGCTCCACCGGGTTGATGAACGGCTGCAGCGCCTGGTCTTCGAGGTCGGGCGAGCGGCCGTCCCAGAACTGCTTCGTGAAGTAGGCCGAGTTGATCACGGTCGGTGAGTTGCGGGTGCCGGTGAGTTTGTTGATGCCTTCAGAGGTCTTGAGGGGACTGTCCGTGAAGGCCTTTTTCTGGTCGTGGCAGGTGAAGCAGCCGACTTCACCCGTGGCACTGAATCGCGTCTCGTTGTAGAGCTTTTCACCGAGCGCGATCTTCTCCGGTGTCTGCGGATTGTCCGCCGGGATCGGCACCGGTGGCAGCCCCAACGGCGTGGGGTCTCCGGCTGGCCGGCGTTGCTGAGGGCTCCCGCCGCGGCCAGCAGGGCGGCGCCCAAAAGCACGATGAATACACCTTTCCTCATTTCGAGACCTCCTTTTCTCCCTTTTCTCTTTCTCGGCAGGTTTGGCAAATTCCCCGGAGTTGAACGCGATAATCGCGGACTTCGAAGCCGAAGGCCGAGGTGTCGGGAACCGGCAGCCGGTTCAAGACGTCGTCTTCGAAGTCGATGAAGTCGTTGCAGTAGAGGCACACCAGGTGGTGGTGAATCCCGGTGCGCGGGTCGAATCTCGCGACCGCACCCGGGTGGCACGCCTTGGCGATGACTCCCATGCGGGCGAGGTGCTCGAGGGTGCGGTAGACCGTCGTTCGGGCGATGCCGGGGAGTCGCTTCTCGACCGCTTCGCAGATCCGGTCGGCTGAGGGGTGGTTGTCGAGGTCGAGGACCGTTTCGAGGATGACCTGACGCTGCACCGTCAAGCGTTCTCCGCCCTCACGGCACAACCGTTTGAATTCTCGAATCCGATCTTCTTTTGTGGAAACGTCCATTTCCCGCCCTGGTTCGCTGACCCCCTGGAATCACTAAACGCTAATATGTAGCATTAAAGATATTTTGTCAACAACAACCTTCGTGATCTCAGTACCGCATCAAGAGTGAGAATCAGTCTATTCGGGAGCCGTATAATCCGGAGGCGCCTTATCTTCGTGGGGTGTCACGGGCCCGCGACCACGCCCGGAGGACCGAGCCGCGATCGCGCCGAGAGGTGGCTGTGGATGACAGACAACGACATGATCACCTCGGCCGTGCGCCGCTTCGTCAAACTCGGTGGGTTGGCGGGCCGGGTGGGAGCGTCGGTGATCGGCAGCCAGATTCTGGACGTCGCCCGTTCCGGGCCCTCGAAGCAGATCAAGAAGACCGAGAATCTGGTCCACAACGCTGCCCGCATCGTCGAGACCCTGGGCGAGATGAAGGGCGCCGCGATGAAGATCGGCCAGATGCTGAGTCTGCACGACGGCATGCTGCCGCCGGAGGTCGCCGAGGTGCTGCGCGGTCTGCAACAAGAAGCGCCGAAGGTGCCTGCAGAGGTGATGGAGTTCGAGATCCGCGGCGCCCTCGACAACTTCGACGAACTGTTCGAGAGCCTCGATTTCGAGGCCTTTGCCGCGGCGTCGATCGGCCAGGTCCACCGTGGCAGGCTGCGGGACGGCCGCGACGTCGCGGTGAAGATTCAGTACCCGCTGATCGACCACATTGTCGAGGCTGACCTCAAGAATCTGAGGACCCTGGTCCGAACCCTGCTCGCGATGATCTCGGACATCGATTTCGATCCGATCTGGTCGGAGCTCAACGACCGGTTGATGGAGGAGCTCGACTACCAGAACGAGGCGGCCAATATCCGACGCATGACGGAATTCCACGCTGAGGTGCCGGAAATCGTGATCCCGCAGGTGGTGGCGGAAGCGACGACTCGCAACGTTTTGACCCTGGAGTACGTGCAGGGTCTGTCGCCTGACCGGGCGTGCGTGGCCGATCAGGACTTGAGAAACCGCTGGGGCATTGTATTGGCGGAGTTTCTGTTGCGCGGCCTCCTCGAACACCGTTTCTTGCACGCCGACCCGAACCTTGCCAACTTCGCCTTCCTCGAGGATGGCCGGGTGGTGGTGTACGACTTCGGCAGCGTCAAGCGGGTGCCGGAAGACATGGCAACCAGGTACGCCGAGTTGTTGGTGGCGACGGCACACCAGCGCGGCGACCAGATCGCCGGAATTCTGAAGAAGATGGGGATCTTCATGAAGGATGGGTCGCTGATGCCGGCGTTGGCGATCGACCCCTATCTCGAGTTGTTCAGCGAAGTCCTCAGGGCCTCACCGCCCTACACCTTCGGCGAAGATCCCGACATCTACCGCCGCCTGTTCGACATCGGCATGGACAACTGGCAGTACTCGATGGACATGCAGTTCCCCGAGGATGCGATTTTCATCAACCGGGCGTTGGGTGGCCACTTCGGAAATCTCGCGAGACTGGGCGCCACCGGCCCGTGGCGTGACCTGGTGTTCGAGTCTGTGGCTCGAAGCGGCGTTGACACCGGTTGACGAGGCAGCGTGAGGATTGCGGAGGGATCGAAAGGCCGGTCCCCGCGACGACATGAAGTTGATCTGCGTGAGAGGTCCCGCAACGGGGCCGTGAGGCCCAAGGAGATCGAGACCGGCCCTGCCATCCCTCGCGGTGGAGCGGCGCCCTACTTCGTCGGGGCGCTGGCGGCTTGCATCGCCACCAGAGCGTCGATCTGCCGTTGGAGGTCTGCGTTGATCCGTTTCTGTTCGGCGAGGACTTCCTTCGTGGCCGCCAACTGATAGCGAGCCTCCTTGCGAAACGTCGTGGTCTCGGCCCCGTAATCGTTAATCCTGATGGTGTTGAAAAGGGTCGTTCCCAGCAGAAAAAGGATCACGATCGACAACAGCCTGTTGTTCATTCCGTCGGACATCTGGCCTCCCTTGATTGAACCGCCTGGTTGCCCGAATCGACGAGACCGGCGGCTCGTTCCCTCCCTCCATCATACCTTGCGAGAATTGTTCCGGAGATTGGTCACATCGGCCCGCTGCACGCGGCGCGCTCGCCCACCAACCGGAGGTACCGGTCTTCCAGGGACCGCAAGTCCTCGATGCGGTTGGGATCGGGTTCGGCTACGCGGCGATCCGTGGCCTTGACGGTGACGGTCACCGGTTGCTGGGTACCGGGCTGATGGTCGGGCAACCGGCTCAAATTGATATGGAGGTCGATCTCGGTGCCGAGGACGTCCGAGTCGAGTCGGCCGAGGATGGCGCCGGAGCTGCTGTTGGCGCTCACGACCGTGCCGCCGAGCCGGCCCACCGCCGTCTGTGCGGCGACCCACACCGTCTCGTAACGGTCTTCGCAGTCCTGGCGCAGGGTCGGGATGCCGTCCGAGGATGCGCATCCGGCAGCCGCGCAGAGCATGACACACAGGGCGACGTGGCGCATTCAAGTCCTCCTTGACGATACGATGAACAGCGTACACTGATCGCCGGGAGGGTGCCATGGCGGAGATCCGGACCCTGGACCTCGAGTTCTTCGGCGCGACGGAAATCATCGCGTCGTTTCTGGTGCCGGTTGACGGCGGTTTCGTGCTCTTCGAGTCGGGCCCGGCGAGCGCGGTGGGAGCGCTCGAGAAGCGGGTGAACGAGGCGGGTTTCGGCCTCGACGAACTGCGCGGGGTGTTCGCGACCCACGTCCACCTCGACCATTCGGGTGGCGCCGGTGTCCTCGCGCGGAAGACCGGGTGCACGGTTTTTTCGCACCCACTCGGCGTTTCCCACCTGGCGAACCCGGGCGACAAGCTCCTGCCTTCGGCCGAGAGGATCTACAAGGACATGATGGTTCCGTTGTGGGGCGTGACCGAGGGCGTTCCCGAGGCCCAGCTTCGTGCTGTGGAAGACGGTGAGTCGGTCACGGTGGGTGGTATCGAAGTCGTTGCCCACCACACGCCGGGTCACGCGGTCCACCATGTGGCCTGGCAGATCGGTGACGCGGTGGCCACCGGCGACGTGGCCGGTGTCCGCTTTCCCGGCGCGACCCACGTCCTGCCGCCCATGCCGCCACCCGATATCGATGTGGAAGACTGGTGCGCGAGCCTGGGGCTTCTGCGCCAGCTTGCGCCTTCGCGCTTGTTGCTGACGCACTACGGGGCGTTCGACGATCCCGCCCGCCACCTCGACGAGCTCGAGGATCGGCTGCTCAGCTGGACCGAAATCGCGCGGCGCGTGGTGGCCGACAGGCGGCGACCGCGCGGCGCTGGGGGCGGCCCTGTTGGAGGAGGATGAGCGGGAGATGGAGGCCTCGGGCGTCCCGCCGGAGGCCGCGGCGCGGTACCGCAAGCTGTGCCCGGTGAAAGAGAGCTCGGCTGGGTTGTTCAGGTACTGCTCGAAGGCGAGATCCTGATGCCGCGCTAATACTGTCGCCGGGCCGTGGGTCGGAGTGGCTCGGGAGGCGTCGGACGGAGCCCCACCTTCCAAGCTCCTCGCCCGTGGGTGAATGCAAAGAGCAATGGCGCCCCGCTGCTGTCGGTACCCAGTGCCAGCCACTCGGTGACCACGCCGGCGAATCCGCTGTTTTCCACGGCCCACGTGGCCCCGGCGTTGATCGATGTGAAGACGCCGAGGTCGGTGCCGAGATAGAGGCGCCGTGGGTTCGAGGGGTCGATGACGATGCAGTGGACCGGGATGTCGGGCAAGCCCGTCGAACCGTGTCCGTCGATGGCCTCCCAGGTCGCACCGCCGTCGTCGGATCGCCAGACATGCCGGCCGCCGAATTCCGCATACGTTGCGTACAGCACTTCAGGTATCGATGGGTGGAACGCGACGGATGTGACAAAGCCATCCCGCGGCCGGCTGGACAACCACGCCGAAATCGCTCCTGCGTTGAGGGCGTTGTGGTTGCGGGCGATGAATCCGTCGGTCGTACCGACAATGACGGTGTTTGAATTTCCCGGTTCCACCGCGAGAGCACTCACCTGGCCGGAGCCGAGCGGGTTCCGGCTCGCCGGTGCCCAGAGTGCGGCCCCGTCGTCGGTCCTCCAGACCCTGCGGCCGCCGGTCCACAATCGCAGCCGATTGTTGGGATCCATGACGAACGGGGTGATGAAGAGAAAATCCTGACGGGGCTCGGTGACACCGTTGACCGCTTCCGAAAAATCGAGGCCACCGTTGACTGACTTTCGGAACCCGAATCGCTGGCTTTCCGCATAGATGACTTCTGGGTTGGTGGGGTCTACGGCCACATAGCCGCCATCGCCGCCCCAGATTCCGACCCAGCCGTCGCTGCCCCATGCCTCGGTGCCGAGGATGGTGCCGTTGTCCTGGGCGCCGCCGAGGTAGGCCGCGCCGCCTGGGAACGGCGCCCCGTGATAGAACTGGGTGATACCGAGGTTGTGATTGAGGGGGACGAAAACCACCTCCGACGACGTCGGGTCGCAGATTGCGTTTTCGTCGGACCCGATGGAGGCGCGCGGATTGTCGGTCCTGAAAATGCCGCCATCATTGGCGGTGAACATGGTGGTGTTGACGGTGGCGTCGTAGCCTGGAGGGAACACGATGGCGTGGTGGTCGGCGTGGGCGAAGCTGGGGAAGCCGGGATCGGTTCGGCCCCACCAGTAGGACGCCAGTCCCCAGTTGCGTCCGCCGTCGTCGGAACGGAAGAGATCGACACCTGCGGCCCAGACAACATCCGGATCGACGGGATCAACGGCAATCACGTTGCAATACCAGCCCATTGGGGTCCACGAGTTCTCTTCTCCCCAACCGCACTCCACGTAGGAAGATCCGGCCGGGTTGGTGAGCAGCAGGGTGTTGAGCTTGGAGGGATCGCCGTTGTCAACACGGACCCCCCAACTGCCGGGGTCGCCGCCTGAGTTCGAGCGGTAGACGGCATGCAGAGCCTGTTCGTAGAGCCCGTTCGGACCCGGGTCGTTCGAGGCTGAGAGTGCGTAGATGATGCTTTGGTCGGACGGCGCGAGCGCCAACGATGTGCGGCCCATTTCCGGCTCCGACAGCACCGCTTCCCACTCGCCATTGACCACGGTTTTCAAACGGTAGACGGTGGCCTGTTCAAAGGTCCCGCAGGCGGCGAACACCCAGTCCACGGCCAGGTCGGTGCGTAAGACGAGGTCGAGGCAGCCGCCGTTGACATCGGGATCGAGCGATCGCTGCCAGGTCGTGCCGCCGTCTTCCGAGCGGAAGATGCCGGTGCGGGTGGCTGCGAAGAGCCGGTTGGGGTGGCGAGGGCTGATCACCAGATCGTTGACCCAGTGGAAGTCGGTTGTGTCTGTGGAGGTGAGGCGCGCCCAGGTGAGGCCGCCGTCGGTCGTGCGGAAAATTCCGGCGCCGCGTAGCGGCAGCCAGGTCCCCCGCACGAGTTCGCGGAAGTAGCCCTCTCCGGTCCCGACGTACAGAGTTTCCGGGTCGTCGGGGTGCATCGCCATGGAGTTGACGGCCAGGTTCGCAAGTTGATCGGCGATAGGCAACCACAATGCGCCGCCGTCGGTGGTCTTCCAGACGCCTCCGGAGACGCCGCCGGCGTACATGGTGTCCGGATCGACCGGATGGATCACCAGCGTACGGGTGCGGCCGCCGATGTTTCCGGGTCCCACCGGCGTCCACTCGGCGAGGGCGGGGGGCGACGTCGACTTGGGCCCGGGGCGGAGCGGCGCCGCTGATCGGTCTGCCACGATCGCGCCGAACCGCGTCGAGTACCGCGGCATCGCGTCCATATGGGCGCGCGCCATCTCGGCAGCCTTGACCGGGTCGAAAGAATCCGTGGGGCCCCGGCGTTTCATCGCGAAATACGCCTGTGCCGCATCGGGCTCGTCAAAAGCGAGACCGGGTTCGGGGGGTGGTGGGGCGGGACCGACAGCGATTCGAGTGGAGGTCAGGGCATACAACCCGAGAGCTGCGGCGAGCGCCGCAACTGACACGACACCAGCGGCGCGACTGATCGTGATCATGTTCACTCCACCTCGTGATCCCTGTTATATACGAGAATCCGTACTACGGAGTTGCGGGTCCCACCCGCCCTGCGCACTCGGGTCCCCCTTGTCGTTGGGGGGTTGGCTGAAATTCCTCATTCCTCATTCCTAATTCCTCATTCGTCCCTGCTACCATGACCCAACTCGGAGGTGCTCGATGGCCAAGGCGCGGACGGTTTTTCTGGGAGCTGGATGCCTGCTGGTTTTTCTCGGCGTCATCATTGTTGTGATACTCGTGCGGGGGCTTATGGCCCCGTCGCTTCCCGCCGAGATGGTGGTGTCACTGCGGCTCTCAGGTCCGATTGCCGAGGTCACGGCGGAGGATCCGCTGGCAGAACTCATGGGCGATCAACCCACCAGCATGAGCAACCTGCGCAAGGTGTTGGCCCGCGCCGCCGAAGATGATCGGGTGCGCGGGTTGCGGCTGCGTATCGACAGCATCGGCGGTGGCTTCGCGACCGCGCAGGAACTCAGGTCGCTGATTGCGAGGGTGGGCGCCGCCGGAAAGTGGACCGCCGCCTATATGGACACCGCGGGTGAGTTCACATCGGGCAACCTGGTTTATTACGTGGCGTCGGCCTGCGACGAGGTGTCGATGAACCCGCAGGGTGATCTCAACCTGATCGGCATCTCGTCGAGGACGCCGTTTGTCCGCGGCATGTTCGACAAGCTCGACATCCAGGCCGAATTTCCGGGACGCGGGGATTACAAGACCGCGCGGTTCATGTACACCGAAACCGAATTCACACCCGAACACCGTGAAATGACCCAGTGGCTGATCGACTCGCTGATGGAGCAGATGACCGGCGATATCGCGAGCAGCCGCGGGTTGTCGCCCGAAGAGGTGCGCAGCCTCATCAACCGCGCGCCGTTCCTCGGCGACGAGGCCGTTGAGGTCGGGTTGATGGATCGGGTCGAGGACTGGGGCGCGTTCAACGACCGTCTCGATGAGCGGGCCCCCGGGGCCAGGTCGGTGGGCGTTCGTGCCTACCTGCATCAAGGCCGATTCGCACCCACGGGCCCGAAGATCGCGGTGGTGACCGCCGTCGGGTCGATCATGCGCGGTTCCAGCGGAGAGAGTCTGAACCCGCTTTTCGGTGGCGAGATCATGGGGGCGGACACGATCTCGGAAGCCTTCAAGGACGTTCGCGAGACCGCCGGCATCCGGGCAGTCGTGTTCCGCATCGATTCACCCGGCGGCAGCGCGGTGGCGTCCGAGATCATCCGTCAGGAGATGGTGCGGACCGCGAAGGATCTGCCCGTTGTCGTGTCGATGGCAAACGTCGCGGGCTCCGGCGGGTACTGGATCACGTGCGGCGCGCAGCGGATCGTCGCCGAACCGGTCACGTTGACCGGGTCCATCGGCGTCTTTGCGGGCCACCTGAACACTTCCGGTTTCTGGTCTGACAAGCTGGGTGTGACCTACGGTCGCATCGACGAGGGGACCAACGCCAACATCTACGGCGAACTCGAGAACTGGACCGACGAGCAGCGCGCGATCATCGATCGCATGCTGGATCGGATCTACGACGACTTCGTGGGGTCCGTCGCGATCTCGCGGGGCATGACTCCAGAGGCGGTCGACGCGATCGGTCGCGGCCGCGTGTTCACCGGCGTCCAGGCCGTGGAGAACGGTCTGGTGGACGTGCTGGGCGGTTTCGACGTCGCGCTGGCCGAGGCCAAGATGCTGGCTGATATCGACCCCGACGCGGAGGTCCAGCTGGTGCATTTCCCGCAGCCGATGTCGTGGTGGCAGGAACTGTCCAGAAAGCGCAGTTCCGAACAGGTGGCGCTCGAGGCCAAGGTCGAGTTCCTCCAGAACTGGATGACCAGCGGCACCCTCGACACCCCGGGAGTCGTCTGGATGCCGCCGATACTCATCCAATAATTCTAAATTCTAAATTTTGAATTTTGAATTTCCGCCCACCCGCCCCTGTTTCCAGGGGCCGGGAGGGTGTCCCAGGCAAACGTGCGGAAACGGTCCGCGTTCGGCGGAGGTGCCTGAGAATCCTCTCGGAACAACGTGCGGATACGAGCTGCGTGCGGCGGAGGTGCCATTCTTGACATTGTTTGAATCCCGAACGTTGAGCCGCCCACGAACGCCGGGGCAAACAATGTCAAGGGTGGCTCCTCTCGGGAATGTCATTCAGAAAGTCAATGTGCCTCAGACGCCACCTGACTGCTCGAGGCGCGGCCTCAACCTGCCGGACCAATCACCGCCGTGACCCGCCCTCGCGTGACCTCATCCCCGGCCCCGTCGCGCACGACCACGACCGCCTGAAGCTCGCCCGTGAAACCCGGCGCCGGCGGTTCACAACTGCCCTCGGCGGTCACCGTGCCGCGCGCCTTTTTGAGGAACTCCGACTCGAGCCGAATCGGAATCATGCGGGTGGCCGGGTGCATGGAGGCGATGATCGCGAGACTGCCGGAGAGTTCGATCAGATTGGTCAGGGCCACGGCATGCACGGATCTCAGGTGGTTGCGGACACTCTTGCGGTCGCGCATGGTGACGAGTGATCGCCCCAGCTCCAACTCCTCGATCTGGGCGCCGATCGTGCCTGTGTAGGGCGCGAACCGGCCGACCGCCCGGCTGAAGAGCCAGCGGCCGAGACTCGAGCCCTTCGCGCGGTTCCACCTCACGATGACGGCCTGCTCCATCCCCGGCATGCTGCCTCCTTATCCGACGACCCACATGCTACGTGAGCTCGCCTGGACCGACAATCGGGGCTCGTTGACAGGGGGGGGCGCCCGTGGTCCCATGGAATGAATCGAGATGAAGAGCCCCCCGCAAACCCGATCCCGTGTCATCACCAGCAGCGGAGCGCTCGCCACCGAGCGGCGCCTCCTGGCGGAGATTGCCGCCGCCCTTGCTGCCGGTCCGGATCTGGAATGTCCGCTGCGCATCGTCGTGCCCTCCGCGAGCCTGCGTCAGCACGTGCTGCGCCGCCTGGTGGGCGTACGGGGTGCGGTTGCCGGAGTCGTGGTGCAGACCGCGTACAGCGCGGCCCGCGAAGTCCTCGATCGGAGCGACTCGGCAGCTCCTCGAGGAGACGCCTTTTTCGAACTGGTGGTGCGTCGTCTGGCGAGCGGGGAGGCCGCGCTGGCGTCGAAACTCGAGGCCATGGACGACGGCTACGGTTCGGCGGTCGGGGTGGTGCGCGATCTCCTCGACGCCGGGTTCCAACCGGGTCACGAAGACGGCGTGCTCGAACGCCTCGACGATCTCGAACGTCCGGTGGCGGGTCGACGTCTGGAACGGGCACGCGCGGTCGTTCGAGTGGCGGCGCGGTCTTACGAGGCCATGGAGGCCTCCGGATCGTGGCGGTCCGCGCACGTCTTCGAGCACGCTCGCTCGCTGCTGTACGAAGTCGGTCGCTCCGCTCTGCCGGCGTCCTCCATCATGGTCCACGGGTTCGCCGACGTGACAGGGCTGGTGGCGGACTTTCTCGAAGCCCTGGCGCTCGTCGCGCCGCTGACTGTGCTGATCGACCGTCCGCAGCGACCGGGTCGGACTGGGCGCGAGGAACCCGGCCTGGCGTTTCTCGACCGGATAGAAGCCAGGTTCAGCGGGTTCGAGCGCTTGGAGGGTTCGGGCCCGGTCCAGCCTCCTGAAGTTCTCTTGTCTGAGGCTCCGGACGTGGACAGTGAGGTGCGCTGGGTTGCGGAACGCGTGCGGGCGCTCCTCGGCAGTGGGTGCATCGCCGAAGATATCGGCATCGTCGCACGAGTTCTCGAGGGGTTGGCCTCCCCGATCCGCCGTCACCTGGGACGCCTTGGCGTACCGTTTTCCGGGGCCGGTGAAAGCGTGGCCGGAGGCGGCCTGAGGTATGAGGTTCAGCGTCTGGCGGAGCTCCTCAAGTTGGGCGCAGCGGCGCCGGTCGACCTCTGGATGGAAGGCCGGAGTCCTGGCGGGCACGGCGCCGAACTGCTCCTCGGACTGCGGCAGATCGGCACTCTGAGGCTCGAGGATCTGGCGGTACTCGACGTCGAACAGACTTTCAGGAACGGCGTTCGACTCCCGGTCGATCTTCGAACCGGGGCTCTCGAGGAACGGTCCTCTCGCCCGCTGGTGACTGCGTCCGCGCTCAAACAAGCTCGCGCGCACGCATCGGATATCGCGAGGGTGTTTGCCGAGTGGCCGGAATCGGCTGGTGCGGAGGTGCACGCCGCCGTGACCATCGAGGCGATCGCCGCCCTCGGCTGGAGCCGGGACGAACTCCGATGGCGGGAGGTCGTGCCGCGTCTGCGCCAACTCGCGGTTGAACTCTCCGGACTGTCGGACATCCGGCGCAGGGAGTGGCAGCGGTTTTCAGCCGAAGTGTTGACCGGAGTGGGCGACGTCCCCGTCGGCGGCCGCGGAGGCGGTGTCCAGGTGCTGAGCGTCACCGAAGCCCGTGCGCGGACGTTCGAGCACCTGTTCGTCATCGGGCTCAACCGCGGCATCTTTCCGAGGGTCATTGGCGACGACTCCATGCTGCCGGACATCATCCGGGCGCGACTGGCGCTGGACGTGCTGCCCGAGATGCCGGTGCGCGCGCGCAGCGCCGACGAAGAACGCTACCTGTTCGCCCAGCTCCTCAGTGCAGCGCCGAACCTTCACGTTTCCTGGCATCTCGCGTCGCGTGAGGGAGTGAGGACCCGGTCGTCGTTTGTTGCAGACCTGCTCGGTCCGGAGGTGCCGGACCCGGTGGCGCCGGTCGTGTGGTCGACCTGCCGCTCTGACTTCGGGCCTCGTCCGGCCTTCGAGCACGCGGTACTGGCCGCAGCCGGCGGGCGTCGCGAGGACCTGCCGTCAATCCTGGCGGTGGCACTCGCTGAAGGTCTCTCATCTGACCAGGCATCCTCGGCCGCCGAGCTCGCAAGGGTCCGTGTTGCGATTCTCGACGAAGTGGACCCGAGGCTTCCGGTGTCGGGGCCCAACCCGTGGTTCGGTTTTGTCGGCGGTGCCTGCCGTGTCGACCGGAAAGGCCTGTCCGTCACCGGCGTCGAGGCGGTTGCCGAGTGCCCATGGTCGAGCTTTGTCACGCGGCGGCTCGGCGTGGCGCCGATGCCGGATCCGCACCTCGGTCTCCCGGACCCCAAGGGACTGTTGGTCGGCAACGTCGTGCACCGTGTCCTCGAGCGCATCGTTCGCGGGGGCCTGCGCGATGCCCCGGCTGAAACGGTCCAGGAACTGGCCGGCCGTGATCCTGAGCCCATCAGATGGCCTGATTCCGATGCCTTCGAATCGATCGTGACAGAGGTGGCGCGGCAGGTGGCGGCGGAGGCGGGGATGGCGCAGCTGGGGATGGCCGTGCTTCTGGCTGCGCGGTCTCGGCCCTACCTCGAGGTCGCCCGCCGCACCGAGTGGGGGGACGAGGGTGTGCTGACAGCGGTGCTCGCACCCGAAGTCTCCGGCACCGCCGAGATCTTGGGTGTTGACGAAGCGATCCGGTTCCGCGCCGACCGCGTCGACCGCGGACCGGACGGCCTCACCTGTGTCGACTACAAGACCGGAAAGCCGGTCTCGTCGGCAAAAAAGGAGGACACCCGGCGCAAACACCTGATGAAGAAGATCGCCACGGGCCGCATGCTGCAGGCTGCCGCCTATGCCAGCGCGAAAAACCTGGGTCCGGCGAGCGGCCGCTATCTGTGGCTCAAACCCGATATCAAGGCGACCCCGGAGGCCGCGCGATCGGCGCTCATCACGTGCGACGACAGAGATGCCGCCCAGTACCTCGCGGCGGCGGTGACGGCGGTCATCCGCGCCAGCGACGAAGGCGCCATGTTTCCGAGGGTCGAGGAGGTGGGGTCCGACAAGCTGCCGGACCACTGCCGGTACTGTGCCGTTGTCGAGGTCTGCCGGCGCGACGACTCCGGCTTCAGGCGCCGGCTCGTGGACTGGATGGAGGCTGGGGGCGAAGCGGCACGGCCCGCCGATTCGGCCGCCCGCATGCTGTGGCACCTCGGCGCGACGCTCGAGGCGGAGCCGTGAGCACCCCGGTGATGCCCACCGTCGCAGAAGATCGTGCGACCCGCAGGCTGGCTCAGCGCGAATTCGCGGTTCCACTGGTGGTGGAGGCGGGCGCGGGCACCGGGAAGACCGCCCTGTTGGTGGCCAGGGTCGTTGCATGGTGCATGGGCGAAGGCTGGACGCGGCACGCGACGGCGGACAGGACCGGCGAGGCGGTGGCGCGGCGGGTCATCGAGCGGGTAGTAGCCATCACCTTCACCGATGCCGCCGCCGCCGAGATGGCGAGAAAGATCGGAGAGGCGTTTTCCAACCTCGCCCACGGTGACGAACCGGTCGGGTGGGACCCGGACGTGACCGTCTTGCCGCAGGAACCGGCGGAGATGCGGGCCAGGGCGGGCCTCCTGGCCGACGAGGTCCACCGTCTCGGGGTGTCGACGATCCACGCCTTCTGTCAGCGATTGCTGAGCGCCTACCCGTTCGAGGCCGGCCTCCATCCGCGTTTCGTGGTCGACGCGAAGGAGGAGCAGATCGGATCGTTGGTCACCGACGTGGTGGAGGAGGCCCTGCGGTCTCTCGCCGACGACCCGCTGCGCCGTGACTGGGAGGTCCTGGCCGAGAACGGTGTGGATCCGCCGCAGATCGCGGACACGCTGCAGTACCTCGTCACCAACGGGATGGTCGCCTCTGATTTCGAGCGGGACCCGTTCACCGATGAGAGGGCGCGCGTTGAGGCGGACGAGCTCAGGGCATCGATCCGCGCCTTCGAGTCCGCCGAGGGCGGCAGGCTCGGGGGTGTCTCCAAGAGATCGAAGAACAGCGTCATCGCATACGACGCCATCACCGATCTCGCGGCACGGCTCGCGTCGCTCGGCGGTTCGCCACCTTTTGCCGAACTGGCGCGGCTGGCGGCCGCCTTTGAGCCGACCGCGCTGGAACGGCTGGCGGAGTGGGCCGGCGGCACCTTCAACAAATCCGAGAAGGCCTGTCTCACCGACGCCGAAGGTGCGACCGCCACGGCGTCCGCGACGATCTTGAAATCCATCGAGCGGCTTGCCGTCCTGCGTCCGGTGGAGTTGGCGTCCGCGCGGCGGGTGCTGGCGCCCCTTCTCGGCGAGGTGGAGAAACGGCGAACATCAAGCGGCGTGGTGAGCTTTGGCGACCTGCTGCACAGGGCCGCGCGGCTCGTGGAAAACTCGCCGGGAACGGTCCGTGAGGTGTGCTCCGGAATCGACCAGCTGCTGGTGGACGAGTTCCAGGACACCGACGCCGTCCAGTGCCGGCTGGTCGAGCACCTCGCGTTCGGCGAACACTCGAAACCGGGACTGTTCGTGGTGGGTGACCCCAAACAGTCGATCTACGCGTGGCGCAACGCGGACCTCGCCGCCTATCGGCGGTTCGTGGCCATCGTCGAGCGCAACGGCGGCGGCCTCCATCCCCTGGTTCAGAATTTCCGGTCGGTCGAACCGATCCTCGACGAGGTCAGGCAGGTCGTTGAAGCCGTCATGGTGGAGGAGGACGACGTCCAGCCGCCCTTCGTGCGGTTGGCGCCGACCGGCGATCGGGTCGGAGCCCCGGGGTTTGATGGGGGAGGCCGTACGGCGGTCGAATATTGGGTGACGTGGCCCCCGGACGCCGGCGGCGGATCTCCGGCACCGGCCGCGAGCGGGGTGACGACGGCGTTCGAGGCCCTCGCGGTTGCGGAGGATATTTCAAGGCTTGGTCGGGAGGAGGGCGTACGGTGGGGCGACATCGCGATTCTGTTGCGCGCCACCACCGCCCAGGAAGACCTCCTGGAGGCGTTCCGGCGGATGGGCGTCCCCTATGAGGTCGCGCGGGAGCGGGAGTTCTACAAGCAACGCGAAGTGGTCGAGGCGGCCGCCCTGGTGCGATGCGTGATCGATCCGGCCGACCCGCTGGCGCTGCTGAACGTCGTGAGATCGGATGTTGTCGGCGTACCGGATGCCGCCCTGGCCCCGCTGTGGGACGCGGGATTCCTCGGCGCCATGGCACGGCTCCCGGGGGACGGATCGGATGCCTTGGCGACCGTTGCCTCGTGTGTGGCCCAGGCCGTGAACAACACACCGGCGGAAACGCCCGGTGCGGTCTTGCTCGCCGGGTGGCCGGTGTCTTTGATCGGGGCCGTTCGGATCATTGCCGCGCTGCGCGAAGCCTTTTTGAACGAACCTCCCGACCGGTTCGTCGAGCTGCTTCGTCGCAGGTGGTTGGCCGAGGTCACCGCCTCGGCGCGCTTCCTCGGACGATTCCGACGCGCCCGCCTCGAGAGGTTCTTCAACGACCTGGAGCGCCGCCTGAGTACCGGCGATGGCAGCGCGGCCGGCCTCGCTCGTTTTCTCCGTCAGGCTGTGCAGGACGGGCAGGCGGACGCCATCGGCGGCGAACCCGATCTCCAGGCGGACGCCGTCCACGTCATGACGATCCACGGAGTCAAGGGCCTCGATTTCAAGCATGTCTACGTCGTCCAGACTCACCGGGAATCCGGACACGGACGCGACGCCGCCGAGCCCAAAGTTCTGCCGCTGGGCGAGGGGAGAGAGTACCGGGTCTTCGCCTGGCCGACCCCTGACTTCACGGCGGCCCAGGACCTCAAGGACCGCCAGACGTCCGCCGAAATGATCCGGCTGCTCTACGTCGCCATGACCCGTGCCAAGGACCGGTTGGTGGTCTCAGGCGGCTGGCGGGCGGAACCGTTCGGAAAAGACCCATTGCAGGCGAAGAGCTTTGCCGATCTCCTCAGCAGTCGATTGGATTCGTCTTCGCTCGAGGAGCAGATCACGACCGGCAGGAAACGGCGAGTCGAGACCGGGAAACGCGTGATGTGGGTCGTCCCGGCATGCGGCGGCGACATCTTGAACGATGACCGGGGTGAGGTGGATCCGGATCCGGGCCTCAGGGATCACGCCGGTGTGCTTGGCGACGCCGTCATGTTGGAGGCCGCCCGCGCAGTGGCGGCAGAGAGGATGGCGCGGCCTCTCACCGGTGGGGCGTCGTTGCTCGCCCACGCCACGTTCAACCGCCTGGACGAGGAGGAGCCCGCCGCCACCACAGCCGGACCGGAGCGCGACGCTGCAACCGCCGTCGGTAGCCTGGTGCACCGCGTCCTCGAGAAGGTTGACCTCCGCCCGGGTCTTGCCGAACGGCTCCCGGCCGCGCTCGACGAGGCATCCGCCGAACTCGATCTGACGCTGGATGAGTCGACTGCAGCAGCTGCTCGCGCATGGCTTTCCTCGCTGACCCGAACACTGGCGCGCGGCTCGTGCGTTGCAAAGCTGAGTGGTCTGGCGAGTCGAATCATCGGGAGAGAGATTGCAATCATCGCACCTCCGGATCCCGACCGCGGACCGGTGGGTGCGGTGACCGGCTTTGTCGACCTGGTCTACCGCGACCCCGACGACGGCCGCGTCGTGGTGGCCGACTACAAGACCGACAGCCTCGAAGGCGAAGAAGCGATCACGGAGCGAACCGGGGTGTATGAACCCCAGGTGCGAACGTACGCCCGCGCCCTCCGCGAGGCACTGAACCTCGACCACGAGCCCCACGTCGAGTTGTGGTTCCTTGCCGCCGACCGCATCGTCAGGCTGTGATCAATTCTGAAGGTGGGCCAAAGCCACCCTACGCCGGACCGGCAGGGTGGGCCTTGGCCCACCTTCAGCGTCGTCAATGGTCACGAGTTCGTTTCTGGAGGAGGGCTGAAGCCCACCTTTTTCTTCGGCCCGTTGCACGGGTCGAAGAAAAAACCCGGCGAAACCGCCGGGCCAACGCAGAGAAGAACTCCTCCTCCCTCACTACGAAGGGAGCATTATACAAAAAAGCAAAACCTCGTGTCGGTCCTAAACCAGAGACTCGGACTCCATCGCCCTCTTCATCGTCGTGCCGATCTCGGCCGGGGTCGCCGCAATCGCGATGCCCGCCGCTTCGAGGGCCGCGATCTTGTCGGCCGCGGTGCCCTTTCCGCCCGAGATGATGGCGCCGGCGTGACCCATGCGGCGGCCCGGAGGCGCTGTCTGGCCGGCGATGAAGGCCGCCACCGGTTTGGTGACGAACTGTTCGATAAAGGCTGCGGCATCTTCTTCGGCCGAACCGCCGATCTCACCGATCATGACGATGGCTTCGGTCTGTCCGTCCTCCTCGAACGCCTCCAGACAGTCGATGAAGTTGGTGCCCGGCAGGGCGTCGCCGCCGATGCCGACGCAGGTCGACTGGCCGAGCCCGAGTGCGGTGAGCTGGCCGATGGCCTCGTACGTGAGCGTGCCCGAGCGCGACACGACGCCGACCGGACCGGGGATCGAGATATGGCCGGGCATGATGCCAAGCTTGCACTCGCCGGGGGTGATGATGCCTGGGCAGTTGCCGCCGATGAGGCGGGTCGGCAGACCCTGGAGAATGCGCTGGACGCGGATCATGTCGCGGGCCGGGATGCCCTCGGAGATGCACACCACGACCTCGATGCCGGCGTCGGCCGCTTCGAGAATGGCGTCGGCCGCAAACGGCGGCGGCACGAAGATCAGCGACGCGTTGGCGCCGGACGCCTTGACGGCATCTTCAACCGTGTTGAAGACCGGTACGCCGTCAACGTCCTGGCCGGCCTTGCCCGGTGTCACGCCGGCGACGATCTGGGTGCCGTACTCACGGCACTTCTGAGCGTGGAAGCGTCCTTCTTTGCCGGTCAGACCCTGGACGACGACCCTGGTTTCGGAATTGACCCAGATACTCATGACGCACCTCCGACCGCCGCCACGACTTTTTCGGCGGCATCGGCCATCCCTTCACCGACGATGAGGGCGATTCCGGATTCGGCGAGCACCCGCCGGCCCTCCTCGACGTTGGTCCCTTCGAGCCGCACCACCAACGGGATGCTGAGCTTGACTTCTTTAGCCGCCGCGACAACCCCGCGAGCCACCATGTCGCAGCGCACGATGCCACCGAAGATGTTGACCAGCACGCCCTTGACCGAGGGGTCCGAAAGCAGGATGCGGAAGGCCGCGGCCACCCGCTCCTGGGAGGCGTCGCCGCCGACATCGAGGAAATTGGCCGGTTCGCCGCCGCAGTGTTTGATGATGTCCATGGTCGCCATCGCCAAACCGGCGCCGTTGACCATGCAGCCGATGTTGCCGTCGAGCTTGATGTAGTTGAGGTCGAATTTGGAGGCCTCGACCTCGAGAGGATCCTCCTCGTGGATGTCGCGCATCGCGGCGATGTCGGGGTGACGGAAGAGCGCGCTGTCGTCGACGTTCATTTTGGCGTCGAGGGCGATCACCCGCCCGTCGGTGGTCGTGACCAACGGATTGATCTCGAGCAGCGAGGCATCGGTGTCGCCGTAGGCCTTGGCCAGCGCGGCCATGAACTTGGTGCCCGCCTTGAAGGCGTCGCCCTCGAGCCCGAGGCCGAAGGCCAACTGGCGGCCGAGGTAGGGGTGGAGCCCCACGTCGGGGTCGAAGTGGGCCTTGAGAATGGCGTCGGGATTTTTGGCTGCGACCTCCTCGATCTCCATGCCGCCGAACTTCGAGGCCATCATCACGGGGAAGCCTTCGGAACGATCGAGGACCACGCCCAGATAGAGTTCGCGCTCGATCGGCAGCGCCTCTTCGATGAGCACCGTCCGCACCAGCTTGCCCTCGGGACCGGTCTGTTTGGTGACCAGGGTCATGCCCAGGATCTCTCCCGCCAGTTTGACCGCCTCGCCGGGGTTGGCGGCCAGCTTGACGCCGCCGCCCTTGCCGCGGCCTCCGGCGTGGATCTGCGCCTTGACAACGACCCGGCCGCCGAGCTGCTCGGCCGCGGCCTTCGCCGCCGACGCTTCGGTGATGACGATGCCGCGCGGCACGGGAACACCGTGCTTGGCCAGCACCTCTTTGCCCTGATACTCGTGAATCTTCATCTCGCCTCCTTAGGGACTGCCCATTGCGGGCCGGGCTATTTTGTACCATCTTTCACGAGCGGGCAAGGGCGGCGGGACGGAGCGGAAAACTGAGGAGTGCAAAGAATCGTGAATTCGGAATTCTGAATTCGGAATTTCTGCAAGCCTGGTGAGGCATGCGGGTTCCGTCCCCGTGCTGCGCCAATGTGGTGCATTTGAGGCAACAGTTACGGTCTTTTCGCCGACGGAATCGTCGTCGAGTGTGGCGGTGGATGTCCGGTGACCGATCTCTCCGCTACGGAATCCTTCGTGGAAATCGCGAGTCGGGCGATGAAGTGCAACGATCCTTCAAACACTAGGCTGGCCGGCCACCAGTACAGTCCCAAATGCGGCCTCCACACTTCGATCGTCAGACCGACGGTTTCAAGGGTTTCTCGCCATTGCGCGGCACTCAAATAGTTATATGGCAGGGCGACGCCGTGGCGGCGATTGCCGACCCGGTCCATAAACCGCAGCGTCGCGCCGTCCAGCCAACCATCGAGCACGTGATCTTTGATCAGCACGCAGTGTCCGGCCACTCGCGCAGCTTCAGCCAGCAGTGCGGTCGGGTCTTCCGTGTGGTGCAGTACATCGACCAGCATCGCGGCGTCGAAACTTCGATCCGCGTAAGGAACCGTCCGTCCGTCGAACGCGGTCGCGCGGATGTGGCAATCGGGACGGACCAGAACTTCTATCCCCGCGATTTCCACGTCGGGTCGAAGCTGCGAGATCCGCTTCGCCAGCCGCCCGTCGCCACAGCCGACGTCGAGCACCCGAGCGTTTTCCGGAATCAGCGCCGCGAAATGCTTCGCCAACACGTGAATCCGCCGATCGAAAACAATCGCTTGATGCATCCGCTCAATCAGTCGCATAAAAACCTTTCGTTTTGCCGTTGACCCAGCGCATCGTAGTGTATCTTCATCGCGCCTCCGTCAGGATCAGCCTGCGATCGGGTCTGGCCAATTGACTGAATCCTCCGCGGGCGGCAAGGGCGGGAGGGCGATAAGAGAATGGGGCGGAGACTCTCGAATTAGGGATGAGGAATGCCGCCCACCCCTCGGGGGTGAATGGCGGCACTACGAAGGGTAGAGGCGTGACGAACGAGGCGCTGAAAAATCACCGGACGGGCGAGCTCCAGTGGACCGCCAAGGAAAGAAAGGTGCTCGACCGGCTCGATTCGCCGCGGGCGATCCAGGACTTTCTCGACGGCGTGCCCTACAACGCCGAGCCGGTGTGCCGGTCGCCGCGGGGAATGCTGCGGGTGCGGCGGGCGCACTGCATGGAGGGGGCGTTGTTTGCGGCAGCGGCACTGAGCCACCACGGTCGGCCGCCGTTGTTGGTGGACCTTCGCGCACACAACGACGACGACCACGTGATCGCCCTGTTCAGCGAGGGCGGTTTGTGGGGAGCCGTGGCCAAATCCAACACCACGGCGCTGAGGATGCGCGATCCCGTGTACCGGACGGTGCGCGAACTCGCGATGTCGTACTTTCCCTATTACTTCAACCTCGACGGTTTCAGCGCGCTGCGCGCCTACTCGGTTCCCTGCGATCTCACTCGATACGACGAACTCGGCTGGAGATTCACGGACGAGGACCTGGAGTACCTCGGCGACGCCCTCGACCGGCTGCGCCACACCCGCCTCGTCGATGAGGAGACCGCGCGGCGTCTGCCGCGGGCGCCGCGCTACCTGATGGACGCTTGCTTCGCGGGCGCTGACCCGGACGGGCTCTTCAAGCCTTCGAAGACCCCGTGACTTTCGCCGGGTCGAGCACCTTGAGAAAGGTCACCCTGGCGTCGCCGGGTGCGTAGAAGTCAGTGAGTTCGGCCGCCACGTGGTAGCCGCAGGCGAGGTAGAAAGCGCGGGTCGGCGTGTAGAGTTCACGGCCGGCGGTCTCCAGATAGACCCGGACCCGCGCCGACTCGGCCATCCACCGTTCGGCGGCGGTGAGCAGGGTGCGGCCGACGCCGAGGCCCTGGCTCTTCGGGTCGACGGCGATCCAGTAGAGATCGGCCGACTCGACCGTCCCCGGGATCGGGCCCCAGCACGCGTAGCCAACAACTTCGCCGCCATGCTCGGCGACCAGAAAGCGGTAGTGGCTTTCCTCGCCGAGGGTGAGACGATCGTCCACCAGTTCCATCGCCACCACGAGTTCTTCCGGGTTGAAGAACCCGGTGGCACCGAGAAGGCTCTGCACAGGCTCCCGATCCGTCGGCTGGAGGCCGCGGCGGACTTCGATTCCAGATGCGCTGTTTGCCGCGGTCATGCGGTCCACCCGGCGGCGGTCAGGATCCGGCGCACGACGTCCGCGGGCGCGAGACCCGCCTCGGAGGCGGCCGCCGCGAAACCGGCGTCCGCCGAGATGCACGGGTTGGCGTTGACTTCAAGCACGCACGGCTCGCCCTCTTCGTCGAGACGGATGTCGACCCGGCCGTAGCCTGAAAGACCACAGGCGGACCACGCCGTTGCCGCCACCTCGTCAAGCCGGTTGCGGAGCGGCCATTCGGTGCCGTTGAGGAACACTCTCACGGTGTTCCGGTAGGCGAACGAGCCCTCGTCCCACTTTGCCTCCCAGCCGAGGATGCGCGGGCGATCGGCCGGATAGTCGACGTAGGTCATCTCGGCCGGCGGCAGGACATCGAATGCCCCCCGGTTCGCGAGCACCGAGATGTTGAACTCCCGGCCCGGCAGCAGGTGTTCGACGAGCACGGGCTGGCCGTGGAAAAGCCGCTGCAGTTCCCGGGCGCGGGCGACGGCCCTGGTCCTGTCCGATGTCACGGCGTTGTCGTCGAGACCGAGTGAGGCGTCCTCGAGCGCCGGCTTGAGAATCCACGGCGGCGGCACGCGGTCGAGGACGTCCGGGCGGTCGGGGTCGAGAAGACCTCCCGGCGCCACGTCCACGCCGTGGCCGGCGAGCGTCCGGCGCGTCCCATCCTTGTCGGTCGTGGCGCGGATGACGGCGGCGGACGAACCGCTGACCTTGAGGCCATGCCGTTCGAAAGCGGCCGCAGCCTCCACCTGAAAGGTGGGGCGTCCCGGCGGCGACTCGACGAGGTTGAAGACCACCCCGGCGTTTTTGAGCGACGCTGCGTCGACACCCCCGTTCCCTACCGCAAGTATGCGGTAGGGGAGATGGAGGGCGTCGAGCGCGGTGGTTACGAAGCCGACCTGGGCGAGGACGTCGCGCGTCGACGGGTCGTCTGCGGCCGTGACAGCGTTGTGGGCAACAAGGATGTCGGGCATGTTTCGGAGTCGTACCTTTCTTTGGCAGCGGTGACGATTTCGCTGAGGAGGTCGTCGTAGGGGAGACCCGCCATGCGGGCCATGATCGGCAGATCGGAGCGCACCGGGTGGAGACCGGGCAGCGGGTTGACCTCGATAAAGGAGAGCCGGCCGGCCGCATCGCACCGCATATCCACGCGAGCGGCATCGCGGCAATCCAACGCCTCCACGACCGCCAGAGCCAACTCCGCCGCTTCGTCCGCCAGCGGTTCACCCGTGACCAGGCGGTAGTCCATCCGGTCGAGGTATTCGTCCTTGTTGAGTTGGGTGTAGGCCTCGACTTCGGAACGGTTGGTCCACACCACTTCCATCACGGCGACGACGCGGGTGCGCAGACCGTTGCCGATGACGCCGACGGTGACCTCACGTCCGGGCAGGAGTTCCTCGACCAACAGTCCGGTCGGGAAGTCGGGGAGCAGACGGGTGCAGGTCTTGATCAGTTGTTTGCGGTTCGTAACGATGGAGTAGGCGCCGACGCCCTTCGAGCTGCCTTCGGCAAGAGGTTTGACGAACATCGGGTTTCCGTTGACCCGGGAGTCGATGTCGGTCAGGGACCGCACCACGATGAAGCCGGGTGTCGGCAGACCCTTGTCTCGCACGATGCGCTTGGCGAGGGACTTGTCGAGGGTGAGGCCACAGGTCACCGGATCAGAAAAGGTGTAGGGCTGGTCGAAGAGCTCGCAGAGCGCCGGCACCTGGGCCTCGCGGGCGCGGCCGCGAAGACCTTCGGTGACGTTGAACACGAGGTCCCAACGGTCGCCGGCGACGAGGCGTGCAGCCAGGGCCCGGCCGCGGCCGACCCTCTCGACGCGGTGGCCGAGACCGGACAGGGTGTTCTCGAGCCCTGAAATCACGCCTTCATCATCGAACTCGGCCACTTCGAGCTTGCTGTGGCCGGCGGCGAGGTACTCTTCTTTGCTGTCGTAACAGAGAGCGATCGAGAGGTTCATCGGGTTCACCTCATTTCCGGCGGGTCGATGTAGGTGTAGACCTCACCGGCCCAGTTCTTCAGCTGCCAGGTGCCGCCGTCATGTCCCACAACCGTTTCCGGTTGGACCGGGATCTTGCCGCCGCCGCCGGGAGCGTCCACCACGTACGTGGGCACCGCGTAGCCGCTGGTGTGCCCGCGAAGCTGACTCATGATCTCGATGCCCTTGCCGATCGAGGTTCGAAGGTGGGCCGTGCCGACCACCGGGTCGGCCTGGTAGAGGTAGTACGGGCGGACCCGCAGTTTGAGGAGACCGTGAAAGAGGTCCTTGAGAACCACGGGATCGTCGTTGATGCCCCGCAGCAGAACGGTCTGGCTGCCCAGCGGGATGCCCGCGTCGGCGAGCAGGTCGCAGGCGGCCGCAACCTCGGGCGTCAATTCGGCGGGGTGCGAGAAATGGAGCGACAGCCACACCCTGTGGCGTCGCAGCACCGCCGCCAACTCGGACGTGATCCTCTGAGGCAGGAACCCGGGCACGCGGCTGCCGATGCGAACGAACTCGATGTGCTCGATCTCGCGGATCGACGACAGCAGGCTGTCGAGGCGATCCTCTGACATCAGCAAGGGGTCGCCACCCGACAGCAGCACGTCCCGCACCTCGGTGTGGGCTCGCAGGTAGTCGAGGATCGCGTCCATGCGGCGCGGCAGCGGATCGAGGGAGCCCTGGCTGACCAGCCGCGAGCGGGTGCAGTAGCGGCAGTAGGCGGCGCAGGTGTCGAGGGCGAGCAACAGCACCCGGTCCGGGTAGCGGTGGACCAGGCCCTCGACCGCGGACGAGTGGTCTTCGCCACACGGATCTTCCATGTCGCCGGCGCTGACCACGAACTCTTCCGAGGTGGGCACCACCTGCCGGCGGATGGGGCATTGCGGGTCGAACGGATTCATCAACGAAGCGAAGTGCGGCGTCACCGAGACGGCAAATCGCTCAGCACCCATGGCGAGGCCGAGCCTTTCGTGTTCGGTGAGTTCGAGGTACGCCTCGAGGTGCTCGAGGCGGGTCAGGCGGTGGCGAAGCTGCCACCGCCAATCGGCCCAGGTTTCCGGGTCGTAACTCTCGCCAAAGACCTGACACAGGCGCTGACGGAGATCGGGCGCAACTTTCCTTGCCGCCGAGCGGCGGGTTCTGGGCATCTGAGGTTTCCTCCTTTGGAAAACGGGGTTGGGTTTAGCGATGGGCGAGATTTCACCCTGCTCGCTTGGTTGAGCGGGTGCCGATTGCGTCACACGCGCGGAATGCCCCATGGGGCGCGACGACATGGTCGACCTATCCTTGGGTGTGGGTTTCCCGAAGCCACTGACGTGGCTGGGTCATGGGGCAACTGTTGGTTGATCCATGGGGGGTGAGAGGCCGAAGGCGCCGAGGGCGGGCCGTCTGCCGGAGTCGGCGGCGACATCCGGAGATCAGCCCGAACCTACTGGGGGGCTCGTCGGATCTGGTATCAACTCTCACTCTTCGAAAGTACCGCCAAATGAATCTGTGTCAAGTCTTTTTTGAGGCTCGGACGAATTATTTTCCCTGAGGGTGTCCGGGGCTGAGTCCGAATGCCGTTTCCCACAACCCGGTGAAGAAGGAGCGCGCGTTGACGCCGAGGTTTCGAATCCGATAGCCGCCCTCCTGGACCACGAGTGTGGGGAGGCGCAACCCTCCGATCAACCGGCCGTTGGCGGTGAAGTCGGCGGGACCGAGGTCCCAGGTCCCGGTGGGGTCCTTGCGGCCGGTGTCGAGACCGAGCGCGAGCACCAGGATTTCGGTGCCGTGCTTCTCGACTCTCCGCAGGGCGCGCGCCAGGGCCTCGCGATACATCGACCCGTCGACGCGCTCCTCGAGCGGGTAGTTGCGGTTGGCGCCGAGGCCGGGTCCCGCCCCCCTTTCGTCGGCAAAGCCGGAGAAGTAGGGGTAGGCGAAGTTGGGGTGGCCGTGGATCGAGACCGTGAGCACGTCGCCGCGCTCCCAGAAGATGTCCTGCTGGCCGTTGCCGTGGTGGTAGTCGAGATCGAGGATGGCCACTTTGGCGTGGCGCGCCAACTCCTCCGCGGCGATGGCCGCGTTGTTGAAGTAGCAGAACCCGCCGAAGGCGCGGCGCTCCGCGTGGTGGCCGGGCGGCCGCACCAGGGCGTAGGCGAGTCGTTGCCTGTCGAGCAATACTCGGGCGGCTGTGAGGGAACAATCGACGGCCCGACGCGCCGCCAGGTAGGCGTTGCGGTCGAGTGGTGTGAAGGTGTCGATGCAGTAGTAACCGGCACGCACCTCGAGTTCCCTGGGCGGGCGGGCGTGGTTGCGGATCGGGAACACGTAGGGGTAGACGGCCCGGCCTTCGCCGACCCGTTTGCAGACCCTCTCGAGGTAGCCCACGTAGCCGCGGTCGTGAACTGACAGAATGTGGCGGTCCGGGAACCGCTGCGGCGGGACCTCCTCGAAAAGGTTGGTAGGGTCGATCTCGCGACGGATGGCGTCGATGCGCACCGGCGACTCCACGTAACCGCGCTCTCGGACGTGGTGGATCAGGTGGCGGTCGTTGACCACCAATGCGATGCGTCGGTCGGGCGGCGGCTGTGTCCGGTCGAACTCGACTCTGGTGGTCGGTTCAGTGACGTATCGGAAGGGCCGCAGCCGGACCGGTTCGTCCTTGAACGAACCAACAACCCGGGTGATGTACTCCGGTGGGCAGAGGTCGCCGTACTTACGGTCGAGGACCGCCTGCACCGCGGCGCGGGCGGCGCGACGGGAGGGCGGCTTGCCGGTGCCGAGGTCGTCGACCACCAGGTACGGTGGCTCGTCGTCGCCCTCTTTGACCGGGGTTTCGTACTCGGTACCGATCACCGGTCTGGCGCCGAAGCCTTCGTAGAAACGGAGTCGCGCCGCGTTCTGCCGTCGCCTTGTCGGGTCCGGGCAAAGCGCCGGATCGTCAGGCAGGCACTCGAAGAGCACCGCCCAGGCGCCGAGCTCGAGGGCATCGCTGCGCACGCGGTCGTACAGGGTCCCGCCGAGGCCGCGGCCGCCGCTGCCGGACCCGCTGGCGAGGTAGTCCAGCCATGCAAACCCAAGATCAGCCTCGTAGTACACCAGTGCGAAGGCTTTGACGGTCCGCCGCTGGTTTTCGGCCACGTACAGGATTGCCCGGAAACCGTGGCTGACCGGCCGCCGGAGCTTGTCGGGAAGGGCCGCGACGTCTCCTGAATCGAGCCCGGGAATGCGATCGACGAGCATCGCCTGGACCTGTTTGATCGCGGCCTGGTCGGTGGAGAGAATGTTGTCGTAGACCCTGCGGATCAGAAACACGGCGCCTCCTGCCGCCGATGCGGCGGGATCATACGGTAGCATCATTTTCGAGGTGGAAATTCGAATTTCGGATTTCGGATTTCGGAATTCCACCCTTCCCCCCGCATTGGATTCAGGGTTCCCAGTAGCCTCTTTTCCGAGAACTGCTGTTCCTCGATGTCGTTGACTGCCACGAGAGATGGGCCGAAAAATCCGAAATCCGAAATCCGAAATCCGAAATTAAAACGCCCGGGCCGAAGCCCGGGCGGTCGTGGTTGATGGTTCTTGTCGAGATTACTTGGTGATCGGTTCCAGCGTCATCGGATCGCGCAGCGGGAGCTCCGTGATCTTTCCGAAATCGGTGAGCCGAGCTTCGTGCTCGGGGTGGCCCTTGGTGATTTCCTCGATGTTGCCGACAACCAGCATGATCATCTTGTCCGGCTCGAGGTCGGCGGCCATCGCCGTTTGGATATCGGTGCCGGTGACCGCCGCAATCTTGCCGCGGTAGTCGGTCCAGTAGGCGTGGGGCCGTCCGAGAAGCTCATCGGTAGCGAACAGACCGACCACCTGACCGGCGGTCGCGAAACGGCGCGGGAAGGTCTCGATAAACGAAGCCTTGGCCGTGCGCACTTCTTCGTCGGTCGGCGGGGCGGTGCGCATGGATTTCAGGAGCCCGAAGAAGATCTCCGCCGCGTAGGCGCAGGTCGAGGATTTGGACTGGAAGTAGGCCTGGAACTGGCCCGGCATGGTGATGGGAAAGTTGAGGCTGGAGTAGGCGCTGTAGGCGAGGCCCTCGTCGGAACGAATGGCCTTCATCATGCGGGCGGTGAAACCGCCGCCGCCGAGGATGTCGTTGCCGATCATCAGGGGGAACTCGTTCGGCACGCCCTGCTTGAAACCGAGTTTGCCGATACTCACCCGACCCTGGTTGACGTCCGACTTGTTGACGACGTAGACGCCCTTCGAGGTTGTTGCAGTCGGCTGCGGAATCGCAGGCAGCGCCGCCTCGAGCTTCGGCAGGGTGGCGATGGTGCGGTTGAGGAGGGCCTTCATTTCAGCCTGTTGGAAATCCCCGGCCACCGCGACCACGAAATTGCCCGAACGCACCAACGAACTGACGAAAGCCGCGCAGTCAGCGGTGGTGATCGCCTCCACCGACGCCTGGGTCGCCAGGCGGTTCATCCAGTAGTCGTCGCCGTAGATCAGGCGGTCCCACTCCCGGGCTTCGATATCGGCGGTGTCGTCGTTGCGCTGCTTCATCCCCTGCAGCATGTTCTCCTTGGTCTTGGTGAAGCGGTCTTCCTGGAAGCGCGGCTTCGTGAGGACGTCCATGACGATGGCCATGGCGGCGTCGAGGTCTTTTGAGAGCACATTCAGGCTCACCGAACCGCTGACGTCGCCAATACTTGTGTCCAGGTTCGCGGCGAGGAAGTCGAGCTCCTCGTCGAGCTGTTGGGCGGTCCGTTCGCCGGCGCCTCCCGAACGCCACGCATCACCGGTGATGGACGCGAGGCCCGCCTTGGCGTCGGGCTCGAGGAAGCGTCCCCCGCGAAAGAAGATGGTGATGCTGACCAGCGGGAACTGGCTGTCCTGCTTGGCGTAGACGGGCGTGCCGTCGGTCAGTTCGAAACGCAGCGAGTCGGCGTCGGGCACCTCGAACGTGAGGTTCGGGTAGACCAGTTCCTCGGGCCGGTTCGGGATATCTGCGGCGGAGACTGTCGCCGCGGCGACTATCAGTGCCAAGGTCACGGTGGATATCATCAAACGGCGCATGTTACTCCCCCTCTCCGGCTGACGCCTTGAGCATTTCGAGGCGTTCGGTGGCCTTTTTGATCACCAGTTCGATGGCGGCCTTGTACTCCGGCGGCGCCTGCGCGGCCATCGCCTGCATCTGGGCGAGCCCCTGTTCGAGCTCGGCCGGGTCGGTCACCTGGTTGATTTGCGCCAGCGCCTGTTTGGCCATGGTCTTGCCCTGTGTGGACAACGCGGCGAGCTCGGGGTCTTCTTCGCTGCCCTCCTTGCGGAAGTACCAGAGCGCGTTCAAACCGGTCTCGTTGAAGTAGGTGTTGGCGACCCGCTGGACGTCCTCGGCCGTCACCGCCTGGATGCGGGCCGACGATTCGTTGAGGTAGCTCCAGTCCTCCCACACGTCGTAGAGGAGGAGCTGCAGGAGCAGGTAGAAGTCGGACTGGAGACGCCGGTACGAACCGGCCAGAGCCTGGTTCTTGACCTTCTGCAGTTCGCGTTCGCCCACCGGCTCTTCCTTCAGGCGCGCGATCTCGAAGATGAGGGCGTCTTCCACCAGCTGGTGATCCACTCCATCTGCGACTTCCGCACCGAGCTCCAGATAACCGCCGTACTTCATCGCGTTGTGGCTCGAGTAGGGCTCGCCGGTGGCGATCTGTCTTTCCTCGACCAGGCTCTTGTAGAGCCGTCCTGTGCGGCCGTTGAGGATCGAGTCCATGACTTCGAGGGCGTAGTAGTCGTTGTTCCCGAAGGGGACGGTGTGCCAGCGAAGCTCAACTGTAGGGTTGGCGTCGGCCTCGGCCGTCATGCGCCGTTCGGCGAGCTGCTCGATCTCCTCGGTGACCATCGGCGGCGGCGCCTTGGCGCCACGCGGGATGCGACCGAAGTATTTCTTGGCCAGCGCCAGCGCCTGTACGGGGTCGAAGTCGCCCACCAGCGCCGCGGTGATGTTGTTGGGTGCGTAGTACGTGGCAAAGAACGCTTCCGCCTGGGCGCGGGTGATGGACTCGACATCGGACGGCCATCCGACCACGGGGTGGTGGTAGGGCACGGAGCCCCAGAACATCATGTCGAACTGCTCTTCGAACTTGGCCGTCGGGTTGGATTCAGTCCGCATGCGGCGCTCCTCGCGCACCACGTCGCGTTCGGTGTAGAACTCCCTGAAGACCGCGTTGAGGAGCCGTTCGGACTCCATCCAGAACCAGAGTTCGAGCTTGTTGGCGGGGATGGTGATGAAGTAGATCGTGAAATCCTGGCTGGTTCCGGCATTCATGCCCGACGCACCGTCCTCGGTGTAGATCTGGTCGAACTCGTCCTTGACGATGAACGTCTTCTGCTGCGCCTGGAGCGCCCGCATCTTCTCGCGGAGCTCTGCCAGTTTTTCGGTCTGATTTTCCGGCAGGTAGATGCTGCCCTCGATCTCGCCGGCGCGCTTCATCTCGCGCATGACCTCGTACTCGGCCTCCATCTCGATGCGGAGCGCATCGAGCTGGGCCATGATCGCGGCCTCCTGCTCGAAGTCCGAGGTGCCGATGGTCTCGCTGCCCTTGAACATCATGTGTTCGAAGAGGTGTGCGATGCCGGTAGCCCCGGCCTCCTCGTTGACCGACCCCACGTGGGCCACCCAACCTGCCGAGACGGTCGGGCTGTCGTGGCGTTCAACCATCAAGATTTTCATGCCGTTGTCCAGAAAAAACTCCTGGACGGGTACCTTGGCCTCCTGGGCCGCGGCGGCCAGTGTGCAGAGCATCACCGCCATCATCAGACCGGTGACCTTCATTTGACGCCGAAGACTCATCGTTTCGCTCCTTCCGTGTTGGTGTCGTGGTTGGTGCGCTTGCGGTGGGGCAGATCCCCGGATTGCTGTCGGTTACGATCCACAGAATCTCCCGAGCTTCACTCGCGGTGGGCAGATGATACTACGGCAGGCAGGCATTTGGGTTCTGGTTTATGTCTGGACGGGAGTCTTCGGCATCTGGACAGTACCCGGGGGGGGACTGTACCTTGGCGCTGTCGGAGGCAGAATGAACAACTTACTGTTGGCGCTGGACGTGGGCAACACCAACACCGTGGTCGGTCTGTTCGAAGGCGACCGGTTGCGCACCCACTGGCGGTTGACCACCCACGCCGAACGCACAGCGGACGAGGTTGGCATGTGGTTGCTTCAACTCCTGCGGTGGGAGAACGTGGACCCCGCCGACCTCGTAGCGGTGGCGATTTCGTCGGTAGTGCCGCCGATCGACCCGCGTCTCGACGAAGGCATCAAGCGATACCTCAAGCGCGAACCATTCTTCGTCGTGCCCGGCATCCGCACCGGCATGCCCCTGCTGGTGGACGCGCCGCATGAGCTCGGGGCGGATCGTCTCTGCGACGCCGTGGCAGCCTACGCCGAACACGGTGGGCCGTGCCTGGTGCTCGACTTCGGTACCGCGGTCACCTGGGAGGTGGTGTCCGCAAAGGGTGAGTACCTGGGTGGCGCGATCGCCCCCGGGCCCGGAGTCACCGCCGACGCCCTGTCGTCAAAGACCGCCAAGCTGCCTCGCGTCGCCATGGCGCCGCCGGAGCGGGTGATCGGGAAAGGGACCGTGGACAGCATCCAGTCGGGTCTGTTCTACGGCTATCTCGGCTTGATCGAGGGTGTGACGCGCAGGATTCTCGACGAACTGGGCGAGGCGACGGTCATCGCAACCGGTGGCCTGGCGGGAGCGTTTGCCGCGCACACGGAGCTGATTCAGCACGTGGAACCCGATCTGACTCTGCACGGATTGAGGATGCTCTGGCAGCTCAACAGCGGAGAGGTGGAGTGAGCCCCAGGGGACGCGAAGCGCGCAAGGAGGCGCGGCACCGCATCCGCCGACGGGTCGAGGAGAAGATGCGGCCGCTCACGCTGCCGAACTTCATCACCCTCACCCGGATGGCGATGGTGCCGGTCTTCGTGATCGCGGTTTCGGATAGGGATTACCGCCTCGCCCTGTGGATCTTCATCGTCGCAGGTCTCACCGACGCCTTCGACGGTTTTCTCGCGCGGCGCATGGACATGAAGTCCCGAATTGGCGCCTACCTCGACCCGATCGCCGACAAGATGCTGATCACCGTCGCTTACATCGCGTTGACATATCCGCAGGGGCAGGCAGTGGTGATTCCCCTGTGGCTGACGATCCTGGCCCTCTTCCGCGATTTCGTGATCATGGTGGTGGCGGGCGTGCTGTACATGGTGGAGGGTCTCCGGGAGTTTCCGCCGTCGCCCCTGGGCAAGGCCACCACCTTCGCTCAGGTCTTGACCGTGGCGGTGGTGCTGTTGGCCAACGTGTTCGAGGTTCCCCGATGGATCCCGACGGCCTTCTTCTACCTGTCGTTTGTCCTGGTGATCGGATCCGCTTTCAACTACATCTACCGCGTCGCCCGATTCGTCGAAGAGGCGCGGCAGGAGAGGGAAGAGGCGCAGACCCACGAGGAGTGATTTCGAATTTCGGATTTGCTCGCGGCCTGAGGCCGCGGCGTCTACCCGCCATGAGCGGGTGACCGATGGCCGGCCTCCACCCACCCTGCCGTTCCGGGCGTCGGCCACATTCCGCTCCTGACGGGCAGTGCCGGATTTCGGATTTCCGCCCACCCAACCCCGATAAAGAAAGAGGCGCGGACGTCCCACCGAAGGTCCGTGTCGTTCTTTCGATCGTGCCGAGTTGGCGAACAGGGACGGAAGACGTGGACCAAAAAATCCGAAATCCGAAATCCGAAATCCGAAATGGATAGCAGGCTAGGTAACCGTCTCCGGTGGGGTGAAGGTCGGCATGATGTTGTTGAGGACCCGAATCACGTCGCGGGCGATGGTCTTCTCCTCGTTGGTCGGGACCACCAGCACCCTGACCCGGGAGTCGTCGGTCGTGATCTCTCCCTCGCCGTCGGTGAGGGCGGTGTTGCGATCCCGGTGGAGCACGATGCCCATGAACTCGAGACCGACGAGCGACGCCTCCCGGACTTCGGGCGACTTCTGACCGATGCCACCCGTAAACAGCACCGCATCCACACCGCCCATCGCCGCCGCGTAGGCGGCGATGTACTTCTTGATCCGGTAGCAGAACATGCGGAAGGCGACGTCGGCACGCTGGTTGCCATTGGCGCGGGCGGCCAATACCTCGCGCATGTCGGAGGAAACGCCCGACACCCCGTACAGCCCCGAGTGTTTGTTGAGCATGGTGTTGACCTGGTGCAGCGTCATCTCTTCCATCGCCATCAACCAGGGAACGATCGCAGGATCCATGTCGCCGGAGCGGGTCCCCATCATGAGTCCCTCGAGGGGCGTGAACCCCATCGAGGTGTCGATGCTCTTGCCGTGATCGACCGCCGCCAGCGAACACCCGTTGCCGAGGTGGACGCTGATCAGCTTCTTTTTCTGTCGTTCCCAGCCGAGGAGTTGGCTGCCGCGGAAGGTCACATAGCGGTGCGACGTGCCGTGAAAGCCGTACTTGCGGAGGTGGTGCTTTTTGTACAGCTGGAAAGGAATGCCGTAGAGAAAGGCGTGCGCCGGCATGGTCTGGTGAAAGGCCGTGTCGAACACCGCCAGATGGGGGATGTCGGGCATCGCGGCATGGGCCGCGTAGTAGCCGCGCAGGTTGGGCGGGTTGTGGAGAGGCGCCAGCACCGAACAGGCCTCGATCTGTTCGACGACCTCGGGGGTGATCAGAACGGACGATGCAAAGGCCTCACCGCCGTGCACCACCCGGTGGCCGACGGCGCCGATCTCTTCGACCGATCCGAGAATGCCGTGCTCGGGGTCGGTGAGGATGCGCAGGACCCACTCGATGGCCGCGCGATGTTCGAGGATCTCCCGGTAGTCCTGGAAAGTCTTGCGGTCGGGGACTTCGAGGACCAACCGCGAGTCGGAGAGGCCGATCTTTTCCACCAGCCCCACCGCCAGAGTTTGGTCCTGGTGGGCGTTCATCCGCTCGAGATCGGTTTCGATGATCTGGAACTTGACCGACGACGAACCGCTGTTGAGGACAAGGATCTTCATCTGGAACTCCGTAAAGCGTTGCGGTCACGCCATCCGCGGCTTGTCATCGGGCAGCCGGTCGGTACGGTGGCGGTCTTCATCGTAGGAGAAGAAACCGCGCCCCGTCTTGGCGCCGAAGAGGCCGGCGCGGACCAACCTTTTGAGCAGCGGGCAGGGCCTGAACCTGGGCTCGCCACTTTCGGCGTAGAGGTGCTGCATCCAGTTGAGGACGCGGTCGAGACCGGTGCGATCGGCCCACTCGAGGGGGCCACTGCGGAAGCCGAACCCGAGTTTCATCGCGAGGTCGACCTCGGCCGCCTCGGCAACGCCCTCCATCACGACGTGAATGGCCTCGTTGATCAGCGGCAGGATGATCCTGGTGGTCACGAAACCCGGCATCTCGAAGACCTTGATGGGCACCTTCCCGAGAAGACGCGCAAAATCGATCGCCCGTTGATAAACCTCTTCGGTCGTCAACTGGCCTCGCACGACTTCGACCACCTGGGTGGTGGTTACGGGGTACAGAAAGTGCATGCCCACGATACGTTGCGGCTGCGTATTCTGGGCCGCGAGCTCGGTGATCGACAGGGTGGAGGTGTTGATGACGATGGGGTGGTCGGGCGCCATGCGTTTATCGAGTTCTCGCAGGATCTGGCGTTTGAGGCCGAAATCCTCCTGAACGGCCTCGATCGCGAGGTCGCAGTCGGTGGCGCAGTCAAAATGGGTGACCCAGGTGATCCGCGAGAGAATGGCCTTTTTCTCGGAATTCGTGAGGCCGAAACGGGCGATCTCGTGATCGAGGGCATCCTCGAGTTCGCTCCTGGCCACCTCGACAGCCTCGGTGGAGACCTCTTTGAGGTAGACGTTGATGCCCTCCTGAGCCACCTTGGTGGCGAGGGACCTTCCCATCATCCCTCCGCCGACGATCACGACGCGGTGCAATTCCCAACTCATCGGCAGAGTGTAGCAAGAAATTCATGCGGCGGCACCCATTTGTGCGAAATTTCACAAAAGCATGACGTTGGCCGGTGCGGGGGCGTTTGGGGTGGTGTATGATGAACGCATGAGACGAGTTCTCTCTGTTGCCGCGATTGTTCTCGGGGTCGCAGTCGGCGGCGGGGGCGCCGCCGGTACCGAAACGCCCGAGGTGCCACTATTTCCGAATCTGACGTTGTTGTCGGTCGACGGATCGAGTCGAATCGACATGGATTCGCTGCGCGGGCATCCCGTTCTGCTGACGTTCTGGGCGAGTTGGTGCGGACCGTGCCGGATGGAGCTCCCGGAGCTGCAGAAACTTTCCGTTGAGTTGCACGATGCCGGGTTGGTGCTGGTGACTGTGAACATGGATCAGTCTCCGGCGATGGGCGTGAAATTCCTCGAGCGAAACGGTATCGATGTCCCGGTCTATCTCATGAGCAGCCGTGACCTGCGAGAACTCGGGGTGGGATCGCTGCCCACCAACGTCCTCCTTGATCGCGACGGTCGGCTAGCGCAGATCTTCGAGGGGTACTCGCCGGACCTGCCGGCGGAGATCCGTCGCCTGGTTCTGGAAATGGGGGGCGGCGCCGCGAAACCCGGTCCATCTGCCGCCAGATGAACGCGCCCGAACGTCGGCGAGTGGTCCTCGCCCTGGTGGCCTCGGTCCTGAGCATCGCATGGAGCGAGACCACGATTCGCCACGTGGCGTGGACGGCGGTTGATTTCGTCCCGCCGGATCTGGCCCGTCAGATCCATCGCTACGACGATCGTTTCGACGCCGGAATCCGACGCGGCGTGGCGGTGCCGCCGGCGTGGCGCGCAGGGCCCCCCGGGAGCCTGCCGCAGGCGCTCGACGCCCAGATCCGGCACTGCGCTGCCGACCTCCGGAAACCAGTGCCGCTCGAGGATCTGGTGGAGGAGTTGGGCGTTCTGGCGGTGCTGGTGCTCGATGCCAACGACCCACTGGCGGTCGCCCACGACGACAGCCGGGAGGCGGCCTACGCCGAGGCCTATCAAAGCTACGTCGACTCAATACTCGGCAGGGTCAAGCTGGTCTACTACGGGCAGGACCGTGAGCTCATTCATGACGGGGCCGTCACCCCCACGATCGACGCGGCCGTCGCGCGGAGCGCGTCCCTGTACCCGTTCGTGGGGCAGGAATTCTATCGCACCGGCGAGCTCCGGAGTTGGCGGAGCCTCGACGACCGGGCGGTCACCTTCGGCGTCGCTGCCGTCACACTGTCGCGCGCCCTCACCGACTTCGCGAATATCACGGCGTATATCTGGCGGCAGGGAGGCGGTCTGGTGCCGACGCCGCGACCGACCCCGGGCGGTCACGTGGGTCCAACGATCACCCGCACCCTGGATGGCGGTTTTCCCGAACGCGATGAACCGCCGAAAGGCAGGCCGGCGATGCCGAATCCGGGGCTGCGGCTGCCACCGCCTTGACGGAATTTCGGATTTCGGATTTGCTCGCGGCCTGAGGCCGCGGCGTCTACCCGCCATGAGCGGGTGACCGATGGCCGGCCTCCACCCACCCTTCCGTTCCGGCCGTCGTCCACATTCCGCTCCTGACGGGCAGTGCCGGATTTCGGATTTCCCGCCCACCCCCCCACCGACAAAAAGCACTCGAGTGCTCAGGGTGGGTGGGACCGCGTGCGGCGGAGGTGCCTGGCTCCCGGCCCGTCCTACGGGCCGGCGTGCCTGGCATCCTCTCGGGGAGCGCGTGCGGATACGTGCCGCGTGCGGCGGAGGTGCCTGGCTACCTCACGGACTTTCAGATCTCCGCGGCCCAGCTCTTGCCCTGTTTGCGGACCCCACCCTCCAGGGTCTTGAGGAAACGCGATCGTAGCTGATCCGACAACAGGGCCTTTTTGACCGGCGGCAGTCTGAGGAAGCCGCCGACCAGACCGCGGAGAAAGGCCTGGCTCCCGCTCGCCGGGTTGTCGAAGAGCTGATACTGCAGCGTCCCGCGATCGAGCGCCGACAGGATGACCCGCTGGAAGGTGCTTTCGGGCGGAATCACCCGTTGCGCGCGCGGTTCGAGCTTCATGGCGCCGGTGGTGCAGGCGTTGGCGCACACTCCGCAGCCGAGGCAGAAGTCCTGGTCGATGGCGGGCTTCTTTTTCTTTCGCGTCTCCGGGTTGTCGTCCGCGACCATGGAGATGGCGTCGATCGGACAGGCCTTCTCGCAGTGGTTGCACCCTTTGCAGGTCTCGTCGTCGCTGACGGCGATATAGCTCGAGGTGACGACGGCTGCCGTGTAGCCGTGATCGGTGAGGCCTGCGAGGGCGTTGCAGCAGCACCCGCAGCAGTGGCAGATGAAGGTGACGTTTTTCTGCACGTTGTCGGCATTCAACACCAGACCGAGGTCGCGCGAACGCTCGACGTTGTCCAGCATCTCGGCCTTCGAGACCTCGCGCGCGAGATCGTGCCGGATCAGGTAGTCGGCCGAGTAGCCCATGGACGAACAGTTGTCCATCGGAGCGTCACAGGCGTGGCCAAGGTGGTGCTTCTCATGCCGGCACGAGCAGAGCCCCATGGAAAAACGGTCGTGCCGGTCGATGATCTCCTTCGCCTTCTCGTAGTCGAGGATCTCGACGTGCTCCTCATCGCGGACCGTGCCTTCCCAGGGCAGGGCCCGCATGATGGTGTTGGTCTCGCCGTGCCCGAAATTCGCGCCGTGAAAAACACCGTCGGGGCCCATGTACTGGTGAAAGAGACCGGCGATCTTCTTGCGATCGAGGTCGGGGCCGGTCCGCATCATCGTGAGCTCGAAGATGCCGATGACCAGCGGCGACACCGTGTATCTGTAGGTGCCGTGGATCTCGATGTCCATCACCAGGCCCTTGTCGCAGAGACGGTCGAGGCGGTTCCTGAGGGTGGTCGGGTCCTCGCCGGTGACGGCCGCGAGACGCCGCAGGCTGGACAGACCGTAGGGTATGCGGGTGATCAGGTCGGCTTCATCCGGGGTGTAGAGCTCACGAAGGATCTCGCCGAGGGTCTCGTTCCACGGCGTGCGCGTCGCCAGGCTGTCGATCTTGCGGCCCAGCTCGCGATACACGTCCTTGCCGACTAGATGTCCCATGAGCCTCCCGACGCATCCATCCTACTTGATTCTCATTGGCGGCCTACCCGTGAGGAGCCTCCTTCAACATTGTTGGCCCGTTGCGAACTACCGACGTGTGCGTTCGGGTGTCCAACGATATTGAAAATGGCACCTCCGCCGCACGCGGCTCGTATCAGCACGCGCTTCCCGGGAGGAGCCAGGCTGAAGCCAGGCACCTCCGCCGCACGCGGCTCGTATCAGCACGCGCTTCCCGGGAGGAGCCAGGCTGAAGCCAGGCACCTCCGCCGCACGCGGTCCCACCCACCCTGAGCACTCGAGTGCTGATTGTCGGTGGGGGGGGGGTGGGCGGGAAATCCGAAATCCGGCACTGCCCGTCAGGAGCGGAATGTGGACGACGGCCGGAACGGAAGGGTGGGTGGAGGCCGGCCATCGGTCACCCGCTCATGGCGGGTAGACGCCGCGGCCTCAGGCCGCGAGCAAATCCGAAATCCGAAATTCTTTCCGCCTACCTCTGGCACCCCGGACACCACGCGGTGGTGCGGCCGGCGATGACGTCGGAGCGGAGGGTGGTGTCGCACCGCCGGCACGGTTGTCCCTGACGGCCGTAGACCGCGAGCCGTACCGCGAAATAGCCGAAATCCCCGTCGGGCGCGGCGTAGTCGCGGATCGTCGTGCCGCCCTGCCCAACGGCCTCCTCCAGGACCGACCGGACTTCGCGAGAGAGCCTGGCCAGACGTTCGATCGACGTGCGGTGTCCCGGTCGTTGAGGTCGAATTCCGGCGCGCCAGAGGGCTTCGGCGGCGTAGATGTTCCCGACCCCCGCCACCAGGTGCTGGTCGAGGAGCAGCGACTTAAGCGGTGCGCGCCGAGCCTTGAGCAAAGAGGGGAGCCGTTCTTCGAGTCCGGGGTCGAGCGGCTCGATTCCGAGCGCCGCGAGCGACGGATCCGCGACCTCTTCTCCGGGCTCCAACCACACCATCAAGCCGAACCTCCGCGGGTCGACGAACCGCAATTCGCGCCCGTCATCGAGCTCGAATGTGACGTGGGTGTGGGGCAATGTCGGCGCCGAAGAATCGGTGATCGTCAGCCGGCCAGACATCCCGAGGTGGTTGAGGAGCGTACCCGGCGGGTCGAGGTCGATCAGCAGGTATTTGCCCCGCCGCCGCGGTGTGGCGAGTCGGCGGCCGGGGAGTACCGAGGAAAGCTGCTCGACGTCGAGCGGCCGGCGCATCGCGATGGAGCGGCCGCGGACGCCTGTGATGCGGCGCCCCGACAGCTCGAGATCCAGCGCGCGGCGGACGGTCTCGACCTCGGGGAGTTCGGGCATCAGATCCGCCCGCCACGCCCGGCAGCCGGGACGGCTGCCCCACAAAACCTTCCTGCACGTCCGTTGTGGGGCACGCGTCCCGCGTGCCGCGCGGGCGGGTGGCGAATAGAGGCCATCTTGTCTGAAACCTACGCTCGGAGTTCGAGTTCGATCGGGCAGTGATCGCTCCCCCGGACATCGGCGTGGATCCGTGCGTCGACCACCCTCTTTTCGAGATCGGGCGAGATGATGAAGTAGTCGATGCGCCAGCCCACGTTGCGTTCGCGGACGCCCGGCCGGTTACTCCACCAGGTGTAGGCGCCGGTGGTCTCGGGGTTCCTCTTGCGAAAGATGTCGACATAACCGTGGTCGAGCAGGCGGGTGACCCACTCCCGCTCCTCGGGCAGGAATCCCGTGTTCTTCTTGTTGGATTTGGGGTTTGCGAGGTCGATCTCCTGGTGGGCGGTGTTGACGTCGCCGCAGATGACGATGCCCTTGCCCGCCCGCCGTTGCGCTTCGGCGTGCTGGAGCACGGCCTCCGAGAACTCGAGCTTGTAGGGCACCCGACTGAGGTCGTTGCCGCCGTTGGGGAAGTAGCCGGTGTAGAACAGGAAGTCGCCGTAGTCGGCGATGATGAGGCGCCCTTCCGAATCGAAGGCGGGGTTGTCGAGCCCACCGAGGACCACGCTCTTCGGTTCCACCCGGGAGTACAACCCCACCCCGGAGTAGCCCTTCTTTTCCGCCGGGTGAAAATGCACCTGATACCCGTCCGGGTTGCGGATCGGCTCCTCGAGTTGCTCGGGCAGGGCGCGGGTCTCCTGCAGCCCGACGATGTCGGGTCGCGCGGTCGCCAGCCACTCGAGGAAACCGTTCCGTCCGCAGGCCCGCAACCCGTTGACGTTCCAGCTGAAGAGACGGAGGGTTTTGTTCGCGTGCATTCATGCTCCCTTGAAAACGGTCCGGTCGAGGTCGTCGAGCTGCGCCACATCGAAGCCGAGTCGGCGCGCGGCGACCTGTTCGCGATCGGTGTTGAATCCCCACCCGGCGAGGACGCACCGGACCCCGAGGTCCGCGACTGCGACGAGGTGGTTCAGTTTGTCGTCGACAAACGTGATGTCGTGGAATGGCGCTCCCGTGCGCCGCTGCAGTTCGCGAAGGTGAACGGTCTTTTCGACGCCGGTCTCCTTGTCGAGGATGAGCCGCGGATCGAAAAGGTCTGTTCAGACCGAGCTCGGCGAGCAGCAGGTGGACCGATCGCGCGTCTTTCGCGGTCGCCACTGCCGGGATGAACTCGCCCCGGTGCCGGCCGAGGCCCGCAACAAGATCGGGGTAGGGGAGGTGCAGCGCCAGCCACCGTTCCGGGTCGGACTCGCGCAGCCGGTCCCGCGCCTCGTAAAAACCACGGTGGAAAAGGTCCCTCCAGGATGCGGGGAGCTCTGCGTAGAAAGAGTCGTAGTCCGCCTGATCGGAGATCGCCCTCGATTCCTCGATCGCCCGCAGCGCCACACCGAAGTCCTCGGCCCGGTTGCCGAGAGGCAGCAGTTCGGAGAATTGGACGTACACCTCGTGGTTGCGAAAGCCGTCACCGCCTGCCAGCGCCTCGTCACGCAGCGGCTTCAAAACACCAAACAGCTGTGAACCGGACTCCAGGCCGGCGAGGGTGTCGACCGCCACCACGAACACCTCGCGGGAGGAGTCGCACAACACACCGTCGAAGTCGAATGCCAGAACCCGCATGAGCGGAGAGTTTAACGCAGCGCTCCGCGCTGAATTCGGAATTCGGAATTCGGAATTCGGAATTTCGGCCCAAGTACTCGAACCATTTTGCCCGTAGATCACGCAGATTTCGAACTTGGTCACACACATGGCACGCGAGACGCGTGCCCCACAAGAACGACCACGAAGGATGGTTTGTGGGGCAGCCGTCCCGGCTGCCGGCTGCGCGGGCCCGCGTGCGGTGGAGGTGCCCGGCGCGATACACTCTCGCTGTGATCAAATTGGAGCAGGTCCGCAAGCGGTATCCACGCGCCGAGGTTGAGGTCTTGAACGGCGTTGACCTGAGTGTCGGTGCGGGAGAGTTCGTGTCGATCGTCGGTCGGTCGGGTTCGGGCAAGACCACGCTCCTCAACCTGATCGGCGGTCTCGACAGCTCGTTCGAGGGGTCCGTCGAGGTCGACGGCAGGGCGCTGCTGGGGTTGAAGGACGGCGACATCGCGGCTTTCCGCAACCGCCGGGTGGGTTTTGTCTTCCAGGCCTACCACCTGTTGGACCACCTGAGCTGCGGCGAGAACGTGGCGCTGGCGGCGATGTTCGCCCGTGGCGAGGCGCGCCGCGACGGCGCGTGGGTTCGCAATCGGGTGGCGGAGGTGCTGGCGTCCGTGGGTCTGGCGGACGCGGAGCGGCGGAGCCCGACCACTCTGTCGGGCGGCGAGCGCCAGCGGGTGGCGGTGGCGAGGGCCCTGTTCCACGAACCGGCGATCCTGCTGTGCGACGAACCGACCGGAAACCTCGACTCTGAAACCGGCCGCGAGATCGTCAGTCTCCTGGGCGCGCTGCACCGGCGGTTCGGGTTGGCGATCGTCGCCGCCACCCACGACGACACCGTCTCGCAGGCCGGCGACCGGGTGGTGCGGCTGCTCGACGGGCGCCTGGTGAACGGGCGCGAGGACGCGGCGTGATTGGGCGCGGGTGGCTGCGGGCGGTGACTGCGGATCTCCGCCGCCACTGGCGCCACTTCGCCGCGGCGGCTCTCGGCATCGTCCTCGGGACGGCGGCCCTGGCGTTTTTTCTCGCCCTCGGCCTCCAGGTTCGCCAGGTGCTCCTCGAACGGGTCTTTCCGTCAGACCGCATCGAGGTGGCGCCGCGGAGCGCTGATCTCGATATCTTTGCGCTTCGGATCGATCTCGGCCGTGACGCTCTGACCGAGTCGGATCTGGCGGAGTTGGCGAAGATCGAAGGCGTGTCGGCGGTGTTTCCGAAGATGCGACTCACGGTGCCCGCGCTGGCCTCGGGAGGGGAGTCGCTGTTCGGTGCCGCGATGCAGACCGAGATCGTCGCCGACGGGATCGAGCCGTCGTTGGTAGAGCGGGAGGTCGGCTCAGCTTTCCGCGACCCCGGTGATGGCACGTATGACCGGCCCTGCACGACCGACCGGCAGTGCGGTGACGGCGCCTACTGCGACGGTTCGTGGCGCGGGGGAACGGGGCTGTGTCGGGCCTATCTGCCGGTTCTGGTGTCGCCCTACGTTGTCGAGCTCTACAACGGCGCCTTCCGGCGCGCCTACCGTCTGCCGAAGCTCAACCCGGACGCCCTGAAGGGGTTGACCTTCGAGATGACCTTCGGCGCCTCGACCTTCCGTTCCTCGCCCCGCCCGCCGATCCGCCATCTGGCGCGGCTGGTCGGTGTGTCGGACCGGGCGATTCCCCTCGGCGTCACCCTGCCGCTGGCCGCGGTGCAGCGGCTCAACCAGGCGCTGGACTCCGAGGAGGCGGGGAGGCGGTTCCACTCGGCTGTCGTCGAGGTATCGTCGCAGTCCGTCGTGCCCCGGGTCGTGGAGGCCGTCGAGGCCAGGGGCCTCGAGGTTCTCGACCACGGCGCCCGGCGCGCGGCATTCGGGACCGCGGTCGTGACCGCAGTGCTCGGTCTGGCGGCGGCGGTTCTCATTGCCATATCGGCGGCGCACATCATGCACGTCTTTTCACTCGTGGTGATGTTGAGACGCCACGAGATCGGGGTGCTGCGTGCCGTGGGTGCCCGCAGGTCCGACATTCGAAGGCTGCTGGTCACCGAGGCAGCCGTGGTGGGGGCTCTCGCTGGGGCGGTCGGCGTGACGATCGCACTCGCCGGGGCCGCGGTCGCGGACCGCCTCGCGGCGGCCCACGTCCCCGATTTCCCGTTCAAACCGGACAGCCTGTTCGCCTTTTCGCCGCTGTTGGTGGCTGCAGTGGTCGCGCTCGCCGTTGCTGCGTGTGTCGCCGGCGTGGCGCCTGCAGCATCGCGGGCGATCGCCGGCGACCCGTCGGACGCGTTGGCCGGGCGCTGACCCTTATTCCGTTTCGTCGGTCCCGGGCTCCTCGTCATCGGTTTCGGTCATATCCGGCATGAAACTGCCGATATTCCCCATCAGACCCTGGAGCATCGGCCCCACCGTCGCGTCGAACTCCTGCGCCGTTTCGATGGTCGAAAGCTGTGCGACAAAACCCTCGGCCATGGCGAGTCCGAACATCGCCTGGCCCTTGAGCTCCTGCACCTTTTCCGGCGTGAGTTCATCGAGGCGGGCGTGAGCCTCCGCCACCTTGGCCTGCCACTGCTCGGCCATCTCGGACGGCACCCAGCGGTTTTCGACCCGCGTCAACGTGACCTCCTCGGGGTCCTCGCCGGCTGCGGTGACTTTGAGGCGGGCGGTGTCGGCGGTCTGCTCGAGGACCTCGATCTGCAGCGAGTCGAACAGGACGAACGGGTCTTTGCCCTCCTCGGCCGGGATGGCATCCGCCTGGGCCATGATTTGAGCGCCGGTTCCCGCCAGATACGCCTGCCAGTCGATCGCTGCGAGGCCGGCGAGGGTCGAGATTTCGCTCCCGAAGAACGTCCGCACGACGGCCAACGTCGGGGTCATTCTCGCCTTGATGGCGTCAATGTCCGCACCGGTGTTCTGCACCGTTTCGCTCGCCAGGATGATGTCCTGTTTGGACTGGATCACGTCGATGAATTTGAGGACGAGTGCCATCGAGCGGTCGTAGAGTTCGGGGTCCATCTTGGCTGCGAAGCCCGTGGTGAGCCCGCTGATGTCGACGCGGTAGCTTTCAGGCAGGGCCTCCCAGAAGATCTCCGGGCGGTTGTCGGCGAGGCCCTGGGCCACGGCCATGATGGTGCCGTCCGGCGTGGCCGGGATGGCGGGTTGGGCGGCGACGATCTCGGCTTCCTGGGCGCAACCGAGAGCCACAACGCAAATAAACACGGCAATAAAGGGTCGGCGGAAAATCGTCAGCATTGTCGGTACCTCCAGATTGGCGAGGATTATCGCATACAGCCTGCCCGTAGACTCCTCCGGGGCGCAATCCGCAGTGGAATCCGGCTTCACCAGAGCGTGGGAGAGGGGTGATCCTGGCGGACGTAGACCTCGGTCCGCGGGCGGTGGACCTTGATCTTGATGGTGTAGTCCACAGAGATATCGGGCGGCGGGATGATCGAGAGTTCGTAATAACTCGAGATGACGCGGGTCAGCCTCGTCATCGCCGCCTCGGGAAAGATGTGGGTCTGTACGTAGAAACCCCCGGTGTCCTCGGCGATCCGTTGCAGCCCGGCCGCCAGCGAGTGGGCATCGGCTTGGGTGACGTCGAGCGAGAAGACCGACGTCCTGGCGCCTGCCAGGGCTTCCATCGCCATGGGATAGCTGTCATCGATGGTGATGCGCGGTCCGGCGCTCATCTGGCCGAGACCGTAGCCGAAAAAAACCAGCGACTTCGGCCCCGGGATTCTCTGGAGTGCGCGGCCGATGAGCAGGAGGGCGTCGGCCATCGACGCGGCATCCTGCATGGCTTCGGGGTCGAGGCGCTCGGTGAGCGATGGGCCGTCCGGGTCTGGTGGGTCGGTCCGACCGTTGAGGACCTCAGTCGCCGTCAGCATTTCAGCGATTGCCTGATGGTTGTCGGTGAAGTCGGCGCGCAGCTCGAGGTGGCTGTCGTACACCAGGACCGCCACCCGGTCCCTGGGCCCGAGGTTTGAGACAAACTCCGAGGCGCGGGGCGCCATCCGCACCAGACCGATGGTTCGGGAGGCGTGGAGCCCGATATCGATCTGAAAGAGGATCACGATCAGTCGCCCCTCCGCGGGGTGCGCGGCATCCGCCGGGCTCGGCCCCGCCGCCGTCCTGGTGGAGCCGAGGTCCATCGCATCGGCGGTCGAGGGGATCCACAACACCGACTCAACCTCGGCCGCATGGCCGCCGACCTTGACCCGGAAGTCCTCGGGGCCGAGACCGAGCACCGGCGACCCGTCGTAATCGACGACGCGGACCTCGGTGACGATCCGCCGGACCTCGATCGTGGTGCCGAAGGACGTCGGGGTCGGTTCCTGCGCGGTGGCGGCCTGGATGCCGAGAATGGCTGCAGGTATCACCGCTGCGGCGGCGATGACGGTGAGGGTTTTCAGCCGGGAGCCCATGGTTGATTCTACGTCGTCATCAGACGTCGGTTCTGGACACGGGAACTTCCAAGGTGCAGCCGGGACGGCCGCACGACAATTCGCTCCAGGGCAGCCCCGCGGTGGAAGGTTTGTGGGGCAGCCGTCACGGCTGCCTCGTCCCACGACACCCGCCCGGCAAGCGAGCCGCGTGCCCCACCAGGCAACCGGAGCGGTGAGAGGCTACCCCCTCACCAGGCGCCGGTTCTCGGGTCGGTCTCGAGGTCGGCGAGCAGGACCTGAACCGCTCGTTGCAGCTGGGTGTCCGCGGTGGCCGATGCGTCCTCGGCCGGTGGCTGCCACACCAGGACATCCGGTTGAGCGCCGTTGTGCTCCATGTTGAGCCCGTCGGGTGCGACAAACCAACCCCGGCCCGGGAGGCGCACGGTCGCACCGTCGAGGGTCGTCGTGCCGCCGGTTGAAATCACCGCTCCGAAGGTCGGCGAACCTACCAGCGGCCCCCGTCCCAGTGTCTTGAAGGCGTGCGCGAAGATCTCGGCGTTGGAGTAGGAGTCCTCGTTGCAGATTGCGGCCGCGGGCCGGGTCCATGCGGCGAGCGGCAGCCGGCTCTGCGGGTAGGCGCGGATGGCGGGGTCGCCGCCACGCGGCACGGTGTAGGCGTGGCGCTGCACCATCAGCACGGCCATCAGGTAGTCGGTCGTCCAACCGCCGCCATTGGAGCGCACGTCGACGAGGAGACCCTCCTTGCCGTCCGCAGCCGCGAACAGCATCCGTTCGAACTCCTCGAACGAGGGGATGTCCATGCCCTGGATGTGGATGTAGCCGAGGCGGCCATTCGACCATCGGTCGGTGAGGGCGCGGCGCTGGCGGACCCATTCGCTATAGCGGAGGTCGCGTTGCTCGAAATAGCTCACCGGCTCGACGACGACGGTGCGGTCGACGCCGCTGTCGCCTCGGACGGTGATCGGCGTGCGTTCCCCGACCGTGTCGACGAACAGCTCGAAGATATTGGTGGAGTCGCCGACCTCGACGCCGTTGACTGCCATCAGGCGTTCACCCGGCTGGATGGCGACATCGGCGCGCCACGCGGGCGAATCGGGCAGCACCTCGAGGACCGACACACCCGGCCCGCCGGCCGCAGGGTCGTAGGTGACCCCGATCCAGCCGGTGTTGTCGCCGGAGGCGGTCGCTCTCCCGCGGGTCCCCGGGGGGTAGTAGCCCATGTGCGAGGCGTTGAGCTCGCCGAGCATCAGGTTCACGATGTCGGCGAAGTCAGCGCTGGTGGAGGCCTCGAGTGCCCACGGACGGTACTTCACGCGCTGCGCGGGCCAATCGACACCGTGAAAGTCCGGGTCGTAGAAATTCTCGTTGAGGGCGCGCCACGCCTCGTCAAAGACGGCCGCGCGCTCGAGGCGGCTGTCGACCACGTATCGCGCTTTGAACGGAATCGGGTCGCCGTCCTTTCCGTCGACCGCGATGCGTTTGATCCGGCCCTTGCCGTCGAGATAGAAGATCGTCTTGCCCTTGGAATCGAACCCGTACTGCTCGGGTTCCGTCCCGTCCTTGGTGAGCCGTTTGAGGTCCTCGCCATCCCAGCGCACGCTGTAGAGGTCGGTTTCCCCCTCGTGCTGGGCGGTGAAGATGATCGTCTTGCCGTCGGGGCTGACGCGGGCCGCACCCTCGTCGCCCTTGAGGTCGGTGATCCGGTGCACCCGTTCCCACAGCCGTTCGAAATCGATCGACACCTTCGGCGCCTCGGTTTTCTTCTCGTCGTCGTCCGACTCTTCGTCGTCGTCTTTGCCCTTGCCTTTCTTCTTGTCGCCACCCTTGTCATTCCAGAGTTTGAGCCACTGGGCCGCTGTCCGCTCGTTGTCCGCGCGGGTCAGCCACAGCCCCCAGACGTCAAAGGTCTTGTCGGCGCGGCGGGCGGTCCACACCAATCGGCGGCCGTCGGGCGACCAGCGGGGGCCGAAATCGTCGTCGGGGTGGCGGCTGACGTTGTACCGCTCGCCGCCCGTCGACGGGATGATCCAGACCTCGGAGTTGAAGTGCTCGTCGGTTGACGAGTAGGCGATCCAGGCGCCGTCGGGAGACCACTCGTAGTTCGGCGCAGCCCAGTGGTCGAGGAGTACCGATTCAGCGCCGCCCTTCGTCGGACGCACCACGAGCGAACCGAGCCCGCGGACAAAGGCGATCCGCTCGCCGTCGGGTGAGAACGTGGCGGCGTACTCCTCGGCCGGGAGATCGGTGATGCGGGTCAGCTCGAAGTCGAACGCCTCGGGCCACGGCGTGCCGTCGGGGAGCGGTCGGGCGAGGTAGAGGTCATCGTTGCCGTTGACGGCGGACGAGAAGAGCAGGGTCTTGCCGTCCGGCGACCAGCTCAGGTCGCGTTCGCGCTCGGGGCTGGTGGTCACCGCCGCCGTGGGCGGTGGGGCGATCTCCTGGTCGTCCTTGTCGATGATCGCGGTGACGAAGACGTCGCCGTGAACTATGAAAGCTGCGAACTTGGCATTCGGGCTGATTGCGAGTTCGTCGGCCTCGTCGCTGGCGGTTTTCCGCTCGACCGGGTTCTTGACCTGGTCGGCCGCCACCTGAATCGACAGGCGGGTCGGGTCGCCGCCACCGGGCGCGACCGTCCAGATACCGTCCTCGAACTCGTAGGCGATCACGCTGCCGTCGGCTGCGGCGCGCGGAAAGCGCACGGCCGAGCCCTCGTGAAAGGTCAGCTGGTTCGCCGTCTTCGTCGCCACGTCGAAGCGATAGACATTCTTGCGGCCGTTGCGGGAAGAAAGAAAGGCGAGCGTGCCGCCGTCGAGCCAGGTCGGGCAGTCATCGGTGCCGTCGAAGTCGGTCAGCCGCTGGTAATCGCCACCGGTCCTCAACCACAGGTCGCGGCTGGCCGATCCGCGGTAGCCGCGACGGGTCCACTTGGTCTGGCCGCGCACGAAGACCAGCTCCTTACCGTCCGGAGAGAAGTCGGCCGCCTCGCCGAACGCCTCTTGAGCGAGGGCTGGCGTGCCGCCAGTCAGGGGCACGGTCCACAGCTGCGTGCCCCACTTGACGCTCTCCGCTCGGTTGCTGGTGAACACGACGGCCTTGCCGTCCGGAGTGAAATCGTCGGGCAGGTCGGGGGTCGAGGCAAAGGTCAGGCGCGTCGGTTCTGCTCTGCCGTCGACGGGCATCACGAAGACGTCGTCGTTGCCGTGGCGGTTGGAGGCAAAGGCGAGCAGCCGGCCGTCGCGGGACCACACCGGGAAACGTTCCGTGGCGGGATTTGCGGTGATCCGCCTCGCCTCGCCGCCGGTCACCGGAACCAGCCACAGGTCTCCCTGCCAGGAAAAGGCGATCTGGGTGCCGTCGGGCGACGGCGCCGGGTGGCGGGGGAGTGGGGCCTCGACAGCGGATGCGGCAGCACACACAGTGAATGAAATGGCAACGACAATTGCGAGTCGACGGATCATGAACACATCCTCCAGCTTCTGTTTTCTCAATACCCGGCAGGGACTCGACCGGGTCTCGAGGCGCCTGCTCAGAGGGTAGCAGAACAGGCCGTGCTAACCTGACCGCCGACCGTGGAAAACCGTTACATGAAACTCTGGCTGCCGCGGGTTGGATGGTCGGTGATCGCCCTCTTGATGGTGTTCTTCATCTGGGGGCTGCGGCACCGATCCCAGCTCGAGGCGAGGGGCCAGAAGGCCGTCCAGATGCTGTTCGTGCCGTCGGTGGAGCAGGGCACCCTGGTCCGGCGCGGCGACGAACTTGCGCGGTTCATCCGTACCGACAGCGGCCTCACCCTCCGCTCACAGGTGCCGACGAGCTACGCCGCGGTGATCCAGGCCCTGGGCGCGGGGCAGGCCGATGTCGCGTGGATTCCAGCCTTCGCCTATGTTCTGGCCAACGCGCGCTACGGCGCCGAAGCCCGTCTGCAGGTCGTGCGTTCAGTGGACCGTTACTCCATCGTCATCACGCGCTCCGGTCCGGGCGAGCCGCAACGGCTCGAAAACCTCGTCGACAAACGGATCGCCGTGCCGACGGTGATGAGCGGACGGCTGCGCGCCGCCCTCGTCGAGCTGCTGGACGCGCGCGCGCCCGGCTGGGTCGAGGTCCCGGTGGGCAGCGATCGGGAAGCGGTGTGGCTGCTGGTGAAAGACCGCTCCGTGGATGCGGCGGCCAGCCGTCACGTGTTCTCGGGCCCGCACGACCTGGTGGGCGACGGTCGCAAGGAGCTCGAGTACGACCGGCCCGGCACCCTGCGCGAGACCAGCGTCATCCACACCAGCGAACAGTCCCAACGCGAGCTCTCCAGCGTCTATTACGGTTGTGTCATGACTCGCACCGATTCCGGCATCAACCGCCTCGAGGACCTCAACGGCGGCACCTTTGCCTTCTCGGATGAGACTTCCACCTCGGGCCACATCTTCGCGAGGGCGTTGCTCCAACGAAGAGGGGTGACGTTGGGCCACGTACTTTTCGCGGGCGGCCACCCGAACGTCGTGCAGGCGGTTCGGGACGGCAAGGTGGAGGGGGGCTCGGCCTTCTACTCCCCGCCGTCCGAGGCGAACCTCCGTGACGGCACGATGGTGGGCGACGCCCGCTTCCTGATCCTCAAGAACATGGCGACCCAGGCCGAGAGGGAACAGCTGCTCGACGAGGTTCGCATCCTCGCCCTGACCGATCCCATCCCGAACGACGTGTGCTGTGTGCGGCGCGGTTTCTCCGAGACCGTGTGGCAAGAGTTCGAGGCCTCGTTGCAGCGCTTCCTCGAGACCCCGGACGGGCAGAGCGCCTACTACGATCTGGTGGCCGGAGTCGCTGCGGCGCCGTGCACCGACGCTGACTTTGACGAATTCCGTGCGGCGCTGACCGAAGCCGGGGTGAGCGCGTCGGCGCTGCTCGACGCCGCAGAGGCAAAGCTCGAGAAGGAACGCGCGCGCAAAGGTGGCGGCTCGTGAGCGGCGCCCCCGTGCCCTTGACGTCCACTGAAGCTGCGGTCCGCGTCGAAGGCCTCGGGATGGTCTATCGCGGAGGGGTCCGCGCACTGGAAGGCGTCGACCTCGAGGTCAGGGAAGGCGAGTTTCTCGCCGTGCTCGGTCTTTCGGGCTCCGGCAAATCGACGCTTCTGAGGTGCATCAACCGGCTCATCGACCCGACCGAGGGCCGAATCTGGATTTTCGGGGACGAGATCACGGCACTCCGTGGCGGCAGCCTGCGGGCCGTTCGACGCCGGGTCGCGATGATCTTCCAGCAGTTCAACCTGGTTCGCCGCCACACCGTCCTGAACAATGTCCTGTCCGGTTCACTCGGCCGCACACGTTTACTTCCGAGCCTGATGCTGACCTTCCCGCAGTCGGAACGCGATCGCGCCCGGGCCAATCTGACCCGGGTGGGTCTCGAGGACCGGGCGGGTAGCCGGGCCGACGCCCTTTCGGGCGGTCAACAACAGCGGGTCGCGGTGGCGCGCGCCTTGATGCAGGAGCCGCGTCTGATCCTGGCCGACGAACCGGTGGCCTCGCTCGACCCCGCGCTTCGCCACTCCGTTATGCGCCACATCGAGTCGCTCAACCGCGACGAAGGCATGACCGTGATCTGTTCGCTGCACGACATCGACCTGGTGGAGCGCTATGCGACCCGGCTGGTGGCGCTGCGCGCCGGCAGGGTCGTCTGGGAGGGCCTGCCGGGACAATTCGATCGCACCACTTTCAAAGAAATCTACGGCGAGGACGCGGAGCCGGCGTCCAACACGGGGATCTGATGGCGGGCTGGCGCAAATCTCTGGCGCGGCTGCAGTCGATCGGGATCGACGCGGTATTGATCGCAACCTTGCTCCTGATGGCCGAGCTTCTGGTCGTCGCTTTCTCCGGCCGGCGCGGCGCCACCGGATTGTTGCTCACGGCGGAACAGATCCTCGACCTCCTCCACTATGCGCAGGCCGCCCTCGGCGGGGTCGTCCTGGCCGTGTCGTGGAACCTCTTCTATCGCTGGCTGGGGGCGTCGCCAGGACGTGCCCTGGTGCAAGGCGTTCCCGAGTGGGAGCGCGGCCTGGAGTGGACTGAGACCCTTCGCGGGTGGTTCACGGCGGTCTTTATCGAGTTCACGTTCTTTGCCGGTTGGCTGATCACCGAGCTCGACCTGTACGCGTTCCTCACCAAGTTTTCGAAGGCCGCCGACATCGTGCGCGGGCTCGCCAACCCCTCGGCGAGCGTGCTCCACGAGGGTCTGGTGTTGCTGGTTCAGACCATCTTTCTGGCCTTCATGGCGACAGCGTTCGCGATCCCGGTGGCGTTCGTTCTGGCCTTTCCATCGGCCCGCAACCTCACCCGGGGCACGTTCCTCGCGCGGACCGCCTACACGGTGTCGCGGACGTTCATGAACTTCGTGCGCGCGGTGGAACCACTGGTGTGGGCGCTGATCTTCATCTCGTGGGTCGGCATCGGTCCCTTTGCCGGCGTTCTCGCCCTGTGGGTCCACTCGGTGGCCGCCTTGACCAAGCTCTACTCGGAGCAGATCGAGTCGATCGACACCGGCCCCATGGACGCGATCACCGCCACCGGCGCGGGCACCCTCCAGGTCCTGCGCTACGGGGTCGTGCCGCAGGTGGTGCCGCCCTTCCTGTCCTTCACCATCTACCGCTGGGACATCAACGTCCGCATGTCGACCATCATAGGCTTTGTCGGCGGCGGCGGCATCGGCTACATCCTCAAACCCAGGGTGGACCTGGGCGAGTGGGGAGAGGTCGGCACCCTGGTGCTGCTGATCGCCGCCACCGTGTGGCTGATGGACATCATTTCAGCCAAAATACGGGAGAGAATCGTGTAGCTGCAATTCGTGGTCGGGTAGGGCGTGGCCGCACACGGCCACGCCCTACCCGACCACGAATTGCTAAAAGTCGTAGAACCAGCCGAGAGCTACCCAGGATTCATCGTATTGGGCGAACTGGCCCATGACCGACCGTCCCAGTCCTGCTTCGATCGCGATCCGGTGGACGGAGCTGCGGTTCCCGACGGGAATCATCAATCCCGTCTGGATCGTCAACCGGGTTCGCCAATCGGACTCTTCGTAGCTGCGCGAATTGAATGCGACAAAATACGAGGCCCGGTTCTTCCAGTACGTCTGTTTGGTGTTGTACTGGGTGCCGACCTGGATGGTCGAGGTCAGGGAGCCCGCGTATCCGTTCCCGTAGCCGAGTTCCGAGTAGAGAACCCACCGGGGCATCATCTCCCAGCTCACTCCGAGAATCGCTTCCTCCCGGGTGTAGTGGATGCGCTGCTGGCCCGTCCGGTCGGTATATTCGTCGCCGATGTGGGACGAGTCGTGCTGGGAGCCGATTCGAAAACCGAGGTTGTGCTTCGGTTTCCACGCCAGGGTGAGTCCGTAAAAGCCGTCCCAGCCGGTGTTGTCCCAGCTGTGGCCGATATCGAATTCGGCGGCCATGCCGCCGTCGAACGTCAGCTGCCAGCCGCGGTTCGGGTCGCCCGGGGGGTGCCAACGGTAGATTCCGAGACTGCCCCCGGTCCGCAGTCCGAAACGGCCTGCGCTGGTCTCGGGAATCTCCGTGTGGGGGAGCCACTGGACGGTCAAAGCGTTCTGCGGGCGGAGAGGGTCCGCAATATAGAGGGGGTAGAAATCATTCGGTGGAAACCACATCCCGGCCTTTTTTGGTTTCCCGGTTCTTGGCTGCTGGATATCACCTGCGGCAGCCGGCGGCGCAAGAAAGAGGAGTACGGCCGACGCCGTCAGAAACGCCCGAAGAACGTGTTTCCACATGGCGCGGGAGTATAACCCACATTGTGACGGGCTCCGTGGGATCAGTGGACATCTCCGTGATACTGCTCACCGGCCTCGATGGCGATGTCGAGGACGTTCTGTGGTGGGGGCAGCGGACAGGTGGCGTAGGGCGTGAACGCACACGGCGGGTTGTAGGCGAGGTTGAAATCGAGCACGGTGGTGCCGTCCTCGCCGGGCGCATCCGCCGACAGGAACCGGCCGGCGCCGTAGGTCGTGACCCCGCTGGTTCCGTCGCGGAAGATCAGGAACAGGCTGTCATCATCGGGATTTTCGACGTACGGTTCGAGGACCAGCTCTACGCCGTTGATCGAAAAACGGAGGATCCCCATCGCGAGCATGGAGGTGTCCTGGCCGAGGACGGTGGGGATGGCCACCTTCCGCTGCTCGGCGTAGGGCTCGAAACGAGCAGTGACGCGGTAGGCAGGATCGATGGGGAAGTTTTCGATCCCGGCGAAAGTGAGCCGCGTTTCCGCCTCGGGGTCCTTGACCCGTGCAGCGAGGCGGCCCTCGCGGTCGATGATGAAGAAGGAACTCCGGCCTGCCGTGATCACGTCCGGCGGGCCCGGGGCATCGGTTGCGAGGACGGCTTCGGTCAGAGGTTCACCGTTGACCTCGACGCCCGCACCCTCCTCGGCAAAAACGACCACGGTCCCGTCCTCGGCGACCACCAGCATGCCCGCAATCTCCGGCACGCTGTCGTCGGGGAGCACCACCGCGCCGTCCGGCGCCGACCCGAAGCGGTTCTCGCCCGGCTCCAACCAGTAGAGCCCGGTGAGCGTCAACCAACCGTCGGCGGCGGTGAGCCGCTCGAGCCTCTGGTTGCGCCAGGCGTCAACCTCGGCGGCATAGGCCGGGTCGAGGGGCTCCGGGGCTTCGGTGCAGGCCGCGGCGATGATGACCAGCGCGGCCAGGGCCGCACCACGGGCAACGAGAGAAGTTCGAATATTCATCGGCGTGTTGTAGCACACCCGGCACAGGCGATTTCGGATTTCGGATTTCGGATTTCGGATTTTCCGCCCACCCGCCCGGCAGCCGGGACGGCTGCCCCACAAGCGCTCCGGAAAGGGGTTTCTTTTGGGGCACGCGTCTCGCGTGCCGGGCCATCGCTCAGGAAGCTCGCGCGGATACGAGCCTTGTGCGGCGGAGGTGCCATCCTTGGCATTGTTTGATGTTCGAGATTACCGGCCGCTTGAATGCATCGAGCAAACAATGCCTAGGGTGGATCCTCCCGGGAAACATGCGCTGAAAGCCAAGGCCCGCCTGACGTCCCTCGCCTCAACGGGAACCCTTCATGGCGAGCAGCGCCGCCTCGAGCCCCGCTTCAAAAACCTCTCCCAGCGCTGCCAGCGACTCGAGATCCGTGGGCTCGTCGGGCATCAGGGGGATCTGCACGACGGGATGCGAGTCGCCGACCAGGTCGCGCAGCTCGGCCACGCCCTGGTTGTCGCGTTCGCCGAGCCACCCCATGAGGCGGCGTCCGGCGCGGGCGGTGTCGCGGACCGGCGGCAGCTCGGGATGGACGCGGTTGACCACGATCGGCCCGAGGTGGTAGCCGGCCTCGGTCAGACGGCGGGCGAAGAACAGCGTGTCGGCGACGCGGCCGCTGCCGGGCCCGGAGACGAGCACGAAGAGCGTGTCGGGCGAGCGCAGGAGTTCCTGCACTTCGAGGGCCCGTTGGCGAAAGCCCTCGTACAGCGGAGCAAAGGCCTGAAAGAACTCGGCCATGTCGCGCAGCAGCTCCAGACCCACCATCCGATCGAAGAACCCCTCGACGTTGCGGCCGAGGATCCCGAGGCGTGAGGTGACCTTGAGCCTGCCCTCGGCGTCGAACCACGGTTTGAGGGCGATACGGAGGGCGCCGCTGTCGAGAAAACTGATGATGCGCGCCGGGGCGCCGAGAAAATCCAGGGCCTGCCGGGTGGGGGGTGTGTCGAGGATGATCCTGTTGTAGGTACCGGAGGCCGCGACCTCGAACAGCCTTTCCGACGCCATGTACTCGAGCACGCCGGCCAGGTTTCCCGACAGCCGGTCGTAAAAGCGGTTGGAGAGGATCCGTTCCTTTGCCTCGGGATCGGGTGCGTACCGATCGATAAGCCTGTCAAAGGTGCTGCGCGCGTCCAGTAGGCTCGCCCACAGCCGGCCGGGACCGCCAACCGCCACCTCGGTCTCGGCATCACGCGCCTCGTCACCGACGCCGAGCGCGTCCTTGAGCCGCAGCGAAGGGTCGAAGGTCATGACCAGGGCGTCGTCTCCGCGCTGCGCCGCCCGCAAGCCGACGGCGGCGGCCAGAGTCGTCTTGCCGACCCCGCCCGAACCGACGACGATGATCAGTGGTTTGCGGCGAGGGTCCATCAGCGCCCCTCGAGGTCCCGCGCCAGGTGTTCGCCGACCACGCCCACCAGCGCCGGACCGGCGTCGATGGGTTCGAGAGGGACCTCGGCGATGGGCCCGTTCCAGTGCTCGGTGAGACGCGCCAGCTCGTGCTCGTTCACTGCGCGACGCCGGGCCCACAGGCGGGTGGGTTCGTCACGCCCGGCACGGGCGGGCAGTGGTGGGTACACCGCGTTCACCACCACCAATTCGGGCTGCCTGTTGAGGCGGTCGTTCATGGTTTGGATGAGTTCGAGCGATTCCTGTACCGGCATCTCCTCGGCGGTGGTGACGACCACACTGCCGGTCCTGGAGCTGTCCTGGAGAAAGGCCGCGATCTCGAGCGCCATGTGGCCGATGGGCCCGCTCGAAATCACCTCCGAGACCAGATGCGGCGCCGCCATCCACGTGAGCACGTGGCCCGAGGCGGGTGCGTCGAGAATGACGACGTCCGGCCGGCGCAGCTGTTTCGGCCCGTGCCCCTCGACGAGGCGCAGGGCACGGCCGAACACCGCGGTCTGCTTGAGCCCCGGCGCACCTTCGGTGAAGTGGAGGTGGACCGGGCTCGACAGCACCTTGCGAACCAGGGCCCCGACCTTGAGCTTTTCGAGCACCAGGTCGTCGAGCAGCTTTCTCGGTTCGAGGTGCTGGAGCCACAGGTTGGACGCGGCCTCGACGATCTCGCCGCCCGACGGCGGGGTGTCGAGGAGGAGGTGGAGGTTTTCCCTCGGATCGACTTCGATCAGGAGGACGCGCCGGCCGCGGTTGGCCAGAAGAGCGCCGAGGGCTGCCGACACCGTGCTCTTGCCGACGCCGCCCTTGCCGGTGACCACGATCAACTGGAGTTGTTCGAGCCGACCCAGGACACCCACGAATTCCCCCTCGAAAAACCGTGTCGGAGCTTCACCTTAACACGGTGTGGGCCGGCGCTTTCACACCGGATCTCGGCGCCGCAATACTGCCTCGGCGAGACCGTGTCGTTCGACCGGACCCAGACCGTGCCGGTGGTCGGGGCGAGACCTTTCCACCAGGATGGCGTTCGCTGTCGGGAATTGATGAAACCATGTCGCAGGTTCCAGAGTACGGCGGGCCGGGTGCGCCCGCCGCGGAGGCAATCATGATTCGACGCAGTGACAGTCCTTTCAACATCGCGGCGGTTCCCGAGCCGGCGGGCGGCCTCGGGCAGCCGGTGGCCGAGACCGACCCGGCGGCTGACCCGATGGTCCGCGTCCGGGAGATGGTCGGGTCGTCGATGATGTTTGTGTTCATCAAGGGCACGGCCCAGCGGCCCATGTGCGGGTTTTCGGCCAACACGGTGGCCGTGATGGACTCGCTCGACGTCCCCTACCGGACGTTCGACGTGTTGTCCGACGAGTCGATTCGCAGCGCCGCCAAGCAGTTCGCAGGCTGGCCGACCTTTCCACAGATCTACGTTCGCGGTGAGTTCATCGGCGGCAACGACATCCTCACCGAGATGCACGCGTCCGGCGAGCTGCAGGAGATGGTCGCGGGGGGTGGTTCGTGAGCGCGCCGGCGGCCGGGACCGGTTCCATCGTCACTCTGAGCGAGAGGGCTCAGCGCGAAGTGCACTCCATCTTCGAGCGTGAGGGCATGGGATCTGAAAAGGGCCTGCGGCTGAGCGTTGTCGGCGGCGGCTGCTCCGGGCTATCCTACGGCATGGACTTCTCCGAGGAACGCCCGAACGACACCAGGATCGAGTTCGACGGTTTCACTGTGCTGCTCGATCCCAAATCGACCATCTACCTCAAGGGCATCACCCTGGACTTCCAGGACGGGCTGCAGGGAAAGGGCTTCATCTTTGCCAACCCCAACGCCACCAACACCTGCGGCTGCGGTGAGTCCTTCAGCGTCTGACCGCCTGCTCTTCGAAGGGGGCGAGGCGCGCCTCGACGGCTGGGTCGTGGTCGCCGTGGAGGGTGCGCACCGGGAGCGTTTTCTCCACAGCCAGCTGACCTCGGACATCTCGGGTCTGGGTGTCGGCGCATCGCAGATGACGGCGCTGCTCGATCGTGGCGGGCGTCTCCAGGTCTTCGGTTTTCTCCACAAACGGCCCGACCGCATCGATCTCCTGTTGCCGACCGGAGCCGCTGCGGCGGCGATTGCGTTTCTCGAGGATCACGTCATCGCCGACGACGTCAGCCTGCAGCGGATCGATACCCCCGAGCTCCGGCTCCTGCTGGGCGCCGAGGCGGTGCGGCTGATTCCGGCGCTTCCGGTCGAGTCGACCTTTCCGGTTGAAGGGTGGGGGAGTCGGGGCTGCGTCACTTGGGCGGCTGCGCCGCCGAGTCTGCCCGACATCGACAACGACGAGCTCGAGGCCCGCCGGGTACTGTCGGGTATCCCCAGGTGGGGGGTGGAGGTCGAAGAGGGCCGGTTGATCCACGAAACATCCCTTCTCGCGACGGCCGTGTCATTCACCAAGGGGTGTTTTCTCGGCCAGGAAACGGTGGCCAAAGTGGTGAGCGGCCGCGGTGCGGCGCGTGCGCCGGTGCTGCTGGAGATCGCGGTAGGGGACCCGATCGATGCTGCCGGTATCGCCGGGGAGTTCGCAGCCGAAGGTCATGACCGGGCGGGCTCCGTGGTGTCAGTGACACGGTGGGAGGACCGGTCCTATCTGCTGGCCACTGCAGTTCGCGACCTGCGGGTCGAGGACATGGAGGTTGCGTGCCGGTGGGCCGATGGGTCCGCATCGACCGTCAGAGTTCGGGGGTTGCCGTTGCTCAGGGCGCCGGAGCCGGGCTACTGGGCGACCCGCCTCCAGTTGCGCGCGGTGGAAGCATTTTCCTACGACCGCGAAGAAGAGGCGGTGCTTCTGCTCGAACGCGCGATCGCGGTGTGCCCCGAACACGCCGATTCCTACGAGTCGCTCGGTGTCGTTCTCGGCCGGCATCACCGGTACAACGACGCCATCGCGCTGATGCAGCGCCTACTCGAGGTCAACCCCTCGTCGATCATGGCTCATACCAATCTGTCGCTGTTTTATAACCGGCTGGGACGGATCGACGACGCCGAACGCGAGGCGGGCGAGGCGCTGCGCGCCAAAATGAACCGGGAGCGCGAACACCGGCAGCAGGCCGAGACCCTTCGCGAAAAGACCGCCATAGAGGCCGCAGATCGGAAACGGCGGGGCGAGATGTTTCGCCAGGTCCTGGAGATCGACCCTGACGACCCACTCGGCAACTTCGGGCTCGGTGAGTTGCTGACGGAGGAGGAGAGGTTCGCCGACGCCATCGCCCACCTCCAACGCGCCCTGCGGACCGACCCTCGTTACTCTGCCGCCTTTCTCGCCCTGGGTCGCGCCCTCGAAGGCGCGGATGACCCCGAGGCGGCCGTCAGCACCTACCGCGAGGGCATCAAGGTGGCAGCAGCCAAAGGAGACCTCGCGACGGCCAACAAGATGCAGGAGCGGCTCGCGAACCTGCAGGCGGATCCCGGCGCCTGACCGGGACGGCGTCACCCCGGTCGAACCGACCCGCCAACCGGCACGCGGGACGCGTGCCCCACAAGTCGGACTGCCCGTAGCGTTTGTGGGGCAGCCGTCTCGGCTGCCGGGTGGTTGGGTGAAATCGTTTCATCGTGCAACGATGCAACGTTCGCCGGCTACGAAGACTTCTCCACCCACACGGTCAGGATCTCGAGCGTCGCTTCGACGGCGCTGGTCATCCACTCCAACGACACCCACTCGCGGACCGAGTGGAAGTTCTGGCCGCCGGCCCACACGTTGGGTGTGAGCAGACCCATGTAGGACAGCCGCGCGCCGTCGGTGCCGCCGCGGATCGCCTGGCGTTTGGGAGTCACGCCGATCCGCTCGACCGCCTCGAGGGCGTAGTCGAGGACCTTGGGGTCCTCGCGGATCTTGTAGGCCATGTTGCGGTAGGACTCCGAGATTTCGACGGAGATCTTCGCCTTCGGGAACCGCTTCTGGACGTCCGCGATCACCGACCTCAGGAAGTCCTCGCGTTCGGTCAGCTTTTCGACGGAGAAGGCGCGCACCAGCACCTTGAGGTCGACCTTGGTGACGTCGCCGGAGGCGATGTAGGGGTGGAGGTAGGGCTCGCGGCCCTCGGTGGTCTCGGGCAACAGCTCGTCGCCGATGCCCTCGATGATCGCCGCGGTCACCCGCAGGGCGTTGACCAGTTTGTCCTTGGCGTAGCCGGGGTGGACGTCGTGACCCACTACCGTCACATTGGCGGTGTCCGCGCAGAAGGTCTCGTCCTCGATCTCGCCCAGGTCCGAGCCGTCCAGGGTGTAGGCGTAGTCGGCGCCGAACGCCTCGACATCGAAGTGCTCGGTGCCGCGGCCGACCTCCTCGTCGGTGGTGAATGCGATCTTGATCGGACCGTGGAGAAAACCGGGGTTGGCCTTGATCCACGCCACAGCGGTCATGATTTCGGCGACCCCCGCCTTGTCGTCGGCGCCCAACAGGGTGCTGCCGTCGGTGTGGATGAGGGTGTGGCCGACGCACTTCGCGAGGTTGGGGTTGTCGGCGGCCTTGAGCGCCTGGTCGGGGTTGAGTTGGATATCCTTGCCGTTGTAGGACTCGATGATCTGCGGCTTGACGTTTTCGCCTGAGGTGCCGAAGTAGGTGTCGACGTGCGCGATCAGGCCGATGGACGGGACCTTGCCGGCGGCAGGGTGGCTGGCGGGCAGGTTGCTCGGGATCGACGCCAGTACGTAGCCCCACTCGTTCATCGCGGCGTCGTCGCAGCCGAGGGCTTTGAGCTCATCCGCCAGCATCTTGGAGAGGTTCTTCTGTTTCTCGGTCGTCGGGCTCGTTTCCGAACCCTCGTCAGATCTCGTGTCGACCTTGACGTAGCGAAGAAAACGATCCAGCAGCAGCCGGCGATCCTTGGATTCGAGGGTTGCGGTCACGGTGCACCTCCAAGTCAATCTCGGTTGCCGAGTCTAACGCCGATCGCCCGATTGTCCACGTCGGTCACTGGGGGAATTTTCGGAAAGGTCACTGGGCAGCCACCCCCTCGGCGGATGAGTGGGCGGGCCCGGTCTGATATTCACCCGATCATGGTCGGCCGGGGGTCTTGCCGAACATGTAGGTCGCTCCGAGCAACCCGAAAATGGCCCGTTGGGTGTCGACGATCGGACTCAGAAGGATTCCGTTGTCCAGACGCTGGATCCGGACCAGTCCGACCAGGGTCACCCTGCCGGACAGGCGGTAGAAGGCGAGAAGCCCGCTCTCGAAGTTGACCGCGGAGTGGCCTATGAACTCCGGGCGGCCCGGTTGCGCTTCCTCGGGCGTGACGCCGTAGTAGTAGTTGATGTAGTTGCTGCTCTGCCACACGACACCGATAGACGGCGTCAGACCCCACCGGTACTGGCCGAACGTCCAGGTGCGCGAGAAATTCATCCCCGCCTGCTGGCCGTTGGAAACGCCGAGGATATCCGTGTAGATGGAGGTGCTGAGCTTGTACTTTCCGGGCTTCCAGTCGAACACGAAACCGAGTTCGATCGTTGGGTCCCGTTGCTCCATTCCCGCGAGTTCCGGCGAGTCGTTGGGGTCGAGGCCCGCGAAAACGAAACCGGCCCGCGCGTCGAGGGTGAATTCCTTGGTGTCGATGAAGTGGTACCCCGCCTGGATCCCCTGGACGTAGAGCTTCTTGTAGTAGAGCTCGATCAGGGGGATGGGGGTGATCTTGTTGTTGGCGCCAACATACGGACGCGGAGACGAAATGACTCCGAGCCCGAGCGACCACCGGAGTCCCGAAGGAGGCGGTGCCGTGGGTGATGCGGCTCCGACGGCCACGCCATCCGGTGTCTGCGCCGGACTTGCGGCTGCAAAGAGGAGAACAGCGAGGACGAAGACTGGCACGTTGAATTTCATCGTTACTCCCAAAGGGGCAGATTGTAGTTGGGCCGTCGCCCCGGGTCCACCGTCAGAGTGGAAAAAAAAGGCCCGCCCCTGGGCGGGCAGGCCTGTGGAGGAGAGTCGCGCCGAAGTGCGGTGGTGTGAAGCAGGTGCCGGCGCTGGACGACCTCGATGACGTGGTCAAAAACCTCTTCGTGTAAAACCAATGTCAATCCGATCCGCGCAGCCGTTGACCGGGGTCCGCCGGCGGGTCATAGTGGAGGAAATCGTCTCGTACCGGTGGCGTGGACCACTGTGGGCGAAGACAGGAGAGAGAATGAACAGAACGTTTTTCGGGACCATTTCAGGATGTGCGTTGATGGCCCTGGCGGTGGTTGCGTGTGCCCAGCAACCGGCGCCGCCCGCCCCAGGGGACGAGGTGGTCGCGAGGATCGGCGACGAAACCATTACCGCGGCAGAGGTCGAGTCGATGGTCGGCCCGGCGTTGGTCCAGTTCCGGCAGCAGATCTACGACGCCACCGTCGCCGAACTCAACCAGCAGATCTTCGAGCGTTTGGTGGTGGCCAAAGCGACCGCCGCAGGCATCACCCGAGACGAATACCTGAAACAAAACGTCGAGGCCAAGGTGACCCCGCCCGACGAGGGTGAGATCGTCAAGATCATGACGATGTACCGCACCCGTCTGGCAGCGGACGATGCGCAAGCGCGCGAGCAGGTTGTCCAGGCGCTCCAGCAACAGCAGCAGGCGCAGCTTCAGGACGCTCTGCGCAAAGAGCTGTTCGAGGAAGCCGGCGTCGTCATCTTGCTCCAGCCGCCGCGGGTGGAGGTCGCCATCGTCGAGGGAACGCCGACGCGGGGCCCGGCTTCGGCGCCGATCGTGCTGGTGGAGTACACCGATTACCAGTGCCCGTACTGCGCCAGGGCGCAACCGACCATCGATGCGGTGATGGAGCGCTATGACGGTCAGATTCTGCACGTGTTCAAGAATCTTCCTCTGCCGATGCACCAGCAGGCCCAATTGGCGGGTGAGGCGGCGCTGTGCGCGCAGGACCAGGGAAAGTTCTGGGAGTTCCACGACTGGCTCTTCGCGAACCAGCGCACGATGAACCAGGAGTCCATGATCACCGAGGCTGGTGAACTCGGAATGAATGCGGATCTTTTCAGCACGTGCATTGCCGATGGGACGCATCGCGCTGCGGTCGATGCCGACATGAAAGAGGCGCGCGGGTTCGGTATCACCGGAACGCCCGGGTTCATGATCAACGGCAGGGTCCTCACAGGCGCCCAGCCGGTCGAGGCCTTCGAAACGATCATCGACGAGGAGCTGACCCTCAAAGGGATCAAGGTGCCGCCAGGGCCGGAACCGCCGCAAGCGGACGCCGCGGCCGCATCCACCGAGGAGCCGGCGACTGAATAGGCAGAATTCTCAATTCTCAATTTTGAATTTTGAATTCCCACCCGCCCCCCCGCACCTGCGGGGGGGCGTTTTTCGGTTTGTCGGCATCCACGGTTACTGTCATCCCGACCGAGCGAACGAAACCACTTCACCCTCTGTCATCCCGACCGAGCGGAAACGAAACCACTTCACCCTCTGTCATCCCGACCGAGCGAACGAAACCACTTCACCCTCTGTCATCCCGACCGAGCGAACGAAACCACTTCACCCTCTGTCATCCCGACCGAGCGAACGAAGTGAGCGAGCGGAGGGATCTTCCGTGGGCCGCAGGCGACGATATTCCACGACCTGGGCCCCAGATCCCTCCGCTTCGGCCCTGCGGGCCTTCGGTCGGGATGACACCACGAGAGGCTCAGTTCACTTCCATCATGCAGTTCCGCGACATCGAAAACCACGAACGGCTCATGGAAGCTCGGTGAGATCGGGCGTCAGGTACGCTCGGGTGTATGAGTCCGGCATTCCGAAATCCGAAATCCGAAATCCGAAATCAATCGAGGTCGATATCCTTGATCGGCCGCGACCCGTCATCCTTCTTTTTGGCGTCGTCGAGGAGCTCGCGGAAGCGGTCCTCCATCAAACGGTCCTTGGATCTCTCTTTGCGCATGGCCTCCGCCATGACGTCGGAGGCGCGGTGTTTCTCGCTCTCGAGCTGCTTCAGCCGGGCGTCGAAGTCCGCCTTCTCCGCCGGTTTCGATGGCGGCGTGTGCTCGATTACCACGCCCGCCTCGGTGTCGATCTTCAAGGCGGATCGGCAGTGGGGGCAGGTCACATTGATTTTCTCGGTCATGGTGCACCAACCTTTTTGATCACCTGATCGTCCCGGAGCACAGTTTACCGCTGCCGCGGAGTGGGCGGACAGGGGTGCTATCCTCGCTCACGCGGGAATGAAGATTGGAGGCGGCGATGACGACGCTGCGCAGCGCGTTCGTGTTCGGGTTGACCCTGGCGATGTTCGCGGCCGTGGGCTGCGAAAACACGGATCCCAGCCCCGAAGAGCAACGGCTCATCGAGGAGGCGGTCGGTGGCTACCTCAACGCGCTGGCCGAGGCCTACTCGACCCTCGACACCAGCGCCCTCGAAGGGCACGCGAGCCCCAACGAGATCGCGGCGGTGCACAAGCTGCTCAAGGAACTTCTCCAGAACACGGGAGACCGGATCGACGCCCAGCTCACCGGCTTCGACATCGAGACCACCAGCGTGTTTCGCGGCATCAACGCCACCGTCCGTGTGATCGAGGTGTGGGACATCACCCGCTACGGCGCCGCCAACGGCATCGAGAAGGGTCGATTCGAGAGCACGGTCCAGAGATCCCTCCTCCAGCTGCGATTGATCGACGGGCAGTGGATCGTCGTCGGTCGTTCGAACCTGGAGCAGTCCACTCCCGTTCCGCGGCCCGAGCCGTCGCCGGCGGAGAACCCGGTTTGAACGCACAACCGGTGGTGGTCGTGGTGGGCCGGCCCAACGTCGGCAAATCCACCCTTTTCAACCGGCTGACCCGCAGCCGCAGGGCCCTGGTTCACGACCTCCCGGGCATGACCCGCGACCGCATCATCGGCGAGGTCGAGCGCCCGGGCGGCGGCGCAATCACTCTGGTCGACACCGGCGGGCTGCTGATGGAGGACGAGAACACTTTCGTGCCGCTCATCCGCGGTCAGGCAGAGGCCGCCATACGCGGGAGTGACGTGGTGGTCCTTCTGCTCGACGGGGTGGCCGGACCGATCCCCGAGGACCAGGAAATCAGTGAGTACCTGCGGGGACTCGGCGTTCCCGTGGTGGTGGTCGTCAACAAGGGCGACCGCAAGGAAGTCGAGCTGCAGTCGCACGAGTTTCATCGTCTGGGCCTCGGCAAACCGGTCGTGATCTCCGCCGAGCACGGCACCGGGCTCGACGGGTTCTGGGATGCGCTGGATCTCCATCTTCCGGAGGCGGTGGTTGACGAGGGTGCCGATCAGGAGGGCCGGGGTTTCGCGATTCCGGTCGCCGTCATCGGGCGGCCCAACGTCGGCAAGTCGTCACTGGTCAACCAGCTCCTGGGAGACGATCGCCTGTTGGTCAGTGAGATCGCGGGTACCACCCGCGACGCGATCGACACGGTGTTCGAAAAGGACGGCGTGCGGTATCTGTTCGTGGACACCGCCGGGATCCGGCGCAAGGGCAAGACCGACCGCGGACCCGAGGTGTTGTCGGTGGTGATGGCGAGGCGCTACCTCGAGCGCGCCGACGTCTGTCTGCTGGTCGTGGACGCGGTGGAGGGCATCACCAATCAGGACGCTCACGTCGGCGGTTACGCCTGGGAAGCGGGTCGCGGCGTGATCCTGGTCGTCAACAAATGGGACCTGATGGAAAACCGGGAAGAGGCGCGCGTCCGTCTCGAGGACCAGGCAGACCAACAACTCAAGTTCATGCGCCACGCCCCGCGCGTGTACGTCTCGGCCCTCAACGGCAAGGGCATCCACCGTCTTTTTCCGGCGATGCGCGACGTCCACCGTGCCTACACGCAGAAAGTCGCCACCACCGAGCTCAACCGCGTCCTGCGACAGGCCTGGGACCAGCGTCCGCCGCCGATGTCGGGCAAAAAGGCCCCCAAGCTGTATTACGGCTCGCAGGTGCGTCAAGCGCCGCCGCAGTTTGTACTGTTTACGAACCTCACCCGCCCGCCGCACTTTTCCTATCTGCGGTACCTCGAGAACGTCCTTCGCGACGCCTTCGGGTTGGCCGGGGTCCCGATTCGGGTTATGATCAGAGGACGGAAGAGTTAGTCGGGGCAGAAGGTTTCCATGGTTTTCTTCAACTATGCTTTGCGAAAGCTCAACGCGAAGATCGTGTACTACGGTCCGGGTCTGTGTGGGAAAACCTCCAACCTGGTATGGATTCACGACCACTTCGAGGGCGGCGATCGCGGAAAGATGATTTCCCTCGCCACCGAGGGCGATCGAACCATCTTTTTCGACCTCCTGCCGCTCGAGATCGGGTCGATCCGCGGCATGGACGTCACTCTCCAGCTCTACACCGTGCCAGGCCAGGTCCACTACAACTCGACCCGCCAACTGGTGTTGCGCGGCGCCGACGGCGTGGTCTTCGTCGCTGATTCACAGCGCGCCATGCAGAGCTCCAACATCGAGAGTTTCAGGAACCTGCAGGAGAACCTGTTGCTTCAGGGCATCGGTCTCGAAGGGTTTCCCCTGGCGCTGCAGTTCAACAAACGCGACCTCAAGGACGTCCGTACCGTCGAGGAGCTCGACACGGATCTCAACGTCTTCAGGGTCCCGATCTTCGAGGCCGTCGCCATCAAGGGAGTCGGCGTTCAGGAAACCCTCGAGGGCATCGTCAAGCTGGTGATGCGGAGCCTGCGCGAGCGCTACGAGGGTGCGGCCGCCGAGGCCCGGTCGCCGGGAGCGGCTGACCCCGCCGCGACCATGCGGGTGCCGTCCGCCCGACGGACCCCGCCCCCCGCGGCGCCGCCCCGCGCGCCGTCTCCGGCTCCGGTGCCGGCTGCTCCCGCGCCCCCTCCCAGACCCGCTCCCGCGGCCCCGGCCGCGGCCCCTCCGGCCGTCCGGACGCCACCCGTCCCGGAACCTCGGCGTGCCCCTGAGGTGCGGCCGCCGGTGACACCCAGACCCACACCCGCGGCGCCTGAACCGCCGACGGTGTTTCCAGAGGCTTCTGCGCCGCCGCCCTTACGCGCTCGAGCACAGGCCCCGGTGGATGAAATTGTCTTCCCTGAGGACGAGGGCGCCAGGACGCGTGATTTTTCCAAGACAGTTGGTCCCGTAACCGGCGGACGTCCGCCCGCGCGCGGGTTCGAGGACGAGGTCAGCACTGCGGTCTACGAGGTCGGCGACGAGATCGAAATCGGGCCCGACGATTTCAGCGGTCTGGGGATGGACGGCGACGTCTTTCCGAGCTCCGAAGAGCGGTCGTTTGTGGACGAGGTGACCAAGACCGAAGTCGAGGCGCGGTCGGAGTTCGATCGGCCGCCGGCCCCCTCACAAGCCCCAGCCTTCGAAAGTTGGGCTCGGGCCGAAGCTCCGCCGCTGGAGGCCCCCTCACCATTTGACGAACCAGCGGACGCCGGCGAGCCCGTGATCGAGTTCATGACCGACGACGTCCGACGTGATTCGCTGCCGCCGACCGCCGATGCCCCGCCGCCCTCGGACCGTTACGTGGACCGCATCGTCGCGCCCAGCCCGTTCGCTCCCCAGTTACCGTCGACGGCTGCTGTGCAGGTGGCTTCGATCGGCGTCAATTCCGCAGATCTCGACCTGGCGTTCGGCGTCGGCGAGGACCGTGCGGCCCTCGCGGCGCTTGCCGACGACATCGTGGTCGACGAGTCGTCAGATCACGCGATCCAGGTGCCGACGGAAGGCCCGCCGGAAGAAACCGACTCGCCGGCCGTCGAACCGACCTTGACCATGGCCGACGACGATCTGTTCGCCGCGCCGGATACCCCGACATCTCTCGCGGTCCCGGCGCCCCGCAGGGTTGCGGTGCGGGCCGAAGACAACCAACTGCATCTGCGACTCCACGGTACCGGCGCCATCATCGAAAGCGGCCAGGTGAGGGAGCTGGATATCGAAGTGCCGGTGCCGGGTTCGTGGGTCGGCAACCGCCGGGTCACCCTGCAGCTGCGTCTGACCCTCACACCCGATACGGAGGATGAGAATGGCGGGTCCGGTGAAACTTCCTGAGGATCAGGAACAATTCAAGCTCAACGAGGTCTGCAAGCTCGCCAACGTTCAGCCCTACATGCTGCGCTTCTGGGGCACCGAGTTTCCACAGCTCGAGGCCGGCAAGAGCACCACCGGGCAGAGGCTCTACTCCCGCGATCAGGTCGATCTCATCCTCGAGATCAGGAGACTGCTGTTCGACGAGGGGCTGACCATCGCCGGCGCCCGCAAGAAGGTGGCGGCGATGGAGGACGGCGGTGAGGTTGCGCCGCCCGCCGAGCTGGAGGTTGAGCTCGCCCCCGCCGACGCCGAGCTTGAAGCCGGCGACGACGAATACGATGATGACGATGACGATGACAAGCCCGTGCTCCTGCCCGTTCCTGTCGCGGAGAAGACGGCGGCCGCTCCGAAAGCCGTCGTCAAGACCAGCAGCGCCCGCCGCACCACGAAAACGAAGCCGGCGCCGGCAAAGGTTGACAAGACGCCTGCCGCCGACGTACAACCACTCCTCGCGACGCTCAAGAACGTTCGCGACGAGATCCACGAGATCGTCACGGACCTCAAGAGCAACTGATCTTTCGAATTTTGAATTTTGAATTCTGAATTTTGAATTTTGAATGACCGGCAGCCATCAATTAGCTCATTCAAAATTAAGAATTCAAAATTGAAAATTGAATAAGTGTCGGGACGTGGCGCAGCCTGGTAGCGCACTTGACTGGGGGTCAAGGGGTCCGGAGTTCAAATCTCCGCGTCCCGACCATCTACATTTTTTAAGCCGCCGGTTGGCGGCTTTTTTTCGATGATCGGTCCGCGAAGATTTGGTCTCCCCGCCGCCAGCGGACGGCTTCGTGGCCGACCCCCGCCCGCCCTTCCTTCTCGGCCACGGCCGTATGCCGCTGCCGTCGGCGAGTGTCGAATCTCCGCGTCCCCATTTTTTTCGCCACCGCAAGGCGGCGTTCCCCGTCTTGGCACCTTTACGGCGTGCCATGCACCTTTTCAGGTCCTTCATTTTTCCTGCTGGCTGACCGGCAGTCGCGGAGGACTCTTTTCTCCAGTATGCGAGGGTCGTTGATCGTGTCGAAGAACGACCCGATGTACTTCAGCGCCTGCGCGCGGGCTTTCGGATCCGGCAGCGCGTCGTCGGCAAAGAGCGCCTCGAGTTGAGGTCGTCTGTCGTTGAAACGGTCAATCGCGCCGGGGAGACGGTCGTTGTGTGCGCAGAAGCCACGGTAGACCCTCTCGGTGACCGACTCGATCCGCAGACTTCCGTCAGGTACGGCATAAGGAGGGTCAACCAGACCGGTGGCGTCGAAATCGAACGGCAGGAGCGTTGTTTTCGACCCGTCCTCCAGGTAACCCAGGATCGCGATGTTGTGGCAGCAGCGCCTACCCCCCGAGGTCTTCAGTGCGGACCAGTCGGTATTTCCAACCATGTACTCGAAGAGGGCCAGCAGCGCGACCTGATCGGGATCGAGCGCGGTGAAAGCGAGCGTCTCGATGTTGAGCCAGATCATCCCGTGGCGGCCGGCGGCTTCCCCGATGTCCTCGACAAGGAGGACGAGTCGGGTCGCGCCGGGCGACGGGTGCTCGCTGTCCAGGAAACGGCAGTTGACCAGGCGAGTGCGAAGGGCGGGCTCAGCGACGACGGCATAGCTCCGGTAGGCCAGATACTCGAGCATGACGTAGGTCTCAAATTTCTTCCCGCGGTGACACGGTCGCACCAGGCGGAGGCTGCGATAGCCCTCGAACGGGGTGCCGCGTGTCTGATCCGGATCGAACTCGAGCACGAGCGACGGCGTCCCGCACTCTTCGAGGCGACTGAGGCCGTAGGCGAACAGGTTCACGGGGATTTGCGCGCCGTCTTCGAGTGCGATCGTGCCGGCGACATGGGACCATCTCGCGGAGTCTCCCTCCAGCGCGTCCATCGGCCCGATGATCGTCAGCTCGAGAATCTCGTCGCCGCCGAAGATCGGTTCCACTGCCGCTGCCGGAAGCTGCCACCCGCTGGCTGTTACGATCAGGCCCGCGAGCCCCGTCGACAGGTACGTCCACCGCTTCGGCATCCTGCACCGACCTTCCGCCGCGCTTTCCCGCATCGATTTTTCGGTGGTGATCCGGCCTCAATCTTAACACGCTGGTGTCGGGTGGACCCGGGCGGTTACCCGCCCGGGTCCACTCGACACCATTTGCGGTATTCCAGACTTCTCAGCCGCCTTCTCGACGGTGCTCCAGAATTTCGCCCGGCGTGCACTCGAGGACCTCGCACAGCTTGTCGAGGGTGGAGAACCGGATCGCCCTCGCCTTGCCGGTCTTGAGCACCGACAGGTTCTGCACCGAGATGCCCACGAGCTCCGAAAGATCGTTGAGCTTCATCTTGCGGCGCGCGAGCTGGACGTCGAGGTTGACGATGATGGCCATCGCATGCCTCAGATCGTCAGCTCGAGCTCGGTCTTGAGGTGACCACGCTCAGCCAGCAGTTGCCCGTACTGGTGGGTCAGGTAAGCCAGGATGAGCGCGCCGATACCGAAGACCTGCGGGAACAGCAGGCGCGCGGTCTCGACCAATCCCAGCCGCCAGCCGGAGACCGAGAACGGCAGGAAGATGTCGGAGGCGAAGTAGGCCGGCAGGAAGAGCACGTCAAGCACGCAGCTCGCCACCAGCAACCGCGTCAGCCAGCCGAGGGCTGGCGCCACCCGGTCGGCGAGGGCCGGCGACTCGGCCTCGGTGCGCAGCAGATGAAAGACCGTGGACCCCCGCCAGTAGATCGTGATCCACACGACCGAGCGGGCAAAACCCATGAGCATGGCGAGACCGATGACCATCACGGTGCTTGACGGAATCGGCTCGCCCGAGGCCCCGGTCAGGCGCATGCTCGGCCACGCGTTGGCGAGGTACATCGCGAGTCCAAGCAGCTGGAACAGGAACAAGGCCAACGAGAAGACTGCGTAGAACCGGAAAACCTTTCCCAACGGCTGGATCATGCTGTGCTCAGTCATTTTGTCGAGCTCCTTTCGCGGACATCCGAAGTCGTTCCGCCCGGATGGCCTGCACAACACTATGGGTTCTGGTAAACTGTTTGTCAATTAAATTTTCATGTTAAACATGAAAAAGTGAATGAAATACAACAAAATCTCCCACAGCCTTCAAGGAGGGCGCCCGGCACGCAGAAGCGCAACCAGAGCTCAAAAAACGGAAATCGGTGCCTGACACTTTTCCCCGACACCTTTCCCGAAGGGGGAGATCGTCCGCGTTCGTGGACTTATCGGGTTGGTAGGGTTTGAGCGATACGGAGTCAAGGTGAAGGACCTTGCCGCGAGTTTGGGAAAGAGCGAAGATGGGGTCAGCCTCTGGGTGAGGAGAGGGAGCAGGGGACGACTGGAAAACGGAAGGTTTTCGGAAGATGCCGAAGCTCTGGATGTCTCACTGAGCGAGGAGAGATGATCCACAAATACGGAACTCGGTGCCTGGCACCTTTGCCTTGGCACCTTTGCCTTTGGGCACCTTTTGAATGGAGGATCTTCGGTGAAGGCGAATCTTCAATGAAAGAATTCAGGGGGCCAACGAAAGACAGGTGCCAAACGGCCGCCACGGCATTTCGACGCCCAACGGGCCTGGTCGCTCTGATCTCGGTCTGGTTCCTCGTGGCCGGGGTGAGCTCCGGAACAGGGGACGGCGGGCAGCGTGTCCAAACGGTTCCCTTCCTGCCCTTGGTCTACGAGGTCCTGGTCGCGCCGGTGCCGGTGAATGCCGAAGGCCGCTATCGTCTGATCTACGAGCTCCGCCTGAGCAGCTTTTCCCGGAGAGAAGTCGAGTTGCGTAAGATCGAGGTTTTGGCGGACGGCCAGACCCCGGTCAAGGTCTACGACGGAGATCTGCTGTCGCGGTGCTTGACACGGCCCGGAGAGCCGCCCGATCTGAAGGACATGTTGACGCTGGATGGCGGAAGCCAGGCAGTCTTGTTCGTCATGGTCTCGTTCGACAGCCACGACGCAATCCCGATTTTCCTCACCCACAGGGTGACCGCGCAGTACACCCGCGGCAAGGACCAGACGGTCCTGGCGCAGGGAGTGGGCGCCCGGGTGGCGGTCTTGGGAAAGCAGCCCCTTGTGATCAATCCGCCGGTTCTGCCGGGAACCTGGCTAGCGGGAAACGGTCCAGGCGACGGGCCGGTCGGCCACCGGCTGTCGCTGCAGCCATGGAACGGACAGCTCATGGTCAACGAGCGCTTCGCCTTCGACTTCATGAAGTTCGGCCCGCAGTACCGGCTGGCCCGCGGGGACGGTTCGAAAAACGCGGACTGGTTCGGCTATGGCCAGCAGGTCGTCGCCGTGGCCGATGGCACTGTTTCGGACTGCCACGACGGCATCGCCGAGAACACCCCGCACGAGCCGTACGCTGCTCCGAACACCATGGAGGCCGCGGCCGGCAACTATGTCATCCTCGATCTCGGCCAGGGAGTGTATGCGGTCTATGCCCACCTGAAGCCTGGCAGTCTGAAGGTCGAGCCCGGTGACAGGGTGCGCCAAGGGCAGGTGTTGGGGGAGATCGGCAACTCGGGAATCTCCGACGCACCCCACCTTCACTTCCACCTCATCGACGCCGACTCGGTATACGGCGGGCAGGGGCTGGCCTTTGTCTTCGAGCGTTTCGCGCAGTTGGGCCCCTTCGACCCACAAGACGATCGCCCCGACAGCACCTGGGTCCCGAAGGGCAAGAGAACAACGCGCGAGCTGGAGATGCCTCTTGGGGATCAGGTGATCGAATTTCCGATAGTTCCTTGATCCCGGGAGTGGAGCGCTTCGGCCTCGGGGTGAAGGACCGCGCGCCGGCTGGAGCCGGGGAATGATGAGGAGCAATAGCGGAACAGCGTGACTGGCACGTTCACGTATCCATCAGAAAAATGTCGGGTCTCCCTGACACCAATGTGAGCCGACGCGTGGTATGGTTTCTACAGGCGAGAACATCGTGAAGTCGGCAACGATCTCATCCGAGGGCGGGCTCTGAAGTGACAGGCGGAGCCACTCCCGGAGTGCCGCCCCGCTCCCCATCCCCCGCCAATGTCATCCTCCTCTTCGGCGTCGACCCGGACTGGGAGCAGTTCGAGCAAGACCGGGTCCTGCGGGAGAGCCGGCGCCTCGGCGTGGCTATCCGCCGCCGCGGACACCGGGTTGATCTGCTGGCGATCGAGGGCAATCACCTGGCCGACACCCTGGCTCGTTTCGACCCGGACGAGGCGGTGGTGTTCAACTGTTTAGAGGAAATACCCGGCGAGAAGGGGAGCGAGGCGGAGGTCGTCGACGTGCTGGAGCGACTCGGCTTCGCACACACCGGCGCAACTGCCGAGGCGATCCGGCTCAGCTACGACAGGCCGCGGATCCGGGCGTTGCTCGAAGAGAACGGGGTTGCCGTGCCGCTCTGGGTGCAGTTCGACGAGCCCGGACAGCACCCGTGGAATGTGTTCCCGGCAATCGTCAGGCCCGCCTGGGAGCACTGCAGCATCGGCGTCGACCGCGGGGCGGTCGTGCTCGATGCCGGCGAACTTGCGCAACGGGTCGCCCACGTGATCGCCGCCTTCAACCAGCCCGCCCTGGTGGAGGACTTCATCGACGGGCGGGAGTTCCACGTCCCGCTCTGGGGCAACGGTTCGGTCGAGATGCTGCCACCGGTGGAGATGGACTTCTCGGCAATGGGCGATGTGCGCGACCGGTTGTGTACGTACGAGGCCAAGTTCGACCTCGACTCGGCGGCCTGCCGGCGGATCAAGAGCCGAATTCCCGCTCGCCTCGACGCGACCGAGCGCGACGCTCTCGAGGCGTCGTGCCGACTGGCGTACCGGTTGGGGGGGTGCCGCGACTACGGCCGCATCGACGTCCGCCAGCGCGACGACCGGATGTACGTTCTCGATGTGAACCCCAACGCCGATCTGTCCGCCGACGCCAGCATTGCGCTCGCAGCCAACAAGGCGGGGTTCTGCTACGGCGCCATGGGCAGCCGGTTGGTGGAGTGGGCTCAGAACCGGGCGCCCCACCAATAGCTGCAGAGGAGGGCGGTGAGCTGGGCCACCAGGTAGGGCCGGTCGCACCGCTTCGCGACCCGGATGCCGGTGGCGCTGGCGACGATCTCGTAGTCGCGGAAGAACGTTTTCAAGTCACCGCGATCCCGCGCGCCGCTGCCCTGGGCCCAGTGAGTGATGCTGTCCAGGATGCGATCCTGGTACTCCTCGATCAACTCCGCCAGGTAGGGCCCGTCACTGATCGCTTCGCGGTCCGGGCTTGCGAGCCTCGCCACCTCCGTCAGGTCGTTTGCCATCCCGTCGGCGGTGTCGTCCGAGCCCCGCTCGCACAGCCGGAGCCACGCCTCGGACACCTGCCAGCGCGCCGGTTCACCGTCGGTGCGAGCCAGGAGGATGGCGAAGAACTGATTGGGCTCACCGGAGCCCGGCGCCGCGACGGCATTCCAGCCCCTGCGGATCAAGGTCTGCTCGGACCACAGCCGGGAAACCGAGTCCTCGTCCTTGGGATCGACGACGATAAACCGGTGTCGGTTCCGGAGGTACCCGATCACCGCCACCCAGTGCTCGAAGTGATCGACCAGCATGATGGCGGGGTTGCCCAGGTTGAGGTGCCGACGCAGGCGGGTGGCGAACTGCCGCCCCCTGCGACGCTCCTCGACAAGGAGGAACTCCGATACCACTCCGTAGGTCTCGGCCGCCCGCCGCAGTCCCTCCTCGTCGATCCCGTGGGCGAAGACGCGCATCGGCCGCCCGGCGGCCTTGGCCAGCTGCCGCTGGGTTGCCGTCGTGCCGAGGATGAAGAGGCAGGAGGACAGGCTGCACGGGCCGCAGTGGCTGGGCAACTGCAGCTGACACAGGGGCGCAAAGACTTCTCTTTGGTGCATGGTGTGAACCCGTCGACCCTTCCCCAGTCGAGCGGGCGTTCTCACAGTTTACCAGTCGGTTCAAACCGTCATCACCCGAACAGGTGGTTGGCAGCGCTGCGCCGTGAGCATGATTGGGTGGCGCCCGTGTGTCAGCGTGTCAGGTCGAGGGTGTCCGTTCCTCTGCCGTGATCAACGACAAAGCACTGGTAGTAGGAGGAGGTCGCGCCCCCATCGTTCGTGGCGCACTCATGAATGGGATAGAGGTCGCTTTCGGTTCGATAGTGCCTGTAGGGAACAATCGCGTAGTGTCCTGCGAAATCTGACGTGTTGCCGAGGCGGTCGATCTGGCCCTCGAGTCCGGGCGCGGCTTCGACGAGCATGTCACGCAGAGTCTCACCTTCGATGAAGTTCTCGGGCAGTTGGTCGAACGGGCCATCGAGGTAGTTGTTTGCCTGCCTGTTGCCTTCGAATACCCCGATCAGGACCTTTCGGTCCAGCCGTTGATCCAGGTAGAAAGCAAAGCCGGTGCGTCTGCCGATGACGATGCGATCGGTGAGTTCGGAAGGAGACACGTCATCGGCGACGTTGCCGGTCTCGTCGAGAATGTAGAGAAAGGACCTCAGCTTTGGATTGTAGACAAGAAAGAAAGTCATTCCCGACTCGTCGAAGATCGGTCCCACGAATCGTTCATCGGGTGCCAGCGCGTTGGCGGGAGGCTTGACGTTCGACAGATCATTGAGTGCGAAGACGACACTTTTTCGACCCTGGCTCACACGATAGACCAGGGGTTCGAGCCGGACGACGGTGACCCCGTTCGAGCCATCGAGAATGCCGCCGACTTTGAGATCAGATTCCGCCTCCCCGTCTTCCCATTCGGATGCATCCACGTAATAGGCGAAATGCACCTTGCCGCTGTCGCGGTCGAGAACGTCGAGGCGGATGTTGCCGGCAAACGGTATGCCCCTATCAGTGAACCTGAAGTAATAGTAGTTCCCCGTCGGATAGACGTTCACCCGATCCGGCAGGTTGTCGAGAACGAATGCAAAAACGGCGACGGGATCGGTGATCGCGAGCGTCGTCGTTCGCGTCACATCCTCCAGATAGGCCTCGTTGGTGGAGACCTGCCGGAAGGCCGGTTCCTGCGCACTCGCGAGGTCGGCCGTCAGGGCGAGGGCCGCGACCGCGGCGAGAAGCCACACCCATGGCCGGTCGGCCAAAGCCTTCACGAATGAGATTTCCCATCTTTACAGACGTTGAGTGTGTACAGGGGATCATGATAGCCGCCGGGAACATCCTTGTTGCCGCAGTGCCGGCTACCTGTAATAAATCTCGCGGCTGCTGCCGTGGTCGAGTCCATCATTGACGTTGCCATCGGAGGCCCACCGGGGTTCTCGGCGAAGTCGATGGAGATCTTCTCCCCGACTGTTGGAAGGTTGTCGAGCTTTGCGGCGGAAAAAGTGATGATTCTGCCCAGTGCCTTGACGGTAAAGGTTTTGGCCGCCGGATCAACGGCCTTCACTTTGCCCGTGAGCGCCCCGACCATTGGATTTTGCGATACGCCGGCGTCCGCCGTCTCGCCCCCTGGAAGTGGTGGTTCCGCAACCGGCGTGGGTTGAACATTCCGCTCGGCCTGTTGCCGGGCGGAACCGGGCGCCGCAAAAGCGGCTAAGAGTGCAACCGAAAAGACCAGCGGCAGTGACTTTTTCATAGGAGCGCCCCCTCATCATGTTCAGCGGTCAGAAGAAATGAATCCATCCCGTGACACAGGTCTGAGTTTCAGTTGGCTGATGAGACCCAGTATCTCACGCTTTCTCCCGGATCTCCGTGAAACCTCGCCCGTGAACGTTGTTTCAGTGCCAGGGCCGACACCGTTGGCGCGTTCTTCCGCCAGCCCTGTTTCGCCGTCCGAAGTGTCAGGAGTGTCTGCCCTGGCACCGAAATGGGCATGGTTTTCGATGATCCAAATCGGCACCAGGTCCGAATTTGCGCAGTTTGCATTGGTGTAAGTTCGAACTGCGGACCTGGCACCCATGGGCACCCATGACAGTCGTCGTTGAGTTGCTGGGTGCACAGGTATAGCACCCAGGCTTCCGACGATTGCGGAAGGAGATGAAATGAACCCGTCAACCTGGGCAGGATTGCGCTCGAGTGGCCGCCGATTCCCCTCCGCGTCCGCCGCCTGTCTCGCGGCGGCGCTCGCGCTGGCTGTGGCAGGGGTCCACGCCGACGACGGGTGGCAAGACTCCTTTCCGGTGGCAAAGACGAACCTCGCGTCCGTCGGGCGGAACCCCTACTTCGTCCTGGAACCCGGGTACCGCCTGCACTACTCCCACGGCGATGAAACGCTCACGATCAGCGTGCTCGACGAGACGAAGCTGGTGGACGGCGTGGAGACCCGGGTCGTCGAGGAGCGGGACGCCGCTCCTGACGCCGGATTCACAACCACGTCCCTCGCTCTGCCGGGCGCCCCGCCGGACGGCGTCCTGCTCGACTACCTAGTGGTGGGCCACGCCCGGAATCGAGTCTGGTTGCCCGCCGGGGGGGACCGGAAGCACGGACGTGATCGACACGCAGACGCTCGACATGAAACGCATCGAGAACTTTCCAACGGCCGAGATCGAGCGAGGGGGGATGAAGCGCACGATCGGCCCGAGCTCCGCAACGGTCGGCGACGGGGTCGTCTACGTCGGAAACCGTGGGGATTCGAGCGTCTGTGCGGTGGATGCGGAGACGCTCACGAGAGTTGGCTGCGTCACTCTCCCCTCGATGCCCGACGGCGTGTCGTTCGTGGCGCGCTCGCAGGAGGTCTGGGTCACGACCCCGCGCGACCAGTCGATCGTGATCCTCGACGTCTCGGTCCCGACGGCGCCGAAAATCGCGGGCCGCATCGAGCTCGAAGGCTTTCCCTAGGGCTTCGCCGTCGATGACGTGCGGGGGTTCTTCTACACCAATCTCGAGGACAAGGACCGAACGCTGCGGATCGATATCGCGACCCGCACGGTGACGGCGACCTGGATGCCCGAGTGCGGCGACGCGGGTCCGAGATGCCTCCTGATCGATCCCACGGGAAAGCTGCTGATGGTCGAATGTCCCGACCGCGTGGAGGTCCTCGATGCGGGCGGCGACGGGGCGATCCTCTCGAGGCTCGAGACCGGCGACGGTTTGGACAGTTTCGACTACCTGCCCGACCGGCGTTTTCTCTTCCTGGCCGCGGGACGCGCCGCGACGCTCACGATCGCGCGACTCGATGAGAGCGGGGGGCTCGAGCGCACCGCGGTGGTCCCCACGGCGCCGGGAGCACGAAACGCCGTTGTCACGGCAGACGGCGTCGTCTTCGTCGCTGTCGGGCCGGAGGGGAAAGTCCTGGTCGTTCACCCGGTCGACTAGCTTTCGGTGCGTGTGCCACCTCTCGTATCGTTACAGCGTGGGGAACGACAGAAACCACCAGAGAGCTCGAGGCACAGCTCGGAGTCGACAGTACGGAACCTGCAGCTACCACGCAGTAGGGCAACAACCGTCGTCAGCGCGAGCGACTCGAGGTGAAACCCGGCACCCGCCATCCGTGACTAATTCTGAACTTAACGGTGCCCCCGACCCGACCTGGTCTGTAAAGGTCCTTCAGCGGCCCAACCCGTGATTCGTCGTCAGCCGCGCCGCGACGGTCATTGTCGCCGTTTCGATCGTGGCGCGAGCGAGCGCGCCCCATGCGGCGCCGTCGAGGCCCCACCTCGCGACCGCCCAACACTGCACGAGGAAGAACGGCGCGGCGAGCCACGCTCGCAGCCGCGTGACGATTTCCGGCCTCCCTGACGCCTGGAGCCGAGCGATGGCGGTCCCGGCGAACGAGGAGACGAACGCACCGGTCACGAGAAGCTGCAGTGGAGTTGCGGCCGCGTCGGCCATCTGCTCGCCGAGCCACCACCCAAGAATCGGATGCGCGGCGAGCACCAGCAGCGCGCATGGCGGCCCCATCAACAGCCCGAGGAATGACGTCATTCGACGGTTGATCGAGCGCTGTGCCGCTGTGTCGCGCGACGCTGTCGCTGCAACCAGCGAGGGGAACGAGGCGCCGATCACGCTGCTCGGGATCACGGCGAGCCTGAGCGCGATCTCGGATGCGACGGAGAACTGGCCCACCGCCGCGAGTGTCGAGAACGCGCCGACGAGGAAACTGTCCGACAGCCGGTGGAAGCTCAGGATGAGGTTTGCTGCCGTGACGTGCCCGCCAAAGAGAACCACGTCGCCCAGTGCATTACCCACTCGGGCGCGTCGGAGCTCCGGGAGAATCGAGGAGGCAGCCATGGCATGGGTCGCGGCCGACAGGAGGCGTGCTGCGACCAGCGCCCCCGCGATCGCGGGGAGGCTCCACCCGAGCACGACACCAATCCACGGAATCGCGAAGGTCATCGAGCCGTACGTGAAACGCTGGGCGTTGACGAGATCAAACCGCCTGAGGGCCTCGAGCAGGCCGCGATAGCAGCCCGTCACCAGAACGGCAGGGATGGCGGCCGCCACGAGCCAGAAGACGGCGCGTGTCTCACCCGCAAGCTCTGGAGGGACGCGGAGAATGGTGTTGACGAGCCACGGGGTGATCACTGCCAGAGCCAGCGCGCCGGCGCCGCCCAGAATCAACTGCGCGCGCGCCGCGTTCAGCGTCGCCACGGCCGCGGCCTCGCGATCGTCTCGCGCGAGTGCGGAGGAGGCGAACTTCGTCACCGCGCGGCCGAGCGCGAAATCGACCAATCCGGCGCTGCCGAGAATCGCCCACGCGAGCCCGAGGATTCCGAAGCGATCGGTGCCGAGCCCGCTGATCGTCGCGGGCATCGTCAGGAGGGCGATCGCGAGTGGCGCGAGCTGGCCGACGAGGTTCAGTGCCGTGTCACGGGTGAGAGCGTGGGCGGGATGCGGGGTCGTCACGCGCGAGGCCGGTTCCTCTTCGACAGCAACAGCTGCGCATACGCGAGAGCTTCGCCCCCGAGTGAGGCGGCGTAACCGGCAACGACGATCGGAGAAGTTGCCGCGAGCTCGCCGAGCCGCCCAGCCTTCGTGCACTGCGAGAGCACGAATATCGCGTTCCGCACGAAACGCACCGGCAACGCGGTCACGAGAAACCAGCCCAGGAGCTCGAGACGGTCGTTGCGGCGGCCTGCGGCGCGGAGCTTTCCGTACATGACCCCGCGGGTCCAGCGCTCGAGGATGAAGCTGCCGAGTGACTGAATGTGATGGTGCTCGACGACGGCCCGCGGCTCGAAAATCACGGCACGCCCCTGCGCGCGAAGTGCGGACGAGAACTCGACGTCGCCGAGAATGAGGTCACCGAAGAAACCGCCCACGGCGTCGTAGTCGGCTCGCCGCACGAGTAGCGTTGCCGTCGGCCCCATGTCGACCTCTCGCCGTTCGCCGCCGGGGAGCCACTTGGAGAACTTCGAGATATGGATGCCCCGATCGTGCCAGCGCCTGCCGACGCAGTCGATGGCGCCGACGATCGCTTGCCCCGTCTCGTCGTATGCCCGCACCATCCGTTCGAGCCAGTCGGGGCGGGCGTAGATGTCGGGATCGGTGAAAACGAGGACCTGCGCCGTCGCGCGCCGCACCCCCTCGTTGCGCGCAGCGTGCGGGAAGAGTCGCACCGGAGAGTGCCAGTAGTCGACGCCTGGAAATCGCGCCCGAACGATCTCGGCTGTCTGGTCGCCCGGGCTGCTGTCGACGACGACCGTTTCGAAGTCCTGAGAGGTCTGCGCCTCGAGCGCCTCGAGACAGCGCCCGATCGTCGCGTGCGACTCGTACGCCGCAATGACGACAGCAACACTCGGAGAAATCGTAACCTCAGGCCCGTGGCGGATCGAATTTCCGCGGCTCGTTCAGCTCGTAGTCAGAGAATTTCGCCTCGGCGTTTCCCGGTCCGAAGACGATGCCCAACGCCTGGCCCGACGCGGACGCGAGCTGCGCAATCAGAATCTTCGGCGTACCGATCAACGCCTCGGCAACGAGATCGGGGCGCACCATTCTGAGCCGCATTACCAGCTTCGCGACGAAGTAGAAGGGGATGAGCGGCGTGGCGAACACGTAGAGTGCGCGCCGAGCGAGCGACCAGCGGTGAACGCGAGCGCGCTCGACGCCGTAGCCGCGATGCCAGAAGAAATAGCCTTTCACGATGCTGCGAAGGCTCGTCTCGTTGAAATGCTCGAACTTCGCGTCAGCCTCGAGATAGAGACGATGCCCATCGGTAACGAGCTGTTGAAATAAAGAGACATCCGCGCGCAACAGTCTCTCGAGGTCATCGCCGTAGGAGAGGAGGACCTCACGCCGGAACGACGAGTTGTGGCCGGGCAGCATGTCGCACTCGCCGGAAGTTGTCGGCGCGAGCCACGGGTAGTAGTTCATGATTCCGATCAGCCGGCTGATGCTGAAGGTGCCGTTTCCGTGGTGGACCTCGCTCCCGACCGCGGCCCACGGGCCCTGGTGGGCTCGCAACAGCGCCGTGATCCAGCCAGGTTTCGCGCGACAGTGCTCCTCGAGGAACCCGACGTATGGAGCGCGAGCCAGATGGACAGCCGTAGTCCGGGCGGCGGAAAAGACGGTCTGCGGCGGCACGCGAAGCAACCTCACGGAGGCGTGGTCGGAGCCGGGTAGATCGGGAGAGCCCTCGGAGCGATCGAAGAGCAAAACCTCTGTCCGTTCGATCCCCTCCTGGGCGAGCAGGGACTCGAGGGCGAAGCCGGCCCGGGCGCGTTGGGTTCCGGCAACCAGAACCACCGAGTAATCAGGCGTCGTCACCCGCGCAACGTATCACACTGTCTCTCGGTGCCAGATCCTGAGTATTGCGGTGAGCGAAGGTCTCACTGCGAACACCGGGCACCCGTCATGATTCAGTCCTTCGACCAACGTTGGAGCCGGTCGAGGTGGTGGCCGAGCGCCAGCACCAGGTGGTTGCCCAGCGGTGCGCGCAACAGGTCCGTGACGGTGCCGCCGTTCGTGAGCTGAATTTCGACTTGCGTGCGACACAAATTCTCGGCGTTTCCCGATCGCAGGATCTCACCCTCGGCGAGCCACAGCCGGTCCATCCCGGCGCCTCCGATCCGCAGCAGGGTGACCGGGCCTTCGGGGAGCGTGCCCTGAATTCCGACACCCAGCCCCGACTCGAAGTGCGACCGCAGCCGGTAATTCTCGACCAGTGTACGGGGCACGGTGCAGTGCGCCATCCACAGGGTGTTGCTCTCGGAATCGAGCTGGGCAGGGTTGGCCATCCAAGGGGTGGCGCCGAGCAGCTTTTTCGCCCACAGGAGAGCGACGGTGCTGACGAGATCGCCTTCGCAACCGGCAATGACCCCGTCGTCGGCGAGTTGGGCCAGGGCGAAGCAACCGGTTGTCTGCTGGTTCAGCACGAGGTCGAAGCAGCGCACCGTCAAAGCGTCGAGCCGGTATGTGGCGACGATCCGTCTCAGGGCGAGATAAACCCGGCGCGACCTTCCGAATGTCGGAGGTGGAGGGCTCGCGCACCTCGAACGCGCCCGCGATCAAGGCATCGACGTGAGGGGCGACATCGGCATCGGTGATCGCTTCCAGCGACTGCACGAACTCTTTCATCTCGATGGGTACGATGGTTGGCCCCCATACGGCCCGGATCGTCGACGCGTCGGGTCTGCTCGCGACGAGCCAATCCGAGGGCTCGCCGACCAACCCGACCCGCGCCTTCTGGAGAGCGCGGCGCACACCGACGTCGTGCGCGGCGTCCGCGATCTCTCCCAGGCCCGCCGCATCGTCAGGTCCTTTGAGATAGAAAATGCGGCCCGGCGCACCGTCCTGTTGCAGCCGTGCGAGGACCTCGAGGGCGGCCGGGAGCGAGTTGTTGCCCGGATGCGCGATCAGGAACAACGGCTCACCGGCAGAGGTGTCGGGACGATTTGCCCACCAACGGAGGATGACCTCTTCGCTCCCGCCGGTGGCCACCAGAAGGAAGAGGGGTTGGCCGTCGTCGGCAGGGGAGGTGTTGTCAGGCCGGCGCCCTCCGCCCAGGGCTTCGAGAGCGCGGATGTATCCGCCGGTGATGGTCTCGAGTTGATCCTCGCCGAGCAGGCTGCTCGGGTGCATGGAGATGACGCCGAATGTTTGAGACATGAGGCCCCCGTTGGTGAATTCTACTGAATGTCGTGTGAAAGGCGCCCCGTTCACCATTCCGATGGGTGGCGCCCACGAAATCCGCTTTCTCACCAATAAGGGCTGTTGAGGTGCCACTGAGGTGCCGCCTGTGCTCCGGGCGGCGGTTGGTCCCAGGAGAGTCTCCACTTCACGACGAACCAGGCCGGCCGATCGGCCTTCAACCACGGAAGCATTTCCGATGTCGGTCTCGTACAGCGGGCAGATCCAGGCCTTTGACTTGTACTTTTTGCCCCCCGGTTTCCAGATGTGGGAGAGGCAGACGCTGGAGATCAGGAGGTTCCCGGCTCTCTTCAGCATCATTGGGTTGGTCTACGGCGGGACGCCCGGTACCACCTGCCCGATCTGCGGCCGCTCCCCGCAGAGCATGGCGTGCTCTACTGCATCTGCGTCAACGGGGTGTTCCCACCTCGTTGGTAATATTTCGGCGGGGAGCGATCCGTCAAAATTTCTTATGGAGCATGGCCCGACCAGAGGGCGACAGAACCACTCTCGAAGCCGTCCTTGAAGAGAAGAACGCTGGCGGGGCAGAGGACCGCCCCGAAGTTGGATGCGAGCTTGCCCGTCGAGTCGAACGCCTCGACGTAGTAGGTGTGGGCCATCCCACGGGTTGGATCGCCACCCGAACCGAGCTTGCCGCAATCGACTTTGAAGGCCTCTGGCTGCATGTCGGATGGAACGTACATGGAGTTCTGGAAGAAACCGGTATAGATCGCCCTCGCCTTGCCGTCGATCTTGAACGTCATGAAAGTGACGTAGTCCGACCCGGCCGAGACGTACAGATAGTTCCAACGCATCTCACAAATGTCGATTTCGGGATCTGGGATGACACAGGCGACGGTCTGGCTGTCGATGATTGAAATCGACTTCGCCCCGGGCGCGAGCGTTTGCTCGGGCGATGGGAGCGGATCGGAACCCGGTTGGGCTGCCGGGGGCGACACAGCGCCCAGGACCGACGCGCAGAAAAGCAGACCGCACGCGGCTGATGAAACGCCGAGTCTAGCTGCCGAGAACATGATTCACCCCATCCGTCCGGGCGGCGGTCATGGTATGAAGGCCGGGCAGGTGACCGTCCCGTAGTTCGCTGAGGTCAAATTGCCGGAATCCCTCGCCCGGACGGTGTAGGCGTACTGGTTGCCGCGGTCGGGGATATGGGTCGGGTCGGCACTGGGGACCAGCGGGCCGCACTGGACCCTGAAACCGCGACCGTGCATGTTGTAGGGGACGTACATGGAGGTCTGGAAGAATCCGGAGTACACCGCAATCCCGCCGGTGGCGTTGAGGATGACCCACATGTTGATCATGTAGTCCGGATCAGAGGACACCGAGAGGTAGTACCAATTGATGAAGCACTCGTCGACCCTGCGGTCCGGTTGGTAACAGGTGGCCGTCGGGCTGTCGATAAAACTGATCGACTTCGTCCCGTCCGCTTTGTCGGCTCCGACCGGAACCTCCACCGTCCGCAGGTTCTCGCTCTGGGTCTCCGACACCATTTCGGAGGGGACCTCTCCGACCGCGTCGGCACGCGTGTCAGCATCGGTGGGCGACGCCGCCGCGACGAGAGGAAGAAACGCGACACAGACCCCACACACGAACGCAAGGAAACGCATGGGAACCTCCTGCTTGTCCTGTAATCCCAATGAGTTCAACACCAAACGCATCCTCTGTCAATAGATATCAGAAATCAAACTCAATATCTTTTGAAGCGAACGCCGTCGCGCCAGAGCCTGGAACCAGCCCAATCGGCTGCAGCGTTCTACTGGCCCGCAGCGATTTCACCCACCAGGCCGAAGCGGCGTTGGCGGCCACGGTACCAGGCCAGCGCCCGTTCCAGCTCGGCGGCCCCGAACTCCGGCCATGGGGTGTCGGTGAAGAAGAGCTCGGCATACGCCGTCTGCCAGAGCAGGAGGTTGGAGAGCCGTTGTTCGCCGCCGGTGCGGATCACCAGATCCGGATCCGGGGTGCCGGTGGTGTCGAGCCTTCGCGCGATCGACTCTTCGGTAATGGCGCCGGCCTCGAAGATCGCCCGGCCTTCCTCCCTGACCAGCCGTCGTACCGCGCGGGTGATTTCGTCGCGTGCGCCGTAGGACAGCGCGAGTGTCAGCCTCATCCCGCCGAGACCGCGAGTGGCGTCGATCGCCCGGCTCAAGCTGGCTTGCACCCCGGAGGGTAGGCGGTCGAGGTTGCCCACAGCGGCGAGCTCGATCGCGTTCGCCCGCAGCCGCACCGGTTCCGACGCCAGGTAACGGGACAGCAGCCCCATCAGGGCGGAGACTTCGGTCGCCGGCCGGCCCCAGTTCTCGGACGAGAACGCGAAGAGGGTGAGGTAGCGGATTCCGAGTTCGCGGCTCCGGGTCACCACCTCGCGAACCCTCTGGGCCCCTCGACGGTGGCCGGCGGCTCGGGGCAGGCCCAGCGAACGGGCCCAGCGTCCGTTCCCGTCCATGATGACCGCCACGTGCATCGCTGGGTCAGACATCTTGTCGAACACATCCATGGTGTCCCTCCGGTCGTGATCTCTGCAGCAAAGTCGCCCGGAATTCGAGGTTTCTGCGGCGTGAAACCTCCACCAACGGTCGCCAGAGCGCCGCCACCAGGCGGTGTCGGATCAGAAAGGCCCACAGCCGGTTCGACCGTTTGTAGAGATAGGTCATGGCGATGTAAGGCGGCACCGCCGCGGCCTTGCGCGGTCGTCGCCGCCAGATCGAGGAGTGAGAGAACAACCGCCGGTAACACCAGGCGTACCCGCGTTCGAGTTCGTCGGGCGACATGTGGCGGGGAGAAAACACCGCGTGGGCCGTATCGTACAGGTCCCAGTTGCGGTGCAGGATGCGCCCCTCGGCTGCCAGTCGGTCGAAGAGGGGAGTTCCTGGGTAGGGGGTCAGAATCTGCAGCGTCGCGCACTCGAGCCGGTTGGCTTCAACCCAGTCCAGGAGTTCGGGAAAGACCTCGAGCCGGTCGTGGTCGAAACCGAGGACGAAGCTACCGTTGACCTGGATGCCGTTGTCCTGCAACACGCGAATCCGCCACGGGTACTCGCAGGGGTCGGGTGTCGCCTTGTGAGCGTCGCGGAGGTTGGCGCCGGACAGTGACTCGAAGCCGACGAAGACCCCGGTGCACCCGGCCAAGGCCATCTCCCGCACCAGGTTCGGGTCGTCCGTGACGTCGATGGTGATGGCGGCCGACCAGATGTGGTCGAGAGGGCGCAGGGCGCGGCACAGCTCGCGAAGATAGGCTTTGTTGGACCCCAGGTTGTTGTCGATGAACACCGAGTAGGGCTGGCCTGCGGCGCGGATCTCATCCACCACCTGAGTGACGTTCCGGGTCTGATACGGCATGTGGAGGTCATCGAGAGAGAGGTAGCAGAAGTCGCAGCGGTTGTGGCAGCCGCGGGTTGCGACCAGGCTCGAGGTGGTCAGGAAACTCCGGTGGGGGAGCAGATCGCGACGCGGCGCCGGCGTCTCCACGTAGTGGGGACTGCGAAACGAACCGCGATAGCGTTTCTCCAGGCGGCCGCTCCGGATGTCTCGCAGCACCTGCGGCCACACCGACACTCCGTCGCCGATCACGACCGCGTCGGCGTGGAGGGCGGCCTCGTCCGGGCAGGCGGTGACGTGCAGCCCGCCGAGCACGACTCTGGCTCCGCGGCGCCGGAACCAGTCCGCGAGCTCGAAGGCCCGTCGCGCGAACGTCAGGTGCACGGTGATGCCGACGACCTCCGGCAGCGGATCCACCGGCGGCGGGCCCTGAAGAAGGTTCTCGTCCCACAATTCGACCTCGAAGGACGCAGGGGTGGCGGCGGCTATGGAGGTGAGAGCCAGGCTCGGTGTGAGCACGTGCTTGCCGAAGCTGCCCCACGGGTCCTTGGGGTAGAACGGGTTGATCAGCAGCACCCTGCCGGGGACCGCTGGGGTGGGGGACACGGTTGAAGGAAGTTCGGGTGCTTCCCGAAACGCGGGTGGGTACCAGGGCGAGCGGCGCGAGGACAGTGGGACATCCATGCATCCCAGGTTGACCTGGAACTGAGGCAACCGAAGTGCAGGATTGTGACAATCCCACGGCGGCTCGCGGCTTTCTTCATCGAGTCGCCAGGCACTCCAACGCCACAACCCCTTGTGGTCGCGAACGACGGGCTCCGGCGAGGACGGACCGTTGACCAGCTACTGCGCGGACCGGCTCAATTTCTGGCGCCGCGACATCCAGGCGCCGGTGAGACCGAGGGCGATGAGCATCGCCGCGAGCCCCGCCCCACCAACGGTCGGGATCCCGGCGATCTCCAGTGCGGCGGTCACCGACCCTTCTGCGGAATCGTTGGCCGGCGTCGGGTCGCCCTCGTTGCCGGCGGCTCCGGCGGTGTTGGTGATCGTGCCCTCCTCGGTGACCGTCACCGTCAGGTTGCAGGTAGCCGACGCGCCGACTGCCAGCGACCCGACGCTCCAGGTGAGGGTCGGGTCGACGAAGCCGGCTCCACAGTCGTTGGAGACGTACGAAAGGGCCGCCGGCAGGGTATCGGTCACCGTCACCCCGGTCGCCGTCGCCGGGCCGTCGTTGGTCACCGTCAGGGCGAAGACGACGTCGTCGCCGACGAGGACGAATCCGGCCGTTGTCAACACCTTGGTCAGCGCGAGGTCCGCCGACGCGGTGAGCGTGTCGGTATCGGTTGCGCTGTTGTTGCTCATGGCGGGATCGAACACCGAGCTCGCCACCGTCGCGGTGTTGACGAGGGTGCCCGTCGCCGAGGGGTCGATCGTGCAGGTCGCGGTGTAGGTCACCGACGAACCGGCGGGCAGGCTGAGGGCGCTGTCGTTGATCCCGCCCGTACCGGCCGCCGTGTTGCCGGTGGCGCCGCCCGCAGCAATGCTCGTGAAATTGACGTCGGTGCACGCCGCCGGAAACGCATCGACCACGCTCGCCGGGTCGGCGTCGGATGGACCGGCGTTCGACGCGGTGATGGTGTAGACCGTCGAGCCGCCCGGCGACGCGTCGACAGCGCCGTCGGTCTTGGTGATCGCCAGGTCCGCCGACTCGCAGCTGAAGGTGACGATGTCGAGCGACCAGCTGGCGAGATTCCCACCGTCGACCCGCCAGGTCGTCGGAGATGGTGATGGTCCAGGTGCCGTTCGGGTCCTCGCCGATGAAGGCTCCCATCGCCTCCTCGGGGACGAGCGGCGAAGCCAGGATCAGATTGATATAGGCGTGGTCGGTGGCCAGGCCGTCGTTGGTCGTGTATGGCACCTGTCCGCCCGGGTTGGCGCTGTCGTCCCATACCGTGCCGTTGAAGACATCGTCGTTGCCCGCCCCGTTGTCGGTCGAGAGCGTCACGACCGTTCCGGCGGGAGAGGTCAGGGTGATATCGAGGTCCGCCGGGAAGGTGTGCGTGATGAAGGTCGTCAGGTTGACGTCGAGGATCGAGGTGCCGGCGCCGGCAACATCGAGGGTGGACGTCACCACCGCCGGGCCGGTCGGAATGGCGACCGGGGTGGATTGAGTCGCGGTCGGTTCGGTGACCGTGATCGGCGGGCCGGGCAGCGTCGTGACGTCGAGCGACCAGCTGGCGAGGTTTCCCGCCGTCACCGGCCGCGTCGTCGGAGATGGTGATGGTCCACGTACCGTTCGGGTCCTCGCCGATGAAGGCCGCCATCGCTTCTTCGGGGACGAGCGGCGAGGCCAGGGTCAGGTTGACATAGGCGTGATCGGTGGCCAGGCCGTTGTTGGTCGTGTAGGGCACCTGTCCGCCGGGGTTTGCGCTGTCGTCCCACAGAGTGCCGTTGAAGACGTCGTCGTTGCCTGCCCCGTCGTCGGTCGAGAGCGTGACGACCGTTCCGGCAGGGGAGGTCAGGGTGATGTCGAGGTCCGCCGCGAACGTGTGGGTTAGAACGGTTGTCGCATCGAGATCGAAGAGGTAGGTGTCGACCCCCGTGACGACCAGGGTGGAGGTCACCACCGCCGGGCCGGTCGGGATGGCGACCGGGGTGGACTGGGTGAAGGTGGTCGTCGCGGTGCCGCATGAGGACGGCGTGGTCGGCACCGCCTTCGTCCGAGCCCGCGATTTCGCGGCATTCCCGTTGCCGCCGGACTCGCCCGGACGCTCGCCGCCGAGGTACGCCGACAGCTCCTCGTAGCGGGCGCTGGCTTCGACATAGGCCGTCGAGCCTTCCTGACCGTTCGCCTTGAGGGTCTGCATGTGGCCGGCGAGAGCAGTCATCTCGGTGTAGATCTGGTCTTTGCTGAGGCCGGCCGGGGCCTGAGCTGCGGCCGGTCCGGCCACCGCGAAGGTCAGGGCGCAAGCGACGACGCAGCAGAAGAGGACGCGCATGGAACCTCCGAAAAAATGATCAACGCCCGAGGAAAGCCCGGCAAGCGTAGCGTACCGCGGAATTGATCCCGATGGTCCAGATAATTTCGCGGGCCCGTGTCACGTGGGAGAGATGTGGCGGAAGGAGCGTCCGGGAGGCGCGGTCATCGCCGCGGCGATCAGACGACGAAACCGTCCTTTTCCATCGCCTCGAGCTCTCGAGCGATGGCCTCACGGACCTGTTGCGGCATGTCGGGCTCTCGCGCGAGCAGGGGCCGCAGTCCCTTGCCCACACCGTCGTCGATGAAGTGGGGACGAACGAAGTCCGACGTCCAGGTTCGATCCTCGAACGACCGGCTCTCCAACAGGTCGAAAAAGCTCCTGACACCCTTCTCCGCGTCCCCCTCCAGGTCCCTGAAGTACGAGCCGTAGATGTGGAGAGAGTCGCTGATATCGACGTAGCGTCCGACGCGGATCGGCCTGCAGACCTGTTCTGAGATCCGTTCCGCGATCTTCCGCATCAGGGTCGTCATGGCGATGACGTTTTCGAACCAGGCCTTGTACAGATCCCGGCTCCTCCAGTGCGTGTTCATGTTGAACACCAGTTCCCCGTCGTCGTCCTCGATCAACCGCCCCCAGATCCGCTGCAGGCACGGCGGATCGTCCGTCGGGGTATCCAGTTTGGTGTTCCAGGTGATGCCCTGCGCGCGCCGGGTGTAGGGGGTCTTCGAGAGCCTGTCGACCATGTATGCGATCTGATCGACGACTGCGCCCTCGATCTCGTACTCGAACAGTCGCTTGTGGTAGGTGTAGGTCCACCGGGTGTCCGTGCTCTCCACTCCCTTGAGGATTTCCTCTTTGGGTTTGACCCAGTAGTCGTGAGCGCCGTAGACCACCTCCATGACGTACTCCGAGAGGCCACCGAGCCCGTCAGCGAACGCACGGTGAAATCGAGGCTGCCCGAACGGGTGTTCGACGGTGATCATGACCGTGGCGTCTCGACTCGGCGGGTCGTCCGGGCGATCGTACTCGGTGCGGACGCTGACCCCTTTTTCCCAGACTTCCTTGATGGCTCTCTCGTACGCACGAGGAATGGTCTCACCGACAACGCTCAGAACGGGGATGTTTCCTGATTTCATGGCGGCTCCTTCGACCGGATTGTAACGGGTAGGAGTCGCCTCGTCAGTTCGGGCCCGTCCGGGGCGTGGATGACGCCACGACAGAATCAACGGCCGCCCCGACCCTAGAACTCTGCGGCGGCCGGATACGCCGGCTCGGTCGGAGCGGCTGGTGGTGTCGGACTGGAATCAACGGCAGCAACTCCTCGACAACCAGCCCGAGGATCGCGTGCTCCTGGGCACTGGCGGTGCCGCTGTCGACCTGCCAGTCGGCGTTGGCTGCGACTACTAGGTCGAGGGTCGGAACACAGATCACGAACTGACCGCCCCACCCGACAGCCATGAAGAGGTTGGTTTCGCCGGCTGCGCCGAGCCACCATAGATAGCCGTAGCTGACGCGTGCCAGCGGACCCCAACTGGAGGTTTCCTGGCGGTGGACATCCGTCGCAGATCGGATCCAGGCGGCCGGAAGCACCTGGCGGTTGCCCCAGCGGCCGCGGTTGAGATACAGAACCCCGAGTTTGGCCATGTCTTCGGTTCGCAGCTCGAGCCCGTGGCCGCCGAACGGGTAGCCGCGGGCGTCCTCCTCCCACCTCCAACTCGAGATATCGAGCGGTGTGAACAGGTAGGCATTCGCAAACGCGGCCTCATCCAGACCGCCGGCCTCTTCGAGCACTGCCGACAGCACATGGGCCCCCGGGGTCGAATAATTGAAGCTGGTTCCCGGTTGGGAAACCAGCGGTCGGTCGAGAATGAAACGCAGCGGATCGCTGCTGTTCGCCCAAGTACCGAACTCCAGATTCTCGTTCCACTTCAAACCTGAGGTGTGCGTCAGGAGGTGGCGCAGCAGGATGTCGTCCTTGGCCGGGTTGGACGGCCGCAGGGCGGCCGGCAGGTAGTCGACCACCCGGCGATCGACGTCGCCGATGAACCCGCGATCGATGGCGATGCCGATCAGAGTCGACGTGACGGATTTGGTCACCGACCGCAGGTGGCGGAGCGTGGAAGCCGAACCCGTCCAGTAGGCCTCGGCCACGACCTGATTTCGGTGAACCACGACGACCGATTGCGCGCCCTGCACCTGATCGAGGTCGTGCAGGAACCGATCGATGCCGGCGGGGTCGATGCCGAGCGCCTCCGGCGCGGTCCTCGGCAGAGGTTCGAACGCGAAGGCCTGAACGGCGACGATCTGCCAGAAGACGATCAGCGAGGTGAGGGCGGTCCGTCTCCGCCTCGTCCGGGCTCTGTCCGCCACAGGGGTTGTCGTTCCCACAGTCAAACTATACGCGTTCTCAGATTTTCGGTTGCGGCCGTCAATCCGGGGGCAAAGTCACGAGGAACACCGTGTGGGGTATCGCTGATCACAATCTCACAACGCGCCTCTCACTTTCTTGTTGTGTCAGACTGTGACTGGTGGAGCCTCCGCGGGCAGAATGACCCGTGAAGGCGTGACCCCAGCGAGGGCGGCAGCACTCGCTCGGCATCTGGAGGTTCTGGTTGACGCACTGGGCGGATCGTCACAAACCGGCGGCGGCGATGCGAACGCAGCTGATGCTGGCGTGGCTGATGTGGGCGACCGTCGGGTCGACGCTGGCCGCGGTCGGGGCCCGGTGGCTGTGGGAGTCGGCGCCGGTGGCTGCGCCGTGGGTCGCGGCCGGTTGTGTTGCGGTCGGCGCGATCAAGTCGAGGCTGGTGCTCGACCGGGCGGCGCGGAGGGTGGTCGACCGGATCGTCGCGCGCGGCGACGGCCGCTGCCTCGGCGGGTTCCTGTCGCTGCCTACCTGGGGATTGGTGGTCCTCATGATGGTTGGCGGGCGCGTGCTCCGCAGCACTCTCGCGCATTGGATCGTCGGGCCGCTCTACATCGCGGTCGGAACCGCTCTCTTCCTCTCCTCGCGCATCTCCTGGCGGGCATGGCGGGAGTCGCGCCACACCCCGACGTGATCAATAGTCGATAGCTGCCGAGTGAGCCTCTTGCAAAATTCGCGATCGAGCGGGCGCTGGTTCCCACGTTGCATTCCTTGACGTCGTCAACAGTGAACTGCAATGATCACCGCAGTCGGACACCGAACGTTGGAAGGTTGACCTATGAGGATGAATCGGCGCCGTTTCGTCGGATCGATGACAGTCCTGGGTGCGGGCGCGATGCTGGGCGTCACGCCGATTTTTGGAGAGCGGGAGCAACTCCTGTTGGCTTTTCCCGAGCTTCAAGCACACGGAAAAGCCGGGGATCTGGGGCTGGCCCATGGCCGGGCGTTTGCGGCTCAAATCCGATACAACCTCGCGTTCTACCAGGAGTGGCTCTCTCAATCCGGTGCCGTGCCCTTGACGAGGCTGATGGAGATCGCCGGGGGGTTCGTCCCGGTGATCGGGGAACGCTTTCCGGAGATGGTCGAAGAGATGGACGGTATCGCCAGGGGGGCTTCCCTGAAGCTCGACGAAATAGTCCTCATCAATGCCCGGACCGATATCTCCGCGATTGTGGAGAACGAGATCACACGGGAGAAGGTGCCCGGCTGTACGGCGATGGCTCTGTTCGGCGAGGTGGACGACAAGCCTGCGATCGCGCTCGGACAAAATTGGGATTGGGACCCCTTGATGGCCAGGTCGCCGGTAGTTCTTCGTCTCGAGCCCGAGGATGCGCCGCCGCTGGTGACGCTGACCGAGGCCGGCATGTTGGCGAAGATCGGGTTCAATCAGCATCGTCTGGGCGTGTGCCTGAATTTCTTGAGCCACCGATCTGACGGTCAGCCGGACCATTTCGGAGTTCCGATTCACTGCCTGCTGCGGGCGGTACTGGGATGTCGATCGATCGAGCAGGCGGTCGGGGTCGTCGAATCTTCCCCGCGCTGTGCCTCTGCAAATTTCCTGCTGGCGCAGCACAGCGCCGGCGGACCAGCGGCTCTGGATCTGGAAATCACACCGAACGACGTTGTTACCGTGGGCTCCGACGGGGCAAGCCTCGTCCACACCAATCATTTCGTGACTCCTTCGCTCGCGGTGGGATGCACGAGCGGAAGGGGCCCATCGACCATGGTCCGCTATGCCTCGGCGCAGCTCCTCGCGAGCGTCGCGGAGCTCGATGAAGCCGATCCCGTCACGAGGATGCAGCAGGTCCTGGTATCCCGCGAAGGAGTTCCGTATCCCATCAGCAGGGATCCCGGCCCCGACGGGTCGATCGCCACACTCGCGGGAGTGATCATGGATTTGACCCGAAACCGTTTCATTCTGACCGACGGCCCGCCGCACGAGAATTCGTGGATCGAACGGCCCGGTGTCGAGGTTTCAATCTAGAACGGTCCCCAGTGGATCCAGTGCGAGATCAACAGGAAGATCAGACCGGTCGCGATCCAGATGCACTGCAAGGGCCAGATGAATTTCACCCACTTCTCCCAGGGCACTTTGATGAGGGCGAGCCCGGCCATGAAGTAGCCCTGGGTGGGCGTGAAGACGTTGGTGAAGCCATCGCCGAACTGGTAGGCCAGGACGGACGTCTGCCGCGTCACGCCGACGAGATCGGCGAGGGGGGCCAGAATCGGAATCGACAGCGCGGCCTGACCGCTGCCGGACGGGACCAGGAAGTTGAGCATCACCTGGATACCGTAGATTCCCATGATGCTGATGTCGGCCGGAAGATTTTGCACCGCTGAGGCCATGGCGTAGAGGATCGTGTCGGTCACGCTGGAGGCCTCGAAGATCACGAGCACCCCCCTGGCGAGACCCACCACCAGCGCGCCGCCGGCGATGGCGGCGGCGCCTTCGACAAAGCGTTCGGCCGTAATGTTGGCGCCGAGGCCGCCAAGGACGCCGGCAAGGATGCCGACAGCCACGAAGAGACCGGACAGCTCGAAGATCCCCCAACCGAAGCTCGTGGCGCCGACGACGACGGCGGCCAGAGCGCCGACCAGCACCGCGAGCACCAGCCAGGTTCGAAGACCCAGCGCGGACGAGCCGTCCGGCGCCGACCGGGACGGATCGTCGTCGGCTGCGGGCGGGGTCCTGCGCCGCCGCGACCACAGCACGATGTAGAGGGCCGTGATCGTCGTGATCACCGCCCACACCACGAGGCGGAAGCCGAGCCCGGAGAACACCGGCAGCCCCGCGATGTCCTGCGCCACCCCGACCGTGAACGGGTTCAGGAAGGCCCCGGCGAAACCGGCGCCGGCACCCACCAACCCGATCGCCCCGGCGGTGATTTCGTCGTACCCCAGCCTTTTGGAAAGAACCACGAGGGCGGGCAGGAAGACCAGGGTCTCCTCCGCCATGCCGATGGTAGCGCCGCCCAGGGAGAAGAGCACCACCAGGACCACGATGACCACCTCGCCGTTGCCGCGGCAGGCGCGCACGATGCCGTGGATCAGGGCCTCGATGGCGCCGGTGGCGTTGATGACGCCGAACGCGCCGCCGATCAGGAAGATGTAGAACACGATATGGGCGGTTTCCATCAGGCCCTTCGGGAAGGCCAGAAAGACCTCCGAAAGGCCGGCCGGATTGGCCTCCACGGCGTGGTAGGACTCTGGAACGACGAGCTCACGACCCTCGTGCTCGACGCGATCGAACGAACCGGCAGGGATCCAGTGGGTGGCGATTGCGGCGAGCACGATCAGCCCGAACAGCAGCGCGAAGGTGTGGGGCACCCTCAGCTTCATGAGGTTCGACCGCAGAACTCGGCGGCGGCGATCGCGTAGATCCGCGCGGCCTCGATCACCTGTGCGATCTCGACCGACTCCACCGGTGAGTGTGCGACCGCGAGATCGCCCGGGCCCAGGATCAGCGTTGGAATCCCGGCAAAGGCCGAAAGCAGGGCACCGTCGGTCCACGCCGGAAACGCGCCGAGTTCGGCGGTTCGGCCGTACACCCTGCGGTACGCGGCTGCGGTGGCCGCAACGACCGGTTCCGACGGCGCGGTCTTCAACGCCACGTGCTCGAGCGTTCCCATGCCGCCCGGCAACCTGCGGAGCTCGGTGCGGAGGCCCGGCATCTCGGCCTTGACCGCCGCCAGCTCCTGCTCGAGCTCGGCACAGAGCAGTTCGTAGGTCTCACCCGGAATCGAACGCCGATCCGCGGTCAGGACGCAGGATGCGGCCACCGTCGAGGGTTGGTCGCCGCCCCGTATGGTGCCGAAGTTGAGAGTCGGAGGGCCGAGAAGACTGTCGGCGCGTGCTTCGAAACGGCTCAGCAACCCGGTGCGGATGCGTTGGACAAACATCGCCGCCGCGTCGATGGCATTGATCCCGGCTTTCGGCGTGCCGCCGTGGGCCGCCTTGCCTGTAAAGACGAACTCGAGCCACTCCAGGCCCTTGTGGCCGATGCAGACCTGGTTCAGGGTGGGCTCGCCGACGATCGACCCGTCGGCGGTGAAACCCGAGGCGACGAGGTGCTCGGCGCCGAGGCTCTCGATTTCCTCGTCGATGACCGCGGCGAGCGTCACCCGCCCCGCGGTGAGCGATCCGGTCCGCTTCAACGCGACCATCGCCGCCGCCATCGCCGCCACCGCCCCCTTCATGTCGGTCGTACCGCGGCCGTGGACCCGCCCGTTCTCGATTCTGCCCGAGAACCCGACACCCGGGTCGGCTGCGTTGAGGGGCACGGTATCCGTGTGGCCGCAGAGCAGAAGATGCGGGCCCGGTGCCGGGCCCTCCAGCGTACACATCAGGTTGGGGCGGCCGTCGACGATCTCTTCGAGCTCCGGCTGCAGCCCACCTTCCGCGAGGTACTCCGCGAGGGCCGCGACGACCGCTGCCTCCTGGTTCGGAACCCCGGGGTGGCTGGGAATCTGCACCAGCGTGGTGAGCAGCTCGATCGGCGCGGTCCGGTCGATTGCGTCGAAGATGTCGGAATCTCTGTTCATGCCACGGCCTTTCAGTGCCCGGAGGCGGACATGTCCGAGTTGGGATGATGCACCATCGGTGTCATGCGTGACATTATGACTCCGTCGTGTCAGTTATCACAGGGTGGTCTGCGCCACTCGTTTTCGAGAAAAAGGGAGACCGTGGTGAAGATCAACAGAGTGCTGATCGTCGGCGCCGGCACCATGGGCCGGCAGATCGGCTTTCAATGCGCCATGTACGGGTTCGAGACCGTCATCTACGATGTGGACGAATCCGCCCTGGAAGCCTGCCGCACGCGCCACCAGCGATTTGCCGACCTCTTTGTCGACAGGCGGGGCGCAGAGCGGCAGCAGGTAGAAGCCGCGCTCGCCAGGATCTCCTATTCGAGCGATCTGGCCTCCGCCGCGCACGAGGTCGATCTCGTGAGCGAGTCCGTGCCGGAAATCCCGGAGATCAAGGCCGAGGTGTACGGCCGGCTCAACGAGGTGTGCCCCCAGCGGACGATCTTCACCAGCAACACGTCGACCATGCTCCCAAGCAGGATGGCCTCGGTTACGGGCCGTCCCGCCCGGTTTGTCGCCCTCCACTTCGCCAACCCGGTGTGGGACTCGAACATCGGTGAGGTCATGGGCCACGCGGGAACCGCCCCCGAGGTCTTCGAGAGGGTCCTGGAATTTGCAGCCGAGATCGGGATGGTTCCGATCCGCCTGGAGACGGAGGCCCCGGGCTTTATCAGCAACTCCTTGCTCGTCCCCTTCCTGATGGCGGCCCAGGGGCTGGTGGCCAACGGGGTCGCCTCGCACCAGGACGTCGACAGGACCTGGATGGTCATGACCAGGATGGCGATGGGGCCGTTCGGCATCATGGACCTGGTGGGTCTGGAGACCGCCTACAACATCGCTCTGCACGGGGCAGAGACACGAAACGACGAGACCATGCGGAGGAACGCAGCATTTCTGAAACAGAACTTCGTAGACCGGGGCAAGCTCGGCCTCAAGAGCGGCGAGGGCTACTACACCTACCCCGATCCGGCCTACAAGGACGACGACTTCCTGGGGTGAGCGCGCCAGTGCGTAGCGCTACGGAAGAACTCCGCCGGCGTCCGCGATGAGGTCCAGTCGCCGATCAGCTCGTCGGCGCCGCCCGGGCCGGGGAAAGCGTTGACCTCGAGGCGGTGGGCGTCGAGCCACAGGCGCTGCGAAAGATCGCCGGGATCGTGGGAGGGCCGGGTGCCGTAGAGGGGGTCGCCGAGAATCGGCAGGCCCGCGGAGGCGAGCTGGACTCTGATCTGGTGTTTGCGGCCGGTTGTGGGTCGCACCTTCACGAGCGCGAGACCGTTTTCGACTGCCATCACTTCGACCTCACAGCGCGCATTGGCGGGCGCGTCCGGCACCACCACCTGCCGCCAGTACTCGTCGGGGCTGCGGGCGACGTGATGGGCCAGCTGGAAGTGGGAGGGTGGGGGATCGCACTGAATTTCGCAGATCGCGGTGTAGGTCTTTGAGACCATCGATCGTGGCTGGAACAAACGCGAGAAGTGGGAGCGGGTAGCCGGGTCGAGGGACAGCAGCACCAGACCCGAGGTCAACCGGTCGAGGCGGTGCAACGGCACGATGTGCTCGTTGCCCGTGGCCTCGAGGAGCAGGTGGAGAAGGCAGCCCCGCACCCAGCGCCCGCCGGGTGTGACCGGAAGGTTGGGCGGTTTGTCGACCACCATCAGGTGTTGATCCGACCACACCACCCGAAAGTCCTCGCGTACCGGCGGTTCGCTTTCGACTTCGCGGAGGTAGTGAACCTCGATGAGGGGCTGGTAGGGCGTTCCGGCGTCGATCAGTTCGCCGGCCGCCCACACCTTGCCGGACCCAAAACGCTCGATCCAGGTTGTGCGGGAGATCCTCGGGAAGCGGTGGAGAAAGAAATCGAAGATCGAGAGCACGCCCAGCGGGGGCCGTTCGGGCAGTTTGACGATGGACGGGCGGATCGCCATCCCGTTTCGCGTTCCCTCCTCGAGGTCGTCCCAAGGTGGGGAATTGCCGTCGTCAGCCATGCCGCAACATAGCATTCGCAGCAACCGGCAGGAGTGGGTCACGTGGGGACGGGGCCATTCGGCCTTGCTCCGGGACCGAGATGGCGCCAGAAACCCCGACGACCTTTCAGGAGCGCGCCGACACCCCGCCGATCCGGCACACCCGAACCGAGGCCGGGAAAGCGCGAAACCTGCGGATCGCGCCGGCGTATCTCGAATGTGACATTCCCTGAGAGTCCGCTGCCGGCGTCGAGATGGCTGGTGGCCTTTCTGTTGACCTTCTGTTGTCTTGCGGTTGGAGGCGCGGTTGAGGCTCAGAAGGAGTCCGCCGAGCCTCCTCTCCACGGGGCGGAACCGACCCGCTTGGCGGCGGGCGTCGACCTGGTTCGCGGCCGCTTCGTCCCGGGCGCGCAGCCTGACGGCAACAGCATTCTCCTGCTGGCCCCCGAGGGCTTCGTCGTCATCGACACCGGACGGCACGCTGACCACACCCAGGCCATCCTCGACCGTGCGACCCGCGCCGGCGTCCCGATCGCAGCAGTCATCAACACCCACTGGCACCTCGACCACGTCGGCGGCAACCCGCGGATTCGGCAGGCCTACCCGGACGTCACGGTCTGGGCGAGCGGGGCAATCGCCGAGGCCCAGACAGGGTTTCTCGCCGCCTACCGGGGACAGTTGGCGGCGGCGATCGCCGGCACCGAGGACCCCGCTGCGCGGGCGGCCTTGGTGGCCGAGGTCGCGATCATCGACGCCGGTCCGGCCTTGACGCCCGACGAGGTCGTGACTGCCGGAGGTTCGCACACCGTCGCCGGTCGTCGACTCGAGATCGGGCTCGAAAGCCGTGCGGTGACGGCAGCCGATGTCTGGGTGCTCGACCCGGCTACCGGGGTGCTTGCCGCCGGCGATCTCGTGACCCTGCCGGTGCCGCTGTTCGACACCGCGTGCCCGAAGGGTTGGCTGGCGGCGCTCGCACGCCTGGCGAGGGTGAAATTCGATCTGCTGGTGCCCGGCCATGGCGCACCGATGACGCGCGACCAGTTCGAGACCTACCGCTCCGGGTTTGAGAGCCTGGTCGCCTGTGCGGCCTCTGAACAGCCCGAACAGGTCTGCATCGACGGCTGGTTGCGCGACCTCGGGCCACTGATTCCGGAGGGCGACCGCGACTTCGCCCGCATGCTGCTGGAGTACTACGTTCCAAGCAGCCTGCGCGCCGACGCGGAGAAGACTGCGCGACTGTGCGGCGAAGGTGCGTGACAGGTTCGTGACAGGTTCGTGAAACCCGCGGCGGGATTTTGCGAATAATCAACTGTGAAAGCTCATAACGTGCGTCGTTCACGACGCCTTTCGCCCCGTAACCCCGGCCGCCGCCGGTCGCGAACTCGGGAAACGAAGAATACCGACTGAAGATGAGAAGGAGGATCGTCATGAAGAAGTTGTTGACTGGTGCGTTGTGCCTGCTCGTGATGGTCGCTTGCGGACGGCAAGCCGTCAAAAACGACGTGGTTCTGACCAGCGGCATCGAGCTCGCGAACATGGACACCACGATCCGGCCGCAGGACGATTTCTTCCGGTACGTCAACGGCACCTGGCTCGCGACCACGGAGATCCCGGCCGATCGCAACAACACCGGCGTCTTCATGGACCTCCGCGACAAGGCGCGTGAGGACGTGCGCACGATCATCGAGGAGGTGGCGGTAAAAACCGATCTCCAGCCGGGCTCGGATGAGCAGAAGGTGGCAGACCTCTACAACTCGTTCATGGACACCGAGCGGCTCGAGGAGTTGGGCATGGCGCCGCTCGAGGCCGAGTTGGCGCGGATTGACGCTATCGCCGACAAGGACGAGCTCTCCGCCTACTTTGCCGAACTTGCAGTCAACGGCGGTGGTGGGCCGTTCAGCCCCTACGTCACCGTTGACGCGAAGGACTCGACACGGTACGCGGTTTACCTGTGGCAGTCAGGGCTCGGGCTGCCGGATCGCGACTACTACTTCAGGGACGACGAGCGGTCGGTTCAGCTGCGCAACGAGTACGTTGCCCACATCGAAAAGATGTTCTCCCTCGCAGGTTTCGACGACCCGGCCGGGTCGGCGGCGATGCTGATGGCGCTCGAGACCCAGCTTGCCGCCTCCCACTGGACAACGGTCGAGAACCGGGACAGCGAGGCCCGCTACAACAAGTTCGCTCTCGACGAGCTTGGCACTCTGGGCAACGGTCTGAACTGGTCGCTCTTCCTCGAGGCGGCGGGACTCGCCGGCCAGCAGGACCTGATCATCAACCAGCCGAGCTACATCGAGGGCTTCAACACGATCTTCCGGAAGACCTCGCTCGCAGACTGGAAGACCTTTCTGCGCTGGAACCTGCTGAACAACTACGCTGTGTATCTCGACTCCGCGATCGACGAGCAGAATTTCGAGTTCTACAACCACATCCTCGAAGGGCAGGAAGAGCAGCGACCGCGCTGGAAGCGCGGCGTCGACGTGGTCAACGGCAGCCTCGGCGAGATCGTCGGCAAGGTCTACGTGAGCCGTTTCTTCCCACCCGAAGCCAAAGAGCGCATGGTTGCGCTCGTCAACAACCTCCGCGCAGCCTACGGCGAAGCGATCGCCGAGCTCGACTGGATGAGCCCGGAAACGAAGGCTGCTGCGTTGGTCAAGCTGGAGAAGTTCTCGTCGAAAGTCGGCTATCCGGACAGATGGCAGGACTACTCCGCCCTTGACATCGTTCCCGGCGATCTCGTTGGCAACATCACGCGCGCCAACCGGTTTCAATGGGCGCTGGACACAGAAAAGCTGGGCGGTCCGATCCGCAAGTGGGAGTGGGTCATGACGCCGCAGACGGTCAACGCCGGCTATATGCCGACGATGAACGACATCACGTTCCCGGCCGGGATTCTGCAGCCGCCGTTTTTCAACCTGGCGGCCGACGACGCCATCAACTACGGCGCTATCGGAGTGGTCATCGGCCACGAGATGGGCCACGGTTTCGACGACCAGGGATCGAGATACGACGGCGATGGCAACCTCAACAACTGGTGGACCGACCAGGACCTCGAGGAGTTCAAGAAGCGGACGGGGTCGCTGGTCGACCAGTTCGCGGCCTTTCAGGTCTTCGACGACCTCAATGTCAATGGCGAGCTGACCCTGGGCGAGAACATCGGCGACCTCTCGGGGCTGACGATCGCGTACCGGGCCTATCAGATCTCCCTCGACGGCAAGGAGGCGCCGGTGCTCGACGGCTTCACCGGCGACCAGCGCTTCTTTCTCGGCATCGGTCAGGCATGGAAGTTCAAGGCCACCGACGAGGCGATGCGGAACCGGGTCCAGACCGACCCGCACTCGCCGGCGGAGTTCCGGGTCAACGGCCCGCTCCCCAATATGCCGGAGTTCTACGCGGCCTTCGACGTTCAGGAGGGCGACGGTATGTATCTGCCGCCCGACCAGCGGGTCAAGATCTGGTAGTTCATTCGTCGTGAGATCCCGGGGGCGCGTCCGTCAGGGCGCGCCCCCGTGGTGTGCAATGAACGGGTAGAGAAATCTCGGCGGTCGCGTAGAATGAGTGGAAACGTGAGAGCTTCTTCTCAACTACGCCGCAGATTTGGGCGGTTGTCGGCGGCGGTCGCGGTCGCGCTCTGCCTCGCCTGCGGAGATCGCGCCCCGGCGGCTTCGGATGTCTCCGACGACCACGTCGTTCACCGGGGGGCTCTGGCCAGGCGCTATCTCCTGACCGGGGCCTTCGAAGCAGTCGAGGGTGCGCGCATCACCGTCCCGAAGACCCGGGAACACCGGCTCCAGATCGAGTGGCTCGCACCCGATGGCTCCACGGTCGCGGCCGGGGATCGGGTGCTCGAGTTCGACAACTCGTCGTTCACCGCCGATCTCGACCAGCAGCGAACCGGCGTCCAGCGCAGCCTGCGCAGCGGGCTCCAGATGCGGGCGCAGGGTGATGCGTCGCTCAGGGAGGCCGAGGCTTCGGTCGAGCGCGCCCGAATCACCCTCGCCAAGGCCGAACTCGATGCCTCCGTCCCCGAATCGGTTCGGAGCCGCTACGATCACCGCAACGCCCAACTCGCCCTGTCCCGGGCCAGGGCCGATTACGAAAAGACCGTCGCAGGGCTGCAGTCCACGGCGAAGCGGGTCGATGCCGATATCCGGATCAACGAGGAACAGCACCGGAAGATCGTCCGCGGGTTGGAGGAGGCCGAAGCGGCGGTCGTCGAGCTTCGTCTGACCGCACCGCGGGACGGGATCATTGTGGTCGAGAGAAACCCCTGGGAGGATCGTAAGTTCCAGATCGGCGACACGGTGTTTACCGGTTGGATGATCGTCGGCATCCCCGACCTCGGGAGCCTCCGCGTCCGCGCTTCTCTGAGCGACGTCGACGACGGCCGCCTGGCGGTCGGCATGCCCACCCGATGCACACCCGATATCGAACCCGACCTCCAGCTGACGGGGCGCATCGCCGAAATCACCCCCATCGCCCGCGAACAACAGTGGGCGTCCGAACGACGTGGCTTCGACGTCATCATCGATCTCGAGCCGGCGGCTACCGACATCGTGTTGGTGCCGGGGATGTCGGTGCGGGTCGAGGTCGAAGCCCCGGGCGAGGAGGGCTTGTTGGTTCCGCGGGGGGCCGTGGATCTCTCGTCGTCGCCGCCGCGGGTCCGGCGACCCGACGGTTCCTGGGTAACTGTCCGCCTCGGACCGTGCTCGGTCCAGGACTGCGTCGTGCTCGAAGGGCTCGAGGAGGGGGAGGGGGTAGCCGCCATCGTGGAGTTCGGGTCGTGAACCGTCGGCGGATCATCGCGATCGCCCTCGCCGTTGTCGTGGTGGCGGTAGTGGCTGCAATAGCATTGGAGAGGGTGAGCCCGCCCACGGGGAGCTTGAGGGTGGAGCGCGGAGATCTCGTGGTCGGGGTCGAGGTCACAGGTACCCTGCGCGCGGTCGAGTCATCGACCCTCGGTCCGCCGCAGATCCGCGACGTCTGGCAGTTCAAGATCGCCATGATGGCGGCCGAGGGCACCGAGGTCACGACCGGACAGCCGATCCTCGCGTTCGACACCTCGGAGCTTCAGCAACGGTTGCAGACCAAACAGGCGGACCTCGACACCGCCCGAACCGAGGTCGAGAAAAAGAAGGTGGACATGGCGGTTGCCGAGGCCGACGACAGGTTGGCCCGCGCCGGCGTCGAGGCCGGGCTTCGCAAGGCCCGTCTCATGGCTTCGCAGCCGTCTGAGCTGCAGTCGAGCATCGAGGTCAAAAAGGCGCGGCTCGACCTCGAGCTCGCCGAACTCGAACTGGACCTGGTGCAGCGCAGGATCGAGGCGACCCACCGCGCTGGCGTCGAGGAGCTGGCGGTGTTGGAGGCGAACCTCGAGCAGGTGGAATCCGAGGTCCGTGAGATCGAGGAGGGCATCGGGAAGATGACCCGGGTCGCCCCGCGTGACGGCATCGTCATCCACGTCACCGACTGGCGCAACGAAAAGAACAAGGTCGGCGACTCGTGTTCGGTCCGGGACATGGTCCTCGAGATCCCGGATCTCGGCCGGATGGAGGCCGATGGGGAGGTGGAGGAGGCCCGTGCCGGGAGAGTGCGTGAAGGCCAGAAGGTCGTGCTGCGGCTCGACGCCTATCCGGATCAGGAGTACCGGGGCACCGTCAGTTCGATCTCGCGGGCGGTCCAGGAAAAGAGCTGGCGCAACCCTCTCAAGGTGGTCCGCCTGATCCTTTCGCTCGCCGAGACCGACCCGGAGAGGATGCGCCCGGGGATGCGGTTCCGCGGAGAGATCGAGGTCGAACGGCTCGCGAACGTGACGATGGTGCCCATCGAGGCGGTGGTTCGTGCCGGGGGAGAGCCGGTCGCCTTCCGCTACCGGATGGGCAGCTGGCGCCCCGTCGCTCTTGTCCTCGGTCGCCGGAACGCGGAGCAGGTCGAGGTGCTCGAAGGCCTCGAACCCGGGGATGTGGTGGCACCCGGAGGACGCCTGTGAAACGACGGTCAATCTTCACGGGTCTGGGGCTGGCGGTCGCGTTGGCTGCGGTCGCGATCGGGGTTCGTGCCCTCTTGGGGCTGGCGGGCCCCACGGTTCCGACGATGACGGTGGCGGCCGCTCCCTTCAGGGTCCGGGTGGTGGCGGAGGGCAACCTCTCGGCGGTGCGGAGTACGCCGCTGGTGGCGCCAATGAAACCCCGCATGGCCTTCACCCTGGCCTGGCTTGTGGCAGACGGCACCTTTGTCGAGGAGGGAGACATTGTCGCCCGTTTCGACGCGAGCCAGCTGGAAAAGGACCGTGAGGACGGGCTTTCCGACCGGAGGATCAGCGAGCACCGGATCTCGAGCGCCAGGACCAGCCAAGATGTCACGATCGGCAATCTCGATCGCGACGCCGAAGTCGCCGAAGAGGAGTTGGAGGTCGCACGGGAGTTTCAGACGACCGATGACCTCGGCTACTCGAAGATGGAGATCATCGAGTCGCAGATCGACACCGAATTGGCCGAGACCCGGGCGGACTACGCGCGGCAGTCACAGCAGATCCAGGACGAGCTTGGCGACACCGAGAACGAGCTCCTCGCCATCGATCGGCGCAAGGCCGATATCCGGGTCCAGCAGGCGGTCGACGGGCTCGCCGCCCTCGAGGTGGCGGCACCGCACAGCGGGATCGTCATGCTCGAACGGGACTGGCGCGGCAATCCAGTTCGGGTGGGGGACATGGTGTGGCCGGGGCGGCCCCTGGGGAGCATCCCGGATCTCGACGAAATGCAGGCCGAAGTCTTTGTCCTGGAGGCCGACGCCGGCAATCTTGCGGCCGGACAGAAGGCCACGGTGTGGATCGAAGCGAGTCCCGAGGTCGCGCACGCGGCAATGGTCAAAAGCGTTGATCCAATGGCCGGCCGCCGCAACCGCCAGGTGCCTGTGCAGTACTTCCGAACCGTGCTCGAGTTCGAGCACACCGACCGGGAAACCATGAAACCCGGTTCGCGGGTTCGTTCTGAGGTCATTCTCGCGGACCTCGAAAACGCCGTCACCGTTCCCCGCCAGGCGGTGTGCAGCCTCGATGGAGCAACCGTGGTCTACCGGTGGCGGCGCGGCGGTTTCAAACCGGTCGAGATCGAGCTCGGGCCGGCTGCCCTCGGTCGCGTCGTCATCGAGTCGGGGCTCGAGGAGGGCGATGTGATCGCGCTCAGGGACCCGACCGCCGCGCACGACACCGCCCGGGGCGATGGCGTGAAACAGTCCGCACCTGATCTCCCGGGAGGTCCGGGATGACGCTCGGCGACGCCCTCCGCAGCGCCTTTGAAAACCTCGCGACCCACAAGCTGCGCTCCGCGCTCACCATGCTCGGAATGATCTTCGGTGTCGGGGCGGTGATCGCCATGCTGTCCATCGGAGCGGGGGCCGAACGCGAGGCCCTGGCCATGATCGAACGGCTGGGGGTTCGCAATATCCTGGTGCGTGACGTCGAAATGCGGGACGAGGATCTTCAGGAGGTGCGCGAAACCTCGCTCGGCGTGTCGCCGCGAGACGCCACCGCAATCGCCGACGCGGTTCCCGGGGTCGAGTTGACCTGCGCGCGGGTCACGGTCGAGCCCTTCAGCGTCCTCGCGGACGGCCACACCGCCAAGGCGACCGCCCACGGGGTCGGCAGTGCATTTGCCGGTCTCACCCACCTGAGGCTCTCCGAGGGGAGGTTCTTCGACGTCCGGGATGAGGCCGAGCACGCCCAGGTCTGTGTGATCGGCGAGGCCGTCCGGCGCGACCTCTTCGGCTACGAAGAGGCCATCGGCCGGGCGCTCAAGGTCAACGATCTGTGGCTCGAAGTGGTGGGGGTGCTGGAGGGCTCGTCGGGCGCTTCCTCGGTCCAGGGGGTGGCCGTGGGCTCGACTGATTCCGATATCTATCTCCCGGTCACCACCGCGATCCGCAAGCTCGATCTGCCGCCCATCGAGGCCCCGCTCGACGAGATCATCGTCCGGCTCGATGCCGACGCCTCGCCTTCGGAGGCGGCGCGGCTGGTCGACCAGCTCCTCGACCGTCTCCACGGCGGCGAGGATGACTACGAGCTGGTGGTTCCGGAGGCGCTCCTCGAACAGAGCCGGAAGACCCAGCGGCTCTTCAACATCGTGATGGGGGCGATTGCCGGGATCTCGCTGTTGGTGGGGGGCATCGGCATCGCCAATATCATGCTGGCAACGGTCTTCGAACGGACCCGCGAGATCGGGGTGCGGCGTGCGGTGGGCGCGCGCGAGGTGGACATCCGGACCCTCTTTTTGATGGAGAGTTTCTCGATCAGCGTCCTCGGCGGGCTGGTCGGGGTCGCGATGGGGGTCGTCATCTCGAAGATCGTCGCCGCATCGGCCGGCTGGTCGACGGTCGTCACCCCGTGGTCCGTGCTGCTGGCATTTGGCGTTTCCATGGCGGTGGGGATCGGTTCGGGGCTGTATCCAGCTCTGAGGGCGGCGAAGCTCAACCCGATCGATGCCTTGCGGTGGGAGTAGAGGTCGCCCTCAGACCCCACCGTTCTTGATGAGGTGAGTGATGACGCCCGTGATCGTTCCCGGGCTGGCCGCGAACAGGATCAACGGGGTCAGCGACGAGCCCCCGCCGGCTTCTGGAGGCATCCCGCGAAGCATCGTGAAACCCATCCACACCAGGACTCCGCCGCCGGCGATCGAGAAGACATCGAGCGAGATCCTGAAGAGCTTGAGGACGCGAGCTCCGAACAACGTGGCCAACTCCAGGATCACGAAGATCGCGGCCGCCGCTTTGGCGGCATCTGCGAGGCGTTGGGCCCGAGTCCGATTCAACTCGATCGTTTCGAAGATCATTCCGCAGACGGCGGGGTTGATCAGCGAAAGAACAGTGACGAAGGCCTGGATGTGAAGCGTCACGACGCCGTCTCTCCGCCAGTCGGTGCGCCCGACGGGAAAGCTACCTCTTTGCGGATTCGGCCGCGTTCTTCTGTTTGGCGATCTTTGCGGTGATCGTGTTGCCGAGAACCTCGACGGCCACGGTGACGTCGCCGAAGTTCTTGGAGGTCACCACCGGGGTTGCGGCGACCCTCGGCTCCCTTCCTGCGGAGGATCCCGGCGGCAACGGGGTGACCGCAGGAGAAACCCTGATCGGGATGCCCGTTTGGTTTTCGAAGACCTCGTAACTCGTCTCACCGACCTGGAACCTCACGAAAAAGGTCCCGACCGGGACGTTTTTGAACGTAAAGCTGCCCTGCGCATCGGTGGTGCCCTGGGCGATGGTGTTGTTGCCTCCGGGCGGCTTTCTGCCGATCTTGACGCTCGCTCCGGGAATCGGTTCGCCCTCGAGCGCGAACGCCGCGGCGCTCGCGAGCATCAGCACAACAACCGCCAGCATCCTCTTCATGAAATCTCCCTTGTTCAGTCTGTGGCAGGAAACCGCGCGCAGGACACCTTCATTCCCCGCCGATACCGGAGAATCTCCTGTTCCGCTGTGTCGTCGCGCGCAGGTCAGAGCCGCTCCAACTCCTCGAGGACACCGGGAACGGCGGCGGCGAGGGCGCGTCCCACGGCGGCGTGGAGGGCGGGGTCGGCAATGCCCGTCCACTCGTCCATGAAGAACTTCTTGATCTCGATGGAGAGCACGCAGACCGAGTCCTGGAATGTGGTGTTGGCCCAGTGGCCGCAGTGGCCGCCGCGGAAGTTCACGTTTTCGCGCACGTCCAAACGACCGCCGGGGAAATCGAAGTCGGCGACGTCGGCGATGAAGCGATCGATCACCGGCGCCCACAGGTCGCGGTCAGCCACGTTCCCGGTTCCCACGTTGATCTTGGGAGTCAATGAAGGGTCTGCAAGGGGACCATCGGGGCCCTCGCGGCGATGGTTGTAGGTGTGAAGGTCGAGGACCACGAAACGGCCGTAGCGATCGACCATGTCGGAGTACAGCCCACCGAGGGCTCGGTAAAAGGCATCGTACTGTTCGATCGAGCGCGCCAGGTCCACGTCGGGGATCCCGTCCCTCCACACATCAAGACCCCAGGCTTCCGCCGGAGTGCGATAGACAGCCATACCCGGGGGCCGGTTCAGATCCACCTCGAATCGAGAACGTGTACCTACGACCCGGGTCGGGGCGACCTCGGTCCAATCGGCGGTGAATGGATCTTCCTCGCGCAGTCGGTCTGCCTCGGAGATCGACATCAAATCGAGAACATCCGGACGCACCTCATGGCCGTCGTGAATTGCCGTCGCTACAAGTGGGCCTGAGCCCCTGTCGATCCACCAGATCGCGCCTGCCACCGGTCCTCCTGTTCGTCTCTGATCGAATATGACTCCGGACGGGGCTTCGCCCCCGGCGGGCCCCTCCGGCCAAGCGCGAGAGCGTATCTCAACACTATCAAAATTGGTGGGTTTGAGGTGATTGTCCTCTTCGAATGCAGATGCATTCCGGCATCCCGACCCGGGGGAGAGAAGCCACTTCACGCGCGCGTTATTCCGACCGAGGGAACGGAGCCGCTCCTTCTCTTGTCATTCCGACCGAGCGAACGGAGCCGCTCCTTCTCTTGTCATTCCGACCGAGCGAACGGAGCCGCTCCTTCTCCTGTCATTCCGACCGAGCGAACGGAGCCGCTCCTTCTCTTGTCATTCCGACCGAGCGAACGGAGTGAGCGAGTGGAGGAATCTGCGCGGGGCCCGTGCAGGCGCCGCAATCCCATGGATCGCGCCCAAGATCCCTCCGCTCCGTCGCTGCCCTCCTACGGTCGGGATGACAGAGTCGGTGACGTGGTTTCCCATTCGGTCGGGATGACAGAGTCGGTGACGTGGTTTCCCACTCGGTCGGGATGACAGAGTCGGTGACGAGGTTTCCTACTCGGTCGGGATGACAGTCACCGCCTCGCCGAAGGCGGGCACATGTCGCCCTCCGGCTGCAGAGGAACGGCCTTTGGAAGGAAACCCGATCGGAAATCCGCGCCAGAAAACCGCCGGCGCCGCCGCAGAAAGGCGGCGCCATGAGGTGTTGTGATTCCTGGGGTTTCTACTCGAAGATCACCTGGTCCTTGAGCGAGACCAGGATGCAGACGAAATCGGTGATCTCGTTCTCGCCGTAGCCCATGGTCTTCATGGCGGTGACGATGTCGCCGCCGGCCGACAGGAAGTCGGCGTCGGTGAGGTGGAGATCCGCGTGGCTGGCTGGCAATGTCCGGCCGGTGTAGATCTCCGGTCCCCCTGTTCCCGAGAAAATAAAATTGGCGACCTGGGTTGCAAGTTCCTCAGAGTTGACGTGGAGGAGCATTGGCATGATGGTCGGATTCTGGTTGTGGAGACGGACGACCTCGGTAGTGAATTCGTTGATTTTGTTGGAGCCTCCAAGGCGGAAGTAGAGCGCCTCGTCGGCCTGCCGCTGGGCGCGCACCTCGGCGGTGTCGGCGCACATCGCCTGCATTCCCGCGATCTGTTCCGCCACCCCTGGTGTGTCGTCCGCAACCGCCGCGAATGTCGAACATAAGAATACGGCCAAGACCCACGCCACTCGCTTGCTGTTTTTCATGATTTCCCCTTGTCATCCTGAAGTGTGTATTTCCCTGGAAACACGAGAGTTGAAATGCGACATGGGGGACCCCCGGTTCTTTTCTGACCACCCACATGTGGGGGCGGACCGACGCCGCGCCGGGCTCCGGAAACCGGTCGAGACCTCCATTTCGCTCGAAGAGATGCACCACAGGTAGCACCCTGTTGATCGGTTCTATTCCGCTTCGAGGGTCCCACCTCGCCCTCTGGCTGGTTTCGGCTCCCGACCGGGTGTATCGTCGTGCGCGGCCGTTCGTGAGTCGGGGCTTCCACGGGTGCCCGGTCGGTACCGCAGCAGCGCCGGCCGGTTTGATTGGCTGTACGTACCGTGCGTTACGGCGGGTTCGACCGCCGTATGAGGTTTCCAATGCACATCGAAATGTCGCTCGGGGGTTGGTGGTCCTTGGTGACGGCGTGGGGCGCGATTCTCGCGCTCGCCGGCTACTGTTTCGCAAAGGTATTGCTGAAGCGGCGCCGCAGTGTGGCCCCGGACGCCGCGGTCGACAGCGCCGGACGCGCGGTGTGGGCGACCCGGATCGGTCTCATCCTCGCCATGGCCGGCAATGCGATCGGTCTCGGCAACTTCCTGCGCTTTCCGGTCAAGGCTGCGGCGAACGGCGGCGGCGCCTTCCTGATTCCCTACCTCTGCGCATTCGCCCTGCTCGGGATTCCTCTGATGTGGGTGGAGTGGACCATCGGCCGCTATGGCGGCGCGCACGGGCACGGCACCACGCCGGGCATGTTCTCGCTGATGTGGCGCCACCCGGCTGCCAAGTACCTCGGCGCCCTCGGCATCGCCCTGCCGTTCACGATCGTCGTCTACTACAACTTCATCGAGTCGTGGACCCTGGCCTTCTCGTGGTTTTCCGGCACCGGGCAGTATGTCGGCGCTACCAGCCGCGAAGCCATGGGTCAGTTTCTGAGGGGATTCCAGGGGGTCGAACACAACGCGTACTTCTCGTCCCACCTGCCGGTCATCACGTTTGTGGTTCTGACCCTCGTCATCAACTACTTCTTTCTGTCGCGAGGGATTGCGAAGGGCATCGAGGTCCTGGCCAAGATCGGCATGCCGCTGCTGTTCCTGTTTGCCGTGGTCCTGGTGGTGCGGGTCCTGACCCTAGGTACTCCCGACCCGGCGCAACCCGAGTCGAGCGTCGGGGCCGGGCTCGCCTTCATGTGGAACCCCGACTTCAGCCGCCTCGGACAGGCGTCGGTGTGGCTGGTCGCTGCCGGCCAGATATTTTTTACGCTGTCGCTCGGCCAGGGCATCATCGCCACCTACGCCTCCTATCTGCGCGAAACCGACGACGTCGCCCTCAACGGACTCACCACCTCGATGACCAACGAGTTTGCGGAGGTGGTGCTCGGCGGCACCATCGCGATCCCGGTGGCGGTGGCGTTCTTCGGGCTTGCCGAAACTCAGGCCATCGCCAAAAGCGGCGCCTTCGACCTCGGCTTCCAGGCGCTGCCGGTGGTCTTCCAGAGGCTGCCGCTGGGAGCTCTGTTCGGCGCGATGTGGTTCTTTCTCCTCTTCATCGCCGGGATCACCTCATCGGTGGCGATGACCTCACCAGCCGTTTCGTTCCTCGAAGACGAGTTCAAGTGGCCGCGACGAAAGGCCGTCAACGCGGTGTTCGTCGCCCTCGCCGGGTGCATGGCGCTGGTGGTGGCCTTCTTCAAATACGGCTTTCTCGACGAGCTCGATTTCTGGGCCGGGACCTTCGGGCTGGTGGTCTTTGCGGTGATCGAAATCGTCATGTTTTCGTGGGTGTTCGGGGTGGAGCGCGGTTTTGCCGAACTCGAGAAGGGCGCAGACCTCAAAGTGCCGCGGGTGCTTAAGCTGGTCCTCAAGTACGTGACGCCCCTCTATCTCCTGGGGATCCTGGTCGTATGGACCTACCAGGACGCGGTCGATAAACTGCTGATGGTGGGGGAGGACCCGGCGCGGCTGCCCTATCTGTGGGGCGCCCGGCTGATGTTCGCGGGCGTGATTGCCGCGTGCCTGCTGCTCATCAGGGCGGCCTGGAAGCGGCGTCGAACCGGGGAAGGGGTTTGCTGATGTTTCGATCGATCATTCCGCGCGACGAGGAGTTCTTTACCATGTTCGACGAGCTGACGAGATCTATCGTCGACGGCGCAGAGATCCTGCAGCGGATGATGACGGACGGTGAAAATTCCATCGCCATGGCGGACCGGCTGCACGAGTGTGAGCACCGGGGCGATGAGACTGTCCACCGGGCGCTCGCCCACCTCCACCGCACATTCGTCACCCCCCTCGACCGCCTCGATATCCACCGCCTGGTGAATCAGCTCGACGACATCCTCGATTTCACCCACGCGGCCGGTTCGCGGCTCGCCCTCTACCAGCCGCGCACCCTGCGGCCGGAGGCGCTCGATCTCAGCTCCACGCTGCTCGCCGCGGCGGGGCTTGTCCAGGAGATGGTGAGCCTGCTGCGCAACCTGAAAAAGAAGGACCGCATCATGGCTCTCACGGTCGAGGTCAACACGCGCGAGAACCAGGCCGACCGCCAGCGGCGGGAGGCGGTGGCCCGTCTCCTGCAGGAGGAGACCGACCCCTTCGAATTCATCAAGTGGAAGGAGATCCTCGACCTCATGGAGCAGGCCACCGACTGCTGCGAGGACGTGGCCGACATCGTCGAGGGGATCGTGCTGGCGCACGGGTAGGGGAGCCGAAGATGCTCTTCTTCGTGATCTGTCTGGTCGTGCTCGCCTTGGCGTTCGACTTCCTCAACGGCATGAACGACGCCGCCAACTCGATCGCGACGGTGGTCTCGACCCGCGTTCTGTCGCCGCGGCTGGCGGTGTTGTGGGCTGCGTTCTTCAACTTTGCCGCGGTGTTTCTGTTCGGCGTCCATGTGGCGAACACCATCGGCAAGGGCGTCGTGAAATCCGAGATCATCTCTCCGGCCATGCTGCTGGCCACCCTGGTGGGGGCCGTCGTCTGGACCTGGTTGTGTACCTGGGTGGGTTTGCCGATCAGCGTGTCACACGCCCTGGTTGGCGCCATGGTGGGGGCCGGGGTCGCCAAGGGAGGATTCGGCGCGCTGATTCTTCCCGGTCTCCTCAAAATTGCTCTGTTTATCGTCCTCGCACCGCTGATCGGGTTTTCACTCGGCGCCCTGCTCATGGTGGTGGTGCTGTGGATCTGCCGGCGGGCTGCACCGGGCCCGGTGGACCGCTGGTTCCGCCGTCTGCAGCTCGTTTCTGCCGCCGTCTTCAGCCTCGGTCACGGCGCCAACGACGCCCAGAAGACCATGGGGATCATCGCCGTTCTGCTCTACAGCACAGGCTATCTCGGCGATACATTCTATGTACCGGTATGGGTGATCTTCGCCTGCTACCTGGCGATTTCTCTCGGGACTCTCGCCGGTGGCTGGAGAGTGATCGAAACCCTGGGCATGCGGATGACCAAGCTGCGCCCGGTCGACGGCTTTTGCGCCGAAACGGCGGCCGGCTGTTCGATCCTGCTCTCGACCTTTGGCGGCATCCCGGTCTCCACCACCCACACCATCACCGGCGCCATCATCGGAGCCGGCGCCCCGACCCGTCTCGGGGCGACGCGGTGGGGGATGGCCTACCGCATCGTCTGGGCCTGGATCCTGACGATTCCGGCATCGGCGCTCACGGCCGCGCTGACCTGGAAGGCGGTCGAGGCCCTGGGGCTCGCCGGCGGGGGTTGACGAGGTTGGTTCAGGATTTGCCGAGGGCCGAATGGTGCCGCCCGTAGGCGAAATAAATCACCAGCCCCACCGCCAGCCACGCCGCGAAGCGGATCCAGGTGATCAGCGGCAGCCCGGCTGCCAGGAACAGACAGGCCGCCATCGCAAGCACCGGAACCACCGGCACGAACGGCACTCGGAACGGGCGCGGCGCGTCTGGTTCGGACTTCCGTAGGAATATCACCCCGGCCGAGACGATGGCAAAGGCGAAGAGGGTGCCGATGTTGGTCAGATCCACCATCTCCTCGATGTTGGCAAAACCCGCAAACGCCGCGACCGCCAGCCCGGTGATGATGGTGGCCACGTGCGGCGTGCGGTGTTTGGGGTGGACCCGCGAGAACACTCGAGGCAGCAATCCGTCTCGTGACATCGAGTAGAAGATCCTCGGCTGCCCGAGCTGGAACACCAACAGCACGGCGGTGTTGGCCGCCACCGAGCCGACCGCCACGATCCCCGCCGCCCACCCCAGGTTGTGCCGCGTCATGGCGACCGCCAGGGGCTCGGCCGTGTGGAGGTCGAACCACGGCACCATACCCGTGACGACGACCGCCACCGCGATATAGACGGCGGTCGAGATGGCCAGCGAACCGATGATGCCGCGCGGCATGTTGCGCCCGGGGTCGCGGGTCTCCTCCGCCGCAGTGGAAACGGCGTCAAAACCGATGTAGGCGAAGAACACGATGGCGGCACCGGACCACACTCCGTGCCAGCCGTTCGGCATGAACGGCTTCCAGTTGGCGGGTTCCACGTAGAACACGCCGACCACGACGAAGAACGCGAGCACCACGAGCTTCACCAGGACCATCAGCATGTTGAGCCGCGACGACTCCCGGATGCCGTAAACCAGAACCCACGTCAGCAACAGGACGATGCCCGCGGCCGGCAGGTTGAAGATGATGGGCAGGCCGAACACATGGGGCGCCTGGGCGAGGATATCCGGAGACGCCAGCGCCGTGCGGAGGTCGGTGGCGAGCCACCGCGGCACCTCGAGGCCGAGCCCCCTCAACAGTTCGCAGAAGTAGCCGGACCACGAGATCGCGACCGCCACGTTGCCCACCGCGTACTCGATGATCAAGTCCCAGCCGATGATCCACGCCACCAGCTCACCGAGGCCCACGTAGGCGTAGGTGTAAGCCGAACCCGAGATCGGCACGAAGGCCGCCAACTCGGCGTAGCACAGGGCGGCCAGACCGCACACTGCGGCGGTGAGGAGAAAAGACAGCACGATCGCCGGTCCGGCGCCAGGTCGCGCAGGGTCGCCGGCCGCTGCGGTGCCGACTGTTGCGAAGATGCCGGCGCCGATGATGGCGCCGATGCCGAGCGCCGTCAGCTCCCACGCGCCCAGCGTTCGGCGCAGGGTGCTGCGCGCACCCTCCTCCTGGAGGGCGGAAAGAGGTTTGCGGCGGAACAGGGAGGGCACCGCGTCACATTACTCCTGGTGCCCACCGTGCGCAATAGAATCGACAGGCCGGGCTTCGGGAACAACCCGGGCGCGGCCGGTGTTGATGTGCTCAGGATTCTGAGAGAGGAGAATATGCTCATGAAACGTTCACTTCGGTTCGGCCTGGCCACTGTTTTCTTCTTGGCGGCCGCCGTGGCGTTCGCGGCCGCAACCAGCAACCTCAACCTGTCCAAGAGCAACGTCTACCGGCTGACGGCGAGCTCTGACATCCTCACCACCGCCCAGGCGCAGGCGATGTTGGCCGACCTCGACACCCATGCGCCGATGAACGAGGAGCAGCTGAAGATGTGGCTTCCGGCCAACTTCAAGCGGTTCGGAATCAATCAGCAACTGGTGAAGAAAATCGTGATCCTGCCGCCCGGCGCGGCCGGTCCCCAGACGGCGATCATCCTGCTGTCGGACCCCGCCGACGAGGCGGCCGCCCGTTCCACGACCGTGAAGTCAAGCAAGTCGAACTCCTCGGAATGAGGGGATTCGGGTTCGGACACCCCTGACCGGCGCCGTTCCCCACCTCCGCCGGTCTACGCTCCGCCGATGGCCTGACCGCAGAGCCTGCCGGTGAGCACGCAGCTGCCGAGGAAGGTGCCCTCGAGCGAACCCTTGCCGTGGATGCCGCCGCCGCCGAAGCCGGCGGTCTCGCCGACGGCGTAGAGCCCGGGGATGGGCTGGCCTGATGTATCGAGAACGCGGCTCGAGAGGTCGGTCTGCACGCCGCCCAGGCTCTTTCGGCTGAGGATGAACTCGCGGATGGCGATCAGCGGCCGCGCTTTGGGGTCGTCGATCTTTTGGAAAGCGCAGGTGCGGAGGCGGTCGCCCTTGTACTGTCTGAAGGCGGCGATCCGGCGCAGCTGATCGTCGTTGAAGTAGCGCTCGCCGCGGTCGATCTGGGCATCGTAGGCGCGGATGTCGGCCTCCATCCCTTCACGGTCGATGGCGACGCCCGGGAGCGAGAGGGCCTGCATCTTGTCCACGAGATCGGGGAGCGAGTCGGCGACGACGAAGTCACCGCTGTCTTCAATCAGACGGTTGACGAGGGCCTTGTTGCCGAAGACCACCTCCTTGATGAGTTGGGCCTTTTTCTTGTTGCGGAAGGCCGTCATGTAGTCACAGCCGGAGACTGCCAGCTCCTTGATGGCGATTTTCCAGTTGAGGATCTGCCAGGAGTACTGCTCGGGAGTGCGGCAGATCTGTTCGACCAGCCACCGGGTGTCGCTGTAGCCCATCAGCGGCACCGGTCCGAAGCGCCGGCCGCGAGCGTCGAGCCAAAGCGCTGAACGTGGTGGCACCAGACTGACGCCATCGCCGGGCCTCTCGGTGGTCTTCGCGTGGACCCCCGCGGCATAGTGCCACTGTTTGTCGAGGTGGGTGAGGGCAGCGCCGTGGCGCGCCGCCTCGTCGTGCAACAACCCGTCGGCGTAGCGGTGGGAACCGTTGAGCAGCGTCGAGGGAGGAGAGCCCCACGGTGCGTACCAGTTGGCCCTGACCTTGCTGAGGTCACCCCCGCAGATGCCGCCGGAGGCGAGCACGACGTGGTCGGCTCGCGCCTCGAACTCGCCGTCCTCATCCTCAAAGTGCCCGGCGCAGCCGACCACGCGCCCCGCCTCGATGAGAAGGCGGTCGACGCGGTGGTTGTAACGGAGCTGCAATCGGTCGCGATGGGGGTGATTCTCGAGAGCGGCGACCACCGCCTCGATGATGGCGAAGCCGGTTCCCCATGCGATGTGCCAACGGGGGACCGAGTTGCCGGGCCGGAAGAGCCCGCGCTCCGCCCAGTTGACCACCGGCAGGAACTTGACGCCGAAGCTGGTGAGCCAGTCTAAGATCAGCTCGGTCGAACGTTCGACATAGGTCCGCGCCCAGCGCCGCGGCCAGTCGTCGCCATCGGCGAAGTCGGCAAAGCTCAACCAGTCCGACCACGCGAGGTCGGGGGTGTCGCGGATGCCGAGCTTTCGTTGCTGAGGCGTGTCGACGAACATCACGCCCCCGAAAGAGCGTTTGGCGAGCCCGCCCAGCCGGTCCTCGGAGTCGCGGTCAAGAATCAGCACCCGCAGACCGCGTTCGAGCAGCTCAACCGCGGTTGCAAGCCCCGCCAGACCGCCGCCCACGATGACGACGTCGGCTCGATAGTCTGGAGTCATGAGATCCCCCGGGGGCCATCCTCGCAAACGGCCTCCACAGGTGTCAATCGGGACCCGGGATTTGGTGGTGTGGGAGATGCCTGCTGTCAGGCGGATCAACGAGACGGCACGAGCCGGTCGTCAGGCGTTTGACCCCGCCAGAAGCTCCAACCTGCGTTGCGCCTCGCGTTTGCCGATGCCCCGGACTTCCGCCCAGGCCGCCAACCGCTCGGCGTTCGGTTTGGACTTGCCGGTTTCCCAGTTGTAGATCGTCAGACTGGAGACGCCGACCAGACACGCGTAGTCCTTGGCGGACAGCCCCAGCCGCTGACGGTCGGCCTTGACCCACTTGGGTGAGAAGCGAATCGCTTTGGCGGTGCTCGTCTCGGGTGGGCTTTCGAGCCGGCGTTTCTCCTGTTGTTCCAGAAAACGCTGTGAACGCTTGAGTTCGGCGACGTCTGCCTTCAACGATGCGACCGCCCGGCGGAGTTCGCTGATGGTCTTCTTCAGTGGTTCGACCTGCTGGCGGACTTCCTTGCGCGCGAGTCGGGTGGTTTCCTCCCGCAAAATGGTTGCGATGTTGGGCATGTCCTCTCCTTTTCGACGCTATTGTACGCCCTTGCTCACCACCTTATCAGGTCTGTGCAGAAACTGACCAGAGTCGCTCCGCGACCGCGGGCGTCGACTTATACTCGAAACATGGGCGACACACCCGATGCAACCAGACCCCCCTCCGGCATGTGGCAAAGGGCCCTGTTTTTTGCCGATCGAACCCCGGCTGACCGCAACCGGTATGTGGACTTTCTGCGAGCGCTGTCAATCACGGCAGTGGTGCTCGGGCATTGGCTGATCTCGGCGCCATATTTTGTCGACGGCGCGCCCGCCTACAGCCATCTGTTGGACCTTGCTCCGTGGTCGCGGTGGTTGACCTGGCTGTTCCAGGTGATGCCGGTGTTCTTCTTCGTCGGCGGGTTTTCGAACGGGGTGTCGTGGGAGTCTGCGCGTCGCAAGGACCTCGGCTACAGGGAGTGGTTCGACGCCAGGACACGGCGTCTCGTCGGGCCTGTTCTGCCGCTCCTCCTCGCCTGGGGCGTGATGGTCGCTGTCGCCCATACCAACGGCGTCAGCGACGGCATGATCCGGATCGGTTCCAAGGTGGCGCTGGTGCCGGTCTGGTTCCTCGCCGTCTACATCATGGTCGTGGCGCTGGTGCCCCTGACCCACGCGGCGTGGAAAAAATGGGGATTCGTGTCGGTCGTGGTGCCGGTCGGGGCCGCAGCGCTTGTCGATGCGGCGTTTTTCGGCTGGGATTGGCGGGCCCTCGGCTGGAGCAACTACCTGTTTGTCTGGCTCACCGTGCACCAACTCGGGTATGCCTGGCACGACCGCCGGCTGGCGGGCCCCCGGATGGGCATTCCTCTGTTCGTCGCGGGGTTGGGGAGCCTCCTTCTCCTGACTCAACTCGGGCCCTATCCGCTCGCCCTGGTGGGCGTGCCGAGTGACGAGATCAGCAACACCCTGCCACCGAAAATGCCGCTGCTCGCCCTGGCTGCGGCACAGATCGGTTTGGCGCTCATTTTGGAGGGGCCGATTAGGCGCTGGCTGGCGCACCGTGTCACGTGGGCTGCCACGATCCTGGTGAACGGCATGATCATGACGCTCTTCCTGTGGCATTCGACGGTGATGATGCTGCTGGTGGGTCTCGCGTTCTGGCAGATGCCGTCCCTGCTCGCGCAACAGCCCGACACGGCGGGATGGTGGTGGACCAGGCCGTTGTGGATCGCCGCCTACGCCCTTGCAACTCTGCCGTTTCTGCTGGTGTTCGGACGTTTCGAGAGAGCGGGCGCTGACACCGCCGATCGTCCGGCTTCCATCGGGCTACAGCTGCTTGGCTGTGTCGTCGCTTGCGCAGGGCTCGCCATGCTGGCGTTGGACGGTATCGGCGGCACCGGCTGGCTGGGGCTGCGGTGGGTGCCGCTGCTCCTGCCCCTGGGGGGGGCCGGGCTCGCGGGTTTCGGACCTCTCGGTGGGATCGGCCGGAGCCTCACCCGATCCTGAATGTTCCAACGCAGGTGCGGCAGTTCCCCTTGAGACGCGCCGTATGATAAAGTGCGCCGGCCGAAGATGGCGCGAGTGGACGCGTTCCACTGGCCGATCTCCAATCCCGCCCGCTTTCCTCGTTTTCGGCGAGCTTCAAATGAAGGAGTTCCGATGAAAAAATTCCTACCCTGTGCAGTGGTCCTGGCGCTCGCCCTGTGTGGTGCGATGCCGGCGTCGGCGCAGCAGTCGCCGACCAATGTCGTCCTGACCGTCAACGATCAGCAGGTCTACGCCTGGGAGATCGGGCTGGAGGTTCCGCGGATTCAACAGGAGATGATCAGGCAGGGAATGAAGCCTGAACAGGAGATGGTCATCCAGGCCGCCATGCAGCGGGTCGTGGATTCCAAGCTCCTGGCCCAGGAGGCGAAACGGCTGAAGATGCAGCCCAACGATCAACGGGTCAAAGAAACGATGGCTCAGATCGAAGAACAGGCCGGCGGCCGTGCGAAGCTCGACGAGGCTCTCGCTCAGCGCGGGATGACGTACGAGATGCTCGCAGCCAGCGTTGCCGAGTCCGACCTCGTGCAGGTGTTCATCGAGACCACAATCGACCCCGGGGTCGCGGTCAGCCCTGAGGAGGTTGCGGCGTATTACAGCGAGCACCCGGAGATGTTCCAGCGGCCCGAGCAGGTTCACGCACGCCACATCCTGATGCCAACGGGCGCCGACGCGACCGAGGCGACCAGGGCCGAAGCACTGGCGAAGGCCCAGGCCGCGCGGAAGCGCGCGCTTGCAGGAGAGGACTTTGCGACCCTCGCTATCGAGGTGTCCGAGGGGCCGAGCGCGCCCAAGGGCGGCGATCTCGGTTTCCTCGCGCGCCAGCAGATGGTCGCTCCGTTCGCAGATGTAGCCTTTGCACTCGAGGTCGGGGGGATCTCCGAGGTCGTGGAGACCCAGTTCGGGTATCACGTGATCAAGGTCGACGAAAAGCGCCCGGCAGCCACCATGACGCTCGACGAGGTGCGCGAACCGCTCACTGAAATGCTGCGGCAGAACCAGGGCGGGGAAGCGACCACCAAGGTCCTGGACCAGCTGGCCGAAAAGGCGAAAATCACCCAGGTCGGCCTGGGCTCGGCTGAGCCGGGCGCGGCTGCCAGCGGCGAGTAGGCGTCTCGACGATGACCGCGGAGAAGGTCGAGAACAACACAGTCGTCGGCATCACATACCGTCTGACGGTGGCTGGCGGCAACGAGGTCGACAGCACCGAGGGGCGCGGGCCGCTGGAGTATCTGCACGGCCACGCGAACATCATTCCGGGGCTGGAAAAGGCGTTGGACGGCTTCTCGGTCGGCGACACGCTCGACATTGAGTTCGGTCCTGAGGACGGCTACGGCCCGCGTGACCCGCACCGCGTGATCGAGGTGACCCGTACCCAACTCGGCTTCGACCCCGAGGTCGGTACGGTGGTCCAGGCGCAGCTGCCCGACGGCTGTGAGCAGCACCTGATGATTGCCGAAGTCGACGGCGACACGGTCAAGCTCGACGGCAATCACCCGCTGGCGGGGGAGACCCTGCGCTTCGAAGTGTCTGTAGCGTCAATCCGGAAGGCCACGGCCGACGAGGTCGCCAGAGGCTCTGTCGGCTGACGACAGGGGGTTCAGATCCGGTTCGCGGCAGTTCACGGTGCCACCAGAAAACTCGCGTTCGAATAGGCGGTCGACGATCACCCGCGCGATGTTCTCGGCGAGCAGACAATTGCCGAGGCCGGTCAGGTGCCCGAAGTCGCCGCCGAACCTGTCGATGTAGTAGGTGTCGAACCCGTTCTTCTCGACCAGTTCTGTAAAGAAGCTGTTGTCGACGTAGATCGGCCACGGATCCGCGGCGAGCAGACGCCTGACCTCGCGGACGTCGCGGCCGGGGTATTGGACGGCGACGAGCGGAATGCCGTCGGAACGAAGGACCCTCTCGAGTTCGACGTAGTTCCTGCGGGTCTCCGGATTGACGTATTCGTAGCGGACCCGGCGCCTGATCTCCCGGTAGTGCTGGGCGTCTTCAGCTCGTCCGTTCCGTTTGTAAAAGGCGATGAGCTCGTCGAAGCACCCCGCGTGGCCCGGATTCATCTGTTCCGCAATCTCCTTGAGCGTCCGCTCTGCGGCATCGAGCTGTCCGCTCTTTTCGTACAGATTTGCGAGCACAGCTGCCTGGTGGGTGTGGTCCACGAGGTTGGTGGGCTGCAGCAGTTCTCTGCGGATCTCGACGACCATCGCGATCGCGCGATCGGTCTCGCCACGGGCGTCATAGGACATGGCCAGCGCCGACTGCAGCAGGATCGACGGCTCGGTTGCAGCGGCCGCTCCGCGCAACAGCACGGCGTGTGCGCGCTCCGGGTCGCCGCCGTTGGCGTAGACGCGGGCGAGCTCGACGGAGCCGTCGGCAAAGGCGGGATCGCGAGACAGGCGCGCTTCGAGCAGGCTGCGCGCCGCATCCAGATCACCTGCGTCGATCAGTCTTCGCACCTTTTCGAGGAACCTGGCGTCGCCGGGGGTCTGCGGGGTCGGCTCGGGCGGGGCGGGGCCCGGGCGGACGAATGCGGCGTCGACGCCCGGGGTCGGCTGACGGATGCCCTCGCCGAGTTCAACGGACGTTGGGGGGCGGTCTGTGAAGAGCGCGTGTCGGAGGAGTCGGTAGAGCTTGTAGAGACGGAAGTCACCATACCAGCGGCCCCGGCCCGGCTCGATGATCGTGCCGTACGCGTGCGTCTTTCCGCCGTCGTTGATCCCAATCATCGCGACAACGATGTGAGGCTTGAACGCAGCGATGTCGGCTTCCAGTCGGGCCATGATATCCCGGGTGACAGCGCCGGACCGGCCCATGTTGATGACGACGACCGTCTTGTCGAGACCCTGACGGTTGAGAATGTCCTGGAGAATCTCGGGATAGCGCGGCACGCCCGCGTTGCCGGCGGTGGTGGATTCGCCGAGACACATCACCCGGAGCTGGTGTTGCTGTTTCAGGCGGCGCGCGTTGTCTCGATTCTGGGCGGTAATGACCGCATGGCCCGCGATCCTCATGCCGGCTTCAAGGGTGGTGAGCGCCAGCAGGGTCCCGAAAATCACCAGCGCGAGACGCGACAACGGTTTCGGTATCAGAAGCAGGATTCCTTCCTCCGCTGCAGTCTTCGTTCCTCTCTCATCGCAGCGATGGTACACGAGCGGGGTCGACCGGAGCAGGCGGCGACTGCGGATTGCGTCCGGTCGCGCTGTGACCGACAATGGCCGACGATGAACTCGTTGCTGATTCTTGGCGCTGCCGTCCTGCAATGCGAGGATGACCGGTGCGAGGTCCTGAAGGACCGGGACATCGTCATCGACGGCAACCGGATCACGGCGATTCGTCCTTCAGGGGAGATCTCCCCGGGGAGTGTGGCCGAGGTCGTGCCGGCGCACGGCCTCTTCGCGATGCCGGGTCTGATCAACACTCACGCCCACACCCCGATGTGCCTCTTCAGGGGGTTGGCGGAGGACGTCGACATCGCGACCTGGTTCAACGACTACATCTGGCCGCTGGAGAGCAACCTCACCGAGGACGACGTGTTCTGGGGGATGCAGCTGGGTCTGGCGGAGATGATCGAAGCTGGGGTTACGGCGGTCGCCGACCATTACTTCCACATGCATCGCGAGGTGGAAGCGGTCGAGAAGGCGGGAACCCGTGCCGCCCTCGGGTGGGCGGTGTTCGGCAGCCAGGGTGAGGCCGGCGTCGAGCGGACGGCGTCCTTTGCCCGCGACTTCAACGGCGCCGCCGGCGGAAGGATCACGACCTGGCTGGCGCCGCACGCGCCCTATACCTGTGACGACGCCTTCCTGACTGCCGTGGCGGCCGAGGCCGAGCGCCTCGATCTCGGCATTCACATCCACGCCGCCGAAACCGCCGGGCAGACCGAGGCGAGCCTGAAAGCCCATGGCAAGACCCCGATCGAGATCCTCGACGACACCGGTGTCCTAGCCCGACCCACCATTCTCGCTCACTGTTGCGGTGTGACCGAAGCCGACATCGACCTGCTGGCTCGCAGACCGTGCGGTGTGGCCCATGCGCCCAAAACCTATCTCAAGCTCGCGATGGGTGCGGCGCCGATTCGCGCGCTTCGGGCAGCCGGGATTCCGGTGGGTCTGGCGAGCGACGGTCCGGTCTCCAATAACACGCTCGATATTCTCGAGTCCATGCGGCTGATGGCCATGGTGGCTAAACACGAAAGCGGCAACCCCCGAGATCTTCCGGTTGCGCAAACCCTGACCATCGCCACCCGAGACAGTGCCCGAGTTTTCGGGAGGCCGGACGACCTCGGACACCTGGCGCCAGGATTTCTCGCCGACCTCATCCTGGTGGACCTTGGCGGCGCACACAACCAGCCGCTGCACGACCCGGCTGTGAGTCTGGTGTACTCGGTCCGGGCCTCGGACGTGCGGACGGTGATCTGCGACGGCAGGGTGCTGATGCGCGACCGCCGTCTGCTGACCGTCGACAAGGCCGAGATCACCGCCCGGGTCGGTCAGAGCATCGAGCGTCTCGGCAGGCGCGTGCCGGGGTCGAGAATTCAGTCCTATCGACCCTGAGGGAGACAGTGCTGTTAACGTGTTCGGGTCGCAACGGAAGTGGCGCCGACAACCCAGCGGAGGCATCATGCGCAGGAAACCCTCGAGCCAACTCAACCGTCGTGATCTGTTGAAAATCGGTGCGGTTGGCGCCGGAGGGCTCCTGGTTCAGACCATGGCGGCGCCGGTGGCTCGTGCGGTTTCCGGTGATGCCACGATGATGGACGTCGCCGCTCCGCCTCTCGAGCGCGTCCGCATCGGTTTTGTCGGTGTCGGTTTGATGGGGACGGCCCACGTCGAGAATTTTCTCAAGATCGAGGGCGTCGAGGTTGTTGCCGTCTGTGACATCGTGGAGGAGAAGGTCGTTCGCGCCCAGAAAATGGTGGTCGAGGCCGGCCAACCGGTGCCAGAGGGTTTCAGCCGGGGACCGGAGGACTTCAAACGTCTGTGTGATCGCGGGGACCTGGATCTGGTGTTCACCGCGACACCGTGGGAGTGGCACGTACCGGTGTGCGTCGCTGCCATGAATGCCGGCAAGCACGCTGCAACCGAGGTGCCGGCGGCGTTGACGATCGACGACTGCTGGCTGCTGGTGGAGACGTCGGAGAGAACCCGCAGACACTGCGTGATGATGGAAAACTGCAACTACGACCGCTTTGAAATGATGACGCTCAACATGGTCAACCAGGGAGCGTTCGGCGAACTGCTGCGTGCCGAGTGCGGCTACCTGCACGACCTGCGGGCGGTGAAACACGACATGGAAGGGGAGGGCGTGTGGCGTCGGGCGCACTCGATGACGACCAACGGCGATCTCTACCCGACGCATGGTCTGGGCCCGGTGGCGCAGTGTTTCGACATCAACCGCGGCAACACTTTCGAAACTCTGGTCTCGATGGGTTCGAAGACCCGCGGACTCCACCTTTATGCCGAGGAACGCTTTGGTCCGGACAGTGCGCACGCCGCGGAAATATTCGTGCTCTCGGACGTGGTGACGACGCTGTTGCGCACGGCGCGTGGGGAGACTGTGGTGGTCACCCACGACACCAGTTCTCCTCGCCCCTACAGCCGCGACTACCTCATCCAGGGGACGCGCGGGATCGCCAGCAAATACCCGCAACCCGGAATCCACATCGAAGGCCGCAGCGAGGCCCACCGTTGGGAAACCGTGGACGCCTATCTCGAGGAGTTTGATCACCCGCTGTGGCGGCAACTCGAGGCCGCGAGTGCGGGTGCCGGCCATGGCGGAATGGACTTCATCGAGGATTACCGTTTGGTCGAGGCCTTGAGGTTGGGGCGGCCCACGGATTCAGACGTGTACGACGCGGCCATGTTGAGCGCAGTCATCGAACTCAGCGGCCGGTCGATTGCGAGAGGGAGCGAGCCGATGAGGTTCCCCGACTTCACCCGCGGCGGTTGGCACCGCGAGAGGCGCCTCCAGGTCCTCGATGGCGGCGACCTGTGACCGACCGCTCCGGTTGGGTCTCCCGGCTCGGCGCGCGAGCAAGGGACGCTTTCGGCAGACCCGGAAACCCATGCATCGCAGTGGCTCCGGGAAGGGTGAATTTGATCGGTGAGCACACGGACTACAACGACGGCTGGGTCCTGCCGATGGCCATCGACCGAAAGGTCGGTGTCGCAGCCTTTCCTCGCGACGATGGGATAGTGCGCGCTCGCTCCGTTGTTTTCGGTGAGACCCGGGAAATTCGACTCGAGGATCTCGCACCCCCCGCACGGGCGGAATGGTTCGACTACGTCGCCGGCACCGCGTGGGCATTGATCTCCGGGGGCCACCCTCTGATGGGGGCGGATCTTGTGGTCGACGGCGACGTCCCTCTCGGTTCCGGCCTCTCTTCGTCGGCCGCGGTGGAGATGGCTACGGCGCGCGCCCTGTGTGGGATCTCGGACATCGACTGGGATCCCGTGGCCATGGCTCTTCTGGGGCAGAAAACCGAATGGGAGTTCATCGGAGTCAAGGGTGGGGTGATGGACCAGTTCACCGCCACCATGGCACGAGCGGGACACGCCATGCTGCTCGACTGCCGCACGCTCGAGACGAGCCCGGTGCCCTTGCCTGACAGCGTGGTCGTGGTGGTGCTGGATACCGGTGCATCACGGTCCTTGGCAGGGAGCGCCTACAACGAGCGCAGCGCCAGTTGCCGGGAGGCCGTGGCGGCGCTCAAGACCGTGGACCCCGAGATCCGAGCCCTTCGCGACGTCGATCTCGATCTTCTGGAAACCTCGCGAGACAGGCTTGACAGCACTGCCTACCGACGGGCGCGGCACGTGGTGGGGGAGATCCGGCGCCCCCTTTTGATGGCGAAGGCGTTGGCTGGTTCGGACCTCGAAGAGGCCGGCCGCCTGATGAATGAGTCGCACACGAGCCTGCGTGAGCTGTACGAGGTATCGAGCTTCGAGCTCGACCTGTTCACCGACCTCGCCCGGCGACATCCTGGGTGCTATGGGGCCCGGCTCACCGGCGCCGGTTTTGGCGGCTGTGCGATTGCCCTGGTGAACGCCGGGGATGCGGGGGACTTCATGGACACCGTCCACGCCGGCTACAGGGCGCAGACCGACCTGCCGAGCTCGGTGTTTGCGGTTCGCGCTGAGGGCGGAGCGCGATTATTCTAGCCAGTCTTACGATTCAGTGCCTTGCGCCGGTTGCGGAACCGGGTGGGCGATCTTCGGCGACTGCTCCGCCCAGTCGAAAGCTTCGCTGTTGTGGTGACATGAGCGGCAGGTCGCTTCGTCGGGCACCCGTGCGCCTCCGTCGGATCCGGAGGTCGTCTCGATGGTGACGATACGTAAAGAAACTGCCGCAGGTTCCAACGTGACAATCGAAGAGTCGCCCTTGCAACCATCGGAGAGTCGAGCTAGCTTCTTGGCAGACAGAAGGAAGAGGAGAACAGTGACTCAGCGGGCATTCATCGTTGCCGAAAACGACAGGGACCGGCGGCGCGTGCCCATAGGGGAGGCTCTGACCGTGGGTCGCGGGGCCGATTGCTTGCTGGTGATCAGGGACTCGGCAGCCTCCCGGCAGCACCTCGAGATCAGGCGCTCCGGAATCGGCTGGGAGTGCCGCGACCTCGGCAGCAGGAACGGAACGCTGGTCAACGGAACCCGGATTTCGAGCTGTGAACTGAGCGACGGTGACGAGATCAAAATCGGTGAAACCTCGCTGACATTCGAGCTCGGCGACGGGAGCGCCGCCAGCGAACCGGAAAAGACCATATTCCTGCAGACGGTGCTCGACCCGTCGGGACACGAACAGAAGCTGGGGCCGTCGTCCCTGTCGAAGGATTTTCTCGAGGCGGCGTACACCTTGATGAACGCGATGGCCGCCAACTTCAACCCGTGCGAACTGGTCGACACCATCCTCCGGACGACGACGAGCGCGATTCGCGCCCACCGCGGTGCGGTGTTGTTCGCCGGTCCGGACGGCGAGCTGTTGCCCTGCGCGATCTGCGGGAGGGTCCACACCATTCAGGATGGGGAGGCTCGGTCGGCGACGGTCGAAGAGATCGAGATCAGCGAGACGGTGGCCCGGCGGGTGCTGCGTGACGGCGAAAACGTGCTGTTCCAGTCGGGGTGGAGCAACAGCACTCTCGACCCCAGCGTGAGCATGGCCGCGCTCAATCTGACGTCCATCCTGTGCGTGCCCATCCGGACCAAGGAGAGCATTTCGGGAATCCTCTACATCGACACCGACATCGCCGATCAGGCTTACACCCAGGACGACCTGCTGCTGGCCGCGGCGGCCGGCAACAGCGCCGGGTTGGCTCTGCAGAATGCGCACAACCACCAGTCCCTGCTCCAAAAACAGCGGATCGAGCAGGACGTCGAGGCCGCGTGGACCATTCAGGAGGGTTTTCTGGTCAGCGACTGGTCGACGAACGATCCTCGATTTGAAATTTACGGCCGCACGCGGCCGGCGCGGATCGTGGGAGGAGACTTCTACGACTTCGTCCGCATCGACGAGGACCGGGTCGGCATGCTGATCGGCGACGTCAGCGGCAAGGGGATGGCGGCGGCCCTCACCATGGCCCAGATCCTGGCCGAGTTCCGGCTGTGCGCGCCCGGCTCGACCTCCCCGGCCGAGGTCTTGAGGCAACTCAACGAGAGATTGGTGGTGCGCAGCAAACGGGGCCTCTTCTGCACCATCGCCGCGGTCGCCATCAACCTCGAAAACGGCAACATCCTCGGCGCCAATGCCGGCCACCACCCGTTGGTTGTGGTTTCGCGAGACCGTTCGCTTTCGCTCCTCGGGGCATCCGGCCCTCCCATCGGGGTACTCCCGGGCGCCTCCTGGACGGACGAGCGGGCCGCGGTCACGCCGGGTGACACGATGCTGTTCTACACCGACGGGATCGTCGAGGCGAGGGCCGGTGTCACCATGGGTTCCAACCACGGTGAACTCGTCGAGTACGGCGTCGAAAACCTGATGAGGGTTGCGCAGGCCTCCGCGGCTGGCGGCCCGCAGAAGCTGATCGAGGCTGTTATCCAAGATGTCGATCGCTTCTGCTCGCCCATCGCGCCGCACGATGACTGCACCCTGATCGCTTTGAGGTACAACGGCGATGGCTGATGATATCCGGTTGGAGGTTCGATCGGATCCGAGATTTCTTCGGTGCATCAGGAGTCTCGTGCGGGGTTGGGTGGAAGCCTGCGAACTCTCCGGAGATGCCACCGACGAGGTGGTGTTGGCCATCGACGAGGCCTGTTCCAACGCGATCCGCCACTCCTACGGCGGCTGCTGCGACCGGTTCGTGGAGCTGACATTGCGAGCGGACGACGAGTGGCTCGAGGTTCGTCTGTGCGATCAGGGCGAGCCGTGTCCGCCCGAGCACCGCGAACGGCGCGTGCTGGAACCTCCGGATCCCGAGTGCCTCGTGCCCGGGGGTCTCGGCGTTCAGCTGATTCATCGGGCGTTCGACGAGGTGGAGTTCTGTCCGGGCGCGACGTCGGGCAACTGCGTTATCCTGCGGCGCAGGCGAGAGCACTGAGAGGCGAGGCATGGGGTTGACGATCGACAAGACCGAGCACGACTCGAAGATCCGGATCTCGGTTCATGGGGAGGTGGATCTCTACACCTCGCCCGACCTTCGCACGGCCATCATGAAGTCCGTTCCCTCGGCCGATTCCGGGGTCGAGGTCGAGCTCGCCGGCGTGGATTACATGGACTCATCCGGCGTTGCAACGCTGGTCGAGGGGTTCAAGAGCGCCCGCGAAAACTCCAAGACCTTTGTCCTGCTGAGACCGTCATCGTCGGTCATGAAGGTCCTCGAACTGGCGCGGCTTGACGCCGTGTTCGAAATCGATCGGGCGCCGTGACCCGCGGCGTCGGCGCCCTCGGGCGATGGGCCCTCCGCCAGCTCGCGGCCGGTGCGAGAGTCTCGGCACTGATCGTGACGACCCTGACCTGGCTCGTGGTGGCGCCGTTCCGAGGCAAGGGTCTGCGGGTGCGAAGCACGGTCGAGCATTTCGTCGAATTCGGGGTGCGTTCGCTGCCGATCGTCGGGTTGATCTGTTTCCTGATCGGCGTGATTCTCGCTCTGCAGTCGTCCTACACCCTCGGCAAGTGGGGCGCCAACCGCTTTATCGCTGTGCTGGTGGCGGTGTCGGCGATCCGCGAACTGGCGCCTCTCATGACCGCGGTCCTGATCACCGGCCGCAGCGGATCCGCGATCACCGCCGAGATCGGCACGATGAAGGTCGGTGAGGAGATCGATGCCCTGGAGGTCATGGGGCTCAACCCGGTCAAGTTCCTGGTGGTGCCGAAGTTCCTGGCGATGATCACCGCAGTCCCGTGCATCACGGTGATCGCGATGTTCATCATGATCTTCGGCGGTTTTGCGGCCGGGGTCGTGATCGTCCATGTCGATCCCTCGACCTACATCCAGATGACCATCGACTCGCTGGCCGAAAAGGACCTGGTGATCGGTCTCACCAAGAGCTTCTTCTTCGGGGTGACCATTTGTTGGGTCGGGATTTATCGTGGTTTTCAGGTCGAAGGGGGCGCTGAGGGAGTGGGGCGGATGACAACGTCGTCGGTGGTCACCTCGATTTTTCTCATCATCATCGTGGACCTCGTGTTCACGGTCTTCTTCTATTTTCTCTGATGATGGCAGTCCGTGAGTCTCCGATCATCGAAGTGGACGACCTGGTCGTCAAGTACGGCGATCGTACGGTTCTCGACGGCGCCACGTTTTCGGTACGACGCGGCGAGGTCTTTGTCATCCTGGGCGGGTCGGGGTCGGGGAAGACCACTCTGGTCCGCAACCTGGTGGGTTTGATGCGCCCGTATTCCGGCTGTATCCGGGTCAAGGGCGAGAACTTCACCGCCATGACCGATGACGAACGGATCGCGCTGCGAAAGAAAATCGGCATGAGCTTTCAGGGGGCGGCCCTCTTCAACTCGATGACCGTCGGCGACAACGTTGCACTGCCGCTGCGTGAGCACACCGACCTCGAGTCCTCCACGATCGAGATCATGACCAAGATCAAGCTCGAACTGGTGGGGCTGGCCGGCTTCGAGGACTACATGCCGGACGAGCTCAGCGGCGGCATGAAAAAGCGCGCCGGGATCGCCCGGGCCATGGCCATGGATCCCGACCTCATGTTCTACGACGAGCCGTCGGCGGGACTCGATCCGATCGTCGCCTCGGGGATTGACGCCCTCATCCGCAAGCTGCAGTCGACCTTCGATCTCACCAGCATTGTCGTGACCCACGAGATGGAGAGCGTCAAGCTGATCGCGGACACGGTCTGCGTTCTGCAACAGGGGCGGGTGGTGGGCCTGGGTTCGTTGGAAGAGGTTCGCCGCTCCGGGCACCCCTACATCCAACAGTTCTTCGAACGGCGCCCCGACGCCGAGGGCGCGGGAGAGGCCGACTACGCCCGGTATTTGACCGGACTCGACTGAATCGTTACAACGAGAGGCAGTATGGCGACAAAAAAGGACGACTTTACGGCGACCGAGATCAAAGCCGGGGTTTTTGTGCTGGTCAGCGTGGTCATTTTGGTGGCCCTGGTGGCCGCCATCAGGGGCTGCGCCCCGCACGATGACACTGCAAAGTTCTACCACGCGTCGTTCACTGACATCGGCGGCCTCAACCTTCGCGCCGATGTCCGTTTCGGCGGGGTCAAGGTGGGCCGGATCACGGCCATCGAGCCCGACCCGGAGGACCGCTCTTTGATCCGGGTCACGGGCGAGGTGGATGGAGACGTGCCTGTCAACCGGGCCAGTGTTGCCAGCGTGGGGCAGATCACGCTGACCGCAGAGAAACACCTCGAGATCTCGACCGGAGACACCGCCTCACCGCTGCTGGGAAGCGGTGACGCCCTGATCGCCCGTTCCGGCAGCGGGGGTTTCATGGACATCCCAGATCTCGAGGGCATCACGACCCGGATGGAGGTGCTGCTCGACAGCGCCACCCAGCTGATGGGCGGCACTCCGGTCGGTGGAGAACACCGTGAAATCGTGGATCTCCCCGAAGTGACGGCGGCTCTCCAGGCAACGCTCGACGCGAGCACCGGTGCCGTTCGCGAGATCAACACGGTGATTGCGGACAACCGGAAAGGACTGAGTGAAATCGTGACACGGTTGGCGGCATTGGAGGCGAAGGCCACAGAGCTGGTGACGCAGCTCAATGCCGTGGTCGGAGAAAACCGTGGGCCGCTCAACGAGACCACTCTCAATCTGCAGCGGCTGACTCATGAGACGGCCGATCGGATGGACGAACTGCTGGCGTCGCTCGGCGTCACGTTCGCGCGCCTCGAAGACATGGGCGGCAACGCCAGCGACCTCCTGGACAAACAACGTCCGACGATCGAGCAGATTCTGCTGAACCTCGAAGACACCACCCGCAACCTGCGCCGGCTGTCAGCGACCCTGGCGAACGAGCCGAGCGCGATCATTCGCGGCGCCAGGCCCCAGGGACGGAAGGACGGCGAAACACCATGAGAGGGAAAATCGGACTGATTGCAGTCGTGTGCGCACTGACGGCGTGCGCCTCGGCGCCGAAGATCAGCTACTTCACGTTGGCCATGGATCCTTCGGGGGAAGTGGAGCCTGCGGTCAATCTCGTGGTGGAACGGGTGCGGACGACTGACGCCCTTGGCCGCGGCCAGATCATGATCCAGGCTTCGCCGACCCGAATTGAGTACTACGCCACCGCCCAGTGGGCCGGCGATCTCGCCGGTATGGTTCGGGAGAAACTCATCGCGGAATTCGGTCCGGCGGTCGAGGGGCGGCGGACGCTCGCCCTGTCGGCGACCGTGCTGTCCTGCGAGCAGGTGGACGTAGCGGGTGGCGCGGAGGCGCGGATGCAGTTGAGGGTGACCGTGCGGGACCCGGCCGAGCAACGTTCCCGGGAGCCTCTGCTCGAAAAGACGTACGAGGCTTCCCGGCCGGTGGCGCGCGCGACGGCCGGCGCCGTGGTCGAGGGGCTGTCGCTGTGTGCCGAGAAAATTGCCCGCGAGATAGCGGCGGACGCCGCCCTCCTGTGAGCGTTCGGGTGCAGGGGGATATTTCCCGCCGCCGATAGAGGAGAAGGAGATGTCGGAGCCGCGGATTTTTGTGGTTTCCGGGGGTATGGGGACGACCGGAGAGCAGCTGGCCCGGACCGCGCTGGCGCAGTTCGAGGGATCGGGAGTGTCGATCGCCGTCGTTCCGGGGGTCCGAACCGCTACCGAAGTTCGAGAGGCCGTGGACCGGGCGGTAGAGGCGAACGGCCTGATCATCCACACGTTGGTGGATTCCAACCTCCGCGAGGTTTTGAAGGACGCCGCGGCGAAGTTCGGTGTCGTCGAGATCGACTCGATGGGCCCGGTGCTCGATCGGGTCTCGACGTTGCTCGAGCGCGAACCAGTCGGGCGGCCGGGTCTCTATCGCAAGGTGCGGGAGGAGTACTTCCGGCGCATCGAGGCCATCGAGTACGCGGTCCGCCACGATGACGGCCGCTATTTCAACGAGTTGGGAGGGGCCGAGATCATTCTGATCGGCGTCTCCAGGGCCGGCAAGACGCCGTTGAGCATGTACCTCGCAATGCGGGGATTCAAAACCGCGAATCTACCCCTGGTCAAGGGCATCGAGCCGCCGGAGGAACTTTTCGAGGTGCCGCGCGGGCGGGTCGTCGGTCTGACTCTCGATCCCGATCGCCTGGTGACCTTCAGGCGGCAGCGTCAAGGTGGGCTCGGGGCAGGAGCGCCGCAGGCCTACTCCGACCCCGGTCAGGTTTTCCAGGACCTCGAGCACGCGCGAACCGTTTTTCGCAAGGGGCGTTTCGCGACGGTGGATGTCACTTCGAAACCGATCGAGGAGAGCGCGAACGAAGTGGTGGCTGCTGTGGCGCGAGAGAGCGGTCTGGACATGGTTTCGCGAACAACGTTCTGATTTCTTCGGAGGTGTTCGATGTCGTCCACGGGTCATGGGATCGATCGTCGTCGGTTTTTGAAACTGGGAGCGATGACCTCCGGGTTGGCGGTCGGCGGGTGTTCGCGGGCCCAGATCGAGGCGGGTGAGCCGGCGCCCGTCGAGATGAAGTTCCGTGAACTCGGGGCGACGGGCCTCGAGGTCTCGGAGATCTCCTTCGGCAGTTACGGGTTCGACAATCCGGCGCTGTTGACAGCCGCTCTCGACCAGGGAATCACCACCATCTGCACCAGCGCCAACTACCAGAACGGGCGAGCGGAGTCGTCGATCGGCAAAGCCATCGCAAACCTCGGCAGCCGGCGTGACGAGCTGGTGCTCTTCACCGGCGACATGTTCAAGGTCAACGCAACCAAGCGCGATGTGCTGGATGCCATCGACTCGAGTCTGCAGCGTTTGCAGACCGACCATGTGGAGATCTACCGGATCACCAATGTCACGTCGTTGGAAGAGCTTCGGATCGATGCTCTGTACGAGGCCTTTGACGCGGCCAAAAAAGCGGGGAAGGTCTCCCACCTCGGACTCTCCGGCCACCACGGCGGCATGCAGGAGGTTCTCAAGGCCGCGGTGGACGACGGGCGTTACGGGGTCCTGTTCACGAAGTACGACTTCGCCTCCTACCCGGATCAGGATCAGATACTTGAAGCGGCCGCGAAGAAGGGCATCGGCACCATGGTCTTCAAGACCAACGCCGGCAACCGCAAGAACGAGATCGAGGACCTCGAGGCCGGGGGGCTGTCCTTCCGCCAGGCGACGATCAAGTGGGCCCTGAGCCACCCCTACGTGGCGAGCGTATGTGTCGCCATCACCAACTTCGACGAGATCCATGAGTATGCTCAAGCGGTTGGGAAACCCTTGAACGAGGCTGAAGTCGCGATGTTGCGGAGGTACGGGGACGAAATGTACGACCGCTACTGCCGCTTCTGCGGCGAGTGCGAGGGGCGGTGCCCGCACGGCGTCGCGATCGCCGACGTCAACCGCTATGCCATGTACTTCAAGTACTACGGACGCGAGAAGGACTCGATGCAGCTGTACGAGTCGCTCGGCGACGGTCGGGCCGCCGGTGTCTGCGCCGGTTGTGAGGGTCTCTGCGACGCCGGCTGTCCCTTCCAACGCGCGGTTCGCAGTGAGCTCGTGGATGCGCACCGTCTGCTCAGCTTCACGAGAGGCGAGGCATGAGGATCGCGGGCCTGCTGTCGATCGGGATCACCTTCGCCGCCCTCGCAGGGTGCGGCGGTGGGGGCGACGGTCCCGCGACCTCCGCCAACGCTCCCGGCTTCCAGTCCCCGCCGGCGCCCCCAGGCTTTCACGTCTCCGACGGTCCGACGGTGTACGACTCTGAAAGCCTCTTCGAGTACCTCGACGGGGGCGCCCCGTTGTACCTGAAATACGGCTTCCAGAGCCTTACCCAGATCCGCTACCAGTTGGGCGATGACCCCTTTGCCAGCGTCACGCTCGATGTCTACGACATGGGTTCGGAGCTCGGCGCCTTCGGGATCTACCGCAGCATCGTGCCGCCCGGAGCGGAGATCAGGAACTGGGGCGCGGAGGGTTCCCGGTCGGGAACGGTCGCCGCCGCCTGGAAGGGGTCATTCTACGTGCACGGCGAGGCCGACGACGACCGGCCGGAGCTCGTCGAAGGCCTCGAACATCTGATGAATCTGGCCGTGACGGCGATCCAGGGATCAGTGGCTTTGCCGTCCGTTCTCGATGTCTTCCCTCGCGACGGTCTGAAAGCGGGGAGCGAGCGCTATGCCGCTGCGGACCTCCTTGGACACGCGTTCCTGCCCGGAGGCTTCATCGCCAGTTATGAGGTCGATGGCGGTCAGGTGAAGCTCTTCTTCAGCCGGTTGGGCAGCGTTGCAGAGGCGGAACAGGCGCTCGAGCGGTTGCGCGCGCACGAGCAGCAGTGGGGCGAGGTCGGGGCCGAAATTGACCAACCCGGGGACGGCGGATTCTGCTTCAACGACCCCGGTCTCGGGTCGGGCGTATTCATATGCAGCGAAAACTCGATCACCGGATTCCACGGCGACGGCAATGGTGACGACCTGTTACGTGAGCTCCTGATCAGGCTGGCTCTCGAGGACGAACCTGAATGACCATGATGGCGGGGCAACTCTTCGACGAGTGGCGCCCAGCCTGCCCTATCGACCAGGCGAACGAACCTGCTCCCCCGTCTGTCATTCCGACCGAGCGAACATCGTGAGCGAGTGGAGGAATCTCCGCTTGTGGTTCGAGAGTCCACGGTTTCTGCATCTGCCCGCGGGAGATCCCTCCGCTCCGGCCTTACGGGCCTTCGGTCGGGATGACAGATTTGGGTCGTGGCCTGAGGGTCCGAAGAAAGGTGGGTTTCGGCCCGCTGTCAGGCCGGGTTTCGCCGAAATCGAGCATCCGTCGTACCCGGTATTGTGTGGCGGTGGAAATGGCGATAGGGTGCCTCTGTTGAACCCGCCGGTGCCGTGACGAAAAGACCCGAGCGAACACACGGAGAAGTCCATGGAGAATGACCGCAAGCTCGGAACGTTCATCGGCGTCTTCACGCCGACGATTCTCACGATCCTCGGCGTCATCATGTACCTGCGCTTGGGGTGGCTGGTCGGCCAGCTCGGCCTGATCCGGATCATCTTCGTCGTCGTCCTGGCCAACACCATCACCTTTGTCACCACGCTCGCGTTCTCCGCGGTGGCGACCAACGCCAGGGTCGGCGTCGGGGGCGCGTACTTCATCATTTCGCGCAGTCTGGGACTCGAACTCGGCGGTGCCATCGGCGTGCCGCTCTTCCTTTCGCAGACCTTTTCCGTGACCCTCTACTCCTACGGTCTCGCCGAGTCGTTCCGGATCGTGTGGCCGAACCTGCCGCTGATGCCGGTGACACTGGTGGTCGTGATCGCGGTCGGGGTGCTGGCCGTCACCGGTGCGGAGCGCGCCCTCAAGGCCCAGGTCGTGCTGATGGGCTTCGTGGCGCTGTCGCTGATCGCACTCGCCATCGGGGCCTTTGTCAAATCCTCCGGATCGGACGTCGTTCTCCATCCGCCCACCGGAGAAATCGGTTTCTGGGTCGGTTTCGCGGTCTTCTTTCCGGCGGTCACAGGTGTGATGGCGGGACTCGGGTTGTCGGGCGACCTCCGTGACCCCGGCAAGTCGATTCCCCTCGGTTCGATCACCGCGGTCGTGGTTGGCTTCCTCGTGTACCTGCTGATTCCGATCCTGCTCTCGCTGGGAGCGGATCCAGCGGATCTCCGCGACGACCCGATGGTGTGGTCGCGGATCGCCGTTCTCGGGCCGTGGCTGGTCCTGCCCGGTCTGTGGTCGGCGATCTTCTCGTCGGCGGTGGGGTCGATCCTGGCCGCGCCGAGAACTTTGCAGGCGCTGGCGCGCGATGGGCTCGCCCCGCGCTTTCTGTACCGGCCGACCGGCGACAACCGCGAGCTTCTGCCGGGGATGATGGTGGCCCTGACGATCGCAGTGACCGCCGTCTTCCTCGGCAACCTCAACGCAGTGGCGATGGTTGTTTCCATGTTCTTCCTGACCGTCTACGGCACCGTCAACATCGTCGCCACGTTCGAAGTCCTGAGCGGGGACCCGTCGTGGCGGCCGAAGATCAAGGTGGCGTGGCCCATTACCCTGATCGGCGGGTTGGGGTGCGTCGTCGTGATGGTCCTGATCAGCCCGGTCGCCGGTCTGATCGCATTCGTGGCCGAGTTCTCGCTCTGGATGTACCTTTCGCGCCGGGTGCAGCAGGCCCGGTTTGGCGATGCTCGGCGGGGGCTCTACGAGGCCCTCATCCGGTGGGCTCTGATCCGGCTCAACGAGCGACCGATGAGCGCCCGCAATTGGCGGCCGCACCTCTTGACGTTCGTCGATGACCCGCTGAAAGAGCTCGATCTGATCCGTTTCAGCGACTGGTTCAGCCAGGGCCGGGGTGTGGTGACGGTGTGCAACCTCGTGGTCGGCGACCTGATGAGTGACGACCTGGACATCGACGGCCGAAGAGGCCGCATCCAATCGGTCATCGATGCCGAGGACATTGTCGTCTTCCCCGAGGTCGATGCCGTCAACGAGGTCGTCGAGGGTCTGGTCAACGTCAGCCAGGCCAACGGAATTGCAGGGATGTCGAGCAACACGGTTCTCCTCGGCTGGCCGGAGTCGGCGGCCCGGCGCGCCGAGTTCTTGAGCGTCATGCGCCGGCTCGAGCGCCTCAACAAGTCGTTCGTGCTCGCGAGGATCCGGCCCAAGTACATGTTTCGGCGGGAGAGCCCGACCATCCACGTGTGGTGGGGCGGGCTGGAACGGAACGGCGACCTGATGCTGTTGCTCGCCCACCTGCTGAACTCGAACCCGGAGTGGCGCGGGGCGAAGGTCTCGGTTCTGAGTCTCGCTTCATCCGAGCTGATGAGGACCCGCACCGAGACTCACCTGAAGAAGCTGATGCCGGAGATTCGCATCGAGGCCGAGGTGCGGGTCGTTCTCAAGCCCAAGGACGAAACCGTCACGGATGTGATTCACCGCGAGAGCGCCGAGGCTGCCGCAGTCTTCCTCGGGCTCGAGGTGCCGGCAATCGGTGATGAAGAGGCCTACGCGGAGCGGATGGACCGCCTCGCCGGCGACCTGCCGGTGGTCTTCTTCGTCAAGAACTCGAGCCTCTTCGTCGGCGATCTGCTGGAGACTACGGAGCCCGTGATGGAGGTCGAGGGGACGGAAGACGGCGACGCTGAGGCCCGTCCGTCACGCGACACGTTGCCGTTGCCGGAATAGGACTCCCGCTCGCCCGGCAGCCGGGACGGCTGCCCCACAAGGCCTCGTGACAGACTTGTGGGGTACGCGTCTCGCGTGCCGGTTGGGTGGACGGTCAGAACCCCCACTGCGTCCATAGCCAGATTTTGTCGGTGTCGGTGGCCCAGTCGTCGGCGTCGTAGAAGGCGGCCTCGACCGCAAACTTCTGTTTCCAGGCGGTGGTGTAGACGACGCTGGCGTCGAACTCGCTGCCCCACGACGCGCTGCCGGTGTCGGCCCCGAAGTCGTGGTACACGCCCAGGAGGGCAAATCGTCCGACGTTGGCCTCGAGGCTGACAAAGAAGTCGGTCAGTCCGTCCGCCGGGGTGGTCAGAAACTTGTCGGCCCAGCCGTTGAACTTGTGGAGTGTCGCCAACGGCGTGTTGAAGCTGCCTTCGCCAGGGCTCCCGCCGAGCAGCTCGTACCCGGCCGCCGCGGTGACCTTGCCGAAGTTGAAGCCGAGGTCCGCCCGGAAGTAGTCGGCGTCAACCGTACCCGGGTTGTCGCCGGTGTCCTGCTGGGATGCCAGCTCGAGACGGTAGGTGAGTCCGAGGGCCTTCGAGAGTTCGGCCTTGCCCGCGAACGAGGCGCCGTAGGTCACGGTGGACTGGGCCCACAATGCTTCCTGGTCAAAATCGATGGACAACAGATAACCGCGCAGCGCGCCGGCGCCCTGAAATGTGTAGGTCCCCTCGAGGTGCGACGTCGACATCGGACGTGAGGCGCCGGCGACGGTCCGCTGGCGGGCGATGTAGGCATAGCCGAGATCGAGGTTCTTGACTCCGGTGAAGTGTACGGTCCCGCCGTCGAAGGTCTGGTGGTTCTGGCGCCACCCGACGTTGCCGATGAAGCGGGAATTATCGATGATGATCTCCTGCCGTCCGCCACGCAACGGCAGGCTGTCCAGCGGCTTCCAGTCGAAGGAGACCTGGTTGATCTCGGTGATCGGGGGGTCGGGGATGGCCGGGCGGTCAGTGACGCCGTTCCACAACGATCCGGAACCGCCGTTGTTGTGGTCGTTGGAGAAGCCGACGTTGACGACGTTCTCGAACTCGATCATGGCGGCCAGCCGGTTCCACCAGAGGGTACGGTAGCCGAGAGTGGTGCGCAGGGTCGAAGCCCGCCCGGGCTCGGCGAACCCATCCTGGTCGACATCCTCGTAGCGATAGCGCAAATTGAGCGAGATCTTCCCCTTCGTCACCGCGTCGCCGAGGGACGGTGGCTCTTCGGCTCGGGCGGGAGAGAAAGCCGCCGCCAGCACGGTCAGCAGAATGGGGGTGAGAAGTCGGTTTCTGGTGTCGTGCATGGTGATCTCTCCCGCGCCGTTGAAATGATGGCGGCTCTCAGTCGCTGGTAGATGCGAGGAACTCTTCCCGTAGGTACTCGTGCATGGCCTTGTTCCTGGCATTTTCGGGCGTCGGTTCCAAATAGGAAAAGGCGTCGTCCTCGCCGTAGGCGAGGATCGAGTGGCAGAGCGTGCAGTCGTCCGGGATCCAGGTGCCGTCCTCGTCCTGCAGATCGCGGGTGTGGCAGCGGAAACAGCCGGGGGTGTCGCGGTGTCCGAGAAAGCTCGGGTAGGCGCCCCAGTCGATGTTCATACCGGGGTGGACGTTGCGCGCCCAGATCCCTTCGAGCTCGACGACCGCGGCGTCGATCCGGTCGTACCAGGCGGAGGCCAGGTCGGGGTAGTTGCGGCGGTAGAAGCTCTCGAGCCCGGCGCGGATGCCGCTTCTGGCTGCCTCGAGGGACGGGTAACCGCCCCTGAGGGCCGCAACGGCCTCGCGGCGGATGAAGGGGAGAGAGCGGTCGATGGCGCCGAGGCGGATCTTCTGGTCCACCGCCCGGCCGGGCTCCTGGTAGATGTGGGTGGCCCGGTTGTGGCAGTCGACGCAGTCCATGGTCCGAACCTCGTCAGCGGCGGCGTCCTTCGATGACAATCTGGTGTTGACGAAACGCCGCACCGAGCCGTCCGGTTGGGTGGACTCGACCCAGATCATTTCCTCCCTGTCGTCGTCCACCGAGGCGTAGCGGACCTCTCTGTCGGGGCTGATGTGCCAGTGGACGCCGGTGTTGCCGGCAGCGCCGGCGTCGATCTTGAGGTTGAGGGTGGTGTAGCGGGGCGTCGACGCCTCGTCGTTTTCGTACGCGATCCTGGTCTGCAGCCGGCTGCCGTAGAACTTGTTCGGCCAGTGGCACTTTTCGCAGGTCTCCTGCGCGGGGCGGAGTTGGTGGACCGGCGTCGGGATCGGCCGTTCGTAGAGATCGAAGGCCGCCGAGACCATCTGCCAGGCTCCGTTGAGCTTGGAGTTCACGAGCGCGCCGACACCCTCGCCGACGTGGCATTCGACGCACGCGACCCGGGCGTGCGGCGACGCCTGGTAGGTGGTCCATTCCGGGCTCATGACCGAGTGGCACGCCGTGCCGCAGAACTCGGCGCTGTCCATGAAATGGAGCATCTTGATGCTGGCGGCGCCAAGAATGACGATGTTGGCGAGGGTCAGAATGGCGACCGTTCGAAAGACCTTTGACCCCGCGATGTCTCCCTTGATGCCGTCGGGCCCGAACCGGCGCTCCATCAGTTCTCTCGTCGTGAGGCCGGTGCGTCGCTTCTGCAGGTACCAGGCGGCGAAGATGATGACGAGGCCCAGCACGAAGAGCACCGGGAACGCGAGATAGACGATGAGGCCAACGTAGGAGTTGGTCACGACGCCGGAGAACATCGCCAGCTGCATGAAGACAAAGCTCGCAAAAGCCGTTGTCGTCAACACGACTCCCACCCGGCCGAGCCGGTCGAGCGAGACCGCGCGGATGAAGTCTTGGTAGGCGCGGATCATGGTCAATCCTCGACGATGAAGAACCTCTGGTAGATGGCCTGCATCTCCCCGGATCGGATCTGTTTCTTGAGGTCGTCGGTATTTTCGCGCACCCAGGAGTGCATCGGGTCATTGTCGAGGATGTTGTCGATGAATGCATTCACCTCGGGATCACCCAGTTCCCGGGCTTCGGGCAGAAGGTTGAAGTAGAAGTGCTGGGCGATCTCGTAGAACCCGTGCCACCAGGTGTAGTCCGGACCCATCATCGCGGCGCCGTGGCGTGCACGGCGGCCCTCGTGGTGCCACAGCTCCCAGTAGGTCCACTCGATCTTGTTCGAGAAGCTGGCCGGGTTTTCGAGCAGCTTCCGGTCGCGGATCAGGTTCATGAGATTGGTGGCCGGGACCGCGAACTTCTCGTTGTAGAGACGCACCGACGCGTCGAACTGGAAGAAGTGGCCGTCGCTGAAGGTCGCCGTGTGGCAGGCCGAACACACGTCCTGCATGTTGGCCCTTTTCAGCTGCCAGTTGTCCAGGCGCTTGGAGATCGGGGGACGGAGGGTCCATGCGATTCTCCGGCCGACGTCGTGGGTCACGGCCTGCTTCCTGGTCGCCGACATGTGGCAGCTGGCGCAGGTCGGCGCCGCCGAGTAATCCACGCCAGCCACCCAGGTGTCGGCCCGCAGGTTCATGGCTTCCTTGTTGGTGAAATAGGTGTTGCCGTGTTTCGACTCCTCGTAGACCTCCTTCTGCGGGTGGTCCGGGCCGAGGTGGCACTTGGAGCACGCCTCCGGTTGTCTCGCCTGGGCCTTGGAGAAGGAGTGGCGGGTGTGGCAGGCGCTGCACGCACCGAGCGAGCCGTCGGGGTTGATGCGGCCGATCCCCGAGTTCGGCCAGCTGCGCCTCGCCAGCTTGTTGGGGCTCTTGGGGTCGATGACGACCTTGGTCCCGTGGCAGCTCTCACAGCCGATCACGGCCACCGGATCGCCCGCGGCAACATGGGCGAGGTAGGCGTCCGCGGAGTCGAGGATCTGCCCGGCGGTGGCGTGGTAGGAGTTGCCGACCTCTTCGGCGGCCCGGGCGTGGCAGCGGCCGCAGTCGGCGGGTGTGACCAGCGTTGCGATCAGGGCGTCATAGTGCTGAAAGGCGTCCTTGTCGCCGCGCTCGGCCTGGTGGCACCCAAGACAGGTGACGTTGTGGGCGGCGTGTTCGGAGTCGAACCACTGCTTGTAGAGACCGGGAGTCTTCTCCTTGTGGCAGGTCATGCAGGCGCCGGCCGCTTTCGGGTCCTCGGCCGCAGCGGCGGCAACAGCAATGCCGATACAAAGAACTGTTATGGCTTTCAAGGCCTGTCGCATGATCCTGCACCCCCTTGATTCTGTATCCCGTATCCTACGCTTCCGTACGAACGAACGCCATGGTCGTCGGAACCAGACAGCCACGCATTGACCCCGGTCAATTTCCCCCGGAAACTGCGGGGTGTTTTCGGCTTTCGCTTCCTGGGTCCCGGGTGATCGGTGGAAGGCGTGGATGGCGATCTGCAGGGTCCCGGTCGGCCCGCACCCGTGTAACATCGTCGCAAAGGAGTGCCGGTATGAAGATCGACCGAGGGGTGGACTCACTCTATTCGTTGGCCAGGCGCGGTGTTCTGGTGGTGTTGGTCGCCGGGTTCGTGGTCTCGTGTGCGTCGGTGAAAAACCCGCCCGGTACGGTGACCGCCCAGTTCTTCCAGAACCCCGACCGCGTCTGGGACGCCATCTTGCTCTCACTGGACACGCTGGGGTACGAGGTCACATCGTCGAACCGGGACGACGGCGTGATTCGTGCGGCGTTGCCGGCCGGCGATACCTCCGGTGTCGGGCTCGAAATCAACCAGGTCATGAACACCCAGGATCAGGTGAATGTCTATGTCAGAGGGGTGGCCGAGGACGCGTCCTCCTCCCCGAGCCGGGAGGCGCTCGACAAGGCGGCGCAGGACTTCGTCACCGTACTCAAGAGAAAGCTCGGCGGTTGAAAGGAGACCGGTTGACGTGTCATCCCGACCGAAGGCCCGCGGGGCCGACGCGGAGGGATCTGGGGGGTGGTTGAGGTGGGCTCATCCTGGAGCCGGCCCCCAGATTCCTCCGCTCGCTCACTGCGTTCGCTCGGTCGGAATGACAGAGGGAGGACGGTTTGGTTCGCTCGGTCGGAATGACATGGGTGAAATGCCCCTGCCCCTCGGTCGAGATGACAGCAGTTGTGATTTGCGGTCGGATTGGCCTGCAACCGAGACAATCGCCGCATCTTTTCTTCTGCGCCGTGCGTCAATACCCGGCCTTCGGATCGACCACTGACAGGAGCTGTTCGCCGGCCACGAAGCGCCGCAGGTTCTCACGGAAGAGAAGCCACATCAGCTCCGAGTCATCGTCCGACCAGGCGGCGAAGTGGGGTGTGATGATCAGATTCGGCGCCTTCCACAGCGGGTGACCCTCGGGCAGGGGCTCGGGGTCGGTGACGTCGAGGGCGGCGCCGGCGATCTGCCTGTTGACGAGGGCGGCCACCAGGGAGTCGGTGTCGACTGTCCCGCCGCGGCCGATGTTTATGAAGAACGCGGTCGGTTTCATGGCCGCAAACAACTCTGCGTTGAAGAGATCCTCGGTGTCCGGGGTCATGGGCAGACAATTGACGACCACGTCCGCCTCGCGCGCATAGGTTTCGAGATCCTCACTGAGACCGACGCTCGCCACGAACGTCGGGCCGCTGCGGCGGCTGTTGCGGATCGCAGTGACGCGCATCCCGGCGCCATCGGCGAGGCGCGCAACCTCGGTGCCGATGCCGCCCAGCCCGACCACCAGCATGGTCTTGCCGCGGAGGGTTGTCAGCGGCGCCGATTCGCCGATCTCCGACTGTTGCCAACTCCCGCTCGTCTGGGCGACAACCGCGCGGTTGAGACCGCGGGCGAGGGCCCTGGTCAGCGCCATCACGTGTTCGGCAATGACCGGTGAGGCCAGCCGCTGACCGTTGGTGAGCAAGACCCTTCCGCTGCCCAGTTCGGGGATGGTGAGATAGCGCTCCACGCCGGCCGTACCGAGCTGAACCCATCTGAGGTCTTTGCCGGCTGCGAGGAGTTCGGGTGTGGCCGTTCCGATCAGGGCGTCGGCACCGCCGATTGCCGCCAGTGCTTCGTCCCCGGTGTCGAACGGCACGATCTCGACACCGGGTGCGACGATCTTCAACATCGGAAGGCGGTCCGGCCAGAAGTTGCGCCACAGAACTTTTCGTGGCCTTGTCCATCCCGGAGTGTCGCTGGTTGGAGACGGACCCGCACGGAGATCTCTCTCCTCCAACAACTGCCACGGCGGGACCAGACCGCCGATTTCGTCATACACGGCCCGGAACGCATCGGTCGCAGCGTCGGGCGCGGTCTTCTGCCAGGCGCTGAACCACGGCGCGTCAAACGACGCGACGGATTGCGCCACCGAAGCCCCGTCCAGAAGCCCGGCTTCGACATGGGCGCGGAGATCCTGCAACCGATCGATCTGGTCGCGCAGCAGTTCGGCGCCACCGGGTGCTCCCCGACCTGGGATGACGATTTCGGGTTCGAGGTCGAGGAGATCGGAAAGCACTTCGATCCAGGCGACGGTATCGGACTGGGCAGTCGTGGCGACGCCTTCACGATCGCAGAGCCGCCCGGTGATCAGCGTACGGTCCCCGGGCAACCAGATCACGGCGTCTGCGCGGGTCGCAAGCCGGCCGAAACTCAAGATCACGATCTGCCGGCCCGCATGACTCATGGTGAAACCGGAGCGGACCGTGATGGATGTCTCGGTCGGCGGTTCGTTGGCGGGCAACCGAGTGTCGGGCACCAGCGAAATGTGCGACTCCGGCAACATGGTGTCGTCCCCGTCACCGGTTTGAATCATGAATTTCGGGTGCTGGATTCCGCGGTGCAGAGGGAAAAACAGGACATCGACGAAAAGGGTGTCGCTCCCGAACTCGATCTGAACCTGGTTGCGGCCGTCCTCCCGCTGTCCGATGTCGATTCCCTGCGGCAGTTCGGGTTCGGATGCGGCTGCGGTCGGGGGCCACGTACCGAAACCGAAAAAAACCAAACCGAGGACCACACAACGTGTGAGTGAGTTCTTCATGGGACGCATGATACCCGTGCTGGCGTTCACACGGGGATGACCGGAGTCAATGCGGCCTCCGACGTGTTGCATGATGATGTGAAGGTGAAGAAGGAACACCGACGGCTGCGGCGTGAACGCCAGACGGTACGGATCATGGTGGGTCTGTACTGCGCGCACCACCACGGGACGCCGGCCCTGTGCTCCGACTGCGAGGAGCTCGCCGCGTACGCCGACCGGCGTCTGGATCTGTGTCCCTATGGCGCCGAAAAGCCGAGTTGCACCAATTGCCCCATCCACTGCTACCGGCCCGAGCCGCGGGAGCGGATGCGCGAGGTCATGCAGTTCGCCGGCCCGCGAATGCTCGCCAGACACCCCTATCTCGCGATCAGGCACCTCCTGGACGAGCGGCGGGCGGCGCCATTGCTGCCGTCGGTGAAGAGCCAACGCAGCGAAGACGCCTCTGCAGACCCGGACCGCGATATCCTGGCTCCGTGATCGAGACTTCCCCAAGGGGGCGATTCGTAAACCTGCTGCGGACCATCGGTCCCGGGTTGGCGATCGCCGCCACCGGGGTCGGCGCCGGCGATCTGCTGGCGGCGATGTTCGCTGGGGCGGACTTCGCCATGGCGCTGGTGTGGGTCGTGGTGGTCGGCGCTGCCCTCAAGTTCGGGCTCAATGAAGGGGTGGCGCGCTGGCAACTGGCCACCGGAACCACCCTGCTCGAGGGCTGGTGCCGGTACCTGGGGTGGCCGCTCAAGAGCTATTTCCTGGTCTACCTGGTGGTGTGGAGCTTCATCGTGGCAGCCGGTCTGATGAGCGCCTGTGGGGTTGCGGCCCACGCCCTGTGGCCCGCCCTCAGCATCACCGCCTGGGGTGTGATCCATTCCTTGATTGCACTGATGTTGGTGGCGGCCGGCAGGTATGGCCTGTTCGAGACGGTCATGAAGGTCTTTATCGGGCTGATGACCGTGACCCTGCTCATCAGTGTCGTTTTGGTCGGCCCGGACTTCGGCGCCTTCCTCCGTGGGTTGGTCCCGTCGCTTCCGCCCGGTTCGGCTGCGGCGACCTTGAGCCTGATGGGGGGGGTCGGTGGCAGCGTCACCTTGCTGGCGTACGGCTACTGGATCCGGGAAAAGGGTTGGACCGGTTCTGCGGTCCTCGGCACGGTTCGGGTGGATCTCGGGGTCGGCTACCTTCTCACCGGGTTGTTCGGCATCGCCATGCTGGTGCTGGCGGCCGCGGTTTTGAGCGGAGGGAACGGGATGCCTGCCGGCAGCGAGGGGCTGGTGGCGTGCGGCGACGCCATCCGGCAGGCGACTGCTGCGCGGATGGGGGCGGCCACGGGTCATGCCGCGGCAGTGCTCTTCCTCGTCGGCGTCTGGGGTGCGGTCTTCACCAGCACCCTCGGAGTGTGGAACGGCGTGCCCTACCTGTTCGCCGATTTCGTGAATGCCCTGCGGGGCCGGTACGATATCGCCGTCGACACCAAGGGGGTCGCGTACCGCGGGTATCTCCTCTATCTCGCCCTGCCGCCGATCGCCCTGCTCTTCCTCGGCCGGCCGCTCTGGATCATCAAGATCTACACGTTGACCGGTGGTCTTTTCATGCCGCTGCTCGCGGGCAGCCTTCTCTGGCTCAACTCGCGGCGGGAGCATGTGGGCGAGCTCCGAAACCGCGCGGCGGCGACCGCGACCCTGGTGCTGGCGCTGGCCCTATTCGGCGCGATCGCGGTGCGGCAGCTCATGGATCTCGGCTGATCTTACCGGCGCCGTGACGGTACCCCGATCCTCTCGAGAGGTTTCAACGGCTGGCAGACCGACTACGGCGCTCCGCTCTGTCGCATCTTCTTCCGGTCGTGGCACAATACGGTCAGTGAAAACGCCGGCATCACGGGACGAGGTCCTCGAGTTCGATCAACGCGACCCGATCGCCGGTTTCCGCGATCGCTTTTTCTTGCCGGACGGCGTTATCTACCTCGACGGCAACTCGCTGGGGCCGCCACCCCGAAGCGCGTCGGCGAGGGTCGATGAGGTTGTGCACCGGGAGTGGGGGAGTGGCCTCGTCCGCAGCTGGACCGCGGCCGGCTGGATCGATTTGCCGGAGCGGGTGGCGGGCGAGATCGCACCGCTGATCGGCGCCGCGGCGGACGAGGTGATGATCGCCGACTCGATCTCGGTCAACCTCTTCAAGTTGCTGGCCGCCGCCCTCCACCTGCGACCCGACCGCAGGGTGATCCTGTCGGATGTCGAGAATTTCGGGACCGATCTCTACGTCGCGCAGGGACTCCGGAACCTTCTCGGCGACCGCGTCGATCTCCGGTTGGTTCCGCACCGTGAAATCGAGCGGGCGCTCGGCGCCGACGTTGCGGTGTTGATGCTCACCCATGTGGACTTCCGGACCGGGGAGATGGACGACATGGGGGCGATGACCGCGGCGGCCCACGACGCCGGTGCCGTGGCGCTGTGGGACCTGGCCCACTCCGTCGGTGCGGTAAAGGTTGACGTCAACGGTTGCGGCGTCGATCTCGCGGTGGGTTGCGGCTACAAGTACCTCAACGGCGGCCCAGGAGCGCCCGCCTTCGCCTTCGTGGCGCGGCGCCACCACGGGGCCCTGGAATCTCCGCTGTGGGGTTGGATGGGGCATGCCGCGGCGTTCGATTTCGAAACCCTGTACGCACCGGCAGGGGGCGTCGGGCGGTTGCGGGTCGGGACGCCGCCGATTCTCAGCCTGGCGGCCCTGGAGTGCGGCGTCGAGAGCATCGCGGACATCGGTATCGATCGGCTGCGGGCCAAGTCGGTCGCGCTCTCCGAGCTTCTGATCGCCCTCGTCGAACGGGAGTGCGGCGATTTCGGTTTCGAGCTCGCGTCGCCCCGGGAGGCCGAAAGACGGGGCAGCCAGGTCTCGCTGCGCCACCCGGACGGGTACGCCGTCATGCAGGCATTGATTGCCGAAGGGGTGGTCGGCGACTTCAGGGCGCCCGACATTCTCCGTTTCGGGATGACGCCGGCCTACCTCCGGTTCGTGGATATCTGGGATGCCGTGACGGTGTTGCGGAGAATCATGAACGAGCGGCTCTGGGACCGGCCGGAGTTCCGGTCGCGCGCTCAGGTGACGTAGTGCGAATGGAGGCTGAGTGGAAGGCAGGCATTGCGGCGTGTTGTTGTTGTCGATCGCGGCGGTGGCGTGCGGTGGGCCGCCGGGAGAATTGACGGCCGTGATGACCGCTGCCGACTCCCTGGCGCTGCCCCGCCCCGCCCCTGACCACCGGCTGGCCTACGGCGGCGACCCGCTCCAGTTCGGCGATCTGCGGCTGCCCGAAGGCGACGGCCCCTACCCGGTGGCGATCGTGATCCATGGCGGTTGTTGGCTGGCCGAGTACGACCTCGGCTACATCTCAGGCTTGGCCGACGCCCTCACCGGTGCGGGGATCGCAACCTGGAGCATCGAGTACCGCCGGGTCGGTGACGACGGGGGTGGCTGGCCGGGGACCTTTCAGGATGTGGCCGATGCGGCCGACCACTTACGGGAGATTGCTTCGGAATACGACCTCGATCTCGACCGCGTCGCTGCGGTCGGGCACTCGGCGGGCGGGCACCTGGCCCTGTGGCTCGCGGCTCGGAAGCGGCTGGAAGGGGAGGACCCGCTCCGCGGCGAGGCCCCGCTGGCTCTCAACGGCGTTGTGGCCCTGGCCGGCATCACCGATCTCGCGGCCTACGCGGCGCCGGACGGCTGCGGGGCCGCGGTGGAACCGTTGCTCGGCGGCGCCCTGTCCGATGTCTCAGATCGGCTCCAACGCGCCTCACCGATCGCCATGGTCCCGTTCGGCATCACCCAGATCCTGGTGATCGGTGAACTGGATCCGATCGTCCCCAGAACTCAAGCGACCTCGTTCGCCGAAGCCGCCCGTCAGATGGGGGAAATGGTCGCAGTGGTTGAGATCTCCGGAGCCGGACATTTCGAACTCGTCGATCCCACTCATGCCGCTTTTCAAAATGTTCGCGAGGCGGTTCTGAAGGCGATCGCGCCGGGATGGAGTGAGGAATCAGTCCAGGCCGACTGAAAACATTCCGTCGAGATCGTGACGTGAGAATGTGCGGAAGGCGATCAGGGTCTCCGACGAAATCAGGCCCTCGACCTGCAGCAGCTGTTCGGTCACCAGACTCGCGACCTGTTCGTCGTCGCGGGCGCGGATGATGACCACCAGGTCGTACTGACCCGCCACCGAGTAGACCTCGGACACGCCGTCGAACTCCACCAGCTGTTCCGCCACGTAGTTGATCCGGGCGCTCTCGACGTTGAGCAGGACGATCGCGTTGACCATGGAGCCGCCTCCTGAAGAATTTTCTGCGCAGCGGACGGTTCATGATACCTCGGCCACGGCTGAATTTTCGACGCCGCTGTGCTCGTATCTGTTAGGCTGACCGTGGCGGCGCCACCATCGCTGGTTGTCGTCGGAACATGAGGCTTGACGGAGGGGGTCACAATGCGAACGACGGCCGGAATCTTGAGTTTCGTGGTGTGGGCCGCGGTGGGTTGCGGAGGGGTCGACAGGGTTTCCGCGCCACCCGATGGGACCCAGACTGCAGACATGGCGGAAGCGGCTGCAGTGATCGGCGCCGAGGGGTTGCAACGGGACGTGACGCAGCTGGCTTCGGACGAGTTCGAGGGGCGCGGACCGGGTTCTGAGGGAGACCGTCTGGCTCGTGCCTACCTGGCCTCGCGCCTCGCGGAGGCCGGCTGCGAACCGGCGTTCGCCGGTGGTTCGTGGGAGCAGCCGCTCACTCTCGTCGGGCTGACGACTGAACTTCCCGAACGGTGGACGTTCACGGGTCGGGAGGGAGTCGATGTCTCCATTCGACGCTGGGACGAATACCTGGGCGGTATCGGTGTGCAGCAACCCGGAGCGGCGATCGATGACGCACCGGTGTATTTCGTCGGCTACGGGATCGAAGCTCCCGAGGAGGGGTGGGACGACTTCAAGGGGCAGGACCTCGAGGGTGCGGTGTTGCTCATGCTCAATGACGACCCGGATTGGGATCCGGGGCTGTTTGGCGGCGAGCGGAAGCTCTATTACGGCCGCTGGACCTACAAGTTCGAGAGCGCGGCCCGCCAGGGCGCGGTCGGGGCGGTCATCATCCACACCACGGAGTCGGCGGGGTACCCGTGGAAAGTGGTGCAGACGGGCTGGAGCGGAGAGCAGTTCGAAGTTCCTGCCGGCGACGAGCCGCGGTTGCAGCTCAAGGCGTGGATGACCGAGGACGCGGCGCGCACGCTGGTCGCGAGCTCGGGGTTGGATCTCGATGCGTTGGTGGAGTCGGCTCGCAGCCGGGACTTCCGACCGGTGGCGCTTGATCTCCGCACCTCCCTCGATCTCACGGCGCAGGTTCGGACCACCGAGACCGCCAACGTCGGCGGTCTGCTTCGCGGTGGAGACCCCGAGCTTGCAGACGAGGCGGTCGTCATCTCCGCCCACCACGATCACTTCGGATTCGGCGAGCCGGATGAAACCGGCGACCGGATCTACAACGGAGCCCTCGACAACGGTGTCGCGATGGCGCAGGCCCTGTCGCTGGCCGAGGCCTTCGCCGCGCTCGACGTTCCGCCGCGGCGCAGCCTCCTGTTCCTGTTTGTCGCCGCCGAGGAACAGGGGATGCTGGGGTCGAAGTACTACGCACAGCATCCGACGTTCGCGCCCGGCAAGATCGCGGCGGACATCAACTTCGAACTCGGAAACGTGTGGGGAAGAACCAGGGACATCACGATCTTCGGCAAGGGGAAGTCCACCCTCGAAGATCTCCTGGCCGAGGCGGCTTCGCGGCAGGGGCGCAGGGTCGAGGAGGACACGACCCCGCGCTCCGGCTGGTACTACCGCTCCGACCAGTTCAATTTTGCCCGCATCGGTGTGCCGGCGATCTGGTTCAAGTCGGGGACCGACTTCATCGATCGTCCGGAGGGGTGGGGAGAGGCGCGTTACGCCGAGTGGATCGCAAATAACTACCACCGGCCGAGCGACGAGGTCGACGAGGCTTGGAACTACGAAGGACTGGTGGAGGACGCCCGTCTGGGATTCGAACTCGCCTTCGAGGTGGCGAACCTCGATGACATGCCGACCTGGTACAAGGGCGACGAGTTCGAAGATGAACGGCTCCACAGCTTGGCGCAGAACGCGAATTGACGAGATCAGTGCAGCGGGCTGAAGTGACTGGTCTTTGAACCGCCGGATCGATGACAATAGCCGGGTGAAACGACCGCTGCCTGACCCGGGACCGCTGGGGGACCGTTGGGGTCTCGACCCGGGAATCGTGTTCCTCAACCACGGGTCATTCGGTGCTGCGCCGACTGCCGTCCGCGTCGAGCAGGATCGGATCCGCGACCTGTTGGAGTCTGAACCGGTTCGGTTCTTCGAAAGACGCTACCAGGTCCTGCTCGACCGGGCGCGAGAGAGTCTGGCCCATTTCGTAGGAGCCTCCTCCGAGAACCTCGTATTCGTCGCCAATGCCACGACCGGCGTCAACACTGTTCTTCGCAGCCTCGATCTGCGAGCCGGGGACGAGCTGCTGACGACGAACCACGAATACAACGCCTGCCGGAACGCACTCATGGCCGTCGCATCCAGCGCCGGGGCGTCGGTCGTGGTGGCGGACGTGCCTTATCCCCTGCGGTCGGAGGACGAGGTTTTGGAGGCGATCCTCGATCGGGTGACACCGCGTACCCGGCTGCTCCTGGTTGACCACGTGACCAGCCAGACCGGGCTCGTCCTGCCGGTGACGAACCTGGTTCGCGAAGCACAGCTCAGCGGTGTGGATGTTCTGGTAGACGGCGCCCACGCACCGGGCATGGTCGAACTGGACCTGGAGAATCTTGGAGCCGCGTATTACACGGGAAACTGCCACAAGTGGCTGTGCGCTCCGAAGGGGGCGGGGTTTCTCCACGTCCGTGAAGATCTCCGAAAATCGGTGCGGCCGCTGGTTATCAGCCACGGTGCCAACGCGGTGGTGGGCAGGCGTTCGAGATTCCACCTCGAGCACGACTGGACCGGGACCCGCGACCCCTCGGCGTGGTTGAGCGTACCGGTGGCGATCGCCGAAATCGAAAGCATGGTCGAGGGTGGCTGGGATGAGGTGCGGCGGAGCAACCATGCGTTGGCATTGAAAGCGCGCGGAGGGCTGTGCCAGGCCCTCGGTGTCAACCGGGCGTGCCCGGACTCGATGATCGGCAGTATGGCGACGATCGCTCTACCGAATTCCGAGGGTGGCGAGAAGAGAGACGCCTTCAGCCGCGACGCCCTCCAGGACCAGTTGTACCGCGAGTGGGCGATCGAGGTCCCGGTGATCCCCTGGCCGTCGCCGCCGGGTCGTTTGCTGCGAATTTCGGCGCAGCTCTACAACAGCATCACGCAGTACGAATACCTCGCGGAGGCCTTGGCGGCCCTGATTCTGTCGGAGTGATTTCCCCATGTGTCCGGCTGATCCGGGAATCCCCGAGCCACCAGCCTGGTTGCACACGGTGAGTCTGCGACTGCGACTCATTACAAAACATCGGAAACGCTGATCAACGAGGAGGAAGAATGAGCTTCAAACTGCCCGATCTGCCCTATGACGTGAACGCCCTCGAACCCAACATCGATGCGCGAACCATGGGCATCCACCACACCAAACACCATCAGGCCTATATCAACAACCTCAATGCGGCTCTCGAGAGTCACCCCGAACTCCAGAAAAAGACCGCCATCGAGCTGATCGCCAACCTCGACGCCATCCCGGAAGACATCCGGACCGCGGTCCGCAACAACGGCGGTGGCCACGTCAACCACTCCCTGTTCTGGACGGTGATGAAACCCAAGGGCGGCGGCCAGCCGTCGCGCGGTCTCGCCGACGACATCACGAGCCGGTTTGGTTCGTTCGATGCCTTCAAGGCGGAGTTCGCCAAGGCGGCAGCGACGGTCTTCGGCAGCGGGTGGGCGTGGCTCTGCGTGGGTTCGGACGGTCAATTGCTGGTGACCAAGACGGCGAATCAGGACAACCCGGTTTCGACCGGCGCCGGCATTCCGATCCTCGGTCTGGATGTCTGGGAGCACGCCTATTATCTGAACTACCAGAACCGCCGCCCGGACTACATCGAGGCGTGGTGGAACGTGGTCGATTGGGATCGCGTTGCCTCCTACAACACCGCGATCAAGGTGGGTGGCAAGGTCCAGGACATCTCCGACTGGGCGAAGACGCAATGGAAGAACCTCGGGAGCATCCTCAACAAGCTCACCGACTGATTCTGTGACGATGGGGACCGGCTTCGGCCTTTGCCGCCGGACCTGGTTTGGCGGCCTTTTTCATGAATTTCCAGGGTTCCGCGGTATCATGACGCCCAGACCAGTGGTCGAATAATTTTTTTTGGAGGAGTGCATCATGGGAAACATGGGGAAATGGGCGTTTATCGTCGGGTTCGTGATCTGCATCGTGGCCGGTCTGTTGATCGCTGAAACGTGGATGTACTGGGTGCTGGCGGTCCTGGGTCTGGTCGTGGGGTTCATGAACGTGACGGCGTCCGAGACCAAGGGATTTCTGCTGGCGGCGATCGGACTGATGCTGTCGGCGACATCGGTCGTCGCCATCCCGATGATCGGCATGGCGGTCACGGCCGTGCTTTACAATGTCGTGACCTTCATCTCGGCGGCGGTGCTTGTGGTCGCCCTCAAGTCTCTGTTCGAGATCGCCAAGGACTGACGAAAGCCGTTTGCTGTGGAAAACCCCCGAGCGCCGAGCGCTTCGGGGGTTTTTCGTGTCATGGGGGATTTCAGATCCGAGACATTGCGGCAGCTGTGCAATACCGGTGCGATCGGCTAAGGTGACTCCCTGTGAGAGCAGCGATCGAGAACGCCGCCAGCGCCATCGCGCCGTTTGTCAGACGGACGCCTTGCCGGCGTTCTCTCGCCTTGTCCGAGCTGGTTGCCGCCGACGTTCACGTCAAGCTGGAAAACCTCCAGGAAACGGGGTCGTTCAAACTCCGCGGTGTCGTCAACAAGGTGGTGTCCTTGACTGCAGATCAATCGAGCCGCCTCCTGGTGGCAGCGTCCACCGGCAACCACGGCATGGCCTTTGCGCACGCGGTGGACATCTTCGGCCTGCACGGCAAGCTCTTCATTCCGCGGACGGTGTCACGGGTCAAGGTGGATCTGCTTCGCCGTAGCGGAATTCCGTTCGAGATGGTCGGCGACAACTGTATTGAGGCCGAGGAGCACGCACACGAATTCGCCCGCACCGGCGATCACGTCTGGATTTCGCCTTACAACGACGTCGAGGTGGTCCACGGCCAGGGAACCGTCGGCGTCGAGTTGTGGCAACAGCTTGACGGGGTCGATGCCGTGCTCGTCCCGGTGGGCGGGGGAGGCTTGATCTCCGGAATCGCCGCCTACCTCAAGGCGGTCGACCCCAAGATCCAGGTGATCGGGTGCCAGCCGCGCAACTCGTGCGTGATGTTCCAGTCCCTCGAGGCCGGCAAGATCGTCCAGGCCGACGAGGCGCCGACGATCGCCGACGGCACCGCGGGCGGCATCGAGGACGGTTCGGTGACCTTCGATCTGTGCCGTCGTTACGTGGACGACTTCATCCTGCTCGACGAGACCGAGATCGAGCGGGCCATCTGTCTTCTGTATGAAAAAGAGGTGACGGCCGCGGAGGGGGCGGCGGCGCTGACGGTGGCCGCGGTCATGAACTCCGGACGGAGGTTTGCCGGTCAACGGGTCGTCGCGGTCGTCTCCGGCAGCCGCCTCGATCCGGCGATTTTGCGCCGCCTCGGCTGCGGCGAACACCCCGGGGTGCAGGCATGAGAATCCCCATATTCGAGCTCGAACGGGTGCAGTCCGTCTATGAGAACACGGTCGAGTACAACCTGACCGAGAGCGGGTTTCACCCGTTCACGTTGAATGAACTGCTCGAACCCGGGCAGGTTGCAGGTCTTGCGGACACCGTCCTCGGGTATGGCCAGACCAACGGCGCGGTCCCGCTGCGGGAGCGGATTGCGGATCTCTACCGGAACCAGTCGGTGGACAACGTGCTGGTCACCAACGGCTCCTCGGAGGCAAACTTCATCGCCTGCCACACCCTGGTCGAACCCGGCGACGAGGTGGTGATGATGGTCCCCAACTACATGCAGATCTGGGGCATCGTCGAGGAAATGGGCGCGACGCCGAAGGCCTTCCACCTCCGTGAACACGACAGCTGGGCGCCGGATCTTGAGGAGCTCCGACGGCTGGTGACGCCGAAAACGAAGATGATCGCCGTCTGCAACCCCAACAACCCCACCGGCGCCACTCTGAGCGAGGCCGGGATGGAGGAGATCGTGGCGATTGCGGAAGCGGTCGGCGCCTGGGTGTATGCCGATGAGGTGTACCGGGGGGCCGAGCTCGACGGTATCGAACTCCCGAGCTTCGCCGGCATGTACGACCGTGTCATGGTCGCAGGCGGGTTGTCGAAGGCCTACGCCCTGCCCGGTCTGCGGCTCGGTTGGCTGGTGGGTCCCGACACCGTCATCGGCGACTCCTGGGCGTACCACGACTACACCTCGATCACCGCGGGCATCCTCAGCAACCGGATCGCCGAGATCGCGCTGTCGCCAGGGACACGCCCGCGAATCCTGGAACGGAATCGGGCAATGCTCCGCATCAATCTCGAACTCATCAACAAATGGGTCCGCGGGTTCGGCGAGGTGTTTCGCTTCACTCCACCGCGGGCCGGGGGGATGGCTTTCTTGCGTTACGCCCTGGACATCAACTCGACCGAGCTGGCCGAGTGGTTGCGGGAGGAACACAGCGTCTTCATCCTCGCCGGCGACACGTTCGGGATGGACCGCTTTTTCAGGCTCGGCATCGGCGCCGAGACCGCCTATCTCACCGCCGGACTCGAGAGGGTCGGTCAGGCACTCCGGCGACGCTTCGGGCTCGACGACGTTTGCAAGATCGGTTGACCCGGAAATCAGAAACTGGTGACCTCAACTCATGTTGAATCCGACTGCCAATTGCAACTGACGTCATCCTGAACCAGGGAGCGAACCCGGCCCACAACCCTGTCGTTCCAGGCAAGGGTGCGAAACCGTTCCATCCCTGCCAAGGCGACAAGCGCAGCGAAACCGTTCCCTCCCTGTCAAGCCGACAAACGCAGTCAAGCCCTTCCATCCTTGTCAAGCCGACAAACGCAGCGAAACCGTTCCCTCCCTGTCAAGCCGACAAACGCAGCGAAACCGTTCCCTCCCTGTCATTCCGACCGAGCGAACGAAGTGAGCGAGTGGAGGAATCCGGGGGGTGGCTTGAAGCACGATAATTCCTGGAGCCGCCCCGCAGATCCCTCCGCTTCGGCCCTGCGGGCCTTCGGTCGGGATGACAGGATGGGCGATTTCGTTCGCTTCCGGTTGTGGCGTGAACTCCAGGACAGGTTTGGGCTCTCAATCGTTCGAACGCTCAACGTTCAACGTTCAGACGTTTGAACGTTACATCGGCAGCCAGTCGACGGGGGAGGCGCCGATCGAAGAGAACCTTTCCCACAGCCCCGGCGCCTCGGTGCGGGCGATCTCGGCGATCGCCTGTGGGTCCAGGGTGGTGTGGCGGAAATCCTCGAGAAGAAACTCACCCCGTGCGATGGTGTGGCGGACGGGAGCTTCGGCCGCACCGTAGACCAGGTGGCCGAAGAGGTTGTCACCAGTCAGCGGAGTCGGCGGCGGGCAGTCGACGACGCAGATGTCGGCCGGCGCCCCAGGAGAGAGTTCGCCGAGCAGGGGCTCGTCGAAAAAACGGCGTGCCACCTCGACGTTGTTCTGCAGAATCCGGGGGTGGGCGGCGAACCCTACCGTCGGGTCTTCACGGCCGGCGCGCTGGATGAGAAAGGCGAACCGCAGCGACCGCAACATGGCCGACGACATCCCGTCGGTACCGAGAGCGATCATGCAGCCTTCGCCGGCCGCCCGTTCCACGTCGAACCGCCCGACGCCGTTGTTGGCGTTGGACTCCGGGCAGTGGATGAGCACCGAATGGTTGCGGGCGACCACCGCCCGGCCCTCCGATGTCAGATGAACTCCGTGCACCAGGAGGGCGCGCTCGTCGAGCAGCCCCCGTTGCTCCAGCCGCTCAAGGGGCGCCGCCCCGAACGCCATTTCCGAGACCTGAAAGTCGAGGGAGCCCTCGGCCATGTGGATGTGGCAGCCGCAACCATCCGGCCGGCGGCTCGCCACCTCGTCGAGGGTCGCATCGGTGAGGGTGAAGCTGGCGTGGAGACCGATGGTGCCGCGCAACCGCGGGTTGTCCTGGTGTCGTTCGATGAAGCGGAGGTTCTCGACGAGCCCGGCGACCGCCTCGTCGTGACCGTTCCGGTCGGAGACCTCGTAACACAGAACGCCGGACAAGCCGGCCTCGGTGAGAGTGCGGCCGATGATGCCGAGGCTGCCTCTGAGACACGAAGGCGAGGCGTGGTGGTCGAATACCGTCGTGCAGCCCCAGCGGATGGCGTCGGTGGCTCCGAGCAGGGCGGAGAGCCTCACCGTTTCCGGCGTCAACGCGCGATCCAACCGCCACCACAGCCGGTCGAGGATCTGCCCGAAATCCTGAGGGACCGAGGCCGGAGCGAGACCCCGGGCGAGGGCCGAGTAGAAGTGGTGGTGAAGATTGATCAGACCCGGCAGAATCATCCCTCCGCGCGCGTCCACCGGTTCCGCCGCCGGGTATCTGGCGCGGAGTGCGGAGGCCGGACCGACGTCGAGAATGCGATCCCCGGACCATGCGACTGCGCCGTCGAACACGATGTTGGGGTCCTGCCATCCGGTGACGACGACCCCGTTGGCCAGCAGGATCACCGGCGCAGCGTCGTCGTTCACGCGACGCCTCGGCGGACCCACGTCCCGAACCCGGGCTCTCCGAATTCGACGCTGCCGGCGTTGGCGCGATCGAAGACCTTGCGGCCGCGGACAAAGGTCGAGCGCACACGACCGGTGAGCTCGCGGCCTTCGAGCGGCGTGTAGCGGTTGAGGTTGTGGAGTTCCTCCGCGAGGACCGTCCAACGCCGCCGCTCGTCGAAAACCACGAAGTCCGCATCATAACCGGCCCGGAGCTGGCCTTTGCGGTGGTCGATTCCAAGGAAGCGTGAGGGCTCGGACGCGGTGATCTGCGTCAGGCGCTCGAGGCTGAGACGGCGGCCGCGGACGCCCTCGGAGAAAAGGTAGGGCAGCATGAGCTCGACCCCCGGGATGCCGCCGTAGTCGCTCCACACCGAAGCAGAGTGCTTCTCCTCGGGCCACTGGCCGGCGGCGTGATCGGTGGCAACAAATGAGAGCTCGCCGGCGGCGAGGCCTTTCCACAGCCGGTCGCGATCACCCGCAGTCTTGACCACCGGTGCGGTCTTGAGGATCGATCCGAGACGTTCGAAGTCCTCGATGGCGAACTCGAGGTACTGGGGACAGGTTTCGGCCGAGATCGGGAGTCCCTCCGAACGTGCGGCGCTGATCAGATCGAGGGCCTCGCCGGATGCGAGGTGGACGATGTGAACTCGTGCCCCGGTGGCCCGGCAGGCCTCGATACAGGTGGCCACGGCGGCGACCTCGGCCCGGGACGGGCGCGAGGCCGCATAGGCCGCCGGGGAATCCTCGTGGTCGTCGTGAGCCTGCCGCGTCAGCTGTTGGACGATCGAGCGGTCCTCGGCGTGGACGCCGACGGGGATTCCCAGCCGACAGGTGTGCATCAAGATCTCGCGGAGGGCGTTACCCGTGACGTCGCGAAAGGACTCCATCCCCGAGAGCAGGTAGACCTTGATGGCCCCGACCCCTGCGTCGGCGAGGCCGGTCAGTTTTTCCTGCCAACCGGGTTGTCCGAGGGAGTTGGCGGAGGCGCCCCCCCACAGGACATAGTCGACAACAGCCTTGGACCGGATGACCTGCAGCTTGTTGGACAGGGCGTCGACGTCGGTGATCGGCGGCAACGAGGTGCACGGCATGTCCGCGACGCAGGTGACGCCTCCGGCAGCCGCCGCGCTGGTTCCGGTTTCGAAATTCTCGCGATGGGTGAAGCCTGGATCGTCGAAGTGGACGTGGCAGTCGATCACACCCGGCAAGACCAGTGCGCCTTCAAGATCGACCCACTGTTCGCCACCCGCCGCCGTGGCGCCTCCGGCGGGCAGGACATCTTCGAAACGGCCGTTCTCGACCACGAGCTCGGCGAACTGGGTGCTGTTGCCCTCGCTCGGAATCCTCAGGTTGACGTATCGGGTTCTCATCGTGCACCAGTCTAACCCGCCCGCCCGGCACGCGGGACGCGTGCCCCACAATAATCCCGAGGGTTCTCTCCTTGCGGGGCAGCCGTCCCGGCTGCCGAGTGGGTGGATCTGTGGTTTGTCCGTTTTGCTAGCTGTCGACCGTGGAGTCGATCAACCATGCAGGTTCGGCATCCACGACTGGCAGTTCGGGCATGGATTCGGTCAAAGACTGGAGGAGCGTGATCATGGCACCGAGATGCGTGGGATCGAATCCACCGGAGGGGGCATCCGGACCTGAGGGCCGTGAGGTCTGCACTTTCAAAGTCTCCGGGTGGAGTTCCATCGCCAGGTGAGGCGACGCATACCGAAGACGCGATCCCTCGAACAGCTCGTGCAGCTCGCCGCCGAATCGAGCCTGAATTCCTCGCGTGCCGTTGGAGTGCAGCAGCATGAAGGCGTTGTCGTCCTGGGACTCGAAGTCGCCGCGGTGGAGGTAGAGCCTCGGTTTGTCGCGCCACGGCCGGCCCGAGGTCGGGCAGAAGGTGACACAGTTGCCGCACTCGTTGCAGGCGTCGGCGAGCACGGCCACCTGGGGTCCTTGTGCAACCTTGAACGAAACCACCTGTGACGGCGTCATCCGGCCTTGATCCATGGTCAGAGCGGGAAGCTCGAGAATCGAAGGTCGTGCGGTGTAGGTGATGATGGCTCGGTTCGGGCAGACGCCGTCACAGGTGGAGCACATGACGTCGCAGTCGAGACAGCGGGCGGCTTCCCGGACTGCGTTTTCGGGCGTCAGAGTTTCGATCACCTCGTCAAAACCGGTCCGGCTGGCCGGGGAAAGGTGGGGGATGGCCACCCTCGGTTCGATCCTCGCGCGGCGCCGCATCAGGTCGATGCGGTCGAAAACCGGCCACCCGTGAGCTGGTTTCGGTTGGGCCTCCTCAGGTGTGGACCCGTTGGCGAGGATCGCCTCTGCGATCCGGCGACCGTCGCCGGCAGCCTTGACGATGCTGACCGGGCCGGTACTGATGATGTCGCCGCCCGCGTACACACCCGGCAACGAGGTCTCGAGCGTCGCGGGGTTGACCTCGAGATAGCCTGATGATGTGAGGGCCACCTTCTGACCCGCGAAGACACCCAGATCGGGCAATTGACCGATGGCGACGATCAAGGTGTCGAGCGCGACCTCGTACTCGGCGCCGGCCACCACCTGGGGCCGGCGGCGGCCCGATGCGTCGGCCGCACCGAGCTCCATCGTGTCCATCACGACCCCTCGGAGCCGACCCTCAGCCACCTCGAGGCGATGCGGTGCCGCGAGTTCGACGAGTCGCCCGCCTTCATCGAGGAGGTCGCGGAGCTCTTCGTCCTGGGCCGGCATCTCCTTGCGCGTTCTCCGATAGAACACGGTCACCTCGCCGTCGGTGAGCCGTCGTGCCGTCCGGGCGCAGTCCATGGCGACGTCGCCGCCGCCGATGATCCCGATGCGCCGGCCGATGTCGGGTGCGTCCCCGGTTCGCGCTGCGCGCAGAAAGTCGAGTCCGTCGAAAACCCCGTCAGCATCCTCGCCGTCGAGACCCAGGGGCCGACCCCGGCGAGCGCCGACTGCGATGACGATGGTCGCGAATCCCTCCTCGCGAAGCGCGTCCAGGGAGAGAGTGGCGCCGACATCCTGACCATAGCGGAATTCGACCCCGAGACGACGGACCCGTTCGAGATCGCGTTCGACCGCGTAGTGGGGTGCCCGGTAGCCCGGGATGGTGGCTGAGACCATGCCGCCGCTCGAAGGGCGCGCCTCGAAAACCGTGACGTCGCGGCCTCCTCGTGCGAGAAAGGTGGCGGCTGCGAGACCGCACGGTCCGCCCCCCACCACCGCCACCGGCGGTCCAGACAGGCGGCCTCGCCGATCCTCTCCGGCGGCCTTCTCGTGGTCGGTGATAAACCGCTTGATCTCGCGGATCGCCAGCGGTTGGTCCATGTGAGTCCGCAGACACACCGGTTCGCAGGGATTGTGGCAGGTGCGCCCGAGGATGGAGGCGAGTGGGTTGTCTTCCCGGGTGACGGCTGCGGCGCCTGCCAGGTCGCCGTCGCGGACCCGCCTCATGTACTCGGGGACCTTTTGCGCAACGTCGCAGATGTCGGTGCACGGGGCGTGGATGCAATCGAAGAGACCGAGACGCCGGGTGGTTTTGGTGTGGTCCCGATGGAACGTGTCGGCGTGATAGGCGGTTTCCGCCACGGTTGCGGCGGCGTACCGCGCGAGGTTGTGAGCGGCCGCGGCGTCCGCCGTCGGGCGTGAAGGCGAACCGCTGCGGATGAACTCCCCGAGGTTGGAGGCGCCGGCGGCCGTCATGGCTTTTCTGAGGTTTCCGAGGTACTGCCCCAGCCGCAGATAGCCGCCCGGTTTGAGCAGATCCGAGCACACAGTGACGGTGCGAAGACCGCACTGCAACAGAGCGGGTGTGTTGGCCGCATCAGCGCCGCCTGAAAACGACATCAGCAGCGGTTCGTCCAGGGCTTCGGTCAGGTGGTGAGCGAGGGAGACCGTGAGCGCATGCAATGGGCGGCCAGAGAGGTACATCGTCTGTTCTTTGGCGTCGAAGACCCGGCGGTGGTTGCGGACCTCGAGGGTGTTGGTGAGCTTGACGCCGAACTGCAGGCCGACCCGTCCCGCGGCAGCCCGCAGCCCTCCGATCAGCGACACCGCGTCCGCGAACATGAGGTCGTGGGCGAAGGCTTCGTCGGGGACTGTGATGTTGGTGAAGCCGAGTGAGTCGTTGAGGATCCCGCGCACCCGTTCGGGCCCGAGGAGGGTCGGGTTGAGCTTGACGCTGGTGTGGAGGCGGCGCTCGAGCAGCAGGTATTCCGAGATGGCGCCGATCTCGTCAGGCGGGCAGCCGTGCATCGTGGAGAGCGTGACGTTGTCCGACATCCGCGACGGCACCTCGATGCCGGAGAGTTCCGGAAAACGACGCGCCACGCTCTCGAGGCACGCGGCGAGGTCGTCGCCCGCATCTTCGATTCGGTCCAGGTATCGCTGCATATTCGGCTGTCGGATGCCCTCCAGGTTGTAGCCGACCGAGAGGTTGAAAATGACGCCGGGAGAGGCGCCTGGGAAACCGAACCGGCGGTGCAGCGCGTGGATCAAGACCCAGGCGTGGAGGTACTCGCGGAAGGACTCGTCGATGGCAAGCTCCTGCGACCACTCGACGTTATAGCCTTCGTCCTGCATGTCGATGCACGGTTTGGGGATTGCGAGGTTGTCGAGGGTCTGGACGGTCTTGAGCTCGATGAAACGTGCGCCGCACAGCCACGCGACGATGATGTTCTGGGCGAGTTGCGAGTGTGGGCCGGCGGCCACTCCGAGGGGTGTCTCGAGCGTCTGGCGGTAGATCTCGGTGCGGAAAGGGTCGCCGGCGCCGGGGGAGAAGGCGAGGGCGCGCGGAATTCCGAAAACAGAGTCCTTGGCCTCGAGCTCATCGGCGATCCACGACGTGAGGTGGTCGAGTGAAAACGGGCGGAATCGATCGGACACCGTTCGCTACCTTTGCTTCTTTTCGGCGTACATCCTGCGATCCGCTTCTTCGAGAGCCGCCGTCGCGTCGCCGCCGGGGAAAAGCTCGGCGATGCCGGCGGCGATGGAAAATGCCGGGGTGTCGCCCGCTGGGCGGCGCAGGGATTCTCTGATGGCGGCGACGCGCGCCCGGGCGCTGCCCTGATCCATCCCAGGCGCGATCACCAGGAACTCGTCGCCGCCCCACCGGATGACGTGGTCCTCGGGGCGAAACTGCTCGGTGATCAGCTGGGCAAGGCGCTGCAGGGTGGTGTCGCCGACGCTGTGGCCGAAAAGGTCGTTGACCTCCTTGAAGCGGTTGATGTCGATGAAGAGAATGACGCCGCCGGTTTCGATGGCCGAGTCCATTGCCCGCCGCATGGCTCGGCGGTTGGAGAGGTTGGTCAGGGGGTCGGTGTCGACCAACCGGCTCAGCCGCTGTTGCGACTCGAGAAGCTCGCGGTTGGCGTACTGGAGCTGTTCTTCGCGGCGGTCGGCGATCACAGCGATGCAGGCGAGCGCCAGCATCAGCTCGGCGCCGGCATCGATGAAGGACGAGTAGTTGAGGAAGGGGAAGCCGGACTGATTGCCCCAGAGGCCCGGCGCGAGGAGCAGCGCGGAATACGCGAAGATCGCGCCCTCGAAGAGCATGGCCCAGCCGAGCCAGCGCGACACCGTCGACCGCGGATTGCGCAGCACGACGATCCCGCCGGAGAGAAAGATGATACCGACCAGGGTGCTCTCCGCGAGTTGCGCCTGCCACAGGCTGGGCACCGAAAAACCGAGGCCGACGCTCCACACCGCGACGAACACCAGCAGCGCGGGCGGGGAGACGCCGCGGGCGATGCCAGGCTGGAGGTGATTGCGGGCGCCGGCCACGATGAGGATAGCGAACACCGCCTTGCCCGCCAGATAGAGGACGAGGGTGATGCGGTGGCCTACGGGCGGAAGGTCGGCGTAGGCGTGGACGAAGACCGCCGCCAGCGCGAGCGCATCGGCCAACCAGGCCAACATCCACAGCCGGACCTCGCGCAGCTTGATGATCCGCCCGAGAAGCAGGAAATAGGCGAAGAGGCATGTCACGATCGCGAACTGGACGGCGATGGACAGGCGGTTGAGGATGGCGGCGATGTCCTGCATGGCGTCTGTTTACTATATACCCCGTGTCGGGTTGGCGGCGAGGCATTGAGGTCATGAAGGGGTGAGGTGGTGATGCGTTTGGGCCGGGGGCGTCTCTGGCTGAAAAGAACGCTCATTCCGAGCGAGCGAACTGCCGCCTCGAAGCCAAAGACGAAACCGGTAGCGAACCGAATCACTCTCTCTGTCATCCCGACCGGAGGCCCGCAGGGCCGTAGCGGAGGGATCCCTCCACTCGTTCGCTTCGCTTCCTCGGTCGGGATGACAGGAGGGTGAATGGGCATCGTTCCCTCGTTCGGTATGGCAGCAAGAAGTCGGGCGGTGGACGGGTGGTATCCTCCCCTCGATGCTGCGCGATTCGCGGAGATTTGACCCGAAGCAGTGCGCCGACCGGATTCGTCGAGCGGATCGGGTTGCCGCTCTCACCGGTGCGGGCATCTCCACCGCGGCCGGGATTCCCGATTTCCGTGGTCCTAATGGTCTCTACGTGACCCGCCGCTACGACCCGGAGACTGTCTTCGACATCAGCGCTTTCCGTCGCAACCCGGCGCCGTTCTACGATTTCACCCGCGATTTCCTCGGCGTCATCCACTCCATCGAGCCCACGCAGACCCACCGATTTCTCGCCCTCCTCGAAGCAGAAGGCAAGCTGACCGCCGTCGTCACCCAGAACATCGACTCGCTCCACCAGAAGGCGGGTTCGCAGAACGTGGTCCCGGTGCACGGTGACTACTGGACCAGCCACTGTCTTTCGTGCGGCGCCGAGTTCGACCTCGACTACCTGCTCCAGGCGATCCGGGAGGAGGAAGTGCCGCATTGCCCCTGCAGCGGCCTCATCAAACCGGACGTGGTCTTTTTCGGAGAACCGGTTCACAGTCTCGAGACGGCATCTGCGGTGGTGGCCGATTCAGACCTTCTGTTGGTGTTGGGTTCGTCCCTCAACGTCTACCCGGCGGCGTTCCTGCCCGAGCATGCCGGCGGCGACGTGGTGGTCGTCAACCGGGGAGAGGTCGGTCTTCCGCCCGCGGCGAACCGATCGTTCGTCGACGCCGACCTCGACCAGTTTTTCGGTGTGGTCTCGACCCTGTTGCTTACCGAATGAGCATTCTGCATACTAACTGACCAACAACGCCGACGATTCGTCATCAACCTTTGTCCGTATCTCTCACAGAAGATATTGGAAACAAGAGACTTCAATTATCTTCAGAAATGGGCCGCAGTGTGGCACGAACTGTGCTCCACCGGTGGTTGACCGGGAGACGATCGAGCGGTGATTCGCGGGCAAGGTGGGAGTAGGCACTCACCCGAACCGAACGGTAGGATCACTTGATGGGTTGAGCACGATACCTCCTGGTGCTCTTTGGTCCGGCCATCCCTCCTTCGGCCGGACCAATTTTTTGCCTATTCCGAAGCTCGTTCGATTCCCAACCGCTTGATCTTCATGCTCAGCCCGTTGCGGGTGACGCCGAGCAGGCGGGCGGCCTCGGAGTGGTTGCCTTGAGCCCGTACCAGCGCGCGTTCGATGATTCGCTGTTCGACGACCGCGAGCTGTCGCTTGAGATCGAAGTCCTCGAGGTCGACCTCGGCGTCGTCAACGATCTTTTCGGTCAGGATGGCGGGCGAGATCATGTTGCTCTCGATGGTGTGACCGGCGGGACAGCTGGTGACCAGCCGGGTCAGCTCGCGCTGCAGCTGGCGTACGTTTCCCGGCCACGCCGCACGTTGCAGGGCCTCGAGGGCACTCACCGAAAGGCCCCGGATCGTCTTGTGGTTTTCGGTCGCGGCGCGCTCGAGAAAGTAGTGGGCGAGTGAGGGGATGTCCTCGCGGCGGTTCCGCAGCGCCGGCACGTGCACCTCGCAGCCGGCGATGCGGTAGTAGAGGTCCTTGCGGAAGTGGCCGTCGCGGACGCGTTGTTCGAGGTTGGTGTTGGTCGCGGCGACGACCCGCACGTTGACGGTGATCGGAGCGGCGGCGCCAAGGGGGTGAACCTCTCCCTCCTGGAGCGCGCGCAGAAGCTTGGCCTGGAGGGCAGGGTCCATGTCGCCGATCTCGTCGAGGAAGAGGAAGCCGCCGTGGGCGAGACGCAGTTTGCCGGTTCGGCGGGTCACTCCGGTGGCCACCCCGGCCTCGATGCCGAAGAGCTCTGCCTCCAGCAGGTCCGCCGGAATGGCCGTGCAGTTGACGACCTGCAACGGGCCCGCGGCGCGGTCGGAGGAGGCGTGGAGGATGCGGACGACGTGCTCCTTGCCGACGCCGGTCTCGCCGGTGACGAGAACGGGGATGGTGCCCCTGAGCAGGGTCGCCACCTGGCGGTAGAGCCTGTGCATGGCGGGGGTTCGGCCCACCACGTGCCACGCGGGGTAGGCGAGGCCGGCCTGGTCGGGCTGCGCCGCTGCCCGACCGTTTTCGGGCACCGGCACCGTGGCGGACTGGAAGAGGCGCAGCGCCACCTCGAGAAAGCGGAGCTCCGACGGGCTGATCTCGGTGCCGGCGGTGATCAGAGCCGCCTCCCAGTTCGTGTCTCCCCACGAAACGGCGGCGGCGACCGGTTGGGTCGAGGCGAGCGTGTGAACGCTGATCGGTGCCCGCTGGGCCGCTCCCGGCAGGAGGCTCTGGAGAGCTTCTGATCGGGTCCACGGCGTGAGGACGGCGAGGTCTCCGGTTGCCGCCTGCACGACCACATCGCCCGAAGAGGTGCGGGTCAACAGCGCCGCCGCTCCGCTCTTGGTGGCCGCCGCGAGGTGCTCCATGGCGCCGCCGACGTCGGGGTTCCATCGACTGATGAGGCGGGAGGCGCATTGGCCAAGCATTTCGGCCCAGGGGATCGAGGTCTGGCGTAGGATGCCGATCTCGGTAGTGATGCCCCCGGTGTCGAGCCCGCCAACCGGGGGTGCCTCCGCGACTGCCAGGGGGATTGCGAGCTGGTGCTCATCCGCCGCCAGCGATTCAAACGTCATCAGCACCGGACCGAACTGGACCCAGTCGTTCTGTCCGAGCCGCGACTTGCGGACCCGGACGCCGTTGACATAGGTGCCGTTCGTGCTGCCCAGGTCTTCAATCCGGACGCGATTGCCATCGACGCGGAGCAGGGCGTGTTGCCTGGAGACCTGGCGAATCGGGAGGCAGACGGCGTTGGTGGGGTCGGCGCCGACCGGGTTCTCACCTTGCTTGAGAACGAAGACCCGCGGCTCGCCGTGCAAATCACCTTGAAGACGAAACACACGGGTCGCGGAGTCCTTGGCGGTAGACACCATATGCCCTCCTGCGACGATTCTACTCCGCCTCAACCGTTGGTGCGATCCAGGACTTCCCGACCCAGGATTCCGGGCAGGGCGTCCGGTCGGAGTTCACGGGCCAGCATGTCAGCGGGTTACGAATTGCGAGGGTTATTGCGCCGGGTCAATCGACTTTGGTTGCTGCAGGGCGGCGGGAGCGGGGAAGAGATGGCTGCGCTGCGGGAGCGTCGGACATCGGCAACCCATTTCGCCAGACGCCGTCGTGGGCGTGCAGGGCTGCCGCGACCGCGCCGGCGGTCGGTACGAGGCCGATCTCGCCGACGCCCTTGGACCCGTAGCCGCCAACGCCGTCGGGCACCTCGATCAGGATCACTTCGATCTCCGGCGTGTGGGCGGCGCGGAGGATCCCGAGGTCGCGGAGGCCGAGGTGGACCGGGTGCCCATCGACGCACGGAAAATCCTCGGAGAGGGCGTAGCCGAGCCCCATGTGGACGGCGCCCTCGATCTGGCCGGCGCAGGACTGCGGGTTGATGGCGCGACCCACGTCGTGCGCCGCAACGACCTTCGTGATCTTGCCCTCCTCGTCGAGAATCACGACCTGGGTCGCGAAGCCGAAGGCCATGTGGGTGACGGGTTCATCGACCGCCGCGCCGGGCGAGGTCGTGAAATCGCAGATGAATTCACCGGTGAACCGGCGTCCCGCAAGACCCGCCAGAGGGGACGTGGCGAGGGCCTCTGCCAGCTGACGCGCGGCGATCCGGCCGGCAGCGGTGCAGAAGGCGGTGGCGCGCGAGGCGGTGGTCATGCCGCACTCGACCTCGGCCAGGCTCACGGTCCGCACGTCCATGAGGTCGGGAGTGATCCCGGTCTCCTGACACACCACCTGGCGCAGGATGGTGTGCAGCCCCTGGCCCATCTCGGTGTAGCCGGTGAGGATCTGGAGGCGGCCGTTCGGCGAGGACCTCGATCGCGACCCTGCCGGTGTCCTCCATGCCATTGCCGATCCCGGTGTTCTTGATGCCGCAGGCGATGCCGGCCTTGGAGGCCCCCTTGTATGCTTTTCGCACCGCCTCGAGGGTCTGCCGGATGCCGCAGCTGGCATTCATCAACTGACCGGTGGCAAAGCGGTCGCCGGGATCGAGCACGTTGCGTTCGCGGATTTCGTAGCCGTCGATCCCCACTTTCTCGGCGAGCCGGTCGAGCACGCCCTCGATGGCAAAGGCTGCCTGGTTGGCGCCGAAGCCGCGCATGGCCCCGCACGGAGGGTTGTTGGTGTAGACGGTCCGCGCCACCACGTCGACGTTGGGCACGCGGTAGGGACCGCACGAGTGGCCGGCCGCGCGTTCGAGGACCTTGGCGCCCACCGAGGCGTAGGCGCCGGTGTCGCCGACGATGCGCGCGCGGACCGCGGTGAGGCGGCCCTCGGCGTCGCACCCTGCCGTGTAGTGGAGGGTGAGGGGGTGGCGCTTGGGGTGGATCCGGATCGACTGTTCGCGGGTGAGGACGCGTCTTCACCGGCCGCTGGAGGAGCCACGCCGCGAGGGCGGTGTGGCCCTGGACCGACAGGTCCTCCTTGCCGCCGAAGGCGCCGCCGTTGGACACCAGTTCGACGTCGATGTGGTCGACATCGACTCCGAGAATGGCGGCGATCTGGCGCTGGTCGTCGTGCACTCCCTGGCCCTGCGACCAGATCTTCAGACCGCCGTTCTCCGGGGCGGCGAGACAGGCCTCGGGCTCGAGAAAAGCGTGCTCGATGCGCTGGGTCGTGAACGTTTCCTCGATGGTGTGGGCGGAAGCCGCAAGGGCGGCATCGACATCGCCGCGGGCGAACGCGCAGGTCTCGAGCAGATTGCCGCCGTCGTGGATGGCTGGGGCGTCGTGTGCCAACGCCGCCTCGGGAGAGCACACCGGGTCGAGCACCTCGTAATCGACCTCCACCACATCCGCCGCCGCCCGCGCCCGGTACTGGCTGTCGGCCACCACCACGGCGAGCACGTCGCCAATGCAGCGTGTCGCTTCACCTTCGGCCACCAGCAGCGGCCAGTCCTTGACGATCAGGCCATGGTTCCGGGCGCCGGGGACGTCCTCCGCGGTGAGCACACACTCGACTCCCGGCATGGCCAGCGCCGGAGCGGGATGGATGCGGAGGACCCGTGCTCGCGGGTGTTCCGACAGAACCAGAGCCCCGTGCAGCATGCCATCGACGCTGAGGTCGGCCACGAAGTCCTTGGCGCCGAGAGTCTGCTCGCAACCCCGGTAGCGGGGGCTCGAGGCCCCGATTCCGTCGCCCTCGGGAACATCGGAAGATCGCTCGAGTCCGTAGGCCTCGCCGAAGAACAGGTTGGTTCGCGGTGGGCGGCCCTCCAGATCGCCGCTCTCGCGCCAGGCCTCTCCCGCGGTCTGGATCGCATCGACGATGCGGTTGTAACCGGTACAGCGGCAGATGTGGCCGGCCAGCGCCCGCTGGACCCGGGTGCGGTCGGCCGTCAGGTCCTTGTTGAGGAGGTGGGCGGCGCGAACGGCGATTCCGGGCGTGCAGAAGCCGCACTGAACGGCGCCCTCGTGGACGAAGGCGGCGGCGAGCAGTTGGCGTTGCCGTTCCGGCAGGCCTTCGAGGGTCACCACCTCACACCCGGCGACCTTTTGGGGGTCGGTCTGGCACGACAACGACGGTTTGCCGTCGAGGAGGATGGTGCAGCACCCGCAGACGCCTTCCGGTGCACAGCCGTCCTTTGCGGTCGTGACACCGCAGACCTCCCGTAACACAGCCAGCAGGTGCATGCCCTCGTCGTACTCGACCGAGGTGTCGCGGCCGTTCAGGACGAACGAGAGGGTGGGCACGCGACCTCCTTGCCGTTGCGGACCGCGATGATCTCGCCCGCGATGCTGATCGCGATCTCCTCGGGGGTGTGGCTGCCGATCGACAACCCGACCGGGGCGTGGACTCGTTCCAGGCCTTCGGGGGCAATCCCTTCTTGCTTCATGTGATCGAACATCGCGTGGATCTTGGCGCTGCTGCCGAGGACCCCGAGGTAGGCGTAGTCCCGGCCCAGGAGTCTGCCGAGCACGTGGCGATCGTGGACGTGACCGTAGGTCATGATGACCACCCACGAGCGATCGCCGGCGGGAACGTGCTCGGCCACCTCGTCATAGTCCACCACCCGGCGTTCGTGGGCATAGGTGTTGGCATCCATGGTCGGCAGCTGCTGCCGGTTGTCGAGGAGGACGATGCGGAAGGGGAGGGTCGCCATCACTCTCGAAAAGGCGAGTGAGACGTGGCCGCCGCCGATGATGGTCAGGGTGTCGAGAAGCCCCAGAGGTTCGGTGAAGCTCCAGCCGTCGCCCTGGGTAAAGGCTGTCGCTGCGACACTCCCGGTCTCGAACGTGAGACCTCCAGGGCCGAGATGAAGGGTGCCGTTACGATGGTTCGAGAGTGTGTCGACGATCGCCTGCAGCGCGTGTTCGTCATCCTCCGTGAGCCGGTACAGTGCAAATATCTGAAGACCTGAACAGAGCGTCCCACCCTCGCCTGGGGTGTGGCGGAAGCGAACGATCTCCGCTCCCTCGCGGTGTTCCCGCGCGCGTTCGAGAAGCTGTTGTTCGGCGGCCCCACCGCCGATGGTGCCGGCAATGCCGAACTCAGACACGACCGCCATCGTCCCGGTGACGCCCGGCACCGAGCCCGAGTGATCCACGACCTTGACCAGCACGGTGCGGTGACCAGCGCGCAACGACTCGAGCGCATGCGCCCACGGGTCCGGGCGAATCTCGGTACGGTGTTCCATTCGAAGATTGTAGCGGAGCGCCCGATACCGAAGGTCGTTCATCAATGCCGAGAACGGAGTTTGCCCGCAGGTCACGCCGATCCATCGCAGCCGACAAACCACAGAGACACAGAGACACAGACGCCATCGTCGCAACCGCGGATTCGAAGCCACACAGGAATGCGAACACGAAGACGACGAGGTTGCGGAGTGACCCGGCGGCAACGACGGCGATCAGGTGATCGCCGGCCCCGGTGCGAACTCGATCCGATCCGAACGCAAGCGTTCGTCCCGAGGTCTTCGCCCGGCGGCCACGCGCTTGCAGCGCGTCGGGCCCGCCGTGGTCGCACCTGACTCGAACGTGGTCGTCGAGTCGACTCCTCGTCACAAACAGTGCCGAGAGGCGCGGCCTGCGCTCTCGGAGAGCGCAGGCCTCGCCTGGTGGACGCAGTGATCGGACGATTCGCGTTCGAGCTAGTGTACGAGCACCGGCGGTCTCCGACCGCCCCTTGCGTGGCCGGGAAAGCTCGACCGGACTGGCAGCTCTCATCGGGACGCCTGCGTCGCTGCGCCTTTGCGCCGGGAACCTCGACTCATCGGATCGCCGACATTGCCGCCGGTCCACTCCGGGCAACCTCGCCGAAGCAGGTTCAGTCCCTTTGTGTTCTTCGTGTCTTCGTGGTTGCGACGACGCTTCGCTCTGTGCCTTCTCTGTGCTCTCTGTGCCTCTGTGGTTTGCCGGTGCGATGGCGCTAACGGTCGCCGTGGAGGAACATGAGGACCCGTTCGGGGGTCATGGGGGCGTGGAAGAAGGGCTCGCGGTCGGGGCGGAAGGCCCGCATCGCATCGAGCAGTGCGAAGTAGGCGCCGATGCCGTACATCAGCGGCGGTTCGCCGATCGCCTTGGACTGGAGGATCGCATTCGGGTTGTCGGCGTCCTCGAGGAAGTGGCCCTCGATCTTCGGCGTCGCCAGGATGTCCGGGATCTTGTAGGTGCTGAGCGTGTCGGTGAGGTTGCGGCCGTCGCGGAACAGCAGCTCCTCCATGGTCATCCAGCCGATGCCCTGGACCAGACCGCCCTCGAGCTGCCCCATGTCGACGACCGGGTTGAGGCTGCGGCCGGCGTCATGCACCGCCCGCACCCGATCGATGGTGTAGGTTCCCCGGAGGCCGTCGACTGTGACCTCCACGACCGCGCTGCCGTAGACGTGGTAGGCGAAAGGCTCCCCCCGTTCGGTTTCGCGGTCGAAGTGGATTTTCGGCGTTGCGTAGTGGGCCTGGGCGGACAGGCTGACGCGGCGGAAGTAGGTCTCCCAGACGAGCTTTTCCCAGGTCAGGCCGCTTGCGACCCCGTCGACCAGAACCTTGTCATTCTGCACGGTGATGGAGTCGTTCGAAACTCCGAGTACCTGGGCGGCCACCGCTCGCAACCTCTCGCCGATCGTGCGGCACGCGATCTCAGTGGCGCGGCCGTTCATGTCGGCGCCCGAGCTGGCGGCGGTGGGCGAGGTGTTGGCGACCCGCAGGGTGTTGGTGGTTTCGACGGTGATGTGCGAGGGGGTGATCCCGAGGGTGTGTGCCGCTACGCCGAGCATCTTGGCGTTGACGCCTTGCCCCATCTCCACCGCCCCGGTCGAAAGGCTGACGCTGCCGTCGGTGTAGACGTGGACGAGTGCGGCGGCTTGGTTGAGAAAGGTCGAGGTGAAGGAGATGCCGAAACACACCGGCATCATGGCGACGCCCTTTTTCGTCAGGCGGTGGGCGCCGTTGTGCTCCGCTGCCTCACGCTTGAGCCCCGCCACGTCGAAACGCCGCTCGACCTCGGCGAACGCCCTCTGAGCGTGTCCCTGCTGGGCCATCATTCCGTAGGGGAATTGATCGCCCTCGGCGAGTAGATTCTGCCGCTGGATTTCCATCCGGTCGACGCCCAACTTGTCCGCCGCGCGCGTGATGGCGCTCTCGAAGACGTACATGGCCTGTGGTGCGCCGAACCCTCTGAATGCCGTGAACGGCGGCAGGTTGGTGCGGCAGCTCAAGGCCGTAACGCGGACGTTCGGTACGTAATAGCTGCCGGTGGCGTGGAACAGGCTGCGCTCGAGGATCGCGGGCGACAGATCGGCGGCGGCGCCGGCGTTTTGATAGTAGGTGGCTTCGTACGCGAGGATGCGGCCGTCGTCGGCGAGGCCGATTTTGAAATCAGAGGAGTAGGGATGCCGTTTGCCGGTCATCCGCATGTCTTCGCCGCGTTCGAGCTCGATCCGCACCGGACGATTGAGGACGCGGGCGGCGAGGGCGGCGATGACCGCCCACGGGGTTGCCTGGTCCTCCTTGCCGCCGAAGGCGCCGCCGAGCCTGGCGACATCCACCTCGATGGCATTCATGGGCAGGTCGAGCACCCGGGCCGCGATGCGCTGGACTGCGGTCGGTGCCTGGGTGGAGGAGAGGATTCGCAGCTTTCCACCGCCCTGTGGCACCACCAGTGCGGCCTGGGTCTCGAGGTACAGGTGTTCCTGCCCGCCGGACTCGGTCTGTCCTTCGACGACCACCCGGCAGGTGGCCCACGCGGTCTCGACGTCGCCGAGGGCAAAGGTCCGCGATGGGACGATGAGTTGGCCGGCCGCGGCGGCTTGCCGGGGATCGAAGATGCCCGGCACCTCGTTGATTTCGAGCACGATGGCGGCTGCCGCCGCGCGCGCCCTGCGCGGCGTGTCGGCCGCGACGACGGCGATCGGCTGCCCGGCAAAGTGGACCTCGCCCTCGGCCAGCAGCGGCTCGTCCTGGATGATTCCACCGATCTGGTTGTCACCCGGAATGTCGGCGGCGGTCAGGATGCAGGCGACACCCTCCATGCCGGAAGCGGTCGAGGTGTCGAGCCGCACGATGCGGCCGTGGGCGACCGGCGAGGCCAACACAGCAGCGTGCAGACACCCCGGCGGGTCGGGAAGATCGCCGACGAACAGCGACTCGCCGCGGGTGTGCGGGCCGATCTCGTGGTTGCTCACGCGCGGGCCCCCGCGAACTGATCGGCTTCGACCTGGAAGAGAACCTGGAAGTGTGCGAGCACGAGTTGGCCGAGCAGCAGTTTCTTGTACTCCGCCGAACCGCGGACGTCGCTGATGGGCGAGATTTCCGAACGGGCCGAGTCGGCCGCCGAGCGGGCGGTGGCAACCGTCGGCTCTCTGCCTTCGAGCATGGCCATGGTCTGCGTGAGTTTCATCGGGATCGGAGCCACGCCGCCGGCTGAAAGGTGGACGCCTGACAGCCGCCCGGCGTCGAGTTCGAGAGAGATGGCGGTGTTGACGCTGGCGATGTCGAGGTGGGTGCGCTTGCTGACCTTTTCGAAGTTGAACATCGTTCGGTTCCCGGGCGGCGTGAACCGGACCCACTCCACCAGTTCGGTGGGACGCAGATCGAGTTTCTTATAACCGAGAAAGAACTCGTCAAGCGGCACGACCCGATGGTGCCCGTCCGCGACCAGCCCGACCCCGGCATCGAGGGCCAGCAGAATCATGGTCATGTCGCCGATGGGGGAGGCGTTGACCAGGTTGCCGGCGATCGTGGCGCGGTTACGGATCGGCAGCGAGCCCATGAGCTCCATGGCGCGGTCGATCCCGCCTACGGTTGCGGCCAAAATCTCCGACTGTTTCATGTCTTCGGCGGTTGCGGTGGCTGCCAGGTACACGGCGTCGGCGTCTCTCCAGATCGCGGGCGCGGCGGGTCCGGGGACGATGAATACAGGGCCGTCCTCGAGCTCGTGCGGCCTCTGGACGTAGAGGTCGGTGCCGCCGCTGACGACGATCTGTGTGGGTGACGGCGGCTCGGTCGTCATCGGCGCTGTTTCCGGGAGCAAGTCGTCGACGTTCAGGAAGTAGTCTGGCAGGATCCTCTCCCGGACCAGGGCTTCGATCCGCGGTTCCAGCGGTTCAACGTGTCGGCTGAGAGCCGCGATCAGTTGGTCGATGGAGCGAGCGATGGATGCGTAGCCCGTGCACCGGCAGATATTGCCGGCTACGGCCTCGATGGCGTCGTTGGAGTTCCACCGCTCCGCTTCCAGCAGGTGGCCCGTCAGCGAGACGATGAATCCCGGGGTGCAGAAGCCGCACTGCGAGGCGCCACAGTCGACGAACGCTTGCTGAATCAAATTGAGGCGGCTTCGGTTGAGGCCTTCCACAGTGACCACGTGGCGCTCGGCGAGAGCTCCGAGCGGCACCAGACATGACGTTACGACCTGGTAGTGGACGCGGTCGGTCAGCCGCCGGCCCACCAGCACCGCGCAGGAACCGCAATCACCTTCACGGCATGCATACTTGACGCCGGTCAGGTTCCGGTTGCGGCGCAGAAAATCCAGGGCCGGCATTCCCGGCGGGTGGTCGGTCTCCACTGATTGATCGTTGAGGGCGAACCGCATCGTATTTCCCTGAGAGGACGTCTCGACTGTCAGGGTATCACGAGACCTGTTTGATTCCTCTCAGGAACTTCGAAAGCTCGGTGGTCGACAGCGGGCGGGCCAGATAGTAGCCCTGACCGAAGTCGCATCCGAGATCCACCAGCTTCTGCATCTGCCCCTCGGTTTCGATCCCTTCGGCGACGACTTCGAAATTGAGGCCCTTGCCGAGACGAAGGATGGCCTGGACGAGAGCGGCGGCGCCGTTGTCCTTTTCGATTTCGTCGACGAAGATCTTGTCGATCTTGACCACGTCGACCGGAAACCGGCGAAGATAGCTGAGCGATGAATAGCCGGTACCGAAGTCGTCGAGGGCCAGCCGAACGCCGAGGGACTTGATCGCCCGCAGCTTGCTTGCAGCCTGTTCCATGTCGTGCATGATGACGCTCTCGGTGATCTCGAGAACGAGTTGGCTGGGTTCGATGCCGGACGCCTTGATGTCGGACGCCAGGTTCGAGACGAAGTCGGGCTCGTTCAGGGAATTGGGCGAAATATTGACGTGGGCGGCGGTAGGCTTACCGGCAAAAATCCCGGCGTTGAGTTCAACCACTTCGGCGCAGGTCCGTTGCAGCACCATGCGATCGATGAGCGGCTGCAAACCGGCCTCCTCGGCCAACGGCACGAACGACATCGCGGACACCAGGCCCTTTTGCGGGTGGTGCCACCGCACCAAGGCTTCAAAACCGTGGACGGTCATGTCCGGGATGTGCATGAGCGGCTGGAAGTAGACGTCGAGCCCCTTGTCGTCGAGGGCGTTTCTGAGATCGTGTTCGAGATCGAGGCGGTCAAGGGCGGTCGAATGCATCGTCTGTTCAAATACCGCCACCTGGCCCTTGCCCTTGGCCTTGGCATGATGCAGTGCCGTCAGCGCGTTGCGGACGACTTCCTCGGCCCCGACGTCGCTCGAATACTCGAGTGCAATCCCGACGCTGGCCGTAAAGCGCACCTCGCGCCCCTCGAGCGAAAAGGGTTTGTTGAGATCGCCGAGAATCCGCTTGGCCGCTGCGGTCGCTTCGTCGGCATCGGACGCTTCGAGCAGAATTGCGAATTCGTCGCCGCCGAAGTGCGCTACCGAGTCGCCCATCCTCACGCTCGCGCGAAGCCGTTCAGCGAGCGTGATCAGGACCTGGTCGCCGGCGGTGTGGCCGAGGCTGTCGTTGACCCGTTTGAAGTCGTCGAGATCCATAAAAAGAACCACCACCGCGTGACCGGGGGGGCGCCGGCGGGCGAGGGCGTTGCCGACCCGGTCGAAGAGGAGCGCCCGGTTGGGAAGCCCCGTCAGCGGATCGCGCATGACCCGGAGACCGCCGCGGTCGCTGCGCCGCCTCTGGAACTCGCCGGCCTGGGCGCGGGCGATGGCCTTGCCGGCCTGGCTGCCGAACACGCTCATCGCTCTCAGGTGGCGCTCGGTGAACCTTCGCTCGGGGCTGGCATTGAGGTTGAGCACACCGATGAGGCGTTCGCCGTCGAGAAAGGGCACGCACATGGCACATTCGGGTTGCGGCGTTTCGTCAGCATGGTGGTAGTGCTTCCAATCGAAAACGCCCATGATCAACATCGGCTCGTGGCTGGCGGCGACCTGGCCTGCGATGCCCTCGCTGATGGCGACCCGCGCTCCGCGCGCGGCACTGTTTCCGATGGACGAAACTGTGTGCAGTTCGTCCTCGCCTTGCAGGAGCATGATGGAACCGCCCTGTGCCCCAAGGAGATCAAGACAGGACTCGAGCAGCGAGTCGAGCATCTGATTGAGGTCGACGCGTCCAAGCACGTCGTCTCCACCCTCGGTGAAGAGCTGGGCCTCGCGGACGGTGTTGGCGAGGGCGGTGGCGAGCACCTGCTCGTCCACGACCTCCTCGGTGAGCGACCGCAGTTCGATCTCTTTCTTGAATGCATAAATACTGAACAGGATGACCAGCGCCACGACGCCGAGAAACACCACGGCCCCGGAGGACCACGGGTGGATGTCAACCAGGCTGGCGATCAACCCGAGCGTGAGCATGCTGACGGCCGACACCAGAAGAAACAGGGTGAGCGACCACATCTGGATCCGACGCTTCGAGATGGCCTCGAGACTCGGAGCGCTGGCGGCACGCAGACCGGTCACGGTTCCACCGCTGGGCTCACCTGTTTTCCGGGTCCGCGTCATCTCGGGCCTCAGACTTCGTTCGTACGGTTTGTGATCAAACACCACGACTGGTCAGGGTTCAAACCCTTACTAAAAGACTATCACAGGGGTACTTCGCGAAAGTGGCGCAGGTTGAAGACCGGGCGGACTATAATCCCGGCAGCCGGAGGGTATAAGTGTTCAAAAGAGTCCCGGATGTGTATGTCATCGTCTGCTCACTGATCCTGGTGGCCTCTGTGGCGACGTGGTTCGTGCCCGGCGGTGCCTTCGATCGTCAAAAAGTGGACCGCGGTGGGGTCGAGGCCGAGGTCGTGGTGCCCGGTTCCTTCCACTTCGAAGACTCCCGGCCGCAGGTGCTCGAGGTCTTCACCGCACCCATCAACGGTGCCCTGCGGCTGGCCAACATCATCTTTTTCATTTTCATGGTCGGTGGATCCTTCTACGTGCTCAACGAGACCCAGGCCATCGCGGCCGGGATCCACCACCTGGTCAGGCTGTTGAAGGGGCGGGAGTTTCTGGTCATCCCCACGGTCATGACGGTGTTCTCGCTGTTCGGCGCCACGTTCGGGATGTGTGAGGAGGCCATTCCATTCGTCCTCATCTTCGTGCCGCTGGCCCTGGCGCTGGGCTATGACTCGATCGTCGGGGTGAGCCTCACCTTCCTCGCCGCCGGGGTGGGTTTCGCCGGCGCCTTTCTGAACCCGTTCACGGTGCAGATCGCACAGGGCATCGCCGGCATCCAGCCGGTTTCGGGCTGGGGCTACCGCCTCGTGGTCTGGTTCATTGCCACCGGGGCGACGATCACCTGGGTGATGGTGTATGCGGCCAGGGTCAAGGCCGACCCGGTTCGCAGCCCGATGTTCGAGCTCGACACGATCCGCCGGCAGGAGGTGCTCGCGCAACAGCAGGCGGTGACCGAGATGACCCTTCGCCGGGCAATCTGTCTCGCCATCCTGCTCGGCGGCGTGGTCGTGATGATCGTCGGCGTCGTGGTTTTCAAGTGGTACATCATCGAGCTCACGGGGTTGTTCCTGGCCATGGGTCTGACCGCTGGCGTGGTCTCCGGCATGAGCGCCAATGATCTCGCGAAGACATTCGTCAACGGCTGCCGGGACATCGCGGGTGCTGCCCTGATTGTCGGATTTGCGGGGGGCATCGTCGTGATTCTCGAGGCCGGCAACATCATGGACACCATCCTGTGGGGGATGAGCTCGGTGACCTCGCAGCTGCCCGGCGTCGTCACCGCCCAGGTGATGTACCTGATGCAGCTGTGTGTAAACTTCTTCATCCCGTCTGGCTCGACCCAGGCGGCGCTGGTGATGCCGATCATGGCGCCGCTCGCCGAGCTGTCGGGGATCACCCCGCAGACCGCGGTGCTGGCCTACCAGTTCGGCGACGGCTTTTCCAACATGATCATTCCGACCTCCGGCGTTACGGTCGGGACTCTGGCCATGGCGAGGATCCCCTACGAGAAGTGGTTCCGTTGGAACCTGCCGATGCAGGGGATGTTCATCCTGATGTCGCTTCTCTTTCTGGTCTGGCCGGTCCTGACACATTGGCAGTGAAACGAGACGTTCGAACGTTCAACGTCTTGAAGGCAGCACGTCCTGATCGTCGTCCAACACTCGGTTGATCCTCGACAGGGCGGCGATGGACTCCTCGCGGTGGCGGGTGGCAATTTCGGTGGCCAGGGCGTTGAGCAGCACGGTCACCGCCGCGACGGCGTTGGTGAACATCATGTTGTCGCTCTTGACCGGCAGGGTCCAGGTGGCGAGCTTCGCCGCCGGGGCGGTGACCCGGTCGGTGACCGCAACGGTCCGGATCCCCAGGCCCCGTGCAGCCGCGAGCATGTCCAGACCCTGGCGGGAATACGGGGGGAGAGAAAAGACCATCAGAACATCGGTCGGGACCGCCGCCACGAGCTGTTCCAGTGGCGAGGAGAATCTGGTCGACAGGTGGTGGGTCCTCAGGCCGATTTGCAGCAGGGTGTAAGCGGCAAGCTCCGCGAGGTGGGCGGAGACGCCCATCCCGAACGTCGAGACCGAAGACGCCTCGAACAGCGCTTCACCGACCTCTGCAAAAAGCGTGCGGTCGAGTGCCTCTACCGTTCGCCGGATATTCGAAGTCTCGAGATCGGCAACCGAAGCGAAGATGTCGTCGGCGATGACCTCCGGGGCTTCGCCGTCGCCGAGCTTGAGGTGGTCCTGGAGAATGTCGACCAACTCCATCTTGAGTTCCGAAAACCCCGGATACCCGAGGCGCTGCGCAAACCGGACAACGGTGGCTTCGGAAACGTCGACCCGTCGTGCGAGTTCCGGTATCGACAGAAAAGGCACCGTTGTCAGGTGTTCGAGCACGTACTCGGCGATGGATCGTTGTTGGCGGGGGAGATCGGCGGCCCGCCGGGTCACCAGCGATCGGAAGTCGTTTTCGGTGGCCCTCTTCTTCATCGCTTCTCCCACCTCGGTTGTCGGTTTCAACATACTGCCCTCGCGTGTGGTTTCGCAAGAACAACGTGGTTTCAGCCCGGTGTTGACAGGGTGCCGCGTGGGACCTATCTTATCAAAATGATAGCAGCGGTTTCATTTAAGATTAATTATGAATGAAAATTTTCTTAGGCCGGAAGGAGTTGGAATCATGAGGTTCGTGGAACGGTTGTTGTGCGTCGCTGTCATCATCGGACTCGTTCTCCACGCGGTGCCGTGCAGTGCACAGGGGAGCACGACCGGCCTCATCCGGGGCACCGTGACGGATCCTCAAGGGGGTGTCCTGCCCGGGGTCACCGTGATTGCCAGGTCTGAGGCATTGATCGGCGGACAAAAAGTAGTGGTCACCAACGCCGAGGGGAATTACCGGTTCCCTGCGCTGACCCCAGGTCTCTACTCTCTGGAGGCTCAACTCTCCGGCTTTCAGTCGGTGTTGCAGGAAAGCGTCGTCGTGCAGCTCGGTCAGAGCCTCGACGTCAACCTGCAGATGGGGGACGTCACAGTCTCCGACGAGATTGTGGTGGTCGCAGAGTCAACCCAGGTCAGCACCGTGTCGAACAGTGTTTCCCACAACCTGGGGCGGAGCTTCATCGAACGGCAGCCGCTGGTTCGTGACCCTGTGGCATTGATGAATTACGCGCCGGGCGTCCAGGGCGATCAGGCCTACGGCGCCCCGTCGTCGTACCAGAACGCATACAACCTCGACGGCGTCGATGTCTCGGATCCAGAGCTCGGCTCGCAATGGGTGCTGCCGAGCATGGATTGGGTCGAGGAGGTCGAGGTCGCCGGTCTCGGGGCCGATGCCGAGTTCGGCGGCTTCACCGGGGCGGTGGTCAACCTGATCACCAAGTCCGGTGGCAACCAGTTCCACGGCGATGTCATCGGCTACTACTCGGGTGGAGATCTCAATTCGTCGAACGCCCCCGAAGGCGTCGAGGGGACCAACAAGGTCGATAAGGACATTGAAGGCAGTGTCAACGTCGGGGGACCGCTGGCGCAGGACTCGGTGTGGTTCTTCGCCTCCATTGACGACAGGCAACGGGTGATCGACCCGTTTTTTGCCGATGGCGCTCCCACAGACGATATGGCGAATAGCGATCGGACCGAGTTGCGCGGCCTCGCCAAAGTGACGTGGCAGATCAACCCCGGCAACAAGGTCCTCGGCCTGCTGGATTATGACGGTGTCGTTCACGACTACCGGGGAGTCGGTGACTTCACTCTCGCCAGCGGCACGAGTCGGCAGGACTCGCCCAACTACTCCTACAATCTGACCTGGGAGTCGTTGGTTAGCGACAACAACTTCGTGACGGCCAAATTCACCGGCTACACCGGAACCGATGATCGCCTCCCGTACTTCGGCGACACGCCGAACCACTACGACAGTTGGGAAGGCTGGGACTGGGCCAATCAAACGAGCACGGGGAACAAGGAGGTTGGACGAAACGCCCTCAGCGCTTCCTGGAACCTCTTTGCCGATGGTCTGTTCACGAAGAACGACTCGCACGATTTCAAGTTCGGCCTCACCTACGAGGCCATGAAGAGCAATTACGTCACGACCCGCAACGGTGGCTTTTCGTACTACGACGACTCGTACTACTGTGATTCCGCCGACGCCTATTTCGCCGATCCGCTGTGCGGCGTGTTTTCGTCCGACTGGGGCGGCGAGTGGGATCTCAGGGCGAAGATGGACGGTTTCAATTTCTACGCCCAGGACTCCTGGAAGACCGGCCGGGTCACCGTTAATTACGGCGTCCGCTACACCAAGTACACGGGTGACTTCAGGGACCCGGTCTCGTCGCCGACTTCGGGTGGAGGCCACGTGTACGACGTCAACATGTGGGCGCCACGCCTCGGCCTTGTCTGGGATGTGACCGGCAACGGGAAGACCGCGATCAAGTTCCATTACGGCATCTACTACGACGGCATGTCGGTCGTGCTCTTCGACCGTGAAGCCTCGGGCGATGCGCTGTCGGATACGCTCTATTACGACTACAACTTCGACACCGGCGAGTTCGACATCCCTGCCGGCGAGTCCGTCAACGCCTACGCGGACATGGATCCCAACATCAACCACCCCAACGTCGAGCAGTTCGTGGTCACCGTCGAGCACCAACTCATGGATGAGTTGATGATCGGTCTCGACTACATCCACAGGACCAGCAAGGACATCGTGGCCATGGTCACGTCGAACGTGGAGGATTACGACCCACAGGCGGCGCCGGGAAACCCGTTCGGCGGAGGGCCGCTCCCGTTCTTCGATCTCCTCGACGCGCCGCAGTTCTCCATTACGAACCCGAGCGACGCCGCCCGTGATTACGATTCAGTCGCGCTGCGGCTGCACAAGAGATATACGGGTACCTGGTCTCTCGACGCGTCCCTGGTGTGGTCCGACCTCACCGGCAACGCCGACTGGGGTCTCAACGGTTATATTGACAACTTCGAGGATCTCAACGGGCTCGTCAATGCCGACGGCACGTTGCCGTTCAACTCGGAGTGGGTCCTCAAGATCGCCGGCTCGGTCGACCTGCCGTTGAACTTCATGCTCTCGGGCTTCTACCAGTACCAGACCGGCGAATACTGGACCCCGTACGTGCGGATGCGGGACCTGTACTACAACGATCGGACCACGGTCTTCCTGACTCCGCGCGGCAGCGAGCAATACTCGGACCGCGGAGTTCTCGATCTTCACCTCGAGTACAACTTCGATCTCGGCAGGAGCATGGAACTGGCGCTCATGGTCGATGCCTTCAACGTTCTTGATTCGGACACGGTGACGAGCGTGTCGCAGCGTTGGGGTGATTATTACTACGACTACCGGGATCACCCTGAGGGCAGCGAGTGGGTCGGAACCTCTTCGTTTGAGACTCCAACGTCGATTCAGACGCCTCGGGTGATCCGGTTCGGCGTCAGGTTCGCCTTTTAATTGATCTCAATTGGGGCGGCTTCTGCAGCCGCCCCAATTTTTCCTGATCCCGGGGGAACCATGTTGCGATGGATGTTCAGCCTGCTGGCTGCGCTGTGGATGGCGGCCCCGACCGGCGCGGCCGGAGAACAGCCGCGCGGCCACCTCGTGCTCAACGGCGGCGGCGCCAAACCGGCCGAGGTCATGGAAAAATTCGTCGAGTTGGCGGGCGGTCCGAAGGCGCTGATCGTGGTGTTTCCAACTGCCTCGGCCGAGGAGGACACCGGCGAGTACTACCAGGGGCTGTTTGCCGAGTACGGGTGCGAGAACGTCGTCGTGGCCGAGGTCCGCTCGGCCGCGGATGCGGCGAACGCGGAAATCGCGGAACTCGTGCTGCGAGCGGGCGGCATCTACTTCGCGGGCGGCGACCAGCGGCGGATCACCGGGGCGCTCCTCGGAACTCCGGTGGGTGACGCGGTCGAGCAGGCCTTCATGCGAGGCGCAGCGGTCGGCGGCACGTCGGCCGGAACGGCGTGCCAGAGTGGTCTGATGATCACCGGCGACGGCGACTTCACCGTCATCACCGCCGACAACGTGGAGCTCTCGCCGGGTCTGGGGCTGTTCCAGGGCGTGATCGTCGACCAGCACTTCGTGGCCCGCCAACGCTACAACCGCCTGATCTCGGTGGTGCTCGAGCACCCCGAACTGTTGGGTGTCGGCGTTGATGAAGCGACCGCGGCCTGGGTACGGCCGGACGGCACCTTCAAGGTCCTCGGCGACGGCTGGGTGATCGTTTTCGATGCGTCGGAGTCCAACATCTCGCGCGGACACCGGGGGGCTGACCAGGTGTCACTCGGTGTGCACGACATGTCGACGTTCGTGTTGCAGCCCGGCGAGGTCTTCGACCTCGCGAAACGAGCGGTCGTGTGCGCGGAGGACTGCCGATGAGTCGTCCGGAGCCGGCGCTCAACAACACTGCGACGGGCCGCAGCATCTCGTTTTTGAGCGACCTGTGCTCGATCTCGTCGGCGAGCGGCGATGTTGATGGTCTTTACAAGGTGGCTGATCGCCTGGCGTCGGAATTCACCGGTCTCGGTCTGGTGTCTCAGATTCACGCCGAGCCCGGTCTCGACGGCCGCGGACTGCCGGTGCTGGTTGCCAGGGGAGTCGGCGACGATGAACCCGGTACGGTGTTGATCGGGCATCTCGATACGGTCCTTCCAGCGACTGCACCCACGTCGGAGAACGGTCGGCTGCTTGGGACCGGGGCGCTCGATATGAAGGGCGGCTTTGCCGCCCTGGTCGGGGCGCTGAGGTTGCTGCGCGAGCAGGGCGAAGAGCCGCCTCCGAATCTGACGGTCATTGCGGTCCCCGACGAGGAGGTCGGCGGGCCCATCTCAGGACGGACCGTCCGCTACTGGGGCGAACGGGCGCGGACTGTGTTGGTCCTCGAGCCCGGTGCACCCACCAGGGATGGTGAGACCCTGGTCATCGGACGTCGGGGCCTGACGGTGTGGCGGCTGGACGCGAGGGGAACTGCGGCCCACTCGGGTGTCGCGTACTGGGACGGACGGTCGGCGCTCGCGGCTGCCGCCGCCTGGGCGGCGAGGGTCCAGAAGCTGTCCGAAGGGGGCGACGGGCCGTTGGTCAACGTCGGGCGAATCGTGGGTGGGGACTCGGAATTCGTCAGCGACGTCGGCGAGGAACACCGGTTCATCGGCACTAGCGAGCGCCTCAACATCGTAGCCGACAGGTGTCTTGTGGAGGGCGAGGTACGTTACCTGAGCCTTGCAGACCGCGACCGCACCCTGGCTGAGATGCGGGGGCTGGCGGATGGGTTGGCAGTGGATTGGGGTGTCGACCTCGAGTTTATCGAGGGTGAGCATATTCCGCCGATGGCGGTGTCCGGGAGCAACCGCGCGCTGGCGGACCACCTCGTCGGTGCCGCCGCCGCTGCCGGCTGGAAGCTCGAGCTCGAATCGAACCGCGGTGGCGTTTCCTTCCCGAATTTCCTGCCCGATCCTACGGCGGTGTGCGTTCTCGATGGTCTCGGTCCGGTGGGCGGCGGCATGCACACCCGCGGCGAGTATCTCGATCTCCGCTCACTCGATCGGCGAATCCACCTCATCGCCGAAGCCCTGATCTTCGTCCGCGACCATCGCTGATCCATCGCACCGGGCCAACCACAGAGGCACAGAGGACACAGAGCGAAGGACCGTCGCAACCACGAAGACACGAAGCACACAAAGGAGCGGTACCTGCGGTGACGAGATTGCCCGGAGTGGAGCGGCGGCAAAGCCGGCGATCCGAGGATCGCCGGCACCCGGGGCGAAGCCCGTCTGCTCCGAACGCGAGCGTTCGTCCCAGACGGTCTTCACCCCGGCCGACGCGCCGGGCGCGTCGGTCCCGCCGTAATCGTACCTGCTCGAACGCGGGTCTTTGATCAACGCGAGAGGCGAGGCCTGCGCTCTCCGAGAGCGCAGGCCGCTGGGAGTGGGTGCTGATCCGGACGCTTGCGTCCGAGGCTGCACCCGCTCCCAGCGGTCCCTGGCCGCCCGGCGGTCGGGACCTCGCCGGTAATCGAGGGAGCTTTGTGATTCCTTCGTGTCTTTGTGTCTTCGTGGTTGCGATGTGGGCGGCTCGCTCTGTGCCGTCTCTGTGTCTCTGTGCCTCTGTGGTTTGCCCGGTCCTTCGTTGCATTCGATCGCGGCTGCGTCTACAGCTCCCGGAGGGCGTGAGCGACGGGCATTCGTGCGGCGCGAATGGCAGGCAGGACGCCGCCCAACACTCCCATGAAGAGCGCGAACACGAGGCCTGCTCCGAGCAGCTCCGGCGTCACCTTGAACGCGAATGCGAGGTGCGAGAAGGTCTGCCAGTTCATGGTGCCGGCCGTGAAGCCGTTGAGGGGCAACACGGCGATACATCCGAGCACGCCGCCGATCAGCGAGATGAACAGCGACTCGAACATGAACGAGAGAATCATCGAACCGCCGCCGAAACCGAGCGCCCGCATGGTGGCAATCTCGCGCGCCCGCGCCGCCACCGCCGAGTACATGGTGTTGAGGGCGCCGAAGACCGCACCGATGGCCATCACGAAGGCGACCAGGAAGCCAAGCACCCGGATCAGAGTGCTCACCATCTGCGACTGCCGGGCGTAGTAGTCCTGTTCCCTTTCGACCTGCACGGTTAAGCGCGGATCCGACGTCAGCGTATCTTTGAGGGCATCGAAATCGGTCGGCGAGGTGAGGCGCACGGTCACCGAACTCGACACGGTCGTGGAACGTTTGAAGGCATCCGCGAGAACCGTGCGGTCGCACCAGATCTCGGAATCGAAGGCCGAGCCCCCGGCGTCGAAGATCCCAACCACCTTCCAGTCCTGGCCTCCGAAACTCACAGTGGACCCGAGGTCGAGACCGCGATAGGTGTTGACGGCGTTCGATCCGACCACGAGTTCAGCAAGGCCCTCCTTGAAGAACCTGCCCTCCTTGATTTTCACGGACGGGCGAACGTCGAGAACGACGGGTGTCAGCCCCCGGATCTGGACGTTGGCGTCGGTCCCGCTCGTCTGCAGCTGGAATGCGCCGATAACCACGATCTCGGCGCTTGAAAGGGGCACGCCGGCGGCGTTTCGCGCGACCTGCGGCGCGTCGGCGATCACCTTCGACTGGTCGAGGGAGATCCCGCTGTCCATTTCGGAGGCCGCGCCGGCCCGGCGGATGATGGCGTTGGATGTGGAGCCTGAGGAAATCAGGGTTGCTTGAAATCCTCTGGCCATCGCGAGCATGGCGACAAAGACGCCGACCGTGCCGGCGATGCCGATCACCGACACCACTGCGGCCTTCCACCTGGCTGTGACCGAACGAATATTGTAGGAAACCGGAATGGCCATCACACCCTCCGCAGTGCGTCGACGATACGCAGATTCATCGCCGTCAGCGCCGGGACCAGCCCTGCGGCGAGCCCGACGAACAGCGCGATCGCGACGCCGGACGCCATCTGAGCGCCGGAGATGTAGAACACCGGCAGCATTCCGCCCGTGGGGTCGCCGCTCATGGTGAAGAGCTTGGCGAGCCCGATGCCGATGGCGCCGCCGACCAGGGCAATTACGAGGGCCTCGGCAAGCACGAGAAACAGGACGGTTGCGTCGCCAAAACCGAGCGTCTTGAGGACGCCGAGTTCGGGCACGCGCTCACGCACCGCCATCGCCATGGTGTTGCCGGTGACCAGCATCAGCGTGAACATCACCACAGCGCCGATCGACAGGATGAGCATCCTGATGTTGCCGATCTGTTTGGCGAAGCCTGCGGCAAAGGCCTGTTCGGTCTCGGTCGAGGTCTCGAACGCCGAGTTGGCAAAGCGCCTGTCGACTTCCTTGCTGACGGAGACCGCGTTGTCGGAGTCGTCGATCTTGACGGTGTACCAGCCGACCGTCCCGCCGCCGAAACTGGTCTGACGCCGCTCCTCGAGGTACTTCCAGTGGAACCAGAATGCCGACTCGTCGTCGCCCTGACGCGACCCTTTGTAGATGGCGCGGATGTTGAAGTCCCAGGTGCCGGTCCAGATCGTCCCCTGGATCGGTACCCGATCGCCCACCTTCCAGCCGAAGCGCTCGGCCGTGCTCTTACCGACGACCGCGCCTTCGCGGTCGGCCAGAAAGGCCTGCCATTGGTCATCGGGAATCTGGAACTCCGGAAAGACCTGGCGATAGGTTTCGGTGTCGATGGCGAACTGGGGAAAGAAGTTCTTCTGATCCTGGTAGACGCCGCCAAACCAGGTGGCGAAGGTGGCCTCGGTGACGTGATCCATCTGCCGCAGGCGCTCCTGGTACGCCAGCGGCAGCGGCATGATCAGCGAGGTCTTGTTTCTGACAACGAGGCGGTCGACCCCGGCCACGTCGACTCCGGCGCTGAGGGCCCGCTGAATCGCCACCAACAAACCGAAGAGGAAGAGGGCGACGGCAATCGAACCAACGGTGAGGATGGTCCGGGTCTTCTTTCGAAACAGATTTCGAAAAATGAACGGGAGGTATTTCATGACGCCGTCGCCTCGTCCATGGCTTCGACCAGCGCTCCCTTCTCGAGGTGGAGGACGATGTCGGCGCGCTCGGCGGCCAGTGGGTCGTGGGTCACCATGAGGATGGTCTTGCCGTGATCGGCTTCGAGACTGGTCAAGAGGTCGAGGATCTCTCCTGCAGATTTGCGGTCGAGATCGCCCGTCGGTTCGTCGCAGAGGAGGAAGGTGGGGTCGGTGACGATCGCCCGCGCAATCGCGACCCTCTGCTCCTGGCCGCCGGAGAGCTGGCGCGGGTAGTGCTTCATCCGGTCGGGTAGCCCCACCAACGTCAGAGCTGTCTCCACGTGCCGCCGGCGTTCGGCCTTCGAGAGCTTGGTGAGCAACAGCGGCAGCTCGACGTTCTGGAAGGCGGTCAGGACCGGGATCAGGTTGTACATCTGGAAGATGAAACCGACGTGCCGCGCCCGCCAGGACGCGAGTTTCTTGCCCGACATGTGGGTGATCTCGTCGCCGTCGACGGTGACCGTCCCGGCGGTCGGGGTGTCGAGGCCTCCGAGGAGGTTGAGGAGGGTGGTCTTGCCGGAACCGCTGGGCCCCATGAAGGCCACGAAATCGCCCGGTTCGACATCGAGATCGAGCCCCTGGAGGACATCGATGGACTCGTTACCCCGGCGATAGACCTTGTTGAGGTTGCGGACTTTGATGAGGCTGTTTCCACGGTCCTGCCCGTCGATACTGACCATTGAGCTTTCTCCTTCTACTTCCGGACGCGAACGCTGTCACCGCTGCCAAGGTCCCCGGGACCGCTGACCACGATCGTCTCGCCTGTCGTGACGCCGGCAGTGATCTCGACGTCAGAACCCAACTCGCGCCCGGTGCCGACCGCCCGGCGGTCGAGGATTCCGTCTTCGACCACAAACACGTAGGACTGGCCGTTGTCATCGAAAACCGCCGTCGTGGGGACGATCGCCTGGGCCGCGGCCCTTGGGGTCTCCTCGTCAACGGCTTCCTGAAACGCGACCTTGACCCCCATGTCGGGGAGGATCTTCGGGTCGAGTTTGTCAAAAGTCAGCCGCACCTTGACGGTCGCCTTCTGGCGGTCGGCGGTCGGAATCACCGTGCGAACCGTCGCCGGGATGTGCCAGTCAGGGTAGGCATCCAGGACCGCATCGGCCGGTTGACCCGGGTAGACCTTGGCAATGTGCGACTCGTTGACGTCGACCTCGATCTCGAGTGAGGTCATGTCGACGATGGTGGAAATCCCGGTGCGCGTGAAGCCGCCGCCGGCCGAGACCGGCGAGACCATCTCGCCCGGTTGGGCATCCTTTGAAACCGCGATGCCGGCGAAAGGCGCCCTGACCGTGTAGTTCTCGAGGTCCTGAGCGGAGACCGCCAATTGCGCCTCGGCGGCGTCGAGGGAAGAGCGGGCGACCCGCAGCTTCGCGCGCAGGGCTTCTTCAGCGGTGGTGGCGGAATCGAGGTCCTGGATGCTGGCGACGCCCTGTTCGCGGAGATCCTGAACCCGTCGCAAGGTGCGCTCGGCATCGGCGAGGTTGACCTCGATCTCGTCCAATCCTGCCCGCGCGACGTCGCGTTCGGCGCGGATCGCCTCGTACCGGCGCCGTGCGTCGGAATCGTCGAGCCGCGCCAATACCTGGCCCTCTTCGACGACCATGCCTTCGTCCACCAGAACCTCGATGACCTTGCCGGTGATCTTCGAAGAGACCGTGGCCTTGCGGCGGGGCTCCACATATCCGGAAGCGTTCAGCACGGTGGCAGAGCCGCTGGTATTTGCTGATCTCGCGACGGCGACCTCGACTTCAGGCGCCGAACGTCCCCCGACGACGAGGATGGCGATGACCGCCAGGGTCACCAGCACAGCCGCGGCAATCAGGATCAAACGCCGGTTGCCGCCGTCGCCGGTTTTGGCGTTGCGGTCGATCTTGAGGTCGGAGAGGTTCGGTTTCGATGTTCCGGTCATGTGGTGTTTCCCTACCTAGGACTGAACGGCGGAAGGGCCCCGCTTCTTCCCGCTGTGGTGGCGTCGACCGTGAATTCTAGCATCGCACCGGATGAACCACAGAGACACAGAGGGCACAGAGGCGAACACCGTCGCAACCACGAAGACACAAAGAACACAAAGGAGCGGCACCTGCGTCGACGAGGTTGCCCGGAGTGGAGCGGCGGCAGCGCCGACGATCCGATGATCGCCGGCACCCGGTGAAAAGCCCGACCGTTCCGGATGCAAGCATCCGTCGCGGTCGGACGTCTTCACCCCGGCCGACGCGCCGGGCGCGTCGGTCCCGCCGCATTCGTACCTGCTCGAACGCGGAACTTTGATCAACGCGAGAGGCGAGGCCCGCGCTCTCCGAGAGCGCGGGCCGCTGGGAGTGGGTGCAGCTCCGGGCGCTTGCGTCCGAGGCTGCACCCGCTCCCAGCGGTCCCTGGCCGCCCGGCGGCCGGGACCTCGCCGGTCGATCGAGGGAGCTTTGTGATGTCTTCGTGTCTTTGTGTCTTCGTGGTTGCGACGAAACTCGGCTCTGTGCCCTCTCTGTGTCTCTGTGTCTCTGTGGTTCGTCCTTTGCGATGTCAATGAAAGTCATGGCTGCTCACTGCGGCATCGGCGTGGACGGCCTCGAAGCGGCGGGCCTTGACCGAGATGGTGCCGTCCTGCTTCTGCAGCGGGCCTTCGACCAGCATGACCGGCGTCGAGACGATGAAGGCGCGGTGCTTCCGGTAGAGGTCGGGGCGGATGATGGCCTGGACCATCCCGGTCTCGTCCTCCATCGTCAGAAAGACGAAGCCCTTGGCGGTGCCGGGCCGCTGGCGGACGATGATGGCTCCCGCGACCCGCACCACCTCGCCGTCGCTGATGTCGTCCAGGGCCTTGACCGGCACCACGCCGCGCCGGTCCATCTCCTCGCGCATGTAGGCCATGAGGTGGGGGCCGGTGGTGAGGTGGAGCCCCGCGTAGTCGGCGACGGTCTCGTCGAGGGGAGCCATCTCATGAAGCGGCGACGCGCTCTCGGGCGGCAGGTTGGCAAACAGCGGGCCCGCGCCGCCCCGCCACTTCGGAGACCTGCCACAGGGCCGCGCGGCGGCTCAGCCCCAGCGAAGCGAGCCCTCCGACGTGGGCCAATCGTTCGAGGTGTTCGGCGCTGAGCCCGCAGCGGTGGGTGAGATCGGCGGTGTTCGAAAAAGGCGCCCGCAGCCGTTCTGCCTCGATCGTGTCGGCGGCCTCCCGGTTGAGCCCGTGCACGAACCGCAGACCCACACGCACCGCTCCCTCCTCCCACCGGCAGCGCCGGCCCGAGTGGTTGACATCGACCGACAGAAACCGCACCCCGTGGCGTTGACCATCCTTGACCAGGGTCGCCGGGTGATAGAAGCCCATCGGCCAGGCGTTGAGGAGGCTGGCGTAGAAGGCGGCCGGGTGGTGGGCCTTGAGGTAGGCGGAGGCGTAGACGAGGAGGGCGAAGCTGGCGGAGTGGGACTCGGGGAAACCGTACAGGGCGAAGGAGGTGATGGAGCGGATGATCTCCTCCTGGGCCGTGCTGCGCGATGCCGCGCCGGGCCATGCCCGCTGCGCAGCCTCTTCTCGATCACCGCCATCCGCTCGTGCGAGCGCTTGAAGCCCATCGCCCGCCGCAGCTCCTCGGCCTCGCCGCCGGAGAAGCCCGCCGCCTCCATTGCCATGCGCAGCAGCTGCTCCTGGAACAACGGCACACCGAGGGTGCGTTTGAGGATCGGCTCCAGACAGGGGTGGGCGTAGGTCACCGCCTCGCGGCCCTGACGGCGCTTGAGGTAGGGGTTGGTCATGTTGCCGGCGATCGGCCCCGGGCGGATGATCGCGACCTGCACCACGAGGTCGTAGAAGTTCTCCGGCAGGTTGCGCGGCAGCGACGCCATCTGCGCCCGGCTCTCGATCTGAAAGACGCCGGCGGTGTCGGCGCGGCGGATCATGTCGTAGGTCGTGGGGTCGCCGGGTGGAAGGTGGGCGAGATCGATCTCCACGCCCTCGTTGTCGCGGATCATCGGGATCGCCTCTTCGAGGGCCGCCATCATCCCGAGACCCAGCAGGTCGATCTTGATCAGACCGAGATCGGCGCAATCATCCTTGTCCCACTGGATCACCGTCCGGTTCTCCATGGCGGCCGGCTCGAGCGGCACGACCTCATCGAGTCGTCCCTGAGCAACGATCATGCCGCCCGAGTGCTGGCCGAGGTGGCGGGGGAGGTGGTGGATCTCCCACCACAGCCGTTTGAAGTGCTCGAGCCGGCGCGAGGTGGGGTCGAAGCCGGCCGCCGCCAGCTCGGTGTCGAGGTCGCGCGCCCCCTCCTTGATCTCCGTCGCCATGTGGCGGCCGAAACGCTTGGAAATCCGGTCGACCTGTTCGAGCGAAAAACCCAGCGCCTTGCCGACCTCGCGCGCCGCCGACTTCGCGCGGTAGGTGATGACGTTGGCAGTCATGGCGGCGCCGTGGGGGCCGTAGCGCCGGTAGACGTATTGAATGACCTTCTCGCGCTGGTCGCCGGAGGGCAGGTCGAGGTCGATGTCAGGCCACTCGCCGCGCTCCTCGGACAGGAATCGCTCGAAGAGAAGCTCCATCTTGACCGGGTCGACGGCGGTGATGGAGAGGGCGTAACAGACCGCCGAGTTGGCCGCCGAGCCCCGGCCCTGGGCCATGATGTTTTCACGCTGGCAGAAGCGGACGATGTCCCAGACGATGAGGAAGTAGCCCGCCAGGTCGAGCTTTTCGATCAGGTTGAGCTCGCGCTCCAGTTGTGACTGGGCACGGGCGGTGAGCGGTCGAAAACGGGTGCGGGCGCCGTCCCAGGTCACCCGGCGCAGGTGCGAGATGGGGCTTTCGCCCACCGGCAGCGGGTAGTCGGGGAAGTGGTAGCCGAGGTCGGACAGGGTGAATTCGAGCTCGTCCACGAGGGCCCCGGCCTCGGCCACCGCCCGCGGCTGGTCGGCGAAGAGCAGCGCCATCTCACGCGCCGATCGCAGGTGGCGTTCGCGGCAGCCTTCGAGCAGGCGGCCGGCGGTGTCCAGGGTCACCCCCTCGCGGATGCAGGCGAGGACGTCGGCGAGATCGCGGTTGGACGGTCTCGCGTAGCGGGTGCCGCCGGTGGCCACCAATGGCAGCCGCAGGCTCCGGGAGAGATCGATGAGCACCCGGTTGCGGTGCTCCTCGTCGCGCAGGCGGTGGCGCTGGATCTCGACGTGGAGCCGCTTCGGGAAAAGCCTGCGGAGGTGTTCGAGCTCGCGGCGGGCGGCGTCGAGGCCGCGGTGGACGAGCCGTTGGGCGAGCACCCCCTCGGCGCCGCCGGTGAGGCAGTGCAGCCCGTCGGCGTGCGCCGCCACCTGCTGCCAGGTCGCGCGGGCCTTGCCCTTCGGCCGCCCCCGCGCAGCCTCGGTGAGCAGCCGGCAGAGGTTGCGATAGCCGCGGGGATCAATCGCAAGGAGGGTGAGCCGCGGCAGGGGAGTGCCGGGAGGAGGAGGGTCGGGGACGAGGCCCAGGGGGCCGGGTAATTTCGGATTTCGGATTTCGGATTTCGGATTTTTTATCCGCACTTCTTCTGTATCTGCATGGGGGTGGGTGGGGGTAAATCCGAAATCCGAAATTCGAAATTCGAAATCTGTTTCATCAAGCACCACCTCCGCTCCGACCAGGGGTTTGATCCCGGCGTCGCGGGCGGCCTTCCAGAACCGCGGTGCGCCGGAAACGGTGTTGCGGTCCACCAACGCCACCGCTGGAAGCTCGAGCTCCGCCGCCCTTTCCACCAGGTCCTCGGGCTGCGACGCCCCCTCGAGAAAGGAGAACGCCGAAGCGCAGTGCAGCTCGGCGTACTTCATGCGTTGCCCGGGATTCGACGACCGAAGAACCACAGAGACACAGAGGCACAGAGCCAGGTTTCGTCGCAACCACGAAGACACGAAGCACACAAAGGAGCGGAACCTGCGGTGGCGAGGTTGCCCGGAGTGGAGCGGCGGCAAAGCCGGCGATCCGAGGATCGCCGGCACCCGGGGCGAAGCCCGTCTGCTCCGAACGCGAGCGTTCGTCCCAGACGGTCTTCACCCCGGCCGACGCGCAGGGCGCGTCGGTCCCGCCTGAGTCGTGCCTGCTCGAGCGCGAGATTCTGATCAACGCGAGAGGCGAGGCCTGCGCTCTCCGAGAGCGCAGGCCGCTGGGAGTGGGTGCAGCTCCGGGCGCTTGCGTCCGAGGCTGCACCCGCTCCCAGCGGTCCCTGGCCGCCCGGCGGCCGGGACCTCGCCGGACGATCGAGTGGGCTTTGTGATGTCTTCGTGTCTTCGTGTCTTCGTGGTTGCGACGTCGGCAGCTGGCTCTGTGCCGTCTCTGTGCCTCTGTGTCTCTGTGGTTTCGCCCTGGGTCGGTGGGGCTCAATTCCGAATTCCGAATTCCGAATTCCGAATTCCATCAGTCGTACATCCCGTCGGCAAACCAATCGCCGGTGGTGCGATCCCGGTAGACCCGGTAGAGCCCGCCGCCGGAGAGCTCGAGGTCCCAGTAGTCCCGCTCCACGGGTTTGTCGTTCCACCACCCCTCCTCGAGGGACCACGGCCCCGCCGCCACCCGCACGAGACCCTGGACCCGGGGCGTCGCGCCAGACTCGGACACCACTGAAATGAGTCGAAGGGAAGGGGTTTGATTTCGGATTTCGGATTTCGGATTTCGGATTTCCCCTTCATCCTCTCCGACTGATTCGGATGCTGGCTGGTGAGTTCAGAAGGCAGCCGGCCCACAAGGCTTTCCCGAGGCTCTTCGTTTGTGGGGCACGCGTCCCGCGTGCCGGGTGGTTGGGCGGCATATCCGAAATCCGAAATCCGAAATCCGAAGTTGTCCTCCTCCGTGATCACCTCAAGCGGCACCGGCGGCCGCAGGACCCGCACCGCCAGCAATCCCCGGCCCTGACGCGACTGCTGGCGGATCTTGGGGGCCGCCGGCGGTTCGAAGGGGACGTTCTCGTAACGTTCGGGGAGATAGCCGTCGACCGTGCGCGGCGAGCCCACCCGGTCCGGCCCGAGCCGGGCGGCGAGGTGGGCGAGGCTGCCGGCGAGCTTGTCGGGGTGGATCTCGGGTGCGCCGAAAAGGGTGAGTTGGCCGCGGCGCGGGCGATCGGGGTGGGTGATGGTGATGAAGGAGACCACGGCAGCCCGCGGCGGTCTGGACTCCAGCTCGAGGTGAACCAGCGCCAGCAGGGCGTCGACGTTGCGGGTGGGGGCCGGCAGGCGGATCGTGCGGTGTTCGGCGCCTTCCGGTTCGAGACCCAGTTCGAGTTCGAGCAGGGTGCAGGCAAGGTCCTCGCGCTCGAGGCGCTTGCGGGCCCTCTCCAACGACTGGCGAAGGGCGTAGAGCAGGGGCTCGACGGTGACCACCGGCCACTCCAGGTCCATGCCCTCGTGAAAGGTCGGAGGTGGGTGGTGGGGCTCGAGCGGGCTCGAGTCCACCCCGCGGGCCGCGCGGTGGGCGCTGGCGCCGGCCGGACCGAGCCGGCTGGCGGTGCGATCGGCCGGCAGCCGGGCAAAGTCGCCGAGGGTGCGGACGCCCCACCGGCGCAGGGTGTCCATGAGTCGACGGTCGAGGGCCAGGTGGGTCAAGGGCAGGGGAGCGAGGAAAAGGGTTTCCTCACCGGCCGGCACCACCTTCGGCGAGTCGGGCATGTGGGCGGCGATGCGGGCGGCCAGCTTGTTGCTGGCGATGCCCACCCGGATCGGGAGATCGAGGGAGGAGGCGGCGATGATGGCGGCCTGCCCCATGTCGTGCTCGTAGGCGGCGCCGTCGTAGAGGCGTTCCATCCCGCTGACATCGGCAAAGACGATGTCCGGGGCGGCGTCCTCGAGCCGTGGCGAGAGGCTGGTGGCGGTCTCGAGGAGGGCCTCGTGAGCCGAACCTTCAGAGGAGGCGTCGCGGCCGCGGGCGATCAGCGAGGGCAGGATCCCGCGCGCCTGGGCGAGGCTCATGCCCGAACGCACGCCCGATCTGCGGGCCGGTCGGGAAGCTCCCACCACTCGCGCTGCAGATCCGTTGCCCTCGCACACCGCCACCGTCTCGCCCGCCAGCTCCGGTTCCGAGCGCAACCTCGCCGCCAGCGGAAAGAGGGGGATGAACAAACACGCGATCCTCGTCATGAGAATTCGGAATTCGGAATTCGGAATTCGGAATGTTGTCCCGTGTTTTCGGAAAAACCACAGAGGCACAGAGACACAGAGCCAAGGATCGTCGCAACCACGAAGACACGAAGAACACAAAGGAGCGATTCCTGCGGTGACGAGGTTGCCCGGAGTGGAGCGGCGGCAACGCCGGCGATCCGAAGATCGCCGGCTCCCGGTGAAAAGCCCGACCGCTCCGGATGCAAGCATCCGTCTCGGTCGGACTTTCCCCCGGCCGACGCGCTTGCAGCGCGTCGGTCCCGCCGCATTCGTGCCTGCTCGAACGCGAGATTCCGATCAACGTGAGAGGCGAGGCCTGCGCTCTCCGAGAGCGCGGGCCGCTGGGAGTGGGTGCAGCTCCGGGCGCTTGCGTCCGAGGTTGCACCCGCTCCCAGCGGTCCCTGGCCGCCCGGCGGCCGGGACCTCGCCGGATGATCGAGTGGGCTTTGTGATGTCTTCGTGTCTTCGTGTCTTCGTGGTTGCGACGTGGGTGGCTGGCTCTGTGCAGTCTCTGTGCCTCTGTGTCTCTGTGGTTTTGCCCTGAGCATCGGCCTCACACGCAGAAGGCGAGCACCAGAAAGCAGAACCCCAGGATCAACAACCCGCAGGCCTCGCCGGCGAGCTCGAAGAAACCCCGTGCACTCATCTCAAATGGCTGCGACATTTCTGTTCCTCCCTTCGGTCGGAATTTCGGATTTCGGATTTCGGATTTCGGATTTTCGATCGATGTTCGAGTTGTCTGACGCGGTGAGCCTGAAGGCCGCTTCAGGCAGGGTGAGGACGACCGGCGCCTCGCCGGTGTCGGAGTGGCCGATGCGCTTGCTCAGATAAAACCGTGACTGCAAACCGTTGAGCAGCCGGGCAACCCGTCCGCCACCGCTCCAGTCGCCCCGTCCGCGGCCGCTCGTGATCACCGCTCCCGCGGCGCACCCGCTCAACCGGTAGGGCGTACCCACCAGGACCACCGCACCGTGAGTGGCGGCGCCACGCGCCAGACGAAGCCAGGCGGCGAGCGGCGCACGGCCCCGCACCGGCGGCAACCCGAGATCGAGGGCGACCAGCGGGAAGCCGGTGTGGAGCAGGAGTTCGGCGGCGGCCAACGAATCGTTGAGGTTCTGTGGCCGCAACCACAGCAGGCACTCGAGGTCGACCCCGATGGCGGCCGCCGATTGAGGGTCCAGCTGCGCACCCTGGTCGACCAGAGCCGCGACCTCGCCGGCGCCGGTCACCGCCCGCAAAGCCGCCAGGATGGAGGCGAAGCGGCCGCACGAGCCCCGGCCGACGATCTCCACCAGTTCGCCCCGCGGGAGCCCGGCGCCGAGGACGTGGTCGAGGCCGTTGATGGAGGTCGAGAGGGGGTCCTGGCGCATCATGGCGCGTCTTTGGCGGATCAGATCCGAGGCCCGCTGCAGCGAGTTCCGGAGCTCGCCGGGCAGCTCAGAACACAATGCCTGCAAGGCTTCTGTCCGGTTCGGCTGTCGGCGTTATGTCGGGGACCGCCATCTCGTGCCTCCTGGACTTTCGAGTATAGGTATAAATAAAGCATAAATCAAGTGATCGGTCAAAAGTGGGCCGTCGACCCGGAGAAACCGCAGATCAGTGCAGATCGACGCAGCTCCATCGCACCGGGCGAACCACAGAGGCACAGAGGACACAGAGGCGAGCACCGTCGCAACCACGAAGACACGAAGAACACAAAGGAGCGATACCTGCGTTGGCGAGGTTGCCTGGAGTGGAGCGGCGGCAACGCCGGCGATCCGAAGATCGCCGGCTCCCGGTGAAAAGCCCGACCGCTCCGGATGCAAGCATCCGTCTCGGTCGGACTTTCCCCCGGCCGACGCGCTTGCAGCGCGTCGGTTCCGCCGTGGTCGTGCCTGCTCGAGCGCCAGCGTTTGAGACCCAGCCCAATCAGAAAAAGTTTGAGAAGCGAGGCCTGCGCTCTCCGAGAGCGCAGGCCGGTGGGGTGAGTCGCTGCTACGAACGCTCGCGTTCGGGGCAGCGGCTCGGCCCACCGGTCCCTGGCCGCCCGGCGGCCGGGACCTCGCCGGTAATCGAGTTGCTTTGTGATTCCTTCGTGTCTTTGTGTCTTCGTGGTTGCGACGTCGGCAGCTGGCTCTGTGCCTTCTCTGTGTCTCTGTGGTTTTCCGAGGTGGGGGGGGTTGATAGACGAGAACCTTAGTACTTTGGGGGAGACCATTCGGTCTCCCCCTTGGGCTGACCGCGAGCCTGCCGCCCGTGTTATAATTCAGCCTGACCCGTAACCCGCGAACGCGAAACGGGTTGTGTGGTTTTCTCGGTGTCCCTCCGACGTTCCGCGGAGGGTTTTTAGTCATCTTTTGCCGACTCGGGGTGTCCATGTCGATCAGCGGCAATCTGCGCACCATGCCCTTCGCGGACCTGCTGCAGTGGGTGTCGCAGAGCCGGAAGACCGGTACCCTTTCAGTCGAGGGCGACCCCCACAACAAGAAGATCTACTTCCGCAACGGACTGGTCGCCGCGTCCTCGTCGGAGAACCCGAAGGAGTTCCTCGGCTACTACCTGGTGGGCTGGGAGATCCTCGGTGAAGAGGAGCTTCAGGAACTGCTCGACATGCAGGAGCAGTACGGCACCCTCCTCGGCGAGTTGCTTGTCATCGTCGGGCGCATGTCGCGGGAGGAGCTGCAGCACATTCTCCAGGTGAAGACTGAAGAGACCATTTACGAGCTCTTCCTGTGGCAGGAGGGGGACTTCCGTTTCCTCGAGAACATCCTCCCTGCGAAGAAATTTCAGCCGTTGAACCTGCCCGTCGAGATGATCATTCTCGAGGGTGTGCGCCGCAAGGACGAGTGGGCGCGGTGCAGGAGCGTCGTACCCGACGAAACGTGGATTCCGAGCGTGGTGCGGGCTGTCGATATGGAACAGCTGGGTGAAATCGAGCACGGAATCCTGCGCGAAATCGACGGTGTGAACAGTATCGAAAAAATCGCGCTCGCGAACCGTCTGGCATTTTTTCACGTCATGATGTTCGTCTTTCAGGGCATGAACCACGATCTCTTCGAGGTCAAGGCGCCGGGCGATGAGGTCGTTCCGATCCCCGGTTTCTCCAAGGGTTCCTGGATGACCCTGCTGCACCAGGTCGAGGAGTTGGTGGGCGAAGGCGACCTCCTCGCCGCCTTTAGAAGGCTCGGCGAGATTCGAGAAAAATACGGAGGCGACAGCGAGGCGAAACAACAGGTGGAGTCGGTGCAACGAAAAATCACCGACGCAGTCGGCACGTTGAATCTCAGCGACTCTGCAGTCCTCAAACTCGCAATCCTTCCGTCGGAGATCACAAGTCTGACCTGTAGCCCGCAAGAGGGTTTTCTTCTTTCACGCATCAACGGCGCGTACTCCCTGGGTGAGATCCTCAAGGTGGTTCCGGGTTCGATTCTGGAGAACAAGCTCCTGGTCAACAACCTGGTGCAGCGCGGCGTGGTCCGGCCCGAAGAGCGCTGACCGCTCGGACTGCTTCAGCTGCTGGTTACCCTCCATTCGAGCTTGAAAGAAAGGGCAGATATGTCGATTTTCGATTGGTTGAAGAACTCCGGCCGCGAACGGCCGGTCATCGAACAGTCCGGGTCGACTGCGGTTCGGGACATCGCCCAACGCCTCTCCGGTCTGGATCCCGATCGGGCGCGCTGGATCGCAGCCTTCGCCATGGTGCTCGCCCGCGCCGCCCGCGCCAACCTCGACATCAGCTCCGACGAGCTTCACGCAATGCAGAAGGTCGTTCACGAGGTCGGCGGGCTGCCCGAGGATCAGGCATCACTGGTGGCCGAAATGGCGGCCCGTCGCGACGAGCTGCTCGGAGTCACCGAGGACTATCTCGCGACCCGCGAGTTCAAGAGGGTGGCCGCCGAGGGTGACGCCGAGCGGCTGCTCCACTCACTGTTCGCGGTCACCGCCGCGGACGACAGCATCTCGTTGGTGGAGGAGGAAGAAGTTCGCCAGGTTGCGAACGAACTCGGGATCGATCATTCCGAGTTCACCTCGATCCGCGCCACCTATCGCGAGAAGAGGGAGGTTCTGCGGGGCCTCCAGAGGCGCTCCTGACGACTCATGAGGGTGGGTCGGACGAACCGCGCACGCCAAGCTGTGATCGCCGGTGGAGGGTCAACAGACCGAGGAAGATCCCTCCGAAGACCGCCTGGGTCCCGAGCGCGACCAGCGTCACGGCAGGAATGACCCGGCGCATGGTGACCTCGTAGGCAAGGTCTGGAAAACCGCTGATCGCCCAGTTGGCGGTCGTGATCCCGAGCATCATCACGCCCCCCACAAAGGCCGCCGATCCAATCCAGAACCCGAGTCTGGGGAAGACCCCGGTTCCGCGGGAAAACAACGGTTCTCGTTTGGGGACCAGACCCTCGGCCATCGCGAAGAGTGTGGTGAAGAGGCCGAATACCAGGAGTTGCAACCCGACGATGGAGGCGATGCCGCCCACCAACAGAGAGTGAACGTCAAGCCGAGCGAAGCCCCCGAGGGCGAGGGGCCTCGGCAAGATCGCGGCAAAAGTGAGCAGGCCGAACACCATGAGGATTGCCCCCGGAACCGTGAACAGCCAGCGCGGGCTGTAGAGCAGATAAAAACGAAGCGTCCGCAGTCCGTCCGCAACCGTGTTGAGATGTGGGGGGTGGGACTGGCGCCCGTCGGGGTACAGGGTTATCGGCACTTCCTCGATACGGCGGCCGAAAAGACTGGCCTTGATGGTCATTTCAGTCGCGAACTCCATCCCGAGGCACCTCAATTGGAGATCGTCATAGAGCTCACGGGTAAAGCCCCGGAGACCGCAGTTGATATCGTGGGTGGGCACCCCGAAAAGCCGGCGGGCAAAGAAGGAGAAACCCGGATTGCCGATCCAGCGGTGACTCCAGGGCATGGCCTTCGGGCTGACGACCCCGCCGCCCGACGGGAGCCGGCAACCCATGACGAGTTCGGCGCCGTTACGGAGGGCCGTCACGAACGACATGAGTTCGTTGAAGTCATAGCTGTCGTCGGCGTCGCCCATGATGATGAACCGGCCGCGGGCGGTTTCGATCCCACCCTGGAGCGCTGCGCCATACCCGGGGGTCGAAACCGGAACAACGATGGCGCCGCAGGTGCGGGCGATTTCCGGCGACCCGTCGGTACTGCCGTTATCGGCGACGATGACTTCCGCGTCGAGTCCGTTCTGTTTGATGGTGGAGAGGGCTTTGTTGATGCATGCGGCGAGCGTGTCCGCCTCGTTGAGGCACGGCATGACGATTGAAAGCTCGGGACGAGGTGCCTCGTTTCATCGCATGGTCTCGAATGCCTGGGGAAGTCGAAACAGAGTGAGGTGCCGATCCTGCCAGACGACCGCCAGCTCACCCAGGAAGTCCTGAATTCGTTGCCGGGCCGCGGGATCGTCGGTGACGAAATAGTCGCTGCGGCTGTTTAACCTGGCCATCCTCTTCGCCTCCAAGTGATTGATCAGAATGTGGGTGACACCAAGAGAGCGGAACCGCTCGATCATCTGCTCCGTCGAATGGCTCGACTCGGCGATTTCGACGACCAACGGTTTTGAAATCGGGTCCTCGAGCAGCAACCGGCGTTCGATCTCAAACGACCGCGACTCGGCGAGAAGGTAGATCACGGCCTCGTCGGGGAGCTCGCTGTTGATGTACTCGATCGCCGGGAAGTGGCTGACGTAGGTTCCGAGGAATTCGGCTTCATCGACGACACCGAGAGTCACGCCGATCTGACGCGGAAGATGGGTGAGTGGAAACGGGTTGAGATTGCCGATGAGAATGACGAAAAGTGCGGCGTTGAGGACCGCCGCCCAGGGTTTCCTGGCGCCGATCGTCAGACGCTGAAACGCGGCACCGCAGCCGACAGCACCTGCTGCAAGCAACCCAACGAGGTACCTGCCGACGGATGGAACCGCCGCGGCGCCGACCAGGCCCAGGAGCAGGGAAACAAAAAAGACGCGTTCGTACCGGGAGGTTTTTCCGCGGATGAGCTGGATCAGCCACAGGGGCATCAGCCACAGGTAAACCGGCCCCACACGTCCGCCGACGTCGCGAGAGTCGAACGAACCCAGGGTCGCCGCAAAAAAGAGGCGGCTCTTTTCCCACCCGAAACCGCCGATTCCCTCGGCAAGGTCGGTTCCATCGCCGGCGATCGACCCCTCCGACGAGATCCCAACCCCCGACAGGTAGGGGTAGACGGGATCGCCGGTCGCGATCAGATTCCGGATCGCCCAGGGTGACCACATCAGAATAGCCGTGGTGGTCACGATCAGCAGGGCGCTGAAACCGGCGGCAGCTCCCCTGGTTTTTTCAGTTGGCCGGATGAGCAGGGGCAGAACCAGGCCGAAGGGTATGGCCAGCAGGGGGATTGTGAGGTACTTGCAACCGACCATGAGGCCGACGAAGATGCCGGTCAGCAGATACCACCGCCGGGCGTGCTCGGGGCCATCGGTGGCGCGGAGCACCGCCATCCAGGCGCACAGGAAAAACGCGGCGACGCCCAATTCGGCTCCGGCCACGGAGGAGAGCTCGATGACCCCTGGGGTGGTGGCGAAAATGACCGCCGCTACCGCCCCGGAGGAGGCGAAGAATCGGCCGGCCAGCGACCCGGCGGCGGCGACCGACAAGGCGGCCATCCACCAGTGGATCAGCTGGGCAGTCCACCCGCCTCCTGCGGCCAGACCGTAGACGTACAGCAAGCCCATGTTGGCAGGAAAATAGGAATAGGCATGGCGGGGGAAGGTGAAGATCGTCCCCTCGCGCAGCCACTGGAACGGGAACGCGAGGTGGTAGTTCCACTGGTCGTAGAAGGCGGCCAAACTGGAAGCCCCCAAGACGGCAATGACCGCGGCCGCGATCAACACCACGGCGTAGGGCCGCGGGAGGGACGGCCATTTCAGCTCAGCCCACCGGCGGTGCAGAGATATGCCGCCGCCTCCAGCCGCGGCGGCGAGGACCAGCAGCACCGAGGGTCTCGTCAACAGACCAACCACCCCGAGGGCCCCTGCGCACGCCGCGAGGGCGCCCGATCCGAGGGCCAGCACCAGCACGTGGTCGGCGGGCGAAACCGGTGGCCGGCCGATCACCAGGCGCCACGCCAGACCGCCGAATCCGAAACATGCGAACGTGAACACACTCAGCCACAGAAAGGCCAGCGCGAGCGGCATGGTGAGGTTGAAGGAGTTTTCCCAGCCGATCAGCCACACCGAGAACGCGGCCCACCCGACCGTAAGGGCGGCCGCTATCGAGACGGAGACGGTCCTGCTTGACGGCACCTCTCCATCCTAGCGTGAATACGACCCGGATTTTCCGGCGCGCATTGACAGACCCGAAAGGTTTGAAAACCGTGGAGGGGATGTCACACGGTCCGCGAGTAAACCGGAGCGCCTCCGGGCGCGGAGAGATAGGCGTCGAACGGCATGCACAGGTTGCGGAGGAAGAAGCGGCCGGCAGCTGTCGCCCTGAGCCCGCTCGCGTCGAGTTCGACCAGCCCGTCGGCAGCCATCGGCTCGAGATCCGCCAGGGCGTCGGCGAAGTGCTCTCGGGGATCGATCTGGAAGTTGGATTCGACCCACCCGAAGTCGAGGGAGAGGGTGCAGATAATGCTATTGATGACGGCGCGCCGGAGCTCGTCCTCGGGGGTTCGGAGCACGCCTCGCTCCACCGGCAGGCTGCCCGACCCGACCCTGCGCTCGAAGCTCCGGAGCTTCTTGTCGTTGGCCACATAGGCGCCGGCGACATCGCCGATCGAGGTGACACCGACCCCGATCTGGTCGGAGGCCGGCATGACGGTGTAACCCATGAAGTTGCGGTGGACCCGGTCGTCGTCCATCGCCCGCGCGAGGTCGTCGTCGGGGCGGGCGAAATGGTCGAAGCCGACAAAACGGTAACCCGCCGCGGTGAACTCTTCGGCCGCCGCCAGAAACAACCGGAACTTTTCCCACCCGGTCAGCATCGAGGCCGCCTCCAGCGCCTTCTGATGGGGTTTGATCCAGGGCACGTGGGCGTAGGAAAAACAGGCGAGGCGGTCCGGTGTGAGTTCTTTGATGACGGTGCGGACGGTGGCGCGAAAACCCGGTTCCGTCTGCAGCGGAAGCCCGTAGATCAGATCGATGTTGACCGACGTGAATCCAAGGCGGCGCGCTTCCTCGACGTGCTCTCGAGTCAGTGCCAGCGGCTGGATTCGCTTGACCGCCGCCTGCACCGCCGGGTTGACGTCCTGCAGGCCCATCGACACGCGGTTGAAACCGAGCCGGCGCAGGGTGGAGAGGTGATCCATGGTGGTGACGCAGGGATCGATTTCGAGCGCCACCTCGGCGTCGGGAGTCAACGAAAACCGGGACGTGATGGCCGCAAAAAGCTGCTCGCACTGGGCGGGGAACAGGTAGGTCGGTGTGCCGCCTCCCCAGTGGAGCTGGTTCAGAGTTCTGCGGGCGCCGAGTGCGGACGCCAGGATTTCGAGTTCCTGTTCGACCGCGTCGAGGTACGTCTCCTCCGGACCGCGCCGCGGCGAGATCACCACGCTGCAGCCGCAGAAGGTGCACCGCGCCTCGCAAAACGGCAGGTGGACGTACATCGACAGCGGTTCGTCGGAACGCCGCGCCGCAACCTCCAGCCTCTCCCGATAGGCGGCCTCGTCGAACCCTGGACTGAAGTGCGGCGCCGTCGGGTACGACGTGTAGCGCGGACCGGGACGATCGTATTTGTTCAGAAGCTCCGGGGAGAGGCGGGCGGTATCGAGAGTCATGGCGCCGACCACTTTGTTGCCGGCACATTTCGGATTTCGGATTTCGGATTTCGGATTTCCGCCCACCCTTCCGCAGCGCTTCGGAAAGGCTGAGCGTCAAATCCGAAATCCGAAATCCGAAATCCGAAATCAGGCGCCATAGCGATACTCCTGCACCGTCCTCACGAAGGCCTCCATGGCGTGGACCGGGACGTCGGGGGTGATGCCGTGGCCGAGGTTGGCGATGTAGCCGCGTCGCGGGGCAATGTCGAGCATCGCCCGGGTCAACCGCTGGATCTCGTGGTCCGGACCCATGAGGGCGCCTGGGTCGAGGTTTCCCTGGAGGGCGACGTCCGGCAGCGCCATCGCCGCCCGTTGCAGATCGACCCGCCAGTCGAGCCCGATGACCTCGCAGGGCATTTCAGTGAGGTCGTGGAGGAGGTGTGCGCCGCCGTTGGGGTAGTAGATTCTCGGCACACCGAGATCGGCGGTGGCCTCGAGAAGTCTTCGGGCGGGGCGCAACGCCCACCGCCGCGCGTCCTCGGCGCCGAGCGCCCCCACCCACGAGTCGAAGACCTGGACCGCCTGAGCGCCGCTCGCGACCTGGGTCGCGAGGTAGGCGGCCATTGCGTCCGCCAGGGTGTCGACCAACCGGTCGAAAGCTTCCGGGTGGTGGTGGGCGAAGGCCTTGACCTTGGTGAACGAACGCGACGTTGCGCCCTCGACCAGATAGGACGCGAGGGTCCACGGGGCGCCGCAGAAACCGATCAGGGCGGTAGAGTCCGCGAGCTCGGACCGGACCAACCGCAGGGCCTCACCGAGAAACTCGGTCCCCGACCAGGGGGTGGGGATGTGGATGCGTTCGACGTCGAGGGGCTCGCTGACAGGGTTGGCAATGTGCGGCGATGGGGTAAAGGTGAGCTCCGCGCCCATCGGCACCAACGGTGTCAGGATGTCCGAGAAGATGATGGCCGCGTCGAGACCGAAGCGGCGGATCGGCTGCAGAGTTACCTCCGCCGCGATCTCCGGCGTGTAGCACATCGTCAGAAAGTCGCCCGCGCGCTTGCGCACTTCGCGGTACTCGGGAAGATAACGGCCCGCCTGCCGCATCACCCACACCGGCGGGCGATCCACTTCTTCCCTCCGGCAGGCGCTCAAAAACCGGTTCATCTGTACAGTCCCGGATTTCGGATTTCGGATTTCGGATTTCGGATTTCCACACACCCACCCGGCAGCCGGGACGGCTGCCCCACAAGGCTTCGTCGCGTACGTCCTATTGTGGGGCACGCGTCTCGCGTGCCGGGTGGGTGCGCGGTATTTTCGAGATCCGAATTTCGGATTTCCGTCCACCCTTCCGCGCCGCTTCTGAAAGGCTGAGCGTCAAATCCGAAATCCGAAATCCGAAATCCGAAATTCATGACACTTCCCTCACCACGTCTTCAAACGCTTCCACCGTCTCGTCGATCACCGTGTCGTCGTGCGCCAACGACACGAACATGACTTCGTATGCGGAGGGGGCGAGCGAGACTCCGCGGTCGAGGAGTGGGCCGTGGAGACGGGCGTAGATTTCAGAGGTCTGCGGTTGAATGGCGTCGAATCTGCGCGGTGGCTCGCCTTCCTGGAGGATCAGCCACAGGATCGAACCCGACGCGGGCAACCGACCAGGGTACGCCGCATCGCCGCATGGCCCCGGTCAGCCCGCTCTCGAGCCTGGCGCCGAGCCGGTCGAGTTCCTTGTAGGCGGCACCGCCGTCAGCGAAGAGCAGCTTGAGCGCCGCGGCGCCGGCTGCCATCGCAACCGGGTTGCCCGACAGCGTGCCCGCCTGGTAGACCGGGCCCAACGGGGCGAGTTGCTCCATGAGCGCTCGCGAACCGCCGTAGGCGCCCACCGGCATGCCCCCACCGATGACCTTGCCGTAGGTGGCGAGATCGGGCGTCACGTCGTACAGCGCCGCCGCGCCGTTTGGACCGAGCCGGAAACCGGTGATCACCTCGTCGAGAATCAGCAACGCACCATGGCGGGTGCATTCGTCGCGAATCGTCCGCATGAAGTCCGGACGCTGGATCAGAAGTCCGGCGTTGGCGGGCACGCCCTCGATGATGACGGCGGCGATCTCGTGGCCGCGCGCCGCCATCAATGCCAGGAATGCCTCCTCGTCGTCGAGGGGCAACACCGCGGTATGGCGGGCGAAGCTCTCCGGCACTCCGGCCGACGAGGGGGTGCCGAATGTGGCCAGCCCCGACCCGGCGGCCACCAGCAGGTGATCGGCGTGCCCGTGGTAACAGCCGTCGAACTTGAGGACCACGTCGCGGCCGGTGGCGCCGCGGGCGAGCCGGATGGCCGACATCACGGCCTCGGTCCCAGAGGAGACGAAGCGGACCATCTCGAGGTGGGGGACCGCCGACGTCACGAGTTCGGCGAGCTCCACCTCCTGCCGGCACGGCGCACCGAACGAGAGCCCTGACGCGGCGGTGGAGCACACCGCCTCCACCACATCCGGGTGGGCGTGGCCGAGAATCAACGGCCCCCACGAGCAGACGTAGTCGACGTAGCGGTTGCCGTCGGCGTCGACGACGTGGCAGCCGGCGCCGCGGTCGTAGAAGATGGGGTCGCCGCCGACGCTGCGGAAGGCGCGCACCGGCGAGTTCACTCCGGCCGGCATCAAATCGCAGGCCCGGCGGTAGAGCTCGCGCGAACGGGTGCGGTCGCTCACAACCACCCCTCCTCGAGCGCCATGCGCGCATGGTAGGTGATGAGGATATCGGCCCCGGCGCGGCGGAAGGCGTGCCAGTTTTCGAGCACCACCGCCCGTTCGTCGATCCAACCCCGTTCAGCAGCAGCCTTGACCATCGAGTACTCGCCGGAGACGTTGTAGACCGCCAACGGCTGCGGGAAGGCCTCGCGCAGGTCGGCGATGATGTCGAGGAAGGCGAGGGCGGGTTTGACCATCAGAATGTCGGCCCCCTCCTCGACATCGAGGGCAGCCTCGATCAAGGCCTCGCGGCGGTTGCGGGTGTCCATCTGGTGGGACTTTCTGTCGCCGTGGCTGGGGGCGGAGTTCGCGGCCTCCCGGAACGGACCGTAGTAGGCGGAAGCGTACTTGACCGAGTACGACATGATCGCGATATCAGAGAGCCCGTTGTCGTCGAGGGTCTCGCGGATCGCGCCGACGCGGCCGTCCATCATGTCCGACGGCGCCACCACGTCGGCGCCGGCCTGCGCGTGGGCCAGCGCCATGGCGGCGAGGTGGGGGAGGCTGGAGTCGTTGTCGATGCGGTCGTCGACAAGGAGGCCGCAGTGACCGTGGTCGGTGTAGGCGCAGAGGCAGACATCGGTCATGACCAGCAGGTCGTGGCCGAAGTTCTTTTTGAGGGCCGATACCGCTTGCGAGACCAGGTTGTCCTCGGTCGCCGCACCGTGTCCGTCCGGGCTCTTGACGTCGGCATCCGGCACCCCGAAGAGCAGCGCCGAACGGATGCCCAACTCGAGATCGCGGCCGACGGTCTCCACCAGCGTGTCGATCGACTGGTGGCTGATACCGGGCATGGCGCCGATGGGGTGTGAGATGCCGGTGCCGGGGACCACGAAGTGCGGCTGCACGAGCATTTTTGCATCGAGCCGCGTTTCGGCGACGAGATCGCGCATGACCTGCGACCGGCGCAGGCGTCTGGGGCGGTTGATCAGATCGTACATAGTTCCTCCGCGAGAGATTCCATCGTTGGTTCGTGAGGTATGCGGCACTCGATACCGAGACCGGACGCAGCCTGCTGAGTGGTGGTCCCGAGAGCCCAGTGCGGACACGGCAGCGGTCTGCCGCCGACCCCCTCGAGATAGAGGGCGGCGGATCGCGGCGATGTCAGCACCACCGCTTCGAGGCTCGGGCCGAGGGGTGGCAGTTCACGGGGAGGTGTCGGCACCATCCGGTAGACCATCACCGGCAGAACCGTGTGTCCGGCATCTTCGAGGATCTTCGGCAGCTCCGGGCGGCGCTCCTTGCCGCAGGCGAAGACCGCGAGCGCTTCCGGTTGCATCGCATTGACGAGCGCCTCGCCGAGACCGGCGCCGTTCCCGGGTCCCACCAGCCCCACCCTCAGACCCGCGTTCTCGGCGGCCCGTGCGGTCGATGCGCCAACGGCAGCGGCAGGCAGATCCAACAGGCGCTCGAGTCCGCGCTCCCGGCAGCTCCGGATGAAACGTTCCGGGGCGCGGGGCGAGGCCAGGACAAGCCATGAGGTTGCCCCGATCTCCGGCAGGGCGTGCGAAACCGCCTGCCAACCGGGATCATCGACGATGTCTTCGAGCCGCAGCACCGGGTAGGGACGCAAGGTCAGATCACAGGCCGACAACAGCCCCTGCAGCTCGGCGCAGTCTGAAGGGTGTCTGGTAATCAACACGAACCGGCTCACGGAAGAACCACCTCAGGCAGTGCGAGGCGAAGCGCCTCGAAGCACACTCGGGCGGCGGTAGCGGGATCGGCCGCGGCGCCGCCGACGCGGGCGACGGTTGCGAGAGTGGCCTCATCGTCGATAGATCCAAGCACGGCCTGGAGGCGGATTCCGGTCTCCTCTTCCGTCGCCAGACAACCGAGGGGGAGGTGGCAGCCGCCGCCGAGCAGCGCGAGCAGGGTTCGTTCGGCCTCGACGCAGCGGGCAACAGAGGGGTCGTGGAGTTCGCGCAGACCCGAGCTCTCGGCCTCACCGGCCCGGGTCTCGATAGCCAGCGCCCCCTGTCCGGGGGCCGGCAGCATCGATTCGAAGGGGAGTTCGCGTGCGACCAGTCCCTCGAGATCCAGTTCCAGCCGGGCGACCCCGGCCGAAGCCAGCAGGATGGCGTCATACCCGCCCTCGCGCAGCTTGCGGACCCTCGTCGGGACGTTGCCGCGCAGCGCACGGATCTCGATGCCGGGAGACTGCGCCAGGGCCTGGGCCGCGCGGCGCAGTGACGAGGTGCCGAGGATCGTCCCGTCGGCCAGCCCGAGGGGGTCATCGGCGGACGGGGCCCCGGTGTCGGCACGAAGGAGCAGAAGGTCGGCCGGGTTGGCTCGTTCCGGGATCGCCGCGACCTCGAGCCCTCGAGGCTCCTCGGTGGGCAGGTCCTTGAGCGAGTGGACCACCAGATCGACGCGCCGCTCGAGCAGGGCGTCCTGCAGCTCTTTGGTGAAAAAGCCCTTGCCTTCCATCTTCCTGAAGGCGACATCCTGGATGCGGTCGCCCCGGGTCTTGATGATCTCGATGGTGCACCCGGTGCCCAACCGTTCGCCGATCATCCGTGCGACGTGGTTCGCCTGCCACAATGCGAGATCGGAGCCTCGCGTCCCGAGACGCAGATTTTGGGCGCTCATTCTTCCGAGTCCTCTTCAAACCCGTTGTTGCCGTCGAGGCCCTTCATGAAACCGTCGATGACCGCACTCGAGTGATGCCAGGCAGCACCCTTGAGTCCCTTGAGCGGCACCTGGACCATTCTCTTCGCCATGCCCTTGGCGAGACGCTCCACCGCTTTGCGGTCGCCGTCTCCGAGGTGTGACAATTCCTTGTTGAAGCTGTGGCGCACGGCGCGGTCGGCCATCTCCATGTACGATTTCTGGAGGCTGCGGGCCGCCGGCGAGAGCGCGCGATCGAAGAGGTGACGTCGGAGGATTCCGAGCTGGTGTTCCACCAGTTTCTCGCACCGGTCCATCTCCTCCAGACGGCGCTGGCGGTTGATCTCGGCGGCCTCGTGCATTTCGTCGATGCCATGGACCGTCACCTTGGCCAGGGCGCCGGCGCTCGGATCGATATTGGGCGGCATGGCGAGGTCGATGACCAGCAGTTCCTGGCCCTTGGCAAGACGGTCGCGGACCGAGGCGATCCGGGGGCGGTCGAGGAGAGCCTCGCGGGACGAGGTCACGGCGATGATCGTGCCGACGGCAGGCGGCGTTTCGATCGCTTCCTTGAGGTCCATGGTCTCGGCGTTGGCCTCGTCGGCCACCATCTCCAGCGCACGGGCGGGTGTCCGGTTGGCGACGATCACGCGTCTTTCGGGGTCGCCGGTGCGCACCAGTCGCAACGCCTGCCGCGCCATCTCTCCCGCCCCGAGAATCAGCACCGGGCCGTCCGAGGTCGCGAGGTGTTCGTGGAGGGTCCGCTCGACCAGGGTCACGAGGGAAACCGGTCGCCTGGTCAGTTCGGTCTCGGTCCGGATCCTCTTGGCGAGGTGGAACGCCTCGTGGAAGGTCTGATCGAGAATTCCCCCGAGCAGCCCCGATTGGTGCGCGATCTCGTGGGCCTCCTTGGCCTGACCGGCGATCTGGGCTTCGCCGACCATCATCGAATCGAGGGCCGAGGTGACCCGAAAGAGGTGGCGGACCGCCGACCGTCCGAAGTGGACGTAGAGCCCATCGTCGTCGGGAAGTTGACACCCGCCGTCGGTGAGATCGGTCAGGCTCCGCCTGAGGTGGAAGAGAAGCGGGTTGGTGTGGATCCGGGTGTCGCCGCGGAAGTAGAACTCGACCCGGTTGCAGGTGCCGAGATAGACGAGTTCGGAAAAGCCTGCCAGACGCGCCAGTTCGACGAGATTCTCACGCGGAAAATCGCCGGGAAGCGCTGCCGCTGCCAATGCCTCGACGGGGACGGTCCGATAGGACGCTCCGACAACACCGATCCGATCCAATACAGCCTCCCTCGCGCGATTCTACGCGAAAGCGCTTCGGCAATGAGTCACGCAGGGGTAAAACCCGCCCACGGCGGGACGAGTGGCTCTCTGGAGGGCGTTGATTCGGTCGCGCGGCGCAGCACCGCAAGATCTCCGCCGCAACGCCATTGAGAAATCGCGGCGGCCGGAGTAGCCTCTATCGACAACCGTCGGCGGCCAGACACGGCGCCGACCCCACACCAGCAGGAAGGGGTTCGAACCGCTCCATGAATCAAGCCGTCGGGTACTTCAGTTCGACGCTGGGAAAAAAGGTCTTGATGGCCGTCACCGGCATCATTCTCTTCGGGTTCGTGACGGGTCACATGCTGGGAAACCTGCAGATCTATCTCGGGGCCGAACGTCTCAACCACTACGCCGAGCTGCTGCAGTCCAACCAGCCCTTCTTGTGGGCGGTTCGATCTGTGCTGCTGTTCTGCGTCGGCGTCCATATCTGGGCGGCGGTGGTGATCTGGCTGCGGAACCGTTCGGCCCGCCCGGTCAAGTACAAGGTCTTCCGGCCACCGGGGTTGGACTACGCGGCGCGCACGATGGTGTGGAGCGGCCCGATCATCGCGCTCTTCATCATCTACCACCTGCTCGACTTCACGGTGGGCACGGCCAATCCAGATTTCATCAAAGGCGCCGTCTACCACAACGTCGTCGCCAGCTTCAGCAATCCGGTTATTGCCCTGATTTACATGGCAGCCAACCTGCTGTTGGCGTTCCACCTCTACCACGGTCTGTGGAGCCTGTTTCAGACTTTGGGCTGGGACCATCCGCGGTTCTCCTGGCTGCGCCGGGCCGCGGCGATCTTCTTTTCGGTGCTCATCGGCGCCGGCAACATCTCGATCCCGTTGGCCGTGCTGACGGGCATCGTGCACTAGGGAGGTGACGGAATGAAACTGGATGCACGCATTCCGTCGGGGCCACTGGCCGAAAAGTGGCAGCGGCTGCTCGATGAGATCAAGCTCGTCAGCCCGGCCAACAAGCGCAAACACACGATCATCGTCGTCGGCACCGGGCTTGCTGGTGGTTCAGCAGCGGCGAGCCTGGGCGAGCTCGGCTACAACGTCAAGGTCTTCTGCTATCAGGACAGCGCCCGGCGGGCCCACAGCGTGGCCGCTCAGGGCGGCATCAACGCGGCCAAGAACTACCAGAACGACGGAGACTCGGTCTACCGGCTGTTCTACGACACCATCAAGGGTGGAGACTACCGCTCGCGCGAGGCCAACGTCTACCGCCTCGCCGAGGTCTCCAACAACATCATCGACCAGTGCGTCGCGCAGGGGATTCCCTTCGCCCGCGAGTATGGCGGATACCTCGCCAACCGGTCGTTCGGCGGCGCCCAGGTGTCGCGGACCTTCTACGCCCGCGGCGAAACCGGTCAGCAGTTGCTGCTCGGCGCCTACTCGGCTCTGAGCCGGCAGGTCGCGGCCGGGTCGGTCGACCTCAACACGCGGACCGAGATGCTCGATCTGGTGGTGGTCGACGGCCGGGCGCGTGGCATCATCACCCGCGACATGGTCACCGGCGAGGTGGAGGCCCACGCGGCCGACGCCGTGCTGATGTGCACCGGCGGCTACTCCAACGTCTACTACCTGTCGACCAACGCCAAGGGTTGCAACGTCACCGCAGTGTGGCGCGCCCACAAACGGGGCGCCGGGTTCGCCAACCCGTGTTTCACCCAGATCCACCCCACGTGCATTCCCCAGGCCGGCGATTACCAGTCCAAGCTCACCCTGATGAGCGAAAGCCTGCGCAACGACGGCCGCGTGTGGGTGCCCAAGGCTGTCGGTGACGAACGTGCGCCGAACGACATCCCCGAGGACGAGCGGGACTACTACCTCGAACGGATCTATCCCTCGTTCGGCAACCTCGTGCCGCGCGACGTGGCTTCGCGCAACGCCAAGAATGTGTGCGACGAGGGGCGCGGCATCGGGCCGAGCAAGCGCGGTGTCTACCTCGATTTCGCTGATGCCATCGAGCGGCTCGGCGTCGACGTCATCCGCACCCGCTACGGCAACCTCTTCGACATGTACCAGATGATCACCGGAGAGGACCCCTACACGGTGCCGATGCGGATCTACCCGGCGCCCCACTACACGATGGGCGGCTTGTGGGTTGACTACTACCTGATGAGCACGATCCCGGGTCTCTTCGTGCTCGGTGAGGCCAATTTCTCCGATCACGGTGGCAACCGCCTCGGGGCGTCCGCGTTGATGCAGGGGCTGGCCGACGGCTACTTCGTGATCCCCAACACCCTCGGCGAATACCTCGCCACCGCCAAGCTCCAAAAGGTCGGCACCGACAGCGAGGAGTTCAAGAACTCCATGCACGAGGTCGAGGATCGCACCCGGAAACTGCTCTCGATCAACGGCACCCGGACCGTGGACTCGTTTCACCGCGAGCTCGGGCTGCTGATGCTCGACAAGTGCGGGATGTCGCGTTCTGAGGCGGGCCTGACCGAGGCCATCGAGAAGATTCGCGCTCTGCGGGAGGAGTTCTGGACCGACGTCAAGGTCCCCGGCGTGGGCGCCGAACTCAACCAGGAGCTCGAAAAGGCGGGAAGAGTTGCCGATTTCTTCGATCTCGCGGTGCTGATGTGCATGGATGCCCGCGAACGCAAGGAATCGTGCGGCGGCCACTTCCGCGAGGAGTACCAGACCGAGGAGGGCGAGGCTCTCCGCGACGACGAGAACTTCGTCAATGTCACGGTGTGGGAGTACGCGGGAGAGGGCACACCCGAGATCGCTCACAACGAAGACCTCGACTTCGAGTTCGTCAAGCTCACGCAGAGGAGTTACAAATGAGGCTGACCCTGCATGTGTGGCGTCAGAAGAACGCCGGTGACAAGGGTGGGTTTTCCACCTACGAGCTCGAGGACGTCAGCACCCACATGTCGTTTCTCGAGATGATCGATGTCCTCAACCAGGATCTGATCGCCAAGGGCGAAGGACCGATCGCCTTTGATCACGACTGCCGTGAAGGCGTCTGCGGCACCTGCGGCTTTGTCATCAACGGCGTCGCCCACGGCCACCAGAAGGGGAGCACCATCTGCCAGCTCCACATGCGTCACTTCTCCGATGGTGACGAGATCACGATCGAGCCGTTCCGGGCCAAGGCCTTCCCGATCGTCAAGGACCTGGTGGTCGACCGGTCGGCCTTCGACCGGATCATCCAGGCCGGCGGCTTCATTACGATTCGCACCGGTAGCGCGCCCGATGCGAACGCGATCCCGATTCCCACCGACACCCTGGAGCACGCGGTGGACTTTGCCGAGTGCATCGGCTGCGGGGCCTGCGTCGCCTCCTGCCCGAACGGTGCGGCGATGCTCTTTGTCGGGGCCAAGATCTCACACCTCGGCCTCTTGCCCCAGGGCCAGCCGGAGCGCGCGCGGCGAGCACTGAAGATGGTGGAGGCGATGGAACGCGAGGCATTCGGCGCCTGCACCAACTACAAGTCATGCGAAGCGGTGTGCCCCAAGGAGATCTCGATCTCCGGCATCGCGCGAATGAACAAGGACTTTCGGCGCGCGTCTCTGGCGGGTTCCACGCCCGCCCACGGCAAAAAGCGCTAGCGCGGGCGCGCGGTTGGGGCGACAGGTCACAGCAAGGCTGTGATGATGATCCCTGCGACCATGATGAGGATTGCCCCGCCGAGAACGGCCATGGCTATCTCACCGGCGCTGTACTTCGCGCTCAGCTTCTTCAGAGGTCTTGCGCCCGGTTGAGGCCGGTGCGTTATCTTCTTCGTTCGCTTCTTCTTCCCCATGGCTCACTCATTGTAGCGCGGCGGCCGGAATAGATGGTTCCGCGGTTCGTAGTGATTGGCGCCATGGAGATTGTGAAGACACTGCCGGGGCGGGTCGGATTGAAAATCCGAAATCCGAAATACCGAAACGGTGAGGGGCTGCCCCGGGGTCCCTGACCCCGGAGACAACCACGAAAAGGTGGGTATAATGGTGGGCACTCAAGGATGGGTATTTGATGGTTGGAGGCGGAAAATCCGCCCGAGCAAGGTGGGCATGCCGCCGGCCCTTGAAGCCTTCCGGACTCCCTCGTACGAAAACGAGCAGGGATTTTGGACCGATAACGACATGGCGATTTATTCATACGCAATTCTCGTGCCGGGGTTTACATCGATTTGAATCGGCAGATTGCGTCCAAATGGCACGCTCGGGTGTCACGATGTCCGATGTGAGTAACAAGGAGGCCTGAAATGAACGACGGTATGGAACGGGCGCGCCAGCGCCGGAACATCCTCGAGGAGTTGGGCGCAAAGATACCCGGTTTCAAGGGTTACCTCGAGGCCGAGCTTCGCCGGGATGTCGACAAGATGCAGCGAGACTGGCTTGCCGCACAGGTCGACCGTGCCCGCTTCGCGGTCAACGGCAAGATCCGCGCCTGGACCAAAGCCGGAAGGCTCGATGTTCTGTCGACTGCGGGCAGCGTCGAAAAGGCCCTGGACCGTCTGGCCAACCGCATCCGCCATGCCGATTACGGTTCGTCGGGGTTCTTCGATGCGGTGAAAATCGGCCAGGACGAACTCGAGGCGATCTACGCATTCGATCTCGCCCTGAGTGAGAATGTGGAGTACCTCGCGGTTCAGGTGGAGCAGCTGCCGGAGACCGCCGACGAGGACATGGTGAACCGCCTGTACGACGCGGTGCAGTCGGCGGACCGCAGGTTTGACGAGCGGGCAACGGTCTTCGAAGACGTGACGCACAAGGGAGGCAAGTGATGGCGCAGACTCTGGAAGTTCTCGAGCACTACGATCCCACAGGGGAAGAGATCGTCTACCGGTTCCCGCAGTCGGGCAGCGCCGAAATCAAGCTCGGCGCGCAACTCGTGGTTCACGAGGCCCAGGAGGCGGTGCTCTACCGCGACGGCAAGGCGCTGGACGTCTTCGGGCCCGGCCGCCACACCCTGAGCACACAGAACATCCCGTTGCTCACCAAGCTGTTGGCGTTGCCGTTCGGCGGGACATCTCCGTTCCGGGTGGCTGTGGTCTTCGTCAACAAACGGACCTTTATCGACCAGAAGTGGGGTACGCGCGAACCGGTCGTGTTCCGTGACTCCGAGCTCGGAATGGTCCGGCTGCGGGCGTTCGGCGTTTACGCGTACCGCATCCAGGACAGCCAGCTCTTCGTCAACACCGTGGTCGGCTCGCAAGGGCTCTTCGAGACCACGCGGCTGCAGGACTTCTACCGCGACATCATCGTATCGCGCCTCAACGACCTTCTGGGCGAGACCCTCAAGACGATCTTCGATCTCCCGAAATACTACGACGAGCTCGCAACCGCCTCCAAGGCACGGGTGGCCGAGGACTTCGGCAAGTATGGCGTCGATCTGACGGATTTCTACGTCAACTCCATCACGCCTCCCGACGAGGTGCAGCAGAAGATGGACGAGCGTGCGGCCATGGGTGCCGTGGGGGACATGAACACCTACATGCAGTTCAAGGCGGCGCAGGCGATCCAGGACGCCGCCAAGGGCGGCGGCGGCGCGGGTGGCGAAGGCGGCGCGGCGAGCGCCGGCATGGGTCTCGGCCTCGGCGCAGGGTTCGGCGCCATGATGCCGGGAATGATCGCCAACGCCATGCAGCAGGCACAGCAGGGGGGCGGCGGTGCAGCCGCGGGTGCTGCGGCAGCCGCGGGTACCTTCTGCTCGGAATGCGGCAAGGGAGTTCCGGCCGGCGCCAGGTTCTGTCCGGGCTGCGGGCATCCGCAGACGGGGGGCGGTTGTCCGGGCTGCGGAAAACCGGTTCCCGAAGGCTCGAAGTTCTGTCCGCACTGTGGGACCAAACAGGGATAGCTCGCGGTGAGCGTCGCGTGTACCCAGTGCGGGGCGAGCATCGAGCCGCGCGCCGGCGAACGACTGCTCGAGTGCCCTTATTGCGACACCGCCCTGGTGGTGGATGGCGGCGCTACGTTGATTCACGAGGTGATGGTGCCGACCGTGACGATGGAACAGGTCCCGGCCCACCTGCGGCGGTTTCTCGGCGGGACCTCGACCATTGCTGATCTCGACAAGAAGGCGCGGCTCGAGCCGGCACAGCTGCAGTACTTTCCGTTCTGGGCCTTCACGGTGGCCGGGGCCAAAGGTGAAAAGATCATCCTGCAACCCGCGGCGCCGTCGAGCCTCCAGGGGCTGCAGGGCTTGGAGTTGCCGGCCGGGAGCACCCGGCCGATGCGCCGCGAGGTGATCGGCGAAGTGCCGGTCGTCGAACCGGAGGTCCCGCTGGAGACCGCCCGCGATTGGCTGATGGCGAAACAGGGCGAAGTCGAGGTGCGGCAGACGGTGCTCTACCACCTCCCCATGTACCGGACCCCGTACTCCTGGCAGGGGAGGACCTACCAGGCGGCGGTGGACGCGGTTTCGGGAAAGGTCTTTCCCGCCGATTTCCCTGCCAAGGCCGAGTCGCCCTTCATCGGGGTGGCGGTGCTCGCCCTGGTCGTTTTCGGTCTCGAAGGTCTGATCATCCAGAACCTCTTCGTCAAGCTGTTCGTCTATCTCGTGTCGGCGGTGCCGATTCTCGGCATCGCCTGGATCACGTCGCGGAAAGTCTGACGGTGAATGAGGAATGAGGAATTGAGGAATTAGGAATGGCCACCCAACCCCCCGCCGACAATCAGCACCCGGGTGTTCAGGGTGGGTGGGACCGCGTGCGGCGGAGGTGCCTGGCATCCGGCCCGTCCGACGGGCTGCGTGCCTGGCATCCTCTCGGGAAGGTCGTACGGAAACGAGCCGCGTGCGGCGGAGGTGCCATTTTCAATATTGTTGGAAGCACGAAAACTCTGTCGGCAGGACGACTCGGGCCAACAATGTTGAAGGTGGCTCCTCCCGGGAAGCGCGCTCTGATACGAGCCGCGTGCGGCAGGGGTCGCCGTGGCTGTGAAACCACCCCCTCCACCTCCGCCGAAGGCTCCCGGTGCGGTGGCCGTGACGGCGTCGGTCAAGAACCCCGCAACAAAACGAGTCCTCTCGGGTCTGAACTGTTCATCGTGCGGCGGCACGGTGGACGTGCAGGAAGGGCTGACCAACGTGGTGTGCCGGTACTGTGGGACCGGGCAGGCGGTGGTCGGGAATCGCGGGATGCTCCGGGTGATGGTGCTCAACACGCTCGATCGCGAGCAGGCGAGCAGAGTGGTCCGCACATGGTTCAGCAAGGGGATCCGCAAGGAGCCGGCGCTCAAGAAGGAGGCCCGCTTCCAGGAGGCGTTTCTCGCCTGGTTCCCATTCGTCCGCGCCCGCCTCGATGCCGTCGGTTGGGTCCTCGGAATCCGCGAAGAGAAGCGGAAACGCGGCAAACAGTGGGAAACGGTTCGCGTGCCGATCGAAATCGACGTCGAACGCTCCGTGGACCTGACGATGCCGGCCGCCGACATGGGCGAGTTCGGCGTCCACCGCATCGACCTCACGGGTGACGAGGTGCGGCCGCTCGATGAGGCGCTGCTGCAAAGTCGGGGGATGGTCTTTCGTCCGAGCCGATCGCTCGAGGAGGCTAGCGCTGACCTCAGCCACCGCGCCCTGGACACCATCAGCCGTTCCAACCGGCTCGACCACGTGTCGTTTTCGTGGCTTGCGGCGATCCGCCGTCGGGCGGCCCTGGTCTATTACCCCTTGTGGGTGGTCCGATACGGGTTCCGTGAGCAGACCTACCAGGTGCTGGTCGACGCCGAAGGCGGCGGTATCGCCTACGGAAAGGCCCCCGGGAATCACGTCTACCGCGCCTTCAGCCTGGTCGCCGCGTGTGCCGGCGCGTGCTTCGTGGGTACGACAATTCTCCAGCACGCCGATGTGTTTCTGCGATCGGAGAACGGGCTCATGGGCCTCGGCCTCGTGGGGCTCGCACTGGCCGGTCTGATTTACTGGGGCTACAGCGAGTTCCGCCATGGGGGTGTGGTTGAAGAGGGGACGGGCTTGGCCGAGGATCTGGAACATCAGACGCTGGCGGCCACTGTCCAGGATGTGGTGAAGAAGTTCCAATGACCCTGAAACTGATCTCGCTCGACTGCCCGTCGTGCGGCTCGGCGCTGCGCGGCGAGGGCCTCGACACGATCTTCTTCTGTGAGCACTGCGGCGAGGCGGCGACCCTCGGCGAGAGCGGCCTCGTGTTGGTGAAGGGCTCGGCGCTGGTCCCGGCGCCGGGACGGCACGCCGATCTGTGGAAACCGGCGTGGCTGATCGAAGCGGACGTCGCGGTCGGCGACCGCGTTCGAGAGGGGGGCCGGAAAACGGAAGGCTGGAACGCCCGCAGGACCTTTGTCATTCCGGCCTTCGCGACGCCGCTGGGCGATGTGACGCGGCTCGCGCGCGCTCTCAGCGAGAGAGCGGGCGCCACCGCCGAGGTTCCCCGTGAACCGATCCACGGAGGAACGCTCGCAATCGAGGACGCGGTGACCCTGATCCGCCACATCCTGATCGGCGACGAGGTCCGGAAGTCCGACATGCTGGCTTCGGTCCGGGTCGACATCGAGGTGATTACCAGCCGGCTCGTCGCCCTCCCCTTCGAGCGAAACGGGGAAGGCCTCCGCTGCGCCATCACCGGGGTGACGGTAAGAGTGGAGGGCTAGGAATTCGGATTTCGGATTTCGGATTTCGGATTTGCCACCCACCCTCCCACCGACGACAATGGTCCGAGTGCTCAGAGTGGGCGGGTTAACGTGCGGCGTTGCGGCGTTTCAATGTTCAAACATATCCACCCACCCGGCAGCCGGGACGGCTGCCCCACAAGGGGACCGGGATGGTGCAGCCTTGTGGGGCACGCGTCCCGCGTGCCGGTTGGGTGGGTCAACGTGCGGCGGAGGTGCCATTCTTGACATTGTTTGAGCCCAGAATCCTGAGGCTCGCGAGGTCGCACAGGCAAACAATTTCAAGAGTGGCTCCTCTCGGGAAGGCGGCGCTGAAAGGCGGTTTTCTCGGCATCGTCACTTCGACCCGCATCGACGGAAGAAATCCGGGCGACCCGCGTACTGATCATCATGAGTTCGTTGCTAAACTGGTTTTCCAATATTCGGAGGTGAGGTCATGGGTGCGACGTTCCTGATTGCGTTGGCCGTCATTATCCCGGTCGCGTTGTTTTTCGCCTATCTGGTCATCCGCGTCCGTTACAAGAAGGCAGGGCCCGACGAGGCGCTGATCGTCTTCGGGCGGCGCAAGCTGTTCGGCAAGAAGGTGCGCACGCAAGCGGGCGAAATCGAGGGTTTCCGCATCATCCGCGGCGGTGGCACATTCGTGTGGCCGGCGTGGGAACAGTACGAGGTCCTCTCGCTGCGCATGATGACCCTCGAGATCGACATGCCCCACGTCTACACGGTCCAGGGCATCCCGATCAACCTCAAGGCGGTTGCGCAGGTCAAGGTTCAAGGGGACGTCAATCACATCCGCAGCGCCGCCGAGGGATTTCTCGGAATGCCGGTCGACGACATCAAGGCGACCATCCAGGAAACCGTGGCCGGTCACCTCCGCGGCATCGTCGGCACCCTCACTGTCGAAGAGCTCTACCGCGACCAGCGCCGTTTCCAGGAGAAGGTCCGCGAGGAAGCGCACGTGGACCTCGACGGGATGGGCTTCGAATTCCGCTCCTTTGTCTTCCGCGCTATCCAGGATGACCAGGGCTACCTCAACGCCCTCGGCCAGCCGAAAATCCAGGAGGCCCTCAAAGACGCCCGTATCGCCACCGCCAACGCCGACCGCGCCGCCGCCATCGAAGAAGAGCAGGCGCGGCAGCAGAAGGAACAGAAGCGGATCAACGTCGACACCGAGATCGCCGAGGCCGACAAGGCCCTGAGCCTCAAAATCGCCACCATCAAGAAAGAAGTGGATGTGGCGGACGCGCAGGCGGTCAAGGCGGGTGAGATGGAGCTCAAGGTCCAGGACATCCGAATCGCCGACCAGGAGGTGGAGCGTCAGAAGCTCGAGCTCAACGCCTCCATCCGCGAACAGGCCGACGCCAAGAAGTACGAGGCGGAGCGTCTCGCCGACGCCAAAAAATATACGGTCGAACAGGAAGCTTCGGCGGAACGGCTGCGCCGCGAACAGGCCGCCAAGGCGCTACAGGCGGAAGGCATCGCCAAGGCCGAGTCCGAGTCGGTGCAACGGCGACAGATCGGTCTCGCGGAGGCCGAGGCCATTCTGGCAAAGGGCGAGGCGGAGGCCGAAGCGCGGCGCCTGCTGGCCGAGGCGCTCAAGTTGTACAACGAGGCCGGTCTCTCCATCGAGGCCCTCAAAGTCCTGCCCGAGATCGCGGCCGCGGTCGCCGAACCGTTGGCCCGTGCGGGTCAGACCACCATCATTTCAAATGGCGGACGGCCCGGCGACGGGACCGGAGCGGCTCGTCTGACGGATGATGTGATTCAGGTCCTGTCGCAGCTGGGGCCGGTGATGAAGCAGCTGTCGGGCGTCGATCTCAACAACCTCCTGCAGAACATCTCGCGGCTCCCGGGTGCGGTGGCCGACAACATTCAGAGTTCGGGCGGGAAAACGACGGTCAAGGACCCGGACAAGGTCTTCGGCGACGAGTAAATGAGCGTCCAACGTCAGCTCAACGCGCTGCTCTTCGAGCTGCAGACCGCGCAGTCACCACTCGCGCAGGCGAAGATCCTCGCGAGGTCGTGGCGCACGCTTCGAGAGTTGAGCCCTACCGACCGGCGATTGCTGGCCCGTCATGCCGGTTTTGACGGCGCAGAACAGATCCTCGAAGGGTTGGCGACCCCAAAGGCCGGCTTCGCTCCGGCCATGCTGCTGCAGGCGTTGAACACGGCACGCGGGACAGACGGCACGGAGGTGAGCCGGCTGCTGGAAGCGGTTCGAGACCCCTCGCGGCGTGACGAGGCGATTTCCCGAGGGGCCGATCTTGTTGCGGGCCTCCTCCGCAAACCGGGAGACGGCGAAGCGTCTCCGGACGTCGACGCCGCCCCGAACGACGACGAACCGGTTGCAGCAGGGCCCGACGAGACGCCCGAGGAAGCGCTCGCGGCGCTCAACGCACTCCAGAGCGAGACAACGCCGCGCCCGGAGGTCCCGCCGCCACCGAAACCCGTCCCGCGGGTGGCCGTGGATGTTTCACCGACCCTTTCCCGCCGCGAAAGCCAGCCACCTCCGGTTCCTCCGCGCACCGCAGCCCCGACGGTCAAGCCCCGGCCGAAACCACGACCTGCGCGACAGGCCCCTCCGCAGGTGGCGCCGTCGGCAGGATGGGACAGACTCGGCGAGACCCCGCGACGCGACCAGACAGCCACCGGATCCCGGATCGGAAGCGAGGAGCGGGCGACGGCCGCCCCCGGAACTTCACGATTCGACGCCGGCGTTGTATTCGCGGCGCTCGGGGCGGAGTCGTCGTCGTTTTCCCGGCTCAGAGTCCTCGACCGTGAGATGAACGGGTTTCGGGGCTCGAGCCTGGAGACCCTTCGAGAATTGCTGAGTACCTTCCCGGATGGGTGGGTCCGCCGTCGCGCTCTGGGCGCGTTGATTTTGGCGGGCGTCCCGTCCGATCCTCAGCAGGCGCTGGAACTGATCGGGGGCCTCGAGCGCGAGATCGATCGTCGGTGGTGTCTGGGGGCGTTGGCGCAGCGGGGCGACCTCAAGGGAATGGTGCTGGAGCGGTCGCTCGACCTCGTGGCGTCGCCTGCGGGCCGAAGGCGCCTGGAGACGATGGCCGCCCGGGGTTAACCCGCTCTTCTCATCAGCTGTCGACTGAGGCCTGCGGTCAATCGGTTTGGCTGTGAATTCGCAGCAACTCCTGAAAACGCGGGTCCGTTCGGATAGGGTCCCAGTCGGGGTCGAGTTGGAGAGTCGCCGGCGACAGCCAGCCCGGGGTGGCCAACGCTTTTTCGATGGTCTTCACCGCGGCATAGGGTTCCCCGGACCAGGCATAGATCTTCGCGAGACGCACCAGATAACTGTGGCCGGCGAGGGCATCGGCCGACACGGGCAGGAGTTCGACCGCGCGCTCGCCGGAAGCGATCGCAGAGGCGCGCTCTTCGAGGAGGGCGTAGGTCCAACCGAGGGCCGCGTGAACCGCGGGATCGACGGGCGAGATCTCGCGGGCGCGCTCGAGCGAGGTTCGGGCGTCGTTGCACGCGCCGACGGAGGCCGCAGGGGCCCCTGCCAGGACCCTGCTTTCGCACTCGGCCAACGACCTCGGGATGATTTCCTCGCTGACGGGATCCGAGATCAGGTCTTCCGTCGGGGCCAGCCACCCGATCGCGGCGTCGTAATCGCGCTCGTACAGGGCCTGTTCGAACCGGAAGAACCCCTGTTGGGCGGGGTCCTTGTCAGGCATGGCCTCGAGTACTTCCCGCGCCCCTTCGATCGAGCCGTCGCGAGTCCGCATCATCTTCGCCATGAATACGTAGGGAAAGATGTCGTCGGGCGCGAGGTCGATGGCGCGGCGGCAGTGCTCCACTCCCTCCTCATAGCGGCGCATCCGGCCGCAGGTCGACGCCAGATCGACCGCATTGACGTCGCTCTTCGGGTCGAGCTGGCTGACGCGGGTGAAGGCGTCGATCGCCTCCTGCCACCGGCCCTGCCGGCGCAAAACGACCCCGATGCTGGAGATGATCAGCGGGTCGTTGGGCCGCCCGGCCGCTGCCTGGCTGAATTCGGCAAGAGCCTGTTCGTAGTTTCTCTGGCCCCAGTAGTAGTAGTAGCCGAGGGCGCGGTGACCCTCGGGAAGGTCGGGCTGGACCTCGATCGCACGATGGGCGGCGGCGTTCGCGTTGGCGAGGCGCTGGGGCGACCGGTCGTACCGGAAGTGGAACATGAGGCTGTGGTTTTCGCTCACGGCGACGTAGGCGGCGGCGAAGTCCGGATCGAGTTCAACCGCCCGCCTGAAGGAATCTCCGGCGAGGCCGAGCTCCTTGAGTTCGAAGCTCCAACGGTAGGGAAGGCCGCGAAGGTAGGCATCGTAAGCGTCCATGTTCTGCGTGGAGTGGATCTCGAGCAGATGCCGAGCCGCCGGCTGGACGGTGACGCCGAGGACCTCGACGACGTTGACCGCCACATCCGCCTGGACTGCAAAAACGCTGGACAGCGGGCGGTTGTAGAGTTCGCCCCACAGCACCTCGCCATCGCTGACGCGGATCAGCTGCACTTCGGCGGCAAGGTACGAATCCGTACCCGACTCGATGCCTCTTCGAACCGTCCCGGAGAGCACGAACTCGGCCCCGAGTTCTTCGCCGATTCGGCGGACGAAATCCTCACTGCCTTCGACGTCAGTGCCCCCAGAATCTGAAATGACGACGAGTTCGGCCACTGCAGCGAGGCGCTCCGCGATTTCGTCGGTCATCCCGGCGGCGAAGTAGTTGTCGCCGTCGTCACCCGAGTTCTCGAACGGAAGGACGATGATCCGGGGGCCGGTGACCTCCACCGGAACCAGAGTTTCCTGCTGGTCTCGATCGAACACGCCGCACCCACACAGGAGAACAGCGGCGACCAGCGCGAGGGACCACGGTGCGCAGCGCCGTGAGTACCCTGACAACCGTCGGACCATCGGCGACCGCCACCAATCCTGGATCCTCCGTTGTCCGATTCTGGCGATGCCGCCGAGCATGAACAGGCCTCCAAGATGCACGGATCCGGCAGTGTCCCCACCGGGGGTCCGATCATAGCGCAGCGTTCGGCTCGGCGCACCCGCCGCCGCCGAAGGCCCGAACCGCGGAGTACCGTCAGGAGGCGGTGGCGAGGCTTTCGCGCAGTCGCTGGGCCAGCAGCGAGTGCCGTTCGCGCACGGTGGCGTTACTGACGGCTCGTCCGAGAGCCCGTTTCGAACCGACAATCACCACCAACCGCCGGCCGCGGGTAATGGCGGTGTAGAGCAGGTTCCGCTGCAGCATGACGTGGTGTTGATGGTGGAGCACGATCACCACGGCCGGGTACTCGCTGCCCTGCGACTTGTGGATGGTGCACGCATAGGCGGGGACGACGTCCTCGAGATGATCGGACGGGACCGTCACCCTTCGATCGTCAAAAAGCACCGTCAGCTCGCGGTCGCCGTGATGGATGAACTCGATCCGGCCGAGATCGCCGTTGAAGATATCGAGCTCGTAATTGTTGCGGACCTGCATCACCTTGTCGCCGACCCGGAACCGCCGCCAGCCCACGACCAGCTCGCGGCCCGGCGGCGTCAGGACCTCCTGGAGACGCTCGTTGAGACGCATGACGCCGAGCTCGCCGCGGTGCATCGGCGCCAGCACCTGGATGTCCTGGATCGGATCGAGGCCGTATCGCGCGGGAATCCTGTTGGCGGCGAAGTCGATGGCGAGGTCGGCGGCCTGTACCGGATCGTCCCGAGACACGAAAAAGAAGTCTCCGTGGTCGGGGTCCGACACCAGCTTCGGCATTTCGCCGGCATTCACGCGGTGGGCGTTGACGACGATCATGCTCTCCGCAGCCTGGCGGAAGACCTGGTCGAGTCGGACCACCGGGATGCTCTCGGAACGTATGAGGTCAAAGAGCACGTTGCCCGGGCCGACCGAAGGGAGCTGGTCGGCGTCACCGACGAAAATGAGTTTGCACGCGGGCGGGATCGCCTCGACGAGGGCTGCCGCGAGTTCGATGTCGAGCATGGAGACCTCGTCGATGACGACGCAGTCGGCCTCGATCGTCTGTTGCCGGTTGCGGCTGAACGCCCTCGTTTTCGGGTTGAACTCGAGCAGCCGGTGGATCGTGCCGGCCGGGTGCCCGGTTGCTTCGGAGAGGCGTTTGGCCGCGCGGCCGGTCGGGGCTGCGAGAACGATCCGGGCGTTCTTGCGGCCGAGGATCTGGACGATGCCCCGGATCAAGGTCGTCTTGCCGGTGCCGGGCCCCCCCGTGATCACCAGCGCCTTCCGACTGAGGGCGGCGGCCAGGGCGAAGCGCTGTTGCGAGGCGAAGCGGATCCCCGCCTCACTCTGGTACCAGGCGATGGCGAGGTCGACGATGACCGGATCGGTCCCCGGGGGGGAGATGAGGAGGTGGGCGAGGTCCTCCGCCACCGTCCTCTCCGCAGCTTCAAGCCGCGGGAGATAGACAGCCGGCGGCGCTTCCTTCCGCGGTTGAAGCACAGCCTGCTGTCGCGCGACCAGACCCGCGACCGCTGCGGGGATTTTTGCCGCAGGCGCTTCGAGAAGTTCGGATGCCGTTCGGACGAGCTGGTCTTCGGGCAGAAAGACGTGGCCCTGTCCTGCGCCCTCCTGGAGGGTGTGCAGCACCCCCGCCTCGAGTCGCTCGGGCGCCTCAGCGGGGATTCCGAGCTGCCGGGCAATGCGGTCGGCGGTCAAGAAGCCGACACCGAAGATCTCCTGGGCGAGACGGAAGGGGTTGGAACGCACGACATCGACGGCGGAGGGTCCGTAGCGTTGGAAGACCTTGGCCGCAATCGACGGCGATACGCCGTGGCCGGTGAGGAAGACCATGATCTGCTGAATGCCGCGGTGGTGCTCCCACGATGCCAGAATCCGGTTGAGAGTGGCGGGACCGATGCCGCGGATTTCGAGCAGACGCTCGGGTTCGTTCTCGAGGACGTTGAGCGTATCGAGCCCGTAGGCCTCCACCACCAACACCGCCCGTTTGGGTCCCAGCCCCTTGATCTTCCCGGAGCCGAGGTAGCGCCGGAGGCCATCGAGAGTCGACGGCGCCACCTGGACGTAGGATTCGGCTTCGAACTGGCGTCCGTAACGGGGGTGGTCGACCCAGCGGCCGCTGAGCCGAAGCTCGTCCCCCTTGCGGATTCCGAGGAGGGGACCGATGGCGGTCAACGGCGGCTGGTCTTCAGGCTCGAGCCGGACGACGCACCAGCCGCTCTCCTCGTTGCTGAAAAGGATGTTCGAGATCAGTCCCTGGGTCACTTCCCGTTCATCGCTCGTGTTTTCAGGCATCGCCGGAATTGTAAGGCAGTCGGACGATTTTGAAAACGGCGCCCGCCCCGAGAGGTGCGTTGCGCGATTTCAGCGGGAGGTGAAACCCATGAGTTTTCGGACGTGTTCGGCGTTCGCGCGGTCGGTAAGGATCTCCACCAACGTGAGCGCAACGTCGATCGCAGTCGACGGGGCGGTCGAGGTGACGACGTTGCCGTCGCGCACGATCGGCTGATCGAGGACGTCGACGTCGTATGCGGCGAGTTGCCGCCGCCGTCGACCGTCTCCCAGATGGTACGTAGTGGCGCAGCGGCCGGTGAGCACTCCGGCGTGGGCGACGGGGAGCGCGCCGACACAGATCGATGCGATGGGTCGTGACCGGCGGTCGAAGTTGCGAATCACCTCTCCGACCGTGGCGGAAAACGCCTCCTCATAGAATCCGAACTCCTCGAAACCCCCGGGGATGGCCAGGGCGTCGAATTCCTCCAGGCGGAGTTCGCCGATCAAGGCATCGGGCAGCAGCCGGAGTCCGAAAGTGCAGGTGACCTCGGGTTGGAGACCCGCCGTGACCACCTCGATCTTCTCGCCGCCTTCCAACGAGGCCCAACCGAGCACGTCGATGAAGGCGGCGGTCTCGTACACCTCCGCACCGTGCGGGATCAGCAGCAACACTCGTTTCATCGGTTCACCGCGTACAGCTGGAGATCGGGGCCGTCCTCGGCGAGACGGACTTTCCCTTCGTGGGCCAGACCCATCTTCTCGAGCGTCTTGATCGAGGCGGTATTGTCCGCCTGGGTCACGGCGATGATCCGGTCGAGGCCGAGCTCCGAAAATGCGAATTCCATCATGGCGCTGCTCGCTTCGAACGCGAAGCCCTGCCTCCAGTGGGCGGGGAGGAAGGCGAAGCCGATGTCCACGTCCTCGAGCTCGCTGCGATCGAGCAGCGAAACGATGCCGATGACGGAGCCGTCCTTTTTGAGTTCGACCGCGAAGGGTCCGAATCCATTCTTCTCGTAACCCGCGATCGCGCGCTCTTCGATATAGGTTTGCGCCTGGTCCAGCGTCTTCACGCCGCGGTCGCCGATGAAACGATGAAATGACGGCTGGTTGAGAAGGTCGAGTATGAACTCTGCATCGTCGGTGGTCAGCCTGCGCACGATCAGGCGATCGGTCTCGAGCTTTTTCAACGTTGCTGCCTCCCGTCGGTCGCCATCAGCCCTTCGGGTCCCGCGGCATCATATGCTCCGGCATCTGCGCCGCCACCACCTCGCCCCGGGCGCAGATCTCGCCTTCGGCCGACACCGTCGCGGTGACCACCACCTTTCGGCCCGTGATCTCCTTGACCTGGCCGCGGATGACCAGCGGGACGCCGAGCGGGGTTGGGCGGAGGTACTGAACCTGCAGCGACGCGGTCACAAAGCGAAACGGAGGTTCTGTGCCCATTTCGCGCCCCGCATCGCGATAGGCCGCCGCCGCTGCCGTTCCCGTGCCGTGGCAATCGATGAGCGATGCGATCAACCCCCCATACACATAGCCGGGGATCGCGATGTGCTCGGGCCGGGGTTCAAACAGCGCGACCGTTTCGTCGCCGTCCCAATAGCTCTTGAGCTGCAGGCCGTGTTCGTTCAACCGGCCGCACCCGTAACAGTGGCTCAGTTCGTCGGGGTAAAAATCCTGGAACGCTTTCTCAGTCATCGAAGACCTCTCCATTCGCGACATGTGCTCGGGGGAAACGATGGCCCCAACGGATTTCCAGGCCGGGGCTGCATTGCGCCGACTCCATCTTACTCACGCCTGGGTGGGGGAGGGGTTCTGCCGACGAATCGATTGCACCGCCTCGTCGAGTTTCTGCAGGAACATCGACCGGTCCCGTTTGGTGAGGGGCGGCGGTCCGCCGGTGATCTCGCCGGCGCCGCGGAGGTCCGCCAACAGACCTCTGGTCGCCACAGCCTGACCGATGTTGTTCTCGGTAAATGGCTTGCCGGTCGATCCGATGACCCGCGCGCCGGCCTTCAGACAGCGGCTCGCCAACGGGATATCGGCGGTGATCACGATGTCGTGGGGCTGCACGTGGTCGGCGATCCAATCGTCGGCGGCGTCGAACCCACCGCCCACCACCTCGAGCGCGAGCCAGTTTTCATCAGGGACCCGCATCCACGAGTTGGTCACCAACGTCACATCGAGACCGTATCTGGTTGCGACGCGGTACACCTCCTGTTTGACCGGGCACGCGTCGGCATCGACAAAAATGTGCAGCAAACGAAAACCCTCACTCTCACGCTGGACATCGTATACAAAAGCGGCAGCGAAGTCGCCTTGCACCCAACCCGAGGGCCGGCTCAGACATCACTCTCCCCGATTCTTGAACTCACCGAAGTTCTGCCTCTCAGCTTTTCTCATCGGGCCCTGGGCGGTTTCCGGACTTCGACGAACCGGGTATGAACCGAGTGGTGCGGGCACAGTACGACGCGTAGGCAGGGCCGAGCGAGCGCAGCAGCGCTTTTTCCTCCTGACGGACGCGGATGGACATTCCCAGGGCAATCGGAACGAGCAGCGCGAGCAAGCTGAGCCAGTTTGAAAAGTACACGCCGAACCCCAGAAACGCGATGAGGAGGCCGGTGTAGGACGGGTGGCGGACGAAACGATAGAGCCCGGTCTGGACCACCTCGTGGTCGGAGTGGATCGCCACATCGACGGTGAAGAGCCTACCGAGCGTGAGGATGGCGGTCCACCGGACGACCAGGCCAAACACCATCAAGACCAGTGCGGAGACGTGGATGACGGACAGCGAAACATCGATGTGGGTCGAGGGTAGCCGCTGGGCTGCAAAGGCCAGGGCCACCCCGAGGCCGATGGTGAACCAGAGCACCGCCATGGAGCCCCTGTCCTCGCTCTGCGCCGATCGGTGGTGCGACCGCTTGATCACCGCGAGCGCAACTTCAGACACCGGGAAAGCCGCGATCACGACCAGAAGAATGCGCTCAATCACTCCTGCTCCTCACGTCGGTGGCCACCGATCGTATCTGATCCGGCCGCTGGCACCCCTCTGTGTGCCCGCCCGAGGGATCAGCGGGGTTGGTCTTTGTACCCGGCTACGAAACGCCAGTTCGCCTGGTATTCGGAGGGAGGTGCGTGTTCATCTCGCAGCTTGGCGAGAGTCTCTCGCCGAACGATGACCTCGACGACCCCTATCACTTTGTGGTGAGAACCGACCGCCTGTTGGAAGGAGTTGAAGAAGTGGACGTCGATGTACGCCCACTCCAAAACGCGGTCGCTCCTCGCCAGTGCCGCGCAAACTCGGGCCGCACCGTTCAGTTCGAGTTCGAGGTTTGGCTCGTACCGACTTCCCTCGCTCTCGGCCCAGACATCGACCTGCAGGCCATGTCCCGGCTCACCGGTACTCCAGACTCCGGACGCCGTGACGTTCTTGATCGAAAGCCCGAGATCCGCGTCGTCAAGAGCTTGGGCTACGTACGACGACGTCGAGCACCCACCACTCAGCAGCGTCAGAAACAGCAAGCGGGCCGCGTGCTGCAGTGAAACGCGAAATAGAAACGTGCCCGGACCGGGCCTCGAGCCTGAACTCAGGTTTGAGGAGTGCGGGCCGATGGGAATCACGGGCGTCGCCTCATTCGTCGGGAATTTCGGGCTCGACCAGGTTCGCAAGCTGCGCAAGCGATTCCTGCCAACCGAGGTAGCACATCTCGAGTGGAATGGCCTCGGGGAGACCCTCCTGCACCACGTTCAACTCGGTTCCGCACGATACCTGTTTGAACGCAACCGCCGTCTCCATTTCTCCGGGCAGATCCGGGTCGTCGAAGCTGTCGGTGTAACGTATCTTCTCATTCGGCACGAGCTCACGATATTCGCCGCCGAAGGAGTGGCTGCGGCCGGTTGAAAAATTGGTGAACGACATCTTGTAGGTGCCGCCAACTCTGGCATTCATGTGGTGCACCCTGCAGGTGAAGCCGTACGGTGGAAGCCACTTGGAGACAGCCTCGGCATCCAGAAACGCCCTGTACAGCCGCTCCGGACTCGCACGGAGCACGCGGTGAAGTCGGACGGTGCCTGTCGTCATGATGGATTCTCCTTCCGGGTCACGGATTGGTCCGAGTCGATTCCAGAACACTCTGCACCTCGGCGGCAAGTCGGTCGAGGTTTTGCTCGTTCGCCTTCTCCACCAGTGGAGCCCCGGCATCTCCGAGGCCCTGCTGGAAAGAGTTCTTATGTACCACTTGGTCCTTCCGCTGCAGATTGAAGAAGTGAGGCCAACCACTTTGCATCCGTTGCCGAGAGCTTTATTGGCATCATTCGGTAGGAAGCAAAGCTCTTCGCCACAAACTCCAGACCGACTTCTCGCTCGTTGTCCTTGTTTTCGAAAGTGTGGACCTTGACTGAGACATTCATCAGGCTAGTCCCTTTTCCGGTGACCTCACCGATCGTGTGCTGAATGGGCGCCCCGAACAGAACTCCCTTTAACCCCCGATACTTGATGACCTTGAAGAGAAACGAGCCGACCACCAGGGCGAACACGGCCAAGAAGAAGATCTCGAAAAGCCCCAGGTGAGGAGCAAGGCCCTGCTGGGCTCATGCCAGCGCACTTCGTCGTCATCAGCCTGCCCTACGATCATGTGGGTTTCGACGATCAACCCATTTCGTGGCGAGCAGATTCGCATTGTTATCTCTGATGGCCAAAGTTCATCCACAGCCAACTCGTCGAGTAGGTCTGACGGGCCATCCGCGACGATCCCTACCAACGGGATAACACCCCTTTTCGTAACGAAATGCTCACCAACAAGGAGGTCTCCCTCAACGTGAAGAGGGCCGAGTACCGTCGGGACAGTAATGACGTCGCGGCGGCATCCGCCGCACGCAATCGCCACGATTACGAGGACAAATGACTGAATGACTCGCACTCTTCGACCCTGATAAGCCTAACGCTTCGGTTCAGCGGCGGCGCGCGAGCGCCGTCCGCTGAAACCGATTGTTGGGCGGCCACATACTGTGCCAACGTTGGCGTGTAATCGCGGCTACCGGTTACCAGACGAGCATTTCACTTCCCCTGCACGACACCCGGCGGACTCCAGCTGCCTTCACCGGCCGGGAGAACAGAAGGCGCCTCCGTCTTCGGCCAATAGAGGCGCATGACGAGGTAGATCGGACCGTCGGGCGCAGGCAACCAGTTCGCTTCCTTCGCCTTGCCCGGCGAATCCTTCTGGATGTAAAGCGTCAGCGAGCCGTCCGCATTCTTCTTCATATCAGGCAGCATCGGCGAGTTGATGAGGTAGCGGTTGATCGGATTCTCAATCAACAGCTGCGTCTTGCCGTCGTACATCGTTACCGACCAGAAGGCATTTACGGGCGGCAGCTGTCCGCCGGGGAAGGTCAGCGTGTAGTTGTGCTTGCTGCCGTCGAGTTCTTCACCTGTCGCGTCCGTGTGGGTCATCGGATACATGGCCTCGATCGCATCGTTCCCGTAGATGCCACCCTTGGCGGCGGCAGCGCGCTTGAGCCAATCGCCGTTGTAGAAAGCGCGGTCACCGAACAGGGCACCTACCTGCCAACCGTTGATGATTTTCCTTCCGGAGTCGAGATACTTCGTGACTTTGTCGTCGCCTTCCTTCATCGCCACCAAAACGGCGGCCTTGTGTTCCAGTGACAGCTCTTTGAAGTCAAAGGTCTTGCCCGGGCCGATGCCGATACTGGCAAGCCGGCCGCGAAGCTCCTTGGTCTCAGGGGTGACGGGCACGAACTCGAGGGCGGCGTCGAGATACGCATAGAAATTCGCCTTGATCCCCGCCGTCGTGGCCGGCAAAAAGTCGATCTTCGGTGCTGCGGCGGGCGCGGGCTGATTGAGGAAGGCCGAGAGCGTCTCGACTTGATAACCGGCCTGAATCTTCACCACGTTCGGCATGTCGTCGGCGTTGAACAGCTGGGTGCGGAAAAGAGTCAGCGCGAAGGGCGTTGTTGATGTAAATACCTTCTTGATATCCGCGGGCTTCTCGCCTTTCCAGTCAGGGCCGGCCACGAGATAGTGACCGGCATCCGGACCCGTCGCACGGGTGCCGATATAGCCATAGTTGTAGGTATTGCCGTCGATCAGCTGCACAGAATAGTAGCGCTCTTTGGGCACTGCCGGTACCGAGATCACCATCGGCTCCGCCCGCAGGTCCAGCCAGACCATCGAATACGGCGTGTCGGCATTGGGTGTGACGACGGCAGTGTCTTTGTAAGTGAGCGTAGCGGCATCGTTATACATGGTGTTGAACGGCGCCTTGTATTGATCGGAGTTCTTGTCGACTGTGAACTCATTCATCACCGCGTAGTTCATCACGATCGGCAGGCCGTAGATGAACGCCTCCTCGGCGATGGCCTTCGTCTCGTCGATACCAGGCGCCGCGATACCTGCCTTTTTATCGGCTTGTTCTGCAGCCATAATGGGGTCGGCTTTCTTATCACAGCCGGTTAACAGCGCTACAGCGAAGACGCTGCAAAAAGCGCCGGACAAAACCATGAGTCTTGATTTGTTCATTTGTCCCTCCTTCAGGTTTGCTTGCATTGACAATAGATTCAGGATCGCTCTCGGTCAGGCCGCCCAACGGTCCGAGTTCAGCGGACCACACCCGCCGCGGGTGAGGGTCCGCTGGAATGAGGTGTTAGGCTGAAGCTTCTTCGAATACGGCCGTTGCAGCTTTAGGGAGGATGATCGGAACAAAAAACTCCGAAGGGAAAAGATAGTCCTCGCCTGACTCATCGATGACGCGGATCAATCGATCATCGCCATCCGGTTCACCGGCCAACCGAAGATAGACCTTTCGCTTTTCGAGGGATACTTCGAAACCCTCGTTTTCAACGCACAACACGAATGAAATACCTTGCTCGATCATCATTTTTCAATCCATCAGGCGCTTGACCTCCCGGATCGCTTTCCCCGCAGCAATCGTCTCGACGTCACTGATTTCACCAACTATTTCGAAGAACACATGAGGATTGTACTCGACACAGTGAAAGGCCTAACGGTCCGAATTCAGCGGACCGAACCCGGCAGGGTTTGGGTCCGCTGAAACGATCATGTTAAGCATCGGATCACACCGACTCTTGGTAGACCGAAACCTCTTCTTCCAGGACGCCCCGCAGCCGCTCCTTTTCGGTTTCGAGGTCGAACCGCAACTGGAGGTTCAGCCAGAATCGTTCGCTCGTCCCGAAGAAACGGGACAGCCGCAGGGCAGTATCAGCAGAGATGCCGCGCTTTTCGTGAACGATCTCGTTGATGCGCCTCGGAGGAACACTGATCTCCTTTGCCAAGCGGTACTGACTGATCCCGAGAGGATTCAGGAACTCCTCCAGGAGGATCTCGCCAGGATGGATCGGGTCAAGGAATGCAGCAGTCATTTCTATTTCCCTTTGTGATAGTCCACGATTTCCACCGCATCTGCTTCACCGTCTTGCCACGTGAAGCAGATTCTCCATCGTTCGTTGATACGAATACTGTGCTGCCCCTTTCGATCCCCTTTCAGTTGCTCCAGTCGGTTTCCTGGGGGGATTCGTAGGTCCTCCAGCGAGTCCGCACCGTCGATGAGAAGGAGCTTTCGCAGTGCCAGATGATGGAGGTTCGCGGGGAATCGCTTCGACCGCTTCCGATTGAAGATTGTCTCAGCGGCTGACCCCTTGAAACTCCGGATCATGGTTCAATAATAACGCCTTGCGTTAATAACGTCAAGCGTTATGCCTGCCTAACGACCGAAGCTCAGCGGACCCCGCCTCGCCGAGGCGATGAGCGGGCCGAGGAACGAGGTGTTAGGCGCCACGTCAGAGAAAATGTAGGCGGGGTCTGAGTTGATTTGGGTTTGCATTCACGGTACCGCCATTCGCGCGAGCCGATGAGCTTCATGGTATTTTCCGTCGCGAGACAAAAGAGAAATTTCACCTCTTGGAATTTGACGAGCAGATTTCAAGACACTGCCATGAAGGTCTTCACGATCCAAACCAACCGCCGTACCGTGGTCCACTTTCAATTCGGTACGCATTTGGTTGAAATCGGAACGGATCTTGACGCATGTGGCTGAGTGACCCGCCGCAGATCTCGAGTGCACGGAAAATGGGGAAAATCTCGGCAGCGCTCGGCGGAATACCCAGGTATGCTTCAGAAGAATTCAGTGGCGATCGGGCCTAGGCTGTGCCCGGGCTTTTCGGTTGCTCTCATTACAATGCCAATTCCGACGATTCCCCGATCAAGGTCGAATGAGGCATCTACAAAGAACGTATGACGCAATCCAGCCATGGTTTCAATTACCTGCAACGCAAGCCTAACGGACGGGAGTTAAGCTGCGGCGCAGGCTACAGGCGCACGCCGCGTGCGACTGTAGCCTGCGTCCGTCAGCTTGAACGCACGGTTGGCCGGCGCCGCGCCGGACACCGGGCGTACATTTAACTCCCGTCCGTTGGGGCGGCGCGAAGCGCCGCCGGCCAACGGTAAGAGTTTTACGGCGGCTTCGCTGCCGCAAAACTCTTACTTCGTTAGACACCCTAAAGCACTGGTTGAAATCGTGCTCCAAGAGCACCCTAACAGATTTGCACCGCGCCATCGTTCCTCCACCCATGTCACGTGTTTCCAGAATAATCCATCTTGATCCCGTGAGTGAGCGTTGGTTTGTTATCGAGCTTGAATCGCTTCCTAACACGACGGATGTTATCGAGCGGAATCCAGGTTCTGGGAGGTGCGGATGGGGGCGCTTTCTTGCGAACATGGCCGTATAAACGGAGCGTAATTTCTACCGGGGTGATTGTCAACCAATCATTGACCTGTGTTTCCATTCGGAAAACGTGGGAAGCGTGTGATCCCCGCTCGGGGATGGTGCCATCGAGAGGGCTATATCCTTCGTGCCGCCACCGCCCGCCCTGGCAGGCGGGACGCCTGCCGCCACAAGACTGCAGACTATCATTCATCCTGATCCGGGCGATTGGGCGAGCGGTCCTCATTGCCTCACCGCCTCATCGCCTCACAGCCTCGAACCGCAGTACTTGCAGTGAACGGCGTCAGCTGCATGCCCCTCGCCGCCGCACTCCGGGCAGGCCTGGGTGCTGACCTTCTTGCCCCTGGCGACTCCGGCGAGCTCGACGGAGACGATCCCGGTGGGCACCGCGATGATGCCGTAGCCCATGATCATGATCGCCGAGGCCAGGATTTTGCCGAGCGCGGTCTGGGGCGCGATGTCGCCGTAGCCGACGGTTGTCATGGTGACGATGGCCCAGTAGATCGAGACCGGGATGTTGCTGAAGCCGTGCGCCTCGCCCTCGATGACGTACATCAGCGAGCCGACGATGACGACCAGGGTCAGGACGGCGCCGAGAAAGACGATGATTTTTCGCGCGCTGGCGCGCAGAGCTGCGGTCAACTCGGAGGCCTCACCGACGAAGTGTGCGAGCTTGAGCACGCGGAAGACCCGCAGCAGGCGCAGGGCGCGGATGACCATGAAGGACTGGGCGCCCGGGATGACGAGGCTCAGATAGGTGGGGAGGATCGAAAGGAGGTCGACGACCCCGAAGAAACTGCGGGCGTACTGGATTGGTCTGCCGACGCAGGAGAGCCGCAGCAGGTACTCGATGGTGAAGAGGATGGTGACGATCCACTCGAAGGTGCGAAGCCAGGGGCCGTACTGCAGACGGATCGATGCGACGCTCTCCAGCATGACGGCGATGACGCTGAGCACGATCAGTACCAGGAGAACGATGTCGAAGGCCTTCCCCGCCGGGGTGTCGGCCTCGAAGATGATCTCGTGAAGCCTGGTTCTGAGGTTTGAGCTGCTGTCCGCCATTGCTGGAACTTTAGCAGGATTGACCAGGGGCCGAGACCTCGATCACGCTCCTGCGAAATTTTCGTGGCGGGAAACGACTTGCATAATGGTATGCACACCGCCGCTTCTTCGATTCGTCGTCTCCGATCTGTGGTGCCTTCCGCGGGGCTGCTCCTGGCCGCTGCGATGTTCGCGCCTTTCGCGGCGGCCGCCGAACCGCCCGCCGATCTCACGCTCACGGTGTTCAAGGGCGGCTTCACCCGGCCGGTGGCGGTCCGTTACGCAGGCGACGGAACGGGCCGCCTCTTCGTCGTCGAGCAGGGCGGCACGATCCGGGTCATCGAGAACGGACTGGCCCTCGGCCCGGCCTTTCTCGATCTCTCGACGGTCGTCGACGACAGCGAGAATGAACAGGGTCTTCTGGGGCTCGCTTTTCATCCCGACTACCAGAACAATGGCTACTTCTACGTCAACTACACCTATGACCCGGGGGCCGCACCGGACCGCACGCAGGTCGCGCGCTATCAGGTGTCGGCCGGAGACCCCAACCAGGCGGACCCGGGGAGCGCAACGGCGATCCTCGACTTCCAGCAGAACGGCTCCAACCACAACGGCGGCGATCTCCACTTCGGCCCCGATGGTTTTCTCTATATCGCGACGGGCGACGGCGGCGGATCGAACGATCCCGACGACTTCGCGCAGCACCTGGACACCCTGCTCGGCAAGATGCTCCGCATCGACGTGGATGACGCTTCTCCCTACGGCATTCCACCGGACAACCCATTCGTCAGCGACGCCTCAGCGCGGGGCGAGATCTGGGCTTACGGGTTGCGCAACCCGTGGCGTTTCAGTTTCGACCGTCTCACGGGCGACCTCTATATCGGCGACGTGGGCCAGAACGCCACCGAAGAGATCGACCTTCAACCAGCCTCCAGTCAAGGCGGTGAGAACTACGGCTGGAGCTGTATGGAAGGCGACACCGCCCCGAATTACAACGCCTGCGATGGCAGCCCACTGACGGCACCTATTCTGGTGTACGGCCACGGACCGGAATGCTCCGTGACCGGCGGCTACCTCTATCGCGGCAACATCGGCGGGCTGCACGGCCGCTACGTCTTCGGCGACTACTGTTCGGGGGTGATCTGGTTCGCCGCCGCATCGGGCGGAAACTGGGCGGCCGCGCCATGGGCGGACACGGCGCTGCGGATCAGCTCGTTCGGCGAGGACGAGGCGGGAGAGCTCTACGTTGTCGACCTCATCGGGGGTTCAATCCTCCGCTTCGAAAGCCCGAGCGCGGTCTTTACCGATCTCTTCGAGTCCGGCGACGCCTCCCGGTGGACTTCGGCAGTGGGGGATTGAGCATGGCAAGCCTCGGTGTGTTCCGGACTCGCACGGGATCGTTGCTCGCGGCCGCGGCGATTTTGGCAGCCGCGGCCTGCGCGGGCGCGGTCGAGCCGCCCCGAGAGATCGCACTCGAGCTCGTCGCCAACGATTTTTCCCATCCGGTGGCGGTCCGCCACGCCGGCGACGGGTCGGGGCGGTTGTTCGTGGTCGAACAGGACGGACGGATCGCGGTGGTGGAAGACGGGACGGTGCGCGGCGAGCCTTTTCTGGACATCGTTTCGCAGGTCCAAAGCGGCGGCAACGAGCAGGGCCTGCTCGGACTCGCCTTCCACCCGGACTTCGAGGAGAACGGCTTTTTCTTTGTCGACTACACCCACGACGCCGCTGGGTCGGGTCCCGACGTGACCCGGGTGTCGCGGTTCACGGTGTCGGTTGAGGATCCCAACCTGGCCGATCCCGGCAGCGAGGTGGTGCTGCTCCAGTTCGATCAGGATTTCTCGAACCACAACGGCGGTGATCTGCAGTTCGGGCCCGACGGGTACCTCTACATCGCCACCGGCGACGGCGGCTCCGCCCGCGACCCCAACGCCCGCGCCCAGAACCTCGGCTCGCTCCTCGGCAAGCTGCTGCGGATCGACGTCGACGGCGGCAGGCCCTACGCGGTGCCGCCGGACAATCCGTTTGTCGACGTCCACACCGCCCGACCGGAGATCTGGGCTTACGGCCTCCGCAACCCGTGGCGATTCAGCTTCGACCGGAAGACCGGCGACCTCTTCATCGGCGACGTGGGCCAGAACGAGGTGGAGGAGATCGACTTCCAACCCGCCGCGAACACGGGCGGCGAGAACTACGGATGGAGCTGTATGGAGGGGGACAGCCAGGTCGACTTCAACCCCTGCGACGGCAGCCTGTTGACCGCGCCGATCCTGGTCTACAACCACCAGCTCGGGTGCTCGGTGACCGGCGGTTATCGCTACCGCGGCGCGATCACTGAGATGAACGGTCGTTACGTGTTCGGCGATTTCTGCAGCGGCCGGATCTGGTTTGCCTCGGAGTCTGGAGGGGAGTGGAACGCCGAGGAGTGGGCCGACACCGGTATCAGCATCAGCTCCTTCGGGGAGGATGAGACGGGCGAGCTCTACGTGACGGATCTCAGCCGGGGCGAGGTGTACCGGTTCGTCGGACCGACCGGCCCACGCACCCGCCGCACCCCGGGTCGGCGCGTGAGTCCCCGCTGACGGCTCGCGTCCAAACACGACGCCACCCACCCGTCCGGCAGCCGGGACGGCTGCCCCACAACCAGGCACCAGAATCTCGGAACTCTTGTGGGGCACGCGTCCCGCGTGCCGGGTGGGTTGGGGGTTCGATTACACGGGATTCAGATAGTGGTGCCACAGGATCCGCGCCGCCACCGAGCGCCACGGGCGCCACTGTTCAGCGATCTTCTCGAGCTCCCGCGACGTGGGACGGTGGTCGAGCCCCTTGAGGTCCTGGACCGCGACGGCCAGTGCGAGGTCGCCGGGCGGCCAGACATCGGGCCGCAGCAGCACCATCAGGAGGTAGATCGAGGACGTCCAGGGCCCGATCCCCACGATCTTTTCGAGCTCGGCGGATACCACCTCAATCGGGCAGGGAGGCCAACTCTTCCGGACGCAACCCGCCGCATTCGACGGCGCGGGCCAGTCCTCTGCAGTAGCGGCCCTTCTGAGCGCTGAAGCCGATTTCCTTGAGCGTGCTGTCGTCGATGGTGAGAAAGGAGGTGGGGTTTAGCGACGACAGGCGGGCGTTGAGCTTATCGAATGCTGCCCGCGCCGAGGCGAGCGACACCTGCTGCTCGAGGATGAGGTGGACCAGGGTCGGAAAGCCGGGCTCGCGGTCCCACATGGGAGGCGGCCCGAGCCGTGCGACCACGCGTCCGAGGTCGGGATCGGCTGCGGCCAGCTCCCTGGCCGCGCGCTTCAAACCGGTGGCGGTAAACGCCGGTGGGCGAGAGGTCATGCGACCGTCAGACCGACTGCGGCGGCGTAGCGTTCGAGCGCCGTCGAAACGGTCTGGCGGTCGGCAGCCGACGGTGATTCCTCGAAGTGACGCGCGAGGACCAGGAGTTCGCCGGTCCTGCGATCGGCCTTGAGGTCGAGCCGCGCCACCAGCCGCTCGCCGGCCAGCACCGGCAGGCAGTAGTATCCGTAGATCCGCTGCGGTGCCGGCTTGAAGATCTCGAGCACCTGGTGGAAGCCGAACAGCAGGTCGACGCGCCGGCGGTCCCAGAGGACGGGGTCGAAGGGCGAGAGGAGAACGCCGCGGTCGCCGCGGGGCCGGACGCCCTCGAGACGGGCGGCGAGTTCGAGGTCTTCGGGACGGATCCACCCGGCGCTCTTCGTGCCGTCTTCGAGGACCAGGGAGCAGGGCGCGATTTCGCCCCGCTCCTCAAGACGGGAAAGAGCCTCCCTGATTTCACCCGGCCGGTTGCGCAACCGCCAGGTCTGAGCCAATGTGCCGGTGGCGGCCCAACCATGGCCCGCCAGTGCGCGGGCAAAGAGGATCTCGAGGGCCGCTTCCTTTGGCACTCGTTGAGCCCGAACGTCGGCCGGGATCACGCGCTCGGCGAGGTCGTAGGTGCGCTGGAAGTTCTTGCGTTCGCGGATGGCGAGTTCGCCCGAGGACCACAGGGCGGTGGCGACTTTTTTGGCGACCTTGAGGTCCCACCACCCGCTGCTGCCGCGGCCCTCCATGTCGAGCGACCTCAGAGGCCCCTCGTCGCGGATCTGCCGCAGCAGTCTGTCGGCCACTTCGGGGTGCTGGCCGATGAGATCGCCCCACCAGGGGTGGTGGCGGAATTCCTCGCGGCGGAAGGCGAAGACCGGGTAGAGGTCCATCGGCAGCCAACACGCCTCGTGGCCCCAGTACTCGAACACGGGCTCCCCGGGTTGGAGGAGCTCTTCGGCCAGGGTCGGGTCGAAGCCGTCAATCCGCGACAGCGGGACGATGGCGTGGCTGCGGGCGCCGGCGATCGAGACGGTGTCGAGTTGGAGGTAGCCGAACCGGTCGATGACCGCTTGGGCCGCCGAGCGGGCCCTGCGACCGCGGCCGGAGGCGCGTTGAGGCATTCCGGTCCACTCCGGTTTGAGCAGACCGGCGCGGGCCAACGCCAGCCGGCGTGCGGCGCGGGTGGAGAGTGTTTCCATGAGTCAGGCGGCGCCGCCGGTGCGGCGCTGAGGTTGCTTCATCGTGCGAGGATGTTACACGAGCGCTCGACCCGGCAACGATCGAACGTCAAACGCTGACGACGTCGGCGGCCACCACTTCTGGCACGGAGACTGCGGCAGCCGTGGGTTCCTTGGCCGGGATCCGGCTGCACACGTGCTCGGACAACGCGGTGATGGTCAGCGACGGGTTGACGCCGAGGTTGGCGCTGATCATCGAGCCGTCCATGACGTAAAGGCCCTCGTACCCGAACACGCGCCCCGACGAGTCGATGACCCCGTGGTCCGCATCGGCGCCGATCCCGCAGCCGCCGAGGATGTGGGCGGTGGTCGAAGTATCCAGCAGCACTTCGTTGAGGGTCGACTGGGGGATCGCGTCGAGATCTCTGGCAACCTCGCGCGCGATTTCGTTGGCGACCGGGATGTAGGAGGGGATGCCGGGCTGGTTGGGGTCCGGCTGGGTGGTCAAGGTCCGGCTGAACGGCCACAACCACCGGCGCTTGCGCACCAGGCGGGTGTGATTGTCGGCGGTCTGCATGGCCATGACCACGGTTCCGGTTTCGGCCTTGCCCCACGGTTTGAGAATGCGCAGGAAGTCGATCGGGTGGCGCAGGATGTTGCCGATCCACCTCAGCGGGCGGGGCAGACCGGGTCCGCCGTCGGTGAGAGGCGTGCCGAGCAGCAGTATGACGTCGGACCCCTTGGGGAAGCGGACGCACTCGAAGTGGGTGACCTCGTCGATCTCCACCTTGGCGGCGATGGCGATGCCCTCCGAGAGATCTTTTCGGCTCCTGGATGTGACCCCGAGCAGGGCCTCGGAGTTGGTGCGTACCACGTTGCCAATCTGTTTGGAGAGGTTGGGGAGACCGCCCCGCTCCTTGCACTCCATGAGCAGCGGCACGGTGCCCAGCACGCCCGCCGAAAAGACCACTCTGGCGGCGGTGAGGGTTCCGGTCGTCGAGGAGAAGATGCTCGCGGACTGTTTCCAGTGGAGCCGGTAGCCGCCGCCGGGCAGGGCCTCGACAAAGGTCGCCCGGGTGTCGGGGATGACGCGCGCGCCCGCCTTTTCGGCGAGGTACAGGTAGTTCTTGTCGAGGGTGTTCTTGGCCCCGGGCCGGCAGCCGACCATGCAGCCGCCGCAGAAGGTGCACCCGGTCCGCGGCGGACCCGCGCCGTCGAAATAGGGGTCGGGAACCGTGACGTCGGGACTCCCGAAATAGATGCCCACAGGGGTGTTCTTGAAGCTCGACTCACGGCCGCGTCGCGCCGCGGCGCGGCGAAGGGCCTCGTCGGCGGGCCCGAGCTTGGGGTTCTCGACCACGCCCAGCATCTTTCGGGCAGTGTCATAGCGCTCCGGCATGACCGCCCGCCAATTCTCCAGACCCTTCCACTGCGGGTCGTCCCACACCGACTCGGGGGGTTCGAAGAGGGTGTTGGCGTAGACCAGGCTGCCGCCGCCGACACCGACCCCGTGCAGCACCAGCGCCTCGCGGAGGAGCCGCAGGCCGAAGATGCCCCGGGCACCGATATACGGGAGCCAGAATGAGTTGCGGATGTTCCAGTTGCTCTTCGGGAAGTCGCTCGGCTGCCACCGGCGACCCTTTTCCAACACCGTCACCCGATAGCCTTTTTCGGTCAGACGATGGGCGGCCACCGAACCGCCGAAACCGGAGCCGATCACGGCCACATCGGTGTCGAAGAGGGTGCCCTCGGAGCGGGTTGGCTGGGTCATGGAGCCTCCGGGGGAAGTCTACCCCGGATTGCCGCAGGACGGCAATCCTCGGTGTCATCACCGGTTGGTGGTGAGAACTCCTGATTCCGGCGCCGCGATATTCGTCAGTGTCGACTGGCCTTTCGTGCACTGCTGACTCGTCATCGCGGTTATACTCTCGTCGATGAAACGCTTGTGGCTCTTCGGGCTCGCGTCCATGCTTGCAACGCTGGCGGCTGCGGCCGATCTGCCGCTGGTGGATGGCGTGTCCGGCGCTCCACTGGAGTGGAGTGAATGGGTCGCCAAGAGGGGGCCGGTCGCAGTGCTCGTGTGGGCATCGTGGGCACCTGGGGCGACGCCGGTGATCGCGAACTTCGGAGCTCTCGCCGCCGCCGGCCGCGAGGCCGGGCTGAACCTTGAACTCCTGGATGTTCAGGAATCTTTGGAAGACGGCAGACAGGCTCTGTCCGGGACCGGCGTCAACTGGATTCACGACCGCCACGGTGCGCTCCTCAAGTTCTACCGGGTGATCACCGTTCCGTCGGTGATCGTGGTGGCCAAGGACGGCACCTTGCTGAAGCGGTTGGCGGCCACACCCGAGGCGCTGCGCGCGGGAGGTGGCGAGTGAGCCTCCGGCTTCCGGTAATCTGCCGGCGGGTTTTTGCGCGGCGATCACGTCCTCTGACGATCGTCGCCGTTTTTTCGTTGTTGACCATCGGGACGGTAGGTCGCGGTACGGGACCGACGGCGGCGGCGTCGCTCGAACTGCAGAGGGTCCAGCCGTTGGTTCGCTTCCACCCCCCGGTGCGCACTTTCGTCCAGTCGGGCGACACGATCGAAAGCATCAGCCGGCGGTTGGCAGGTCCGGACTGGGTGGTCTGGCGCGACGCCCTGAGCGCGGAGATCGACCCGAAAAAGCTGTTGCCGGGAACCGAGTTTCGCGGCTGCAGATTGCCGTCCGGAACCCTCGAGATTCTCGAGGTGGTGTTCGACCGCCGCAGCGAGGTCCACTTCGAGGCCGGTGCCGACGGCATTTTCGCCACCAGAATCGAGCGTCCGGTCGCCAGCGAGGTTGTGCGGCTGGAGGGGGTGGTCGAATCTTCGCTCTTCGGGGCCATGGATACGGCGGGCGGCGGCTCCGAACTGGCCGTCCGCGTGGCCCAGATCTACCAGTGGGACATCGATTTCTTCCGCGATCTGCGGCGGGGCGACAGCTTTGTCGTGGTCGCCGAACGCCAGGAGATCGAGGGTGAGTTTTTCGGATGGGGAACGATCTTCGCGGCGCGGTTCGTCAATCGGGACCGTGTCCTCGACGCGATCGTCTACCCCGACGACGATGGGCGGCTGGGTTATTTCGATCTCGATGGCCACCCCCTGCGCAAACAGTTCCTGAAGGCGCCTCTCGAGTTCAGCCGGGTCACTTCCGGTTTCAGTACGAATCGGTTCCACCCTGTGCTCAAGAAGAGGATGCCGCACTACGGTGTGGATTACGGTGCGCCGACCGGGACCCCCGTGCAGGTGACGGCGGAGGGTACGGTGACGCTTGCGGGCCGCAACGGCGGCGGTGGCAACATGGTCACGGTCCGCCACACCAACGGCTACGAGACCAACTACCTCCACCTCAGCCGATTCGCCAAGGGCATCGGTCGCGGCGTGCGGGTGTCGCAGGGGCAGGTGATCGGCTATGTGGGTTCCACCGGGCTCGCCTCGGGTCCGCACCTCGACTACCGCGTCCAGCTCAACGGACGGTGGATCAACCCGCTGTCCATCTCGTCGCCACCGGTCAAGGCCCTGGCCGACGAGCGGCTGCAGCGGTTTCTCGCCCACGCGCTGGGGGTTCTGTCGCTGATTGAAGGCACTCCGCCGCCGGCCGGGGCCCGCTGTTGAGCCGAGGTCCGGAAGCTTCAGTCTCGGTCGAGGCGCCATGCCGTGCGGATCTTGCCGGCGGCACCCTCGACATCTGGCCTTTGGGGCTGCTGTACCCGGGCGCCATGACCGTCAACGCCGCCATTCCGGTGTGGGTCCGTCTCAAGGTCGATCTCGAGGCGCCGAACGGTGAACTCAGGCACACGGTGGACGGTGGACACGAGAGTCGTCTGGTCGCGGCCGACGCCATGACCGACCTCAGCGCTGCCATCGCCTTTGCCCTCCGACCGGCGGGCGGGGTTCGAATCAGGGTGATGTCGCAGGCATCCGTCGGTTCGGGGCTCGGCGGTTCGTCGGCTTACGGGGTCGCGGTCGCGCGGGGCATCCTGGCTCTGGCGGGGAACGCGATGGCCGACGAAAGGCTGGTCGCGCTGGTCCGGGACCTCGAGGCCCGGGTCCTGGCGGTTCCCACCGGCGTGCAGGATCACTGGGCGGCCATCGGCGGGGGCGTTGCAGCCGTCCACCTCGAACCGGGCGGCGAACGGGTGGAGCGCCTCGATGTCGACCCGGATTGGATCGGCCGCAGGTTGACCGTCTTCGATTCCGGGATTTCCCACCACTCGGGGATGGTGAACTGGCAGGTCATCCGGCGCCGGCTCGAGGGAGAGGCGGCGACGGCCGACGCCCTCGGCGGCATCGCCGCCGCGGCGGCGGACTGCCGGTGCGGGGTCCTGGCGGGCGATGAAGCCGGGGTGGCGCGCGCGATTGCGTTGGAATGGAAGCACCGGCGTCGGCTCGCGCCGGAGGTCTGCCCAGCGGAGCTTGTGGAAATCGAACAGGCGGCGGAGGCGGCCGGGGCAGAGGCTTTCAAGGCGTGTGGCGCCGGGGGCGGCGGCAGCGTCTTGCTGTGGCACGCACCGGAGTCGCGCCCGGCGATCGTGGCCGCGCTGCGGGTGGCCGCGCCGAAAGGTCGGGTGGTCGCCGCCGGGATCGTCACCGAAGGCTGCCGCGTGGAGTGAGAAAGGGCGGGGCCATCTGGCCCCGCCGCCGAAAAACCTACTCAGACAGTCGGGCCTACTCCGGAATGCGGAGCTTCTGACCCACCTTGATGAGGTCGGGGTTGTCGAGGATGTCCTTGTTGGCCTCGAAGATCTTCATGTAGGCGCTCGCCTTGCCGTAGTACTTCTTCGAGATGGCGCCGAGGGTGTCGCCGGAGACCACCTCGTAGATGCGCTCCGCGGCCGCCGGCGCCGGGGCGGGCGCGGCTTGGGGTGCCGGAGCTTTCTTGACCTCGATGGCGTTGACGATGTTGTCGGCCTTCACCGCCTGATCGATCTTGCTCATCACGAGGTTGGCTGCCGCGCGGCTGTCGGCCTTGCCCTTGAGCGTGATGACCTTTCCGCGCACTTCCGCGCTGAGCCCGGACACGCCCGGGGTGGTCGACGCGATTTCCTTCATGGCTTCCTGCACCTGATCCTCGAAGCTCTTGCCAAATAAATCCCGGAGACCCATGGTCGGTCCTCCCTTCCTCTTCAAATGTTGATGGCGGTTACTATAGCAGCGCCGTGCCCGGATCGCGAGCCGTTATAATCCGACGGCAGTTCAAATCGAGGAGCGGGGGACCACATGGGTGATCAGGATCTCTATCTGGGGCGCGAACTCGATGGAACCGGGCGTGCCGTCCTCGACATGGACCACCTGACGACCCACGCGGTGTGCGTGGGCATGACGGGTTCCGGCAAGACCGGTCTCGGCATCGTGGCGCTCGAGGAGCTGGCCCGGCGTGGAGTGTCGTTGCTGATCATCGACCTCAAGGGCGACATGGTCGATCTGATGCTCAACTTCCCGTCGTTGGCGGGTGCGGATTTTGAAAAGTGGTTGCCGCCGGATGCGGCCGAAGGGTCTGACCGGGGTGCGGCGGGTGTGGTTCAGGCGGCGCTGTGGTCGCAGGGGCTGGAAAGGGCCGGTCTGGGACCGGAGGACATGCGCGCAGTGAAGAACGGGGTCGCGTGGCAGCTGATCACCCCCGGCGCGGCGTCCGGTGCTCCGCTCGACATCCTGCCGGCCCTCGGCGTGCCTCCGGGGTGGGACGCGGCGAGCGATCCGGACGGCGCCACCGACCGGGTCAACGGCGTGACCTCGGCGCTGCTGTCGCTGGTGGGCCGGGGCGGCGATCCGTTGTCGGATCGCGACCATGTTTTGACAGCGTCAGTCATCCTCGAACACTGGCGGCGTGGCGACGCCCTCGATCTGGCGGGTCTTCTGCGCAGCCTCCTGGACCCGCCCATGCAGTCGTTTGGGGCGCTCCCTCTCGAGGATTTCTTCCCACGCAACGACAGGATGAAATTGGTGATGTCGCTCAACACGCTGCTTGCCAGCCCGGCCTTTGCCGCCTGGACCGAGGGCACGGCCATGGACATGGACCAGCTGCTCGGCAGCCCGGGCGCGCCCCGCGCGACGATCGTTTCGGTCGCGCACCTGGACGACCGCCAGCGAGGATTTGTGATCGCGCTGCTGGTCTCCGAACTGGTGGCCTGGATGCGGCGCCAACCGGCTTCGTCGGGTCTGCGGGCCCTGCTCTACATGGACGAGGTGCAGGGGATCGTGCCGCCGTACCCTGCCAACCCTCCCACCAAGGGCCCCCTGCTGACGCTGTTCAAGCAGGGCCGTGCGTACGGCGTCGGCGCCTGGGTCGCGACCCAGAATCCGGTCGATCTCGATTACAAAGCCCTCGGCAACGCCGGCGTCAAGTTGGTGGGGCGGCTGATCACCGATCGCGACCGTGACCGCGCGCTCGAGGGGCTCGGCATGAAGCAGCTGCCCGACGGCCGCGACGCCGACGACATCGTGGCCGGTCTCGGGAAGCGCGAGTTCCTTTTCACCGATGTCCGGTCGAAGGAGGGGGCCACGACTTTTTCGTCGCGCTGGGCCATGAGCTACCTCAGAGGCCCCGTGACCCTGGCCGAGATCGGGCCCTTGCTGCGGGGGACCGAACCGGCCGAGACGGGGGAGGCCGCCGGTATAACCAAAACCGCGGTCGACCCGGCACGGCATCATCCGCCGCCGTTGTCGGTTGACGCGCTGGTTCGTTACGACGCCGGATCCACAGGAGCGGCCGGCCCCGGGGTGATTGTGCGCAATCGCATCACGGTTCAACACAGCACCGTTGACCTCTTCCGTGAGAGAGATGAGATGTGGAGCGTCCCCGCCGACGACGAAGGAACTCTTCGCTGGGAGGATGCCGAACAGCTGTCCGAACTTCCGGAACTGATCGAAGAACCGCCGGCAGGCATGGAGTTCCCGGCTGCCGCCCCCGGCCGTCTGGCGGGCGAGATCAAGAAGGCCGACTCGAACTTCGTGACCTGGCGGGCGAGGCGCCCGCTGATGGTGCTGGTCAACGAAAAGCTCAAGCTTGCGGCCGCCGAGGGGGAGGACAGGGAGGCCTTTCTCGCGCGGTGTCTGGACACTGCCGACCGTGCCGATGATACCGCCCAGGAGCGTGTGAAAACGCGCTTTGAGGGCCGCATGAAGACCCTTCGCAAAAGGCTGGAAAAGGAACGCGACGAACTCGACCGCGACCGCGTCCAACTCGACTCGCGCAAGGCCGAGGAGAAAATGGGCATGGTGGAGGGGTTGTTCTCGGTCCTGCTGGGCTCGAAGAGCGTGAGTTCGGCCTCGCGCAAGGCGGCGTCCAAGCTGCGCACGGCGGCCGGAAAACGCCGGATGCGACAAACCGCCGAGGGCTCGGTCGTCGAATCAGAGAACGAGATCGAGAGGCTCACGGCGGAGATCGCAGATCTGGCGGAAGAGATCGAGGACGAAATACAGCGGATCGCCGCCGAGTCGGAAGAACTCGCGGAGCGGATCGACGAGAAGGCCTTCACGGCCAAGAAAACCGACATCGCGATACGCGATCTCTGGCTGGTGTGGCGCTAGCGCGCCAATTCTGAATTTTGAATTCTTAATTTTGAATGTCGGTCACCGACCCTGTGAGCTGCCGAGGAAGTGCGCGCAATTCAAAATTCAAAATTCAAAATTGAGAATTTTACGTCGCGAAAAGGCAATGTCGAACCCGGCAAGGTCAGGGCATCTGATAGCCAACAGCGGCGTACCCGACCCAGTGGTGGAAGTTGGAGGGCGCGGTGTAGCCGAGTCCGCCCTCGCGCGCCGCGGCGGAAACCGGCAGTTCGGGGCCCTCGAGGCTGGTGCTGTATCGCAACAGCTCACCCGTCGGCGCCGCGCCGGCGGTTTCTAGAGCGACCTTCCGCAGCACCTCGAGCCCGAAGGGGATGGAGAAACGGCCGCACCACGGCAGGCGGTAGCTCAGGTCGTCGGGTTCGACGAGGGTGTCCATCAGGGCGTGGAGCTTGGTGGAGGTCAGCGTCCCTTCGAGGTACGACCCGGCGAGCCGCCGGTCGCGGGAGACCGCCTGCTGGTAGGCGGTGACGTCGGTGCCGAAGGGGGCGTGGTCGAAGTCGGGCCCGTAGTGGACGGCGTCGCTCGACACCACGATCGCGAGGTCCCGCCCGAGCACCCAGTTGTTCTGCTTCATGACCGAGGTGACGGCCGCCGCCAGTTGGTCGCTGAGCTCCTCGATCCGCTGCCACCCCATCGGCGGAACCAGGACCGGGACGATGGTCCGCTGCGGCTGATTGCGCTGGAGAAAGGGGAGCAGGGCCTCGAGCGAGTGCTCCCGGCACTGCATGGCGTTGTCAACCACGTAGGCGTCGACCGGTAAGGCGTTGAGGATCTGGTCACGCAGCGGGTCCACAGGGAGGTCGCCCCACGGGGCGTGCCACGAGGCGAAGCTGTCGAAGACCAGCCGGTCGCGGAGGCCCCACAAACGGGCGGCGTGGAACACGCCCACCAGAATCACCCGCGGCGCGGTGATGCGCTCGGTCAGGTGGACGTAGACCCCGCCGGCATAGAGATGGTCGTCGTGCGGACAGACGCCCCCGACGAAACCGTCGGTCGGTTGCATGCCCAGCTCCCGGTCCTGTTGAACCATCGCGTCGGCCTCGAGCGCGATCGCCGCCGCCACGACCTCCTCGGCCTCGGCCTGGTGGACGACAAAGCCGACGGTGTCCATCTGGCCGCGGACGAGGTCGCCTTCCGACGGCAGACCCATCGACGCCTCGACCTCGGCGCGGGCCGGGCCCTGGGCACCTGCGGTTGCCGACCCCACCAGGAAAACGGCCGCGACCAGCATCATCATCCGACTCATGAAGCTCCCCCTTCGAATCTGCTCGCAGCGAGTTCGTCGATCAGCGCCAAGAATCGTTCGGCGACCTCGTCGATGGTCCCGTGCAGGGTCGTCACCCGGCGGCCGTCAATATACACGGGGCAACGGGGCTCCTCCCCGGTGCCGGGCAGGCTGATGCCGATGTCGGCCTGTCGTGATTCTCCCGGACCGTTGACCACGCACCCCATCACCGCGATGGTCAGATTTTCGACTCCCGGGCAGTGTTCGCGCCACCCGTCGGCCATCCGCCGTTTGACGTGTCGGCCGACCCGCTCCGCGAGGTCCTGAAACCCCCCGCTCGTGGTGCGCCCGCAACCGGGGCAGGCGACGATGGTCGGTCGGAAGGACCGCAGACCGAGCGCCTGGAGCAGCTCGCACGCAGCCTCCACCTCGTCGGTGCGCCGTCCGCCGGGCGCCGGGGTGAGGGACATGCGGATGGTGTCGCCGATGCCCTCGGCGAGCAGCACCGCCATCGCCGATGCCGACCACACCAGGCCGCGTGCGCCCATCCCCGCCTCGGTCAGCCCGAGGTGGAGGGGCTGGCGGGTCTTCGACGCCAGGTCGCGGTAGATGGCGATGAGGCGGCGCGGCGACGACACCTTGCACGAGACCACAATGCGGTCGCTGCCGAGACCGCACTCGAGGGCGGCGTCGACGGACTGCAGCGCCGACGCCACCATGCAGCGGTCGAGGACCTCGGCCGAGGTCAGCCCTCCGACGTCGTCCGCGTTGTCGGCCATGGCTGCGGTGACCAGCTCCGGGTCGAGCGAGCCTCCGTTGACGCCGATGCGGACGGCCGCCCCGTGGTCGCGGGCAACGGCGCAGATCTCGGAGAAGTTGGCGCCGCCCCGTGGTCCCTTGCCGACGTTGCCGGGGTTGATGCGGTACTTGGCGAGAACGGCGGCGCAGCCGGGGTGGCGGCGCAACAGGAGGTGGCCGTTGAAGTGAAAGTCGCCCACCAGGGGCGCCGGGCAACCGGCATCGTCGAGGCGGGATCTGATCTCGGCAACGGCAACCGCCGCCTCGTCGCGGTCGACGGTGATCCGGACCAGCTCCGCGCCGGCGCGTGCCAGCTCGCCAGCCTGTCGTGCGGTGGCGGCCGCATCGGCGGTGTCGGTGTCGGTCATGGACTGCACCACCACCGGCGCGCCGCCGCCGATGCGGACGTTGCCGACCTCCACTGCCACGGTTGCAGAATGACCGGGTTCGGGTGAATCACCCATACAATGGCGATCATACCCGTGCCGGGAGGCCGCCGTGGAAAGCACCGTCTGTCGCGTCGAGGAGGGGCCGGGCCAGCGCTGTCTCGAGGGCGCGGTCACGATCGTGGGGGAGGATGTGGTGGTGGCGGTGGGGGGCGGACAGCGACCGCACGTCGGGTGCGTGGTGCTGGCGACCCCCTATCCTGCAAGGAGTGGACCGGGTGATTGGTCGGCATCGTGCTCGGTCCTGACCATCCCGCCGCACAAGGAGGAACCGATCGCGCGGTGCATCGCGGCCACGCTGGCCGCCGGGCTCGGGCGGGTCGCCGTCGTCACCGCCGGAGTCCACGACGACAACATCGACAGTGAGGGGATCAGGATCTACCTCCGCCTGGGCGAGGAGCTGGCGCAGACGCTGCTCGCGAAGCTCAGGCGGTAGAATGATCGCAACGATGACCATCGTGGTGTTTCTCCTGGCGATCGGTGTGGCGGGTCTCGGCGGCTATGCGCTCCTCACGCGTCTGGGTCTCGACGACTTCGAGGCCTGGGCCGGGGGCAGGGTGGCGGGTCTGGTTCTCGTGGCCCTGCCGGCGTGGTGGTTGGGGGTTGCCGGCCTGCATCAGTGGCGGGCCGCCGGCGTGGTCGTTCTGGCCGTTCTCGGGGTCGTGGGTTTGTACACCGTCTGGCAGCGCCGAAACTGGCGCGGTCTGCTCTCGGCCGAGGTGATCTTTCTCCTCGCCACAGCGGTGGTGCTGTGCATCCGGCTGGACCACGCGAACATCAGCTTTCAGGAGAAACCCATGGACATGGGGATCTTCGCATCGCTGCTGCGCGCCGACGGCTTCCCGCCCCCGGATATGTGGCTGGCGGGAGAAGCACTGCCCTACTACTACTGGGGCGCGCTGTTGTGGACGATTCCCATCTCGTTCAGCGGTCTGGCGCTCGATCTCGCCTACAACCTGGTGGTGGGTCTGGCGGGCGGCGCGGTTGCGGTGCTGTTATGGGCGGTGGGCCGCCGGGTGGGTGGAAACCACCGCAGCGGGCTGTTGGTCGCGTTCTTCGGTCTCTTCGCCGGAACGCCGGACGCGGTTCGGCAGCTCCTCGCGGGCCAGCCCCTCCTCGAGCTCGACATCTGGCACTCATCGCGCCAGATCGTCGACACCATCACGGAGTTTCCGCTCTTCACCTTCTGGCACGGCGATCTCCACCCGCACCTGCTGTCGATGCCGGTGGCCTGCCTCGCGCTGCTGGTGGCGCTCGAGGCCGGAAGGCGCGGTCCCCGGTGGCCGGACACGACGGTGCTGGCGATCCTCTTCGGGGTCTGCTGGGCGGCCAACCCGTGGTCGATGCCGCCCACATTGGTGGCCATCGCCCTGCTCTTGATGGCGGGCGACGAGAGGTTCTTCTGGCCACACGGTGATGGGAGGCGGCGCTGGCTGGCGGCGGTGGCCGTCGCCGTCGGCGGATGGATCGCGACGGCGCCGTTCCACCTCGGGTTCAAGCCGTTTTTCAACGGCATCGGGCTGGTGTCCGCCTGGACGAGTCCGCCGGACCTCCTGCTCTTCGGCGGCTGTCTTCTGGTGCCCGTCGTATTGGCCGGGGTTGGTTTGCTGCGCCAGGAGATTGACAGCAACAGCGACCTCGGTCAGGCCACCCTGCTCGCCACCGGCGCCGCGGTGGTGGTGCTGGCGGCGGCGACCGGCCGGCCCACCCTGATCATGCTGACCGCCGTGACCGCGGTGATGGTGGCGGGTGTGATGTGGGTGGCGCCCGGCGATGGCAGGCCGGGGCTCGCCCTGGCCGCCCTCGGCACGTTTCTCTTTCTCGTGCCAGAGGTGGTTTATGTCGCGGACGGCTACGGCGACCAACTCCACCGCATGAACACGGTCTTCAAGTCCTATATCCAGGGTTGGGTGTTGCTCGCGGCCGCGCTGCCGGTGGTGGTGCGCTGGTCGACGCGCCGGAGGTGGCTGCGAACGGCACTGGTAGTTCTGATGGTGATCACAGCGCTGCCGCACCTGGTCAGCATGGGGTTGCGACTCGGGAAATCTGAGAACCTGGGTGTGGACGGGTTGGCGTGGATGAACGCCGGGGACCGGGCGATCGTCGAGGCGCTGCGGGAGCAGCCGCCGGGCGCGGTCGTGATCGAGGCGGTTGGCGGCGCCTACACCGAGTACGGCCGGCTCTCCGCCGCCTCGGGCGTACCGGCCTACCTCGGGTGGGTGAATCACGAGATGGTCTGGCGCGGCGCCGAGATCTTGACCGAGACCGAAGGCCGCACGGACCTGGTGAACCGGCTGTACTCGAGCGGCGACCCCGAGGTGGTTCGCGGACTGGCGGCGACAGCCGGAGCCGATCTGATCGCCGTCGGTTCCCTCGAACTGCGCGACTATTCACCGGGGGAGCTGGCCGGGGTCGCGGCGGCTGGAGAGATCCTGGTCGAGAAGGACGGCGCCTTTCTCGTTCGCGTGGGCGGGCCGGTGCGAGAATGAGCGGACGCACGGGTATGATGTTGCGGTGAGCAAACCAACGCCCGAGCTGACCGTGGTCGTCCCGGCCTTCAACGAGGAGGCCAACATCGAAACGATGTACCGTCGGTTGACGGATGCCCTCGAAGGAGTGGTCGAGGGGCTCGAAATCATCTATGTCGACGACGGCTCCAGTGACGGCACCTGGGCGCTGCTGAGCGATCTCGCCACCAGAGACCCACGCGTTTGCGGGATCCGCTTCGCCCGCAACTTCGGGCACCAGGCGGCCCTCACCGCCGGCGTTGATGCCGCGTCGGGGCGGGCTGTGGTGATCATCGACGGAGATCTCCAGGACCCGCCGGAGGTCATCCCAGAGATGGTGGCGCGTTGGCGTGAAGGCGCCGAGGTGGTGTACGGCCAGCGCGAAGAGCGGGAAGGGGAGACCTGGTTCAAGCTCGCCTCGGCGGCGCTCTTCTACCGCATTCTTCGCGGCATCACCAACATCGAGATCCCGGTCGACACCGGGGACTTTCGCCTCATGGGGCCGCGGGCGGTGGCTGCGTTTCGCGCCCTGCCCGAGCGCAACCGTTTCATTCGCGGCCTGGTAAGTTGGATCGGTTTCGAACAGACCGCCGTCCGTTACAAGCGCCAGGCCAGAACCCAGGGCGAGACCAAGTTCCCGGTGCGCAAGATGCTCCGATTCGCCCTCGACGGGATCACCTCTTTTTCCTTCTTTCCGCTGCGCCTCGCCACCTGGACCGGTTTTGCGGTTTCAGCTCTCGCCTTCCTCTACATCCTGGTGGTGATCGTCCTCAAGGCGGTCGGTATCAGCTGGCCGGGCTACAGCTCGCTGATGGCGTCGATCCTCTTCCTCGGCGGTGTCCAGCTCCTGATGATCGGCATCATGGGCGAGTACCTCGGGCGGATCTTCGACGAGGTCAAGCGGCGGCCGTTGTACCTCGTGGGCGAACGCACCGACGGAGATCCCACCGTGACTCCCCCCCCACGACCCCTGGCATAGACGGAGAGGTCGCTGCGTTCCCCCGGGTGACGCGAGTCTTTTGAAAGGAAGAGTCCATGGACGGTTACTACAAGTCCGAGCACCTGGCGAACTTCGCCGACATCGGAGAGGGCAACGGTGAGCTCGCGAAGAAGTTTTTCGACTATTACGGTTCGGTATTCGCCGAGGGTGCCCTGACGGTGCGCGAAAAAGCCCTGATCGCGCTTGCCGTCGCGCACGCCGTTCAGTGCCCGTACTGCATTGACGCCTATTCGACCGAGTGCGCCAAACAGGGGGCAGACCTCGAGGAGATGACCGAGGCCGTTCACGTTGCCGTCGCCATCCGCGGCGGCGCATCGCTGGTCCACGGACTGCAGATGCTGGAGCACGTAACGAAATCGTCGATGGGCGCACAGGAAAGTGCGAAGGGAGCAACGCGTGACTGATGCCCTCGCGGCGAGCGGTCTGGCAGCAGAGGTCCTCGAAGAGATCGCTCGTCCCGAGTCCGGGCCGAGGCCGACCACCAGTCTGCTGGCGCGGCGCTCGCCGCTCGCCGATCCGCGGTGCCAGATCGCGTCGCTGGAGGCGCTTGATCTCTCCCGGCTGCCGAACAACGGAGACTTCGACCGTTCGCTGGCCGGGTGCGGTGGCGGACCCCTCACGGCGGGTGAGGTGGAGATCCTCCAGATCAACCTCGGCAAGTTGTGCAACATGACCTGCCGCCACTGTCACGTCGACGCCGGTCCGGACCGGTGGCGGGAGATGATGGGTCGCGAAACCGTGGACGCGTGTCTGTCCGCGCTCGATCGGACCGGCGCCCACACCGTGGATCTGACTGGAGGCGCCCCCGAACTCAATCCCCACTTCCGGTACCTGGTGGACGAGTGCGGCAAACGGGGGAAACACGTCATCGACCGCTGCAATCTGACGGTATTGCTCATTCCCCGGCAACGCGACCTGCCGCAATGGTTGGCGGACCGGGGCGTCGAGGTCGTGTGCTCCCTGCCGCACTACCGCCGCCGCAACACTGACGCGCAACGGGGGGACGGCACCTTTGAAAAATCCATCGAGGCGCTCGAGCTGCTCAACCGGGTCGGCTATGGACAGGGAGATCCGCGGCGCCGCCTGACGCTCATGGTCAATCCCGTGGGGGCGCACCTGACCGGCGATCAGGGCTCGATGGAGCGGACCTGGAAGGAAAACCTCGAACGCAACCGCGGCGTGACCTTCGACCGGCTGATTGCGCTCAACAACATGCCGATCGCCCGCTATCTCGAGTGGTTGGAGGACACCGGCAACCTGCAGGGCTACCTGGAACTGTTGGTGAACTCGTTCAACCCGGCCACGACCGCGGGTCTGATGTGCCGAAACACCCTTTCGGTATCGTGGACCGGCGAGATCTTCGACTGCGATTTCAACCAGATGCTCGAGCTTCCCAGCCGGGATGGTGGCGGCGGGTCGGTCAACGTGGGCGACCTCGACCCGTCGGCACTCGCGGGAAGGATGATCGTGACCGGTCGCCACTGTTTCGGGTGCACGGCGGGCGCCGGTTCATCGTGCGGTGGCGCCATCCACGATTCCTCAGAGTGACGGTGCGATCGCTACTGTGAATTCAGGTTCTTCCTGTCAATCTGAGCGGGGGAGCAAAATCCTTGCACCCATTATGTCATCCCGACCGAGGGAGCGAAGCGACAGAGCGGAGGGATCTGGGGGGCGGCTTATGGAACGACGTTCCAGATCCCTCGGCTCGCTACGCTCGCTCGGGATGACAGGTTCAGCGACTCGGTTTGAGGGCCCGAAGCAGGGTGGACCTTGGCCCACCTTCAGAGTCAGTTCTCGAAGATCTTGAGCGAACGGATGCCCGCGAAAGCAATATCTTCAGAATACTGAACCAAGCCTCCTCCGACCTGACTGTCCATATTGAGCACCAGGTCGGCGCCGTCGATACCCTCAATCCTGCCGACCCGGGTGGTGCCGTCGGCGAGGGTCACCTCGATCCGTTTTCCGACCGATTGGAGGACGATCTGTCGATCGCCGGGGCCGACGATGACGTAGTGATCCATGGCGGCGATACGCGATCGCGCAGCGTCGATCTTGGAGGTGGAGATCCCGAATCGCATGGCGGTCCGCTCGGCGCGCTCGAGGAGGGGGCCCGCCGCGTCCCAGTCGGCGTTTTCAGCGGCGCCATAGGCCCACGATACGAGGCCGCCAACCACCGCTTCCGCGATCTCCTTGACGTCGTCGTCCGTGCGTTCGATGCGGCCCGCCTCCGACAGGTGGGCTCCGGCTGTCTCGAGATCCCCCTTGGCGAGGGCCAGTCTGGCGGCGGCCACCTCCTCGGCCAACCGGGCGCGCGGGATGGCCGTCGGTCGGGGTGGCGGAGGGGAGGTCGGCTCCGCGCTCGGCACCGGCGAGGGTGCAGGCGACGGGGCTGTGATTTCTGTGGGCTCGGGCCCAACAGCGGCCTCGGGCTGGGGATGGTAGCGGACGAACGGGCCGATGCGGAAGATAACGGCGGCAGACACGGCGGCGGCCAACACCAGCAGCAGGAACCCCGCGATGACCGGACGGGGAACCGACGCCGGTTGGGATACCTTTGCCGGCGTCTCGGGCGCCGGGTCCACCGGCTGAACTGCCGCGGAACTCGACGCGCGTGTCATCGCCCGTGCGGCGGAGGGTACGTTCGCGTCGGCGCCGGTTTGAGGGGCGAGCTCGTTCAGCGATCGCTCGATATGGGCGATTTCCTTGCCGACCGACATGAAGCCCGTACTTTCGAAGAGGTGGGCCACAGGGAAGAGTTCGCGGGCGATCCGCCGATAATCAGGGAGCTCGCCGGACGGGTCATCCTCCGCTTCCAGACGGGCGATGATCGACTTGACGCGCTCCTGCATCTGTGGGAACTCTTCGTTCCTCGACCCCATCGCGGCGCACTTGCGCTCGATCTCGCGCAGTCGTGCGATCACCGGGCGGAGGTCGGCCTTCGGATTCGCGGTGTTGCCTTCCATCGTCGCGCTGATCTTATCGCACCCCACCGCCGTCGTCCCCGTCGGGTTGCACAGCCACCGAAGTCGCAGTGAGGCTTTGAGGCATCACAGCGTTGGGGGAAATCCATGTCGGGACCCATGCCCAGTCGATCCTGGCAGTGACCACTGGGCCCTCGCCCCACCGACCTTGGGGCGGGTGGATCGAGCATCCGATCCGGGCGGCAGGCGCTCTCCCTTTCCCCCTTTCTCCCTTTCCCGGCCCTGCTTCCGCTACAGTGTCGCTGTGAAGGCGAGGACATTTCTCACCGGCGTCGTGGTGTTGATGGCTGCGGTGTTGTTTTCGGCATGTTCGCCGGTGCAGCGAAGGACCGGCGACGTCGAGGAGATCCTCGAAGCAGGGGTGCTTCGGATTGCCGTTCGGCCTGGCTTTTTCGATGCCGGTGGGAGTCAGGAGCTGTCTCACCAGGAGTCCGAGCTGCTGCGGCAGTTTGCGGCCCGGCTCGGGGTGGAGATCGGTTGGATCGAGGCGCCCCGGGGTGACCGGTTGTTGGCTCTCGTCCGAGAAGGGTCGGCCGACATTGCTGTGGGGCGGTACGCGGTGGAGTCGTTGGCCGACCACGGCTTGCGGGCGAGCGCCGCCCTGGGTTGGGTGGACGACCTCCTGGTGGCGTTTCCGGGGGCCGCAGCAGGCCGTGACGAGCGTGGTTCGTCCACCGTTCATCTCCACCGATCGGCGCTGACCCCGCCGTTGCAGGTGTATCTCGCGGAGCACGGCCTGTCGGTCGAAGAGGTGGCCGAAGAGGTGCCCATCGAAGAGGTGTTGGACCGGGTGCAGGCGGGCCGCTACCGGTTGACCATCGTCGATTCGCAGATCGCCGGCGCGGTCCGCGCCGGCGCCGGTCTCGAAATCGTCGATCGGATCCCGGTTCGGCGCCCGATCGTGTGGGCGGTGCGGGAGTCGAACCCCGGGCTGCGGCGTGCCATCGACCAATTCCTCTTCGCCGAAAGCGTGCTCTCTCGTGGTCACCGCGCCAGAGCATGCCGGGACCTGAGCGACATCAGGAAAACCGGAGTCCTTCGACTGGTCACGCGAAATTCCGCGACCACGGTGACGATCGAACGGGGGGGATTGTCCGGGTTCGAGTATGAGTTGGCTCTCGCCTTCGCCCGTGACCTCGGCGTCCGTCTCGAGCTGTCGATTCCGCCGCCCGACGTCGACCCGTTGAGCTGGCTCGAACAGGGGTATGGCGACATCGCGGCCCTGCACGAGCCGTTCGGTCTGGAGAACCGGGCGTCGTTCCTGGTCAGTGAACCCTACCGCTGGGTCGACCTGGTGTCCGTGGTTTCGTCCCGTGCCGAGCCCCCGGTGTCGGTCGAGGAGCTGGCCGGCGTCCGGGCGATGGCGTCGAAGCCGGAGGCTTCGTTGGCGCGGATCATGCCTCTCGCGGCGCCGATTCGTGCGCGCCCGCCGGCAGTCGGTGCGGACAGCTTCTACGCAATGCTTTCGGTGGCGCGAGGCCGCGCTCCGGTGGCTGTTGTGAACAGCGATGCGGCGCAACTCGCGGTCGAGAGCCGGTCCGATCTTCAGACCGGCGCGGTGGTGGTGCCGGATGTGGGGCTGGTCTGGGTGCTCAACCTATCAGCGCCGCGGCTGTACCGCGAAGTCAACCAGTGGCTGGCCAGCGCAGGGGAATCGGGTCAGGTGCGGCAGCTGTCGGCGAACCAGTTCGGAAAAAGGAGGGCCCCCCGGTCCGGCACGATGCTGCCGATACCTGAGGGCGCGCTGACCCCCTACGACGAGCTGCTGCAGTGGGTTGGTCGAACCTACGACATCGACTGGCGGCTGCTGGCGTCGTTGATGTACGAGGAGTCGCGTTTCGATCCCGACGCGGTGGGTCCCGGAGAATCGGCCGGTCTCTTCCAGTTCATGCCGTTCACGTGGCGTGAACTCGGCGTGGAGGACCCCCACGATCCCCAGGAATCGATCGAGGCCGCCGGCAGGTACCTGCGCCAGTTGATGGACGAGTTTCAGGATGTACCGCTTCGCGATGCCGTGGCGATGGCGATCGCTTCGTACAACGTCGGCCCTGGCCATGTCTTCGACGCTCGCAAGCTGGCGGTCGAAATGGGGCTCGATCCCGATCGCTGGGCCGGTTCGGTGGAGACCGCGATGTTGATTCTCGACGACCCCGAGGTGGCGCGACGGTTTTCCGCGGGGGTCTGCAGCTGCCGTCGGGCAGTCGGCTACACCCGCCGCATCCTGCGCCGCTACGGCGCCTACACGGAGCAGTTCCCCCCGGCGTAATTTCGAATTTCGGATTTCGGATTTCGGATTTTCCACCCACCCCACCGATTCACGAAGAAGCGGGGAAGGTGAGGAAACCGGCAATCAAGTTGAGGCCGGGTGAACTGCGCGCAAATCCGAAATCCGAAATCCGAAATCCTCTAAAGGTTGTTCGCCTGAAACATGTCCCTCAATGCCAACAGGGTCTTGGCGAAGTTGGTTTCCTTGAGGAATTCCTGCAGCTGTTTTTTTGTGGCGCCCTCGCGCGCCATCTGTTCGACGTTTCCCGTCACCTCATAAAAGACCGACAGCGCCTGCAGACCGAGGCGGGAGAAATTGTTCTTGTACCATTCACTGGCGGTTACCTGCTCCCAGACGAGCGGCGCCGGAGTGACGTCGCTGGACCACACGCTCTCGGCAACGGTGGTCACTTCGCGGTAGAGCTCCCGCAGGACGGTACGGTGTTCGTTGTTCTCCAGGGCGTCCGCGAGCTTCTTGGCCCCTACCGGCGCACGGGTGTTCGGCGCGTCGTCACTCTCGGTGATGTCGGTTTCGTCCTCGCCTCGGGGTTCACGAGATTCCTGCTCGGGCTCTTCGTCTTTTTCGATCCGGGGCGGCGCGGAGGCCGAGTGCGCAACCCGCACCGGGGGCTTGCTGGGCGCCCTGTCGTCGTCGCCTTCGTCGTCGTGATCAACGGTGGCCACTGACCGCGGCGGGCGTTCGACGGCCTTTTGTGGTTTGCGTGGAACCGCTGGGGGTGGGGCGGGCTCTGGTGCTTTTGGCTTTTTCGGCGGGAGATCGGGTGGTGGCTCGACGGGCTCCTGTTTCGGCGGGCGGTCGCTCGCCCGGCGTTTCGGTGTCGGCTCTTCTGCAATAATCTCCTGTTCCGGTTCTTCTTCCCTTGAAGGTTCCGCGTGCTGAGCAGGCGTCGGCGCCGGCATCTCGCTGATCGCCTTTCTGAATCGCAGGTGAAAGGTACCGAGGAACGAGAGTTCGGTCTCGCTGATGGGGCGCGCTCTGCCCAGTTTGGCGCGCATGACGTCGAGTTCGATGAACCGTGCCTGGAGCAGTGCGGAGTTCGGCGCCAGAGCCATGAGTGAAGAAAAGTGGCCGGCGTTCTTTTCGAGAATCTCGACCAGATCCGAAAACACCGCGTAATCCATGATCTGCTGGTATTGGCCTTCGTACCAGTCGATCGCCTTTTCACGTTCCTTGGCGGCGACCAGGCGATCGAACACGTCTTTGGGGAGTCCGTCCCGATACCAGGTGTCGCCGAAGGCCGATTCCAATTGATCCCTGATGGCTCTTCGGAGGTCTCCGAGGATCTCGGAAACGATCCGATACGCGTCGATGTTTTGTTCCATCCATGTCATCGTCTGGCTTCTCCCGGCGCAGCTGATCCCTCGAAGAACCCGAGATTAACACGCTCCTGTCACCTTTTTACAGGAGGGCGGAGCCCCCGTTCGGCGACCGCGGCGTTTGCTTCTCAATCACTTGGGTTCGAGGGCGTATGCGAAGTCCGGGTACTCGGGACTGTCCTCGACGAGGAAGATGTGGCACGTCTCACAGTCCATCGGAATCGTGTGCTCGCCGTCGGCTGTGGACATTTCGTCGTCGTGGCATCGCATGCAGCCGGGAAAATCGTCGTGCCCGAGGTGGTTCGGATGGGTCTCCCAGTTGGTGTCCATGTCGGGGAAGACCGTCCTTCCATAGGCCTGCGACGCGAGATCGGCGCCCTTCGCGACCAGACCCGCTTGCGACGAATAGACGTCCGGATACTCCTTGGAATAGAAATCCATGACGGCCTGCCGGACCGCGGCCATACCCGCGGCATGGGTCGGGTACTCACCCTTGATGGCGGCGACCGCCTGTTTTTTGAAATAGGGCAGAGCCTCCAGATCCGGGTGGGTGTCGATGATCCAGTCGACCGCCTTGCTCGGCACGAAGAAGGTGTGGGTCGGGCGGTTGTGGCAGTCGACGCAGTCCATGATGCGGGCCGCTGCCGACGCTTCGGCACCGAGAGCCTCGCCGCCGTCCCGGGTGTAGACGCGGACTTCACCATCGGGTGTCGTCAGTTCGACCCACGAGATCTCCTCGCGGCTTTCGTCAGCCACGAAACGGATCCGGTTGTCGGAATAGATGTGCCACCAGTGGATCCCGCCGGCGCGCCCGATGTCGAGGCTGCCGCCACCGGTTCGCAGAAGCATCGCCGTGTACGACGGGGTGTTTGCTTCGTCGGTCTTGTAGCGCGAAAAAATTCGGAGTTTGTCGCCGTGGTGTTTGTTGGGCCAGTGGCACTGCTCGCAGGTTTCGCGGGCCGGTCGGAGGGTGTGGAGCGGAGTTTCGATGGGTCGGGAGTACGTCCCCAAGGCGGTGTGCCACACCTGGCGGAGACCGTCGAGCTTGGATTTGACGAACCACGACGCGCCGGGGCCGATGTGGCAGTCGACGCAGGCGACACGGGAGTGGGGGGAGTCCTGGTAGGCGGTGAACTCGGGTTGCATGACGGTGTGACAGGTCTCGCCGCAGAACTCCACCGTTTCCATCTCCTCGACCGCAAAAAACGACGCGGCCCCGAGAATGACGGTGTTGAGTGCTGTGAGGACGATGATGATCGTGGCGACCCGCCGTATCTGGGGGTCGTTGAAGTCGAGTTTTGGGAAGGTCGTGAGCTCTGCTTCGGTTGCACCGTCCCGGATCAGGCGGGCGCGGCGCCGCCACATGCCGATCGGTATCTCGATGAGCCCGAGGACGAAGATCGCCGGCAGCACGACGTAGGCGAAAAGACCGATGTACGGGGAGGTCAAGCCACCCCAGAGCTGTGCGATCAGGAAGATCACGATGAGAAGGCCCGAGAGGGTGGTCAGCACCACCCCTGCGATCGTGAGGCCGTTGTTGGCATAGTTGAAGAGGCGGCCAAAATACTTTTTACGATCCTCGGCGCTCGTGCTCGACATCGATCCTCCTGTCGAAAATGTGGTTTCTTGAGATCCCGTTTTGGGATTGCGTGAGCGTACCACTGCGATACGACTTGAACAAGTCCTCAATTGATACATTCAGGGAGCTGTCGCTCGTGGTCACGGGGATGTTGTCGGCTTTAACTCCATAAAAATAAAGGAACTGGAAAGTGCCTGCACCCTGACTGAAGATGAAGAGCCGTCTCAATTTCGAGGGCGCCGATGAACTTGAATAATTCGCCACATGGAGATACAGTGCAACCGGATGGGGCTCACTCAAGCCCCCTATGGGAGGAGATGGATGATCTTTCCAAGTGGTGAACCTGGCGGGTTCAAGTGGCTCGCGCGAATCGGGCCTGCCGCCGCTTGTTTTTTGCTTGTGGTCTCCGGAACGGCCCTCGCTCAGGAGAACGCCGACTGTCTCATGTGCCACGAGGATCCCGAGGCGGTCGGCGAGCGCGCCGGTCAGGAGTTTTCGGTCTTTTTGGATCCCGATGCATTCGCGAAATCGGTCCACGGGGAATTTGCCTGTATCGACTGTCACGTCGACCTCGACGGCGTTGAACTGCCCCACGACGAAGAGCTCGAAGCGGTCGACTGCGCGACGTGTCACGACGATGTCGCGGCCGAGCTGAAGGCGGGTCCCCACGGCGCGTGGGCCGAGGATCCTTTGGCGCCGGCCGCAAAGTGCACCGTGTGCCACGGCACCCACGACGTGTTGTCCCCGTCGAACCCTGCAAGCCCGGTGAGCGCGTCCCACTCGATGGAACTGTGCGGGCGTTGCCACGCCCGCGAGCTTCAGCAGGTCGGCAAGAGCCCCCATTCCCGTAGTCGCGACAACGGACCCGCAGCGAGCTGTGTGAGCTGCCACTCGGGCCACGGGATGAATCCTCCGCACGGCGAACAGGAGGAAGTGGCGATCTGCGGGAAATGTCACGAGCGCCAGGCGGTCGAGCACCGCCGGAGCCTGCACGGGCGCGCCGCCGCCGCGGGGGACCCGCTAGCCCCAAGTTGCGTGACGTGCCACGAGCACCACGCCATTCTCCCGCACGGGAATCCTTCGTCACCGACCGCGCACGTCAACGTACCCTTCCTGTGCGGCCGCTGCCACCAAGAGGGCTCTGCAGTCTCACTCCAGCACGACATACCCCAGGATCGGATCCTCGAGAACTTTTCGATGTCGGTCCACGGAGAGGCCCTCTTCAAGAAGGGCCTCACGGTCACCGCGGTGTGCACCTCGTGCCACACGTCGCACGACATCCTGGAGCACACCGACCCGCGGTCGAGCATCAACCGCGAAAACGTGGCCAAGACCTGTATGGCCTGCCACGGACGAATCGAGCAGGTCCACGTCAAGGTGGTCGAGGGCCGGCTGTGGGAGGAAAAGCCGCACCAGGTTCCGTCGTGCGTCGAGTGCCACCAGCCCCACAAGATCCGCCGCGATCCGCTGACGGCTCTGGGTGCCTCCAACCGGAACTGTCTGCGGTGCCACTCTGACAAGGAACTGTCGATGGAGCGCGACGGCGCCACGGTCTCGCTCTTTGTCGACGAGACGCGTTACAACATCGGCTCGCACGCGGGTGTGGCCTGCGCACAGTGCCACGCGGAAGTCACCCCGTCCCACGAGCGGGCCTGCGACACCATCACCGCGCCGGTTGACTGCAGCACCTGCCACGCCGAGGTGGTCGGCAAATACAGGATGTCGATCCACGGTTCGCTCGCCGCGGCGGGCGATGAGGACGCGCCGGTCTGTCTCGACTGCCACGACAAACACAACACCGAGAGCTACCGACTGCCGACCTCGCCAACCTACGCGCGCAACGTGCCCGAACTGTGTGCGAAGTGCCACCGCGAAGGCGAGGTCGCGGCAAAGAGGATCGACTCCGACGTCCCCGACATCGTCCACAGCTACGCCATGAGCATCCACGGCAAGGGCCTCCTCGAAAGCGGACTGGTGGTGTCGGCGACGTGTACCGACTGCCACACCGCGCACATGGAGCTGCCCCCCGACGACCCACGGTCGTCGGTCAACGGGGCGAATGTTGCGGCCACCTGCGGGCAGTGCCACCACGGCATCGAGGAGACCTTCAGAACCAGCGTCCACTGGCCCGGCAACACCAAAACGGACCGTGAGCTCCCGAACTGCGAAAGTTGCCACACCTCACACACGATCTCGCGCACCGACGCCGAGGGCTTCCGGCTCAACATGATGAACCAGTGCGGGCGCTGTCACAAAGACGAAGCGGAGACGTTCTTCGACACCTACCACGGCAAGGTGTCGAGGCTCGGGTCCGAGGGCGCCGCCAAGTGCTACGACTGCCACGGCACCCACAACATTCTGCCGCCGGAAAGCCCCAGTTCGACTTTGAGTCACGACAACGTGGTGGCGACCTGTGCCAAGTGTCATCCAGGGGCGCACCGCAAGTTCGCCGGCTACCTGACCCACGCAACCCACCACGACCCGAAGAAGTACCCGTTGCTTTTCTACGCATTCTGGTTCATGACCATCCTGCTGACCGGCACCATGACCTTCGCTCTCCTTCATACGGGCGCGTGGCTGTGGCGCCTCCTGCGCACGAAGGACAAGTGGATCCATCACAAACAGGCGCAGGACACGAGGATGTACGTTCGTTTCACCACGACCCACCGGCTGATGCACCTGGTGATGCTGATTTCGTTCTTCACCCTCGCCCTCACCGGCATGGCCCTCAAGTTTTCTTACATGGGCTGGGCGACCCTTCTGTCGAAGGTGTTGGGCGGTTTTGCCGCCATGGGTATCTTCCACCGCATCGCTGCAGTCACCTTGATCGCGCTCTTCTCCTTCCACCTGACGCGGGTCTGGAAGGGGCACAAGGAGTCGGGCAGGAGCTGGGTAGCCTACATCTTCGGCTCGAGCTCGCTGATGTTCAACCTCACCGATATTCGTCAGGTGTGGGAGTCCATCAAGTGGTTCTTCGGTCGTGGCCCGCGGCCCCACTACGGTCGCTACACCTACTGGGAGAAGTTCGACTACTTTGCCGTGTTCTGGGGCGTCTTCGTCATCGGTTCAACAGGACTCGTGCTCTGGTTCCCAGAGTTCTTCACCCACTTCCTGCCGGGGTGGTCGGTCAACGTGGCCACCATCATCCACTCGGACGAGGCTCTGCTGGCCGTGGCCTTCATCTTCACGATCCACTTCTTCAACACCCACTTCCGTCCTGACAAGTTCCCGATGGACCCGGTGATCTTCACTGGCAGGGTGGCGGTCGAAGAGCTTCGCCACGACAAACCGGCCGAGTACGAGGAGTTCATGGCCAGCGGCACTCCGGAGGAGGTCGAGGCCAGTCTCAGGGAGCCGATTCCGCACCGCCTCGAACGGATCTACAAGACATTCGGTTTTGTCGCTTTGGGCACCGGGCTCACGCTGATCGCTTTGATCGTCTACGCGATGCTCTTCGGGTATCGATAGGAATCCGAAAACGACGAACGAGGCCCCCTCGCGCGAGGGGGCCTCGGTTATTCTGCGAGGTGCTGCGGTGGGTCAGGTTCGCGTCTCTGTGTCCTCGACCAGGGACTGGTAGAGCCCGGCATAACGTTTTTCCACCGTGAATCCCATGCGGTAGAAGAACTGCGGGCGGAAGAATCCGGTCGTCAGGGAGGCATAGCCGGCTGTCCGCAGGCGGTTGCGGAGCTCGCCGATCAGCGCGCCTGCGATGCCGTGCCCCTGAAATCCGTGCGAGACCACGATCTTTTCCATGTGCGCCGTCTGCGATTCGGGGTCGGCCTCGTAGAAGAGTCCTCCGATGAGGGCGCCGCGTTCGTTGAGAGCAACCAGAAACCGGTGTTCGGGGCGGAACTGCACCTGCAGCTTGGCGGTCAGGAAGAGGCGGTAGAGTCGACCGACCTCCTTCGGGTTGAGGGCGTGCCGGATGCTGTAGGGTGTCCCGTCCGCATCCTCGAAGGTCACCACCATTTCACTCAGTTGAGTCCCACCCGCAGCCGTGGCGACGAACTCGACGGCATCCTCCGGTCGCAGGTATGGATAGGAGAGCCGGGCGAGGAAGTAGTCCTCGTCGCTAGAGAGGGAGAGGTGAGCGCGAAGGTCCGATACCGCCGCACTGATGTCGTCGCGTGCGAGCTCTCGGCTTCGCAATTTGGCGATCAGAGTGTCCAGGACGTCGGCAAGGGTGGTGGAGGCGTTGCGGAACACCGTCTCCCTGAAGAATCTCGCCCTGGCCTCGGGGTAGGCGGAGCGGAGTTCCACGAGCCCATAGGTTTCGAATATCTCCTGCAGGGTCGCCGCCCGCGCGGTCTGGGTGGCCTCCGGGTTGAGACGTTCCCATTTGCGATACCGTTTGGCGGCGAAGAACAACCGCCTCGGGAGAAAGCCGCGACGGCTCACCGAATCGAGAAATCCGCCGAGCGCCTCGAACATACCGGCGTCGTTCGAACCGGGCCGTTCGAGGATCGTGCGCAGCCGCGCTGTCCCCTCCTGCTCCCCGATGATCTCGAGAACCGCGGAGAAGAGGACGTCCCAGCCCGCGAGGCCTTGAAGCTCGGGGTGGTTGGTTTCCACCGTCTCGATGAAATGCCGGTGAATATCACGCAGTAACGTCGGCAGCGAGTCGAACGGCGCACGCGACGAAATGGACACCAGTCGGGCGCCGGTGTGATAGTCGTGCATTGGAACGATCACGTTCGAAGGCGACGGGTCCGCCACCACCAACCTGCGGTCGGTACGATTCCAGAAATCCACGTAGGAACTGACCGCAGCCCACGCTGCGAACGGCCACCACGCCGCCAGTCTCTCCTGCTCTTCCGGACGGCGGGCGAGTCTGGAGATCGCGTGATCCAGGGTTTCTCCGGGGATGAACTCCTCGGTCCACAGACCGTGCTCGGGCCACGAACCGCCGAAAATCTCCACCAGCGGTCCGAGATCGCGCGCCTCGCTGCACACGATGAGCCAGTTGATTTCCTCCTGAACCTGGTCGGCGGGCAGGTCCCGGTTGAGGTTGAGGGCGAGGTCGAGCTGGCCCCGCTCGCGGGTCCTGATCGCCACCCGAAACACGGATTTGCCGTGGGACGTGCCGAGGTGGCGGATCCACACCCCGCCCGGGAGGATGTCGTCGAGGCGAATCACGGACGGCGCGCTGCCGAACAGAAACGACGCCTCGCTGATGATCGGGGTCGTGCGGAATGCGCCGACCAGGAGTTCGCGGGTCTCCGCGTCGACCTCGTCCGAGAACTCCACCACGTCTTCCCAACGGTACTCGAGCTCGGTTTCCGGATCGACGGCGACCCGGGCGGGCGCTCCGAGCCACAACCTGAAGCCTCGCGCCAGAACCCTCTTGCCCTCGGCGGCAAGTTCCCGCGCCGCCTCGCTGTGGGCGATCATCACCGCGCGCGTGAAAAACGCGCGGAGGCGGCGGTACTGGGTCGGGTGGGACGAACCGTACGTCGACAGAAAGGTGCACAGGCTCGGCAGGGCGGGGTCGATGGTGTCGGTCGATTTTTGACAGCGGCGTTCGGCCTCGTTGATAAAGGCCTCGACCTGAACCGGCGTGAGGTCGCGGTCAGCGATGACCGATATGGTCTCGGCATCGAGGATTTCACTGCAGCGATCGATAAACGAAGCGAGGGTCTGACGGTATTGACCGGGGACCTCGGCCACCGACAGGACCTGGAATGCCCGGCGTTGCACCGCAACCGAGGGAGAGATCACCGCGCGCCGGAGGATCCGCAGGACATCTTCGGATTTCTCGCCGTCGTCGATGTGGAGAAGATGTTCCAGGACCTTGATCGCCGCCATCGCGTCGGCGTCGTCTTCCGACGCGAGCAGGAGCGCCGTCCTGTGGAGATCGATCAGATCGATCTCCTGGCGCCGCAGCAGCGTGGTGATGGCCTTCCGCTCGCCGTCTTCGACCCGGTAGGGGCCGGTCCGCCGGAGCCACTCGGCCGAGAGGTTTCGCCGGCGCCGGCTGTCGCGATGCGCCGGCTCGAGCGGCGCGAAGTTCACGAGTTCGTCGTTGCCGAGCCAGAGCCGCGGCGTACACAGGATGTGGCCCAGATCGATGGCGCGGCGGTCGGACCGATAGCTCCCGCTGCCGATCCTCACCACGTCGTCCGCCTCCCGGCGAATGACCAGCGAGGTCGCGTAGGTCACGAGCACGAGCCGGTCATCCTCGACCCGGAGATCCTGGGTGGTGATGCCGAGGGCCTGAAACAGCCAGTTCGGGACCACGATGTCGGCCCCGGCGAGGGAGAAGGTGCGACGGCGGTAGAGCAGGTTGATCTGGTCCGCGAACGAGCGCTCGATCACCTTGCGCCGGTAGGTACCCTTCGGGGTCAGTTCGCCGTGGTCGGCGTCGAAATCGCGGGCGATGATGGCGAAGTCGATGATCCTCTCGTACGGAGCGAGAAAGGAATTGGCGCTGACCACGAGCGAGCGAAAGTGGTCCTTGAGATCCGCCGGCGACAGCGAACCGAGGTCGAGGTCGTCGAAGGCGGGGTTGGGGTAGATGAGGGCGGAGTTGTAGGGGCGGTGATCACCGACCAGGAAGATCCGGCCGACCGAGTCGAAATCGCGGAACAGGTTTTCGATCTTCTGCGGGGCGATGGTCTCGCCGTGGATGTTCTTGTAGATCTCCTTCTTGCGGTCGACGATCCGGATGAACCCGTCGTCGTCGCGCTCCATCAGGTCGCCGGTGTGGAACCAACCCTGCTCGTCGAACGAGTGGACGCCTTCAGGCGGGTCCAGGTAGCCCTGCATGACATAGGGACCGCGGACCAGCAACTCTCCGTCCTCGGCCAGCGAGATCGAGATTCCTGGCAGCGGAGGCCCGAGGGATTCTTCCTTGTAGCGTCCCGGAGGCGTCATGGTGATGCCGCCGGTTGCCTCGGTCATGCCGAAGCCGCTCATCAGCTCGACCCCGTTGCGCTGCATGAAACGGAAGATCTCCGGGTCGAGGTACCCCGCCGCCGACAGACCCCACCGCAGGTTTGGCCCGACGATCGCCCGCAGCGCTGCCTGGGTTTCCACGTCGCTGGTGCCGTCAATGTCGATCGCCTGCCGCACCAGGTCATACAGCTGCATCCATTTCATCGGGATGCTGATGAGAACCGTGGCTCCGTTTTCGCGCGACTGGCGGGTCAGGGTCTCGATGCCTGGGTCCTCCGCGAAACAGTAGGTGGCGCCCCAGAAGATGCAGCCGGTCATTTCAAGAAAGCGCCCGAAGGTGTGAAACAGCGGGAGATAGCTGAGGAAGACATCGCTTTCCCCGATCTCCGGAAGGGCGAGGGCGCGGGCGAACCTCTTGAAGACGATGTTCCTCTGCGTGAAACAGATGCCCTTCGGCACGCCGGTGGTGCCCGAGGTGTACATGACCGTCGCCAGGTCATCGATCTTCTGGGCCGAACGCCGTTCGGCCAGACGGGCCGGTGACACCTCGGAAGATCTGGCCTGCAGGTGTTCGAACGCGATCACGTCGCGCGCGCCGACGGCGGAGGCGTCGAGGGCGATGATGGGCCCCAGGTCGGGGAGCCGATCACGAACGTTCAGGACCTTCTGGAGTTGTTCGGCATCCGAGACCACCAGCGCGCCCACCCCGGCGTGGTCGAGGATGAACGCGACGTCGGTCTCGGTCGCCGTCGCCGGAACCATGACATTGACGATGCCGGACGTCAGACAGGCAAGGTCGACGAGCGCCATCTCGAGACTGTTGCGCGAGAGAATCGCGAGCGGACGGTCGCCGGTATCGGCGGTGACCGCAATGAGGCTGCGGGCGATCAGATCCACCCGGCCCGATGCCTGTCGCCATGTGACAGCACGGTTCAACCCGCCGCCCGGGACCCGGAAGAGCGGCCGCTCTCCGTATCCCGCCGCGCGCTGGTTGAACAGGTGGCCGAAGGTGAAGTCGGACTTTTCAACCAGGGCGAGGATCCGGTCGGCCCACTCGTCGGTGGTTCCCGCATCACGGAATCGGCACAACAACGTGCTGCTCCGCAACACGTCCAGCAGCTGCCAGGCGGTCGCACGGGCGTCGGCTTCGTCTGTTCCGGAACCGTCGTCCAGACTTCTGACGCAGTTTTCCGCGAGGAGCTCGAGTGCACCGAGGTCGAGGTGGGCGAGGATCGGGTCGCCGAAACGCCGGTCGGCGAGCAGCTCGGAGATGGTCGCCGTTTGTTCAGACGTCGCACCGGCCAGGATCAGGGAAGCGAGGTAGCGCGCGGATTCCTCGGGCGGAAGGCTCCGAAGGTCGTCGAGAGCCGTTTTTGGGACCTGATCTGGTTCGTTTCCCATGAGCCGGGATGATACTCGAATTGGCATCCGCGGTGGTCGACGATTTTCGAATCGGGTTGAGCGGGAAGGGGGTAGGATAGACCCAGCCTGCCCGCCGCGGGTTTCGGATTCCGGAGAAAGTACATGACGAGAACAGAGGATCGTGCAGTCTTGATCACCGGTTGTTCGACGGGGATCGGTCGGGCGTTGGCGGAGGAGTTCCTTGACCGGGGGCACCGGGTCCTCGCGACGGCAAGGAACCCGGCTGATCTCGAATCGCTCACCGGAGGCATGGTGAAGACCGCGCGTCTCGACGTCACTGACGGACCATCGATCGCGGCCGCGGTGGAGATGATGATCGGGTGGGCGGGACAGATCGACATCGTCGTCAACAACGCTGGCTTCGGGCTGATCGCACCCCTTGCCGAAGTCGGTCTGGAGGATCTTCGTTTACAGTTCGAAATCAACGTGATCGGCTTGGTTGCGGTGTCGCAGGCGGTGGTTCCCCACATGGTGTCGCGCGGTACCGGCAAAATCGTCAACATCGGCAGTGTCTCCGGGCTGACCACGACACCATTCGGGGGAGCCTACAGCGCCAGTAAAGCCGCCGTCCACATGCTGTCCGACGCTCTGCGGATGGAGTTGGCGCCGTTCGGGATCCAGGTCGTCACCGTGCAGCCTGGGGCCGTGGCGTCCGCCTTCGGCGAGCGAGCAAAACGCGGGACTGGTCGCTACCGGACGAACTCACTTTATTCGGCCTTTGCAGACGGTATCGAAGCCCGCGCGGTGGTTTCGCAGACCGGAGCGATGCCTTCCCGTGGCTTTGCGCGGCGGGTTGTCGACGCGGTGACGCGGCCGAACCCGCCGGTGGTCGTGCGCGCCGGACCACTCTCGACACTGCTGCCGTTCCTGGCGCACCTGCCGGTGCGCTTGCGGGACAGGATTCTGAGCCGGAAGTTCGGGCTGCAAAGATAAGATGGAGCGGACTGACCGCCTCCAGAAGTGCATCTCGAACTCCGAGCCGCTACAATGCGGTCCGCCGCGACTGCGGCGCGAGGAGTCCGATGATCGAAAGCAAAGACCTGGAAATCTGGGCGGGGTACCTCCTGGACCACTCACTCGGCGGCATCACCGCCGACGACTGTGTCATGATCAAGGGTGAAGCGGTGTGCTGGCCGCTGATGGCGGTGCTGGAGAGGCGGGTGATCGAGGCCGGCGGCATCCCCGACGTGTACCTGGTCCCGCCCAACAACGAGCGCGGGAGGGCGTGGTCGGCGGCCATGGTGCGAAAGGGCAGCGAGGCTCAGATCGCCCGCGTCCCAAACTGGCACCGTGCCCGCTACGAGAACATGAACAAGTACGTCGAGGTCCTGGGCGCCGAAGACCCGGCGCAGTTCATGGGGCTGTCTGCGGATCAGTCGCAGGCCCTGGCCGCCAGCGACCGGCCGTTTTCCAATCTTCGTCTGGCAAAGAACTGGGTCATCACCCTCTTCCCCACCCCGGCGTCGGCCGAAATGGAAGGGATGGACTTCGAGACCTACGAGCGTTTCATCGTCGGCGCATCCACCACCGACCCGAGGCCGTTGCTCGAAGCGGAGAAACAGCTCGCGCCGGTGATTGACGGGGGTACGACCATCCGGATTGTCACCGAACACCCACACGACGGACGCGAACTCGTCCTCGAGCTCGATATCTCGCGCGGCCGGGCCGTGATGTCCTACGGCCTGCGCAACTTCCCCGACGGCGAGATCTTCACGAGCCCGGACGCCTCGAGCGCCCGCGGCGAGATCTTCGTGGATCTTCCCGTCAACTACGGGGGCAACGACATCTGCGGGATCTACCTGCGATTCGAGGGTGGACGGATCGTGGAGTATTCTGCCGACGAGGGGCAGGACCACCTGGCCGCGATCATCGAGACCGATGAAGGGTCCCACCGGCTCGGCGAGGTGGCGCTGGGCATGAACCCGGGCCTCGACCGCGTCCTCAAACACCCGCTGTTCGTGGAGAAGGTGGGCGGCACTCTCCATATCGCGATCGGCGCCAGCTACGAGAACTGTTATGTCGAAGACCCGGGGACGGACGAGGGCAAGGCGGAGATCGAGCGATTGACAACCGCCGGCGTGATCAACCGTTCGGCGCAGCACATCGACATCGTGACTGATTTTCGTGAAGGCGGCGCCGGTCGTTCCGTCCACATCGACGGCGTCGAGCTCGCCCCCCGCCACGGGGTGTGGGAGGTGGTTGGATGAGCGGCAAGAACACGGATCTGCGACCACCGGTGGAGATCACACCTCCGCAGATCTTCGAGGAGTTGCACAAGGGAGTCCTCGGGCAGAACACGGCCCTTCGCTACGTGTCGGTGGCGGTGTTCAAGCACACCACCGGCAAGGTCCCCGGCAATCTCCTCCTGGTTGGCAACTCGGGCACCGGCAAGACCACGATCATGAACAACATCCAGCGGATGTACCACGACGTGGCGGAGTACCGCCCGTTCCGGGCGATGACCATCATCAACGCCAACCTCCTGGTTGACTCCGAACGAATGGAGTTCCAACCGGTGCGCCTGCTCGAAGCCGTGGAACAGAGAGCGCGGGCCCTGGTGGGGGACAACCCGACCGCCGAGGCGCTCAAGGAGACGATGGAACGAGCGACCATCTGCATCGACGAAATCGACAAGATGTCGTCGATCGTCGCCGGCAAACCCAACCCCATCGGGGTGGTTCTGCAGCAGGGGCTGCTGACCCTGATGGAGGGGGAGGTCGTCATCTACAAGACCTTCGCAACGGTCGACGGCGTCGAAAAGGCCGTCACTCTGAATATCGACACCCGTCACATGATGTTTATCTGCGGCGGCGCCTTCGAGGGGCTCTACGACCAGGTCTATCTGCGGGTCATCAACCCGGCAAGCGGCGAAAAGCTCAAATCGCAGGCGGTCCAGATGGCGGACGGGCAGGTCCGGATCGAGACCCGGTTCGCGCTGGCTGATTTCCTGAAACCGGAAGACCTCTTCGAGTACGGCATGGTGCCGCAGTTCATGGCCCGGTTCGACAACGTGATCATCCTGCGGGACCTCGATGTCGCGGTGCTCAAGAGCATCCTCCTGGGCTCGTTGGATTCTCCCTTCGTCCGCTCCAAGAAGTTCTTTGAGGTGATGGACATCGAACTCGAGATCGACGATGTCGCGGCGGCCATGATCGCGGAGGCCGCGGTGCTCAACATCCGCACCGGCGCTCGCGCCCTGCGCACCGTGTTCTCGAAGATCATCAACCCGCTGGAGTACGACCCCTGGCAGCACAAGGGTCTTGAAAAGAAGCCGGAGGGCGGCCACCGCCTGGTGATCACCAAGGAGATGGCACGGCGGGCGATCAGCGGCAACGGCGGCTAGCTGGAGGTCTGTCCCGCGCTTCTTTTTTGCTGAGGAATAGATTCGATCTCAATTGTGCTATGGTTTCCAAAACGGACGGAGCGGGGGAACCATGACAATTGAAGCCGGGCGACGACTCGGACCGTATGAAATCGAAAGTGCGATCGGCGCCGGCGGCATGGGCGAGGTCTACCGGGCGCTGGACACCAGGCTGGATCGCGTTGTGGCGATCAAGGTTCTCCCGGCCCACCTTGCGGAGAACCCCGAGTTGCGGCAGCGCCTCGAACGAGAGGCCAAAGCCGTCTCCAGCCTCTCGCACCCCAACATCTGTCCGCTGTATGACATCGGACACGAGGACGGGATCGACTACCTCGTCATGGAGTTCATCGACGGGGAAACCCTCGGAGAGCGGCTGACCAAAGGGCCGCTGTCTCTCGAGGAAACGCTGAAGTACGGGGTCCAGATCGCGGATGCCCTCGAGAAGGCCCACCGCCAGGGGATCGTCCACCGCGACCTCAAACCGGGAAACATCATGCTGACGGCATCCGGCGCCAAGCTCCTCGACTTCGGTCTCGCCAAGGCCGACAGCGTCGTCGGGGGACGTGACGCCGACCTCACCAAGACCCCGACCGTCAGCCAGCCGCTGACCGCGGCCGGCACCGTGCTCGGCACCTATCAGTACATGGCTCCGGAGCAACTCGAGGGCAAGGACGTCGATTTCCGCACCGATATCTTCTCGTTCGGCGCGGTGCTCTACGAGATGGCGACGGGACGGCGCGCCTTTTCGGGCGCCTCCCAGGCGAGCCTGATCGGCGCCATCATGCACGAGGCGCCGGCCCCGGTGTCCTCGATTCAGCCGATGACGCCGCCGGCCTTTGACCGGGTGGTGCAGACCTGCCTCGCCAAGGACCCCGAGGAGAGGTGGCAGACCGCCCACGACGTCAAACTGCAGCTGAAGTGGATCGCCGAAGGCGGTTCGGTGATGGGGCTGCCGGCGCCGGTGGCGGCGCGCCGCAAGAGCCGCGAAAAGGTTGCGTGGGCGGCGGCCGCCGTGGCCGCGCTTGCCGCCACCGTGTTTGCGGTTGGATTCTTCCTGCGGACGCCGGCCACGCCGCGCCAGGTGCGGTTCGAGATCGCACCGATACCGCAGTTGACCCAGGTCGGTTCGCCGCGGCTGTCGCCTGACGGCCTCCACATGGCGTTTCACGGCATCGACGGTGAAGGCAACTCCCAGATCTGGTTGCGGGACCTGTCGAGTCTCGAGGCGCGACCCATCGCCGGCACCGAGGGCGCCGGGACCGGTGCCGAAAACGAATCGCGGCCGATCTGGTCGGCCGACAGCCGCTATATCGCTTTCTTCATCGGCACCAAACTCAAGAAGGTGCCGGTTTCGGGCGGGCCCGCCCAGACCATCTGCGAGGCCGCCGGTGCGGACGGCAGCTGGAGCAGCCGCGGGGAGATTGTGTTCGATGGCTCGGCTGCCGATCCCCTGTGGCGGGTCTCAGCAGCGGGCGGCATCGCCAAAGCCGAGGTTTCGCCGGCGGATCTCGAAGGCGTGGTTTCGGTGGGCTGGCCCGAGTTTCTCCCCGATGGCCGCCGTTTTCTGTACATCGGCGAACCCGAAGGCGGGACCTCGACCGTGATGCTGCACACCCTCGACGACAAGGCCGACGTGGTGCTGACCACTGCCGATTCCCGGGTCCAGTATGCGGAGCCGGGCTATCTCATCTACGTGCTCGACGGGATGCTGGTGGCCCACCCCTTCGACGCCGACAAGGGCGAAATCACTGGAGAACCGATGCCGCTGGCCGACAATATCGGCGCCAGCGCGGTCGGGCTCGCGGACTTCTCGGCATCCACCGACCGCACTCTCGCCTTTCGCAGTGGCGAATCGGGCGGACGTCAACTGAGGTGGTTCGACCGCGAGGGGCGCCAGCTCGGCGATCTCGCGGCGGCGAACGAATTCCGCAACTTCAGGCTTTCTCCCGACGGCCGGAGGGTGGTGACCGAAATCGTCGACCAGGCCGCCGGGAACCTCGATTTGTGGATCCACGACCTCGAGCGCGGCACGGCGTCCCGATTCACCTTTGATGCCGGCAACGATGGCGGTCCGATGTGGACGCCTGACGGCGCGAACGTCATCTACACCTCCGCCAAGGAGGGGAGTGTTTCGCTCCTCCGCAAAGCGGCTTCCGGAACCGGTGCCACAGAAGTCCTCCTTTCGTCGGAATCAAACATCCTGGCGGGAGACATGGCCCCCGACGGAAAGCACCTGTTGTACATGACCAACGGCGGTGAGACCTCCTGGGACATCTGGGCCCTTGCGTTGGACGGCTCCGGAGAGACCTGGCCGTTGCTCCAGTCGGAGTTTGTCGAGGTGCGGCCGAGCTTCTCGCCCGACGGCAGGTGGTTTGCCTACAACTCGAATGAGTCCGGGAAACAAGAGGTGTACGTGCGCCAGTTCCCGGGACCCGGAGGTCAGTGGCAACTCTCCACCGACGGCGGCAGCGAACCCATGTGGAGCGCGGATGGTCACGAGATCTTCTACATCGATTCCGGGCGCAACCTGGTGTCGGTGCCGGTGACAACGACTGACACTCTCGAGGCCGGTCTTCCTGAAATGCTTTTCGACCCGCCGATCTTCCCGGTGACCCAACGCGAGCGCTACGTGGTGACGCGTGACGGTCAGAAGTTCCTGATGCTGTCGACGACGTCGGGGGTGTCGGTGCGGCCGACCACGGTGGTGCTCAACTGGGATCTCGGCCTCGAGAATTGAGCTGAAAACAGCCCCCGGCGGGACATGGGCTACACTGAAGAGGTGGCTCACGAGTGCTGTCTTCGATTTGACCTCGATCTGAGTGAGGCGCTGGGGAGACGACTGCGCCCCGATGCCATGGTCATTCAGGAGGACCGCAACCTCATGATGGGCGGTGTCGGCATCCTCGACCTCGACAGCCACGACGGTCTCGACGGTCTCGATGCGGCCTATCAGGCCATCGCGGATCAGCGACCGCTGCCACTTGGACGGTACCTGCTGATGCGCAGCCGCGGTGACGAGGCCTACTGGACCTACCAGGCGGTGGTCCACGATCTCGAGGAGAGGCCGTCGGCTCGCCCCGGCAACGTGCGCCGGAGCCTGACGGCCATCCTCATCGATGCGATGAAGAGAGGGATGTCGTCATTGACCGTGGAACCGCTGGGCGTGTGGCACAGCCGCGGCCTGACCGTGGAGGAGATGGTGGAGGCCTTCGAGGCCACCATTCTCGAGATCAGCCTCGACCTCCGGTCGCCGATGCGTTTGACCCTGCTCCTCGAGGATCTCGACCGGCTCGAGGAGGTGTCCCACCTGCTGCGTTCCCGCCTGCTGCGCAAGGCCAGCAGGAGCTTTCGCACCGTCGACAACGAATCGGCCCTCGTCGAAGTACGACAGCGCGGGGCGAGACTGATCTGCCGCTTCGTTCCGGGCTCGCTCTCCGGGTACGCGGTGACCTGCGTCGACCGGCCCAACCAGCCCGCCTGACAGGCGGAGCCGGGTCGTTTACGGCTCGCCCGCGAGAGGCCACAATGAACGATGGTGGTGGCGGGTCCGAAAGGGCCCGCCTACGGCTTTCCGGAGCTGATGCTATCCTGAGGCCGACTGGAGGAGGCGGGCGTCCGCCGGGGTCACACCCGGAGGAAGGTCCGGACTCCTGACAGGCAGCATGCCGGGTAACCCCCGGCCGCGGCAACGCGAGGGAAAGTGCCGCAGAAAGCAAACCGCCCCCGGGTCGGCCGGGGGTCAGGGTGAAAGGGTGCGGTAAGAGCGCACCGCTCCTCCGGAAACGGAGGGGGCATGGTAAACCCCATGCGGAGCAAGGCCAAATAGGGGAATCGAGGGTCGCCTGTCCCCGCATCCCGCTGCGGTGGGTGAGATTTCCGGGTTGGCTGCTCGAGCCGCACGGTAACGTGCGGCCCAGATGAATGGACGCCGCCCCACGGGGCACAGAATCCGGCCTATAGCCTCCTTCAGTCATTTTTCGGGCCGCGGCGCTACGGCGCCGCGGCCCGAAAAATGAAAAAGGGTGATCTGGGTAACAGGTCGAGGTGAAACGGCGATCCGGTTCGGAGGGTTTCGCGGTATGGTTGAGAGCGTGAAGTCTGCTTGGAAACCGCTCGAGGCCGGCGAACCGATCGGGGTGGTTGCCCTGTCGGGGCCGGTGGACCCGGCCAGGCTCGAGGCCGGGCTTGCCATTCTCCGCGGGTGGGGGCACCCGGTCGTCGAGGCGTCGAATCTCCGTCGCGACGACGGGTATCTCGCCGGCTCCGACGCCGAGCGCCTGGCGGGACTCGACGAGGTTCTGGCTGCGGGCGCGCGATGGGTCATGGCGGCGAGGGGCGGTTACGGGTCGACCCGCCTCTTACCGTCTGTCTCCCTGCAACGGCTGCGGGACCGCGACGTGAGCCTGATCGGATTCTCCGACCTCACGGCCTTCCTCAACCCGCTGGCGCAGAACGGCGGGGCCTTACAGGTCCATGGTCCGATGGTGGCGGCCGGGCTCGCCCGCCCCCACAACGCGGAGCGCCTGCGCGCTCTGCTCACCGGAGGACTCGCCGGCGAGACGCTCTTCCGCTTCCCCGAAGGCGCCATTGCACGCCCCGGACGTGTGGCGGGTCCTGCCCTCGGGGGCAATTTATGCCTCGTGACGTCGCTCCTCGGCACCCCGTGGGAGCCGGACTTCGACGGCTGCGTGCTGTTTCTGGAAGAGGTCGCGGAGCCGCATTATCGCCTCGATCGAATGTTGACCCACCTCCGGGGCTCTGGTAGATTGCGGAACGTGAAAGCATTGATTGGCGGGAGCTTGCGCGGATGCGGACCGGCGTCCGACCGGTCGGATCGGTGGCGTCGGATGCTCTTGGAGACCGCGCCGCCGGATGCCCCGGTGGTGGTCGGTCTGCCCTTCGGACACAGTGCGACGAACCTCGCGTTTCCGATTGGCGCAACCGTCGAACTGGACACCGATCGCCGCCGGATCACGTGGAGATAGGATGGCGAAGTTCAAGGTCACGTCGCGAGAGGTCACCCACGATTCGCTGGAACCCATGCGCACCCAGTTTCCCAGGAACAGCGTGGTCTTCAGCGAGGGCGACCTGGGGCTCGCGATGTACGTGATCGAAAGCGGAACGGTGGAGATCCGCAAGAAAATCGGCGGCAAGGAGACGGTCCTGGCGACCCTGGGTAAGGGCGACTTCTTCGGCGAGATGTGCATGCTCGAGGAAGACACGCCGAGATCCGCGACGGCCTACGCCGTCGAGGACGTCGCCGCAGTCATGATCGATCAATCCGCCTTCACCTTCATCCTCAAACACAACCCCGAGATCGCCATTCGCATGATGAGAAAGCTGGTTCTTCGGCTCGAACACACCACCCACCTTCTGGAAGAGGCGGTCGGCCACAAGGTGGATATCGAGCAAAGCGGAATCAAGGACCGCCCGGTCTCCAAACCGGACCCCACCGCCCGGCTGGTCGAGATCACGACGGGTATCGTGTTCCCGCTTTCAGCCTCGAAGGAAACCACCGTGGGACGCATCGACCCGGTCACCGGCATCAACCCTGAGGTCGATCTCACGCCGGTCGACGGCAAACGGTCGATCTCGCGGCGCCACGCGCGGATCAAACGCGAAGACGACGGCACGTTCAGCGTGGTCGAGGACGTGGGCACTATGAACGGGACCTTTGTCAACGGCGTCCGCCTGGCCGCCGGCCGGCCGGTCTCGGTTGTTTCCGGCGACACCGTGGTCTTCGGCACCATTCAGTGCCGCTTCGAGATCGACGCCGATTGAATAAGCAGCGCGCCCAGGACCCCGGCCGCGCCCCCCTCCACCCAGACGACCTGCTGACGGTGCTCGACGGCATCGGGCCGAAGACCGCCGCCTCAATGGCGGCCGAGGGCTTTCACTGCGTCCGCGATCTCCTGTTCCACCTCCCGCGTCGCTATGAGGACCGCTCCGGTCTGACCTCACTCGACGGCTCCGCTGCGGCGGGCGACTGGATCCTGATCCGCGGCCGGGTCCGCGGTTTGCGGGTGCGGCGGGTGCCGCGCAGGCGGCTCACCATCGCGGACGGAGTGGTGGTTGATCCGGTTGGGGAGATCCCGGTGGTGTGGTTCAACCAGCCGTGGATCGCACGCCGGGTTGACGGCGATCAGGATTTCTACTTTTTCGGTCAGGTGCGCGAAGCGAGGGGCGGCAAGCTGCAGCTGAGCAACCCGGAGATCGAAGAGGTCGTCGACGAGGGTGAGAGGATCGTCCCGGTCTACCCGCGGATCGGACGCTTCACCGGGAGGCGCTTGCGCCGATTGATCGGGTCCTGCCTGCCGGCCATCGATGCTTGCCCTGACCCGCTGCAACCTGCCCTGCGGCAACGCTTCGACCTCCCGGACCTTCCGGGGTGTCTGCGCCGGCTTCACGCGCCTGAGGTGGACGACCTTTCGGGAGACGCCCCGTCACTGACCGCCGCCCTCAACGAGCGCACCGATCCCTGCCATCGCCGGCTGGCATTCGATGAGCTGCTCGCCTTTGCCTGTGCGATCGCCGGACGGCGCCGGGACAGGCAGCGGACGAAAGCGCCGCGGGTCACAGCGGCGGCGGCGCGTGCCGCCGCTGAAAAAACGAATTTTCCGTTCACCCTCACCTCAGCGCAACGAAGGGTGTGCGACGAGATCGCCGCCGACCTCGGGCGGCGGACGCCGATGGCCCGCCTGCTGCAGGGCGACGTCGGCTCGGGGAAGACGGCCGTGGCCGCGCTGGCGACGGCGATGGTGACGGCGGCCGGGCGCCAGGTCGCGATCATGGCGCCGACCGAACTCTTGGCGGAACAGCACGAACGGACCCTCGGGCGGTACCTTGCCCCGGCCGGACCTCCGCCCAGTCTCCTCGTCGGCTCGACGCCCGCAGCCGAGCGCCGGAGAGTCCTCGAGGGGCTGGCGGAGGGAACCGTCGAGGTCGTGATCGGGACCCACGCTCTCTTTCAAGAAGCGGTGAGCTATCGTGATCTCGGGCTCGTCATCGTCGACGAGCAGCACCGTTTCGGGGTCGTCCAGCGCTCAGCGCTGGCAGCCAAGGGGGAGCACCCCCACCTCCTGGTCATGACGGCGACGCCGATCCCGCGTTCGCTGGCCCTCACCGTGTACGGCGACCTCGACCTTTCGATCATCGACGAGCTGCCCCCCGGCCGGCGGCCGGTACGCACCGAAAAGCGGCCCGAATCGGCGCGATCGAGGGTCTTCGACTTTCTGCGCCGGGAGATCGCCGAGGGCGGTCGCGTGTTCGTCGTCTATCCCCTCATCGAGGCCAGCGAAGAGATCCCGGCCGCCGCCCTCGCCGACCACGAGGAAGAGGTGCGGCGGCTGCTGCCCGAAGCGGCAGTGGGGAGCGTACACGGCAGGTTGTCCCGCTCCGATCGTGAGGCGGTGACCGCTGAGTTTCGTGACGGCACCCTCCAGGTGCTGCTCGCAACCACCGTGGTCGAGGTCGGTGTTGACGTGCCCGAGGCCACGGTCATGGTGGTGGAGTCGGCGCAGAGGTTCGGTCTTTCCCAGCTTCATCAGCTGCGCGGGCGGGTCGGGCGGGGCAGCCGCCAGGCCTGGTGCATCCTCCTCACCGACGAGCGGCCGGGTGAGCCGGCCAGAGAGAGGCTCGAAGTGATCTGTCGCAGCCAGAACGGGTTCGAGATCGCCGAAGCCGATCTCGAGCAGCGCGGCCCCGGCGAGCTCGTCGGCACCCGGCAGTGGGGGCCCGCGGGGTTCAGGTTCGCCAACCTCATCCGGGACCGGGTGTTGATCGAGGAAACCAAGAGTCTGGCCGCAGCGCTCGAAAACGACGGTCGGCTCGAAGAGGTGCGCACGGCGCTGGCGGCGTATCACCCGATCGATGTTCTGGAGGGCGGCAATTGATGGCACAATGGAACGAGCCCGAAGGGCAGGGGAGGTGACGTGTCGGACGAGAGCGCCATTCGGACATTTGAAAACGGCGATGTCTACCAACGGCTGCGGCAGCGGATCACCGCATGGTTGGCCTCCCGCGAGGGACGGGCCTGCCGTTTCGCCGATCGACTCCTGCTCCTTCCGGATTTCGTCCACCTGCTGGTACGGCTGGCCCTCGACCGGCGGGTGCCGACGGAGCTCAAGACCCAGACCGCCGCGGTCCTCGCCTACGTGGCGCTGCCCCTCGATCTGGTCCCAGAAATCCTGGTCGGCCCGGCCGGGTTTGCCGACGATCTGCTGCTGGTGGTCCTGATGATCCGGCGGCTGCTCGGCGGCGTCCCCTCCGAGGTGGTGAGCACCCACTGGGCCGGTCCGCGCGAGCTCCTGCAGACGACCCGGGATGTGATGGAGGCGGCGGAAGAGATGGTCGGTGAAAGAGTGTGGAGACGATTGCAGCGCATGGTCGGAGGAGTGCAGTGACCACAGACCGGAAAATCCAATCGACATCGGCCCCCGACCTCGTGGTCGCCGAAAACCAGCTCGCCAGCGTCGACACCAGCCCCGCCTCGATGCTTCCGATCCCCGGCAGCAGGATGTTCGAGATCAACGAGGCCCTCAAGGTCTACCTCGAACGGGAGCCCGGCGGCACCGTGTTCGACGCCAGCCAGGGCGACGGAGGCGCCAGCCTGCCCGGTGTCTCGCGCGAGATCCTGGACGAAGCCCACCGCCTCCAGGTCGAGCACGGCACGGGTTATGACAAGCCCTTCGGGACCCCGGCCTTCCGCAAGGCCGTGGTGGAGGATTACTGGGGGCTCGACAGCGCCACCGGGTGGGGCCCGGCCAACGTCATCGCCTGCCAGGGCGGACGCGACGCACTGGTCAAGGCCTACGACGCGATCCAGTTTCTCGGCCATCAACGCCGCGGCGACTTCGTCGTCGTTTCGCGGGTGCCGTGGATCTCCTACAACTGGGGTCCGTACGCAATGGGCGCCAACGTCATGCTCGCCCCGGGGTTGGAGGAGGACGCGTGGGCCCTGACCCCCGAAGGGATCGCCGCCTGCAGCGAGGCCGCAGCGGGGTTCGACGGGCGCCGGCCGGCCCTGGTGGTCATCACCAGCCCGGACAACCCGACCGGACGCAGCATGAGCCCCGACCGGCAGATCGCCATCGCCAGGGCCGCCTTTGCCGCCGGCGCGCCCTACGTGCTCTTCGACTGGATCTACCACCGTGTGACGGACGGCGAACCGCACGACCTCAATGCCTTTCTCGGCGCCCTCGACCCCGCCGAGCGCGAGCGGTGCATCTTCCTCGACGGTCTCACGAAGTCCCTCGGCGCGAGCAACATCCGCAACGCCCACCTGGTGGCGCCGGTGCCGGTGGTGAAGTTCATCCAGGGCCGGGCGTCACACGCGGTGATCCCCTCGTTCCACAGCCAGGCGGTCGCGATCGCGGCCTACCGCATGGGGTTCGACAGCGCCGCCGCGGACATCGTCGGGCCTACCAACGCCAGCCGCAAGGTCGTCGAGACCTTCCTCGCCGGCCACGAAATCCGCCACATCCTCGGCAAGGGCTACTACGCATTCCTCGACATGACGCCGTGGCTGGAACCCGCCGGGCTGGCCGACGCCACTGAACTCGGGACCGTGCTCGCGGAGAAATTCGGGCTCGCAGTGGTTCCGGGAGGCTTCTTCTCGCAGTACGGCAAGAACTGGATCCGCTTCTCGTACGCCCTCCCCCCGGAGACCACCGCGGGCGCCCTCGACCGGCTGTGGCTGGCGTTGTCCGCGTTGTGAGCGAACCGGCGGCGGAGTCGCAGTGATGCAACGGACCGAGTGGTTTCGTTTTTCGGACAAGGTCCGACTGGCACTGGAAAACTCGCGGCAGGCCGACCCCAAGAGCGGCACCTCCGGGCTCGAGATCGAGTTCAACATCCTCGACGCCGGGCTCAACCCGGTGGAGCACGTGGGTTACGGACCGGAGGGGCAGGTCCTTCGCCGATTTCCTGTACGAAGAGCAGCTGCCGGAGTGGGCGAGGGAGTACTTCCAGCTTGAGGTCTTTCACTGGATGACCGAGCTCGCCACCCAGCCGTGTTTCGACGCCCGCGCCACCGCATCGCAGGCCCGGCTCCTGGAAGGCGTTCTGCTCGACACACTGGCCGAGATCGGGCGCACTTACGCGACCTCCTTCCTCGCCCTCCACGGCAACATCCCGCGGCCGTTCGACACCTCGTCCGCCAGCATCCCCGCGGGGTGGAACCTGGCCCGCAGACGGTATCTCGAACGCTGCGTCGAGCTTTTCGGGAGCCGGTTGGCCACGGCTGGAATCCATACCAACCACAGCTTCCCCGAGACCCTGCTGTCGTGGGACTTCATCCATCTGCCGCTCAAGGAACGCAAGGGCCGGACCCTGGTCGACTACCGCAACCAGCAGGTCATCCGGGCGACCCGGCTGCTGCGGCCGATGTGCCCCGTCTTCATCGCCGTCAGCGCCGCCTCGCCGTTCGCCAGCGAGGTGGTCGACGGCCGGCGTGAGGTGGTTCTCACCACCACCGACTCCATGCGGCTGCTGGCCTTTCCGAACCCCGAGGAGCTCGATGTTCCCGGGCTCTATGCCAGCCATCGCGACTACCTCGACATCTCCTACGGTCTGGTTCGTTCGGGGATCCGGTTCGGCGCCAACAACTGGACGCCGGTGCGCGCGCGCTCCGACGTCGACCCGGTCCGGCGCAATGTCATGGCCACCAGCGAGCAGCTCCAGGAGCTCTACCGCCGCGGGATCTTCTCGGTCGGCACCCACGGCAGCCTCGAGGAGGCCGAACGGGCGGTGGTGGTGGAAAACCTGTGCGCCAGGGTCGACCTCCCGATGAACCGGGTGGAGGTGCGCACCGACGAGGGCGGCGACACCCTCGAACTGTTGGTCGCCAAGGTCCTCTTCAAGGACCTCCTGATGCTCAGGATCTATGGCGAGCCGGGCTACGGTGCCGACTACGGCTACGACGCCGCCGATCTCGCGCGGGCCCGCCGCAACGAGCACATCGCGGCCGTCCGTGGTCTCGACGCCGAGATCGAACACCCACACACAGGCCGCCCGGTCACGGCGCGGGAGTACCTGAGGGAGCTCGTGGCCGAAGTCGAACCGCTTGCGGAGGGGCTGGGCGTCGCGGCCCAGCTCGAACCGCTGCGCGAAATGGCGGGCGGCGGCGCGAACCCGGCTGCGGGGATCCGGCGGTGGGTCCTGGACCACCTCGACGGCACCCCCCGGACCTCGAAGTCCGGAGCGGTGGTGGTCCCGGCCGAAATCGTGACGGCCTGGTTCGAGACCCGGCGGTCGCTGGTGGCGGACGAGGCCCGGTCGATCGCCGGCGCTTCGAGCGAGCTGCGGAGCGAGTGGTCGAAGCTGGCGCCTCTGGTGGCCGGTTTGCGCAAGATGGCCGGCGAACGGCCCGAGCTGCCGGTGAGCCTGGGCGTCGCCGATGCGGAGCTCGCGATCGAAAACGCCGACGGGCGAACCGCAGAGGTCCTCCGTCTCGCGGCTGATCTGGTGCGCATCCCATCCGTCACCAATTGCCCCGACGAACGCGTCCACGAGGTCTTCTCGTGCGCCGGCTTCGTCGCCAACTTCCTCACCCGGGGCGGTCTCGAGGTACGGCTGTTCGATCGCGGGCGCTACCCGGCGGTGTTGGCCTCCTTTCGCGGCGCCCCGCCGGCAACGGTGATGCTCTCCGGCCATTTCGACGTGGTGCGGCCGGAGCCCGACGACTGCCAGTTCCAACCGAGGATCGAAGGCGACTATCTGTGGGGCCGCGGCGCCGCGGACATGAAGACCGTGGTTGCGAGCGACATGGTGTGGATGGTCGAGAGGGCCGCCGCCGGTCCGCCATACCCGCCATTCAACCTGCTGCTGGTGGGCAACGAGGAAAACGGCGAGGGCGAGCCCTTCGGGACCCCTCACGTGCTGGCGGACCTCGAACACCGCGAGGGGTGGGCGCCCGAACTGATGGTGGTGGGCGAGCGCACCGGCGAGCAGGGGAGCGAGCTCTTCGGCGAGGTCTGTACCGAGAGCCGGGGCATCTTCCGGATGCGGATCACCGCCCGCGGGGTCTGCGGCCACACCGGGGTCAGCGGCGGCCCCGCCGATCTCCTGGACAAGCTGGTCGAGGTGCGAGCGGTCCTCGGCTCGGTCTTCAAACGCCACCTCACGGTCTCGAGCCTCGACGGCTGGGAGACCACGACCCGCTTTCCGTTTCTCTCGGTCGGCGAGCCGGGGGTCTACAACATCACGGCCGGGGAAGGCGTGCTGGGGATCGAGATCCGCCCCGTCCCGGGCGACGACCTCCTTGGCCTTGTCGCTGAAATCGAGAACCTCTGCCGCGAACTCGGTCTGGAAAGCAGCCTCGAGCTCATGGAGCCCGGTGTCGCTTGCCCGCCCGGCAACCCCCATCTGGCCAGACTGCTGGAGGCCGTCGCCGAGGTGTCCGGAAAGCCCGCGGTGGTCGGCAAGAAAAAGCCCGGGTCCTCCGCCCGCTTCGCCCCCGGCGGCCACCAGGTCGTCTGGGGCCAGAGCGGGATCGGCCCCCACTCCCGAGAAGAGCGGCATTTCATTCCCTCGATCGAGCCATACCTGAAGGTTCTCGACGCCTTCGCCGGGAGGATGGGGAAGGGGTGAGGCGAGCGGTGGACGTGTTTTACCCACCGCCAGCGGGAGTGAAGGTGGGCCAAGGCCCACCCTTCGTGGTACTTACACACAGGGCCGGACCGTAGGGTGGGCTTAAGCCACCATCAGATTCGTTCACCTGTGTGGCGAACTCGAGGGTCCTGCAGCGATCCTGAAGGTGGGCCAAGGCCACCCTACTTCGGACCCACACACCTGGTGGTCTGGTAGGGTGGGCTCCCCGGCTTTGCTTGGCGCTCCGCCGTGGCGCGGCAGCCCACCTTCGGAGTCGTCCACGGGTTCCTGGAAACGCAAGATCGCACGGGATGAACGAAGGATTTCTAGACTCGTCATTGCGAAAGGGTCGACCTTCCCCGGTGCGAAATCGTCCACAGATCGACCCAAGGGATTTTGCCACTCGTGGGAGTCATCCGGAAAGGCGCGATGGATCGGCGGAACGTCGTGACCCATTACGGGCATGAAACAAAGCGGGCGCCGAAGCGCCCGCTGCCTGGATATCGAATGAGATCGTGACTACTTCTGGAGCTCGATCTCACCCGGCTTCCAGGTCTGGTTGAACCACGGCTCGAGGGGTCCGTAGAGGCGCAGGATCATGAACCAACCCTTGCCCGGGATCGTCTCGATCCAGTTGTTCTCCAACCCCGCCGGCGCTGTGGGGCCGAAGTAGACATCGGTCGAGCCGTCGGCATTGACCTTGACTCCCTTGTTCTGACTGCTCACGCTCGGGGCGTTGTTGGTCTGCAACATCGAACGCGTCTGGTTGTCGTAGACGATCACCGACCAGAAGTCCTTGACCGGGATGTTCGGCGGCAGGTGCAGCTTGTAGGTCTTGGAGCCGTCAAACGGATTGCCGTCCGCGTCCTGGGCGGACCACGGGTACTGTGAGCCCTTGCCGACCATCTTATCGGCCATCGCGGGCGTCACACCGGTCGCGAAGTAGTAGAAGAAGGCCGCGCCGTCGAGGTTGGCCACTCCGGGAGAGACCTCGAACTTGTAGCCGCCGAAGAAGGGCAGGCGCCACGAGCTGTCGGGGTAGAAGAAGGCCTCTTTGCTGCGGATCTTGAAGGCGATCGCCCTCGCGGTAGTGGCGCCGATGTTGGCGGCGTCCTCGAGGATCTTCTTCATCCGGGGATCCGGATCAAAGGGCTTGCCCTTCTCGATGCCGATCGACGCGAAGAGACCCAGCGTCGTCGGGTCGGATCCCTCGCTCGGCTCCTCCTGGATCACCTCGTTCAGCAGGCTCCAGAAGGTGTAGTCCCCTGGCGCGACGAAGTTTGCCGGGATGCCGGAGCCGTTGACGAACTTCATTTCCGGCGGGTTGTCCGCGTCGGAGAGGGCGTAAATTTTCAGGTGTTTCTTGACGGAAGCGACCGACGGCGCGGTCTGGCCCTCGATGAGAAAGGCCCGGAAAACGAGCCAGGTACCGTAGGTGTTCGGCCGTACGACGTGGTAGCCCTCGGGGACATTGCCGGAGTACCCAGGCGGCAGGATCAGGTACTTGCCGCCGCGGCCCAGATCGGCGCCGGTGATGCCGACATCGGCCACCCAGCGGTACCAGAAGTCGTCGATCAGCCCCAGAACCCCGGGCGGAATCTCGGCAACCATGGGACCTTTCGTGGTTTCCAGCCAGATGAAATTGTAAATGGTGTTGTCATTCGCCGTCAGCTCGACGGTCTTCGGGTCGACGAGGTCTTCCCAGATGACGTCGGTCTGGTTGACCGGACCGAACTCCTTGAGCGACGCGCGCATGCTGGATTGGTTGACGATCGGAATCGCCAGCAGGTAGGCCTGCAACGCGCGCGACCGGTCGAGATTGTCGTATATTTTTTCAAGGGTCCCGGCTTGCGGATACCCGTCGTCGAGGTGGAGCGTACCGATCGATGTTTCAAGCTTGTCCGGCGTGGCGACGCCCGGCGGCACCTCGGTCGAGTACTTGAACTGCGGATTCGCCGGTGGGCCCTCGAGTTTCTGCGCCGTGGCGGGTGTGAATCCTCCCGCAAAGAAGACCGAGACGACTGCGGCGATCAACACGTTCCTGGTATTTCTATTCATTGTGACTCCCTTCATTATCCTGACGATGATCCATGAAAACGCTCGTGCGTTTCGAAGCATCGACCCGCCTCGCCGACTCTGAACTGAGTGTCGAAACATCCGCGACAGGCTACCAGAGGTGCGAAGATGGTATCTTGCAATTCCGGCCACCCGCGAAGTCGATACCCGAGATCCGGAAAGGAACAACCGATCGCTCCAAAGCACCCGCAGTATCGGAGAAAACAGCCGCCGAAATCGCTGTTGTTGAGTGATCCCGGCGACCTTCGTATCGGACCGGTGCTCGCGATCCCGGAGGTTCTGGCCGACCTGGGAATCAGACCGCGATCCGTGTTTGCAAAGGCCGGTCTCACCGTCGGTCTGTTTCGGGACCCTGACAGGCGCATCCCGTTCGAAGCATTCGGGCGGTTGTTCGATGCGTGCATCGCCGCCACGGGCTGCAGTCATTTCGGGCTGTTGGTCGGCGGGCGATTCGACTTGAGCGGTCTCGGTCCGATCGGCCACCTGATGCGCAACGCCGCCACGGTCGGCGACGCGCTGCGGAGCCTCCTTCTCCATCTCCACCTGCATGACCGGGGTGCAGCGCCCATTCTGCTCGCGCCGGAACCCGCGTCCGTGATTTTCGGTTACTCGATCTACCGACACGGAACGCCGGCCACCGCGCAGATCTACGACGCCGCGATCGCCATCGGGATCAGAATCCTGCGCGAACTCTGCGGCCCCTCGTGGAAGCCGTTGCGGGTGCAGTTTTCTCACGGCCCCCCCGAGAATCGTGAACCCTACGAGCGGTTGTTCAAGTCGACGGTCGGTTTCGACGCCGATGTGTCAGGGATCGTGTTGGCTTCGTCCTGGCTCCAGCACCCGATCGAAGGCGCCGATGCCGCTCTCTACCGCGTCATCGCAGCCGGGGTTCAGGAGGCGGAGGCCGCCGGATCGTTGGGATTTGCTGAACGTGTCCAAAGCGTGCTGCACCAGATGGTGTTGAGTGGCGCGGCAACTGGCGACGCCGTCGCACACCTGTTCGGGATCCACGAGCGGACGCTCCGGCGGAGGCTGCAAAAAGAAGGGAGGAACCTGCAGACCCTGATCAATGAGGCCCGGTTCGAGTTGGCGCGACAACTCCTCGAAAACACAGGTCTTCATATCGCGGACATCGCGACCGCCCTCCAGTATTCCGATCCGAACGCCTTTTCCCGTGCGTTCAGCACCTGGGCACACATGAGCCCGACCCGCTGGCGCGCGGAGGCGTCATTTCAGCCTGAGGATTGACCGTTTTTGAGTTCGCGAAGCGAACGCCCGCAATTGGCGCGGTTCGCCGACAGGCGAAGCGCGTCAATTGCCGTCGAAGAACCCGCCGATGCCGCCCATTTTGCCGAGGATCGAGCCTTCGCCGCGGTCCTTGCCGCCGCCCTGGGGGGCGGCCTGCCAGATGCGGCCGGCGAGGCGGGAAAATGGCAGCGATTGCAGCCAGACCTTGCCGGGGCCGCGGAGCCGGGCGAAGAAGAAGCCCTCGCCGCCGAAGATGGCCGATTTCACGCCGCCGACGAACTCGATGTCGAAGTTGACCGAGGTCTCGAGCGCGACCAGACACCCGGTGTCGACCCGCAGCCCCTCACCGGGGCCGAGCTCGCGCTCGATGATGGTGCCGCCGGCATGGATGAAAGCGAGACCGTCACCTTCGAGCTTCTGCATGATGAAGCCCTCACCGCCGAACAGCGCGGTACCGATCTTCTTCTGAAAGGCGATGCTCATCGACACGCCCTTGGCGGCGCACAGAAAGGCATCTTTCTGACAGATCAGGGTGCCGCCGTGCATCCCGAGATTGATCGGGATGATCTTGCCGGGGTAGGGCGAGGCAAAGGCCGCGCGGCTCTTGCCGGATCCGTTGTGGGTAAAGATGGTCATGAAGAGGCTCTCGCCGGTCAGCAGGCGTTTTCCGGCGCCCACCAGTTTGTCCATCATGGTGGTCTGTTTCTGCGACCCGTCGCCGAAGATGGTCTGCATCTCGATGCCTTCGCCCATGTACATCATGGCGCCGGCCTCGGCGACGACGCTCTCCCCTGGGTCGAGCTCGACCTCGACAAATTGCATCTCCTCACCGTGGATCTCGAAATCGACCTCGTCCGCGGTGCCGCCGGTGCGGCGGCCGGGAGCGGCCGGCGGGGGAGTGTGGCTCTTGAGGGCGGGCACGGTGTTGGCCGGCGCCCAGGCGGTGATTCCTTCACAGTAGACCAGGGTGTCCGGGGAGTAGCTGCGGGCCTGGAGGGCGTCCACCAACTCCGCCTCGCTCATGGGGCCGACTGTCTGGCCGTCGACGGCCACGTACCACATGTTGTTGCTCATGGTGCCTCCCATTCGATCGCGTTGAGAGAGTATACGCGGGGACGGGAGGGACTGTTCCGGTTCGCCGGCTTCGAACGTTTCAACGTTGAACGTTGAACGTCACAAGGTTGCGATCGCCCGAGCGATGCACTCGGGATCGTCGTTCGCCGGACGGTTGACGCGGGTCGTCACGGGGTAGGCCTCCATGCCCTCCGCGGGGTGGGCGACCACGAGTTCCTGGAGGCGATCAGGGGCCAGGGGCCGAGGCTCGAGCCACTCGGCATGGGTCTCCGGCGGGAGGATCACCGGCATGCGGTCGTGAAGGCTCGCCACGAGTTCGTTGGGGGTGGTCGTGAGGATCGTGAAGGTATCGAGCGGACCACTTTCGGATGTCGACCAGCGCTCCCACAACCCGGCGAACGCAAACACCCGACCGTTGGAGAAATGGATGAAATGGGGCTGTTTGCCCTCGGGACCTTTGACCCACTCGTAGAAACCGGAGGCCGGGACCAGACAACGACGGGTTTTGACCGCCGAGCGGAAGGAGGGCTTTTCGGCGGCGGTCTCGGACCTCGCGTTGATCATCCTCGCCCCGATCGTCTCGTCCTTGGCCCACGACGGGATCAGACCCCACCGCACCATCGCGCACTCGCGGGCGCCCTGCGGGTCCTGACGGATGACGGGAACGCTCTGGGTCGGGGCGATGTTGAACCGCGGGGTGAAGTCCCTTGGAGGGTCCACGTCGAAAACATCCGCGAGCACCGAGGCGTCGACGATGAGGGCAAACCGTCCGCACATGGGGATCATGATAGGGCATCGTTGGTGCGGCACCAACGACGTTCGTCAATGTCCCGGATTGGGGTGGTGTGCTCAACATTTCAGTCTCACCGATCGAGCGGAAGGGTAGGGTGGGTTTCAGCCCAGGTTCAGAGTCGTTCACGTTCAACTGACGATCGTTGGTAGAATGCGCCACCTGAGGGAGGTGGAGATGGCAGGAATCTTCAAGGCGTACGACATCCGGGGAACCTACCCCGACCAGGTGGACGAGACGATCGCGTTCCGGGTCGGGTACCACTTCCGCGACCTGCTCGACGGCGAGGACCTGGCGCGCGGCCCCGTCGTGGTGGTGTCGCGCGACATGCGCTCTCACTCCGTCCCGCTGGCGGCGGCGCTCAAGAACGGGCTGCGGGCGCGGGGGGTGGCGGTGATCGACATCGGAGTTGCCGACACGCCGCAGAACTACTTCGGGATCGGCTTTCTCGGTGCCTCGGGCGGGATCCAGGTCACCGCCAGCCACAACCCCGCGGTCTACAACGGGTTCAAGATGTCGCGGCGCGATGCCATCCCGGTGTCCTACGAGACCGGGATCGCCGAGTTGGAACAGCTCGTCCGGGCTTCCGACGCGGCCACGGATCTGCCGCCGCTGGCCGGAGAGGAAATCCGATCGGTGTTCGAGGACTACACCGAACACGTGCTCGCCGAGGTGACGGAGCTCGAGCCGCGGCTCAAGCTCGCCGCCGACGCGGCCAACGGGATGGCCACCATCTATCTGCCAATCCTCGAACGCCTCAACCTCGACCTGGTGCCCTTGTTCTTCGAGCTCGACGGCACCTTTCCCAACCACGAGGCCAACCCCCTCAAACACGAGAATCTGGTCGATGTGGAGAGGGCGGTCTCGGACGAGGCGTGCGACCTCGGCGTCGCCTTCGACGGCGACGCCGACCGCGCCATCCTGATCGACGAGAAGGGCCGCGCGATCTCGGCCGACAAGATCACCGGTTTGTTGGCGCCGCGTTTCCTGAGAAACGAGCCGGGCGCCACGATCGTCTACGACCTCCGTTCCTCGTGGGCGACCAAGGAAGCCATCGAGGAGGCGGGCGGGGTGCCGTTCCGCGAACGGGTGGGCCACTCCTTCATGAAGGCCACCATGCGCAAGCACAATTCGCCGTTCGGCGGCGAGCTCGCAGGGCATTTCTACTTTCGCCGCAACTTCACGGCCGACTCGTCGATCATGACTCTCATCGAGACCCTCAACCACATCCGCGAGACCGGACAGACCCTTTCCGAACTGGTGGCCCCCCTCAACCGCTACCACTCGACGGGGGAGATCAACTTCCACGTCGATGACAAGGAGGCCATGATCCGGCAACTGGCCGAGGTCTTCTCAGACGGCGAGATCGATTACCTCGACGGCATCACCGTCCAGTTCGCCGACTGGTGGTTCAATGTCCGGCCTTCCAACACCGAACCGCTGTTGCGGCTGGTGCTCGAAGGGAGGACCCGCGAACTCATGGACGAAAAGAAGGAACTGCTCCTGAGCTTTCTCGGGACGCCCGAGGAGTAACATTTATCAATGACGACGGTTCTCGGCATCTCAGCCTACTATCACGATTCGGCCGCCGCTCTGGTAGCCGACGGCGATATCATCGCCGCCGCCCAGGAGGAGCGGTTCACCCGCATCAAGCACGACCACGCCTTCCCGAGCAACGCCATCGCCTACTGTCTTTCGGAGGCCGGTATCGGACCCGCCGACCTCGACTACGTCGGGTTCTACGACAAGCCCTTCCTCAAGTTCGAGCGCATCCTGGAAACCTATCTCGCCTATGCACCGGCGGGTTTCCGTTCCTTCCTCAAGGCGATGCCGCTGTGGATGCGGCAGAAACTCCACCTGCCGCGCGAGATCCGGCGTGAACTCCATGGCGAGTACCGTCGTGGGATCGTCTTCACTGAGCACCACGAGTCCCACGCGGCCTCGGCCTTTTTCCCGTCGCCCTTCGACGAGGCCGCGATCCTGACCCTCGACGGGGTGGGGGAGTGGGCCACCGCCAGCTTCGGTGTCGGCCGCTCAAACCGGATCGAACTCAGCCACGAGCTTCAATTTCCCCACTCCCTCGGCCTCCTGTACTCAGCCTTCACCTATTTCTGCGGTTTCAAGGTCAACTCCGGTGAGTACAAGCTGATGGGTCTCGCGCCCTACGGTTCGCCGATCTACGCCGACGAGATCCTGGACAAACTGCTCGACCTCAAGGACGACGGGTCGTTCCGTCTCGACCTCAGCTACTTCAACTACTGCCAGGGTCTGACGATGACCTCGAAGAACTTCGACCACCTGTTCGGCGGACCTCCGCGTGCGCCCGAGACCTCACTGACCCAGCGGGAGATGGATCTCGCCGCCTCGGTGCAAAAGGTCACCGAGGAAATCGTCCTGCGGGCGGTCACCCACCTGCACAAAACCACCGGCATGAAAAACCTCTGTCTCGCGGGAGGTGTGGCGCTCAATTGCGTGGGCAACGGGCGGATCCTGCGCGAGGGCCCGTTCGATCGCCTGTGGATCCAACCGGCGGCGGGGGATGCGGGTGGCGCCCTCGGAGCCGCGCTCTACATCTGGCACCAGCTGTTGGACAAGCCGCGGACCCCGGCCTCACCCGATGGCCAGAAGGGGTCGCTGCTCGGCCCGCGGTTTTCTGAAAAAGATATCCGGACATTCCTCGACAGCACCGGGTCGGTCTATCGCCACATCGCCGATGACGAAGAGCTCGACCGCGAGATCATCGATCTGATCGAGGACGAGAAGGTGGTGGGTCTCCTTCAGGGCCGGATGGAGTTCGGTCCGCGCGCCCTCGGGTGCCGCAGCATCATCGGTGACGCCCGCAGCCGCAAGATGCAGTCGGTGATGAATCTGAAGATCAAGTTCCGCGAGTCCTTCCGGCCCTTTGCGCCCATCGTGCTGCGCGAGCGGGTCAGCGAGTACTTCGAGATGGAGGACGATGCCGACAGCCCATACATGCTCCTGGTCGCTGACGTCGCCGAAGACAAACGGCTGCCGTTGGCGGAGGACGGGGTCACGGGTCTTGCCAAGCTCAAGGGGATCCGGTCGGTCGTCCCGGCTATCACCCACGTCGACAACTCCGCCCGCGTGCAGACGGTGGATCCGGTTCGTCACGCCCGTCTGCACCGGCTGATGACGCGGTTCGCCGAGCGAACCGGCTGCCCGGTGATGATCAACACCTCGTTCAACGTCCGCGGCGAGCCGATCGTGTGCGCGCCGGAGCACGCCTACCACTGTTTCATGGGCACCGACATGGATGTGCTGGTGTTGGAGAACTTCCTCCTCCTCAAGGAGGACCAGCCGAAGGCGGCCGTTCCGGATCGGGACGGCTACCTCGCCCGATTCGAATTGGATTAGGAGCTTTCATGAGCGTGGTCCAGATCAACCGCGACCCCACCCCCCGGGAACTCCGCCAGTTCGGTTGGATCTGGATGGCCTTCGTGACGTTCTTCGGCGCTGTCGCCTGGTTCAAGCTCCACAACCCACCGCTGGCCCGGGGTCTGTGGGCGGCCGCGATCGTGGTGCCGCTCATCGGTTGGGCGGTGCCGTCGATCATGCGGCTCGTCTTCGTGGGGATGTCGTTCCTCGCCTGGCCGATCGGGTTCGTTGTTTCCCACGTCGTCCTGGCCGGGGTCTACTATCTGGTGCTGACCCCCATCGGTCTGCTGATGCGCCTTTTCGGGTATGATTCCATGAAGAAGACATTCGACCGCGAAGCGGCCAGCTACTGGGTGCCGCGATCCACCGTCGGCGTCGACGCAAAGCGCCACTTCAGACAGTTCTGAGGGACACACATGAGTCAGCACCAGCCAGACGACAACGATTTCGAACGCCAGGCGGGCGCCCCGCAACAGGGCATCGTGCGCGAGTTCCTCGACTTCCTGGTGCACAACAAGAAGTGGTGGCTGACGCCGATCATCCTGGTCCTGTTGCTGGTGACGGTGCTGATCGTGCTGTCGGGTTCCGCAGCGGCGCCGTTCATCTACACGCTGTTCTGATAGCAACTCGCCGCCGCGAATTGCGGTTCGCTTCGCTCAGCCGAGCAAGGCCAGGAATACGCCGGCAGCGACGGCCGAGCCGATGACCCCGGCGACGTTGGGGCCCATGGCGGCCATCAGCGGGTTGACCCTGCCGTCGGTCGCATCGCTGACGAACTTCTGCACCACCCTCGCCGACATTGGCACCGCCGACACGCCGGCGGCGCCGATGCACGGGTTGATCTTCGAGCCTCCCGGCAACACCAGGTTGAGGATCTTGGCGAAGACCACCCCGCCGAAGGTGCTGAACGAGAACGCCACGGCGCCGAGCACCAGGATGAAGATCGTTCGCACGTGGATGAAGGCGGTCCCCTCCATGGTGGCGCCGACCACGATCCCGAGAAAAATCGTGACGATATTGATCAACGCGCCGCCGGCGGTCTTGGACAAGCGGTCGGTGACGGTCGACTCGCGCAGCAGATTGCCGAACATCAACATGCCGATGAGGGGCGCGCATGCGGGGATGGCGAGGGATGCGACCACCGCAGTGACGATGGGAAAGAGGATGACCGCGGTCTTCGACACCGGCTTGATCTGGGGCATGTCGATGGCGCGTTCGGACCGGGTGGTGAGGAGGCGCATGATCGGCGGTTGGATGATCGGCACCAGCGCCATATAGCTGTAGGCCGCGACCGCAATCGCTCCCAGGAGGTGCGGGGCGAGAATGGAAGCGAGGAAGATCGATGTCGGTCCGTCGGCGCCGCCGATGATGCCGATGGAGGCCGCCTCGGGCGCGGTGAACCCGAAAAGGTAGAAAGCGCCCAGAGCGGCCACCGCGATTCCCAGTTGGGCTGCCGCGCCGAGCAGAAAAGTGATGGGCCGGCCGAGCAGCGGGCGGAAATCGGTCAAGGCGCCGACGCCGAGAAAGATCACCGGCGGCAGGAACTCGGTCTTGATGCCGGCGTTGTACACCAACTGCAGCAGAGGGTGACTGCCATTGATTGCTGCCACGCCGTCAGCGGATGCGCTCATCATCGCATTCGGCAGATTCGCGAGAATCGCGCCGAAGCCGATCGGAATCAGGAGCAACGGCTCGAAACCCTTACGGACTGCGAGGTAGATCAGAGTGCCGCCGAGGGCGAACATGACCAGGTTCTGCCACCCGAGGGCGGCGAACCCGGACTGGGAGAGCAGGGTGCTCAGGGCACCCATGTCACGCCTCGAGGGTCAGGATCGAGTGGCGCGCCTCGATGTCGGCGCCGATCGCGGCATCGATGCTGACCACGGTGCCGCCGCACGGGGCCTTGACGTCGTGTTTCGCCTTCATGGCCTCGACCGCTGCCACCACCTGACCCTGGCTGACGGTGTCGCCGACCTTGACGTTGATCTCGACCAGTTCCGTCTTGCCCTGGAAGGGGGAGAACACCTTCGTGCCGTTGCCGGACCGAGCCGGAGTCGAGGCCTCAGCCGCGGGTTTCATTGCGCTGCCGGCGGCCGGCTCGATGGTGATGGTGAAGTTGCGGCTGCTGCCGTTTTCGACCACGGTGCATCTGGTGGTGACCGGCCCGGTCAACGTCGGAGCGGCGGTCGAGACTCCTGCCGCAGGAGCGGGCGCGGCTGCCGCCTCCTTCTTCTTGAACGGGAGAACGATCTTGGCCTTGCCGGTGAGCAGGCGGATGCCCTCGTTGAGATCCATGTTCTTGCCGGCGACGATCGCCGATGCGACCAAGAAACACGTTTTCGTCGGTGGTCGCAAGGCCGCGTTCCGTGAGGGCCGCGCGGGCAGCGGCGAGGCTGTCGGGCGCCGCCTCGAGGGGATCGCCGTCGAACGGCGGTTTTCCGAGCTGTTCGGCCGCGATCTTGACCACCTCGGGATCGGGCGGCAGCGGCGGGCGTCCGAAATAGCCGAGGACTGCCTTGCCGTAACCGTCGTTCGATCTTCTTCCAGCGGCCGAGGAGGACGTTGTTGAAGGCCTGGAGCCAGTACTGTTGACTGCCCGGGGTGACGCTGGTCCACGCCCCGCCGGCCTCGACGACGACCGGAAACTCGGCGAGGACTTCGGAGTAGCGGTCGAGGATCCCCGCTTCCTTCATCATGTGGACGTTGGGGCCGATGGCGCCGCCCGGCATCGGGAAGCCGACCACCCGCGCGTCGGCGGTCGTGGTCACCGGGTTGAAGTCGTACTCGGCCAGACCCTCATCGAGCAGGTTCTCGATCTCGCCCATCTTGGTGTGGTCGATGTCGAGCGAGTAGCCGGTGCCCTTGAGGGCGTGCCACATCGAACGAACGTCCGGCTGCACCGTGCCGGACGCCATCGGGCGGACGGAGAGGTCGATCCCGTCGACGCCGCCTTCGATACCGGCCATGTAGCACGATACCGCCATCGAAGCCGTGTCGTGGGTGTGCTGCCAGAGAATGATTTCTGGCGGCAGGATCTTTTTGAGGCCGACGGCGGTCTCGTAGCAGGTCATCGGATCGGTGGTGCCGGAGGCGTCCTTCATGCAGACCGAGTCGAAGTGAACGCCGCGATCGAGCAGTTGCCGGATGATGTTGATGTAGAACTCGGCGGTGTGGACCGTCTCGTCCTTGAACGGAAGCCCCATCAACGCCACGCAGACCTGGTGGTGCATGCCGGCGTCGACGATCGGTTTGCCGGTCTTGACCAGGTTGTCGACGTCGTTCATGTAGTCGAAGTTGCGATCCCAGGTGGTACCGTGCTTCGCCATCAGCCTGGCCTGCATCTCGAGGGCGTCGAGCCGCTGGGTGGTCAGGGTCACGCCGGAGACCGAGCGCGTGAGAATCTGGAGGTCGGCGTCCGGACCCACCGCCTCCCGCATCTTGTCCTGGCACACGAAGGGGTCTTCACCAACGTAGAAGAAGGGCGCCTGGTAGCGGGCTCCGCCGCCGAACTCGAAGTGCCGGATCCCGGCCTCCTTGGCCGCGAACTCCATCGCCGGCAGGATGTCGGCGAGGCGGACCTTGCCGCCGAACGAACTCTGCAGGCCGTCGCGGAACGGCGTGAACATGACGCGGATCTTCTTCGGTTTCTCGGTAAAGATCATGTCTCCTCCTCGATGCGGGTCACCGTCACACCCGGGTAGACCGAGGCGACGGCGGTAGTGATGGCGGCGATGACGGCGGAGTCGATCCTTGCTTCACGGACCGGAAAGACCACGGTGATCAGGCGCATGATCACGGCCAACAGACCGAGCAAAACGAAGACCGCAACCATTGCGATCAGACACGCTGAGAACAGGCCCGTTCCGTCCAAAACTCACTCCTGTTCACAAGATGAATGATGAGTTTGTCGCCTGCGACGCTGCATGGTCGATGAAAACACCCCTACGCTGATTGCAACAGGATACGCCGATTTTCGGAAGCGTCCAGTGGTGGTGGAACCGCTTCTGCTGCGCGCCCCAATAACCCATCACGAGGTTGGTGTCCATGAACCCGACGAAGGCCGGATCGAGGTGCCCCAGGGTCGGCCCGGCCATGGCTTGGAGGACCCGCGGCGCGACGTCGGAGGGGCCGGGGCCCATGAGGGTGCGTTGCGGCGGGTGGAATGAGGTGGGCATCTGCATCGCCCCTTTCAGGCTGTGGAGAAAAAGAGCCTCGCCCCGCGAACGGAATCGTGGAGTTGGCTCCGCCTGAAGCCCATATTTGACAGGACGTCCTACAATGCCATCGGCAAGGGGGGCAAGATGAGAAATCTGAGGAGAGCGCTCGTTCTGACCGTGATCGTCGTCGCCGTCGCCGGCATCGCGCCGGCCCAAACGTCAACCAGCATCCCAACTCCAGCGAGCGTGCTCGGTTTCCAACCGGGCTCCGACCGCCAACTCATGGATTACACGCAGCTGGTCGACTACATGAAGACGTTGGCTGCCGCGTCGGACCGCGTGGAAATGCGCGAGGTCGGCACGACGCCGCTCGGGCGAAAAATGTACGTCGCCTTCATTTCGTCGGCGGACAACATCACGAGGTTGGACGAACTGCGCGAAATCAACAAGACTCTCGCGCTCGATCCCGCGATCCCGGCGCTGGAGCGCGCGTCGCTCATCGAGCGGGGCAGGGTGTTCGTCATGGAAACCCTGTCGATGCATTCCGGCGAGGTCGCGCCCAGCCAGTCGTTGCCGCTGTACGCCTACGCCCTGGCAACCACCGACGACCCGGCGCTGCTGCGGCAGCTCGAAGACGTGGTCCTGATGATCGTGCCGTGCCACAACCCCGACGGCATGGACCTGGTGGTGGAGCACTACCGCAAGTACGTCGGCACGGTGTATGAAGGCTCGTCGCTGCCGCGGGTCTACCACAAGTACGTCGGACACGACAACAACCGGGACTTCGTCGCCCTCACCCAGGAGGACACTCAGGTCATCTCACGCCTCTACAGCACCGAGTGGTACCCGCAGGTGCTGGTGGAAAAACACCAGATGGGATCGACCGGGCCGCGCTACTACGTGCCGCCGAACCACGACCCCATCGCCCAGGTGATCGACGAGGGCCTGTGGAACTGGTCGGCCGTGTTCGGGGCCGCCCTCGCACGCGATATGACCGCCGACGGTCTCCAGGGCGTTGCCAGCCACTGGCTGTTCGACGACTACTGGCCGGGCTCCACCGAGACCTCGCACTGGAAGAACATCATCAGCTTCCTCACCGAGGCGGCGAGCTGCAAGACCGCCACCCCGGTCTTCATCGAGCCCACCGAACTCAGCGTCCGCGGCAAGGGTCTGTCGGAGTACAAAAAGGGCGTCAACATGCTCGACCCGTGGCCGGGCGGCACCTGGAGCCTCGGCGACATCGTCGAGTACGAGCTCTCGTCCATGGCGTCGATTCTCGCGACCGCCGCGGCCAACCGCGAGAAGATCCTCACCTTTCGCAACGACCTGTGCCGCAAAGAAGTGGAGAAGGGGAGGACCGAGGCGCCGTACTACTACGTGTTGCCGAAGACGCAGTCGGACCCGGGCGAGCTCGACGCACTGGTTGAGCTGTTGTTGCTCCACGGAATCGAGGTCGATCGCCTGACCGCGGACGCGGTGGTCGGCGACCACCACCTGAGCGCCGGTGACTTCGTCGTTTCGCTCGCGCAACCCTACCGACCCTTCGTCAAGGAGATGCTGGAAGCGCAGACCTATCCGGAGCGTCACTACACCCCCGACGGCGAGCTCATGCAGCCGTACGACATCACCAGCTGGTCGCTGCCGCTGCACATGGGCGTCACGGCGATCGAAATCGACAAACGTTCGGCGGAGCTCGAAGGAAATCTCGCACCGACGGGGGCTGGTGATTTCGCGGTGGTCGTGAACATCCCGGACGACTCGTGGGCGATTGCCTACCCCTCTTCGAGCAACCAGTCCTACGCGGCCGTGTTTGCGGCCCTCGGCGCCGGCCTCGAGGTGGGCAGGTTCGCAGGCCCCGAAAAGATCGGGGGTGTGGAGTTGCCGGCGGGCAGCTTCGTCATCCTCGCCGGATCGAAAGGTGCGGCCGGTTTGCGTTCGGTTGCCGGTCAGGTTGCGATTGCTCCGACCGTCGTCATGCGCGAGTTGGCGGCGGCTCGTCTCCCGGTCCGCATGCCCCGCATCGCGCTGGTGGAGACTTTCTTCCACGACATGGACGCGGGGTGGACGCGCTACCTCTTCGACATCTACGGCATCCCATACCGGGTGCTCCACCCCGGCGATTTCGACGACGTCAACCTGGTGCGGGATTTCGACGTCATCGTCTTCCCCGACGCCGACAAAGACGTCCTCACCAAGGGTAAGTACAAACGCGGCGACCGCTACGTCGTCAACGACTACCCCCCGGAGTTTCGTCAGCCGATCTCCAAAAAGGGTCTCGCCACGTTGACCGCTTTCATCGAGGGCGGCGGCGAGGTCGTCTCATGGGGCGGCTCGACAGGGCTCTTCACCGACGGATTGAGGGCCCCGGACACCGGGGAAGATGAACCCGACTCGGTCGAGATTCCGGTCAGCGATATCACCAAAGACGCCAAAGACCTGCTGGTTCCCGGCGCCTTTCTCGCGGTGGACTACCTTCCCGGCCAACCCCTCACCTGGGGCATGCCGGAGCGCGGCGGCGCCTTCAGCCGCGGCGACCCGGTCCTGGCGACGTCGATTCCGAGGCTCGACACCGACCGCAGGGTGGTGGCCCTCTACCCGGAACGCGATCTTTTGCTGAGCGGTTATCTGGAGGGCGAGAAGGAGCTGCAGAACACGCCGGCCATCGTGTGGGTACGGCTCGGCAAGGGCCAGCTGGTGCTGTTCGCGATCCGGCCCCAGTTCAGGGGATCGACGCCAGCGACCTTCAAGTTGGTTTTCAACGCCCTGCTGCTGCCGAAGGTGAAGTGAGGGCGTCCGCACACGAGAGTGTTTCAGCTCTGAAGGTGGGCTGAAGCCCACCCTGCGGCCGCCCGGGAGGTGGGTCCGAAGTGGGGTGGGCCTTGGCCCACCTTCAGAATTGCTGTGACTGGCAGGAACCCTCAACGTTCAACGTTCAAACGTTTCAACGTTGTGCTCCGGCGTGCGGATGCGGAGACAGACGAAAAAGCCGCCCAGGGCGATGGCGCCGGCGAGGATGAACACCCAGCGGAAGCCGTAGGCCTCCCAGATGTAGCCGGAGAGGATCGGCAGGGTCATGGCCACCGCGTGATCGATGGTGATGCCCATCGAGATGGTGGGGGTGATGTCGCCGGGATCGTCGGCGATCTTCTTGAGATAGGTGGTGCGCGCCACCCTGAGGGCGAACAGGACCATGTCCAGGATGTACGCGCCGTACAGCGCAAACAGCACCGCACGCCCGCTGAAAACGTCGCCTGCAAACGCGTAGGTCAGACAGATCGCGAGCAACAACAGCTCGTCCGCAGCCAGCACCTTGCGCTCCCCGAGCCAGTCGATGACGTCGCCCAACAACGGCCTCAAGACGACGCCGAGACTGGCGGCGATGAAATAGAGCAGGGCGATGGTGCTCACCGCCACCCCGTGGATCTCCACCAGCACCCACGCGCCGAACGCGAGGAAGATCTGTTTGCGGATTCCGAACAACGCTGAAATTGCGTAGAAGAGCGAGTATTTCTTCTTGTAGACCAGACGCCGGGAGGGCGTGTCCCCGCGGCCGATCTCCAGCCGCGAGTACAACACGCCGGCGATCAGCGCGCTGCCGGCCGCGATGGCATAGAACAACGAAAAGCGGTCGCCGAGAAACCGGGCCAGCACGTAGATTACACCGACCCCGATGATGGTCCCGAGGTTGCGGGCGCCGCCGAACTGCCCCAGCCTCCGCCCCTCCTTGCCGCCGTCGGCGAGCTTGAGACCGATGGGGCCCTCGACGGCGAAGATGATGTGGTCGCCGAGCGACCAGATCACGATGAACACCACCAGTGTGGCGTGGGTCGGTGCGAGATAGCCGAGACCGATCGCACCCGCGGCCGTCAGCACCATGGCGACGGCAGCCATCTGCGTCTCGCGGAAGATCGTGAGCATGGCGCCCGCGACGAACATGATGAGGAAACCCGGCAGTTCCCTGGGCAGCTCCAACCACCCACGGGCCTCGGCATCGAGGTGGTGGACCTCGGCGAGATAGTTGTTGAGAGTGGCCGAGAAGATGCCGGCAGCCGCCCCGAAAAACAGGGTGGCAAGGAGAGCGCGTTTGAGCTCGCTGCGCTGCATGGGCCTCCTGACCCGGGAAAACCGCGGCGCGGGCGACGCGTATTGTACGCGTATACTCGCCCGAGTTCAGGAGGGAACATGCTGCACCACGTGCGACTCCGCTATCTGGCTGCGTCAGCGGTTCTGATGGCTGCCCTGGGCGCGGGCGCCGAAACCCCGGTCGTCAGGATCGGGAGTTGGGTGGTTCTCGGACCGTTGCAGGTGACGGCGCCGGCCTTTGACGACCTCGACGATGACGGGCCCGCGGGAGGGATTCTGGAATCCGCATCGCTGCCGGATCTGCGGCAGCTGCCGGTGGCGGAACAGGCGCTCGAAGGATTTGCGATGCCGGTGTCGTGGCGGGTGGTCGAGAGCGGCGCCGATGGGGTGGTGAAGTTCGCGAAACCCGCCGCGGAGGACGGCCGCGGGACGGCGTTGGTCTGGCTTGCCACCTCGGTGCGGACGACCCGCTTCGTGAAGGCGAAGCTCGATGTGGACTGTGACCATCCGTGGAAAGCGGTTTTCGACGGAGAACCGGTCGATCCTGACGACCTCGACATCGGGCTCGAACCGGGAGACCACGTCCTGTTCGTGGCGACGGCGTTCGACCCCGAGGCCGGGAGCCCGTGGACCATTTCGGTGGCGGTCAGCCCGGAATCGCCGGGTTCAGTCACGGGCGATCTCCGGCACGAGCGCGAGCTCGCCATCCTGGATGTCATGGACGCGGCCACGGTGACGTCGTTCGACCTGTCGCCGTCGGGCGACCGGGTCGTGCTGTCGCTGTCGCGGGTCCGCGCGGGCGGCAGCGAGCCCGAGTCCTGGGTGGAGCTGCGTTCGACGGCTGACGGCACGCTGTTGCAGAGCTGGCACGGCGCCCCCGCCATGGAAGAGGTCCGGTTCGCGCCCACCGGGAACCGGCTGTCGTACGTCTCTCGAGACGCCAAGAAGAAAGCGACCCTGTGGCTGGCCGACCTCGACGAGGGGACCGCGAAAGAGGTGGTCGAAGGGGTCGTAGACTGGGCCGGCTATCTGTGGTCGCCGACCGGTACGGCCGTCGTCTTCAACACCACCAGGAAACCGGAGAAGAACGAGAGCGGCGTCAAGCGCCTGCAGGGGCTGCTCGACCGGATGGCCGACCACCGGAACGTGGACGAGCTTCACCTGGTCAACGTCTCGAGCGGCGTGCAGCGCCAACTCACTGCGGGGAAACTGAGCTGTTCCGCGGCCGCGTTTTCGCCGGACGGATCGAAGCTCCTGGTGACCCGTGAGGTCGAGGACCTGTCGCGGAGGCCGTACACGCGAAACGAGGTGTGGGTGCTCGACGTCGCCACCGGCGGCGCCCGCAAGCTGCGCGATTTCTGGTGGCTGGGCGGCATCGAGTACGCCCCGGACGGACGCCGTCTGCTGGTGCGCGCCGGGCCGAGCGAATTCGGCGACGCGGGGATCGCGGTGGAGTCGTCGGACCCGGTCAACGACTTTGACGGGCAGCTCTTCATCTGGGACCCGGAAACCGACGAGGTCGAGGCGATTACCCGGCAATTCGACCCAGCGGTCACCGAGGCTCGCTGGCGCCGGTATGACGGAGCGATCATCGTGCTCTCGCTGGACGGAGAACTTCAGTCGCTCTTCAGGTACGAACCCGACGGCGGGGTATTCTCCCCGATCGATACCGGCATCGAGAGCATCGATTCGTTCGCCGTCGCGCTCGACGGGCCGGGGGTGATCGCCGAAGGCTCCTCGGTGTGGCAGCCGCAGCGGGTGGTGGCGGCTGAAGACGCCGACCACCCGCTCCGTCTTCTTCTCGAACCCGCCGCAGCGAGGTTTTCAAATGTGCGCCGGGGCGAGGTCCGGGAGTGGAACTTCACATCGACCGACGGCCGGGAGATTCCAGGACGGATCTACTACCCGACCACCTTCGATCCGGATCGGCGGTATCCCGCGATCGTCAACTACTACGGCGGCACGTCGCCCATGGACCGGAGCTTCGGCGGACGCTACCCCGCCGAGTGGTGGGCGGCCAACGGATACGTGGTGTACGTGCTGACGCCCACCGGCGCGTACGGGTGGGGGCAGGAGCAGTCAACGGTGCACGTCAACGACTGGGGCGAGGTCACCAGCCGTCAGATCATCGAGGCCGCAACCGCGTTCCTCGGGGCCCACCCGTTCGTCGACGCCAAACGCGTCGGCTGTATCGGCGCCTCCTACGGCGGTTTCATGACCATGAAGCTGGTCACGGAGACGGATCTCTTCGCGGCGGCGGTCGCTCACGCGGGGATCTCCGCACTCTCGTCGTACTGGGGGGAGGGCTACTGGGGCTACAGCTACGGGGCCGTGGCCAACGCCGACAGTTTTCCATGGAACCGGCGGGATATCTTCGTCGACCGCAGCCCGCTCTTCAACGCCGACAGGGTTTCGACGCCGATCCTCCTGACCCACGGGGACGCGGACACCAACGTGCCTCCCGGGGAGAGCGATCAGTTCTACGCCGCACTCAAGCTGCTCGGGGTCGAGGTCGAGTATCTGCGGGTGGCCGGGCTCGGCCACCTGATCATGGAACACGACAAACGGGCCCTCTGGTCGAAGAGCATCGTCGCCTGGTTCGACCGCTGGCTCAAGGGCGAGCCGCAGTTCTGGGATTCGCTCTACCCCGAGGATTAGGGAACAAGACTCCGCCGGATAACGTTGCGTGGGTCGAAGGGAACCACCGGATGCAAATAGCCCGATGTCTTGTGATCCTCGGTCTCGCAGCCCTGATGGTCGCCTCGGCGGCCGGGCAGGACGGGGAAGATGAGGCCAGGGTACTCTTTATTGCGAGCGATGACCAGGGCACGGTGTGGGCCAACCTCAGTCTCGCGTTGCAGAATCGATCCGACGCCTATCTACCGATGGTGGTCGGCGTACAGAACAACTCGAAGAATGAAATCAAGTTGACTCGAGAGAGCTTTCAGCTGGTTGATATGGACGGGGTGGTGTATTCCATGCCGTCCGTCAAAGAGTGGCGCAAGAGCTACAAGAGGATCGTCATCGACCGGCGGTTGTTGTCGACCGGCGGCATCCCGTGGGAGGTGTGGTACCAGAGCGGGCGATTCGCGAGATCGAATTTCTTTCCCGATCTGAGCGGCAGCCGCGGCAACACGACGATCAACACCATCAATCTGCGCACCGGCTACGGAATGGTTGACCTCATGTATTTCGAGCAGCTGCGCGCGCAACAGGCAGACCGCCCCTTCATTCTGGTCGTCCAACCCGAGGGGTGGGAGGTCCCGATCAGGCTTCGGTTGTACCTGAATTGACTCAAGCCGGCGCTGCCGGCGAGCCTTGGAGAACCTCCCCGGCGGGTAGCGGCGGTGCTTGGCATGTGATAGATTTCACGTGCTCGGCGGAACCCGCCGAATACCTGATTGGGAGTTGATGATGGCCCGGATTCAACCATTTCGTGGGTGGAGGCCCCGGCCCGACGTTTGTGCAGCGGTGGCAAGCCCGCCGTATGACGTCCTGTCGAGCGCCGAGGCGAGGGAGATGGCGGCGGACAACCCGCTGTCGTTCCTCCGCGTGGTCAAGCCCGAGATCGATCTCGACCCGGATATCGACGTGTACTCGCCCGTCGTCTATGCCACCGGAGCGGCCAATCTGCGCCGGCTCATGGACGATGGGGTGCTGATCCGCGACCCCGCTCCGGCGCTCTACCTCTATCGCCAGCGGATGGGCGACCATGTGCAGACCGGCCTCGTCGCCGGCGCCAGCGTCGACGAGTACGAGGCCGACCTCATCAAAAAGCACGAGCACACGCGGCGGGTCAAAGAGGACGACCGTACGAACCACATCGACGCTCTCAATGCCAACACCGGTCCGGTGTTTCTGACCTACAAGGACCGACCGGCAATCGACCGTCTGGTCGAGCGGCTCACCGCCGTCGAACCGACCTACGACTTCGTCGCTCCCGACGGCATCCAGCACGTGCTCTGGGTGATCGACGATCCGGGCGACCGCGACGCTCTGGTGAAAGAGTTCGCACAGGTTCCAGAGCTCTACGTGGCCGACGGCCACCACCGCTCGGCAGCCGGGACCAGGATCCGGGCGATGCGCCGCGACGCCAACCCCGCCCACACCGGGGAGGAGCCATACAACTACTTCCTTTCGGTGATCTTTCCCGACAATCAGATGAAGATTCTCGACTACAACCGGGTGGTCAAGGACCTCAACGGTCTGACGGCCGGCGAGGTGGTCGAAAAGGCCCGTCAGCACTTCGAGGTCGAGGCGGCGGGGGACGGACGACCCGACGGCGTGCGTTCATTCGGTATGTACCTCGACGGGAAGTGGTACCGGTTGCGGGCACGACAGGCCAGCATTCCCGAAGACGACCCGGTGAACCGGCTCGACGTCGCCATTTTGCAGAACAACCTGCTGGCTCCGGTGCTCGGGATCGGCGACCCGCGCTCGGATGAGCGCATCGATTTCGTGGGCGGCATCCGCGGCCTCGGCGAACTCGAAAAACGGGTGAACTCCGGTGAATGGGCCGTGGCGTTCGCGTTGCACCCGACGTCCATCGACCAGCTCTTCGCGGTGGCGGACGCCGGTCTGGTGATGCCGCCGAAGTCCACCTGGTTCGAACCGAAACTCAGATCCGGCCTGATCGTCAGGCCACTCGTCGACTGACGAGGACGGGGAGGAAACGATGAAGATACTCATTTCCGACGCATTCGATCCGTCGCTGCCGGCCAAGCTCGAGGCTTTCGGGGAGGTGATCGACGACAAGGACCGTCTGCCCGAGGTCGACGTCGTCCTCGTCCGATCGAAAACCAAGTGCACCCGGGACTATATCGACCGGGCCGCCAACCTGCGCCTCATCGTCCGTGGCGGCGTCGGGCTCGACAACATCGATGTCGAGTACGCGCGCTCCAAGGGCATCCAGGTCTTCAACACCGCCGAGGCCTCCGCGGTGGCGGTGGCCGAGCTGGCCTTCGCGCTGATGATCGCGGTGCCGACCCGGATGGTGGAGGGGCACGAAGGCATGAAGCGCCGGGAGTGGCTGAAGAAGCAACTCAAGCGGACCGAACTCATGGGCAAGACCCTGGGTCTCGTCGGCGCCGGGAATATCGGCACTGAGCTGGCGCGCCGCGCCATCGCCTTCGGGATGCGGGTCATTGCCTACGACCCGCTGTTGAAGGGCCACGAGTGCGTCGATCTGGTCAGCCTCGACGAGCTGTTCGCACAGTCGGACTACATCTCGCTCCACGTGCCGCTCACCGACACCACCCGCGGCATGATCAATACCGACACCATCGCCAACCTGAAGGACGGTGTCGTGATCATCAACACCGCCCGGGGCGGCTGCGTGGTGGAGGATGACGTGGTCGCGGCCCTGAAATCGGGCAAGCTGCGCGCTTACGCCACCGATGTGTACTCCTCAGACCCACCGGATGCGTCCTGCCCGCTGTATGACGAGCCCAATGCCATCATGACTCCGCACCTCGGCGCCTCGTCGAGCGAGAACATGCTTCGGATCGGCGACGTGGTGGTTCGAATCCTCGAAGACTTTCAACAGCAGACCGCATAGGAGGCCCACAATGAGCCAAACCTGGAACTTCTACGCAGGCCCCGCCATCCTGCCCGCTCCGGCCCTCGCACGGGCGAAGGCGGACATTCCGAACTGGGAAAACACGGGCATGTCGGTGATGGAAACCTCCCACCGCTCGCCGGAGTACGACGAGGTCCACTACGGGGCCATGAAACTCCTCGCCGAATTGCTGGGGTTGGACGACGATCACCAGGTGTTGTTTCTCCAGGGTGGTGCGTCTACGCAGTTCGCCATGGTGCCCATGAACTTCATCCCGAAGGGCGGTTCCGCCGACTACATCAATACCGGCGCATGGTCGCAGAAGGCCCTCAAGGAAGCGAACATCGTCGCCAGCGGCCGCGTCGCGGGTTCGAGCGAGGCGGAGGGCTTCAGCCGCATCCCGAAACAGGCGGAACTGGATCTCGACCCGAAAGCGGCGTACGTTCACCTCACCTCGAACAACACCATCAAGGGGACCCAGTATCACGCCTTCCCGGAAACCGGTGCGGTGCCGTTGGTCGCCGACATGTCGTCGGACATTCTGTGGGGGCCGTTCGACGCCAACCGTTTTCACCTGATCTACGCCGGCGCGCAGAAGAACATCGGACCTTCGGGGGTCACGATCGTCATCATCCGGAAATCGTGGCTCGAGCTGGCGAACAAGGGTCTGCCCACCATGCTCTCGTATGCCACCCACTCGAGCAAGGACTCCCTGTACAACACGCCGCCGACCTTTGCCATCTACATGGTGCGGAATGTGCTCGAGTGGCTGAAGGCGAACGGCGGTCTGGCGGCCATGGAGAAGACCAATCGTGCCAAGGGTGACCTGCTGTACCGGGTCATCGCCGGGAGTTCGGATTTCTACCGGAGCCCGGTCGCCGAAGACAGCCGCTCGTACATGAACGTGGTCTTCCGCCTGCCCTCGGAAGAGCTCGAGGCAAAGTTCGTCGCCGAGTCGAAGGCCGCCGGCATGGTCGGCCTCAAGGGCCACCGCTCGGTCGGCGGCTGCCGCGCGTCCATCTACAACGCATTGCCGCTCGAGGGCGTGCAGGTGCTGGCCGACTTCATGAAGGAGTTCGCCCGCACCAACGGATGAGGGCTGCGAATCCGCCGAATTTCCCGGACGGGCTGCGGCCCGTCCGTTTTTGTTGCGCTACCATACATTCGTGAAACGACTCGTCATCGCCGACGCGCACGTCGGCCAGGGTAGGGACGACTGCCGGGCAATGACCTCGCTCGTGGAAAGCGCCGCGGCCGGGGGTGCGGGGGAGATCATCTACCTCGGCGACGCCTTTCAGTATCTCATCGGGATGTCGAAGTTCTGGACGACCGGGGTCCTGCGCGTGCTCGAGACCTGGCGGGAGGTGAGGGCAGCCGGGTTGCGCATCGGCATCGTCGAGGGCAACCGCGATTTTTTTCTCGACGAACCCGACCTCGCCGCCGAGATCGACTGGAGCGCCCGCCTCTACGAGTTCGAGTCGGCCGGACGTCGATTCCGCCTGGTCCACGGTGACCTGGTCAACCCCCGCGATTTCCAGTACCGGTTCTGGTCGACGATCTCCAAATCCGCGGTGGCGCGTTTGTGGGCCCGGCTGCTGCCGCGTCCGGCCGCCGTCGCCATCGTCCGGCGGATGGAGGCCCACCTCGCCAGGACCAACCGGAAGTTCCGCTACACCAAACCCATCAACGACCTCGAACGGAGCGCCGCCGAGGCCTGGGCGGCGGGTGTTCAGACGGTTTTCTGGGGCCACTTCCACACACCGTGGATGTGCCGCGACGGCGATCATGAGGCCCTCATCATTCCCGCCTGGCTGGAAAACCGGACCAGCGTGCTCGTGGATGCGGGCGGCAGGTGGTCGCTGGTCGACGACGAACTCCAGTCGAGCGACCTCGTCCTCGACGGGGGTTTGATCAGCGGTCGGGGCTCTCCCGGCGGCGGTGGGCCGTGACGCCGCGTGTGGTGGCCGGGCCGGTGACCGGCCTTGCCGGAACGGCCGATGTACCGGCGTCCAAGAGCCTCTCCAACCGGGCGCTGATCGCCGCTGCGGTGGCCGGCGGCGGGCGGGTCGTCCGGCCTCTGGACTGTGACGACACCCGCGTACTGGCGGCCGCGCTTGCCCAGGCCGGGTGGGGCGTCGACTGGGGACGCGACATCGAGATCGGGCCGCGGACCCCGCGCGTCGATTGCACCGAGCTCGACCTCGGCGACTCCGGCACGGGCGCCCGCCTGGTGCTGGGGCTTTTGGCGGCGAGCCCCGGGCGGTGGCGGGTGGACGGCAGCGCCCGGCTTCGCGAACGTCCCTTGGCACCTTTGCTGCGGGCTCTCGAGGCTCTCGGCGCGCAGCTGACGTCGTTGGACGACCGGCTCCCGGTGGACGTGGTGGGGGTTGAACTCGAGGGTGGCCAGGTCGAGATCCGCCCCGAGGTTTCCTCCCAGTTCGTCTCATCAATGTTGCTCGCCGCGCCCCTCATGCGAAACGGTCTCGTACTCGAGGTGACGGGCCCCTTGCCCTCTGCCCCCTATCTCGACCTCACGATGGATGTGCTGCGCGCGTTCGGCGGCGATGTCTCCACAGGCCCGGACCGGCGCCGGTGGCGGGTCGCGCGAGGGCCCCTGCGACCGGTAGCTTTCGAGGTCGAGGGCGACTGGTCGGCTGCCGCCTTTTTCCTCGCGGCCGCCGCGGTGGCCGGGGGCGCGGTGGATGTCGGACCGCTGGATCCGGCGAGCCGCCAGGGCGACCGGCAGGTGGTTCGGATGCTGGTGGACGCCGGACTCGAGGTCGGGTGGACCGGGAATCGGCTGACCGCCCGCGGTCCCGTCACCGCGCCTCTCACCGCGGACCTCGAGCAGTCACCTGATCTCTTTCCGGCGCTGGTCGCGGTGGCGGCGTGCGCACCTCCGGGTTCCCGGTTCAGTGGGATCGATCACCTGGCCCACAAGGAGAGCGACCGACTCGCGGTCATGGTGCACAATCTCGGACGTCTCGGTGCGGAATGTTCGTGGGACGGTCCCCACCTCGTGGTTGAAAAAAACCTCCGGACAGACCGTGAGTCGACCCGGGACGTGACGGCGGCGGGCGATCATCGAATCGCCATGGCGATGGCGGTTGCAGCCCTCGGCGCGGGTCCCCTCACCCTCGACGACCCGGACTGCGTGAGCAAGTCGTTCCCGGGCTTCTGGACGACGTGGGAACGGCTGACCGTGCCGGCGACCGGGTAGGGAAGAGACGGTGAGGATCCCGACCCCTGCGGCTCTCCTCATCGAACACCCGGCGCTGCCGGCGCCGAGCGTGTCCGGCGCGGTCCGGGAGAACCTCGACGATGGCGCGGCACTGATTCGAGAACTCACCTTGCCGCGGCGCGACCGCTTCAGGGCCGCCCTCCAACTGACGACCGCCGTTGCGCACCTGGCTGAGTTCGATCTGTGGCCTGCACGAGCCGCGATCGGGGAGGCCCGGGTCAGCCGCACCCCGACCGCGCTTTCGATCACCATGGGTCGGTTTGCGTATCCGCTGTCCAGCGCGATTGAACGGCTCGGCGGCGGAGAAGGCGCCATGGAACGGTTACGGACCGCCGTGATCGAGAGAATCGCGGCTGCGGTCCGCCTGGATCCTGATGAAATCGGCGGTGCCGCCGAAGCTCCGGGGCTGGTGTTCGAGGGTGCCATTGCCCGCCAGCTGCGTGAGCTCCAGCAGCCGGTGGATCGGCTGTCCGCGCGCGCGTTGTGGGCCCTGCGCTGGGCTGAACTGCCGGCCTCCGAAATCGGGGTCGTTCAACTGTGGCGGGTGCGGCGGGAGGAATCCGCGCATCGCCTGGCGGGTGCACTGTGGTGCCGCTTGAGGCGCAACGGTGAGGCCGCATGGTTGTGGCGGGCGGGGGACGCCGGCGCCGATACGGCGCCGCTGCCGTCGCTCGGCGAGCGCGGTACGCTGATCGCGGTCGGCTGTTTGTCGCAGGGTGAGTTCGCCGCTCTCAGTCGGTGGTCGCAGCGGGACGGTTGCAGCGCGTTCGCGATCGGTACCTTCCCGGGCGGCTGGAATGCGCCGCGCCCTCCTTTCGACAGCCTCCGTCTGGCACGGCACATCTCGCTGGTCGGGTTCCCCCCGGATCGTGCGCGGCGAATCCTCGACCGACGGCGTTCCCGGTTCGACCCACTGGAACCGGCCGACCGCGACGCCCTCACGACGGCCGTTCTCGCGGCTGTCACGCCTCGTGAGCGGCACCTCGCGCCGCCCCGCCGATCGCCCGCGGAGGAGAGCCTTGCGAGCTGGTTGGCCCTGGCGCCCGCAGGGCTTCCCCCGGACGTCGTTGCGCTGCACTCGGGAATCGCCCGGCCCGAGCTCGACTCCGCCCGCCGAACCCTGGGCGTGATCGAACACGGCGGCATCTGGCGTCTCCCCGAGGCGGTCCCACTCGAGGTCGATCCTCGACACCTTCTGGTCGCGAGCTTGATGGAGAGCGACCGCCCCTCGCGTATGTTGCACACCGCCCTCGGCAGCGCAGACAGTTCGGAACTCGAGGCGTGGGCGCGCGGGGAACTCGATCGTCTGCGGGCGATCGAGGTCCGCGACCTTTTGTCGACGATCGCCCCCGGCGCTCTCGGACACGGCGTCCAACTGTTGCTGGCCGAGGCGTCCCTGTCGGTCCTCGACCTTGGCGGCGCCCGCAACGCCCTGGACGGGGTTCCCCCACGGGCCGCGGCAGCGCACCGGTTGTGGCTGGAAGCCGTCGACCATGTTCTGGGCCGGCAGCGCCGGCTGCCGACGGACGCCGAGATTCGGTCCCACCCGCGCGCGGCAGCCGAGTCGGCGGTGATCACGCTGTTCGACGCGCGCCGGCGCGGTTTGGAGATCCAGGTCGAGGCACGGTTGGCGGTGGATGCTGCACTCCACCGGCTGAGCGGCGAGGTTCGTCGCCGGATCGAACTCGAACTCGCCTATATCGAGCGGCCGCAGGAACTCGCGGCGTCCCGAGAGGTCCGCGACCTCGTCGGCGATGATCCCGCGCTTCGTGCGCAATTCGCCTACCGCAGAGCCATGGTTCTCCTTGAGGACGGCGACACCGCGAAGGCGCGGCGGCTCTTGCAGGTCCTGTCGAGGAGCCTGATCGGCCCCGGGTTGCTGGGCTGGGTCGAGGTGGACCTCGGCGCGGTCGCCCTCCAGGAGGGAAGGAGCCGGGTTGCGGCGGGCCATCAACTCCGCGCCTATCAACTGCTGCGAGCCGCCGGCTTCGAACACCTCACCCACCTCGCCCTGTTCGATCTCGCCGTAGCTGACGTGGATCAGCTGAGGGTCGCTCCAGCGGCCCAACGGCTCGACAAGCTTGCCGAGACCGATCCGGAGGACCCGTTTGTGATCGGCGAGCGGGCGCGGCTGGCTCTGGCTGTGGGGGACGAACCGGCCTTCAGGAGGTTGCTCGCGGCCTTTGAAGAGGCGGTCGGCGACGACGATCCGAGGTTTTCGGAAGGGCTCTTCCTGCTCCGGGGCGTTGCTGCACTGCTCGACGGTGACCACTCATTGTCCGGAAAGATGCTGCAGGGGGCCGGACAGGAAGGCCTCGCGTGGCAGGCATTGGCCGCGGCGGACAACGGGCAACCGATCGGAGCCGGGCCACCTGACGAGTGGGGGGTCCGGCGGGCGACCGAACTGGTGCACGCCGTTCGTTCGGGGCGCGGGTTCGAATTCTCGAACGGGGAGCTGAGCCGCGACCCTTCCGAATGGCTGGCGTTGGCCCTTGCCGAGCGCCTTTACGGCGGGAAGCTCACGAAGGACGCGGCGCTCCGTGGTGAAGCGATCAGGAACCTGCGGTCGAACGGACTCGTCGGCTGGGCGGAAATCCTCAGCGGTTTTCACGAACACGCCGCCGGGCTGATGACCGCGCTGGCCCGGATCGTCGAAAGCGGCGGGGTCGAGGGGGTCGAGCCCGAACAGTTGGACCTCCTCATGCGATGTCTCGAGATCAAGGGACTCGAGATCCTGGACGCAGCCGAGAGAAGGCCAATCTGGCGCCATGGGAACGGCCGAGCCGGGAGCGAGATGCGGCACGGGAAGCTCGTCGTCGTTCCGCTGGGCGGCGACCTCATCGAGGGGCCGGCCACCCGGTTGGTCTTCGGCATTCTCGATCTCGTCCTGCCACCGCCTTCCGGCCACTATGACACGGGGGCGGAAGAGACGGGGTTTTACGGCGTGTCGGATGCCGCCCGGTCTCTCCGGCGGGAACTCCGTGAACTCGGTCCGAGTCATCTCCCGATCCTTCTGATGGGTGAGACCGGTGTCGGCAAGGAGGTGGCCGCGCGCGCGCTGCACCGCATTTCCGGCCGGACGGGAGCCCTGGTCACCGTCAACGTGGCGGCCATTCCCGGCACCCTGTTGGAGGCCGAGCTGTTCGGCTCGGTCAAGGGCGCTTTCACCGGCGCGGATCGCTCGCGGCAAGGCCTCGCCGTGGCCGCGGACGGCGGCACTCTCTTTCTCGACGAAATAGGAGACCTCGACGCCGGCCTTCAGGTCAAGCTCCTGAGGTTTCTCGAGTCAGGGGAGGTTCGCGCGGTCGGTGCGAGCCAGACTCGAATTGTCGACGTGCGGATCGTGTCGGCGACCCACGCTGACCTCGGTCGGCTGATGCGCGAGGGCGGGTTCCGACGCGACCTCTACTTCCGGATCGCCGCGCCGGAGGTCCATGTGCCGCCGCTGCGAAGCCGCCGGGAAGATGTGCCGCTGCTGAAGGACCTGTTCGAGCGGGAGGCGGTCTCCCGTCACGGTTTGGCGAGGCCGGTGTGGAGTCCCGAGGCCGAGGCGGCCCTGCAGCGCTATCACTGGCCGGGCAACGTTCGCGAGCTGAGGCAGGTCGTCGAAGTGGCGATGGTCAGAGCCGGAGGGTCCGTTGTTCAGTGCGACCACCTTCCGATCGCAACTCCGGGATTCACTCCGGGTGGAACCTGGGAGGAGGCGCAACGGGAATTCCGCCGCCGGTACCTGTCGGCTGCCCTGCAACGCAATCAGGGCAACCGAAGCGCCACCGCACGCGAGCTCGGCATCTCCCGCCAGACCCTGATCTACCACCTGCGCCATCTCGGCCTCAACAGGAGCCCCAAGGGCTAGCTTCCACCGGGGTTCACTCAAAAAAAGGTGCGGGCTGGGGAGCCCGCAGGAGGAAGGAGGAGGTATGATGTCGTTTACCAGGTCGTTGTGTGCCCGGCACCCATTCCAATAAGCAAACGGTGTGCCAATATTCCAGGGAGGGCTGTGGAACATCGACGGAACGCCGCGTGAGCCTCAAAACGGACCTCCGGAGTCTTCAGGAAGGCGGTGAACCGGAGATCCACGAACGTGTCGATCTGCGCGCGTGGACGGCCCTTGGGGTGGGCGGCCTAGCCGATCTGTTGATTCGATGTCGTAGTGCTGACGGGCTTCGCCGGGCCCTCGACCTTCTCGCGAGCTACGGTCTGGGTTGGGTGGTTGTAGGATCCGGCAGCCGGCTTGTGCCGTCCGACTACGGCCTCCGGGTCCCCGTCCTCAACCTTTCGGGAAACCTCGGGTTGTGGGAGCTTGACGTGGCGGGCGCGGTGGCGTGGAGTGGTGCCAACCTGGCACAGGTGTGCCGAGCGGCGACACGATCGGGCATCGGCGGCTTCGACGCCCTGACGGCGGCCTCGGGTACCATCGGCGGCACGATCCATGCCGCCTGCAGCGGCCACTTTCCGCTCGGCGGCGTCCTCGAGTGGACAGACATGGCGCGACCGGGGTTGCCGGTGGAGCGGGTCATTCAGCCCCGGGGCAGTGAATCCGAAAGGGGTCTGACCCTTGATCTCGAACGTCGTGTCATCTTGAGGGCGCGATTGCGGCTGCCGGATGAAGGTCCGGGCCATCTCCGGATCCGGCTCGACGACGGCAGAGTGGGCGCCTGGCAGCGACAACCGCGAACCGCGGGTCCGGTGTTTGTCGGTCCCGAGGGAGTCCGGGCCGGGGCCGTCCTCGCCGAGAGCGGATGCCTCGGAATGGCGGCGGGCGGCGCCCGGCTCTCCGAAAGCTCGCCGAATCGGATCTGCACCTCGAAATCGGCGAGGGCTGCCGACGTTTTCGAGCTGGCACAGTCGGCTCGCGAACGGGTGAGGGAGCGGATCGGCGTCGAACTCGAATCCGCGCTTTGTTTCATCGACGAGCACGGGCGAACGGTCGACCCGTGATGCCGTTCGGACGGCGGACGGTGATTGCGCTGTCGCTTGCCGCGGTGGTGGCGGCCCTGGTGGACGTCGCCGGGTGGCTTTCGTGGCGTTCGGTGACCCGACGGCTCACGATCAATGCCGAAAGCGGCGCCGAGAGATTGGCCGAAGACCCGTTGCTGGCCCTCCCATCGGCGGTTCAGAGATCGCGTCGACTGCCGGTCAGAGAACTCGGATCGGCGCCGATCGACCTCGCGTTTGCGGTTCTCATGCGTTACGGCCTTGCCCAGCGGCAGTGGATGGCGGCACACCCCGCCGGTCCGACGAATCTGGCCCGCGCCTACCTGCTTGCGGGCGACCCGGCCGCCGCCATCCCGTGGTTGGACGAGGCCCTCGTGCGCGACCCCACATCGGCGCACCTGCATCGTTTGCGCGCACTGATGCTGATTGCTCGCGGCGATATCAGCTCGGCACTCGAAAACCTCGCAGTGGCAACTGCGTTGGCCCCGGACGAGAGAGAGCCGGAACTCGAGCTCACCCCGGAAAACGAGCGTGCCGTCAGGATTCGGAGTCTCGAACTGCGGCGGGACCTCTATCCGCGACGGCGAGTGGAGACCGCTCTCGCCCTTGCCAGGGAACTGCGGCGCGAAGGCGATCTGAACGAGGCGCGGGCGATTCTGGCAGAGCACGCGGATCACCCCGAGGTGTTGCTCGAGGGCGCGAGTTGGGCGATCGAAGAGGGAGATTCAACGACCGCCTTCGCCTGTCTCGAAGCCGTCACCAACCAGCGGTCCGCCCCCCGCCGCCTGCTCGCACGCGCATGGTCCATGACAGCCGTCGCACGCGACCTCGAGGGTGATGAAGACGGCGCGTTGGCAGCAGCATTCGAGGCCCTCCGCATGGACCCGGACTCGCCGTACGCCTTCATGTCGTTGGCGGGCCTGGCCGAGAGGCGGGGGGACTACGGCGTCGCCCTGGAACACCTTCGCAGGGCGTGGGGTATGTCCCCATCGGATGTTTCACTGCTGGTGCGTATCGCGCGGATGGCCGAAAGGGCGGGGAAAATGCCGGATGCAGTGTTTGCCATGGAACGTGCCGTGGAGCTCGATCCATCGTCGCCCGGACTGGTGGTTCAGCTGGTCACCCTGCAGTTGCGTCAGGGGGACTTCACCAGCGCCACCGTGACGTTGTCCCAGGCCCTCGACCGGCACCCCACCGATTCCTCGCTGTTGGCACTTGCCGATCGACTTCGCCGCGACGTCGGGATTCGCTGACGCCTCAGCTCACGGGGCATCCCCGAGGTCGTCTTCCGATTCCTCCGGTCGGGAGCCCGCGGCCCACTCCATCTGCCGGCAGATTCCGCGCAGAATCTTGACCTCGTTGTCGGTGACTCCGGCGCGGCCGAAGAGTCGCCGGAGCTTGCGCAGGATGCGCTGCGGGCTCTGTGGATCCAGAAACCCGATGGCCAGCAAGCTCGAACGCAGGTCCGACATCAGCCCGTCCACCTCATGCTGTGGCGAGGGTTCGGGGGCCGACCGCGGAACCGGTTCGGCCGCCAGGTGTATTTCCGCGACCAGGATCGCGACCGCCTGTGCCAGATTGAGCACCGGAAACCCCGGGTCGGTCGGCACGCGGATGACCAGATCACAGCAGTCGATGTCTTCTTTCCTGAGACCGCTGGTCTCGTTGCCGAAAACCAGGGCGGTGCCCTCGAGGCCGCGGCTCCGCAGGATCGGGACTGCCTCTCTCGGCGACACTACAGGGAGATTGTGGCGACCGCGACCCGACGCCGACGCGACCAGCGTGCGATAGTCCGCCGCGGCTTCGGTCAGGCTTTCCCACTGCCGGCAGTCGAGCCGCCGATCCGCGCCGCACGCCCAGCTCAGGACCTCCGGGTCCAGGGGGTCGATGCGAGGACGCACCAGGTCGATTCGCGGTACAGAGAAGTTCGCGGCGACCCGCATCGCCGCTCCCAGGTTACCCGGCAGGGATGTTTCAACCAGGATCACAGACGCTGCTCTCATGCACGGATATAATAACGTAGGGATCGTCGAGGAGAATTCATGCTCATCCCGCTCGGCCACGAGCAAACGAGTGTCCGCCGACTGCCGTGGGTGACCTTCACCATCATGGGCCTGTGCCTGGTGATCTTCGTCCTGATGGCGCCGGACGAGCACCGGAACCAGATGGAGAGCTTTCTCCGGCTGCAGCAGGGGCTGGGATACTACACTCAACACCCGTACCTGAACATGGAACCGCGGTTCCGATCGATCTTTGTCAACGAGCTCGGCGAGGACGAGGCAGTCATGTTCGCCGAGCACATGCGGCTGGCCGGGCCCGCTGCGCCCGCCGAGGAGGCGCAGCTCCAGTACGAGCAGGATCGGTTCGACGCGATCATCGCGGCCTACTTCAAAAGCATCGATTCGTCGCTTTTGAGCAGATACGGGTTGGTGCCTGCTTCATTCCGAGCGTCGCACCTCGTGACCTACTTGTTCCTCCACGTCGGGTGGCTGCACCTGATCTTCAACCTCCTCATGCTGTTCGTGGTCGGACCGTTCGTGGAAGACGTCTGGGGCCGTCCGATTTTCGCGGCTTTCTATCTTGCGGCGGGTGCCGTCGCCGGCGTCATGTTCGCGGTTCGCTATCCCGATCTCCAGATGCCTCTGGTGGGGGCTTCCGGCGCCATCGCCGGCGTGATGGGTGCGTTCCTGGTCCGCTACTTCAACTCGAAGATCCGTTTCCTGGTCTGGGTCGGCGTCCCGGTCGGGCCGTTCGGAGCCCCCGCCTGGATCATCTTCCCGATGTGGTTTGCGATCCAGCTGTTCTCCGCCCAGAGCCTGGAACAACAACTCCCCGAAGGGGGCGGCGTCGCTTTCTGGGCCCACGTCTGGGGATTCGCATTCGGTGTGGTGTTTGCAGCCGTCATGATGCAGCTGAAGGTCGAGCAGCGCTATCTCCACCACGCCATCGAGTCCAAGGTCACCGTACTCGACAACGCGGTGGTCGACCAGGCCGTCGGCCAGGCCCGGGGCGGAGACGTCGACGCCGGGGCGGCGGCGTTGGAGGCCGAGCTTGCCGGCCACCCGGAGAACGTGGACGCCGCCATCGCCCTCTGGAACATGTGCACCGCGAGCGGCGACGCCTCCCGCGCTGGCCCGGCGATGGCACGGGTCATCGAAAACGCCGTACGCAACGGCGACACCCAACTGATCCTTGCGCACTGGGACGACATCCTTGTCAACCACCCGGACATTGCCATCGAACCGCTCCTGGCGACACGCCTCGCCGAGATCCTCGATCGAGAACAACGAGTGGTGTCGGCGGTGGAGACCCTCGAACTGGGCCACTCGCGAATTACTGAGAAGATCCCGGTGGCCGTCCTCCTCCGGATGGCAAAGCTCGGTCTGCTGCTCGAGGCCCCAGGCGCGGGGAGCATGGTCCAGGCGGCCCTGAGTCACCCCGAGCTGCCCACCGATGCGCGTCCCGAGCTCGAGGTGGCTCTGTGGGGACTCGCGCGTCGAGCTTCCGAGAGGGAGCAGGTTCGACAGGAAATGATCGAGCAGATGGGTGCGGATCCTGCCGAGGCCGAGGCCGACGAAGACGAACAGAGATTTTACGTGACCGATGCCGTTCCGATGGCCCTCGACGGCCACATTTTGACGGTCGACGTCTCAGGGATCCTGCAGCAGATCGACCTCCACACGCTGCAGGCTATAGCGGTCGGGATTGTCGCGCGAGAAAAGGCGAAATCGGTCTCAGTGACGGACCTGTTGCTCGATCCGCCGGGTGCGGGAAGCGATCAGGTGCGTTCCTATCGGATCTTCGGCGACACGTTCGACCCGCGGACTTTTTTCCCGGGTGACGACGCTCTGTTGGCATTTCGTTCGATGCTGACCCATCTCCTCGACATCTCCTTGGCGGCCCCGTTGCCCGACTGGGAAACTGCCAGGGGGCAACCGTTCAGGTCATTCCAGTCGGTGGCGGATTACGAACGAAAAGTGCTTGGAGTCACGGACTGATCGTCGTCCGGCGGTGGCCGCACCGCAGCCCTCAGGGCTCTCCGAAGACCTCGGCGCTGAACGTCGAGATGTGGGTGTCGGGATCGCGCCAGGAGCCGCCTGCAAGCCCTGCCTTGCGACAGGTGGCGTCGAGAAAGGTCTCTGCATCCCAGCCGTACTCCACCGCGACCTGCGGCAGCAGCAGACCCCGCGAGGCGCCGCGTTCGATCAGGATCCCGTCCCGACCGACCACGATGTCGTCCCCGGAACCCGGCGTCATCGGGGTGAGTGCTGAAATCTCGATGTGAACGCCGTCCAGCTCCTCACGGGTGACGGGTTCGAACCGGGGGTCTCTGAAGGCTGCCGCCAAGGCGTTGTCCCTCACCGCGAGCCACAGTGGCGACACGCCCTCCACATGTCCGATGCAACCACGCAGACGGTGGTCGATCTTCAGGGTGACGAACGCGCCCCGCTGTTCGAGAAGCGCAGGTTCGGTGGGTTGCGTCGAGGGCAGGGGGCGTCCCTCGAGCCGGGCGGTGATGGTCTCGCGGGCGAGCTTCAGGAGCAATGCCCGCCCCTTATCGGAAATCGATCGTCTCTCATCCGGAGATGCCATCTCCCTCAGGATGCTATCGTGCCCGGGTGATTGTCAAATTGCCGTACGGCTTGGAAACGGTGGCAGTCGATCTCCGGGGGATGCGGGTCCGGCCGCTGGCACCGACGGCGCCGCCCGGGAGCCGCGATGTCGGCGCGATGATCGGCGGCGCGCTGGATCGTCCGATCGCCGGCCCTCCGCTTCGCGAGATGGCCCGGGGTCGCTCCTCGGCGACCGTCATCGTTCCCGACGCCACCCGCAAGATCGAGCTTTCCGAGGTCCTGCCGGCCATCCTCGATCGTCTGCGCGCGGGCGGCGTTGCCGACAGCTCGATCACCGTCCTGGTCGCCTGCGGGACCCACCCTACGGTTGGGCCCGAAGCCTTCCGAGAGCTGATCGGACCGCTGCCTCCTGGCGTGAGGCTGGTGGAACACAATAGCCGCGACGGCGAGGCGCTGGTCGCGGTCGGCGAACTGCGGCCCGGCATTCCCCTGCGTCTCAACCGCTGGGCGGTCGAAACAGACCTCCTGATCACCGTGGGAACCGTTCGCCATCACTACTTTGCCGGGTTCGGCGGCGGGCCGAAGATGGTGTTTCCAGGCGTCGCAGGCGGCGAGGAGATCCAGACCAACCACGCGCTGGTGCTCGGCCGGAACTCCGCCGGCGGGTGCTTCAGGCATCCCGGCTGTGAACCGGGAAACCTGCAGGGAAACCCCGTCGCCGAGGAGATCGCACGGGCGGCCGACGCACGTCCGCCGGACATGACCCTCTGTCTGGTGGAGGGGAGGGGAGGGCGCACCGCATGGGCGGCGGCCGGGCCGTGGCGCCCGGCTTTCGATGCCGCCGTCGAGCGGACACGATCCTGGTTCGAGGTCAGCCGAACCGAATCTTTCGATGTGATGGTGGCCTCCGGCGGTGGCTCGCCGTCGGACTCGACCTTGATCCAGGCCCACAAGGGCCTCGATGCCGCGTGCCGGTTCCTGGCCCCCGGGGGTCGGCTGCTGTACGTCGCGGCGATCGACAAGGGGCCCGGCTCGGATGCCATGCTTCCGTTCCTCGAAAATCCGGACCCCGAGCGGATCCTCGAGGACCTCGCCGGGCGATGGGTGCAGTACGGCCACACCACGCTGCGCCTCGTGGAGAAGACCGCCCGCCATCGGGTGGCGCTTTATTCCCACCTCGATCCCGACCTCGCGCGCCGCCTGGGTTTCGATCCGGTGGCGGATGTTGAAGAGGTCATTGCGTCGTGGCGGCGCGAGGCCGCCGGTGCGACTGTCGGGGTCATGGCCGAGTGCGCGGTATATCCCAGACCTTGACCCTGATCAAGGACATCGTCGCTCGCACGATCGAAACTACCACCAACCGGCGACGCGATCGGCGTCGTTGGCGAGGAAGGCCATCATGATCCAGATACAGCCGAAAACAACCGATACTCTGCCAGCCGACCGCAGCAGCGCCCTGACCGACCTGATCGCGGTGGCCGAGGGCGCCGTCGTCAGCCGGGTGCTGGCGAAGTCCGGTGGAGGCAACGTGACTCTGTTCGCGTTTGACCGTGCCCAGGGACTCTCGGAACACACGGCGCCCTTCGACGCCCTGGTCCAGGTGGTCGACGGGTCGCTCGAACTGACCATCGGCGGCGCCGGAGTCAGGGTCGGCCCCGGCGAGATCGTCCGCATGCCCGCCGGAGTGCCGCACGCCCTGCACGCTCCAGAGCCGTGCCGCATGGTGCTCACCATGCTCCGCGAAATAGTGAAGGGAAGCTGAATCGTGGGGGTTCGTGACGTCGTCGAGATCAACGAAGACCTGTGCGACGGCTGCGGCGACTGTGTCACTGCCTGCGCCGAGGGAGCCATCGCCATCATCGACGGGAAAGCCCGCCTGGTGAGTGATGTGTACTGCGACGGATTGGGTGCATGTCTGGGCCACTGTCCCCAGGGCGCCATCACCGTGACCCGACGCGAAGCCGCCGACTTTGACGAGGCGGCGGTGGCTGAACGGATCGAGACCCTCGGCGGTGCACCAGCCGCTTCCCCGCCGCGGCCTCGGATGGCGTTTCCGGTCATGGGACAGATTCAGGGCGGCGGCTGCCCGGGATCGCGCGCGACGATGCGGGAGGTCCCATCGGTGGTCAGCGAGGGGCCCTCCGTCGCGGAGGCGTCGCAGCTGCGGCACTGGCCTGTCCAACTCCATCTGGTGCCTCCGACGGCGCCGTTCTTTCACGATGCCCATGTTCTGCTCGCCGCCGACTGCGTGGCATTCGCGGTTGCCGATTTCCACCGGCACCACCTGGCGGGGCGGTCGCTGGCCATCGCCTGTCCAAAGCTCGACAGCAACCAGGAAATCTACCTCGAAAAGCTGGTGGCGATGATCGATCAGGCTCAGATCAGGTCGTTGCGGGTGATGGTGATGGAGGTTCCGTGTTGTGGCGGGCTGGTGCGGCTCGCCGAGGAGGCGGCGCGCCGCGCGCGGCGGAAGATCCCGGTGGACTTCCTGGTAGTCGGGACAGGCGGTCAGATCCTCGGCGCTTCTCCGATAGCCGGCTGATACAATCGGCGGGTAGGGGAGTCGCGCTCGACTCCTTCCGACACGGGTCGAATCCGGGAGTTTGCCCATGAAGAATCTCAGCTGCGGCGTCGTGTTTGCCGCTGTGGGTGCGTTGCTTCTGACTGCTGCGGCGGTGCCGGGAGGGGACGCCCATCCGGCATTCCAGGTCGAGTCCAGCGAACTCCAGGTGGGACCGGTGACCGCCGGAACGACGGCCATGGCCACCTTTGTTTTTCACAACAGAAGCGAAGCAGAGGTCCACATTCTGCGCGCCGCACCCTCGTGAGGATGCACCGTTGCCGAGTTCGACTCGGTCATCCCGGCAGGTGGGTCGGGAACGCTCACGGTGAAAATGAAGACCGAGCCCATGCAGAACGGTCGGGTGTCCAAGGCGATCAACGTATCAACTGATGTTCCGGGGTCGGAAAACCTCAGGCTCCGCTTCACAGTCGACGTGCAGATGCCGATTGTCGCGAAACCCGTCTTCCGTTTCACTCTGAACACCGTCCACGGCAGCCCGGCGATGGAACGCCTTCTGTTGAGCCGAACCGATGGAGAACCGTTGACGATCCGGAGGACGGCGGTGCCGTTGCCGGAACTGACAGTGACGACGCAGTCGGTGGGCGAGGCCGCAGCCCCAACCGAGCCGGTCGGGGACCGGGATCAGACCCCCTGGGGCATGGCGGAGCCCCACAAAGGGCTGAAGCCTGCAGTGGGCGATGTATGGGTCGAAATCGTCGCGGCACCGTCGCTGGCGGCCGGCCTCTACTCGGGTGAGGTGAAACTGGCCACGGATGATCCCGCGGCCCCAGAGATCGCGATCCCCTACACGGTCCGGGTCCGCCCGCTGATCGAGGCGCGACCGGAGGTGGTCAGAGTGTGGACGGCTCAGGGGGCGAATGACCCTGGTCGGTCGGCGATCGTGACCTTGAGTCGCTACGGCGGACGGAAGTTCACCGTCACATCGATCGAGGTCTCTCACCCGAAGGTTTTCACCGCGGTCGCCTACAACAGCGAGACGTCCTCCCAACAGTCGATCCGGGCCGGGTTGGTCGAGGGGATCGATTCCGAGACTCTCCGCGGCAGCGTCGAGGGGTGGATCCGGGTTTCGACCGACGACCCCGAAATGCCGCAGTTCGAGATCCCAGTCCTGGTCGCGCCGAACCGCAACCTGAGCCGTCGGCCCGTTTCCGGCTCCCGTTGAAACGCCCGAACTACCGGGTTACCGGCGCCGACACCACGAACTGCCACAGCGGAGAGCCCTCGACCGGTTGCAGGGTGGAGCCGTCCACGGCTTCGCGGTGGGAGGTCAGCAGTCCCCCCAGCGCCATTCCTGAAGCCGCGTCCTCCAACGCACCGTAGACCGAGATATCGCCTCGGCTGAGATAGGTCTGCCATTGCGCCGACCGGTAGGACGGCCGGTCGATCTGCAGGTTCGATATGCCGCCAGCTGCCTTTTCGACGATCCCCATCCTTCTCCTGGTCTCCCCGCGGGTCAACATGGCTTCCCGAGCGTAGGGGGTATAGGGTTTGGGGACCAGGACGTTGAAACCCGCGAGCAGGGTTCCCACCCTGCCGCGCTTGCGACCGTGGGCGACCATCAGTTCCTGCGCCCTTCGCAGGAGGTCGGCGATGCCGCGGAGGTCGTCATCAGTCTCTCCCGGCAGACCGATGATGAAGTACATCTTGATATTCTCGATGCCGCAGGCCTGCGCCGTGTCAACGGCCTCGAGAATCGCATCATTCGAGATCGGTTTGTTGAGCGACCGGCGCAACCGGTCGGTCCCGGTCTCGGGGGCGATGGTCACCGATCGCGCTCCCGAAGCAGCCAGCGGTTCCAGGATCTCTCTTCGCATGGCCGGAATCCGCAGCGACGACAAGCCAATTTCCAGTCCGCGCCTGCGGCAGGCGTCGAGAATCTCAGCCAGATCGGGATGGTCGCCCACCGCGGTCGCGACAAAACCGATCCGGTTGGTGATCGAGGAGAGCCGGTCGACGCGTTCCAAGATCCCCTCGGTGGAGTAGGAACGCAGACGCCCATAGTTGTAGCTCACCCAACAGTAGCGGCACTTCTCGGGGCAACCGCGCGACATCTCGATCAGCCCCCTGCCGCTGTACTCGGTGTGCGGCGTGACGACGTGGGAGGCCGGCACCATGGCGGGATCGGCCATGTGGGCATCTCGTTTTTCGACCCGGCGGCGTTTCCCGAGTGGCGCGCCCCGGCTGTCGAGGTGGAGGCTTGGAACGAAAAAACCATCCATTTCGGCCAGTTCCTCGAGGAGGCGGCGGCGATCGGACTCTCCCCGCAGGAGCTCGAGAAACCTCGGCCACAGGAGTTCGGCCGAGCCGAGAACGAAGACGTCGACCGCGGGCGACAACGGCAGCGCGTTGATCGAGGCCACGGCGCCGCCGACAACGACGAGCGGGTGGGTGTGGTCCCGGTCGCTCGCGCGCCTCGGGATCCCAGCGGCATCGAGGGTTGCGAGAATATTCGGCTCGTCGAGCTCGAAGGAGCAGGTCCAAGCCAGGACATCGAAGTCACCGAGGTGGCTGCCGCTCTCCAACGTCCGGCCGAGCAGGGGAGGGTCGGTGAAGAACCGCTCGACTCCGACATCGGCAAAGCCCGCGGTCAGTTCGACCACCCACTGAAATGCGAGGGACGACATGGCGACGAAGTAGGTGTTGGGGTAGCCGATGGCCACCCGCAATGCCCCAACTGCCGTGACGGCGCACACCCGGGTCTCGTCCCTGAGGATCATCGACTGGTCAAACATGATTGGACGAGCATACGGCACCCTGTACAATGTCCGCTCATGTGACCGAGAAAGGACGCCATTCGGTGGCCGAAACGACCCCAATAAAACCTCCACGAAAGATCTTGATCGCCATCGACGGCCCGGCCGGGGCCGGAAAGTCGACGGTGGCCGCGGGGTTGGCGGAACGCCTGGGCCTGCCCTACATCGACACCGGGGCGATGTACCGGGCGGTGGCGCTGCTCGCGCTCCGCGGCGGCGTGACGATGCCGATTGACGACGCTGCGGCCCGGCGCGTGCCGGAACTGATGGATGAGCACGTCATCGACATCGAGGTCGGGAGCGACGGGACGAGAATCCTGATCGACGGAGCCGACGTCAGTCCGGAGATTCGAACCCCTGAGTGTTCGTTGATGGCGTCGGCGGTCTCCGCCATAGCCGAGGTCCGAAAAGCTCTGGTTCCGCTGCAGCGGGGGCTGGCCGCGCGCTCCGGCGGCGTGATGGAGGGACGCGACATCGGCACCGTGGTGCTGCCCGATGCCGACCTCAAGATCTTCCTGACCGCCAGCGCGGATGAGCGCGCGCTCCGCCGCCACCGGGATCTGTCCACCGGGGAAAACCCGATCAGCCTCGACGAAGTGCTCCGGCAGCAACGTCAACGTGACCTGCAGGACACCTCGAGGGCCGAATCACCGCTCCAGGTCGCGCGCGGCTCGGTGGTGATCGATACCACCGGTCTCACCTTCGACGAGGTGGTGGATCGGCTGCTCGCGGAGGTCGGGGAGCTTTTGCATCGGAATGCTTGACAGCACAGGGGATGAACCCGTAAGGTCATCAAATTACGGCGGCTAGGTTCACAATGGGGTGTATCTAGCGAGGAGGAACGAACTTGAACACGGACCCGGAAGTGAATGGCGAACAGGACGCGAAGGGGGGCATGAATGGGCTCTCCATGGAACAGCTCATGGAGAACTCGCTGCAGTCCCTGAAGGAGGGCGAGGTCGTACACGGCACTGTTGTGGCCGTGACGAGCGAAGAAGTACTCGTCGATATCGGATACAAGTGCGAGGGCAGCGTTCCGGTGGCGGAGTTCACGGATCCGGTGACCAACGAGGTTCAGGTCCGGGTGAACGACGAGGTCGAGGTCTTCGTCGAGCGCCTCGACGAGGCCGAGGGGCGCGTCCGGCTGTCGCGCGACCGCGCTGCGAAGTTGAAGACATGGCGCACCATCGAAGACGCCTTCAAGGCTGGGACCCCGGTCACCGGCAAGGTGCTGGAGCGGGTCAAGGGTGGGCTGTCGGTCGACATCGGCGTCCGCGCGTTCCTGCCGGGATCACTGGTTGACCTGCTGCCGAACCGGCGGCTCGAAGACTACCTCGCACAGGAGATCGATGCTCGCATCATCTCCTTCGACCGTCGCCGCTCGAACGTGGTTCTCTCGCGCAAGGCGATCCTCGAAGAGTCCCAGGGCAAGATCAAAGACGAGACCATGGCCACCCTCGAAGAGGGCAAGCTGATCAACGGCGTGATCAAGAACATCACGGACTACGGGGTGTTCGTCGATCTCGGCGGTCTCGACGGTCTCCTGCACATTACCGATATTTCGTGGGGCCGCGTCGGCCACCCGTCGGAGTACTTCAAGGTCGGTGACGAGGTCGATGTCGTCATCCTGCGGTTCGACCGCGACCGCGAACGGGTTTCCCTCGGCTACAAGCAGCGGTTCGAAGACCCATGGCTCCTGGTCCCGGAAAAGTATCCGGTCGGCAAGAGGGTCGAGGGGAAGATCGTCAGCATCGTCGATTACGGCGCCTTTGTCGTGCTCGAGGAAGGCGTCGAAGGCCTGATCCATGTCAGCGAGATGTCGTGGACCAAGAAAATCAAGAACCCGCGTTCGATGCTCGAAATCGACCAGGAGGTCGAGGTCGTGGTGTCGGAGGTGGATGCCGAAAAGCGACGCCTCTCGCTGTCCTTGCGCGCGACCCAGCCCAATCCCTGGGAACAGGTGGCGGAGACCTACAGCGTCGGCAGCACGATCAAGGGTGTGGTGCGAAACCTCACCGACTTTGGTGCGTTTGTCGAGATCGTTCCCGGTGTCGATGGATTGGTCCACATTTCGGACATGTCGTGGACGCGTCGCATCAACCACCCGAGCGAGGTCGTTCAAAAGGGTGACGAGGTCCAGGCCGTCATCACGTCCGTCGATTCCTTCAACCAGCGGATTTCCCTGTCCATGAAGGAGCTGCTCCCCAACGAGTGGGAGGAGTACGCCAACAGCCACGGCGTCGGTGACGTCGACACCGGTACGGTCACCAACGTCACCGATTTCGGAGTCTTCGTGGAACTGGCGCCCGGTGTCGAAGGCCTCTGCCACATTTCAGAAATCGACCGCAACGACGGACAGTCGCTCGCGGAGACCTTCACACCCGGACAACAGGTTCAGTGCCGCATCCTGCGAGTCGAATGGCACGAGAGCCGGATCGGGCTCTCCATGCACGGTGTGCAGCAGGACAAAATATCCGGCGGCGAGGCCGTCGAGAGCGGCGAGGCCCAGCTGCCGGAGACCGCGATGGCCGCTGCGCTGCGCGCCGGCGGTGTGGTCGATGTCGCCGAAGATATCGAAATTGCCGAGATCACAGGCGGCGACGACGCAGTGGCCGAAGACCTGGTTCTCGAGGCTGCGGCCCCGGCCTCCGCCGCCGACGAAGCCGAAGAAAAGCCCACGACAAAGGCCAAAAAGAAGCGGGTCAAGAAAACCGAAGCTGTCAGCGAAAGCGCCGCGGAAGAGGTGACCGAGGCACCGGCTGACCCGGCGACGGCCACCGACCTAAAACGGGCGGCACTGACAGCCGATGAGACGTCGGAGGGGCCGGGCGAGCCCGGCGCAGACGACGAGATGGCGAGCGACAACGGCGGAGAGCAGTCCTGACGGCCGCCCCTGAACAAGGAGTTCAAACGATGACCATGACCAAGGCCGATTTGGTGGATACGGTCGCGGAAGCCGCAGACGTTCCCCGCAAGCAGGCAGATGACGTGGTACAGGTGATCTTGGAGAGCATCATCATGGCTCTCCGTCGCAACGAAAAGGTCGAACTCCGAGGTTTCGGCTCGTTCAGGATTCGTCAGCGGGGAGAGCGGACCGGACGGAATCCGAAGACCGGCGATCAGGTCCACGTGCCGCCGAAGAAGATCCCCTACTTCAAGCCCGGGAAGCACCTGAGGGAAGAGCTGCTGCAGCAGTAAGCGACGGTGGTGGACATTCTGTACGCTCCCTGGCGGCTTCAGTACGTCTCCGCAGCCGATGACAGAGACCGCAGCACGTGTGTCTTCTGCACTGCGTTTAAATCCAAAGACGACGCCGCAACGTTGACGCTGGGCCGGGGCCGGCACTCGTTTTCACTTCTGAATCTCTATCCCTACACCACCGGGCACGCGATGGTCGCGCCAATCCTCCACTGCAGCGACCTTGCAGCTCTGGAAGTGGATGTTCTGACCGAGGTCATGACTACCGCCAAGGATCTGATTGCGGCCATTCGTCTGCTCTATCATCCGCACGGATTCAACGTCGGCTTCAACGTCGGCGAAGCCGCCGGGGCGGGGATCGAAGAGCACCTTCATCTTCACATCGTCCCACGCTGGCACGCCGACAATAATCTGATGACCGTGATCGGCGGAACCCGGGTGATTCCCGAGGATATCGGCCGGACCTACGAGAGAATGCGCGGCGCTCTGCAAACCGTGCGGGGCGGGGAGGCAGGGTGACGGCCGACGACAAAAAAGGCGCGAAGACACTTTCCGAGGGACGTGGAGAAGGTGAAGCTCAGGGCCGTGCGCCCGCCGCGCTCCTGGCCGTCGCCTGGCTGGTGCCGGGTCTCGGCCACTGGATCCTCGGCCGCCGGGAGCGGGCCGTGGTTTTCGGCGCTGTGATCCTCTGCGCGTTCGTCACCGGCGTGCTGCTCAACGGAGAACTCGGCACGCCGAAACCACAAGACCCGTTCTCGTGGTTGGCCACCTTTGCCTGCCTCGGCAACGGTGTCCTGTATCTGCTGCGGATCGTCTGGCTCAACGGGTTCGGCGAGGTCCTCGGGGGCTTTCCCTTCGGTCTGATGGGAGGCGGCAGCCCATCGGCCGCCGGCTTTGCCTACGGCAACACATTTCTCTACACCGGCGGCCTCATGAATCTCCTCGCAGTTCTCGACGTGTCGGACATCGCCCGCGGCGAGAAGGACTGATGATGGACCACCTGTTCCTGATGCTGTGGCATGCGGTGCTGGTGTCGGTGTTCTTCGCTTTTCTCTGGCGCCGCACGGCCCGCGGCCGCCGCAACCTGTTCTTCAAGACCTTTCTGATCATGGTCGTCGGCAGTACTGCTCTCGGCTGGTTGATGTACCCATTCCCCTGAGGCAAGCGCATCGCCTACAGTCCCTTGCTGTCCTCCTGACGGTCGCGTTGTACACTGCGAGCCGCATGTGGAGGGGGGCCGGGGGCTTGTATGACACTGCGAGGTAAATCCGATCTGCTGATCGTTGCAGGGGAGGTCTCGGGCGATATTCACGCCGGCAACCTGCTCGATGAGTTGCAACGGCTGCGACCCGGTGTGGAGGCTTTCGGCGTCGGTGGAGAACGGTTGATCGCCGCCGGGCTCGAGCCCGTGGCCTCGATCGACGAACTCTCGCACATGGGTCTGGTGGAGGTCCTGCGGGAACTTCCGCGAATCCGGCGGCTGATGCATCGCCTGGTCGACGAGGCCGCGCGCCGCCGACCGGCTCTGGCAGTCCTCGTGGATTCCCCGGACTTCAACCTGCGGCTTGCAGCCCGCCTCCGGCGCCTCGGCGTGCCGGTGGTGCTCTACGTCTCGCCTCAGCTGTGGGCGTGGCGCCAGGGGAGAGTCCGAACCGTTCGCCGTCTCGCGCGCGAGGTCCTGTGCCTCCTGCCGTTCGAAGTCCCGTTTTACGAAGTGCACGGAGTCCGCTCGCGATACGTCGGCCACCCTCTGGTCGACGAGATCGCGCGGGTCGGCCTCCTCGACCGGCCGCGCGAGGTCGTCGAAGGGCGGATCGCCCTGCTTCCCGGGTCACGTGAGATGGAGGTGACCCAGTTGTTGCCGGTCATGATCGAGACCCTGCGGCGGCTGCCCCCGGCCGAGGTCCCCGAGGCGGTTCTGGTGGAGGCGCCGGGAGTCACACAGCTTGTAGACTCCGTCCTCACACAGACCGGGACGGACCCGCGCGTGATCCGGGTTCGCGGGGAACAGCGCAGGTTCGAACTCGCGCGTTCGGTGCTGGCGTGGACAGCATCCGGCACCGCCACCTTGGAATGTGCCCTCCTCGACGTGCCGATGGTGGTCGGCTACAGGCTGCGGGGATTGACGTATGCCCTGGCCCGGCTGCTTGTCAGCGTTCCCAACGTGGCTCTGGTGAACCTCATCGCCGGCAAGACCATTGCACCTGAGCTGTTGCAAACGGAATGGCGCCCGGATCGTCTGGCCGCAGTCACCTCGGAGCTTCTACGGTCCGGCGGCCCCGTTCAGCGCGCCGAACTGGCGGTGGTTCGGCAACGGCTCGGTGAGCGGGGCGCGTCGCGAAACGCGGCCGAAGCGGTCGCCGAGCATCTTGACGCATCGGGGATCGGGTAGAATCCCTCGGCTGGAGGCTTCGACGTGCACATCAAGAACGCCGACACGGCGCGGGCGCGGGTTGACGTCCCCGTTCGGGTGGGGATGATCAGCCTCGGCTGTGCGAAAAACCTGGTGGACGGCGAACTGATGCTCGGTCACCTCCACAGGGCCGGTATCGAGCTGACGGCCGACCCGACCGAGGCCGACGTGGTCGTGGTCAATACCTGCGGGTTTATCGACGACGCCAAGCGGGAGTCGATCGAGGCCGTGCTCGAGGTGGTCGAGGCCAAGAAGACGGGCCGGGTCCGACGTCTGGTGGTCGCGGGGTGCATGGCGCAGGCCTACGCCGCCCAGTTGCAGCAAGAGATCCCCGAGATCGACGCGTTCATCGGACTCGACGAGCTCGAACGGATCACCGAAGCGGTGCGGGGCGAGATGGCAGCCCATATTCCCGACCAGCGTGGTGCTCTGAGGGTCTACGACCACTCGAGCCCACGCATCGTCTCCACCGGCAGCCACGCCTATCTGAAGGTCGCCGAGGGCTGCAACAACCCCTGCACGTTCTGCCATATCCCGGCGATGCGGGGGGCATTCCGCTCGCGGACGGTCGACGACCTGGTCGCCGAGGCGCAGGCCCTGCGCCGGCAGGGTATCCAGGAGATCGTCCTGATCGCCCAGGACACCACCCGCTATGGTGAAGATCTCGGTCTTGAACACGGGCTCCGCACCCTGGTGGAAAGGCTGCTGGCTCAAACCGACATCCCATGGATCCGTTTCCTCTACGCCTATCCGGCGACCCTCGATGAATCCCTCTTCGAACTCATGGCGTCGAACCGCCGTTTCCTCCCGTACCTGGACCTACCCCTGCAGCACGCCAGCCGCCCGGTGCTCAAGGCGATGAAGAGGGGAGGGGACGCGCGAAGCTATCGACGGCTCATCGAGCGAGCGCGTGCGACCGTCCCCGAACTCGTCGTCCGCACCACGTTTATCGTCGGGTTCCCGGGGGAGGGCGATGCCGAGTTCCAGGAGCTGATGGATTTCGTCCACGAGATCCGGTTCGATCATCTCGGGGCCTTCTCCTATTCCTGGCAGGACGAGAACCCCGGCGCCGAGCTCGGCGATCCGGTGGCTCAGGAGACCAAGGAGGAGCGTCACAGCGCCCTCCTCGAGGCGCAGCAGGATATCGCGTTCGCGCACAACCTCGCGCTCGTCGGCCGAACCCTCCCGGCCCTTGTCACCGGGCCCTTGGCGGAGATGGAGTTGCTGCTCGAAGGCCGGTTGCAAAGACAGGCTCCCGAGATCGACGGCCGACTGCTCATCAACGACGGCACCGCGCCGGCCGGGTCCCTGGTCGAGGTGGAGATCACGGACGCTCACCCGTACGACGTCGTGGGTGGGATTTTCCGGATCCTCAGCCCGGGCAAGATCGCGGCGAACCTGCCGGTGCTGGGCTGACAAACGCCATGCAGGTCCTTCGCGACCCGCTCGGTAACGACGAACCGCCGCGCCGGATGGTGATCAGCATCGGCAACTTTGACGGCGTCCACGTCGGCCACCAGGCCGTGCTCTCCCACGTCGTGGAGCGTGCCGAGGCCGCCTCGACGACATCGGTGGCGATGACCTTCGACCCGCACCCCATCAAGCTCCTGCGTCCCAGCGAGGCCCCCCGCCTGGTCACCACTCTCGAACAGCGGCTTGCCCTGATCGAGCGGACGGGTATCGAGACGACCCTCGTGCTCCCGTTCACCCACCGGCTGGCCCGGATGGCGGCCGCCGAGTTCGTTCGCGAAGTGCTGGTTGATCGGCTCGCGGTGCGGGAAGTTTTCATCGGCAAGAATTTCCGCTTCGGCGCCGACCGCGGCGGCGACGTCCCCCTCCTGAAGTCGATGGGGGAAGAGCTCGGTTTCGCGGCGGCAGCGGCACCCATCGTCGAGGCCGCCGGCGGCGTGGTTTCGTCGACCAGGGTCCGCGAAGCGGTGGCGTCCGGAAACGTCGAGGAGGTTGCGACCCTGCTCGGACGAACCTTCTTTATCGACGGCAGAGTGCTCGAGGGCAAGCGCCTCGGCCGGACCCTGGGTTTCCCGACCCTCAACATCGAGGTCGAAAACGAAATCGAGCCGAACCACGGCGTGTATGTCACCGCCGTCCACATTCCGTCGTTCAACCGCACCTTTGCGGCAGTGACAAATATCGGAGTCCGTCCGACGGTGTATCAGAACTCGCTGACGACGGTGGAGAGCCACCTCCTCGACTTCACGGCGGACGTCTATCAGGAGAGGGTGCGGCTCTTTTTCCTGCGCAGGCTGCGGAACGAGCGGGCGTTCGATTCGACCATGCAGTTGATGACCCAGATCCGCCGCGATGTCGAGGCGGCGCGTGATTTCTTTGCCGGGCATCCGGTCGACGGCCTCGAGTTGATCCTACCGTGAGCTTGACCGGCGCCCTCATCCTGCTGGCGTCGATGGTGGTTTCGACCACGCTACTGCTGATTATTGTGGTCTTCGTATGGTTTCTGGATCGCTACGACCGCGAACCGGTGCACATGGTGGCCGCGGTCTTTCTGTGGGGTGCCTCAGCCGCGCCGGCCATTGCCGTCTTCACTCTGGTTACGCTCAACCGGATCTGGCTCGGCGCCGGGGGGGATCTTTCACCGCTCGTCTTCACCGGTGTGGCAACCCCCCTGATCGAGGAGTCCGCCAAGGCGATCGGCGTGCTGCTCGTCGTGCTGCTGACCCGGAACTTCGACAACCCCACGGACGGTTTCGTCTACGGCACGGCCGTGGGGTTGGGTTTCGCGGTGACCGAGAACTACATCTATGGAATCGGGATCGGCACCACGATGGGGGTGGGCGATCTCCTGATTCTCGTCGTCGGCCGGACGTTTCTGGCGGCGGGGGTTCACGGTCTGGCAAGCGCCACGTTCGGCGGCTTCCTGGGACACGCCGTTCTGACCAGCAAGCGGTGGCAGAGGGTCGCCTGGGTATTGATCGGACTGCTCGCAGCCGCCGTTCTGCACGGCGTTTGGAACGTGACCCTGACGCTGGTCGGGCCGTTCGCGCCCGGCGGTGGTATGCAGACCTGGCTCGTGGTTCTCCCCGTGTTGTACGCCGGTTACGTCCTGATCCTCGCCGGCTTTCTCCATTCCGAACACACAATCCTGAAGCGGCAGCTCACTGAAGAGGTCGCACTCTCGCTGGCGCCGTCGTGGGTCGTGGAGGTCATTCCCTATTACCGCCGCCGGTTGCGAAGTGACTGGTGGCCTCTGCGCAACGAACGAACTGTGATCGCCCGCCTGCTGACCAGGATCGCCTTCCGCAAACATGCACTCCGTAACATTCCCCAGCCGGAGGCCGCGATCGCATCTCTCGAAGTTGTCCGCTTACGGCAACGGCTTCGCGCGATCCTGAACCCCGCACCCACCGACGAGGATTGACAGCGAACCCGATTCAATGTCAAAGCTTTGTTGAACGAGGGCCGGCTGGTCACACTGAGGCGGGCGCCGACGTACGATGAGGCATGGTCCGGTCGATCGGTGACCTCGACTCGAAACGGCTGATGGACCTCGTCAACAACCACGAGCTCGGGGAGCTCGAGGCGTTGCAGGTGCTGAGGAGCCCGTTCTGCACACCGCAGATCGCCGAGGCGATCGCGTCGAACCGCGGTCTCCTCGACGCACACGGAGTTCGCGAGCTCCTGGCGGGATTCCCCGGGTTCAGCTTCTCGCGCGCCGTCGACCTTCTGGCGACGCTGCCGTGGGTCTCTCTTCTGGCCCTGTCGCAGGCCCCGAAGACGCCGCCGGTGGTGCGCCGTCACGCCGAACGCAAGCTCCTGGATCACCTGTATTCCATGGCCCTCGGCGAAAAAATCGCGCTCGCAAGGCGCGCCCATCGAGCCCTGTTCCGGGCGCTGACCGCCTCGGGTGACGTGCAGGTCTTGACAGCCCTGCTGAACAACCCCCGCCTGGTGGAGAACGACATCCTGGTGATCCTCAACACCGTTGATGTTCCGGCGGAGTTTCTCGCGGAACTGGCGCGCCACAGCCGTTGGGGGACGTATCGTGGAGTGCGCCGCGCCGTGGTCGAATCGGGATCAACGCCGCTGCCGCTCGCGCTCAGCGTCCTCGTCCAATTGTCGGCTAGCGACCTGCGCCAGGTGGTGGGGCGGAAAAACCTGTCTCCGGAGGTGCGCGAGGCCGCTCTCTCACTCATCGAGCGCGATGCTCGCGGACAGCGGGGGGTGATAGTATCCTCCGGTGAGACATGCGATGGAGGGGACCCCCAAACACCCGAAGATCTTCGGTGAGGAGATGCAGCGGCTCCGCACGGAAGCCGGGCTGACCCTCGAGGACATCGCGGCCGAGACCAAGATCTCGAAGCAGATCCTGCTGGGCTTCGAAAACGGGGATTTCCGCTTTCTCCCGCAGAGGGTCTTCTGCCGGAACTTCGTGGCCCAGTACGCGAAAGTGGTCGGCGCCGATCCTCAGCCGCTCGCCGACGCGTTCGAGGCGGCGTGGGACCGGTTCCTGCTGGCCTCGGGATCCCACCCGAGCCTGATTCTCGATGATCCCCCCCTCGTCCGCACCGTACGGTGGCGTTTCTGGGCGCCGGTGGCGGCATCGGCGGCGATTCTGATTGCCGCGGCGTTCGTCATCTGGAGAAGTTCGGGGGACGAGGGCCAGTATTCCGCCGTCCGTCGCCAGCGCCCCGCCTTGAGCGACGGCCGCGCCACCCAACCAGTCGTCAGCGAGCCTCGACTCCCCACGCCGTCGCCGGTGATCGCTCAGGAAAGCGTGCCGTCGGCGGCGGAGATGGTGTCGATCATCATTCGAGTGCGACCGGAGATGGAGTGCTGGATTCACTACCGGGATCACAACGGCGCGGCGGGTGGAAAGCTCTTGTCCGGCGGCACCGAGGAGAGGATCGAGCTGGCCGGGCCGGTCAAGCTGACGGTTGGGGATGCCGGCGCGGCAAGCCTCGAGGTCACGGGCCACACCTACGACGATCTCGGCCGCCCTGGTCAGGTGGTCCACACCGAGGTCAGCTCGGAGGGGCTTGTGGTGCTCGGGCCGAGACCCCCTGATGGTTGACACACAGCCTACCGCTGCAGCCGATCTGATCAGCGGGATCATTCGCGGAAAAGTACCGAGACAGGTGCGTCTCTTTGCCGCACAGGGTCTGCTTCCGGTCTCGCGCGAAGACCTTCTGAGTCTGCAGACCGTCCTGACCGCCGATCCCGACAGTGAGCTCGCGGAGGTGGCCGCCCAATCGTTGAAAAGCGAGGACGAAGAGACAATTCTCGCCTGGCTTCGTGCCAGCCCGCCGGATCCGATGGTCCTCGACCTGCTGATTCGGGTCCGCGACAGCGAGGCCGTGTGGTCAGCAGTCGCCGCACATGCAAACGTGTCGAACGAGACCCTCCGGGTGCTCGCCCGCCATGCGACGCCGATCGTGCAGGACATCATCATCACCAACCACGTGCGGCTCTTCAGCTGTCTCGAGATCCTCGACGACCTCCGTGCCAACCCCGAGGTCAACCAGGTCGTGCTGCGCAGGGTGCGCGAGTTCGAAGAGGAGTTCATTCAGAAAGCTCTCGCCGAAGAAGAAGAGGCTCTGCTGGTGTCCGGCAGGAGCATCGAGGAAGCGATTGAATCCCTGCGCGCCATCGGCGCTCACATCCCCAATGAAGACTCATTGCCGTACGTGCAATCCGACGAGGATCCATCGCTCGCAGACGCCGTCAAACGGGCGGGGGCCCACTCGGCTCATGGCCGGCTCCTGAGAATGAGCGTCCACCAGCGGATCATCTGTGCACTGCGGGGAACCCGTGAGGAAAGGGCGATTCTGATCAACAGCCGCAACCGGCTTGTCCAACGGTCGGTGCTCGCGAGCCCGAAGCTCTCCGACCTCGAGGTGGAGCGATTTGCGGCGTCGCGAAGCGTCGCCGAAGAGGTGATCAAGGCCATCGCCGACAACCGGCGATGGCTGCGGCTCTATCCGGTCATCGTCGCCCTCGCCATGAACCCGAAAACTCCCGTCTATACGGCCACCAGGATCATTCCGCAGCTCTCCCCGCGGGACAAAATGAGGGTTTCGCGTGACCGCAACATCAACCCCGTCACCCGCGAATTGGCACACCGCCTGATGAGCACGCGTCAGCGGTAAGCCGTATGGTGCGCAGATTCAACAAACGCAACGTGAGATCCGGGACCAGGCGATGACCGCGGTGCCGGATGGGTCCGGCACCCGCAGACAGAGCCGCGTCGCCGACTTGCTCGGGTTCCGCCTTCAGACGCAGGAGTTTCAGGGGCTGCCTTACCGCCGTTGCACCGGTTCAGGGGACGTGGTAGGTTCGAATGGTCATTGACGGAGTGATCGAGTATGCGTCACAAGCTGACACATTATGACACGCTGGGAATCGAACGCGATGCAACGGACCAGGAGGTCCGATCAGCGTTCCGCAGGCTCGCGCACCGCTACCACCCGGACAAATTTACCGGTGAAAAACGGCTGGTTGCAGAAGAGAGATTTCAGAGCATTACCGAAGCCTTCAACGTTCTCAGTCACCCGTCGAGCCGCGACAGGTACGACATCGAGATTTCCAAGGGCACCGACACCAAGAAGATGGACCCGAAGGAAATCTCCCGTCGCCTTGCCGCCAAGGGCTCGCAGTGTATGCGCGACGGAAATGTCGCGGAGGCTCTGGAACATCTCAAGGGAGCCATCGACCACGATGATGAGAACTCCCGTGCCCACTACTTCTACGCGTTGGGGCTGGCCAAGGTGCCGAGCAAGGTGCGCGACGCCATGCGCCACATGGAACGCGCGGCGTCGCTCGAGCCGGCGAATGCGGCGATGAAGGCGGAGGCCGCCGCCCTGGCCCTGGCCGCGGGGATGAAGAGCCGGGCGGCGCGTCTGGCCGAGGAGGCTCTTGCTCTCGACCCGACCAGCGCCAAGGCAAGCGAGGTCCTGAGTCAGTCGGCAGGCAATGACAGCGACAAAGAGGGCGGTCTGTTTCAACGATTCAGGCGCCGGAGTTGAAATACGGTGAAGTTTGATTTGAGCAACCGAATTGAAATTGAGGCCTCCGGCCGGACCGACGTCGGCATGAAGCGGCGGATCAACGAAGACGTGTTCGTGCTCGATCCTCAACACGGTGTGTTTGTTGTTGCCGACGGCATGGGGGGACATGCGGCAGGCGAGGTGGCCTCACGGGTCGCCACCGAGGAGATTTTGCGAACCCTCTCGACCGCCGTCAGTGAAACCGACGAAACCTGGCCAGAACACTGGGACCCGTCGCACAGCGCGCCCGCCAACGCCGTCATTGACGCAGTGGTGGCTGGACACCACCGGGTCACCCAGGAAATGCGTGACGACGCCGACCTCAAGGGCATGGGAACCACAGTTGTCGTCGCGGTCCATCAGCGTATCGACGACAAACTCGTGATTTGTCACGTCGGCGACAGCCGCGCCTATCGGCTGCGCGGGGGAAAGTTGACGCTGCTGACCGATGACCATTCGTGGGTCCACGAACAGGTGACAGCTGGTTTTCTGACCGAGGAAGCGGCGCGCAACCATCCTCTGAAGAACGTGGTCACTCAGGCGCTCGGCGGCACCAGCGAGCCCAGGGTCGACGTCCTCGAAGCGGATCTTCTGGACGGCGATCTCTACCTCTTGTGCTCCGACGGACTCAACTCGATGCTTACCGACGACGAGATCGCTGGACTCCTCGAGGCCCACGGATCGCTCGACGATTCCTGCGAGCGGTTGATCAATGCAGCCAATCAGCGCGGTGGAAACGACAACATCAGCGTCGTGCTGCTGAGGTCGTGCCGTACCGAGACTCCGGGTTCGTGAGTCGCTGAGCGGTCCCGGATCGGCCGGTTCTCCTGAGAATCAAGATTGCCATCCGAACCCGCAGGCCGTCCGCCAGGATCACCGGTTCGGGCAGCCGCCACCCCCCGACAAGCGCCGGCTGGAATGACGGTCGGTCCGCAGTAGTTGAGAACCACAGGAGTCCACGATGAACGATTTCGCACTTGAATCCAGTCCGGACTTTGCCGGCGTCCACGGGCAACTGGTGTTGCTGATTCTCGACGGCGTCGGACTCTACAGGGGCCGGGCCGAGGGCTACGGCGGGAATGCGGTTGATCTGGCCTCGACCCCCAATCTCGACCGCCTTTCTACCGAGGCGCAGGTCTTCCTGAAACTCAAGGCGCACGGAACCGCTGTCGGGCTGCCGAGCGACGACGACATGGGGAACTCCGAAGTCGGCCACAACGCGATGGGGGCGGGACGCATCTTTGTCCAGGGCGCCCAACTCGTCAATCGAGCCATCGCCGATGGCTCGATGTTCCGCGGGAGGGCGTGGCGCGACCTTGTCGCACCGGTCGTGGAACGGGGATCAACCTTCCACCTCATCGGTCTGCTGTCCGACGGATATGTTCACAGCCACATCGACCATCTCCTGTCCATGATCCGGCAATTGGTGAAGGAAGGGGTCCGCAGGATTCGGGTCCACGCCCTCGCCGACGGACGCGATGTGGATCCGGTGTCCTTTGACACCTACCTCGATCGGCTCGAACCGGTCCTCGCCGCGGCCCGCGCCGCCGGGGCCGACGCCGCGGTGGCGTCCGGCGGCGGCCGCATGCAGATCACCATGGATCGCTACGAAGCGGACTGGGAGATGGTGCGGCGCGGTTGGTTGACTCATGTCGAGGGCCGGGGCAGGACCTTCACGGATGTTGACGAAGCCGTTCGCGTCCTCCGCGCCGAGAATCCAGGGATTCTCGACCAGGACCTGCCGCCGTTCGTGATTGTCGATGGGGAGGGGATGCCTCTTGGGCCGATTCGGGACGGTGATTCAGTCGTGTTCTTCAACTACCGCGGCGATCGGGCGATCGAGATTTCCCGCGCGTTTACCGATCCCGACTTCACGAAATTCGACCGTGGCCGACTTCCCGACATCCTGTATGCGGGGATGATGCAGTACGACGGCGACCTCGGAATTCCGAAGCGCTTTCTGGTCAGCCCGCCCGCGATATCGCATACCGTTTCCGAGTACCTCGTCCACAACGGCGTCAGCCAGCTCGCGACCGCGGAAACCCAGAAATTCGGCCACGTGACGTACTTCTGGAACGGCAACAACTCCGGGAAGTTCGATGAGTCCTTGGAAGATTGGGTCGAGATACCGAGCGGCCACCAGCCTTTCGACCAACAACCGCAGATGAAGGCTCGTGAGGTCTGTGATGTCGTGATCGGGGACCTGAGGACCAACGGCCACCGGTTTCTCAGGGCAAACTTCGCCAACGGCGACATGGTCGGCCACACCGGGTCATTGCCGGCGGCGGTGACTGCGGTCGAGGTCGTCGATGAGTGTGTCGGAAAGATCCTGGAAGTGGTGCGTGAGGCTGGAGCGACCCTCCTTGTCACCGCCGACCACGGAAATTCAGACATGATGTGGGAAGTCGACAGAACCACGGGCGAAGTCAAACGCGACGGTCACGGCCGACCGATGGTCAAGACCAGTCACACCCTGTCGCCGGTGCCCTTCTGGCTGATCGGCGCCGGAATCGACGGTCTCATCGCCAATCCTGCGGTCGCCGATCCGGGGCTCGGAAACATCGCGGCCACCATCCTTTTTCTCCTCGGGTTTGAATTTCCAGCGGATTACCTGCCGTCGCTGGTGGCGCCCGTGAAGTAGATTTCAGCTCCATTCCGGGTTACAGTCGCGCAATGGCATCACCGACGCCCCCGTTCCTCGAACCCATCGAAGCGGTCCGCTCCCGAATTCAGGAGATGGAGTCCGCCGGGACCTCCAGTCCTGTCACGGAGGCCGACCTGACTGCCGCCAGGAAAGAGCTCGCGGCGGTGACCATGCGGGTCTTTTCCGAATTGACGCCCTGGCAGCAGTGCCAGCTCGCGCGTCACCCGGACCGCCCGCATATCATGGCCTACGCCCACAGCATCTTCACCGAATTCATCGAGCTTCACGGCGACCGCAGGTTTGCAGACGACCCGGCGATCGTGGCCGGTCTCGCTCGTTTCGAGGGCGAACCCGTGGTCGTGGTGGGGCATCAGAAGGGGAGGGACACGGCCGAAAAGCTGCGGCGGAACTTCGGCATGCCCCGACCCGAGGGCTACCGCAAGGCGATCCGGATCATGAGCCTCGCAGCCCGTTTCCGGCGGCCGATCATCTCCTTTGTCGACACGCCGGGGGCCTATCCCGGGATCGACGCTGAAGAACGCGGGCAGGCCGAAGCCATCGCCAACAACCTGATCGAGATGGCCGCCCTTCCCGTGCCCATCATCGTGGTCGTCACCGGCGAGGGCGGATCGGGCGGCGCCCTGGCCCTCGGCATCGGTGACCGGGTCTTGATGCTCGAGCACGCCATCTACTCGGTGATCTCCCCCGAGGGGTGTGCGGCGATTTTGTGGAAAGACCAGGCGCGGGCCGCGGACGCGGCCACCGCATTGCGCCTCACCGCCAGAGATCTCAAATCTCTCAACGTCATCGACGAGATCGTTGTGGAGCCGACCGGCGGAGCGCACATGGATTCGACGTTGATGGCGGCGACCATTACCACGGCGATCCGAAAACACCTCAAGGCGGTGCGAAAGCTCAGGCCGGAGGCCCTGGTGGCCCGGCGCCTCAAGAAGTTCCAGGCGATGGGCATCTTCAGCGACCGCTGAACAACGCGCCGATGTACGAGTCACACTCTCGCCCGGCTGCCAGTGGGTTGTCGATCGGGGGCACTCCATGAGCGTCGCCTCCCGCCGCTGGATTCGCCGGCTTACCGCGCTGGCCATCGTAGCCCTGCTGCTGCTTCTGGGAGGGCTGGCCGCGCAGCGACTCCGCAAGTTCAAGACGCCGGTCCCCTCGGTGAACGACGATGGCGTGGTTCGTGGCGACGGGGATCGCGCGGTCGGCGTCTACACCGGATTCGAGTTTATCGAGCGTGTGGCAGGAAAAAAGATCTTCGAGCTGCTTTCGAAGCGGACCCTCGGACTGTCGTCCGGCTGGCACGAAATCGAAGGAGTTCGGCTGCAGTTTTTCCGCGAAGGCGACAGCGGTCCGGTACTGACCTGCGATAGCGCACGCTTCAATATTCAGACCCGGGACGCGGAGCTCGTCGGCAGCATCCGGATCGAGTTTCCGGGCGGGGCGAGCCTGACCACGGACGCGGGTAACTTCGAGGCGAGTTCTCGCCGCTTCACGGCCAACGGCGAAGTGCTGTTCGTGTCGGGAGCGACGTTCGGGCGCGCCAACTCGGCGGCTTACGATCTCGAACGTGACGAGATCGTGCTCGCCAACGGCGTCACCCTGCGCACTGCGACCGGCGCCACACTTTCCTCGCCCTCGGCCGTCTACCAGAGAACGGCCGGCGTGATTGTCTTCCCGGTGGGGGGGCGGTTGACGATGGGGCAATCCGTGCTCGATGCGAACCACATGCGGGTGGATCTCGAGAAGGATGATGGTCCGCCGCAACGGATCGAGCTCGACGGGGGAGTGACCGCTCTGACGACCGCGCCGAACGGCGACGGCCTCGTCATCGCGCAGGCGGAGAAGATCGTCGGCACTCTCGACTCCCGGGGTCGATGGCAGGTTGACGCCACCACATCCGGACCGTGGATTGACGTCAGATTCGTTGGCGGGGAGGGTTACTTCGAACGTAACCTCAAGACCTGGGTCCTCCGCGGGGTGATTGGCGACGAGGGGCTGATCAATCTGCGCGCGGAAAACGGAGTGTGTCTCTCCGAGGTGCCGGTCGACGGTCCGGTGCGATCGGGCACATCCGATTCCGCCCGCGTCTGGTTCTCGGAGGGGCAGGCAACCGACGTCGAGATGCTGAAAAACGTCGTGATTCAGGGCGAGGGCGTCGAGGGACGCGGGTATCGGGCCCGCTTGTCCCCGCGGGCCGGCCTGATGATGCTCCAGGGGGATCCGGCTGGCCCCGAACGGGTCCTTCTGATCTCCGAACGGGGGCGACTGAGTTGCGATCAGGCGCAGCTCTATAACCACGAGGGCCGATCCGAGGCGCGCGGCAACGTTCAGGGCCAGATTCTCGGCGTGTCGCTGATCGGCAAACAGGCGGCGGACGCGTCTCAACCCACCCACTTCGCGGCCGAGATACTCGATATGACCGAGGAGGGGGGCATCTACCATCTGCGCGACAACACCAGGTTGTGGCAGGGCCAACGGCTGCTGCTGGCGGACGACGTGGTGTTCAAACACGACGCCGCCACGGTGCGGGCGACCGGGCACGTACGGACGACCGTCCCGGCGTCGCAGATGAACCTCGAGAGTGACGACGGTGCGGACGTTATGGTCGTGGCGAGATCGCTAGAATTCGACGACAACGAAGGCATCGCCGTTTACCGCGGGAACGTCCACTACTCGGATCCGGGCCACACCCTCGCGGCGGCGGAGTTGAGTGTGTTCTTCGATGACAACAACGAGGTCACGGCGGTGGAGGCGGTCGGATCGGTCGAACTCGTGATACTGGAGAGCGGCCGCCGCATGACGGGACAGTTCGCCCGTCGCGAGGTCCGCAGCCAGCTGGTCACCATCACCGGTTCGCCCGTACGGTTGACGGACCCGGGAGGAAATGAGGTCTCCGGGTCGTCGTTGACCTGGAATCAGGCCGATGGTACGGTCTCGGTCGCCGGAGGCACCGAGACGATCTACTACCCGGAGGAGAAGCCCTGAGCCCCAAAGCCCTCGATCTGGCTGCGCACGGCCTGCGCAAGGCCTACCGCGGAAGATGGGTGGTGGATGACATCACCCTCGATATCGCGCCCGGTGAGATCGTCGGTCTCCTGGGACCGAACGGCGCAGGCAAGACCACGACGTTCTACATGATGGTGGGGTTGGTGCAACCCAACGAGGGCAAGGTCATTCTCGGTGATCGCGACATCACGCTGGAGCCCATGTACCGTCGCGCCCGCATGGGCGTCGCCTACCTGGCACAGGAACCGAGTTCGTTTCGGCGCCTCTCGGTCGAGGACAACATCTGGGTGATCCTGGAGGCCCTCGGCGTCGACGCCAGAGACGCCCACCGTAGAATCGACGGTTTGCTCGAGGACTTCGGGCTCGCGGCCCTCAGGCACCAGCGGGCGGAAACGCTCTCGGGCGGCGAGCGCCGCCGGCTCGAGGTCGCGAGGGCACTCGCCACCAAACCGACCTTCATCCTTCTCGATGAACCGTTCGCCGGCATCGACCCGTTGGCGGTGCTTGATCTCCAACGCATCATCCGGCGCCTTAAATCTCTGGGAATAGGTGTTTTAATTACCGACCACAACGTCCGAGAAACATTGAAGATCACCGACCGCGCCTATATAATCAAAGACGGCAAGATTTTTGCTACGGGTGACCCCGTTGATCTGTCAGAAAACCGGGACGTTCGTCGAATCTACCTCGGTGAGGAATTCAGGCTTTGACCCACCGCGAGGCTGGCGGGTTGCGCAACGACCTGCCCCCGAGAAGCGAATCGACGCCGCCTGGCGATGAGGATTTGTCACTCCATGGCCCTCGAACAAAAACTGCGATTGAAACTGGCGCAACGGCTGGTGATGACGCCGTCGCTGCAACAGGCGATCAAGCTGTTGCAGCTGTCTCGCTTGGAGCTCGAAGAGACCCTCGCTCAGGAGATTCTCGAAAACCCGATGCTCGAGGTGGAGGAGGTCCAGGAAGACCTCGGCGACGCCGCCGGAGAACCGGCGGAGGAGCCCGACCAGTCGACACGCGAGGAGAAGACAGCCGTCGACGAAACCGCCGATGGAGGCGAGGCGCAGAGTGACGAAGCTTTGCCGTCGGCCGAGGAAACCTACGGCGACATCGATCTCGAAGCCTTTTTCTCGGACTACCTCGGAGACGGTCGCAACGAGGGACCTTCGATGTCGGCCCCTTCCTTCGAAAATGACAACCGACTGGAAAATATCGTGTCTGCCGGGGCTGGTCTTTACGACCACCTCCTGTGGCAACTCCATCTGCTCGATTGCACTCCGGATGTGTTCGAGGTCTGCGACTTCATCGTGGGCAATCTCGACGAAGACGGTTTTCTCCGGGCGACCCCGGAGGAGATCATGGAAGGGACCGGATGCGACGAGGAGACCGTCGACGTGGCGTTAGCGGTTGTCCGATCGCTCGATCCCCCCGGTATCGCCACGACCAGTCTGCAGGAGTGTCTTTCCGCGCAGGTGGAACACCTGTTGCGCGACACGCAAGGGGAAGCAGACCTGTCGATCCTCAACCAGGCGCACGCAGGTGCTCACCGAGCACTGGGACGAACTCCTCCACCAGCGGTGGGAACTGCTCGCCAAGGCGGTCGGCTATTCGGCGGTGGCCGACGTCAAACCGATCCTGGACGTGATTCAGGGGCTGGAACCCAAACCAGGGCGGAGGTACCGGCGAAGCGACAACCAGTACATCGAGCCGGACGTGTACGTGCGCAAGCTTGAAGACGAGTACGTCATTTCACTGAACGACGACGGCCTGCCGCGGCTCCGGATCAATACCCGCTACCAGTCCATGCTCAGGGCGAGAACTCTCGACCCCAAGGCCAACGAGTACCTGCGCGACAAGATGCGTTCCGCTCTGTGGCTGATGAAGAGCATCGACCAGCGCCAACGAACCATCTACAAGGTGGCAAGGAGCATCGTCAGCTTTCAGAACGAGTTCCTCGACCACGGCATCGAACACCTCCGGCCGATGGTCCTCAGGCAGGTGGCCGAGGATATCGGCATGCACGAATCGACCATTTCCCGCGTGGTGAGCAACAAGTACATGTACACGCCACGGGGTCTGTTCCCGATGAAGTACTTTTTCCACTCGGGTGTCGACTCGGCCCGCGGCGAGAATGTCTCGTCGATGGTGGTCAAGGAGCGGATCCGGAAGGTGGTGGAGGCGGAGGACCCGGAGCGGCCCCTTTCGGATTCCAAGATCATGCGGATGTTACAGAAGGAAGGGATACGATTGGCGCGGAGGACAGTGGCCAAGTATCGTGAGGAGATGATCATTCCGTCGTCCGACAAGCGAAAGAAAGTGTTTTAGCAGATAGGGAGTTCATGATGAAAATCGACTATATAGCCCGCAAGGTGGATCTCACCGAATCGTCCCGGCAGCTCGCTGAGAAGAAACTGGCGAAGGTCACGAAGTACTTCAATGACATTCTCGACGTCCGGCTCGAGGTGGAACTCGAACGCCACCTCCACGTTGTCGACCTGTCGATCAAGGGCAAGGACTTCGACGTCCAGGCAACCGCGCAGAACAGGGACCTGATGACGGCGATCCAGGATGCGGTGGATAAGATCGAAATTCAGTCGAGGCGGGCGAAAGCGCGGCTCAAGGACCACAAGAAGCGGGCCGGTTCCGGCGCCAAGGAAGACACCGGATGGGCCGTCGACGTGTTCGAGCGCGATTCGATGGAATCCGGCCAGCCTCGGATCGTCGAACGAAGCTCGATTCCAATCAAACCCATGTCGATCGAGGAAGCAGTTCTGGTTCTCGACGATTCGCCGTACGATTTTCTGGTCTTTCGCAACGCGTCCACGGAAAAGGTCAACGTGCTGTATCGTCGCGATGACAAAAACCTGGGATTGATCACCCCCGAGCTGTGATGAAGATCCACAAACTGATTGAACCGGGAAACGTCTTCCTCGACCTGGAAGCCGATGACGTGAAGTCCGCGCTCACGGTTGTTGCCGCGCAGTTCGCGCCCGTTGTGGGTCTCGGCATCGACGAAGTGGTCACTGCGCTGCTCGACAGGGAGGCCCTCGGGTCCACCTCAGTGGGCGACGGTTTCGCAATTCCCCACTGTAAGATCCACGGATTGAATCAGATCGCCATCGCGCTGGCGCGACTGAATTCCGGGGTCAAGTTTGGAGGGGACAATGAAACGCCTGTGACGTTCCTGTTCGTTGTGTTGTCGCCGCCCGATCAGCCTGCGGCCCACCTCCAGGTCCTGTCGCAGATTGCGCGGGTGTTGAAACGCCAGGATCTGCGGACCGAACTCCTGGTCGCCAAAGACCAGGCTGCTGTGGCCGACGCCATCTGCCGGACGGCCGACTCGGAGGGTCTGTGACGCAAACCCGATCCGTCACCATCGAAAACCTGCTGGCGGAGCCGCGGCTTGCCGATCTCGATTTCGAGGTGGTTGCAGGCTCGTCCGGGCTCAAAGAGCGGTGTGTCACCAATCCGAGAATTCAGAAGCCGGGGCTCGCCCTCGCCGGTTACCTGCCCTATGTGAAGAGGGGAAGGCTGCAGATTCTGGGTGAGTCGGAGTACGACTACCTCGCCACCTTCAGCCCGCAGGAAGGGGAGCAGCGTCTGCGCTGTCTCATGGAACTCGACATCCCGTGCGTGGTGTCGACCAAAGGCAAGCGACCACCGGCCGCGGTGCTCGAGGCCGCAGAGCGCGCCGGCCTGCCGTTGCTGGTGACCGACATCCAGACTTCGACGACGATCGAGGCGGTGTCGGACTACCTCGAGGACGCCCTGGCGCCCCGCATCCAATTGCACGGCGTCCTCATTGACGTTTTTTCGTTGGGTACCCTGATTATCGGCGACCCCGGGATCGGCAAAAGCGAGTGCGCTCTCGAGTTGGTCTATCGCGGGCACCGACTGGTGGCCGACGACACGGTGTCTGTCCGGCGGACCCACCACCAGGGGCTCCTGGGCAGTCCGCACGAACTATTGGAAAACTACCTCGAGCTGCGCGGGGTCGGCATTATCGATGTCAGGAAGCACTTCGGAATGACCGCAACCTCGCCGATGGTCGCGGTGTCCCTGGTCATTCAGCTCACCAAGCTCACCCCGCAGGCCCGTGAGATGGAGCAAAAGTGGCGTGAGCAGATGATGGAGCGGCCGAGTGCGTGGACGTCGACTGAGAACATCCTCGGAATCGAGGTGCCCAAATACACCATGGTCGTGGCGCCCGGGCGCGACCTGGCAATCATGGTCGAAACCGCGGTTCGCAAGTGCCTGCTCGCGCAACGCGGCATTCAGGACGAACGCGGTTTCCTCGAATGCATCAACCTGATGGCGCAAGGAGGGGGGGAGACCCGGTGACGCGAACTGAGACTGATTTCAGCGGACCGTTCGTCGTGACCGGGTTGTCTGGCGCCGGGAAAACCGTGCTCAGCCGGTGCTTCGAGGACATGGGATACGTCTGCGTCGACAACATCCCGCTCGAGCTCTTGCCGCTGCTCTTCGCCCGCACCGAAGGGGAGATGAACCGCCTCGTCATCGTGCTCGACGTCCGCACCCGCGGCATGATCCAGCTCTTCCCGAAGATTTTCGCTGATCTCAAGGAGAAGTACGAGGGGCTGCGGTTGGTTTTCGTCGAAGCCTCTCCGGAGATTCTCTTGCGCAGGTTTTCGGTGGCGCGGCGGCCGCACCCGCTGCGTGATCTCAGCCTGGAGCGCGCCATCACGGAGGAGCGATCGACCCTGGCCGAGGTGAGGGACCTGGCGGATCTCATCATCGACACGACCACCCTGTCGCCCCACGACCTGCGCCGCCAGGTGCTGACGCTGGGTGGACGTGACGCCGGCCGCCCTCAGTTGACCGTCGAAGTTCAGAGTTTTTCCTACCTCCAGGGCGTGCCTTCGACTGCGAGCCTCGTGTTCGACGTGAGGTTCCTCCCCAACCCTTTCTTTGAACAATCTCTGCGGACTCTCGCGGGGGACGACGAACAGGTCGTCGCATGGCTGGAGGGGTTTGCGGAGGTCAACGACGCCGTGACCCGGATCGTGGACCTGATAACGTACCTCTTGCCACGGTACGCTGAGGAAATGAAAACACATCTCGGAATTGCGCTCGGATGCACCGGTGGTCGACACCGTTCGGTCTACGTGGCGGATCGGGTCGCTCGGACGCTCACCGAGGCCGGACATGAGGTGGTGATTAACCACCGTGACAGGGAACGCTGGAGGTACTCATGATCCCGGTCCTCGTCCTCACCCACGGCAACCTGGCGACCGAACTCCTGCAGGCGGCACGGATGATAGATCCGAATCTCTCCGGAGGGACAGCGGCGATGTCGTTGCCGTGGGATGTCGATTCCGACGAGGCGTCCCGGTCGCTCAAGAAACAACTGCGGGAGCTCGATCAGGGCGAAGGCGCCCTGGTTCTGACCGACATGTTCGGCGGGACCGCCACCAATCTCGCGCTGCCCCTGTTGGAGCGCGGCAAGGTCGAGGTGGTGACCGGAGTCAATCTGCCGATGCTGGTCAAGCTCGGTTCACTCCAGGGTCGGGACATGTCGCTGCAGGACCTCGCCGAAGGTCTGACCATTGCCGGCCAGAAAAGCATCAGGGTGGCGAGCCAGTTTCTCCATTCCAAGACGTTGTCAAAATAGTCGAGCGCCGAGCCCGGCCGCGGCACGGCGGATACAATGGTACTGAACGATCGGTCGCTTGGAGTTCGAACTCTCCGATTGCGGCCACCTTCGCGGTGGGAGTTGAAGATTCATGACACGGGAACAGGTGATGATAGCGAACAAGCTCGGGCTCCATGCCCGGGCTGCGGCCAAACTGGTCCACACGGCCAGCGCCTTCGAATCCGAGATATTCATCGGTACGGAACACGAGGAGGTCAACGCCAAGTCGATCCTCGGAATCTTGACCCTGGCAGCCACCAAAGGAACTCCACTGGTGGTGCGTGCGAACGGGACCGACGAGAAGGTGGCGGTTGAAGCCATCGTGGCTCTTTTCGCCGACAAATTCGGAGAGGGCCAGTGAGCCGTGCTCTCAGCGGACTCGGGGTGAGCCCGGGCATCGCCATCGGCGAACCGGTGGTGCACGAGACACGACCGATTTCAACCCTTCGCATCACGATCCCCACCGACATGGTGGAAGCGGAAGTGGAACGATTTCGGACCGCGGTGAAAACGACCATCGAGCACATCAAAGAAAATCGCGACCGGGCCGCAACCCAGATGGGAGAAGAGTACGCCGCGATCTTCGAAGCCCACCAGCTCATCGCCTCGGATGTCACGTTCACCGGGCCCGTTGAGCACGTGATCCGCGAGCAGGAGGTGAACGCAGGCTGGGCCATCGATCAGGTTCTGGAGCCCCTCATTTCGCGATTCGAGGCGCTGCCGGACGAATATCTTGCCGACCGAAAACTGGATGTCCTCGACGTCGCGACCCAGATTCACAACGAGCTCCACGGCCCCCAACTCGGACAGCTCGAGAACCTCGATCACCCGGTGATTCTGGTTGCGGACGACCTGCCACCGTCGACCGCAGTCCAACTGCCCTTGGAAAAGATGCTGGGGTTCGCGCTCGAGATGGGCGGGCCGACTTCCCACACCACCATCATCGCGCGGGCTCTCGGTATTCCCGTGATTGTGGGCGCGCGCGGGGTGTGCGAGGCGGCGAAACAGTCGCGGCGGATCGCGCTCGACGCGTTCGAGGGCAAGATCATCCTCGACCCCAATCCGGCCGAACTCAGCGAGTACGAATCGCGCCAGCGCGAGTACCAGGAACACCAGACCGGTCTGCTGCAGATGCGGACGCTGTCAACCGTCACCCGCGACGGGCGCAGTATCGAATTGCACGCGAACATCGAACTGCCGGCGGAGGTGGCGCAGGCGCTGGAGTGGAACGTCGCAGGTATCGGGCTGTACCGTTCCGAGTTCCTGTACATGAAGATGAGTCCAGCCCTGCCTTCGGACGAGGATCACCTCGCGACCTACCGCGAGATGGTGAAGAAAATGGACCCGGCGCCGGTCACCATCCGGACCTTTGACCTCGGCGGAAGAAAGCTCGCCCGCGAGATCATCGGCGGCATCGATTCCGAGGCCAACCCGGTGCTCGGATTGCGCGGGATCCGGCTGTGCTTTTCACGCCCCGAGTTCTTCCGCACGCAACTGCGGGCGATTCTCCAGGTGGCGGGAGAGTTCCCTCTGGGTCGGGTGCGGATTCTCTTTCCTCTGATCAGCGGCATCGAGGAATTCCGGATCGCTCGTCTCCTGGTTCGCGAGATCACCGCGGATCTCGAAAAGAAACGGCTCCCGGTTCATGCCGACGTCCCGCTGGGGGCGATGATCGAGGTGCCTTCCGCGGCGGTGATGGCCCGCGATCTCGCCCGCGAGGTCGACTTCATGGCGATCGGCACCAACGACCTCATCCAGTATTCACTGGCCGTCGACCGTTCCAATAACCTGGTGGCGGATCTCTACAATCCAACCCATCCCGCTGTGCTTCGTCTCATTTCTGAAGTCATTTCTGCGGGCCGGGATGCGGGCGTTGACGTCTCGATGTGCGGGGAGATGGCGGCCGACCCGCTGATGGTTCCGGTCCTGGTCGGCCTCGGTCTCGAGAAGTTCAGCATGAACCCGCACGCGGTACCGGTGGTCCGGGCGTTGGTCCGGCAGCTCTCGTTCCGCGAGGCGGCTCAAATCGCCCGCCGCGCGCTCAAGCTCGTGACGGCCCGCGAGGTCGAGGAATACCTCCTCGAACAGCTTGCGTTTCTTCTCGCAAAGACCAAGATTCACGTGTAGGGGAGTCGATGAGTTTACAAACACCACGCATGATCGACAAGCCCTGGGGCCACGAAGAGATCTTCGCCGAGACCGCGGCGTACGTCGGCAAGATTCTCGTCATCCAGGCGGGCCAGGCATTGAGTCTCCAGTTTCACGAGATCAAGGAAGAAACCCTTCGCGTCCTCGACGGTGAGTTGGACATGATCACCGGGCCGGATGTCGACAACCTGCAACCGATTCGAATGACCGCCGGAGTCGTCTTTCACGTGGCGCCGGGCGAGCTCCACCGCATGGTGGCGGTGACCGATTGCCGACTCCTCGAGGTGTCGACCAACCACCTCGACGATGTGGTGCGTCTTGAAGATCGATATGGGAGACAGGGAACCAGCGCGCCGTGACTGCGTCATACTTGGTGTGGGCCGCCGGGTCGAGGGAGCAGAAATGAGTTCAAACAGTCTATTTTTCATCCGCGTGGCATGTGCGGCCGCACTCGGTTCGAGTGTGGGGCTGTGGGCCTCTGCAGCCGACCACCCGACCCCGACCCCGACGCCGACAACGACGCCGCGGCCCGCCGGCGGGACCTCCCTTAACGAGATGGCAAAGGACACCGAACTCAAAGGCGGGGAAAAGGGCAAGGAGATCGTCATCACCAATGAGAACCTCTCCGACTACGCGGACAAGGGTTCGGTCACGGCGGTTTCGGGGGGCGATACCCCGAATCGACGCCCGGTCCGCGACCCCCTGAAGGTCGAACAGTTGCCTGCGGCCGATGGAGAGCACACCGACGAACGCCGCCGCTACTGGCAGAACGAGTACAAACGGCAGGTGGAGCTGGTTGCCTCGATCCGCAACCAGATCACCGTGCTGGACGGCGAGATCCCGGGGCTCTGGCGGGACTTCTATGCGTGGGACGACCCGATGTACCGCGACGGTGTCATCAAACCGAAGCTCGACGCCGCGATGGCGCGACGGCAGGGGCTCGAGGAACAGCTGGTGAGCGGCGAGGCCAAGTTGAGCGAAATCAAGGACCAGGCCCGCCGCGACGGCGCCGAACCGGGCTGGTTCCGGGGCATCTCGGTGCCGACCCCGTTCCCGCCGACCCCGACACCGGGGCTCGTGATTTACTGACCCCACGGCGAATGGGCGGTCCGCGGGCCGGCTTGCCGCACCCGCCGCGCGACATTACACTCTCGGCGGCGTGGAGAATATTGCGAATGAGAACCTATTTCATCGAGACCTGGGGCTGCCAGATGAATCAGCACGACAGCGAGCTGATCGAAGGGCAGCTCCGCGGGCAGGGCATGGACCCGGCCGCGGCAGCGGAGACCGCGGATCTGGTGATCCTCAACACCTGCTCGGTCCGCGACCGCCCGGTGCAGAAGATCGTCAGCCGGATCGGCGTCTTGGAAAAGCTCGAACGGCCGCCCGCCATCGGCGTCTGCGGTTGCGTCGCGCAACAGGAAGGGGCATCTCTCCTCGCCCGGTCCGGCAGCGTTGGCTTTGTCCTCGGCCCCGGCGAAATCGGCAGGATAGGGGACGCCCTCCGGGCTCTCCAACGGGGCGGCCGGCCGGTGTTGACGGGTTTCGACGCCGAACGCGAGCACAATTTTCAGACGATATTCCGCAAAAGCTCGACCCGGGGCATGGTCACGGTGGTCGAGGGCTGCAATGAGTTCTGCACCTTCTGCGTGGTCCCATATACCCGCGGACGCGAACTCAGCCGGCCGCTTCAGGATGTGCTGCGTGAGGTGCGCGCCCTCGCCGCCTCCGGTCTCAAGGAGGTCGAGCTCCTCGGTCAGACCATCAATTCCTACCAGTGTCCACAGACCGGTGCTGATTTTGCCGCTCTGCTCGAGGCGGTCGCCGCCCTCGAGCCCCTGCAGCGAGTCCGCTACATCACCTCCCATCCACGCCATTTCAATCAGCGCATGATCGAGGTCCTGGCCTCCAGTCCAAAGGTCTCGCGGTACCTCCACCTGCCGGTCCAGTCGGGCTCGGACGACATTCTCAGACGCATGCACCGCCGCTACACGAAGCAGGAGTATCTGGAACTCCTGCGGCGGATCCGCGAGGCGGTCCCCGACATCAGCCTCTCGACCGATGTCATCGTCGGTTTTCCCGGGGAAACCGAGGAGGACTTCGAACACTCCCTGTCGGTTCTCGCCGAAGTTCGGTTCGGGCAGGTCTTCGCGTTCGCGTTCTCCCCCGACCGAACACCCCGGCTGCGCGCTACGAAGAGCAGGTCGACGAAGAGGTCAAAAAAAGCCGCCTGCACCGGCTCTTCGATCTCACCGAACGAATCTCCCACGAACTCAACGAACGGCTCGTCGAGCAGGTTGTCCCGGTCCTGATCGACGGCGACAGCCGGCGCGATCCGCTGCATTGGCAGGGCAGGGGAGAGGACAACCGGGTCGTCAACTTCCCCAAGACCGGACGCGAGGCCGTCGGCGACATCGTGGATGTTCGAATCGTCCGAGCAGGGTCCCACTCGCTGTCCGGCGAAGCCGCCGGGCCGTCGCTTGCGTTGCCGGTGGTCGGCGCCGCCGGTGGCGCCGCTTGACATCGGGGCGCGGCGTCGACACATTGGGAACATGAGCGACCTCCGGGATGTCCATGCCGCTGTCAAGATGACGATTCGCGGACTGGTGATGGACCCGACGTCCAACACCCCGGTCGTGGTGCTCGAAAATCCCGATGGCGACCTGCTGCTGCCGATCTGGATCGGGGTCTGCGAAGCCAACTCCATCGCCCTCGAACTCGAAGGCGTGGCGCCTCCCCGGCCGATGACTCACGACCTCATCAGGGATCTCATCAGCACTGCCGGCTGTACGGTCGATCACATCTACATCCACACACTCGAGGACAGCATCTTCAAGGCGTCGATCCAATTCCGTGATGCCAACGCGGTGGTCCACAACCTGGACTCGCGGCCGTCCGACGCCATCGCCATCGCCCTCCGCACCAAAGTTGACGTGTTGGTCGACCCGGTCGTCCTCGAGCACGGGGTCATGAATGCGGCGACCGTCGAAGAGACGATTCGCGAACTGCTGGAGAGAATGCGCCCGGAAGACATGGGCGAGTACGAGATGTGATCCACGCCATCAGATGTCGTGTTGTCCCGCGGCGGAACTCCGGCTTTCGTTGACACCCCAATCCGGGCACCCCTATAGTGTGGGCCCAGCAACTGTGCAGTTCCTGCGGAGCCGGAGACTTCATGAAAATCGCCATCACCAATCAAAAAGGCGGTGTGGGGAAAACCACCACCGCCATCAACCTCGCGGCGGGTCTCGCGCAAAAGGGTCTCCGGACGCTGCTCATCGACCTCGATCCGCAGGCCAACTCGACCATGTCCAATATCGACCTGGAAAGGATCAACGGCCACATGTACGACGTCTTGCGGGCGACCGCTCGTCTCGATGACGTCATCGTGGCCAGTGACCAGGACAACCTCTGGATCGCGCCGTCGCGCATCGCGATGGCCAAGCTCGAGGTTCACATCGCCGGCGAGCTCGACGCCCCCTACCGTCTCAAGGACGCGATCGAGAACCTCGAGACCCCGTTTGACGCGATCATCATTGACACGCCGCCCACCCTCGGGCTGCTCACGGTCAACGCGCTGGTGGCGGCCACCCACGTCCTGGTGCCCATTCAGGCGTCGTATTTTGCGCTCGAAGGGACCGACGATCTCCTGGAAACCATTGACAAGATCAAGGCCCGCCCCAACACCGATCTCCAGATGCTCGGAATTCTGGTGACCATGTTTGACCGACGCACGGTCCTCGCACGCCAGGTCCAGGAAGAAATCGACGAGGTCTTCGGGGACCTGGTCTTCGAGACCAAGATCACGAAATCGGTGCGTCTCGAGGAAAGCCCGGCCCACCGGACCAGCATCTTCACCCACGCACCGTCGTCCAGCGGTGCCTTTGAGTACTATCGTCTGTGCGAGGAGGTCCTCCAGCGTGTCGGCTCCGAGTAAACCCAAAGTCGGTCTCCCGCCCCACCGGCGAATGCGCCACGATCGGCATTTCGTCGACGAACTCGCCCAACGGATGGGGGAGGGTATCGGCCGCATGATCCGCATCACCGCCATCACCAGCAACCAGGACCAGCCGCGCTCGAATCTCGGCGACCTCGAGGACCTCCAGTCGTCCATCGACGTCCACGGCGTCCTGGAGCCCCTGCTGGTCCGTGATCTCGGCGGCGGCAAGTACGAGCTGGTGTCCGGAGAACGCCGTTTTCACGCCGCGATGGCGGTGGGGCTCACCGAGGTTCCCTGTATCGAGCTCACGGTCAACGACCAGCAGGCCCTCGAAATCGCGCTGATCGAAAACCTCCAGCGCAAGGACCTCACCGCATTCGAGGAGGGCGATGGCTACCGCACCCTCATCGACAAGTACGGTTACACCCACGAACAGGTCGCGAGCGCGGTCGGGCGATCGCGGGTCACCGTCACCGAGGCGTTGACCATGCTGCGGATCCCCGATGCGATTCGCGATCTGTGTCGGCATGCCGACATCTCCGCCAAGGGAATGCTGCTCGAAATCGCGAGGGCCGGCGACGCGAAGGCGATGGAAGACCTCGTCAGGGAGATCGTCGAGTTGCGGCTGGACCGGGCGGCCCTGCGTGAACGGCGCCACGGCCACCCGGGGCCGACGGAGAATGGCGATGATGCTTCCGATGACGTGGACCGTCCGGGCGGGCCGAAGCCGTTTCGATTCCAGTTCCGCAATCCTGACCGGTCGTTTTCGGTTTCGCTGGCTTTCCGCACCGTGACCCAACCTGAACCCAGAGAGGTGATCGAAGCGTTGCGCGCCCTGATCCGCGACCTCGAGGCCGACCTGGAAGCGGGGTCGAGCGAAAGCTGAGAACCTCAGATCGAGGGACATCGGGTCGGTTTCAGATGTTTTCGATATTTAGGTTTACATAATATATCTTATCGGACATTGTATTTCAGATCGAAGTCTGTGGAATTCTCCTCCCCTGTGGAAAAGCTGAGGAGAACGCCTGGTTTCCGATTCACAATTCGCTCGAGCCGTTCTTTCGAGGATGGAGTCGTCGCCTCACGACTCACCGGGACCGAAGCGTGTAGAATTCTGTGGATGTGTCGTGAGAATCCATCCACCCGCCCCGGAGGCCGGTCGTGAAAATCTTCGGAGTCATCGACCGCTTCACTGTCAAGGAGATCTTCACCCCGACGCTCCTCGGTTTCATGACCTACACCTTTTTAGTGATCATTCGCGGTGTCTACACCCTGATCGAGCAGGTGCTCGTTCGCGGCGTCTCGGTGGCCGACGCAGCAAAGGTGTTGCTCATCACCTTGCCGCACGTCATCGTCATGACGATACCCATGAGCTTCCTCTTCGGGGTGTTGTTGGCCGCCGGCCGCATGAACGCAGACAGCGAGTTGATCGCCCTGCAGGCCGGTGGAATTCCGGTACGGCGTCTGCTGCGGCCGATTCTGGCGTTTGCACTGGTTCTTGCCGCCTTGAACGCCTACCTCTACCTGGCGGTCATTCCGCACTCCAGCTCGCAGCTTCGAGAGTTGAAGACGAAGCTCTTCGCCGGCGCCAGAAATCTCGGGAGAATCGATCCGGGGGTCTTCCACGAAGAGATACCGAACACCCTCCTGTACCTGCGCAGCGTCGACCCCGATTCCGGGGAATGGCGCGACATCATGCTGTTCGACAACAGCAACCCGAGCGAAGAGCGTCTGACCCTTGCCCGGTCCGGCAGAATGGTGTCGACGGGTGGCGTTGAAAACGTCGACATGCGGCCGATCACCGGCGAAATGCCAGATGTTGAACAGTGGATCCGCCTCGATGACGTGGTCACGCATCAGTTTTCGCGTGACGACCCGGAAACCTACCGGGTGAACCGGACGAAGTCGCAACTGGTTCGGCCCGTTCTGGACTCAGGCGGCACCGTGAGCTATCGACGGAGCATGCGCGAGCGATCCAGCGGTGAGTTGGCACGTTTCCTGCTCGGCGGAACCCTCGTCAACGCCGAAGGCGAGCCCTCGGCTCCGGATGAAGATGTCGAACTGACACGCCGCCATGCAGCCATCGAGTTCAACAAACGACTGGCCATACCCTTTGCGTGCGTTGTTTTCGGGCTGCTCGCCCTGCCGCTGGGGATCGGCTCGGGTTCGGGCGGCCGGGGCAGGGGTTTTGTGGTTTCGGTTGCAGTGGTCCTCGCCTACTACCTGGTCAACAACCAAGGCGAGGTGCTCGCTATCGAAGGCGTGGTTCCGACCTGGGTCGGAATCTGGTTGCCGAATATCGTGCTCTCGGTGATCGCGATCGTTTTGATGCTCCGGATGGGCCGGTGGCTCGGTGAACGCGAACCGCGCGAGAACCTCGTCGTTCAAGGCATCAAGGCCATCGCGACCTGGTGGCGACGGCGGCGCCGATCGGCGACGGCCTCGCGGGAGTTTTCCGACGAGCTGACCGGCAGCGTCCCGATCGCGATTCAACGCCGGCGATACGCGAACATCTTTCCCGCGCTGCTGGATCGCTACCTGACCCGTCGGCTGCTGCCTCCCCTGCTCCTCGTGGTCGGCAGCACCGCCCTGCTGTACGTGGTGGTGGATCTCAGCGACTCCATTGAGGACATGACAAAGAACCACACCTCGCTCCATGTCATCCTCGCCTACTACGCCAATCGCATTCCACAGGTGTTTCTGGACGTCACGCCGATAGCGCTCATGATCGCGGTTCTGATCCTGCTCACCGTGATGGAACAGCAGCGCGAGCTGACGGCGCTCAAAGCAGCCGGAATCTCACTCTACAGATTGGCCGTCCCGGTTCTGCTGGTGGCCGCGCTGGGGGCGGGTGGGCTGTGGACGCTGGGCGAGTTTATCGTGCCGGACTCCAACCGCGAGGCGCAGCGCCTGCGGGACGTGATCCGGGGGACCGACACCGCCCGCTCCTACCGCTCGAGCGATCGCCAATGGCTTCTCTCACGCGACGACGAATCGTTCTACAACTTCCTGCGGTACGACGGCGAGACTCAGACCCTGATCCGGCTCACTCTGTTCCAGATCGACAAGAACATGAACCTCAAATTCCATCTGTTCACACAGCGAGCGCGTTTTCTCGACGGCAAATGGATCGCTGATTCCGGTTGGTTCCGCCGTTTCTATCCGGATGGCAGCGATGTGTTCCGGCGCATCACGGGGCCGATGGAGTTGAATATCGAAGAAGGACCTGAGTATTTCGGACAGGAGTACCGGCGACCGTCAGAGATGACGGCCGGAGATCTCCGCAACTACATCCATGAGCTCGTCGACTCTGGATATCGCCCCGCGAACCTGGTCGTTCAGTGGCACCAGAAATTTACCTATCCTCTGTCTGCGTTTGTGATGGTGCTGCTGGCGCTCCCGTTTGCCCTCAGCCGCGGCGGTCGCAGGGTGAGCACCATGCAGGGAGTGGCGATCGCCCTGATGCTCGGCATCGCCTACTTCATGGTGGTGGCGCTGTTCGGCAAGCTCGGCGAGGTCGAAATCCTGCCGCCGATTGTCGGCGCCTGGTCGCCGGTCGTGCTGGCGTTGCTCTTCGCAGTCAACCGGTTGACCGCTCTCCGAACCTGAATTCGCTTTTCGCGGAAACCCCGCGATGTCGGCATGCCGACATCTTCCACGGGATCAATCGCAACCCGTCAGGGCGTGAAATCTCCGCCGCACCGGGTGCAGATCGACACCGCGTTGACCGGGATGGTTGCGGTTGGTGAGCAGCACCCACACACCGCCGTGTTCCGGTTCGGTCCACACCGAAATCCCGGTGAACCCGGTATGACCGATTGCTGTCGCCGGCAACCCTGCACCGGCCGAGCAGCCGGCAGTGGTCGCGATCTGCCACCCATAGCCCCGTTCCTGCCGGCCCCCGGGAGTCTGCGAGATCACCGCCGGCAGCACTTCTGCGGGCGTCAGGAGGTTCGCCCCTCCGCCGGAGTACTCCCCCGCCAGCCGCCGCACACCACGAGCGCTGCCGAACAGGCCCGCGTTGCCGGCGGCGCCGCCAAAAAACCGGGCGTTCCCGTCATCCGGCAGGCCGATCGCCACGGCCGGAATCCACTTCGGGTCGAGGCCGAGTTCCAGCACCATGCGGCGTTCGGCCGAGGGCTGGAACGCCCCGGCGGCGAGCGGCCGGCCCCCGGGATCCGGGTGGAACCCGAGATCGTCCTCGAGACCCGCCGGGACCAACACCTCGCGGCGAAAGATCTCATCGAGGCTGTTCCCTGAAAGCCGTTCAAGCATCAACCCGAGGACGACAAAACCGACACAGGAATACACCACCTGCGTACCCGGCCGGGTCCCGATGGCGATCCGCTCGAGGACCCGCGGCGTCCTCTCACGCCGTCCTTCGGCCAGACAATAGAAGGGAAGCCAGGCGGGGAGACCGGAGGTGTGGGTCAGCAGCGTGTGGACGTCGAGATCGCCGACGGGCGTACCCGCGATCTCGCGAAGCACCTCCCCCACCCTCGTTTCCGGCGCCATGACGCCCGCGCGAAAAGCCAGGAGCGACAGGGTGGTGGTCACCAGCGGTTTGGTCAACGAAGCGAGGTCGAACCAGGTGTCGGCGGTGAGGTCGCGCGCCGTTGGTCGAATCTCGGCCCGACCTTCGACGCAGACCGATGGCGGGACTTCGCCGCGCCCCCACGATGCGACCACGCCCGGGAAGCGACCGGCAGCGATCGCTGCGGTCAGCAGTTCGTGCACCCTGCGCTCCGCGGTCACAATCACCCCAGGCTTTCCGCCACCGGAGTCGGGCGGTGGTTTTCGTCCACGTTGACGTAGGTGATCTCCGCCTCCGTGACCCGAACCTCTTCTTCCCGATCCCAGTGCCGGGCGGCGGACACCTTGACCTGAACGGTGATCGACGTGCGCCCCACCCGCACCAGCGAGGTGTAAAACGAAACCAGGTCACCGACGAACACCGGTTCCAGAAAAACCACCTCGTTCATGGCCACCGTGACCACTCGCGACGCGCCCTGAAACAGCGCTTCCTCCGCTCCGGCCTGGTCCATGTAGGAGAGAATCACACCACCGAAGATCGTGCCCGCGGGGTTGGTGTCTCGGGGCATCATCAGAACCCGGCTCTTGGGCTGGAAACGACTGTCGTCCACGTGATTCCTCCGGAGCGCTCTCCGGTGAGTATATCCTCACGTCTTCGCGACAGATTGCCGGCTACTCCGACGCGATGCTCTCGTCCTTGACCAGCTCTTCCGGGTCCGGCAGGTCCTCCGGTCGCTCGAGTCCGAAGTGGAGCAGGAACTCGCGCGACGTGCGATAGAGAAAGGGCTTCCCCACCACCTTTTTCCGACCGGCCATCCGCAACAGCCGCCGCTCGAGCAGCGTGCGCACCGTGCTCGCCGAATTGGCCCCGCGCAGGAAGTTCACCTCCGGCAGGGTCACCGGCTGACGGTGAGCGACGATCGCGAGGACCTCGAGCGCCGCTTGCGACAGGCGCTGCCGGGCGGCGATCCCGTGGAACGCCCTCAGGTAGGGGTCGAGTCCGGGCGGGGTGACGCACCGCCAGCCATCCGCGACTTTCTCGAGTCTGAGCCCGCTGTCCGGACGGTCCCACGCGGCGGCGATGGCCTGCAGCGCCTCCTGGATCCCGTCCGCCCCGATCTCACGATCATCCAACGCCTCGACGAGCGCGGTGATGGTGACGGGTCCACTGGCCGTCAGCAGGATGGCTTCTACGGTCGCCAACAGGTCATCATGTGTCACTGGGTAGTTCCTCGGGCAGCATCTGGGTCATCGTGAGTTGTTGATCGCCCGGACGGAGGTAGATCTCAGCGAACGCCACCCTCTGTTCGGCGAACACGCCGCGCAGGCGAACCAACTCCAGGGTCGCCACCATCACCGCCGCCACCTCCTCGGGATCGGATCTCGAATGGAGGTGGCGCAGCAAGGGCAGCAACCCGTCGTCCAGGACCCGCCGGTAGATGTCCTGCATCTTCTGTTGAACGTTGTAACGCAGCGGCAGCACCTGCAGCGGAGGTGGGTGGGCGGCCTCGAATCGCTGCATGACCCTGAGGTAGGTCTCGGCGAGCAGGCGAAGGTCGACATCCTCCCAATCCAACTCGGGCTCTTCTTCGGTCTCGAACTCAGTGGCCAGTTCGGGTGTCCAGAGACACCTCCTCACGGTGTCGGCGTCATACAGGAAGGATGCGAGTTCCTTGACCCTGCGGTACGCCAACAGGCGTTCCACCAGTTCCTCGCGCGGGTCCTCCTCGCCTTCGGCGACCGTCGGCAGCAGCATCTTCGATTTCAGATGGAGCAGCCACGAGGCCATCCACAAATACTCTCCGGCGACGTCGAGATCCAGTTCGTCCATCCCGTGCAAAAGCGCGTTGTACTGGTCGCAGATGCTGAAGATCGGGATGTCGTAGATCGACACCTCATTCTTGCGAATCAGGTGCAGCAGCAAATCCAACGGACCGCTGAACACCGTCAGTTCGACCGGTGGTCCCTGAAGCTCCTCGGCAGGCATCGTCATCGGGCGGGAGTATACAGGCTCTCCCCTCCCGTGGGGGCTCGCTCGCAAACGGTCCGAAAAATGCAGTGATAAACTCGCCCCAACCGTGTGGCCCTGGAGGATCGATGGAGCACTGGGACGGACAGATGGCCCTGTTCGACGCCAACCCGCAGCGCGAGGTGTCGAAGGATCAGAAGGTCGTCGTATTCGACCTCGAGACGCAGCGGTCCTTCGCCGAGGTCGGCGGGCGAAGCCAGATGCACAAACTCGGGGTGTCCGTCGGCGTCGCCTATCGATACGATCGCGACGCCTTTCTGGTGGTGACCGAGACCGACATCACCCAGTTGATCGACCTGTTGTTGGAAGCCGACCTGGTGGTCGGTTACAACATCCGCGGTTTCGACTACGAGGTTCTCCGGGCCTATACCGAACACGACCTCCAAAAACTGCCGACATTCGACATCATGTACGACCTCGAGGAACGTCTCGGTTTCCGACCCAAGCTCGACAGCGTTGCCTCCTCGACTCTCGGTACGGGCAAGAGCGCCGACGGCCTCCAGGCTCTGGAGTGGTGGCGTCTCGGCGAGATCGACAAGATCGCCGACTATTGCCGTGAAGATGTCCGCGTCACCCGCGACCTGTACGACTTCGGAAAACGTCACCGGTGGGTCTCCGTGGAACGGTTTGGCGGGAAACCGCGCAGGGTCGAGGTGAATTGGTAAAATTTGAGATTGCTATTTGATATCATTTATTTTTTTGCGACAGATTGACGAGAGCTGCTCCCGCCCTGGGACCCCGAGCGTCTTGAACAACGGCGGCGGCACAGCCGGCGCGGCACCCAGCGAGGCGAGCACCGATCGGTACTCCCGGAGGGCGCGGTCGCCTCGCCCGTCCGCCTCCAGAGCCGTCGCGAGGAGAAAGCGGATCTCCGGACCACCGGGTTCGAGATAGAGGGCCGCACGGTATGCGAGGACGGCCGCACCGTGATTGGACGCCTTGGACTCGGCCACCCCGACGAGGGCGTGGACCACAGGCTTTTCAGGAAACTCGTGCCGGAGGGCCAACGCCAACCGGTGAGCGCGTTCGAATTCTCCTGCAACCATCGCCTCCAGGACCCGGTCGATCCGTTCCTCAGGTGTCGACTGGCCGGCACCGCCGTCCGACAACGATGAAGGAAACGTCACTCCCTGGGGACGGTGTCCGGCATCCCGGCCTCCACTCTGAACCCTCGGGGTGCCACCGCGTTCGGCTCGGCGGTCAGAGATCGGTGGCGGCCACTGGTAACAGAAACAAGAACCGAGATCGCGGGCCAGCAATGAGGCGTCGAGGGGCAACAGGCTCTCGCTCGGACCCAGAAACAACACGCCGCCCGGGGCCAGCGCCTGCTCGACGGTCTTGACGACCCGGCCTTGCAGCTCGGGTCTGAAGTAGATCAGGACGTTGCGCAGGAAAATCAGGTCGAAAGGACCCTCGCCGACGACCGCTTCCTGATCGACCAGGTTCAGTTGCCGGTACGTGATCCGACCGAGCAACTTCGGGTCGACCTCGTACCGGTTCTCGCGGCGGACGAATCGGGAGGCCAGAATATCGGCGGGGACAGCCGCCACCGCACGCTCGCCGTAACTCCCGAGGCGGGCTTCATCCAACGCCTGGTCATCGACATCCGTCGCGAGAATCGACCAATCCCAGGCGCCGACGCCCGGGTGCGAGGCGATCACGATCGCCAGGGTCACGGCCTCTTCACCGCGCGCGCAACCCGCGCACCAGACCCTCAGACTGCGGTTGCTGCGGATCGCCGCGAGTTCGTCCAGAATCACGGTCGTCAACGCATCGATCTGCGCCCGCCCGCGAAACATGGAAGATTCCTTGACCGTGATCCGGGCCAGCAGGTGCCGCCACTCCGGCGAGTTGGACCGCACCGACAGCAGGTCCATGTACTCCTCAATGTCGGCCAACCTCAAGGACGCGATCCGTTCGCCGGCAATCGCGGCCAACTGACCATAGTTCCGCTCCGGCACCACGAAACCACTCGCTTCCTCGATCATCCGGGCGAGCTCCGCGACCGCGCGGTTCATTGACGGGCCCGGTCGGCGTGGGCCAGCAGGCGCCCTATCTGTTCAGGCGCCAGCGTGAACGTCACGGCGCCCATTTCGATGGCCACCCGCGGCATGCCGAAAACGGCGCAGCTCGCCGGGTCCTGGGCGATGGTGAGAAAATTGTCGCACCGCAACTTCGCCATACCCTCGGCGCCGTCGGCCCCCATCCCCGACAACAGGACGGCGGCCGCCGTGCCCGGCGGGTGGTCCGACAGACTTCGAAACAGGGCATCCACCGACGGGTTATGACCGTTGATCGCCGGTGAACTTCGATCCACGTGCAGGACGCCGTCTCTCGAGAGCAGGAGGTGCCCGCCGGCCGTTGCGATCCGCACCAGACCGGGTGACAACCGCTCTCCGTCCCGCGCGATCGCCACGTCGAGCCCGGTCTCCGCCGCCAACCACTCCGCAAGGGCTGTTTCGAATCCGGCGGCGATGTGCTGCACGACTGCAACCCCGATCCTCGCGCTGCCGCCGAAAGCACGCAGCATCTCGCACAGGGCGCCCGGCCCACCCGTCGACGCTCCGACCGCCACGAAGCGGAGGCCCCGCCGCACCGCCGGCAACGCAATGGGGAGGTCCGAGACCGAATCGTCGACCCGCGTCTTTCCACAGGCCTCGAGGATCGACGATTCGAGGGTCTTCCCGAGTTCCGCCCATCCGCCGGGGTGATCCGGTTTGGGATGCACCGCGATCACTCCGAAGCCGTGGGCGGCAAAGGCGATGCGCGTGTTGTCGGTGCGGATCGCCGGTATCAGCGCAAAGATCGGAATCTGACGAACCCTCGCCACCGCCTCGATCAACTCCAACCCGCCCAGGCCGACGAGGTCGAGGTCGGTCACCAGACCATCCGGACCCGTGCGCCGGACAATCTCCACCACCTCTCGCCCGTCGTTGGTCTCGCCGACGACCTGGATCGCCCCCGACCCGCAAAGAACCCTCCGCAGGACCGTTCGCACGGTTGCCGAACGGTCTGCGACGACCAAACCCAAGGCGGTCACCGGTCTCCCGCCACCCGGATGATCAGGGCCACCAGTTCACGCGCGTCGAGACCCTGTTTGGTGAGATAGGCGTCCGCACCCGCCTCGAGCCCGGCCATGCGGTCCGCAGGCCGGTCGAGCGTCGAAACGACCACGATCGGCAGATCCACAAACTGCGGTTTGTCGCGGATCGCCCGCGTCAAGCCGAACCCATCTATCCCGGGCATTTCGATATCGGTCACCACGCAATCGATCTTTCGTGATTCGAGTGCGTGCAGCGCGTCTTCGCCTGACCCGACGCCGGTGACGGCGATGCCGGCGTCCTCCAGGAGTCTCCTGATCATCTCTCTCGTAACGTCCGAGTCGTCAACAAGCAGCACCCCGATGGGACGCAGGTTGCGGCCCTGGGTCTCCCGGCCGACTGCGTGAAACGCGTTCGGGAGCCCGAGGCGCTGGAGGGAGAGCACCGCCACGGGACGGCCCGAGGCGAGCAGCGTGATGCCCTCGACCCCGACGGGAGCGCCCGCTGCAGCCGGGATCGGGCGGACGATGACCTCCTCCTCCCCGATCACGTCATCGGCGACCACACCGACGATCGTCCCACCGACGACGATCTCCACCAACACGGCGCTGGCGGTCGGTCGGGCGCCCACCAGGTCCGTCAGGAACCTGGGAGCGATCGACTGCCCCCGAATCAGGACCGTGCGGCGGCCGTGATTCTCCTCGATCGCCTCGAGCGGCAAACGTCTGAAGGCCTGGATCGGCGCCGCCGGCAGCGCCAGCTGGTGCTCGCCGACCTTGAGAACCAGGACGCGATCGCCGCGTCGCGCGATCGGAACCTCTATCGTCACCGTGGTGCCCTGACCCGCCTTTGAATCGAGCCACAGATCGCCGCCCACCGCGCGCACGGCCGCCGACACCGCATCCAGACCCACGCCGCGGCCCGATACCTGGGAGGCCACGTCGCGGGTTGAAAACCCGGGGAGCAGGAGCAGCTGAAAAACCTCGCGATCGGTCATTCCGTCGGCCCGGTCCGGTTCGAGAAAACCCCGTTCGACCGCCGCCGTCACGACCGATCGGGCGTCGATACCCCGTCCGTCGTCGCGAACCGCCAACCGGACGCGGTCGCCGTCGGTCAACGCTTCGAGACGGATCTTCGCAACCTCTGGTTTCTTGAATCGGCGGCGATCCTCGGGCGTCTCGATGCCGTGATCCACCGCGTTGCGCACGAGATGGAGGAAGGCTTCGCGCAACGCATTTGAAATCCGACGGTCGAGTTGCGCATCGCCCGCATCGGTGACCACCTCGACCCGTTTTCCGAGCGAGCCTGCGAGCTCACGAGCGTGTTGAGCCAGGGAACGCATGAAGGGTCGCAGCGGCTGCACCTGGAGGTGCAGGAGGGTGTCGAGCTGCCGATCGGTCAACCGCCGGAGAATCCTCTGTCCCCCCTCGAGGTCGAGACCGACCTGGCGCAGGGACGTTGCGAGGGTCGCCAGCACCTGGTCCGGCGCGCGGTCGCCGACGCCGCGTTCGGCCAGGGTTGCCAGCCTGAACACACGGTCGGCGAGGCCCTCCGCCCCCACCGCGACCACGCGCAGCCTGGCGCCGCGGTCGGCAAGGTCATCAACCACCTTTGCCTGAACCAGGATTTCTTCGCCCGCCCGGCGTCGTCTCTTTCGAGGCGGTGGGCGGTCGCCCGGTGGAGACGCATCGTCGCGGAGGTCAATGTCCCCACCCGACAGAGCTTCAACCATCGCCGCTATCGAAGCGCAGCAGGCCACGAGTTCGTCGGGGCCGGTCTCCGCATCCGGGACCGCGAGGTCCTCGGCACGGTGGCACTGCTCGGAAATTTCGATGAGCCCCATCATGCGGCTCGCACCCTTGAGCGCGTGCAGGTCGCGGCGGATTTCCACCGCCGCCTCATCATCGGTCCCGATCCGGGCCGCCAGGTCGCTCACTCTCTCGAGGCGTTCACCAGCCTCTTCGAGAAAGAGCGCGAGCAGGTCGGCGTCGTCCGCGGTCCCCACTGCGGCTCAGATCTTGGTCCAGTTGCGGAGGTTCACGTCGACCCCCAGCGTCCCGATCATCGACCCGTGGTAGTCGTGCACCGCGACCGCGATGGTGAAGCATGGATCGCCGGTGAGCAGCGAGTCATAGGCCGGCGTCACCGCCGATCGACCGTCCCTCGTCACCGCCTGGAACCACGGCCGGTCCGCGTAGGACTGCCCGACCGCGACGCTTCCCGGCAACTGGCGGCCCCCGACGCGATCCCGGTTGACCGCGAACGTCACCATCAAGCCCGAGAGATCCACCAGGTACGCCATTTCGAGGTAGGGTGAATCAGCCAACAGGTCATCCAGGAGGCCCTCGACCGCCTCGAGGTTTCCTGAATAGTCCTGGAGAGCGGTGGTCCATTTCAGAAGCTGATGCCTCAGGGAATGGTGTGAATCGATGCGGAAACTCTGGGTCAGCAACTGGATGGAAAGGGCCAGTTGGTTGAGCCGGTCGGCAGCGTCGGTGTAACGGTTGAGACCTTCGGCGATCCGTTGGATGACCGAACCGACCTCGCGCAGGGTCTCCGCCACCTGATCGGATGCGCCCCGCTGCTCCTGGGTCGCGAGCGAGATCTGACGGGCGGCCTGTGCGGTCTCGGCCAGAGCGCCGCGCAGCAGGGCGATGGCTTCCTGCGCCGAACGGCTCTGGTCGAGAACCTGGCGGGCGGCCTTGCTCCCCTCTTCAGTCGCCAGCACGACTCCCCGGATCGAACTCGTGAACTCGTCGAGGTGGGTGCGCACCGAGTCCACCGACTCGCGCGACCGTTCGGCCAGCCGCCGCACCTCCTCGGCCACGACCGAAAACCGCTCTCCGTGTTCGCCGGCGGCCGATGCCTCGATCGCCGCGTTCAGGGAGAGTATGTGGGTCTCCTGCGCGATCTCGGTGATCAGGTCGAGAACACGGTAGATTTCCCGCGAGCGGCTGCCCAGCGTGTCAGCGCGGCCGGAGATCGCGTCCATATGCTGGCGAACCGCATCCACCCCGATCACCGCCGCCTCGACCGACGCCGCGCCGGCGTCTCCGGCGGTCTCGGAACGCGCGGCCAGCTCCGCCTGGGCCGCCGAGTTGCCGGCGATCTGGCCGGCAGTTCTCGCCAACTCCTCGGTGCTGGCGGTGATCTCGACCACCGCGGCCGCCTGCTGGCTGGACGCCGAAGCCAACTCGGACGAGGTTCGGTGCACTGTGCCGGCCGCAGCCGCGACCTCGACGGACGACGACTGGATCTGTTGAATCAGCGCCGCCAGGGCGCGGCTTGCACCCCTGACGGCGTCCCGCATCTCCTCCGGCAGATCGACCACCTGGGTCGAGGCCGCTACCAGATCCCCGCTGCGCAACTCATCGAGAGATCTCGCAAGGGCTGCATTCTGACTTGCATACATCTCTTCGAGTTCGGTGAGACGGCGTTCCGCCCGCCGTTGCGGCAGGTGAACCGCAAACACGTACGCCGCAGTGATCATCAAACCCACCACGAGAAAGACCCTGATATAGAGTTCGCCATGGGGCTGCTCGGCCGAGGCTTCCAACAGGGCGCCTCCGGTGAGAGCCAATCCAACCAGCAAACCGGCGCCCAGCCACCTGCGCAGCCCTCCGGACACTCGAATTTCAATCATCCCCACGCCCCCCTTCGCTCGGTCGGCGTTCTTCGAACAAGACTGCCGTGTTGATCACCTTGAAGCGTTCCCCGTCGAGATCGACAGTGCCCGCGACCAGCTCACCCCGGTCATCGTTTACGGTGATCTGCGCGACGGTCTGGACCCGTAATGCGTCGTTCACGGCAAGGCCGACGGCGGTCCACGAGTCGCGCGCGCCGCGGCCGAGAATGACGGTCGTCCGGTGGCTCGACTGCGGGGCTGCTCCCTCGGCCATCGAATGGAGGTCGAGAACCGCCAGTGGCTCGCCCGCGAACTGCGCCAGACCAAGCAGGTGAGGTTGTCCGCCGGGCACCGGGTGGCAGGCCAACCCGCGAACCACGTGGCGCACCTGGTTCGCCGGCACGGCGTAGAAGGAACCCCCGGAACGCACCAGAAGAAACCGTCGATCTCCCTCAGCAGCAGGGACTTCGATGTCCATGGGCCTCAGGATATCACCCCGCCCCGCGACCCCCGTCGTGAACCGTGGGGAGGCCCGCCGCCGATCCGGTTTCGGACCAGTCGAGCTCCGATCCCCGCAGAGAGTGCGGGATCAGGAAGACACCCATCATCACCACCCACCCCAGTGCCACCGCCGCCCTGGTCCTCATCCCCCAGGCCGCGGCGATGGTCGCCGGCAGCCAGGCGAGAAAAGCGATCAAGGTCTTGTTGTCCGTGAGGTCGGTGCCGAAGGGCCAACCCGTCCAGTACGCCCCGAATGCGAACTTCTGGACGAGGGGGCCGAGACAGAGCCCGCCGATAACCAGAATCCCCATGGCGGTCAGGACCAGACCGCGCCCTCGTGGCGCCCCGGCCCGCAAGACCTCGAGCAGGGCGCGGGTCGACACCAGCATGCTCGCGAACATCGCCAGGATATGGGGCACCAAGACCCCCGCCGGCACCGGGTCCCGAAAGCGGGCGACCACCGTCTCATCGGCTGGGATCTGCACCATCGTCCCCCCGGTCTCGATCCGGACCCTGTACTCCACCTTGCCGGCCGCCGGCTGGTTGGGGATCGACGTTTCGAGGCGCCCGGACGCCGACCGCTCCATCACCAACCGCCGGTAGGCCTCGTCGGTCGGGTACCTGCGCCACTCGACCGCAATCCGGACATCACCCGACGTCTGCGGCAGCGAGATCACTAGTGAGTCCCGGCCCTCGTTGGACCGCGGCAGCCGGTAACGCAGTTCCCGACCGTCCGGAAGCGTCACCGCGCCCCGGACGGGATGGCTGGGTCCCGTGAGCCTCTGAAAGAACGCCAGCGCGACCGTGACGATGAACGCCGCCACCCACAGCGCTGCCGAAACCCCCCGCGATCTTCGCTGCCCCATCAATCAGCGATCTTTGAACACCCGGGCGACCATCTCTTCGATGACGCCGGGCTCGACCTCTTCAAGCTCGTAGCGGACATTGGCGATCGGCTTGTTGACCTTGATGATCCTCTTGAGGTCGATGGGCGTGCCCTCGACCACCACGTCGGCATCGGTGGCGTTGATGGTCTCCTCGAGCTCGCGCACCTGCTGCTCGCCATACCCCATGGCGGGGAGAATTTTGGCCGCGTTCGGGAACTTCGCGTAGACCTCTTTGATCGAGCCGACAGCGTACGGGCGCGCATCCACGATTTCGGCAGCCCCCGCCTGCTTGGCGGCAAACCACCCGGCGCCGAACTCCATCCCGCCGTGGGTCAGGGTCGGCCCGTCCTCGACCACCAGGGCCCGTTTACCGGCGATCAGCTTCGGGTCGTCGACGGTGATCACGGAGCGGCACTTGATGACCCTGGCCGAAGGGTTGGCCGTGTGGCAGGTGTCGAGGACCTGCTCCACCTTCACCGGGTCCGCGGTGTCGACCTTGTTCACGATCAGCAGGTGCGACATGCGGAGGTTGGTTTCTCCGGGGTAATACGTCAGTTCGTGGCCCGCGCGGTGGGGATCGACGAGCGTGATGTGGAGGTCGGGACGATAGAACGGCGTGTCGTTGTTGCCGCCGTCCCACAGGATCACGTCGGCCTCTTTCTCGGCCTCGCGCACGATCTTCTCGTAGTCCACACCGGCATAGACAACGAAGCCGTTGTCGATGTGAGGCTCGTACTCCTCGCGTTCCTCGATGGTGCACTGGTGCCGGTCGAGGTCCTCGTAGGTCTCGAAACGCTGACACGCCTGCTTCGCGAGATCGCCATAGGGCATGGGGTGGCGGATCGCGACGACCTTTTTGCCCATTGCCTTGAGCATTCTCGACACGTAGCGGGTGGTCTGCGATTTGCCGACCCCGGTGCGCACCGCGGTAATGGCGATCACCGGCAGGGTCGACTCGATCATCGTCTTGGTGGCCGAGCAGATGCCGAAGTGCGGCCCCCAAGCGATGACCTGGCTGCCCTTGTTCATGACATAGGTGTGGGGCACATCCGAGTAACTGAACCAGACCTCGTCCACCTGGTTTTTCTTGATGACCTTCTCGAGGTCGGCTTCGGGGAGAATCGGAATGCCTTTGGGGTACAACGAGCCGGCCAGTTCCACGGGATAGACGCGGTCCTCGATGTCGGGGATCTGGGTGGCGGTGAAGGCGACAACGTCGTAGTCCTCGTTGTCTCTGAACAGGCAATTGAAGTTGTGGAAGTCACGTCCAGCCGCGCCCATGATGACGACCTTGGTTCGTGCCATGATTGTCCTCCTCGGAAAGACCACCGGTGTGGCGCCCAGCCTCGGTGGTCACAACCGCCGGGTGAAGCTGAACCGGCAGCGGGGTGGATTCTATCACTCTCGTGAGTAGCCCGGCTTTCAGTGCGCGCTACCCGTGAGGAGCCACCCGTCGCATTGATTGCCCTAATGCGTTTTGAATGCCGGGACTGTCGAGTTCAAACAATGCGACAAATGGCACCTCCGCCGCACGCGGCTCGTTTCCGCGCGTCCTTCCCGTGAGGAGCCAGGCACCTCCGCCGCACGCGTTCCCACCCACCCTGAGCACTCGGGCGTTTCCCGTCGGTGGGAGGGCGAACGGGAATTCCGAATTCCGAATTCCTAATTCCGAATTTTCGCTATTCCCATTCAATCGTGCCAGGCGGTTTCGAGGTGACGTCATAGACGACACGGTTGATGCCGGCGACCTCGTTGACCACCCGGCGGGCGATGCGGTCGAGGACCTCGGGGGGAAAGCGGTACCAGTCGGCGGTCATGAAGTCGGTGGTGGTCACCGCCCGCACGGCCAGCACGTTCTCGTAGGTCCGCGAGTCGCCCATGACGCCGACGCTCTTGACCGGCAACAGCACGCACAGGGCCTGCGAGATGTCGTCGTACAGCCCCGCGGAGCGGATCTCCCCGATGACGATGGCGTCGGCCTCCTGGAGGGTGCGGACGCGTTCGCGGGTGACCTCGCCGAGGACCCTGACCGCGAGCCCCGGCCCCGGGAAGGGGTGCCGCCAGACGAAATCGCGGGGCAGACCGAGTTCCTCCCCCACCCTCCGCACCTCGTCCTTGAAGAGGTCTCGCAGCGGTTCGACCAGCTCCAGACCGAGTTGTTCGGGAAGCCCACCGACGTTGTGGTGGGTCTTGATGACCGCCGCGGTGCCGCGCACCCCGGAGCTTTCGATGACATCCGGATAGAGGGTCCCCTGCGCCAGATAGCTGGCATCGGGGAAACGGGCGGCCTCGGCCTCGAAGACCTCGACGAACTCGCGGCCGATGATCTTGCGTTTTGTTTCCGGGTCGTCGACCCCGGCGAGGGCCGAGAAGAACCGCTCCGATGCGTCCACCCGGTCCAGCCTGAGACCGAATTCCTCGAAATTCCGTTCCACCGCGTCGCCTTCGCCCTGCCGCAGGAGTCCCGTGTCGACGAAGATCGGCACCAGCCGGTCGCCGATCGCCTCGCGCAACAGCATGGCGGTCACCGACGAATCGACCCCGCCCGAGACGCCGCAGATCACCCGGCCTTCCGTCAGACGGTTGGCAAGCCTTGCTACCAATTCGTGGCGGATCACCGACGGGCTCCAGTCGCGGCGGGCGCCGGCCAGCGCAATGAAATGCTCGAGCATCCGGCCCCCGTGGGGTGTGTGCCGAACCTCGGGATGGAACTGGAGACCGACGAACCGGCGCCGGGGATCGAAGATCGCGGCAACCTCGGTTGTGGTGGTGCGGGCCAGCACCTCGAATCCCTCGGGGACCTTTTCCACCAGATCGCCGTGGCTCATCCACACCGGTTGTCTGCTGGGAGTGCCGACAAAAACCGGCTCCTCGGCCACGACCTCGAGTTCGGCAAAACCATACTCGCGGTGCGAAGACGACCGTACGTGTCCGCCCAGGTCGCGCGCCATGAGGTGCAGACCGTAGCAGATGCCGAGAACCGGAACGCCGAGCGAAAAGACCGTAGGGTCGACCTGCAGCGCACCCTCTTCGAAAACGCTGGCCGGCCCGCCCGACAAAACCACTGCGATCGGCGCCAATGCCTCGATCTCACTCCCCGGAAGATCGCCGCGTTCGATGACGGTCTTGACTCCGAGTTCCCGCAACCGGCGCGTGATCAGCTGCGTGTACTGCGACCCGAAATCGAGGATGAGAATGACCTGGTGCTGCATGCAAGCTCCCCGGCGCGCCGGCGCCAGTTGATGTTGGGGCGGAGGATAGCAGACGAAATTTCGGATTTCGGATTTCGGATTTCGGATTTGCCACCCACCCCCCCACCTACCGGCAACGCCCGAGTGCTCACGATGGGTTCGATCGTGCGGCGGAGGTGCCTGGCTCCTCCCGGGAAAGGCGTGCTGATACGAGTCGCGCGCGGTGGAGGTGCCATTTTGAACATTGTTTGACACCCCGATCCTGCAGTCCCGAAGAGCGTCGCTGGCAAACAATGTTCAAGGTGGCTCCTCTCGGGAAGGGCGAGTGGAAAGTCGGGGGCTCCCCAGAGGGATGGAGTCCCCCGCTGCCGGTTCAGCTTCAGCGGTTGCGACAGCGACAGGCGCTGTGGTTGGCAGCGAGGCTCAGTTGCGGCGACCGCGGCTGACGTGGTCTCCGATGTGTGATTGTGTCCGAGGAACCTTTGACAGCCCGCCCTCGGTCGTGCTTTGCACAGGGGTCGTTCGAGCGCCGTATCCACCGGAATCGAATTCGCCTCAGCTTTCTGTTCGTCGTCTCGCGTGCGCTTCATATCCGGCACTCGGAGAGTGACCTCGCCTGAGGAGGGAATCGGCAACATACCGAGATTCACGATGCCGGACTGACCCGCCATCAAGACCTGATAGGAACCCGGAGGGAGTGAGGCGACATCGAGGATCCCGGCGGCATCAGTCATCCGGCTCAATCCGTTCTGAAGCGTGTGTTTTTGAACGAGACTGAAAGGCAGAGCAACGCCGGAATCAGAGACGTACGTCATCAAGACTCCCGCGGCCGGCTCTCCGTTTCCGTCTTGAACGACCACTCGAGTGGCAGCCGAGAGCCCCTTCAGGCCGATGACGGCCTCTTCGCCGTCGCGGACGACCGCCCAGCCGATGGAGTAACCCGCCGCTTGTGCATACACCACGTCACCCGGTTGTGCATCGACTGAAAAGGACCCGTCCTGTCCAGTGACGGTGTTGACGCTGCAGAACCCACCGAGACCGGGCTCGCAGAGAAGGACCTCGATCCCGGCCAGAGGGTTGCCGGCAGGCCCGACAACGCGCCCGTTCGCCGACCCTATTTCGTCGAGTTCGATCCAGACGCCGCTGATATCCTCACCAGCGTACTCGACCTCAATTTCCCGTTGCCGAAACCCTTCCATGTGAGCAAACAGGCGTACGGAATCCGCCTCCCAAATGCCCTTGAAAATGAAGGCGCCGTCCGCTGAGGTTCTTGTCCCCCCTCCAAAGCCTACGTCGGTCGAATCCAGCATGATTCCCACGTAACAGCCTTCGAGTGGGGACTGGTCGGACCTCGCGACGACTCTCCCCGAGATCTTTCCGGTGTCGAGGTCGAAGTCCTGCTCGACGAGTTCTCCCGGTTCGACCTCCGTCAGATCAATCGACTGAATCTGCCGGTCACCGTTGGGCGACGTAGCCATTGCACCAAATTGAGCGCGAACCCACAGCGTCATTTCATAAAAACCGTCCGCATCGGTGCGGGTCGTGTGCCTGACATCCGCCGTCGCTACCGACACCTCGGCGTTTTCAACCGGGAAATCGTCGGTTCGAACGGTCCCCTCGAGAAATATCGGCTCCGGGTGAAGGACGGTCTCTTGCCACCCCGGCGAAAACGTCTCCTCCGTCGAGTATTTCAGGTCGGTCCCGGTTTTCGTGAGGGTCAAGCGATGCAGTCCCGGCTCGGTTTCGACCTGGACCCTGAGGTCGGTGCCGATCTCCGCCTCGATGGGATTTTCCCACCTTTCAGCCTGGAAGGTGGTCGTCTCGTTTTCGGACTCGACCACCAGGTCGAACGGCGGGTCGGCGTCGATGTCGGTGGCGTTCAACACCACGTCGACACGGGCCACCGCACGCATCGTGATCTCTCCGAGATCGTGACCGGTCTTGGTGCCGTCAACCACGAGGACCCGCTCCACGGTCGCGTAATCGGGGGCTTCGAAAAACAGGGCATAACGCCCCGGCTGAACGGGTGGGGATTCGAAGTGACCGTTCGAGGCAGCCTGCACCTCATAGAATCCGGCTGCGGCGAGAGCCTCGCGGCACAGCCGTTTCGTTCCATCTTTTGCAGCGGCGGTTTCTCCGAATCGAACGACCGCCGGAACCGGGACACCGCCCGAGTCAACCGCCGACCCGAGGAAAGTCGGCCCTGCCGACCACTTCAGTTCCGACACTGATCGTTCGCTGCCACCCTCGATCTCGGTCGCCTCGAGAATCGGCAGATAATCGGACCTTAAAAAGACCAGGCAACCTTCTCCTGCCGGGACGGTGACCTCGAAATTGTCGTCGTTCAATCGCCCGACGAACGGCTCGGACTGATCATCGACAGCCCAGGCGACAACCTCAGGTCTTCCCTTCTCACCGAACAGAATCGTTCCGGACGGTGGACTCGATTCCTGAGCGTGGACGCTCGTCACGGCACGGAGAAGAGCGACAACGATGAGTAATAACCTTGCCCTCATTGTGACCTCCACGTCCAATCCGTGCACACTCGACTCTCAAACCACGTTCTCAAAAACAAACGCAGTCACAGGAGCCGTTTTGCAGAACTGCGAGTTTCATGGCTGTCGCCACCTAGGAATATAGTGCGAATCCACCGCCGCAGCAAACACTGAGCGCTCTACGAAGCCTTCTCCAAATGCCTCGCGATGAGCACTTTGATGAGCGACTGCCGCTGACGGCGACGCTGTAAACTCATCGCTTCGATACTCGGCGTCGTGCAATTCCCGATGAGCCAAAATATGGAAGCAGGCCCATTTATCCCATCCGGTGCGTTCAGTCTCCGAGGTCCATCGCGCCGGTGAGCAGCTCGATCAGCACCGGCGAGTGCCTCTCCTTGAGATCGTAGAGGGAGGCCGCCTCGAGTTCGTAGGTCACCAGTGTGAGGTCGTGCTCACGCGCCCACGACCCGAAGGAGCCGGGCGTGGGGTAACCGACCTCTTCGAGTGGCAGCCCCGTTCTCTCGGCGATCCATTGCCCCAACTTCGAGCCGGCCTCGTCGTCGATGCACGCCAGTGCCCCGTGCAAAGAGACCACGGCGCGCGGTTTCATCTCATCAATGAGCGAGAGCAGGGCACGGGTTTCGGGCTCCGAGGCCGGTTCGGCACCCGGACTGAGCTCGATGTCCCGCGGGCCCTCGCGCCGGCTCTTGTGGCGCACCGGCTCAGACGACCAGTTGGAGGTCGGGAGGTTGCGATTGAGGTCGACACCGACGGCATTGCCCCGGGTCCCACGGAGCAACCCGTCGGGGTTGCCGCAGAGGATGGCGGCATTCTTGAGGCCACCTTTGGCGATGGCCCTCAACGCTTCCGACACCACCACCGTGGTCTCCGGCTCGTCCCCGTGAATCGCGGCGAGAATCAGAATCTCGGGCGCCCTGTCTTCGGGGAGCCAGACCGTCAGTGGGATGCCCTCACGGGACGTTCCGTAAATCGAACTCGAGTGCCGGAGGATGCCGGTTTCCAAGCGTTCTACAAACATCGGTATGTCACTCCCCGACGGCTCGCCGGCCGTCTTAGCGCACCATCTTCACAGGTGCCGACGTCTCATTGTTGCATTTTCGAAAGGAAGGCGAAAAAGTCAATTTGTCTCGTTCCCCGCCTCTCGACCGGTCGTGAGATGATGGTAGTCGGGCGGAGCGAAAGGGACATACTCAGACATGATGAACTGGCTCCGCCGTGTCACACCCGATCTCTTCCTGGCTGCCGTGGTGGCCCTGCTCATGACCGTTGCCCTCGACAAGCTCGACAAGGTCGAAAGCGAGCGGATCGTCGGCAGCGTCCGGTGGGCGGCGCAGGACGGGCTGACGATCGACGAACGGATCGGGGTCTTCGAACGGTCAATCCGACGTTCGATTTTCGTTCATCAACCCATTCTGGTGGCCGGCGCGGCGATCATCGTCGGTTTTATCTGCCGCAACCGCGGCTGGGCCTGGCTGACCGCCACCCTGGCGATCATCCCGGCTCTGCTGATGGGCGCCGGGTTCCTCCTCGACGCCCGGTTCGCCGGCTCGGTTCTGATCGGCTCCTACATCGCGCTGGCGGTCTTCCTCGCCTCCCTCAGCGTCGCCGTCCGCAACCGGTTCGTTCCAGCCGTCGCACCCCGGTGACTCCGATTCTGCGACGCTGGGGAATTTGACCTGACCCCCGAGCAAAGCTAGGATTCTCTCCGGATCACGTGGTCGTTCAAAGGACGCTTGATGGCGCAACAGTTTCTGCCGGTTTTCATGGCGTTGGTCGTGGCGGGCACCTTTGCCGGTGTCCTGCTCGGCGTCGCCGCCCTGCTCGGACAACGGACGCGCCAAAGGACAACCGCCAAGACCGAAACCTACGAAACGGGCGTGCCGTCGCTCGACCGTGCCCGCAAACGGATTTCCATCAAGTTCTACCTGGTCGCGCTGGTCTTCGTGGTGCTGGACGTCGAGATCGCGTTTCTCTATCCCTGGGCCGTCAACTACCGAGACGTCACGACGGCCGGATCACTGGTGCCGTTGTGGGACATGGTGGCCTTTCTCAGCCTCCTCGCCCTCACCTACGCGTACCTGTGGCGCAAGGGCATCTTCGATTGGGGCCGCCGCCGGAATCCTGCTCCGGATCGGGGGCACGGCCGATGACCCACGAGATGACGCCTCCCCTCACGATCGCCTCGCCGCACGAGGTGGAGGAAGTCACCTTCGACGACACGATGCAGCGGGAGATCGAAGCCATCTGCCGGCGCTACCCGGAGACCCACGCCGGCGCCGCCGTGCTGCCGGTGCTGTGGCTGTGCCAGGAAAGGTGGGGATGGATCTCGCCGGGTGTGATGCGGGCCGTCGCCGACCGCCTCGGACTCGCGCCGGCCTTCGTCGAAGGCGTCGTCACCTTCTACACCATGTATCAACGGCGGCCGCCGGGGCGCTACCTCCTCCAGGTCTGCACCACGCTGTCATGCCAGCTGTGCGGCACCCCGAGCCTGCTGGAGCACCTCCGGAAAAAGCTCGGCATCGGCTTCGGCGAGACCACGCCGGACCGCAATTTCACGCTGGTCGATGTGCAGTGCCTCGGCGCCTGTGGTGAGGCGCCGGTCCTCCAGATCAACAGCGACTACTACACCGATCTCACCCCCGAATCCCTTGACACCATCCTCGACGGACTCGCCGCGCAATGAAGGAGCCCATCCTCCTCCGCGCCCGCGGGACGAAGAACTCGCGCAGCCTCGCGACCTATGTCAAGGCCGGCGGCTGGGGCGCTCTCGACAAGGCGTTGGGGATGTCCCCCGCCGAAGTCATCGCCGAGGTCAAGGCGTCTGGTGTCCGGGGACGCGGCGGCGCCGGCTTTCCCGCAGGGGTCAAGTGGGGCTTCGTGCCCAGGGACTCGCCCAAAGAGAAGTACCTCATCTGCAACGCCGACGAGTCCGAGCCCGGGACCTTCAAGGACCGCGAGCTCATCCTCACCGACCCGCACATGGTGCTCGAGGGGATCGCCATCGCCTCCTATGCGATCGGGGCCCACACCGCCTACATCTACATCAGGGGTGAGTTCGTCCGCGAGACCGCGATCCTGGAAACGGCGATCGCCGAAGCGCGCAAGAAGAACTACCTCGGACCGAAGGTGCTCGGCCACCCCTACGGCCTCGAGATCCACATCCACCGCGGCGCCGGGGCCTATATCTGCGGCGAGGAGACCGCGCTGATCGAGTCCCTCGAGGGCAAACGCGGTCTCCCCCGCCTCAAACCGCCTTTCCCCGCCGTGGTCGGTGTGTTCGGGTGTCCGACCGTGGTCAACAACGTCGAGACCCTGGCCTGCGTCCCGCACATCATCAACCGGGGGGCCGCGTGGTTTGCCGGCATCGGCACCGAACGCAGCACGGGAACCAAGCTTTTCTGCGTCTCCGGGCACGTCGAGCGCCCCGGCGTCTACGAAGAACCCATGGGCATCACCTTCCGCGAGATCATCGAGGACCGATGCGGGGGCATCCGCGGCGGCCGCACCTTGAAGGCCTTCATCCCTGGCGGTTCGTCGGCCCCCGTCCTGCCCGCCGACAAGGTGGACACGCCGGCCGACTTCGATTCGGTGGCGGCGGCAGGGTCGATGCTCGGCTCCGGCGGCGTCATCGTCATGGACGACACCGTGGACATGGTGTGGGCGCTGGAGAACCTCCTGGTCTTCTACGCCCACGAATCGTGCGGTCAGTGCACCCCTTGCCGCGAGGGCTCGGACTGGGCGGTCGACATCGTCCGCCGCATCCGCCGCAGATACGGCCGTCCCGAGGATATCGACACCCTGCGCCGGATCGCCCGTTACGCCTCTCAAGGCATGACCATCTGCCCGCTCGGCGACGCCTTCTGCGGGCCCATCACGAGCTTTCTCGACCACTTCGGGCACGAGTTCGAAGAGGCCATTGCCGCCGCCAGGCCGTTGCCCGCGCGACGCCTCCCGATCCTGCCGTTCCATCGAACCGACGAACTCTCCCATGCTGCGGAGCCTCAGGCGTGATCACGCTGACCATCGACGGCAGCCCCGGTCACGGTTGCGGCGGGCACCAACCTCGTCGAGGCTGCGGCCCAGACAGGTGTCGAGATCCCGACCTACTGCTACCACCCCGGTCTCAGCGTGGTGGGCCAGTGCCGCATCTGTTTCGTCGAGGTGGAGGGTATGCCGAGACTCGTGACAGCCTGCTCGACGCCCGCCCAGGACGGCATGGCGGTCCAGACGGCCTCCGCACGGGTGCGCGAGGCGCGCGCCGCGGTGATGGAGTTCCTGCTCGAGAACCACCCTCTCGACTGTCCGGTGTGCGACCAGGCCGGAGAGTGCGGTCTCCAGGACTACTCGGTGGAGCACGGCCTCGACACCACCCACATGGTTGACGAACGCCGCACCTACCCGGGTTTCGAGCGCCGGATGATCGGACCTCACGTCGTGCAGAACCAGAACCGGTGTATCCACTGCACGCGGTGCATCCGCTTCACGACCGAGATCTCCGAGACCGCGGACCTGACGATGAAAAGCCGCGGCAACCACTCCTACATCGACACCTTCGACTCTTCACCCTTCGACAACCCGTGGTCGGCCTGCGCCGCCGACGTGTGTCCGGTGGGCGCCCTGACGGTCAAGGAGTTCCGGTTCCGGGCGCGGGTCTGGCACCTCGAAGAGACGGCGAGCGTCTGCCCGGGATGCAGCATCGGCTGTAACATCCATCTCGGCCACCTCGCCGGCGTCGTCCACCGCTTCACTCCACGGGAAAACCGGGAGGTCAACGGGTGGTGGATGTGCGACTACGGCCGGTTTCTGGCCGAGGGCCTCAACGACCGCGACATCGAGCGGCCGCTGTTGCGCGACGAGGGCGGCGAACGCGCCGCGGCGTGGCCCCAGGCTCTCGACGAGCTCGCCGACCGGCTCAGAAACGCCCCCAAACCCGTGGTGGTGGGGTCGGCCGCTCTCAGCAACGAGGCCCTCTTCGCTCTCAAACGGAACCTCGTCGACGCCGCCCACATGGAGGTCGTCGTCCCCATCCACAGCGGACCGGCCCGCCGGATGAAAAACGGTCGCGGAGAGTGGATCGAGAGTTCGGACGCCCACCCGAACACCTCCGGTGTCCGCCACCTGGGTCTGGCAACGGTCGACGGCGCGAGCCTCGAAGCCTACCTCCGCGACGGCGAAGGGCCGTTTCTGATTCTCGACGCCCACGCCCACCCCTGGCTCGCTTCCCCGGCTGCCGCGGCGGCAGTCAAAGATCGGTGGGTCGCCGTCCTCGCGCGCACCCGCACGCCGCTGGTGGACGCCGCAGCGATGGTGCTGCCAGCAGCTTCGTGGGCCGAGACCGAGGGCACCTCCACCTCCTCGACCGGCCACATCCAATTGGCGAGAAGGGCGATGGCGCCAAAGGCCCAGGCGCGGCCAGCGTGGGAGGTGGTGTTCGCCCTCGCCCTCGCCCTCGGCCTCGAACAGGAGCGGAAGGTGTCGCCGCACATCCTGTTTGCCGAGATGGCTGCGGAAGTGGCCGCCTACCGGGGTCTGACCTGGGGCGGGCTGATGGCCGGCAGCCCGCTGGCGATCCGCCGGGAGGTGCCGGGTGTGGGCTGAGGTCGCAGTCATCGGCATCAAGCTGGCGTTCGGGCTGGCGGTCCTGTTGACCACGGTGCCCATCATGGTGTGGGTGGAACGCCGCGGTTCCGCCCTGATCCAGGACCGTCTGGGGCCAAACCGTGTCGGACCGCTCGGCCTGCTGCAACCGGTTGTCGACGTGGTCAAGCTGATTGCGAAAGAGAACATCTTGCCCAAACGGGCCGAGACGTGGCTCTTTCTTCTCGCACCTCTGTTCGCGGTCGCGATCGCCCTGAGCACCTTCATCGCGGTGCCGATCGGCGCCGACAGCGGGCTCGAGCTCTTCGGTCACCCGATCGACGGCTGGATCGTCGCCCCCGACCTCAACATCGGCCTTCTCTACATCTTTGCCATCGCCTCGCTGGGCGTCTACCCGTTGGTTCTGGCCGGTTGGTCGTCGGCCAACAAGTACGCGCTGTACGGGGGCATCCGGGCGGCGGCCCAGGCCATCTCCTACGAGCTCGCCATGACCCTGGCGGCGGTCGGGGTGCTGATGGCCGCCGGTTCGTTGCGCCTCCACGAGATGGTGGCGGCTCAGAGCGGCGTCTGGCTTGGCTTCCTTCCCCACTGGAACGTCGTCACCCAACCCATCGGCGCCCTGGTCTTCGTCGTCGCCGTGTTCGCCGAAACCAACCGCGTGCCCTTCGACCTCGCAGAGGCGGAGGCGGAGCTGGTGGCCGGCTACCACACCGAGTACTCGTCGTTGTCCTTTGCCGCCTTTTACATGAGTGAGTACATCCACATGACGGTGGCCGCGGCCCTCATCTCGCTGCTCTATTTCGGCGGTTGGAACCTGCCCTGGATCGACGTGCCATTGACCGGTTGGCCGGGCGCGCTGCTCTCGTTGTCGGTGTTTGCGGTCAAGGTGGCCTTTTTCCTGTGGTTCTTCGTCTGGGTCCGGTGGACCGTGCCGCGATTTCGTTTCGACCAACTCATGTCGCTCGGCTGGAAGGTGATGATGCCGTTGGCGGTCGTCAATTTTCTGTGGGTCGGGGTCGCCCTCGCCCTCGGGTACCTGTAGGGTGCGGCGATGGTGACGTGGGTCTTTCTCGCGGCAGCGGCCATCGCGATCCTGTTCGCGGTGATAGCCGTCGTCGCCCGCAACACCATGACCAACGTCCTCGCCCTGGTCGTCATGTTCTTTGCCATGGCCGCGGTGTTCGCGCTGCTCGGCATGGACTTCCTGGCCGCCGTCCAGGTCATTGTCTACTCGGGTGCGATCCTGGTGTTGTTCCTGTTCGTCATCATGCTGCTCAACATCCGCAGAATCGATCGCCTGGGCAGCGGCCGCGCGTTTCAGGCCCTGATCGGCACCCTGGTGGCGGCCGCTATCGGCGCCATGGTGCTGGTGATCGCCGGTCTCCTCGCCCCCGAACAGGGCGCGGTGCTGCCAGGCGCCGCCGCCGCGGGCACCGCGGTGCCGATCGGCAGGGCACTGCTCAGCACGCACCTCTTCGCGTTCGAGTTCATCACCCTGCTCCTGGTGGCGGCGATCGTCGGCGCAGTCTACCTGGGGAAGAAGGATCTGCGATGAACGCCTCCGACGTGGTCGCGATCCCCTACACCTGGGTGCTGGCCCTGTCGGCGGTTCTGTTTGCGATCGGGACCCTCGGGGTCCTCCTGCGCCGCAACGCCATCGCCATCTTCCTGTCCCTGGAGATCATGCTCAATTCGGCCAACCTGGCCTTTGCGGCCTTCGCCTTCCGCTACGCCTCCGGTCACGCGACGGCGGCTGCGGCCATCGACGGCCAGCTCTTCATCTTTTTCGTGATCGCCGTCGCGGCGGCCGAGGCGGCCGTCGGTCTGGCATTGTTCATCGCGTTGTATCGTCACAAGGAAACCATCGATGTGGACCGTTTCAACATACTCCGCTGGTAGGTGCCGGTGATCCTCGGCGCCCTGTGGCTGATTCCCGCCGTGTGTCTCGCGGGCGCAGTGCTCAACCTCGCGTTGGGCGTCGTACGAGCTCCGAAACCGGTGGTGACCATCGTCGGCGTCGGGTCCGTGGGATGTGCCACCCTGTTCACCTCCGCGGCCGTATGGCAGTACCTTCACCAACCCATAGACGTCGTCGTCGAGCCCTACTTCACGTGGATCTCTGCCGGCGGTATCACCATCGACGCGTCGCTGCAGCTGGACCCTCTGTCGGCGGTCATGGTCGCCTTTATCACCTCGGTCGGATTTCTGATCCACGTGTACTCGGTGGGCTACATGCATGGCGAGAGCGACCGGGGCTATGCCCGCTACTTCGCCTACCTCAACCTCTTCATGTTCGCCATGCTGCTGCTGGTGTTGGGTTCCAACCTGGTGGTCCTGTTTGTCGGCTGGGAGGGCGTGGGCCTCTGTTCGTATCTCTTGATCGGTTACTACTACTCCAAGGCCGGTTGCGCCGCGGCGGGCAGCAAGGCCTTTATCGTCAACCGTATCGGCGACCTCGGATTTCTGATCGCGGTGTTCATCACCCTCGCGGTCTTCGGCAGCGTCGAGTACCAGACGGTGTTCGCCGCCGCCGCCGGCCACCCCGGACAGTATGCGGCGGCGGCCACCGTGATCGGTCTGCTGCTCTTCGTCGGCGCCGTCGGTAAGTCGGCGCAGATCCCGCTCTACGTCTGGCTGCCCGACGCCATGGCCGGACCGACGCCGGTGTCGGCCCTGATCCACGCCGCCACCATGGTGACCGCCGGCGTTTACATGGTGGTGCGGGCCAACGTCTTCTATCGCCTCAGCCCCACCGCGATGATCACGGTCGCCGTGGTCGGCGGGGTGACGGCGATTTTCGCCGCCACCATAGGTCTGGTCCAGAACGACATCAAAAAGGTCCTCGCCTACTCCACCGTCTCGCAGCTCGGCTACATGTTTCTCGCGGTCGGAGTCGGAGCCTTTGTGGCCGCCATCTTCCACGTCGTCACCCACGCCTTTTTCAAGGCCTGTCTTTTCCTCGGTTCGGGTTCGGTGATCCACGCCTGTGACGGCGAGCAGGACATGCGAAGGATGGGCGGCCTGAGACGGCACATGCCGACCACCTACTGGACCTTTTTTGCCGCAGCCCTGGCGATCTCGGGGATTCCGCTGTTTGCCGGTTTCTTTTCCAAAGACGAGATCCTGACGCGGGTCTTTGCCGCCGGCGCGGGAGACCTCAACGGGTTCGGGCGGGTCTACACCGCGCTGTGGCTGCTGGGAATGGTGGCGGCCCTTCTGACCGCCTTCTACATGTTCCGTGCGCTTTTTATGACCTTCCGGGGCGACTACCGCGGCGGCGCCGAAAAGGAGCACCACCTCCACGAATCACCGCGAACCATGACGCTGCCGCTGATCGTCCTCGGTGGTCTTTCCATCATCGGCGGTTTCGCGGGGTTTCCGGGCCAGCTCTTCGGCATTTCCGGCCTCAACCTGATCGACAGATTCCTCGAACCGGTGATCCTGCCCCTCGGCGACGCTGCCCACCACGGGGCCGTGGCCGTCTCGGGACACGGTGCGCACGCCCTGACGCTGGAGGTCGAGTGGCTGCTGGTCCTCGTCTCGGTGGCCGTGGCGGTGGCCGGGATAGTGATCGCCCGGCGTTTCTATCTGGGGACCGAGGCCTTTGCCGCCCCCCGGAAGCTCGCCGAGCGGCTGCCCTTCGTCCACAGACTCCTGTTCAACAAGTACTGGATCGACGAACTGTACGGGGCCGTGATCATCGGTCCGATCCGCCGTTTCGGCGTCTTCTGCTGGCGGGTCGTGGACGAACTCCTGATCGACACCGTTTTCGTCAACGGCTCGGCATTCGCCGTCGAACTCACCGGCGACCTCCTGCGATTCACAACCACCGGCAATGTTCGCAACTATGCCATGACGGTGGCGTTGGCGGTCCTCGCCCTCGCGGTGCTGCTGTGGTGAGGGGGGTGACCGGTGGCTGATCACACGCTGATCATCGTCCTGCTGGCGCCGGCGGCCTTCGCAGTTCTCCTGCTGCCGATCCCGCGAGAGTGGAAACGGGTCCACCGGGTGCTCACCATCATCGCGTCGTCGATCATGTTCGCCTTTTCGCTCAACCTGTGGACCGGCTTCGATGCCAACCACCCGGGCTTCCAGTTCGTCGAGTCCCACGCGTGGATGCCGAAACTCGGGATCAGTTTTCACTTCGGCGTCGACGGCATCTCGATCCTCCTCGTACTCCTGACGACCCTGCTCCTGCCGGTGGTGGTGCTGGCGGCGTGGCGCCTGAACATCGAGCACATCAAGTCGCTCCACATTTCGCTGCTCCTCCTGACCACCGGGATGATCGGCACCTTTGTCGCCCTCGACCTGTTCCTGTTCTACATGTTCTGGGAGATCACCCTGATCCCCATGTACTTCATCATCGGCGTGTGGGGCGGGCCGCGCCGGATCTACGCCTCGGTGAAGTTCTTCCTGTTCACCATGGCGGGCTCGGTCCTGATGCTGGTGGCGGTGCTCTACCTGGCGTGGTTCCACCACCAGCAAACCGGCCTGTGGAGCTACAACTACCTCGACCTGCTCACGACCGCACCACTCCTCCCCGTTTCTGGAGGTCTGCTGGCGCCCGGTCTGCTGGTGTTCGCCGCGTTCGCCGTCGCATTCGCGGTCAAGATGCCGATCTTCCCATTCCACACCTGGCTGCCCGATGCCCACGTCGAGGCGCCCAGTACCGGTTCGGTGATTCTCGCCGGGGTGCTCCTGAAAATGGGCGCCTACGGTTTCATCCGGTTCAACCGCGCCCTGCTGCCCGACGCATGGGACGTTTTCGCCCCATTGCTGGTGGTGTTGGCGGTGATCGGCATCATCTACGGGGCGCTGGTTGCCATGGTCCAGATCGACGTCAAAAAGCTCGTTGCATACTCGTCGGTCAGCCACATGGGCTTTGTCATGCTCGGGCTGGCGGCCGGCACCCAGGCCTCGACCCAGGGCGCGATCTTGCAGATGGTGAACCACGGTCTTTCCACCGGGGGCCTCTTCCTGGTCGTCGGGATGCTCTACCAGCGCCGCCACACGCGGTTGATCGCCGAGTTCGGTGGTTTGGCCGGCGTCATTCCGATCTTCACCGGGGTCTTTCTCTTTGTCACGCTGTCGTCGATCGGTCTGCCGGGGCTCAACGGCTTCATCGGTGAGTTCCTGATCCTCGGTGGATCGTGGAGCGTCTTCCCCTCAGCCGTGGTGTGCGCCGGCTTCGGCATCATTCTCGGTGCCGTCTACATGCTCTGGCTGGTCCAGCGGGTGTTCTGGGGCCCGCTCGAAAATCCTGCCAACCAGAGCCTGCCGGACCTCACAATTCGTGAGTTCTTCGTGATGTTCCCGCTGCTGGTCCTGATCGTGTGGATCGGCGTACACCCCATGACCTTCCTGTCGCCCATGGAGGCCTCCGTCCGCCTCCTGCTGGCGCGGTGACGGGGAGGCAGCGATGTTCACCCCGACCACCACCGATCTTCTCGCCCTGGCCCCGGAGATCATCCTCACGATCGCCGCCGGTCTGGTGCTCCTCATCGAAGCCTTCCTGCCCCCCGTCCGGCGCTACCTCTCCGAGCTCACGATGGTTGCGGTGGGTTGCGCCATCTGGTCCCGGATGACTCTGCCTCTGCCGGGAACGGTATGGTCCGGCAACCTTGCAATCGACGGACTCGCCTCGTATGTCGACCTCTACATCCTGGCGGCGGTGTTGTTGACGGTGTGGATGGCCGGCCCGTTCCTGCGCCGCGTCGGCGCCGACCATGGTGAGTTCTACACCCTCCTGCTGCTGGCCACGGTGGGCGCGATGGTGATGGCGTCGTCGGTCAATCTCCTGACCATCTTTCTCGGGCTCGAACTGCTGTCGATCCCGTTGTACGTCCTCAACGCCTTTCTTCGACGCACCGCAATCGGCCTCGAGGCCGGGCTCAAGTACTTCGTGGTCGGTGCGTTCGCCTCGGCCTTCGTGGTCTATGGGATGGCGCTGCTGTACGGCGCGACCGCCAGCATGAACCTGGTCGAAATCGGCAACCGGGTGGTCGCCGCGGGGGGGCTCAACCCGCTCACCGCCGTCGGTCTGGCGATGGTGGTCGGCGGCCTCGCCTTCAAGCTCGCGCTGGTTCCCTGCCATGCCTGGGCCCCCGACGTCTACCAGGGTTCGCCGACCCCCGTCACCGCCTTCCTGTCGGTGGTCCCGAAGGGCGCGGCCCTGATCGTACTGCTGCGGCTGGCGGTGGGCATGGAACTCCTGCAGTTGTCGCCGAGGTGGGTGATCGGCATCAGCATCGTCGCCGTCGCCTCGCAGTCGCTCGGCAACCTGGTGGCCATCGTTCAAAGGGATGTCAAACGCATGCTCGCATACTCGGGAATTGCCCACATGGGGTACGCGTTGGTGGCGGTGATCGTCGCTGGCCCCGAAGGCGGAACGGCGTTGCTGGTCTACTTCGCCGCCTATAGCCTGATGAACATGGGCGCCTTCGCCGCGATCGCCCTGATGTCCGAGCGCGAGGACCGGCCGCACCTGATCGACGATCTCAAGGGGCAGGGTTACCACCGCCCGATGGCCGCCCTGACGTTGACGGTCTGTCTCTTCTCGCTCGCCGGCGTGCCGCCGTTTCTGGGTTTCACGGCCAAGTTCATGGTGTTCCGGGCAGCGGTCAACGCGGGTTTTGTGTGGCTCGCCGTCGTCGGCGTCCTCAACTCGCTCCTATCCGCTTTCTACTATCTTCGGGTAATCTACGCTCTGTACATGGAACCGCTGCCCGAACGGGAACCGAGGCTGGAGCCATCGCTTCCCATCGCGGCAGTGGCGACATTCGCCGCTCTCAGCGTCCTCATCCTCGGAGTCTACCCGGGCCCCGTACTCGACGCCGCCGCGAGCGCTATTCTCAGTCTGGTGAGGTAAGACATGGCGGCCTACAAGCGACACATCGACACCGCGAATATCTCCGAGCTGACGATCTCCCGTCTTTCGATCTACCTCCGCTGCGTCGACCAGTTGATCGAAATCGGCATCGAAACGGTCTCGAGCCAGAACCTCGCCAAGAGGTTCAATCTCAATTCGGCCCAGATCCGCAAGGATCTCGCCTATTTCGGCGAGTTCGGCGTCCGCGGCGTGGGTTACAACGTGCGCGAGCTTCGCCAGTACATCGTCGAAATCCTGGGCCTCGACCACGAACACCGCATCGCGATCGTCGGCGCCGGCAACCTCGGCTACGCCCTCGGCCACTACTCGGGTTTTTCCACCGGCAACTTTCTGGTGGTCGCGGTGCTGGACTCGGACCCGACGCGGATCGGCGACGCCACGCCGTCGGGTCTGCTGGTCGAAGACCAGGAGCGCCTGGCCGAGATCGTGACCCAACGCCACGTCGAAATCGGCGTCATCACGACGCCGGCCAACGCCGCCCAGAGGGTCTGCGACCAGATGGTCGCGGCCGGCCTGCGGACGATCCTCAACTTCGCGCCGATCCGGGTCCGGGCGCCGGAAAACGTGCTGGCGAAAACCGTCGATCTCAAGGTCCACCTCGAGGAGCTCAGCTTTTTCCTCGCCCATCGCGATGAGTGAGGGGTGGTGGACCCCGGTGGCGGGTGAGGCTACAGTAGTCTGATGCAGGATCCTGAGACCATCGGCAAATACGAAGTCATCGAACAGGTCGCCGTCGGCGGTTTCGGGGTCATCTACAAGGGCTGGGATCCGTTCATCAAACGCACGGTGGCGATCAAGATGTGCGCCACCCCGGACGAGGAGGTCCGCCAGCGCTTCCAGCAGGAGGCCGAGTTCGTCGGCAATCTGGTCCACCGCAATATCACCCTGGTCTTCGATTACGGGGTGGAGGACGGGGTGCCGTACATCGTGCAGGAGTTTCTGACCGGCTTCGACGTCGACGAACTCCTCAAGGCCGGCGTCGTGCAGGGTGAAAGCTCGATCGTCTCGATCCTGTTACAGGTTGCGGAAGGCCTCGAGTTCGCCCACGAGCGGGGCATCGTCCACCGCGATATCAAGCCCTCGAACATCAGGGTGCTCGAGGACGGCACCGTCAAGATCATGGACTTCGGTATCGCAAAATCGATTCTCGCCGCCAGCAAGCTGACCCAGACCGGCATCGCGCTCGGCACCGCCGGCTATCTCGCGCCCGAACAGATCCAGGGCCGGACCGTCGACGCCCGCACCGACATCTTCGCCCTCGGCGTGGTCGCCTACGAACTGGTCACCGGGGTCCGGCCGTTCGAAAGCGCCACCCTGAGCAACGTCCTCTACAAGATCCTCAACGAAGAACCCGTCTACCCGTCGGACAGCGAGGTCCACTGCTCCCAGGATCTCGATCGCGTGATCCGCAGATGCCTGGCCAAGGAGCCTGCCGACCGGTTTCAAAACGCTGGCGAGCTGCTGGATGAACTGAGGAGGATCGCCGCCGACGCGATGCCGAACGCGGCCACCACCAAGGAACTCACCACCGGCGTGCTGAGGCGGGTCATGAAGACGATGGGATCGGCCGCCGCCGAAGACACCACGAGGCGGGTACCCACTCCGAGGTCGTCTCAGAAAGGCCCGACGCCGACCCCCAGGGACACCAAGTTGCGCCGCACGTCGGAGGCGGTGGAGACCGAAGATGAGCGCCGCAGCCCGGTCGTTTACATTTTCTTCATCCTGGTTGCCGTGCTGGTGGCCGCGGCAGCGACGCTGTACTTCTCGAAGGGTGCCCAGGACGTCGTTTTCGGCGAAGCCGGAGCGCCGTGGATTCCCACATTCACCCCTACTCCGACCAGCACCCCGACGCGCACCATCACACCGACCGCCACCGCGACCCCGACCATCACGCCTGAACCGAGCCCAACGCCAACGCCCGCGCCCATAGCGGTCCGGCTGGTGGTCGATCCTCCTGCGAACGTGACGATCGACGGCCGGCCCTTCGGCGACGGCCTCACAGCCGGCGGTACGGTGCGGTTGCGCCCGGGAACCCATACATTCACCGTGGCGGTACCCGACTTCCCGACCAAGACCCTCACGCGAGAGGTTACCGGGCAGACCACGGTGCTCTCGCTTACAGTCGAAGTCGGGCAGCTCTCGGTGTTGTTGGATCCGACGCTGGCGCCGCCGGGTGGGGTCGCGTTTCTCGACGGCAACGCCCTCGGCCCGATCCCGCTCGTACGCTACAAGGTGGCCGCGGGTGAACACGAGTTGGTGGTTCGATGGGACGGCAAGCGCCCATACCGCAGCATGGTGGTGATTCCCCGCCTCCCCAACCCCGGTCTGCGCGTAGTGGTTGCCCCGCCTGCCAACTGACCGGAATGAGGCGCGCAGCTGCGGAATGGACCTCGGGCTGAATTCGAGTTAGAGTGATGGCATGTCGAGACTCTGCGGATTCTGTCGTACTGTCGTCCTTATCTCAACGCTGGCGCTGCCGGTTCTGGTGTCCGCTCAGGAGACCACCCCCAGCGAGGAACGCGCTCTCGAGGCCTACCGCCAGGGGTCGTCGGAAAAAGCCGTCGAGTTCTACACCGCCGCCCTGTCGGAAACCGATGACGCCGCCCACCGTGCCAGAATCCAGGTCCAGATCGCCTGGAATCTCTTTACCATGGGCCGCCCGGATGAAGTCAAAACCCACTTCCGGATTGCGTTGACCGAAGAACCGAACCTCAGCCTCCCCACCGATTACTACACCCCCGAGTTTCTCGAGATCTTCGAACAGGCACGGCGGACCAACTACGAAGCCGGCGCGGGGAACGGTGCCCCGGCGCCTGATCTCGAGGCGACAGTCGCGAGCATCAACGACCGGATCGTGTCCGAGGTCGACCTCGAAGGCGCGCTTGCGGACGTCGACCGGCTGCTGCAGGCCTACCCCCGCGACGGGCGGCTCATCCCTCTCAAAGCCCAGATTCTGAATCTCCTCGGTCGCACCGAAGAAGCCGCCGCCGTCGCCAGGGCGCGCAACGGTGCCATCGACGGTGAGATCTACAGTGACAACGTTTCGGCAACCGAACTCGTACTGCGCGCCAATCGCCTTCTCGAACAGAATGACGCCACGACCGCTCTGCAACTCTCCCGGCAGGCGGTGAAACTGTCGCCGACCAACTACATGGCCCTCGAGCTCATGGCCGAGGCCGCGCAGCGTGTGGCGGACTGGAAATCGGCCGAGTACGCCCTCAAGAGCGCGCTGTCGCTGCAGCCCGACAACATCGACCTCAAACTCCGCCTCGGCGAGGTCTACCTGGCGACCTTCGAGGCCTCGGCCGCCCGCGACATCTTCAAGGCCCTCACCGAGCAGTATCCCAACTCGGATCGGCCGTGGGCCTCCCTCGGGCTGCTCGAGGCCAGGCTGGGCAACACCGACCGGGCGCTCGAGGCTCTGGCGAAGGCGATCCACGAAAACTCTCTCCTGCCAGAGGTTCAACTCGCCAACGGTGAGCTTCTGCTCCTGCGCGGCGATGTCGCCGAGGCGCTGGTTTCTCTCGAAGCGGCTGCCAACCTGCTGCGCAACGATCCCCAGGTCGAGGCGCGGCTCGGCCAGGCTTTCCTCGCCCAGGGCCGTGCAAAGGACGCCCTTCCCCATCTCAGGGCCGCGGTGGAAGGCGGATTCGACAAACCTGACGTGCAGCGGTCGCTGGCCCTTGCCCTCGCCCTCAACGACATGTATGCCGAAAGCCGGCGGGTCATCGACGCCACCGGGCCCGATCCTTCAGGGGACCGCGACGTGGTCCTCGGCTATCTCGAACTCCAGCAAGGGAACTTCGCGGGCGCCGAGCAGACGTTCGCCCAGATCGCCGAGGCCAGGCCGGGCGATCCCGCATCGGTCAATATCCTGGCAGCGACCATCTACCCCCAGGAGCGATATGACGAGTCCGTCGTCCTCCTCGAAAGGGCTCACCAGATCGACTCCCAGTCGGAAGTGATCGGTGCGAATCTGGGCAAGTCCAGGGCCGCCGCAGCGGCGGAGGTCCTCGCCGCCAACGCCCGCGATGTCCGCCCCCAGCCGCAGTAGGACTGAAGGTGGGCCAAGGCTCACCCCGGGGTCGAATCCTCAATCGAGTCTCTGAAACTGTCATCCCGACCGAAGGCCCGAAGGGCCGCAGCGGAGGGATCCGTTCGATTCGTTGAACTCGCTCAGGGAAGATTCTGGGCAGGGCAGCTGGAAACGTTCTTCCGTAAGCCGCCCCTAGATTCCTCCACTCGCTCACTCCGTTCGCTCGGTCGGAACGACAGGGTGAGGAGTCGCTCCGCTCTCGCTGCCGAAATACGTGGGGGTCCTAGACGCTCCAACCGGCCGCCCGGCACGCGAGACGCGTGCCCCACAAGCAGGCCCCGCGTTCATTTGCGGGGCAGCCGTCCCGGCTGCCGGCCGGGTGGTTGGCATCGGAATTGGCGGCCTTTCCCTGACGAGTGAACCGTCAGAACGTTCGTTCGAGGAAGGCCAGAAGCTGCTCGGCCGCCATTTCCGGGGTGTGTTCGGCTTCGTAGCTTTCGCGTGCGGCTCTGCGCCGCCGCGCCCACCCCTCCCCGCCGTCTGCCGCGACAGTCAACAGACGCGCCAACTCCGCCGGGGCTGACGGACCCGGAGTGAGCCGGGGGGCGGCGGGCTCTGGAAACTCGAGAAACTGGTGATTTCCCCCCACCGCGACCGGCGTGCCGCAGGCGAGGAATCGGACGGCGGCAGCCGAGGTCTCGCCGGCTGAGGGGGTGCGAAGAACCACGCCGAGATCAGCCGCCGCGGGCACCGAACGGAACCGATCCGGCCGGATCCACCCGGTGGCGACCACGCGATCGGCGATGCCTGCGGCTTCCGCAGACCGCATCAACTCATCCCCGACAGCACCCTCCCCCACCAGCACCAGACGCGCCGCGACTCCGGCCCTCACCGCCGCGGCGACGCCACCGAGAATCGCCTGCAGCCCTTTTGCGGGCGTCAGAAAGCCCAGGTGCATCACGGCCACGTCCTTCTCGGCGAGTCCGAGCCGGCTCCGCTCCGCCTTTCGGTCGACCACGCCGGGGTCCGCCGCGGGCAGCCCGATCCTTACGACCGGAAGACCCGGCGCCTCGAGCTGAACGAGGTCGCGAGCCCATCGGGAATGGACGATCACCGCATTCACGCGGCCGATAAAGGGCTGCCTGGCGGCGAAAAGGAACGGATCGCGGCGGCCCGCAAACCCCACTTCACGGGCAGCTGCCAGCGCCGCACCCGATTCCCCATGGGCCTCGCGGAGCCGGTCGCCGAGCGGCCCGAAATCCGGATCCGCGACCACGGCCTCGACGAGGAGGTGGTGGAGGACCATGTCGTGGAGCACCGCAGCGGTGCGTGGACGGCCGAGCCGTTCGAGGAGCCAGAGGTGGTGCGGGTTGTTGCCGAGGTGGACCAGCGACACCTCGTCCGGCTCGGCTTCAGCACCGGTCGGGACCAACTCCACCCTCCCCGCGAGCGGCCAGTCCTCCGGAACGCTCCACCCCGGCGGTTCGACGACCCTGACCCGGGCTCGCGGCCCCAGGGCCTCGAGAAGCTCCACCGCGTAGTCGCTCACGCCGGAGCGGACCGGCGGCAACGGCGACGCCCACAGAATCCTCATGCTGCGACACTAGCAGGACTCAGTGATATTTTTCTTCCTTTTCAGACCCCTGCTGCGGCCCACCGCAGCAGGGGTCTGAAAAAGTAACGGTACTATACGAAGGTGAGTCCGCTCCGATTTCTCATCATCGTCGTGTACATCGGCTACCTGGTCAACGTCGGGTTGTTGTTCATCGTCGTGCCGTGGTCCCAGGTCTGGGGCCTGCTGCTGACCATGTGTCCGACGAGGATCGCGGCGGTCCTCGGCCTGCCCTGGGTCCGCGGCGCATTGTCCGCTTTCGGCGCCCTCCACCTGTTGCTGGTCGGGTGGGAGTTGCTCCACCCGACGCTGCTGACTCCGCTGCAGCCGATGGCGAAGGAGTCTCAAGACGTTTCAGGGTCTTGATCTGACGTCGGGTCGACCCTAAACTCGCAAACGTGGGGCGCCGCATCCTGATCGTCGACGACGAGCCGTATATTCTGCGGATCTTGTCGTTCAAGCTTCGCCGGGAGGGTTTCACGACCTTCGAAGCGGAATCCGCCGAAACTGCGGAGTCGCTGCTCGGGGAACACGAGATCGACCTGGTGTTGCTTGATGTCGCCCTGGCCACGCCTACCAACGGGTTCGATCTTGCCGCGAAGCTGCGCCGCAACTCGCGGACCGAGCACCTCCCGATCATCATGCTGACCGCCCGCGGTTTTGCCTCGGACGTCCTGCGGGGCCGGGAGATCGGCGCCGCCGGGTACATCACCAAACCGTTCACAGCCGAGGAGGTCGTGCGCCGGGTCCGGTCGTTCCTCGAATCGTGAACGACCTGTCACGACGAGCGCCCGGCGAGGGCTCGTCTTGACGTCCCCAACCGCGCCACGTAGGCTCGCAGGCCGGAGGCGGAGACCTGATGTACCGAAAAACGCTGAACCTACCGAAAACCGAATTCTCGATGCGCGCCAAGCTGCCGCAGCGCGAACCGGAGATGTTGGCCCACTGGCAGGAAACCGACCTCTATTCGAAGATCCGTGAGGCCCGCCAGGGCTCGCCCCGCTTCATCCTCCACGACGGCCCGCCGTACGCCAACGGGTCGATCCACGTCGGTACCGCCCTCAACAAAATCCTCAAGGACATCGTCGTCAAGTCGCGCACCATGCTCGGTTTTGACAGCCCCTACGTGCCAGGCTGGGACTGCCACGGCCTCCCGATCGAGCACCACGTGGATAAGGAACTGGGGAAGAAGAAACTCGAGATGAGCGTCCCCGAGATCCGGGCCGCCTGCCGTGCCTACGCCGAACGTTTTTACAAGGTGCAGCGCGACGAGTTCATCCGTCTCGGCGTTCTCGGCCGCTGGAACGACCCCTATCTGACGATGGCCCACGACTACGAGGCCGACATCGCATCAGCCCTCCACGGGTTCATGCTCGCAGGCTATGTCGAACGCGGGCGCAAACCCGTCCACTGGTGTTCGGAGTGCCGAACCGCCCTCGCCGAAGCCGAGGTCGAGTACCACGACCACACGAGCCCATCCGTCACCGTGGCCTTCAGCCTCGCGGACGATGCCAGGGAGCGCCTCGAGATCGCGGCAGGCGACCGTGCCGCGGCCCTGATCTGGACCACCACGCCGTGGACCCTCCCCGCAAACCTGGCGATCGCCCTCCACCCGGACTTCGACTACTCCCTGGTCCGCGCGGATGGTTCACTCTTCATCGTCGCCACCGATCTCGTGTCGGCCAACGCGGAGTCCGCGGGGTGGAACGAGAGCGAGACCCTCAAGACCTTCAAGGGCGGCCTCCTCGAAAACGCGCACTACCTCCACCCCCTGACCGGCAACCAGGGGATGTTCATCCTCGCGCCCCACGTGACCCTCGAGCAGGGCACGGGTCTCGTTCACACCGCCCCGGGTCACGGCGCCGAGGACTTCGTGATCGGCCGCCAGTACGGTCTCGAGCCGTATGCGCCGGTGGATGACAACGGGCGGTTCACCTCCGAGGTCGGGGAGTGGGCCGGTCTGCACGTCCTCGAAGCCAACAAACCCATCGTCGAACGCCTCCGCGAGCTCGGCGTCCTGGTCGCCCACAGCGTCATCACACACTCCTATCCCCACTGCTGGCGCTCGAAGAACCCGGTGATTTTCCGCGCCACCGACCAGTGGTTCATCCGCATGGACCGCCACGACCTCCGGCAGCGATCGCTGGACGCGTTGCACGAGGCGAAATGGCTGCCGCGTTGGGGCGAGGCCCGCATTCAGGGAATGGTGGAGAATCGCCCCGATTGGTGTATCTCGCGACAGCGGATGTGGGGCGTGCCGATCACCGTCATGACCTGCGACAGCTGCGGCGCGGCCGCCATCGACGAGTCGGTCTTCGATCACATCCGCAAAATCTTCATCGCCGAAAGCTCCGACGCCTGGTACACCCGCGAGGCGCACGACTTGCTGCCCCCGGGTTACTCGTGCACCGATTGCGGCGCCACGGCATTTTCAAAGGACTACGACATCCTCGATGTGTGGTTCGACTCCGGGGTCAGCCACCTCGCGGTGTGCGACACCGAGCGCTACGGGCTCGACTGGCCGGCCGATCTCTACCTCGAGGGCCAGGACCAGTACCGTGGGTGGTTCCAGTCCTCCCTGGTGGTTTCGGTCGGGCTCAAGGGTGCCCCTCCCTACCGGAAGGTGGTCACCCACGGCTTCGTGGTCGATGCCGAGGGCCGCAAGATGTCGAAGTCCATCGGCAACGTGGTCACGCCGTCAGAAATTCTCAAACAGTACGGAGCTGACATCCTCCGGCTGTGGACGGCGATGGTCGACTTCCGCGAGGACATCCGGATCTCGGACGAGATCATGACCCGCAACGCCGAGGCCTACCGCAAGGTGCGCAACACCCTGCGGTTCCTGCTCGGCAATCTGACGGACTTCGATCCCGCGACCGACGCCGTGCCCGCGGCCGAACTTTCCGGTCTCGACGCCTCTATGCTGCGGTCGTGCTGCCGACTGATGGCCGAGATCAGCGACGCCTACCAGAGCTACGAACTGGCGTCTCTCTCGCACCGGATCGTCAACTTCTGCACGGTCGACCTGTCGAGCCTCTACCTCGACGTGAGCAAAGACCGGTTGTACTGCGACCACCCCGACGATCGCGGCCGGCGCGCCACCCAGACCGTGGTCTACCGGATCGCGGAGTGCCTGACCTCGGCGCTCGCGCCGATCCTCTCGTTCACGGCCGAAGAGGTCTGGCAGCTCCTGCCGGGCGACCGCGAGGAGTCGGTTCACCTCGCCCTCTTTCCCTCCTTCGACGACGTGCCTGCATCGGCCGACGACGACGCCTGTGTGAGCCGCCTTCTCGGTCTGCGCGACCAGGTGCTGGCTGCCCTCGAGGAGCTTCGACAACAGGGCGCCATCGGCAAGTCCGAAGAAGCCCGGGTCACGATTGGCGGCGACACCGCGCAGCTCGACCAGGACCTCGGAGCCACGGGTATGAATCTCGCCGGTCTGCTGATCGTGTCGCAGGCCGGTCCCGGCGACTCCGCAGGGGGCGTCGGCGTCCCCGGCTACCCCGGTCTCGAAGTTCTCGTTCAACCCTACGACGGCGTCGTCTGCAGCCGCTGCTGGCGGCGGTTTGACGAGCTGGTCGCGGACGCCAAGCTCCCCGATCTGTGTCCGCGCTGCCACGACGTCGTGAGCCGGCTGCTCGCCGAGGGGCGTGCGGAGCTCGAGGAGCCCGCGGGCTGATGCGCAGCGTCGCACCCTGGATTACCGCGCTCGTCATCGTCGTTTTCGACCGGGTGACCAAGAACATGTTGATGGATCGACTCGAACCCGGTGGCTGGGTCGAGGTCCTGCCCGGGTTGGTTCTGACCCACGTCCACAACCCCGGTATCGCCTTCAGCCTCTTCGCCGACGGCGGGCCGCTCACCCGTGTGATTCTCCACCTCGTCATCTTCACCTCGGTGGTGATCATCGCCGCCATGCTGGTGCGCCACGCCCACGGGAGCCGGCTCGCAGGGGTGGCCTTCGGCCTCATCCTCGGCGGCGCGGTCGGCAACCTCATCGATCGCGTGCTCTACGGTTGGGTGGTGGATTTCATCCACGTGTGGGCCCGGGTCGGCGGTCGCGCGGTGTCCTGGCCCGACTTCAACGTCGCCGACGCCTCCATCACCTGCGGCGCCATCCTGCTCATCATCAGCGAAATCCGCAGCGGGCGTGGGAAGGAAGACGATGCACCCGATTCTGATTGACCTCGGGTTTTTCCAACTCCCCACCTACGGAGTCCTCCTCGCCACCGCGGTGTTGCTCGCGTTGTGGACCCTGCGGCTGCGCGCCGATCGTGCCGGGATGGACGGCGCGCACCTCGTGGACTTCGCTTTGTGGCTGGTGATCTGGGCGCTGATCGGCGCCAAGCTCCTCTTGATCTTCGTCGAACTGCCGCGCTATCTCCGGGACCCTGCGTCTCTGGTCGGCGTCTTCCGCGCCGGCGGCGTTTTCCTCGGCGGTTTCATCGCCGCCCTCATCGCCGCGGTGGTGCTCCTGCGCCGCTACAAGTTGGCCGCGCTGCCGACCTTTGACGTCATCGTCCCGTCGCTCGCCCTCGGTCACGCCATCGGACGTGTCGGATGTCTGATGGCCGGGTGCTGTTGGGGGGCCGCCTGCGACCTGCCGTGGGCCATCACCTACACCGACCCGATTGCCGCCCAACGCCTCGGGACGCCCCTCCACCACCCCCTCCACCCGTTCCCGATCTACGAAGCCCTGTTCAATCTCGGCCTGTACCTGCTGCTCACCTCGCTCTTTCGGCGTCGGCTCGCGGCGGGCCGCGTCTTCGCCACCTATCTGGTGCTGTACGGTCTGGGCCGGTTCGCACTCGAGTGGACGCGGGGCGATGCCGCACGCGGGTTCGTCTTCGGCGGGATCCTCTCGACCAGCCAGCTGATCTCGCTCGGTCTGCTCGCGGTCGGCGCCGGGCTCCACCTCTGGATTCACCGGCGCGGAAGTTCGTGACCACCCGGCACGACCTGACGGTGGCGCCGGACCTCGAAGGCTCCCGTCTCGACAGCTGCCTCACCGGGCTCAAACCCGAGTGGTCGCGGTCGCGCGCCCGCAAGCTCATCGATGACGGTCATGTGACGGTCAACGGCGCACCGGTCAAGGCCGCCTACAAAGTCCGCGTGGGCGACGAGATCGTGGTCCTCGAGCCCCCCATCGCGACCCTCGACACCGCACCCGAGGACATCCCCCTCGACATCCTCTACGAGGACGGCGACCTGCTGGTCATCAACAAACCGGCCGGTCTGGTGATCCACCCAGCGGCCGGCAACCCGAGGGGGACGTTGGTCAACGCCCTGCTCCACCACTGCACGGACCTCTCAGGCATCGGCGGCGTCGAGAGGCCAGGCATCGTCCACCGGCTCGACAAGGAGACCACCGGTCTCATGGTGGTGGCGAAGACCGACCGCGCCCACCTCGCGCTCTCGTTGGCCTTCAAAAAACGTGAAATCGCCAAGACCTATCTCGCGGTCTGCTATGGCGTGCCCGCGGAGGTCGATGGCGTGATCGACGCCCCCATCGACCGCCACCGGAGGGAACGCCAACAAATGGCGGTGGTGAAGACCGGGCGCCCGGCGCGAACCCTGTTTCACGTCGAGGAGGCGTTCGCCGACACCGCTCTCGTCAGCTGCCGGCTCATGACCGGGCGAACCCACCAAATCCGGGTTCATATGGCCCACATCGGGCACGCCCTGGTGGGCGATCCCGTCTATTCGGGCCGCCAGTGGCGCAATCTCGCCGGCACGACGTTGCAACTCGCCTGCCGGACCTTCCCGCGCCAGGCCCTGCACGCGTGGCGGCTCGGCTTCACCCACCCGGTGACCCACGAGGAGGTCGCGTTCGAGGCCCCGATCCCCGACGACATGGCCGGGTTGATCGAGCTCCTGCGATCGCAAGTTAAACGTTTGAACGTTCAATGTTGGAACGTTGAACGTTTGAACGTTTCCCAGCCCAACCGGCAGCCGGGACGGCTGCCCCACAATTCGACCCGGGCCCGATTGTGGGGCACGCGTCCCCCGTGCCGGCCGGGTGGGTGGAGCCATCAGTCCACCAGCCTCGTTCCGACGAATGGAGCGGAGCGGCCACCCCTCCCTCTGTCATCCCGACCGAGGGAGCGGAGCGACCACTCCTCCCTCTGTCATCCCGACCGAGGGAGCGGAGCGACCACTCCTCCCTCTGTCATCCCGACCGAGGGAGCGGAGCGACCGAGCGGAGGGATCTGGGGGCTGGCTATCGGAACAGCGTTGCCTGGAGCCCCCACCCAGATCCCTCCGCTACGGCCCTTCGGGCCTTCGGTCGGGATGACAGGGATGAAATACCTTCTGGCATTCGGTCGGGATGACAGGGACGAAATACCTTCTGGCATTCGGTCGGGATGACAGGGATGAAATACCTTCGGGCCTTCGGTCGGGATGACAGGGATGAAATACCTTCTGGCATTCGGTCGGGATGACAGGGATGAAGAACCTTCAGGCCTTCGGTCGGGATGACATGAATTGAGATTCCCGTTCAGATAGAACACCACGTGAGGCAACCGCTCCATCGTTCCCATATGAGGCCGACGGATGGTTTGAGAATTGGGTTTACGCCTCCAGGGCGTGCAGGAGGCGCTCGCGAAGTGCGGGGGCGAGGCGTGGGTCGGCGAGGGCGGCGCTGAGATCGGCCCTCGGTGTCCAGGTCGTCGAGTTGTTCCAGCTCGGACCAGGTGACGCGCAGCTGCTCGAGCCGGCGCCGGGTCGCCGCCAGGGTGTCCGGGCTCGACCACGGGATGCCGCTGAACAGATCGACGCCCGGGCGCCGTTGCGCCACCAACCAATAGCCGCCGTCTGAAGCGGGTCCGAGGACCGCGGCCGCCGTGTCAAGGGCCCTCTCCGCGGATCGGAGATGATCGACACCCAGGTTGGGGACGTCCGAACCGACGATGAGCACGCGATCGTAGCCCTCACCGAACCGCACCTCGAAGGCCTTCAGCATGCGGTTTCCGAGGTCGGCGCCGCTCTGCACCTCCCACCGCCACCCGAGGCACCCGGTCCAGGCCGGCGAAGGCGGCTCCGCCAGCGAGAGCACAAGGTCGAATCCCGTCCCGGCAGCCACGGCGAGGGTGTTCTCGAACAGCGCTGCATACACGGCGGCAGCCGCGATCCCGCCGACGGTCGCCGCCAGCCGCGTTTTGGCCCGTCCCGGCACCGGTTCGCGCGCGAACACGACGACCGCGGTCCTCACCGGGCGGTTCCGTACCAGCGCGCCAGGGTCGCCGGCGATACCCCGAGTCTGAAGAGAGACGGAAACACGAGCATCATCAGCCGCGCCCGCACCGGGAACCTCTCGGTCCGCCGCGCGGTTGTTTGAATGGAGAGCGGCATCCGGTGGATCCGCCCGACCCGGCGGCAGGCACGGGCAAACGCGAAGTCCTCCATCAGGGGGATGTCGGGAAAGCCCCCCACCCGATCAAAGACCTCGCGACGCACGGCAAATCCCTGATCGCCGTACGGCAGGCGGAAACCACGGGACCGGAGGTCGAGGGTCTCGAGCCACAATCCGCGCAGCTTCGACGGCGCGAGCGGGGATGACGGTTCGGTGCGCAGCCGGAAGCACGCGAGGGCGTTCCCGGGATCCGCGAGAGCGGTGGTGACGGCATCGTACCAGCCGGACGGGAGGTGGCAATCGGAGTGGACAAAGAGCAGAGTGGCGTTGTCCGTCGCCGCTGCGCCCCGGTTGAGCTGTCCGCCCCTGCCCGGCGGACCCTCCACCACCACCGCTCCGAACGACCTGGCTCGCCGAACCGTGCCGTCCGTGCTGCCGCCGTCGGAAACCACGACCGTCACATCCGCCCCCCGCCCGATCGCCCGGAGACACTCCTCGATCGTGCGCTCTTCGCAGAGAGTGGGGATGACGACGGTCAGGTTCGGCATGCACCGGCGATTCTATCCCGGGAATCCGTTATCATCCCGGTCCATGGAACGCATCGCCTCGCTCACCGAGATCCCGTCCGACGGCCTCCGTTTTTCTTACAAGGACGGGCCCTTCGACGAAGAGGGCATCCTCCTCAAACTCGGCGACGGCCGGGTCCGTGCCTATAAGAACGAGTGCCGCCACCTGCCCATGCGTCTGGATGACCGCGAACCGCGGGATTTCTGGGACCCGACAAAGACCCATCTGGTGTGCAACTCCCACGGTGCACGCTATCGCCAGGAGGATGGTCTCTGCGTCAGCGGCCCCTGCGAGGGCTCGCACCTGCGCCCTTTGCCGATCGCGATCGAGGACGGCTCCGTCTATCTCGACACATCACGGATCGGCGGTTTCTTCGCCATCTAACCCCGTGCCCGGGAATCACATGGATCGAACGAACTCGTCCATGCGGTCGAAGGCCTCGCCGATCGACCCGACGCTCCACAGCAGGGGCTGGTAGGTGGTGATCGGGTAGGTCGTGTCCTTCGCCTTCCAGGGGTCGAACGGCCGGATCTCCACCGCCCCCGACAGGGCGTGCTCGAGCTCGCCGAAGCTCGACAGCAGACCGGCGCCGTAGGCGCGCAACCCTCCCGTCTCCTGGAGGACGCCGTACTCGATGGTGAACCAGTACAGAGTCGCCAACTGCTCCACCTGTCGGTCGTTCGCCGTCAACGACCCTTCCCCGATCTTCTGCGACAGATCGGCAAACTCGGGGATGGCGAGCATCGGCGCGTGGCCCATGAGCTCGTGCACGATGTCCGGCTCCGGCGTGTAGAGGGGCTGGGAGTGGTGGCGGATGTACTGGGTCGCGCAGAAGACTCTTCGGGACAACGCCCCCAGGAACTGGCGCGCCGACACCAACCCCGCCACCGGCTGCAGCGAGAAACCCGTTCGTTCGGTCAGAAACGAACTTACATCCGCGAGCTGGGGCACCTCGTCGCCACGGTAGCCGATGGCCCCGGCGACCTCGAGGAACTCGCGGCAGGCGTGGGTCGGGTACAGAGCCGTCAACTTTTCGAACACGGTCGCCCAGGTCTCCCGCTCGGAGTGGGTGTACTCGACCCGCTGCGGCGGTTCGCCCGAACCCAGCGGCGGCGCGAGGATGGCGATCTCGTCCCGCCGGCGGCGGTAGTCCGGGTCGCTGAAACCCGGGTGGTCGGCCTCGAGATCGACGATGTGTTCGCGCATGGTCCTCCCCGCTTCAGTGTCCGCCAGTACTATGGCACGCCGCCGAAAAGCCGCGCAAGACAGATTGCGGCACACTGAAGGGGAATTTTCGTTAATGTATCCAGCGGAGGACCGTTTCATGGTTGACGACGAACGTCAGGAGGCGCCAGTGGAAGCAGCTCTCGTCAATCGACAACCGGATCCGGGCGGCTGGCTCGAGACGATTTATCGCGAGCACGCGAGAATCGTCCTCCAGGCAGCCTACCGCGTCACCGGCAGCGCCTCCGATGCCGAGGACGTCCTGCAGACCGTGTTCACCCGTCTCGCCGGACGCTCCGATCCGCCCGATTTCACAACCGGTTCGAGCGCCTACCTGCGGCGGGCCGCCACCAACGCGGCCCTCGACATCGTCCAGTCGCGGTACGCCCGCTCAGGCGTGTCCCTCGAGGTGAGCGACGACGGCGTGCATCGTGACCCCGCCCCGGAGCCCGACCGCCAGCAGCTCGGGCGTGAGCTGCACGAACAGCTCCGGCGCGCCCTCACGAAACTCAGCCGGCGCGGCGCGGAGATCTTCACCCTTCGCTATTTCGAGGGCCTCGACAACACCGAGATCGCCGAACACCTCGGCACGACCCCCGGCACCGTGGCCGTCACCCTGCACCGGGCGCGGACCCAACTCAAGACCGAAATGGCCCCATTCATGGGAGGACTCCAATGACCGATCACACCCACGATTCAGACGAAATCCTCGACCGCACCGCGGCCGAAATCGGTTCCCAGCGGCTCGACGCGGAAAGCGAGAACCGGATTACCGATCGCGTCTGGCAGAAGCTCGCTGCCGAAAAACGCGGTCAGCCGGCCCTGCGCTCCTGCGACGACTTCCAGCGTGAGATCCCTGCCTACGTCGCCGGCTCGCTGCCGGAAGCGCGCGCGCTGCTGGTGGGCGATCACACACGGGGCTGCGTCGCCTGCCGGCGTGCGCTGATGGCCGAGCGCGGCGAGCTCCGCGAAACCGGCCCCACCCGGGTGGCCGCCGACCGCTCGCGTACGACCCGCGTTTTCCTGCGGGTGGCTGCGGCCGCGGTCCTCATCCTGACCGGCGTCGCCTCGGTGCGGCTGGTCGGAAACTTCATGGCCGACCGCAACCTTCGCGCGACCGTGGCGTCGGTGGACGGGTCGCTGCAGCTCGTGAGCGCCGACGGCACCACCGATCTCGACCCGGGTCGCGGCCTCCTGGCGCGCCAGGTCGTCCGTACCACCAAGAACTCCGGTGCCATGATCCGCCTCGCCGACGGCTCGATGGTTGAGATGAACGAGCGCTCCGAAATCGAACTCAGGGCGTCACGCCGCGGCACCACGATCGACCTGCAGCGCGGCAACATCATCGTCCACGCCTCCGACCAGCACGGCGGGCGGCTCTATGTCGCAACCGCCGACTGCGAGGTCGCGGTCAAGGGCACCATCTTCTCGGTCAACCACGGTCTCAAGGGCTCGCGGGTGTCGGTCATCGAGGGCGAGGTCGTGGTCCGCGAGGGCGCGACCAGCGCCGTGCTCCTGCCCGGCGACCAGATCACCACCAACAAACGCCTTCGCCACGTTCCCCTCGAACAGGACTTTGCCTGGAGCCGCGACGCAGAGGTGCACCGCCAGCTCCTGCGCGAGCTGACCTCCCTGCAGAAAGCAGTGGCGGCGGCGGTCGACCACGCGCCCCCGCGCACCTCGACCTTCCTGCTCGATCTCTCTCCAGCCGACACCTTCATCTACGCCGCCATGCCCAACATCACAGACGGACTCGCCGACGCCCGCGCCGCATTCGAAGAGCGCCTGGCCGCCAGCCCGGTGCTCAACGAGTGGTGGCAGACTCAGATCGTCGCCAGCGGAGTCGAGAGCGAGATTGACCAGATGTTGGATCGCCTGCAGCCCCTCGGCGAGGCGATCGGCGATGAAGCCGTCATCGCCGTCCCCCAGAGCGTCATCGAAGGGCACGGCATGCCGCTCTTCATGGCCGAACTCGACGACGCAGCCTCGTTCCGGGCCGAGCTCGAAGCCCTGGTGGAACAGGCCAACAACGAGGCTGGGGGCGCCGTCGAGGTCGCGATCATCGATGACCCGCGCACCGCGCCGCCGACCGGGGCCGAAGTGGTTCTGTGGGTGGCGGGTGATCTGTTTGCGGCAAGCTCCGATCTCGAAAGCCTCAAAGCGCTTGCCGACCGGGTCGATAACGCCTCCGCGCGCACCTTTGCCGGCACCCGTCTCCACACCCGCCTCGCCGAAGCCTACGCCGACGGTGTCTCCTGGTTGCTCGGCGCCGACGTCAAAGCGGTCATCTCCGGGGCCGTGGCGTCGATGCCGGCGGCTGAGGCGGCCATGGCGGAACGCCTCGGCGTCCTCGACATCACCACCCTGATCGTCGAGCGCCACCGGGACGGCGAGTGGTACGCCACCAATGGCGAGCTCCTGTTCTCGGCCCAACGCAAGGGGATCATGGCGTGGCTCGCCGCCCCGGCCCCCATGGGCAGCCTCGATTTCGTGTCGCCGCAGGCCTACGTCGCGGCCGCCGCGGTCACCCGCGACCCGGCGGAGATGTTCGACGAACTGCTGGCGATCCTGGCCGAGCGCGACCCGGAAGCCTGGGCCGAACTTCAGCTCTCGCAGGAACAGATCGGCATCGATCTCCGCGACGGCCTCGCAGCCACCCTGGGCGGTGAGGCGACCTTCGCGCTCGACGGACCCATGCTGCCGGTGCCGTCGTGGAAGCTGATCGTCGAGGTCTACGACCCCGCCACCCTGGTCCACACCCTCGGCAGCGCCATCGCGCAGCTCAATTCCAAGCTGGCCACCGAAGGGGCGGCCCCGGTCCTGCTCGATGAGCAGTCGTTCTCCGGACGCACCTACTACACGTTGCGCCGTGAGGGTCTCGACGGTCTCGCGGTCTTCACCGCCACCGACGGCTACATGGTGTTCGGTCCGAGCCGGGGGGTCGTCGACCAGGCGATCGCCCAGCGCGCTTCCGGGATCACCCTGGCGAAATCGGACGCCTTCAGGGGGATGCTCCCGGACAACGGTCACACCGACTGCTCGGCGCTGGTCTACCGCGACCTCGAAGGGCTCATGAGTGCTGTCCCCGCCGCCCTGATGGAGCAGTTCGAGCTTGCGGGCGCCGTCGGCGACGGACTCAGCACCGGGCTGGTCTGCGTGTTCGGCGGTGATGACCGGATCACCGTCAGCGCCACCGGCGGCAGCCTTCTCGGCATCGGTTCCGCGTTGGGGCTGGCCACCGCCATCCACGAGGAGGCGGCCACCGTCGCGAATGTCCACCCAACCGGGGCAGTCGCGGTCATCGGCGACAGAAACGCTGTATCATCCCGGGGATGACGGCCCCTCACACGACACCGCCGCCGGCGATCGAGCTCGACGGTCTTTCCGTCACGTTGGGCGGCCGGCCCATCCTGACTGATCTGCGCGCCTCGTTGACGGGGCGCGCGATCGGCCTGCTCGGCCCCAACGGCGCCGGCAAGACGACGCTTCTGCGGACGATGCTGGGGTTTTACCAACCGTTCACGGGCAACGTCAGCGTCCTCGGTCTGTCGCTCAGGAGTGAGGCCAAGGAGCTGAGGGCTCACGTCGGTTACATGCCCGAGAACGACGCCTTCGTGGCCGGGATGACCGCCGTCCACTTCGTTCGGCTGATGGCCGAGCTCAGCGGTCTGCCGCCCGAACCCGCCCTGGAACGCGCCCACGAAGCGCTCTTCTACGTTGGTCTCGGCGAGGCGCGCTACCGCAAGATCGGCACCTTCTCGACCGGGATGAAACAGATGGTGAAGCTGGCGCAGGCCCTGGTCCACGGGCCCACCCTGCTCATGCTCGACGAACCCACCAACGGTCTCGACCCGCCGGCCCGCAAACGCATGTTGGACCTGGTACTCGACATCCGCAACCGCGGCGAGACCCATCTCCTGATTTCGTCTCACCTGCTGCGCGACGTCGAGTCGGTGTGCGACGAGGTCATCATCCTCAAAGGGGGCAGGATCGCCGCGACCTGCGATCTGGAGGCCGAACGCCGGGCCAACCGTTCGTTCGTCGAGATCGAGCTGCAGGCGCCGGAACCGGCCTTTGCCGAGGCGCTGGGCGAACTCGGCTGCGAGCTGGCGGTGCAGGACGCGGCACGGCTCAAGCTGGTGATGCCCGGCAATCGTTCGGTGCGCGACCTCTACGCCGCCGCCGATAAGCTCGGGGTCGGGATCCGCCACCTCGACATCAAACGCGATTCGCTGCAGGACATCTTCCTGCGCGCCATGGAGGTCAACCATGGCAGTGTATGAGCGCACGTGGAAACCCTATACGGGTGAGCTGACACCGGTGCGGTCCCGCCTCCTGGTGGTGACCCGGTACGCCATCGCCGACGCCTTCACGTCGCGCCTCTTTACCGCCTTTTACGCCGTCTGCTTCCTGCCTTCGCTGGTGGGCCTCTTCTTCATCTACCTCAGCCACAACGTGACGCTGCTCGAAAAGCTGGGCATGCCGCCAGATCTCATGAACGCGCTGACCTCGCAGTTCTTCATGATCCTGTTTTCCTGGCAGGCGCTGCCGGCCTTTCTGGTGGCCCTCATCGTGTCGCCGAGCCTGGTCGCAGCCGACCTCGCCAACGGCGCCCTGCCCCTCTACCTCGGACGGCCGATCAACCGCCCGGACTACGTACTCGGCAAGGCGGCGGTGCTCGCGCTCCTGTTGTCGCCCATGACCTGGGTGATGGGAGTCGCCATTTTCGGTCTCCAGGCTTATCTCGAGGGGGGTCGGTGGTGGATCGACAACTACCGGATCGGCCTCGCCTACCTGGTGGGACACCTGGCCTGGATCGTGGTGATCTCGATGCTGACCCTCGCCATCTCGGCCTGGGTCCGCTTCAAACCGGCCGCTCGCGGCGCCCTTTTCGGCATCATTTTCATCCTCGCCGGATTCGCGGTGGCGGTCAACAGCGTCACCGGAACGTCCTGGGGTGATCTGTTCCACCTCGTCCGCGCCATCAACAGCGTCGTCCTGTCGCTGTTCGGCGCCCCCACTCCGAGCGGTCTGCCGGTCTTCTACAACTGGTTGACTCTGGTCGTGGCCACCCTCGCGAGCATCTGGCTGCTCAACCGCAAGCTGCGCGCGCATGAGGTCGTCCGATGAGCGGCGACCGCATCGTCTTCCGCGGTGTGTCCCGTTTCTACGGCGAGGTCCTCGGCGTCAACCGGATCAACCTCGACATCGCACCCGGCCTCACCGGCCTCGTCGGTCCCAACGGCTCCGGCAAGAGCACCCTGATGCACCTGATGACCGGTCTGCTGCGGCCGAGCCGCGGCGAGATCTCGGTCCTCGGCGTGCGCCCCGACAACCCCGAGGAGCTCTTCCGGCTGGTCGGCTACTGTACCCAGTACGACAGCTTTCCCGGCGGCGCGACCGGTCTTTCCTTCCTGCTCTACGCCCTCGCCCTGCACGGCTTTCCCCGCGCCGAGGCGGAAGCCAGAGCGTGGGCCGCCCTCGAACGGGTGGGGCTCACCGACGCCGCCCGGCGCCGCATCGCCGGCTACTCCAAGGGCATGCGGCAACGCATCAAGCTCGCCCACGCCACCTGCCACGACCCGCGGGTCCTGGTGCTCGACGAGCCCCTCAACGGCCTCGACCCGATGGGCCGCGCCGAGATGATCGACCTTTTCTCCGAGCTCGCCGAAGGGCGGCCGGCACGTCATCGTCTCCAGCCACATCCTGCACGAGGTCGACGTCATCTCGGACGGCGTCATCATGATCCACGGCGGGTCCATCGTCGCCGAGGGCGCCATCCGCGCGGTGCGCGGCGAAATCACATCCCACCCGATCCAGGTCCTGGTCCGCTGCGACCTTCCCCACGTCGTCGCCTCGAAGGCGTTCGAGCTCCAACACGTCGTGGAGGCAAAGGTTCTCGACGATCGCAGCCTGCTGGTCAGGACGCGCGACGCCGACGATTTCTTTGCCCGGCTCAACCGGATCGTGCTCGACAACGGCGTGGTCGTGGAGACCGTTGCGCCCGCCGACGAGAGCGTCAACGCCGTCTACGACTACCTGATCGGAGAAGGCACCGGAGGCGGCACCACATGACCGATCACGACCCCGAACGCACCCGGATCCGTCGCCTGCAGACCCGGACGGTCGCGATCGCCGAGATCCGCCGCAGCCTTTTCAGTCCGAGGGCGCTGCCGCTCTTCCTGCTGGTTGGGATGCCGATGGTGCTGATGGTCCTGCGCGCCCTGTTCATACCCGAGTCTCAGCGAGCCAACCCCTCCCACGCCACGACCGAGTATGCCGAGGTCTTCAACTTCTTCCTTCTGCGCTTTGTCGTCTTCTTCGCCAACGCCCTGATCTTCGTGCGGCTGTTCCGCGGCGAGATCCTCGAGCAGTCCCTCCACCACACCCTCCTGGCGCCGCTGAACCGCAACGTACTGGTCGTCGGGAAATACCTGGGCGGCGTGCTGTCGGCGGTGCTCGTGCTGGTGCCGGCCACCGCCCTCACCTACCTGCTGGTCTATCTCCCGCACGGTGCCCGGGGCTTTGCCATCATGTTCTCGGGCGCAGGTCTCGCGCACCTCGCGAGCTACCTCCTGATCGTGACTCTCGCCTGCATCTCGTATGGCGCGCTGTTCCTGCTCGCCGGCCTCTTTTTCAAGAACCCCATCATCCCGGCGGTGCTGTTTCTCGGTTGGGAGCTGTTGACTCCGTTCCTGCCGCAGCTCCTCAAGTACCTGAGCCTGGTCCACTACCTGGTGTCCTTTACGCCGGTGCCGGTGACGGTGGCAGCGTTCGCCATCCTTGCGCAACCTGTGGCCTGGTGGGTGGCGCTGCTGGCGCTGGCGGCCGCGACGGCGGTTCTCGTGTGGCTCGCCTCGCGGGTCGCACGAAATCTCGAGATCAGCTACTCGGCGGATTGAGGACGCCACCCAACCACCCGGCACGCGAGACGCGTGCCCCACAAGCTGGCCCGGATCCATTTGTGGGGCAGCCGTCCCGGCTGCCGGGCGGGCGGGCGAATCGACCAATACTCGCCCCTTTTCCCGACCGAGGGTGCGAGGCCTTTTCATCCTCCTGTCATCCCGACCGAGGGAGCGAAGCCTTTTCATCCTCCTGTCATCCCGACCGAGGGTGCGAGGCCTTTTCATCCTCCTGTCATCCCGACCGAGGGAGCGAAGCGACCGAGCGGAGGGATCTGGGGGGGGCGCCAGGCTATGTCGTTCCTCACGCCGCCCCCCAGATCCCTCCGCTTCGGCCCTGCGGGCCTTCGGTCGGGATGACAGCCGAAGAAATGTCGTGCACTTCCTGGTGCGAGCGGGACGGCCGCGCTACGACGCCTCGTCGAGGGGATTCTCCCGGTCGAAACCGAGAAAGACAGGCTCGGGGCGCAGGGTGATCCCGAAGGTGTTCTGCACGCCGTCGCGGATCTCCCGGGCGAGGGCCACGAGTTCGGCAGACGTGCCACCGCCGTGGTGGACCAGCGCGAGCGCGTGGGCCGAGGAGATACCGACAGGTCCACGCCGGAAGCCCTTGGGAAACCCGGCCCTCTCGATCAACCAACCTGCCGGCACCTTGAAGCGACCGGCACCGATATCGAACGACGGCATCCGATCTTCGCCGGTGAGCACACCCGCCGCGCGACCGCACCGATCAACCTCCGTCAGACCGTCTGAATCAACGACCGGGTTGACGAAGAACGAACCGGCGCTCCGGCGGTTCGGATCGTCCCGGTCGAGGACCATCGACTTGGACCGCCTCAGGTCGAGAACCACATCACGCACGTCGGCTGCGGTCGGCGACGGCCCGCGGACAGCCATCGCTCGCTGCAGTTCCTGGTAGACCACTGTCGGGGCGCCGCCGCGGCGCAGGCGATAGGTGACATCAAGCACCAGGTACCGCCCCTGGCTCTCGCGAAAAACCGAACTGCGATAGGCGAAACCGCAGTCTTCCGCCGTCAATGCCAGCTCCTCGAGGGTCTCGAGGTCGAGCGCCCGCACCCGTTCCACGACGTCGCCAACCTCCTGGCCATAGGCGCCGACGTTTTGAATCGGTGTCGCCCCCACCAGACCCGGGATGCCCGACAGACACTCGATCCCCAGGAGACCCCGGGCCACGGTCTCCGCCACCAGCTCGTCCCACGCCTCGCCGGCGCCGGCCGTCACCAACACCGTGTCGCCATCGGTTTTCATTTCGACGCCGCCCACCGCCGCCCGCACCACCAGCCCTCGTACGCCGCCGTCTGCCACCACCACATTGCTGCCGCCGCCGAGAACCGTGACCCGCTTGTCGTGACGGCGGGCCCAGCGGATCGCTTCGACTGCAGCTCCGGCATCTCCGATCTCCGCCAGGCGCTCGGCCGTGCCGCCGAGCTCGAGGGTCGTCAACGGCGCCAGCGGGACATCCGATTGTGAACCCTCAAGGTCATCGGCGGTCCGGAAGGATGATTTGTCGGCCATCGGCGCCAGTGTGCAACAGCCCGGCCCGATCTTCAAATCCACCGGCGACCTGTTCCCGACAACCTGTTCAGACGCTATGCACACCGAAAAGGTGGAGAATCACAATTGTTTGTTTATAATGAGACTCGGGCGGAAGTTACATGACGAAAAACATCGTGCTCACACGGATGGACGAAGAAACGTTCGCGCGCGCGGCAGTCGCGCTCCAGTCCAACGAAATCAATCTTCACCATGCCCCATGGGACGACAATACCCTGGACCTCGTTCAGAGCACCCGGTTCGACGTCATCATCATCGGTTTCCCCGGCCCCATCACGCCGCTCCGCCGATTTGTCGAGTGCGTCCGCGCTCCAGGGTCTGCGTGCCGGACGAGCGGCGTGATCCTGCTCGCCGACCCCCAGCACATCGACGCCGCCCAGGCCTTCGTCGGCGTCGGCATCAACCGCGCCATCCCCTCTGACAACGCTGAAGAGCTCCTCGCCGCCAGCATCACCGAGCTCGCGTCAGTCGCGCCGCGGCTCGCCCTCCGAGCACCCACCCGGGTGGTCCTGAAACTCGAGCAACGGCCGCTCAGGACGTTCTGCCAGACCGAGAACATCTCGGAGTCGGGCATGCTGCTGCGCGGCTTCGGCCACTACCCGCCGGGCACCACCATCGATTTCGAGATCAATATTCCCGGCCAGAGCGACCCGATCCGCGGCACTGCCACCATCGCCCGCACGACCAACGTCACGCTGGAGCGCATGGAGGGCGTCGGCGCCCGCTTTGAGACCTTCATGGGGCAGGACGGCGGCCGGCTCACCAATTACCTCAACGACCACCTTCACTAATTCGTAAGAACGTCGCGACGTTCTTACGAATTAGGGTTCAGACCGATCACGCCACATCTTCTCGAGCTCATCCACCAGGTCGATATCGGCGCGGATGCCGTTGACGCGGTTGATCTGGACGATGGTCGTGGGCGATGTGAAGTTGACCTCGGTGAGGTGTTCACCGATGAAATCGAGCCCGAGAAGGTACAGCCCGAGCGGGTTGAGATCCTCGGCCACCACCCGGCACGCCTCCAGTTGACGCGGCGTCGGCTCGAGCCGGGCGGCGGTGGCGCCCTGGTGGAGGTTCGCGAGCCGGGAGCCGGATGCCGGCACCCGCAGCACCGACCCGAGGACCCGGCCGTTGATGGTCAGGATGCGCAGGTCCCCGGAGGTCTCGATGGCGTCGAGGTATGGTTGGATGATGACGTGCGGCTTCCAGGTCTCCCAGTAGGCCCGCAATTCGCTCTCGGCTGCGTTGGGGTGGACAAATGTCACGCCGATGCCGCAGTAGGTGTTCTCCGGTTTGAGCACGACCTCCCCGGTCTGTCCCCGCACCGCCTCGACGACGGCGTCGAAACTGCTGCACACCACCGTCGGGGCGGCAAACTCGGGATATCGGAGGGCGGTCGTGTGCTCGGAAAGCTCGTAGGAGGCCGGCGGGTGATTGATTTGGATGATGTCGTTTGGGGCGTTTTCGAAGTGCCTCGCGTGGGTGACGAACAGATCGTCTACGGGTGGGTCCTTGCGCTGCAGGATGACCCGGTACTCCCCCACGTCCGCCGTCCGGGCCGGGCCGAGCTCCCAGAAAGGAATTCGGGCCGCATCGGATGACAGCACCTCGCGCACCGGGAGGTTGGCGAGGTAACTCGGTGAGGGCTGATCGGCGTCAGCGGCCGGCAGGTCCATGTAATCGACCGCAATCCCCCGGCTGATGAGCTCGGTGCTCAGACACACACCGAGGTCGAACTCGGGGTTGAGGTCTTCGAGGCTGTCGGCAACGAGAAGGTATCTGGTTTTCATCTCGTCATTCTGCCATGGCCAACAGCGGTCCTGTTCCCCGCCTTCCCGCCGTCTCCGGTTTGACGGCTCGCCGCGTGGCTGGCAGCATGGACCGATGATTCACCTCACACCGATCCCGGCATTCTCCGACAACTACATTTGGATGATCGGGTCAGCTGCCGGTCCTGACGTCGCGGTGGTCGACCCGGGGGAGGCCGGTCCCGTCCTCGCGGCGCTCGAAGACCGGGGGTTGAAGCTCGCGGCCATCCTCCTCACCCACCACCACGGCGACCACGTCGGTGGTGTCGGGGAGTTGCTCGAAGACCACCCCGCGCCGGTTTTCGGCCCGGCCGGAGAGTCCATCGCCGGTGTCGACCAACCGGTCCACGGCGACGAGGTCGTTGCCCTGCCCGATCTCGATCTCTACCTGCGGGTCATCGACGTGCCGGGACATACCGCCGGCCACGTGGCGTACGCGGGTCCCGATTTCGCCTGTGTCGGCGACACAATCTTCGCCGGCGGGTGCGGCCGGGTCTTCGAGGGGACGATGGAACAGATGCACCACTCGCTGGCCCGCCTCGCCGCGCTGCCGCCGGAAACCCTCCTCTACTGCGCGCACGAGTACACCCTCGCCAACCTGCGTTTCGCGCTCGCGGTGGAGCCGGACAATCCGGTCCTTCAGCAGCGTCTCGAAAACATGACTGCGGTGCGCGCCGACAACCGCCCCACGGTGCCGTCGATGCTGGCCGACGAACTCGCCACCAACCCATTCCTGCGCTGCGATCAACCGCTGGTCGCGGCAGCCGCCGAGGCCCGCGCCGGACGACCGTTGGGTTCGGCCGCCGAGGTCTTCGCGGTCGTCCGCGAGTGGAAGGACGGCTGGCGGGGATGACGGATGGCGGGTCCACGCCGGCGGTCCGCATCTACACCAAACGCTGGTGCGGTTTCTGTCACGCCGCCCAGCGGCTCTTTACGGATCTCGGCATCGTTTTCGAGGAGATCCCGGTCGACCACGATCCGGAGCTGCGGTGGGAGGTCTCGGCCCGGGCCGGTGACTGGCCGACGGTGCCCATGATCTTCATCGGCGACCGCTTCGTGGGGGGCTTCACAGAGACGGCCGCCCTCCACCAGAAGGGCAAGCTCCTGCCCCTGTGCACGCCAGGCCCAAAAAAATAACGGGCTCCGTTACAATCCGCCTTCGACTCGACGCGCCCAACCAACAAGGAGAGTGATGGCGACCCCTCGTACCCAACTTCGACTGGTGCTCCTGCAGGTCCGCAGCGAGATCATCTCGCTCAAACAGGAGCAGAGCTGTTTTATCGAACGCTGCCGCGTGGCGCGACGCCAGTTTCACTTTCACAACCTCGTTGAGCAGCCCGATCTGAAGTGGCGTGACGTCGACAACGCACACGCCGTCATCATCGGCGGTGCCGGCGCATTCTCGGTCACCAAGGAGCACCCGTTCACTGCGCCGCTGCGCGGTGTGGTCCAGCAGCTCATCGACAACGATCGGCCGGTCTTCGGCGCCTGCTGGGGCCACCAGTTTCTCGCCGACCTCGGCGGCGGCACGGTGATCGAGGACAAGGAAAGGGCCGAGATCGGCAGCTTTTCCATCGAACTCACACCGGAGGGTCGCGCCGACCCGCTGTTTGAGGAATTTCCCGACCGGTTCCACGTCCAACTCGGCCACAACGACCGGGTCAGCAAACTCGGTCCGGGGTGGCTCGACCTCGCCCACTCGGAACTGTGTCCAACGCAGGCCATTCGTCTCGCCGGCAAACCCGTCTACGGCACCCAGTTTCACAGCGAGATGGACGAGGAAAGACTGCGCGAGCGAATTCTGGTCTTCCTCAAGGACTACGTGCCTGACGAGGAGGCGCACCGCGAGATCCTGTGGCGCCTGCGGCCCTCCATCGAGGCCGACCGGCTGTTGCAGCTCTTCCTCGAGCGCTACGCCTGACGGAACCTATTCGCCCGCCTACCCGGCAGCCGGGACGGCTGCCCCACAAGAGGCAGATGTCCTGGCTATTTGGGGCACGCGTCTCGCGTGCCGGATGGGCGGAAGAAGATTGCAACGTTCAACGTTCAAACGTTTGAACGGATGCAGCCTACCCGTTGAGAAGACGCGCTGCGATTCCCCAGACGACAACCACCGCGACTGCGTGAAGCACCAGCGCCGCCCACACGCTCCGCCAGCGCTCCCGCACCGCGCCCAGAACCAGCCCCATCACCAACGCCGCAGCCAACCACGCGACCCAGGCACCGATGGCGCTCCCCACCCACGACGCCCAGCCTGCCGGCTCGAAGCACAGGGCGACCGCCGCCGTGTACGCCCCCGCCGTCAGCGCGTTGGGTGCCGAGATACGCCAGCGGCTCTCGAGACTGACGGGATAGGCCGTCATCAGGATGCCGTACAATGCGCCGCGCAGCAGCAGCTCGATCCCCGCAACCCCGAACAGCAGGACGGCTCCGGTTCGCCAGGTGACGACGTCCACGACGCGCTGGCCGATCGTTCCGGTGAGCGGAATCCATCCGCCGCCGAACATCGCCAACCCCGCGGTCACGGGCACCAGGGCGAGAAAACCGAAACCTCGCGGAAGTCGCAGACCGAAGTAGCCGGGAAACCTGGAACCGCCGAACAGGGTCAGCGCGAGGCCGAGGCCGACCAGCGTCAGCGACGCCGTGCGGTACCCCACGGGGTCGGCCCATACCAACAAGCCGGGTGGCACGCCCAGACCGACGCCGGCCGCCATTACTACCGCGGCGAGCGCGGCCAGAGTGATCGCCAGCCCTGCCGTTACCGTCGCCCACCGCCGCCCGAGAGTCGGCGGCTGGTACACCCAGCGGCAGATTTCGACGATCTCGTCCACGCTGAGATGTGTACCGGCTCCCCGCGGCGAACCGCCGATGTCGCTCGAGCCCCCCCAACGGCGGTCACCGTCGACCGCAGGGTCGAGCAGGTTGAGCCTTTCATAGACATCGTCGAGGTTCGTGTGCAGAAACGGGTCGACCTGGCGGATGGTGTAGGTTCTGCCGTCTTTCTGCAGGATCAGCAGCCCCAGCCGGTCGCCGTGCAGCTCCTTCAGGTGCTCCTCGACCTCGTACACCCCGGCTTCCGAGCGGCACACCACCCCGAGCCGGTTCGCCGCGATCCGCACTCGCGCCAGTTCCTCCACCTCGCGCAGCCCCTCGAAGTCGCCCGGCGTGTAGGCCAGCTCGTCGAGCTGTCGCAGCGACGAGTGGACGAATTCGAGCAGATCGGTGGTCCCCCACTCCCCCTGTCCCTTGAGAGCGAGTTCTTCGCTTCTCAGGTCGTTGATGATTGCGAGGGTCGACTTCTGGAGCTGTTCCGGGAACGCGGTCAGCTCGTCGAGCTCGAAGCCGTGGGCATCGATCACGCCCTGCAGCCGCACGATGGGCATCATCCGCCTGCGAAGCGTGGGATCTTCGGCGTCCAACCGGCGGTGGTTGAGCAGGAGCCAGATGGCGAGCACCGTGTCGAAATCGGGCTCGTTGGCCCACACGTTCCACCGCTCGTCGTCCAGGTCGAGACCTTTGAGGATGACGATCATCGCCTGCTCGCAGGTGGCGAGGGTGAAGGCGCGCACGCAGGCTTCGTGGTGATCGAGGTTGTAGATCCCCTTCGCCGCGTCCATGAAGGGCTCGCCCTGAGCCGCGCCGTCGAGAAAGATCGTTCCCTTCGGGTACTTGTGGGCCGCCGAGGCCGATACGGTGAGGCCGCGCTCGATCCGCACCGCAATGTTGGAGGCCTCGACGCAGGTCAGGTACGGCCCCTTGTCGTCCTCCTTGAGCAGGTAGCGCAGCGGCAGATTCTTCTGGACCGGCGGCTGCTGCTCGAGGGCCCTGGTGACCGCGGTGCTCGATGACGTCGGTGCAAAGGCGCGCCGCGCACCGGTGCGGATGCGCTCGGTGAAGGCACCGATCGTCCCGTGTGGGTCGTCGTCCCGTGGTGCGTTCATGGCGGCGATTATACCGCTGATCGCCGGCAGCCGCGTTAGAATGTCGCCGTGAAGGAGGGCCCGATGAAACGCATTCCCGCCGCTCTGTTCGTTCTCGCCGCGATCCTGCTTTCAGCTGCCGCGCCGGCCCAGGACACAACCGATCCCGCCGTCACCGCCATCGAAAAGGCCAAGGAGAGCACCGGCCACCAGCTCGACGTGCTCGCTAAGTTGATCGACGACGTCCTGTGGTATGAGCGGGTGGGCGACGTGGCGGTCGTCGAAAAGGCACGGATCTACGGCCCGCCGCGCTGGAAGGAAGAAAACCCCACCGGGGTCAACGCCGGCAACGCTCTCAAGTTCTACACCTACCTCTTCACACCCAAGGGCTTCCCGGACGCCGGCAAGCTGCCCGTGCTGGTCCTGCCGCACGGCGGCGTCCACGCCGACTTCACCACCTATTACGCCCACATCGTGCGCGAGCTCGTGGCCCAGGGCTACATCGTGGTCGCGCCGGAATACCGCGGCTCCACCGGCTACGGCAGCGACATGTACGAGGACATCGACTACGGCGGTCTCGAGGTCGATGACGCCCTCGCCGCCCGCGACTGGGTGGTGGCCAACCACCCGAGGGCGGACCCGAAAAGGGTCGGCATCCTGGGTTGGAGTCACGGCGGTCTGATCACCCTCTTCAGTCTCTTCCGCTTTCCCGACGCCTACGCCTGCGGCTTCGCAGGCGTGCCGGTGTCGGACCTTGTCCAGCGCATGGGCTACCACGCCCAGGGATACCGCGATCTCTACGAGGCCGAGTACTTCATCGACGCCTCGGCACAGGAAAACCTCGAGGAGTACAAGCGTCGCTCGCCGGTGTGGTCGGTCGACCAAGCTCACCAAGCCGCTGCTCATCCACACCAACATCCACGACGAGGACGTCAACTACATCGAGGTCGAGCACCTCGTCCAGGCTCTCAAGGCCGCCGACAAGGACTTCGAAAGTGAAGTCTCCGACGTCCCCGGCGGCCACAGCTTCGACCGCCTCGACACCCCCGAGGCCTGGGGTTACCGCAAGAAGATCTACGCCTTCCTCGCCCGCCACCTGAAACCGCCAAAACCGCAGATCGAGCTCGGGATCACCGTGGAGGGTCGCCTGGCGCCGTAGTCAGGGGAGCGATCACGACATCGTCGGACGCCCAGGAATTCAACGGCAATGCCATGGTTCATCTCGAATTGAGGCAGATGGACGTGCCGGTGAAGCTGGCCGAACACGCCACAAATCCGGTGACTCGTCAGCAGTTGATCGACGAGGGGCGGGGACCGGTCTCGTCGGGCCTCCGCCCTCCGACGGGTGCGCCAGGTGGATGGCGAAAAATCCGCAGTAGGTTTATTTTGGGAGTGCGACGACTGGCTCTCTCGACGGTAACCTTTGTCGTTTGTACGCGTACATCAGACGATGTCCAATCACCTGATTGTCCGGACCGGGTCACTTCTCGCCGCGATCGCGGTGGCGGGCAGTGCATGGTCCAGCGGCAATCCGACTTTCTTTGGTTACGAACAGTGGGAACACAGGGTGATCGAACGCCATCTCAACCCGAGCGTGGTCGTGTACCCCTTCGAAGCGACGCCGGAAATGATGGATTGGGCCAAAGAAAAACTGCGACCCTATGCTCAGAAGGATGTGCTGATGCAGTTGGCGGTGCTTCAGAACGCCCTGCTCAACACGAGTTACTCATTTTCCTACGAGAAGGCCAAAACCCTGACCGCTGCTGAGGCCTTCGCGGCACGCGAAGGCAACTGTATTTCGTTCACATCGCTGTTTGTGGCAATCTCGCGTGGCCTGGGAATCCAGACCTTTCTCGTCGCTGTGCGGAGAGCACCGCACGTCGAGAGATCAGAAGACGTCACGATTATCAACCAGCATGTCGTGGCGGCCTATCAGAGCCCGCGGAAGATCTTCATCTACGATTTCAACGCCACCTCCACCGAGCCATATTTCTACAAGAGGGTCATCGACGACATCACGGCATCGGCCATTTTTCACACCAACCTTGGTGCCGACAGCATCAGGAACGGCGATCTCGAAGAAGCTCGGCGCCAATTGGAAATCGCGACCGCCCTGGTGCCCGACTGGGCCCCTGCGTGGACCAACCTCGGCGTCGCCCGGTTTCGCATGGGAGATGTCGATGGCGCTCTCGAAGCCTACCGAACGGCTCTCCTGACGGATTCCGTCAATCCGTCGGCTCTCACCAACATGGCTATCGCCTACCGTTCCCTCGGCCGCGAAGAGGAGGCGCAGGTTGCATTGCGGGCGGCTGCGGAGGACACCAGCAGCCCTTTTACCCTGATCGCACTGGCGGACGCCGAAATGGTGCAGGGCGATCTCGAATCCGCTCAGCGCCACCTTCGCCGGGCCCGGCGGTGGGACAGCCGGGAACCTGAAGTCTATGACGCACTCGAACGGCTGGCACTTCACGAAGGCGACGCGACCAAGGCGGCGAAGCACGCCCGCCGCGCAGCGGAGCTGCGTCTCGAACAGTCACGATCGACGACCGTTGAATAGGGCTCGCGGCCATCATCCGTCCGTGCTCTCACAGAATTCTCGTTCGAACACATCCGCCAGGCATTCGCGAGGCTGCGCAACCCAGAGCCTTGGCAAGGCTCACGGGGCGAAAGACAGCGCCTGCCACCATCGCAAACCTCACAAGCGTGGATGTTCGAAATCTCAGACGCGGGAATCCCAGAGGCCACCATCGAGGTTGAAGATGATGTTCATGCGACCCTGCTTCCGATCAACCTTGTTTCTGTTCTATGCCGTGCTGATGGCTACGGGGCGCCCGACGTTTGCGGAGCATCCGGAAGCAACCAGCGGGACCGGACCTTCGTGCGTGCACGAGATGCGGTACGAGTCGGTTGCCGGGCTTATCGTGGTGTCGCTCACCATCGCCAACTCACCGCCTCTTGAATTCGTGCTCGACTCCGGCGCGACCGAAAGCTCCCTCACCGACCCTCTGCTGGCTGCGGCTCTCGGCCTCCGGGCCAGGAAGACGGGGCTCGCACGCGGCGTGGGGTCGGCCGCGACGTGGGTTCTGGTCACCGAAAACGTCGCCGTCTGGAGTGACGGCGTCGAGTTCCTGAACGCACCGCTTGTGATTCACGATATCGGCACACAGCTGGAGGCTACGGCGGGGCGTGAGATCCATGGCTTTCTCGGAGCCGACGTTTTCGAGCGTTACGTGGTCGAGATCGATCCGGTCGGCAGCCGGATCCTGCTCCACGACCCCACGACCTTCCACTCCCAGGGGGCCGGCTACCTCGTACCGCTCGATGTGATTGACCGACGGCCCGTGGTGCAAGGGACCGCAGTCATCAATGAGCACAGCAAGGCTGTCCCGGTCCGCCTCGTGGTCGACACCGGATCGAGCCGCTCTCTGTCCCTGATTACAAAATCGGCGCGACATCTCAAACCGCCAGCTGACCAGGTTGAAGGAGCCAGCGTAGGAGTGAGCGGCGAAAACAAAGTGTTCCTCGCTTCTACACGGCGTCTGCACATCGGACCGATTGTCGCCGAGGGCGTGGAGACTGCTTGGGTCGGGACACTGGGATTGCCCGCGATAGGAAAGATCCCGAACCTCAACGGTATCCTGGGCAATCGATTTCTGAGCCGATTCCGCGTTGTCTTCGACTACCGCCGCGGTCGTCTGATTCTCAGCGACCCTCGAGCCTCGTCAGGGGCGGCCCAGGGGTCCGGCGACTGAGATCGCCGGCCCGTGATCGACATAGCCCCGAGGGGCCCGGACCTCCGTGTCCGCCGCCTCGACAGCGACTTTCACCCGATGCCATTTCCCATCTCTTCGCTTGTTATTCGGATAGTACCCAAGCACGTACTGGTTGCGAAGCTCTTCCAGGATGCGGATAAATACCGGGCGAATCTCGCCCAGTTCGGCGATCGAGAATATCCGGCCGCCGCTTTCGTCGACCGCTTTGGTAAGGGTGATTCCTCCCTCTCTGTATGCATCCGGGCTCTTCCACGCGGAACTCAGATTCGACCGCATATCGTCTTGGGACCCGTCGCCATCACGAGAAAAGCGAATCCAATAGATCAAAACACCACTATTTCTGGCGACGTCAAAAACCTCAGACATCGGAACGACGCTGTGGGTGTCGATACCGTCGGAAAGCAGAATCAGAACCCGCCTCCCTTGACGTCGGGCGATAAGGGTCAAGGCGACAAAGAGTTGGTCCTGGAGCGCAGTCCCTCCACGCGCCTCCGTGCCGCTGAGACCTGCGGTCAGGATCTCCTTGGCGTCAGTGATCGGAGTCATGCTCAGAATCTGGTCCGAAAAGACCATCACCTGAGCTTGATCAAGTTCCTTCATGCCGTGGACAAAGGAGGCGGCGCCGGCAACGGCTGATCGGATCTTGGCCCCGAGCATCGACGCGCTCGCGTCAATCAGGAGGACGGCTGTGAACGGGATGTCTCCACGGGTGAAGGTGATCAATTCCTGGGGTTTTCCGTTATCGAGGACTGAAAAAAGCTCTCGATCAAGATCGAGGACCCTCTGCTCCTGACGGGTCACCGAAACGTAGAGTTGTTGAAGATCGACTTCGTAGTCTGCCGCGATCGGCATCGGTTGGGTGGCTACCGAGTCTGCGCCTTCGCCGCCGTCGACGTCCCGCACGACGACGGAAAATCGATGCGGAATGTTGTTGGCTCCGAGGTCCACGTGCAATCGGAATGGTTCCATTGTCAGGGTTCCTATCGGGCGTCCGTCGAGTTGGAATTCAACCTCATCGATCACGGCGCTCGAGACCACCTCGACCTCGACATCGAGTTCGCCGATGACGAAATCCCCATCCTTTGGATGGACGATGGAGACCCAGATGTCCTGCGCACTCGCCGGCGAGAGCAAGAACCAGCACGCGGCCACGACCGAGAGGACCAACCTCAATTCTCTCTCCCCTGTTCGTCGAGAACCACCCGAAGAGCCGACACCGCATCGGCGGCCTGGGCTGCAAGATGTGCCTGCGACGCGCCGCTCCCCGCAGCCGGCCATTCGGCATAGCGCGCCCGCGGCGACACGCTGCGGCCCGCGGGCGGAAGATCGGTGACGGCTTCGACAGCCTCGGAATAGCGTCCCGACCGGACGAGGATGGAGGCAAGGAGAATCCACAAACGCTGGTCCTGGGGCGTCCGTTCGAGGGCGGAATGAACCTTGCTCTCCGCTTCCTGAAGCTGTCCCTCCCGCACCAGCAGCCTCACCAACTCCTGAGCCGCCACGATCTCGATCCAGGTCCTGGCTCCCCCTTGCATCAACCCCGTCAGAAGTCGGGCTCCGGCCCCGTCACGGCCGGTGCGAATCAGATTGACGGCAAGACGCAACCGCCCCTCGTCGAAGTCCGGGTGGACCTCCACCAGTCTCTGATAGGCCAACGATGCCTCGAAGTAATCTGATGCCCGCTCGAAGCTGAATCCGAGGCAGAGCATCGCCGGAAGAAACTCGGGATTCAGCTCCAGCGAACGTTCGAGGAGATCTCTCGCAGCGTCGGATGACCCGGCCTGGGCGAGATCCGACGCCAGATTGACCATCAGGCCTTCCGAAAACCCGTTGGTCGTCCTCGCTCGTCCCAGCTGTTCTGCACACGTGACTGCCATCATCCGAGCATGTGACGCGAGGTTTCCCTCGCGCCGAGCGACATAACTTCGATAGAGGTCACGATGCAGCAGCGCGATGGGCATCAAAACGATTGGGTCCTGCGCCGCCAGAGCCATCGCCTCGGCCAGTTCCGCCTCGCTCAGCGCTGGCACCGCATTCCGCGCCGGGCTTGCGGCCACGCGTCTTTCGAGTTCTGCCACCATCCGCCGAGCCGTTGCTTCGTCACCGCTCCCGAGCACGCCCAGAGCCTGGCGGTAGGAGCTTCGGATTTCATTCTTGTTGATCTTCTCGGGAGTGGTCGTGCCGCCTGGCCGTTCCATGACGGTTCCGGGAAGATCCGAAAGGCCCGCTCCGGCCCACCGTCGGTCCCGGCCTTCGGCCACGACGATCAGCCTGGTTGAGCGCCGAAGGATTTCTGTGGATTGTCCATCCGCCAGGGTCACGACCATGGTGTATTCGCCAGCCGGCACGTCGAGAGGCGGCAGGACCGCCTTGCGGAACCGGAATTCTCCCTCCGGTGATTCGGATAAACCCACCACCGGCTCCGCGACCGTCCGCCCCACGTCGTTGACAATGCGAACTTCAGCCGCCGCGCCCTCGCCCCAGCCGCCGCCACCGAGGTAGATCTCGAAAGGTTGGTTTTCCTCCAGCACCGGAAGGGCTGCCGGCAGAATTCCGGTCCCAGCGCCGAGGGCGAACGAGAGTTCGCCACCTGGTTTCCTGACGAGGACCCATGGGGTGTCGCTATCGGGAAACAACGGCGGCAACAGTTGCGGGGTCGTCTCGCCGGGGACGGGCACCGCCAGGGCGCTCCACGACATGAAGTACGTATCTGTCCGGTTGTTCTCGACCATGACTCTGAGGGTGTAGGCGCCGGGCGCCAGAGCAAAACGATCAATGAATTTCAGCCCGGACTCGAGAATGGCATTTTGCTGATCCCCGGTTTCGAGGACCAGCCCTTGAGCGGTGTGCGCAACGACCTTTCCCGCATCGTCAACGACATAAGCGGTGAGTGCTATGAACTGTCGGCGCCCGACGTCGCCCGCGAGCAGGGCCGCACCGTCGACCTCGACCGCAAACGGCACCTCGACCCGCCCGTCAGCATCGCGGCGAGAAAGGGACCAGACCAGCGCGCCGTCGACCGATCCCCCCGCCTGGCCCGACAGCAGGAGACCGCCCGACTGAGCTTTCACCCAACCGATTGCCACGGTCTCGAGCACCACCGGCGAGTCTTCGAGCACGTCGGCCGCGAATCCGCTGGTCAGGGCGCAACAGATGGCCAGAAGGCCCAGGCCGACACGGCCGAGGATCTTTCGATGCATCGACTTCTGATCAGGAGCTGGGTTCCTCGCCTGCCGGACTCTCATCACGTCAACTATCCACATCTCCGTCATGGCCCAGGTCGATTTCGAGGAGCGAGACCGATTCCGAGCCCGCGATTTCGTCCCTCAAACCGACCGCGATCCGTTGCCTTCCCTCGCCAATTCCGAGCCGGATGGTAAAACCGGCGCCCTGGGTGAGCGCGGTCGTCAGCAGAGCATTCGGTATCGCTACTGGATACTCCCGGCGTACCGGCGCCGAGAGGTCTCCGTCCTGGTCTCGGACCACCAGGAGAATCGAGATCTGCCCTCTGTGTTCGTCCTCCGATGGGATCAACACCAATTGGCCGATCGGCACTGTAATGATCACAGGCACCAGGAACGTGCCGTCGTCCCGGGCCACGATCTCGCCGTTGGTCGCGACCGAGATCCCGAGCGGATTGTCGGCGTACCCGTAAACAGCGGCCGCCAAGGTCCTGTCCGCCATCCGTTCATCGAGTGGAACGTCGCGGTACCCTTCACGGTGCCGGACCTGAACGCCGTCGCGCTTCACCTTGATTTCGAGTCGGTGATACGTGCCATCACCCAGATGGTCCGGTTCGAAAGCCAGTGAGTAGTAACTGGCCAGTTCCTCCGACACCTCCTCGAGTTGGTCGGCGAGGGCGGGCGAATTGACCAACGGACGCCCACCGGTGGTGCCGGCCATGTTTGCCATGAGCACCTCCGCGCTCATGGCCTGGTCGAGGGCCAGTTCTTGCTCGTCCATCAGCCGGGTCTCGGCCGAAAGGGCTCGTCCCCCCGATGTCCCGAGGGTCGACAAGGTGTAGAAGCTGACACGATGACCGTTTGCAAACCGGGCGAGATTGTCGAACTCAGCTGCTCAGGTCGTTGCGGGCTGCCTGCACAAATGATCTTTGAGCGTCGATTCTGAATTCCGGCACCACGCCAAAGACCTCGGACCATGCCCGGTACAGCCCCTCGCCAGGTCGAACCGGCACACCGTCGCTGACAAAGATGATCGCCTTGCGACCGCTCAGACCCGACAGCGAACGAATGAACCGTTCAAGGTTTGCGACGCCGCTCCGTGTTCGTGCGACAGTCTCGTCAACGAAATATCCGATCGACTGCCACGTGCTGTTGCCCGAACTCCTGAGTACCTCGACGCTTAAATCACCACTCATCGCCGCCATCGTCGCGGCGTTCTGAATCTCGCGGAGCAACATGGTTTCATCAATTTGACGCGACAGCGAAGCGGAACGGTGAATCGAGGCGAGCGCGGCAATGATCTCGTCGGTCTCTTCGGAAAAGCCCTGCTCGACGTGCATGCTCCCGTCATACCGGACCAACATCACGTTGAGATGCGGTGGGAGCTCGGATGAAAGAAAGGAACCCAGATATTCAATCGCAGCCTGCCGTCTGCCGCGGCTGAGGTTGGTGTCGTCGAAGAGGATGACCAGAAAGATGTTCTGGCCCGGTCCTCCCTGAGTTGCACCGACGGTCGGCGACGCATCCATCCCTTCGGTCCCTTCGGTCGCAGGTGTGACGCCCGGAGAAGCATAAAAGTGCGAAATCTCCACCTCGACGCCATCTTCGAAAACCTCGAAGTCCTGCTCGGTCAGACCGGGTACCGGATGCCCACCATGCGCCGAAACATAGACGTCGATGCTGACGAGCGGCACATCCACCGGCGCGAAGAATGTGGCTTGCGGTGTCTCCGGTACCTGGGCTGCACCCGACCCACTCGCGAGAATTCCCGCGAGGAGAACAGGAGCGATCTTCCAGTAGGTTGGTTTCACTTCGCGACCCTCCATTGTATCGGCGGAGTTCAGTTGGGCGGCCCTCCGCTTCAACCGGCCACTCCTCAGATCCTCCCGAGAATACGCCGGTCGATTCAGGTGATGGTATCGGCTCGCCTCAGAATATTCCATGGCCCTTCGCGCCCGGTCGACTTCTGACGCGGCGGGATCGACCCGAATAAACCCCGTGGATCTGCCGGGTGAAGCGATGATCAGATCAACTCACCGAGTATTCAGCACAAATGCGTCCGGCTCCGACGTACGGGTTTCTGGATATTGGGTCGATGAATAATCCAAAATTTCGGATACATGATTCAAGACCTGTCCGAGCCAGGATTCCATTCAAAAGACTTCATTTGCACAACTCTGAAAACGAAAACTGGCAACTCTCTTCATACCTTGAATTAATTGATCTGGATCTGCGTCGTTCGGGTTTTCATGGAGACATTTCGAGCCCCTGAGATTCTCCGATGAAGACGGCATGGTTATTGCATCCATATAGGTCAGGAATGAATTTTTTGAGACCAATTTTCAATACCTCAGATCCCCGCAATCAACGGAATTCGTTTCACGGCCCATCAGAGGCCGAGCGCAGCCGACGAGCCATTTCATTGCTGTGTGTTCTCAGTATCGGCCTGGTGATGATGATGACCGGACCGTCCGGCATCTCTGCTCAGACGCCACCGCCATCTGACGAGAGGCCCGAGGTCGTGGGCGGCCTCGCTTTTGTCGACGAGGTCAAGCTGACGGTTGTCAACATCGACGTCTTTGTCACCGACCATGACGGGTTTGCAATTCCCGACCTCACCGTCGACGATTTCCGGGTTTTGCAGGATGGCGAGGAGCGCGACCTCAGCCACTTTACGGTCTTCAACGAACAAGTGATTTCCGAGATCGCGAATGAACAGCCCGCTTCGTCGGATCCGGCCACCCCTCTCCCGACCGTCAGCACAGGGACTGAGCAGAGCGCGGCTCCGAGGTTGGACATCAAACCGGTCTACATCGTGCTCTTCATCGACAACGAGAATCTCCGTCCGATGGACCGCAACCGGGTCCTGCTCCAGGTGCAGCGGTTTTTGGCTGAGGTCATGTATCCCCATGTTCAGGTCATGGTGGTGAGCTACCAACGTTCCTTGAAGATCCAGCAGTCTTTTACAAGTGATTCCAGGAAGGTCAGCGACGCGTTGCGCAGCGTTCGAACGATGACCGCGGCCCGACCCGAACAGGATACCGAACGCAAGAAGATCTTGAACGAGTTTTCTTCCATCCAGCAGCAAGGCAAAGGCGGCACCGAACAGGACCGGATTGAAATCGAAAACCGCATCCGTTCGTATGCCGATGTGGTTGCCAACGAGCTCGATTTCGCCATCAATGCCGTCCGCGAGGTTTCTGTCACGCTCTCGGGTCTACCCGGGCGAAAGTACCTCATCCACGTCTCCAGCGGGTTGCCGATGGTGCCCGCGAAGGATCTGTTTTACCAGTTCAGCACAGTCTTCCAGAACAGTTCGACGCTGGCGATGGAGGCGCGTTTCAACCACCGGCGTTTCTACCAGAACCTGGCATCGGCGGCCAACTCCCAGGGGGTCACGTTCTACACCATCGACGCAAGCGGTGTCGGCGGCGCCGGCAGCGGCGTCTCGGCGGAAAACTCTGGTTCGATCGATCCGATCACCACCGGCCTGTATCAGATCAACCAGCAGGAGCCCCTGCAGTTCCTGGCGGAAAAGACCGGTGGACGAGCGATCCTGAGCACCAACGATGTCACCGGCGGCTTGAATCGTTTTCGCCAGGACCTCTTCAGCTACTACTCTCTGGCCTACACGATCAGCGGCTCCGGAAGCGACACGATTCACCGTCTCGAAGTCGAACTGCCCGGTCACCCCGAGTACGAACTCAACTACCGCCGCAACTTCGTCGAAAAATCTCTCGAAAGCAAGGTTCAAGATCGGGTGTTTTCGGGGCTCACCTTTGACATCGATGAGAATCCCATGCGGCTTTCGGTGGAGTCATCCAAGGCCGCGCCGGCCTCCGAGGATCGCTGGATCCTGCCGATCGAAATCGGCTTCCCTCTCGCCTCGATCGCCCTCGTGCCCGAGGGAGAGAGCCTGGTGGGGCGGGTCGTGGTTTTTGTCGCGGTTCGTGATGATGAAGGGCGTCAATCCGACCTGCAACGCAGTCAATACCTGATCAGCGTCGCCAGAGACGATCGCGAATCCCAGGCCGAAGACCGCTACATCATCGAGTTGCCGCTGCTCATGAAATCGGGCAATTATCGAATCGTCGTCGGACTGATGGATGAGCTGACCAGACAGGCCTCGTACTACACGATTCATCGGGCGGTGTCCATTGGCAGCTGAAAAGTGGCTCACCACGCGCCGCGAACACCTGGGATCGCCGGGGGGCATTCCGGTTCCGAGAGCCGGGTGCCTCCAGGTGCGCAGGGCGGCCTTTTTCGACAACATTCAGAAGTCTCGGGTGCCGGCGCTCTCTGCGGGCGCCGCGCATTGCGACCATCCATCAACCATTTTCAGAGCTCGCGAAGGAAGGAGGAGCAATCAAGAGCTTCTGAAAGCATCCATAGGGTATCGATCGACCATCAATATGAGGAATTCAATGAGAATGAGGAGGAATGTATGAGAAATCGTGGATTTGTTTTTCTGGCAGTGCTGGGTTGCGTGCTGATAGCGGCACCGCTCCTGGCGCAGAACCCCACCGGGACCATCACGGGGCGGGTCTTGCAGGACGAAGGCCCCCTGCCCGGCGTGACCATCACCGCCACTTCCCCATCGATGCAGGGGCAGAAGGTGGCGATTTCCGGAGCGGACGGTGAATACATCTTTGTGTTTCTGCCCCCCGGCCAGTACACCGTGACCTATGCTCTCGACGGCTTCAAAACCCTCGAGATGCCCGTCGTGGTGTCGGTAGCCCAGACCAAGACCGTCGACGCCAAGATGTATATCGAGGCGATCCGCGAAGAGATCACGGTCACCGGGAATTACGAAACCGTCAGCGTCGGGACCCAGTCGAACGTCACCATGCAGGCGGATCTCATCGAATCGCTCCCGGTCGCCCGCACCATGAACTCGGCCGTCTTGCTGACGCCTGGAACCTTCTCCACGGGCCCGAACAACGGCATCACCATCTCGGGCGCCCAATCCTACGAAAATCTGTTTCTGGTCAACGGCGTGGTTGTCAACGAGAACCTTCGCGGCCAGCCGTTTACCCTCTACATCGAGGACGCGGTCGAGGAGACCACGACCTCAGCCTCCGGAGTCTCGGCCCAGTACGGCCGTTTCTCCGGCGGCGTGGTCAACATGATCACCAAGTCCGGCGGCAACCAGTTCTCCGGCTCCGTGCGGGCAAGTCTGACCAACGACAGTTGGAACGGCAAAACCCCTCTGACGACGTCTCAGGAGGACAAGATCAACACGGTTTACGAGGGCACCTTCGGCGGATACGCCGTCAAGGACCACCTCTGGTTCTTCCTCGCAGCTCGCGATCTGGCTTTGGATACAGCGCGGCAATTCTACGACCTCACACCCTACACGTACAGCAACGAAGAACGGCGGTACGAGGGCAAGCTGACCTGGTCTCCACATGCGAGCCACCGCATCATCGGTTCGTACATGATGGTCGACAACAAGCAGTTCAACTACACCTTCAGGGTTCCGATGGAGCCTTCCGTGATCGATGAAATGCGCGACCTGCCACAGGAGTTACTGGCGCTCAACTACACCGGCGTCTTGACCGAGAGCTTCTTCATCGAGGGTCAGTACTCTGAGCGCAAGTTTACTTTTGGCGACTCGGGCGGCAACGGCTTTGGCGATCGGATCAACGGCACCGAAATCGTCGTCTACGGTTACGGCGGGGCGGGCGCCGGCACATTTTGCGGCGACTGCGGTGACGAAGAACGCAACATGGACAACTGGCTGGTCAAGGGCTCCCTGTTCCTCAGCGGGTCAACCGGCACCCACGATCTCGTCATGGGTGTCGATTCCTACAACGACCAACGCCTCTCCAACAACTACCAGACACCTTCCAATTACAGGATCTACATCTATGACGGTCCGGCCTACGACGACGCCGGTGTGTTCTATCCGGTGTTTGGTGCCTATAACGAGATCGACTACTGGCCGATCTTCAAACTCGCCGCGACCACCAGCTACAAGACCAACTCCGCCTACGCCAACGACACCTGGCGCCTCGGCTCCAATTGGACCTTCAACGTGGGTCTGCGCTACGACAAGAACGACGGCGTGGATGGCAGCGGCGCGGTCGTGGCCCAGGATTCACGCTTCAGCCCCCGCCTCGGCGCGTCGTGGGATATCAAGGGCGACGGTGACTGGGTGATCAACGCCAGCGCCGCCCGCTATGTGCAGGCGATCGCCAACAGCGTTGCGAGCTCTGGAGGCGCCGGTGTGCCGTCGTGGTTGGGCTACGAGTACGGTGGCCCATTCATCAACACCGACGGCGTCAATCAGTGCGGCCCCGACCATCCCGAGTTGTGCATGTACACCATCTCCCCAAGCCATGGAGATCGTCTTCGACTGGTTCGATTCGGTCGGCGGTCTCGGCAATACCGACCTGTGGTATTCCCAACCTTCGATCAGCGGCGTCAACCAGGTGGTTGCAAACCTCGATTCGCCCTACGCCGACGAGTACTCGATCGGTTTCAGCAAACGTCTGGGCAACAAGGGCATGATTCGCGTCGACTTCGTGAACCGCGAGTACCACGACTTCTACGCCACTCAGCGCGACCTCTCAACAGGTACGGTCAGCTGGCAAGAAGATATTGCCCCCGGAGTCCCGATCTCCGCCGAGTTCGACCTCGGCTATGTCGTGAACGAGGACAGCCAGCTCAGTCGTTCGTACAATGGCATTCACACCGCGTTCCAGTACCGCTTCAACGACAAGCTGCAGATCGGCGCCACGTATTCGCTGTCGGAAGCCAAAGGCAACTTCGACGGTGAGACCTCCGGTTCCGGACCGGTCACTTCCGGTATTCTGAACTACCCCGAGTTCAACCCGGTAAACTATGCGACCGAAGGCGATCTCGCCATCGACCAGCGCCACAAGCTGCGGGCATGGTTGGTGTGGGACTTCCTCTCGACCTCGAACTTCAACATCAGCGCCAGCTGGCTCGAGAACTTCTTCTCCGGCTCGCCCTATGGTTCAAACGCCACGGTTCTCGTGGGCGCCAACCGCTGGATCCCCAATCCCGGCTATCTCACGCCGCCCACGTGGGGCACGACCTGGATCGAACCGCGCGACACCTACCGTACCGACAACGTCCACAGCACCGACCTCGCTCTCAACTTCGGGTTCTTCATCGGCAAGAACGTGGAGATCTACCTCCAGCCCGAGGTCCTCAACGTGTTCAACGAGAGCGCCGTGACCGCCGTGAACACGACGGTCCAAACCCGAAGCTACGGCTGCCCGAGCAGCGTCTGCCAGTACTTCAATCCGTTCGATGCGTCCTACACGCCGGTGGAAGGACTCGATTACCAGTTCGGTCCGAGCTTCGGCCAACCCACGGGAGAGGGCAGTTACCAGACCCCCCGGACGTTCCGGGTGTCCATGGGTGTCCGCTTCTGATCTTCCGCGATTATTGACCTGTGACAAACCCGGCGCTTCGGCGCCGGGTTCTTTTTGACCGTCTTCTTTGTTACGATGAACGCCGCACTGCGGCAGGCTCGAGTTCGGCGCGACCACACAGCATTCGCCGTTGCGCCGGGAGGACCGCCGTGTGAGATTTCGAGACCTGCGAAGGAGGATTCAGTGAAGACAACCCATCCTATTTTCGTTCCCGTACTGTGTGTGGCCGCGTTGTTCGCAAGTGCCGGTAATGTCGCCGCGCAAGCCGGCGGCCGTGTCGCAGGCACGGTCAAAGATGCATCCGGCCAGCCAATTGAGGGAGCCCAGGTCACCGCGACCTGCCCGGCGATGGACGAATTCCGGGTTCAATCGACCACCAGCAAGAAGGGCAAGTTCGTGCTCGCGTTCTCGAACTCCGCCATGTCGTACCTGGTCGAGATCAAGAAAGAGGGCTTCAAGACGGTGGTTGCTCCGATCAACCCGGTGCCGGGCCAAACCGTGATGGCCGATTATGTCCTCCTGCCGGCGACCACAAGTGAACAGGCCGAGGCCGAAAAAGCCGCATTGAGCGGAGCGGGGCGCGCGGTCCTGGTCTACAACGAGGGGGTCGAAGCGCAGCGCACGGGAGACCTCGAACTGGCCGCCAAAAAGTACCAGGAGGCGGCGGCTATCAACCCGGAGTTGGCGGCGGCCCACACCTCGCTGGCCGCTGTGGCCCACCTGACGGGCGACTACGAAACGGCTGCGGCCGAGGCGGAAACGGCGCTCTCCATCGATCCGACGGACCTGCGCGCGATGCAACTCCGGTTTGACTCCTACCGCCAGAACGGAGACACCGCCAAGGCCGAGGAGGCGGCGAAGGCACTCCAGAATGCCGGCGGCGCCAGCGAAACGGCTGCGCAGATCTTCAACGAGGGCGCAGCGGCCTATAACTCCGGAGACGTGGCCACGGCTGTCGTGAAGTTCCAACAGGCTGCGGACCTCGACCCCACCCTGGTTCAGGCACGTCTGGTTCTGGCGAAGGTCCTCTATTCCATGGGCAGCCTGTCGGATGCCCTGACGTGGGCGGAGGAGGTCGTTGCTTTGCAAGGGGACAATAAGGAAGCGTTGCAGATCGCTTACGATTCTGCGGTGCGTCTGGGGAAACCGGAGTCCGCTTCGAAAGCCCTTGACCAACTGGCAGCATCTGACCCGCAGTGGGCCACGACCGAGTTGTTTCAGCAGGCGGTCGATCTTTACAACGCCGGGAAGACGGACGATGCCATACGGGCTCTCGGAAAGGTCCTCGAGGTCGATCCGGACCACGCCCGGGCTCAGTACATGATTGGCGTGGCCCTCTTCAACACCGGAGAAACGGCGTCGGCAGCCGATCACTTGCGCCGATTCGTCGAGCTGGCGCCGGATGACCCCGACGCGGCCATCGCCAAAGACCTCCTGGCGTACGCGAACTAGGATTCCCGCGCCAGGCCATTCCATGAGGCGTCGTCAGCGGGTCGAATCATCCTGCCGAAATCGAGATCGCCACTCTCGGGGTGTGACACCTGTCATCCGAAAAGGACACGACAACAGGCCCCGATGCCATTCGTCATCGGGGATTCACTCGAACCATTGCGTTGAGCGTGTTCGATCGGCTGCGGCAATGCGCCGCGCCTCGCGGAGCAATGACTCGTCGAGCGCGATGGTGACGTTTTTCATATCCACAGGACATGTGAAAACGCTGCGAAGCGGTTCCCGGATCGTGGAGCAACCGCAACATGTCCTCCCAACAGCCTCTCTGCGTCACGTGTTCGATGATCGTCGACTGCCGCTTCACCCAGGGAGTACTCCCAGAGAAGGGTTCTGACTGTCGAACGGATCTGCATAAATCTTCTATAAATGAACATTTTCTGCCGCTCACGTCCACGATCAGCAGAATCGAGAGCGCGGCCGTTGATTGTTAAAACGGGTTTCGTTGGAACCCCGGAGTCGGGCTCCCCCTGCTGAGATGACCCCGCACGGATGGGCCGCAAATCCGATATTCGAAATCCGGAATCCGAAATCCTTTTCCTTGTTCTGCTACATTCTCCTGAGACCGTTCCCGAGTGCGGCGAGGAGGATCATCAGCATGGCGCTCTTCGAGGGCAGGCCGATGTCGAACGTGGACGCGGCGTGGCTGCACATGGAGGACCCCACCAACCTGATGTTGATCGCGGGGGTGATGTCCTTCTACGAGAAGCTCGACTTCGGCACCCTCAAGGAGGTGCTCGAGGACCGGCTCTTGCCCTTCAGCCGCTTCCGTCAGAAGGTGGTGCTGTCGCCGATCCCCGGCGTCGGCCCGAGGTGGGTCGAGGATCCCAACTTCAACCTCCACTCGCATCTACAGCGGGTGGCGCTGCCCGACCCCGGCGGCCAGACCGAACTCCAGGAGATGGTCAGCAACTTGATGAGCACGCCCCTCGACATGAGCAAGCCCCTGTGGCAGTTCCAGTACATCGAGAACTACCGCGGCGGCAGCGCGGTGGTGGCGCGGATCCACCACTGCATCGCCGACGGCGTCGCGCTGGTCCGGGTGCTGTTGGGGCTGACCGACGACTCGCCGACGGGCGCCCCCCACGCGCGGCGCACCCGGCGGCGGAGTCGACCCCTCGGCGGCGGTTACTGGCTGCCCGAGGTGGTGAACGACGCGGTCTCCTCGGTCGGCCGCATCACCAGCCGCGCGATCGACACGACAGTTGACACGCTCACCGATCCAGCGAAGGCGGTCCATCTGCTCAGCGAGGGGACCAAGGGCGCCGGGGTTCTGGCACGGCTGGCGACCATGCCGGCCGACCCGGAGAGCCTGTTCAAGGGCAAATTGTGTACCCGCAAGGTCTGCGCCTGGTCCAAGATCATGCCGCTCGACCAGGTCAAGGCCTTTTCGAAGGCCAACGGCGCCACCATCAACGACGTCCTTCTGGCCGGGGTCGTCGGCGCGCTGCGGCGTTATATGATCCGCCGCAAGTTCGACGTGGATGGCCTCAACATCCGAGCCGTGGTGCCGGTCAACCTCCGGCCCGAGTCGGACATCATCAAGCTCGGCAACCGTTTCGGGCTGGTGTTCCTGGCGCTGCCGATCGGCATCGCCAACCGCAGCCAACGCCTCAGAGAACTCAAGAGCAGGATGGACGCCATCAAGAAGTCCTCTGAACCGATGGTCATCTACGGCCTCCTCAACGCGGTCGGGATTACCGGGCCCAAGATCGAGAGCCTGGCGCTCAAGCTCTTCGGCTCCAAGGCGACGGCGGTGATGACCAACGTTCCCGGACCGCGCGAGGAGATCTACCTCGCCGGCAAGGTGATGCGGAGCATGATGTTCTGGGTGCCGCAGTCGGCAAAGCTCGGTCTCGGAGTGAGCATCCTCAGCTATGCCGGCCAGGTGCGGCTCGGAGTCGCCACCGACTCGGGGCTGGTCCCCGACCCGGAGTCCATCATCGAGGCCTTTCAGGAAGAGATGGCGGCAATGATGTTGGATGAGAAACCCCACGACTGACCGTCAACAACCGTCGTGACAATTCTCAATTTTGAATTTTGAATTCTTAATGCCCCTCCGCCCACCCCCATTTCCGGGGGAGGTCGGGTGGGAATTCAAAATTCAAAATTTAAAATTGACTAGAACCCCAGGCTTCGTTGTCCGCTTTCATGTGCGAGCAGCCACCGTTTGCGGTGGAGGCCTCCGGCGTAGCCGGTGAGGTCGCCGTCGGAGCCAATCACGCGGTGGCAGGGGATGACGACGGCGATCGGGTTGCGGGCGTTGGCAACCCCCACCGCGCGGCTCGCCCCGGGGTCGCCGAGGCGAGCGGCGATGGCGCCATAGGTATCGGTGGCGCCGAACGGGATTCCGACCAGCTCTTTCCACACCCGTTTTTCGAAGTCGGTGCCTTGGGGCGCGACCGTGAGGTCGAAGATCGTCCTCGAGCCTGCGAAGTACTCCTCCAACTGTTGAGCGACGGCGGCGGCTTGACGGTCCCCATCGCCCGCGAGTTCGTCGTCGACGAACGCCACCGACACCACGGCGCCGGCGTCGTTGACCGTGACCCGCACACCCCCGATCGGGGACTGGATCTGCGCCTGAAGCAGGGGCTTCGCCGTCACGCTTCGGCCGGTTTGACCCTCACCGCAAACCGCTTGCCGTTCATGATCTCTCCCCTTTCGCTCGCTGCCCGTTGTGTTGAGACGCAGTCTAACATGAAACCAACGCTGCGGGTCGCCTGGCACGCGAGACGCGTGCCCCACAAGACCTGATCCGGAGCGCTTGTGGGGCAGGCGTCCCGCCTGCCGTGTGGATCGGGTCTCCCCGAGGCGCAGCCGCCCGATCATGCCACCTTATAATCATCCGGTGAGCAAGGTCTTCACCACCGCCTGTCCGAGAAATTGTTATTCGACGTGTGGAATGAGAGTGACCGTTGAGGATGGGCGGCTGCGGACAATCGAGGCCCACCCCGGCAACGCCGCAACGCCCGAGGGGGTGTGTCTCAAGGGACTGTCCTATATCGAACGCGTCTCCCACCCCGACCGGATCCTTCACCCTCTCCAGCGCACTGCCAACGGCAGCTTCGAGCGCATCTCCTGGGAGACGGCCCTCGACCGGATCACCACCGAGCTCGCGAAGGCGCGCGACACCCACGGTCCGCGCAGTGTTTTCTTCTACGAGGCCAGCGGCACCAAAGGTCTGATGAACCGGCTGGCGACGGATTTCTGGCGGTTGTTCGGAGGCTGCACCACCACCTACGGCGATCTCTGCTGGCCGGCCGGGCTCGAGGCGACACGGCTCACCCTCGGCGACAACAAGCACAACGCCCCCTGGGACCTCGTCAACGCCCGCCTCATCATCTTCTGGGGAAAGAACCCGGCCGAGACCAACATCCACCAGATGCGATTCGTCGAGCAGGCGGTGGATCGGGGTGCGCGGGTGGTGGTCATCGACCCGCGGCGGACGCAGTCGGCGGAAGGCGCCGAGCTCCTGGTTCAGATTCGTCCCGGTACCGATGGCGCGCTCGCCCTCGGGATCGCCCACCTGCTGATCGAGCGGGCTGCAATCGACGAGGCTTTCATCGCCGCTCACGTTCACGGTTTTGCCGAGTTTGCCAATCTGGTTCGGGACTACCCGCCCGACCGGGTGGCCGAAATCACCGATGTCCCGCAGGAGGTGATCGAACGGCTGGCGTCGATGATCGGCACGGCGGCCCCACTGACCATCTGCGCGGGCTACGGGATGCAGCGCTACACCAACTCGGGCCAGACCATGCGCGCCATGATCTCCCTGTTGGCTCTCACCGGCAACCTCGGCAAGCCCGGCGCCGGTTGGGTCTATGCAAACCTGCAGAGCCACATCTTCGACGCGGTCAGGGACCCTCTCGCCCTCTACCCGCCCGCTGAAGATATCGGCCCCATCCGGGTTTCGGTGTCGACGGCACGGCTCGGGCCCGCGATGTTGGAGCAGCGCGATCCGCCGCTCAAGGCGGCGTGGGTCGAGCGCGGCAACCCGGTGACCCAGAATCCGCAGACCGACACGGTGATCGAGGCCTTCCGCGCTCTCGACTTCCGGGTCGTGGTCGACCAGTTTCTCACCGACACCGCGCGAGCGGCCGACATCGTGTTGCCGGCCAAAACCATGTTCGAACAAACCGATGTCATCAACGCCTATTGGCACCCCTACATCCAGATCAAGGACAAGCTGATCGAGCCGCCGGGCGAGGTGCGCCCCGAATCCGAGATCTACCGCGACCTCGCCGGCCGGTTGGGCGTTGCCACCGCCGAGATCGATGCGGTCTTCCCCCAACCCAACGACGCGGGTGTCGAGGCCTGGCTGGGGGAGAAGCTGGCGCCGTTCCCGGAGCTTTCACTGGAGCGACTCCGCGAAGGCCCTGTGCTTGCGCCCGGCGTCCAGGAAGTGGCGTGGTCGGATCTGGTCTTTCCCACCCCATCTGGCAAGATCGAGCTCTTCTCCGAAGAGGCCCGTGAGCGCTGGGGCAGCGACCCCTTGCCGGTCTTTATTGACCATCAGGAACGTCCCTCACACGGTCACGCCGAGACGTTCCCGCTGCAGATCCTGACGCCCAACACCAAGAACCGCATCCACTCACAATTCGGAAACCTGCCGTCCATCCGCGCCCTCGACCCGAAGCCTCGAGTGCAGCTGAGCCCGCCCGACGCCGACGCGCGCCGGATCGCCGATGGCGACCGGGTGCGCATCTTCAATGCCCGCGGCAGCGTCGAGATCGAGGCGGCGATCGATTACAGCCTGCGACCGGGCTGTGTCGTGGTCCACAACGGGTGGTGGCTTTCGGAGGGCGGCGGCATCAACCGGTTGTCGGCTGCCCGGGAGACCGACATGGGGCACGGCGCGGCCTTTCACGACAACGCCGTCGAGGTGGAGCGACTCGCGTGACGCAGCGCGGATTCGTTCTCGACCTCGACCGCTGTACCGGTTGCGGCGCGTGCGTCGTAGCGTGCACGAACGAGAACTCCCCCACCCGCGGCATCGCGTGGCGGAGTGTGGCCACATTCAACCGGCAACGGCTTCTGTATGCGCCGGTGTTCCACTACTCGCTGGCCTGCAACCACTGTCTGGAACCGGCCTGCCTCGCGGGTTGTCCCGCCGACGCCTTCGCCAAGGACCCGGCCACGGGAGCAGTTCTCATCGACCAGGACCGTTGCATCGGCTGCCGCTACTGCGCCTGGGTCTGTCCCTACGACGCACCGCGGTTCGACGCTGTCGGCGGGGTGATGGAGAAATGCACGTTGTGCGACCACCGGCTGGCGGAAGGGCTGGAACCCGCGTGCGTCGTCGCCTGCCCCGTCGAGGCGCTGGCGTTCGAGACCGTCGAGTCACCGTCCGCCGTCGCGCGCGCCGGCTTCCCCGACACCGGACTGCAGCCCGCTCTCAGAGTCATCGGCGAGCGGCGCCACTCGCCCCCGGAGATGACGGCGGCGCCGGGACCCCGACGCGTTTCCGAAAATCGCCTTTCGCTCACTTGGAGGAACCTCCGGAGCGAGTGGTCGCTGTGGGCGTTCTCCTCGATCATCACGTTCCTCGTCGCCTGGTTCGCTGCCGCGACCGCGTTCGATGCCAAGGTTTCGCTGCCCGTGTTTGCGACGGGCGGCGCGCTTGCTCTGGGGGCGAGCGCCCTCCACCTCGGGCGGCCTACCCGCGCGTGGCGCGGCCTCCTCAACTGGAGACATTCGTGGATCAGCCGCGAGGCGTTGTTCGTGACGGTGTTCTTCGCCACCGCGTGTGCCATCACGTTCTTCGGCACGCGGTCGTCAGCCGCTGAGTGGGCAGCCGTCATCATAGGGTTCGCCGCGCTCTTTGCCATGGACATGGTCTACCGGGTACCCGGACAATCGGTGCCCGCCGTGCCCCACAGCGCGATGGCCACCCTGACCGTCGCCTACTATCTCGGGTTACTGCTCGCCCTTCCTTCGCTGGCGCTGCCGGCGGCGGTCGCCAAACTCGGACTCTACCTCCTGCGCCGCGAGCGATTCGCCGGGTTCGGAGGTGTGCTCGCGGTCATCCGCTGCTCCTTGGGTCTCGTTCTCCCGTCGGCCCTGCTCATCGCCGGTGGCTGGTCGCCGTGGCTCCTGGTGGCGCTGGCCGCCGTCGGTGAGCTGATCGACCGCGCCGAGTTCTACGCCGGTCTCGAGTTCCTCACCCCCGAGATCCAGATCGCCCGCGACCTCGCGCATCAGGATTGATCGCCTGACCACCAGCATGGCAGCCGGGACGGCCGCCCCACAAAGGCCTTTCAGCAGCCTCTGCGTTGTGGGGCAGCCGTCCCGGCTGCCGGGTGGGTGGAAAATCCGAAATCCGAAATCCGAATTTCCCAACCTCTGACCGCGTAAGATTGCTACCATCCCCCCAAGGAGCACCACCATGGCCATCGAGTTCAGCGACCGCCAACGGACAACTATTGCAGCGGCGATCACGATTCTGTCGGCGGTCGTCATCATCCTCGCGATCGGCGGTCTGTTCTGGATCGTCGGCGCATTCTTCGCCAGGTTCTCGGCCGTCTTCCTTCCGGTCGCGGTAGCGGCGGTGGCCGCCCTGGTGGTCAAGCCCTATTACGAGTCGATCCGGAGCAGGCTCAAGCTGGGCAGGGTCCCGGCGCTGCTGGTGGTGTTTCTTTCGATCATTCTCCCCATTGCCGGGCTGGGCTGGTTTTTCGGCGGCCTGGTGGTCGACCAGATCAAAGGCCTGGTGCAATCCGTCCCGACGTGGTGGAACGCATCGGTCACCTGGGTGCAGGCCAAGGCCCCGGCCCTGGTCGAACTCTACACCGACACCGAGGTCGGCCAGGCCGTCGGCAGCGCGGTCGAGGGGAAGGGAGGCGTGGTCGTGGATATCTTCGGGTACCTCGGCCAGCGCGCGGTGTCGGCAGGTGTCGGGGTCCTGTCGGGGGTCGCGGCCCTGCTTTTCTGGGTCGTGACGCCGATCTATTTCGCCTTTTTTCTGATGGCCGACACCTCGAAAATCGGCAACCTGGAGCGCCACATCCCCTTCCTCAAGGCCGAAACCAGCAAGGACGTCGTCTACCTCTTTCAGGAGTTTCTCACCATTATCGTCGCCTTTTTCCGCGGCCAGCTCATCATCGCCTTTCTCCAGGGCCTGCTGTTCGCCATCGGCTTCACGATCGTCGGCCTCAAGTACGGCTTCGTGATCGGTCTGACCCTCGGTTTCCTCAACGTCGTGCCCTACCTGGGCAACATACTCGGTCTCGGCACCGCGTTGCCGTTGGCATTCTTCCAGGACAGTGGCGGCATGACCCGGGTGCTGGCCGTGCTCGTGGTGTTTGCCTGCGTGCAGTCGATCGAGGGCTACTTCCTGACACCCAAGATCATGGGCGACCGCACCGGGCTCCACCCGGTGGTGATCATCCTCGCCGTCTTCTTCTGGGGGGCGGCGCTCAACGGCATCATGGGGATGGTCCTCGCCATCCCGCTGACCGCGTTTCTGGTGGTCTTCTGGCGGTTGGCGCGGGAGAAGTACATGCCGGAGTTCGTTTGACGCAATTGCAACATTGACCGAAGGTGGGCCAAGGCCCACCCAACTTCGGACCCGGGCACCGACCCTTCAAACTGTCATCCCGACCGAAGGCCAGGAGCCGTAGCGGAGGGATCTCTCGGGGGCAGGTCCTGAAGATGTGGAGCCTCGAGCTACAAGCTGAGATTCCTCCGCTCCCTCACTTCGTTCGTTCGGTCGGAATGACAGGAGGGGAAAGGGCTTCGCTCCCTCGGTCGGAATGACAGGAAGGGAAAGGGCTTCGCTCCCTCGGCCGGGATGGCAGGAGGGGAAAGGGCTTCGCTCCCTCGGTCGGAATGACAGGAGGGGAAAGGGCTTCGCTCCCTCGGTCGGAATGACAGGAGGGGAAAGGGCTTCGCTCCCTCGGCCGGGATGACAGGGTGAGTTGACGTTTCAACCTTTGGCCAGCCAGTCCGCGTAGAGCTCGGGCCGGCGGTCGCGGAGGAAGAGCACTCTCGCGTGGCTCGCCGCCGCCTCGGCGAGATCGATGTCGGCAAAGAGAATGTGGTCCTCGCCCTGCGGCGCCCGCGCCACCACCCGGCCGTCGGGAGCGCAGACAAAGCTCTCGCCGGCGAAGTCCAGACACTCTTCCTTCCCCACGCGGTTGCACAGGGCCGTGAAATAGCCGTTCTGAAAGGCCGCCACCCGCAGCTCGGCCTCGTACAGCCCGTCGGGCCACTCGCCCACCGCCCCCGCCTGCGGCACCACCACCAACTCGGCGCCTGCCAGGGCCAGGGCGCGCATGTACTCCGGGTAGTGGCGGTCGTAGCAGATGGAAACACCGATCCTGCCGACCCGGGTCCGATAGACCGGGGCGCCGGTGTCGCCCGGCGCGTAATAGCCCTGTTCGTGGAAACAGGCGTATTCGGTGATGTGGACCATCCGGGTCCTGCCGAGCAGAGTGCCGTCGGCGTCGATCACCGGCGAGCAGTCGTAGCAGCGGTCACCGGCGCGCTCGTACAGGTTGAGCACGACCACCACGCCAAGCTCGGCAGCGCGGGCGGCAAAGGCTTCGGTCACCGGACCGGGGACCGTCTGGGCCAGCTCCGCAGGGCGGTCGCCCGCGGGGCGCTGGGGGTAGAAGGGCTCGAAGGCGAGCTCGGAAAAGCACACCAGCTGTGCGCCTCCGGCGGCTGCGGTCCCCAGGGCCTCGAGGCCGCGTCGAAGATTGTCGTCCCGGTCGAGGGTGGCGTGCTGTTGAACGAGGGCTATTCGCACACGACCACCCCCATCAGTCTTTCTGCCGGGCGTAGATGCCCACGAACGCATCGCTCCACACGCCGGTTTTCATCAGGCACATGCATCCTCCAATCAATATCCGTTCAAGTTAACCACGGGATTCCGCCGTCGCGTTGTGCCGCCTGCCACGGGAATCTGCAAAGAAGAGCTGCAGTTCCGCCACGTCGGCCGCCGCGTCGTCGGTCGGTTTGAAGGGCTCTCTGAAGCGGATCTGGCGCCGGCCCCAATCGAGCGCGGTGGCCACGATGGGTACGCCCGCCGCCAGCGCAATGCGGTGGAAGCCAGTCTTCCACTGGTCGACGGCCTTGCGGGTGCCTTCGGGCGCCAGCGCGAGGATCAACTGGTCCGCGGCCTCGAACCGCGCCACCATGTCCTTGACGACGCCGGTTCCGCTCGTACCGCGATCCACCGGGATGCCGCCAAGGTACCGCATCAACACGCCGAGAGGCCCTTTGAAGAGGGTGTGCTTGCCGAAGAATCGGGCATCGAGATCCATGGCCAGCATGGCGGCGGCACCGATCACGAAGTCCCAATTCGAGGTGTGGGGTGCGACGATGATCACGGCCTTCGGGATATCGGGAATCGAGCCCGGAAACGACCAACCGGCGGCCTTCAAAACGGTTCGCCCGATCCACCGGCCGATCCGCCAGCCGCGCTTTGGAACCTCAGGGCCCATCTCCGGGAGTTTGACCATCACCGGGGCCAACATAGACCTTTTTCGAGTGATTGCCTACGGTTGACCGCGTGATGCTGCCCTGTCGACCTCGATGAGGCAACAAAAAGGCCCACCCCGAAGGGTGGGCTTGGAATTCCCTGAAAAAGAGAAATCAGAACTCGACGCGGAAGCCGAGCTCGTAGCGGCGCGGGATCTGCCAGTTGGTGGCGCCGCCGGTCGCGGTGTCGCCACCGCAACCGTCGATCGAGACGCACACGCCGGTGACCTGCTCGCTCGAGAAGACGTTGAAGACGGAGCCGATCAGCACCAGTCGCACCGAACTGCCGACCGTGAAGCCCTTGTTGAGTTGGAGGTCGACCTGGTAGAGCGAGTCGCCGTCTCTGCTGCCGCGGGGAGCGGCATACCAGACACCGTACGTCATATCCGGAACGATCTCACCGTTGTATTCCTCGCCGCTGTTGTTCCTGGTGGCCTGCGGTTCCCAGGTGAAGGCGGAGGAATAGAAGGCGTCAAAACCGATCGTCCAGTCGCCCTTGATGCTGAAGAAACCGTTGAGCTTGAACCGGTCCTGGCGGTGGTCGTTGAGATAGCCGTAGCGGTTGTCGTAGTGCGCCGGGTACTCGTCGAAATCGGTACCCGCGTTCTGGTTGTACTCCTGGCTGCCCTTGGAATTGGAGTAGGTGTAGGAGGCGTTGAGGGTCATCCAGTCGAACGTGCGGGTGCTGTACTCGAGGATGTACGCCGAGTAGTCGCGGGTGAGTTCGGGCAGGTTGGCCATGATGTAGTAGTCGCAGGCGCCGCCATCCGTCGGGGTGGGCCAGTTGCCGTTGCAGGTGTCCTCGAACATGTCGTTGGTCTGCTTGTCGACGTAGGTGACGGTCACCGAAGCACGGCGGCCAACCTCACGCTCGTAGGCGAGACTGAAGGTCTCGGTGTACATCGCCTTGAGGTTGGGGTCGATCTGGCTCGGCTCGCTGCCGAGAATGTTTCCCGGGGTGAGGATCCAGCCACCGGGGTCCCATCCGTCGGGGTCCATGCTCCAGCCGAAGCCGCGCGCTGTCGACCACGCCTCGCATTCGTCGGCGGGGAGGCCGAGGAAGTAGGAACACGAAAGCCAGGCGTTCGAGGGCGCAACGCCGGTGCGAGCAAAATTCGGCAGTGTGAGAGCGTTGGGGGACATGAAGTAGCCCCAGTTCGCGCGGACGATGTTCTTGGCATCGCCGGTGACGTCCCAGGCGGCGCCAACGCGCGGCTGCCACTTGCTCATGTCAGCGACCCGGGTGCCGTTGGTGGTGTCGTACTTGGCGATGTCGTAACGAACGCCGAGCTTGAGGGTGAGGTTCGGCATCACCCGCCAGGCGTCCTGCAGGAAGAGGGTCGAATTGGTGCCGTTGGTCTCCGAGGTGCCGGTGTTGAAATTCTGCCACCAGACATAGGGATAATTTCCGTCGAACTCCACATCCTCGAACCAGTTGCCGGGAACGGCCGTTTCGCACTGCACGCCGCCGGCGGTGCCGGTGGTGCAGTTGCTGCTCGTGAAGTTCAGGTCGGAATACACCACGCCACCCTTGAACTCGTGCGAACCGGCGAGATCGTCCACGAACCACGTCAGGTTGCTGGTGATGTCGTCGCGGTTGCGCTCGGAGTACTGCTGGTTGATGGCGTTCACCGAGGAAACCCCGGTGTCGTCGTTGAAGTGGCCGATGGGCTCGAGCATGCCAGTCTGCGGGTAGGCATCGAGGGTCGAGCGGTAGGCGCTGATGACGGTGTTCCACATCAGCGAGTCCGACAGCACGCCGTTGACCTCGGCCGAGTAGATGTCGGCGCCCTGGGTCTGGAACGTCGTGGCTTCAGCTTCAATAAACTGGCTGGCATCGTCGTTGTCGATGTCCGCGGGATCGGCCGTCCACTTGCCGGTCACGCGCCAGTTCGAGCCCGCCTGCCAGGTCAGCTTGGCGAGGGGGTAGTTCCCGACAAACGAACGGGTCGTGGGGGAACCGCTCGGAGTGTTGTCGCTCTTCACGTACTGGTAGGCGGCAAAGAACCACAGCTTGTCGCGGAGGATCGGACCGCCGATGGTGGCGTCGACTTCCTCGCGCAGGCTGTCGAGCGTGCTGGCGTCGTAGTAGGTGCCGCTCTCCTGCATGGAGTCGTTGCGATAGCGGATATCGACGGTGCCGGCGAACTGGTTGCCGCCCGACTTGGTCACCAGGTTGACGATGCCGCCGGTGGCGCTGCCGTACTCCGCCTCGTAACCCGAAGTCTGGAACTGGATCTCCTGGATCGAGTCGAAGGTGAAGTTGGTGCCCCACGTCGCGGTCACCGGATCGGTGGTGTTGGCGCCGTCGACGTAGTAGGCGTTTTCACCGATGGTCGAACCAAAAACGTTCTGGCCGGTGACGCCGGCGGTCTGGCTGAGCACGTTCTGGTAGTTGCGGTTGGTGGTGCCGATGGCCGAGCCTTGCAGGTACTCGGCAGTGAAGTTGGCATTGGTGTTGACCTGAGTCGGGTCGACCACCGGGGTCTCGGCCACGACCTCGATCTCGCCGCCGAAGGTTCCCTGCGGCATCTCGATGGTGATCGTCCGCGAGCCGCCGAGGGCGACCAGGATCTCGTTGCGCTCCTGGCTGATGAAGCTGGAGAGGTCCGCCTTGAGCGTGTATTCGCCGGGAGCGATGCCGATAAAGGCGAACTCGCCGGCGCCGTCGGTGATCTTGGTCTGCGCGCCGCCGATCAGCACCGGCGACGAGATCGTCACGGTGACGCCGGGCAGGGCCGCACCGGTGTCGTCGACGACGTTGCCGACGAGACGACCTGTAGTGGATTGCGCGAACGCCGAGGTGACCATCAAAAGGGCGGCCACCACCACGAGAGCAGTTCGAAAGTTCAAATACCGAGACATATCTCTACCTCCTTGTTCCTCTTGACCCTCATCCTGAAATGATGAAACCGGTGGCCCGAATCTACCTTTACCTGTTCAACTGCACTGCTAGCAAGATTCATGCCGGAATCTCTACAGTGATTGAGATCTATTCGCGGAAATTCATACGGAAAACCGAACAATAATCCAAAAAACCGTTTATCAAACCCGAGGGGGCCGTCTGTTAAGATGGCCCAAGGCCCCGGCAGGCTCGTATTTCCGAGGCCTCCGAGGGTCGCTCACGTTAGACCCAAAAGACGGAACGGTCAAGAGCCCGAGTGGTCTCGATCCCTCGATCGAACACCGCGGACGACGGGAAAACCGAGAATTGAAATGATGCGCCCAGCTCGAAGCGTTCTCGACAGGGGAACCCGGAACCTCGCTGTCTGCGAAGCGGCGAGCATGCCGGTCGGAGACCGCGGAGGAAATAGATGCGTATCGACAAGACTCTCTCATCCATCTTCTCGCTCCTGGTCCTGACGGCTGCGGCTGCGCCAGCAATTGACCGAGCCGTGCCGAGGCCGGGCCCGGCATTGGTTCAGTTGGCGGTGGACTCACAACGGCAAGCCCACGTCGTCGCCGACCCCGCGACGGGCATACCAAATCTGATCGTCATCCCACCTGGGGCCCTCGAGTTCCGCGGAACCGACAGCCGGGAGAAGGCCCGGCAGTTCCTCGTCCGTTACGGAGCAGCCTTTGGGCTCGACAACCCGGGTCGGGATCTGGTGGCCGGGGAAAGCCGCAGCGATCATCTCGGCATGACCCACCTGCGCTTCACGCAGAACTACCAGGGCCTGGCGGTTTTTGCAGCTGATCTGCGTTTTCATTTCAACGCCGGGGACCAGCTGGTGGCGGTCAACGGCACCGTGGTGCCGAACCTCGACCTCGATACCACACCCATGGTTGACATGATCGCGGCCTCGGACATAGCCCGTCGCGCGGTCGCCAAGGACCACGGCAGGACAGCAGGTGACCTCGAATCCGCCCCGCCCGAGTTGATGATCTACCGAACCGGGCTCGCCCGCGGCATTCCCGGCACCGACCATCTGGTGTGGAAGATGGAAATTGGCGACGGCGCCGGTATCCGGGAAGACGTCTTTATTGACGCCCACCGCGGTGTTGTGGTCGACCGGATCAACGGGATTCACGAAATCGACCGCGCGATTTACCACCGCACCTATCCTTCTTCTGCTCTCTGGCAAGAGGGCGATACCCTCCCCTTCTCCGGCGCCACCCTCACCACCCTGCAGAACAACGAAGTCAACGATCTCATCGATGTTGCTGGCGAGACCTACGACCTGTACTCGAACATCACCAATGGTGAGTGGCTCTCGTACAACGGCAACGACCGCCAGATGAAATCCGTCTTCGAGGCCACCACTTTCGACCCTCCATGCTCAGAGTCCATCAACGCGAACTGGAACGGACGCACCACCAACTTCTGCGGAGGTCTCGCCGTCGACGATGTGATCGCCCACGAGTGGACCCACGCCTACACCGATTTCACCCACAATTTGATCTATGCCTGGCAACCGGGGGCCCTCAACGAGAGTTTCTCGGACATCTTCGGCGAGATCGTGGACGAGACCAACGGGCACGGACTCGATACACCCGACACCACGCGCACCGCCGGCGGGTGTTCGACCTTCTTTGGAAGTCCCTACCCGCACCTCACGGTCGCCTCACCGGCATCGATCGCCGGCGACTACGAGGCCCGCGGAGCCCAGTTCAACCCCAACGCCCCGTGGTCCGAGAGCTCGTTCGTCGAACTGGTCGATGACGGAACCGGAACTGCCAGCGATGCCTGCGAACCACTCCAGGGCTTCACCTCGGGCAGGATCGCGCTGGTCGACCGCGGCGACTGCCTCTTCGTCGACAAGTGCACCAACGCCGCCAACGCCGGGGCGTCGGGGATCATCATCGCCAACAATGACGGCGACGGCCTGGTGCTGATGGGCGGCACCCAGCCGCCCGGCTACAACACGCCGGCGATCTTCGTGTCGCAGACGACCGGCGAGTCCCTGAAGTCAAAAATCTCAGAGGGCCTCCAGGTCACCATCGCTCTCGACTCACCGACTGACAACTCCGTGCGTTGGCTGGTGTCGGAAGACGGCGCAGCAGGCGCTTTCCGCGACATGTGGAACCCCAACTGCATGGGCAATCCCGGTCGGGTTTCCGATTCGGCCTACTACTGTCTGGAGGACGACGACGGCGGCGTCCACTCCAACAGCGGTGTTCCCAACCACGCCTTTGCGCTGATGGTGGACGGCGGCACCTATAACGGCGTCACGGTGGCAGCGATCGGTATGACCCGGGCCGCCCACATCTACTGGCGCGCGATGCGCGAGTACCAGGTTCAGACCACCAAGTTCGCCGACCACGCCGACGCCCTGGAGATGAGCTGTAACGATCTCAAGGGCGCGACCCTGACCGATCTGGTTACGGGCAACCCGGTCAGCCAGGTGGTGCGGGCGACGGACTGTGCGCAGGTCGAAGCCACCATGCTCGCCACCGAGATGCGGCTCGCGCCGACCCAGTGCGGGTTCACGGCGATTCTCCAGCCCGGCGCTCCGCCTCTCGCCGCTACCAACGTGGTCTATTCCGAGACCTTTGACTCCTCGACGGCGCTCGACGGCTGGACGCTGACCAACCAGGGGGTCGAACCCGAATACGACACCACCCGCAACTGGACGGTCTCGACCTTCCTGCCCGCCGGCCGCGACGGCGGCGCGCTCTATGCCATCGACAGCCCCTTCGTGGGTGACTGCCAGGCCGACGATCAGTCGGGGGTCCTGATGGCCGAGAGCCCTGCCATCAATCTGCCGGCGCCGGCCACCTCGCTGTATCTGGTTTTCGACCACTACGTCGCCACCGAGGCGGGGTGGGACGGCGGCAACGTCAAGCTGAGCGTCAACGGCGGCGAGTTCGAACTGGTCCCGGCCGCGGCGTTCGCCTTCAACCCCTACAACGATGCCATCATCCTTACGACCACCGACGATGAGCAGAACGAACTCACGAATTCCAACCCGCTGGCCGGCGAGCCCGCCTACACCGGCACCGACCAGGGCTCGGTCGAGGGCAGCTGGGGCCAGACCCAGATCGACCTCGACCGTCTGGCCTCGCCCGGCGACTCGATCCGGGTCCGCTTCGACTTCGGCAACGACGGCTGCAGCGGCGCCGAGGGCTGGTATATCGACAAGGTTCAGGTACGGGCCGGCGGCCAACCGACCCTGTCGGTCCTGCGGCCGAGTCGACGGATCAGCCCCTGACGGCGCGCCAAGGTCAAAACGTTGGACGATTGGACGCAGGACGTCTCACGGTGGGACATCTCGAGGCTCTCAACGTGGACCATATGCTGGCACGGGCCTTGCTCAATAGCGAACCGACCGGAGGGCGAATTCGGTCAGGGAGCTATCATGGGCAACTCAGCAGAACGCACAACCAGCTTCGAGTTCGAGGACCTGCGGGACCCCGGCGCCGCACCAGACATGGTTCACGTGGTGGTGGCCACTCGGGAAGAGGACCTGCTGTGGGCGGTCTTTGACGGTTTCTGCGAGCTGCCGACCGTCCGGGTGACCGGCTGCTCCACTCTGCCTCAGACCCGTCAGATCTGCGCCGCCGATCCACCGACCTATCTCATCATCGATGTCGGTCTGCTCGAACATGAGCCGATGGATCTGATCACTCTCGCCAATCTCTCGGATTCGCAGTGTCACATCGTCGCCCTCACCAACCATCCGGTCTTCGAGATCGGCGCCAGATTCGGCAACGCCAGACTCACTTTCCTGCAGAAGCCGGTTTCGGCGCACGATCTGTTGTTGCTGCTCCGGCTTCGGATCGGCGACGGTCTTCGCCGGGCGGAGGTTTGTTGAGGCCAAGTCACTCCAGGGGTTGACAAATTAACTCTATGCTTATATATTCAAGCTCTGAATGGGGATTCATTAATCCACCATTGCACACTCGTTCGAATTCGCCCGTGATCTATTCTGCCTACCTGAACAGTCCTACCTGAAGTTCCTACCAAATACCATTCAAAACGACCCACCTTGCACACGGGCTTTCGACGAGTGCGTGCAATTCGGGGCTGTCGCTGATCGCGACAGCCCCGAATTGCTGTTCGGAAGCGGGCAGAAGTGATAACCCGCCGGCTCAGGGGTCGTATTGACCAGGGATGCGGATTTTTCCCGGCGACCCACTGAGTTTCCTATCATGGTGAGCGAGAGGCCGCGATGAGCGAAGGCGGAAACAACCACAGCGCTGTTCGGGTTTGCACGTGGGCTGTAATCGCTGTGTTCGCCTCGGTCACGGCCGGCGCCGTCGATCCCGGAAAAATCGAGTTGCCGAAGACCGCCCAGCGGTGGATCGAGGTCCGGACCGCGAACTTCCGATTTTTCTCGAACGCAGGGGCGGGCGCCACCGGGCGCGTGGCCGCAGATCTCGAAGAACTGCGCGCCGCGCTCGCCCAACTCACCGATTTCGAGCTGCAATCGCCGATACCGACGGTGATCTACGTGTTCAAGAACGACCGCGCGTTCACCCCGTACAAGCTGCTCTACGACAACCAGCCCGGCGTCATGAGCGGCTATTTCATCGATCACAGCGACGCCAATTACATCGCGATCGACGCCGGGTCACGGGACGCGTCGGCGATCGTATTTCACGAGTACGTCCACTACGTGTCCGCCAACAATTTCTGGTGGCTGCCGGTGTGGTTGTCGGAGGGCCTGGCGGAGTTCTACCAGACCTTCGAGGTGATAGACGACACCGCCTACATCGGCCTCCCCATCAGCCAACACCTGGCGACCCTGCACGGGGCGACGCTGGTCCCCCTGTCCGATCTTCTGGCTGTCGACTACGACTCACCGTATTACAACGAAAAGGACCGCAAGTCCGACTTCTACGCTCAGAGTTGGGCCCTCACCCACTACCTCCTGCTCGGGGACCCGGAGCGCCGACAACAGCTCGGCCGCTACGTCGCGTCCGTCGGAAACGGGAGACCGGCCGAGACGGCCTTTTCCGAGGCGTTCGGGTCGGATCTCGAGCTCCTCGAACGTGAGGTCCGGGACCACGTCCGCGGGCCCAGGATCCCTTTTCTCAAGTCCAAAACCGAGATCGACGTCGACAAGACGATGACGATCGTCGAGATGCCGAACGCCGATGTGCTCTACCGTCTGGGTGATCTTCTCTCGATTCAGGTGCCGGAACGACCGGAGGCCGCCTCGTTTTTCGCAGCGGCCCTCGAGGTCGATCCCGGCCACAGCCCCTCCCTGACCGCCCTCGCGCTCGCGGCCGAGAAACGGGCCGACTGGACCGCCGCCGCGGACTTCTACGCACGCGCGGCCGCAGCAAATCCGGACAATCCAGAAGTGCTGTTTCACTGGGGAGAGTTCCTCAGCCGACATCAAGGAGACCCCCAACAGGCCCTCGCGTCCCTCTCCAAAGCGACCCGGCTCGAGCCCTCTTTCGCCCCGGCCTGGGCGGCACTGTCACACCTCTTCGCGCAACTCGGCGACACCTCGCCTGCGGCCCTGGCCGCTGCGGAGACGGCGCACCGACTCGAACCGGCCGACCAGACATCGACGCTGGGCCTGCTCCGCCTCTACGTTCGCCTTGACCTGCGCGATCAGGCAGCAACGCTCATCAACACCGCGTTGCAGAGCGACCGGCGAGCCGCAGGCGAGGCGTGGAGGGCGGTGTTGCTCAACGACCTCCTGCGAGCCCGCGAATTGCTCCACGAAGACCGTGCGGACGACGCATTCGAACGCCTCGATGCCGCGGAGCGCTCGGTCGGCCTCGCCTCCTGGCCGGCATCGCTGGCGCGGGACATCACCGTTCTCCGAAGATCCATCGCAGAACACGAGGGCGCCAAGACCTACGATCTGGCGGTGGCGACGTACGAGGTCGGCGATCCTGTGGCCGCCCGGGCCATCCTTGAACGCGCCCTTTCCGAGTTGCCCGCAGACGGCGCGGTGACGACCTCATGCCGGCACCTCCTGCAGGTCATCGACCACCCCGAAGAAAATGTCCGCAAGCCGGAGCCCGTCATCTCCCCCACCCCCGACGAGGTCGAGCGGCTCAACCGCCTGCTGGCCGCCGGCGACCTCGATGGCGCGACACTCTTCCTGAAGGAAATCCGGGGACGATCGGCGGGAAGACAGACCCGGTGGATCGACGGCAAGATCAGGGACCTCGAGTGGACCCTCGACTACAACCACTACGTGGAGACTTACAACCAGGCGGTTGACCTCTACAACCAGAAGGACTTTGACGGCGTCATCGCTGTTCTCGACCCCCTGCTGGCCACCCTGCCCGAAGGCCCGCAGGCCGCATCGGTCAAAGCTCTGATCGACGACGCCCGCGCAGCACTTGCGGAACGTTCAACCGTTCAACGTTGAAACGTTCAAACGTTGCCAGAATCACACCACGATTCGAGCGACTCCCGACATCCGTCCTCGAACTCTGAAAAGCGGATCGCGAAACCCGTCACTTTTTCACGCCGCGGAGCGGCGTGTCGGGTGACGACGCCGGAACCCCTGACCGACTCGCCGTTCGGCAGGGTGAACTCGAAGACGCACCCGCTGCCCACCGAGAGCATGGGCGAGTCGGTCACCAGCATGCCGGTCCGCGAGAGATTCACGACCCACCCCTTGAAGCTCTGCTCGTCTTCGATCCGGACCCGCAACCTCGCGGTGATCCGCGGCGAGAAACGGGGGGCCACCTGGAGCAGATGGGCCGCCCCCTGACCGATGATGCCAAGCTGCTCCTGACCGGAAAAAACCAGAAACGGCCCACCCCCGGCGCCCGTCCGCGCTTCGGTCATCATCTCCGGAATCGTCAAAAGGAGCAGTGATGCGTCCCTGCTCGAACTCCCCGAAACGTGGATCGCGGTCACAAACTCGCGCAGCTTGAGATCGGGCAGCGGGTAGCGGCAGATGACCAGGTGAAACCGCTCGCGAACGGCTCGGGTCGCGGCCTCCGCCGCCTGTTCCACCGCAACCACAGCCATGCTGCTGCGTTTGAGGACCGGTCCGATCCGGTCGAGCGTCTCCTGGTCAAGGGCGACCGCGAGTATGCGCTTGGATTCATCCACCGCTCACTTCACCCCCGCACCTCTGTTCCGCGCCGAAAAAGGATTGTCAAGTGTTCTCACATCATAAGTTTAGCGCATGGTCCGGAACATTTCATATTCGGGACGCGGAGTATGGGTCAGTCATTTCATCACGGAGGGGTCAATGATCGAGGTCGAGCGGCTGCGGAAGAGCTTCAACCTGCTGCTGGCGGTCGACGACATTTCGTTCACGGTCGGCGACGGAGAGATCTTCGGACTCCTCGGTCCCAACGGGGTCGACGAGGCCCTTACCAGGGTAGCCTCTCGGATCGCGCCGGCGACAAGGTCAAGGGTTTCTCCGGCGGCATGAAACGGCGGCTGAATCTTTCCATGGGTCTCCTGCATCGGCCGCGGGTCCTGCTGCTCGACGAGCCCACGGTTGGCATCGACCCGCAGGCGCGGCTCAACATCCTCGAGGTCGTGCGCGAGGTGGCCGCCTCCGGGACGACCGTGCTCTACACAACCCACTACATGGAGGAAGCGCAGGACCTCTGCGACCGAATCGCCATTATCGACCACGGCAGGATCCTGACCGTCGGCACGCTCGACGAGCTCACCCGATTGGCTGGCGAGGCTGAGGTGTTGCGGCTCAGCGGCCGGTTCGACGACGAAACGGCTCGGGTACGTCTCGGCGTCGCCTTCGGCGGCTGGTTTTCAGATCCCGACCGCGCCGCCAACGTCGGCGTCATGACGACCATGGCGATGGCTGCCTTCGGCGGCTGCTGGTGGCCCATCGAGGTGGTGTCGAAACCCCTCAAGACGGTTTCACTGATGCTCCCGTCGGGTTGGGCCATGAGGGCCCTGCACGGACTGATCTCCTTTGGCAGGAACCTCACCGATCTCGGCCCCGAACTGCTCGCGTTGCTGGTCTTCGGCGCCGCATTTTCGTTCCTCGCCGCCCGCTCGCTGCGGATCGATTGACCGGGTACTGGGCCTCCTCTCAACGTGCTCTCGGTTCCGGTCCGTGGTACATATGAGCTGTGTCCGATGACTTCAACACCGCCGCCGAGCTCGATCTGGCGCGACGGATAGCCTCCACGGGACGCGATCCCGGCGAAGCGGACCGTCTGGCGCGGCTCATCCTGCTCTTCTTGATCCTGCCGGATCCACCCGATGCCGCGATCACGTTCCCCCGCTTCGCAGAGCTGAGAGCTGCGGTCGAAAATCTGATCGGTTCGGGCGACGGCGAAGCCCTCGAGGATGCCTTTCTCGAGCTCTACGCCCACCTCCACATGAATGAAGCACCGTACTCCGCCGACGAGAGACGACGGCTCGACGAGGCCGGCGGCTACTGGAACCACGCCGGCGGTCTCGCGCCGGTCCTCAAGGCCGGACCGTGGATCGGACCGGAGACCGTCAGCGCCGACTTCGGCGCCGGCAACGGTCTTCAGGGCCTCCTGCTCCAGGTCCTGTACCCGCACCGGCGGACCGTCCAGATCGAAATCTCCGAGAAGGCCGTCGTGATCGGCCGGGGTCTCCAGAAGTGGTTGCGGGTGCCGGAGGAACGGATCGAGTGGAGGGTCGCCGACGTCCTCGAGACCCCGGCCACAGGGTATGACTTCATCTACCTCTACCGCCCGGTGCGACCCGAAGGACCAGGACGGAATTTCTACACCCGCTTCGCCCGCGAGGTCGAGTCCGAGACCATTCCGCCGATCATCTTCTCAGTCGCCGACTGCCTGCGCGACTTCCTCTCGGACCGCTACGAGGTCTTCTACGGCGACGGGCACCTGACCTGCTTCAAACCCCGATAGGGCTTGGGGCTTGACGGTGGTCGCTCGCTTGCTGCGACATACCCTCACGTGAGTGACTCTGGAGGTGGGCTTCAGCCCACCTTCAGTCACACCAACCGGCGGCTGATGGCTCGGAAGATGTTGGCGACCCGGTCGCCCCACGGCAGGCGTGAAAAGACGTTCCTGACAACGCCCTTCGTGAAGTAGGTTTTCTGCGAGTAATCGATGGCAACCTCCACCAGCACCGCCTCACCGGAGCGGGTGAACTCGAGTGCCGCCCGCAGCACGGAGTCGAGCTCCGAGTCGCGGAGGATCCGGAAATAGCGGCTGCCGGTGGTGCGTGCGAATCCCTCGAGATCGTAGTCGGGAAGCACGCTGGAGGTCTCGCGGTTGACCTGCATCTTCTGGAACTGCGCGATCTGAGACAGCTTGCCGTCGCGCAGGACGCACACCAGCGGCGCCTTGCGATACGCGGCGGCCGTGATCAGCTCGAGGCCCGTCATCAAAAAGGCGCCGTCGCCCGGCAGCGCCACCACGTCGCGCCTCGGGTTTGCAAAGCAGGCGCCGATCGCGGCGGGGACCGAATACCCCATGCACGAAAAATCGGTCGGCGCGAGAAAGCGACCCGGCGCGTCGAGGCGGAGGTGCTCGACCGCCAGGAAGGTGCCGTTGCCGCTGTCGGTGGCGTAGATGGCATCAGCGCGGCAGTGCCGCTGCAGGGCCTCGAACAGAAAGTGCGGCGTCACCCCGGACCTGCTCGCCTGTCGTCGCCAACCGGCCACGACCTCCTCGTGACCCCTGGCGATTTCGCCCGCCAGGCCGTGCCACGGGCGGTCGCCGTCGATCAGCCTCCCGAGCGCCTCGACGAACGACCGTGCGTCCCCCGGGATCGCGAGTTTGGCCGGGAAATTCCGGTTGAAGACCTCGGGAGCGATGTCGACGTGGATCAGGTTGGCAGGCGGCTCGATGCCGAAGCCGGCGGTCGTGACCTCTCCGAAACGGCAGCCGATCGCCAGCAGACAGTCGCACCCGTCCATGATCCGCCGAGCAAAGCCCGGGGCCTGCCGGCCGAAACCGTTCCACAGCCACAGCGGGTGGCTCTCCGGGAAGACGCCCTTGCCGCTGAACGACGACGTCACCGGCGTCCCGAGTTGTTCGGCGAGCGCGACCAGCAGGTCCGCAGCGCCGGCGGCGCCCTTTCCCAGGTAGAGGGCCGGGGACTCGGCGTCGGCCAGCATGGCGGCGGCTCGTTCCACGAGGTCCGGATCGGGCGCGGCGCCGGGATCCGGCGCGGGGTGATAGTGAGCATCCCCGATCTCGTGCCGAAGCATGAAGAACTGGGCCGGGATCTCGACCGCCACCGGTCCGGGGGCCCCGCTGCGGGCGATCTGGAACGCACGGCGAATCGTCGGATAGAGGTCCTCGGCGCGCTCGACCCGCACCGCCTCCTTGGTGATCGGCCGCAGCGCGGCCAACTGGTCGATGGCGTGCAGCTGGTAGGCCGCACTCGTGTCGGAGCGGATGCCGCTAGCGAGCACCACCATGGGGACGTTGTCCATCCACGCCTCGGCGATGCCGGACATGCTGAACGTCACCCCGGCCCCGGGAACCACGTTGATGACCCCGATCTCGTTCGACGATCTCGAAAAGCCGTCGGCGAGAAATGCGCCGGCAACCTCGGAGGTCACGAGCACGGTTTCGATGCCGTCGGCGGAGGCGAGGGCGTCGTAGAGCTCGATGTTGTGGGTGCCCGGGATGCCGAACGTGTAGCGAACGCCTTCATCCTGGAGGGCGCGGACGATCTCCTTCGCGGCTCTCGTTTTCATGCCAGAAGCTCCCCGGCGCTGCTGCGGATGCCCTCCGCCACGCGGTCGGCAAGCGCCATGACCGTGACGTAGGGGTTGACCTCCGAACACTGCGGAAAAAGGCTCGAGTCGGCGACGAAGAGCCACGGTACGCCGTGGACCCTCCCCCACCCGTCGGTCACCGAGTCGGAGGTGTCGCGGCCCATGCGGCAGCCGCCCATGAGGTGGGCCGACGTGACGGAGATCTTGCCCGGTTTGACGTTGGCGCGCGGGATCAGCTCCTCGACCCGATCGGCATCCGCGGCCTCGATGAAAAAGGTCTTTCCCGCCGGCGCATGCACCCTTTTTGCACCCGCTGCGAAGAACACCTTGGTGCTCGCCACCATCGAGGCGTGCAGAGCATCGAGGACCGCCGGTGTCATCCGGTAGTCCACCACCGGGTCGCCCTTCGAATCGATGGTGACCCGGTTGTCGGCCAGCGCCTCGTCGAGTGCGAGGACGAGGATCATCTGCAACCGCGGAAACGCCTGCATGAGCTGCGAGTGCTCGGCGCCGAACCCGATCAGGTTTTTCGCGGTGACGAACGGAAAATACATACAGGTCTCGAGCAGGAAGCGGTGCTCTTCGACGAACTGGTCGCAGTAATAGCTCTTGGGGTGGCCGTAGTAGTTCGTGATCTCGCGCTCGTGCTCGCCGACCAGGATCAACGCCGGGTGGAGGGTGAGGAAGCGTCCGAGGGCCGGCAGGCGCTCGCCGAAACCCGAACGCATGAGCAGCGCCGGTGAGTTGGTGGCGCCACCGGCGCAAACCACCACCACCTTGGCCCTGACCCGATGGTCGCCAGCCTCCCACCGCGACGGTTCGCCGAAGCCCGGGTCGTCAACCACCGCGTCGCAAACCCGGTCGCCGATCCTGGTGACCCGGCAGTTGGTGATCACCTCGACTCCCTTGGCTTCAGCTTGCGGCAGCTGCACGCGATGGGTGCCCTGCTTGGCCTGGTTGGGGCAGCCGAGGTTGCACAGGCTGGAGCCCTTGCAGTCCTTGACGTTGATCGGGAACTGTTCGACTCGGTAGCCGAGGTTGCGGCAGCCCTCGAGAAACAGGCGGTTGTTGTCGTTGATCTCGCCTTCGTCGAGGAGGTGGACGTTGTTCTCCCCGAGATACTTGACCATCCGCGGCTGGAGGTCGGCGAACTCGAGTCCCGGTACCGCCCAACGCTCCACGACCTCTTCGGGTATGGTCAGCGATGTGCCGGTATAGATCACCGTCGTGCCCCCATACGCGCGGCCCGCGGCCAGGGTCAGGGACCGGTCCCTGGTGAAGGTGCCGCCGGAGTCGATGTAGAGCTTGTCCACCATGTCCAGCTCGCGCCCGGTGTACTCCTGCTCTCCGAGCTTGGCGCCCCACTCGAGGACCGCGATGCGGACGCCGTCGGCGCACAGGGAGGCCAACTCCCTGGCCACCGTTCCACCGCCCGCGCCGGAGCCGATGATGACGACGTCGTAGGAGTGTTCACGCATGGAGCCGGTTCCGGCCGTCGAACATCGGGGTGTAACCCAGGAGGTGGTGAATTTCCGGCTGCGCGTAGTAACCCATGAAAACCATGGTTTTGAGACCCCACGTCCCTTTTCTCAGCAGACCTACAGGACAGTTCTCGAACCACCGGAGAGTGGCGTCCTGGCGTTCGTGCGAAAGGCGGTCGAACGGGACGCCGTGGCGCACCAGCGGCGCCCACCGCAGGACACCCAGAAACGCCGCGAACTGCCGCCGGACCTTCGGCTCACGGTCCTGGAGAGCGCCGTCGATGATGCCGAAAAACCTCCCCATTCCGGCGCTTCCCAGCTCGGCCGTCTCCGGGACGATTCTGGCGGCGAGTACCCGCAGAAACTCGGCCTTTTCCGGGGAAAGTGATTTCACCCCGGCATTCTATACGTCCGCAACCGGGAAATGCCATAATCCTGCACTACGTTGTGTACGTGCAGCGCCCGCCGCGGCGAATCGGCGGCGGCAGAATCTGGGGGACATCACTTGGCCAACGATCCGCCGTCACGACCCACACCGGAAAGCATCTCTCTGTTGGCAAGCTCGGAGTACGTCGAACAGATGTACGAACAGTGGCAGCTCGATCCGGGCGCCATGGGAGAGGAGTGGCGGCTGTTCTTCGCCGGGTTCGACCTCGCCTACCGCCCGTCGGGGTCCGTCGCCTCCGAGCGAGCCGCGGATCAGTCGAGAGTGGCGAGCCTCATCTTCGCCTATCGCAACATCGGCCACCTGATCGCGGACCTCGACCCGCTCGGCGACAACCTCGAGAGCCATCCTCTCCTCGAGCTCGAGACCTTCGGTCTGGGCGAGGGGCACCTCGACCAGGTCTTCGACACCGGCCACCTCGGAGGGGCACAACAGGCCACGCTGAGGGAGATCCTCGGCGTGCTCCGGGATACCTATTGCCGTACGGCCGCCGTCGAGTACCTCCACCTCCAGGACATGGAGGCCCGGCGGTGGCTGCAGGCCGAGATGGAGCCGATCCGCAACCGGCCGGAACTCGGCCGTGAGCAGAAACACCGCATCCTCGGTCAGCTGATCGATGCGGAGCTCTTCGAGAGCTTTACCCAGAGCCGCTATCAGGGGCAGAAGCGGTTCTCGCTCGAAGGGGCGGAGTCTCTGATTCCGGCTCTCCACGCAGTTCATCGAAACGGCCGCGGCGACCGGCGCCGAGGAAATCGTCGTGGGGATGGCCCACCGCGGCCGGCTCAACGTCCTCGCCAACATTCTGCGGAAGCCCTACTCCATGATCTTCCACGAGTTCGAGGACAACGTCCGCCCCGACCCGTACGGCGGCGACGGCGACGTCAAGTACCACCGGGGCTACAGCTCCGACTACGTGACCGCCGACGGCCACGTCGTCCACGTCAGCCTCACCGCCAACCCCAGCCACCTCGAGGCCGTGGACCCGGTGGTCGAGGGCAGAACGCGGGCCAAGCAGCGGCGCCACGGCGATACCGACAAACGGAGGAAGGTCCTGCCGCTGCTGATCCACGGCGATGCGGCCTTCGCCGGTCAGGGTCTGGTGGCCGAGACGCTCAACTTGTCCCAGCTCAAGGGCTACGCGCACCGGCGGCACGGTCCACCTCGTGGTCAACAACCAGATCGGTTTCACGACGCTCCCCGGCGAGTCCCGCTCCACCCGCTACCCCACCGACATCGCGAAGTTCGTCGAAGCGCCCATCTTTCACGTCAATGGCGACGACCCCGAGGCGGTGGTGCACGTCGTCGACCTCGCGCTGCGCTTCCGCCAGCATTTCAACAGCGACGCGGTGGTGGACATCGTGTGCTACCGGCAACACGGCCACAACGAGGGGGACGAACCGGCCTTCACCCAACCCCTGATGTATCAGAAGATCCAGAACCGGCCGTCGACCCGCTCGATCTACCAGCTCCAGCTCGAGGCGGCCCGCGACATCAGCCTCGACGAGAGCGAAAAGCTCACCAACTCCCTCCAGGCCCGTCTGATCGACGCCTTCAGAAGCGCCAAGGCGACCCCTGCTGTGGACGAGGAGAAGCACGCCTTCCAGGGGATCTGGACGGATTTCGACCACCCCTTCTGCCACGACTGCACCGAGACCGGTGCGCCGTACACGAACCTCCTGGCCGTGACCAGCGCTCTGACCACAGTGCCGGACGGATTCAACCTCAACCGCAAGGTCGGCCGGCGGCTGACGGCGCAGCGCGAGACCGTTGAGAACAGGGGCGACGTGGACTGGGCCCTCGCCGAGCTGTTGGCGTACGGCAGTCTGTTGTACGAAGGCACCCCCGTCCGGCTCAGCGGACAGGACAGCATCCGCGGCACCTTCTCGCACCGCCACGCCGCGTGGTTCGACACCACGACCGGTGAAATCTACGTCCCGCTGCTCCACATCAAACCCGACCAGGCGCGGTTCTGCGTCTACAACAGCATGCTGTCGGAGGCGGCTGTGCTCGGTTTCGACTACGGCTACTCGCTGGTCGAGCCCGACATGCTGGTGATCTGGGAGGCCCAGTTCGGCGACTTCGCCAACGGCGCTCAGGTGATCATCGACCAGTTCATCACCGCGGCCTTCGACAAGTGGCAGCGGGTCAGCGGTCTGGTGATGCTCCTGCCCCACGGCTACGAGGGCCAGGGGCCCGAGCACTCCAACGCCTACCTCGAGCGCTACCTCGCCGCCTGCGCCGAGGACAACATCCAGGTCTGCAACCTCACGACGCCCGCACAGCTACTTCCACGCCCTGCGGCGGCAGATCAAGGCGTCGTACCGCCGGCCGCTGATCGTCATGGCGCCGAAGAGCCTGCTCCGCCACAAACGCGCGGTGTCGCCCCTCGAAGAACTCATCGGCGGCCGCTTCCAGGAGTACCTCGACGATCCGCTGTCGCCCGACTCGCCGAAGCGCCTGGTCCTGTGCTCGGGCAAGCTCTACTACGACCTCGAGGAAGCCCGCGAGGAGCGCGAAATCAAGGACGTGGCGATCGTCAGGGTCGAACAGTTCTACCCGTTTCACACCGAGATGTTCGAGCGCGTGATCGCGCCGTACCGGGGCGCCGCGGAGGTGGTGTGGGCCCAGGAGGAGACCAGCAATCGCGGCGGCTGGACCTACATGATGCCGAGGTTGATGGAGCTGTTTCCCGGCCGTGAGATCCGCTATGTCGGCCGCGGACCGAGCGCGAGCCCGGCAACCGGTTCGCCCGGAGTCCACCGCGACGAACAGGCGGCCCTGGTCAACGAGGCACTGACGATCGCGTCGCCACCGGCAATCGGAGGAGGAGCCAACTGATGCCCGTCGAAGTCAAGATCCCGGAGGTCGGTGAGTCCATCACCGAAGGCGTGCTGGTGGAGTGGTCGGCGAGCGACGGCGCCGTGGTCGCGGCCGAGGACCCGCTGCTGGTGCTCGAGACCGACAAGATCACGATGAATGTCAACGCCGACGCCGCGGGCCGGCTGAAGATCCTGGTGGGCGAGGGTGAAACGGTCGCCGTAGGCCAGGTTGTGGGCACGATCGATACCGAGGCCGTCGCAGACGCGCCCGCGAAACCCGCCGCTCGGCCCTCGCAGAGCCCGAAGGTTCCTGAAACGTCGACCGCAGCACCCGTGGAACCGCAGACGTCACCCGAGGTCGCCGGGCTCTCGCCCGCCGTCCAGCGGATGGTGCTCGAGCACGGACGTCGACCCCAGTGAAATCGAGGGCACAGGAAAGGACGGCAGGATCCTCAAGGGCGATGTCATCCGCTTTGTCGAGAGCCACACCGACGAGCCACAGGCCACGCCTCCACCGGCAGCGCCCGCCCGGCCCCCGGCAGCACCGCCGAAACCCGCCGCCTCCCCGCCGCCGCCGGCCGCCACCGGCGATCGCCAGACCCGCGCGCCGATGTCCCGTCTGAGGCAGCGGCTCGCCGAACGTCTCGTCGAGGTGCAGCACAACGCCGCCATCCTGACGACCTTCAACGAGGTCGACATGAGCGCGGTCATGGATCTCCGCGCGGCCTACAAGGACGCCTTCAAGAAACGCCACGGCATCGGCCTCGGCTTCATGTCCTTCTTCGTCAAGGCCACGGTGGACGCCCTCAAGACCGTGCCCGGCGTCAACGCCTACATCGAGGGCGACGAGATCGTCACCAACCACTACTACGACATCGGTGTCGCGGTCAGCACCGACAAGGGTCTGGTGGTGCCGGTGGTCCGCGACGCCGACCGTTTGACGATGGCCGGGATCGAGGCCGGAATCGCCGACCTCGCCACACGCGCTCAGGAGCGACGCCTCGATCTCTCCGATCTCACCGGGGCCGTCTTCACCATCTCCAACGGCGGCGTGTTCGGGTCGCTGCTTTCGACCCCGATTCTCAACCCTCCCGGCAGCGCCATCCTCGGGATGCACTCGATTCAGAAACGTCCGGTGGCGGTGAATGACGAGGTCGTCATTCGCCCGATGATGTACCTCGCCGTGTCCTACGACCACCGCATCGTTGACGGGCGCGAGGCCGTCACCTTCCTCAAACGGGTCAAGGAGTGCATCGAGAACCCGGAACGCATGATGTTGGAGATTTGACCCATGGAACGCCTCGACCTCGTGATCATCGGCTCAGGGCCCGGCGGCTACGTATGCGCCATCCGCGCCGCGCAGTTGGGCTTGAAAACGGCGCTGGTCGAACAGCACAGCGCCCTCGGCGGTACCTGCCTCAACGTTGGCTGCATCCCTTCGAAGGCGCTGCTCGAGTCGTCCGAGTTTTATGAGGCCGCGCGCGAGCGCGCGGCTGATTTCGGCGTCGTGGTCTCCGATGTCGGTCTCGACCTGCAACAGATGATGGTCCGCAAGTCCGGCATTGTCACCGAGCTCACCGACGGCGTCGCCGGGCTGATGAAAAAGAACAAGGTCACCGTCTTCACGGGACGCGGTGTCGTGACCGCTCCGGGGAAGGTCACGGTTCACGGCGAAGACGGCGAAAAGGTGCTCGAGACCGCCAACATCTGCCTCGCCATGGGCTCGGTGCCGGTCGAGTTGCCGTTTCTCCCGTTCGACGGTGAACGGGTGGTCTCCTCCACCGAGGCACTCGAGTTCACAGCGGTCCCGAAGAGCCTGGTCGTGATCGGCGCCGGCGCGGTGGGACTCGAACTCGGCAGCGTCTGGCGGCGCCTCGGCGCCGAGGTCACCGTGGTCGAAATGCTCCCCACCATCGCGCCGTTCGCCGACAGGCAGATGGCCAAGACCCTGCAGCGGTCCCTCGCCGACCAGGGTATCGAATTTCGCCTCGAGACCAAGGTCACCGCCGGCAAGGTGCTCAAAAAGAACGTCAAGCTGACTTTGGAGGACACCAAGGGAGCGACCGAAGATCTGACCTGCGACACGGTGCTGGTAGCGGTGGGCCGGAGGCCCAATACCACCAGTGCGGGAATCGATGCGGTCGGTATCGCACTCGATGACCACGGTCGCGTGGCCGTCGATGACCACTTCCGCACTAACGTCGAGGGGATCTTCGCCATCGGCGATCTGGTGCGCGGACCGATGCTCGCCCACAAGGCAGAGGACGAGGGCGTGGCGCTGGCCGAACAACTCGCGGGCATGCCCGGCCACGTCAACTACGACGTCATCCCCAACGTGGTCTACACCGAGCCCGAGCTCGCAATGGTCGGCCGCAACGAGGCGGAACTCAAGGAGGCCGGCATTGCCTTCAACACCGGCCGCTTCATGTTCCGCGCCAACGGCCGCGCCAAGGGGCTGGGGCTGCTCGACGGCATGGTCAAGATCCTCGCCGATCAGACCACCGATGAGATCCTCGGTGTCCACATGGTGGGCCCCCGCGTCTCCGAATTGATCGCTGAGGCCGCTGTGGCGATGGAGTTCCGGGCCTCGGCCGAGGACCTCGCGCGCACCTGCCACGCCCACCCCACCCTGTCGGAGGTGGTCAGGGAGGCGGCCTTGGCCGTCGACAAGAGGGCGCTGCATTCTTGATCAGTTTTGAGTTTTGAATTTTGAATTTTGAATTCCGGACCGGTCATCCCACCGACAATTGATGCCTGAGTGCTCAGGGCGAGTGAACCGCGTGCGGCGGAGGTGTCCGGCTTCGCCTCTGGCTACGCCGGGACAGGCCACATCTTTGAGGTGGCTCCTCACGGGAAGCGCGTTCTGATACGGCCCGCGTGCGGCGGAGGTGCCATTTTGAACATTGTCGGACGCCAGGACATCCCGGTCGGAGGGATGATTCGGGCAGACAATGTTCGAGGTGGCTCCTCTCGGGAAGCGCGCCCGCAAAGGCATGTCGGCGCGAGATTTTTGAATGGCGAGTCATTTCTATAATTTTTCTAGAAAATTTCTATATTTCTGGAATTATTCAAGATTTTATCTAATTGAACTCCGTGAATCGGACAACCCGACCGGCGTGCCGGTCACAACCACGGAGGTAGATCATGAAGTCGAAAATCACACTCACCCTGGCGATTCTGGCGCTGGCCGCGCCGGCGCTGTTTGCCCTCAACCCCGGCATCGAGCACTTCGTTGCCGGAGCAACCCGCGGCGAAGGTCGCGCCGGAGCGTTCTGGGTCACCGACCTGACCGCCTTCAACCCCAACGCTGAAGCGATCGAGGTCGACATCTACTGGCTGCCGAGGGGCAAGAACAACGCCGCCCAAACCCCGGTCACCGTGACCATTCCGGGCTACACCTCGGTCACCGTGCCCGACGTGATCAAAAACGTCTTCGGTCAGGACGCGGCCAACGGCGGGTTCCGGATCGTCGGCAGTGCGCTCGTGGCTGGCAGCGTCTACGTCTACGACCAGAACGGCCCCTACGGCGTCTCCCTCGAGGCGACCCCGATCGAGGGCCACGTCGCGGCCGATGACGCCAAATCGCGGCCTTCGGTGCTCGACTTCACCAACATCTTCGGCATCGAGGAGAACTCGGCCTGGCGCACCAACTTCATGGGCGTCGGCACCGACCCCAACGGCACCTTGTTCGACCTGCGGATCTTCGACGCCGCGGGCGAGGTCATCGCCGATGTCAAGGACATTCCGTTGAAGGCCTGGGAGACGCAGCTGTGGGAGCTCGGACGCGACCTCGGCATCACCGACCTCGACGGCGGCTTCATGGAGATCACCGTGACCTCTGGCGGTGGCATCTTCGCCGCCTCGCGGGTCTCGAACTTGACCAACGACGGCCAGATCCTCGAGCAGTGGATCCTCCTCGGCGAATAACCGGAATCTGAATCAAACAGGATCAGGGGGAGTGAAGGCTCCCCCTTTTTCTTTTGTATCCCTTCCCTCCGCTCCTCGGCGCCAACTCGGCGCGATGCACGAACGCTGGTGACCCAAAATGATCGGCGCGACCCGAGTTATAGTGATGGCATGCGAGCCGTCATTTTTGACCGACCCGGAGACGAATTCGTTCTTCGCGTGGCCGAGGTGCCACCGCCGGTCTGCGGTCCGACCGAGGTGCGGATCCAGGTGGCCGGTGCAGGCGTCAACCGGGCGGATCTCCTGCAGCGCAAGGGGCTCTACCCCCCACCATTCGGCGCCTCGTTGATCCTCGGTCTGGAGTGCTCGGGAATCGTCAGGGAAATCGGGGAAGAAGTTACCGGTGTTGGAGAGGGCGATCTCGTCATGGCTCTCCTGACGGGGGGCGGCTACGCGGAGCAGGTCGTGACCCCGGCAGAAACCGTGATGAAGGTTCCGGACGGTTTGCCTACGGTCGAGGCGGGTGGCGTCCCGGAAGTCTTTCTCACCGCTTTCCTCAACCTTTTTCTCCTCGGTGGCCTCGAGAGCGGACGCTTGGCGCTGGTCCATGGCGGCAGCGGCGGGGTCGGCACGGCCGCCATTCAACTGATCCGTTCCGCTGGTGCCCAGGTGTTGGTGACGGCCGGGTCAGACAAACGCTGCGAACGGTGTCGCGAACTCGGCGCCGATCACGCCTTCAACCACCGACACGCGGGCTGGGTCCAGGATGCGCTCCACGCCACCGATGGGCGCGGCGTCGACGTCATTCTCGACTGTGTCGGCGCTCCCTATCTCGGCCATCATCTCGAGGTGCTCTCGAGCGGCGGACGGCTGGTGGTTATCGGTCTCCAGGGCGGGCACGAAGCCGCTCTCGACCTCTCCATTATGATGCGCAAACGCCTCACAATCATCGGTTCGACACTCCGCGCACGTCCAGTGGCCGAGAAAAGTCGAATCATCAGCGCCTTTGTTCATCAATTCGGACAGGAGCTCGAAAACGGCACCATCCGGCCGATCGTCGATCGGATTCTGCCCTTCGACCGCGCGGCGGAGGCCCACCGCCTGCTCGCCGCCGGCGACATCTTCGGCAAGCTCATCCTCACTCCGAACTGAAGAAGAGCCTCGATCACCTCTGATGGCTGGCCGAGGCACACCTTGACTTCGAACCCACATGCCAGGTCTCTCAAACTGTCATCCCGACCGCAGGCCCGAAGGGCCGAAGCGGAGGGACCTGTTCGACCCGCTTCGTTCGTTCAGGGAGGAATTCCGCGGGCGGTTTGAAAAGCGACCTTGTCTGTAGCCTCCGCAAAGATCCCTCCGCTCAGTCGCTGCGCTCCCTCGGTCGGGATGACAGGAGGGCTCGACCGGCTGCGCTCCCTCGGTCGGGATGACAGACGGGGTGGGCCGGCTCCGCGTTTTCCGTCACGTTGACGTGGACACACATGTGGAGTCGATGAGAAGACAATCTGAAGAAACGACCAGGGGCCTTTCTGACTGTGTCGTGGAATCAACCGACTCTCGGCCTGCTCTCGGGTGGAACCAGTTCGCAGTAGGTCTCCCAGAGTTGGTCGGCGCGTTCGGGCTCGAGATCGACCAGCGGCGGACGGGTCGCGTAGTCACCGAGCCCGCAGCGGTGGAGAATCGCCTTGACCGAGGGCCCGAGGCCGAAGGCCTCGAGCAGCCCGCGAACCGCATCGAGCCTGTCCTGCTCCGCTTCGCCGCGGCGCGCCGCGCCCACCAGCGCCGGCGCGACGCTGGCTGCGGCGCTGATGCTGCCGCGCCCGCCTGCTCGTGCACAGGCCGTCACCAGGCGGTCGGTACCAACCATATAGACCCGATCCGCAAATCGGCGGCTGAGCCGAATCAGTTCATCCGGACTGCCCGAGCTGTCTTTGACCCCCGCAAAACGGGGGTGGCCGTCGATCGCGTCGAGCAGCTCGTCGGAGATCGGGATCCCGGTCACCTGGGGAATGTGATAGAGCAGCACCGGCACCTCGGCGTGGTCGAAGACCTCGCCGAAAAAGGCGGCGAGACCCGCCGTCGGCGCTGCGCGAAAATAAAAGGGAGGCGGACACAGCACGGAGCCGAAACCGCTTGCCGCCGCCATCCTCACCATCTCCAGAACCTCGACCACCGAGCAGGATCCGACCCCGAGCATCAGCTCCAGACCGGTCTCGGCCGCCGCCGCGGCCTCCGCGACCTGCAGCCTTTCGGCCAGCGAAAAGGACGGGAACTCGCCGTTGGTGCCCAGCACCAGGGCACCGTCGAGCCCCTGGGAAGCCAGCCATGTCAGGTGCGACGTCAGCGCCGCCGCGTCGAACTCGAACCGGCGGTCGAGCGGTGTCGGGACCGGTGCGTAGGCGCCTCGTGGCATCATGATCGTGCCTCCGGTCGTGGAGTTTAACAGTGGATTGACACCCCCGCTCAACGGGTCGGGCCTCTGTTCCGTATAATCAGAGGTCACGGATGAATTCCGTGTCGGAGGGCCCGCGCGCATGTTTCTTCGCAGATTCTTCCCGGTCGTTCTGTTGCTGCTCGCGGCGCTGCCGTCCGCGGCGGGCGAGCTGGTGCTGCCGGTCTTTGCACTCAATCTCGAAGGTCGCCACGGCGATCTCTGGAGTTCGGAGCTCTATCTCACCAACCCCGGCGATCAGCCTGTCCTGGTGGAACTCACCCGGTTTCTCCGCGGCGACATCGAAAGAGCGACTCCTTGCGATCTCTTCATGACGCCGACCCGGGTCGTCCCGCCGCAGTCGGCGACGGTGTGGACCGCGGCCGGTCTCGCGACCGATCTCGGGTGCGCGGACTCGGCGAGAGGCGGTCTTGTGCTGCGGGCGGACGGTCCGCTGCACGTGACCAGTCGTTTGGTCAATACCGCCGGGAGAGATGAAGGCAACCCGGGAGCGGTCCTGTCGGGCCCGGGAGAGGCCTTTGACGCGATACCCATCGACCGGCTTCCCGCCGCGGGCGCCTACCTCCTGCCGGCCCTCATGTGGCACCGCAAGCCATGTGAGGGTGCTCCGAAGTTCGAGACGGTGGTGGGCTTTACCAACCCCGGCGCAGACGCTGTCGAGGTGGTCTTCGATGTGCCCCACGAGGTCAGCCGGTCCGTCAACATCGACGGGCGCGAGGTCTACCTTCCCTATCGTCTTGAAGTGAAGGCAGGTTCGTGGCAGCAGATTCGGCTGTCGCCCCGGCTCGACGACACTGCCGAGTGCGGCGGCGTCGAGAGCTTTCTCGTGAGGCTCGACCTCTCGGGCCCCCTGGCAGTTTACGCATCGGTCATCGATCGCAAGAGCGGGGATCCGAGGACCGTCACAACGGTTCCGCTGACCTCACCGTAGAGCGTAATTCAAGTCAGCGGCAGCGTCGGCTGCCCCCGCGGCTTGACGATCCAGACGAGCCGGAAAACGCCCTCGCCGAGCGGGATGAGTTCGAAGTGTGGTGGCCGGTTCTTTTCCCAGTTGTCGAGGTCGTTTCGCGCCAGAAGAATCCTGATCTCCGGCGAGCGGAGTTCTGGGGACCCTTCCCAGAAACTCGCCGTCAACGGGATCTCCGCCGGGTCCGGACCGTCCGGCAGGTACACGCTCACCGTTGTCCACTCGGGGCGAAAGTAGAGGCTCACGTCTTCCTCGAGGACGCGAAGTCCGTAGGTGCTGTGGCCGTCATACCAGGCGGATACAATCATTCACACCCCGGGGCCGCCGTCATCGCCGAAGTTGATTCCGAGATCCCGCGCCGTCAGCATGGTGTCGCAGTCGAGCGGCACCGACTTCATGCGTTCGGTCGCCACCTCCAGCGGCACCGCGAGAACCGTCGGAGGGTCGAGCGCGACCATCACATCGAAACGCCGTTCCGCCACCATCCGCACCGCTGCCGCTCCGAACCTCAAAGCGAGAAGCCGATCGAAGGTTGTCGGACCGCCGCCGCGCTGCAGGTGGCCGAGCACGACCGTCCGGGTCTCCTTGCCGGTTCGTTCCTGGATCTCCCGTGCCACGCGCACGCTGATCCCACCGAGCAGCTTTTCGCGGCCCTCTCCCTGGTCCTTCGCCTCCATCTCACCGTCGCGGGGCCGCGCTCCCTCCGCCACCACGACGATGGAAAAGCGGCGGCCGTGCGCCTCGCGGTCCATGATCTTGTCGCAGACGGAGGCAATGTCGTAGGGAATCTCCGGGATCAGCACCACGTCCGCGGTCGCCGAGACGCCTGAGTGAAGGGCGATCCAACCGGCGTACCGGCCCATCACCTCGACCACGAATACCCGTTCATGGGCCTCGGCGGTCGAGTGGAGCCGGTCGATCGCCTCGGTGGCGACGGTCACGGCGGTGTCGAAGCCAAAGGTGACCACGGTGCCCGAAAGGTCGTTGTCGATGGTCTTGGGCACTCCGACGATCGGCATACCCTTGGCGACAAGTCCGTTGGCGATCCGCATCGAACCATCGCCGCCGATGGCGATAAGAGCGTCGATCTTGAGCCGGCGGAAATTCTCGACGACCTCGTCGGAGCGATCCACCAGACCGGTGTCGCCGCCGGGCAGCGTGACCGGGTACTCGAACGGACTGTTGCGGTTGGTGGTGCCGAGGATTGTGCCCCCGAGATGAGTGATCCCGCGCACCGAATCCCGGTCGAGCTGCATGATTTTCGACGTATCGAGGAGGCCTTCGTAGCCCTTGCGGATGCCCAGCACCTCCCAGCCCCTGCGCAGGGCCGAAAGCACGATGGAGCGGATGACTGCGTTGAGCCCCGGGGCATCGCCGCCGCCGGTGTTAACCGCGATCCTGCGGATCTTTTCCAACTCCACCCCCGCCCGGAAGACTTCGCGGCAGTGTACCGCATCGCGACCTGGGAAACAACGTTAAACGTTGGAACGTTTGAACGTTAGAACGTTGAATGAAAACGCCCCCTGCCGGGCAGGGGGCGGGATCGGGTTCGGGTGGGATCAGAGGTTGGCGAGCATCGTGTCCACCTCGCCGCAGGTCTTGCTGACCGCGGTGATGGACTTCGCGAACGCCTCTTTTTCGGCGGCGGTGAGGTCGATCTCGAGGACCTTCTCGACGCCATTGGCGCCGACGATGGCCGGCACGCCGACGAACAGGCCCTTGACGCCGTACTCGCCCTCGAGCTTGGCGCACACCGGGATGATCTTGCGCTTGTCGAAGATGATTGCTTCGGCCATTTCGAGCGCGGCCCATGCCGGCGACACGAAAGCGGAACCGAAGCCGAGCAGACCCACCACTTCGCCGCCGGCCTTGCGGGTGCGGGTTTCGATGGCGGCCAGGGTCGCCTCGTCGAGGAACTTGGTCACCGGAATGCCGCCGACCAGACAGGACGACCGCACCGGGACCATGTCATCGCCGTGGCCGCCCAGCACTATCGCACTGACGTTTTCAACCGACACGTTGGCTGCGTCGGCAACGAAGTAGCAGTAGCGGCCCGAGTCGAGCTGTCCGGCCATTCCGAAGAGCTTGCCCTTGGGCGGAGCCAGAGCCTTGTCGAGGGTGTAGACGATGGCGTCCAACGGGTTGGCGATGGAGATGATGATGGCGTTCGGGCAGTATTCCTTGATTCCAGCAGCAACCTGCTTGGTGACCTTGAGGTTGATGGTCAGAAGTTCTTCACGGCTCGGGAAGGTGCCGTCGGGGCGCGCCTTGCGCGGCACACCGGCGGTGTTGATGATGAGTTCCGCACCGGCGATGGCGGAGTAGTCCTTGGAGCCCACGCAGCGGACATCCGTCCGGATCGTCGGGGTTCCCTCTGCGATATCGAGGCACTTGCCCTTGGAGACCGACTGCTTCTTGGTGACCTCTTGCCGCTCCGGCGGATCGTCCGGGTTCACGAAAGGCGCCGGGTCGACCAGACCGACTTCGCGGGCCAGCCTGCGTTGGACAATCTCCTGGGTCAGTACGCCACCGATGTATCCGCCGCCGATAAGACCGATCTTTTTGAGCATCGTCATCCTCCTTGTACCGCCGCCGACCCGTTCCGACCTTGACCGTCGCGCGCCACGCGTCGGGCGTGTGAAAATTTGCACGAGTTCGCCGTGCGGCAGAAGAATACCACTTCGGCGTCACATTGTGGAGTGAAAAAATGAACTGCAAACCTCCTCAAACGAGCAAGTTTCAGTCCTTGTCGCCGTTCCTCCCACGAGCAGCACGATCGAAGTGGTGGATCCCATCCGTCGCCCCCGTCACTCCCGGTTGTCAAACCACTGTCGGAGTCTTGCCAAACCATCGTTGATGGTGATTTTCGGTTCATATCCGAGATCACGACGGGCCGCGGAGATGTCAAACCAGTGGGCGGAGGCGAAATTGCGCGCGATGAACCTCGTCATTGGTGGACCGTTCGAAAATGGCACGAAGCGTTCCACGATTTCGAAGACCGCTCCCGCCGCCACTGCGAGTCCCAACGACACCGTGCGCTCCTCCGGCGGCAGGCCGGCAGCGCCGAGAATGCCGTTGATGATCTTCGCAAGCGGCCACGGGTCGCCGTTGCTGATGAAGTACGGACGGCCTGCGCAGGGCGAACCCGGCGCCAGTCGATCGGCCGCCAGGAGGTGGGCGTCGGCCGCGTTGTCGATGTAGGTCGTGTCGACGAGATTGGCGCCGCCGCCGACAAAGCGGAGCCGTCCCGACCTCGCCCTCTCGACGAGTTGGGGCATCAGGTTGGTGTCCTCAGGACCCCAGATCAGACGGGGCCGCAGCGCGATTGTCGACAGGGTGTCGTCGTTGGCCGCCAACACCGCCATTTCAGCCATCGCCTTGGTCTGCGGGTAGGCGGCGTCGAAGTGCTCCGGGTACGGCTCCGACTCGTCGACCCCGGCGAGATCGCCTCCCCGGTGAACCACGCTCGGCGTGCTGGTGAAGACCAGCTTCGGCACCCCGTGGCGCCGCACGGCCGCGAGCACGTTTTCGGTGCCGACGACGTTGGTCCGCCGAAACGGCTCGAAGGCGCCCCATGGGTCGACCTTGGCCGCTGCGTGAAAGACGATTTCGCACCCCGCGACCGCCCTGTCGACAGCCTCGGGATCGGCGATGTCTCCACGAATCTGCTCGACGCCGAGCGCGTCGAGGCGAGGGTAGAGGCCCCTCTGGAGCGAACGCACCGAATAGCCGCGCTCCACCAGCCGGCGCACCACCGCGCCGCCGAGAAACCCGCCCCCCCCCGTGACCAGGGCCTTCACCGCTGGACCCTCGGCGCAGCCCACGCGGCCAGGGCCGAACGCCCGATCTTGGCGTTGTGGCGGATGTCCACGGGAAATCCCGGGTGGAACAGAACCGTCTCGATCGCCCGGGTGTGAGCGAAGGCGGCACCGATTTCGAGGAGCTCGGCGCGCACCCGATCGTGCGCGGTGGCGGCGACGTTCTTCTCGAGCTCGACGCACAGCACCGATCGTTGGTTTCCGGGTTCGCCCACCCCGACCAACGCAGTGCGGTAGACCTCGGGGTGGGTGTTGAAGACCGATTCGCAGGGCACGGTGTAGAGGTCGCCACCGGACGTCTTCACGCGCTGCGACTTGCGGCCGCAGAACCACAACCGCCCACGCTCGTCGAAGTAGCCGAGGTCGCCCATGCGGTGCCGTACTCCCCCACCGTCCGCGATCTTGGCCAGCGCGGTGTGCGCCGGCGAGTTGAAATACTCGTGCGTCACCTGCGGCCCCTTGACCACGATCTCACCGATTTCACCGGTCCGGACTTGCAGACCATCGCTCCATTCCGGGATCGATCCATCGTCGATGCCGATCACCGCCGCCTCGATGGAAGGCACCGGCCTCCCGACGCAGGTGCCGGCACCACGGTCGGTGGCGTGGCGGGTCTCACCCAGGATCTCGTGGCTCGAGGTGGTGGCCACGGGCAGGGACTCGGTGGCTCCGTAGGGGGTGTGGATCGCAGCGTCGCCGGTCAACATCGACTGAAAACGCTCGATCACCTGGGGCGACACCGGCGCACCAGCCGAGATCACCCGGCGGAGAGTGGGCAACGTGACGCCATGTTCGACCCCCCACCTCCCCACGGCGTCGAGGAGGGCCGGTGAACCGAACATGGTGGTGACGCTGAACTCACGGATCGGCCCGATGATCTTCTCAGGATCGACGCGCGCCGGCCGGGTCGGGTCCATGTCGGGCACCACGGTGGTCATTCCGAGAGCCGGGTCGAAGAGGGCGAAGAGCGGAAAGGTCGGCAGGTTGACCTCGCCGGGTTGGATGCCGTAGGCCTCGCGGATCGCCTCGACCTGGGCGGTGAAGTTGCGGTGGCGGTAGACCGCACCCTTCGGCGGCCCGGTGCTGCCGGAGGTAAAGACGATAGCGGCCATGTCGTCTGCGGCTGTCGCGGCGATTTCAGTGGTGTTGTTCAACGCACCTGACGCCTCCACCTGTTGGAGGGTGGGTCCGCCCCAGAACCACCGTCGCCCCACGGTCACGGTGGTGCGGATGGTGGTGCGGGCCCACCCCAGAACGACCCGCGCGGCGTGAGCCTTCGAGATACCGATGAACGCAGCCGGCTGCGCGTTGCCGAGACAGGCTTTGAGGTGTTTGAGGCCGATCCCGGGATCCACCAGCACCGGCACGGCGCCGGCCTTGAAGAGTGCGAAGGCAAGGGCGAAGAGATCGAGCCCTGGCGGCACCATCAAGACCGTCCGCACGCCGCGTCCGATCCCGATCGACTCGAGACCGCGGGCGATCCGGTTGGTCCGTTCCTCGAGCACCCGATACGTTAGCCGCCCGCCTCGACGCCCCCACGGACACACGATCGCGGTAGCGTCGGGCTGCCGCGCCGCCATCTCCGGCAGGAAGTCCGCGATGTTCGATTTCTCAGTCATTGTTCGCTGTACTCATCTTCTGACACCCGGGCTGAATGTGAAAGGGAGAAAAAAAAAAGGGAGAAAGGGGGCCATCGCAATTTCGGATTTCGGATTTCGGATTTCGGATTTTGATCCACGATGCGTGATAAGGGTCGGGTCTCCCCTGCTCCCCTGCTCCCCTGCTCTCATGACGATGATAGGAATCGTCTGATGATCGGTACGACCTCCTCGGAAGCGTCTTCGAGGATGTAGTGGCCGCAGTCGGGGTAACGGTGGATCTCGGCGTCGGGGTAGATCTGCTTCCACACCTCGAGGAAGTGGTGGTCGAAGACGAAGTCCTTGTCGCCCCAGCACACCAGCACAGGCCGGTCGCGGAACACGTCGAGCCGTGCCGCCGTATCCGACACGATGTCGTAGCCGCGGTCGCCAGCCTTGAGGGGGATGTCCTGGACAAAGCGCAGGGTCGCGATCCGGTCGTTCCAGTTGTCGTACGGCGCGCAGTAGGCATCGCGGATCTCGTTGGAGAGTTTCTTCCGTGTACAGGCGACGTGGGAGGCGCCGCGGCTGAAGGCGTTGAGCCCGCGCACCATCAACGGTCCCATCGGGGTGTCGCGAACCATCCAAAGCTGCCACGGAAAGGGCTTGGATTTCGGGAGGTGAAAGGCGGCGGTGTTGAGCACTACCAACCGCTTGATCCGATCGGGGTGACGGACGGCCCATGCGAGCCCGATCATCCCACCCCAGTCGTGGACCACGAGGTTGATGTCCGTGAGATCGAGCTCGTCCATCAATCGACCGAAATCGTCGATTCTCCGGCTCAGGGTGTAGTCGTAGCGGTCGTCCCCGGGCTTGTCGGAAAGACCACAGCCCATGTGGTCGGGCACCACCACGCGGTGGTCTTTCCGGAGTTCGCTCACCAGATCGCGGTAATAAAACGACCACGTCGGGTTGCCGTGCACCGCGACGACGACCTCGCCTTCGCCCTCATCGAGATAATGAAGCCGAAGCCCATCGAGGTCGAGCCAGTTTTGTTCAAACGGGTAGAGATGTTTTGCGATCTTCTGCATCTTTTTTTCCAGCGATTCGCGGCAGCGAATCGCTTCGCTACCAGATCAACTCGGCCATGGTGCAGTTGATGCCGCTGCCGATGCCCAGGATGGCGATCCTCTGGCCGCGCACCAACCGCCCGGTCTCGGCGAGTTTCGACAGGGCGATGGGCACGCTCGCGGGCCCGATGTTGCCGAATTCCGGATACAGCCGAAACACCTTCTGCATGTCGATGCCGAGAATTCCGGCGAACTGTTCGGTGTGGACCTTGCTCACCTGGTGGACCACGAAGTGGTCGATGGCGTCGGCGGTCCACCCGAGGACCTCGGAGGCGCGGCCCCACGTGCGCACCGCCAGCTCCAACCCGGCCAGAAGCAGTTCCTTGGTTTTGGTCACCATGTGGTCGATATTGCCGGCACACAAACGGCAGTGCTGGGTCGCGGCGAGGTTGACGCTGCCCATGAACGGATGACCGTCCGGTTTGAGGTCCGTTCGTCCGAGGACCATGGCGGCGGCGCCGGAGCCGAGGGTCAGTGACGCGAAGTTCTCCCTGAAGGTCGCCTCGTCGATCTCGGGGCTCTGGAGCAGCTTGACCGTCGAGTCGGTAATCTGCCGGCTCGTCTCACCGTTGACCAGGATGCCGTAGTCGACCTCGCCGCGGTCGATCATGTTGCCGACCATGTCCATACCGTTGATGAAGCCGAGACACGCGTTGCCGAGATCGAAGTTCATGCAGGTCTCGGGAAGCCCCAACATCGAGTGCGCGATACAGGCCGTGGAGGGTTCGAGGTAGTCCCGGCACACCGACGTGTTGATGAGAATTCCGAGCCTGGAGCGATCGATACCCGCCGCCGCGATGGCCTTCTCACCCGCCCTGGCGGCAACCTCGCTGGGCATGGTGCCCTCGTCCCACACGCGGCGTTCCAAGATCCCCGAAAGGTCCCGCAGAAGGTCCGGCCGGATGCCCAGCCGCTTCATGGTCGGCGCGAGTTTCTGTTCGATCTCCTCGGACGTGACCCGGTGCGGCGCGTCGACATGGGCGACGCTGAGAACTGACACATTCTTGAAATTCATTCTTCTCTCCGTGGCTGGCCGCTCACCGGCACTCCGCTCCGGCGACGGATTGCTTCAATATCGCGGCGGTGAGGGTACCATCGCGCACCGCGGCAAAAAAGGCTCGACGCGGCAAACATCTGTGGTTGTCACACTTCGACGTCGATCCAGATCCGGCTTCTCCAGATCAGCGCGAACACCAACGCCTGGATCGAACGGTAGACGACCTGACCCGTCCACACGGCGGACATGCCGAAACCCAGCACGGGACCCAGCACATAAGCGGCCGGCAGAAAGAGTACCCACTGCATGCCCACCGAGACCCTCATTGCCAAGCGACTGGCGCCGGCGCCCAGGAGGGCATTCAACAGCACGCCGCCGAGGGTTTCCACAGTCATGGTGGCGCCGAGCAGACGCAGCGGATACCTTGCCAGCTCGATGGTGTGATCGTCGTGGAGAAAGAGCCCGAGCAGCAGGTCGGGAAACACCAGACCCACCAGCGCGCCGCCGCCGACCAGCAGCATGGCGAGCCTGCTCACGTCCCATCCCCACTCCACCGCATCGTCGCGGTCTCCCCTGCCGAGCGCCTGACCGACCAACGACGCGGCGGCGAAGCCGAATCCGACACCGGGGAGGATCGCCACCAACAGCAGTTGAACCAGCACGTTCGACGCGGCCAGCTCGGGGGTGCCGATGCGGCCGATGATCCAGAAGAACGCGGTCATCCCGGCGGCGAAGAAAAAGCTCTGCAGACCCGCCGGGACTGAGAGCTTCAGCATCGAGACCATCGTTCTCCGGTCGACAACACTGCGCAGAAAACCCGAGCCCCGCGCGTGCCGCACCGCGAGGGTGAAGTAGACCGCGGTCCCGAGGTAGGACGCGATCGACGTACCGATGCCCGCCCCGGCGACGCCCAACGCGGGCAGACCGAGGTGGCCGAAGATCAACAGCCAGTTGAGGATGATGTTGCAGACGTGCATGATGACCAGAGTCTGTAGATATCTCCTCGACTGGCTGATGCCGTTCCAGAAACCGCGAAACGCGAAGTTCATGCCGATCGCCGTCATGCCGACCAGCCGGGCACGAAAATACGGGATTCCGAGGGCCACCACTTCCGGGTCCTGCACCAGAAGTGGATAGAGGCGGTCGGCGAAAACGATCAACAGCAGCGACCACGGCACCGCCACCGCCAGCGCGATCAGCAGGCCTGCGTTGAGCGGAGAGGCCGTTTCGTCCCTACGGCCCTCGCCGAGACGCCGCGCAGCGATCGCCTGAACCCCGGCGGACAGACCCATGATGAAGGCCATCGCCATGAAGTTGGCGAAGCTCCCCATACCGACCGCAGCCAGTGCGGAGGGACCGAGGCTGCCGACCATGGCGGTATCGACCAGGTTGAGGACATTCTGCGACACCATGCCGCCGATGATCGGAAGCGCCAGCGTCAAGATGGTCCCGGTTCGTTGGCGATCGAGCACGCTCCCCCTTCTGGATCGGCGGCCAGAATACGACGGCTCGCGGCCGGAGGATACCCAGCCCGCTGGACGGGATCGCGATTGGTGTGTCACCATGTGGACAACGTTCGACGACAGATCCTGGAGGAACCCATGACGACCTTTCAGAGAATTTTCAGCGGATCGACCCTTGCGATCTTCTTCGCCGCGTCCATCGTCCTCGCTACGGACACTCCGCAATCCACCGAGGCGGAGGCGGTCGCCAACGCCGCCATCGCCCAACTGGCCGGTTGGCAGACCAAAGCGGCGCGAGAGACGCTGGAGGCGAAAAAGGAGAAATTCGGTTCCGACTCCGATTTCAAAACCGCGTGGGCGCTGCTCGAGATCCAGGAGGCGACCGCCGCCGGCAAGCCAGCTCCCACTGGCAGCACCGCGGCTCTTGCCCAGATGGCGAAGGCCACGTCCGTTGACGCCGCGGCCCAGTACTGGCAAGGCGAGTTTTACTACCAACAGAAAAAGAACAATGAAGCCAACGCGGCCTGGCAGTCTGCGGCCAAGAGCGCCGAAAAACAGGTGGCGGCTGATCCAACCGACGCCACCGCCCAGTTCTATCTGGGCGCCGCCCTCGTCCGTCAGAAGAAGTTCGATCCCGCGCTCAAAGCTCTGCGGCTCGCCGTTCGCGGCGGCTTCGACGAGGCCATGGTCAACCATCAGATCGGTTTCATGTATCTCCTCCAACAGAAGTGGCAGGAGGCGAAAGACGCTTTCGACGTCGGGCTCAAGGTCAACCCCCGCTTTGCTCCGATGTACTACTGGCGGGCGATGGCCTGGGACAAGCTCGGCCGGAAGGACAATATGCTGCTCGATTTCGACCAGTTCGTGAAGCTGGCGCCGAAGGCGCCGGAGGCGAGCAAGGCTCGCGCCGTCCTCAAATCAGCCGGGGGATGATCAACGTTCTAACGTTCTAACGTCTTAACGTTTAAACGTTAGAACGGCCGCCCGATCCCGAGGTAGAACTTCATCTTCTTCGAGCTGATGCCGACGTCGGCCACCGGCCACGCCACGTCGGCCCACAGCGGTCCGATCGGCGTCGACCACCTCACACCCACGCCTGCTCCTACCGACAGGCCGAAATCGGCATCGCGCCAGGACGGCCACAACTGGCCAATGTCCGCGAAGACCGCGAAGCGCAGGGCGCCCCACACCGGGATCCGCAGCTCTTCGTTGAGGATGAACAGCGCGCCGCCGCCCGCAGGCACCAACGTCTCGTCAGACCCGAGCGTCACCGGCCCGACGCTGTTGCGATCGAACCCTCGAATGGAGGCCTGCCCACCGGCAAAGAACCGGGATTCCCGGACTAGATTTTGTCCCTTGAGCGGTTCCGCGACGCCCAACCGCGCCGTCTGCAGCCACGTCGCGCCCGAAAACGGGGCCACCGCGACACTGAAATTGCTCAACCAACTGACGTAGTCGAGATCAGAGCCGAAAGTCTGCGAGCTCCACCCGAGGTCCGAGGTGAGACCGTAACCCCCGCGGGGGTCGAACAGGTTGTCGAAGTGGTCCACGACCGTCCGCAAGCCGACGGTGCCGATCCTCACGCTGAAGTCGAAGGGGGGAGCAAAGGGGTCGGGATCCTTTTCGAACGTTCTCGTGTCTGTGTACCGGTAGTACAGGCCAGCCTGGACCCGATTGGCGAGGGCGTACGACACCTCGAACGACGCGAGCTTCTCCTCTTGATTCAAGATACTCGGTTCGTCCGGCGCGTCGCCCTTGACGTAGCCGATGGTCGTGATCAGTGACAGGCGACCACCCGGTACCGGCGGCAGCGACCCGATAAGAAACAGCTTCTGTTCGGTCGAGCCCCAGCCTCCTCTGAGGTTGAGCCCCACACCCCTGCCGAAGAGGTTGTCATCCCTGACGGCGAAGCTCGCCGATGTCCCGCGTTCGGTGCTCCACCCACCTCCGACCTCGGCCGCCCAGCGGTCCTTCTCCACGACCTCAAAATCGACATCCACCTCGGAGGCGCCGACATCGCGGGTCCGCACGTCGACCCGCTCGATCGGTGAGAAGTTGGCAATCTGCGAGGCCGACCGGTCGAGAGCCTGATCGGTGAGAACCTCGCCGTCGGCGACCGTGACCCCCTTGTCGAGCACCCGGCGGCTGACGTGTTTCAGACCCGAGTATTCGACGTTGCGCAGCAGCCGCATTCTGCCCGGCTCGAGTTCGATCTCGACCGTCCAACGCCCGTCGGCGGACGATCGCATATTGCTCCTCGCCCGCGCCTCACGGAAGCCCGCCTGGATGTAGGCGTTGCGCAGATTTCGCGTTGCGGCATCGACCGTTTCGCGATCGAGGGGCTGCCCGACGCGAACTCCGAAGGCCTCCGCCTCCATGAGTCCCAACGGATCGCTGCCGATCAGCGATATCTTGTCGATCGTCTGCCGCGGTCCGGCCTCGACGTCGACCCTCACCTCGGCTCTTGACGGGTCGAGACGAACCATTTCGACCGAGCGGACCTTTGCGCTCAAATAGCCGAATGAAGTCAGTCGGCGCTCGACCGCGCGGGCCAGGGCTTCGGGCCGGCGCGCCATCGCCGCAACGATGTTGGCCGATCCCAACTGCGACCGAAGAGCGATCGCGACATCGTCCGGGAGACCGTCAAAGGAGGGTCCTTCGAGCCTTGTTCCCTGCCCACGGAGGGCGTCAACGACGATCAGGCCGCCGAGCCGTTCGACCGAAACCACGGCGTCGGGAAAACCCTGCAGTGCGAAGAATCGTGTCACAAGCGCTCCCATCGCCTCGAGCGACGCCGTTTCGAGGGGCGGCGGCTGATACAAGGAAGTGACCTCGGAGCGCACGTGCAGCGGCGGGGGGTCTCCCACGAACCGGACAAACTGCGGTGTACCGGGATCGCAGTAGAACACCAGGGTCGGCGATCGCTCATTACCCTCCTGAAAGGCGGTCACCCGGGCGTTCTGGTACCCGTTGCCCGCCAACGCCCGTTCCATGCGGACCGAGCCGACGAACAGCAGAAACGGGTCGAACGGCTGGCCGCGCCGCAGGCCCGTGACCTTTCTGAGGTGCCTCCTGGACATCGGCCAGTCGCCCTCGAGCTTGATGCGGTAGATCTCGGGGCGCGCGAGCGTCGCCGCCGTCCCCCCCCAGCTGAACCGCTGAAACAGTGCGGCGCCCGCGTTGTCGTCCACGGTCTCGTGAAAAACCTGAGCGACCAGTCCCCGAAGACCACGGATGTTCGAGCCCTGGAGCATCGTCATCCGGTCCTGCACGTCGGTCAGGTTGGCTGACAGGAAAAGTGCGAGGTTCGGATTGAGTCGTTGACCGACCATGAAGTTCACGCTCGGGTCCCGTTCGATCTGACCGGCGATCTCGGCCGGCCTCAGCGTCTCGTTCTCGAAGCCGAGCACGCTGCTGAGACCCTGGGCCAAACCGCGGGTGGCCATCAGGGTCGGGTCGATGTGCAGGTCCCCTCCCTCACCTCCAATCAGCGTCATGTCGGATTCAGGGACGATTTCCATGACGGGGTCGATCGCCGGGTCCCCGGTGAACTCCAGCGTTCCCCTACGCACCTTGATGCTGCGGCCGCCGATTCCGATGGTTCCGCCGGGCGCGATACGAACCGAACCGTGGATGCGAGGTTCCGCCGCGCTGCCTTCGATTCTCAGGACGTCCCACGCCACATCGAAGCGGCCGAGGTTGTTGTCGACCTTGACGCCCGATCGTCCGCGAACGCTGATATCGAGACTGATTTCATAGAGCGGGTCGTCGGCCGCCAACCCGAGGTCGTCACCGCCGAGCAACGCCGACGTGAGGTCGAACGACTCTTCCCAGAGTCCCGCCACCAGGGTCAGATCGCCGGCCACGTGGGCGAGCTCGTCGGTCCTCGGTTCGACCGCCAGATCGCCGTCCCACTTGGTCAGGGTCCCCTTGAAAAACAGTGTCACGTCATCAATCTCGAAGACGACGCCCTGTCCGGATTTCGGGTCCCAACCGCCCCCGACCAGCACCGTGCCCCGATTGACCTCCGCTGAACCGTCGACAATGTCGATCCGCCCGTCGTGAACGTTGGCCGAGACCCGGAGCTTCCGGATCTCGACCGGTGGATCACGCATGACGATGGCGCCGTCTCCGTGGTCCACGGTGAACGTTCCGCTGACCGACTCCAGAGAGACGTCGCCTGAAACCGGCGTGTGAAGCTCGGCGGCGACGCTGAACGGTCCGCGAACGCTGACCGGCATCTGGAGAAGCCGTGCGAGATCCTCGGAGATCATTGCGTTCACGCTTCCGTCAACGCTGTCGGTCGTCGGGTCGTAAGAGGCCTCGACTTCGATCCGGCTGTCGAACCCGACCAGGGCCACCGGTTCGACGTGGAGTCTGCGCCCATCGAGCCGCACCTCCACCGGGCCGTCCGCGGCCAGCTCACCCGTCGGGTGAAGAACGCGCAGACCGCGAGCCGACGCCACGATCTTCGGATGATCCGGGGCCAGCGGGTTCCACTCGATGTCAGCCTGAATATCCGCCACCATCTCGGCGCCCATGGTGTCAACGGCCAGCATCTCGGCGACCGGACCGAAACGGAACCCGTCCGCGGTCAGGTGAGCGGTCACCGGCCCACCGGGTGCGTCCGCCCACAACCACGGCGGTCGGGCGATGTCGCCGAGGGGCGCCTCGGCCCGGACATCGAAAACTCCGGCCCGAGTCGACATCTTCTCGATCGCGGCACGTACCACGCCGCCCGCGAGATCGACCTGCAATCGCAAGCTGTCGGTCAGCGGGTGCTCCCCTGCGGCCTTCCACACCACTGACATTTCGCCGTGGGGGCGGCTCACCGTCCCGCCGACCGCGCACTCGCCGGACAGACTCCCGGTCGACCACGACCCAACGGCGACGGGCAAGGCGGCCAGCTCGAGCCCCTGCCACGCCACCTGACCGTCGAGTACCCCGTCAAGATCAGTCAACGGCGCGCTCATCCGGCCTTCGACGACGCCGCCGAAGATTTCGACCTTCAGGTCTTCGATGGTCAGCACGTCGTGTTCGAGTGCGAAACCGGCCTGAAGGTGCGGCACCGTGAGGGTGTCCGTTCCGACATCCCGGCCGTCCACCCGCCCGTCCAGTCGATATCCTCCCTGCGACCACACCAGAGACCCGGCGCCGTCAAGACGGCCGTGCAGGGCGCCAACCGCGTCCGGGGGCAGGTACTGCGCCATCCGCCCGAGATCCGCAATTGAAAGACTCCAGTCCGCATCGACTGTGGCGTCGGTCGGCCGCGCCGTTCCCCTCGCCTCGAGGTTCGATTCCCCGTCGACGTCGACCTCGGCCCGCCATTGGATCTCGTCCCTGCCTCCGGTCGCGTGCACAAAGACGCTCGCGAGCCGGCGACCGCCCACCTCCGGCTGCGACCAGGTCAGATCCGCAGCCACAGCCGGCCGGGCAACCGTACCGTCGATTCGCAACGTGCCGGCGATAGGTCCCCCACCGATTCCGAGCAGGGCCAGGTCGGGATACCAGGGTTCGAGGGTTGCCGCAGAGAAAGACGGGTCGGCCACCGTCAGCTCGACTTCGGCCCGCACCTTGCTGTCGGGACCGGTGGCGCCGCTCGCGGTCATGGTGACCCCGGCGAGTTGGGCCTCAAATCTCGAGACCCTCCACTCGGGTCCGACGCCGGAGCCGCGCAGGGCGACCCGCCCTTCGGACCACGCCACGACCAAGTCCACATCGCCGGCGAGCGTGGCGGGATCGACGGGGAACGAAAACGTCATGTCGATCCGCCCGGTCGCGGTCGTCGGGCCTTTCACGGCAGCGGCGACCTGCGGGGCCGCAAACGCCAGCAACCGATCGACCGGCGCGCGGTCGAGGTGCGCGGAAATGGAGGTCATGCCCGGTTCGTCGAGCGTCACGTCGGCACGGCCCCACCCCGCGCCCGCCACCGTCACGGCCGCTCGCCCGCCGGCGTACGACAGCTCCAGCGCGTCCAGATCGTAGCCCGCGAGACCCATGGGAGCGCCTCGGTGTTCGAGCTCGACTGTGAGACCACCGTCGGCTGAAAGTTCGACGGCTCCAACCAGAACCGCACGGCCCTCGAGCGCCAGACCGGTGACCAGATTGGGGTCCCACCACTCGGCGACCGACGGCAGATCGGCCTCGACCTGCACGTCGAATCGGCCGGCCATATGGGGAGACTGCGTCAGCCGGCCGGCCGTCGTCAGGCTCACCGCCTCACCCTCGACCTCCAGCTTGCGGACCTCGACGCCGTCGGCCGAGGCCGCCACGTCCAGACGGAGGGGGCCGACGATCAGATCGCGTCCCGAACGCGTGACGACCAGGCCGCCGGCCTCGACCGCCGCAGCTGCTCGACCGCCCACCATTTCGGCGCGCATTGCGACGTCGTCGAGCACGACGTGGATATCCGGAACGCTTCCGGAACCCCTGCCTCCCGAAACCTCGAACGAGCCGATCTCGAACGCGCCCCAGATGTCGATTTCCGGGGCGGCCGCGGCGTCGTCGCGAACCGGGGGGAGAGCGTCGGCGAAAAACTGCGGACCGCGAACGACGACGTGCTCGAGGCGGCGCGGTCGGTCGGCAAGGCGACGCCACCGCCAGTCGGCCCGGATCTCTTCGACCGTGAGGACCGTCCGTCCCGCCGCGCTGACCGTCATATCACGGATCACCAGCCGGGCGGGGAACGCGCGCAGCCTGACGTCACCGGCCTCGATCCTGAAGCCGCTGCCTTCCTCGACAGCGTCGGTCACGGCCTGCCACGCCCGGCGCTGGACGGCCGGATTGTGGACGACCGCGACGGCCACCAGGCCCGCGGTCACGACCACGGTAGCCAGAACCAGAACGACCTTGCTTCGTTTCGTCACGGTAGCAGTCTACAGCCACCCTGGTTTTCGACATCGGCGGGTGCCCATCGCCGAGGGACCGGTCGTTCAGTCCGTGAACGATCTGGAGTTGACAGTGGGAACGAGGTTGCATACGCTTGCGCCAATTAAGGAGCATGAGAGCTTTGGCCACTCCGTTGGAGCAGCTCGAGGGAAAGTACGAACTTCTCGAGAAGATCCGTGAAGGCGGCATGGGTTCCGTCTACAAGGTGCGCCACCAGCTGCTTGACGAGGTACGGGTCATCAAAGTCATGCGGCCGCAGTTGGCGGACGACGAAACGCTCAAGGTCCGCTTTCTGCGCGAGGCCAAGATGGCGATCCGGTTGCACCACCCGAACCTCGCGCAGATCTACGACTTCACGATGGACGACAACGGCTACGCCTATCTGGTGATGGAATTCATCGACGGGCTCAACCTTCAGGACGTGATCAAGGTCCTCGGCAAGCCGTCGCCCGGTCTGGTGCTCGAGATCGCGGATCAGAGTCTCGACGCCATCGGCTATCTCCACCGCAAACGTGTGATCCACCGGGACATCTCGCCCGACAACATCCTCATCGCCCGCAACGACGAGGGTCTGCCGCTGATCAAACTCATCGACCTCGGGATCGCCAAGGACCGCGAGGGCGAAGACTCCCTGACCTCGGCAGGCACCTTTCTCGGCAAGGTCCGCTATTCCTCACCCGAGCACTTCCGCACCCAAGAGGGCGCGACGGTCGGCACTCGAAGCGACCTTTACTGCTTCGGTGTCGTGCTGTACGAACTCCTCACCGGCACCTATCCCATCAAGGGCGCCAACATCGCATCGCTGATCTCCGGCCACCTCATACACCCGCCGCTGGATTTCGACACCTCCGACCCCGAGGGTTTGATTCCGGAGCCCTTGCGAGCCATCGTCCTCAAGGCGATGGCCAAACAGCCCGACGACCGTTTTGACTCGGCCGAGAGCATGCGCGAAGCTCTGGCACCGTTTCGCGATGAATTTCCGGTGGAGAAGGATCAGCTGCGGTCGATCTTCGAGATCCCGACCCTCACCACCCGGAGCATCCGCACCATCAAACCCGGCAGCACACAGAGCCGGATCGATCGCAATTTCGGGATCTCCCCCACCCCCGCCCCCGGCAACATCTCTGACCTCGACGCCGACATCGAGAGCTCCGGCACGATCGACACCGGAAACGAAGAGCGCGGCCGCACCAGCGAAGCGAACGAGGCCAGCCAGAGCCAGGTCCGCGCCTTGCTGTTGGGGGCGGGCAAGCTGGTCGAGGGCCGGCACTTTGACGAGGCCCGCCTGCAGCTCGCGACGTTGCTCGAGATGGCGCCGAGCAACGCCGAGGCGAAGAAGCTCCTCAAGGTGGTGGAAGCGGCGGACGTCAAGCTGCAGAACCGCCGGCAGCGGGCGGTCGACGAGGTCAGGAAGTTCATTCTCGCGGGGGACTTCGACCACGCGGCTGCGCGCGTCAAGACCGCGGTGGAGACCGACGGCGACGCCGAGATCATGGCCCGGTTGGTTGACGAGATCAACGATGCGCGGGAGCGCTTCGAAGAACGGCGCCGCCGACTCGAGGCAATGACTTCACAGTCCGACCGGTTGATCGCCGGCAGCCGCTTTGACGAGGCTCTGTCCCTGCTGCAGGAAGTCCTCGAGATCGACTCCGAATATCCGGGTCTCCATCCTCGTCTCGAGGCCGCCAGAACCGGATTGGCGAGACAGCGTGCCGAACAGCGCAGAGAACTGGAAATCAAAGATTCGGCTTCCACCATCGCGAAACACATCGACGCCGGGGACGCCGAACAGGCGGAGAGGGCGCTGGCGGTGGCGATCAAGCTCTATGGCGAACGTGATGTGTTCGCCGACCTCGACGCTCGGGTTGATGGGCTGCGCACGGCCCAGCTTCTGGCGGCCGCGGAGAAACTCCAGAAGAACGCCAGAGAGCTCATCCAAACGGGAGACTTCCGGTCCGCCATTGAAGCGCTCGAGGAGACGCACCGGATCGCTCCGCAGTTTCAGGACACCGACAATCTGCTGGCCGCGGCGCGCGAAGGTTTGCGGCTTCAGGAAGAGGCAATCCGGCGCAAGACGGCCATCGACCAGGCTGCATTGAAGATCGACCGGCTGATCCTCGCAGGCCGACTGGAGTCGGCGGTGCGGTTGGTCGATTCGACGGTGGAAGAGTTGGGCCCCTTTGACGAGGCCGACGCTCTGCGTCAACGCATCGTCAAGGATATCGAGGCGATCAATACCACTCTCGGACAGGTCGAAAAGAAGCTTGAACAGGCGATGAACCACTCGGCCGAAGACCGTTTTGCGAAAGCCCAGGAAGTGCTCGAGTCGGCTCGAGGGCTGGCGTCGGACACGCCTGACGCCGTCGAGCTGGTGGCCGAGACCGAGAGCGAAATCCAACGGCGGATCGACGCCCATCGGCGGCGGATGGCCATCGAGAAAGTGCTTGCAAGTGTTGACCGTCAACTCGAAAAGGGGACCCTTGACGAGGCGCAACGCGAACTCTCGGTGGCGAGGCGACTGTATGGCGCCTCCGACGCGTTCGAGGACCTCGAGGCAAAGATCGGAGCCAGGGGGCGTGAGCTGCAGCGGCTGGAAATCGACCGTATCGTCGAGCAGGCGCTGAAGACAAACCGGCCGTTCGAAGAGATCTTTGCGGATCTGGAATCGGCCAGCGCCCTCGATCCGCACGACGAGAGGGTGCAACGTCTCCTGGTTCAGACAAGAATCGCCAGGCGTCACCTCGAAAATGAGCAGGTCGAAGCAGACGCCGCCGAAGAGTTGGCCAGGATCGACCGGCTGATCGCCGACGGCGACCCGAAAACGGCGCTGTCCACCCTGGATGAAACGATTCGGACCCACGGCGAGTTTCGATCTGCGCGGTTGCTGCGCAGCCGACTCACCGCCCACCAGGGAACCGATCGCTGACCTGACCGGCTCCCACCTCGATGATAAACTTTAGGAGATGGTCGAAACTACCGGATATCGCTGCAGTTCGACCCACCGGGATCGATGAGCATGTTGGATCACACAGGGTGATGGGGTTGTTCGACCTTTTGTCATGGATCGGCAAACGGGGACCGGCCCCGCATTCCACCGGCTCCGTCCAGGGGGTTGGAAGCGCTGTGCGTGAAGCCGTCATCTGCTCCCGCGACCGCAAGCTCGAGGACGAGCTCAAAACAGCGCTGATTGAACGGGGATACAACTGCGCGACGGTGCGCAACGGTTGGGCCGCACGGTATTCGGTACGGCGCATCGCCCCCGAGTTGGTCATCATCGACTGGCGCATGGGCCACCATCACGCCGCCAAGCTCACCGAGTCGCTGTCAAAATCCGGAAACGCCAGGGTGTGTTCGACCTTGGCTCTGTTGCCGGCCGGCGATCCGGCGGAGCTGTCGACGATCCTGGAACTCGGCGTCAACGACTTCGTCATGCTGCCGCTGGTCCGCGAGCAGCTCCTCGCCCGCCTCAGTCTCATCGAGACACGGCTCCGCGAGCTCGACCAGATGCGCGCCCTTCAACGCGGCCTCGAGGCGGAATACGACCGTTTTCTGCTCGCCACCGGCGGCCTCGGTGACGGCATCTGGGACCTCGACCTGACCACGGAGACAATCCATTTCTCCGATCGTTGGAAACGGATGCTCGGCTACGAGCCTGGCGAGTTCGAGGACACTCTGGAAGCCTGGTTGAGCCGCGTTCACGGCGACGACCTGAACCGACTCCGGGCGGTCATCGACGCCGGGATCGCGGGCGAAATCACCGTCATCGAACAGCGCTACCGGATGCAGACCAAGGACGGCCGCTACCGGTGGATGCTCGCCCGCGGCGAGGTCGTGGCCGACGATGAGCGGAAAGCGGTTCGGGTGGTGGGACGACAAACCGATGTCGACCAGGAGGACGAAACCCGCGAAGCCGTGCGGTCCTCGGGGCTTCAGGACCCACTCACCCACCTCCCCAACCGCGCCGTGCTGATGGACCGTCTGCGGCACGCCTTTGCGAGGGCCGAGCGTGATCGCGAACAGGGCTTTGCCGTCCTGTTCTTCGATCTCGACCGGTTCAAGAACGTCAACGACAGTCTCGGCCACCTCACCGGCGACCACCTCCTGCGGGCGATCTCTCACCGGGTGGAGAAGGCGTGCCGGCCCGGCGACACGGTGGCGCGCTTCGGCGGCGACGAGTTCGTGATCCTGGTCGAGGACATCAAGGACATCCGCGGAGCGACGGTGGCGGCCGAACGCATTCAGGAGGAATTCCGGGTGCCCTTCGACCTCGACGGAACCGAGGTCTTCGCCACCATCAGCATCGGTATCGCGCTGTGGAACCCTGAGTACAAGCGCCCCGAAGACATCCTGCGCGACTCCGACACCGCCATGTACCGGGCGAAATCGATGGGGCGGAACAGCTTCGCCGTCTTCGACGACGCCATGCACAAGAATGTGGTTGCAACCCTTCGTCTGGAAAACGACTTGCGGCGCGCGCTCGCCCGCAAGGAGTTCCGGGTCTTCTACCAACCCATCATCGCCGTCGACGACGGCAGCATCGCCGGTTTTGAAGCCCTGGTGCGTTGGCAACACCCGGAACGGGGCCTGCTCATGCCGGGCGCCTTCATCTCGGTGGCGGAAGAGATGGGCGCGATCATTCAACTCGATCGATGGGTCGCCGAAGAGGCCTGCAAACAGTTGCGGGTCTGGCACCAGAAGTTCCGCGCCCACTCGAAGGTCACCATGTCGGTCAACCTCTCGACCACCCAGTTGATGCGGCCTGACGTCGTCGCCGGCATCGACCTCATCCTGCGCAACAGCGGGCTGTACGGTTCGAGCCTGAAGCTGGAGGTCACCGAGAGCGTCCTCATGGAAAATGCGCAGTACGCCTCGGCGGTACTCGATCAGCTCAAAGCTTTGAAGATCGCCATCAGCATCGACGACTTCGGCACCGGCTACTCGTCCCTCGCCTATCTCCGGCGATTCCCGATCGACACCTTGAAGATCGATTACTCGTTTGTCTCGCGCATGCTCGAAGACGAGGAGAGCTCGGAAATCGTGCGGACGATCATAACTCTGGCCAAGAACCTCGGAAAGGACACGGTCGCCGAAGGCGTCGAAACCCGATCCCAGTTCCAGGCCCTGGTGGACCTCGACGTCAACATGATCCAGGGGTATTTCGTCGCCCCGCCTCTCCCCAAAGAGGTGGCGGAGAGCCTGCTCGAACGCACCGCCGGCCACCCCAACCACCTCGCCAAGATCCTCGCCGACCGCATGCAGGGCTCCGGCGCAGCCGCCAAGAACGCCGCGGCCAGTTGAGCGAAGCCCCGGGCGGGGCGATCGCCCCTTTCGGGCGCGGACGCTCAGGAAAATTGCTACAATCCACCTGAAACTGAAACACAGTTGCGTCTTCGTTTGTTACCAGAATCGGACCGCCGGCGGTCACCGACCCGAAACTCAACGAACACGAGGTATTCATGACGGATAGCAAGCGCACGAACAGTGCAGGCGCGGATGCGATCGAGACCCGGGAATGGCTGGAATCGCTCGATTGGGTGATCCAGCACGGCGGGCACGAACGCGTGACACGGTTGCTCCAGGACCTGCAGATCCACGCCCGGATGGCCGGAGTCAAGCTGCCCTTCGACGCCACCACGCCTCACATCAACACCATCCCGGTCTCCGAGCAGCCGCCCTTCCCGGGTAGCCGGGAGCTGGAACGGCGTATCAAGAGCCTGGTGCGTTGGAACGCCATGGCCATGGTCGTCCGTGCCAACCACGAAGAGGAAGGCATCGGCGGTCATATCTCGACCTACGCGTCGGCAGCGACGTTGTACGAGATCGCCTTCAATCACTTCTTTCACGGCAAGGGCGAGCACTACGACGGCGATCAGATCTTCTTCCAGGGTCACGCCTCCCCCGGCATCTACGCGCGCGCCTTTCTCGAGGGCCGGCTGACCGAGCAGCAACTCTTCAATTTTCGCCGCGAGCTGCGCGACGGCCGCGGCGCCGGCCTCTCGTCCTATCCCCACCCGTGGTTGATGCCGACCTTCTGGGAGTTCCCGACCGTTTCGATGGGGCTCGGTCCGATCATGGCCATCTACCAGGCGCGCTTCAACCACTACCTCGAGGACCGGGGTCTGCACCCGAAATCCGACCACAAGGTGTGGGCGTTCCTCGGCGACGGCGAGACCGACGAACCCGAGGCCCTAGGAGCCATTTCCCTGGCCGGGCGCGAGAAGTTGGACAATTTGATCTTTGTCGTCAACTGCAACCTGCAGCGCCTCGACGGCCCCGTGCGCGGCAACGGCAAGATCATCCAGGAGCTCGAAGGACACTTCCGCGGCGCCGGTTGGAACGTGATCAAGGTCATCTGGGGCGAGGACTGGGACGCGCTTCTCGCCAAGGACAAGGACGGCCTCCTGGTCCGCCGCATGGGCGAGGTGGTGGACGGCGAGAGCCAGAAGTACTCGACCTCCGACGGCGCGTATGTTCGCAAGCACTTCTTCGGCAAGTACCCCGAGCTCGAGGCAATGGTCGCCAACATGTCGGATGAACAGCTGCGGCGCCTGCGGCTCGGCGGCCACGATCCGGGCAAGGTCTACGCCGCGTACCAGGCCGCCGTCCACCACAAGGGCGCGCCGACAGCCATCCTCGCCCGCACCATCAAGGGCTACGGCCTCGGCGAAACAGGCGAAGGGCGCAACGTCACCCACCAGCAGAAAAAGCTCGAACAGGAAGAGCTGCTCGAGTTCCGCTCCCGGTTCGGGATCCCATTGTCGGATGACGAGGCGCGCGCGGCGACCTTCTACCGGCCGCCAGAGAACAGCCCCGAGATGATCTATATCCAGGAGCACCGGGCGGCGCTCGGCGGGCCGGTGCCGACCCGCGGCGTGCGTTGCGAGCCGCTCCACATGCTGCCGGATTCGGTGTTCGAGGAATTCGCCGAAGGCTCCGACGGGCGCGGCATCTCGACCACGATGGCCTTCGTGCGGATCCTCACGAAACTCCTCAAGGACAAACAGGTCGGCAAGCTCGTGGTGCCCATCATCCCCGACGAGGCGCGCACCTTCGGGATGGAGTCGCTGTTCCGTCAGATCGGCATCTACTCCCACGCCGGTCAGCTCTATGAACCGGTCGACGCCGGCACCCTCATGTACTACCACGAGGCAAAGGACGGACAGTTGCTGGAAGAGGGCATCACCGAGGCAGGTTCGATGAGTTCCTTCATCGCGGCCGGGTGCGCGCACGCAACCCACGGCATCAACACCATCCCGTTCTTCGTCTACTACTCCATGTTCGGGATGCAGCGCATCGGCGACCTGGTGTGGGCCGCGGCCGACATGCGCAGCCGGGGCTTCATGATCGGGGGCACCGCCGGCCGCACCACCCTCAACGGCGAGGGCCTCCAACACCAGGACGGCAACTCCCATCTGCTCGCCTACCCGGTACCCAACCTCAAGGCCTACGACCCGGCCTTCGCCTTCGAACTCGCGGCGATCATCAAGGACGGGATCCGCCGCATGTACGTCGAGCAGGAGGACGTCTTCTACTACATCACCGTCGAAAACGAGCCCTACGCCATGCCGCCCCAGCCCGAGGGCTGCGAAGAGGGGATCCTCCGCGGCATGTACCGCTTCCGCCCTTCGGGAAGCGACGACGCCGAGCTCAAGGCTCACCTCTTCGGCAGCGGCGCCATCCTCAACCAGGCGCTGCGGGCGCAGGAGATCCTCGCCGAAAAATTCAACGTCGCCGCCGATGTGTGGAGCATCACCAGCTACAAGGAGCTCTACATGGACGGCACCGACTGCGATCGCTTCAACCGGCTCAACGGCCACGACGAACGGCGGATCCCCTGGATCCAGCGGTGCCTCGGCGGCACCGACGGCGTCTACGTCGTCGCCTCGGATTTCGTCAAGGCGCTGCCCGACTCGATCGGCAAGTGGTTTCCGAAGACCCCGGTGGCCCTCGGGACCGACGGCTTCGGCCGCTCGGAGAGCCGCGCCGCCCTGCGCCGCTTCTTCGAGGTGGATGCGGAGCACATCGTGGTCGCCACGCTCAGCGCGCTGGCCGACGAAGGGCTCATCCAACGCGACGTCGTGCGGACCGCCATTGCCGAGCTCGGCATCGACACCGACGCCCCGAACCCGGTTACGGTCTGAGGAGGCGGTCATGGCGATCACCATCAACCTCCCCGAACTCGGCGAAGGCGTTGACAGCGTCGACGTGGTCTCAGTGCTCGTCGCCGTCGGCGACGCGGTCGAAGTCAACCAGAGCCTGATCGAAGTCGAAACCGAAAAAGCCTCGGTTGAAGTGCCTTCGACCTCGGCTGGAACGGTGCTCGAGATCCACGTCGCCGAAGGCGACACCATCGGCGAGAAGGCTGCGATCGTGACCCTCGATGCGGTCGACCAGGTCGCGACCCCCGCTCCGCCAGAATCCGAGTCCGCGTCCGAACCCGAACTCCCGGACGACCCGGGCAGCGACGTCCCGGAGATGACCGCGCCGGTCGAACCAACCACTCCGACTCCCCCACCCCCGGTCAAGCCGCGCGATGGCATGACCGCGGTGCCGGCTGCGCCGACGGTGCGCCGCTTCGCGCGCGAAGTCGGAGCCGACATCACGGCGGTCCCGGGCTCCGGTCCCGGCGGGCGCATCTCCATCGACGACGTCAAGGCCCACACCAACAAACTGCTGTCACAGGGGACCGGCGGCGCGGTTGCGACGGCCGAACTCCCCGATCTCTCCCGGTTCGGTCCGATCCGCCGCGAGGCCATGTCCAAGGTCCGCAGGCTGACCGCCGAGAACCTGACCCGTGCCTGGCTCAACGCGCCCCAGGTCACCAACCACGAGAGCGCCGACATCACCGACCTCGAGGAGTTCCGCAAGGCCTACAAGGAACGGGTTGAAGAGGCCGGCGGCAAGCTCACGATGACCGCGATCCTGGTCAAGATCGTGGCCTCGACGCTCAAACAGCACCCCACCCTCAACGCCGCCGTCGATATGGTGAACCACGAAATCGTCTTCCGCGACTCGATCAACATCGGTGTGGCGGTGGACACCGAGCGCGGGCTGTTGGTACCGGTCATGCGCGACGCCCACCGCAAAAACCTGACCGAGATCGGTGTCGCCCTCGATGATCTCGCGCGCCGCGCCCGCGACAAAAAGCTCACACCGGACGAGATGCAGGGCGGGACGTTTTCGATCTCCAACCTCGGCGGCATCGGCGGTACCGGATTCTCCCCCATCGTCAACTGGCCCGAGGTCGCGATCCTCGGCGTGTCGCGCGGCCGAATCGAGCCGCAGTGGTACGAGGGCTCCTTCCGGCCGCGGCTGATGCTGCCGCTATCGCTGTCCTATGACCACCGCCTGGTCGACGGCGCCGACGCGGCGAGATTCCTGGCACGGCTGAAGGCCTCGTTGGAACAACCGATTCTGTTGGCGTTCGAGGGTTGAACCCTGATCGAGAAAACGTTCAGACGTTCGGCGCGTCCGATACCCGGTGAGGTTGCGAGACTGAAGGTTGGACAAGGCCCTCGGGGAAGCGTAATGAGTTTCTCAAGCTGTCATCCCGAGCGAGCGCAGCGAGCCGAGGGATCTGGGTGGGGGCTTGAGGTAGAACATTGCCCGGAACCCCCGCCCAGATTCCTCCGCTCGCTCACCTCGTTCGCTCGGTCGGAATGACATGAGGAGTCTGATCTGACATCGTCACGAACAGGCGCGTAACAGTCGAACAGAATTCCTTTCGATCCGAGTTTCAGCCGTGGTTCGTGTCACGAATTTGTCATCTGAGCCCGCCCATGAGACCATCCCGCCGTTTGGAGGCACGATGAAGTTCAATCTCAAATCAATCGTCACGTTTTCTGCGTTCACCCTGCTAGCTGCGGGTTGCGCTCCGCAGTCCACCGAAACCTCCGAGACCGCGGTTTCCGAGCCGCCGGCCACCGCCACCTCGAATCTGCCGCGAGTCGTCGAACCCTCTCCCGACGAGACTCACTTCGGCGAGCTGCGAATGCTCACCGACGGCGGCGAGAACGCCGAGGCCTATTTCTCGTTCGACGGCCGACAGCTCATCTTCCAGTCCACCCGCTCGCCCTACGACTGCGATCAGATCTTCACCATGGATGTCGAGACGGCCGAGACCCGGCTCGTGTCAACCGGGGCCGGTCGCACCACCTGTGCGTATTTCCTGCCCGGCGACCACTGGATCATCTACGCATCGACCCACCTCGCGAGCCCCGATTGCCCGCCGCCCCCCGACATGAGCCAAGGCTACGTGTGGCCGATCGATCCCGGCTACGACATCTTCCGCGCCCGGGCCGACGGTACCGGTGTCGAACAGCTCACCGCCACCCCGGGCTACGACGCTGAGGCCACGGTCTCGCCGAAGGGAGACACAATCGTCTTCACCTCCATGCGCGACGGCGATCTCGACATCTACACCATGAAGATGGACGGTTCAGGCGTGACCCGGTTGACCGACGGAATCGGCTACGACGGCGGGCCCTTCTTTTCACCCGACGGTGAAAAGATCGTCTACCGCACGCGCCATCCCACCGACCCGGAGGAGATCGAGGACTACCAGAGCCTCCTCGCCGAGGGCATGATCCGGCCCTCGAAGCTGGAGATCTGGGTGATGGACGCCGACGGTTCGAACAAGCACCAGATCACCGATCTCGGCGTCGCCGCCTTCGCGCCGTACTTCCACCCGTCCGGCGAAAAGATCATCTTCTCCTCCAACTTCGGCGATCCCTCGGGGCGCGAGTTCGACCTCTGGATGGTGGACCTCTCCGGCGACAACCTCGAGCGCATCACCTTCACCGAGGGTTTCGACGGCTTTCCCGATGTGGTCGCCCGACGGCAAGACCTTCGTCTTCTGCTCCAACCGCAGCAACACCAGCCCCGGCGAGACCAACGTCTTCGTCACGGAGTGGAAGGACTGACTTCGAATTTCGGATTTCGGATTTCGGATTTCGGATTTCCGCCCACCCTCCCACCTGAATTCGGAATTCCTGATTCCACCCGCCCTCGCTGATCATCGGCGGGGGTGCGGGTGGGAAATCCGAAATCCGAAATCCGAAATTTTCAGACTCCGCCGATCTCAGCCCGAATGACCTTGTAGCCGTCCGCCTCGAAGGCGGCGGCGACTTTCTCCTGGACTCTCTCGTCGGGCGTCAGAGCCGACATATAGCCGCCGCGGCCACCGCCGGTGAGCTTGGCGCCGAGGGCGCCCAATGCCAGAGCGCGCTCACACAGCGACACCAGGATCTCGTGGGAGAGACCCATGTCGATGAGGATCGAGTGGTTGGCCGTCATCAGGGACCCCACGGTCTCCAGATCGTAGCGCTCGAGCGCCAACTGCATGGCCCGCGACTGATCCGAAATGGTGTTCATGATTTCCTGGAACCCCTCCGGGTCCCGCTCCTTGATCGCGAGGACGAAACCATCCAACTTCGTCGTGTCGGCGGTGACGCCGCTGTTGGCGAGGACGATGCGAATCGGGTGTTCCACCTCGATTCTCTCGAAGAGCTTCTCCCCGTTTTCGATGCGAAACTGGAGCAGGCCTCCGTAGGTGGAGGCGGTATTGTCGACCCCACTCGGGATGCCGTGGTAGGCGAACTCGCCTTCCCAACCCACCTGGTTGATCTCCTCGATCGACAAGCCGAGCACGAACTCGGCGTTGAGCGCCCGCGCCAACGACACGCAGCTCGCGGCGCTCGCGCCCACGCCGCTGCCGGCCAACAACGATCCACCGTACGTGATCTTGATGGGTGTCCTGGCGGCGTCGACACCCACGACCTCGAGCACCCGGTTGATCGACTCCGCCTGTTGGTGCTTCTTCTTCTCCTTGTACCCCGGCACTTCGTGGCGGTTGTCCTCGAGCGACCAGCCTTCTCCACCGTCGATGCGTTCGACCGTACACTCCGTCTCGAACGGCAGTGCGGCGACGATTGCGGGAACCCCGCGCAGGACGAACTGGTCGCCGATGAGAATGGTCTTGCCGAACCCGGTTCCTGTGCCCATCTGTCGCCTCCCTCACGTCGTGCCGAGAATCTCTTCCATCTCGACGATCAGCCGTTCCTCGCGCCCGGTCGGTACCGTGGTCGCCGCAGTCAGGCTGTGGCAGGCGTCAGAGAACCCAGCGACCCGGGCTGTGGCCTGCGGCAGCAGGACGTCGAGACCGAGCACCTCTCCGGAGCGAATCCCCTCGCCCATCCGATCCGACACCCGCATCGAGACCTTGACCTGGCCGAAGTCAAACGTGCCGATGCCGGGCACCTCGCCCGGGATCACTTGAAAACCGGCCAGGTATTTGTCGGGATCGACGTCGCCACTGTTCTTGACGGCATCGAGGAAGGCGCCGATCATCTTCACCCCCATCGGCGCGAATCGCTGATGGACGTGAATCCACTGGAGGTGAGGCGTGGTTGCCATCTCCCCCTCTCGGATCCGGCGGATTTCCTCGGCGAACGCCCGATCCTCGATCGCGCGCAGACGGCTCAGCATCTCGGCGGACTCCGTGGACGGGCCTTCGAGACAGACCCGGATCCCCATTTCCGGTCCGCCGTCCGCGTAACCGGCGCCACCCAGGGTGTCGAGCTCGCGGGCAAGGAGGTCGACCGGGAGCCGCCCTGTCGGAGTGACGAAGATGTAGCGCTCTCCGTCCCCGTCCTCTTCGATCACCAACCGCCCCTGCCGTACAGTTTCCAGCGCCGCCTCGCGGTTGGGGCCCACCAGCCGCCCATCGACGAAAAAGCGGTCGCCTACCGCGCCGATGGTCGCGATCGCCGCGAGATCTGCGTTGGCCTCATCCCACGCCCGGGCGAACAGATAGCAGGTGGTCGAGGCGGTGACGTCGCGGTCGCCGCGGAGGCCGAAGACCTCGGGATCGAGGAGGTGCACCCGTTCGTCGGTCGGAAGCTCTGCCTTGTGGTGGTCGAGAATGAGCACCAGGTTGCGGCCGCGGTTGAGCTGTGAGATCAACGGCGCGATGCGGCCCGCGAAGTCGGTGAGGACGACGAGACGGTCGTCGGCCGCGAAGATCCTCTCGAGCACCGCCGGGTAGGGCTTCTCCAGACACACCCGTTCGACGGCGAAGCCCTTGCGTTCGAAGACCCGCGTGAGCACGGCTCCGGAGGAAAGGCCATCGGAGTCGTTGTGGTGGAGGATCTGAACGCTGCGGCCGGGCCGGTCCTCGACCTCGACGATGGCCCTTTTCATGGCGCTGAGAAGGCCATCCAACACGGCCTCAGCCTCCTCCGCCGAGTTCATCCGCAAAAGTCTCGAGGATCCCGAGTTCGGCCGCCACATCGAGGACCGTGAAGCGGGTCCTGATTTCGCGGCCGTGCCGCACCGCAGCCGCCAGCTCATCGGCGCCGACACCGATCTGTTCCGCGCGGACCGGCGCCCCGGAGGCCGTCAGTGCGTGCCACACCCCGCGACCGACCGCCAGGGTGTGGCGGATCTCTTCCTTGATCGCTTCCTGATGCAGACACAGACGCGCGAGATCCCGTCGCGAACGACTCTCGAGCTTGGCCGACCACTGCGGCCAGACCGCGTCCGACAAACTCCCGAAGGCCTGCTGGATGCGCCGGTGGGCCGCCTCCGGCGATGGGTTCGGGCTGAAGACGGCGGCACAGAAATCAACGTCGAGAATTCTCGCGTACAGCTCGTCGATCACCATCGAGCCGACGCCAACCTGGGCGCCGTGAAGGTTGGTCGGTCTGCCGTCCCGCAGCCTCGTCATGTCCCAGTAGTGGGACAGCAGGTGTTCACCTCCCGACGCCGGGCTCGAGGTGCCGGTAACCGCCATCGACAACCCGGAGATCAGGAGAAGTTGGAACAACAGGGTCACCGCGTCCGGGTCCCCGTCGGCCAGCCTTGGAAAGACGGCGAGCGCGCGTTGGAACGGGGCCGACAGCAGCCGGTCGGGCATGGGACAGTAATACTCGCCCTTGACCAGCGACGAGATCTTCCAGTCGCAGCCGCAGTAGGGTTTGGACACCAGGTCGCCGAGACCGGCCAGGGTGAGCTCGCGCGGCGCCCGCACCAGGACCTCCGGATCGGCAAAAACGGCCACCGGCGGCGTGGCTTCGCGCGTCGTCTTGAGCCCGTTCTCGAGCAATGCCACGATGGCCGATGTGTAGCCGTTCATGGATGCCGCAGTGGCGACGACGACGTACGGCCGGCCGCGCCGGTGGGCCAACTCCTTGGTGAGATCGTTGACCGTACCGCTGCCGACCGCGATGTAGAAATCGTAGCCGTCCCTGTATCCGGCCTCCAGGGCGTCCACCAGCTCAACCGAGGCGTGAATGTGGCCACCGGGGGCGTCTTCGAGAAGATGCCTCTCGATCTCGTATCGCGCCCCCAGGGCAGCCGCGACGCCATCGCCCGCCGCGTCCCACGTCCGCGAATCGGCGACCAGCAATGCACGTTTGCCGGAGACCAACGACTGCAGGCTCTGCGCCATGCGGTCGACCGCGTGCCGGTCGACCACGACCGCGCGGGTGAGAATCCGGTGCTCGCGGCCGCAGCTACACTGCAACTCGCGGCCCAGAACCCGATCGCTCAGGATCTCTGCCACTGCGGTTGGAATCGAAATCTCAGGGGTCATCCACGCCAGAGTACCCCCTCGGAGGGTTTCCCACCATCAACCGCGCCCACCCGATCGCGCCGTCGACGGAGGCATTTCTCTGCTACCGTTGACTCAGGTCTGATTATCGTGGTCAAGCAATCTATAGCCCTGAGAAGCCGGTACGGCATGAACAGCGAGGAATTCTCCTCGCTGATGCAGTACCGCATCATCGAAATCCTGCTGGTGGCCTCGCACTACGACTCCTTCATCCTCGAAGAGGACGGCCAGCTCACCGAGCTCGTGATCGAGGAGTACCGAAATCTCGACCTCAACCTGAGGTTCGCGCCGCGTTTCACCCGCTCCGCGTCAGCGGCGGAAGCGCTCCGCCTGATCGACGAGCGCGACTTCGACATGGTCATCACGACGTCTCGCATGCCCGACATGGAGATCGGCGAACTGGTCCACAGAATCAAACAGGCCGAACCGGCCCTGCCGGTGGGTCTGATCGCCGCCCACGCGTGGGAGCTGCCGTGGCTCGAGGACGTGCGGTCGAGCGGTGACCTCGACTGGACCTTTTTGTGGCAGGGCAACGTGCAGGCCCTGCTCGCGATGATCAAACAGGTGGAGGACCAGCGTAACGCCGAACGGGACATCCTCCGGGGCGGGGTCCAGGCCATCATCCTGGTGGAGGACGAGCCGCGCTTCTACTCCATCTACCTGCCCCACTTCTACACCGAGATCACGAGCCAGACGGGACGTCTGATGTCGGAAGGCATCAACCTGTCCCACCGCCTGTTGCGGATCCGCGCGCGGCCGAAGATCCTCCTCGCCCAGAACTACGAGGAAGCGTGGGATCTTTACGAACGCTACGCGGGAAACGTGCTCGGGATCATCACCGACGTCAGCTTTCCGCACGAGGGGGTGCTCGACCCGGAGGCTGGAATCCGTCTCGCCGAGCAGGTCCGCGCCCTCGACGAGGACATTCCGATTCTGATTCAATCCATGGAGGACGAGCACGCGGTGCAGGCCCTCGCCGTGAACGCCGAGTTCATGAGCAAGCACTCGCCGCAGCTGCTCGAAGACCTCCGGCAGTACATCCTCGACCACTTCGGTTTCGGCGACTTCGTCTTCAAGCTCCCGGACGGCACCGAACTCCAGCGTGCGTCCGGCATGCGATCGTTTTTACTGGCTTTGGCCGAGGTCCCGGAAGAGTCGCTCGTTTTCCACGCCAGCCGCAACCATTTTTCCGCGTGGCTCAAGGCGCGCACCGAGTTCGAGCTCGCGACGATGCTGCGGCCCCGGCAGGTGACCGAGTTCGCGACCCCCGCCGACCTGCGAAGCTTCCTCATCACGACCATCACGGGCTACCTTCGCGAGATCCAACAGCACGTCATCACCGATTTCGACGGTCGGCGGTTCAATGACTTCACCGCCTTTGCCAGGATCGGCTCGGGGTCGCTCGGCGGCAAAGGCCGCGGTCTCGCCTTCATGCACAAGATCCTGGCCAGCGACGTGCTCGACACCGACCAGGTGGAGGTCGCGATTCCGCAGACGGTGGTGCTCGCTTCGGACATCTTTGAGGAGTTCTTGGACGACAACCGACTCCGCGGTTTCGTAACCCATTCCTCAGACATGGGGGATCAACAGGTCCTTGACTACTTCCGCCGCGCCCGCTTTGGACAGACGTTACGGAACGACCTCGGCACGTTCCTCGAACGGGTCGCCGACCCCATCGCCGTCCGCTCGTCAAGCATTCTCGAGGACTCGGTCTACCAGCCCTTTGCCGGCGTCTACGCCACCGTCATGCTGCCCAACAATCATCCCTCCATCGACGTCCGGCTGGCCCAACTTCTCGAGGCCATCAAGGTTGTCTACGCCTCCACCTTCTTCAAGACCGCCCGCGACTACCTGGAGACAACCCCCTACCGTATCGAGGAAGAGTTGATGGCGGTGCTCGTCCAGAGATTGGTGGGAAGCCGTCACGGCGACCGTTTCTACCCGACGTTTGCCGGCACGGCCTCGTCCTACAACTTTTATCCGTTCGGCGACATGAAGCCGGAGGACGGCGTCGCTCAAGTGGCGCTGGGCCTCGGCAAATCGGTGGTGGAAGGGTTCGAGGCGCTGCGCTTCTGCCCGCGGTATCCCGGTTCATTGCCGCAGTTTTCGGCTGTCAAGGACATTCTCCGCAATGCGCAGCGGCGCTTCTATGCGCTCGACCTTTCGCGCAACGATGTCATCCCCGATATCAGGACCGACGCCAATCTCCTCCACGAAGAAACGATGGAGGCGATCCGCGACGGCGCGGCGACCCACATCGCTTCCACCTACGACCGCGCCAACGACCGCGTCGTCTCGGGCCTCCAACCCGGCGGCTCGCCGCTGATCACCTTCGACTTCCTGCTCCGCGGACGGATTCTTCCGCTTCCCGACCTCCTGACGAAGCTGCTCGACATCTGCCAGGAAGGGCTCGCGAGCCCGGCGGAACTCGAATTCGCGGCTGACATCGACCCCCGCCTCGGCCACCGTCAGACCTTCAACGTGTTGCAGTTGCGGCCCATGGTGTTCGAGGACATGGATGTTGAGGTCAGGCTCGACGAGTCGATGGACAGCCGGACGGTCGTTCGCTCCGACGTGGCCCTCGGACACGGACGGCGCGAAACCATCTCCGACATCGTGGTGGTGGACCCGCGTCGAATCGACCGGTCGCTCACGGCGGAGGTTGCGGTGTCGATCGAGCGGATCAACCGCCAGCTGCGGCGCGAAGGGCGTCACTCGATTCTCATCGGGCCCGGGCGTTGGGGTTCGCGGGACTCATGGCTGGGGATCCCGGTGACCTGGCCGCAGATTTCGTCGGTCCGCGCAATCGTCGAAACCGACTTCATCGACCTCCAGGTCGAACCGTCCCTCGGGTCGCACTTCTTCCACAATCTCACCTGTTTCGGGGTGGCGTTCTTTGCCGTCCACCAGCTCGAGGGCGGCGGGACCATCAATTGGGAGTGGTTGGATCGCCAGACCACCCGGGAGGCGGCCATGGACGGCGTGATCCGCCACATCCGCCTCGACCAACCGGCCCAGGTCCTGGTGGACGGCTCGACCAGCCGCGGCGTGATTCTCGAGCGCTGACCAGCGCGGGATTTCCGGAAATTCTCGACAATTGGGACCTTGTCGCACCTTCCTTGACAGTTTCCATGACACGGTTATGCTCGTCAGGTCAACCCAGGCGAAATTGCACGTCTGCCGATGGCGCGAAACCAAAGGAGGATGGCCCATGAGTCAGGTCGCGAAGCTTTTTGCCGAACAGTTCATGCGGGGAGTGGTTGCCAAGAACCCGGGCGAGTCGGAGTTCCACCAGGCGGTCGAGGAGGTCGTCGAATCGTTGGTGCCGGTGCTCGAGCGCCACACCAAGTACCTCGACCACCGGATCCTGGAGCGCATCGTCGAACCCGAGCGGGTCATCATGTTCCGCGTTCCCTGGATGGACGACCGCGGCGAAGTCCAGGTCAACCGCGGCTTCCGCGTCGAGTTCAACTCGGCGATCGGCCCCTACAAGGGCGGTCTCCGTTTCCACTCGACCGTCAACCTCGGCATTCTCAAGTTTCTCGGCTTCGAACAGATCTTCAAGAACTCGCTGACCACCCTCCCCATGGGCGGCGGCAAGGGCGGCTCGGACTTCGACCCCAAGGGAAAATCGGACAACGAGGTCATGCGTTTCTGCCAGAGCTTCATGACCGAGCTGTGCCGCCACATCGGCGCCGACACCGACGTGCCGGCCGGCGACATCGGCGTCGGCGGCCGCGAGATCGGGTTCATGTTCGGCCAGTACAAACGCATCCGCGACCGCTTCGAGGGTGTGCTCACCGGCAAAGGCCTCAACTGGGGCGGCAGCCTGATCCGCCCGGAGGCCACCGGCTACGGCTGCGTCTACTTCGCGCAGAACATGCTGGCGACCCGGAAGGACGGCTTCGAGGGCAAGCGCGTCGCCATTTCGGGTTCGGGCAACGTGGCCCAGTACGCGGCTGAAAAGTGCCTGGAGCTCGGCGCCAAGGTCGTCACCCTGTCCGACTCCTCGGGCTACGTGGTCTTCGAAGACGGTCTCACCAAAGAGATGTGGGACCAGGTCATGGACCTCAAGAACCTCCGCCGCGGCCGGATCCGCGAGCTCGCGGACAACTTCCCCAAGGTCAAGTTCCACGAGGGGACGGGCGTCTGGAACGTGAAGTGCGAGATCGCGCTGCCGTGCGCAACCCAGAACGAGCTCAACGCCACCGACGCCAAGACCCTGATCGGGAACGGCTGTTTCGTGGTCTCGGAGGGCGCGAACATGCCGTCGACACCGGAGGCAGTGGAGATCTTCGTCGACAAGAAGATCCTCTACGGTCCCGGGAAAGCCGCCAACGCCGGCGGGGTTGCGGTTTCTGGTCTCGAGATGTCGCAGAACAGCCAGCGGCTGTCCTGGACCCGCGAGGAGGTCGACAACCGGTTGCGCGACATCATGAGCCGCATCCACGAGGCCTGCGTCACCACCGCTGCCGAGTACGGTCAGGCCGGCAACTACGTGGTCGGCGCCAACATCGCCGGCTTCCTCAAGGTCGCCGATGCCATGATCGACCAGGGACTCGTCTGAAACGGCGGCCCAACGAACGTTGCACTCAATTCGGCGGCCCTCTCGGGCCGCCGTTTTCAATTCGGAATTTTGAATTCGGAATTCGGAATGCCTCCCACCCTCCCACCACCCTTAAGAGCTGGGGGTGGAGGGGTGGAAATTCCGAACTCCGAATTCCGAATTCCGAATTCAGCGGCCGCTGTGCGATCATCGTCGGCAGGAGGATCCACAATGAGCGACGCCCCCTCCTTCAACCCTTTTTCAGAAGCCCAGGCGCAGTTCGACCGTCTGGCGGACCTGATGGGGCTGGACGGCCCGACCAGGGCCCTGTTGCGCACGCCCGCCCACGAGCACCGCTTGACTCTCCCGGTGCGGCTCGACGACGGCACGGTCGAGGTCTTCCACGGTTTCCGGGTACAGCACAACGACGCCCGCGGACCGGCGTGGGGCGGCGTCCGCTTCCACCCCCAGGAGACCATCGACACCATTCGCGCCCTGGCCATGTGGACCACATGGAAGACGGCGGTGGTGGACATTCCGCTCGGCGGCAGCATGGGTGGCGTGGTGTGCGACCCCCACCGGCTCAGCACGGCCGAGATCGAACGCATCTGTCGAGCGTGGATTCGCAGGGTCGCGCGGTCCATCGGCCCTCAACGCGACGTCCCGGCGCCGGACATCATGACTTCGAGCCAGCACATGACGTGGATGCTCGACGAATACGAAACGCTGCACGATCGCCGGTCGCCGGGGGCCATCACCGGCAAGACCCTCGGAGCCGGCGGCTCCCAAGGACGCCTTCAGGCTGCCGGCTACGGTCTGGTCTACACCCTGCGCGAAGCACTCAAGGAGCTCGGGATCGAGCCCGGCGCCACATCGGCCAGTGTTCAGGGCTTCGGATCCGTCGCCCAGCACGCCATCGAGCTCTACACCCAGATCGGCGGCACGGTGACCTGCGTTTCGAGTTGGGACGCCCCAGTCGGCCAGGCCGTGAGCTACCGCAAGAACAACGGCATCGTCCTCGCAGAGCTGCGGAGCGCCAGCGACCACCTGGGCAACATCAAACCGGATCGGGCTCGTGATCTCGGCTATGAAATCCTCGACGGCGACGCCTGGCTGGCTCAGGACGTGGAGATACTGATTCCAGCCGCCCTCGAGGACCAGATAACCCCCGACAAGGTGGGGTCGGTCAGCCGCCAGGTCCGAATCGTCGCCGAGGGCGCCAACGGGCCAACGGTGCCGGCAGCCGAGGTGGCACTGATTGAACGCGGTGTGTACGTGCTGCCCGACCTGCTGGCGAACGCCGGCGGCGTCACCTGCTCCTACTTCGAACAGGTGCAGAGCAACATGAACTACTACTGGCCCCTGTCGGAGGTGTTGTCAAAGCTCGACCGCACCCTGACCGCCGCCTTTATCGCCATTTCGGACCTGTCACGAACCAAAAAGCTGTCGATGCGCGATGCCGCCCTGGTGATCGCCATCGACCGGGTCGCGGAACAGTGCCGGGAAAGGGGATGGCTCTAGATGAATGTTGAATTTTTAATTTTGAATTTTGAATTTCGGACCTTCAACCATGAGTCGCTGAAAGGCTGCCCCATTCAAAATTCAAAATTCAAAATTAAAAATTTCTCGCTGACCGAGCGTGAGCTCCACGTCCCTCCTGCCTTCCGTGAGCAGTTCGGATGATGAATCGGGGTTCGTTGCCGCGGTTCGATCGCGAGTTCTTCGAGGGCGCGCACTCCTTGACGACGATCGGCAACGGTGAGCTCGGAGGCAAGGCCTCCGGGCTGCGGCTCGTGCAGGACGCAGTGCTTTCACGGCTCGGATCCGACGAGTTTCCTTTCATCGACGTGACGGTTCCGAAGGCGGTGATTCTCACCACCGACGTCTACGACCGCTTCATGGAACGCAACGATCTCACCGGGATCGCCCACTCGGAGATGTCCGACGACCGCATCGGTCACGCATTTCAACGGGCCGACCTGCCCGCCGAGCTTGTCGGCGATCTCAGAGCCCTGATCTCCGGAGTCCACAGCCCCCTCGCCGTGCGCTCGTCGAGCCTGCTCGAGGACGCCCTCGACCATCCGTTCGCGGGCGTCTACGGCACCAAGATGATCCCCAACAACGAGATCGAGGAGGATGTCCGATTCACCCGGCTGGTCGAGGCCGTTCGCTTCGTCTTCGCGACCACCTTCTTCGCCGAGGCGAAGGCCTACATGGCGTCGATCGGCCGACCGGTGGGCGACGAGAAAATGGCGGTCATCATCCAGGAGGTGGTGGGACAACGCGCCGGCGGCCGGTTCTACCCGTGTGTGTCGGGGGTCGCCCGCTCGCACAACTTCTACCCCACGGGGCACGCCAGACCGTCGGACGGCGTGGTGAGCCTCGCCCTCGGGCTCGGCAAGACCATCGTCGACGGGGGGCGGAGCTGGTCGTACTCGCCGGCCTACCCGAAAGCTCCCCCTCCGTTCATGGACATCGGTGAGCTGCTCAAGAACACCCAGACCCGCTTCTGGGCGGTCAACATGGGCGACCCTCCCCCGCACGACCCGATCCGCGAAACCGAGTATCTGGTGCACTGCGGGCTCTCGGAGGCGGAGACTGACGGCGCCCTGCGCTACCTGGTTTCCACCTACGATGCCGGCTCCGACCGGCTCAACCCCGGGCTCGATGCGCGGGGACCGCGAGCTCTGACATTCGCGCCGATCCTCTCCTCCCGGCTGATGCCGTTCAACGGGCTCATCAGGCGGCTCATGGATCTCTCCGAGGAGACCCTCGAGTCACCGGTCGAGATCGAGTTCGCGATCAACCTGCACCGCACCGAGGCGCTGCCAGCCCGTTTCGGTTTTCTCCAGGTGCGACCGATGATGGTCGCCGGCGAAAAAATCGACGTCACAACTGACGATCTCCTCGGCGACGATGTCCTGCTGGCAACCGACAAGGCACTGGGGAACGGGTCCCGGAACAACCTCTTCGATATCGTGTTCGTCCGGCCGGAGGCGTTCGACCCGGCAGCCACTGGGTTGATCGCCAAAGAACTCGAAAAAATGAACCACGAGCTGGTGGCGGTCGGCCGCAACTACGTGCTGATCGGCTTCGGGCGTTGGGGAACCTCGGATCCGCCTCTCGGGATCCCGGTGGCGTGGGGCCAGATCAGCGGCGCCAGGGTGATCGTCGAAGCGACTCTGCCGAACGTCCAGCCCGATCTCAGCCAGGGTTCGCATTTCTTTCACAACCTGCTCAGCTTCCAGGTGTTCTACCTGTCAGTCGAGCACCACGGACCGTTCACGATCGACTGGTCGTGGCTGAGCACACAGCCCGTGGTGCAAGCATCCGCGCACGCCACCCACGTGCGGCTCGATTCGCCTTTGTCCGTAAGGGTCGACGGCGCCACCGGCCGGGGAGTGATCACACACCATGACTGACCGTGACGTCAACAAGCTTCTGACCTCCCTTCAAGAACGCGCCAAGGAGCTCAACTGCCTCTACGAGGTAGAGCAGATCCTCGCCCGGCTCGACCTCCCGCTGGAGGACGCCTTCCAGCAGGTCGTCGCGGTCATCCCGCCGGGCTGGCAATACCCGGATGTCTGCCGGGCGATGATCGAACACGACGGCAGGGTCTACGCGATTGAGAAGTTCCCCCCTACGCCCTGGGTGCAATCGAGCGATATCGTGGTTCAGGGCGCCGTGGTCGGCGGTCTCAGCGTCTGGTACACCGAGGAGCGACCCAAGGAGGACATCGGTCCGTTTTTGAACGAAGAGGGTCGACTCATCCGAACCATCGCCGAGCGCCTCGGCCAGAGCATCCTCTTTCACAGGATGTACCAGACGCGGTTGAAATGGGAGGAGGCCAACCGCGAGCTCGCAGCGGAGAAGGAAGATCGTTGGCGGGCGCCCATCGAACTGCTCCGGCGTTCCGATCGCGAACTCTATCTGCGCATCGCCCGCAAGATGGTCAACCACCTGTGTTGGGCCGGCGTCGAAGGCGCCCAGGAGTTACTGCAGGAAATCTACGGTCTGCAGGACGACGAGTCCCGCCGCGATCTGAATTTTCCGGCCCGTCCACGGACGGTCAACGAAGCGGTCCTGCTGTCCGGAAAGCCCTTCGAGCTGGCGCGGCGGTACCTCGGCTCCGATGTGGTGATCTCGCTGACCCAGCACTGGGTGATGGAGGACAAGGCCAGCTTTCTCCCCGCGGTCCTCAACAACCCGCGATCCTCGCTGTCGGAGGTGGCCGGCGCCGTACGCCGTTTCCACCACCTGCTCGCCGATGACTCCGAGCTGTCCGCAGCGACTCTCGACCGTATCCACGTCGGGCTGATCCGCCGCTTCCTCACCGATCAGCTGAACTTCATCTCGGTGGCCAAGGAGTACATCCGGACCGAGGACTTCATCGACCTGATCGACCGGGTCATCCAGTCGGACGCCAGCCACGGCAGGCTCGGCGGCAAGAGCGCCGGACTGTTCCTCGCCGAAGCCATCCTGCGCCGTGACGGGTCGGGAGATCGGCCGATCGGGGAGTTCAAAGTCCCGCGCAGTTGGTACGTCGCGTCCGAGGGCCTCATGAGATTCATCGAGTTCAACGATCTCGATGAAGTGCCGCAGCAGAAGTACCGCGAGACGTCGCAGGTTCGGCAAGAATTCCCCAACATCATCCAACTGTTCAAGAACTCGCGGTTCCCGCCGGAAATCGTCAAGGGTGTGTCGATGATTCTCGACGAGGCCGGTGACAAGCCCCTCATCGTGCGGTCGTCGAGCCTGCTCGAGGACCGCATGGGATCCGCCTTTTCCGGCAAGTACCGCAGCCTTTTCATCGCCAACCAGGGCACCAAGAACGAGCGCATGCGGGCCATCCTCGACGCCATGACGGAGGTCTACGCATCGGTCTTCGGTCCGGACCCGATCGCCTACCGCCGCGAACGGGGGCTCCTCGATTTTCACGAGGAGATGGCGATCCTGGTCCAGGAGGTGGTCGGCACCCGTCTCGGCAACTACTATCTGCCGGCGGTGGCCGGGGTGGCGTTTTCCAACAACGAGTTCCGGTGGTCGCCCCGTATCCGGCGCTCGGACGGACTCATCCGGATGGTCCCGGGCCTCGGGACTCGCGCGGTCGACCGGGTCGGCGACGATTACCCGATCCTCGCCGTACCGGGCCAACCGGGGCTTCGAGTCAACACGACGATCGACGAGGTCATCCGCTACTCGCCTCGATCCGTCGATGTCATCAACCTCGAGACCAACTCCTTCGAGACGGTCGAACTCAGCGAGTTGCTGCGCTTGCACGGCAGCGCTTTCCCGGCGTTCGAGAACGTCTTTTCGGTCCTCAAGGACGATGTGCTCCACAAACCGGTCAAGCTCCTCGTCGACCCCGCCCGGGACACCCTCGTGGCCGACCTCGGGGGGTTGGTCGGATCGACTCCGTTTGTCCAACACGTGGGCAACATCCTCCGCATCCTCGAAGCGGCGCTCGGGACGCCGGTGGATATCGAATTCGCTCACGACGGGCGCGACTTCTACCTGCTGCAGTGCCGCCCGCAGAGCTTTGCCGCCGAGGACGCACCGGCGCCGATCCCCAAGGACGTGTCGGAGGCGGACACGCTGTTTGCGGCCCACCGATACGTCTCCAACGGCCGGGTGCCGGACATCACCCACGTGGTGTACGTGAACCCGGAAAGCTACGCCCGCCTCCGCAGCCGCTCCGACCTCGTGGCGGTGGGTGAAGCGGTCGGCAAGCTCAACAAGTTGCTTCCCAAACGCCAGTTCATCCTCATGGGTCCGGGACGGTGGGGCAGCCGCGGCGATATCCGGCTCGGCGTGAATGTCAGCTACTCCGATATCAACAACACCGCGATGCTGATCGAAATCGCTCGCCAGACCGGCGACTACCTGCCCGATCTGAGCTTCGGGACCCACTTCTTTCAGGACCTCGTCGAATCGGAGATCCGCTACCTGCCGCTCTATCCGGATGCCGACAGCATGCTCAACCAACGCCTTCTCCACGCTTCTCCAAACCTCCTCGTCGCCATGCTGCCGGAATACGCGCACCTTGCCGACACGATCCGTGTCGTCGACATTCCCAGCGCCAGCGGCGGGCGCGTGCTGCGGGTACTCATGAACTCCGACCTCGATGAGGCCATCGGAATGCTCGCCTCTCCGGGAGAACGCGCGGGCGAAATAACCCCGGGGAGCGAGGGGAAGACTTCAACCAACGCGGAGACCTTTTGGAGGTGGCGGATGCAGATGGCCGAGCACATCGCCTCCGAGCTCGACCCGGACCGCTTCGGCGTCGCCGCGATGTACGTGATCGGCAGCACCAAGAATGCCAGTGCGGGGCCCGCAAGCGACATCGACCTCCTGCTCCACCACCGGGGTACGCCGCACCAACGGCACGATCTCGAGATCTGGCTGCAGGGGTGGAGTCTCGCCCTCGGCAGGGTGAACTATCTCCGGACCGGTTACGCGAACCCCGAGTTGCTGGATGTGCACATCATCACCGACATCGACATCGAACAACGGACCTCGTTTGCCGTCAAGATCGGCGCCGTCACCGACGCCGCGCTCAATCTGCCCCTCGGGTCCCGCACTCGGAATTGAGCTACACCAGCTCCCTCGAGGCGGAATCCAGGTCGTCGAGGTCGAACCGCACGAGAGCCAATTCCGGACCGTCGTGGGCGGCCGTCAGGCAGTGGGTGCGGCCGATCGTAACGCGCCATGTACCGGTGATCCGGGGCGCCTCGTGGATGTGGCCGTGGAGTGTGACTCGTGGCTGGTGCCTCTCGATGAAGCGCTGTATCGCGATGCTGCCCACGTGAACGTCCACCGGCACATGATCGACCATTCGGCCGTCGAGCGCCGCCCGGTCGAGAGACGTCCCGTACGGCGGCGAATGAAAGAGCACAATGGTGTCGTCAAAATCATGGCCGTCGGCAAGGCGTTCGAGGTCGCTCGCGATGGTCCCGAAGCGCACGCTGTCCGGGTTCACGGGGACCGTTCTCACGCCCCGCTCTGGTGACACGCACCCGGGGTCGGTAAAGCGCGAGACGTCATAACGTTCCCAGTCCTTGAGTTGGAACGGCGTCGGCGGCACATGGGAATAGCCGAGCACCTGAAAGGCGCCGACTGCGCCCCACTGCTCGTGGCTGTACACCCACAACCCTTGATCGTCTCCTTCGATGAACGCCGGTTCGCTGGCCCGGTCATCGTCATTGCCGAGGATCAGAAAGACCCGGGGATAGCCCGTTCCCATCGCCGATCGGAGCCTGCAAAACCCGGAGGCGAGCACGTCAGAGATGAAATCCCCGGCGCCGAGGGCCGCGGTTCGCAGGTGGGGCAAGAGATCCCCGCCGACAAAGACCGCCGCGGGACGCTCGGTCTCGATCGCGGAGTACAGCTTCCGATAGCGCTCAACACTGCCGTGCAGATCCGAAACGAACACACAGCGGGTGCTGGTCACCTCGGGTAGCGGTTGCTCAGTCCGACGCGCAGGCGTCACTTTCTTCCGACGGTCAGACGGATCGTGTCACCCTGCACGCTGGTGTCGAGCAGGAACACGTCGTCGCCGGCGAGATCGAGGACGATGTACAGGGCGGGCGGGCTGTCCTCCGGGTGATACCCGATACGTACCCGCTCGACCTCCCGGGATCCGACACCGATCTCGTTGGGTTTGAAGGGGTTTTCGATGTGTGAAACGCTCACCCAGACCCGCATGGGATCTTCGAGCCGCAAGGAACGAATGAACGAGGAATCGAACTCTCCGTTGCCGCGGATGGTGACGGTCGTGACGCCGCCCTGGGTGTCCGCGGCCACGTTCACCACCTGCGACGCCCGCACCTGAGCCACCGCCGGCGCCTGAGCTTCGGGAGGGCGTTCGGTCACGAATGTCTTGTTCGGTGAAGGCTCGCTGGTTTCGTTCGGAACACCGCCACCGGATTCCCGGGGCGCCCCTGCATCCGTCGGCTCCGAGCCTGTTTCAGAGTCCATGGCGGCGGCAACCCTCGCCGCCGTCTCAGCCGCCAATCTGGCGGCGGTATCCGACGCGGTTTCAGCGGGTGTTTCGGACGAGGTCTCCAGTTCCGGCTCAGGGGATTCCATATCGGCGTCGTCTTCGATCAGGGCAACACCTACCTCGGCAACTTCTGCGGCCGCTGGTGGCGGCTGGACCGCCTCCAAGTCGTCCTTTTTCAGCCAGAAGGACCACACCATCACGACCGCGGCGACCAGGACGAGGGCCGCCGTCACGATCAGCCCGAGACGGAGATCGCGCGGGGGTTTTTCACTTGCCCGGGGCTCCATCGCCATCTGCTGGTACGACCCGTTCTCAGGGAGATGCGGAGTGGTGTCCTTTTCTCCGTTGTCGAAGATCATGTCGACGTCGAAATCGTTGGCTGCTGACTTGGAGGGAAAGCTGAATTTCTCCGAGCTGCGCGGCGCGGCAGCCGGGGGCTCCGAAGTGTTTCCGAAATCGAAACTGGGCCGGCCGGTCGACGGACCCGACAACCAGTCGGGAAGGGCTCCGTCATCGGAGGAAAGCGACGGCGGGTCCTCGGGATCGGGGGGCAGCGGGAGATTGCGCGGCATCGGAGGCACGCTGTCGATAATGGACGGCGCCGGTCCGGCAATTCCGCCCAGCGAATCGGTCGGAATCTCGCCCGCCCGGCTCCCGCGAAGGCCGACATCGAAGGGATCGCCGCCGGTCGCGATATGAAAATCGACCAACTCGTCGATCACCGCCTTGCTCTGTTTGCCGACTTCACCGAAACGCAGGGCCATCCCCGGCACCAGATCCGGGTTGCCTTCCGGTTCGATGCTCCACGCCACAACCGCAGTGCCGTGAGCGAGTATGAAATCCTCGGGCATCACGAACTTGAACTTGACTGCGGTGCCCCGCGGCAGGGGCCGGTCGGAACGAGCAAAAAAACCGTCATAGTTCAGATAGGGCGCCATCTCCTCGCGAAACCGCCGCAGGGTCGCAAATTCCAGTTCGACACACGGAAGGCCGTCGCCAGGCCCGCCTGGTCGATCCGGTTCGTCATAGAGGCTGTTTTCGTCTGTCATTCCAAGCCTTCCGCGAGCCCCGCCCACAATATCGAAGTCCGATCTCGAGCGGACGTTGACTCAATAATACGGTTCGGCGCCTCCCACGTCCACAGGTTCGTCGGCCAGCCGCCTCTCGAGCCCCGCTGGGAGACCCCGCTTCCAGCTGTCGAGACATCTCCAGGGCCCGCCTTGCGGTAGTATGGATGCGCTGCCGATGAACGCTCGAGCCGTCACCCTCGTCATTGCTCTCACATTGGCCATGCCTTTCCGCCTTGCGGCCGACGACGCCATGCGGACGGTTGAGGTCTATGACGGGCTGGTGACGCTCGAAGTGCCGGAACCCTGGAATGAGATCCCACCCGATGTCCTGGAGTTCTTCAGTCTTCAATCGGCCGAGGACAGCGGCGGTCTGATGGTCGAGATCTACCAGCACGGATTCCGGCCCGGTGATCCGGAGGCGGACTTCGCGCCGCCCCAGATCCTGATCCAGATCAAGGAGAGCGGACGGCTGGACTCCCGGCAGTTTCTCCACCTGCCTCCGATCGAGGTCGTCCGCGACCATGGAGCCGCCGAACTCGACGAACGAAAGGGTCCGCTTCTGGAGAAGCTCCGCCTCAACGAGGTTTTTTTCGACCGGGAGAACTTCTCGATCCACATCGCCACCACGCTCGATCTGAAATTCGAGGGCAAGGTCCTCGTGACGTCGGTCTCCTTCCTCACCGAACGCGGCGTATTCACGGTCCACTGTTACGCGCTGATCTCACAGCATGTGGCCATGAAGCCGGTGTTCGACCGGATCCTCCAAAGCGTAAAGATCGACGACTCGATTCGTTATCGCCCGCGCCTCAGCGACCGGCTGCCGCCACGACCGGCCCTCATCTCGTATACCATCGCGTTCGTGCTGGCGATCCTGGCCCTGGTGGTCCATCTCATCCAGCGCCGGCGCCGCACCACGTGACGGTCGTCTTCGATTCCGCCCGGCAGTCGATCCGCGCCGGGGTCGGCGACCTCGTGGCCGACCCGGCCCAACGTTCGATCGGCCTCTCCGGGAGCGGTCTTTCCCGCCTGTGGATCGGCTCCGAGCTCCACCGCCGGCTGCAGGCCGACCTCGAAGCCACCGAGCCGGGTTTCCAGAGCGAGGTCCCAACCGTGCTCGAGATCGACATCGACGGTTGGACCGTCGAGATCTCAGGCCGGGCCGACGGCGTCGTGTTCGCCGGCGGTCGTGCGGTCAGGGTCGACGAGATCAAGAGCCTTCACTTCGCGGTCGACCTTCACAATCTGTACGCGGAGGAACGCCTCGAGAAGTTCAAGCGCCAGGTTTCCCTGTACGCCCTGATGATCTCGGAGCCGGAGCACCCGGCGGTCGCGCGGCTGATCCTGGTCGACATCGTGACCCAGGAGGAACAGACCGAAGACATCCCGTGGTCGGCTGACTCGGTCCGCGCATGGTTGCGCCAGCAGGTCCACCGTCTGATCGCGAGCGAGCGCCGGCGCAGCGCCCGGCTCGAAGAACTCAAGCAGGCCGCGGAGCGCATCCCCTTCCCTCACCTGGAACCGCGGCCGGTCCAACGTGAGATCGGCGATATGGTGGCCGAAGCATTGAGCGAAAACCGCCACCTCCTGCTGCGCGCGCCGACCGGCTGCGGCAAAACCGCGGCAGTCCTCCACCCTGCCGTCCGCTCCGCCCTCGGACGCGGGCACCGGGTCTTCTTTCTCACCGCCAAGACCCTCCAGCAGCGCATCGCGGTGGACACCGCCAGGGCGATGCAGGCAGGGATCTTCCGGAGCCTGCAACTGCGCGCGAAATCCAAGATGTGCGCCAACACCGAGATCATCTGCCACGAGGAATTCTGCCCCTATGCGCGGGAGTACGGGATCAAACTGGTGCGGAGCGGCCTCCTCAGAAACCTCCTCGATGCCGACGATCACCAGGACCCCGACCGCATCTTCGAAAGCGCCAAGGAACACACAGTGTGCCCCTTCGAGGTCAGCCTCGATCTTCTCCCGGACGTCGACCTCGTGGTGTGTGACTACAACTACGTCTTCGACCCCACCATCGGTCTTGGCGCGCTGGCCGGCGGCGACGCTCTGCGCGACGCCGTGCTGGTCATCGACGAGGCCCACAATCTCGTGGATCGCAGTCGCGAGTACTACTCCCCCCAGATCTCGTGCGCGACCCTCGATCACGCCCGTAGTTTTCTCGAGAGCCGCTCGAATCCGGTCTTTGGCGAGCTCGCGGAACTCATCGACGAGCTGACCCGGGAGGTCAAAGGACGTGTCGGCGACAGTCTCGGCGATGAGGGGCCAGACGAGGGCCCGGCCGATCTGCGGCCAGACGCGATCTCCGATCTGCGGATCGCCTTCGACGGCGCGATGCTCAGCTATTTTCTCTACAAACGCGAACACGAGTTGTGGATCGCCGAAGACCCGGTCCTCGAGGTCTTTCTCGATTTGACGAGATTCCACCGCGTCCTGTCGTTGGGGGGTGATGAGTTCGTTCACATCGCCCAGCGCAACGGCCCCGGAGGCGCCACCCTGAGGATATTCTGTCGCGACGCATCGCGGTTTGTCGGTGAAGTGCTCGACGGCAGCGCGTCGGCCATCGCCATGTCGGCGACCCTCGAGCCTTTCGATTTCTACCGCGACCTGCTGGGCTTCGACGCCCACCGCACCGACGAACTCTACGTGCCATCGCCGTTCCCGCCCGAGAACCGCCTGGTGATCGCGATCACCGATGTCGACACCACCTACCGGCGGCGTGCCGCCCACTACGACCGCATCGCGTCGTGGATCGCCCGGTTGTCCCACCCCGCAGGCAACATCCTGACTCTGTTCCCGAGCTATGCGTTTCTCGAAGCGGTGCACGACCGGCTGCCGCCGATGACCCACTCACTCATCGTGCAACGACCGGGTGTCACCGATGCCGAACAGCGCGAGATCCTCGCCGCTCTCGGCAACGGCAACCCGCACCTCCTGCTGGCCGTCCTCGGCGGCATCTTCGCCGAAGGGGTGGACTACCCGGGCGACATGTTGTCGCAGGTGATCGTGGTGTCGCCGGGGCTGCCGCAATACAACCTCGAACGGGAGCTGCTCAAGGGCTACTACGACGAGTTCTACGAACACGGCTTCGCCTACGCCTATCTGATCCCCGGGCTGACCCGCGTCGTTCAGGCGGCGGGCCGCCTGCTGCGATCGGAAAACGACCGCGGAGTGATCGTCATCATGGGCCGGCGCTTTCTCGATCCCCGCTACGCCCGCCTGCTGCCGGAGGAGTGGACCCACGGCGATCCCACGAACCTGATCCACGACGACCCCGAGGCCGCGGTCCGCGAATTCTTCGCGGACCGCGACAATTCTCAATTTTGAATTATGAATTTTGAATTCCCATCCGCACCTGCCAAGAGGGCCGGGATGTTGTGCTGTCATTCAAAATTCAAAATTCAAAATTAAGAATTATCTTTGCGCCATCGCCGCCTCGACGTCGGCGACCGTCTTCGGGATCGGCGGGCCGAGCACTCTGCTGCCGGTACCGGTGATCAACACGTCGTCCTCGATGCGGATCCCCCCGAACCACCGATAGTCCTCGACCCGGTCGTAGCGGATGAAATCCCGGTGCAGGCCGTCGGCCTGCCAGCGGTCGATCAGGGCGGGAATGAAGTAGATGCCGGGTTCGATGGTGATGACGAATCCGCTCTCGAGCGGACGCGCGAGCCTCAGATATGCGAGTCCAAACTGGGACGACCGTTCCTCGCCTTGTTCGTAGCCGACCACGTCGCCCAGGTCTTCCATGTCGTGGACATCCAGACCCATCATGTGGCCGAGGCCGTGGACAAAGAACAGCGCATGCGCGCCGGCCTCCACGGCCGCATTCACGTCGCCCTGCATGAGGCCGAGATCCTTGAGGCCCGACGCCACCGTCAGCGCCGCCAGCAGGTGGAGGTCACGGTTGCTGACACCCGGCGCAGCGGCGTTGATGGCGGCCTGGTTGGCGGCGAGCACCACCTCGTAGATCTCGCGTTGCCGGGTGGTGAATCGACCCGACACCGGCATGGAACGGGTGATGTCCGACGCGTAACCGCTCGGCGCCTCGGCGCCGCTGTCCACCAGCAGCAGGTCCCCCTCGGAAAGAGTGTTGTCGTAGGTGACGTTGTGAAGGACCTCGCCGTGCACGGTGACGATCGGGCTGAAGGCCTGACCACAGCCCGCGCTGATCGCCTCCGCTATGTGGACCGCAGCGATCTCCGCCTCGGAACGGCCCGCCGCGGTGGCGCGCAGGGTGGCGGCGTACATGCCGGCTGTCACTGCCAGCGCGTCCTCGATCTCGTCGATCTCGCACTCCTCCTTGACGGAACGCTGGGCGACGACGGCGCGCACCAGTGCGACCGAGGTCTGTGCCCCGACCTCCCGCGGATCGACACCCAGAAGCCTCGCCAGTGCAAAGCGGCGCTGCGCCCGGTATGGCGGCAGGTAATGGACGTCGACACCGGCGCCGCGCAACGCCGAGATCTTGCCCGCCAGCCCACCGATATCGGCGTGTTCAGCCGCGTCCGCGGCCACGGCGTGATCGGCGAGGGTCGCGTGCGGACCGTACCAGATCACGTCATCCCTCTGGTCGGGGGTACCGAAGAGCACCGCGCCGCCATCCGGCTCGATCAGCAGAGCGAGCCCGGGATGGCTGACGCCGCCGTAATAGAGAAAGTGGGAGTCCTGGCGGAACGGATAGACGTTGTCCACGTAGTTCCTGGCCGAATCCTCGTTGCCCATGATCAGTATGGCGCCATTCGGGACCGCCGCTCTCAAAGCTTCTCGTCGTGCCGCATACGTGCTCGGGTCCATTCGCTCCTCCTTGGGTAGTCTCATTATGCCTGAACTGGATCCCCGCTCTCCAGCCGTCAGGAAATTCAACGCAAAGACGCTGAGTCCCAGAGGCGCAGAGGCCGGATCCCACACCCGGCGAGGTCCCGGGGAGCGCAGGCCTCGCCTTTCGAATGTCCAAGGAAAGGAAAAGGGTCCGGACATAAGCGACCGAGCAGGCATCACGACGCGGAACCGACGCGCTCAGCGCGTAGGCGGGGGTGGTTGGGTGGGTGGGCTTTGCGTCTTTGCGTTGGGGGTGGGAGGGTGGCAAATCCGAAATCCGAAATCCGGCACTGCCCGTCAGGAGCGGAATGTGGCCGACGGCCGGAACGGAAGGGTGGGTGGAGGCCGGCCATCGATCACCCGCTCATGGCGGGTAGACGCCGCGGCCTCAGGCCGCGAGCAAATCCGAAATTCCACACCGGAATGGCCCCACCCCACGCCCTGTTTCACAAGCCATGAAGCCACTTCACGTCGTCATGGCGGCCGCAGCCATGATTGGAGCCTGCATGAATCACGCCGCCGAGAGCGACCCGCCAATGAAAAGGAACCGGCTCGCCGGTACCAAGAGCCCCTACCTGTTGCAACACGCCGACAACCCGGTGGACTGGTATCCCTGGGGCCCGGAGGCGTTCGCCCGGGCCGCCAAAGAAGACAAACCCATCTTCCTCTCGATCGGGTACGCCACCTGTCACTGGTGCCACGTCATGGAGCACGAGAGCTTCGAGGACCCGCAGGTCGCCGCGTTGATGAACGAGGCCTTCATCAACATCAAGGTCGACCGCGAGGAACGCCCCGACATCGATCAGGTCTACATGACGGTCTGCCAGATGATGACAGGAGGTGGCGGGTGGCCGCTCACGATCATCATGACCCCCGACAAACAGCCGTTCTACGCCGCCACCTACATCCCCCGCGAGAGCCGCTACGGCCGCATCGGGATGCTCGACCTGATTCCCCGCATCGATCAGGTGTGGCACTCCGACCGCGACAAGGTTCTGGGCACCACCCGGCAGATCGTCGCCGGTCTGCAGAAGATGGCGCCGCAATCCGCCGCCGGATCTCTCGAACCCAAGGTGATCGACGAGGCGTTCCGGCAGCTCGGCGGGCGCTACGACGCCGTCAATGGCGGGTTCGGATCGGCGCCCAAGTTCCCGTCGCCCCACAACCTCATTTTTCTCACCCGATACTGGCGCGCGACCGGTAACCAATTGGCACTCGACATGGTGGAGAACACTCTCGAGCAGATGCGCCTCGGCGGTATGTATGACCAGGTGGGGTTCGGGTTCCACCGATACTCCACCGACGCCGGGTGGCTCGTGCCCCACTTCGAGAAGATGATGTACGACCAGGCGATGCTGACGATGGCCTTCACCGAAGCCTGGCAGGCGACCGGCAACCCCGTTTTCGAACGCACCGTCCGCGAGATCGAAACCTACGTGTTGCGCGACATGACCTCGCCCGAAGGCGCTTTCTATTCGGCGGAAGACGCCGACAGCGAAGGCGAGGAGGGTCTCTTCTATCTGTGGACGCTCGCTGAGGTTGAGGGCGTGTTGGGGGCGCAGGACGCCGCGTTCGCCACCGCGGTGTGGAACCTCACCGCCGACGGCAACTTCCGTGACGAGGCCAGCGGCGCCCAGACCGGGGCCAACATTCCGCACCTCAGGCGCGGCCACGCCGAAACCGCCGCGGCGATGGGACTGGACCGGGAGGTCTTCGACAAGCGCGTGGAGGATTGCCGCGACCGCCTCTTCAGGGCCCGTGAAGAACGAGTCCACCCGCTCAAGGACGACAAGGTGCTGGCGGATTGGAATGGACTGATGGCGGCAGCGATGGCTGCCGCCGGCCGGGTGTTCGACGAACCGCAGTGGATCGCCGCGGCAGAGCGTGCAACCTCGTTCGTGCTCGACGACATGCGGGACGGCAAGGGGCGTCTGTTGCATCGATACCGCGACGGCGACGCCTCGATCCCGGCGTTTCTCGACGACTACGTTTTCATGACGACCGCGATGCTCGAACTCTTCGAGGCGACCTCAGACGCCCGCTACCTGGCCGAGGCCACCGAGTTGCAACGCCAGACCGACACCCTGTTTGCGGATAGCGAACACGGCGGCTACTATTTTTCGGCGGCCGACAACGAGGAGCTGCTGGTGCGGCAGAAGGAGGTCTACGACGGGGCGATCCCGAGCGGCAATTCGACCGCCGCCTCCAACCTCGTTCGGCTGGCCCGTCTCACCGGTGACAGCGCCTTCGAGGAATCGGCCGACCGGGTGATGGCCGCCTTTGCCACCGGGATCGCGGGCCAACCCTCCGCCCACACCCAGCTGGTATCGGCGTTGCAACTGCGTGTCGGGGCGTCCCTCGAGATCGTCATTGTGGGCGACCCCGACGGCACTGACACCCGCGCCCTCATCGAGACCGCACGCAAACCGTATCTCCCCAACGCCTCCGTACTCCTCGTCGCGACCGGCAAAGCCGGCGACTCGATTCGCGAGCTGGTGCCCTTCACCGGTGCCTACGAAATGGTCGACGGCAAAGCCGCCGCCTACGTCTGCCGCAATTTCCAGTGCAAGCTCCCCACCACCGATCCCGCGAACCTGGCCGAGATGCTCGACGAGGCTTCGAAGGCGAAGTAGCCGATGCTTCTGAAAGCGGTTGTGGTGCGGGTTTTCCGCACGACGGTCCAAAAGCCTTCTCCCAGGCCCGCCTTTCCTGACGCTCTTCCCGGGAGGAGCCAGGCACGCGGCCCGTCGGACGGGCCGGATGCCAGGCACCTCCGCCGCACGCCGGCCTTCCGCAGGCGGTTCCACCCACCCGGCAGCCGGGACGGCTGCCCCACAAGCGGTCCTCAATGCGGGCCGCGTGCCGGGCGGGTGGGTGGAAAATCCGGCACTGCCCGTCAGGAGCGGTTTGTGGCCGAAGGCCGAGAAGGAAGGGTGGGTGGAGGTCGGCCATCGGCCACCCGCTCATGGCGGGTAGACGCCGCGGCCGCAGGCCGCGAGCAAATCCGAAATCCGTGAAGCCCCTGGCCGACATTCCGAATTCCGAATTCCGAATTCCACATTCGGGTACTATGTCCCCCGATGATCGAAACTCCGCTGCGGCCCCGAATCGCCCTCGAGGATGGATGGGAATTCACCCGGGAACGGGTCGGCCGCACCTGGCTCGGCGGACACGGGGGCGGCGGCGAGAAGGTGGCGCTCCCCCACTCCTGGAACGCCTCTGACACGTTCCAGTTCGGCCGGCGCAGCTACTCCGGTTGGGGCGCCTATCGGAGGGCTTTCAACCTCCCGGCGACGGGTCCCGTTGACGGGACGACCTGGAGGCTGAGGACCGGCGGCTTCTACGGCGTCGGCGACGTCTGGTTCGACGGACGCCGACTGGCCACGGTGGACGGACAGTACCTGGGCATCACCGTCGACCTCCCGCCGATGGACGGAGATGCCGAACACCTGCTGGCCGTGCGGCTCGACAACCGGTGGCATCGCAACGTGCTGCCCGGTTTCCGGCGGCCGGACTTCATCCTCCACGGCGGTCTGGCGGGCGGCGCGTGGGTGGAGGGCCTGCCTGAGACGCGTTTCGATGTGGATCGACTCCGGGTCGATTGCCGCACGCAGGATTCCCGCGCCGAACTCGTGACCATCGAATGGGCCCTCGCGGGCGCGCCGGCCGGCGCTCGCGAGGTCTCGGTGGAATGGAGCGTCACCGACGCTCACGGGCATCGGGTGGGCGCCATTCCGGTCTGGAACGGCCCCGCTGACGTCGGGCGACGGACGGCAGTGCTCGAGGTCCCCGACCCGCAGTGTTGGTCGCCCGGCAATCCCTCCCTCTACCGGGCCGAAGGCCGGCTCACGATCGATGGCGACATGGCCGATGTGGTCCGGGTCCGGTTCGGCATCACCCGGGCCGAGTTCCGGCCGCACCAGGGGTTCTTCCTCGACGGCGTCCGGGTCGACCTGCACGGCTGCAACCGGCACGAGGCCATCCCCGGTCTCGGCAACGCCCTCCCCGACGAACTCCAGCGGCGCGACGCCAGGATACTCAAGGACATCGGGTGCAACTTCGTCCGGTTGTCGCACTACCCTCAGTCTCCGGTGTTTCTCGATGCCTGCGACGAGCTCGGCCTCATGGTCTACGCCGAGATCGCCACCTGGAAGAGCGTTCGCACCGCCCGCGGCTGGCGGCGGGCGGCGCGGCGGCAGATGCGGGACCTCATCGAGCGGGACCGCCACCACCCCAGCGTCGTGCTGTGGGGCATGGGCAACGAGTCGCGGTCGCGAAAAGCCTACCTCGAACTGCGTGCAATCGCCCGCGAGCTCGACCCGCAGCGACCGCTTACCTACGCCGAAAACCACCTCTACCGTGCGCAGCGGGAGCGGACGATCGGCGTGCCCGACGTGTGGGGTGTCAACTACGAGCTGGACGTGGTGGCCGACGCCTGCGCCGCCAGCCGGCTGAAAAACGTGGTGCTGTCGGAGTGCTGCAACCACCCGCAGAGCGTCAGGGGCGACGACCTCGAGGAGCTCCGCCAGGTCGCGACCCTGGAGCGGGAGTGGGAGCGGGTGGCGGACCTGCCGTACGTCGCGGGCCATGCTGTGTGGAGCTTTACGGACTACGCCACGGAGTACCGCAACCGTTACCGCAGGTTGACCGGGCTGTTCGATGCCTGGCGTCGGCCCAAGATGGCGGCAGCGCTGTTCCGCGCCCGGTTTGCGGACGGGCCCTTCGTCGCACTTTTCGTGACGCAGCCCGGTCCCGAAACCTCCGCGTCGAGATACCGGATCGAACACCGCAGCGACAATGAGGGACGCCCCCCTCTCGAACTCCACGCGTTCACCAACTGCGAGACCCTGCGGCTCGCCCGGGACGGCTCGATGATCGCTGTCCTCGAGGGCGCCATCCACCACGTGCTTCCCCTGTACGGCGCATTCGAAGAAATCATCGCCACCGGTTCTCTCGACGTCAGAGTGGCGCAGGACAGCGTGAGACGCTTTGGAAAGGCCGAGCGGGTCCACCTCAGACCCGCTGCTGGCTCGGCGGCACCGACCATGGAACTGGATGTCGAGATTCTCGACGAATCAAGCACAGTGGTGGGTGACTGGAACGGCGCCGTTCGGATCACGGTGGAAGGCCCCGGCCGGCGCCATGCCTATAACGAAGCCCACGAGATCGTTGTGGCGCGCGGGCTCGGCAGGGCCTACGTGACGATCGGCGGCAGCCACGAAGCGGTCGTCGTCACGGCCACGTCGACCGGGCTGTCACCGGGGATTCTCTCGCTTCACAGTCCGTGACCCTGGGCTCGGTCAGCGTCGAACCCGGGCGTTGCCCGCCCAGATGCTCCAGATCTGCTCCTCGTCCGCCGGTTGGGCGTAGTCCGTCAGCAGGGTCGTCACCAGGGCGCCGCTCGCCCACCCGAACTGGATCCACTTCTCGGGCTGCCATTCCCTGAGCATTGCGTAGAGCATGCCGCCGACGAATCCGTCGCCGCCGCCGATGCGGTCGAGGACGACGATCTCGCGCGGCTCGACGACGTGCCACTCGTCGCCCACCGCTGCAACGGCGCCCCACAGATGGGCATTGGCACTGATGACCTCGCGCAGGGTGGTGGCAAAAACCGTTGTTTCCGGGTAGGCCACCTTGGCGCGTTCAATCATGCCCTTGAAGGTCTCGATCTTCGCAGCGAGGTCCTTGCCCCCCGATTCCGGGCCCTCGATGCCGAGGCAGAGCTGGAAGTCTTCCTCGTTGCCGACGAGCACATCGGACAAGGAGGCGATCTCGTGGAAGACCCGGTGCAACTCTTCTTCACGATTGGCCCAGAACGAGGCGCGGTGGTTGAGATCGAACGAGATGCGGCTGCCACGTTCTTTGGCGGCTCGAGCGACATCCAGGCAGAACGTGCTGGTCTGGGGGGACAGGGCAGCGACGAGCCCCGACAGGTGCACGACACGAACTCCCTCGCTCCCGAAGATCCGATCGAAGTCGAAGTCTTTGGCGTCGAGGGTGAGTCCGACCTCGCCCGCCCGGTCATTGTGGACGCGGGGCCCGCGGGAGCCGAATCCGGTGTCCGCCATGTTGATCTGGTGGCGGTATCCCCAGGGTCCTCCCTGATCGACATCTCGGCCCTCGTAGTCCATATGACGACCCGCCAGGTCGTCCTTGATCATGCGCGAGATCGGGCTGCCTTTGACGAAGGCCGTCAGGACCTTCACGGGGAGGCCGAGATAGGAGGAGACACTCGCCACGTTCGATTCGGCGCTCGTGACCTCCATGACAAATGTCTTGCTGCAATGAACTCCCTGGCCGTTGGTGGGGGTCAGGCGAACACCCATACTGGTGGGCACCAGAAGTGCGTACTTGCAGTCTTGGCGAAAGGTGATCATTTCCATTTTTTCCTTTCCAGCTCATTCACTCGCGGTGATGCAATTCCGAATTCCGAATTCCGAATTCCGAATTCTCTTCGCTCATGCCTGGTACGTGTTCGCCGTGACATCCCCGCCCCGCCCCGTCCAGTCGGTGTGGAAGAACTCGCCGCGCGGCCGGTCGACCCGTTCGTAGGTGTGGGCGCCGAAGTAGTCGCGCTGGGCCTGGAGCAGGTTGGCCGGCAGCCTGCCGTTGCGATACCCGTCGAAGAAGGCCAGACCGCTGGACATGGCAGGCACCGGAATGCCCATCTGCACGGCTCTCGAGACCACCCGCCGCCACGCCGCCTGTGCGGTTTCGACCGCTTGCGTGAAATAGGGATCGAGCAACAGATTCGTGAGTCCCGGGTCGTTATCGAAGGCCTCTTTGATCTTGCCGAGGAAGGCCGAACGGATGATGCAGCCGCCGCGCCACATCAGGGCGATGCCGCCGTTGTTGAGGTTCCAGCCATACTCCTTCGCCGCTGCCCGCATCAGCATGTAGCCCTGGGCGTAGGACACGATCTTGGCCGCGTAGAGGGCCTGCCGAAGGTCATCGACGAAGGCATCGGTGTCGCCGTCGAACGTGGCATCCGGACCCCCCAGGACCTTCGAGGCTGCGACCCTCTCGTCCTTGAGGGCGGACAGGAACCGCGCCAACACCGCCTCGGCGATGAGTGTCAACGGCACGCCCATATCGAGGGCCGATGTCGCGGTCCATTTCCCGGTGCCCTTCTGGCCGGCGGTGTCGAGGATCTTCTCGACCACCGCATCGCCGTCTTTGTCCCTGAAGCCGAGGATGTCGCGGGTGATCTCGATGAGGTAGGAATCGAGTTCGCCCTTGTTCCACTCGGCGAACACCTGGTGCATGCGATCGCAATCGAGTCCGAGCCCCTCCTTCATCAACTGGTAGGCCTCGCAGATCAACTGCATATCGCCGTACTCGATACCGTTGTGGACCATCTTGACGAAGTGGCCGGCGCCGTTCTCGCCCACCCACTCGCAGCACGGGCTGCCGTCGTCCACCTTGGCCGAAACCGCCTGGAAGATCGGTTTGACGTGCGGCCACGCGGCCGGCGAACCGCCGGGCATGATCGAGGGACCGAGACGGGCGCCCTCTTCTCCACCCGACACGCCGGTGCCGATGTAGAGCAGGCCCTTGGACTCCACGTACGCCGTTCGCCGAATGGTGTCGTTGTAGTTGGAGTTGCCGCCGTCGATGATGATGTCTCCCTGGCCGAGCAGCGGTATCAGCATTTCAATGAAGTCATCCACCGGCTTGCCGGCCTTGACCAACAGCATCACCCTGCGTGGCGTCGCCAACGCGTCGACCAGTTCCTCGAGCGAGTGGGCGCCGACGATTTCGGTGCCCTTGGCGTTGCCCGCGAGAAACTCATCCACCGTCGCCACCGTGCGGTTGTAAACCGCCACCTTGAAGCCGTGGTCGTTCATGTTCAGAACCAGGTTCTGTCCCATCACCGCCAGCCCGATGAGACCGATGTCCGCTCTCCCCATGTTCTCCTCCTCGATCGACGGCCTCAGCCGCCGTCTTTCACTCGAAACAGTTGTTCTCCTGCCCGGGGCACCAGCACGATGCCTTCGTCTTCCCGGCCTTCCCACTCACTGAAATCGACCGTCGCAGGATCCAGATAACCGAGACCGATCGCTTCACAGCGTTCGCGTGGTATGCCGGTCGCCAACGTCACGCGAATCCGCGCTTTCTCGACGCCGTCGACGAAGGTGCCGCCTCCGCGCAGATGGGTCGAGTGCGCCAGCACGCCCCACGGGATGTGTTTGAAGCGATCCCACTGGGCGGTGAAGTAGTCACGCACGTGATAGCCGACCTCATCGAGATAGTGCCCGTGAACATAGGACACCTCGGTGATGTGGGGTGCGTAGATCACGACCTCGCCATCGTCGACGATCGCCGGTTCGAGCTTGTACATCCCCTTGGCGCCGGTCCAGATGTCGTCGTACATCTCCGGCATCACCGACAAGACCCGTTTGAAAGGTTGGTCGACCCACACGATGTCGAGCTCGGCTGAGAGTTCGGTCGCCGCCCGCCACGCCTCCTCCATCCCGCCCATGAAGATGCCGTGCAGGTTCTGCCCGTGCATCACCAGGGCGATCAGGCTCCTCGGTGTCGGAATGAACGACGCGGCCCGGTCGATGAGACGCCGCACGGGTGTCTCACGAACGCCGATGATCGATTGGCTCGTCACCAGCGCACCGACCCAGTGGGTGGCGTCGATCACCTCCTGACCGGCGACGCCGGGCACGAAATACTTGTTGCCGCCGGAAAAACCGGCCACCTCGTGTGGAAAGACCGGCCCACAGACCAGAATGTGGTCGTACGGCGTGTTCCCATCCTCGTCGCCGACCAGCCGGTTGAGGCGCACGGCGATGTCTATCTCGAGCATGCCGTCGGTCTCGGCCGCGACCTCCGAAGCCGGGATCGTACCGAGAGTCGCGAAGGTGTCGGGCGACTCCCAACGGTGGTTGAAGACCCGCGAGGGGCCCGCCTTCCCATCGACAACGGGAGTCCCGAGGAGCTTCGATTTGGCTGCGTCATCCATCGGCGGATGCGTACCGAGGGCTATGAGGTAGTCGAGGGCCTCGACCTTCGACCCGAGGACATCGCCGAGCAGACCGAAGAGCGAATTGATCGGCGCCGTCCGCGTCCCGTCCGGGATGACGACCAACACCCGCCGGCCGGACAACTCCAGTTTGCCGAGTCCTTCGCACACGAGTTCGCGGATCTCGATGTCGCTCAGACTGCGTTCAGTATTGGCGCATTCGACAAACATGCGCAGCCCCTCAGATGGTCATGGCGGTAAAGCCGCCGTCGACACGGACGATGGAGCCGGTCACGAAACTGGACGCCTTCTCCGCGGCCAACCACACCACAGCGCCCGCGAGTTCATCGGCCTCGCCGAATCGAGCCATCGGGGTGTGACCCATGATCGACGCGGTACGTTCCTCGGTCAGGAGTTTGCGGTTCTGCTCGGCCGGGAAAAAGCCCGGAGCGACGGCATTGACCCGGACCCCGCTCGGCGCCCACTCCCGAGCCAGGAACTGCGTCAGGTTGTTGACCCCGGCCTTGGTGATCGAGTATGTGAAGACCTTCGAAAGCGGTGGCCCCGATGAGGCCGACGAAATATTGATGATCGAACCGCCCTCACCACGATCCACCATTTCCTTGCCGAAGATCTGGCAGGCCAGGAACATGCTCTTGAGGTTGACCGAGAGGATGCGATCCCACTCATCCTGGGTGATGTCGAAGAACGGCGTCCCCGAGTTGATACCGGGTGCGTTGAGCAGGATGTCGACCCGCCCCCACAGGCTCAGAATCTGGCCCAGGGCATTGCGAAGGTCTTCCTCGCTGGTTGCGTCAGCCGTGATGCCGAGAGCATCGACTCCGGACTCCTTGCGAATAGTCTTGGCGCGCGCCTCCGCCGCCTCAGAATTGAGGTCGAGGACCGCCACCCGCGCGCCTGCCGCGCCGAGGGCTTCGGCCATGGCACCGGCCAGCACCCCTCCGGCACCGATCGCCACCGCAACCTTGCCTTCAAGCGAAAACAAATCGTTCAGATAACTCATGAGATCTCCCCACCGGCGGTGCCGAAGGGCGCCGTGTGGCGCCTGAAGTGCGTGACCAGATTTTCGAAGTGCGCCGCCTCATGGGTTGCGAGCGCCGTCAGAACACGGTCTTTGAACAGATAATCTCCGTTCGGGGTCTTTTCGGTCAGTACCCGCCCGAATGTCACGTGCAGCACCTGGCGGGCGTCCTCGTCATCGAAGAGAGCCGCCAGATCGTCGTCGCTCATGCTCGCGCTCGCCGGCACCCGTTCAAGCTGCGCCGACACGTGGTAGGTGCGCCGCTCGTTTTCGTAGAGCGAGCGCGAAAAGTCGAGAATCTCCCGGAAGAGGACGGGCTCGCTCGCCGCAATGGTGCGAAGCGCCTCGAGATAGCTCGTGCCCGCCGTCTTGACGTGGACACCCCCGGCGCCGATATCACCGATCACCTTGTAGACCGAAAACTTGTCGCTCCCGGAATGGATGCTGATCTTGTATGGGCCGAGGGCCTCGGCGATGGCCAGGTGCTTGATGTACTCGCGCCGGAAAAGATCGAGATCGCCCCGGTAATCGATGCCTTTTTCGAAGTGGCCGACGAATCGCGGCGCCAGACCCACCCATTGGACACCAAGCCTGCGCAACTCGGTGGCCACCAAGAAATGCTCGAAAGGCGAGGTCACCGACGCGGTCTCGTCCACCGAGACCTCGACCTCGAAGGGCCTTGCTCCCATGGTTGCAGCGATGTGGCGGTACATTCTCGCCGCGTGGGCCAGCGACGCCCCGTACTTGACCCACGCCCGGTGGACATCCACAATCCCGGGCTCGAGCACGAGATCTGACCCGACGCGCAGCGCGGCTCCCGTGTATCGGGCTGCGGCGCCGGCGGGCGTTTCCGCGAGATCGTCCCAAGGAAGGTCGCCAAAGGCCTCTTCCAGTGCAACCGCATCCATTGCGTCCGCGGCGTCGACAACGTGGTCGCCGGGGTCGATGGTGAACATGGTGAATCCCGCCGCCGCCATCCGTTTGACATCCTCCGGCGTCTTCAGATGATCGGCGTCCGCGCCCCAATCATCGATCCACCCCTCTTCGATCACCGCCCAGGTGGCCGCATCCATGACTTCGTCCGCAGAACGCTCGGTGCGTTCGAGCTCGCGGATGGACTGCTGTGCCAAAACCGGTTTGAATCCGCTGCCCCGCATGGCACGCAAATGCGCGGGTCCGGCCACTCCGAGACGGTCCCCAAGACCAAAGGAATCGGCAAGACCGAGCGGTCGGGGCCGTGCGATCTCGTACACCTTTCTCACCGCAACCGCGTTGTGGTGGTCGAGCTCACCGCAGCGACACTCCACACCGGGTTCCACCGTCCATTTTTCGCCGGAAAATTTCCCAACCAGGCCGGAGTCCCCTTCCAGATCCACGACGAGGATTCGCCGCTGATCGCCCAACCGGCCCACCATCAACGCACCTCCGTCGATCCACGCGATGGATCTCGGGGCAACCTCGAGCCCTCCTCCGGACGGCACCTCAATGACGAACCTTTCGTCCACTGACTGCGAAGGGTTCCGGCGGATCGATTCGAGTTTTTCGCGGAAGTTCATTCAGCCTCCTCGAGCTCACGGCCCACTGACTTCGTCGGTTTCTTCGCGGTTGAGCCCAGCCTTGACCTCGAGGGCCAGCGTGGTCTGCGCCCACTGAAGATGCTCGTCCATTTCACGTCGTGCCGACTCGACATCGCCCGCCCTGATCGCCTGGTAGATCCGGCGGTGCTGCTCGGCGGCTTCATCCGCGCCACGCCAGCGATCGACCGTGCTTTTTCGTTGGTCGTAGAAAAGGTCGGCGACCATTTCCATGATCGCGGCCATCAGCGGATTTCGCGCCGCCGCCGCGACCGCCCGATGAAAACGGATGTCGTGGAGGAGAAAGCGATGGACGTCGTCGCGGGACGCGAACATCTCCATCACCTCTTCGGAGATCGCGGCCAATTCCTCGCCGCCGGCCCGTTCGGCAGCGAGCCCCGCAAGGTCGATTTCGATGACCCGGCGCGTCTCGAAGAGCTCCGACTGGGGAATCCCGTGAAGAGCCGAAAAAATGGACAACGGATTCACATCGAAAAGCGGCGACCCCTCTGATACGAAGGTGCCGGCGCCGCGTCGGGCCTCGACAACGCCGACGGTTGCAAGCGACCTGATGCCATCACGGACGCTGGCCCGGCTCACTCCGGTCAACCTGGCCAGCTCCCGCTCCGGCGGCAGCTGGTCTCCGGCTTTGAGGTCACCACATTCGATGAGGCGACGGATGTGGGCCACGACCAGCGACGCGGCCATGGGAGGATCGGCGCAGCCAGGTTCTTTCAGCTCTTCCACGAGATTGTCGCTATTTTTCGACATTGGTCTGACCACGCGGGATATTCTAACACCATTTGCTCGCAAGTAAACACCTTCGTGGAAATCATTGATCAGCCTCGATCTTCCAGTCCTGGTCTATGTTCCTAAGGATACCCGACGTCAAGAATCCCACGAACAGAACACCGATGACTGTTTACTTCTGCTAGAATTTTCGCGATTTCGATGAATTTGGTCTGACCAATATCGACGGAGGCCACGAACACAAGGAGCCATGCGGGCGTTCTCAGCTGGCAGCGCGGAGGCGAACTCGCGGCACGTCGCGCGACTCTTCGAACACCGGATCCGTTACCATTTCCACTGAGGAGCCGCCACGGGCCCGGCCGTGGCGGATATTTTGAGGAGGGACTCACTTCATGGCAGAAAGCATCGGATTCATCGGTGTTGGCATCATGGGCCGGCCCATGGTCGGAAACCTCGTCAACGCCGGCTACCCGGTCACGATCTTCGACCTCGACCGCGCCGCGGTCGAGGCGCTCGAGAACGAGGGTGTGCCGGCGGCCGCCTCGTCGATGGAGGTCGCGGAGAAGAGCGACGTCGTCATCACGATGCTGCCGGAGGATAGGCACGTCGAGGCCGCCATCCTCGGTTCAAACGGCGTCTTCGCCGGCGCCCGCCCGGGCCAGCTCGTGATCGACATGAGCACGATCTCCCCGGTCGTCTCCCGGAGGATCGCGACGGAAGGGAAGCAGAGGAAAATCCGCGTGCTCGACGCCCCGGTGAGCGGAGGCGACAAGGGCGCCATCGCCGGGACCCTGTCGATCATGGTTGGCGGAGATACGGCGGACTTCGAGGCCGCGAAGAAGATTTTCGAGGCGATGGGGAAAACGATCACCCACTGCGGCCCTCACGGCGCCGGTCAGGTGGTCAAGGCGTGCAACCAGATCGTGGTGGCCCTGACCATCGAGGCGGTCTCCGAGGCCCTCGTGCTCGGCTCGAAGGCCGGTGTGCAGCCCGACATCATCCTCGAGGTCCTCGGCGGCGGTCTCGCGGGCAACAAGGTGATGGAGGTCCGCGGTCCAAACTTTCTGAACCACGACTTCGCGCCGGGTTTCAAGATCAAGCTCCACCGCAAGGACCTCGGGATCATCCTCGCAACCGCCCAGGAGTACGGCGTGGCGCTGCCCGTCACCGCCCTCGTCAACCAGATGTTCACCTCGATGGTCAGTGAGGGCCAGGCCGAGTTGGACCACTCGGCGCTGCTGACCCACCTCGAAAAGCTCTCCGGCCACGTCATCGGCACCACCCCGAAAGACTGAAGCAGTACCCGCCGACAGGAGATGAAAAACTCCCCTCTCATGCCTACCGCCGCCCACGATCCGCGCCCGACGCGCATCCGCTGGCGGATCGTGCTCCTCCTGTTCGCGATCACCGCTGTCAACTACGCAGACAGGGCGACGATCTCGATCGTCGGCACGCAGCTCGCGAGCGACCTGAAGCTCGACCCTGTCGCCCTCGGCTTCCTGCTCTCCGCCTTCTCGCTCAGCTACGTGACATTGCAGATCCCCGGCGGCTGGCTCCTCGACCGCTTCGGGTCGAGGCTCGTTTATCTGTGGAGCATCACCCTGTGGTCGGCATTCACCGCCCTGCAGGGCTTCGTGGGTCTCATCGGCAGCGCACGCATCGCGGCGCGGACGCTCTACGGCCTGCGGCTCTTCCTCGGGGCGGCCGAGGCGCCGTCGTTTCCGGCCAACAGCCGAATCGTCGCGGCCTGGTTCCCCGCCCCGGAGCGCGGCACCGCCGCCGCCATCTTCAACTCGGCGCAGTACTTCTCGATCGTCCTGTTCTATCCAGTGATGGGTCTGATCACCCAGTACCTCGGCTGGCAGTACGTGTTCTGGACGATGGGGGCGCTGGGGCTCGCCTTCGCCGTGATCTGGCCGCGCGTGGTCCATGCTCCACGTGACCACCCACGGGCCAACGAAGCCGAGATCGCGTTGATCGAGAAGGGTGGCGGTCTCGTCGATCTCGATCGCCGGGGAAATACCGGCGGCGGTGGTTTCCGCTGGACCGACCTCGGCCACATGCTCGCCCACCGGATGCTGCTCGGGATCTTCCTCGGCCAGTACTGCATCAACGTCATCACCTGGTTCTTCCTCACCTGGTTCCCGATCTACCTCGTCAAGGACCGCGGCATGACGATCCTCAAGGTCGGATTCGTCGCCGTTCTGCCGGCGCTCTGCGGTTTCGTCGGCGGTGTGCTCGGCGGCCTGGTATCCGACGCGCTGCTGCGGCGCGGTTGGTCGTTGAGCGCGGCCCGCAAGACGCCGATCGTCGCCGGGATGTTCGTCGCCTCGTCGATCGTCGCCTGCAACTACGTCTCCACCGAGTGGGCCGTGATCTTCTTCATGAGCCTGGCCTTCTTCGGCAAGGGCGTGGGCGCCCTCGGGTGGGCTCTCATGTCCGACGTCGCACCCAGGACCGCCACCGGGCTGGCCGGCGGGTTGTTCAACACCTTCGGCAATCTCGCCGGCGTCGTGACCCCGATCGTGATCGGCTACATTCTGAGCAGCACCGGTTCATTCAAAGGAGCGCTCGTCTACGTGGGGGCGCACGCCCTGCTCGCGACGGTGAGCTTCGTCTTCATCGCCGGCACCATCCGGCGGATCGAGCTCCAACCGGCGCGGGAATCGACAGCCTGAAGGTCGGGCCCTTCGACCCGGCCGCAGGCGACTGGTAGACTTCGGCGGACGTTTCTTAAACGGGGCGGCGCGGCTGGAGGCAGACCCGGTGGGGATGAAGAACCTCAAAAAGCGACTTCACGATGGCCAGACGCTGGTCGGCTGTTTCTTGAACCTCGGCTCCCCGCTCACCGCCGAGATCATGGGGCGCGCCGGGTACGACTTCGCCGTCGTCGATCTCGAGCACGGCAGCGGCACGGAGGCGGACGTGCTGGCCCAACTCCACGCGCTCGAGGCCACCGCCGCCGGCGTGATTGTTCGCGTCGAATCGCACGAGCGCCAGCGCGCCCACCGGGTCCTCGATCTCGGCGCCGAGGGGATCATGTTCCCGAAGGTGGATTCGGCCCCCGAAGCCACGAAGGCGGTGGCCGGGCTCCGCTACCCGCCGCAGGGCGTGCGCGGCGTGGCGTCGGCCAACCGCGCCTGCGAATTCGGTGCCACCTACCGCGACTACATGGAGGCCACACCGTCCACCTTGCTCGGCGTCGTGCAGATCGAGTCGGAGAGCGCCCTTGCCTCGGTCGAAGCCATCGCCGCGGTCGACGGCGCCGACGTATTGTTCGTCGGTCCGATGGACCTCACCCAGAGCCTCGGCATCCTGGCTCAGTTCGACCACCCGCGTTACGGCGAAGCGCTCGAGACCGTGTCGGCCGCGGCGCGCCGCCACGGCAAGTCGCTCGGCGTGCTGATGGCTCGACCCGAGGACTTCGACCGGTACCATGCGCTCGGATTCCGGTTCATCGCCTGCGGGTCCGACGGGACGCTGCTCAACACCGGCGCCCGCCGGCAGATGGAGCTGCTCGCTGCCGCCCGAACCCGTTGCACAGGCAGGTCCTGAGGAGCCGGCCATGGACCCGCGCCTCGTCCGCATCCACCCCGCCGACAACGTCGCCATCGTCGTCCGCACCGAGGGTTTGACCGGAGGCACCACGCTGGATGACGGCCTCGTGGCGCGGGAGGCCGTGCCACAGTCGCACAAGGTGGCGTTGCACGACATCGCCGAGGGCGACCCGATCCTCCGCTACGGCACTCCGATCGGCTTTGCGGCTCGGGCCATCCCGCGCGGTTCGTGGATCCGCGAGGAGCTGCTGACGATTCCCCCCGCGCCGGAGCTGGACGACCTCCCCCTGGCCACCGCCGTGCCGCCGCCCCAACCGCCACTCGAGGGGTTCTCCTTCGAAGGCTACCGCAACGCCGATGGAACTGCCGGCACGCGCAACATCCTGGCGCTGACCACGACCGTTCAGTGCGTCGTCCCGACGGTGGAGTTCGCTGCCGAGCGCATCCGGAAGGAACTGCTGCCGCGCTACCCCGGCGTCGACGGCGTGGTGGCGCTCGGCCATTCCTACGGCTGCGGTGTGGCGATCGACGCTCCCGGTGCTGCCGTCCCGATCCGTACCCTCCGCAACCTCGCGCTGAACCCGAACCTCGGCGGTCAAACCCTCGTCGTCAGCCTCGGTTGCGAGAAGCTGCAGCCCGACCGCCTTTTTCCACCCGGCGGGGAATGCGCCTGCGGCGGCGACAACCTCGTGCGCCTGCAGGACGACAGGCACCGTGGTTTCGCGGAGATGGTGGCGGCGATCATGGAGGCTGGCGAGAAGAGGCTCGCCGTTCTCGCCCGCCGCCGGCGTGTAGCCTGTCCCGCTTCCGACCTGGTTGTCGGTCTGCAGTGCGGCGGCAGCGACGCGTTCTCCGGGGTCACCGCCAACCCGGCGGTCGGTCACGCCGCGGACCTGCTCGTGCGCGCCGGCGCCACGGTGATCTTCTCCGAGGTCACGGAGGTGCGGGACGCCTCGCACCTGCTCACGCCCCGCTGCAGCAGCGAGGACGTGGCGCGCGACTTCATTCGCGAAATGCGCTGGTACGACGACTACCTCCGCCTGGGTGGTGCGGACCGCACCGCCAACACCACTCCCGGCAACAAGCGCGGCGGCCTCGCCAACATCGTGGAGAAGGCGATGGGATCGGTCGCGAAGTCGGGAACCTCCGCTCTCAGGGCGGTGACGGCTCCCGGCGAACGCGTGACGACGAAGGGCCTGGTGTTCGCTGCCACGCCGGCGAGCGATTTCATCTGCGGCACGCTCCAGCTCGCCGCGGGGATGAACGTGCATGTCTTCACCACCGGCGAAGGCACACCCTACGGCCTGGCGATGGCGCCCGTGATCAAGGTCGCCTCGCGCACGTCACTGTCGCGGCGGTGGCCCGACCTGATCGACCTCGACGCCGGCCGGATCGCGACCGGCGAGGCGACGATCGAAGCGGTCGGTCGCGAGCTGTTCGATCTCATCCTGGATGTTGCCAGCGGCCGCCACCAGCCCTGTGCGGAGAAGCTGCGCCTGCACAACCCGCTCGCGCTGTTCAACCCGGGCCCGGTGACGTGACCGGCCGCTCAGTGCGAAGGCGATACTCCACACCGATACGGCGGACGTTCTAGCGTCGCCACGACGAAAAGGGGCCTGCGTGCCGAAGATCCCGATGCGAACCCTTCTCCCCCTCTTCTCCATCCTGGTTCTCGCGGCAAGCGCAGCCCACGCCCAGACCGATGCCAAGCTCCTCACCGCGGTGGTCGCCACGGACGGCAGCGGTGATTTCACGACGATCCAGGCGGCGATGGCCAGGATCGGGATGGGTTCCCCCGAGAGCCCCGCAACAATCTTCGTGCGCAAGGGCGTGTACCGGGAGCTCGTTTACGCCCAGCGTGAGAAACGCTACGTTCGCCTCATTGGCGAAGACCCCGAGAGCACCATCCTTGTCTACGGGCTGCACGCCAACATGACGGGGCTCGACGGCGAGAAGATCGGGACCTTTCGGACCCCGACGTTCTACATCGACGCCGACGATTTCACGGTCGAGAATATGACGATCCAGAACGACGCGGGTCCGGTGGGCCAGGCGCTGGCCGTTGCCGTCAACGGTGATCGCGTCCTCTTCCGCAACTGTCGCCTGCTCGGGCACCAGGACACGGTCTTCCTCAACCGCGGAAGGCAGTTTTTCGAACGCTGCACCGTCGAGGGCACGACCGACTTCCTGTTCGGAGGGGCGACGGCCTGGTTCGAGGACTGCGACATCCGATCACTCGACAGCAGCTACATCACGGCCACTGCCACCCCGCCCGAAGCCGCCTTCGGGTTCATCTTCAATGCGTGCCGGGTCACAGTGGCCGACGGCGAACAGAGCTACCTGGGGCGGCCCTGGCGTGACTTCGCCGCAACGCTCTTCATGCGCTGCGAACTGGGTGCGGGCATCCGACCCGAAGGCTGGAACAACTGGGACAAGCCCTGGAGGGAAACCACCAGCCGCTATCTCGAGTACCGCAACACCGGACCCGGGGCGAAACGCTCTGGGCGCGTCCCGTGGTCGAGGGAGTTGACACCCGAAGAAGCCGATCAGATCACTCCGGCCACAGCCCTCGGGGGCTGGGATCCGACCCGGGCTGTGGTCGCCCCGACGCTCACTCAGACGCACACTTTTTCGGAGGAGCCGGCAGCCGGTCCGACGCTCTTCCTGGCAGGCGACTCGACGATGGCGGACAAGCCGGACCTCGCGCTTCCCGAACGGGGCTGGGGACAGGCGTTCGCCGAGTTGGTCCACCCACCGCTCAAGCTCGACAATCGAGCCGTGAACGGCCGGAGCACGAAGTCCTTTCGCGACCTTGGACACTGGGACGCCCTGCTCGAGTCGCTCTCGCCGGGGGACTGGGTCGTGATCCAGTTCGGCCACAATGACGAAAAGAACCAGGATCCCGCGCGCTTCACCGACCCCGACGGCGAGTACCGGGCCAACCTCCAGCGATTCGTGCGTGAGGCCCGCGCCCGCGGCGCCCACCCGGTCCTGGCGACGCCGGTCGTGAGACGGCGCTTTGACGAGGCCGGGGCCTTCTACGACAGCCACGGCGACTACCCTCGCGTGGTGCGCGAGGTGGCGGCCGAGGAGGGCGTGCCGCTGCTCGAGATGGAAGACGCCACGCGCATCCTGGTGCAGGGTCTCGGTCCTGAGGAATCGCTGTCGATCTACCTGCACTTCGAGCCCGGCGAACACCCGCAGCTGCCGGAAGGAAAACACGACGACACCCACTTCTCCGAACTCGGGGCCCGGCTCGTCGCGGAGCAGGCCGCGCGTGAGATGGTGCGAGTGCACCTTCCCATCGTCCAGTACCTGAAGCTCGACCTTCTCGTGCCTCCCCCACTGGTCTGGTCCCCCGACCTCGGGGACGGCACGTTTGCAAACCCGGTCCTGTACGCCGACTACTCGGACCCCGACGTCGTCAGGGTCGGAGAGGACTACTGGATGACGGCGTCCAGCTTCAGCCAGGTTCCGGGCCTCCCGATCCTGCACTCGCGGGACCTCGTCAACTGGACGCTCCTGGGTCATGCACTGCCGCGGCTCGTTCCGGACGAGGTCTTCACTACGCCCCAGCACGGCAACGGCGTGTGGGCACCGGCCATCCGCCATAATGACGGCCGTTTCTGGATCTACTACCCGGACCCCGATTTCGGCATCTCCGTGACCACCGCCGTCGATCCGTTGGGCGAGTGGAGCCCGCCGGCGCTGGTTCTGCCCGGCAAAGGGCTCATCGATCCCTGTCCGTTCTTCGACGATGACGGCAGCGTCTGGCTCGTGCACGCATGGGCGCGGAGCCGCGCCGGCTTCAACAATGTCATCACCTTGCGCCGTCTGACCCCCGACGGTCTGGCGCCGGCAGATGACGGTGGAGTCACCATCATCGACGGCAACCAGTTCCCCGGATACAGCACCCTCGAGGGCCCGAAAATCTTCAAGCGCGGCGGCGAGTACTTCGTTTTCGCACCGGCGGGCGGGGTCGCGACAGGTTGGCAGTCCGTCTTTCGCGCACCTGACATCCGCGGCCCGTACGAGGCGCGCATCGTTCTCGATCAGGGCCGCTCGGCGGTCAACGGCCCCCACCAGGGAGCCTGGGTCGACACGCCCTCCGGAGAAGACTGGTTCCTGCACTTCCAGGACAAGGGACCCTACGGCCGGATCGTGCACCTCGAGCCGATGGTCTGGAGTGACGACGGCTGGCCAGTCATCGGTTGGGATCCGGACGGCAACGGGCGCGGTGAGCCCGTGACCCGCTGGCGCAAGCCCGTACTTGCCCCGCAGCCGACGGCGGTCCCGCCGAGTTCGGACGAGTTCGAGAGTGAACGGCTCGGGCTCCAATGGCAGTGGCAGGCAAATCCCGACGGGACGTGGTGGTCGTTGACCGAGCCCCCTGGTGCCCTGCGTTTGTTCGCCCAGCCGCTGGCTGGAGGAGCGGAAAACCTCTGGCCCGTCGCTTCGCTGCTCCTGCAGAAGGCTTCCGCCGAGTCTTTCCAGGTCACGACCGAGATGTCGTTTCTGCCGACGCGGTCCGATGAACGGGCCGGCCTCCTGGTCTTCGGCACCGACTACGCCTGGGTCGGGGTCGAACGCACGCCCGCCGGACGCGCCGTCGTCCTCAAGATCTGTCTCGATGCGGACCACGGCGGCGAAGAACGAGAAGTCGCAACCCTTCCGGCCCCCGACGGTCCGGTGTTCCTGCGCGTCGATTGGCTTCCGGGCGGCGGTTGCCGGTTCGGCGTGTCGTTCGATGGGCGTGACTTCACTACCTTCGATGAGACCTTTGCCGCCCGCCCCGGGCGCTGGGTCGGCGCCAAGGTCGGCGTGTTCGCCACCTCAGCAGCGGGACAACCCACCCAGGCTTCGGCAGACTTCGCCTGGTTCCGCGTCGCTCCCCTCTTTCGGTAGGCAACGACCGGCGCTCTTCACTCGATCTCAGAACTCGCCAGCAGGAAGGCGCCGACGCCGTGCGCGTCGTTGACCACCACGTCGGTCGAAACGTAGTAGCCGTAAGTGCCGTCGCGGTACGGTTCGCCGCCGAGACCGGCGCTGCGGCACACATTGCGGAGTTGCAAGCGTCCGGTCTCCTCATCCCAGTCCACCAGCTCCTCGATCAGACCGGCGAACGTCTGTTGCGCGAGCTCGCGGTAGCGCGGCTCCAGCATGCCCAGACGCGCGCCCTTGGCCCAGGCGTAGGCGATCATCGCCGAGCCGGAGGCCTCCAGGTAGTTGCCTTCGCGGCCGCCCTGGTCGGGCACCTGCCACCACAGATTGGTGCGCTCATCCCGCACCGCGAGCAGGGCCTCGCTCAGCTCGGAGAGCATGCGCACGAGTTCTGGCCGCCCCTGGTGTTCGGCCGGGAATTGCTCGTAGCTGTCGACCAGGGCCATCGCGTACCAGCCGAGAGAGCGGGTCCAGAAGCCCGGCGAGCGACCGGTGTCGGGATCCGACCAACGCTGCAAACGGCTCTCGTCCCAGCCGTGGTAGAGCAGGCCGGTGTCCGGGTCGCGCAGCTTGGCGTAGCTCTCACCGAACTGCCCGGCGATGTCATCGAACAATTCACCCGGGCCGAAACGAGCTGCGTACTCGGCGGAGAAGGGCGCGCCCATGTAGAGGCCGTCGAGCCAGACCTGCCAGGGATACTTGAGCTTGTGCCAGAACACGCCGTTGTGGGTGCGCGGCTGCCACTGGAGCTGGCGGTGCAGCTCTTCGATCGCCGCGCGGTAGCGCTGGTCGCCGCTGTCGGCGAAAAGCGGGAACAGCAACTTGCCGGAGTTGATCGAGTCGATGTTGAACTCGTCGAGCGCCAGCGTGCGGATGGTGCCGTCGACCTCGACGTAGTGATCGACATACGCCTTCATATATGCGGAGTAGCTGGGCTCGTCATATTTCTGGCCCAGTTTGTACATGCCGTAGGTGACCAGACCCTGGAGGTAGGCCCAGCGGTACTCGCCATCCGACTTTCGCATGCTCCAGGCTTCCGGATACTCGGCGATCGTGCTGTCGGCCAGACGCTGGCCCCAGCTGCGCGGATCCTCGGCGAAGGTGAGTCCGGAGAGCAGCAGGGTTGCGATCAGAAGACTGGTGTATCTCATCCTCATGCCTTCGTTGGGCTGGTCGTCATGGTGTGGCCCCGACATCCCCTGCAACCGGCGTCAGAACTTTCATTTTCAGCCGACCCAGAACCGAACGCTTGGATGCACTGCACCCTGTCGTGCCCTCAATCACCACGTGCTCGATCGTCGACAGAAGATATTTCTGAAAATACTCGAGCAACTCGCAGTCGCCGTCGTTGATCGACTGTGGATGCCCCTTTCCGAGTTCCACCTCACTCCACGCAACCTTGACGATGTCGACATCACCATCACCGGAAGCAATAAGCGTTTCGAACCTGGCCGTTATTTCAAGTCGCCTCCGTGGAAGATCGAACCCCGTACAGGGCGAAACGGTGACGTCCACGTCGTCCGCGGCGCCGACGTGACGCAACAACATCTTGATTCTGGCTTCCATCAATTCACAGGAATACGCCACGTCGAGACTGATATAGGCGAACTCGACTTCCTGGTGTTTCCAGACCGCATCGACGGTCTCGGTGGCGGTGGCGGGGAGCACCATCAAAGATGAACAGGCGAGAATCAACAACAGATTCCTCATGGGCTCCTCCTCGAAGGGTAACACTGACCCGGACCTTCGGTCGGCTCTTCGCTCACTCCTAACCACCCGTTCATGGCCAACCAGTCTTCGAGACGGTCGAACCACAGCGAAGTCGTGCCCAGACCGTCGTCGAGAGCAAAGCCGTGGCTGCCACGGGGGTAGAGGTGCATCTCGGCCGGCACGCCGGCCCGGCGGAGAGCCTCATAGAACGCGAGAGAGTTTACGAGCGGCACGGTGGCGTCCTCGGCCGTGTGGACGAGGAAGGTAGGAGGTGTCCGCTCTGTCACCTGGAGGTTTGGCGACAGGTGCCTCAGGAGCGCGGGATCGCGGTTGTCGCCGAGCAGGTTCTGGCGCGAGCCGGCGTGGCCCGGCGGGTCCTCCATGGTGATCACCGGGTAGACGAGAACCAGGAAATCGGGCCGGGCGCTGGTCTCGTCGAGCGGAGCGCCGGTTTTCCCCTCGGGATCGTCGTAGAGTGTCGAGGCGGTCGCGGCGAGGTGGCCGCCCGCGGAAAAGCCGAGAACACCGATACGATCCGGACGGACCCCGAACTCCGACGCCCGCAAGCGAACCAGACGCACGGCCCGGAGGACGTCCTGGAGCGGTGCCGGGTGGCCGAATTCCTTGAGCCGATACTTCAGAACAAAAGCCGAAACCCCCAGTGCATTGAGGCGGGCGGCCACATCCTCACCTTCGCGGACGATCGACAGGTGCGAGTAGGCACCGCCGGGGCAGATGATCACGGCGGTGCATGTGGGTGACTCGGGAGAGTAGAGCGTCATGGTGGGTACCTGGACGTTGGACACGCGCCCGTCCTCCACGCGTTCCTGGCCTCCGTCGGGGCGGCCGCCAGGGACTCCCTCCGGCCAGAGCGGGATGATCTGCGCGTCGGTGCCCGGCACCGTCGATCCGGCGGCGAGCGCCAGGGCGGTGGCGAGAAGCGGCGTCAAAAGCCTCATGTCGGGTCTCCCACCGCCAATTCTATGCGCTCTCCACTCCCACGGCGGCTGCTGATTTTCTTTTCTGCTGAGACTCCCCCGGCCGTTCTTCGAGAAGGCGGATCGAGGTTATAGTGTGGCGATGACCAGGCATGCGCTCGATCTGATGTTTGCGGCCGCCTTGGCCGTCTCGATCGGCGGAACTCACGACGCAAAACCGGTCCGGTTCTCCGTGGTGGATTTTGGAGCCACGGGCGACGGGCGCTCGTTCAACACCCTCGAAATTCAGAAAGCGATCGATACCGCCGAGGCGGAGGGCGGCGGCACAGTGGTGATCCCGGAGGGAGTCTTCACGACGGGCGCCCTGTTCCTGAAACCCGGGGTCAATTTGCATCTGGAGAAGGGGGCCGTCCTGCGCGGCTCGACCAATCTCGAGGACTACCCGCGGATGCGGACGCGCATCGAAGGGCACTTCGAAACCTGGCGCCCAGCCCTTCTCAATGCAAGCAAGGTCAATCACCTCCGGATCACCGGAGAGGGCACTATCGAAGGCAGCGGCCAGTCGCTGTGGCAGGAGTTCTGGCGCCGCCTGAACGCAGACCCCGGCACCAAGAACCTCGACGTGGAGCGCCCGCGGCTGATCTTCATCGAGGATTCGGAGGACGTGGTGGTCAGCGGGCTCTCGTTGCGCGACTCGGGCTTCTGGAACCTCCACCTCTACCGCTGCCGGAACGTCCTGGTCGAGAACCTGGACATCCGGTCGCCGGTGGGCGCACCGAGCACCGACGGCATCGACATCGACAGCAGCCAGCACGTGACGGTCCGGGGCTGCTCCATCTCTGTCGACGACGACTGCATCGCCATCAAAGGTTCGAAGGGCGTGCACGCTCTCGAGGACCGGGACAGCCCCCCCGTTGAACACATCCGCGTCGAGGACTGCAACTTCGGTCTGGGCCATGGTGTCGTGACGCTCGGCAGCGAGGCGACGATCGTGCGCGACGTCGTCGTCGAACGAATTCGCGTGATCGGCCCCACGGGCCCCAGGCGGATCGAAGTGGTCAGGATGAAGCTCCGTCCCGATACGCCGCAAACCTACGAGGACATCCACTTCAGAGACGTTCACCTCGAGGGGGTGGGCAGCCTGATCTCAATCGCGCCCTGGACCCAGTACTTCGATCTCCAGGGGCAGCCCGCACCCACCTCAACCGTTCGCAACGTGACCGTCGAGAACGTGACCGGTTCCTTCGAGACCTTCGGCCGGATCGCGGGGCACGCGAACGCGACTATCCGCGAGATCAAGCTCGAGAACATCGATCTGACGCTCCAGGACCCGGAGCTCGAGCTCGGCGCAGGGGTCGCCAACATAACCGCGAAAAACGTCATCATCAATGGCGAACCCTGGAGCCCCGAATCGGAGGAGTGAAGGAACCGCTCTTGCAAGGCCGCCGCGACACCACGAGGTGCGCCCGAAGGCTCGGTTACAATGCCTTTCTTCGCGACCGCTGCCTGGGGCGAATAGGCAGCGACGGGGCCAAGAGGAGTTCAGATCGCCGCGGACGACAGCCCCAAAAAATAGATTGCAATGGAGGTATTCCATGTCCCGAACATCCAGTACTATTCTCACCGCCGTCCTGGTGATGGCCGCCCTGGCGGCGCCCCGTGTTTCGGCATCGGCAGACGAATCGGCGATTCTCAGAGGCAAAGTCGTCGATTTTGAGGGCAAAGCCATCAAGAAGGTCTCCGTGGTCCTGACCTCCGCCGATGACCCTTCGTTCAGACTCGAGGCCAAGACCGACGGAAACGGCCTGTTCGAAATTGCGGTCAAGGATGCGTCGCTGAGCTACCGGGCACATTTCGATAAGGGCAGCTACGTCAGTATCTCCGCGGCCGTCGAGCTCTCGCCCAGTGAGGCGAACAGGTACACCTTCACCATGCTGACCCAGCAAGAGATCGACGAAGGCAAGGAAGAAATCCTGCTGGAACGCGAAAATCCGGCAAAATTCGCAGCCCTGAGTCTCTACAACGACGGCGTCGCGGCCTTCACCGCCGGGGATATCGTCACCGCGCGCAAGCTTTTTGAAGCAGCCCTCGAGCAAGACAGTTCCATGAAGGAGGCCCTTTCGGCAATGTGCCTCATCACGATGCGCGAGGAGGAATGGAAAAACGCCGTCGGGTACGCAACTCGGACATTGGCGATCGAGCCCACCGACCTCCGCGCACTCCTTGCCTCGTATCGAGCCAACAAGGAACTGGGCAATGACGCTGCAGTCGCCGCTGCAGTCGAGGCCTTGATGGCGACCGGGAACAACGACGAGGTTGCCGGTCAGATCTTCAACGAGGCCGTCGACTCCTACCGCAAAAAAGATGTCGACAGCGCCATGGATCTCTTCGAAGAGGCCGCCGAACTGGATCCGGCCCTGGTGGAAGCCCAGGTCGCCCTGGCAGGTCTGTACCTCAACAAGGGTGCCTTCGACCAGGCGCTGGCCGCCAGCGACCGCGCCCTGGCCCTGGTTCCGGGCAACCGGTCGGCCCTCAAATTCCGATTCGAGGCATGTCTTCGAAGCGGCTGTGACCAGCTGCCGGGGGCCATCGACGCGCTGGCAGCAGTCGATCTGCCCTATGTATCGAAGGCAGTCAATGAAACCGCCCTCAACCTGTTCGCGGAAAACAAATTCGACCAGGCGAAAATACTCGTCGAACAGCTGCTCGTCCTTGACCCCGAGGACGCTCGGGCGAACTATGTGATGGGGCTGGTTCTGGTCAACGCCGGCGACAACAACGCCGCCCGAAAACACCTGCAGGCGTTTGTCGACGCTGCACCAGATGACCCGGATGCGGCAGGTGCCCGCACCATGATGGAGGCCATCCAGTAGACTGTCCTTGATCGCCGTTCACCAATCGGTTGATGACGCTTCACGTCTCTCCCGAGCCAGAAGCTGAAATACAGATAGATCCCTATCACCAACCCCTGGACGCCATTTGTTTTCATAGCGTCCATGGAGGGCCACGACGCGCAGATCTCACTCTTGTCGTGTGCTCTCAAGGTGCGGACCGTCAACCCGCTGATCCGGCCGAGACACCTGGATGCCCCGGTTCTCCTGCCCAGCCAGTTCGAGAAACGGATCCGCGCCATCCGGGACCCTGCAGTCCCGGAGCACGGCGCCGTCAACGCCATTCAGGAGAATTACAGGTGTCTTGGGATGAGGATTCCGGGTTGTGAAGTGATCGATCTCCAGCCCCGTCGAGTTCTCCACTTCCAGCGCGGGTCCCTGTTGCGTGTTGACGACGACGTGCTCGAAAACCGCGTTCTTGGTCCGGCTGCACAGGATCCCGAACCGGCTGGAATGGGCCTCGACATTCCGCAGCTGGATATTCTCGATCGGCATCTCGGGAAGCCCGAGAATTTCAGCCACCCGCTCACCGCCGACCACGGAAATATTACTGAAGTACAGGTTTCGAAATTGCGGAATCTTTTCTTCGATTTGAATGGGGGTTGTTTCCCCTCGTTCGCCAGGTAATTCTTCCGGAACTAATCTTGTATTCGGATCCCAGTCCGCATAATACATTGTAACGGAAAATGCCGCATCCTTGATATCGCGCATGACAAGATTATCCGCACGGATATCTTCGACAATTCCTCCCCTTTCGCGGCTTGTTTTGATCCGTAATCCCCTCTGAGTGCCGTCAAAGATACAGTTGGAAATCGTGACGTTTCTTACATCTCCGGACATTTCGCTGCCGATGACGACTCCACCGTGTCCGTTGCGCATCGTGCAGTTTGTGATTGTGATATTTTCGCAGGGAATGCCGACTCTCCGGCCATCTTCATTGTAGCCGGATTTAATGGTAATACAGTCGTCGCCGACGTCAATATGACAGTTGGAAATTCTGACATTTTTACAGGAATCCGGATTGATTCCATCTGTGTTTGGTGAATCTGCTGGCTGAAATATCCTCACATTATCGACAGTGACGTCCTCGCAATAGACAGGATGAATCGTCCAACTCGGGGAATTCACGATCGTAATATCACGGATCAATACATCATTGCAGCGATAAAGATTGATGACCCGTGGTCGAGGCCAGCGCAACGGGGCCCCTTCGGGGTTGTCCGGCTCCCGTTCGTTGATGCCCGATTCCTTTCTCATCCGGGCGGTTTCCAGGAAGGCATCCCACCAGACCTGACCCTGGCCATCGATCTTCCCCTGGCCGGTGATCGATACGTTCTCCAGATCGTGACCGGTCAACAGTGAGGCGTAGACCTTGCGTTCGATACCTTCCCATCGCCCATCGACGGCCGGATAGTTCTGAATATCGGTATCGGCCAGCAACGTTGCGCCGGCCTCGATTTCGATATGAATGTTGCTCTTGAGAAATATCGGGCCGGTTAAAAAGCGACCGGGAGGGATGATCACCTTGCCACCGCCTGTGGCTGCACATTTTTCAATCAGTCCGTTGATGATGGCTGTATTGAGAGTCTCGCCGTCCCCTCGAGCCCCGAAATCCGTGATGACATACATACCCGGACTCACGTTAGGCATTTCATCGACGGCTGCCCGGACGACCGGAACCAATCCACATGTCACAACGACAAGCCACAGGATCCAGCGTCGAGAAAAGTGTTTTTGCATCCTGCAGGTGATTGACGGGTGTGCCACTAACGCCTCCTCATCCACTTGTTTGCCGGTTCTGCACCAGAATTGATGGAGGGGTCCCGTTGCGCCCGTCGAGCGTAGCACGGGTCCACGTCTCGAGATCGGGCCGGGGACGTGCCGCGCAGAGAGGGCGCGGCCTCTCGACTCCATTCAGTCATTTCAGTCCGCTGGAACACGCTATCAGTCGCTGGGGGGAAGCTGCCGAGCAGAGCAGACCTGAGCGTTGATTCCCCCAAAAGAGGCCCGACGTCATCAATGTGAGGTCAAAGATCTGCTATCTTTGCCATCGATGAAGAAAGTCGCGCTACTCCTTGCAGACGAGGAAAACGCATACCAGCAACTCCTGGTAAAAAACGCGATGGAGCTCTCGGGCAGATATGGCATCGATGTGCTGCCTCCACTCTTTGCGGGCAATCGCGAAGTCCAACAGATCAGTCAGTTTTACGACTGCATCTCGAGCCCCACTCCGCCAGACGGCATCGTGTCGATGCTGGTCTCTGCCGAGAGCATGCAAGGATCGATTGAAGAGGTTGCGAAGTCCGGTGTCGATTGCGTCCTGGTCAACCGCATTCCGACATTTCTCCCTCCGATGAGTGAGGAACACGCCGAGGTTCTCCTCGCCTCGGTCGCCCCGGACCAGGTGGAGATCGGACGCTTACAGGGTCGTCAATGCCTCAAGATCCTGCCTGACGGAGGCAGCGTCGTCCTCGTCCTCGGCGTCCATGGAGCCCCATCGGCTCTTGAGAGGCGCAAGGGATTCTTGGAGGTCGCTGGAGACAGCGTCACCGTGCAAGAGCTCCACGGCCGCTGGCTGAAGGAACGGGCCGAAGCTGCCGTCAACCATTTCCTTGAAATCGGTGGCGCAAAAAGGATGGTGGACCTGTTCGTGTGCCAGAGTGACCCGATGGCCGCAGGAGTGCGCGCGGCGCTGGACAACCAGGCCAAACTGCTCGCCTCTCCTGAGATCGCAAGGATCCCGATCATCGGCTGTGACGGTCTGCCAGACGAAGGGCAGACCATGGTCAGGACTCAGATGATCGACGCAACCGTCGTCATGCCCCCGTCCAGCCCCAAGGCTCTCGAGATTCTCAGTGAGTACTGGCAACGAGGCGTCCGCACGCTCAACGCGACGCTGCCGCCGATATCGTTTCCTCCGGTCGACGAGCTCAAACCCCGGTAGGCAACTCGAACCCGAAAAAGCTTTCCGCATTCCGGAAACAGACGTCCTCTACGAGGCCCCCCACCAGATCGAAGTCCCGGGGCAGCAGCCCTGCGGCCATGTCCCCTCCCAGGAGGTTGCATAGGACGCGACGGAAATACTCGTGACGGGAAAATGACAGGAACGAACGGCTATCGGCCACCATGCCCACGAACCGGCGCAGCGACCCCAATTGGGAGATGGCTTCCAGCTGCCGTTCGATACCGTCCTTCTGATCCAGGAACCACCAGGCGGAGCCGAGCTGCATCTTCCCGGGCACGGAGCCGTCCTGAAAATTGCCGATCATGGTGGCCAACATCTCGGTGTCCCGCGGATTGATGTTGTAGAGGATGGTCCTGGGCAGGGTGCCCGCTGAGCTCAGCGTGTCCAGGAAACGCGCCAGGGGCTCGGCATACCGCCGGTCCCCGATCGAATCGAATCCGCAGTCTCGCCCCAACTCGGCGAACATCGCACTGTTGTTGTTGCGCAGGGCACCGAGGTGCAGCTGCATGGTCCAGCCCTTCTCGTTGTTCAGCCGACCCAGCTCCAGGAGCAGCGCGGTGGCCAGCTGGCCGCATTCGGCGGCCGAGAGCGCCGCTCCCGACCGGACCCGGTCGAAGATGGCCCTGATCTCCTGCTCCCCGCCCGGCGAGAAGTGAAAGCTGTCGAGCCCGTGATCGGAGAGCCGACAGCCCACCCGGTGAAAGAAGTCGTGGCGGGCGGCGAGCGCCTCGATCAAATCGTCGTAGCTCCCGATCTCCACATCGGCGACGGCCGCCAACTGGTCCACGTAACCGTTCCACGAACCGGGATCGGCGCACGCCAGAACCCGGTCCGGCCGAAAGGTGGGAAACACCCGGACTTTGAAGCTCTCGTCGGCCGCGACCACCGCATGGTGCTCGAGGGAATCGATCGGATCATCGGTGGTGCAGACGGCCACCACGTTGCTGCTTTCGATCAGCGATCGAGCGGAGAGACCGCTCTGGAACACTGCGGTGCTGCGCTCCCACACCGCGTCCGCGGTTTCCGCGCTGAGCAGAAGATCGTCGATCTCGAAGTACCGCGCGAGCTCCAGATGGCACCAATGGTAGAGGGGGTTGCGGAGAAGGTAGGGCAGGATGCCGGCGAAGGCGTCGAACTTCTCCCGATCGGATGCATCACCGGTGCAGAAACGCTCCGCAATGCCGTTGGTCCGCATCTGGCGCCATTTGTAGTGATCGCCGTTGAGCCAGACCTGGGTGATGTTCTCCCAGCGGGCGTTCCCGGCGATCTCCGCCGGCGGCAGGTGGGTGTGAAAATCGATGACTGGCAGTTGCGCCGCATAATCGAAGAAAAGACGGACCGCTTCGTCACTCTGCAGCAGAAACCGCTCGTGGATCAACCCACTCACTGGGCAACCTCCCGCGCCCGGGCCAGGGCCTCCCCGGTCTGCCGGGTGATGACCGACCACTGCTTCCCGGCAATCTGCTGCTTGCTCGCGAGCCACGAACCGCCGACAGCAAACACCACGGGCAGGGACAGGTATTCATTCATGTTGTCCAGGCTCACGCCGCCCGTGGGACAGAAGCGCACGCCGAGCGATGCGTACGGTCCAGCCAGGGCCTTCAGCATCTTGGGGCCGCCGGCCGCTCCGGCCGGAAAGAACTTGAGCAGCGTGCAGCCCAGACCGAAGGCTGATTCGATCTCCGAGGGAGAGAGCACTCCGGGGATGAACGGCACTCCGTTGGACTGAAAAAGACGCACGGTCTCCGGGTTGAACCCCGGGGCCACGCCGAACGAGACACCCAAATCCACACACCGCTGGGCCTGCTCCCGGGTCACCACGGTTCCCGCGCCCACCACCATCTCGGGGAATGCGCGGATGATGCGCGCCAGAGCTGCCGGTGCCGCGGCAGTCCGGAAGGTCACCTCGATCACATCTAAACCGCCCTCGAGCAGCGCTTCCGCCAGCGGCTCGGCATCGTTCTCGTCCTCGATCACGATCACCGGGATCACCGGGTTCTTCGTCAGTCTCTCGATCATTGCCCCTCCCTTACCGGTCCACGCGGGCACCGCCGCCTCGGACAACTTTCTCCACCTCGGACAGGGATGCCATGGTGGTGTCTCCCGGCGTGGTCATCGCCAGCGCGCCGTGGGCCGCACCGTACTCCACCGCCAGGGCCGCATCGCCCAGCTCCATGAGCCCATAGATGAAGCCGGAGGCAAAACTGTCGCCGCCGCCGACGCGGTCGAGAATCTCCAGATCGGGACGATGGGTGGCGGTGTGGAATACACCATCGCACCAACAGATCGCGCCCCAGTCATTTCTCGTCGCGGTCCTGACCCCTCGCAGGGTCGCGGCCACGGCCTTGAAGTTCGGGTAGGTCGCCACGGCCGTGCCGATCATGCGCTGGAACCCACCCACCTGCAGATCCTTCAGCTGATCGTCGACGCCCTCCACCTCGAAGCCGAGACCGGCGGTGAAATCCTCTTCGTTGCCGAGCATCACGTCCACCGAGGGAGCGATGGCCCGGTTGACCTCCCGGCAGCGCTCCTGGCCGCCATACGCCTTCCAGAGAGAAGGTCGATAGTTGAGGTCGTAGGAGACGACTGTTCCGTGCTTCTTGGCGATCCGGGCCGCTTCGATCACCACGTCGCCGGTGGTCGCCGACAGCGCCGCAAAAATGCCGCCGGTGTGAAACCACCGGACCCCGAGGTTGCCGAAAATGTGCTCCCAATCCACGTCACCCACCTTGAGCTGCGAGGCGGCAGTGTGCCCACGGTCCGAGCAGCCGACCGCACCCCGAATGCCAAAGCCCCGCTCGGTGAAATTCAACCCGTTGCGCACGGTTCGGCCGATGCCGTCGGACGGCACCCACCGGATCAACGACGTGTCCACCCCACCCTGGAGGATCAGGTCCTCCAACAACATGCCCACCTCGTTGCGAGCGAACGCCGTGACCACCGCTGCGCGCTGACCGAAGCACCGGCGCAGACCTCGGGCCACGTTGTACTCACCCCCGCCCTCCCAGACCCGGAACTGACGCGTCGTGCGGATCCTGTCCTCGCCCGGATCGAAGCGCAGCATGATCTCTCCCAGGGACAGGATGTCGTACCTACAGGACTCCCTCGGCTTCAGCTCAAGGTTGGACATGGTCATCTCCCCGCTCGCTGTCTGGTCTGGTCTTCATGAAATGGGACTGCTCCACCTCGGTCTTTTTGAGCTGATGGGTCCGTACCGGCAACCACAGGGAAAGGGAGGGCATATAGGTGATGAACATGAGGGCGATGATCATCGCAGCAAAAAACGGCAGCATGGTCCGCGTCACCTTGGCGATCGTGGTCTTGCCGACGCCGCAGCCGATGAACAAACAGGTTCCCACCGGTGGGGTGCACAGACCGATGCACAGGTTGGCGATCATCATGATCCCGAAGTGCACCTGGTGCATGCCCAGCGACAGGGCCACCGGCAGGAAAATCGGCGTGAAGATCAGCACCGCCGGGGTCATATCCATGAAGGTGCCCACCGCCAGCAGCAAGAAGTTGATGGAGAGCAGGATCACCACCGGATTCTCCGAGAGCCCGAGCAGGGCGGCACTCACCGTCTGCGGGATGTTGGCCATGGTCATGATCCAGCTCATGCCCGAACTGGCGCCGATGAGGAGCATCACCACCGCTGTGGTGATCCCCGTCTCGAGCAGGATCCCGGGCAGCTCCCGAACCCGGATTTCACGGTAGAGGCCCACCGCGAGCAGCAGGGAGTACACCACTGCGATGGCCGCCGCCTCGGTGGCCGTGAACACCCCCTTGAGGATGCCGCCGATCACGATGACCACCATGAAGAGACTCAGGAAGGAACTCTTGAACGCCCTCAGGATCTCTCCCACGGTGGCACGAGGTTCCGTCGGATAGTGGTAGCGGAAAGCGAAAACACCGCACGCCGCCATGATGAACAGACCGGTCAGGATGCCTGGGAACACCCCCGCCATGAACATGGCGGCGATGGATACGCTGCCTGCTGCCACCGAATAGACAATCATGATGTTGCTGGGGGGAATCAGCAGCCCGGTGGTAGCCGCCGTCGTGGTCACCGCCACGTTGAACTCGCGGTTGTAGCCTTTGCGATTCATCTCCGGGATCATGAACCCGCCCACCGAGGACACGGCGGCGGCAGCCGAGCCGGAGATGGAGCCGAAGAGCATGCAGGTCAGCGTGTTGACGTAGGCGAGTCCGCCCGGGAGAAACCCCACCAGGGTCCCCGCCAGATCGATCAGTCGACGGGCCATGCCTCCCCGTCCCATGAGGTAGCCCGAGAGGATGAAGAACGGGATCGCGAGCAGAGCGAAGCTGTTGACGCCGTTCGCCATCTTCTGAGCCAGCATGACCGAGGGATCCGCCCCGTCCGCCACCATGGCGACATAGCTGGCCACCGCGATGCCCACCGCAATCGGTACGTGGAGCACCAGCAGGATAACGAAAGCGACGACCAGGATCAGGGCAACGGCAGCCACGACTACGACCCTTCCGAGTCAAGGCCCACCGGCCGTCCCCTGAGGGTCTCCATCAGGTTGTCCAGGGTGAAGAGCACCATGAAAAAACCGGAGATGGGGAGGGCCAGATAGACGTAGCCCATCTTCCATCCCAGGGCCGGGGTGGTCTGCTCCAGGGCCAGGGCCTCGCTCACCACGGTGGTGCCGCCGAACAGCAGCACCGCCACGGCGAAGAAGAGCACCACCAGATGGGCGACAACCGCCGTCCACCGGCGGGCATCCGGATGGAGCAGGTTCACGAAGTAGTCAACACCCAGGTGGGATTTTGTACCGAACGCAACCGCACCACCCAGGAGCGCCACCCACACGAGCAGAAAACGGGCCAGCTCCTCGGTCCACTTGACCTGCTGTCCCAAGGCATAGCGGGTGAACACCCCCCACACCACGTCCACCACCAGGAGCGCCATGGTGGCGACGATAAACAGCTCCAACCCCCTCGTGAGTGCGCCCTTGAGCCCCCGCATCGTGGCCCGCATCTCAGTCGGTCTCCCGAATCTGTCGAACCAGTGACCTCACCACGGGGTCCTCCACCTCCTCGAGCATAGGCGCCACCTTGGCCACGAACGGGGCCAGATCGACTTCGTGGATCGTCACCCCTTCCGCTTTTGCGATCTCCAGCGACCGGATGGTCTCCCGGTGCCAGAGTTCGCGCTGGAACTCGGAGGACTCGTTCGCCGCCTGCTGAATCCACTCCCGGATCTGCGGCGAGAGCCGGTCCCACGTTTTGGTTCCGATCAACACAATATCGGGGATGCGGGTGTGTCCGTCGAGGGTGAAGTGTTTGCACACCTCGTAGTGCTTGTTCGACGTGAAGCTCGGCGGGTTGTTCTCGGCACCGTCCACAGTGCCCTGGGCCAACGCCGAGTACAGCTCGCCCCAGGCGATGGGCGTCGGCGCCCCGCCCATGGCCTTGACCATGGCGATCGCGGTGGCGCTGTTCATCACCCTGATCTTCAACCCCTTGAGATCATCCGGCGTACGGATCGGCTTCGATCGCGAATAGAAGTTCCGGGAGCCCGAGTCGTAATAGCACAGTCCACGCAACAGCTTGGGCTCGCCTTTCTTCAGCAAGTCGGCGCCGATGGGTCCGTCGAGCACGCGCCAGTAGTGATCGCCGTCCCGGAAGAGATACGGCAGGCCGAAGACAGCCATCTCCGGCACGAAGTTCTCCATCACCGCCGCCGACACCTTGGTCATGTCCAGGGAGCCGTTCTGAACCTGTTCGAGGCACTCGACCTCCCCGCCCAGCACCGCGCTGGGATAGATATCGATCGAGACCGTGCCACCGGACAGCTCCTCCAGGCGCGCCGCCATATGCTCGAGGGCGACATGCACCGGGTGTCCGGTGTCGAGGGCGTGGCCGAGCTTCAAGACCACTTGTTTCTGTGCCGCGGCCCCACCACCGGCCAGGACCGCGTTCCGCTCGGCGGTCTTCTGCGAACGCAGGAACAACCCGAAGCCGACGGTGGCGAGGAGTATGCCGAGCATCAGGCCGCTCATGAAAAATGACAGCGACCGTCCACCCTGCTTGCTCCCTGTGTCGTCGTGGTTTTCCATCAGAATCCTTTTGGTCAACGTTCAGGTGAGGGATTGCCTTCCCTCCACCACTGATTAGAAACCGTGGAATCGCGAATGATCAGTACCGGGTCCAGAAAGACCCACACCCGGGCATCGTCCTCCCGACCATCGATCGACGCGATCAGTTTTGTCGCCGCCAGTCGCGCCATCTCCCGCACCGGCCGACGGATCGTGGTGAGCGACGGCCTGATTCTCGTAGCCAGCATACTGTCGTCAAATCCGGCCACCGAAAGGTCCTCCGGCACCCGCACACCCATCTCTTGAGCGGTATAAATCACACCTGCAGCCATCTCGTCGTTGCTGGCAAATATGGCCGTTGGAGGGTCGGGCTTCTCCAGCAGAGTCCGAGCGCACGCTACCCCCGATTCAAACGTATAGGCCCCACGCGCTATCATCTCATCGCAAGCCGCGTATCCGAGTTTCTCCATTGCATCACAAAAGCCCTCGAGCCGCTCACGCGTTGATTTCCTGCCTTCCGGTCCCGCGATATAACCGATCCTCCGGTGCCCGAGGTTGACCAGATACTCGGCCATGGCAGCCACCGCCGATCGTTCATTGGCGATCACGACACGATCAGGTGTGTCCAGTGCAATGGAAGCCAACCGAACATACGGGACATTTTCTTTACCGAGAGCACCTGCGAGATCGTTATTCTCCGCGACCGGAGGCAGGACAATCACACCATCCAGGTTCGACCGACTGACAAATCCGAGGGCCTCGCTCGTCAGCGTGGCACTCGACTTGTCGCAAGGGTGGATCACGAGTTCGAACCCCATCTCATGGCAGACACTCAATACACCGCGCTGTGCTTCGTCGGTGTACAGCGGATCCCGATTGTCATAGATCAAACCCAGCAGATAGGAGCGTCTGGCCGCAAGGCCCCGGGCCTGCACATTCGGTTTGTAGTTCAGTTCATCAATAACGCTCTGAACCTTCTCTCGAGTAGCGGTTCTCACCAGCGGGGAGTCGTTGATGACCCGCGAGACGGTCCGCTTCGACACGCCCGATAAACGAGCAATGTCATCGATCGTCGATGGCTGCTTGTTTTCGTAGCTCATGTCATCTTCCGCCCGTATTCCGATCTGCCCTCCGCGTCGCGGCGGGATGAGGCCTGCCCGTCAAAACGATTGGCGAGACCGTTGCTATCGGTGGGCCAACTTGACCGACCAGAGATGCCGCTTTCGGCGTCCTTAATACTTCCTGCGCGGCGCTCGAGGCAACAGACGATTCGGGCCGGCCAGACGAAGGTCGATTTCGTCTCTTCGACCAGATGCCTTTGCCCGAAGCCGGCGCGTGGCGCATCGTCCGCGAAAAAACCCGCAAGTCTCCAGCTGGCAGAGCCAGCTGGAGGTTGCGGTCTGTTCGGAAGGTCCTTAGAAGTTGTAGCGCGCTCCCAACATGTACTGCCGGCCCGTGTGGTTGTACTCACGCATCAGGTTCATCGTTCCGTCACCGGTCGTGTACAACCGCTCGTATTCGTCGGTGAGGTTGATGCCTTCGAAGGTCAGCGAGAAGGCCTTGCTGATATGGAAGAAGGCGCTCATGTCATAGCGCGAGGGCCCTGTCGTCGCCTCGGAGACGTTGTGGTTGGCGCCGACATTGTTGGTGACGTAGTCGTCCCGGTTGTTCACGGCCAGTCGGATACCGAACTTGGGAACCTCGTAATACAGCGTCGCGTTCCAGGAGTGCGGGGACAGCCCTTGGAGCGGCACTGTCACTGTTTCGCCACTGCGAATCACTTCTGTCTCGGCGTCGACATACGAGTAGTTGCCGATAAAGCCGAAGTTCGACAGGATACCGGGCAGACCCTTGAAGGCCTGCTGATACACCAGCTCGAAACCCTTCAATTTTGTGCCGTCGGTATTGGCAGATGTCCTGTATGTCCAGATCAGAGTCGGATCCAGAAGTTGAGGCTGGGTCGGGTAGACCGCTGCCACAGCGGGGAAATCCACCGCACGCAGCGGCTCCTGGGTTTCCGGCGATGAAATGAAGCTATCGATGGTCTTGTAGAAAAAGGCCACCCCCAGCACCGCTTCTTTGGTGAAATACCACTCGGCGCCCAGGTCGTAGTTGTCCGACAGCAACGGATCCAACTGGGAGTTGCCGCCGCTCACGGTGAAGTTCACGTCGGAGTAGGTCTTGAGCGGCACCAGGCTCGAGAGGGAGGCGCGCGCCATCGTGCGGCTCGCGCTGCCACGCAGGACGACGTTCGTCGCGACGTCGAACGCAACGTTCAGCGATGGCAGGAAGTTGCCGTAGGAGTTCGTTTCCGTAATCGGTATCGAGGATGTAAGCCACGCGTTGGTTTCCGTGTCGGTGTCAACGTACCGGGCGCCTACGTTGAAACGGATGCTATGGCTCCCCAGCAGGGTGAACAGGGAGTAGTCGGCATACACGCCCGCCGTCTTCTCTGTGACATCCCATGTCGTGAAGCCGGGACCGCGCTGCAGGGTGAAGTCCCCATAACCGTAGGCCTCTCTGGATCTGTCATAGTTCATAACCAGGAAGTCCAGAGTTGTCGCACTGCCATAACCGCCGGCATCCACGTAGTTGAACACATCGGTGATAGCAGCGAGGTCAGTCGGCGGGGCTGCATTTTGTCTCCAGTCCTGGCTGTCGATGCTGCGGTCATTGTAGATCGCACCGAACTTGAAGTAGCTCTTGCCACCGGGAACGTCCCAATCCAGATCGGCCCGGAAGGTGTCGTTTTTGCGGTCGACGATGGGCTGCAGAAAGAGCTCGTCGTCCAGGAGGCGGTAGATGTTCGAGTCGGTGACGTCGAAGTCATAGTTGATCGCCGCGACATTCGCGTTGCCGGTGAAATCATACGAGAAGGTGGTACCGGTCAGCGTCTCGATGTTCGCGCGGAAGTAGTTCTGCAGGAAGTCGGACTGGGCCTGACCGATCAAACCTGTGAGTTTCATGGTGTCGCTGATTTTCCAGGCGAAATCCACCACGATCTGGTCGAATTTCGTATTGTCCTGGGTCTGGCGGCTTTCCGTCCGCAACGCGACGTTGTTAAACGTTCCTGCGACGGCATATTGACCGGTGCCGTCCTGGGCCAGGGTGACGTCGGTCGGCGTGATGGTATTGAAGCCCCAGGATCCGCTGCGGCGGAACTGCGCAAAGGAGTTGTAGCTGTTGGTTTCCGCGTTGAACTCCGAGTGCACCCAGGTCACACCGAAATCGAGATTGTCGTTCGGGCGGAACTGGAAGGTCGCACTGAGGCCGAGGCGATCCTGACTGTGACGAAAACTGTCCTGGCGGGGCAGGCGTGGGTACCACGCAGAATTGAGCTCTGCATTGCTGAGGTCCGTTTGGTTGCCGGCGAAGGCCCGGTCAAGCGCAGGCGAGTCCCACCGTACGGTGCCAAAACCGTCCTGCCACGACGTACGCTCCGTGTAGGCAGCGGTGAAGAAGAACCCGATGGTCTCTGCCTTGTTCGTGGTGCTCACCGTAGCTGTCACGCGTGGGTCCACCGAATCCGAGAGGTCGTTGTAGGCGCCCTGGAGGGTCGCCGCGCCATGAAATCCGGGGTTGTCCAGCGGGCGCGCAGTGTACATCTCGACGGAACCTGCGATTCCACCCTCTTCAATGGAGGCGACGGCCGTCTTGTTGATGTCGATCCGGTTGAAGAGCTCGGCGGAAAACACGTTGAAGTCGAAAGCCCGGCCGCGGTTGACTCCGCCCGAGCTGTCAAGGCCTCCGTTCGAGGACGGGACTTCCATGCCATTCAGCGTCACCCGGGTGAACTCGGGTCCGAGACCGCGCAGTGACATCTGGCGGCCCTCGCCGCCTTCCCGGACGATCGCCACGCCCGGCACGCGCTGAATCGCTTCCGCCACGTTGAGGTCGGGCATCTTGCCGATGTCCTCGATCACGATGCTGTCTCGGGTGTTGATGGCATCCCGCTTCAGATCCAGGGACTGGTCCAAGCTGTAGCGGAAACCAGTGACCACGATTTCATTAGTAAAGGCTACGGGAACTTCTTCTTCTTCGGCGGCCCCTTCGTAGGCCGGCTCTTCCTTGACGATCTGTGGCTCGTCCGTTTTGGGTTCTTCCTGTTTGGGCTCGTCTTTTTTCGGATCTGCGGGTTCTTGCGCCAGAGCAGGTCGAATGCCTGCCACAGCGAAGAGCATTCCGAAGATGGCCACGCCTGTCAGACACCTTGAAAAGAACGTTCGCAAACTCTGCATGTTCCTCCCCCTTTTCCTAGCTTCAATGAGGTTTTTCCTGGGGGCTGAACTGATCGGATGGACCATATTCAGTTCCCCGGGCGGTCCCAATTTCCAGCGCATATCTTCATTGGAAAATAATTGTTGCCCAGGTCGGCTCAGATTGCAAGGAATTTTTGCCATCGGTGGCATAACGCGAACGATTCGCAGTCCGTGAATGGCAAGCCACCGGGAAGATTTTGATCAAAGTATTATGAATAAGCAGTTTCTGAAGAAATATGCCCCCAACCTGGAGCTCGGTCCTGACTTTCAAGGAAATCTGAAACCAACAGATTCTACGGGGCTGCCGCCGCACTGATCCACCTTTTGCCCTGAAATCCTGCCACCGGTGGCCATTCTCGTGAAACGTGTCTACAATGACGCCATGACATGCAATCACCGTATCGATCGTCGGGTCTGCGCCAGCATGACATTCCTGATGCTGCTGCTCGGGGCACGGCCCACCGTTGCCCAGGATCCCGCGCCCGGCCGCGTGGACTGGGGCTTGATCGAGACCATCGTCTCCCACATCGAAGATCCACAGATCCCTGCGAGGGACTACCGCGTGGTTGATTTCGGCGCCGTCGGTGACGGCACCCCGGATGCGCGCCCCGCCATCCTGGCGGCCATCTCCAAAGCGTCGGCTGAAGGAGGCGGACGCGTGGTGCTGTCTCCGGGCGTTTGGCGCAGCAACGGCCCGATCCGCCTGGAGAGCCGCATCGAGCTCCACCTCGAGCGCGGAGCGCACCTGCTGTTCTCGCCCGACCCGCAGCACTACCTGCCGGTGGTCGAGACCCGTTGGGAAGGCACCCGGGTGCTGAGCTACTCGCCGCTCATCTACGCACTGGACGTTGAAGACGTGGCCATCACGGGCCCCGGCACCATCGACGGCAACGTCGAGAGCGGCTTCCACGCATGGCACGGCCTGGCGGAGCCCGACATGCTGCGACTGCGCCGCATGGGATTTACCGGTGTCCCGCTCGAAGAGCGCGTGTTCGGGGCCGGCACCCATCTGCGGCCGCCGCTCGTGCAGTTCGTGCGCGCCCGCCGTGTGAGGCTGGAAGGCTACACCGCCATCAACTCGCCATTCTGGGTCAATCACCTGGTCTACTGCGAGCACGTCACGGTGCACGGGCTCAACGTGGCGAGCCACTTCCCGAACAACGACGGCGTGGATGTGGACTCCAGCCGCTACGTGCTGGTGGAAGGCTCGACCTTCCGCACCGGGGACGACTCGGTCGTCATCAAGTCAGGCCGCGACCTCGACGGACGCACCGTGGGCCTGCCCAGTGAGTACGTGGTCGTACGCGACAACGACATGGGCGGTGAGGACGGCATCGCGCTGGGCAGCGAGATGTCGGGGGACATCCGCTACGTGTTCTTCACCGACAATGTGCTGCGCTCGGGGGCATCGGCCATCCGCTTCAAGGCCAACCTCGACCGCGGCGGCACGGTCGAGCACGTGGGCGTGCGCCGCTTCACGGTGGGCTCCTTCGACCGTCTGTTCTGGTTCCAGCTCGACTACCCTTCCCAACTGGGCGGCAACTTCCCTGCCACCTATCGCGATATCGTGTTCGAGGACTTCGAAGTGGGAGATGTGGGCACGCTGTTCGAGGCCCATGCGCCACCGGAGGCGCCCCTTCGGGACGTTGTGGTGCGTAACGTCAGCGTGGCCTCGGCGGGGCAGACCGTGGTCCTCGACAATGTCGAAGGACTGCGCTTCGAGAACGTGACGGTCGCGGGCCGACCCGTGAGCTTGCCCGGGGGAGGTCCCGAGGTCACCGACCTCGACAGCTCTGAAACATCAGAAAGTCTCCACGACTGAGAGAGAGGTTCACCCATGCACGTGCGCTACACAGCCGACCCCGTTCGTTTTGCCCGCATGACCACCGACGAGGTGCGCGAGAGCTTCCTCGTCGACGAACTCTTTGCCGAGGACAGCATCACCATGGTCTACAGCGACGTGGATCGAGCGATCGTGGGCTCTGCGGTCCCGGCGAGGAAAGCACTGACCCTGGAATCCGCCCCGGAGCTGCGCGCCGACACCTTCTGCGAACGTCGGGAGCTGGGGGTTCTCAACATCGGCGGCGCCGGGACCGTCACGGTCGATGGCACGGACTATCCGATGGCCGTGCGTGACGGTCTCTACGTGGGACGCGGCAGCAAGACCATAACCTTTGCCAGCGACGCGGCGGAAACACCGGCTCGCTACTACCTGCTGAGCTACCCGGCCCACGCGGCCTATCCCACGGTCCACGTCGCGGCATCGGAAGCCGAACCGACCCAGCTCGGCAGCACGGAGGGTTCGAACAAGCGGACCATCTACAAGCTCATCCACCCGGAAGCCATGACCACCTGTCAACTGGTGATGGGTTTCACCGTGTTGGAACCGGGCTCGGTGTGGAACACCATGCCTCCCCACACCCACGAACGGCGCATGGAGATCTATCTCTACTTCGACCTGCCGGACGACGCCCGGGTCTTCCACTTCATGGGACGGCCCGACGAAACACGGCATATCGTGGTGGGAGACGGACAGGCCGTGATCTCGCCGAGCTGGTCGATCCACACCGGCGTGGGCACCTGCGCTTACACCTTCTGCTGGGGCATGGGCGGCGAGAACCAGGCCTACGACGACATGGATCACTTGACGATCGACCAACTGAAGTGAGGTGAGCCATGATACTGGACCAGTTCAAACTCGACGGCAAGATCGCGATCGTCACCGGCGCTGCTCAGGGCCTCGGCCAGGGAATTGCGGCAGGACTCGCCGAAGCCGGAGCGGACCTCGCGCTCGTGGACATCCTCGACATGACTGCAACCCGCAAGAAGATCGAGGCGCTGGGGCGCCGCTGTGTGACGATCACCGCAAATCTCATGGAGACGACCTGCATTGGGACAATCATCGACACGACGGTCAAGGAGCTCGGCGGCATCGACATCCTCTTCAACAACGCCGGCATCATCCGCCGGGCGCCCATCACCGAGTTCACCGAGAAAGACTGGGACGACGTGATGAACATCAACATCCGCACCCTCTTCTTTCTCAGTCAGGCCGCCGGCAAGGTGATGATCGAGCAGGGACGCGGCGGCAAGATCGTCAATACCGCGTCGATGCTCAGTTTCCAGGGCGGCATCCTGGTGCCGTCCTACACGGCGTCCAAGAGTGCGGTCATGGGTCTGACCCGCCTGCTGGCCAACGAGCTGGGCGCCCACGACATCAATGTCAACGCGATCGCTCCCGGGCTACATGGCCACGGAGAACACCAAGGCGCTGCGCGAGGATCCAGTTCGCAACAAGGCCATCCTGGACCGCATCCCCGCCGGGCGCTGGGGGACCCCGCAGGACCTGCAGGGCGCGGCCGTGTTTCTGGCCTCGGCTGCATCACAGTACATACAGGGCTACACCATCGCCGTGGACGGCGGTTGGTTGGCTCGGTGAAGGGAAAGCAATGAGAAAGTCACTCCTTCTTTCTGCACTGTTGCTCGTTCTGCTCGGCTGCGGCGGCGCCCCTGAACCGCAGGATGACGTCGTTGCTCGCCTCGAAGTCTCGAACCCGTCCGCGTTTGCGCGGCCTGACACGCTCATCAGCCTTTCGTTGAACCAGCTGGGCGTGACGGCAGGTCCCCTGCAGGTCTGGGAAGGCGATGCGGCGCGGCCCACGCAGCTGGTGGATGACGACGGTGACGACCGCCCCGACCGGCTCGTGTTTCTGGCCGACCTCGATGGAGCTGCGACGCACAGCTATCAGATCGACGACCGGGATACCGGGCTCACGTCGTCGCCCCGGACCCACGCCGAGGTGTCCATCAAGGAGGGCGGCGAATGGCAGGAGGAGGTCTATGTCGGGGGCACCTTCAAAAACGTCAGTCATCTGACAAACCCGCCGCAGTACACCGATCACAGCGAGTACATCCGCTACGAAGGACCGGGTATCGAAAGCGATCTGGTTGGATACCGGTTCTATCTGGATTGGCGCAACGGGTTTGACATCTTCGGCAAGAAGACATCCGAGATGGTACTGCAGGGGGTGGGGTTGGACGGCTATGAGAGCTACCACCATATGTCTGACTGGGGCGCCGACATCCTGAAGGTGGGTCAGAGCCTGGGGATCGGCGGCTACGGCTATTGGGACGGCACCAAGACCGTACTGGTCTCCGATGTGGCAGAACGCTCAACAACCATCAGAGCCGACGGTCCGATCTATTCGGCCCTCGAGATCGACTACACGGCCTGGGACACCGGTACCACGACCGTGGATATGAAGGCCACATTGTCCATGCACGCCGGGAGCCCGATGGTCGACGTGACGCTTCAGACCTCTGCGCCACTCGACAATCTCGCCATCGGCATCGTCGCCCATCCAGGGACCGAGCTGATGATGGGTGATCTGGATATCACCGGTGAGGCCTGGAGTTACATGGCGACTTTCGGCCCCCAGACCCTGTTCGACGACAACCTGGGGATGGTGGTTCTTTTCAAGAAGAACGACCTTGTCTCGCAGACGAGGGACGAGAGCAGCTACGTGTTGGTCATGCAACCGCGCGGAAAAGAGCTCTCCTATGCATTCGGTGCTCTGTGGTCCGGTCGTCCAGGCGGCGTTCAGACCCGCGAAGAGCTCGAGGCGTTTCTGGCGGATGAGCTCGAACGGCGGACCTTGGCTCCCCGAATCCGCTTGAAGACGTCAGCCTCGCGCATCGCCGACACGCTGGAGCCGACCCAGATCTCGATCCGCCTGGCGGAGTCGGAAATGGAGCGCCGCGGCGAAAGTCTCTCCTATGGCGGCTGGGACGATCTGACGTCGGGGCCCAGCACATGGACCTATACCACTGGCCTGCTGATGCAGGCGATGGATGAACTCTCAGAGGCAGTTGGGGACCCGCGTTTTGCCGATTATGCGAAACGCACGATGGACAGCTATCTGGCTGAAGACGGCACCATCTTCACCTACCAGGCAGATCAGTTCAATATCGATCACATCAATTCCGGCAAGATGATTCAACGCCTGTTTGCAGAGTACGGTGAACCCAAATACCGCAAGGCGATCGAGACGCTGGCAGCGCAGCTCGCCGATCACCCTCGTACATCCGAAGGCGCCTTCTGGCACAAACAACGCTATCCGGACCAGCTGTGGCTGGATGGTGTGTATATGGGGATGCCTTTTCTGGCCGACGTGGGAGTCATGGAGGGCGACGACGAGAAAATCGAAGAGTCGGTGCGGGAGTTTTCGATTGCGCGATCCCATCTGCGCGACCCGGAAACGGGTTTGTATTACCACGCCTGGGACGAGGCCAAACAGCAGGGATGGGCCGACCCGGAGACCGGTCGATCGCGTTATGTCTGGGCGCGAGGGCTCGGTTGGTATGCGATGGCGCTGGTCGATATTCTCGATGTGATTCCGCCTGAGAAGACCGAACTGCGAGCACCGCTCCTCGCCATCATTCCGGAACTGGCGGAGAGTCTGGTTCAAACCCAGGATGCCAGCGGCGTGTGGTTTCAGATCATGGATATGCCCGACGAGCCCGGCAACTATCGCGAAGCGTCAGCTTCGGCGATGTTCACCTACTTCCTGGCCAAGGCAATCAACATGGGCTACCTCCCCGACTCGTTCAAACCGGCCGCTGAGAAGGCCTATGCCGGCGTGGTCAATGAGTTTGTCGCCGTGGATGCCGATGGTTCGTTTCACCTGACGAACAACTGCGCGGTGGGTGGCCTCGGTTACGGCCGGGATGGCAGTTACCGCTACTATATGAGCGAGCGTGTAGTCGAGGACGACCCCAAGGGTCTCGGTCCCGCCATCATGGCGGGCTTGCAGGTATCTGAGTTGTCGAGCTAGCAGCTTTCCACTCCTGGCAACGTCTCACCGTAGCCGGTTGCGATCGTGACAGGAGCCTCGAGCGGAATCGGCCGCGGCGTTGCTCGCAATTCGTGCTCGAGCAGCCGAGTCAATTTCAATTCCCAGGATGATGATCCTGCCCTCCGGGCGAGCGATGTAAGTTCGGGAAACGACTCCGACCTCTCATCGAGTTCTGATATCTTCGCCCCACCAGGAGGCAATACGTTGGTTACAAACGAGACCTTCCCCATCGACCTCGACCAGTTCCGACCCCTGGCGTTCGACCCCGCGGACGAGTCGTTGCCGGCCAAACAGGCGGCCCAGCTCGCTCACAACGTCCAGCTGTGCCGGGACGCCATCATCTTCTTCACGGCCACCGGGGCCGCCAGGGGCGTCGGGGGCCACACCGGCGGCGCCTGGGACATCGTGCCCGAGGTGCTGTTGGCCGACGCCTTCATGCGCGGGAGCGGGTCGGTGCACAAAGCCTACTTCGACGAGGCCGGCCACCGGGTGGCGATCCAGTACCTGATGTCGGTCCTCAACGGCCTCCTGCCGGCCGCCGCCCTGATGCACTATCGCGAGGCCGGCGCCCACCTGCCGGGACACCCCGAGCTCGGCCACACCCCGGGTGTCGGATTCAGCTCGGGCCGGCTCGGCCACCTGTGGCCCCACGTCAACGGCGTGGCGATGGCGAACCCCGGGAAGTCGGTCTTCTGCTTCACCTCCGATGGTTCGCTGCAGGAGGGCAACGACGCCGAGGCCGCTCGTTTCGCAGTCGGGCGCAACCTCAAAGTCAAGCTGGTCGTCGATGACAACGACGTCACCATCGCCGGCCACCCCAGCACCTACATTCCAGGATACTCGGTGGCGAAGACTCTGGCTGGCCACGGCCTCCTGGTGGACGAAGGCAACGGCGAAGACCTCGGGACCCTGTACGCGCGCATGGCCCGCGCCCTGCGCACGGACGGACCGGTGGCCCTCGTCAACCACCGCCCCATGGCGGTGGGGCTCCCCGGTCTCGAGGGCACGACCAAGGCCCACGACGTCGTCTCGGTCGATATCGCCCGGGCCCACCTCACGGACCGCGGCTACGACGAGGCCGTGGCCTATCTCGATTCGCTCGGTAAGACCCCCAACCCACACGTCTATCTGGGGGTCGGCGAACACAAGGACTCCAACCGCAATCTCTTCGGCACCGCAGTGGTCGAAATCCTGGGCGAGATGGACGAGGCGACCCGCACATCGACGGTTCTCTGCGTCGATTCCGACCTCGAAGGCTCGTGCGGGCTGGTTCACATCAGGAAGGCGTTCCCCAAGATCTACGTCAGCTCGGGCATCATGGAACGCGGCAACTTCTCAGCGGCGGCCGGTTTCGGGATGGAGCCTGGCAAACAGGGCATCTTCGGGACCTTCAGTGCCTTTCTCGAGATGTGCGTTTCCGAGTTCACGATGGCCCGGCTCAACGGCTGCAACGTGCTGTGCCACTTCTCGCACGCTGGCGTCGACGACATGGCGGACAACACCTGCCACTTCGGGCTCAACAACTTCTTTGCCGACAACGGCCTCGAACACGACGAGCACCCCACCCGGCTGTACTTCCCGGCCGACGGCGGCCAGATGCGGGCCTGCGTACGGCGGGTGTTCAATGATCCCGGGCTGCGTTTCGTTTTTTCGAATCGTTCGAAACTGCCGGTGATCCTCGGCGAAAACGGCGAGGAACTTTTCGGCGACGGCTACGAATTCACGCCGGGGCGGGATGAGGTGGTGCGCGATGCCACCGGCGATGGCGGGTTCGTCGTCAGTTTCGGCGACACGCTGTACCGGGCGCTCGACGCCGTCGAGAGGCTCCGGGCTCAAGGAGTCGACGCGGGCCTCATCAACAAAGCGACGCTCAACGTGGTCGACGAGGCGATGCTCGAAAAAATCGGTTCCTGCCGCTGGGTCCTGGTCGCCGAGAGCCTCAATCAACGGACCGGGCTCGGAATTCGATTCGGAACATGGCTGTTGCAGCGGGGCTTCCACCCTCGCTACGACCACGTCGGCACAAATCGGGAGGGATCGGGCGGCCTGTGGGAGCAGATGGGCCACCAGGGGCTCGATTCCGATCAGCTCACGGGGAAGATCCGGGCGGTGGCCGGACTCGAATGACCAGCAGGCTGCTCGTGATCGCCACCGCCGTTCTGACCCTGGTCGCAGGCGCGTGCACCACCGACGTGGACATGGGAAACGGTATCCGGCGGCGCGGCGATCACCTCTTCTTCTACGACGGGCCTGAACTTGAAGCCACACTCGGAACCCATGAGACGACGAGGTCGCTGGGCGAGAACTGGCTGGTGCTCGCAGTCTTTCTGAGGGCCGCCTCAGGGGCCGGGTCCCTGAGCATCGAGCGCAAGGCCGTGGCGGTCATGTCCCCCGACGGCCACCGCCTGCCCCTGGTCACTCAGGACGAATTCCGCGCCGCCTATCCGCAGATCTACACCCGCGTGCGCCGCGCCGAGTTCCCGTCGCCCAGTGCCGGAAGCCCGACCGCGCCCCTGCAAACCTGCGACCGCTGGTTCTTCGTAGAGATCGGTGAGGGCTTCGCCACCGACAAGTTGTATCTCACCAGCTTCATGCAGTGCTCCGGCCCGCTCGTCTTCAGCGTCCCACAGGGTGTCCAACCCGGCCGCTGGCGGCTGATCATCGATCTCGAGGAGAGCCGGGTCGACATCCCGTTTGAGGTCAACCAGAGCTATTAGCCCAGCTTGGCCAACTCGGCGAGGGCCTCGTCCTTCACCCCGTCGATCGACTGCGTGCCGTCGACCTTGACCAGCTTCGGCGCGTCGGCGGCGCCTTTGGCCTCGAGATCGCCATAGAAGTCGGTCAAGACCTCGGTCTGGGCGTGGTAGGTGGCCAGGCGGTTGCGGATCGTGTCCTCCCGGTCGTCGTCGCGGTGCACCAGAGGTTCACCGGTGACATCGTCTTTGCCCTCGACCTTGGGCGGGTTGAAGGTCACGTGGTAGACCCTGCCGGAGCCGGGATGGGATCGCCGACCCGAGAGCCGCATGACGATGTCGTTGTCGGGAACCGAGATTTCGACCACCGCATCGATCTTGACGCCAGCCTCGCGCATCGCCTCGGCCTGCGCCAGGGTTCGCGGAAAGCCGTCAAAGAGGAAACCCTGCTTGCAATCCGGCTGCGTGATCCTCTCCTTGACCAGACCGATGATGATGTCGTCGGAAACCAGACCGCCCGAGTCCATCACGACCTTGGCCTGTCTGCCCAACTCGGTTCCCGCCGCCACCGCCGCCCGCAGCATGTCGCCCGTGGAGATCTGGGGAATTCCGAAACGCTCGCAGATGAATCGTGCCTGGGTGCCCTTGCCCGCTCCGGGGGGCCCGAGAAGTATCAGTCGCATGCAGCCTTCCTCCAATTCGCGGCGACCCGCGTTGATGTGGCGTTCCACTCTTGCACATTCGATGCCCATTCCACGGCCTCCAGGCCCCTGAATGTCCTCCTTTTTCAACCAGGCCCTGGGGTTTTCCCTCCCCGCAACGCCAATTCGGGCGGCGTCTGCAGCAGACCACGATTCGACCTGCGCGGGACGGTCTCAGGTCGCCAGCCCAGATCCTAAATAACTCTGTAGCAGCCACTTCGAGTATGGTTCCCGGTGTGCCGGCGTTCGCGCAGCGGGTCCCACCGTGGCGTCACGGGGAGGTTACGAGCCCCCTCCGTTCCACCCCTGTAACGACGGGCGGTGGTTGATAAGTTGATTTTTTACATATCTTTAAACGACCTCGAGTCGAGGGCCGTAACGATTCGGTAACAATTCGGCCGGGTCAGGACCCGCAAGTTGTTTGTTCCGTTGCAAGTGAAATTTTTCACAGAAGTTAATGAACGCTCCGCGCGACCCACCGTAATATCTCCAGACGCACGACTTAGGCCAAGACAACCCCCCACCTGCAGCCCATCTGCCGGGTTGTGCGGCCGACGCGACCTGATGTCGGCGTGTGGGACCTGCGCCGCACCGCGTCGAGAGCCCACCCCTTTCCCACATCCAGGTTCAGGGGCCAAACAACTTTGTTTTTAATACTTTAAACCTCAGTTGCGAGAGGTTCTCTTGAGAGATTGTGAAAACAGGCACAGCTCTTGCTTCGTCCGTCGCCGATGAGATTTTGTGAAGTTCTCGATTCAAAAGACCATTGGAGCTTGAAAGGAGGAACCCTGTATGCCGAGTTTCGTCAACGTGGAAAAGTGTGACGGGTGTAAGGCGCTCGACAAGACCGCCTGCCAACACATCTGTCCAAACGACCTCATGGTTCTCGATAAGGAGAAGATGAAGGCCTACAATCGCGAACCCGAGATGTGCTGGGAATGCTACAACTGCGTCAAGATCTGCCCGACCCAGGCCGTCGACGTCCGCGGTTATGCGGACTTCGTGCCCATGGGTGCGTCGGTGGTGCCGCTGCGCTCCACCGATTCGATCATGTGGACGGTCAAGTTCCGCAGCGGCCAGGTGAAGCGGTTCAAATTCCCGATCCGCACCACCCCTGAGGGCCAGGCGGAACCCACCGGTGGCTGGAACACCGAACCGGGCCTCGAGGGTCCGGTGCTCTTCACCGAGCCGGATTCCCTCGGCTGCGACGTGTGGACGAAGTAGGGGGAGGGGATCATGGCAAACTTCGAAACTGTCAAAGTCGAAACCGATCTTCTTATTCTCGGCGGTGGCATGGCGTCCTGCGGCGCCGCGGTCGAGGCCGCCCACTGGGCGAAGAAAAACAACCTCAAGGTCACCATGGTCGACAAGGCCGCGGTGGACCGCTCCGGCGCGGTGGCCATGGGCCTGAGCGCCATCAACCAGTACGTAGGCATCAAAGACGGCCAGAACACCGTCAAGGACTACGTGAACTACGTGAAGCAGGACCTCATGGGCGTGGCCCGTGAAGACCTCGTCGCGTCGATCGCCCGTCACGTCGACAGCTCGGTCCACCTGTTCGAAAAGTGGGGCCTGCCGATCTGGAAAGCCGAAGGCGGCGGATACGTCCACGAGGGTCGCTGGCAGCTCATGATCAACGGTGAGTCCTACAAGGTCATCGTGGCCGAGGCCGCGAAGAACCACCTCGGCACCGACAACATCATCGAGCGCGTCTTCATCGTCGGCCCGATCATGGAAGGCGGCCAACTCAAGGGCGCCTACGGTTTCTCGGTGCGTGAGAACAAGTTCTACGTGTTCCTCGCCCGCGCCGTGTTCTGCGCCATGGGCGGCGCCGTCCATGTCTTCAAACCGCGCTCCTCCGGTGAAGGCCTCGGCCGCGCCTGGTATCCGCCGTGGAACTCGGGCTCGTCCGCGTACTTCACCCTGAAGGCCGGCGCCGAGATGACCTGCCAGGAAGTGCGCTTCATCCCGGTCCGCTTCAAGGATGCGTACGGCCCGGTGGGCGCCTGGTTCCTGCTCTTCAAGTCCCGCGCGACCAACGCCTTCGGTGGCGAGTACATGGTCGAGCGGCGATCCGAGCTCGAGAACTGGAAGCCCTACGGTCTGGTGAAACCGATCCCGGCCAACCTCCGCAACTACCTCGGCATGCTTGACGTCATGGAAGGCAAGGGCCCGATCTATATGCGGACGGATGAAGCGCTCCAGAAGATCGCCGACCAGTACAAGGACGATCCGAAGGAATACAAGAAGAAGATGAAGGAGCTCGAGAGCGAGGCTTGGGAAGACTTCCTCGACATGACCATCTCGCAGGCCATTCTGTGGGCTGCCAGTGACGTCCAGCCAGAGTTACGTTCCTCCGAGATCGCCGCCGCCGAGCCTTACTTCATCGGTTCGCACTCCGGCGCCTCCGGCGCCTGGGTCAGCGGTCCCGAAGACCTCGCGCCGCCGGAGTACTTCTGGGGCTACGAGAACATGTGCACCACCAAGGGCCTGTTCGCCGCTGGCGACGCAACCGGCGCCTCCTCGCACAAGTTCTCCTCCGGTTCCCACGCCGAGGGTCGTATTGCCGCCAAGGCCGCGGTCCGTTACCTCGTCAACGAGAAGCCGCCGAAGCCGACCGTCAGTGACGCGGTGATCGCGGACCTCAAGGCGAAGACCCTGAAACCCCTCGAGCTCTTTGCCGAGCACAGTGCCTTCACCTCGCAAACCGACGTCAACCCGCACTACATCATTCCCAAGATGTTCATGTTCCGCCTGCAGAAGCTCATGGATGAGTACGCCGGCGGCGTGGGCTCGCAGTTCACGACCTCCAAGTTCCTCTGCGAACGCGGTCTCGAACTCCTCAGTCTGCTCAAGGAAGATTCCGCGCACCTCGGTGCGAAGGACCTCCACGAGCTGATGCGGTGCTGGGAAAACGTCCACCGCATGTACCAGGCCGAAGCGCACATCCGCACGATCATGTTCCGCGAAGAGACCCGTTGGCCCGGATACTACTTCCGCGCCGACTTCCCCAAGCTGGACAACGACAACTGGCTGTGCTTCGTCAACTGCATCATGAATCCGGAAACGGAAGAGTGGGAGATGCTCAAGCGCGACATCATCCCGATGTTCAAGGCTGAGTCCGACCACGAACTTCTGGGCGGTTGACCCGATTTTCAACTCCGGGCCCCAGGCGCCTCGGCGCCTGGGGCCTTTTTCCAATCGAGGATATTTTGGCCACTCTCCAACAACACCCCGTGTGTGCGCACTGTAACCAGCCGATGCAGGCATTCGAACTTCCCGAAGCCACCGGTTGGACCGGGGAATTCCAGCTCGCGTGTTTCAACGACGACTGCCCGTACTTCTTGCGGGGCTGGGCACACATGAAGTCAACCTACGAGGTGAACGCCTCGTACCGGTATCGTATCGACCCATCGACAGGCGCGCCGTCGCCCCTCCCGGTCTGGTCTGCCACCGCTCTCAAGGATCGCATCATCGAGGTCGCCATCGGAGAGAAAGCCGATGGCGACCTCGCTGCCGAAAGCGATGAAAGTGGAGGCTAGAAATGACGAATGCTGAAGCGAACCTGCCGCAATTCCTGGTGGATAAACGCCAGCTCGAGAAGAACGAGACTTTCGGTTTCACCTGCCACCCGGGTGTGCCCTGCTTTAATTCGTGCTGCGCGGACATCAACATCGTCCTCACCCCGGCCGACGTGCTCCGGCTCGCACGGCGCATCGGGATGGACACCCGCCAGTTTCTCGAAACCCACACCACCAACCCGATCACAAGGGACCTCAAGATCCCGATGGTGATGTTGCGAATGACCAACAAAGAGGGCAAACCCTGCCCATTCGTTGGTGAGGAAGGATGCACGGTCTACGAAGACCGGCCGTGGGCCTGCCGGATGTATCCGCTCGGGATGGCAATTCCCCCAGCGCGGGCCGGCGAAGAGCCCGATCCGATGTTTTTCGTTTTCGAGGACGACCACTGCATGGGCCGTCACCAGCCGGACAGGAAGGAATGGACCGCCGAGAAATGGCGGCGGGACCAGGGCGTCGATGACCACGAGGCCCTGGAAGCCGGTTTCCGGGATCTGGTGAGCCACCCCTGGTTCATCGGCGGCAGGACGCTCGATCCAAAACGCATGCACATGCTCTATATGGGGTGCTATGACCTCGACACGTTTCGGGCATTCGTGTTCGAGTCCTCGTTTCTCGATCGATTCGAGATCGACGCCGGGGAACTCGAAGAAATCAAAACCAGCGACGAGGCTCTCCTCAGGTTCGCCTTCCGTTGGTTGCGGTTCGCGCTCTTTGCCGAGCCAACGATGAAGGCACGAGAGGACAAGGTCAAACGGAGTCAAACATGAGTGAAAGCAAGCCATCTCTGCTCGTCATCGGCGCCGGCATCGCCGGCGTCACCGCGGCGCTCGAAGCCGCAGAGACCGGCGCCGAGGTCATCCTGGTTGAACGGGAAGCGACCGTTGGCGGCCGGGTCCTCCGCATCAACAACTACTTCCCAAAAATGTGCCCGCCCTCGTGCGGAATGGAAATCAACATCCGCCGCCTGCAACGCAACCCGCGGGTGAAGGTCATGACCAATTCCCGAGTGACGGCGGCAACCGCGTCGGACACAGGGTGGTCGATCACTGTCACCAGCGACCCCGCCTTTGTCAAATCCAACTGCACCGCGTGTGGAGACTGCGAAAAAGTCTGCGAAACCACGGTGCCGGACCCGCACAATCTCGGACTCAACACGGTCAAGGCGATCCGCCTCCCCCACCCCAACGCATGGCCGAAGATCTTTGTCTTCGACCGCGCGGAATGCGGTGACAGCGAGGCCTCCAAGATAGCCGCGGCCTGCAGCTACGGAGCGATCGACCTCGACGCGAAGGAGACCAGCGAGACATTCGTGGTGAACTCCGTGGTGGTCGCGACCGGGTGGAACCCGTACCCGCTCGAGAAGCTCGTCGAGCTCGGCGGCGAACTCCAGGACGTGATCTCCAATGTCCAGATGGAGCGTTTTGCGGCGCCGGCCGGACCGACCGGCGGCAAGATCGTCCGCCCGTCCAACAACGAGGCTCCAGCCAGGGTGGCCTTTGTCCAGTGCGCGGGCTCGCGCGACGTCAACCACCTCAACTACTGTTCAGGCGTGTGCTGTCTGGCCTCGCTCAAGCAGGTGCTATACGTCAAGGAACAGCTGCCCGACGCCGAGGTCACGATGTACTACATCGACCGCCGGACGCCGGGGCGCAACGAAGACTTCCTGCTCAAGGCAACTGCCATCGACGGTGTCAAGTTGGTCAAAGGCAAGGTCGGGCGCATCGAACAGGTCAACGGATCGCTCAAGCTCCACGTCGAGGATGTGGAGCACGAAAGGGTCATCGAGGCGGACGCCGACCTCGTGGTGCTCGCCACCGGCATGGTGCCGAGCGCCGCCGACGACGACCTGGCAATCTTCACGCGCAAGGACGACGACGGCTTCGTTCTCGATGATCTCGAGGCCGGAGTGACCGTCGCCGGAGTTGCACGGCGCCCTGAGGACGTGGCCGCCTCGGTTCGAGACGCGACCGGGGCTGCGGCCCGTGCGCTCGTGGCAGCCGGAAGGAGGGCGTAATGGAAAAAGTAGGCGTTTTCCTGTGTTCGGGCTGCGGAATCGGCGAAGCCCTCGACATGGACTCGGTGATCGAAGCGGCAAATGAAGGCGGTTGTGCCTGCACGCTGACCCACGAGTGTCTGTGCGCCCCCGAGGGTCTCGAGGCCATCAAGGCATCGATCGCCGAGAACGGACTCAACGGCATCCTGGTCGCCGCGTGCTCCGAGCGCGCCAAGACGAGCGAGTTTGCCGCCCTCACCGCCGACGGGCCGTCGATGTTCAGGGTCGCGTTGCGCGAGCACTGCACCTGGTCCCACCCGGCGGGCGACGAAGATACCAACCTGCTCGCCCAGGACATGGTGAAGATGGGTCTCGCTCGTCTCGACGGCGTCAAGCCCATCAATCGTCTCGAAGAGGAAATCAGCGACACCGTTCTGGTCGTGGGCAGCGGGCGCGCCGGCCTCGACGCCGCCTTGACAGCGGCCGGTCTCAACCACCCGGTGGTTCTGATCGAGAAGGACGACCACCTCGGAGGTCTTCTGGCCGCTCAGAAGTCGATCGCCCCCGAAGAGCCCCCGTATGACGCGCCGCAGCCCAACCCGGTGCCCAAGCTGATCGAGGAGATCAAGAAGCACGACAACATCAAGGTCCTGACGTCGACCTCGATCGTTTCGATCAAAGGCCAGCCCGGTCAGTTGAAGGTGCAACTCAACGGTTCATCCGGTATCGAGCTGATGGTCGGCTCGATCGTCCAGGCGACCGGAGCGCGACCCTACGACGCCTCGAAGCTCGGCCACCTCGGATACGGCGCCTCGCCCGACGTCGTGACGTCCCACGAATTCGAAAAGATGCTCGTCGACGGCAAGATCGCGTGTCCGTCCGACGGGCGTAAACCGAAACGCATCGCCTATATCCAGTGTGCCGGCTCCCGCGACGAAAACCACTTGCCCTACTGCTCATCCGAGTGTTGCACCAACACCTTGCGGCAGATGATGGAAGTCACGAAAATCGATCCGGCCATCGAAAACGCCGTGATCTACAAGGACATCCGTTCCCCCGGCCACATGGAGTATTTCTTCCTCGCCGCCCAGAAGGCCGCGGCGGGCATGATGACCCGCGGCCAGGTCGACAGGATCTCAGCCAACGGCAAGCTCGCGATCCACATGACCGACAGCCTGCTCGGCGACGACGTCACGATCGACGCCGACATGGTGGTCCTGGCCGTCGGCATGGTGCCGAACTCGGCCGACGGTGAACTGATCCGCGAGCTCATCGACTCGCGCCACCAGGTCGAGACCTCGGAGAGCTCCCAGGTCCGTGAAAAGTCGGCGGTGCGGGCAGAGGAACTCAAGAGCCACGAAGGCACCGAAATCCTCCACCTCGGCTACCGCCAGGGGCCGGATCTTCCGACCCTCAAGTACGGGTTCCCCGATTCCCACTTCATCTGCTTCCCGTACGAGACCCGCCGCACCGGCATCTACGCGGCGGGCACAGTCCACGCGCCCATGGACTCGGTCCAGGCCTCTGAGGACGGTTTCGGCGCCGCCATGAAGGCCGTCCAGTGCATCGAGATGGCCAAGCGCGGCGAGGCCGTCCACCCGCGCGCCGGCGACACCGCCTTCCCGGACTTCTTCCTCCAGCGCTGCACCCAGTGCAAGCGCTGCACCGAGGAGTGTCCTTTCGGAACCATCAACGAGGACGCCAAGGGGACACCCGAGTTCTTCCCCCTCCGCTGCCGCCGCTGCGGCATCTGCATGGGCGCCTGCCCCGAACGGATCATCAGCTTCCAGGACTACTCGGTCCACATGATCGCCGAGATGATCAAAGCCATGAGCGTTCCCGAGGATTACGAGGAGAAACCTCGAATCGTCGCGCTGATGTGCGAGAACGACGCGGTTCCGGCCCTCGATGCGGCGGCCGGCCAGGGCGCGCAGTGGAACCCCTGGGTGCGGGTGATCCCGATCCGCTGTCTGGGCTCGACCAACATCGTGTGGATCGCCGAGTCACTCTCCCGAGGTATCGACGGAGTGATCCTCATCGGCTGCAAGGCCGGCGACGACTACCAGTGCCACTACGTCCGCGGTTCTGAGCTTGCCAAGACGCGACTCGGGAATGTCAGCGAGACCCTGCAGCGCCTCGCGCTCGAACCCGAGCGCATCAAGTTTGTCGAGTTGTCGCACGACGAGTTTGGCCGCGTGCCGCAGATTCTGGACGACTTCGCCGCGGAGCTCGAGGAAATGGGTCCCAACCCGCTCAAGGGTTTCTAGGACGAAGGGAACCAAGGAGGAGCTGTCATGGCCTCGATCCCGGTCATCCAAACGTCGTCAGAATTCCGTGAGGCGTTCTTCGATCGCGGCGGTGAAAACGCGGCCCGCTGTTATCAGTGCGCCACGTGCTCGAGCGTGTGCGAGCTGGCCCCGGCCAATGCGCCCTTCCCGAGACGCCAGATCCTGTGGGCGCAGTGGGGGCTCGAGGACCGGCTGATGTCCGATGCCGGCCCGTGGCTCTGCCACCAGTGCAACGACTGTTCGGTCCGCTGCCCGCGCGAGGTCAACCCCGGCGACATCATGGCGTCGATCCGCGCGATGGTGGTCGAACGACTGGCGACACCGAGGTTTCTCGGCTCCCTGGTCGGAAACGTCAAGAAGACGTGGCCGTTGCTGGTCTTGGCGCCAATCATCTTCTGGATCGTGCTGCTTGGCGTGAACACCGGGCTCGCCCCTGTTCACCCCCACCATGACCTCCAGCCATCGGCCACCCTGGGTCAGTTCTTCTACGACGAGTACGTGCCGCACTCTCTGATCTACGCGGTCTACTTCACGGCAGTGGGCTGGGTCGGTCTCGCCCTGTTCATTCAGGGGAGGAAGTTCTGGGCGGCCCTCGGTACACAACAGAAACGTCAAGGGACCTTGATCGGCGCCCTGGCGGGCGTCTTCACGGCGATCGCCCTGCACTCCAAATTCTCTGAATGCGAACGGGGCGTGTCCAAACGCAGATGGGGGCACTTCCTGGTCATGTGGGGCTTTGTCGGTGCAGCCATCACGTCGGGTTTCGCGGTGGTCTACCTCTACGGTGACACCGTGTGGTTCTCGTGGTTCTTCAAGATCCTGCCGGGTGAAGCGCCCGGCTACCCGGTGGAGATCTCCCACTGGGTGAAATGGCTGGGGAACATCTCGGCGGTTGCGCTGGTCCTGGGCGGGCTGCTCCTGTGGCTGAACCGTCGCAACAGCAGCGACAAGTTGGTCGGTTCGACGACACCATTCGACCGCTTCTTCCTGTGGATCGTGCTCGCCGTGATCGGCACCGGCGTCTTCACCGAGATCTTGCGATTCGTCCCAGGAATAACCCCGATGATCGGCTTCGGTGTCTACATCATCCACCTCGGAGTGGTGCTCTGTCTCTTCCTGACCTTGCCCTACTCCAAGTTCGCCCATATCGTCTACCGCACCCTCGCAATGGCGCACGAGCGGTTGACCGTCAACAACACATAGGTTCTTGAATATCCGCCTCGGGAGAGGCGCCGAAAACAACGAAGGAGAAGACACAATGATCAAACCTCACGGCTCCGAAAAACTGAACCCACTGTTCGTGGCGGATGACGCCAAGCGTGCAGCGCTCAAAAAAGAGGCGGAGGGCCTCAAGTCGATCGTGATCTCGTCAGCCGCCGCGGGCAATGCGGTCATGATGGGATCGGGTTATTTCAACCCGTTGACCGGCTTCATGAACCTCGCCGACTCGCTGGCGGTCTCCGAGAAGATGGTGACCACCAAGGGTCTCTTCTTCCCGGTGCCGATTGTCAACGTCGTCGAGGACGCTTCAGGCATCAAACCCGGGACGCGGATCGCCCTCAAGGACCCGAACGTCCAGGGCAACCCGGTGATCGCCATCCAGACCGTCGAGGCCGTGGAGAAGGCGACGCCGGAGCAGATGGCCTTGATGACCAAAAAGATCTTCGCCACCGACGACCCGGCGCACCCCGGCGTCAAGGCCTTCAACACGGTCGGCAACACCTTCATCTCGGGCCCCATCCAGGTCCTCAACTACTCCTACTTCGACAAAGAGTTTCCTGAGACCTTCCGCACCGCCATGCAGATCCGCGAGTCGATCAAGAAGCACGGTTGGAAGAAGGTGGTCGCGTTCCAAACCCGCAACCCCATGCACCGCGCCCACGAAGAACTGGTGCGCATGGCGATGGATCGCGAGAAGGCCGACGGCGCCGTGATCCACATGCTGCTCGGCAAGCTCAAGCCCGGCGACATCCCGGCCGACGTCCGCGACGCCGCCATCCGCAAGATGGTCGAGCTCTACTTCCCGCCCAACACGGTCGAAATCACCGGCTACGGCTTTGACATGCTGTACGCCGGGCCCCGCGAGGCCGTGCTGCACGCCATCTTCCGCCAGAACATGGGCGCCACGCATCTGATCGTCGGCCGCGATCACGCCGGAGTCGGCGACTACTACGGCCCCTTCGACGCACAGACGGTGTTTCACACCGAGGTCCCCAAGGGCGCCCTCGAGATCAAGATCTTCGAAGCCGACCACACCGCCTACTCGACCAAGCTCGGCAAGGTCATCATGATGAACGAAGCCCCCGAAGGTCACACCAAGCAGGACTTCGTCCTGTTGTCCGGCACCAAGGTCCGTGAAATGCTGGCCGCCGGCCAGGATCTGCCCCCCGAGTTTGCGCGGCCCGAGGTCGCCAAGATCCTCATGGGGTACTACCAGAGCCAAGAAGGCTGAGCTCTACAGCCATTCGGTCTTTTTATCCTCGACGCCCCGCGCTTGCGCGGGGCTCTTTTTTTGGTTTGGGGCTTGGGGCCTGAGGCTTGGGGCTTGAGATTCGTGCTGGGTCGGCCAGACCTCAAGTCCCAGGCCCCAGGTCTCAAGCCCTATTGGAATTTCTCGAGAAATTCCAATAGCACCCGATCGAACTCCTCCGGCGCTTCGAGGTTGACCATGTGGGCGACGCCGGGAATGGTGACCAGTTCGGCATTCGGGTTCGCCTCGACCAGGAGGTTGGCGATCTCGTGGATCCCCGGCATGTCGAGTCCGCCGACGACGACCAGCATCGGCAGGTTGAGTTCGGCGAGGCGATCGATGGCGGGCGGATACAACGAGCGGCCTTCCATCACCGAGCTGACGGTGTTGCGAGCCATGGCGCGAACCCGTTCACGGACCTCAGGATCGACATCTTCGGGCGCCCTCGTCGGTCCGTCGGTCCACTCTTTTTGAAAGGCCTCGACGACGGCGTCAAAGTCTCCGGACTTCCAGCCCGCGATCATGGCCTTGCGATTGTTCAGGTGATCATCGGAGTCGAAGACATAACCGCCCAGACCCGGGGAGGCCGCCACCACTGCTTGAACCCGTTGCGGTTCTTCGAGGGCCATGTCGATGGCGACCCGGCCGCCCATCGACAACCCAACCAGGACGGCGCGGTCGATTCCGAGATGATCCATCAATCCCCGCAGATCGGCGTGGTCCCAGTACGCCTCACGAGGAAGCGCCGATTGACCGTGAGCGCTGGCATCGTAGCGGACGACCCGGTGTGATTTTGCGAGCAACGCAAACTGCTCGTCCCACATCGTGCAGTCCAGCATCCCGCCGTGCAACAGGATGACCGTCGGTTCGCCCTCGCCCGCCACCTCGTAATAGATTTTGCTCTGCCCGAACTCTGCGAAGCCGGATTGCACCGGGGGCGCGGGCGGACCACCGCAGCCGCAAACCAAAACCAGCGCCAGAAATACACAGCGCATCAGCAACCCCCGGTCAAGGATACGGTATTCCATGGGGTGATTTGTGCGTTTTTTGGAACAGGAAAAGGTCTGCCAAGACAAGAATGGAGAGCTCTGAAGGTGGGCCTTGGCCCACCTTCAGACCCCGAGAAAGTCAGACCCTAAGCCTCAAGCCTCAAGCCTCAAGCCTCAAGCCAAAATAGAGCCGGGCCCGAAGGCCCGGCTGAGAATGGAAGTGATCTCGCTTATCCGCCGAAGTGGATGGCGTACAGAATCGGCGCGATGATCATCGCGACCACTGAAATGAGCTTGATAAGGATGTTGAGCGACGGGCCCGAGGTGTCCTTGAAGGGGTCGCCGACGGTGTCGCCGGTGACGGTCGCCTTGTGCATATCGTCGTAGGCGTCGCCCCAAACCTTGTGTCCCTGCTCCTTGACCTGCTTCTTCGAGTTGTCCCAGGCGCCACCGGCGTTGGACTGGAAAATCGCCAGACAGACACCGGAGATGGTGACGCCGATGAGCAGCCCACCGAGCATGTCGACCGACACCACACCGACCACCACCGGCACCAGGACCGCCATGAGGCCAGGGGCGATCATCTTGCGGATCGCGGCCGCGGTCGCGATATCGATGCACTGGGTGTACTCGGCCTTGCCGTCGGCGGCCTTGATGATCGCCGCTTCCTGCTCAGTCGGTTCGCGATCCTCGTGTTCCGCCCGTTGGGCCGCTTCGAGGGCCGGCCGCAGCTCCGGAATATCGCGGAACTGACGACGGACCTCCTGGATCATGTCCTGGGCTGCCTGACCCACCGCGACCATGGCCATGGCCGAGAAGCGGAACGGCAGCATGCAGCCGATCAGCAGACCCACCAGCACATAGGGGTTGGCGGCGTCGATGTTGACCTGACCCTGCATCTTGGTCAGATAGGCGGCGGTCAGCGACAGCGCCGTGAGCGCCGCCGAACCGATCGCAAAGCCCTTGCCGATAGCGGCTGTTGTGTTGCCCACCGCGTCGAGCTTGTCGGTGCGGGCGCGGATGTCGCGGCCGAGCTGTGCCATCTCGGCGATGCCGCCGGCATTGTCGGCGATCGGACCGTAGGCGTCGGTGGCGAGTTGGATGGCGATGGTCGACAACATGCCGAGCGCCGCCAACGCGATGCCGTACAGACCCGCAAAGCGGTAGGCGACAAGGATTGCCGCGCTGATCACCAGGATCGGCAGAGTGGTGGAGTTCATGCCCACCGCAAGCCCCTGAATCACTGTCGTCGCGGCCCCGGTCTTCGAGGCCTCGACGATGGTCCCAACCGGCGAGCGGAAGGTGGCCGTGTACCACTCAGTGATCATGCCGACCAGGATGCCGGCCACCAGACCCGCGACCACCGCCAACGCGATACCCCACCACTGGTAGGTTGTGATCTCACCGGTGATGATATCGGGGACAGAAACGCCGCCGGCCGGAATCATCTGTTTAATGGCAATAACGGTACCGATGATCATCAGAAAGCCGGCGCCGAAGGTGCCCCGGTTGAGACCCTTTTGCGGGTCGCCACCTTCCTTGGTCTGGACCAGGAAGAACCCGAGAAATGAAGCGACGACGCCGACGAGCGCGATCACGAGCGGCAGGATGACCGCGTTCATGCCGCTGCCGGGGTGCGCGTAGTTCAGACCGACGAACCACGCCGCGCCGAGGATCATCGACGAGATGATGGCGCCGATGTAGGACTCGAAGAGGTCGGCGCCCATGCCCGCGACGTCGCCCACGTTGTCGCCCACGTTGTCAGCGATGGTAGCCGGGTTGAGGGGGTGGTCCTCGGGGATACCGGCCTCGACCTTGCCGACGAGATCGGCGCCGACATCGGCCGCCTTGGTGTAGATGCCGCCGCCGACGCGCGCGAACAGCGCGATCGACGACGCGCCGAGGGAGAATCCGGAGAGGATGTTGAGAACCAGCATCGTCGCATCGCCGCCGTTGAGAGCTTCGGGGTACATCTTGAGGTAGATGATGAACAGGGAGCCGAGTCCGAACAACGCCAACCCCGCCACCGACAGACCCATCACCGAGCCGCCCTTGAAGGCAACCTGGAGGGCGTCATTGAGGCCCGTGCGGGCGGCCGCGGCGGTGCGGGTGTTGGCAGCCGTCGCGGTCTTCATCCCGAAGTAGCCCGCCAGCGCCGAGCAGAAAGCTCCGAGGACGAAGGACACGGCGATAAACGCGTTGGTGTCCTCCGACACGTAGTAGTTCGTGACGCCGAGCAGGATCGCCACCGCCACCACGAAGATGGCGAGTACGCGGTACTCGCGCCCCAGGAACGCCATCGCCCCATCGGCGACCCACTTGCCGATGAGCTTCATGCGGTCGGTGCCCTGGTCCTGGCGGGTGATCCATGACGCCCTCAAATAGGCGAAGATCAGAGCTACGATAGCCACCGCCGGTGTCAGATAGATGAAATAGATCGGTTCCACATCCTCCTCCTTCTTTTCGACCAGTGTTTGCTGTTGAGATTCTCGCGGTTAACGCCTGGTTTCAGGACGCTATCGCAAGAACCAACCTCCCCCGCAATCGGACGTGGATATGATACACACATTCCGCCGATTGTGAAATCTTTCTCGAAGCAATTCTCGAGGGTTTCGGCGAGCGCGGGCGCGGCATTTCCTTCGGTATGGTTCTTCCGAACGGCGGGAGCCGTTGAATCCGTTTGACCACCTCGAGCGCTCGCCGCAACCCTCGAGAATTGCTGTGAAAGTGCGCCCGGGATTACATCTGAGGTTGTGTCGCGAAAACGAATGGAAAGGCCATCATAAATTGTGCGAGTTTTGGCTGAAAAATGCGTTATTAGGCTGTCCTGAACGGCCTTCGGTTGACCGATGTCATTCGTACCGGAGGGCGTCGATCGGCGCCAGCCTGGAGGCCCGTACGGCCGGCCACATGCCGAAGACCAGACCCACCGCCGAGCAGAAGATGACGCCGCGCACCGCCCACTCGACCGGCACGTGGACCGCGAATCCCGTGAAGAAGGTCACGATGTTGCCGAGCCCGAAACCGATGAGAACGCCGATGACGCCGCCGATGTTGCACAGCACCACCGCCTCCATCAGGAACTGGAGGAGGATGGCCGGCCGCTTCGCCCCCAGGGCCTTGCGGATGCCGATTTCCTTCGTGCGCTCGGTGACCGACACCAGCATGATGTTCATGATCCCGATCCCGGCGACCACCAGGGCCACGATTCCGAGCACGAAGGCAGCTGTCTTGAGGCCGGCGGTCGCGTCGTTGAAGGCGCGGATCTGCGAGTCCGAGGTGAACCAGTGGAATGTGTCCTGGTCGCGGGGACTCAGACCGCGGGCCGCGCGCAACACCGATTTGGTCTCTTCGAGGGCCTCCTCCAGAGGCACCCCGTAGCGTGCCCGCACGGTGATGAAGATGGACCGCGGCCGCCCGTCCTCATCGCGGGATCCATAGAGGTCGGTCCACGCCGAGATGGGCATCAGTACGTAGCTGTCGAACTGCCCGCCCGTGGCGGATTTCTTTTCGGCAAAAACTCCCTGGACGGTGAACTTGTGGCCGTCCACCTTGACCGTCTTGCCGACCGGGTCGATAAAGGGAAACAGCTCCTGGGCGATCCCAAAGCCGAGCACCACGGCGTGGCGACCGATTTCGACGTCCTCCTCCGTGAGGTTCCGACCGAACTCGACATAGTGGGTGTTGTTCTCCGGATACTCCGGGGTTCCGCCGCACACCATGAGGCGAGGCTCGGTCGATGAGTCCCGGTAGCTGACGCGGCTGTTGTAGTGCCACAGTTCGGCGCCTACCAGATCGACCGTTTCCACGCGTTCCCGGATCGCGTACACGTGTTCCATGGTCAAGGGAGGCCAACGGGCGATCTCACGGAAATTGATATTGCGGTTGTTGTTGAAACCGCCCATCGGGAATTTCATGATCTGAAAGGTCCGGTTCGACAAGACGCTCAGTTCGGCCTCCATCTGGCTCTGCACGACGGAGACCCCCGTCATCACCGAGATGATGGCGGCAACGCCCGCGACGATGCCGACCAGGGTGAGGATCGACCGGAGCTTGTGGGCCCCGATCGCCGCCACGGCCATCTTGAATGATTCGGTCCAGGTCATCGTTTCACCTCTCCCCTACTCGTAGTGCAGTGCGTCGATGGGGTTGAGCCGCGAGGCCCGCCAGGCCGGAATGAAGCCCGAAATGACCCCCACCGCGACCGACACCGTCAATGCGATGAAAACGATCGGCAGTGACACGCTCGCCGGCAGGACCAGCTTGTTGATGACGGCCGCGACCGCAAACGATAGCGCGACACCGATGGCCCCACCAACCAGGCAGATCGCCGAGGACTCGAGCAGAAATTGCAGGAGGATGGCTCGCCGTTTGGCGCCGATGGCTTTGCGGATGCCGATCTCCTGGGTCCGTTCGGTGACCGACACGAACATGATGTTCATCACCCCGACACCACCTACAAACAGCGAAACACCGGTCACCGCGATGCCGATCATCAGCACCACGCCCATGACGTTGTTGAAGGCGTCGAGCAACGAGTCCATCTTGTTGATGGCGAAGTTCTCCTCGTCGCTCGGGTGAAGACGCCGGATCTTCCTCATTTCCCCAATCAGGTGATATTCAAAGTCCCCGATATCCATCCCCGGCGGCGCCTTGACGGCGAACGCGAAGCTCCGGTTCCGGCCCCCGTACTCCTTGACGAAGGTCGTCACCGGGATGAACACCTGGCTGTCGAAGTCCGGGCCGCCGAAGAAGCCCGCGCTGCCCTGCTTTTCCATGACGCCGACCACCCGGTAATCGGACCGGCCGACCTTGATCTTCTTGTTGATCGGGTCGACATCGCCGAAGAGCTGCTCGCGCATGGTCACGCCGATGACGCAGACGTAGCGTTTGAAGGCCACATCCGAAGCAGTCAAAAACCGGCCGTACTCCGGTACCGCGCTCGACACCAGCATGTGCTTGTCGGTGGTGCCGATGACGGTCGCATTGTCGATCACTTCCGAAAGGTACTTGACCGGTCGCCGGGTGTCGTCGGTCGGGTTGACGACCGCGGACGAACCGAGCTGACGCGCGAGTTCTTCGCTGTCCTTGAGCTCGAGATTCGGTCGGTTGCGGAACTGGAAGAAACGGCCCTGGAACATCCACGGGACCCGCGATACGTAGAGCACATCCGTACCGAGCACGGACACGCTCTCGCGGAAGTTGTTGGCGAGGCCGTTGGCCGCGGTCATGGTGGTCACCACCGCGACAATGCCGATGATGACACCGAGGGTGGTGAGGACGCCGCGTGCCTTGTTGGCGCGCAGCGCTGCCCACGCGATCCTCATCGCTTCGATGGTTGAATGCAGCCGGCTCATGCTGCCTCAGAGTGGGCGGTGTCGATCTCTATCAGCCCGTCGCGCAGCCGGATCGCCCGATGGGCGTGGGCCGCGATGTCATCTTCGTGGGTGACCAGCAGAATCGTGTTTCCCTCGGCGTGCAGGGCGTCGAAAATCTGCATGATCTCGGTACCGGTGACTGTGTCGAGGTTTCCGGTGGGCTCGTCGGCGAGCAGGATCGAGGGCCGGTTGACAAGGGCGCGCGCGATGGCGACCCGCTGGCGCTGACCGCCCGAGAGCTCGTTGGGACGATGGGTCATGCGGTCTGCCAGACCGACCCTGGCGATCGCTTCCTCCGCCAGCTTGCGCCTTTTTGCCGGCCGCATGCCCGCATAGATGAGCGGCAGCTCGACATTGTGGAAAACGTCCGACCGCGGCAGGAGGTTGAAGGTCTGAAAAACGAACCCGATCTTCTGGTTGCGGATTTCCGCGAGTTCGTCCTCACCAAGATCCCCCACGTCCGAGCCGTCGAGGGTGTACGTCCCTGACGACGGAACGTCGAGACAGCCGATGATATTCATGAGGGTGGACTTCCCCGACCCGGACGGGCCCATGATGGCCACGTACTCGTTGCGGGCGATCCCGAAGGACACTCCGCGGAGGGCGCGCACCGCCACCGAGTTCATGTCGTACACCTTTTCCACCGAACGCAGTTCGAGGGTCATGGCATCAACCCTTTTCTTCGCCGCCTACCGCGACGACCGCGTTGTCTGTGAGGTCACGGCTGATGGCGCGGAAGTTGCCGATCACCACCTGGTCCTCTTCCCCGAGGCCGTCGGCGATCTCGATGTGGGTCTGGCTCTGGATGCCGGTCTTCACCTGGCGCGCGTGCGCTCGCCCATCGACCACCACCCACACAACTTCGACGAATCCCTCGCGGTCCGGTTGGAACTGGGGCTCCTCACCTTCACCGGCCTCCTCAGCACCGAGCTGATCGAGGGTCCGCACGGCGACGCTCTGAATCGGCACGCTCAGACAGTCGTCGCAGACCTCGGTGACGATCTCAGCGGACGCCGTCATCCCGGGCCGCAGTTCGGTTACGGGGTCGATGATGGCCACCTTGACCTCGAATTCGGTCTTTTCATCGGTTGTGCCGGCCCCGGAGGACCTGGCGCTGTTGGCGATCTCGGTGACCCTGCCCTTGAGTTTGACATCGGGCAGAGCATCGACCTCGATCTCGGCCTCGTCACCGATCGACACCGCCACGATGTCGTTTTCGTCGATGGCGACCAGCGCCTCCATGCCCTCGAGATTCGAGATCTCGAGAATCACGTCCTCCTGGAACTGGGAGCCGAGCGCGATCTCACCGACTTCCTTGTTGAGCCTGCTGACCGTTCCCGACATCGGGGCGTAGATCGTGGTCTTTGCGAGATCGTCGCGGGACTGCCGAAGGGCCGCCTTGGCCTGCTCGCCCTGATCGAGCACGGACTGGTAGCGGGCCTTTTCCACCTCGGCCGCGGCGTAGACGGAGTCGAGCACCGACTGCGATTCGAGCCTGCGATCGAAGAGCTCCTTCGTGCGCTGATAGTCCTTTTCGGCCTTGATCATGTTCTCGCGCGCGAGATTGGCGTTGGCCTGGGCGGACGACAGACTGGCCTCGGCGCTCGCCACCGCCGCCAGATACCGTTCGCGATCGAGTTCGACCAACAGGGTCCCCTGCTCGATCCACTGCCCTTCCTCGACCTCGAGCCGCGTGATTTTCGCGCTGACGTCGGCCGAGATATTGACCTGGATCATGGGCTGTATCTTGCCCGTGGCAGTCACGGTCTGGATCACCTGGCGCCGGGCCACCGGCTCGATCTGCACTTCGATGCCCTCCACTCCTCGATTGCGCGACGCCAGGGTGAGCCCCGCCACCATCAACACCGCCACGATCGGCAATCCAATGACCAGGGCCTTCTTCATCTTTTTCATGTGTCTCACCCCACTCTTTGCGTATGTTTTGATCTTTACAAACTCAACCACTGCCTGGTTTCTACGCGGCGGGCCCAACAAGGTTGCGGTCCCCGCCGTCGACCTCCCGCCGCAGTGTCTTCGTGCTAAAGTCGCGCGATGGCCAATCACGAGGATTCCCCCGTAATCTCCACTGACTCGACGCAGTTCATTACCGCCGTCTCTCACCTCTATCGCGCCGAGATGAACCGGATGTCGGTGTGGCGCCAACGCCTCGACGTGACCTCCAACTGGGCGGTCATCCTGGCCACCGCCCTGACGACCTTCACCCTCGGATCGGTCGACGTCCCCCATTACACCCTGCTGCTCGGGTTGGCGCTGGTGATGATCTCGATCCTTCTCGAGGGCCGGCGGTACCGCCACCTCCACCACAGCAAATGGCGGCTCTATCTTCTCGAGTCGGGTTTCTTCGCCAACATCCTGCGCCCCGCCCGGCAGTCGGAGGCCGATCCCGATTGGCGCCGCCTGCTGGCGGCCGATCTCCGCCACACCCACTTTTCGATCAGCTGGTTCACCGGGATGCGGTTGCGGCTGCGACGCAACTACCTGATGGTGATCGGTTTCATGTCTGCGGTGTGGGTGGCAAAGCTCTTCATCCATCCCACCCGCGCAACCAGCCTCGCCGAGTTCTACGCCCGGCTGCACGTCGGCGAGTTCATTCCTCCGTGGTTCGTGGCAGCAACGGCCTTGCTCTTTCTAGGTTCGGCAGCGATTCTCGGCCTCACCTGCCCCTCGGCCGAAGAGCTCGAGGACTGGAGCGTCCACTATCACCGGCGACGGGTGGACGTTGAAGCTGACAACGAATCCTTGTGAGGTAGCCGGGCACCTCCGCCGCACGCGGTCCCACCGACTCGGCAGCCGGGACGGCTGCCCCACAACCGCTCCGGATTCGGTCGTCTTGTGGGGCACGCGTCTCGCGTGCCGGACGGGCATTCCGAATTCCGAATTCCTCAATTCCTCATTCCCAATTCAGCTCTGGAGCTCCTCGAGCCTCTCCCTCACCTTCTCGGCGTGTCCAGCGGCCTTGACCTGTTTCCAGTGGTGGGCGACCCGGCCTTCCGGATCGATGATGACCGTCGAGCGGATCACGCCCTCGACGACCTTTCCGTACATATTTTTCTCGCCCCACGCTCCATAGGCCGCCATCACCTCGTGCTCGGGGTCGCTCAAAAGGCGAACCAGGAGACCGTGTTTGGCGATGAACCTCCGGTGCCGTTCCGGAGAATCCGGGCTGCATCCGAGCACGACTGCGTCGAGCCCGCGAAAGCTCTCGATGCCCCCGGTGAACTCGCACGCCTCGGTGGTGCACCCCGGCGTGTCGTCCTTCGGATAGAAGTACAGAACGACCCAGCCGCCGCGGAAGTCGCCAATCGAGACCTCAGAACCGTCCTGATCCGGCAGGCGGAACCCCGGCGCGGGTTGACCGATCTTCAATTCTTTTCGCTGCATGACCCCTCCCTGTTGAATACTCGGTAGAATAACCCCGCAACCGGTCTGGTCATTGCAAAGGAGAAAACACGATGAGAGTTTCGACGATGATCCGTGCGGCGTTGGGTGCTGTGATCTGTGTGACCTTGCTCGCCGCCTCGCCGGCGGTGAAGGCGGAGGAAGGCAACGCGGCCGCAGGGGCTCCGAACCCGGCCCTCCTCGATCCGAGCCTTGCCACCGCCACGGCGCCCGACCTCTACAAGGTCTTGATGGAAACCACGGTCGGCAATTTCGTCATCGAGGTCCACCGCGATTGGGCGCCGAACGGCGCCGACCGGTTCTACAATCTGGTCACGATCGGCTACTACAACGACGTCGCCTTCTACCGGGTCATCAAGGGATTCATGGCGCAGACGGGCATGAACGGGAACCCCGCCGTGACCGCGGTGTGGTCAACGGCGCGCATCCCGCCCGACAAGGTCAGACAATCGAACACCAAGGGCCGCGTCACCTTCGCGATGGGCGCCAGCCCCGACACCCGGACCACCCAGATCTTCATCAACTACGCCGACAACGCCTTTCTCGACGCGTCGGGTTTTGCACCGTTCGGCGAAGTCGTCGAGGATTTCGACACCGTGAAGGAACTCTATGGCGGCTACGGTGAGGGGCAGCCGCAAGGCAATGGGCCCTCCCAGGCCAAGTTCGCCCGGGGCGGCAATGACTACGTCAAGGGATCGTTTCCGAAGCTTGATTACATCGTCAGCGCAACGATCATCGAGTAGCGCTATGATCGTCGCACCTTGAGCATGAAGGCCGACGATCCTGGTGGTCCCGAGCGGAATCCGGAGGCCGACGCCGAACGGGTTCTGGATCTCGCGCGGCGGCGCGGGCTGATCACCGACGATCAGGCTGACAGCACCATCGCCGAGGTGCGGGAGCGGCTGGTGGCAGCCGGTCTCTACGACCGGCCGATCCGGCTGCAGAAGGAAGACACGTCGATCCGTGTCCTCATTCCACCCGACATGTTCGACGACGACACGCTCGCGGATCTGGCGCGGGAGCTCGGACTGGACGACGACTGGATGCCTCGGGCGTCTGCCGACGGCGGCCCCGACGCGAGGGACCCGTTCGAGGTGTTTCCGGTCAGCAACTGGGAACGCTACGAGCTGGTGGAGTTTGTCGGACGCGGCGGCATGGGTGACGTGTTCAAGGCGCGCGACCCCCGTCTGGGACGATTCGTGGCGCTGAAATTCCTGCGCAGAGACGATCCCGACCAGGTCAAGCGTTTTGTCCGCGAGGCCCAGGTCCAGGCGCGGGTGGAGCATGAAAACCTGTGTCCGGTCTACGAGGTCGGCGACGTCGAGGGGCACTCCTACATCGCCATGCAGTACATCTCCGGTGGATCGATCAAGGAGATCGCCGACCTGCTCAGCCCGCTCGACAAAGTCGAGATCATGGTGGATGTCGCCGACGCCCTGCACGCCGCTCACCAGGCCGGACTCATCCACCGCGACGTCAAACCGGCCAATATCCTCGTCGAACGAAACCCCGGCGGCAGATGGCACCCCTATGTCGTGGACTTCGGCATCGCCCGCGATATCGAAACACCGCACGACCTCACGGTGTCCGGCATGGTCCTCGGAACGCCGGCATTCTCCGCTCCCGAACAAATCCGCGGCGAGTCCAGCACCCTCGACCGGCGGACCGACGTCTACGGTCTCGGCGCCACTCTCTACTGGTTCCTCACCGGCCGTTCACCGTACGAGGGGGCGTATACCGAGATCCTCTCCGGCGTCGCGGAACGGGATCCGGTGCCTCCCCACCGCATCGATCGCACGATCCCGGTGGACCTCGAGACCATCGTGCTCAAATGCCTCGAAAAGGAGCAGGACCGGAGGTACCCGACGGCCCGCGAGCTGTCGGAAGACCTCCGCCGTTTTCTCGCGGGCGAGCCCATCACGGCGCGTCCCGCCACGATCTTCTACAAGCTCGGGAAGCGAGTCCGCAAGCACCCGAAGCTGGTGGCCGCAGGCGTGGCGACGGTGATCGCCTTTGTCGCTCTGGGGCTCGTCGGCCTGCGCGCCAACCTCCAGACGCGGCGGCAGGCGGCGGTGGCGCAGCTTCTGACCGATCGTGCGACGGAGATCCAGAGCTTCGCCAGGGTCGCCGCGATGATGCCGCTGCACGATCGCACCGAAGAGCGGCAAGCCATCGAACGGAGAATGACGGCGATCGAGGAGGAGATGGAGCGGCTCGGTGACATCAGCTCGGGGCCGGGGCACTACGCCCTGGGACGTGGCTGGCTGACCCTCCAGGACTACGCGGCCGCCCGCCGCCACCTCGAGCTGGCGATGGAGATGGACTACAGCAGGCCCGGCGTGGCCTACGCCCTCGGCATGGCCCTCGGGCGGCTGTACCAACGCGATCTGACGATCGCCCGACGGATCGAAGACCAGGAGCTCCGCGACGCCCGGATCGCGGAGATCGAGCGCGATTTCCGCGATCCGGCGCTTGTGCTGCTTCGCTCGGGCGAAGAAACCGCGGTCGAGGCGCCGCAGTACGCGGAAGCCCTGATCTCGTTTTACGGCGGGCACCTCGACGAGGCGCTGGCGGACACCCGCGCAGCCTTCGAGGCCGAGGAGTGGCTCTACGAGGCCAAGCTCCTGGAGGCGGACATCCTGGTCGAGATGGCGGCCGGCAGGCGGCTCAACGGGGACGCCGACGGGGCCCTCCTCAACCTTGGCGAGGCCGACGGGGCCTACAACCTGGCGGCGGACATCGCGCGCTCGGATCCCAGCATCTACGAGGGACAGTGCGCCTTGTGGACTGAAATCATGGACATCCGCAGCCGGCGCGGCGAGCCCGTCGTCGAACCGTTCCAGACCGCAGTCGAGGCCTGCAACCGCGCCCTCCGCATCGACCCCGACCGGGCGGACGTCCACGAACGACTGTCACACCTCTACTGGCGGTGGGCGGATATCGTCAACGACCGGGGTGGTTCGGCCGAGGTCTTTCTCGGCCAGGCCATTTCCTCGGCCGACCGCGCGATCGAACTCGACCCCGAGAGCGTGCCGGCGTATGTGACGAGAGGGGGCGCTCTGACGGTGTCGGCGCTCGACGCGATGTCGCGCGGCGAGGACCCGCGGGCCACCCTCGAACTCGCGGTGGCGAGCTTCGAAAGCGCCATCGCCATCGATCCCGGGTTCGTGCCCGCCCACGACGACCTCGGATATGCCTGGGAACGGGTGGCACGCTATGAGATGGGCATCGGCCTCGATCCGCGCCCGGCGCTCGATCGTGCGGTCTCCGCCTTCCGCCGGGCGATCGACCTCAACCCGAAATACGCCAACGCCTACAACAACCTGGGGATCGCGCTGTGGCGCCGCTCCGTGTTCGAGTTGAGAACCGCGTCGGACCCCGGCGCTGCCCTCGACGAGGCTGTCGCCGCCTTCGACGCCGCGATCCTCCGCAACCCGTCCTATGCATACGCCTTCGCCAATCGGGGACTGGCCCGCCGGACCATGGCCATGGTTTGGTTCGACGCCGGCCGCGACCCGAACGGGCCGCTGGATCTGGCCCGGTCCGATCTCGAAGCCGCCCTCGCCCTCAACCCCCAGATCTTCTGGGCCTACCCCGAGAAGTCGGCGGTCGAGGTATTGGCCGCGCGGTGGGCGATCCAATCCGGCGCCGCTCCCCGGCCTTACCTCGACGCCGCCACGCTCGCCGCGTCTCAGGCGCTGACGGTCAACCCCAGGAATGCGGTCGCATATCAGAGCGCCGCCGAAGTTCACCGCTGGCGGGCCGAGGACCGGCTTCGCCGCGGGTTGTCGATCCGCTCGGAGGTCAGTGAGGGGCGGCGTTTGATCGAGCAGGCGCTCGCGCTCAACCCCGGCCTCGCAAGCGCCCTGGTCACCGAAGCCGCTCTTTCGATTATTCAGGCGGAGGCCGAGGACAACGCTTCAACCAGAACCGCCCTCGCCGCCCAGGCTGCAGATGCCTTGCGCCGGGCCCTCGAAATCAACCCGTATCTCGAGCGCGAGAACGAGGATCTCAGACGCCGGATCGCGGATGTGTCACACTGAGCGGGTCGCAACAGAGTATCTGGGGAGTTACCGGATGAAAAAAACCGCAATCCTGATCGTGATCGTTCTCGGTCTGTTCTCGTTCGCCGCTGCCAAGTTCAAGGCCTACGTTGGCTACGACAAGGACGTCGACTTCAGCTCGATCAAGACCTTCGCCTACTACGAGACGCTCGAAACGTCGGTCGCCGACGGTGATATCCACCAGATGATCAAATACCTGATCATCATCAAGTTCAAGTCGAGCGGACTCAAACAGGTCGACACGGACCCGGATATCTACGTCACCTACCACACCAGCCAGCAACAGGATCTGAAGTTGAACGTGACCCTGTATTCCTACAGCTACAGCGCCGGCTGGTATTGGAGCCCGTTGTGGGGCAGCGGCATGGACGTCTCGAGCTACACCAAGGGGACCCTCGTCGTCGATGCATGGAGCCCGAAAACAAAGACCATCAACTGGAGAGGCGTCGTCACGGGGGTCGTGCCCGACAATGCGAGCCCCGACAAGGCCCAGAAGACTATCGAAAAGGCCCTCGACGCGATCGGCCAGGAGTGGCAGAGGCAACTCAAAAGGGCGAATTAGGGCGGCCGTCCCGGCTGCCGGCCGGCCGGTTGGAAAATCCGAATTCCAAAATCCTGACCCGAATTCGCGCCGGTGCCGCTGCCGCCAACTCAACGACGATATAATCGATCCATGCGACCAATTTTTCACTCGTCGCTGCAGGACAATCTCGGAAAGCTCGCGCACAACGAGTATGCGTCCGACGAAGAGCGCGACGGATTGCTGCAAGCCGTGTTCGAGGCTCAGAACATCAAGCCCCGCGATGTCGTGTGGATGGCCTACCGGCCGGAGCTTTTTCTCCGCGAAGGGTCGGTCCGGCTCTTGCGGAGGCTGCGGACGACCGACACGATCAACCAGTTCGTCGTCGAAAGCAAAGGCAAGACCGAAGCGACGTTGCGCGCCGCCACGGAGATTCTATTCGGTCTCCGGATCCCGGGAATCGAAAAACACCTGACGGCCCTCCTGGCGGCCGAGGACGAGGCGGTCCGCGATGCAACCCGCCGGCTGGTGTTCGAGGCACCCGTGACACCGGCTCTCTCGTCGCTGTTCTGGAACCTGGCCGAGTCTCCGAACACCGGCAACCGGAGCGTGTTTCTCGAGCGTTTGACCACCATGGAGTTGTCCGAAGACGAAGTGCCGCGCTGGGTCAAACAGGTTCACGACGACGACCCGATGGTTCGCGCCGCAGCCCTCCGGTTCCTCGGCGACAAGCGGGCGGTCGAATCGGTCGATCTGATCGTCGACAATCTGGCGCGGGTCGACTACGCCACCCAGCAACACCTGATCACCGCGCTCAGCCGGGTGGCGCCGTCGCTCGGGACGGATTTTGTCGACCGGCTGCTGCCCCTCATGGCCTCGGGCGAGGCGGGCACCCGATCGGCCGTCATCAAGATTTTTCTCAGCCTCGGAAACCGCCACGACCTGGTCAAACGCTATCTGAAGTTCTCCAAGGGCCTGGCCGGTTGGGCGAGAGACCGGGCGCTCGACTCCATGAAGGAGTTCGGCAGCGACCTCATCGAACCCACGATCGAGCTGCTCTCCGATCCCGACGACGAAGTGCGGGCCATGGCCCTGGTGGTTGCCGGATCGTTCGAAGACCCGCGGATCATTCCGGCCACTATTTCGCTGCTCAAAGACGACGACTGGTGGCTGCGAGTCACCGCCGCGGACACCCTGGGTAGATTCAAGGATGAACAGGCCACGGCGGCGCTGGTGGCGACCCTCGAGGACCCCGAGGCGCGGTGGGCGGCGGTCGAGGCCCTGGGCAGGATCGGCGACCCGCGGGCGTTGCAGCCCCTTGCCAAACTCCTGGCCGACCCGGCGCCGGAGGTTCGCATCGAGGTGCTCCTGGCCCTCCGCAACTTCGACCACCCGAAGATCCTCGAAGCCCTCCAGAAGGTCGCATCATCGGACCCCGATCGCGTGGTTCGCGGACGCGCGCTCGAGATCGCGGAAGAGGTGGCGAAACGCACCAAGATCGCGATCGAGGACGGCCCGCAGCTGCGGGCCAGCGCTCTCAAGGTCGAAGTGAGCGACAACGAACCGCGGCTGCACGCTCTCCTGGTGGAGACGCGGAACCGGGGAGGATCCGATTTCCACCTCGCCGTCGGCCTCCCACCCATGTTCCGCGAGTCCAGCGATCTGCTGGCCATGGACGGCGAGAGGTTTTCCGCAGCGGACTGCGAGACCATGGTCCGCGAGATCCTGACCGGCGAACAGTGGCAGCGGCTCGAGAAGGAACAACAGCTCGATCTCTGTTACTACATCCCGCGGGCGGGCCGCTACCGCGCCAACATCTTCCTCGATCACAAGGGTCTCAACGGAGTCTTCCGGGTCATCCCCGAAAAGCCCCCGACCATCGCCGAGATCGGCCTCCCCGGCCACCTCGAGGAGATCGCCTCCCACCACCAGGGTCTGGTGCTGGTGTGCGGGCCCTCGGGCTGCGGCAAGACCACCACTCTCGCCGCCCTCGTCAATCTCTTCAACGAGACCCGGCAGTCCCACATCATCACCCTCGAGGAGCCCGTCGAGTTCGTCCACCCGTTCAAGAACTGCCTCATCAACCAACGCGAGATCGGCCCGGACACCAGATCGTACGCCCGCGCCCTGCGCGGCGCTCTCCGCGAAGACCCCGATGTCATCGTGATCGGCGATCTCCGCGACTCCGACGCCATAGCCCTGGCCTTGACCGCCGCCGAGACCGGTCACATCGTCCTCGGAACGCTCAGCTCGACCACGGCGCCGAAGGCCATCGACCGCGTCATCACCAACTTTCCCCACGCCGAACAGCCCCAGGTCCGGGTCGCGCTCGCCGAGTCCCTCAAGTACGTCATCGCCCAGCGTCTCCTCCCCATCGAGGGCACCCGCGACCGGGTGGCCTGTTTCGAGATCCTCAAGGGCACCATGTCGGTCGCCAACCTGATCCGCGACGAAAAGACCTTCCAGCTGCGGTCGGCCATGCAGTTGGGCCGATTGCAGGGCATGCAGACCTTTGACGATGCGCTCAGGGAACTGGTGCGCCGCGGCACCATCTCCGCCGAGAGCGCCTACCTGCACGCCGTCAGCCAGGACGAATTCGAATCGGGGGCTGCCTCCGAAGAATCAAAGGACACTGCGTGATGGCGGAACAGCAGCGGGTCGACCGGTTTTTGAAGCTCATGAACGACCGTGGGGCGTCCGACCTCCACTTCTCGGTCGGGCGCCCACCCATGCTGCGGGTCGGCGGTCACATGGAACAGATCCGTTACCGCACCGTCAAGGAAACCGACCTCACCGACCTCTTGAAGCCGATCACACCGCCCGCGCGGTGGCAGGAGTTCGTAGACTCCGGAGACGCCGACTTTTCGTACGAGGTGCACGACATCGGTCGTTTCCGGGTCAACCTCTTCAAACAGCGGCGCGGCTCGGGCGCGGTCTTCCGGATCATCCCGACGAAAATCATGACCATCGAACAGCTGGGCCTCCCGACGCAGCTGCGCAAACTGGCCTCGATCCGCAACGGCCTCGTCATCGTCACCGGACCGACCGGCTCCGGGAAATCGACCACTCTGGCGGCGATCATCGACCTCCTCAACGAGACCAGGGGTTTTCACATCGTCACCATCGAGGACCCGATCGAGTTCGTCCACTCCAACAAGAAGTGCCTGATCCACCAGCGCGAAATCGGCACCCACGCCTCGAGCTTCGCCGAGGCCCTGCGCGCCGCCGGGCGGGAGGACCCCGACGTCATCCTGGTCGGCGAGCTGCGCGACCTCGAAACGATTTCGATGGCATTGTCGGCGGCCGAGCGCGGCACCATCGTCTTTGCGACCCTCCACACCAACAACGCCATCAAGACGGTCGACCGGATCGTCAGCGTCTTCCCGGCCGGCGAGCAGGAAGGGGCGCGCAACGTCCTCGCCGAAAGCCTGCAGGGCGTCGTCGCCCAACAGCTGCTGCCGAAGATCGGCGGCGGCAGGGTCGCCGCAGTCGAGATCGTCTTCGCGTCGCCGGCGATCTCGAACCTGATCCGCCGCGGCAAGGTCTCGCAGATCACGTCGTTGATCCAGGGCGGCGTCAGACAGGGCATGATCGACATGGACGCCTCGATCAGGGGTCTTTACGAGGAGGGGCTGGTCACCGCCCGTTCGGCCTACGACAAGGCCATCGACAAGGAGTTGTTCAAGGACATCATGCAGGAGGCCACCACCAGCCCCGACTGACCTCACCGGACCCGCAGGGTGGGCTCCAGCCCACCATCAGAGGCATTCTCGCCACACCGGCGAATCGAAACTCGTGACCCTCGGGGAAACAAGCCGAGCTTCTCAAAATGTCATCCCGAGCGAGCCACTTTCCTTTCCTGTCATCCCGCGCGAGCGACTTTCCTTTTCTGTCATCCCGCGCGAGCGACTTTCCTTTTCTGTCATCCCGACCGGAGGCCCGCAGGGCCGTAGCGGAGGGATCCCTCCACTCGCTCGCTTCGCTCTCTCGGTCGGGATGACAGGAAGTGACTTGGCTTCGCTGTGACAACCCGCGCGAATCCGGGATGAGTATTGGCCCACCATCAGAGGCGTCCTCGTCACCACAGCGATTTGAATGCTTCCTTCCTTCCCGTCCGGCGCCCCCAGCCCCGGAGAGGCAAAAGAAAACAGCCCGGGGCATGAGCCCCGGGAATCGATGGACATGAGAGAACCAGGCCGCGGAGCGGCGGCAGATCTGTCGCCCATTCCGTAACTTCACTGTATTTCTTGGATCTTTCTTCAGCCCATTTTCACAGGCTTCCTCGAGAGAATCACGACCCGAAACGCGAACCACGCCTCTCAACCTGTCATCCCGACCGAAGGCCCGCAGGGCCGTAGCGGAGGGACCTCAACGAGCGCAGCGGGGAAGGTCCAAACGCCGTCCCGTGAGCCGCCTCAAAGATCCCTCCGCTCGGTCGCTTCGCTCTCTCGGTCGGGATGACACATTGGGAAACGTCGCTTCGCTCTCTCGGTCGGGATGACAGAAAATGAAGTGGTTTCGCTCCCGCAAACCGCACGAATCTGTAGGGCAGGCCTTGGCCCACCATCAGAGGCGTCCTCGTCACCACAGCGATTTGAATGCTTCCTTCCTTCCCGTCCGGCGCCCCCAGCCCCGGAGAGGCAAAAGAAAACAGCCCGGGGCATGAGCCCCGGGAATCGATGGACATGAGAGAACCAGGCCGCGGAGCGGCGGCAGATCTGTCGCCCATTCCGGAACTTCGCTGTATTTCTTGGATCTTTCTTCAGCCCATTTTCACAGGCTTCCTCGAGAGAATCACGACCCGAAACGCGAACCACGCCTCTCAACCTGTCATCCCGACCGAAGGCCCGCAGGGCCGTAGCGGAGGGACCTCAATGAGCGAAGCGGGGAAGGTCCAAACGCCGTCCCGTGAGCCGCCTCAAAGATCCCTCCGCTCGGTCGCTTCGCTCTCTCGGTCGGGATGACACATTGGGAAACGTCGCTTCGCTCTCTCGGTCGGGATGACACATTGGGAAACGTCGCTCCGCTCTCTCGGTCGGGATGACAGGGAGTGACTTGGCTTCGCTGTGACAACCCGCGCGAATCCGGGATGAGGTATTGGCCCACCATCAGAGGCGTCCTCGTCACCACAGCGATTTGAATGCTTCCTTCCTTCCCGTCCGGCGCCCCCAGCCCCGGAGAGGCAAAAGAAAACAGCCCGGGGCATGAGCCCCGGGAATCGATGGACATGAGAGAACCAGGCCGCGGAGCGGCGGCAGATCTGTCGCCCATTCCGGAACTTCGCTGTATTTCTTGGATCCTTCTTCAGCCCATTTTCACAGGCTTCCTCGAGAGAATCACGACCCGAAACGCGAACCACGCCTCTCAACCTGTCATCCCGACCGAAGGCCCGCAGGGCCGTAGCGGAGGGACCTCAATGAGCGAAGCGGGGAAGGTCCAAACGCCGTCCCGTGAGCCGCCTCAAAGATCCCTCCGCTCGGTCGCTTCGCTCTCTCGGTCGGGATGACACATTGGGAAACGTCGCTTCGCTCTCTCGGTCGGGATGACACATTGGGAAACGTCGCTTCGCTCTCTCGGTCGGGACGACAGAGTGTGAATTGGCTCTATTCACCAGCTCCTGTTGAACAGGAGCGACGTATTCAGCCGAGCGACCTACCAACCTCGCGGTGTACGGAGTGGATAAATTGTACGATCGCCCCGAAGTAGCTCTCCCCACCCACCAGCCACGTCTCGTTGTGACCGGCCCCCTCGACCTCGAAAAACGTCTTCGGTTCGGGGGCCGCCTCGAACAGCGTCCGGCCCAGCGCGAATGGCACCACTTCGTCGGCCCGTGAATGAATCACGAGCAGCGGGCACCCGATGCCCCCGATCTTCGCCAGCGAGTCCATGCGGGTTCGGATGAGGAACTTCGGTACGAAGGGATAGTGTCGCGCCGCCATGTCCGGTATCGAGGTGAAGCTGGACTCGACGATCAGACCGGCGGGATCGGTCTCGGCCGCCAGGTTGACCGCCACCGCGCCGCCCAGGGACTTGCCGAACAGCACCACGCGACCCGGGTCGACACCCCGGTTCACGGTCACGAAATGCCACGCCGCCCGCGCATCTGCGTACAGGCCTTCTTCCGACGGCCTGCCTTCGCTGCGGCCGTAACCGCGGTAACCCACCACCATGACCGTCGCCTCGACCCTGGTGGCAAGTTCGAGCATCAGGTCGGCGCGGTGGCTGAGGTTGCCGGCGTTGCCGTGGAAAAACAGGATGACCGGCTCGTTCGGATCCGGCGCGACCCGCCGGCACCACCAGGAGTGCAGCCGAACCCCGTCCCTGCTTTCATAAAAACAGTCTTCGATGACGCAACCCGATCCCCGCGCGACCGCTTCGACATCCCAGTCGCCGTCCGGGTAGGACGTGGGAAAAAAGATCAGTGAATCTTCGAACGCGACCATCAACAGAAGGACGGATCCAAAGATCGCGACCAGAACCCCGGTCCTCCGGAGCCACAGGGTCCCACGCTTCACGCCCGACGACCGACACCCGGCCGGATTGGCCGGGGTCCCGAATCGCTTCGACGTCGCTGAGGCCCGCGGCCACGGAAGCGCAAAGTGCCTAGCATTGTTTGCTGATCCGAGTGCTCCTGTACGCGGTTCTCGAGAGTTTCGGATCCCGGCAGATGACCGTCTGGTGGAGGGTGCGCGGGACCATCGACTATTTCAGGGGGAAGCACGGCTGGGACAAGTTCGAGAGAAAAGGCTTCGAAACGCAGGACGAGGCATATGTAGACGCCGCCACATAGCCTTCTCGAAAAGGCCGTGCCCTCACCGCGGCCTCGATAGCGCTCGGCGCGGCGTCGCGTCGGCCGCCGAGCCCGCGTCTCGCCCGTTTGAGGCCTACTTCGGCTGCTCTCTCCTCGATATGGGCGCGCGCGGGAACGGTCAACGCATCCGCGGGAATCCGCTATCGGCCGGACACGCGCTCGATGCGTACCTGCAGGCCGACTATCTCACCCGTTTCGAGAAACGCGAGACCAAGATGTTCGGCGGGGCGTCGTTCGGAATCGCCCGCACCTGGAATTGCGCGGCGGAGATATCCGTTGCTCCCGGACGCGGAGCTGTATCGGCGGCGGCCGTATGGCTGGAAATCGGGAAGATGGCGACGAGGTCTCTCGTTATGTACGGCAGAGTCAGTCATTCGGCGTACTTGAATTCCTCGCTGTCCGGAATATCGCTCGCGGGCGAATCTATCCGCCGCGATGCAACTGCGCCGTAGTTCGCGCGTCACTCTATCGACAAACGATTTCGGAATCGAGCGGCGCTCAACGAGAACGGCGGCTTCGTGAAGGTCATCCAGTTCATCGGCCTGCGATAGAAGCCTTCGCGTACGGCGCCGTCGAAGCGAGTATCGCCTGGAGACCGTCGAACGGACCGGCAACCTGTACGCGAACACCTTGGAGCAGGCGCCGATTACTACCGCGACCGGCGCTCAGGATTTGGCCGAGCATTGAATATCAGGACAGGGAGCGCGGCCCGCGGTTTCTGCAATTCGGCCTCGGAACGGGAATTCTCTGGTAGGAAAGATAGCGCGCTTCACTGGATCGACAAGGCGTAGCGGTTCATCGCCCGGGAATCATCGGGAAGGACCTCGGATCAGATCCTGACCGCCTGGCCGTCAAGAACACGTCCACCGCCAACGCCTCGGGCGCGGGCGAGCCGATTTGGCTGCTTGCATTCCGCTCGGGTGAGCACGCAGTCGCCGCAGAGGTGACAGGAAGAAGAATGAAGAGAAGGAACGCTTTCGGATAGCCCGAGAGGAACACCTCGCGCTCGAGCTTGAGAAGGGACGCGTTCCATACTGGCGGCCCAGGGCCTGCGCTCCCTGGGGTTCTTCACTTTCTTTTCGAAATGGAATATCGCGGCGGCGCCGGTGCTCGTTCGAAGAACTGCCGGCACTCCGGAACTGACGGCACGTTGGGAGGCAGCAAGCGTTCCTGCCGTATGACGCGCAGCCGTAGACGCACTTCATGCGCACCCATTCGCGACGACGATTTTTTTCCGTCGATCAATTTGAAATCCTCGAAGCCGTGGTCGATGAACATCTTTAGATCTTCTTGTTAGTCATTTCGCTCCTTGTGCGGCGTCGCCGCGCGCCATAAATCACGGTCAAAGGCCGGGGGCGCCGAACACGAACCACCGCAGCACGGCCGCGTGAATCGCGAACCCGGCGCCTATCGCCGCCCAAAAGACCTTCGGCCTCACGAGGCGCCGCATACGGGCGAAAAATGGCGCCAAGCGGCAGATCCAACGCGATCCCGGTCCACATGCCCGGGACGTCGTACCCCACCCCGACGCTCGCCGCAACGTGGCTCAGGCCGATTCACAAGAGAATCGTTCCGGCGCTCGCGAGCACCCAGCGCCATGACGGACGCGTCCGCGAGCCCCACGTCGCGACTGCGATGATCGCGAGGCCCACGAGGTTTGCCCCGAGGAAGCTCGCCCATCGAGAGCCGGAGGCCTCCGCGCGCGATCATCCACTCGACGAGGCCGCGTCCCCCGAACCCCTCCTCGATCACATGGGAAGCGGCGCGCGGCGGGAAGCAGCCAGACCCATCGCCCGATCGTCTTGTCACGCCGCAGCATTCGGGTTCATGGATAGCCCTCCTCTTCGATCATGTACCGCAGTATTCCCCAGAAGAGAACGACGGCGGCGAGCCCGGCGATCGCCAGAACTGGATACGGTAGAACGCGAACGGCTGGGCAACTGCAGCGAGAACGGCGCGTGCGAACATTCGATAGGCGGAGAGCCGCGACCACCGGATCCAGCAGCCCGAGAACGACGAAGGCCCCGACCGCGAGGTCGAGAAGATGATCTCTCCCGGCTCGCGAACGAGAGATCGTTTGTGCGTGCCGGCGAGGACAACGAGCCCTACAACGCGACGAGGCCGGTCGCGATGGACGCCGACGAGCGTCGCGAACCAGCGCCGACGCACGAAGCCGCGGTACAACGACCGCGCGCGGGTCTTGTTCCTCGCGACGACCCCAGGGCGCGTACATCAAGGCCGTACCGATCCGGTCGAGGATAGCCCCGACCCAGGCGACGACGGGATCGTTCCGGTCGCAGCGAGCCAGGTATTCGCGCGCCCGACGCGCCTCCTCTTCGTCCAGGTTTCCCGCCACCGCCTCTTTGGCGAGATCGAGGACGTTCGCGAGGTACGCCGCCTCGGAGGGCCGGGCGCGGCGCTCAATCGAGCGAGCGGCGATGTCGAGACGCGACGAAGTGGTCATGACGGCCACGGCGGGCCGGTGACGTAATAGTCGTCGCTCGTGAGGAATTTCCGATCTCGTCGATGAACACGCCGAACCCGACGCCGCCGATCACCGCCGCGTGATCGACCGCTGGGTGAGCGACGCCGTCGCGATCACAGAGCCGGCCGCCATACCGATCCCGCCCAACAGCACGTGGGCGACGTGGAGACCGCCGCCGCCGATTTGCGGGTAGTCGGCGACGGAGGGCGGCGCGGATGCACGACGGAAACCGCGGCGGACCGGGAAGGTATCGACGAGTCGCTCGAATCCGATCGGACGCGATCAATCGGCGGAAATCGGCCGTACGGTTCACGGAACGCTCCCCCTGCTCGGGTTCGAGAAGCCGCTTCTTGCGCCACAGGCCGCCGCCGTCTCCGCCAGCTCGCCGCTCTTGTTGACCACGCGATCACACGGTAGATTCCACGCGATCCGGTTCAGGCCGTTCGCGTGCCCGACCACGCGGCCGCCCGGGATTGTCGATCGCCCGCGCGACGTCTTCGTAGACCGCGTCGCTCCGTACGGGATGCCGAGCAGCGGCTTCCAGACCCGCGCCTGGAACTCGGTGCCGGGGTACTCAGCGGCACGGAGAAGCGCTTCAGCTTGCCGGAAGTAGCGATCGAGCTCGCTCCGCGATCGCTCGATGATCTCGTTCTCTCCGGCACCATCGGCAGGCGGATCTTGCGCGACAGCGCGTCAACTGGGCTTCCAGCATCCTTCAGCCGGTGAACTCAAGGGAAGCCAATCTTCTTCAGGGCCGACGCGCCGCCCCATCGGGCCGAGCGGCGTCTCCATCCACGCGATGCGGATAAATCGTCTCGTTCTTTTTGCCGGGGCGTCTTCCCGGAAGCGATTAAAACGCGTCGCGAAAACCGCTGGATCGTTGTAGTTGCCCGAGAATGACGTCGTCGAAACGCTGCCGCTTGATCTCGTCGAACGCCCGCCCGAGCCGGCGCGCGCGGCAGTACGCTTGAAAGGTCATGCCGAATTTGTTCATGAAGCGTCGCGCCTTCGCCGGCTCGATGCCCGCCTCCCGAAGATCGGCTTCCTTGATCCTGATCGACGAATCGCTCTCGACGCGCTCGAGCAGCCCGGCGGCCCACGCCGGGAGCTCTCCTCCCGCTTGAGCGGCTCGCACCACTTGCGCGCCGCCGGCCAGTCCGGCAAGAGCGCCTCCTCGGCGTAGAAGAACTCGACGTTTTCGGGGAGCAGCCCGCGCGGGGCGTGCGCGGGCGGCAAGACGCCCGTCGTCCTGACCCCAATGTAGAACAATCCGTCGTACCGATTCGTCCCGGCTTCTGAACGCCTTTTCCATCTCGGCACGATCGGGCATCGATTTCATGATCGTCTCCTCCCCCGCGATTGCGTCGTGTCGCCGTCATT
>CAVUHO010000015.1:0-234186 GCA_963741385.1 Candidatus Sulfomarinibacteraceae bacterium
GCGACCCTCTCGATCGCGAGCGCTGGCGCGGTGTCGTTCAGCCGGTGCTCGAGCGCATCATGCTGGCGCGGGACCGCGATCGGATGCCTCACGCGCTGCTGCTGGTCGGGCCTTCCGGGCTCGGACGCGAAACGGCCGCGGTCGAGGCGGCGGTCATGCTGGTGTGCGAAGGGCGACCGGCGCCGTGGAGCGAAAGCCCCTGTGCGGACAGAGTGCGGCGCGGCGTCCACCCGGACGTTGTGGCGATGATGCCTGAAGGCAAGGCCGGGATCATCAAGATCAAGCCGCTGCGGGAGCAGGTCGTGGATGTGGTCAGCTCGCGCCCCTACGAGGGCCTGCGCCGGGTGTGGATCTTCGACGGCGTCGAGGAGGAGCACTTTCCAAGGGCGTCTGCAAACGCCCTGCTCAAGACCCTCGAGGAACCACCCGAGCACGCCATGTTCATTCTCCTCGCCGCCAACCCCACGGCGGTATTGCCGACCATCCGTTCCCGCTGCCAGCAGCTCGCCCTGCCCGGCGTCGTGGCGCTGGCGCAGCACTTGATGCCCGATGCCGAAATGCCCGAGTTGGCGGCATCGCCACTCGAGGCCGCCGAGTTGAACGCTGCCACCGGCGAGATTCGCAAGGCCCTGACCACCGGTCTCGCGGGCGAAACCGGCCCGCTCGTGCGGCTTCCGTACCGCATTCCCGACGGCCTGCCGCCGTTTGCTGCTGTTGCGTCGGTGGCACTGGAGATGGCCTGCGACACCGGGGATCTGACCAGAGGTGAGGACATGGTGCGGTTGGCGGCCGACCTCCTGGCCACCGAACGGCGAGCGGGGGCGCTCAACCTCAACGCGAAGGGTCAGATGGTTTCGTGCTTGATGAGGTGGTACCGGGAGCTTCAATAATTTTTAATTTTGAATTTTCAATTTTGAATTCCCGGACAACCGGACCAAAAACCGGTGCCGGGTTCTGGGTTCTGGATCCGCCACCCCACCCCGAGAGGGTGAATTACCGGGCTGCGTTCAATTCAAAATTCAAAATTCAAAATTTGAACTGTGGGAGGCTCTTTTGAGGATGACTGCACAGGTTGATCGGAGTCCAAACAATGAGTGAAACCTTTCTCCCCTGGACCCTCCTCATCGTCTACGCGGCGGTGATCGTCGTGCTCGCCTGGCGCAACCGCAGCCGCGCCTCGGACATCGAGTCCTTTTCGGTCGGCAGCCGGCGGGTGCCGCCCTTTTTCGTCGGTCTGTCGCTGGCCGCCAACATGACGTCGGTGGCGACCTTCGTGATCAACCCGGGGCTGATCTACGCCTTCGGGTGGGCGGGGGTGGTGGGCTATGGGATGGCGGCGCCGCTCGGGATCTTCGTCGGTCTGGTGGTGACCAGCAAACGCTTTCGTCAGGTCGGCGACAAATTCACCGTGCTGACAGTGCCGCAGTGGCTCGGCGAGCGCTATCAGAGCCGCGGTCTGACGGTCTTTTTCGCCGTTGCGAGCATGCTCCAGATCACGTTTCTGGTGCTGATCGTGACCGCACTGGCGCTGGTGCTCATGAGCGTGTTGCAGATTGCAATGTGGCCCGCTCTGCTGATGGTCGTGATCTTCACCTTCGGCTACATCCTGTTCGGCGGCGCCAGTCTGCACGTGTGGTCGAACAGCGTGCAGGCCCTCACCATGCTGGCGGTGGCCGTGATACTCGTCGCCTCGGGTGCGGCCTTGTTCGGTGAGGGCCTCGGCGGCTTTTTCGGCCGGCTGGACGCGGTCGCGCCGCACTACGGCAGCATCATCAACCCGTCGAGCCTCCTCTTCCGGAGCTTCTTCGAGGTGGTGGTGGCCAACTTCGTGATCGGCCTCGCGATCATCATGCAGCCCCACATCATCTCCAAATCGCTCTACCTGCGGTCCGAGCGCGACGTCAACACCTACCTGGTGACCGCCATGGTTGCCGGCACCGTGTTTACGACAGTGCTCCTGGTCGGGTTGTACGCGAGGCTGGAACTCGGCGGCGGGCTGCCGCCGGACCGGGTGGTGGCCACCTATATCACCTCGGCCTTTGCGCCCGGGTTGCGCGCCTTCATCATGCTGGGGGTGCTGGCGGCCGGTTTTTCAACTCTCGAGGGCGTGATCCTGGCCCTGTCCACCATTTTCGGCAACGATTTCTACGGCACCCTGGCGCGGGCGCGTGGGGTGGACCCTGTGCTGCTGAGAGCCCGGCTGCTGCGCGTCGGGAGGTACTTCCTGGTGGCGTTGGCGCCGATCACGCTGGTGCTGTCGTGGCGCCAGATCGTTGCGCCGTCCCTGTCGGTGGCGATCTTTGCTCAAAACGGGGTGTACGCACTGTTTGCAGCGACCTTTGCGCCGGTGTTGTTCGGGATCTTTTCGAAACGGGCGACCGCTCCGCTCGTGGCAACCGCTGCGGTCACGGCGTTGGCGGTGCATTTCGGGATGTACTACGGCGAAATCACGATGTACCACAACAACCCGGCGGTGCCGGCGACGTTCGCGCTGGTCGCCAGCACCGCCGTCCTGTGGGTGGGCTCGATGATGAGCAAAGGAATCGATGGAAGAGGACGAGCCGACAGCCGGTTATAGTCGTGGGAGATGTCATGAAACGGTTCAGTACCCACAACCTGGTCGGAGCGGTCGCGTTCGTGCTGGCCGGCCTCACGACGGCGACGGCGGTGGCAGCAGGCCGCGTGGTCGCGATCGGCGACGTCCACGGCGCGTACGATCAACTGGCGGCGATTCTCCAGCGGACACAGTTGATCGATGCCGAAGCGCACTGGATCGGAGGCGAGGCAACGCTGGTCCAGACCGGTGACCTGTTCGATCGTGGTGTGGAGGTCCGCAAGGTCATGGACCTCCTGATGCGGCTGCAGCGGGAGGCCGCCGCGGCGGGCGGCCGGGTGATCGTCCTGCTCGGAAACCACGAAGGCATGAACCTCACCGGTTTTTATCGTGACGTCAACCCGGAGGTCTATGCGACCTTCGCCGATGGCAAGTCAGTCAAACGGCGCAACACTGCGTTTGCCCAGTACCAGAAGTACTGGCGCAAGTCCGCCACCGCGCCGGGATACGCTCCGCCGCCGTTGACCGGTGAAATCAAGCAGCAGTGGATGGACGCCCATCCGCTCGGCCGCGTCGAGTACACCGAAGCGATCGGCCCGGACGGCGTGTATGGCAGGTGGCTGCGGACGTTGCCGATCGCCGTTGTGATCGACGATGTCCTGTTCATCCACGGCGGCATCGGCCCCGAGCTCGCCGGGATGACGGTCGACGAAATCAACCTGCGGGCAGCCGAAGAGTTCGAGGTGTACGACCGGACCCGGGCGTACATGATCAGACATACCATGATGCCGTCGACGCTCGGGCTCGATGCCATGCGGGTCGTCGCTCAGAAAATGGACCCGCCCGACCCCAGTCTGGCCGCCCTGGCCGACGCGGATTCGTGGTTGATCCTGTCCGGAGAAGGACCGCTGTGGTTTCGGGGCTCGGCCAGCTGGAATGAGGACGAGCACGGCGCAGAAATGAATGCCCTGCTTGGAGGCGTCGGGGTCTCGTACGTCGTCGGAGGCCACACTCCGCAGAGTCCAAGCCGCATTCAAACACGATTCAACGGAAGGGTCTTTCTGATCGACACGGGGATGCTGTCGAGCCACTACGAGGGCGGTCAACCGTCGGCTCTGGTCATCGAGGACGACACCTTTACCGCGATCTACCTCGACGACAGCGAAGTCCTCGAAACCAGACAAGTCCTCCCCGCCGCCGCGTAGCCTGCACATCTCACCAGGTTTCGTCACGAGGGCGACGAGGCGCCGTGGCCAGGCGGGTTTTCTCGCCTTGGGTCGCGGAGGCGTACCGCGTAGTACGTTACGGCGCGCCTTTGGCGCTTGTGTCTCACCGCCATCAGCGCGTGTCCGATGGGCTCGCCCCGAGGCGAGCCTTCGGCCACAATGCGCTGCTGTCGGCGGGGAGAGCACCCCAAGGCGAGAAAACCCGTCTGGGTAGGATGCGTCGTCGGCCGCAGTCGAAAGCTGGTGAGATGTGCAGGCTAGTCGTCAGCGTATCCGGACCCGGAGGCTCTTGTACAGCTCCCAGTGGCGGCGAGCCATGCGCGTGGTCGACGGGACGGTCTTGATGATGTCGTTCGGGACCTTGTTGCCCGTTCCGAAGCTGTCGAACACGGCGGTTGCAAGACCCGGCGCACCGTGCTGCCGGCTGACCACGCGCCCGACCTCCCAGAAATTGAGGCGATCGGCCACCGCTCCGATGTCGAAGGCGATCACCGGGATGCCAACCGCCAGGCACTCGTCGACCACGAGACCGTAGGGGTCAGGCCAGATCGACGGGAATACGGCGACCGCAATCTTGTCCCGGGCGAGGAGAGAGGCCAGCGTTCCGTGCTGGTAAAACCCCCCCGCCGCCAGGCCCTTCGCCTTGCGCAGCTCTTTGAGGAGAGTGCTGTCGCCAGAGCCATAAACGAACCCCTTCGCTTTCTTGTCCCGCTTGAGGATCTGTTCCATGGTCGGGACGATGAGTCTTGCGCCGCTGTGCGGTTGGACTCCGCCGACGAAAGCGATGTTGATGCGATCGGAATTCCAGGGCTCGAGACCGGAGGAACGGGTGGCGGGGGCGAGCACGACCTCGTTCTGGGCAGCCTGCCGCCGGGGAAAGAGGGTCTGCATCTGGCGCTGCATGAAGGAGGATGGGTAGATCAGGACCCGCGCCTGCCGCATCGCCTCGGCGCCGGCCTTGCGGTAGGCGGTCTGGTTTCTCTGCCCCCCCAGGTCCGCACCCTGGAGACACGAATCACACCGGGGCATGTTGGTGCAGAACTCGCAGAAACGCCCACCTGGTTGTTCGATCAGGTGGGGTCTGGCGCAGAACGGAACGAAATCGTGGACCGACAGGATGACCTCGAAATCCCGATCGTCCAGGCTTTGGACGAGATGGAGGGGGAGCCCCTTGAGGCCCTCGATGTGGATGATCCGGGCCCGCACCAGCCGCGCCGCTCGGGCGATGGCTTCGACCGGGTTGGTAGCTTCTCCAAGGTCCACAATGCCGGCGGAACTCCGGGACCAGACTTCGAGCGTCCAACCGTCGGCGCGCGGGTAGGCCAGCGCGACAGTACGGAACAGCTTCTCCTCGTTGAGGCGATCCAGGAGCTGGCTGTGGTTGGCGAGGCGCTCGAAAGGGGCCGGCAAAAACCCCACGTTGAGAACCAGCGCGTGGTCTGCCCCGAACTCGATCCGGCCGTCGCGTTCGTTGATCTTGGCCAGCTTGCGGACCCGCTTCTGCTCTTCGGCGAGCGCCTTGTTCCGGTTCTGGAGGGACGGCATGCCCTCCTCGCGGTAGATCCGCCACTGATCTCCGAGGGACAAGGATTCGGTGCTCATTCGGGTTCTGATCACTCCTTTTGGTGCGCCGGCCCGGTATCGCTTTGACCGCGACGGCGGCGCCGTGTCTTCGGCCCTCGACAGCCCTCTCTCAAGCATATCCGACCTTTTTTGTTTTTCCTCACCCGTATCGCGCATTCGCCGATTTCCCGTGGTGGAAATGCCGCCGCAGCCGAAGCTCGTCGACTCCCCGGGCTGATCAACCGCCGGTCGGCTTGGTTCCGGTGAGGATCCACCGATCGGGGCCGAGATCGGTGCGCTCAAAGGATGTGAGGCCGGCTTCCTCCATCCAGCCCCGGATGACTGCGGTTCGGTCCAGGTGTCGCCGAACGACCGCATGTTGATGGCGAAGAGCACGCCGAGAAGGTGGCGCCGCCCCTCGTCGTCAATGGCGAAGTCGACGACAACCACGCGACCGCCCGGCGCGAGGGCCGCGCCGCGCGCCGTACCAGTTCCCGGGCGCGATCGGCGGTCTCCTGGTGGAGGATGTTGGCCAGCAGCACCAGGTCGAAGCCCGAACCGTAGGCGGTCTCGAGGTAGTCGCCCGCCGAGGAAGCTCGATGCGGTCCTCGAAACCACTCCCCTCCAGCTCGATGGCCGCTCTCTCGACAACGGCAGGGTTGTCGAGGACCACGGCCGAGAGGTGCGGATTCGTCGCGCACAGGGCTTTTGCGAAGTGGCCCCAGCCGCCGCCCACGTCGAGCATCTGCGAGACCCCGTCGAGGTTCGAGGGAGGCGGCAACCCGGCGCGCCATCTGGGCGCCCATCGCGCGCATGGCGGCGCCGAACCGCGCCGTCTCCTCGGGCGTGCGCCGGGCGACCGGCCAGTCCTCGCCGCGCAGCCACGGTTCGAGAGTCTCTCCCCACCGTTCGTACATCGCGTGGGAGTGCTCGAGAAAGGGCACGACATCGTGGTCGCCGGACAGGAAGTTCGGGGCCAGGTGCCGGGCCGCACGGTAGGTATCGCCGTCGGCGTCGGCGATCCCGAGAGCGGCCAGAGCACGCATCACCTTGCCGGTGGCGAGCGGATCGAGACCGAGCTCGGAGGCCACGGTTTCCGGGGTCACCGGCCGTTCGGCCAGCAACCGCAGAATCCCGGTGCGGCCGGCCACGGTGATGACGCGGTGGCTCGCAAAACCCCACAGGAGACGTTGGAACCCGTCGAGGTCGAGATCGGATCGTGTCATCGGCCCTCCCACCGGCTGCGGTCGCCCGACGATAGCACCGGCAAAACAAAGATGCCCGGATACCGTACAATTCTTGGAGTTTCGGCGGCTCCGGACCGCCGTTTCATTTCGCCGGAGGGGGCAATTCATGCACCGATATGTTCGCGTCGTGCTGACCGTGGGAATTCTCTTGTTTGCGGCCGGGGCCGCCCAGGCCCAGATCAACGCCAGACTGCTCAGGCAACCCGATGTGTCCGCCACCCAGATCACGTTCGTCTACGGCGGCGACATCTGGATCGTCGCGAAAGAGGGTGGTGTCGCCCAGCGTTTGAGCACACCGGCGGGGGAGGAGAGCTTCCCCAGGTTCTCACCCGACGGGACTCTGATCGGGTTCACCGGCAACTACGACGGCAACGAAGACATCTACGTCATCCCGGTCGGGGGCGGCGTACCGGTTCGCGTGACGCACCACCCCGATGAAGACCGGATGCTCGGGTGGTACCCCGACGGCGAGACGATCCTCTTCGCGACGGGAATGAGCAGCGAGAAGGAGCGTTTCAGCAAGCTGTACCGGGTTTCGCGCAACGGCGGGCTGCCCGAGGTGCTGCCGGTGCCCTACGGCGAGTTCGGCGCGATATCGCCCGACGGCGCCACCCTCGCCTACATGCCGCTGTCGCGCGACTTCCGGACGTGGAAGCGATACCGCGGCGGCACCGCGCCCGAGATCTGGCTCTTCGGCCTCACCGATTTCAAGGCGAGAAACGTCACCCGGAACGACGCCAACGACAGCCAGCCCATGTGGTACGGGTCGACGCTCTACTTCCTCTCCGACCGCGGCGCCAACCTGCGCGCCAATATCTGGGCTCTCGATGTCAACACCGGCGAGGTTCGCCAGGTGACGTTCTTCGAGGAGTTCGACGTTCACTTCCCCGCCATCGGCCCCGATGACATGGTGTTCGAAAACGGCGGCCGGCTCTTTGTCATGGATCTCGCCACCGAAACCTCGAAGGCTGTCGAGGTCCAGGTCATCACCGACCGCGCCTCCCTGCGCCCGCGTCCGGTCAACGTGGGGAAGGATGTCGCGAGCGGCGCCATTTCGCCCTCAGGCAAACAGGTGGTGCTCGAGGCGCGCGGCGAGGTCTTCACCCTGCCGGCCGAACACGGCGTGGTGCGCAATCTGACCCGGACCTCCGGCATCGCCGAGCGCCACCCGGAGTGGTCGCCGGACGGCAAGAGCATCGCCTACTTCTCCGACCGCAGCGGCGAGTACGAACTCGTGGTCCGGCCCGCGGACGGCTCGGGCGGGGAACAGGTCTCTGACCTCCCTCGGCGCCGGCTACCGCTACACGCCGATGTGGTCGCCGGACAGCACGAAGATCGTCTTTATCGACAACCTCCAGGTGATCCACCTCCTCGACGTGGCGACCAGAAAAGGTGACGGAGATCGACCACGGTCGGTGGATGACTCAGGGCCCGCTCGCGCGCTTCTCGGTCAGCTGGTCGTCGGACAGCCGCTGGATCGCCTACTCGCGCGGGCTCGACAACCGCCAGTCGGCGATATTCCTCTTCGACACGGCCTCAGGTGAACGGCACCAGGTGACCACCGGGTTCGTCGACTGTTCGGGCCCGGTCTTCGACGAGGAAGGAAAGTACCTGTACTACCTCTCCGACCGGTCGTTCGAACCCAGTTACTCCGCGTTTGATCCGACCTGGATCTACGCCAACCCCACCAACCTGGTGGCCGTACCGCTGCGCAAGGACGTCGCTTCGCCGTTGGCGCCGCGCAACGACGTCGAAGGCGCCGACGCCGGCGACGGTGGGAGAAGAAGGAAGAGAAGAAGGAAGGCGGCGACGCCGACTCGAAGACCGAGGCGGCGAGCGACACGGCGAAGAAGAAGGAACCGGTTTCGATCGACCTCGAGGGATTCGAGGCGCGGGCGGTCGTGCTGCCGCCCGACGCGGGCAACTACTCCGATCTGGCCGCGGTGAAGGGCAAGCTGCTCTACAGCCGCCACCCGCGCACCGGCTCCGACGGTGAGTCGTCGCCCCTCCTCTACTGGGACCTCGAGGATCGCGAGGAGAAGACCATCCTCGACAACGCCGACGGCTTCGAGGTGTCGGCCGACGGCAAGAAGCTCCTGGTGGTGGCGGGTGGCAGTTTCGCCATCATCGATGTCGCGGCAGCTCAGAAGATGGACAAGCCGCTCGCCACGGGGTCGATGGAGATGACGCTGGTGCCGCCCGAGGAGTGGCGCCAGATCTTCACCGAGGCCTGGCGGCTCGAACGCGACTTCTTCTATGACCCCAACATGCACGGGGTGGATTGGCCGTTGATGCGGGACCGCTACGGGGCGCTGCTCGACGACGTCGTCAGCCGGTGGGATCTCAACTTCCTTATCGGTGAGCTGATCGGTGAGCTCAACACCTCGCACTCCTACCGCGGCGGCGGCGACACGGAAAAGGCGGCCAGCCGCGGCGTCGGTCTTCTCGGCGTCGACTGGGAGCTGACTGACGGGGCCTATCGGATCAAGCACATCATCACCGCGGCGCCGTGGGACACTGAAATGCGGTCGCCGCTTGCCGAGCCGGGCGTGGACGCCGCCGAGGGCGACTGGGTGCTGGCGGTCAACGGAGTTCCCATCGACGTGACCAGGGACCCGTGGGCCGCGTTCGAGGGGCTGGCCGCCACGACGGTCGTGCTGACGGTCAACGACAAACCGACCGTGGCGGGTGCGCGCGAGGTCCTGATCGAGACCCTGTCGAGCGAGGCGCGGCTGCGCAACCTGGCCTGGATCGAGAGAAACCGGAAAACGGTAGAGGAGGCCACCAACGGCCGCGTGGGGTACGTCTACGTGCCGTCGACCGGCATCGACGGGCAGACCGAGCTCTACCGGATGTTCCGCGCCCAGTATCACAAGGACGGGCTGATCGTCGACGAGCGGTTCAACAACGGCGGCCAGATCCCGGACCGCTTCGTCGAGCTTCTCAACCGGCCGCTCTACAACTTCTGGGCGGTCAGATCGGGCAACGACCCGCAGACCCCGACGATCTCCCACACCGGCCCCAAGGCCATGCTGATCAACGCGTGGAGCGGTTCGGGGGGTGACGCTTTTCCCTACTACTTCCGCGCGGCGGGGCTCGGACCCCTGATCGGCACCAGGACATGGGGTGGGTTGATCGGCTACTCCGGCTGCCCGGCGCTGATTGACGGCGGGCGGCTGACCGTGCCGACATTCTCGTTCTACAACCTCGACGGCGTGTGGGACGTCGAGGGGCACGGCGTCGATCCGGACATCGAAGTCGTCGACGATCCGTCGCTGATGGTCGACGGCGGCGATCCGCAGTTGGAGCGGGCGATCGACGAGGTCATGAAGGCGCTCGTGGTGTCCCCGCCGCTGCGCCCGAATCGGCCGCCGTATCCGGTTCGGTAGCGCCATAACGTTCGAACGTTCAAACATTTGAACGTTCAACGTTACAATGGTCGACAATCATGGGGCGCATGTCGATCCGTTGGCTGCTTGGTGAGCTCCCCAAGCTCGAGGCCGAGGGTGTGATCGACGGTGCCACCGCGGGCCGTCTGCGCGCCCATTACGCAACTGCCTCCGAGGGAGGCGGCCGGCGGGTGGCCCTGGCGGTCTGCGCGGTCTTCGGCGCCCTCCTGATCGGCGGCGGCATCATCCTCCTGCTCGCCCACAACTGGGAACACCTCAGCCGGGGCGCCCGTGCGGTGATCGCACTGGCGCCTCTGGTCGCCGCTCAGGTGCTGGTGGGGTGGGTGCTGCTGCGCAGGGATGCCTCGACAGCCTGGCGCGAGGGATCTGCAATCCTGCTCGCGCTGATGGTGGCGACGGCGATCGCTCTGGTCGATCAGACGTACCACACCGGCGGTGACGTTGAGAGTTTTCTGTGGCGGTGGGCCCTGCTGCTGGCGCCCCTGCCGTGGCTCCTCAACTCCACCGGGGCCGCCATCCTGTTTCTCGGCGCCCTGATCTGGTGGGCCGGGGCAGCCATGGTCGGCGGCGAGCAGGTGCTGATGCTGTGGCCGTTGGCGGCCGTGGGCGTCGTCCCGCACGCTTTGCAGGTGCTGCGGAGCGGCCGCCGCGGTCTGCGCGCCGCAAACCTCCAGTGGGCGGTGGCGATCTTTCTCTGCGTGGCTGCGGCCCTTAGCCTGGAACGCGGCGTGCCGGGTTTGTGGATCCTGATCTATTGCGGGCTGTTCGCTCTGATGATCGCGGTCGGGACGGCCGCGCGGAGAGAAGAGGACGGCTTGTGGCGGCGGCCGTTGGAGGCCGTGGGCGTCCTCGGGAGTGCCGGTTTGTGGCTGGTCTTGACGTTTATTCAACCGTGGGACCACGTCGGGTGGCGCCACCTGCGCACCGCCGAGCACCTCTCCGGTGCATCGATGTGGGTTGACGTGCTGCTGGCAGTGGGGCTGCCCGCGGCGGCGGTGGTGGCGTCAGGGTTCGTGCTGGATCGCCGCCGCAATGGTCTGCAGATCCTGTGGGTGGCGGCGGTTCCTGTGGCCGCCATTGTGTGGCCCGTGGTTGCTGCGACCGACGCGGCGTGGCTCGGCGCGCTGGCGTTCAATCTGGTGCTCTTCGCCACTGGCGTGGGGACGATCGCCATCGGTGTCCGCCGGCAACACCTCGGCACGGTCAACCTCGGCATGCTGGCGGTGGCCTTGCTGGTGGTCGTCCGTTTCTTCGACTCGGAGCTCGGTTTTGTCGCGCGCGGGCTCGGCTTCATCGTCGTCGGTCTGGGCTTCCTGGCCGCCAACGTCGTGCTGTCGCGGCGGCTGCGGGCGGATATATGAACAGGCGCCGCTGGCGGATCGCCCTGTTCGCCGTGGTCGCGGTGGTGCAGCTGGCGATGGCCGGGGGCGCGATCATCCGGTCGGAGCTGGCCCTCAGGACCGGCGAGGTCTTCCGTTTCCGCATCCAGCCGGTCGACCCGGTGGACGCCTTTCGCGGCCGCTACGTCGCGATCCGCTTCGCCCTCGACCGGACACCCGCGCCGGACGGGTTGGAACTTGGCCGCCGACTGTGGGTGTATGTGCCGCTGCAGCGTGACGGTGACGGCTTCGCCACCTTCGGGGCGGCGACCCTCGCTCGACCGACGTCGGAAGCCTATCTGCGTTTGAAATCGGGAGGGGTCTACCCCGATGAGGACGGGCAGCGTTGCGCGTGGGTGACGATACCCTTCAATCGGTACTACATGGACGAGGATCTGGCCCCCGAGGCCGAGCGCGCAGTGTGGAACGGGCGGCGCGGCGAGCGCGAGGCTTCCGTCACCGTCCGGGTCCGCAACGGGGTCGGCGTCATCGAAGAGCTGTACATCGACGACACCCCCATCCACCAGTGGCTCGCCGAAAACGCCAACAGCGACTGATGCCTCGGACCCGTCGCCAGCAGATCGTCGGTCTCCTTGAGCTCGACGAGTGGGGTTTCGACGACCTCCGACACGAACTCGCCCTGACGGTGAAGGTGCTCGAGGAGGACCTGATTCACATCGAGCGCAGCGTTCGCGCGGCCGGGCACAGGCTGCGAGTGAGACCGGCGTCCTGCGCCGGTTGCGGTTTCGAATTCACGAAAACAGCGCTCCACCCGCCGGGACGTTGCCCGCAGTGCCGCGACCGCCGCATCGACGGACCGTGGATGAAAATCACGTCGTGATTTTCAAGTGTTCAGTAGGTAGCGATCTCAAAACCCTTTCATGTCATCCTGGCCGAGAAGATCCGTTCGACTCGCCGAGCTCGCTTCCAATGACACACCCCAATCACCGTGATGGAGGACCTCCCTCTCTGTCATTCCGACCGAGCGGACGAAGTGAGGGAGTGGAGGAATCTGGGGGGTGGCTCCAGGCAACGTCCTACCTCAAGCCACCCCCCAGATCCCTCGGCTCGCTGCGCTCGCTCGGGATGACAGTCTGAGGAGCTTCGGGTTCTGAATCTTCCGTGTGCGGCGGAGGTGCAGCCTCACGGGAAGCGCGTTCAACCACCCTGAATCGGTGGGAGGGCGGCTGGAAACTCAAAACTCAAAACTCAAAACTCAAAACTAAGAACTCAAAACTCAAAACTAAGAACTCTGAGGGTCCTCCGGCGTCCACCTCACCTTGAGGTTCCTCGCCGCCCGGACCTCGTCGACCCTCCGCACCGGGGTGTCATGCGGCGCCGTCTTGACGAGCTGCGGATCGGTCTCGCACTCCTTCGCGATCGCCAGCATGGCGTCGCAGAAGGCCTCGACCTCTTCCGGCGCGGCGCTCTCGGTGGGCTCGATCATCAGCGCGCCGTGGACGATCAACGGGAAGGACATGGTCGGCGGGTGGAAGCCGTAATCGAGGAGCCTCTTCGCGATGTCCGTGTTGTGGACCTCGTGGCGGGTCTGCACGCTGTCGTCGAATACCACTTCGTGCATCGACGGTGAGTCGTACTTGAGGTGGTAGGCGCCCTTGAGGCGGTGGCGGATCAGGTTGGCGTACAGCACCGCGATATCGGACATCGACCGCAGCCCCTCGGCGCCGAGGCTCTGAATGTAGGTCAGCGCGCGCACCAGGATCAGGAAGTTGCCGTAGAACCCGCGCATCGGCCCGATCGACGCGGGGTCGTCCCACAGCAGGCTGAAGGTATCGCCGTTGCGGACGACCCGCGGCACCGGCAGGTGGGGGACGAGGGCTTCGGAGACGGTGACCGGTCCGGCGCCGGGTCCGCCGCCGCCGTGCGGCGTGGAGAAGGTCTTGTGGAGGTTGATGTGCATCGCGTCGGCGCCCATCAGACCCGGCAGGGCGCGGCCGACGAAGGCGTTGAAGTTGGCGCCGTCGATATAGACGAAACCGCCGCGGTCGTGGACCAGCCGCGAGATCTCGGTGATGCGGTGCTCGAAGACGCCGAGGGTGTTGGGCACCGTCAGCATGACGGCGGCCACCGTGTCGTCCATCACCCGGTCGAGAGTTTCGAGATCTACGGTCCCGTCGTCGGCAGAGGCGATCTCCACCGCCCGGTAGCCCGCAAAGGCCGCCGTGGCCGGATTGGTGCCGTGCGCCGAGTCGGGGGCGAGGACCACCTGGCGAACATCTCCGCGGGCCTCGAGGGCCTTGCGGATCATCAAGATGCCGGTGAGCTCACCGTGGGCGCCGGCAGCTGGTTGCACGGTCACGCCCGGCATCCCGGTGATGCTCTTGAGCGCCTCCTCGAGCTCCCAGATCAGCCGCAGGGCGCCCTGCACCTGGGCCGCGGGCTGGAGGGGATGGATGCCGGCCAGCCCCGGATACCTGGCGGTGATCTCGTTGAGCCGGGGGTTGTATTTCATGGTGCACGAACCGAGAGGGTAGAGGCCCTCGTCGACTGCATAATTGAGCTGGCTGAGTCGGTGAAAGTGCTGAACCACCTCCATCTCGCCCAGATCGGGGATGTGCGGGTCGGGCTCACGGACGAGCTCCGGCGGCAGCACCCGGGTCGGATCCACGGCCGGAACGTCGAGAGCCGGCAGGAGAAAGCCCTGGCGCCGGACCCGATCGCGGTTGCGTTCGAAGAAGAGCGGTTCGGAGCGGAGGGCACGGCGCTTCATGACACTCTCTCCAGGGCGGTCATGAACGCATCCAGTTCATCCGAGGAGTTGCACTCGGTGACGGCGGTCAGGATCCCGTCCGGCCACGAACCACCCCACAGGCTGGACGGCACACCGGCCAGCACCCCCTCGTTCGACAACCGCTCGACCAGATCCGGGCCGTTCCCCGGCCCGACGAGCAGAAATTCGTTGAAGGTCGGGCTGGCGGGATAGGCGAGCTTCCACGGTCCGCCGAGGACCGCGATCCGCCGTTTGAGCTCCTCGGCGCGAGCGAGACAGGATGTGGCGAGCTGCCGCAGGCCGCTGCCGCCGATGGTCTCGAGCCACACCGTCGCCGCCAGCGCCATCAGCCCCTGGTTGGTGCAGATGTTGGAGGTCGCCTTGGCGCGGCGGATGTGCTGTTCGCGGGTCGACAGGGTCAGACAGAACGCGCGGTCGCCGTTTTCGTCCACCGACTCGCCGGCGAGACGCCCCGGCATCTGGCGGATGTGTTTCTCCGAGCACGCGAAGAAACCGAGGTGCGGCCCGCCGAACCCGGGGGCGACGCCGAAGCTCTGCGCTTCGCCGCACACCACATCGAAACCGAATCGTCCGCCGCCGGCAAGCAGACCGAGCGACGCCGCTTCCGTCACGACCTGCACGGCCAGGGCGCCGTTCGAACGGGCGGCCTCGGCGATCCCCGGCAGGTCCTCGACGATGCCGAGGAAGTTGGGCGACTGCACCGCCACGCAGCACGGTTCCGAAGCCGCTTTGCGGACCTGGTCCGGATCGAGACGCCCGTCGGGCCCGGGTGAGACGGTCACGATGTCGATGCCGGCCGACTCTGCGTAGGTTGCCAGGACTCGCCGGTACATGGGGTGGATCGTCTCTGCCACCACGGCTGTGTTGCGTTTGCCGCGCTGTATGCGATGGCTGAAGAGCACTGCCTCGACCAACGCCGTGGCGCCGTCATACAACGAGGCGTTGGCCACCTCGAGTTCGGTGAGACGGGTCATCAGGGTCTGGAACTCGAAGATGACCTGCAGGGTGCCCTGTGAAATCTCGGGTTGGTATGGGGTGTAGGAGGTGAAAAACTCCGCCCGCGACAGCACCGCGTCTACCACCGAGGGCTGGACGTGGCGGTGGACGCCGGCGCCGAGAAAGCTCGGCACGCAACCCAACGACAGGTTTGCAGTCGCCATCCGCGACAGCGCCATCCGGACGGACTCCTCGTCGCGCGCGGCGGGCAATTCGAGCCGGTCGACGCAGACTTCAGCCGGGATCGAGTCGAAGAGCTGATCGATGGACTCGAGGCCCAACTCCTGCAGAATATGCCGCCGGTCGTCGTCGCCGGCGCCAACCCATGGGTGCATCAGCCGTTCTCCTGCTCCAGGAACGCGGCGTACCCCTCGGCGTCCAGAACAGCGTCGCCCTCGGCGGAACCGCTGATTCTGACCAACCAGCCGTCACCGTACGGATCCTCGTTGACGAGGTTCGGTTCGTCCTGGAGCCTGTCGTTGATCTCGATCACCTCGCCCGCGACGGGGGAGAGGAACTCTGAAACCGCCTTCACCGACTCGAGGGTGCCGAGTTCCTCGCCGGCGTCGACCGCAGTGCCGACTTCCGGCAATTCGACGTACACCACCTCACCGAGCTGGTCCTGGGCGTACTCGGTGATGCCAATCACGACTCCGTCCTCCTCGACACGAATCCACTCGTGCGAGCGGGCATACAGCAGATCTGCGGGTACGGTCATTTCACGCTCCTCCTTGGGATGTGCACAACACTGTATTTCCTACTTCTTCTTCCGTGAGTAGAACGGAAGACCCACCACCCGCGCACGCACGGTGCGATGACGGACGGTGACGAACACCTCACGGCCGATGTCGGCCGCCTCGGAGGGAAGGTAAGCCATCGCGAGCGCTTTGCCAAGGGTCGGCGACTGGGTTCCCGAGGTCACGACGCCTGCGGCCTCTGCCGCTCCCGCTTCGAGCAGCACTGGATACCCGTGGCGGGCGATGCCGCGCTCCACCATCTCGAGCCCCACCAGGCGTCGATCGACCCCTTCCTCCGACTGGAGCTGGAGGATGTCTCGCCCGATGAAGTCGCCTTTATCGAGCTTGACGATCCAGCCGAGGCCGGCTTCAAGAGGCGTCGTAGTGCTGTCGATTTCGTGGCCGTAGAGACACATTCCCGCCTCGAACCGAAGCGTGTCCCTGGCGCCGAGACCTGCGGGTTGCACGCCCCGCGGACGGCCTTCGGCGAGAATCGCGCGCCACACGGCCGGTGCGGCCGCCGGGGCCACGTACACCTCGAACCCATCCTCGCCGGTATAGCCGGTGCGGGCGATCAAGGCGCGAACCCCCGCTACCTCGCCGTCGACGAACCGGTAGTACTTGATTCCGGCGAGATCCTGAGGCGTGAGCGCCTGCATCACTTCCTGGGCGAGCGGTCCCTGCAACGCCAGTTGGGCGTACTCGTCAGACAGGTCCAGGACCTCCACGCCTTGGCGATCCCTCGCCAGGTCGGTGAGATACGCGACGTCCTTGTGCCGGTTCGCGGCGTTGACGACCATCAGAAAGTCATCGTCGGCGATCTTGTGGACCAACACGTCGTCGACAAAGGTGGCTTCGGGCAGCATCAGGCCCGTGTACTGGGCTCGTCCCGCGACCATCTTGGCGTGGTCGTTGCAGCTCACCAATTGGACGAAATCGAAGGCGCCGGGCCCCCGGATCGCGATCTCACCCATGTGCGAGACATCGAACAGGCCGGCCCTGGTCCGCACCGCCTCGTGTTCCTCGGCCAGACTGGTGTACTGGACCGGGAGCTCGAAACCGGCGAACTCCACCATGCGCCCACCGGCGGCCACATGTTCGTCGTAAAGAGACGTTCTCCGAACCTGTTCGGGAGTATTCATTGCGCCGTGGTCCTCCCCGTCAGCGTCAGGCTGCAGGGTACCACCACCATGACCCGATTATCAGTCGGCTGCGAGCATCCTCGCGAGGATCTCGCGGGCGCGCCCGAGCTCCTCGGTGGGGTTCTCGACTTGCGATATCAGATAGCGATATGTGTCGCGGAGACGGTCGCGGTCCTTGGTACGGATCAACTCGAGGAGTTTTTCCAGAGGCTCCCGCCCGACCCCCCCGGGACCGACTCGTGCGATCTCGCGCTCGAGGATGACCCGCACCAGCGAGATCACCTCGCTCTCCTCCTGACGCCGGGTCGGGGATACCTCGTCGGCGCCGCCGGGGGCCACAGACGGGTGCTTGCCGCCGGCGTCTTCTGCAGACGGCGCGTCGCCGGGCGCGATTCTCGCCGCCGCGTCGTCGCCTGAGAAGATCCCATTGGGCAGGTCGCGGAGCTCGCGGCTGAAGCGGCCGAGCATCAGGTAGAGCTCTTTCTCCGATGCGAAGTTGCCCACCAGACGGGCGTTGCGATCGAGGTCCAGCGACTCGGCCTCCTGCAACATGATGTTGGCCTGGGCGCCTCGTTCGAGGGTGATGGTGCGGGCGCGAACCCGCCACGCCGTCAGCTGGCCGGCAACGAAACAGGAATCAGCGGCCTGCACCGAAACCGCCTCCACCTTGACCTCCGGGTCGATCCTGACCGAACCGTTGCCGGATTCGATCACGGAGTACACCCCCGAGTTCTGAATCACCAGGTTGCCGGGGGTCCGGATGGACAGCTGGCCGTGCTCGTTGACCGAGATGTCGGTTCCCTTCGGGATGATCATGGTCGGGAAGTTCTTGATCTCTTCCATGTGTCAGTTTCCCCTCATTCGTGACGGCAGCGGATCAAAGGCCGGAATCGGAGCGTTGCGGCCCTGGATCAGCAGTTCTTCATGTCCGGTCCACTGATAGTTGAGGATGTAGATCCGTGGGTCGACCGGCTCCGGGTCGTCTTCGATCTCTTTTCTCATCCGAACCTCGTAGTGCAGGTGCGGCGACGTGCTCCAGCCGGTGTTGCCGACGGTGCCGATCTGCTCGCCGCGATGCACGGTGGTCCCGCGGCGGACGGTGATCTCGTGCAGGTGGGCATAGATCGTGAGGTAGCGGGCGCCGTGCGCCACCACAACCACGTTGCCGTAGCGCCACCAGCGGACGTTTCGTCGCAGCGGGTAACGGTCGGCAAAGACCACGCGACCGCCGCCTGAGGCCATGACCGGTGTGCCTTCGATGGCGGCGAGATCGAGCCCGGAGTGGAAGTCGACGGTGTTGGTAAAAGGCGATATACGGGTCCCGAAGGGCGACGTCAGGACAAAGGTTCCCACCGGCAGGGGACAGATCGAAGGTACGGTCTCGGCGAGGTCCTCATTGGATCGGGCGAAGCTTGCCAGTTCGTCGGCCAGCGTGAGCAGGGCGCGGGTGTCGGAGTCGAGCTTGAGTGCCCGTTCGCTGGCGAGCCGCGCCTCTGCGACCTGCAGGTTTTTCTCCGACAGCTCCGGGTAACCGCCCAGACCTTGAGCATCCTGTGGAGATCCCAGGATCAGGCTCATCTGGCGCTGCAGCGCCCGCGCGGCGGTGACCTCGCGTTCGAGCCGGTCGAGGACCCGCGAGCGTTCGGCCAGGACCTCCTGGTGCATGACGTGCTGTTGGGTGAGGGCGTGCAGACGCCCGGTCAGAAGCAGCGAGCGGATGCCGAAGGGCGCCAGAATGGCCCCGAGTGCGAGCAACACCACAATGACGGAGGCGCCCGAAACCAGGAAACGGAACCCTTTCCTGCTGAGAAAGTAGTACCGAATCTGTTTGCGGATGTCCGCAGGGTGGTATTGAATCTCGTACATGCCCTGGTTCCAATGGTCACGCCACCCGCAACCGGCCGAAGGCGCTGCCGCACCCCGGTTTTCGAGTGGTGGTCTCTGTTCAGCGTAGCACGCCGGATCTTGAGAACGGCGTTGCTCAGGTAGCCCGTAAGGCCATAACAGGATCCTGTTGTGATGTCTTCCAGGCCGGCCACAGGGAGGCGAAAAAGACCAGCGCCATACAGGTCACAGCGATGGCGGCCACCAGAACGGGCGTTGGTACCAGCGGAATGGAATCCACCATGTAGACGCGGGCGAGTCCGGGGGGGAACCGGATGGCCCGGGTGGCGGTCATGATCCAGCTGGCGACACAACCGATGACGATGCCGGCCGTGACGCCGCTGCCGCCGAGCAGCACTCCCGCCAGCACCAGGATCCTGCGGATGCTGGCCGGCGTCGCACCGAGCGCCTGCAGCATGCCGGTCGAGCGTTTCTTGTCGATTGCGAGCACCACCAGGGCCGAGCTGACCTGGAACGACGCCACCGCGACGACCAGCGACAGCACAACGAAGAGCGATAGAGTCTGCCAGCGGAGGGCCGCAAACAACGACCGGTTCATCTCTCTCCAATCGGTGAAGAAGAGCTGCGAGTCGAGCTTGTCGAGTTCGGTGCGTGCGCGGTCCACCGCCATCGGGTCGGCGAGCTCGATCTCGATCCCTGCCACGCCGGTTGCGGGCATCACGCGCAGGATCTCCGCGAGCGGGACGGTGATCCACTGTTCGTCAAATTCGGCGAACGACAGGCTGAAGGTGCCGATGACGTCCATGGTGAGTGCGGGGAGGATCCACGACCCGTTCTCAGGTGGGAGGCGGACGACGGCACGGTCTCCGACTCCGATGCCCACCCGCTCCGAGAGTCGCCCACCGATCACGGCCGTCAGACCGGTGTCAGCGGGCCACGCCGTGAGACCCGTGTAGGACGGCGGGTCTGCGACCGCCTTGAGCGTCACCGGCAGAGGGCTGGTCGGTTCCGACGGATCGTCGAGCAGCCCGGTGAGGTAGGTGACCGGCGTGGCTCTCCGCACTCCTTCCACCGCTGCAATCCTCAGCGCCATCCGGTCGGCCTCGTCGGACGTCATCCTGCCGAGGGCGAAACCGACCATGTGGGCGTTGCCGCGCTGGAGGGCGGTCGCGATGGCCTGCGAGTAGCCCTCCATCAGGGCGACGGTGACCACCAACGCCGTGACGGCGAGGGCGATGCCCGCGAACGCCGCCAGCGCCGTGCCGCGGAGCAGCAGCCCGGTGCGGCGGCGGAGAAACTTCAGAGCGAGTTCGAGTTCCAGGTTCACCGAGCAGTCTACCCGAGTTGTGGGAGCGAGGCAGTGGGGCAGTGAGGCGGCAGTCTACTGCAGTTCTGTGCGACGTTAAAACGTTACACGTTAAAACGTTAGAACGTTTTCCAGCGCCAGCGGGAGATCTGTGACCAGAACGTTCAACGTTCGAACGTTCAACGTTTCAACGTTTGGTGGCGCGGTAGGTCACCGATCGCACGATGCCCGCGACTCGTTCCGTTCGATCCCGGCCGCCTCGAGGAGCGAAATGACCTCTGCCGGCGAGGCCTTTTCGATCATCTCGAGGTAATCCACGTCTTTGAGTATCTCCACGTCGGCAAGGCCAGCGTTGGCGAGCATTCCGAAATAGGTCTGCCGACGCTCAGCGCCCGCGACGCAGCCGACGTAGGCGATGACATTGTCCCGGACGACGGCCGGCAGCTCGCCGTCGAGAACGATGTCGGAGACCACCAGCCGGCCGCCGGGGCGGAGGACGCGGGCGATCTCGGCAAACACGGCGCTCTTGTCGGGCACCAGGTTGATGACGCAGTTGCTGGTCACCGCATCGACGGTCGCGTCGTCGACCGGGAGGTCTTCCAGCCTGCCTTCGCGAAATTCCACGTGGTCGACCCCGGACCTCGCGGCGTTCGCCCTCGCCGCTTCGAGCATTTCGGGGGTCATGTCGATGCCGATGACGCGGCCTTGCGGACCGACCGCCCGGGCGGCGATCAGCGCGTCGATGCCGGCCCCGGACCCGAGGTCAACCACGGTCTCGCCCTCGACGAGGCCGAGGTGTTGCAGTGGCGCCCCGCAGCCGAGCCCGAGGTTGGCTCCCTCGGGCAGGAGCTCGAGATCGATCGCGGCGTAGCCGAGGTTCTGCGCCACCGTCTGGGTGGAGCCGCAGCACGAGGTCGGCGCCGGTCCGCAGCACGAGGTGCCGGCTACGGCGAACGCCGCATACCTCTCACGGACTTTTCCGACCACGGACTCGGCGTTCGTGGGGTCGATCTTAGTTGTGGTGTCGGTCTTACTCATTGCATCCTCCGTTGGCGCACCGGGGCATTCCGTCCATCAGATGGTCGTATGCACCGGGGCAGCAGTGCTCGGTGGCCTGGCGGACCGCCGACAGCAGTTGGTTGAACCCATCCAGGGTCGAGGTTACCGAGCCGGGCGGCAGGCACTCGAGGACCGACCGCGCGAACTCGATCTCCTGGCGCCCGACCTCGACCGCAGCTTGACGGCCGGCATCGGTCAGCGCCACCCGCTGCGCGCGCCCGTCGTCGGGGTCGCCGACCCGGCACAGGAATTCTCGTTCCTCGAGGCGCGCGATGTTGCGGGTCAAGGTGCTGGCCGCGATGCCCAGCCGTTTCGAAAGCTCGCCGAGCCGCAGCGCACCTTCGGCCAGCGCCTGCAGGGTGGCGGCCTGGGCGACCGTCATCCCGCAACAGCTCATGTCCGACCGTTCGGCGAGCGAAAAACGGCGGACCAGAGCCCGGATGCCCTGCTGGAGCTGGCGGGATTGGCGGTCGGTCATGGGGTCAACAGCGATCGGTTCATTCATGAATATATTTGTATGTTACAAGTTTATGATTGTCAAGCCCGTACGCCGAACTCCCCGAAGCATTACCTCCTGCACGCCTGTTCTCGTTCTCATCGTTCCCTGGTTGTCCTTCTGCCTTTTCCTGTCATCCCGACTGAGCGAACGGAGTGAGCGAGCGGAGGGATCTCTGGCCTCGTCGGGCCTGCTGCTCTCGCCCAAGAGCGACCGTGAGCGAAAGACCTGGCACGGCGCAGCCACGGGCGAAGACAGAAACGAGTCGAACAGATCCCTCCACTCCGGCCCTTTGGGCCTTCGGTCGGGATGACAGGAGGGGAAACGGCCTCGCGAGGGGATCGAGTTGTCAAGCCTCCTCTCTCCCTTTCCCCCTTTCCCCCTTTTCCTCTTTCCATCGTCCTGCAAACGCCTTCCTGCCCGGCGTTCATGTAGAATTCCCCCCTTATGGCGGAATGGACCCCCACCTCGTGGCACGACCGGCCGGCCTCACAACAGCCGACCTACCCCGACCTAGATCACCTCGCCGAGGCGGTCCGGCAGCTGTCATCCCTGCCGCCGCTGGTCACCTCGTGGGAGGTGGAGAGACTGCGAGCGCAGCTTGCCGAGGCAGCTGAAGGGCGGCGTTTTCTGCTCCAGGGCGGTGCCTGCGCCGAACGGTTCGACCAGTGCTCCGCCAAAATCATCACCAACAAGCTCAAAATCCTGCTGCAGATGAGCCTGGTTCTGACTTACGGGCTCAAGCGGAAGATCATCCGGGTCGGCCGGTTTGCCGGCCAGTACGCCAAACCCCGCAGCGCCGACATGGAAGAGCGCGACGGCCTTTCGCTGCCCAGCTACCGCGGCGAGTTGGTCAACGGCTCGGAGTTCACGCCGGACGCCCGCATCCCGGACCCGGTGCGGATGCTCCGTGGCCACGAGCACTCGGCCCTGACCCTCAACTTCATCCGGTCGCTGGTTGACGGTGGTTTTGCTGACCTCCACCACCCCGAGTACTGGGACCTCGATTTCGTTCACCACTCACCCCGCGCCCAGGAATACCAGCGGGTGGTCGAGGGCATTTCGGACTCTCTGCAGTTCATGGAGACCCTTGCCGGCATCCAGGCATCCGAGATCAGCCGGGTCGACTTCTTCACCAGCCACGAGGCCCTGTTGTTGCCCTACGAACAGGCCGAGACCCGCCGGGTGCCGCGGCGCGACGGCTGGTACAACCTGGGCACCCACTTCCCGTGGATCGGAATGCGCACCGCAGAGGTCGACGGTGCGCACGTCGAATACTTCCGCGGGATCCGCAACCCCATCGCCATCAAGGTCGGTCCGAAGATGACCGGAGAGTGGCTGCTCGAGCTTCTCGACATCCTCGACCCCGAGATGGAGCCGGGACGGATCACGTTGATCCACCGGATGGGGCACGACAAGGTGGCTGAGGCCCTCCCGGTGTTGATCGACGCTGTCCGGGGCGCCGGGCGAACCGTTCTGTGGTGCTGCGACCCGATGCACGGCAACACCGAGACGGTCGGCGGCGGCCGCAAGACCAGACGCTTCGAAAACATCCTCTCCGAGCTCGAAACCAGTTTCGACATTCACGCAGAGCTCGGGTCGTACCAGGGCGGCGTCCACTTCGAACTGTCGGGGGACAACGTCACCGAGTGCATCGGCGGCGCCCGCGGTCTGTCCGAGGTCGATCTCGACCGGGCCTACGAATCCAAGGTCGACCCGCGCCTCAACTACGAGCAGTCGCTGGAGATGGCGCTGCTGATCGGGCGCAAGATCGCGGTGATGAACGGGCATTCCTGACCACCGACCACCCACTCAATCAATTCGGATTTCGGATTTCGGATTTCGGATTTCGGAATTCCCGCCCATCCCCCCACCGACTGGATACGTCCGAGTGCTCAGGGTGGGTGGGACCGCGTGCGGCGGAGGTGCCAGGCTTCAGCCTGGCTCCTCTCGGGAAGCACCTGCTGATACGTGCCGCGTGCGGCGGAGGTGCCAGGCTTCAGCCTGGCTCCTCTCGGGAAGCGCGTGCTGATACGAGCCGCGTGCGGCGGAGGTGCCAGGCTTCAGCCTGGCATCCTCTCGGGAAGCGCGTGCTGATACGAGCCGCGTGCGGCGGAGGTGCCAGGCTTCAGCCTGGCATCCTCTCGGGAAGCGCGCGCTGATACGTGCCGCGTGCGGCGGACGTGCCATTTGTCACATTGTCTGAGGGTGAGTCCTTCGGGAACCCGAGGGCTTCTGGGCAGACAATGTGACGGCTGGCTCCTCTCGCGAATGGCGCTAAGAAGGCCGGGGTACCGCGGAAGCATCATCGTGACCAGGTCCTCCGCGATACGCTAGACTCCCCTCTGTTTGCAGGATGGAGGTCCGCATGCTCAGTTTGCGACAGTTCTCCGTTGCCGCCGCATTCCTTGCGACTGCATTTCCGGTTGCAGCCCAGGAGCCGGTCGACCTCGTCGCCGTCACGGAGATCCGCGACCAGGGTTTCCGCCACTCGCAGGTCATGGACCTCGCGTGGCACCTGACCGAGGCTGTCGGACCGCGGCTGACCGGTTCGCCGCAGTCGCTCGCGGCCCACGAGTGGGCGCGGGCGACCTTCGAAGAATGGGGTCTGAAGGCCTGGGTCGAGGAGTATGACTTCGGCCGCAGCTGGGCGATGAATCGTGTCCAGGTGCGAATGGTCGCTCCCTACGTCCAGCCGCTCGAGGCGCTGCCGGAGGCGTGGTCGGTGGGCACCGACGGTCCCGTGCGAGGGAGGGTGGTGCAGGCAACCCTCGAGTCCGAGGAGGACCTCGAGAAGTGGGCGGGCAAGCTCGATGGCGCGATCGTGTTGCTCGAGGGCGAAAAAAAGCCGGAGCAGATCGATGCCGATCTCTTCGAACGCTGGGACGGCGAGCACCTGCAGGAGCTCGAGATGTACGACATCCCCTCCGAGCGGAGCGGCGGCTGGCGTGAGCGGATGCTCAAGAGGTTCGAGTTCTGGCCGCGGCTGGCAGCGTTCTATGAGGCGGAAGGCGTGGTCGCGACCATTGAGCCGAGTTCGCGCGACAACGGCGTGGTTCGACTTTCCGGCAGCTCGTCGAAACGCGATCCGGCGGTCCCGGCCGGCGTGCCGTCCCTGGTGATGGCCACCGAGCAGTACAACCGCCTCGTCCGACTGCTCGACAACGATGTCGAGCCCGAACTCGAGATCGATGTCGAGGTGGAGTTCTTCGAGGGCGGCAAGGGCATCAACACCCTGGGCGAGATCCCAGGCACCGACCTCGCCGGCCAGGTCGTCATGGTCGGCGCGCACCTGGACTCGTGGCACTCAGGCACCGGCGCCACCGACAACGGCGGCAACTGCGCCGTGGTCATGGAGGCGATGCGGATCTTGCATGCGACCGGGTTGAAACCGCGGCGGAGTATTGTGGCCGCGCTGTGGAGCGGCGAGGAACAGGGCTTCCTGGGTTCGCGGGACTACGTCACCCGGCACCTCGCCACCCGTCCCGAACCCACCGACCCCGAGCAGCTGGCTCTGCCGACCTGGGCGCGGGAGGCGACCTGGCCGATCGAACCCCTGCCCGGTTTCTTCAAGCTTTCGGCCTATTTCAACACCGACTACGGCGCGGGCAGGATCCGCGGCCTCTATGCGCAGGAGAATGCCGCGGTGGTGCCGATCTTCGAGGCGTGGCTGGCGCCGTTCGCCGACCTCGGGGCGGACCACGTGACCATGGAGACCGCCGGCGGCACCGACCACCTGAGCTTCGACCGCGTCGGTCTCCCGGGCTTCCAGTTCATCCAGGACGACATGGACTACAGCCGCACCCACCATTCGAACGTGGACACCTACGATCACCTCAGCCGCGAAGACATGATGCAGTCGGCGGTGATCGTCGCTGCGGTGATCTGGCAGGCCGCCAACCGCGACCAGCCGCTGCCCCGCAAACCCATGCCGACGGAGCCAGAGGAGTGAGGACCAAATTAGGAATGAGGAATGAGGAATCGGAATTGTTTCTGTTCCAGATGCATGTTCGTGTTGGTGAAGATCCGAAATCCGAAATCCGAAATTCCCCACCATTTCCCATCCCCGGTAGCGATTCCGGGCAGCATGCCATATCTTTGAAGGAGAGGCACACCGGGAGGTCGTGATGGCCGAGAGCGTCGTCAAGCCCAGGGTGGACGACTTCGGGATCACCGAAGAAGACCTCAATCGTGCGCCCTGCCTGTTTCTCACTGGTCACCGTCCGGCGGTGATCACGGCCGCCTACCTCGCCGCTTCGGTGACCCTTTTCGTTCTCATTTTGAAAGCCGGCGGCTCGCCGTCTGCGGCGGCGTTCTTTTCGGTCATCTCGGTGGCCGCGGGCTCGATCCTCCTTCTTCCGGTCCTGATGCTGGTCGTGTGTGCGTCGGAACGTGCGGAGGAGCGGTGGTTGTGTGGTCGATTCCCGAAATTGAGTGCGTGCCTGGCGTATCGTGCGGCCGTCGCCGAACACGAGCGCGGTGGGCGCGCGGCGGTCCCCGCCGATCGGTCATCCGGCAGATGGTGGTCGAGCGTTTCTCCGGACGCCTTCGTCGAAGCCGTGAGGACAGAACTGGAGCGTGCACCGGCGGGTGAGGTGATCGCTGTCGACCGCGAAGCGACCGGGCTCGATTTTGCCCTCACCACGGCTGACGGCCAGGTCCTGGTCCGCTGCGAACCGGGCGTGCAGCCCATCACTGCCGCGGTGGGACGCGAAATGGTGGCCGCCATGGCTGACCGTGGTGCGGCGAGGGCACTGATCGTCACAACCGCCGAGGCCACCCCGGCGCTTGCGGACTACATCGCCGGCCGACCGATCAGCGTAACCGCCCCGACGCAGCTCCACGCAATAATCAAGAAATAAGAATTGCCTCCGCCACCGGCGTGAATGCCCGGGTGGATGGGTGGAAAATCCGAAATCCGAAATCCGAAATTTCAGGGCGACCTTCAGTTCGCCAGCAGCTTCACCGATCCCGACGAGGTATCGACCTCGATGCTGACCGCACCCGGGCCGCCGGTGAGCTTCATGTGATTTTTGCTCATGGTGCCCGGAAAGTCCGAGCGGATGCCGCCCGAGCTCACATCCACCGAGCCCTCGAGTTGCGTGCCGGCGGGAAAACCGAGGGTGACACTCCCGGAGCTGGCACCGGCCCGCACCTTCGCGCCGGCCGGAATCGCGTCCCACTGGCCGGTGATGCTCCCCGAAGAGCTGTCGAAGAATCCGTCCCCCAACAGCCCCGCCACGTTGATGCTGCCGGACGAGGTGTCAACGTGCGCCTCGTGGGCGCCACCCGTAAGGTGGACGCTACCCGAGGATGCGTCGGCGGAAAAGCTCTCCAACGGGCGCATGACCGCGGCCCGCACCGATCCCGACGAGATGTCGGCGTTGAGCTTGCGCATGGCGCCGTCAACCGTCAGGCTGCCCGACGACGCGTCGAAGTCGACGACCGCGCCGGCGAAGTCCCCTGAGATCCGGGCGCTGCCCGATGAGGCGTCGATTGACAGGTTCATGCCCGGTGGCATCGAGATGGTGACCATGCCCTTGGCGGAGATGGACTTCCAGCTCCAACCCTTTTTGACGCTCGACCGGATGATCAGTTTGTCGCCCTCGACCAGGAACTGCGGTTGGAGCTCGTTGGCCACGTTTTTCGCCGAGTCGCTGTCGCCCTTGACCGTGACATCGACAGCGACGTCCACCGAGTCCCCCGGCACCGCCGTGACCTCAACGTTGTGGAAAGAGACGTCGACCACGACCGTGCCCCCTGGCCGGGCGTCGAACCGGTGTTTCTGGTGAATCTCGATATCGGCGGCGGCGCTGCCGGCAAGCGACAGGCAGAGCAGTGTTGCGGCGAGAGCGGTGCGTGCGTGCATGATGATCCTCCGTCTTCCCTATGCGAATGATACGAAACGGCAACCTCGTGGTTGCCGTCAGTCGAGCTTGAAGGAAAAGTTGCGACCCTCCGGGTTCGTGACCTTGACCCGAATCGCGGAGGTCACCGTGTGGTCGATCGTGGTGGTGTTTCCGAGCAGGCACTCGGCGACCGCCCACGGCATGGTCGCTTCGATCCTGCTCGAGCCGGTGCCCGAGATGTCGAGATCGAGCTTGCCGCCGCGGCGGTGCGCGGCGAGGGTGGTTTCACCATCACGAATGGTCGCGTGCGAGCGTGGACCGCCCCGATCGAGCTTTTGGAGCAGAGCTTCCAGGCTCCCATCGATGTCGGATTTGCAATCGAGATCCGACCCGATGAGGTTTTCCATCAGGCCGCGGGCGACCTCCTCGGACAACGCCACCGTGATGTCGTTGTCGTTGACGTCGATGTTGAGGTCGGACTTCGGCTCGGATGTCGCGCAACCCGCGATCGTTGCCACAGTTGCCATCACCGCGATCAGCATCACTCGAGTCTGCAGGCGCATCAGGCAGTTCCTCCCCACTGTGCAGGACAACGTGAGCGGGAGCGAAAAGGTTCGCTCCGGATCGATGATTCTCCGCCGAATTCCGAATTCCGAATTCCGAATTCCGAAATCCGAAATTCCTTTCTCTACTCGAGCCGGTGGATCCGCAAGAGGTTTGAAGAGTCGGAAAAGCCGAGCGGAAGACCCGCGGTCACGACCACGTGGTCGCCGCGTTTCGCCAATCCGCGCCGGGTGAGCTCGCGGAGGAGTGCCTGGCCAAGGGCGGAGATGTCGTCGGTCGCGGGCGTCACGGCGGGGATGACGCCCCACGAGAGGGCGAGCTGCCGCGCCACTTTGAGGGAGGTGGTGACGCCGAGAATGGGCGCCCCCGGCCGCAAACGGGCGATGAGCCGCGCGGTGGCGCCGGAGGTCGTCGTGGTGACAATGGCGGCGGCGCCGATGGAGGCCGCGAGGTCACACGCGGCGCGGCTGACGGCCCCGGTGATCTCGGGGACCTGGGGGGAGGCCGAATCGGTCTTCATCCTTTCGGAATCGAGGTAAGGTTCGGCTTCGAGGGCGACGCGGTCGAGAACGCCCACCGCTTCGGTCGGATAACGGCCGATGGCCGTCTCCTCCGAAAGCATGACCGCGTCGGTGCCGTCGAGAACGGCGTTGGCCACATCCGAAGCTTCGGCGCGCAGCGGACGGGGGCTGTCCACCATCGAACGCAGCATCTGGGTGGCGGTGATGACCGGGCGTCCGGCGCGGCGGGCCGCGGCGATGATGGTCTTCTGGATCATCGGCACCTTTTCGGGCGGCATTTCAACACCGAGGTCTCCACGCGCCACCATCACCCCGTCCACCGCCTCGAGGATGGGGTCGAGGCGGTCGACCGCCTGCGGTTTCTCGATCTTGGCGATCAGCATCGGCGGGTGTTCGAGCTCGTTCAGAATCTTGCGCACCGGCGCCAGATCATCCTCGTGGCGGACAAACGACAGGGCGACGAAGTCCACCCCCTCCTCGAGCCCGACCTCGAGGTCGGCGCGGTCCTTCTCGGTGAACGCCGCAACCCGCAGATTGGCGTGCGGCAGGTTGACGCCCTTGCGGGAGGTCACCGTGCCGCCGTTGACGACCTGGCAGACCAGACGGTCTTTTGCGACCCGCCGCACCTCGAGCTCGATCAGACCATCCACGAGCAGGATCTGTTCTCCCACGCCGACGTCCTCGACGAGGTGGGGGTAACTGACCGGGAGGACCCCAGAGGCCGTGTGACCTTCAACTCCGAGATCCACGGTCGTCCCGGCTTCGAGCACGACGCCTCCCTCCGGAAGCTCTCCGAGACGGATCTTCGGTCCGCCGAGGTCCTGAAGGATGCCGACGTCGTGGCCCGCTGAGCTGCCGACTTCGCGGATGCGGCGGATGGTCCGGCGGTGGCTCTCGCGGTCGCCGTGGGAAAAATTCAGGCGCACCACATCCATCCCGGCTTCGAGCAGGGCCTTGATGCCCTCCGGCGAGTCAGTGGCGGGTCCGAGGGTGCAGACGATCTTGGTCTTTCGACGTGGTTTCTGTTGCATTCGGTCATCCTAGCAGGGGAGCAGGGGAGACAGGGGGAAAGGGAGACGGGGGAGCGGATGTGAATCCCGACCTGTGACAGGCGGTGAGTGAAAATCCGAAATCCGAAATCCGAAATCCGAAATCTGGCAGTGTGCCCCTGTGTCGGGGGTGCGTCTCCGCAACGAAGAACGTATCTTGTAGGAAACGCCCCGAGGGAGGTGCTTATGCCGCGATTCATCCTCATGACCCGTCTCGCCCCGGAGAGCCTCAAGGATGCCGACGTTCGTCGAGCCATGGGCCGCGCCTGGCTGAAGAAAGTTCAGGCGGCCTGCCCCGAGGTGGACTGGGTGGCCCACTACGCCATCCTCGGGCCCTACGACTTCATGGACATCTACGATGCGCCGTCGGTGGAGGCGGCGCACAAGGTGTCACTCATCACCCGCGCCGAGGGGGCAGTCTCAGCCGAAAGCTGGCAGGCCCTGCCCTACGACGACTTTCTCGGGCTGCTCGCCCAAGTTGAACCGTAACCTGCCTCGACGGGGGACAGCCGCAACCACGAAGGCACGAAGACACAAAGAAAAACACAAAGGATTTTCTTGGTGAGTTCCTTCGAGACTTTGTGTCTTTGTGGTTGCGATGTTCGGCTACAGGCTCCTACTCAAACGGGAGTTCCTGATCGTCGGGTTCTTTTTCCGGCGCCGGTTCGTCTTCGACTCCGTCGTCGCCGTTGCCTCCGGTGCGGATTCTGCGCACCTTTGAAACCGGCTTGGGTGCCACCCGGCGGCCGCGGGCGGTGACGCCGGTGACTTCGAGCACCGACAGATCGAACTCGGCCTCGTGGACCCGCTGGCGCTTGGCGGGCGCGAAATCGACGTGGATGGTGTCGTTGCAGTCGCCGGGGATCAGGAAGTCGACCCGCCCTTCCTTGTCCTTGATCAGCTCGTACTCGCGGTCGCGGATGAAGGCCCTGATGTGGATCTTCTTGGCCCAGGCGATCTTCATCTTGTCGCGGTAGACCACGGTGAAGGCGGAGCCCTTTTCCGGGTCGAAGACCTCGGCGTGGATCACCGGCGCCGGGATGAATACCTTGTCCTCTGGCGCGACGATCCGGAAGGACCCGTCGCGGCTGACGAGCAGGATCTTGTCGTACTCGCTGACCGTGAACTGGTACTTCGAGCCCTTGACCTCGGACCCGAAAAAGCCGGTCTCGGGATCGTAGGCGACCTTGATGTTCTGCCGCGCGACCGCGCGCACGTCGACGGCCTCGAAGGTCCCGATCTCCGAACGCCGGGGGTACTGATCCCCATAGGTGGCGATGAGATGCTCGAGGTAGTCGATGGTGGTTTCGGTCAGCTTGCGCAGCTTGCCCTTGATCTTCTTGATGCCCTGGATCGCGAGCTCGATCTCGGACCGGTTCTTGTCGATGTCGTACTGCGAGATCCGCCGGATCGGGATCTTGAGCAGGCGCTCGATGTCGTCGTCGGTGACCTCGCGCTCGAGCTCCTTCAGGAACGGCTTGAGACCGGTCCGCACCTCTTTGACGACCTGTTCGGCGGTGGTGGCGTCCTCGATCCGTTTGTAGATCCGATTTTCGATGAAGATCCGTTCGAGATCGAGCCAGTGTTTGCGGTCGGCGAGCTCGCCGAGCTCGTACTGGAGTTCGGCCTTGATGAGTTCGCGGAGTTGGTCGGTGAGGAAGCACAGGACCTCCGACACCCCCATCTCGACCGGCCGCCGGTCCTTGATCATCACCATGTTGGACGACAGCGAGACCTCGCAGTCGGTGTGGGCGTAGAGCTGGGGGACCACCTCGTCGGAGTAGACCCCGCGCGGCAGCTCGATCTCGATCTCCACTGAGTCGGTGGTGTAGTCGTTGATGGTGGCGATCTTGACCTTGCCCTTTTGCGCCGCCGACTCGATGGAGGCGATCAGGCTCTCGGTGGTGGTGCCGAAGGCGATCTCGCGCACCACGACGGTCTTTTCGTCCTTCTTTTCCAGACGCGCCCGAATCTTCACCTTGCCGAGCCCGTCTTCGTACTCGCTGATATCCACAATGCCGCCGGTCGGGAAGTCCGGGAAGATCTCGAAGGCCTCGTTGCGAAGGATCTTGATCTGCGCCTCGAGTAACTCCGGCAGGTTGAAAGGCAGGATGCGCGTCGACATGCCGACCGCGATGCCTTCGGCGCCGAGCATCAGCAGCACCGGCAGCTTGGCCGGCAGTGCCACAGGCTCTTCATTGCGGCCGTCGTAGCTCGGCCGGTACTCGGTCAGGGCCTTGCGGAACAGGGTCTCTTTGGCGAGGTCGGTGAGGCGGCACTCGATGTAGCGGGCCGCCGCCGGCGCGTGCCCGGTGACAGGGTTGCCGAAGTTCCCCTGCTTCTCGATGAAGTAGTCCTTGTTGGCGAGCACCACGAGCGCGTCGCCGATCGAGGCGTCGCCGTGAGGGTGGAGCTTCATGGTGTCACCGATGACGTTGGCCACCTTGTGGAACTTGCCGTCGTCCATCTTCGCCAGGGTGGCGAGGATCCGCCGCTGCACCGGTTTCAATCCATCGCGGAGGTCGGGGATCGCGCGATCCACGATCACGTAGCTGGCGTACTCGATGAAGTTCTGGCCCATCAAAGGCTCTATTCGCGTCAATTCTCCTCCGACGAGATCTTGGTTCTGTCGACTTGGTGAGGCTCAGACATCTGCGTTACCTGACGAGGACGCGAAAATTTTGAATGATGAATTTTGAATTTTGAATTCCGGTCCCATCGCATGGCACGCGGGACGCGTGCCCCACAATCGGAAGCCGCTGAGGTGATTTGTGGGGCAGCCGTCCCGGCTGCCGGGCGGGTTGTGGGGATTTCAAAATTCATAATTCAAAATTCAGAATTGATCGCGGAGCGATCACGCGATATCCGCTATCAGGTTCTCGATGATGTACTCCTTGCGGGCGGGGGTGTTCTTGCCCATGAAGAACTCCAGCGCCCGTTTGACGTCGCCCATGGAGCCCGGGGTGACGCGGTTCATGTGAGTGTCGTCGACGATGAACTGTTTGAACTCCTTGGGCGAGATCTCGCCGAGTCCCTTGAATCGCGTCACCTCGTTGTTCTTCAGCCGTCCCACCGCCTCATCGCGGTCGGCCTCGGAGTAGCAGTAGACCGTCTCCTTTTTGTTGCGGACTCTGAAGATCGGCGTCTCGAGGATGTGGATGTGGCCGGTGACCACCAGTTCCTCGAAAAAGCGCAAAAAGTAGGTCAGCAACAAATTACGGATGTGCATGCCGTCCACGTCGGCGTCGGTGGCGATCACCACCTTGTTGTAACGCAGCCCCTCGAGGTCTTCCTCGATGCCGAGGGCGCGCATGATGTTGTAGAGCTCTTCGTTCTTATACACCGCCTCGCGGCCGAGACCGTGGGTGTTGAGGGGTTTGCCCTTCAACGAGTAGATGGCCTGGGTCTGGACGTCGCGGGCCTGGATCATGGCGCCGCCGGCGGAGTCGCCCTCGGTGAGAAAAATGGTGGTCTCGTCGCGCCGCTTGCCCTTGGGGTCTGACAGGTGGACCTTGCAGTCGATCAGCTTGGGGATGCGGATGGCCACCTTTTTGGCTCGTTCCCGCGCCTCCTTCTTGATCGCCGAGAGCTCCTTGCGAACCCGTTGATTGTTCTTGACCTTGTCGAGCAGCCTGCCGGCCTCTTCCGGGTTTTTATGAAGCCACAGGACCACCTGATCCTTGACTCCGTTGACGACCCACGACCGGACGTCGGTTGAGCCGAGCTTGTTCTTGGTCTGCGACTCGAACACCGGGTCCTGGACCTTGACCGCGACCGCGCCGACCAGACCGTCACGCACGTCCTCTCCGGCGAAGCCGTTTTTCGCGTACTCGTTGACGCCCTTGAGGATGCCCTCGCGGAAGGCGCTCTGGTGGGTGCCGCCGTCGTTGGTGTACTGGCCGTTGACGAAGCTGTAGTAGGTCTCGCCGTAGGCGTGGGTGTGGGTGAAGGAGAACTCGAGCCGGTCGAGCTTGCAGTGCATGGCGTCGTATACCGCTGGTTCGCCGCCGAGCTCGTAGGCCAGGAGGTCGGCGAGGCCGTTTTTCGAACTGTACTTCTCGCCGTTGTAATCGAGGATCAGACCGCTGTTGAGGAAGGCGTAATAGCGCAGACGGTGTTCGAGGTACTCGTCCTGCCACCCGTAGTCCCCGAAAATCTCAGGGTCGGGGATGAAACGGATGAAGGTGCCGTCGCGGCCCTTGGGTTCCTTGCCGCCCTTTTCTTCGATCTTCCTTCCCCGACTGAAGAGACCGCGTTTGAACTTGCCCTCGCGGTAGCTGATGACCTCGAAATCCGACGACAGGGCGTTGACCGCCTTGTTGCCGACGCCGTTGAGGCCGACTGAAAACTGGAAAACGTCGTCGTTGTATTTACCGCCGGTGTTGATCTTGGACACGCAATCGATGACCTTGCCAAGTGGGATCCCACGGCCGTAGTCGCGGACCGTCATCTCGGGGCCGTTGCGTTGGATCTCGACCCTGCGGCCATGACCCATGATGAACTCGTCGACAGCGTTGTCGATGACCTCTTTGAGCATCACGTAGATGCCGTCGGCGGGATTGGATCCGTCGCCGATACGGCCGATGTACATCCCGGTCCGCAACCGGATGTGTTCGAGCGCATCCAGGGTCTGGATGGTCTTTTCGTCGTAGGCGATCTGCTTTTTTGGTTCTGCCATTTTCGCTTGAATTACACCCCTCTCACGAGCCTAGAATACCACTGCCCGCGAGGAGTCCGCCATTCAGAAACGAGCATCCGCTTTCGAGGTAGGCGGGAACCTACCACCCCCGCACGGGATGCCACTCGTCCACCACTTCGGTGCCGCGAACCACGTGGTAGCGGTCGAAACAGGCGGCCGAAAGACACGAGTGGTTGGGCACGATGCGGATGCGGGTGCCGGGACGCAGGGCCTCGACTCCGGGGCCGGTAAGCGTTCCGTGCTCCTGGCTCAGACTTGTGACCCGGAGACCGGGCAGCGGGTGGAGGTCATCGGTTGCTACGATCACACCGAAGCCGCAGTTGGGGTCGACATGCGTCGGGCCGGGGTCCATGCTGAGGGCAAGGGACCCCGCATCGACGACGGCGCGACCTGCCTCGGGGTGGACGCTGATGACGGTGGCGAGGACCGAAAATGCGGCCTCGTCCAACTCACAACTGCCGATAGCAGACTGGAAGGCGTCGTAGAAGGCGTAGTTACCGGGCCGGATCTCGGTGACCCCGGTGAGGTCGTCGATGGCGCGCGCCGTCGGCGTCGATCCGACGCTGATCTCTGGGATCGGGATCCCGAGGTCGCGAAGCTGGGCGGCGAATGCTGTGAGGACATTGCGTTCCTCGCACGCTACCTGGTAGGCCTGGGAGCGATTGCGGGCCCGGTAGGCGTGTCCGGCGTGGGTCAGCAGGCCGCGAAAATCGACGGCCTGTGACTCGGCAACGCGGCGCACAAACTGTTCTGCGGCTTCGTCGTCGGGGTCGATCCCCGACCGGTGGTGCCCACAGTCGATTTCAAGATAGACCGGCAGGACGGTGCCGCGCGAGGCGGCGACCTCTTCCACCGCGCGCAGCGTTCCCGGGTGGTCGATCAGGATGTTGAGGGCGTCGATTTCCTCCTGGAGATCGACGGCCTCGGCCAGCTTCTGGGGAGCGATGGGAACGGCGTAAGTGATGTCTGTAAAGCCCCCGGTCGCGAAGGCCTGGGCCTCGGCCAGCGTGGAGACGGTGACTCCGCCGAAGTGGAGTTCGGTCTGGATGCGGGCGATCTCGATGCACTTGTGGGTTTTGACGTGGGGCCGCAGACGGACACCGAGACGTCGCGCCTTGTCAGCCATGCGGGAGGAGTTTCGTTCGAGCTGGTCGAGGTCCACCAGAGCTGACGGCGTCGGAAGATCGCTGATCAACACGTGAAAAGGGTAGCATCGGATGAACCACAGAGGCACAGAGACACAGAGAAAACACAGAGATTTTTTTCAAAGGGCCCTTCCGATGGTCGACGGGACCCGGCCCGGCGGCCATTTTTCACAGGCCATTTTCAAAATACTCTGTGCGGCTCTGTGCTCCTCTGTGCCTCTGTGGTTTTTGCTAGCCCGCAACGTACATGGAACGGAGCTCGCGGCGCATGAGCTTGTTGGAGGCGGTGCGGGGGAGAGAGTCGACCACCACGAGGTCGTGGATCTTGAAGAGGGGGTTGAGCTCCTTGGCCAGCATCGCGCCGAGCTCCCGGCGCAGCTCCCCAGGAATGGCTTCGCCTGAGGGCACCGCGAAGATCACCAACCGCTCGGCGCCCTCCCCCTCGGGTTGGACGGCCACGGCAGCGGCCTCGAAGACTCCGGGGTGGCGCTCCACCACCCGTTCGAGTTCCAGCGACGAGACCTTGATCCCGCCGAGGTTCATGGTGTCGTCTGCCCGCCCCTGCGCCCGGCAGTAACCGTCCGGGAGCCTCGCCACCTGGTCGCCGTGGCGGCGCAGGATTTCGCCGCCGGGACCCACCGGACAGTCCTGGTAGTACACGGCGTCGTGGTCGCGATTGAGGAGGGTCTGGGAGAGACCGATCGAAGGTGGTACCAGGTAGACCTCGCCCTCCTCGTTTTCTGCAACCGGACGGCCGGCTTCATCGACCACCACCAGGTCGAGACCCAGAGCGGGCGTCGAAAAGGTGGCGGGGGAGGCGGGCTGTACGACGGTTCCAGTAAGGTACGCACCGCCGATCTCGGTGCCGCCGCAGTACTCGATGACCGGCGCCCGGTAGCCGGTGCGGCTCATGAGCCACAGGGAGTCGTGGCGGTTCGAGGGTTCTCCGGTCGATGAAAAGGTCTGGATCCTGGACCAGTCGACGTCGCTGCACGCACCCGATTCGCGCCACGTCCGCACCAGTGACGGCACCACCCCGAGCATGGTGACACCGGAGCGCCGCACGAACTCGGCGAAACCGCGTCCGGATGGCAGTCCTTCGTAGAGTGCGATGCAGGCGCGGTTGAGGAGCGCGGCATAGATCAGCCATGGCCCCATCATCCAGCCGATGTTGGTGGGCCACGCCACCACGTCGCCGGGGCGGATGTCCTGGTGGAAGCGGCCGTCCATCGCAGACTTCACCGGCGTGAGGTGGTCCCACGGGATGGCCTTGGGATCGCCGGTGGTGCCGGATGAAAAGAGAATGTTGGTGGGGGCCGCGGGGTCGGCGGCAACCGACTCGAAATGTGTGTGGTCGTCGAGAAAGCCGTCCCACGGCAGGTCACCGACGCGAAGTTCGGGCGCCGCGCCGTCGGCCTCGGGGATGACGATGGTCTGTGGAGCGTCGGCCTCCAGGATCTTGGCATAGAGCGGGATTGACCGGCCGCCGCGGCTGAAGCTCGCGACCGTGATGATGGCGGCGGCGTTGGCGATCTCGAGACGGCGCCGGATCTCGGGTGGGGCGAAGCTGTCGGCGATGGACACCACCGCACACCCGGCGCGGATGATGCCGAGGTAGGCCGCCACGCACTGGAAGGTCATCGGCATGTAAAGGGCGATGGCGTCACCGGGCTCGAAGCCATTCGCGGCGAGACCATTGGCAACCCGGTTGACGAGCGCCTCGAGCTCGCCGTAGGTGTGGGTCACCAGTTCGTCGGTGCCTTCGCGTCCGACCACGACCGCCAGGGTGCAGTCGGTGGGCTGGAAGCAGCTGTCGGTGATGTTGAGGAGGGCGCCCGGCAGCCATCGCGGTTGCGCGGGCCCGTTCGCGAGATCGAGGATCTCCTTCGGACGCCGTTTGAAGACGATGCCGAGGTCGTCGATCACCCGCTGCCAGAAATCACCGCGGTGGGCGGTTGACCAGCGGTAGAGGTCGTCGTAGGTGTCGAGCCCGAGCTCGTTCATCAGTCGCTGGAGATTGGAATCGGCGCTCCGTTCGGGGTCGGGCTGCCACGCGGGCGGCGGTGGCAGCGAGACATCGCGGCCCGAAAAGATTTCGTTGAACCGGGTCCATTGTTCGGCGAAGGGGGTCTCCGGCCGGCGCCGGATTTCGGCGATGTATTGCTGCCACAGTTCGGCTTGCTGGTCGGCGGTCATGTCACCATCGTCCCACACGAATTGTTCTCTCTATCATCCCGACCGAGGGAGCGAAGCCACTCCATTCCCCTGTCATCCCGACCGAGGGAGCGAAGCCACTCCATTCCCCTGTCATCCCGACCGAGGGAGCGAAGCGACCAAGCGGAGGGATCTGGGGGGCGGCCATTGGCACGTCATTACCTGAAACCGCCCCCCAGATTCCTCGACTCGCTTCGCTCACTCGGAATGACAGCCTTTTGGAAGGCTCTTCCACAAGGTTTCTCTGGTTTCAAGCCCGTTCAACCCGAACGACCTCGGCCTCGTCGAGCACCGCGAGCAACTGATCGACGGCCGAGTTCGCCGCCGCGGCGCTGGCGGACTCGAAGGTGATCCACACCCGGTGGTCCTCGCCCTCGGATCGGGGATAGCTGCCGATTTTGACCTCGGGCCAGGCGCTGTCAACCGCTGTCAAACGGTCAGCGATCGCGCTTTCATCTGAATTGAGATAGAGGTTGGCGAGGTATTTTTTCGTACCCTCGAGCTCGCCGCGGAGGGCTTTGACCTTGGCGGCAAAGAGGCGGGGGATGCCGGGGAAAACATAAACGTTGTTGCAGGCCACCATGGGAATCAACCCATCGTTCGAGTAGACGAGCCGGCTGCCGGCGGGGATGTCGGCCATGCGGAGCGCCGCTTCGGTGAGGCGCTCGCCCCACCACGCGTGGATCATCTTGACGAGATCGGGGTGGCGCTCGACGCCGACCCCGAATGCCTTGGCGATGGCGGCAACGGTGCGATCGTCGTGGGTCGGCCCGACGCCGCCCGAGGTGATGACCGCGTCGAACCGCTCGGCGCAGTACCGCACCTCGGCCACGATGTCCTCTTCGGCGTCGCCGATATAGGAGATCCGCTGCAGGTCGACGCCGAGGTCTGCGCAGAGGGTGATGAGCGGCTCGGAATTGGCGTCGCGCACCCTGCCAGAAAGGATCTCGTCACCGATGATGATGCCAGCGGCGGTTGTCATCGCAGGAGTATAGCGCTGACGAATTCGGAATTCGGAATTCGGAATTCGGAATGTCGGCCCAACCCCTCACCGACGGGAAGAGTCCGAGTGCCCCGGGGTGGGTGGGATCACGTGCGGTGGCGGTGCCTGGCTCCGGCCCGTCCGACGGGCCGCGTGCCTGACATCCGCTCGGGAAGTGCGTGCAGATACGAGCCCGCGTGCGGCGAAAGTGGTCATCGCTCATCCACCCGCCCGGCAGCCGGGACGGCTGCCCCACAAGAGCTCCGGGATCGGTCTTCTTGTGGGGCACGCATCCCGCGTGCCGGTAGGGTGGCTCTAGAACAGCTCTCCGCTGAAAAAGCGGCTGTGGAACATGGTGAGCGCGGCGAAGACCACGATCGCGATCAGGGCGAGTGGGAACGCGAGTTCGCTCACGACCAGCCGGTTGCGGCCGATGATGATCGCGCCGAAGGGCAGCACTGAGGTCTCTTTACAGAACTGGGCAAACGACTCTCCCTTGGTGTGTTGCAACCGGGCGTCCATGTGGAAAGCGCCGAGCACACCAACGACGACGAATGAACCGAAAAAGGCCACGTCCCCAATGGTGCCGTTGGCCAGCAGGTGGGCGAGGCCCCACAAGGCGAGCGCCATGTTCATCGGGTGGCGGGTGATGCGGAGGACGCCGCGGGCCTCGTTCTTCGCCGGGGCCATGCTGGCCGGGCTCGGGGCGGCCAGCGACTGGAAAAACAGGAACAGGGCGAACAGCATCAGCGCCGCCGCCAGGATGCGCTCGGGCCAGAACGGCAACTCCCACAGCAAAGGGCCCAGGTGGCGGTTCTGCCACCACAGGACCGATGCGGGCCCCAGCGTCCCCAAGGAAACCAGCGAGTAGAGACCGCGGAACGGCCACTGCCCGAGCTTGTCGACCAGCCCCTGGCGGATGGCGCCGTGGGAGAGCCCGATGTGGGTCAGCATGAACAGAAGCGAAAACACGACGATAAGTGTGAGGATCATGCGACGAAGTATAACTTCGTCGAATTCGGAATTCGGAATTCGGAATTCGGATTTCGGATTTCCCACCCGCACCCCCACCGATCGTGAGCGTCCGAGTGCTCAGGGTCGGTAGGACCGCGTGCGGTGGAGGTGCCAGGAAGTGAGTCCTGAAAGTCGTTGTGCGGCGGAGGTGCCTGGCATCCGCTCGGGGATGCCGTTCAGAAAGCCGGGTTACGCCCGATCGACCGGAAACGCCAGAACCTCTGAGATCTCCCGAGCCCCCGCAGCCAGCATCACCAGGCGATCGAACCCCAACGCCACCCCTGCAGACTCCGGAAGACCGTGCTCCAGAGCGGCCAGCAGCCGTTCGTCGATCGGCACCTCGGGGAGACCCGCGCGACGCCGCGCCGCGAGATCCGCCTCGAAACGTTGCCGGTGGAGGCCCGGATCGGTGAGTTCGTGGTAACCATTGGCGAGCTCGAGACCCTCGACAAAGACTTCGAAACGCTCGGCCAACGCTGGTTGCCCCGGCCGAACCCTGGCCAGCGCAGCCTGTGAGGCCGGGTAATCGTGGATGAAGGTCGGTTGGCAGTGGCCCAGTTTTGGCTCGACAACGTGGGTCAGAATGAGATCCAAAAGATCGTTGCGTCCGAGTTCACCGGCGGATGGGACCCCGAGGCCTCTGACCAGGGTGCGCAGCGCACCGTCCGTTTCGGAGTGAGGATCGACGTCCGCGTACCGCATGAAGGTCTCGCCATACGTGAGTCGTTCCCCAGTCCTCGTGCCGAGGACCGCGGCCAGCAGTCCGTCCATCTCGTCCATCAGCCGGTGATGGTCCCAACCGGGTCGATACCACTCGAGGACGGTGAACTCGGGGTTGTGGCGCCGTCCCGCCTCGCCGTCGCGCATTGCCTTGCAGATCTGGAAGATCGGCCCGCTGCCAGCCGCCAGCAGCCGTTTCATGGCGAACTCGGGGGAGGTCTGGAGGTAGAGTGTCAGGCCGTCGTCCGCACCGGGCCCGCGGTAACGGCAGTGCAGCGCCTGGAGGTGGAGATCGGTGACCGGCGCTGAGGCGAGCAGCGGAGTCTCGACCTCGAGCACCTCCCGCTCGGCAAAGAAGGCGCGGATTTTCGCGAGGATCTCAGCCCGAAGCCGAAGCGCGTCCAGGGAAGCCGTCGGCCGCCAGTCGCCTCTGCCCGACGTCATTGACACGACCTTGAGGAGGCAGTTTTGAGTTTTGAGTGGTGAGTTTTGAGTTTCCATCCACCCACCCGGCAGCCGGGACGGCCGCCCCACAAGCCTGCAAGATGGGTTTCTGGTTGTGGGGCCGCGTCCCGCGGCCGGGTGGGCGGGCGAAAAATCCGAAATCCGGCACTGCCCGTCAGGAGCGGAACGAGGCCGACGGCCGAAACGGTAGGGTGGGTGGAGGTCGGCCATCGGCCTCCCGCTCATGGCGGGTAGACGCCGAGGCCGGAGGACGAAGGCAAATCCGAAATCCGAAATCATACTGCTCGAGCTTTACGCCCTCGAAACGTAATCTCCCGTCCGCGTGTCCACCTTGATTTTCTCGCCGATCTGGACGAAGAGAGGCACACGAACGACCGCGCCGGTGTCGGTGGTGGCCGGTTTGTTGCCGCCCCCTGAGGTGTCGCCCTTGACGCCGGGGTCGGTCTCGACAATTTCGAGAATGACGAAGTTTGGCGGTGTCACGACGATTGGGTTGCCGTCATACAGGGTGATGAGGCAGACATCCTGCTCGATGAGGAACTGTTTTTTATCACCTACGGTGATGGCATCCGCCTCGACCTGGTCGTAGGTCTGTTGGTTCATAAAGGTCCAGGTTCGACCGTCCGAGTAGAGGTACTGCATTTCGATATCCACGATGTCGGCGCCTTCAAAAGCGTCCGACGCTTTGAGCGTCCTCTCGTTGACCCGTTCGGTCTTGTAGTTCCTGTATTTGACTTTGGTGAATGCCTGGCCCTTGCCCGGCTTGACGACGTCTGCGGCGACGATGACACAGGGGTCGCCATCGACCACGATCTTCAGCCCGACCTTGACCTGGTTCAAGTTGTAGGTAGCCATTTCGCGTCAATCTCCTTCTCAGAACTTGCGTTGATCATACCGAAGCTGCGAGACTTCGCTCCGTCATGCGGGTCCCTTCCAAAGCCTGGCCGTCCGGGGAATGGCGCCGCCACCTCTCCGAGGTGGTGACTGATGTTGACGAACTGTTAAGGCTTCTCGGCCTTGACGACCGCCGCGCCCAGTTTGAAACCCGCGCCGCAGCTGGCGGATTCCCGCTCAGGGTACCACGAGGATTCGTGGGGCGGATGCGGCGCGGCGACCCGAACGATCCGTTGCTGCGCCAGGTGCTGCCGCTGGCTGCCGAGGACACGCCAGCCCGCGGCTTCACGACCGACCCGGTGGGCGAACTCGAACTGGCGCCGACCGCCGGTGTGCTCCATAAGTACCGCGGCCGCGCCTTGCTGGTGGCAACCGGCGCCTGCGCGGTTCACTGCCGCTACTGCTTCAGACGCCACTTCCCCTACGGCGACGTCGGCGGATCGGTGGCGGGCTGGCAGAACGCGGTTGAACTCATCGCGGGCGACCCTGAAATCTCGGAGGTGATCCTTTCCGGTGGGGACCCCCTGACCCTGCCCGATGTTCGAGTTTCCGAGCTCGCACAATTGCTGGCCAGGGTGCCCCACGTGCGCCGGCTTCGAATCCACACGCGGCTGCCCGTCGTCCTCCCGCAACGGGTCGACGAGGACCTTGTGTCTTGGTTGTCTCACCTCGATCTCCCCACCGTCGTGGTGGTCCACGCCAACCATGCGCAAGAGATCGACGCCGATGTCCAACGGGCGTTGGCTGCCCTGCGCGCCACCGGGGTCTCTCTTCTCAATCAGTCGGTTCTGTTGGCGGGCGTCAACGATTCCGCGGACACGCTGGTCGAACTCAGCGAATCGCTCTTCGACGCCGGAGTCCTGCCCTACTACCTCCACATGCTCGACCCGGTCGAGGGGGCGGCCCACTTCGAGGTCTCCGACAAGGAGGCCAAAAACCTTCACCGGGAGCTGACGTCCCGGCTGCCGGGCTACCTCGTACCGCGTCTGGTTCGCGAGGTGCCCGGAGCGCCGGCCAAGGTCGGAGTCGATCTGTGGAAATAAGATCGCTATTCGTGTGAACGGTAGATTGGCCGGGTCAGGCAGGTCGCGCCGCCCTCGGCCTTGAGCGACAGCTCGCGGCCGCGATAGGTGAGGACCTCGCAGCCAACGGCCTCCATCCGACGTTTCGTGATGGGGTTGCCCTCGATGGTGAGACACCGCCGCGGCGCGAGAGCGAGGACGTTGGGGCCCATGGAGGGGTACTCCTCCGCCGGGACCTCGACGAGGGCGATGCCGCGTTGGGCCAGCAGTTCCATGAAGGGTACCGGCACCAGCGGCGGATAGACCACCGCCAGGTCGTGGTCGAGCATCGAGATGAATGACATGAGGTGGAGGCAGGAGGCCGGTCCGTCGCCGTGGGGGAGCTGCACCTCGACCGTCTCCACGCCGAGCGGGCGCAGGGCGGCGGTGAGCTGGCGGAAGCCCTCGGCGTTGGTGCGGTAGCCGCGGCCCACTGCCAGCGTGTCGTGGTCGAGCCACAGGAGGTCGCCGCCTTCGGCCGTGGCCTCGCCCTCGAGAGTTGCGAGAACCGGAACGCCCAGCGACTCCAGCGTCGCCACAATCGCCGCCTCCTCGCCGCGGCGCTCGGCCTTGCCCATCCTCAAGACCACTGCGCCGGCGTCGGTGACGATCACCGGGTCGTGGGTGAAGATGGCGTCTGCGTGGTTTGGGAGCGGGGCGTCGTGGTACAGCACCTCACACCCGGCTTCCCGCAAGGCCCCGGTAAAGGCGTCGTGCTCGTTCTGCGCTGCCTCCAGATCCGGCTGCGAGACGTAGTGCCAGCGCGCAGGGTCGGCGTTGCCGAAGGCTTCATCAGGACGGCGTACGAGAACCCGCGTCAGGGGTTCTACCATGCTCTGCGAACCGTAGTTCTTCATGTCAGTGACCCTTCGTCGTCCAGCCGCAGCGGCCCCGAGTGGACGGTCGTGAATCGACGCAGGTGGACCTTGCCCGGTGCCAGACCGCGCGGTTTCGACACGTCGCCGGCGCGCGCCATATGAACGGCGACTTTGCCGCCGCTTCGCGCCTTCGAGTAGCCTGCGGCGAGCCCGGCTGCGAATTTCTTGGTCTCCCGCGGCAGCGAATCGAGATTGTTGGGGTTGCGGACCACGACGTGCGAACCGGATTCGCCGGCGACGTGAAACCAGAAGTCGCGGGGCGCCGCCAGCCTGAGCGACAGAATGTCGTTGTCGCGGGCCGTCCGGCCGACGAGCACGATCATCCCGTCGGGGCTCTCCGCCACCCGCGCCACCGATCGTCCCTGCCAGATGCCCGCGTCGGGGTCGGATGGAGGAGGCGGATTTTTCGTGCGAGCCATGTGGACATCATAGCCGGCGATTTCGGATTTCGGATTTCGGATTTCCCGCCCGACTACCCAGCGACAATTGGAGCCCGAGTTCTCAGGGTGGGTGGAACCACGTGCTGCGGAGGTGCCATTTTCAACATTGTTGGATGGACACACTTTGAAGTTGGTGGGTTGATTCGGGCCAACAATGTTGAAGGCTCCTCACGGGAAGCGTGTTCGGAAAGTCGGGGATGGCAGCCGGGACGGCTGCCCCACAATCGCTCCGGAAACGTGACCCTTATGGGGCACGCGTCTCGCGTGCCGCGAAGCAAAACCTCCCGGTCCACCGTGGAGGCGGACCGGGAGGCGCTGTCGGTTGTGGGCAGGTGTCAGTCGGTCGGCATGTCGACCTCGTCGAGGACCGACCAGCCGGTCTTGAGCCCGATCACAAACCAGGTCAGTGCCACCGCGCCGGCGGCAAAGATGGTGTCACCGATGACCCGCAGCCACCGCACGTTTTCGAGCCACGGCTGCTGCAGGAACTCGGCCGAACGCGCGTACCAGAGGCCCTCGCGGATCGAGGCGACGGTCTGGGCGAGGCCCACCGGGAGGACGCTGAGGAGAACCATCAGCGCGAGCCCGATGTTGATCGACCAGAAGGCGAAGGAGAGGACCCCGTCCTTCCAGCGATTGCGGGCCGCGAGACCCTTGAGCACGAAGAGCATCAGACCGATGCCGAGCATCCCGTAGACGCCGAAGAGCGCGGTGTGGCCGTGCACCGGTGTGGTGTTGAGTCCCTGCATGTAGTACAGGGCGATCGGCGGGTTGATCAGGAATCCGAAGATGCCGGCGCCGACCAGGTTCCAGAAGGCGACCGCGATGAAGCACCAGATCGGCCACTTGTAGGCCTTGAGCCAGGGTTTGGCGCGGCTCAAGCGTGAGGTTGTGGTACGCCTCGAAGCCCATCAGCACCAGCGGCACGACCTCGAGCGCCGAGAACGTCGCACCGAGGGCGAGGATGGCGGTCGGGGTGCCGGTGAAGTACAGGTGATGGAAGGTGCCGATGATCCCGCCCATGAGAAAGATATTGGTCGAGAACAGGACCGCGGTTGTGGCGGTCCTGGTTCGTAACAGACCCAGACGCACAAAGAGAAAACCAATCACTACGGTGGCAAAGACCTCGAAGAAGCCCTCGACCCAGAGGTGAACGACCCACCAGCGCCAGTACTCGGCGATCGCCAGGTTGGTCTGGCGTCCCCACATCAGACCGGCGCCGTAGAACAGAGCGATGGCCGCCGACGCGATCACGAACATGCCCAACAGTGAGCGGTTGTCGCCGCCCTTTTTCAGAGCCGGCCAGATCGCGCGCACCATCAGGAAGAGCCAGATGAAGAGGCCTGCCAGCAGGAAGATCTGCCAGAAACGGCCGAGATCTACGTACTCGTAGCCCTGGTGGCCGAACCAGAAACCGGTCTCGAGGCCGAGCCGCTGCATGATCGACGCCCACTGTCCGGCCAGCGAACCGACGACGATCACGAGCAGCGCGCCGAAGAGGACGTTGACCCCCAGCCGCTGAAACTTCGGTTCGTGGCCGGACACCGCCGGCGCGATGAACAAACCGGTCGCCAGCCAGGAGGTCGCGATCCAGAAGATCGCGAGCTGGATGTGCCAGGTCCGGGTCAGCGAGTAGGGGAGGAATTCGGCGAGGTTGAAGCCGTAGAAACCGCTGCCCTCGACTCCGTAGTGGGCGGTCACCGCCCCCAATCCCACCTGGACCAGAATCAGCGCGGTCACGACCCAGAAGTACTTGAGGGTCGCCATCATCGACGGTGTCGGTTGGAGCCCGAGCAGGGGGTCGCGGTCGGGCAGTTCCGCGTGGTCGAGATCGTCCTCCTTGTGGCTGGCGTACCACCAGGCGAGGAGGCCGATGCCGGCGATCAGGAGGATCACCGAAAATCCTGTCCACAGGTGGAGGGCCGGCATCGGGACATTGCCCACGAGTTTTTCGGGCGGCCAGTTGTTGGTGTAGGTGATGGACTTCCCGGGCCGTTCGGTGACGCAGGCCCACGAGGTCCAGAAGAAGAAAGCGGTCAGCTGGTCGAGCCGCTCGGGGTCGGTGACCGTGCCCTTCTTCATGGCGTAGGCCTCGCGCAGTTCGGCGAGGGTGGGGTCGTCGTTGAACAGCTTCTGATAGTGGTCGGCGGCGGCCGCGATGGCTTCGGCCCGCAGCTGGAACACCACGAGGTCGCCGGTAGCCGGGTCGTAGGTGTTCTCGCGCAGCCTCTCCTGCAGTCGCGCCTGGAGCGCGGCCTTCGGTTCGGCGGCGAGCTGGTCGAAGGGCAGGCCGTGCTCGGTCATGGCCCACGCATCGAGCATGTAGACGGCCTCACGGTGGAGCCAGTCGGCCGACCAGTCAGGCGCGACGTAGGAGCCGTGGCCCCACACCGTGCCCAGTTCCTGGCCGCCGGTGGACTGCCAGACGTTCTGTCCGTCCTTGATTTCGGCGCCGGTCCACAGCACGCGGCCGTCGGTCGTGACGACCTGGTCGGGCACCGGCGGTGCGTCGCGGTAGATCTCACTCCCGTAGTAACCCAGCACGGTGAACGAACCCACGATCACCAGTGCGAATGCGATCCAGAGTCTCCGATATTCCATTTCCACACTCCTCCAAAATTCGAATAATGTCGATCTGCAAGCCGGACTTAATCGTTGACGAGTGACTGAAGTTCTTCCAACTCGACGGTCGCGTCGAAGGCGTCGAAGGCGGTCCTGAGCTCCGCCACGACCGGGGGCTGCAGCACCTGGGCCGCCATCGGGAAGAGGATGTTGTCCTCCTTCTGAATGTGGCCGCGCAGCAGGATCGAAAAGGCCGTCCCGTGGTCCCGGACGGTTTCCACCTCCTCTGCTGTCAACGGACCGTCGCCGCCGGCCACTTCCGCCAGCCTGGTGACGTGCGCTCTACCGGCCTCGTGTTCTGAGAGCATCACGAAGACGGGGCCGGATTGATTCGAAAAGCCGTGGGCGGCGAGGGCCGTGAACAGACGGTCCTCCTCCTTCGCGTGGTGCACCCGGTCGGCAAACTCGCGGAAGAAACGCACGAGCTCGCCGAGACGAACGCGTACGGCCGGGGCGGTCCTGGAAAGCCCGGCGCTCAGGCTGTCCAACGAATCGAGCCCGCGCTCGATCACGCGGTGCTCGCTCATCAGGGTCTCGACGGGATGGATCATGTTTGTTGCTCCTTAGTTATCTCAAGACACTTCAAGGTCTTTTGAGTGGTTAAAAAATATCAGCGGCCGTCGAATGCGAGATCGGAGATCCGGGTTCCCTCCAGCATGCGGTCGGAGGCGTGGCGAATCTGTTCCCACTGGTCGTGCAGCGGACAGGGGTGTTTCTCGTCGCACTCGGGCAGGCCGAACGCGCAGTCATTCAATATTCTCAGCGGCCCTTCAACCGCTTCGAGGACGTCCATGATTGGTCGGTCAAGGGATTTCTCGTCGAGACGGAAGCCGCCGCCCCAGCCCTTCTGAGACTCGACAAAGCCGCTCTTTCGAAGCTGGTTCAGGATCTTCGAGAGGTAATTCGAGGGGATGCCCGTGAGCCCGGCCAGTTCCTCACCGCTGACCAACTCGTCGCGCCGCCGCGCGAGCGTGCCGAGGAGGTGGAAGGCGTAGCGGGTGGTTCGTGAATACATCTCAACAACTCACCGCATGAGTTTATCCCTTGAGATTCGAGCTGTCAAGGGGAGGGTTGTAAGAATTCGGAATTCGGAATTCGGAATTCGGAATTCGGAATTCGGAATTCGGAGTTCGGAGTTCGGAATGTCCACCCGCATCCCACCAAACTTGATGGTTCGAGTGCTCAGGGCGCAAGGGGCCGTGTGCGGCGGAGGTGCCATTTTCAACATTGTTGGACTCAAGATCGTCCCCGTCGGCAAAACGACGCGGGCCAACAATGTTGAGGGTGGCTCCTCTCGGGAAGCGTGTTCGGAAAGTCGGGTTCCCGTGGGCTTCAACCCACCTTCAGAACCTCCCGAAACACCGGAGCGATGAGCGCGGGGTCGTCGGTCATGACGCCTGTCGCGCCGGCATCCAGGAGCGAGCGCGCCTGCGCGGGATCGTTGACGACCCAGAAGTCGGTGCGGATCCCGAGTTTTCGGCATTTTTCAAGGAATCGTGTGCCGTCGAGCCGGATGGGCCCGGAGTGGGTCGGGATCTGGGCGGCGTCCCCGGCGACGAGTTTCCGCGCAAGGGCGGTGGGCAGGAAACGAAGCCAGACGATCTCGGGCCGGGTGAGGGCGGTGCGGCCAGGATAGCCGAGGCTGCGGATACGGCCCATCACTTGGACGCTGAAGCTCGCTAGCGTCACCCTGTCCTCGGCTCCGTGACGAGCCAGCAGCTCGAGCAGGTCCGGCACCGCCCCGAGGTCACCGGGTTTGTGATCGACGCTCATCGGCACGTTCGGAAAAGCTTCGAGAACTTCCTCGAGGGTCGGCACCGCGTGGTGTCCGAGGTCCCGGACATCGGTGGTGGAAACGTCCCACCTTTTCACGTCATCGAGGCAGAGCGCGCAGATGTGGTCGGGCACGCCGGCCAGGCGAAGACCGTGGGGATCGTGGGCGACCACGAAGTGGCCGTCGCTGGTGCGGTGGATGTCGAGCTCAAGCGCGGTGGCGCCGTCGGCCAGGGCTCTTTCGAAGGCCTCGAGTGTGTTCTCGGGCACCAGGGCCGAGGCCCCTCGGTGGGCGTAGAGACGGAGGTCGTGGCCGCTCGTCGACATGTCGGTTCATAGTAACCCGGGCGCCCGGAGAACACCCACGAACCGTCATTGAGCTATTCTGAGGCGGGTCCGCGATACGGGGGCATCATGTTTGAAACAGCCGAACTAGGACGCACGGTACCGAAGAAGGCCTTCGATGAGGTGGTCCCGGCGCTGCGGGTGGAACTCGTCGACCTGCAGCAGCGGCTGCGGTCCGCAGACTTCCCGGTACTGGTCTTGTTTTCCGGCGTCAACGGCGCCGGCAAGGGCGAGACCATCAACCTCCTCAACGAGTGGATGGACCCGCGCTGGATCGAATCCTCGGCCTATCAGCCGCCCTCCGACGAGGAGCGCGAACGGCCGAGATTCTGGAGGTACTGGCGCGATGTGCCGGCCAAGGGACGGCTCGGTCTGTTCCTCAGCGCCTGGTACTCGCGGCCATTTCTGGACCACGTGTATGGGGAGACCACGGTCACCGAGTATGATGCGCAGCTCAACGAGTGCGCTGCTTTCGAGCGGGTGTTGGCGGACGACGGGGCCCTCATCCTCAAGTTCTGGATGCATCTCGGCCGCTCACAGCAGAGACGGCGGCTCAAGGCCCTGGAGAAGGACCCGCTCCAACGGTGGCGTATCACCGAGGTCGATTGGAAGCACTGGCGCATGTACGACCGGTTCGTGGAGGTGGCAGAGCACACCATCCGGGCGACGTCGATCCCCCAGGCGCCGTGGAAGATCGTCGAGGGCATGGACTCCAACTATCGGGCCCTGACCGTCGCCACGACCATCCGGGATGCCGTCAGCGCCCGCCTCGGTGCGAAGCCTCCCCGAGCAACGGCGTTGAAGCGCCGCACCGACGCCAACGGAGCGGGCGCCGGGGAGCGGCCGGACGACACGGCGGCGGTGATCCTCGAAGAGCCGCTGCACCACACGGTCCTCACCGATCTCGATATGACCCAGACGGTCGACAAAGACTCCTACCGCAAGAAGCTGCCGCGGCTCCAGGGCTCCGTCAACAGCCTCTTCCGCAAGGCCAAACACCACGGGATTTCGCTGGTGTGCGTGTTCGAGGGCTGGGACGCCGGCGGGAAGGGTGGCGCTATCCGCCGCTTGACGCGCGCCCTCGACGCCCGCGATTACCGGGTGATACCAATCGCATCGCCGAATGATGACGAGGCGGCGCATCACTACCTGTGGCGGTTCTGGCGCCAGGTGCGACGTGCCGGAAGGGTGACGATCTTCGACCGTTCCTGGTACGGCCGGGTGCTGGTGGAGAGGGTCGAGGGGTTTGCGACGCCGTTGGAATGGCGGCGCGCCTACACCGAAATCAACGAGTTCGAACGCCAGCTGACCGAGTTCGGAATCGTGCTGGTCAAGTTCTGGCTCCACATCACGCCTGAAGAGCAGCTGCGACGCTTCGAGGAGCGGCAGACGATCGAGTACAAACGTTGGAAGCTGACCGATGAGGACTGGCGCAACCGCGAGAAATGGGACCTCTACGAACGTGCGGTTCAGGAAATGGTGGAGCGAACCTCCACCCGCGACGCGCCGTGGACCCTGGTCGAAGATAACTGCAAGCGTTTCGGGAGACTCAAGATTCTGGGCACCGTCAGCGAGGCGCTGGAGGCCGCCCTCTCAAGCGTCGAAGCCGACACCTCGAAGAAGAAAAAGAAGAAGAAATAACGCTCGCTATTCCCGTCGCCGTCAGAGCACCGGATGCCGATCCTGAAACCCCGTGGCGTCCTGGTAGGCCCGGGCCAGCAGCATCGCCTCCGAGTCCCGGAACAGATTGCCGCAGAAGGTGACGCTGGTCGGCGTGCCGTCGGCCCGGAAGCCGTTGGGCACCACCACCGCGGGGTGGCCGGTGAGGTTGGTCAGCCGCAGGTTGTCACCGAAAGTCGGCGACAGATAGACGTCGATGCCGTCGAGGATGCGCGCCATCTCGCGCATCGCGAGCCGCCGGACCCGGTTGGCCTGGATGTACTCCACCGCCGGCACGGCGCGGTGGCTGCGGAAGCGGTTGGGCCACGCCGTCTCGTCCTGGCGGACCAGGGTGTCGTCGAGATTCGAGCGGGTGAGGTCGTCAAAGGCGGCCGCCGCCTCGGCGACCAGGATGAAGCCCATGGCGTTGATCGGGAGATCGGGGAGCTCGATGGGCACGAGATCGATGCCGAGCGAACGCACGATCTCGAGGGCGGAGAAGTTGAGCTCGTACCACTCCTGTCGGTCCTCCTGCTCCGGTTTGGTCTCGAATGCCGAGCGGAGGTAGGCCACGCGGAGGTCCCGCGGGTCGCGGTCCGCGACCCAGCTGAAGGGCACGTCGATGACGGTCTCGTCGTGACCGTCGGGTCCCTGGATGACATCGAAGACCAGCGCGCAATCCTCCACCGAGCGGCAGATGGGGCCGATCTTGTCCATCGACCACGACAGGGCCATGGCGCCGTGTCGGCTGACCCGGCCGAAGGTGGGGCGAAGCCCGGTGGCGCCGCATCGCGTGCACGGCGACAGGATCGAACCGCGGGTCTCGGTGCCGATGGCGAAACCGACCAGACCCGCCGCGACCGCCGATGCGGGGCCTGCAGAGGATCCGCTGGAGCCGTCCTCGGGGTTCCAAGGGTTGCGGGTGGTGCCGCCGAACCACACGTCGCCGTTGGCCAGGGCGCCCAGGGCCAGCTTGGCGACCAGGACCGCACCCGCCTCGTCGAGCCTCTTCACCACAGTCGCGTCCTCGTCGAAGAACTGTTCCTTGAACGGGGTCGCTCCCCAGGTGGTGGGGTAGCCGCGGACCGCCAACAGGTCCTTCGCCCCCCACGGGATGCCGTGGAGCGGCCCGCGGTAGATGCCATCGGCGAGCTCGCGGTCGGCGCGCTCAGCCTGGACCATGGCCAACTCTTCAGTGAGGGTGATGACGCAGTGGAGGGTCGGGTCGAAGCGCCGGAGGCGCTCGAGGTACATTCCGGTCAGGGCGACCGATGAGACCCGACGTGTCCGCACCAGCTCGGCGAGCTGGGTGACGGGGAGAAAGGCGAGGTCCTCGAGGTTGTCGGGAACCTCGACCGCCGCCGGCCGGCTGGGCCTGAAACTCCGCGGGCCGGGGTCGTAGGCAAAGCCGGCAGGGCGCGGGTCGAAGTGCAGGGCAGGCGACACCGAGTTGGGCAGCGGCACCTCGCGCAGCGCCGCGTAGTCTGCCTTGAGGTCGTTGACGCCCTCGAGCATGAGTTCGCGTTCGGCATCGGTAAAGTCGAGCCCGGCCAGAGTCTCGGCGTGGGCCAGATCGGCTGCCGTAACGGCTCCGCTTTCCTCGACAGCCGCCCACAACCGGTCGGCCGCGACACCGGCCACACCGAACCCCCCGAGAAATGCCACGAACCGTCTGCGATCGAAGCCTGTCTTCATCTTCAGCCCCCCTTGACGGCGATAGGTTAGCAGGGGTCGACAACGAATTTTGAATTTTGAATTCTCAATTTTGAATGCCGCCCACCCACCCAGATTTCCCGGCTACGACGTTGCTATGCTTCGCCTCAGCTCAAGAAAACCGGAGGAAGCGCAGCCCTGGGTCAAGACGTCCAGAAGGGGGAGGGTGGGTGGGAATTCAAAATTCAAAATTGAGAATTCAAAATTCTAGAACATTCCGAGTTCGAGCTTTGCGGCCTCGGACATCATCTCGGGGTCCCACGGCGGGTCCCATGTGATCTCGACAGTTGCCCTGGCGACGCCCTCGATCGCCGAGACCTTTTCCTCGACCTCGGGCGGCAGGCTCTCGGCCACCGGGCACATCGGCGAGGTCAGGGTCATGAGAATGTGGACGTTGGCGTCGTCATCGACCGTGACCTCGTACACCAGCCCCATCTCGTGGATGTTGACCGGGATTTCGGGGTCGTAGACGGTCCTTAGGACTTCGATGACTTGATCGCGAAGGGCGCTCATGGGGCCGCCTGCGCCGAATTTTGAATTTTGAATTTTGAATTTTGAATTCCCGGACGGGCACCCTCGTGCCAGAGCCGTGTGGTGGAAAATTCCGAATTCCGAATTCCGAATTCCGAACTCATTCTGTGCTCACTTTCTCATCCGCCTCGCCATCCATGGCGGCATTCAGCGTGTGCCAGGCGAGGGTGGCGCACTTGACCCTGACCGGGTATTCGCGCACGCCCTCGAAGACCTGCAGTTTGCCCAGCTCCACGCCCTGCTCGGCGGCGACACCGGTCAGCATGTCGTGAAAGCCCTCGAAGATCTCCTTCGCCTGGGTGACGGTCTTGCCCTTGACCGACTCAGTCATGAGGGACGTCGAGGCGGTGCAGATGGCGCAGCCGTGACCCTGGAAGCTGATCTCCTCAATGACTCCGTTCTCAATTCGCAGATAGACCTTGACGATGTCGCCGCACAGGGGGTTGTGGCCGTCGGCCGAACGGGTCGCGCAGTCCATGACGTAGCAGTTCCTGGGCTTTTTGTTGTGATCGAGGATGATCTCCTGGTAGAGCTCGCGCATGTCCGACATCAGCCGAATACCTCCCGGACCTTGAGCAGACCGGCCGCCAGAGCGTCGATCTCGGAGTCAGTGTTGTACAAACCGAACGACGCCCGCACCGTCGCGGACACGCCATAGCGTTTCATCACCGGTTGCGCGCAATGGTGACCGGCGCGAACCGCGACGCCTTCGGAGTCGAGGATGGTGCCGATGTCGTGAGGGTGGATTCCCTTCATGACAAAGGACAGCGCCGATGCACGATGTTTCGCGGACCCGATCAACCGGATGCCGGGGATCTCCAGGACCGCGTCGGTCGCCTCGACGAGGAGTCGGCCCTCGTGAGCGGCGATGGCGTCGAGGCCGATCCCGTTCACATAATCGAGGGCCACGGCGAGACCGATGGCCCCCTCGATATTCGGGGTGCCGGCCTCGAAACGGTGCGGCGGTTCGTTATATGTCGTGCCCTCAAACGACACCGACAGGATCATGTCGCCGCCACCCTGGTAGGGCACCATCCCGAGCAGGTGTTCCCGCTTTCCATAAAGGGCGCCGATCCCGGTAGGGCCGTAGACCTTGTGGCCCGAAAAGACGTAGAAGTCGCAGTCGAGTTCGCGAACGTCCACCTTGCGATGGGGCACGGCCTGCGCCCCGTCGACCAGCACCGGCACGCCGCGGGCGTGGGCGGTGGCGATCATCTCGCGCACCGGGTTGACGGTGCCGAGAGCGTTCGAGACGTGAACGATGCCGACGATCTTCGTGCGCTCGCTGAGCAAACGCTCGTACTCTTCGAGGATGATGTCGCCGTTGTCGTCGATGGGGATGACCTTGAGTTTGGCGCCCCGCTCCTCGCACAGCAGCTGCCACGGGACGATGTTGGAGTGGTGCTCCATGGCCGAGATCAGCACCTCGTCGCCCTCGCCAAGACGCGGGCGGACAAAGCTCGAGGCGACCAGGTTGATGCCTTCGGTCGTGCCGCGGGTGAAGACGATTTCGCGGCTGTCGGCTGCGCCAAGGAATTTCTTGACCGTGGTTCGTGCCTTCTCGAAGCCAATGGTGGCGCGCTGCGATAGCAGGTGGACGCCGCGGTGGACGTTAGAGCAGTCCCGTTCGTAGAAGTGGCGGACGGCGTCGATGACGGCACGGGGTTTCTGAGTGGTGGCGGCGTTGTCGAGGTAGACCAACGGCTTGCCGTGCACCTCCTGGTGGAGGGCGGGGAAGTCGGCGCGAATGCGCTCGGCATCGAACGCGGCCGCGACCTCGGCGACAGCCGGGGGAGTGCTCATGCGCCGGTCCCGGATCGTTCGATGAGGGCCAGTTTTTCAGACACCCGCCGACTGAGCTCGTCGCGCAGGGCCTCCACCGGGATGCGGTCGAGAACCTCACCGGCGAAGGCGAGGGTCAGGAGCCGCCGCGCGTCGTCGCGGCCGATTCCCCGCGACCGCAGGTAAAACACCGCGTCGTCATCGAGACGGCCGACTGTGGAACCGTGCGTGCAGCGGACATCGTCGGCCAGGATTTCGAGCTGTGGGTTGGAGTTGACGACCGCGTCGTCCGACAGGATGAGGTTGCGGTTGGACTGGGTTGCGTCGGTCTTCTGGGCATCCTGCTCGACCACGATGCGGCCGGTGAAAACCGCCCGCGACGATCCCCCGAGAATGCCCTTGTAAAGCTGGTGACTCCGGCAGTTGGGCGATCGGTGGCGCACGGTCAGGTGAGAATCGGCCTGCTGGTCGCCATCGGTCAGATACAGCCCGTCGAGAGAAGCCTCGGCATCCTCGCCGTCAAGGGTGACATGGATGTCGGTCCGGGCAAGGGCGCCGCCGAGCGAAATCGCCTGGGCGGCGTACCGGCTCCCCTGAGCCAGAACGACGTGTCGGGAAGCGAGGTGCTGGGTCGTGCGCGATTCGTCCTGCACGACCACATGTCGGACAACGGCGCCCGCTCCGATCACGATCTCGCTCACCGGGCATGCAAGCGCCCTGTCTTCGGTGCCGACGTGTTGCTCCTCGATGGTCATACTGCTGCCGTCACCGGCCACGATCAGGATGCGGGGGGCGCACACCGTCGGCCGGTCGCTCGGCCCTGCGACGAAGAGCAGCTGGATCGGACGCTCGACCTCGACGCCCGCCGGCACGTGGATCACGGCGCCGTCGGCGAGGACTGCGGTGTTGAGAGCGGCGAAGGGATGGTCGTCGAGAGATGCCAGGCTACCGAGGTGCTTATTCACGATCTCGGAGTCCGCAACCGTGGCGAGCAGCAGATTGGTGAGGACCACCCCGTCGGGCAGGTCGCCGGTCTGAGAAAGGTCCGGTGAGAACAGGCCGTCGATGAAGACGAGGGCGTGGGTGTCGGCCCGCCGCCAAGGGGTGATATCGACCCGTGACGGGGCCTGCGTCGGCGGCACGAACTCAGTCTCTTCGACGCCCTTGAGGCGCGTGAAGCGCCAGGCTTCCTGACGACGATTCGGCAGGCCGAGGGCCTCGAACTGAGCGCGGCCGCGGCCGTGCAGCTTCTGCAACAGAGCGGGCGCCGGCGCTCTGGCGGCGGTGTCGAGGACCGAGAGGAGAGATCCGTTGCTCATGGCCATCCCCGTCACGCGCTCGCCGCCGCCGGCGCGGTCTCCAGCCACTCATAGCCCTGATCCTCGAGCTGGAGCGCCAGCTCGCGGCCGCCCGAGCGGACGATCCTGCCATCCATCAGGACGTGGACGAAGTCGGGCTCGATGTAGTTGAGCAGGCGCTGGTAGTGGGTGATCACGATAAAGGCGCGGTCGGCGCTGCGCAGCGAGTTGACCCCGTCGGCGACGATCTTGAGCGCGTCGATGTCGAGCCCGGAATCGGTCTCGTCGAGGATCGCGAGCCTGGGTTCGAGCACTGCCATGTGGAAGATCTCGTTGCGCTTCTTTTCGCCGCCCGAGAAACCGTGGTTGACCGGCCGCTTGAGCAGCGACTCGTCGAGTTTGAGCAGTTCCGCCTTGTCGCGCACCAGCGCCAGGAAATCCATGGCGTCGATGGATTCCTCACCGCGGTGGGTGCGGATCGCATTGAGGGCGGTGCGCAGGAAGTAGGTGTTCGAGACGCCGGGGATCTCCACCGGGTACTGGAAGGCGAGGAACAGGCCTTCGCGCGCCCGCTCCTCGGCTTCGAGCTCGAGCAGGTCGTTGCCCAGGAAGAGGATCTGTCCGCTCGTGACCTCGTACTCGTCGCGGCCGGCGAGCACGCTCGCCAGGGTGCTCTTGCCCGAGCCGTTGGGTCCCATGATGGCGTGCACCTCGCCGGGTTTGACCGTGAGGTCGATGCCTTTGAGGATCTCTTTGCCATTGATGGCGACGTGCAGGTCTTTCAGTTGCAACATTTCAGCTCCGAAAAGTGGAAATTTTGAATTTTGAATTTTGAATTTTGAATCTTGAATGACCCCCGCCCCACCGTTGTGAAATGGGGGTGGGTGGGAATTAAGAATTCAAAATTGAAAATTAAGAATTTGTGATTCATCCGACGCTTCCTTCGAGGCTGACGCCGAGCAGTTTTTGGGCTTCGACAGCGAATTCCATCGGCAGCTCGCGGAAGACCTCTTTGCAGAATCCGTTGACGATCATCGACACCGCGTCCTCGGTCTCGATGCCGCGCTGGTTGCAGTAGAAAATCTGGTCCTCGCCGATTTTCGAGGTCGAGGCCTCGTGCTCCATCTGGGCGGTCGGGTTGGCGATCTCGATATAGGGAAAGGTGTGGGCCCCGCAGCGGTCGCCGATCAGCATCGAGTCGCACTGCGAGTAGTTGCGCGCGTTCTCGGCCTTCTTCGCCACCTTGACCAGACCCCGGTAGGTGTTCTGGCCGCGGCCGGCCGAGATGCCCTTGGAAACGATGGTCGAGGAGGTGTTCTTGCCGAGGTGGATCATCTTGGAACCGGTGTCGGCCTGCTGGCGGCCCGCGGTGAGAGCCACCGAGTAGAACTCGCCCACGGTGTCGTCGCCCTTGAGGATCACGCTCGGGTACTTCCAGGTGATGGCGGAACCGGTCTCGACCTGGGTCCACGAGATCTTGGCGCGGTCGCCCTTGCAGATGCCGCGTTTGGTGACGAAGTTGAAAATCCCGCCGACGCCGGTCTCCTTGTCGCCGGGGTACCAGTTCTGGACAGTCGAATACTTGATCTGCGCGTCCTCGAGCGCCACCAGCTCGACCACCGCCGCGTGGAGCTGATTCTCGTCGCGCATCGGCGCCGTGCAGCCTTCGAGGTAGCTCACGTATGCGCCCTTGTCGGCGACAATCAGGGTGCGTTCGAACTGACCGGTGTTGGCGGCGTTGATCCGGAAGTAGGTGGAGAGCTCCATCGGGCAACGGACGCCCTCGGGGATGTAGACAAAGGACCCGTCGGTGAAGACCGCCGAGTTGAGAGCGGCAAAGTAATTGTCGGTCGTGGGGACGACCGATCCGAGGTACTTCTTGACCAGCTCGGGGTGTTCCTGCACCGCTTCCGAAAACGAGCAGAAGATGATGCCGAGCTCGGCGAGCTTGTCCTTGTAGGTGGTGGCCACCGAAACGCTGTCGAAGACCGCGTCAACCGCTACCCCGGCCAGGATCTTCTGCTCGTCGATCGGAATGCCCAGCTTTTTGTAGGTGGCGAGGATCTCGGGGTCGACCTCATCAAGGCTCTGCAGCTCTTTCTTCTTCGGGGCCGAAAAGTAGGAGATGGCCTGGTAGTCGATCGCCGCATAGGTGACGTTGGGCCACCGCGGTTCGGTCATCGTCTGCCAGTGGCGATACGCCTTGAGCCGCCACTCGAGCAGCCACTCCGGCTCGTTCTTCTTCGCCGAGATGTGCCGGATGACATCTTCGTCGAGACCGGGCGGCAGGGTGTCCTGCTCGACGTCGGTGACGAATCCGTGCTCGTACTCGCGGTTTGCGAAATCCTCGATGATCTTGGTCTGGGTTGTCATCCTGTCCTCGTGTCCCTATTCGCGGCCGGGCTGCGAGAAAACGTCTTTAACCGGAGCATCCCTTGACGACCGGTAGTGAATGCCCATTCGTGAGCTTGTTGAGCGCCGGCCGCGTGCTGCGGACGATGTCGCCAACCGTGTATCCGTCCAAAAAATTGCCGATGACCTCTCCGAGGCCGTTCCACACCGGACGCAGCCCGCACGAGGCGTCGTGGGCACAGCTCTCGCCCGCGTTCATGCGGCCGCAGAAACCGGCGTCGTAGATCTCGTTACCAAACGCCCCCACGACCTGAGCCAGGGTGATCGAGTCGGCGGCCCGGGTCAGAGAGTAACCGCCGTTGCGGCCTCTTTCGGCCGCCAGCAGACCGGCGCGCCGCAATCGGGCAACGACCTTGGCGATGGTGGCCTCGGGCAAACCCTCCTGCTCGGCAAGCTCGCGGATGTTCAGCTGCCCGCCGGAGCGGGCGATGCTGGTGACCAGCCGCAGACCGAACTCTTCGTTTTTGGAAATGCGCAACCACGGCCCCCTTCGAGCTCATCAACAGCAATACATGAAATGAAATTCCAGATTTTCGACACTCCTGGAGAATTGGAGGCAATTCCCCAACAAAGGCGCCTGGCTGCGGGCAGCCGGGACGGCCGCCCCCACAAGGGCTCCGAGTCATGTGAAAGGTTTTGTGGGGCACGCGTCTCGCGTGCCAATTCGCCGCCCCGGGTCGTCCCCGACTGTGGTGAAATGCCTCCATGAAAGTTCATCTCTCACGTTGGGTGTCGCTCGGAGTCGATGACAACCTCGAGCGGTTGAGGGCAGAGGCTGCTGGGGCGGTCGAAGGCGGCGCGGACCTCGTGGTGTTCCCGGAGCTCTTTCTCACCGGCTATTCGCGGGTGGTGGAGCCGGCCCGGGCGCGCGCCGTTTTTGCAGCGGTCTCGGGCGGCGCGCCGGACAAGCTGTTCGTGTTCGGCTCGATCAGCGAGGACCGGCGCAACCGCGTCACCGTCTGGCTTGGCGGCCGCGAGGTGGCCGCCTACGACAAGGTCCACCTCTTCGCCCCCAACGGCGAGTTCGAGATGTGGCAGCCGGGCGACCGCTATGTCGCCTTCGACTGGCGGGAACTGCGGGTCGGTCTGATGAACTGCAACGACGTGCGCTTCCCGGAGCAGGCGCGCGCTCTCAAACTCCAGGCGAGGTGCGACCTGCTGGTCGTTCCGGCCTGGTGGCCGTGGCGGCGCGATCACATCTGGAGCACCCTGCTGCAGGCGAGGGCGGCCGAGAACCAGCTATGGACCATCGGCTGTTGCATCGCCGGTTCCGCGTGGCCGGACGAGGATTTTGCCGGCGCGGGCAACCACGTCTTCGACCCCTCCGGCGAGCCGGTGCGCACCGCCGATGACCGCACTTACGAACTCAACGTGGAAAATCCACCACCGTCGATCGTGGATCCCCTGGAGCAGTTCGTCGACATTGATCGTGTCGACGTTCTGAGCGGTGAAAGGTGAATTCCGAATTCACCACCGAGGCACAGGGACACAGTGCAACCATATTGATCTCTTCAACTGTTCGCTCCCGCCACATTCCGACGAGGGGAGCCGACCGAGCTGCACGGCGATATCCCTAGCTGAGGTACGATCCGTTCGATGGTATTCAGGGCGTCAATTTCAACTTCCTCAGGGCCGGGGCCTGCGGGTTCTCGACGACGGTAGGAGATCGGCAGCTCATCTTGGGCATAACGTCTGACATCATCCTTCTGGTTGTCGCCGCATTCGGTTGTGGTCTGCTGTTCCAGCGGCTCGGCCAGCCCTTGATCCTCGGCTACATCGTGGCCGGGGTCATCCTGGGCCCACATACCGGCGGCCTTACGGTTTCGAATATTCACGAGATCGAACGCCTTGCGGAAATCGGCGTCGCCCTGCTGCTGTTCGCGCTCGGATTGGAGTTCTCGTTCAAGGACCTCAGGCCGGTGAGAATGATCGCCCTCATCGGTACACCCATCCAGATCATTGCCACGATCGGGCTCGGTCTCGGCATCGGCTGTTTGCTGGGTTGGGAGTGGAGGCCATCGTTGTGGCTCGGGGCCCTCATCTCGCTCTCGAGCACCATGGTGATTCTCAAGACCCTGATGAACCAGGGTCGACTCGGCACCCTCTCGAGCAAGGTCATGATCGGGATGCTCATCGTTCAGGATCTGGCGGTGATTCCGATGATGGTCATCCTTCCGCAGCTCAACAACCCGGCCGTGGGGCTGCCAGCCCTCGGTTTCGCGGCGCTGAAAGCGGCGGGCTTCATCGCTGGGATGATCCTTCTTGGAACAAGGCTGTTACCACGCCTGATGAAGCACATCGCCAGGCTCGGTTCGAGAGAGTTGTTTCTGCTGGCGATCACCGCCATCGGTCTCGGCGTCGGATATGTCACGCATCTGGCGGGCCTCTCATTTGCGTTTGGTGCATTCGTCGCCGGAATGGTGCTCAGCGAATCGGATTACGGACACCAGGCGCTCAGCGATATCATCCCATTGCGCGATCTCTTCGGGCTGTTGTTCTTTGCATCCGTGGGGATGCTGCTCGATCCGGTGTTCCTGATCGACCACTTTCTTCAGGTGGTGGTTCTGGTCCTGGCTGTGAGCATCGGTAAGGGCGCCATATTCGCGCTGATCGCGAGGGTTTTCAAATACGGCAATGTGATCCCTCTGGCCGCCGGACTGGGCCTGTTTCAAGTCGGCGAATTCTCCTTCGTACTCGCCAGGCTCGGAGTTTCGACGGGCTCGATCGAGGACGAGCTGTACTCGCTCGTCCTGACCGTGGCCATATTGACGATGGCCTTGACACCTCTCGTTTCGGGCCAGACGGCTCGGCTCTATTCACTGAGAAGACGGGTGTTTCGAGGGGAGCCGCTCGAAACGATGAATATTCCCGAGGAAGGCCTCCGGAACCATGTCGTCATCGCCGGCGGCGGGCGCGTCGGTCTTCAGATAGCCCGGGTCTTGCAGCGCCTCGGTTTTTCATTGGTGATCGTCGAGCTGGATCATCGGCGGGTGGAACAGGCCAAGGCGGCAGGTCTGCCGGTTGTTTTCGGCGACGCGAGTCACGAGGTCGTGCTCGAGGCGGCTGCAATCGCCTTTGCGCGAATGCTCATCGTCACGACGCCGGAGATGGTCACGACGCAGTCCATTGTGGTGAAGGCGAGGAGCCACAACAGTGGACTCGACGTCGTTGCGAGAACGTCGGACCCCGCCTTTCTGCCCGTTTTCAAGAGAATGGACGTGACCGATGTCGTGCTTCCCGAGTTCGAAGCGAGTCTCGAGATGACACGCCAGGCTCTCCTCCATCTTCGGGTTCCGGCACCGGACATCCAGCGGCACACGGAGGCTCTCCGAAAGGACCTGTTCGCGCCGTTTTTCAATCCAGGTGTCGGCTACAGGAAACTCAGTCAACTCAGAGCAGCAGAGCTGGGGTTCGACCTGCAGTGGGTGGTTCTCAGCGAAGGCAGCCCGCTGATTGCCAGATCGATCGGCGAGGCCGAGGTCCGCAAAGCAACCGGCGCTTCGGTCGTGGGGGTCATTCGCGGCGACCGTTTGGAAGCCAATCCGGACGCACAGCTACGGTTTCAACGCGACGATCTGGTCGCGATCATGGGAACGGAGGAGGCGCGACAAGCGTTCCAGATCATGGCAACCCATCCGACAGGGTAGGCCGGTTGGGCGCCGGATGCTGTTGCGGCATGTCAGCAGATCTGAGGACCGGTTGGTTGTGGGCTACTCAGAGATTTCGCGCGCAGGGCAGATGAACGAGATTCCCTGACCCGCGTCGACGCCGATCATCACCGCTTCGACAATCGGTGCATTGACAGCGACGGGTGAGTCCCATCGAACAATGAAGTTCGCGCCCGATCCGCCCGTCGTGTCGCGCTCCTTGATATAAAAATCCGCCGTCTCGAGCGGCGCAAGGCTGCGAGGCTGTTCGATAAAATTTCTGACGTGGGCGCCGGCCGTGTTGTAGTAGTCGACGGCGGTGACGACGATCGGTGACCTCGGGTCGATGTTTCGGATGCTCAGGTTGCAGGCCAGGTTGAAATGGGTCTGGTCGGCCCCCCAGTACACGTGGGAGTAGACGGAGACATAGAGAGTTTGACCCGTGGTGAAGACCGAACCCGTTTCGGCTGCCGGAGGATCGGCGGGTGGCGCCTCACGCCGTTCGGGCTCGTCGGTCCGGGTGCCCCCGACCGCGGAAACCCGTCCGGCAGCTGCCCCGTTGGAAATTGCCGCATCGTCTCCGGGGGCGCATGAGAGGAAAAGCAGGGATACGCTGATTGTGAGTAAAATCTTCATGGACCGTCTTTCCCCTAACATCATCAGATGGCCGGGGACCGGTGTCCACTGGCGACCGGGTTCGAGGTTTGCATCTGGGTCGCGGCTCGCCGGTTCGGCAGGGTCCGACCGAATCAGAGATAGGGCGTCATCAACCAGGCCATGCCGTCCCGGACCCGCACCGGCAGGGGACGCCCGTCGACCTCTTCGAGGGTGATTTCCCGCGATCGTTGTCTGACGGCATCGAAGTGACCCTCAATGATCGCCGCGAACTCGCGGTCGTAGACTTCGACGACCATCTCGAAGTTGAGCCGGAGGCTGCGCGGGTCCATGTTTGCCGACCCCACCTGGACATAGTGTCCGTCAACGAGAAAGAGCTTGGTGTGGACGAAGGGCGGTGGCTGCTCGTACACGCGCACCCCCCGCTGCAGGACCTCCCAGAGCATGTTGCGGCTCGCCCAGTGAACCAAGGGCAGGTTGTTTTTCGCGGGCAGGAACACCGTCACAGCCACCCCACGGAGAGCTGCGGCCTGGAGTGCGCCGACGAGCTCCCTGGGCGGGATGAAGTAGGGCGTCATGATTGCCACCTGCCGCCGGGCGGCGGACACGGCGCCGACGAGGACGGCAAGCAGCTTGTCGACGTCCTCGTTGGGGCCCTCGATGATCGTCCGGCAGCGGGCACTCCCCGTCTCCCGGTCGTCGCTGGTGAAGTGGCCGGGGGCTTGCCCGGTCACGAATGCCCAGTCGTCGAGAAACACCTGCTGGAGCTGCCGGATGACCGGGCCCGTGATGCGGAAGTTCGCGTCGATCACCCGGTCGGGGTTGTCGGTACGGCCGGCGACGTGCCGGCCACCGATGTTCATCCCCCCGGTGAACGCCACCCGTCCGTCCGCGAGCAGGACCTTGCGGTGATTGCGGAGATTGACGTGCACTTCCGGAAGGAGGGTCCTGGGAGGGAGGAATCGGGCGACCTTGACGCCCCGCGCGGCCAACAGCTTGCCCGCCCGGGGACGGGAGTAGAGCTCGCCGATGCCGTCGATGAGAACCCGGGTGTCGACTCCGCGCTCCGCGGCGCGCGCGAGCGCATCGATGAATTCGCGACCCGTGCGGTTGGTCTCGAAGATGTACGTCGACAGAAAGACGTGGTGGTGTGCTGCGTCGATCTCGCGCAGCATGGCCGGGTAGGCCTGCTCGCCGTTGTGCAGGACCTCGACGTTGTTGCCGGCGACCAGGTCGAACGAGGAGACGGCGTCGGCGATTCCCGCGAGTTCGGAGAACTCGACGGGGAGGCCGGTTTTCGAGGAATCGGTCGATTGCCGACGGATGTGGGGGCCGTCCAGCCCGGGCAGGGCCCGCGCCCTCATGCGGATGCGGTTGATCCCGAAGAAGAAGTACAGCACGGGGCCGATCAGCGGGAGCGCCACCGAAGCGCTGATCCACCCCAGAGCGGCCCTGGGGTCGCGTTTGTTGAGGAGAGCGTGGCCTGCGGCCCAGACGGCCGTCACCAGCCACAGCCCCAGCAAGCCCCATGTCAACGTGCCGAGCATGGGAGGAGGGTACACCTCGGGGGCTCGAAGCCGGAATTCCGGGCCGTGGCCGGATGCTCGGCGTTGCCGCTACCTGGTTGGTGGTGCGGGCTGCCAGACGGTCAGATGTGGTTCCTCCGCCAGGAACGAAATCAGATCAGCGACCGCCCGGTTCAGGGATACCCTGATCTCGATCCCCCGTGCCCTGATGAACCTGGCCAGCCTGTCCGAGATCCTATCGCAGACCAGCATGTCGATACCGAGAGATGCGAGCTCGGCAGCGCGCTGGTTTGGCGGGCGGACAAATGTCGGCATTTCGCTCTGCTCCGGGCGCCGGCCGGGGCCGATGTCAACGATCAACAGGCGGGTGGCCTCGTCGAACACCGGGGCGATCCAGTCTCCGGAAACGGGAACGGCGATTCTCATCATGAGCTCCTTGTTATTCCTTCCAGTAGGCCGACGCCAGGTGGTGGGTCAGCACGAGTTCTTTTTGTTGGTACGTCTGAAAGTCTTCGCTGGACGCGATGATTGCGCGCTTCAGACTGACGAGGGTTGCCCGAGGCAGGGAACCCAGCCGCTCGGCCACCTCGAGAGCTCCCTCCTCGAGTCGACCGGGTGCGGTGACATGGTTGACCAGACCGAGTTCGTGGGCGTCTTCGGCGGACAACCTCGGGACATCGAGCAGGAGCTGGGAAGCCTTCGCCCCACCCAACGATTTCGCGAGCAGCCATGGGAGAAAGGCCAGAGGCGCACAGGGGTGGGTCTGGGTCGTATTCACGAAGACCGAGTCCGAGCTGGTGATGCGATAGTCACAGGCGAGCAGCGGCGCCGCCAGGTGAAAGGCGATCTCGCCGCCGACGACCCCGACGACGAACGAATCCAGTCCGCGCACATCCTGGATGAACCGTTGGATCACGTTCTCTTCACGGAGGATCCGGTCGCTGATCTCCATGGCGGTCAGGCTGCTCGTGGCATCCGGACCGCCGAGAAGCCGTTCGAGGCTCCGCGGGCTGAGGAGGTCGGGTGGGACGAGGACGACGAGGACCCGGCTCGGCTCTCGCCGCTCGTTGTCGAAGAAGTCCCACAGACCGTGGAGCAGCCGGAGGTCCGCCCCTGCGAGGGACTCTCGCTCGTGAAACCGAAGGACCGTCCTGCTCGGAGATCGTTCGACGGAGAAGGATGCCCCGCGATCCCGATTCGGCGGGGTTCGTTTTGGAGTCTTTGTGGGTTTCTTTTCTCTCTTCGGTTTCTGAGTCGGCGCCTGGGGTGGCTTGCGAACTGTGAGCACCGGGACCTCGGAGATTTGGGTCACCCGATCGGCGACCGAACCGAAGAGCGTATGAGCAATGCCCGAAAGACCGCGGGTCGCAAGAACCACCAGATCGAAGCCGTGCGATAACGCAAACTCCGTAATTCCCTCGGCTGCCTGAGCATGGACGACGGCGGTCTCATGCGCCACGGCGCCGAGGTGCTCCTTGGCAACTTCGGCAAGGGTCTCGTGGCACTGGGTACTGATCTGATGCAGATATTTTCCGTTGACCGTGTAATGAGCGTAGAAACTGGGATACGTCACCGGTTCCATGGCATGGAGCAGGGTGACCTCCGCCGGCAGATGCTGTGCCCACTCCGCCGCCAGCAGGACGGCCCGCAGCGAGTCTTCGGATGAGTCATACGCGACGAGGATCTTCTTGGGGGGAAAGGCGCGGCCGGTCGCCTCGCGGGTCGTCAGAACCGGAACTGGAGAACGATGGACGACCTCTTTGGCGACGGAGCCCACGAGCAGGTTTTTCAGCCCGCGCCGACCGTTGGTGCCCATGATCACCAGATCGCAGTGGTACTCAGAAACAGCATCGAGGATCGCTTCAGCAGGGGCGATTCCGCGCTTGACGTGACAGTGGGTTGGGGCGTCGATCCCAGTTGCAGATTTTTCGAGGGTCTTCTGTGTTTCGGCATCCGACATCGCGAGGATTCGCTCCACTTCGTCAAGGTCTTCGGGGCTCACGACAGGATTGTCGACCATGGTGCGAACGTGGAGCAGGTGGATCTCCGCCTCAAACGGGCTTGCGAGTTCCCTCGCCAAACCGAGGGCGCAAACTGAAGCGGGTGAAAAATCGGTCGGAACCAGGATGTGTTTCGGTGTGAGTGCCATTGTGCGACCTCCGTGAGGCTGGCCAGTCCGATCGGACAGAGACTTCTTTCACAATCAGGCGACGAGTTGCGGCGGGCTTCCTCCGGTCGTCTCTGAAGGCTCGAAGCCCCCATGGTGGGTTGGTTCGAATGCACCCTCGTGTCGCTTTCGAGTCGTTTCAATAATTCCACTCGCAACCAAGTCCGTGGACCGTGGTCCTCAGAAGACACTCTGTTCAAGCCGGAGCCGCGGCCGGTTCGCACCGATAGGCCCCTCCGAATTCAGAAAACGGGAGATTCTGGAAGACCCGTTCGCCGCTGTAATCGAGCACGCGAAGGTCGCCGCCATCCCGGAGGGCCTTTTCCGTGACCTCGAACCGGCGCCCGTACTGCCGGCGCAGGTGCTCGATCGGCACCTCGCGCGAAATGAACTTCGTGCAACCGATCCCGCGCAGGTGCTCAACGACTCCCTGGTCTCGAATCGTCCCTGGAGTCACGATGAGGAACGGTTCTCTCGATGAGAAGATGATGTAGCTTTTCATTGGTCGAACCTCCTCAGATTTCGGCGAATATCCGTTTTCTCTTCGAGCGACTCATCGCCGTCCTTGTCCCATTGACTGCAAACTCTGCGCCAGCCCGGGTGGGAATCGATTGGGGTATCTCGGAGATCGGGTAAACGCCTCAAGCGATACATCTTGGGTTCGCATCTCAGTGGTGCGCGCCACGCCAATCGGGGTTGACTTCATTCTGATCTGAAAGGCAGAGTTTCAAATTGAAACCGCGAGACCGCTGGACTCCGACCCCAACCGTTGGGCGGCGGGCTTCAGACTCTCACTCGGCTTCCGGACGTTCTCGCGGATCGCGTTCGGTATGGCAGAGCCCACACGAGGCGTCGGAACCGGTCCCGCCGTGGCATTGGAGGCAGAGACCGTGATAGGCCCCTTTGAGGCCGATCACGTCGAGGCGTTCGAGTTCGGGTTCGACGGGGTGGCAGGAGATACAGCGGAGGTCGCCGGTCGCCTCCCTGTGGTGGCAGCCGGTGCAGTCCTCGACCTCCCAGTGCAATTCGTGAACGAAGGCCGAGGGTGCTACGGGGTCCTCGTGACAGGTAGTACACGGCTCGGGTTTGCCGAAGGGCTTGTGATGGCAGCTGGTGCAGTCGCCGGTAGCTTCGACGTGAAGCGAGTGGTCGAAGTCGACGGCCTGGTACAGGTTTGCCAACGCCCCGATTGCCAACCGGTCCGGGACCGGGTATTCGGCAGCAGCCGCCGCCAGCGCCATGAGAAAAATCAGCACGACTGAGCGGAATCCAAACCGGGTTTTCATGAACCCTCCTCTTCGGACGCGGTCTCCGGAGCCCCGATGACGGGGCGCCGCCACGGCAGACGATAGGTGCCGATGTCTCCCGCCGAGGCGTCGGCGCCGCCCGGTTGGGTGATGGGGAGGAAATGCACCGCGAGCCCGGCGGCGATGAAGCCGAGGGCGATAAGCGCCAGGCTGATGACGAGCTCCTGCCAGGTCGGGAAATACCCCGTGGGGTGAATGAGCTGCATGCCCGAAACGGCGACGTTGAAGCGGTGCATGATGAAGCCGAAAACGGCGAAAAACGAAGCCCAGAAGAGGTGGTTGGTCGTCATCCGGCGGGCGGCGCGGAGCACCACGGCCATCGGGATGATGACGAACAGAAGATTTTCGAGCCAGAACAGGAGCGCCGGCATGCCGGGCCGGAACGCTTCGGGCAGGGCGCCGCGGAGGACCAGATCCTCGAGGCGGAAGACGAAGTAGACCACCAGGATCAGTGCCATCATGCGGGCCAGGTTGGGCAGCAGGTCCATCCGCGGCGGGTGGCCGAGGAAACGCCAGCTCAAAAAGGCCTCGAGGCAGATCATGGCGAGCCCGGCCGCGAGACAGGAGAGAAAGAAGTGCACCGGCAGGATCGGCGAGTACCAGAGGGCGTGCAACTTGTGGGGGACGATCGTGAACAGCGTGCCGAGGGTGGACTGATGGAGGGTGGAGAGCAAGGCGCCGATGATGACCAGCGGGATCAGGAACCGGTGCAGTACCCGTTCGACGCGGTGCCAACCCAATCGCTCCCATACCGACTGTGAGAACTCGAGCAGCAGCACCGTCGTGTAGAGCATCACGCACCATGCGATCTCAAAGAGTGGCGAGTGGAAATTGTGGTTGACGATGCAGCGCCAGATGTTCCACGGCCGGCCGATCTCCAGGATCAACCCGGTGATGAACAAGAGGTAACCGATCAGGGCGGTGAGAATGGACATCCGCACCAGCGGGCGATAGCGTTCGACGCCGAAGACGTAGACCACCGCGGCCATGATGAAGCCGCCCGCCGCCAGCCCGATCCCGGCCAGGATGTCGAATCCGACCCAGATGCCCCACGGCGTCTCGTCGCTGAGGTTGGTCACCGAGCCGAGGCCGAATGCGAAGCGCACGCTGACGATGACGGCGGCCACCGCCAGCAGCACGGCCATCAGCACCCTCCACGGAGTCAGCAACGGTCGAATTCGCTCAATCATGGCCTCCTCCTTCCGCCGCGCCGCGGGGGCTTTTTTTGAGGTCGCCTTCGGCCGCCGCGACCTCCTCGCGACGATGGAAGAGCCAGTACGACATTCCGAGGAACCCTGCGCCGAGCATGACCACGTTGGGAACGTGCATCAGCAGACGCCATGTGAGATCGGGGAGCGGGAAGGACGCCACCGCGGTGTCGAAGTCGAGGTCCTCGAAAGCCACCGGCGACAGGAACAACACCGACGTCCCTCCGACCTCGTCGAGTCCGTAGATGTGGGGGTAATAGCGCTCGGGATTGGCGGCCATGCGCGCACGGGCGACCGCCACCAGCGTCCCGCGGTCACCAAAGACAGTCGCTTCGGTCGGACAGACCTCGGCACAGGCGGGCGGCAGACCGCGGTCGAGCCGCGGCGCGCACAGGATGCACTTGCGAATTCGCGGCGTCGCCGAATGCCACTCGAACTTCGGGATGCGGAACGGGCAGCCGATCATGCAGGAGCGGCAGCCGAGACAGATGTCCTTGTTGTAGAGGACGGGCCCGTCCTCGCGTTTGACCAGCGCGCCGACCGGGCACACCGAAACGCAGGACGGCTCGACACAGTGTCGACAGAGGTCGCGGACGAAATGGCCGTTCCCCCGCTCGCTCATTGCGGTCCAGGTATCTGAGGTGAGTCCTTGCTCAACTTCCCCCGGGAGCCCGTTCGCGGACTTGCAGGCCTCGGAGCACGCTCCGCAGCCGATTCAGCGCGTGATGTCGATCAGCAGGCCCTTCGCCGCGGTCATGCCGGCACCTCCCCCGGTTCCCCGATGGACCCGAGAAAATCGCGCTCCACCGCCGCCCAGGCCTCGTCAGCGCCTCGGGTCAGTGCCCCTTCGACGGGCGCGGTGAGAATTCCTTCGTCGAACAGACGCCGCAGGCGCTCGATCTCGGTTTTCATCCAGCTGGCGGCATCCTTGCCGATGGCAAGTGATGCCATCTCGCGAGCGACGCCCTCTTCAGGCTCGAGCCGTTACATCCACCCTTCTTTGTAGGGGCGCCAACGCAAGCGAGTGGGGTCGCGCCCGAGATCGTCATTCGATTCGATGACCGTGCCACTCAATGGTGCGGCCAGCCGCAGCTACCGCTCTCCCTGGCGGATGACCACCGCCGGCCGGCCGGCGATCACGCGATCGCCGACTGCCGGCAATTCGACCGTCGACAAATCGCCGATCACGGTGCGGGCGAGATCGTCGATTCCGACAGCGACTCGCCCGTCATTGTCGACCCGCGCCCACGTATGACCGGGGTGGAAGAAAATTGCCCGCGGCACCGCGAACTCGAGCGCGGCGTCCGTGTCAGTCGCTGGCTTCGACAGGTGCCGTGCCTCCCACGGCCGGATGACGAGAAAATCGAGGAGGACGGTCGCCAGGAGGACGGAGACGAATATCAGCGTGACCATGCGTCATGCCCTTGACGCGTCCACCAGCCCGGGGCTACTGGTGCGCCTTCCCTTCCGAGGTGCCGAGAGGCCACCCGTGGAACACTCAGTGCAACTGGTGCGCCAGGTCGGGTACGACCCGGTCGGATTTGCTGAATGCCTCATAAGAGGACTTCTTGAAGTACTTTGCCGTCAAGGATCAGCGCGGTTCCTTCACAAAATGAACATGATCTCATTCTGAATTGAAAAGAGAGCTTTCAATTTGAAATGGGGTCAAGGGCCCGGTTCGGGCACGACGATTCCGACGAAAAGACCCGGTCAGTTCCCGAACACGAACTTTTCGTCGAGGTGGCTCTGGATATTTCGTTCGAGCAGGTCGTCGTGGTCGAAGTTCTGGATGCGCAGGTAGTACTCCGCTGCCTGGATCAGGGCGATCTCGGGGATCAGCCCGATCATCTCGATGCGGCGGATGTCGACCCCGAACCGCGCCGCCTCGAGGCGGATGTTTTCCACGACCCGGTACATCGGAGCGGCGCGGAAGTTGACGATCGAGACCGTGAGCATGGCGAGGTCGCTTGCTGAGTCAAGCCCGGAGTAGGCGCGGACGTGACCGCCCGCGGTGTCGGTAACGGCGTGGCCGACGTTGTCGGCCACTGCCTCTTCGGAACAACCGAGGAAGACCTTGAATGAGATCAACGGGTAGCGGGCGCCGATGATGGTCACTCCCGAGTCTTCGGGAAACCGGTCGGGGCCGAGGTCGGGCTTCCACCGCACGTCGTTCATCTTGTCGGCAAAGCCCTCGTATTCTCCCTGGCGGATGTTCTCGAGATCGCGGCGGTAGCGATAGCGGGCCGATTCGGCGAACAGGTAAACGGGGAGCTTGAACCTCTCTGCGACCTTTTCGGCAAACTCCACCGACCACCCGGTGGCATCCTCGATGGTGGCGTCCTTGAGCGGCACGAAGGGAAAGACATCGACGGCCCCGACCCGCGGGTGCTCACCGTGGTGGTGGCGCATGTCGATGTGGGCGAGGGCTCTCTCGTAGAGCAGCATCCCACCCTCGAAGATGGCCTCCTTGGTGCCGGTGAATGAGAACACCGTGCGATTGCGGGCGTGGTCGACCGCAACGTCGAGGATCATCAGGTTCTTGACCTGCCGCAGCTCGGCGGAAAGGTCGTCGATAAAGACCTGGTCCTTGCCTTCACAGATATTCGGGACCACCGCGATGATCTTGCTCATCTCATCTCCCTAGAAGAAGCCGAGGAAAACGCCGGCCGCGATGGCCGAACCGATGACGCCGGCCACGTTCGGGCCGAGCGCGTGTTGCAGCAGGTAGTTCGTGGGGTCCGCTTCCAGACCCACGTGGTGCACCACCCGGGCCGAGTCGGGCACCGCGGAAACCCCGGCGGCGCCGATCAACGGGTTGATCTTGGTGGCGCTGAACAGGTTCATGAACTTGGCGAACAATACGCCGCCGGCGGTTGCCGCGGCAAAGGCCAGACAACCGAGCACGAAAATCAGCATCGACTGCCGCGTCAGAAAGACCTGAGCCGTGGTGGATGCGCCGACTGCCAGCCCGAGGAGGATGGTGGAGGTGTCCAGGATCGCGCTCGAGGCTGTCTTCGACAGGCGGCCGGTCACGCCCGACTCCTTGAGAATGTTGCCGAAAAACAGCATGCCCAGAAGCGGCAGACCGCCGGGGGCGACCAGGGTCGTGATGACCATGCCGGCGATGGGAAAGATGATCTTGTCGCGCTGTGAGACCTTCCGTCCGGGTTTCATCCGGATCAAACGCTCCTTCTTCGTTGTCAAGAGCTTCATGATCGGCGGCTGGATGATGGGCACCATGGCCATGTAGGAGTAAGCGGCGATGGCGATGGGGCCGATCAGCTTCGGCGCCAGACGTGACGCGAGGAAGATCGCCGTCGGCCCGTCGGCGCCGCCGATGATGCCGATGGCGGCGGCGTCGGCGGGCGAAAAGCCGAGCTTGAGAGCTCCCAGGAAGGTTACGAAGATCCCGATCTGGGCGGCGGCGCCGAGGAGGACCGATTTCGGGTTCGAGAGCAGCGCCGAAAAGTCGGTGAGTGCGCCGATGCCGAGAAAGATGAGGGGCGGGTAGAGGCCCGACCGGACTCCAAAATAGATCAGCCCCATGACGCTGTTGGTGGTGGTGTTGAACACGTACTCGTGGGTCACCGGGTCAATCATGTAGACCGACACGGCGTTGAAGATCTGGAGAGGGAGCGGGATGTTGCCGACCAGGATGCCGAAGCCGATGGGAACCAGCAGCAAGGGCTCGTACTCCTTGACGATGCCCATGTAGAGGAAGAGAACGCCGATTGCCAACATGATGGCGTTGAAGGGAGTGAGGTTGGCAAAGCCCGAAGACGACACGATCTGGTCGAAGAAGCCGAGGGTCTCGCCGCTGACGAGGTCCGCGTTGAAGAACCCCGAAGAGTATTCGGTGATCTTGCCCAGACTCTCATTCTCGCCGACCGCCACAACGGTGAACAGAGCTCCGACGCGGCCCTGTGAATCGCGCAGGACACCCTTCGACCCGTGTTCGAGTCTTCCGGTGGAGTTCCTGCTGCCCCGGTCGAGGTGGAAGAACTGGCCCGGCTCGAGGGCTCGGAAGGTGAGGAACGGAATCTGCGGGTCTTCAACCGCGACATGATCAACTGCCGAAAGATCGAACCCGGGCTCGAGATCCTCGACGCGGGCGGTGCTCTCCTGATCGCCGGCATACACCACGGTGAAGCGCCCGACGACCGCGCCGTTACGATCGCGCAGGGTCCCGGTACTGGCTGGGATCGTGACACCGTGTGAATCGAGGCGGTGGTGCTCGAGACCGTGTCGAGCACCGCGGGAAATGCTGATGTGGTCGGCGTCGTCGAATCGCAACGCGAAGGTCGTGCCGGCAGAGGCGGGCGCCGGGGCCAGCCCGGCAACGGCGAGCAGCAGGATCGTCCCCGTGAGGACGAGCGGTCGGCTCCGGGTTGTCATGCGTAAAAAGCTCATGATCCTGCCTACAGCGTGGTCATTTCGGGGCGGGCCAGCTCGAGCAGCGGATCGCCCTCGCCGACACTTTCACCTTCGCCGACGAAGATCTTGCGGACGGTACCGTTGTGGGGCGCCTGCACCACGTTTTCCATTTTCATCGCCTCGAGGACCAGCAGCGGGTCACCGGCCTTGACGACCGCACCTTCGCGGACCTTGAGCTCGAGGATCAGACCGGGAAGGGGCGCGCGAACGTTGCCGTGGCGGCCCGCTGGGGTCGGGGAAGGGGTGCCGGCTGACGGAGCCTGGATGCTGCGTTCGCGCGCGGACCGCCGGACCTCGACGGAGGCGGTCTCCCCGCGGGCGATCTCCACCAGATCGACGGTGTGTTCAGTCCCGTTGACGATCACCCTGGCCTGGTCGGGGGTGAGCTCCCTGATCTCCGCCCGGTACTCGGTTCCGTTGATTTTCAAGATGTACTGGCTCATCCCCGGCCTTCCTGTTGACTCACCTGACGCGCAATGGTCAGTCGTTTCCCGCGCTCGGCGTGGTGGAGGCGGTGTTCGATCTCGAGGACGGTGGCGATGACAGTCACCACCTCCGGGTCGAGCGGCGGTTCCGCGGCGCCGGTTGCGTGCGGCGAATCGGACGTTTCGCCCCGTCGGCGGAGGCCTCTGGCAAGGTCCGGCAGCCGGTTGATGGCGACGATCAGAAGCGCCGTCAGAATCAGCCCGGCAAAGACGACGCTCATGCCAAGTGCTGTGATGCTCAGTGCGTCACGGAACTCCACGGTCCACCTTTCCTCAGAGCGGGATGTTGGAGTGCCTCACCCTCGGGTTCTCCTGCCGTTTGTTGGCCAACATTTCCAACGATTTGACGATTCGAAGCCGCGTGTTGGCAGGCTCGATCACGTCGTCGATAAAGCCTTTTCGTGCCGCGACAAAGGGTGTCGCGAACCGGTCGCGGTAGCTCTGGCGAAGGTCTTCCGCCGCGGCGGCGGGGTCGTCGGCCGCTTCCAGTTCCTTGCGATAGACGATCTCGATGGCGCCGTCGGGCCCCATGACGGCGATTTCCGCGGTCGGCCAGGCGAAGTTGACGTCGCCGCGGATGTGCTTCGAGCTCATGACGCAATAGGCTCCGCCGTAGGCCTTGCGCACGATGACCGTCACCTTGGGGACGGTCGCTTCGGCGAAGGCGAAGAGCAGCTTGGCGCCGTTCCTGATGATGCCGCCGTACTCCTGGACGGTGCCCGGCATGAATCCCGGAACGTCCTCGAGGGTGACCAGTGGGATATTGAAGGCGTCGCAGAAGCGCACGAACCGGGCGCCCTTGATGGAGGAGTTGTTGTCGAGCACCCCGGCGAGAACCAGCGGCTGGTTGGCGACAATGCCCGCCGAACGGCCGTTGAAGCGCGCGAAACCGACGATGAGGTTCGGCGCGAAATCGGCGTGGATCTCGAAGAACTCCCCGTCGTCCACGACCCTTCGGATGATCTCTTTCATGTCGTAGGCTTTGTTCGGGTTGTCGGGCAGGAAGAAGTTGAGGTCCGGGTCGGTACGATCGGCGGGGTCGTCGGTGGCGATGACGGGCGGTTTCTCACGGCTGTTCTGGGGCAGGTACGACAGCAGCGTTTTGAGCATCGCAAAGGCTTCATCCTCGTTGGCCGCAACCAGGTGGGCAACGCCACTCTTCTGCGCGTGGATGTCCGACCCACCGAGCTGTTCGGTCGTGACGTCCTCGTGTGTCACCTGTTTGACGACCTTGGGTCCGGTGAGGAACATGTAGGACGTGTCGCGCACCATGATCACGACATCGGTGATGGCCGGCGAGTACACGGCGCCGCCGGCGCACGGGCCGAGGATGAGCGAGATCTGCGGCACCTGACCCGACGTCAGGACGTTCTTGAGAAAGATGTCGGCGTAGCCGGCGAGGGCGTCCACGCCCTCCTGGATGCGGGCACCGCCGGAGTCGTTGAGCCCGATGATGGGCGCCCCGGCGTTGACCGCCATCTCCATGATCTTGCAGATCTTCTCGGCGTAGGCCGAGGACAGGGATCCGCCGAAGATCGTGAAATCCTGGGAGAAGACGAAGACCAGCCGTCCGCCGATCGTCCCGTGACCGGTGATCACGCCGTCGGTGTAGGGTTGCTCTCGATCCATCCCGAGCTCGGTGCAGCGGTGGGTGACAAAGGCACCGTATTCCTCGAAGCTGCCGTCGTCGAGGATGTGCTCGAGACGCTCCCGCGCCGAGTACTTCCCTTTGGCGTGTTGGGTGGTGATGCGCTTTTCGCCGCCGCCCTGCCGCGACTGTTCGCGTTTGTTTGCAAGATCGAGGAGCTTGCGTTCGATGCTCATGATGCCTCCGGCGCCCTGATCGCCCCACGGGGGGGCAATGTGCGCCGAACGGATCCTAAGCACAATTCGTGCCGGGGTCAGTTCCCTTGATCTTTGAGCCGGCGCCACAGGGTTGTGGCGCTGATCCCGAGGATCTTGGCGGCTTCGGCACGGTTGCCCCCGGTATGGCGAAGCACCGCCTGGATGTGCTCCAGTTCGATTTCCCCGAGGGAGCGTGTGACGCGGTCGACGCCCTCCTCCGGGGAAGACCGGAGACCCCGCACCGAGGGTGGGAGGCCTTCGGGCAGGATCCGCCCCCCCTCCGAGAGAACGGCTGCCCTCTCGAGCGCATTTTCCAACTCCCTGACGTTGCCGGGCCACGGGTATTGATGGAGGAGATCGAGACAACTCGCGTCGAGCTTGAGGTCCGGAAGACCCAGCTTGTCAGCGTGGCGACGAACAAAGAATCGAGCCAGAGGGAGGATGTCCTCCGGGCGGTCGCGGAGTGGTGGAATGACGAGTTCGACGACCCGGAGCCGGTAGTAGAGGTCGTCCCTGAAGGTGCCTTTCTTGATTGCCGCACCGAGGTCCTTGTTGGATGCCGCCAGCACCCGGACATCGATGCTTCTCTCCCTGTTTTCGCCGACCCGGCGGATCTCCCTTCCCTGGAGGACGCGCAGGAGCTTGACCTGCACTGCGGGCGCCACCTCTCCGATCTCGTCGAGGAGGATCGTCCCTCCCTCGGCCTCCTCGAACAGGCCCTTGCGATCGCGGACGGCGCCGGTGAACGATCCGGCCTTGTGCCCGAAGAGCTCGCTTTCGAGCAGGGTCTCGGGCATCGCGCCACAGTCCACCGCCACGAAGGGCTTGCTGGCGCGTTCCGAGTTCTCGTGGATGTAGCGGGCAAGGACTTCCTTGCCGACTCCGGTCTCGCCTGCGAGAAGCACCGACGAGTCGAATCTGGCGACCTTCCTGGCGACGTTGAGGATCTCCTGATACGCCTTGCTCTTGACCTCCGCCAAACCCAGTGAAGCGGGGTCCTCGAGCTCGCGAAGCCGCCGGTCCCGGCGTTCGAGCTTGGCGGTGGTTTGTTTCAACTGTTCGGTCAGAACCACGATTGTGTCGTGAATGTCCTGGATCTGAAAAAATCCAAGATACGGCTCGATCTCGGGGCCCCAGGATTCGAGGTCCTTACCGGTCGCGAGGCACAGGGAATCCCCCGAAGCCTTACAGGTTTGTTCGATGAAGTAGACCTCGCGGTCGAGACACATCGAGACGTAGCCGCTGGCATAACCGCAGAGCATCCAACACGCGGGGGAATCCGCCATGCCGAGGTCCTTTAATTGCTCCGCCGCCTCGCCGGAATCGTGCCATTCCACTTCCATCACGAAACCGCCGGTATCGCTGATCGTGAGCGATTCCACCTCGACCCTGGCCACCCCCTGGAGGGCGTGGAGGCGCGGCCCTGCAAGCACCAGCTCCTGGACGGTGTCCCACTCGAAGACCCGTTTCATGGCGGCTGCGTCGTTGTGGCCCCAACAAAAGCCGAAGCGTGTGAGAATCCTCCGGGCCTCATCTTCGCCGAGGCTTTTGACCAGGTCTCGGCGAAACTGCGCCATCGCGTGCATGTCGTGGAGAACCAGTCGACGACCCTGGAAATTGAGCATTCCGTTCTCGAAGCTGACGAGTTCTTCGAGCCGGAGATCGTCTGCTTTCATGAATCGAACTCCTTCAAATCGAAATCACCCTTTTCAAAATGAAATCTCCGGCAGTATGCACGATTCCTCTCGACGGTGAAAGCACCTCAGCACAGGACCTTGCCCGGCCGGTGGGGATGGCACACCGATTGCTCTTTCGTGGGGCAGCGGGAGGTGGGCCGTGTACCCGACACTTCGAAAACATGTCGAAGGGCTTCAAGATGGAATCATCCGTTTCACCCAGGACCTGGTGCGAACTCCGAGCCTCAGCCTCTGTGAAAACGGCGTTGCAGGGATGGTCGGAAGCAAGATGCGTGACCTGAAGTTCGACATGGTGTTCGCCGACGAGATCGGCAACATCGTCGGAGTCATTCGCGGTGGCGACCCGAGTTTCACGGTCGTGCTCAACTCCCACATGGACACGGTTCGCCCGGATCCTGTGGCTGCATGGTCGTTCCCGCCGTTCGGCGGCGAGATCGTCGATAGCCGGATCATGGGTCTCGGTGCTGCGGACTGCAAGAGCGGGATCGCGACACAGGTCTTCGCGGCGCACGCGTTGGCGCGCAGTAGGTTGCCCCTCCGCGGGAACATCGTCGTGGCCGCCACCGTCGCGGAGGAAAACGGTTGCAGCGTGGGCGCGCGGCATCTGTTCCAGCACACCCTTCCTCAGATCGGAATGATCCCCCGCTTCGTGGTCCTTGGTGAACCCACGAGTCTGAAGGTGGGTTCCGGGCACGACGGGTGGGCCAGGTTCGACGTCGATGTCATGGGAGTGGACGAAGAAAGTGTGAGGTGGACCGTTCACCAAATATGCGACATCCTTTCCCTGTACAGCGGCCTGTCCGGCCCGCCACCGTTGCGAGATATCATCGCGGCCGATCCACCCCTCCACTGTATCCGCAACGAATGCATTTGCGAGCGGGTCGCGGTCGTCCATCGTCTGTTTGAGGGGGAGACCATTGCCGAGGTCCTCGGCTGGTTGAACGCGATACTCGGGAAAGGTGTTGATCTGGCTCTGAACGTCGCGGTCGACGTCCACCTGCACGAGGAGATGCAGCGCCCATACACGGGCAAGAGCGTCCACGTGAACGCGATGTCGCAGCCCTGGTTCACCGATCTCGCGCACCCGCTCATCGATCATGCCCGCGAAGCGTTGGTATCCGCCGGTTTCAGGTGGGCCCCCGAACCGTGGGTGCTCGATCGCCTGGGAATGGGCACGGCCGGGAGTTTCATCACCAGTGAGATCGGCATCCCCACCATCGGGTTCGGGCCCGGTGAAGAAGCCCAGGCGCACGCCAACGACGAGTCAGTGAGCATCCCCAATCTCGTCGAGGCGGCGTACGGAACCGCCGCAATCACCTACGGGTTGATTGGTTCACCGCTCGAGGTGGTGCACTGATGTTCCTGCCGTTGCACGCCGATCCTCGATCTCAAACCGGAAGCTAAGGAGGAGAGATGAAGCACGTTTTCGGACCCGTGCCATCTCGCCGCCTTGGGCGGTCCCTCGGTATCGATCCGGTACCGCTCAAGACCTGCAACTTCAATTGCGTCTATTGCCAGTTGGGTCGAACGAGCCCTTTCGAGAAGAGGAGGAGGGCGTTCTTCAACGTCAGCGATATGGTGGCCGAGATCGCATCCACGTTGGGTCGCCAGGGACCGGACTCCATCGACTGGATCACATTCGTTGGATCCGGCGAAACCACTTTGTTCTCGCGCCTCGGGTCGCTGATTCGATATGTCAAGTTCCTTTCGAGGCTGCCGGTGGCGGTGATCACGAATGGATCACTCTTGCACGTGCCGGATGTCCGGCACGAACTCTGCGCCGCAGACGCCGTGCTTCCGAGTCTCGATGCGGGGTCTGAAGGTCTGTTCAAGAAGATCAATCGTCCCCACCGAGACTTCAGTTTCGACCGGCACGTTGCAGGACTGATCGAGTTTCGTGGGGAATTCAAGGGCCACTTGTGGGTAGAGGTCATGCTCCTGGGCGGCGTGAACGATTCTCCCTCGGATCTCCGAGACATCTCGAAGATTCTGGAACGCGTCGGACCGGATGAGATCCACATTTCGACGCCGACCCGGCCCCCTGCGGAACCGTGGGTGGAACTGCCAAGTCCGGAAAGCATGGAGCGCGCCGCTGCGATCTTTGGAAGTGTCGCCAAGGTGCTGCAACCGGCCGATGTGGATGTGAAGTCCGGCATCGACGAGAAGCTTGTCGATGCCATCCTGACCGTCGTTTCTCGACACCCCATGCAGGAGATCGAGCTGGTTCGGAACCTGGCGGGTTGGGGGCCTGCAGGGGTACTGGAGGCTCTTCTCTCCCTCGCCGAAAGCGGCAAGATCAGGGAAATTGAACGTTTCGGGAAACGATTCTGGTGTGCGGCGGGCACCCATTTCCCGGATCAGAAGTTGACCGGTAAGCGGCCGCGAAAACCACTCGACACCCAGTCCACCCCAGGATTGCCGGTCTGAGAGCTCTTTCAGAATGAACGGTGCGGTACCGAAATGAAAGCTCCATAGAACGGCACCTTAACCTGGCATGCCACCTTGAAGGAGAAACACAACCATGGCTGACAGGACGACAAAGTCGAAAGCAAAGTCCCCGGGCCGATGAATTCCAACGTGCCGTGTGTAAAACCGAAGCGATGCTCCGGAGCCGCCCTTTCTCAGGTGGCCATTCCTCTGAGGCACTTCCGACTCAGATACCGGTGGCATAAAGATTGCAACCTCCTCTATTGAAATGACCGGACGGCTCCGGCGGCGACGGGCTGATGACCAGACCGGATTCCAGTTCTCCGGACCCGCCGATCGAGAGGAGGTCGCCATGGACCGCAAACAACCAGAGAGCATGGGTGAGGGAGGCTATTGCATCTGCCTCGAGTGCGACACCAGGCTTCCCCGCCGGAGTTGGATCACCTGCATCGAGAGGAACTGCCCGAACTGTGGAGCCATCATGGTGCGGGAAGGCAGCCCATACCACCTCTATGCACTCGAGCAGGGACTGGACATCAGCGGAAGGTTCGGCTCGTCTTTCCGAAAGTCGACGAAGAAGGATCGCAAAGGCCGGACTCACGTCGCCCTGGGTCACTCGTGTTAGCCCACTGAGTTCACGGCGGTTCGTGGTTGCGTTCCCTCGCCGCGGACTGACAGACCACACGGCGAGTTCGATGTGGAGAACCCGCCGCCCTCGGTCGTGGGTCCGATCGAGCAGTTTGTGGAGATCGAGCGGGTCGAGATAATAAACGGTTGAGGTGAACCGCTTCTCAGATCGTCGTTCCCGTGAGGAAGCCAACGAGGCTCTCTCGTTGACCGATGTCTCACCCAGCTTGCCTTTCAGGGCGTGCTTCCCGAGAGGAGCCACCTTCGACATTGTTGGCTCGAAATAATCCACCGACGTGGAGGTTCTTGTGTCCAACAATGTTGAAAGTGGCACCTCCGCCGATCGGCACCTCCGCCGCACGCGTCAATGCCGCAGGTTGCTGGTCGAGCCCTTCTTCGGTGCGGCGGTTGAGAACTGCAGCCGTCCCTCGCGGAACTCGCCGCCGCGCAGGGTGTGGGAGAGCGCCTCGCCGAGCTCCTCGACCAGGTGGAACGTCAGTTTCGAGCGGACCTCCTCCGGCAGATCCTCGAGATCGACGTCGTTGACCTTCGGCAGCACCACCGATGTGATGCCCGCGCGCACCGCGCCGAGGACCTTTTCCTTGACCCCCCCGATCGGCAGCACCCGCCCGGAGAGAGTGATCTCACCGGTCATGGCGACGTCGTTGCGGGCCGGCCGGCCCGACAGCGCCGACACCAGGGCTGTGGCCATGGTGACGCCCGCCGACGGCCCGTCTTTTGGAATCGCCCCGGCCGGCACGTGGATGTGGACGTCCTGCTTGAACGCGTCCTTGGGGATGAACAGCTCGTCGGCGTGGGCCTTGGCGTAGGTCCAGGCGGCGCGCGCCGACTCCTTCATGACGTCGCCGAGCTGGCCGGTGAGGACCAGTTCACCCTTGCCGGGCATGGGAGTGACCTCGACGAACATGATGTCACCACCCACCGGCGTGTAATACATCCCGGTGGCGACCCCCACCTGGTCGGTCTCGTTGGCCCGTTCGGGGTGGACCTTCGGCCGGCCCAGGAGCTCTTTGACCTCCTGGCTCCCGACCTCGGCAGACTCCAGTTCTTCGGCGGCGACCTTGCGCGCCACCTTGCGGGCCAGCCGTCCGATCTCCCGTTCCAGCTGCCGGACGCCGGACTCGCGCGTGTAGCCGGTGATGACCGTGCGCACGGCGTCGTCGGTGATTGTGATCTGTTCGTCGGTGAGACCGGTCTGCTGGATCTGGCGCGGGGTCAGGTAGCGCTTGGCGATCTCGAGTTTTTCGGCCTCGGTGTAGCCCGCGAACTCGACCACCTCCATCCGGTCCTGGAGCGGGCCAGGGATGTTCTGCAGGAAGTTAGCGGTGCAGATGAACTGGACGTCGCGGAGATCGAACGGCACCCCGAGGTAGTGGTCGGTAAAGCTGTCGTTCTGAGCCGGGTCGAGCACCTCGAGAAGGGCCGCTCCCGGGTCGCCCTGGTAGGACGCGCCGAGCTTGTCGACCTCGTCGAGGAGAAAGACCGGGTTCTTCGATCCCGCCTGCTTCATGCCCTGGATGATCCGCCCAGGCATCGCGCCGACATAGGTCCGCCGGTGGCCTCGGATGTCGGCCTCGTCGCGCACGCCGCCAAGGGAAATGCGCACGTACTCCCGGCCCATGGCGCGGGCGATCGACTTGGCCACCGAGGTCTTGCCGACCCCGGGGGGGCCGGCGAAGAGCAGGATCGGGTTGCGGCCCGTGGCGTCGTGGATCGACGGTTCGGGTGCGGGTTCGTCGACGACGTCGGTTTCCGGTTCCGTCGCTTCGGCGGCCTCGGCGGCTTCGGCGGCTTCGGTCCGCTTTCTCAGAATCTGCACCGCCAGAAACTCCAGGATCCGGTCCTTGACGTCGCCGAGGGCGTAGTGGTCCTCCTCGAGGATCTCCGACGCACGTTGCACGTCGAGCCGTTCTTCGGTGCGCTCGGACCACGGCAGCTCGCAGATGGTCTCGAGATAGGTGCGGATGACCTGGGCCTCCATGCCCTCGGGCCCCATCCGCTCGAGGCGGCCGAGCTCGCGGTCGACCTCTTTGCGGGCCGCCTCTGGGAGTTCGCAGGGCCTCGAGTTTTTCACGCAGCTCTTCGAGGTCTTCACGACCGCCGTCGTCGCCGAGCTCCTTCTGAATGGCTTTCAGCTGCTGGCGCAGGAACATCTCGCGCTGGCGGTCGCCGAGCTCTTCCTGGACCTGGCTCTTGATGTCCTCTTGCGCATCCAGGACGGCGATCTGCCGCTGTGCGTGGAGCAGGACGGCGCGTAGCCTTTGTTCGACGGACAACGCTTCGAGCAGTCGCTGGGCATCGCCGGGTTTGAGGTCGAGGTGGCCGGCAACGAGGTCCGCAAAACGTCCGGGTTCCTTGGTCTCGGCCAGAAACTGTTGCACCGCCTCCTTGGGCATGCCGGCGCGGCGGCCGAGTTCGGCGGCCCGTTCGCGGGTTTCACGATACAGAGCGGTAAAGGTCGGGTTGTCGGGGTCGAGGGGGAGCATCTCTTCCGCCTCGTGGATGGACGCCACCAGATATTCATCCTGTTCGTCATAACGGACCGCGACGGCGCGGTAGTTGCCGTTGAGCAGCAGGCGCATGCCCGACGGCCCCCGTTGCACCGGCCCGATGGTGGCCACGCAACCCATGCTGTAGAGGATGTCGGCGGTCACATCCTCGCGGTTTTCCCGCTGCGAGACCACGAAGATCTGCTTGTTTTCGGTGCGCAGCGCGGCCTCGATTGCGCGCAGCGTGCCGGCACGGCCGGCCGCGATGGGTGAGGTCACCTCGGGGAAGAGGACGGCCTCGCGGAGTGGAATCACCGGCATGGTGATGAGTTCGCTCATGTGTGCCTCCTGCGGTGAGTCTTCACCGCTGAATCTACTCTAATTGATGCTCGGGGATGACGGCTGTCAATACCCCGAGCGCATGCAAAGTATGAAACCTGAGTAGATCGTTATCATATTCCCGCATCTGCCGAATTTCTTGAAGTTCCCCCGCCGCCCCCTCTCTCCCTTTCTCCCTTTCTCCCTTTCTCCCCCGCTCCTGCTACCATCCCACCTTGGAGGCAAGGTGCCACAAAGTCCTTTTCAAACCCGGACCGGCGATTTCGGTTCTTTTTCCGGCGCCCCGGTGCCCCGCGATCTCATCGCCGTACTGGCGGCCCTTTTCATCACCTTTTCGCTCCAGTTTTTTGACTCGGCCGCCATCATACCCGCCCTTCTGCGTCTGACGCCCGCGGTCTTCAAGGGTTTTGTCTGGCAGATCGCCACCTACCCCTTTATAGGTTGGGGGGTGTCGGGGCTGTGGTTCCTGCTCGAGCTGCTGATCCTCTTCTGGTTCGGACGGGACGTGTTCTGGCGTCTCGGGCGGCAACGGTTCTGGCTGTTGCTGGGCCGCGCGGCCGTCGGCGCTGCACTGGTGGCCGTTGCAATTCAGTTCGTGCAGACGATGGCGGGGATCGGCGCCACGGGTTCCGCGGCCTTCCAACTGATGCAGGGCCAGCGCATCTTGATGGCCATCGTGATCGCCGCCTTTGCCACCCTGTGGAGCGAGGCGACGATCCTGCTCTTCTTCGTGCTGCCGATCAAGGCCCGCTGGTTTTTGTGGCTCGAGATCCTCTTTGCCTTCATCGGGTTTCTCGAGAGCAAGGACTTCGCGGGTTTCTCCGGGATCTGCGCGGCGGTCTTCCTGACCTTCACCGGCCTCCAGCGCGGCGGGGCCAAGACCCTCCTCCACAACTGGAAGAAACGGACGGAGGTCTTCGTCCTCCAGCGCCGGCTGGAGCGGCTCAAGAAGAAACGGCGGTTCGAAGTCATCGACGGCGACAAGGACGAATACATCCATTGATTTTTCGCGCGCTTCGCGCGGGAAAAATAGAATGCCCGGGCAGGGCCCGGGCATTGAAATTCGGCAGGCAGGCGTTCAGGGAAGCAGATCCGGCTTTCTTCGTGGATCGCGGTTGATGTCGCCCGGCAGCGCGGGACTTGGCCTGCGGATCCGCGGCGCCTGGTCGAGCTTCGGCGGGGCGAGCTTGAGCAGTTGCTGGAAGGCTTCGCGCGACATGACGGTTTCCCGTGCCTTCGCCGGCGAGACGCCGAGGGTTTGCCAGTCGCCCTCGAAGAGCACCTCGGCCATGTTGACTCGCGGGATGGTGTTGCCGTACTCGGCATTGATGAACTGGATCAGGTTGTCGGCCACCATCGCGTAACCGATCCGCTGGGGGTGGACGCCGTCGTAGGAGAAGATCCCGCCGAGCAGAAAGTCGGCGCTCAACGTGATGCCGCCGTACAGCGGCAGGTTCTCGCCGCTCGCGATCTCGTCGAACAGCGCATTGGCGTCGAAGACCGGGTAACCGAAGGTGGCCCCCGCCTGGGCGATGACGGCGTTGTAGGCGTCGATCTGGCTATTGATGGCTGCGACCTCGGCCGGCCTCAGCACGACTCCGGCCTCGCCGGTAAAGATGTTGAGGTTGTCCGGCAGCGGCGATCCGCCGGGGAGGCCGTAACCCTGGGCGATCAGCGCTCCGGCGGACAGCGTGACGAGATCGGCGTCGGTCAGGACGCCGGTGTCGGCCACCAGATACCACCGGCCGAGGCCGGGGATGTCCACATAGGGATCCAGGGTGGTGGCGAACGGAATGGAGGTGGCGTACGGGAGATTGATGAGGACGATGTCGGCGGTGGTGTTGGTGGCGAGAGCGCCGATGGCGTTGTTGTAGAGCCCGGCGAAGAAATCGACCGGAGTCATGGTGATGCCTTCGATGGCGGTGCCGGAAAGCACGGCGCCGAGCTCGTCGTTGTTGCCGATCCACACCGTCATGAAGGTGGGCTGGAGGCCGATGGCCTGCTCGAGGGCGGTGTTGATGCCGTTGCGCAGGACAATGTCGAACATGACGTTGTCGAAATTGCCCTGGATGAGATTGGTGATGTCGCCGGCCTGGAAGATCATGTCGTAAAGATCGGCGCCGGGGATCCCGAGGTTGTTGTAGGGGTAGGGGTACGTGGCGTTGGTCGGCATCCCGGGAATCAGGCCGACGGGCGCGATGATCGGGGTCGGCACGAGCGACACCAACTCGAAGATCGGGCCGATCCCGGGCTCCGAGATATAGGGCTGTTCGAAGACCGGAGATCCCGCCTGTTGCGCCAATACGGCGGGGTACGACCGGTCCTGGTACCAGTTCATGAGCGAGCCGGAGACAAAGCCGGCGGTGAGACTGTCACCGAGAGCGACGTAGTTGGTGAAGTCCACCTGTGCCACGGCGGGCGCCGCCGCGAGGAGGGCCACCAGGCAGGTTGCGAAGATTGTCTTTTTCATTGGCGTCCTCCTTTTCAGAACTTGAGGGTAAAGCTCATGTGGAGCAAGGGGGAATTGGCGTCGTAGGTGCCGTTGAAACCGTCCGTCGACTGGCCGCCGGTCGACCGCGTTTCGGCGTCGACGTACTCATACGCGATGTCGAAGCGGAACCTGTCGGTGTGGTAGCCGAGACCGCCCATGTAGGCCGCGCGGGTGGCATCAGCCAATATCGGGGACATCCCCGAAGCGGGCTGCGGCGTTTCGTCTTCCAGGTAGCCGAGCCGGAAATCCCAGTGTTCGTTGGCGCGCCATTCGAAGCCGACGCGCCACTGCCAGGCGTCCTCCCAGTTCTCTTGACGCACCGAGCTGAATTCGGGGTTTTCCGGGAAGATAATGGGAAGCTCCTGGTACGCGCTCCACCCCATGACTCCGTACTGGCCGGAGAAGGTCACCTTTTCGTTCTGCCACGCGAGACCGACGTTCCAGAAATCCGGGAAGCTGATGGTGGCCTCGATGGGCACCGTCCCGTCGAACGGGAGAATGGTGCCGAGGAGACTGTCGAACTCGGGATAGCCGGTCGGAACCTGGGTGAAGGACGCATTCCCGTCACCGTTGACGGTGAACTCGGAGCGGTAGGACGCGCCGAAGCTGAAGCCCGCACCCATCTTCCACAGAATGCCGGCGTTCCAGGCCCACGCCGAGTTGATTCCGTCGCTCTCGAGAGTGGTCTCCGCCACCGTTGAGAGCTGCTGGTTGAACGGGTTGATCAGACCGATGTCTCTGGTCAACTCGATGGTGGTGTACATGTAGTCGACCCCGACTCCGAAGGCGAAGTTCTCGCTCAGCTGGTAGGCCATGCTGGCGCCGAGATCGAAGACCATAAGATCGGTCTTCTTCGCGATGTAATTGCCGCGGAAGTCGTCATTCCACTCGGTGCCGAGCCCGAACGGGTTGTACAGCGCGAAGCTCACCTCGAGGCGGTCGTTGACCGGGATGCCGAGGAAGAGGTGGATCGGGAAAAATGTCTGCCCCACCTGGTCGGCGGTGTAGCCGTCGCCAGGGTAGGGAGAAGAGCCTACGAAGGACTCCTCGGGCTGGATGAGGGTGGTGCCGAACATGAGCTGGACACCCTCGTCGGTCTGGAAGGCCATGCCGGCCGGGTTCCAGAACAGGGTCGAGAGGTCATCGCCGACGGCGACCATGGTGCCGGCCATGCCCCCCTGTCGGCCGCCGACCTCGAACAAGGCGAAACCGGACCCCCAGGTGAGGGACGGTACGAATATCAGCACCGCCGCCGCGACAAGCATTCGTCTGCGATTCAACGTGATCACATCGAACCTCCTTTCCCTGCTGGCAACGTCGTTCTCAATTCGAAAGACGCCTCATGCTACGGCGGCAGGTCAGCGACGTCAACACGACGTGGGGTCTTCGGAACCCTCGCGACCGATCACGCCAGTCCAGCTCCGGATCTGGTCTGTTGGCGAAGATCGTCTCGATGTTCTCGAGAATCTCGGGAGTGAGTCGCTCCACGACCTCCATGGTCTTCATGTTCTCCGTGACCTGTTCGGCTCGAGACGCGCCGGTGATCACTGAGCTGACGTTTGGGTTTTTCAGACACCAGGCGATCGCGAGTTGAGCCAACGAGCAGCCGAGTGCTTCGGCGACCGGGGCGAGCCGGCGCACCTTGGAGATCTTCTCATCCACGATCTCGCCCTCGAGCCGGGAACGCAGCCATTCGTAGCCCTTGACGGTGCTGCGGGTGCCGGGCGGGATGCCGTCGTTGTACTTGCCGGTGAGGAGGCCGCTGGCGAGAGGGCTCCAGATGGTGGTACCGAGCCCGATGCGTTCGAACAACGGCGCATATTCACGCTCGACACGATCGCGGTGGAAGAGGTTGTACTGCGGCTGCTCCATCAGGGGTGGGATCAGGTGTTCGCGCCGCGCCACGTGCCAGGCCTCGAGGATGCGCTCCGCCGGCCACTCGCTGGTGCCCCAGTAGAAGGCCTTGCCCTGGCTGATGACGTGGTTCATGGCGCGCACCGTCTCCTCGACCGGGGTGTGGAGGTCGGCGCGGTGGCAGAAGATGAGGTCGACATAGTCGAGTCCGAGTCTCGAAAGCGACGCATCGGTCCCCTCGAGGATGTGCTTGCGCGACAGCCCGCGGTCGTTGGGGCCCTCGCCGCCCCAGAAGATCTTGGTGGAAACGACGAAGTCAGAGCGCTTCCAGCCCTTCTTACGGAGCACCGCCCCCATGATCTCCTCGGCGACGCCGTCGGCGTACACCTCGGCGTTGTCGAAGAAATTGACCCCCGCGTCCCACGCCGCCTGCATGCACTGACCGGCCTTGTCGACGTCCATCTGCGGCCCGAACGTGACCCACGCGCCGAAGCTCAGAGCCGAGACCTTGAGACCCGAGTTGCCGAGAAAGCGGTATTCCATGGATCGCTCCTTTCGCGGAGGATGATCATACCGAAACCTGTTGGCGCCTCCGGGCCATGCCTTTCCAGGCGTCGTTCCCGTGAGGAGCCACCTTGAACATTGTCTGCCCGAATCATCCCTCCGACCGGAACGTCCGAGTGTCCGACAATATTCAAAATGGCACCTCCGCCGCACACGACCCTTTCCCCCTTTCTCCCCTGCCCCTCAAGTCCTCAAAGCTGGGACGAGGTACAGATTCGCCCCGATCCGTCCGATCAGCAGAGCAGCCGCGGCGGCGACGGCGCCGACGGCGTCGAGTTGGGAGATCGCCACCCACAACACGACAATCACTCCGACCACCTCGATCATGGTCGCCCAGGTGATGGCGCTGGTGGTCCCGCGGACCACGAGAATGGCGCGCTGGAACGACAGAAGGGTGGCGAGGCCGGGAATGAGTGCCAGGATGCGGGCCGGCGCCAGCGCGAAGGCGGCGAGCTCGACGGACAGACCGGAGACGGTTCGAAACCACACGCTGGAGAGCGGTGTCCAGACAATCAGTGACAGGCCGATGACGACCGCAAGGCTGAGCCCGAGCCCGAAGCGGCGCAGTTGTCGAAAGCCCTGCCCATCGTCGCCCATGAGCGCGATCACCACCTCCTGGTAGGCGAGACCGATGCTGCGGAAGATGAACACCAGGGCGCTGACCACCGGCAGAACGGCCAGGGACTCGAGCGGAGCGCGGCTGTTGCCGACGAAAAATGTCACCACCGGGTGGATGCCGAGGCTGAGCACGGTCGTCAGGGCGAGTGGATAGTAAAACCTGGTCAGCCCGGCGTAGCTCGCCCCTGCACCTGTTGCTGCGTCGGGGTTGTTCATGAGTTGCCGAACGGATCCGCGCGCCATGAGCCAGGCAGCGACCGCCTCGGCGCACACCCCGGCCGTCAGCGCGGCGGCGCCGACCCACGCGCCCTCGAGACGACCGTCGATCGTCAGCAGGGCAGCGGTGGTCGCCATACTGGCCAGGCGCACGACAGTTCCGTAGGCCACCAGCCGGGTGAGATTGTGGCGGATCAGCACCCCCTGGAAAAAACGGCGGATGCCGATGACCGCAGGCCACGGCAGCAGAATGAGAAGCGCCACGTGGGTGCGGTATGCCACCTCCAGGGGGAGGCCGATGAGACCGATGGCCAGCCGGTCGAACACCGGTGGGAGGAGGGTGACGACCATCGCCAGCGTCACTGCGGCGTTGATACCGTGGGTGAATTTCAGCAGCCGGAGGTAGGACTGCCGGTTGCGGGCGAGGGCCGTGGCGGCGCTCATCAGCATGATCACCGGCGCCTCCACCACCAGCGCCAGCGAGTAGGCCACGCCGTAGGCGGCCAGGTTGTAGACGGGATCGGCGCCGCGAGCGATGACCGCCGCCAGGAGGGGCCCCTCCACCGCCATCATCAGCCAGGTGGCCGCCAACGGCAGCCAGAAGCGGAGGATGCGGGTCGGGGTGAGCGTCTCATCAGCCATCGGCGGGGGAGGATAGCACCTCGATTTCGGATTTCGAATTTCCACCCACCCTCGCATTGCCCGTGAGAAGGGCCGGAGGCAAATCCGAAATCCGAAATCCGAAATCCGAAATAATAAAGGGGGCCGTGTGGCCCCCTGAGTTGATGGATGTGGTTATTGGCTATTGCCGCCAGCGAACGAAGAAGCCCCAGCGATTGGCGTCGTAGTTGGCCACCGGGAACAGATCTTCGCTGTAGTCCCAGTTTTCGTACTCGCCCGCAATCGAGAAGCGCTTGCTGAGGTCGATGGCGAGCCTGGCAAAGGCGCGGTCCATCTCGAATGGGAAGCTGCCGACGTTTTCAAACGTCGAGTACGCCGCTTCGATGGTCAAGAGCGAGATCTTCCACCGCATATTGCCCTCGAGGAGCTCGCCCTCTTCGGCGTACATCGCGGGGATGATCTGGAAGGTCTGCGGCACCCGGATCGGCATCTCGGTGTCGGTCTGGTAGCTGTCCCATGCCGCCCGCAGCAGGAAGTTCTCGGTCGGTGTGAAGTTCAGGTCGACAGCGTAACGGTCGGTGTCGTACTGGTAACCGATCCCCGAGCTGTCGTTGTCGGCATTGATCGACTCGGCGGTCAAAAGGAGCCGGAACAACCGGCTGATCGACCAGTCGACCCGGCCGCGCAGCCGCAGACGATCGTTGAAATCGGTGCGAACAACGACGTCGTCCGCGTTCTGGCCGACCGCGTCGACCAGGAACTTGAATTTGCCGAAGGTCACCATGCCGCCGAGATCGAACGTCGAGATCTGGCGGTTGTACTCGCCGGCTTGACCGTCCGGCAGCACGATCTCCGCCACATCGGCCGACAGATCGACGTCCTGGTCGTTGACTGCGTACTCGGCCCACAGAGCCACCGGACCGAGGTTGCGGAAGTCGAACCTGATGTTCGCGATGCCCTCCGAGCGTTCGTAACCGGTCTGGGCGTCGACCAGGGTCGCGATGTCCTTGGGGTCGAAGCCGTTGAAGGTCATGGTGTCCATATAGAGGCTGGAGATCAGCGCCCAGCCCTGAAGCTGGCGGTCGCGCATTTCGTAGCCGACGCGCATTCCGACCTTTTGGCTGATGTCCCACTCGAAACGGGCCTCACCCCGCCAGTAGGGGTTCTCGGTCCGGCTCTGCACCGATTGGTCGAGGCCCTCGAAGAACCGCGACAGCTGGAAGCTGACGAGGCTGCCCGACAGTGTCTCGTTCATGTTGGTGTCGCCCTCGTAGTCGGCACGGACGTACGACGCGACAAAGCGGCTGGTCTCGGTGACCCGGCCGGTGATGTGGAAGGTCGTGACCGGCGTGTCGGCGGCGGTCGTAGTGGTTCGGTTGAACGAGTCGAGTTCGACTTCCTGACCAATGACCGTGCCGGGGTTGTTACCGGCGCCCGCACCGGGTGCGAGAGTGTCCGTGTAGGTGCCGTCAAAACTCCGCCAGCCCTGCAGAAGGGTTCCCTGGATGCTCTTGGTCGCGAAGTTCACACCGAGGTAGAACTCCTGTTCAGTCTCGTCGACCTGCGAACTGACCAGAAAATCGTCGGCGCCGACGGAGTAGGTCGAGGTGCCCGGTCCGTCATAGCTGTTCCAGCGATAGCCGACGATCGGCGTGATGGTGCGTCCGGGGAGGATCTCGAGTTGGAAATCCAGGATGTCTCGGTTGCGCTCCCAGGTGTGCTGTCCGGGGTAGACCCCGTCGTCGAGGAGGGGGTTGGCGTAGGCCGGCAGCGCGCTGAAGGTCTCGAATTGCTGGTAGAAGAGGTTGATGCGGTAGATGTCGTCGAGCCCCATCTGCAGACGGAAGCGGCCGGCGGGGTTGCCGCCGAAACCGGAGGCGTCCACCCGCAACCGATCCACGAAACCGGCGTCGCCCGACGGATCGACGAAGTTGATGGAGAAGTTGCGCAGGACAAACCCGTTCTGCTGGTTGATCTGGGTGCGGAACATGTCCTCGTTGCCGTTGACATCGACTTCCTGGTACCCGGCCTCGATGTCGAGCGAGGTCGACTGTGCGCCCGCAATAGGCACCCACACGGCGAGGACAAGGAAGGCGCAGGCGGTGATCGACAGGCGATATGTGTTCATCGATCCACCCCCTACTTCAGCAACATCGGCGACGTGTTGGACCCGTGGACCATCACGTGGCAGGTGGTGCAGTTTTGATATCGCGGCGTGTTGATGTTGTGGGACGACGGCGGCTGCGACCCGAGGGTGTTGCCCATCGGGCTGTGGCACTCGAGGCACAGCTGGTCGACCCGCGCACGGGTCAACGCCATCGGGTTCGATGCGCCGTGCGGTACGTGACAGGTGAGGCAGGTTCCGGTGACACCGGCAACGTGCGAGAAGACGTAGGGCCCGCGTTTTTCCGCATGGCAGCTGACGCATACGACGTCGCCCGAACGGTCGACCTTGAGGCTGGCCTCACCGGCGCCGCCGTGCGGGTTGTGGCATGAGACGCACTGCATGCCGCCGCGGTCGAGCCGGTGGCCGAAGGGCTGGTTGAACGACCCTGCGGCTGACGAGTGGCAGCTGGCGCAGAGCTGGTTGGCAGTCTTCTTGCAGCATCTCGGGCTGCAGCGGATCCGCGGTGTGGATGTTGTGGCACGAGACGCAGGTCACTTGCGCCCCCGAGTGCACCGAACGACTGGAGAACATCGTCTGAGTGTCGCGATGGCAGGTCAGGCAAAGGATCTCGAGGTCCTGTCCCTCGGGTTTGCCGATCAGGGTCGGATCGCCGCTCTCCTCCATGTGCCGGTCGCCGTTGCCGTGGCAGGTGGCGCAGGTCGGCCCGCCCCGGTCTTTTGCAGCGTGCACTGTGTGGGCGAAGTTGGCCGCGATGTCCTCGTGACAGGTGGCGCAATCTTCTGAGGGGTCGCCGGCCGCGGCCGGTAGGGCGGTCCCGAGACCGACCACCAGGGCGCCGAGTGCCAGCGTGTAAATAAGCTTTTTCATACCCGATCTTCCTTTCCAGGTCACACGCGCCCCGCCGCCGTTGCGGCGGGGCGCATGATCACGGGTTTGCTAGTGGGCGTGGACGGAGTCGACCGAGAACTGGCGGTCGGCGCCGTGACACGAGGCGCAGGACTCACCGAAGGGCGCCGTGTTGACGTAGGCGTGGGCCGCCGCGTCGACGGTACTGTGGCACGCCAGACAGGCTGCGCCGGCCGGCTGGGTCGGCGAGTAGAAGCTGCGCTCGGTGGTGACCTCGTGTGAGCCTTCGGGGGCCGGCACGTTGTACGTTTCACCGACGTGGCAGGTGTCGCAGGACCGGAGGTCGCCGGGGAACACGACTTCGTTGTAGTTGTGGACCGAGCCGCGGAAGCCGTACACCGTGAAGTCGTCGGTCAGCTCTTCGCCGGTGTGGAGGCGGTGGATCAGCCACCGCATGTCGATTCCTTCGGCCGGCATCTCGTCCTCGGGCCGGACCGCGGCATCGGTGTTGTTCGGCCGGTGGCAGAACACGCACTCCTGGGTGTTGAAGCGCTGGCCGCCGTGGAGCGCCAGCACGTCGTGGCAAACGTTGCACTTGTCGATCGAAACCACCTCGCGCCGCGGCATCGCTTCGGCGTCGGTGACGGCTGCGTAGTAGATCTGGTTGAACGCGCCCTCTGTGACCGCGAGACCCTCGAGCGTCCCGTTGTCGATCAGGGCGGCTCGGCGCACGTCGGCCGAGAAGCCCCAGCTGCCGGTGGCGTCCTCGGGAATCGGGGTCGCGAAGGTGATCATGTACCCGTCACCGACCATGGTCGCCTGGCGGGCGTCCTGGCTGATGTCGATGGTGTGATCGATGGTGTCGCCGATGGGACCGGCGGCGCGTAGGGTCAAGGTTTGCAGCCCCGAGATCGGCGAGACGACCGAGCCGTCATTGTTGGTCAGGCTGAAGTAGACCGTCGGCGTGCCGCCGGGCATGGCGTCGGTGACGTCGGTGATCTCCATGTTGAGGCCGGCGAGCTGGCTCGACTTGGTCGCAATCGTGTGCGCACCCATGATCGAGATGTCGAACTCGTGCTCACCCTGAGGAATGTGGCAGGCGGCGCACAGGCTGTCGTCGAATTGAGCCACCGGGTGGCCCTCGCCCGAGACCTCCCAGTTGATGTCGTCGTGGCACGAACCGCAGGCGTCGCGGTTGGGGCGTGTGAGCCAGATGTCACCCTCGGGGGTGTTGGCGGTGTGGCAGCGCACGCAGTTGCGCATGTCTTGCGGGTATCCCGTGTTGGAAAAGTCGGCAACCGACCGACCGATGATCTGGTAGGGGATGCCGGCCTGGACGCTGGGCAGGTTGGGCCCGAAGTGGATCTTGTGGATCATCACTTTCATGTCGACCGTGTTGCCGGTGTCGGGGTCGATGGTCTGCTTGTTGTGGCACAGTACGCAGAGCTTGACGTCGCGCCGGCTGCCGCCGTGCAGCGCCAGCTGGTTGTGGCAGCTGTTGCAGGTGGAGTCAAGAATTCCCTGCCATTGGTCGACGACTTCGCTGCCGTCAGGCACGAAGTCGTACTCGATGTTGTCGTACTGCGTGGTGGCGAGCGGGGTGTCGGTGAGGTTCCGGCTGGCGTAGATGCCGACCGTGTGGGTCACCGACATGTCGTAGCTCGCCGGCAGCTGGGTGCCGAAGGTGTAACGGATGCGCCCCATCGCCAGGTCCTCGGTGGTGCCGCGGGAGTCGGTCGACGCCTGGACGGCGCTGTCTCCGGTGATCGGGCTGTTCTGGGTACGCACGGTGTAGGCGACGTAGTCGCGGCGCTCGGCGTCGTACCACGACAGGATATAGCTCAGGCTCACGGCACCCGGGGTCTGAATGCCGGCGCGATCGATGGGCTGGCCCTGGTCATCAGTGATGGCGAGCGTCACCACCGGGTGGCGGTCGGCCGGGATCTGTACGTCCTCGACCGTGATTTGAATGCCCGGCCGGATAAAGGCGAACTGCTCTTTGGTCAGATAGTGTTCGGCCTGGCTCTTGGCGTAGACATTCCGCGGATCGGTCTCACCCGTCGGCGTGACCCGCGTGGCCGGGGTGCGAAGCACCATCGGAACGGCCGCGACGCCCGCGGTTGCAAGCACCAGTAGACTCCTCGTGATCGATATCATCGCTCTGCCTCCTTCTCCAATTTGGAGTAACTCTCTGTGGGTTGTTGCGGCCCGCCGCTGCCGGCGACCCGATTGTTCCAGATGAGATTGCTGACTTTCCGAAACGAAGTCTCAATTGTGAGCACGTCAGTGGTTGGCGGAGCGATCAACGGTCGGTGCGGGAAGCACCGCAGAAGATTCCGTGACAATCCCATGACTATCGAAGAATGCATGAGTCTCGTTTGATTGTCAACTCAATTGTTGAAGTCTTCAGATAGCCTTTCTGGTCTCGTGGCGAAGGTTCAGCTCTCTACGAGATTCTTTCTTGAGTGGCTTGAAATTCCGCTGAGAACAAATCGCATTTACGACAGGTTCTTGCGACTGCCGGTCCGGTTTCCAAGACGATTTGCTCCGCCGCCGGTCGATCGCGGCCGGGTTCGATCTCCGGAAGACTTGCGCCCGCGCGGGCGCCGGGTGAAACTGACCCCGTGGCCCGTAAATCACAGACCCTCGTCGTATCGGTTGTGGTCTCGATCCTGTTGATCAGCACGTTGGCCCTCGTGCTGAGGGGACAGTTGCGGTGCAGCGGTTTTGCCGGACCTGCGGTCATCCAGGCGGATCTGCCGCCGGCCGCCACCGGGGAAGTGCTGCGGATCGTCTCGTGGAATGTCCGCAACTTTCCCCTCGACGAGCGCCCGCAGGAAGCCGATCTCGGCTATTCCAGACGCACCAACATCTGCGATCTCGAGGCGGTCCTGGCGGGGTTGGATGCCGATCTCCTGGGTCTGCAGGAGGTCAACGACACCCGCCGCTTCCCGCCCATCCTCCGCCGTGCCGTCGAGGGCCGGGAGATGGGTGTGCGGTTCTCGGCCGGAGGTGGCAGGTTCGGCCAGCACCTGGCGATCGCCTGGGACACCGGGGTGCTGGAACTTGTGGACGAGCCGTTCGACATCGCCGAAGTGACCTTCGAGCCCGGAATGCGGCCCGGGTTTGCGGCCCGTTTTCGCAGCCGGAGGGACCCGGGACTGGACTTCACGTTCATCGTCGTGCACTGGGAGTCGGGCCGCGGAGGTTTTGAAGATCGCCGTCGGCAGAATCGGGCTCTCGCCGCGTGGATCGAACACTGGGTCCAGGAGGTCGGTGACCCCGATGTCATTGCGGTCGGCGATTTCAACACCGCCGGTTCGCCGCGCGGCGGCACCGACGGTGAGCTGCAGTCGATCGACTCGATCCTGGGGGCTGCAGGGCTCGAACGACTGCCGAACACCACCGGGTGCTCGCAGTACTGGGAGGGTGGTGGCGATTGGGATGGGATTCAGAAATCTTCGCTGCTCGACCACGTGTTCCTGCGCGGTCTGGGCGTCGACGACCTCGCGGCGCCGGTCCAGGCGTGGCTCCACTGTGCGAGGTTTGACTGCGCCGATCTGGTATCGCGGCCGGGAGCGGAGGACGGCACCTTCTGGGATGTCTCGGATCACTGCCCGCTGACCTTCGAATTGTTTGATGGCGGCACCGCCGATTGACAATTTCGGATTTCGGATTTCGGATTTCGGATTTTTCCACCCACCCCACCCCGAGTCATTTTCGCTGGACGACGCCCGTCATGTCCGAAAACGAAATTCCGAAATCCACCCATCGGCGCCTTTTCAGTGGGGGAGGGTGGCCGGGAAATCCGAAATCCGAAATCCGAAATCCGAAATCATCAGTATGATGGCCCCGGATCCTGAGATGACGACCTTCAAGCTGTTTCCCGTTGACCGTGCTGCGCGCGAGTTCCACATTTCGCGGAAAGTTCGCGCCGCCTACGGTCTGTCCGACACCTTGTTTTCGGTAACTGGCAACGTGGTGTTTGCCGATTTCCGTGCGGCCCGTGAGCTCGCCCACCGCCTCAACGAACAGCGTGACGTGCACCACCACCCCGAACGAGCGGTGCGGGCGAGCCGTCTCTACGCTCTGGGTCTGATTGACGAGGTCCTGCATCTGATGGTGGCGCGCCACCGGCAGGTCCGGGCGCCGCGTTTGTGGGCGCAGGTCCTGTCGCTGCTGTCGAGAGATCTCGGGTCGGAGAAGCTGAACCGCGTCCTCGAGACCTTTGTCGACGAATTTCCTCCCGTCGCGGTCTATCGCGGTGAGACCGGGGCCGATGCGTATCTGGCCGGAGCCACCGACGGAGTCCCGCATCGCGAGATCGTGGTCGAAGAACTGGTACTGCTGTGGTTGGCCAACCGCAACCCGGCCTTTTCCGACTTTCGTGAGCTGTTCGACGACGCGACGCTTCGCCGCGAGACGGACTACGAGGAGGCGTTGGAGCACATCGAAACAATTCTCGGCGGCTCGGCCACGGGTCTCGGTGGTTTGGCCGCCGGCGGCGTCGGTGGCGAAACCCTGCTCGAACGGCTGTACGCCCCGATGCGGGCGGCGCCGACCTCGCTCGAAGGCCAGCTCGCGTATATCCGCGGGACCTGGGCGGAGCTGCTCGGCCCCGAACTGCACCGGGTCCTCGGGGGCCTCGATTTCATTGCCGAGGAGCAGCGGGTGTTCTTTCCGCCCGGGCCGGGCCCGGGATCGTTCGAGCCTCAGGATTACGCAGCGCTTTACGACGAGGTCGAGAACTACTCGGCCGACCTCGATTGGATGCCACGCCTGGTTTTGCTCGCCAAGAACGCGCACGTCTGGCTCGCCCAACTGAGCCGGAAGTACGGGCGCGAGATCACGACGCTCGATGCAGTGCCGGACGCTGAGCTCGCGGAGTTCGCCGGATCGGGGTTCACCGGTCTGTGGCTGATCGGCGTCTGGGAGCGCAGCCGCGCGTCGGAGCGCATCAAGCGGAGGATGGGCGACGAAGACGCGGTGGCGTCGGCCTACTCGCTGAAGGATTATCGGATCGCCGATGTTCTCGGCGGGGAAAGCGCCTACGACGATCTCCGGACCCGGGCCTGGCGGCACGGCATTCGCCTCTCGACGGACATGGTGCCCAATCACATGGGGATCGACTCGCACTGGGTGATCAACCACCCCGATTGGTTCTTGTCGGTGGACCGCTCGCCCTACCCGTCCTATGAATTCAATGGCCCCGACCTGTCGGACGACGACCGGGTCGGCGTCTTTATCGAGGACAAGTACTGGTCGAAAACGGACGCCGCGGTGGTCTTCAAACGGCTCGACCGCCACACCGGAAGCGAGCGCTACATCTACCACGGCAACGACGGCACCTCGATGCCGTGGAACGACACGGCCCAACTCGACTACACCAGGGCCGACGTCCGGGAGGCGGTCATCCAGACCATCCTCGCGGTGGCACGGCGGTCGCCGGTGATCCGTTTTGACGCGGCCATGACCCTGACCCGACAGAACTACCACCGCCTGTGGTTCCCGGAACCCGGCGCCGCCGGTGCGGTCCCTTCGCGGTCCGAGTTCGGGATGTCGCGGGCGGAGTTCGATGCGGTGATGCCGCACGAATTCTGGCGCGAGGTGGTGGACCGGGTTGCCGCGGAGGCCCCCGACACGCTCTTGCTCGCCGAGGCGTTCTGGCTGCTCGAGGGGTATTTCGTTCGCACCCTCGGGATGCACCGTGTCTACAACTCGGCCTTCATGAACATGCTGCGGGATGAGCGCAACGCGGAGTACCGCCAGCTGATCCGCACGACCCTCGAGTTCGACCCGCAGATCCTCAAGCGCTATGTCAACTTCATGTCGAACCCGGACGAACGGACCGCTGTCGACCAGTTCGGCACCGGCGACAAGTATTTCGGGGTGTCGACCATGATGGCCACCATGCCGGGGCTTCCCATGTTCGGCCACGGACAGGTGGAGGGTCTGGCTGAAAAGTACGGAATGGAGTTCCGGCGGCCGCGGTGGGACGAGACCGCCGATGAGGGGCTGGTGGCCCGCCACGGCCGCCAGCTCTTCCCACTGCTGCGCCGGCGCCGTCTTTTCGCGGAGGTCGGCCGGTTCCGGCTCTACGATTTCGTGCGCGACGACTCCTCGGTGGACGAGAATGTCTTCGCCTACTCCAACGAGGTGGACGGCGACAGGAGCCTGGTGGTCTTCCACAACCGGCACGCCGACACCCGCGGTTGGATCCGGCTCTCGACCGGGGTGGCGGACGAACCCGGGAACCCCGAGCGGCCGTTGGTTCGCACCACCCTCGGCGACGGGCTGCGCCTCCCTGATGGCCCGGAAGCCTACCTGATCCTGAGGGATGCGGTGACAAGTCTCGAGTATCTGAGGTCGTGCCGGCAGCTTCGGGATGACGGGATGCGGTTCGACCTCGGGGCCTACCAACTGCACTGTTTCGTCGCCCTCCGTGAGGTGGTGTCGGACGAGGAGCATCCCTGGGCAGAGCTTGCTGCAGAGCTCGACGGCATCGGTGTTCGCAGCGTGGACGAAGTCCTGGGTGTGCGGGTCATGGCTCCTGTTCTCGATCCCATCCGGCGCCTGCTGGAGATCACGATCCTGAGCGATCTGGTGACTCCGGAAGCCTCTGTCGACGCCGGCGCCCGGCTGCGGGAGGTCGCAGCCGAGGAGGTCGCGGTAATCGTCGCGGCGGCCGCGGAACGCGCGGGTTTCGACGGTTCGCTCACCGACCTCGAAGCCGCGATGCTCACCGACCTCGAAGCCCTCCTCGCCATCGCCCTCCTGGTCGGCCAACCGGCGAGCCGGGTCGAGGGGGTCGATGACGCTGCCATGGCGCCGCTCGGCGACGCGTTGGTGCGGCCCGAACGATGGGCCGCAGTTCTGATGTGGATCGTGGCCCGGCATCTCGGCCGTCTGGAGGGTCCGGATCGTGGCCGTGAACGGGCCCGCGCGCGATACGTCAATTGGCACCTTGGGTTGTTGTTGGGCGAGGTGGCGCAAAAACTCGGGGTGCCGGAAGATGCGGCCCGCGCTCTCGCGGACGCAGTCGAACTGATGATTCTCTCCGAGAGGCGCGCCGCCGCCATGCCGGCATCTCCGGGCGAGCTTGCCGCGGTTTTCGAAGACCCTGTCGGACGCCGTTTTCTGGCCGTCAACACCCATCGGGAGATCGTGTGGTTCAACCGTGAGCGGTTTGTCGACCTGGTCGGCGCGCTGGTTGCTGCGTCCGCCATCCGATCGGTGGTGGTGGACCCGGCGGACGCTGTCGAAGGGGTGGCCCGCGCGTGTGACGCGGTGCGGCTCCTGATCGCCGCCGCCGAGGCTTCGGACTTTCAGGTCGTGGATTTCCTGGCGGGCCGGAATGCGGACGCGGACGGGGAACCAGCGACGGATCGGCCCGATCGGAACGACTGATGGACCCGCGTCAGCTCCTGCGGCCGCTGCCGCTCCTGATCATTTTTGCCTTTGCGGCGGTCGCCGTCGGCGATCTCGTGCGGACCCTGCGCGAAGTGGAACCGCCGCCTCCGGTGGTTCTCAAACCGGGCTCGGTTCAGTTTGAACAGTGGGAGCCGGTGATTGACCTCCGCGGCGGCGTTCGGGAGGCGGGTGTCAGGCTTCTGCCGGTTCCGTTGCTCGCCGGCCCGTTGTGGTCTGCGGCGGATCCGTCGGGCGTCTGGCTGCTCGGCGACGGCGGCGAGATCGGGCTCGACCTGGTTCGGGGAGGGCAGCGGGTCATGATCCTCGAGGGTCGGCCGGCGGCCGGCAAACGCCCGGTGCGCAGTGTCGGGGTCTCGGTCAACGGCTTCGACTGCGGTACCTCGAATCTCCAGCGGGGCTGGCAACGCTGGAGCGTGATGGTGCCGGAGGGCGCGTTGCGAGCGGGCGCCAACCGGTTGGTGTTTCGCCTTGCCGACCGCGAGCGGGTTCCAAAGCTCCGACGGGCTTTGCAGCTGCGGCGGATCGAGCTCCGGCTGGAAGAGGAAGGTGATGTGGACCGTTCGAGTCCGGCGCCCGTAGCCGTAGATTTCGAAGGGCAGCGGTTGGTGTTGCTTTCGCCGGGGGTGTTCGAGGCCCGCTTCACGGTTGACGACCGGGTTGATGCCTTGCGGATGAGGTACCGGTTTCGCAGCCCGGGAGGGTCGGGCGAGATGACGGTGGCCCGGCCGCAGGGCGGAGGCATCGGGCGCGATGCCCCCTTTCGCCGCACGCTGGTTCCATCCGACGAGGACGATGAGTGGATTCGAGTGCCGCTGCACGGCCGCCGTGGAGAGTTCACCTTTCGCCTGCGTGTTGAACCGTCGCCGGAGTCACCCCGGCTCGACGTCCGGTCGCTGGAGCTGGTTACCGAGGCGAATCGTCCGGCTTCGGGTGACCATCACCAACGCTGAGTCGGTCGTCGGGGTCGGGTGGGGTGATGTCACGGGGGGCGGCACCTCGTCCTTCCGCATGGTGAGGGTCGCGGCGAGAAAGGTCAGCATGGCGAGCATGAGCTCATCCACCAGCGGGATGGGGTCGGGAGTCACCAGGTCGATCAGAAACAATCCGCCGAGGATGAGAAACAAATAGGGGTACCGCAGCCTCGGGAGAAATCGTTGGATCAGGGCGGCAAGCGGCGAGCGCGTCGGCATATTCATCTTAAAGCTCACTACGCGGTTCGACGGGTTCTGTTCCCCTCACCTCAGGATCCTTTAGGTCGATAGCTGGAGTAGGCCTCGGCCTTCCCGGACAGGCCGCTCAACCTGACCACCAACACCTGTCCGTCCGGCGTTCCCTTGATCCACTTCAAGGCCTTGTCCTGGAAACGGCGTCGTTCGGCGCCCTGGAGCACGATCCCCTGTTTGGCGAAGAACCCGTCGACCATGGTCATGGCTTCTGGCGTGAGCTCGGTGACGCCGCGAAAGATCTGCAGAAGCGGCCGCGCCGCAGTGTCCTCGAGCACCAGCCGGGCGGTCATATCGACGTCCGCCACCGGCCCCAGATCGCCGCTGACCAGCGGTTCCGGCGCCGGTTCGGTCGCGATGGACGGTCCGCGGAGTTGTTCGACGGCCGCGAAAGCGCCGGCCAGAGCGGCATGAATGGAACGCACGGCCCGGTCCGATCCCTCGGGGAGGGTAGCGCCGTCGTGCGCGGCAAACCACTGCCGCAGCTGGTCGATGAACTCGGCGAACTTTGTCAGCCTGGGCGCCGTCACCCTACCCGACGGGCTGAGTCTGGCGGGTTGGCGGATCTTGGTATCTTCCAAATCATCTGAGAGCGAGAGCTTGGCGATAACGGCGGTCAACGACTGCGCGGCTTCGGCCAGAGAGCGTGCCGCTTGCTCTGCATCGGACGCAAGAATCCAGTCGCGACGCTCGCCGATGAATTCCGCCAACCTCTGCACGTTGTGCGCGGCCTTCTCGAGCTCTTCGACGGTGATCTTTTCGTTCATCGAGCCACCCAACAGTCCTGTGAAACGGCATTCTAGCCGAAATTCCCCCCACACGCACCATGAGGCACGAATGTGCGAAGATGCGGTGGGCCGAAACCATGCAGCTGAAGATCACACTCCCCGACGACTGGCACCTCCACCTGCGAGACGGGCGGGCGATGGCGGACGTGGTGGGGCACTCCGCGCGGACCTTTGCCCGGGCAGTGATCATGCCCAACCTGGCGCCGCCGGTGACGACCACCGAACAGGCCGTCGCCTATCGCGATCGGATCGTCGGGTCGCTGCCGGGTGGAGTGGTTTTCGAACCGCTGATGACCCTCTATCTCACCGACCGGACCTCGGCAGAAGAGATCGAAACTGCGGTCGCGAGCGGTGCGGTGGTGGCGGCCAAGCTCTATCCCGCGGGTGCGACGACCAACTCCGATGCCGGAGTCACGGACATCGGGCGGATTGACCGGGTCCTCGAGACCATGGCCCGCCTCGGGCTGCCGCTGCTGGTCCACGGCGAGGTGGTTGATGCCGGCATCGATATTTTCGATCGCGAAGAGGTTTTCATCCACAGGGTGCTGGATCCGCTGGTCCGCCGGTGGCCGGGGCTCAAGGTGGTGTTCGAGCACATCACCACCGCCGAAGCTGTCGCGTGGGTCCTCCGTGCTCCGGCAACGGTCGCCGCGACCATAACCCCACACCACCTTTTGTTCGACCGCAACGCGATCTTCACCGGTGGTATCAGCCCCCATCACTACTGTCTGCCTGTTCTCAAACGCGATGTTCACCGCGAGGCCCTGGTGTGGGCCGCCACCAGCGGCAGTCCGCGGTTCTTTCTCGGCACCGACAGCGCGCCCCACGCCCGCCACACCAAGGAGGCGCCGCGCGGTTGTGCCGGGATCTTCTCGGCCCACGCTGCTCTCGAACTCTACGCCGAGGTTTTCGAGGACGCGGGCGCCCTCGACCGCCTCCAGGCTTTCGCTTCCCACCACGGCTCGGATTTCTACGGTCTGCCACGGAATCGCGGCACCCTGGCGCTGGTTCGCAAGGAGTGGGTGGTGCCGGAAGTCTATGCGTTCGGGGAGCACGAGGTGGTGCCGCTCAAGGCTGGTGAAACCCTGCGCTGGCGGGTAGCCGCAAAGACAAATTCGGAGTAGATTTCAAGGTCCGAAGTGATTGGGGCGCCGACTGCTGTTGTGGTTGGCGGAGCGTGGGTTTGAGAGGGGGCGCAACACCATGGCCAACGTCAATAAGCACAAGGGAACCATCGGCATCCTCACTGGCGGCGGCGATGTGCCGGGGCTCAACCCGGCGATCCGCGCGGTGACGGTTCGCGCCATTCGGGAGGGCTACCGGGTGTTGGGAATCCGACGTGGATGGGCGGGCCTGATCGAGATCGACCGCGATCAAAAAAACGGTTCTGATTTCGTGATCAACCTCACCGAGGAGGTCGTCAACAAGGTCGGGCGGACCGGCGGCACATTTCTCCACAGCTCGCGGACGCGGCCGTCGCACGTTCCGCAGACGGTGATGCCCGACCACCTGCGCGACACCTACACTGACGAGACCAACGATCTGACCAAGGAGGTGCTCGCCAACCTCGAGTACCTCGGGATCGACACCATGATTCCGATCGGCGGCGACGACACCCTGTCGTACGGTGTCCACCTCCATAAGCTCGGGATCCCGGTCATCGCGATCCCGAAGACCATGGACAACGACGTCCCGGGGACCGATTACTGCATCGGATTCTCCACCTGCGTCACCCGCACGATCGCCATGACCCACGCTCTGCGGACCTCGGCAGGGAGCCACGAGCGCTTTCTGGTGATCGAGGTCTTTGGCCGTTATGCGGGCTTCACGGCGCTGCTGCCGACGATGGCCGGCGCCGCCCACCGCTGCGTGATCCCCGAGCACACCTTCGACATCGGTGATCTGTGTGAGCGGTTGTCCAAGGACCGCAGGGAAAACCCGTCCAATTACAGCGTGGTGCTGGTTTCCGAGGGGGCGACCTTCACCGGCCAGGGCGACATGGTTTTCGAGGACGAAGAGAAGGACATGTTCGGTCATAAAAAGCTCGGTGGCATCGGCGACCGGGTGGCGCGGGCGCTGCGCGAGTTGTCGCCCAAGTACAACAACGGCCACCGCGTCAATGTCATCAACCAGCGGCTCGGCTATCTCGTGCGGTCGGGCGACCCCGATGCGCTCGATTCCGTGGTGCCCATGGCCTTCGGCAACCTGGCCATGGATCTGATTCAGGAGGGCAAATCGGGGCGGCTGGTCAACATCCGCAACGGCCGCTACGACGACGTGCCGATCGACGTGGTGACGAGCCGCAAGAAGGTGGTGGATATTGAAAAGTACTACAACACCGAACGCCTTCGCCCCAAGTACACCCGCTTCGAAGGCGCGCCCGTCTTCATCATGACGAGCGACTATTGATGAATTCTTAATTTTGAATTTTGAATTTTGAATGACCATCGCACGCCAATTCCTTTTCCCGAGCGGCGGTGGCCCGGCATTCCGAATTCAGAATTCCGAATTCCGAATTTGAACCGGAGGTTTTCATGAGGCTCTTACATACGATGATCCGCGTAGGTGACCTGGACAGGTCGATTGCGTTTTACACCGAGGCGCTGGGGATGGAGCTGCTCCGCAAGCGAGACTATCCCGAGGGGAAATTCACGCTGGCGTTTCTCGGCTACGGCGATGAGAACACGAATGCGGTGATCGAGCTGACCCACAACTGGGATACCTCGACCTACGACCTCGGCAACGGATTCGGCCACATCGCCATCGGCGCCGACGACATCGTCAGTGCCTGCAACCGCGTCCGCGAGTACGGTGGACAGGTGACCCGCGAACCGGGACCGATGAAGCACGGCACTACCGTCATCGCCTTCGTCAAAGACCCGGACGGTTACACCATCGAATTCATCGAGAAGAAATAATTCGGATTTCGGATTTCGGATTTCGGATTTTTCCTCCACCCTCCCACCTGAAAGTCGGGATGGGGTGGGTTGGGAAATCCGAAATCCGAAATCCGAAATCCGAAATTGAACGAAAGCGTGTCTTGTCCTCTCCCCGGCATCCATGTAGTGTTCGCAAATGATCGAGCTTGGGAAGACCCAACCGCTTACCGCCACCTGCGCTCTCGGTCTGGAGCGCGTGCTGGCCGACGAGTTGCGCGCCATGGGGGCCGAGGCCGTTGCGCCCGATCGCGGATCGGTGCTCTTTGCCGGCGATCTCAGGACCGTTTACAACGTCAACATCCGCCTCCGCACCGCCATGCGGGTCCTGGTACCGCTGGTTCGCGGGCCGGTGTTGAACCGCGACGGGCTGTACGAGCTGGCGGCCTCGGTGCCGTGGGGCGACGTCCTCAAGACCGGCCAGACCTTTTCGGTGGAAGTGGTCGGAAAACACCGCGCGTTTCGGAACACCACGTTTGCCGGGCAGGTGGTCAAGGACGCGGTCGTGGATCGCCTCCGGTCGGCGGGCGGTCAGCGGCCGAATGTGGATCGCGACAACCCCGACATCCGCCTCCACCTCCGCCTGGTTGAAGAAGGGCCGGCAACGCTCAGCCTCGACTCCAGCGGCGAGCCGCTTTCGCACCGCGGTTATCGGCCACGGGGTGGGCCGGCGCCGCTGGCCGAGACCCTGGCCGCCGGGATCCTCCTGCTGGCCGGGTACGACGGATCCGAGCCCCTGCTCGATCCCATGTGCGGCACCGGCACCTTTGCCGTCGAAGCGGCGCTGATCGCGACCCGGACGCCGCCGGGGCTTCACCGCGAGTTTGCTTTCGAGCGGTGGCCGGTCCACGACCTTGTGACGTTTGCAGAGGTGCAACGCGAGGCGAGCCATGGCCACTGCGAGGCGCCGCAGCCCATCCTCGCTCGAGACCGTGCCGATCGCGCATTGCGGGCGACCCAGAGGAACCTCAAGGCGGCGTGGATGGAGCGCTGGGTCGAGCTCGAACAGCGCGACGCGCTCGACCTCCAGCTGCCGTGGGGGTCCGGTGGCATGATCGTCGCCAACCCGCCCTACGGCAAACGGGTGGGCGAGGTGGAGAACCTTTTCGGCCTCTATCGTCGTTTCGGCGACAGCCTCAAGAACCAGGCGGTCGGCACCACGGCGTGGGTCCTCGCCGGCGAACCTCGGTTGGCCAAACAGATCGGTCTCAAACCGGCGCGGAAGATCCCACTCTTCAACGGGCCCATCGAGTGCCGGCTCCTCAAGTTCGAGATGTACGAGGGCACGCGAAAGCACAAGGCGGCTTCGTCGCAAAATTCTTAATTTTCAATTTTAATTTTGGATGCCGCAAGCCATTGAACGTTAACGAGATCAGTCTGATGCTAGATGCTAGATGCTAGATGCTGGATTTTGGATGCTGGATCCGGCCGCTGTGACTGTCTCACCGGCTTCTAGAGCGAAGCGCCAATTTTCTTCCTCCGTCATCCCGACCGAGGGAGCGCAGCGCCAACTTTCTTCCTCCGTCATCCCGACCGGGGGAGCGAAGCGCCAACTTTCTTCCTCTGTCATCCCGACCGGGGGAGCGAAGCGCCAACTTTCTTCCTCTGTCATCCCGACCGAGGGAGCGAAGCGCCAACTTTCTTCCTCTGTCATCCCGACCGAGGGAGCGAAGCGCCAACTTTCTTCCTCTGTCATCCCGACCGAGGGAGCGAAGCGAGCGAGCGGAGGGATCTGGGGGTTGGATTTTGGATCGATGTCGCCTGGAGCCCCCACCCAGATCCCTCCGCTACGGCCCTTCGGGCCTTCAGTCGGGATGACAGTTTCAGAGGCTTGGCTCGCGGGTTTGCCGTAGGCCGGGCCTTGGCCCACCTTCAGTCTCGCTGCTGATGGGCAAGTGTGGAAGGGTTGCCGGAAATTCAAAATTCAAAATTCAAAATTAAGAATTGAGATCTCCTTCTCGAGCCTGTCGACCAGGCGGTCCATCTCCGCAACGAGTGCCTCGGTCGGCTCCGTGGTCGTGAAGTCGACGCCCGCTTTCTGGAGTTGGGTGATGGGGTGGTCGTTGCCGCCTGAACGGAGCAACTCCAGATATTTCGCCACGGTCTCGGCCCGTTCGGTCTGGTCTCCCTCGGTCATCCGGCGGTGGATCAGGGTGGCCGCCGCCTTCGAGGTGGCGTACTGATAGACGTAGTAGGGCGAGCCGTAGAAGTGGGGGATCCGGGCCCAGGTGTTCCGGTACCACTCCTGATCGTCGAGGGCGTCACCGAAGAAGGCGGCCAGGCACTCGAGATAGATCGTCTGCAGCACCTCGGCGGTGATGGGGCGACCCCCCTCGACCTCGCGGTGGGCGCGGAGTTCGAAGTCGGCGAACATGGCCTGCCGGTAGAAACCTGCCGCGATGTCGTCGATGGCGTGCTGCAACAGGGCGACCCGGCGAGCCGGGTCCGACTCCATGGCGAGCAGCCGGTCGAGGAAGAGCGACTCGTTGGTCATCGAGGCCACCTCGGCGACGAAAATGGTGTAGGAGGAGGTGGCAAAGGGTTGGCTCTCGTTGGACAGCACGGTGTGCATGGTGTGACCCATCTCGTGCGCCACAGTGAAGGCATCGTTGAGGGTGTCGGCGTAGTTGAGCAGCATGTAGGGATGGACCCCGTAAACCCCGGACGAAAAGGCGCCCGACCGCTTGCCCTCGTTTTCGTAGACGTCGATCCAGCGCTCGGCGAAGGCGCGTTCGACGGTGCGCTGGTAGTCCTCGCCGAAGACCGCGACCGAATCGATCAACATCCGGCCGACGGTGTCGTAGGGCAGCGGCCACTCCACCTCCACCAGCGGCAGGTAGGCGTCGAAATATCGATAGCGCTCGGCGCCCAGGACCCTTTTGCGGAGCCGGTGATACCGCTGCAACGGGCCGCTGCCGTTGCGTGCAGTGGCGATCAGGTTCTCGACCACGGAGGGTGGAATGTTGTCTTCGTCGAGCTGGTGCTCGAGGGTCGTGGCGTAGCGGCGCGAGCGAGCGGTGAACCAGTCCTTCTGGAGGACGCCGTTGTAGATGGCGGCGAAGGTGTTCGGTGATCCGTCGTACACCGTGAAGTGGGCCTTGAAGAGGGCTTCGCGGTCGGCCTGAAGTCTCTGCGAGTGCAGCCCCTGAGAGTAGTTGGCGTGGCTGACCACCACCTCCGAACCGTCCGAAAGTTTCACGGTCGGAAACTTGACGTCGGCGTCGGCAAGCATGGTGTAGGTCTGCGACGGGGTGCCGTTGAAGGTCGAGGCGTAGGCCAGCAGACGTTCGCCGTCCTCGTCGAGCACGTGCTGCTGCATCCGGTAGCTCTCCTCGATCCCGAACCGGTAGGGGGCGAGTTCGGTCGTCTCATCGAGCCAGACCGTCATCGTCTCCTCGGGTATCCGCAGCAGTTCGGGGGTGTACCAGGCGGTGGCCTGTTCGAAAGGCGGCGAGCGCCAGCCGGACCTGCTCCAGGCGGGCCTGGACGATGTTGTCGCGGGTGTCCTGGCTCTGCATCAGACCCGGGTACTGGTAGACCCGGTAGGCGAGTTGCCCGAGATCGTCCGACCGCCGGCTCGCCAGGAGCACTCGATGGGCGCCCTCGGCGAGCGTCCCCTTGAGCTCCTGGTAGGACTCCATCAGGGACCGCAACCGCTCGAGGTCGGATTCCCAGGCCAGCCAGTCCGGATAGATGTGGCTGAGGTCCCAGGTGTAGATCTCGGCGATCTGCGCGCGGTCGCGGGTGGTCGGTTTCAGTCCTCGAGTGGTGGTCATTCGGTGCTCCAGGGTCGTGATGTCTGGCGGACGACAGCGCCGCTATTGCTGCCCGTCGATCTCGAGCGTCGTGGGCTGCGGTCAGCCATCGGCCTCAGGAGCAACCCATCCTCTTCCGGTTCCCTTCCCTCGGCCTGCGACCGGATCCACGGCGAAAGGCCTGAACAGCGCGTCCTTGCTTCGCGGTGACAGATCCGGCAGCTGCCGACGGGGCACCCGTCGCGCAGTCCGCTTGCGGATTTCGGCGATGCCTTCGCTCTCGAGGATCGCCGCACGGCCGTCTCCCGGGATCAACGCCACCGGTTCCTCTTCCCAGAATGGGCACGGCAGGACGGCGCCGTTGGGGCGGATGAGGAGGGTGCGCCCGGGGAAGGAACACCCGTCGCGCCGCTCGAGAAATGACCGCCGCCACTGTGCCGGCCCGTCGATGCCCGACCGCAGGAGCCACAGCCGGCGACGAATCTTGCCCGCCAGCGTGTCCTCGGCGTCAGCCTCCTTCCGCAGTGCGGGGTAGGCGTAAAGGCGAAGCCCGCGGATCGTGGCTTCGCGGGCCGCCGACCACAGCTCGGACATGATGAGTTCGGGGTCCTCCGAGTCGAGGAGTTCGCCGCGATTGTCGACCCCGACGGTCGGCGCGACGAAACGGACGTCGAGCTCAGACGCTCCGAGACCTTCGGCAAACTCGGGAAGGGTCTCGAGTTCCTCCCGGTTCGACCGCATCCACGTGAAGGTGATACGGAGACGGGGGAGGGCTGCACGGGCGGCGGTCTTTGCGTCTCGCAGCAACTGGAGGCGTTCGTGCAGGCGGTCCCACGACGCCCCGCGGCGGATGGTCTCGTAGGTCTTCTGGTTCGTCCCGTCGATGGACACGGCCACGGTCCTGACGCGGTTGCTGACGATCGCCTCGGCGGTGGTGGGCGTGAGAGCGAGGAGGTTTGTCTGGATCCAGGTGTTGGGTACCCGGTGGGAACGGATGTGTTCCAACATCTCTGCAAACCCCGGATGGAGCAGGGGCTCGGCCGCGCACCCCAGACCGATTTTTCGAGTGTGAGGAAAGAGTTCAGAGGCGACGTGGCGGATCATGTCCATGCCCATGTTGCCGCGGGTATCGGGGTCGAGGTCGAACGGTTTGAAGTGCAGCCGGTCGGTGGTCGAAAAGTAGCACATGATGCAACGGATGTTGCAGCGGCTGGTGAGATCGAGGATGAGATCGAGGCGACGGCGCCGCATCAATTGTCCACGCCGTGTGACGCTGCCGGCCTGGCGAAGCAGACGACACCAAGGCTCACGATCCAGGCCGAGATCGCCGGCTGGAGAAGGCGGGGAAACGTCCAGACGATGAGGTTGAGGGGGTTGCCCGCGGCGTGCACGTAGTAGACGATGGCAAAGAACGGAATGCCAACGGCGACCGCCAGCCCGGGGAGACCCCGGATCAGGTGGAGACCCTTCGTTGCCGATGCAGCGACCAGCGGCGCCAACCAACCAACTGCAAGGACGCCCGTGCCGAGCAGCCGCGCGCAGACCTTGAGGATCACCTCGAGGTGGCCGAAGTCGATGCGCAATGCGGTCTCGCGGATCGGGTCGGTCAACGGCAGACCATGCGCCACCCTGATCGCGGCCCACAGCCCGGCCGCGGCCAGTGCCGGCAGGGCCAACCGCGTGATGCAACGGATGGGGCCGGGGCGGTGCCAGACCACGTCGCGGATCGCGGTGCCGGCAATCACCAGGATGGCGGCGACAGCACCCTCGCTCTTGGTCAGTACGGCGCCTGCGAGAGCGCCCGCAGCCAGCCATCGGAGCTTCGGGGTTTCGTTCCTGTCCTCGACGACCAGGGTGGTGACGGCGACGGTGACGAAGAGAAGCAACGGCCCCTCGGCGCTGCCGCCAGAGAAAGAACGTACGGTCGACCCGGTGAGCACCGCGAACCACAGCAGGCTGACCACCATCGCTTCGCGCTGTCCGAGGCGTCGATGCAGCAGCGAGTGGGTGATGAGCCCGGTGGCGATCACGTACAGCCAGGTGAGGATGGGCGCAGTTGTCCACGGCAGAGACCCCGCGAGCAGGGCGCCCCACGCGAGCGAGACCGGCCACAACGGTGGGTAGCTGGGGTGGAGGTGGATCAGGTGGGGCTGCTGCAACCACTGGAAATCGAAGCCGCGGTCGAGCGCGAACCGGACCGCCTTGACGCCCCAGAAATACGACAGATCGGCCGAGGTCGCGGCGCCGGCCGCGAATTGGAACAGCCCGGCGCCGGCGATGGCGACAGCCAACGCCGCGGCGAAAAGAATCGGCCGGTCGAACGTCGACACGGACGCGCTGGCTGGGCTCCACGGGGCCTGCATTCGCGAGGCGACGACCAACGGAATGACGGCGATCGCCAGCACCAACCACGGCGTCCAGGCGACGCCCAGGGCAGCGAGCGCGGTCAGCAGTGCCGCCAGTACGAGAGTCCCACCGGCCCAGGCGATTGCCGTCCTCGCCGGTAAGGCGACGCCTGCCAACGAGGAAACGCGCAGGAGAGGCAGACCGAAGACAAGAGGGACCGCCAGCGTCGCGACGATGAAGATGACTGAGATCATGGGTCCGGTGATCCGCGATCGGTCACGGTGCCGCCGGCAATTTCGACGGGGTGACCCGGGCCGTCACCCTTGCCGGCGCCTGCGCCGAAGGTCAAGACGAATCGTGCCCCTGCCGAGGCGGCCACCGGTCGTCCGTAATAGGTTCTGGGCACGACTGTGGCTTCGGGGAGGAGCCCCACCGCCATCATCGAGAGGCTCATTTCGGTGTCGGGGTCGGGTGCGCGGATTGTCACCGTGGCCCCCGGCGGCACCAGTTCTGAGGCCTCATCGAGGAAACGCCACTGCTCGGCGTGTCCGCTGTGGGTGTTGTCGAATGGCGTCTCCGGTGGGAGGCGCCACCGGTCGTTGGCGAATGCGCCGTGCAGTACGAGCGCGGTCGCGACAACCCCGCCGATCCACCACGAAAGTTCGGGAGCTCTCTGCATCCTCGGGCCGGTTCGGAACATCCCACGAGCCTAACCCGCATCCCCCTCCGCGTCGAGCCGCGGAGCGGGGAAAAGAAAAAGCCGCCTCGCGGCGGCTTTTTCCAGTTGAGGTTGATGTTATGGACAGGTCGCGAAGGCGGTGTTGTCGGTGACCGCGTTCGCCGGGTGTCCGAGCTCGTTGCTGTAGTCGAGGTCCACGCCGCTCTTGTTGCTGTAGGCCTTGGTGAAGCCGGTCATGGTGTCGGTCACCCTGATGTTGAAGCCGACATCCGTAGTGGCCGCGAAGTACACCCAGTAGTGGTTGTTATAACCACACCCGTTGAGGACCTTGAAGAGCATCTCCCAGTTGTCCTCGTTGAAGAAGTAGAAGAGCCCCGAGTCGTCGGTGCCGCACGGGGCGACCATGCCGGGTCCGGTGGCGCCGTGGTGATCGTTCCAGTTCACCTCGACTTTGAAGCGGCCGTTGTTGAGACACATGGTGTTCGCATCGGGCGCGCAAGGCTCGATGTCGGACTCGAGGACTTCGATCGACCGATCCAGAACCTGGATCGCGACGGTCGGGTTGTGGACACCGAGGCTGCCGTCGGCCTCGAACATGAGGAGGTTCCAGAAGGCCTTGATAACGAACGGGTTGATGCCGTTGTAGATTTCGTACGGTGCGCCACCCGGCGGCACGACTTTGATGCTGTTGACCGCGGTCGGACCGACGACTGTCGTGTCGGTGAAGGTGATGGTCAGCGCCTGGCGGCCGCGGCTCTCGGCGAGCTGGATCTCGGCGATGTCGAGCGCGTCGGTGATCGTCGCCTGACCGCCGACGTCGATCGTGTTTCCAGCCTCGATCTGCGCGTCGAAGAAGTTGTAGAACGAGCTCTCGAGCTGGGCCTCGAGCTGGTGCATCCTGTCCTTCGACCGGGCCCTGGAAATCGGCCGCATCGAGGCCGGGGTGGCAGCTCTGGCAGATGGTCGGGGAAGCGTAGAAGGTGTGGTTGGTGCCGCCCTGGGCATACGAGAGATCATCCGGCGGTGGAGTCTTCTCCATGTGGCAGGTGACACAGGTGTCCTGGACGTTCGACAGTCTTGGAGTGATTGGCTGCGCTGACCCGGGTCCATCAGGTAAAGGTTCTGGCCCATGAGCACGTCGGCCTGCGGGCCCAGGTGGGGCGCACGCGAGGCCTCCGAGGTGCCGTAGATCTCCGAGTTGAAGTTGTTGTCGTTGCGCAGCCCGCGGCGGCTGTTGTGACAGGTCATGCAGATCGCGCCGCGGCCGACATCGGTGGCGGTGAAGCCGGCGATCAGCGGCGGCGTGTCGCCACTGATGCGGACAGTCGCATTGGTCGGCTCACCCGTGGTGGTGCCGATCGCGTGCGGATCGTGGCAGGTCGCGCAGGTCTGGGGGTGGGTCTCCTCGGAGGTCCAGGTGACCTCGACGTCGGCCAGCGGGTCGCCCGCGACCTCACCGGTGAGCACCGGCAGCCAGGCCAGGAAGCCGTTGGCGGTGTGGCAGCGCGCACAGCTGCCGCTCTCGCCCTCTTCGATCGCCAGCTCGTAGTTGGCGTGCCCGCTCAGCTGCCACTGCTGGTAGCGGCCGTGGCGCAGGGGCTCGCCGTGGCAAGATCCGCACACGGTCGACGACAGACTCACCCGCGGTTCGCCCGCGGGATTGTCCGGAAGGTGGGCGCCGCCGACCTGCGGGCCGTGGCAGTTCTCGCACTGGATGTTGGCCTTTCGCGCTGTGTCGGGGAACTGACTGAGGACCACGCTCCAGTTGTCGCCAGGGTTGTTGAGGAGGCCGGCGGCGAGAAACGCCTGGTAGTCGTCGGCTTCGTCGACGCCGTGGTTGTCGGCGGTCGGGTCGTAGCCAACCATGTGGCATGAGAAGCAGGCTGAACTGTAGTGGGTGCTGGTGTCGAGCTGGCTGCTGAAGATCTCAGCGTGGCCGGTCTGGGCCCACGGTGTGAACATGTCCGCAGCGGTCCGGTCGTTGTGGCAGCCCAGGCACGAGCTGTCGGAGACCGGCCGCCCGTCCTCGTCCTGACCGACGATGATGCCCATCCAGGTGCCGGCGTAGACCGACATGCTGACCAGTTCTTTGGTGCCTTCCTGGTCGACCTCGACGGTGTAGTGGCCCGGCACGTCGGGGGTGAAGGTCGGGTTCCGGGAGGAGGCGTCGGCCAGCATGGCGGCCGATCCGCCGGGTCCGGTGAGGGTCCAGCTGTAGCTGCCCTGATCCTTGCCATGGAGCAGGACCGGCGCGTTGATGGGCACATTGAGGAGGCCGGTCGAGACCTTCCAGGGGAGGGCGGTCGTGACATCGACCTCGGCGTGGTAGGTGCCGGACGAGGTCACAACCTCGACCTCGAGCGCCACCGCGGAGGCGTGCTCGAGCGCGAAGGGGTTGATCGCCACGACCTGGAAACGGTCCTGGAGCCCGCCCGGGAACTCACCCGGGGGCACCGGCACGTTGGGCGGCAGTTGCTCGGCGGTGATCGGCGGCTCCGCCAGTACGTGGATGAGGTAGGCCTTGTAGTCGCCTTCGGTCGCGAGGACGGCGGTGACGGTCTTGGTACCGGTCCCGCTGAGCATCGCTTGCGCGCCGCCCACCTGATTCCACGAATAGGACTGGACGGTCGAATTGTCGGTGGCGGTGACGTTGGCGGTCACGTCAACCGTGCCCCCCGGCACCGCGTTGCCGCTGACAGCAAAGGACACCGTCACCTGGGCCGGCGCCACAGCGGCAACCATGACGATTGTGACAGCCACCAGAGCGACTCTCACGAACACACACGTTTCGATCCTGGGGATCATATGGATTTCCTCCTCCCGGTTATTTACGAGTGCGCGGTTGGCACACCCGATTAACACATGACGATCGGTTCACATGTGGGAATATACAACAAGCAATATAGCTATGCAACAGTAATCTCATTTACGAGATGTGTTCTCAACGAGCGAAATCCGGCGGTTGAAAAGGGGCATTTTGGACCTGGTGGATCGGTTTCTATGCGGCAGGAATTTCAATTATTTGGAGTGAGTACGGAGACGACGTCGCGATTTCTGATCTTCGCAACCTGTCGCCGAAGGTCGTGTCGCCGACAGGATTGAGGTCACGGCGCGACGCGGCGGGAGGGCCGGAGCACCCGGTTGCACCACAGCGAGGCGTCGATCCGGGTCGGTTCACCCTCACTCACTGCGACGCCGAATACCTTCTCCGCCACGCACCCGTCCGCCCGGATTTCGAGGTCAAAAAGACCCGGCAGCAGGAGGCGGTGGAAATCGCCGACGTCGGGGTCGGTGCGAACCATCGAGCCGTCGATCACGGTGTCGAGCCCCAGAACTTCGATGGTCGCGGCCAGCGGCTCACCGTATTGATCGGTGATGACGCCGCGGATGCCGTGGTGGGCGTGGCCGATGAAATCGATGAGAGCTCGGCGGTTCCACTGCCAGAAGCCTTCGAGCTCGTCAGCCGGCGGGAGTTTGGTGTTGGAAAGCTCGATGGTGAGCTCGCGTCCGCCCTCGAAAAATGTGATCCAGTCCTGCCGTCCGCCATCGACCTCGTACCAGTCCCAGCCGTTGGTGATACCGCTGTTGGTGACGCTCGTCATGTAGCCGCCGGGGCTGTCCGCCTGGGCGAGGTCGGCCCAATCGCGGGACAAATCAATCAACCAGTCGTTGTCGGGGTGCCGCCGCTGCCAGGTGTCCCACGGATAGTTGACGACCTCGGCGCCGCCGTGGAAGTTGGCCGACAGGACGAAGGTCTCGCTTGCGGCCAGCGCCATCATGGCCTCGGTCTCCGGCCACCACGCCGAGCCGTCGGGGTGATCGTCGCCTTTAGGGCTGGGGAAGTTGCGATTGCCGTTCACACCCGAGTCGCCGCCGCTCGATGTCGAGTAGTTCCGGATGGCGCTGGTGACTGTGTGATCACCGCCCAGATAGGTTCCGTCGGGGTTGGCCAGCGGGTTGATCCAGATTTCGGTGGAGTTGATGAGGTCCGTGATGTCGTCGTTGCTGCCGTACTCAGAGAGCAGGTGGTCGATGAGGCGCAGGGTGAGCGCGTAGCCGGTGGTCTCGTCGCCGTGGATGGTCGAGGTCAGGAAGACCTCGGGTTCGTCCTCTTCGAGCCCGGGAGTATCGGAGATGATGACGGCCAGCAACCGGTGGGGGCGCAGAGTGTTGGCAGTGGGCCCGAGATCGACGAGCCGGCAGATCTCAGGGTGCTGGGCGGCACAGCGGTTCATCATCGAGGTGTACTGGTCGTAGGTCGGATAACACGACCAGGAGCGCTCGCCGTCCTCCACCCACCCGTCGGGGCACATCACGGCATCGGCCTTGGCGGCTGTGGGCACGACCTCCCACCGGTAGCCGGCGGCCCGCAATGCGGCGAGCTGAGCGGGGGTGGCGGACGCCACCACCCGGGTGCCCCGGACGTCGTCGATGCTGACCAGTCGGGTCAGACGCTGAAGATCGCCGCGGTCGTGAATCTCGATGCGGATGTCGGTCGCGGCCCCAACCCGGTTCTCGGGACGGGGCCCATCCGGGGTTGAGGATGTTGCCGGTGAGGCTGCCGACACCACCAACAGGAGGCCCAGGAAGGGCCGTCCGAGGCAGCGCGGCAGGAGGAAACAATGCGACACCATCTCGATCTTACACCTCGGTCAGTCGCTGAGCGACGATCGGCGGCCGAAGATGGTGCTGGTGCTGATGACGACGGTCGGACCGGAGCCGTCGTCCGGAAAGGCGAGGTCGACCCGCAGGAGGTTGGTGCGGCTGAGGTGGGAAAGATCGAACAGCAGACCCACACCGGCGTCGAGACGGATGCCGTCGGTGTCGGGACCGACCTGTGCGTCCCAGGTGGCGCCGGCGTCGCCGAAGACGACGACTCCGAATGTGAAGAGACCGAAGAGGTTCTCTTTGATGAGGCGCCGCCACTGGACGTTGAGGAGCGCCCGCCCGGTGCCGTCGAAGGAGTCGGGGTCCCACCCTCTCAGACCGATGTCGGCGCCGAGGGTGAGCTGGCGATTGGAGTCGATGCGGTGCGAGGTTTCGGCGAGCAGCCGGAGCTGGAGCCCCTGGTTGCCGAGTTGTGCGGCGCCGACCTGGAGCCCGGCCACCACGTTGCAGAAACCCACCTCCTCGTGGCGGCCGGTCAGCCAGGCGTCGCCGAGCACCAGCCACCGACCCCGGCGCTGGGCGGCGTGCGCACCGACGTCGAACAACAGCCGGCGTTGGTCGCCCCCGGTGGCCGGCGTCGAAAACACCGTGGAGGCGCCGAAGTTCGGCCCCAGGGCCACGTCCTCCTGCACGGTCCAGGCGCGGAATCCTTCGACCACGACGAAGTTGTCGGCGATCTGTTGATACGCGAGGCTGGGTCCCTCGATGAGCAGGTCCTGCGGTGCGGGGTAGGGTGCGCCGTCAGACTGCCATGCCCAGTCGGAGTACGTGTCCTGTCGGTGCTCCCAGCCGCCCACCAACCGGCGGGTGATGAGGGCGCTCCCCGGCAGGCGTGCGCCGCCCCAAATTCTGACCACCTCGCTATCGCGGTCGCCGCTGACCACCGACTCCGACCCGGAGTACAGATGTTCGATCAGCTGGTCCTGTCCGGCCGCCACGCCCCAGGTCCAACGGGTGGCCAGCGAGTAGAACGGACGGTCGATCGTCACTGCGTCGCGTGAGCCGTCGGAGAGGCTGGCGTGGACGACGTTCAGCCGCCACCGGGTTTTGAAGACGTTGGGGTCGAAGTATTGGTAGGACCACCCGTCGCGCTCGTTATCGGACTCGTAGGCCACACCCAGTGACTTGCCCCACCCGAGGAGGTTGTTTTCCTCGACATCGAAGCCGAAGCTGGAGCGGCTGCCGGAAACACCGCCCTGTCCTCCGAGCCGGAGCGACCACCGGTCGTGGGTCTCGACCGTGACCTCGACGCCGCCTTCGACGCGGTGTGCCGTGATCTGGACCGGATTCACGATGCTGAGAGAGCGCAGAATCCTTGCACTCTCGGCGGCCACGCTCTCCGAGTAGGGGTCGCCCTCCTTGAAGAGCAGCATCGAACGAAGAAAATTCTCCCTGCTGACGATGTGGAGGGCGTTGGCCCAGCGGTAAACCCAGGCGTCGGTCTTGGGGTCTGTGGTGTCGAAAATGTCAAAGCGGTCAAAGGTGATGGCGACGATCGGCAGGCCCTCGAGAGAGTCGTCGGCCGCGGCGCCGAATGCCTGGGTCAGGAGTACAACGAGAACAACGAGGGAGACGGTGCGGATTCGGCGGGTCACCGAGCGCGCCGCTTGCGCGCGGCCTCGCGTTCCCTCACCAGCTCCGCGACCTGCCGGATTCGTTTCTGTTCGCGGGACTCCTTGGCCTTGGCCGCCTTTTTGCCGACGCCCTGGAAGATCTGGCTCACCAACAGGAGGAGCTTGAGGTGGCCTACCGAAGACGGCAGCTTTGTGTTGCGGATCTTGCAGCCCCAGAGCTTGGTGGTGGCGATACCGGCCTTGGTGAGGTCGGCGTTGCGAAGGTCCGAGTACCGGATGTCGGCGCGGTCGAGGTCGATACCAACCGCGTCGGCGAAGCGGAGATCCACTCCGATCATCTTCGCGTTGCGCGCGTTGGTCAGGATGAGATTGGTCCCGGAGAGGTCGGCGCCCGAGGCGATCACGTCTTCCATGTTGGCTTGTTTGAAATTCGCGTGGCGGGCATTGGCGTCCACCATGTTGACGCGTTTGAGGTTGGCGCCCTCGAGGTTGGCGTGGCGGAGATCGGCCCCTTCGAGGACGGCGTCGTGGAAGTCGGTTGCGCGGAGTTCGCAGCGGGTGAATATCGCCTTGCGGAGGTTGGCGGCCGCAAACGACAAACGACCGATGGTCGGCGACCGGAAATCGAGTTCCGCCAGCTGCGCGCCGGAAAGATTGCACCCGTCCAGGATCGCGCCGAGGATGCTCGACTGGCGAAGGTCGGCGTCGGTCAGGTTGGTGTTGACGAAGCTCGCCCGTTCGAGGTCGGCGTGGTTGAGGCTGGCGCCCTCGCACTGGGCGTCGTCAAAGACGGCCTCGCACAACTGGGCGCCGTGAAAGTTGGCGTTGCGCAGGGTGGCGCCGCGGAAGTCGACGCGCTGCAGCCGGCACCCCTTGAGCTGCGCCGAGTCGCCCTGTGCCTCGCTGAACACCGAGCCTTCCATGCTCAGGTTCTGCAGCTCGACGCCGTCGAGCACGGCACCGTGGCCTTGCACTCCGCGCATGATCGTGTTGGTAAAACGACCGCCGCGCAAGGAAGCGCCCTGCAGCTTGGCACCGGAGAGATCGGCCTCGTCGAAAAGGGCGCTCTCCATCTGGGCCTGCGACAGATCCGCGTGGCGGAGGATGGTTCGCGAGAAATTGGCTCCGCGGAGAGTGGCCCTGAAGAGCGACGCCCGCGAGAGGTCGACGCCGGAGAGGTCGAGAAAATCGAGGTGCACGCTTTCGAGCCTGGCCTCGGTCAGTGTGGCATTGGTAAACCGCGCACCCTCGACGATCGCGAGTGACAGGTCGGCGCCGTCGAGCTGGGCGCCGATGAGCCCGGCGCCCCGAAGGTGGGCTTTGGTGAGGTTCAGACCCCGCAGATCCATGCCGCCGAGCTCCGCGTCGATCAGGTCGGGCGCGAGGGTGGGGTTTGCCGCCCGCCACTCGTTCCACCTGCCGGCGCGGAGTTGAGCAAGATGATCTGGGTTGGCCATGGGGGTTCTCTCCCGGTACTCGAATGCGACCACCATTATACGGTGACAGATGGATCCGGTCCGCGGGTCATACGATGGCGTTGCCGATACTGTTGTGGTGTCAAACCGACCGTCCGTCGAAAGACCCGCGAGAAAGCGCTCTGATCGAAGTAGCCGCAGGCGTGTGCGACATCGGCGACTGATACCGAAGAATTCCGGAGCATTGCCGAAGCGGCGTCGATCCGGGTTTTCGCCACCAGCTGGCTGGCGGTGATGCCGAATATCATCCGCAGACGCCGGTTGAGCTGGTAGACCGAAAGCCCGGCGATGCGGGCCAGATCATCGACCCGCAACTCGCCGCCGAAGTGGGCGCGGGCGTGGTCGAGCACAGCGGCGAGCTCGGCGAGACCCACCGACTTTTCCGTTGTGGTCTGGAGGTCGCGCGAGATACCGGCGACGCCGATCACCGCGCCGTCGTCGGTCCGCAACGGGATCTTGTCCGTGAGGCACCAGCCCTCGATCCGGGTCGGGTAGAGGTGGAGCTCGAGCTGCTGGGTGATGGGCGACCCGTCGCGACAGACCGCCAGGTCCTGTTCGAGAAAGCGGGATCCCAACGGCCTCGGAAAGACCTCCTGGGCCGTGCGTCCCAGAAGGTCCCCCTTGGAACGGGCGCCACAACGCGCGACCAGGGTCTGGTTGACGGCCCGGTAGCGGCCGTGGAGGTCCTTGATGAAAAAGACCACATCGGGCACCCGGTCGAACAGTTCCTCGACAAAGGGCGAAGTTTCGATGAGGGTCTGCAGTCGAGAGTCGTGGTCCATATGAAATTGTGCCGATTCTGAAGTCCGTCCTCGACGATCTTACAAGAAAAATCACCACGATGAACGTACATATCTCATTGAGGCACATGAGATCTCCTGCCGTTTCCGAACCAGTGGCCGAAATCGAGGGGAGGGTCTTCAACCTCCAGCGGTGTTCGGTGCACGACGGTCCGGGCATCCGCACCACGGTCTTTCTCAAGGGGTGCCCGCTCGCGTGCACGTGGTGCCACAATCCGGAAGGGATCGACACCGCGCCGGTGCTTCTGCTGAATGCTGAGCGCTGCCTGGCGTGCGGCGCCTGCAGTGAAGCTTGTCCGGTGGGCGACGGTGGCGCGGCGCCGGTCGGCATGCCCTGGGACCGGACTGCGTGCCTGGCGTGTGGATCGTGCGTCGATGCCTGCCCGGCGGATGCCCGCGAGCTGGCTGGGCGGGTGCACGAAGTCTCCGAACTCGCCGATGCCGTGGCTCGCGACCGGCCGTTTTTCGAGGCCTCGGGTGGGGGCGTCACCTTTTCCGGGGGCGAGCCCTTGAACCAGCCGGAATTCCTGACCGCCTGCCTTCGAGCCTGCCGGGAGCGTGGGCTTCACACCGCGGTCGATACCTGCGGTCTGGCGCCCCGCGACGTCATCGACGAGATCGCGGGTCTTGCTGATCTGGTCCTCTATGATCTCAAGCACATGGACGCCGAGGCCCACCGGCGTCACACCGGCGCCGATAATCGTTTGATCCTCGACAACCTGCGCCTGTTGAGCGCATCGGAGTGCGAGGTCTGGGTCCGGGTGCCGTTGATCCCCGGAGTCAACGACGACGACGCCAACCTCGAGGCCGTCGGCACCTTTCTGACCTCGCTGCCGCGCCGCCACCGCATCTTTCTCCTGCCCTACCACCCCATCGCCGAGGGCAAGACGACCCGTCTCGAGAGGTCTTCGTCGTTCACCCCGTTTTCTGTCCCCGACGCCGAGACGCTCGGCGCCGCGCGGCGACGGCTTCAGACCTTCGGTCTCGATGTCGTCATTGGAGGATCGCCATGAATCCACGAGTCCAGGAGCTGCGCCGGCAGAGCCTCGATGCCGCACCATCGATTTCCATCGAGCGTGCGCTGTTGCTCACCGACTTCTATCGCGACAATCTCGGCCGGTGGCCGCAACCGGTGCTGCGGGCCAGGGCCTTCCGCCACCTGTGCGCGCACAAGACCATTTTCATCGGTGACGGTGAACTGATCGTCGGCGAGCGTGGGCACGCCCCGAAGGCGACGCCGACGTACCCTGAAATCAGCTGCCACAGCGTCGAGGACCTCCATACGCTCAACGACCGGCCGATGACGAGTTATGCGGTCACCGACGTCGACATCGAGCGCTACGAACGCGAAGTGATCCCATTTTGGAAAGGACGGACTCTCCGCGAACGGATGTTTGCCGAACTCCCCGACGAGTGGCGCCAGGCTTTCGCGGCCGGCGTCTTCACCGAATTCATGGAGCAGCGCGCGCCCGGCCACACGGTGGCCGACGGTTCGATCTACCGCAAGGGGCTTCTGGAGCTCAAAGCCGAGATCGCCGCCGCCGTCGCGGCCCTCGATCTGGCAGGCGACGGCGACGCCGCTGCGAGACGCGACCAGCTCCAGGCCATGGACATCGCCGCCGACGCGGCCATCCTCTTTGCCGAGCGGCACGCCACTCGTGCCGGGGAGATGGCGCTCGCCGAGGGAGACCCGGCGCGCCGCGCCGAACTGCAGCGGATCGCCGAGGTGTGCCGGCGCGTCCCCGCCCACCCGCCGCGCGACTTCTGGGAGGCGCTGCAGACCTACTGGTTTTATCACCTCGGGGTCATCACCGAGCTCAACGGTTGGGACGCCTTCAACCCCGGCCACTTCGACCAGCACCTGGCGCCGTTCTTCAGCGCCGGGCTCGCCGATGGCAGCCTCGATCGGGACCGCGCGAAAGAGCTGCTCGAATGTCTGTGGGTGAAGTTCAACAACCACCCGGCGCCGCCCAAGGTCGGGGTGACCGCGGCCGAGAGCGGTACCTACACCGATTTCGCCAACATCAATCTCGGGGGGCTCCATCGTGACGGTTCGGACGCGGTCAGCGACGTGTCCCACCTGATGCTCGAGGTCATCGACGAGATGCATCTCCTGCAGCCGTCGAACAACATCCAGCTGTCGCGGGAAACCCCCGACGCCTTTCTCGAAGCCGCCCTCGAGGTCATCCGCAAGGGTTATGGTTTCCCGTCCGTCTTCAACGCCGATGCGGTGGTCGAAGAACTGGTCCGCCAGGGCAAGAGCCTCGAGGACGCCCGCGAAGGTGGCACGTCGGGTTGCGTCGAGGCCGGGGCTTTCGGCAAGGAGGCCTATATCCTCACCGGCTACTTCAATCTGCCAAAGCTCCTTGAACTCGTTCTCCACGACGGCGTCGACCCGCGCACCGGCCGACAGTTGGGGCCGTCGACCGGCGACCCGCGGAGCTTCCAGTCCTTCAACGATCTCTTCGCCGCGTGGCAGAAACAGGTCAACCACTTCGTGGAGGTCAAACACTGCGGCAACCAGATCATCGAGCGGTTGTACGCGACCCAGGCGCAGGCGCCGTTTCTTTCGCTGATCATTGATGATTGCATTGCCAGAGGCCGTGACTACAACGACGGCGGCGCCCGCTACAACACCTCCTACATCCAGGGGGTCGGCATCGGCAGCCTCACCGACAGTTTTTCGGCTCTCAAACACCAGGTCTTCGAGGGCGATCTCTCGATGGCGGAGATGGTGGAGGCCTTGCACACCGATTTCGAGGGCCGCGAGCCCCTTCGCCAGCGTCTCGCCAACAAGACCCCGCGCTACGGCAACGATGACGACCGCGCGGACGACCTCATGGTGCGTTGTTTCGAGACGTTTTTCGATGCCGTCGACGGCCGCCCCAACACCCGCGGCGGTTCGTACCACATCGACATGCTGCCGACCACGTGTCACGTCTATTTCGGGTCGGTGATCGGGGCGCTGCCCGATGGCCGGCAGGCCGGCGCGCCCTTGTCCGAGGGCATCTCGCCGGTTCAGGGCGCCGATCGCCAGGGGCCGACCGCGGTTTTCAAATCGGCGGCCAAGATGGACCACCTGCGGACCGGGGGCACGCTGCTCAACATGAAGTTCGCGCCGCAGTTGCTCCAGGGCGAAACCGGGATTCAGATGCTCGCGTCGTTGGTTCGCGGCTATTTCGGAATGGACACGCACCACGTCCAGTTCAACGTGGTCTCGGCCGATACCCTGCGCGAGGCCCAGACCGACCCCGCCAACCACCGCGACCTGATCGTCCGCGTGGCCGGTTACTCGGACTACTTCTGTGACATCTCTCGAGAACTCCAGAACGAGATCATCGAGCGCACCGAACACGACGTGGTGTAGGAACCATCCGATCTGGGTAGGCTTCGGAAGGCGGCGTCCCGACGTGATCATCCCGATGTTCTGATCGGTGTTGCCCGTGAGTGCCCCCTCAAACGATGGTTGGGCCCGATACCTGCGCCCCCTGGAGACAACCCGAGATCCCAACATCGTTTGAGACGGCACGTCCGGTGAACGCGTCCTGCTTCCTGCATCCTGTCTTTACTCTTGAGCCCTCAGCCTTTACTCTTCGTGCAAGATCGGAGGCCGCATGAGCTACGGATGGGAAGGCGACAAGGTGCGGTTGGTGCCGCTCGACCGCGACAAGCACCTGGAGAACGCGCTCCGGTGGTTCAATGATCCCGATATCACCCAGTGGCTCGAGACCGGAGATTGGCCCCTGACCCGCGGCGCCGAGGAAGAGTTCTTCCGCTCTTCAGAGCGCCAGGACAGGGCCAACGTGCAATTCGCGGTGGAGAACCACGAGGGCGAACATGTGGGTTTCTCCGGACTGCGCAGCATCGATTGGCAGAGCCGGGTCGCGGTCTCGGGCAGCGTCATCGGCAACCGGGATCTGTGGGGCCAAGGGCTCGGCACCGACGCCGCCAACGTCCGCAACCGCTACGCCTTCGAAGTGCTCGGTCTGCGCCTCTTGATCGCGACCGTGATCGCCGACAACACCGCCTCTCTGGCCATGCTCGCGAAAGCGGGCTACACCGAGGTCGGCCGCGTGCCCGATCGCTACTGGAAACGAGGCGCCTACCGCGACCAGGTGATCCTGACTCTCCGCCGCGAGTGAGCAGGGGAGCAAGTTGAATTTCGGATTTCGGATTTCGGATTTCGGATTTTCCACACACCCACCCCCAGGCTGAGTGGGGCGGATAGTTGATTGTTCGCGACTGCCTTTTCTCCGATGATCCCGATCGCTCCAGACGGGCTGTCATCCCGAGCGACCGCCCCTTCCTGTCATCCCGACCGAAGGCCCGGCGGGCCGTAGTGGAGGGATCCCTCCGCTCGTTCGCTTCACTCCCTCGGTCGGGATGACATTCCTGGAAACTGCTGGTTGCGCCCTTTCCCCCTTCTGAGTTGGCCGGGCTTGCCACGGCGTAGCCGGGTGGCCGGCATTCCGAAATCCGAAATCCGAAATCCGAAATTGCGATGGCCCCCTTTCTCCCTTTCCCCTTTCCAGCCATTGAGCTACGATGCTCGCCATGAACAACGACCCCACCTTCGAGGACGTCCTCGCCGCTGCGGAGCGCATCCGAGGCCGCGTCCACCGGACGCCGGTCATGTCGTCGACAGCGATCAACGGCATTGCCGGCGCGCACCTCCACTTCAAGTGTGAAAACCTGCAAAAGGTAGGGGCCTTCAAGGCTCGGGGCGCGACCAACGCGGTGCAGAGGCTCGACGAGGAATCCGCACGACGCGGGGTGGCGACGCATTCGTCGGGCAACCACGCCGCCGCCCTCGCCTTTGCTGCGGCGAGTCGGGGCATCCGCGCCCACGTCGTGATGCCGCGAACGGCGCCGCCGGTCAAGAAGGCGGCGGTGGCTGGTTACGGCGCCGAGATCACAGAATGCGAGCCGACCCTCGCAGCCCGCGAGACGACCCTCGAGGCGGTGGTCGCGCGCACCGGCGCGACCTTCATCCACGCCTACGACAACCCCATGGTTATCGCCGGTCAGGGTACCGCGGCGCTCGAGTTGATGACCGATGTCCCGGATCTCGAAATCGTGATGGCGCCGGTGGGCGGCGGCGGTCTGATGTCGGGGACCGCCATCGCGGTGTCCGGGTCGCGACCCGATGTCGTGGCGTGGGGCGCCGAGCCGGCTGGCGCAGACGATGCCTGGCGTTCGCTGCGCGACGGACGCATCCACCCGTCGGTCAAACCGGCCACCATCGCCGACGGTCTTCTGACCTCGCTGTCGGACCGTACATTCCGCATCCTGTCCGAGCGGCTCGAGGGCATTCTCACGGTCAGCGAGGCGAACATCATCCGCGCCATGCGTCTTCTGTGGGAGCGTATGAAGATCGTGGTCGAGCCCTCCGGCGCGGTGCCCCTGGCCGCCGTCCTCGAACACCCAGACACCTTTGCCGGCCGCCGGGTCGGGCTCATCATCTCGGGTGGCAATGTGGAGCTCGATCAATTACCGTGGTGACGTTACATGACCGATCGCTCACTGCGCCTACCGATACTGATGACCATCGGCGCATTGGTCGTTTTTGCCACGTATGTTCGCGTGTGGGGCCTGTGGGACTTTTTCTTGACCCCCGACGAAGCCCTGGTCCTTCAAATTTCCTCTCAGCCGAAGCTCGTCGACGTGCTGATCGCTGCGTCGTATCATCCCCACCCTCCCCTGCGTTACTTCGTGCTCCACTCCATGGTGTTTTTCAGTGACAACCCGCTGTTCCTGAGGAGTCTTTCATTGCTTCCCGGGGTGGCTCTGATTCCGCTGTTTTTTCTGCTCGGACGGCGAACGGCGGGGACCGCGTCCGGGATTGCGATGGCAACCATCGTTGCCTTCAGTCCCGCGGCAATGTTGTTGTCCGAGGTTCTGCGGACCTACATGCTCGCCACATTTTTCGTCGCAGCAGGTCTTTATGCGTTCTTTTCGTATTTAGAGGAACATCGGTCGAAATTCCTCTACCTGTACGGCGCGTCGATGTCCCTCGGCCTGCTCTCGCACTACTTCACCATGCTGCCGGTTGCGGCGGTTGGTATCGTATGGGTGTTCTGCGCGGCGCGCTCGCAGCGGCCGCTCCGCGAACTGATCCGCGCGGTGTTGGTAAACGTTCCATTTGCCGTTCTCGCGGTCGCCGCGTACGCCCTGCACCTCTCGAGTCGCAACGGCCCTCACTGGTGGAACAGTATCGAGAAAGGTCACCTCGTCTCTCAGTTCCCCGACACCGCGCCAGATTTCTTGGTGAATGGGTACCGACTCTTCACCTTTTTCTTTTTGTCCAGTGCGTGGTGGTTGGCTGTCCTGGCGCTGCTGGGCATGACAGCACTTTGGATCACCAAGCGCCGGGTCGTCGTGATGGTGATCGTGGTGACGATCACCATCAACATCGATGTTGACTCTTGCGAGGAAATACCCGTTCGGTGGAGCACGACAGTCATTTTTTCTACTGCCGCTGATGTTGATCCCGATCGGCGCGGCGGTTCAGTTTGGATGGGACCGGGCGCGATCATGGTTCATGGGCACGGCGGATTCCGACTTCCGCAGGTGGGTTTCTGCCCACAATCGGACGATTTCGTTCGTGGCCCTGGTTTGTTTCGTTGGGTGCCTGGCCCAGGTCTCGTACGGAATCGCACGGTCGGATTTTTTACGACACGCAGCCGGGAGGGGTTCGGGAGAGTTGCCCGTCACGCAAGGCGATGTCACGAACGTGGTGGAATACCTCCGCGAGCGCATCGGCGCCGACGACATCATCCTCGCGGATAGACAAACGACGTTGTACGCGCGACTCGCTCTCGGAATGGGCCCTGAGGGTATTTCCGGAACAGTTTCGAACATCGGTTTCAACGGTCTCGAACTCTTTTACTCCAACCAGAACTCCAAGTTTTTCTTTGACAGTGATGAGGTGCTGTGGCGGTCACTCGAGGACCTTGTCGACCATCGGGAAATCAGCGGGGACGCCACGATCTGGGTCCTCAGCATCGGATGGCAACCAGTCAGACACGTGATGGCAGAACAGGTCCAGAGCCGTCTCATCGTCGACAAATGTGTTTGCGGCGGCGCCAGCGTGTACGCTTTCAAGGGCTCTGAAGTCGCGGCGGAGGTCGTGCGGCGATTCGGTCGGTGAAAAGCGGAGCCGATCAGACCCGGAGGTGTTGTGCGAGGGGTGCATGAGGGCAGCGGTCTCATCGTGGTTTTCTGCTAAGCTCCTGGAGAATTGCGAGATACCACAGTGACCACCGTGAAACCACAGTTTCTCACGTTCGTGATCCCGGTGTTCAACGAGGAAAAGACCCTGCGGGCTCTGCATGAAGGGATCATTGCGGCGGTGGCGCCTCTGGACCTGGGCTGCGAGATCATCTTTGTCGATGACGGCAGTCTCGACGGTTCGACCGAAATCATACGAGAACTCAGTCACGAGAACCCCGGCACCCGCGCCATCCTGATGGCAACCAATCAGGGAAAGGCAGCCGCCTTGGACATCGGCTTTCGGCACGCCGAAGGAGACATCGTCATCACGATGGACGCCGACCTCCAGGATGATCCGGCGGAAATCCAGCGGTTCGTCGATAAGATCAACGAGGGCTTCGACCTGGTCTGTGGGTGGAAGGCGGTTCGCCACGATCCGTGGCACAAGACGCTCCCCTCCAAACTCTTCAACGCCACGGTGCGCGGGGTCTGCGGGGTAGCGATCCACGACGTCAACTGCGGCTACAAAGCGTACTCGCGGAGAGCTGTGGAAAACCTGTCGTTGTACGGTGAGCTACACCGTTTCGTGCCGGTTTTTGTAGCGGATGCCGGAGGACGGGTCACCGAAATCCAGGTCCAACATCATCCTCGAGCTCACGGCCGTTCAAAGTACGGACTGAGCCGCCTGCCGAAGGGATTTTTCGACCTGCTGACGGTTGTGCTCACCACGCGCTACCTGAAACGTCCCATGCACTTCTTTGGTTGGATCGGGCTCCTCAGTTCGAGCGTCGGCGGTGTCATGCTGAGCTACCTGGCGGTGCTCTGGACCCTCGGGGCCAGACCGATCGGCAATCGTCCGATGCTGTTCTACGGTCTGCTCCTGGTGGTCGTGGGGGTTCAGCTGTTCTCGCTCGGTCTTCTGGGCGAGTTGATCAACAAGTTCAGTCACAAGTCCGAGTCGGCAATCATGTTCGATCGGGTTGGCTTCGACGTGCCGCAGGCGGAACAGACAATGGACGATGAAGTTTGAAGGCGCTCTCGACGATTCGACACGATACGGCCGAACGGCACCTGCGGAAGTACAGAAACCAAAATCCGATTCACCGTTTCGTGCTCCGGCGGTTCTTCGACCGGGTCGCCGCCGAAATCGTTCTTCTGCAGCCGAAATCGGTGCTCGAGTTCGGTTGTGGGGAGGGGTTGTTCCTGAGAGAAGTGATGCGACGGGGGGTTGTTTTTGACGACTACATCGGTCTCGATCTGCGAGAAGATGCCCTGGAGACAGCCCGGTCTCAGCACCCGCACCAGCGCTTTGAACGCGCCGATCTCTTTCACTGGTCGGAACCGGGCGGTGGATTCGATCTGGTGATTGCCTCGCAGGTGCTGGAACATCTGCCGGACCCTGGCCGCACCCTCGGGAGACTGGCCGAGCTGTGTTCGGGACGGCTTCTCCTGACGGTTCCAGCCGAGCCGTGGTTTCGAACCTTGAATTTCCTGCGTGGTCGCGATCTGTGCCGGCTGGGGAACCATCCCGAACACGTCAATCTGTGGACGTTCTCCGGTTTCCGGAATTTTGTTGCCGGGTATGCGGATGGAGTCCGCGCTTTCCGTGTCTTCCCTTTCACCGTCGTGGTGGCGAGACCAAAAGGCATCGATGGATCTCCGACTTTCTGATCAGCCATGGTGGCGCCGCCTCCTTCTGAACGCCGTCGCGGTCGCATTGATCGCCGGTATCTTCGGGTTTCTTGGCTGGCGGTTGTGGGTCGACCGGGATGTGTTTCAGGAAATTGACTGGTGGGCGCATCCCGGGCTGTGGGCGTCGCACTTCACACTTCTTGTCGGCGTTTTTGGCATCTGGGCTCTCGGCTGGGTCCGAAGCCTGAGATTTTTCGGTGGGAACATCAGAACGTCAGCGGTGGCGTCGACGTGGCTGATAGCGAATGTCGGAAAGTACATCCCGGGAAAGCTGTTCATGTTCGCCGGACGCGTCGAGCTGGTCCGGAGACTTGGCGTCCGTCCCGCCGTTTCGGTCAGTGCGTTGGCGCTCGAACATGTCATGCTGCTAGTCGCGGCGAGCCCTTTCCTGATATCGGTCTTCCTTCGCGGTTTCCGGTTCGACTCGCACCTGCTGTGGGTGGTTCTGGTCGCGGCCGTCATCCCGGCGCTGGCCTTCGTTCTGCGTCCCGTCCTGCTGGTGGCCACTGTCAATTTCCTCCTTCGCGTCATGAACCAGCCAACTCTTGCCGCGGACATCCGGCCTGGAGATTCGGCGAGACTGCTGGTTCTCTATTTTTTTGGGTGGCTGGCATACGGCGCGTCGGGAGTTTTTCTTCTCGGGGCTTTGGGGCTGGGTTCTGCCGTACCGTTCGTCGATGGTGCGGCAGCATTCGTCGCCGCATGGATGTTGGGGTTTTTGAGCCTGGTCACGCCGGGTGGGATTGGCGTTCGGGAAGGGGCGTTGGTTCTGCTTCTTGGTTCCGCGGTGCCGGCCCCCCAGGCAATCATGGTCGCCCTGGTGGCGCGCCTGAGCTGGACTCTGGTGGAGATGGCGGGCGTGATGTTCGGGGTGCTCATCAGCCGTTGTCCTCATTGAGTCCGGGGCCGCAGCCGAGGTCGACCACTGAGGCCGGGTCGAGGTGTTCCAGGGAGGCCGTGAGGTGCCGGAAGGGCAGCGCGCGGGTGTCGGATAAACGAAGGTACTGATCAGGGTCCCACGGCATGAATCGAGTATGCCAGGGCTGAAGCCGGACGAAGGAACGAGATCGCTGCATTTGACGCCGAGATCGGTTATTCTGTCCGCCGTTGACGGGATGACGGTCGCCGTGCGACGGCCATCGGACGCACGGCCCGAGGGGGGGAGCGGTGAGGATGCTGATCTGCAGCCTCGAGGATCGCGGGCGGAAGCCGTGAAATCCGCGGTTTCGCTGTTCGTCATCCTGATGGGCGTGTGGCTCCTCAACTCGGGTCACTACACGCCTCTGATGATCTCCTTCGGCGTCGGGTCGTGTCTGTTCGTCGTCTTCCTGAGCCTTCGCATGGGCATCGTCGACGACGAGGCCGAACCGGTGCACCTGCTGCCGCGCGCCGTCCTCTACCTGCCGTGGCTTGTCAAAGAGATTTTCAAGTCCAACATCGATGTGGCGCGCCGCGTGCTCGCCCCTGGCCGGCCGCGGATCAGTCCCCGCATCATCGAGGCCGGGACGACTCAACACAGCGATCTCGGTCGCGTGATCTACGCCAACTCCATCACCCTGACTCCGGGCACGGTGTCGATCCGGGTCCACGGCTCCTCCATCACGGTCCACGCGATCGCCGACGACGTGGCCGACGGACTGCTCGAGGGCGAGATGGACCGGCGGGTCACCCGGCTCGAAGGGCTGGCCAGCTGATGGGCCCGTTTGCCGCCGCCACGGCGGCCATTCTGGTGTGTATGGTGATGACTCTGGTGCGGTCGATTCTCGGCCCCACCGTCTTCGACCGGATCCTCGCGGTGAACAGTTTCGGCACCAAGACCGTGCTTCTGATCGCGGTCTACGGTTTTCTCTCGGGCCGCCCCGACTTCCTCGATCTCGCACTGGTCTACGCGTTGATGAACTTCATCGGCACCATCGCGGTGATGAAGTTCACCCGGTTCAACGACCTCGCGGGGATGGAGAACGACGAGGACGAGGTGTACTGATGGGCTTGCCGGTTATCGACGTCCTGTTGTGGTTTTTCGTCGTCTCGGGTTCGCTGTTTCTGATCATCGGCGGCATCGGCATCCTCCGTTTCCCGGACTTCTACAGCCGCATCCACCCCGCCGGGATCACCGACACCATGGGCGCGTGGTTGCTGATCGTCGGTCTGATGTTCGCGTCGGACTCGTGGCTCGTCACCATCAAGCTCGTCATGCTCCTGCTCTTCCTCGCCACCACGAGCCCGCTGGCGGGACACGCTCTCGCCAAGGCGGCCTACATGCGCGGCCTCAAGCCCATGTTCGGTCACGACCTCGAGCGGGAGGCCGGTGATGATTGACGTCATCCACATCGTCCTCTTCACCTTTCTTGCGGTCATCGCGATCGCCATCATTCGTCTCAAGGACCTCTTCGCTGCGGTGATGATGATGGGAATCTTCAGCCTGCTCTCGGCCTCTCTGTTCACGGTAATGGACGCGGTCGACGTGGCCTTCACCGAGGCCGCGGTCGGCGCCGGCATCTCGACGATTCTGATGCTCGCCACGCTGTCGCTGACCACCAGCAAGGAGAGCACGCTGTATCAGCGGCCGCAGCCGATGGCGCTGATAGCCGTGGTCTTGACCGGGGCGGCTCTCGTCTACGCGACCTTTGATATGCCGCGTTACGGCGACCCCGCGGCGCCGATCCACCACCACGTCGCGGACCACTACATAGAGGACACCGTCGCGGAGATCGGGGTGCCCAACATGGTGACCGCAATTCTCGCTTCTTACCGTGGTTACGACACCTGGGGCGAGACGACGGTGATCTTCACGGCGTGTGTCGGCGTGATGCTGCTGTTGGGCGGGGCACGGACCTTCTACCGGTGGCGAAGCCGCGAAGACGCCGACGAAGGGGAAGGCGTTCGGTGATCAAGCACATCATCATCCGCGTGATGTCGAAGCTGCTGATTCCCGTGATCATGCTGTTCGCGTTGTACGTCCAGTTTCACGGCGATTACGGTCCCGGCGGAGGCTTTCAGGCCGGGGTCATCTTCGGCGCCGCGATCATCCTCTACGCCCTGATGTTTGGTCTCGAGACGGCGAAGGTGGTCTTCCCGCCGCGGGTGCTGGAGATCCTGGTCGCGTTCGGTGTTCTGCTGTACGGTGGCGTCGGCATCGCCGCTATCTTCGAGGGCGGCAACTTCCTCGACTACAGTTCGCTGGCGCACGACCCGGTGCACGGCCAACACCTCGGCATCCTTCTGGTGGAGCTCGGGGTCGGGATCACCGTGGCTTCTGTGATGTCGACCATCTTCTTCAATTTCGCGGGGAGGGGGCGCCGCGATGTTTGAGGGCGGCCTCTATCCATATTGGATCGTCATTTTTCTGATGATGACCGGGCTTTACGTGGTCATTTCGCGCGACAACCTGGTCAAGAAAATCATCGGCCTCAACATCTTCCAGGTGTCGGTGATCATGTTCTACATCGCCATGGGCAAGGTGCAGGGCGGGACCGCGCCGATCGCGGAGGCCGGCATCACGGTGTACTCGAACCCGCTACCACACGTGTTGATGCTGACCGCCATCGTGGTCGGCGTTGCCACCAGCGCGGTCGCCCTTGCCCTGGTGGTGCGCATCAACGAGGCCTACGGGACCATCGAGGAGGACGAGCTGCGCGAGATCGAGCGGGAGGAAGACGTGTGAGCGATCTGTTTGCCCGCTTCTCCGACGACCTCCCGGCGCTCCAGATCGCGTTGCCCCTGCTCTCGGCGGCGGTGTGCTTGATCGTTCGCCGGGCGCGCGTCGCATGGGCGATTGCGATGGTGGTGGCATGGGGCTCGTTCGCGAGCGCGTGCGTGATCTTCAATCGAGTGGTCCAGACTGGCGCCATTTCCTACGCCGAGGGTGGTTGGCGGGCGCCGTGGGGCATCGAGCTCAGAATCGATCTGCTCAACGCCCTGGTTTTGTTGGTGGTGACCGCGATCTGCGCCATCGTTCTCACCGCCAGCCCACGCAGCCTCGACCAGGAGATCTGGCGCGAAAACCATCACAAGTTTTACGCCCTGTATCTGTTGTGCATGACCGGGCTCGCAGGCATGACCGTCACCGGCGACGCATTCAACATCTTCGTGTTCCTCGAGATCTCGTCGCTCTCGTCGTACGCTTTGATCGCGCAGGGCACCACCCGGCGGGCATTGACGTCATCGATCCAGTATCTCGTGATGGGAACCATCGGCGGTACCTTTATCCTGCTCGGCATCGGCATGATCTACATGGTCACCGGGACCCTCAACATCGCCGACATGGCGGTGCAGCTGGCGGCAGTCGGGCCTAACCGGACGGTGCTGGTTGCGCTGGCCTTTATCTGCATCGGCACCGGGATCAAGCTCGCAGTCTTCCCGCTCCACATCTGGCTGCCCAACGCCTACACCTACGCGCCGGCGATCGTCACCGCCTTCCTCGCTGCAACCTCTACCAAGGTCGCCTACTACGTGCTGGTGCGGTTCCTGTTCTCGATATTCGGAGCGCCGCTCGCCTTCGACGCGCTGCGCCTCGACGCGGTGCTCATGCCGTTGGCCATCGCGGCGATGTTCGCCGGTTCGTTCGTGGCCATCTTTCAGGACAACATCAAGCGGATGCTGGCCTACTCGAGCATCGCCCAGATCGGCTACATGGTGCTCGGTCTGAGCCTGGTGTCGGTGAGCGGGCTGACCGGCGGTCTGGTCCACCTCTTCAACCACGCGCTCATGAAGAGTGGGCTCTTCCTGGTGATGGCCGCGGTGCTCTTGCGGACCGGTTCGGTGCGCCTCGAGGCGATGGCCGGTCTCGGTCGCCGCATGCCGTGGACCATGGCGGCATTCGTGGTCGCAGGCCTGAGCATGATCGGGGTTCCGCTGACGGTCGGTTTTGTCAGCAAGTGGTACCTGGTGATGGGCGCGATCCAGGCGGGGTTGTGGCCGGTTGCGGTGTTGATTCTCCTCAGCTCCCTGCTCGCGCTGATCTACATCTGGCGCGTGGTCGAGGTGGCGTACTTCCGGCAGCCGCCCGATGACGCCCCCGAGATCGAAGAGGCTCCCTTCAGCCTGCTGGGCCCGATCTGGGTACTGGCCGGCGCCACCGTGTTCTTCGGCATCTTCACCTCGCTTAGCGTGGGCGCGGCCTCCGCGGCCGCGCGAATGCTGCTGGGGGTGGGGCAGTGAGTATCCAGAGCGCGGTCGGTCTGGCGGTGTTGCTGCCGCTGGCGGGCACCGTTCTGATCGGTCTCTTCAGGCGCTGGCCCAACCTCCGCGAGACTGCGACGCTCGTCACAGGAGCTTCTCTCTTCACCGTTGTCGCCGGCGTGATCCTGCCGGCCGTCCGGGCGGGCGCGCGCCCCCGCCTCGATCTCCTGGAAGTCCTGCCCGGTCTCGACCTGGCCTTCGAGGTGGAGCCGCTTGGCATGCTCTTCGCGCTGGTTGCCTCGGGTCTGTGGATCGTGACCACGCTGTATTCGATCGGTTATATGCGGGGCCACCACGAGGAGAACCAGACCCGTTTCTACATCTGCTTCGCGCTCGCCATCTCGGGCGCCCTCGGCGTTGCCTTTGCCGCCAACGTCTTCACACTCTTTGTCTTTTACGAGGCGATCACCCTCTCCACCTATCCGCTGGTCACCCATCACGGCACCGAGGCCGCAAAGAGGGCGGGCCGCATCTACCTCGGGATCCTGATGGGGACCTCGATCGGCTTCTTCCTGTTCGCCCTGGTCTGGACGTATCTCGCCGCCGGGACCACCGAGTTCCGGCCCGGAGGCATTCTCGCGGGACGGGTCGATGGCTGGCACCTCATCGCGTTGTTGGCGCTGTATGCCTTCGGCACGGGCAAGGCGGCGTTGATGCCGTTTCACCGTTGGCTGCCCGCGGCCATGGTGGCGCCGACGCCGGTCAGCGCGCTGCTGCACGCGGTGGCGGTGGTCAAGGCGGGGGTGTTCACGGTCCTCAAGATCATCGTCTACATCTTCGGGATCGATCTGCTGGCGGCCACCGGCGCGAGCTACTGGCTGACCTGGGTCGCGGCCTTCACCATCCTCGCGGCGTCGATCATCGCCCTCACCAAGGACAACCTCAAGGCGCGACTGGCCTACTCGACCATAAGCCAACTCTCCTACATCGTCCTCGGCGGAGCGCTTGCCACCTCGGCGGGCGTCCTCGGCGGCGGCATGCACATCGCCATGCACGCGATGGGCAAGATCACCCTCTTCTTTTGCGCCGGCGCCATCATGGTCGGCGCCCATAAGACCGAGATCTCGGAAATGGACGGGCTCGGGAGGCGGATGCCCTTCACCTTCCTGGCCTTTCTGTTGGGCTCCTTAAGCGTCATCGGCTTGCCGCCGATGGGCGGTTCGTGGAGCAAGTGGTATTTGATTCTCGGAACGGTGGAGGCCGATCAGCTGGCGATGATGGGAGTGCTGATGGCGAGCTCCCTCCTCTCCATCGGATACCTGATGCCGGTCGTCGGCCGGGCCTTTTTCCGGCCTCCGCCGGAGGATGACGGGCACGATCACAACCCGGCAGGGGGCATTCACGAGGCGCCGTTCCTGTGCGTACTGCCGCCGCTTCTGACGGGCATTGGCTGCGTCGCGGCCTTTTTCTACGCCGAAGACATCTACGTGCTGTTGACGGGGATCGTGACGCCATGAATGACGAGAAGAAGTACTGGCTCGACCAGCCCGGCAACGTCAACCGGCTCTACTGGGGCCTGGTGGCAGTGTGCGTGCTGCTGGGCACGGCTGACTTCTTCATCCACCGCCACGCCTACTCGGCTTGGGAGGGCTTCCCCAACTTCTACGGATTCTTCGGTTTTGCGGCCTTCTGGGTGATCGTAATTATCGGCAAGAACCTCCGTCGATTCCTGTGGCGGCCCGAGGACTACTACGATGATTGAGGTCATGCCCCCCGGGCTCATCCTCATCGTCGGGGCGCTCCTCATCCCGCTCCTGCCGAAGCGCTGGCAGCCGGGGCTGGCGGTGGCGCTGCCGGTCGCGAGCTTCCTGCAACTCCTGACGCTCGATCCGGGTGTGTTGCACCAGATGCGGCTCTTCGATTACGAGCTCACGATCATCCGGGTCGACCGCTTGAGCCTGGTCTTCGGCTACATCTTCCACCTCGCGGCCTTCCTCGCCGCGATCTACGCTCTCCACGTCAAGGACACGGTGCAGCACGTCGCGGCCATGATCTATGTCGGAGCGGCGGTCGGGGCTGTTTTCGCGGGCGATCTGATCACGCTCTTCGTCTACTGGGAGCTGACGGCCGTCTCCTCGGTCTTTCTGGTGTGGGCCAGCCGCACCGAGGCCGCCTACCGGTCGGGGATGCGCTATCTGGTGATCCAGGTGGGGTCGGGAGTGCTGCTGTTGGCCGGAGTGATCCTCCACGCCTCGGCCACCGGTTCGATCGCCTTCGGGCAGTTGATCGGCGACGACGGTCTCCTGTCGTCGGCCAGTGCGGGGGTGGTGCTGATCTTCCTCGCCTTCGGCGTCAAGGCGGCCTTCCCCTTCCTCCACAACTGGCTCCAGGACGCCTACCCCAACGGCACCGTCACCGGCACGGTCTTTCTCTCGGCCTTCACCACCAAGCTCGCCATCTACGCCCTCGCCCGCGGTTTCCCGGGCACCGAGATCCTGATCCCGATGGGCGTGGTCATGACGTTGTTCCCGGTGGTCTACGCGGTGATCGAAAACGACCTCCGCAAGGTGTTGGCCTACAGCCTCAACAACCAGCTCGGTTACATGGTCGTCGGTATCGGTATCGGCACCGCGCTGTCCTTGAACGGCACCGTCTCGCACGCCTTCGCCCACATCCTGTACAAGGCGCTCCTCTTCATGACCATGGGCGCGGTCCTCTACCGCACCGGGACCATCAAGGCGACCGAGCTCGGCGGGCTCTACAAGTCGATGCCGGTGACCACGGTGTGCTGTCTCATCGCCGCGGCCTCGATCTCCGGCTTCCCGTTCTTCTCCGGTTTCGTCACCAAGTCGATGGTGATCTCGGCGGTGGAACATCACCACATGACGTGGATCTTTATCGGTCTGCTGGTGGCCTCGGCCGGCGTCATGGAGCACTCGGGGATCAAGATCCCGTACTTCGCCTTCTTCGCCCACGACTCGGGTCTGCGGGTCAAGGAAGCGCCGTGGAACATGCTGGTGGCGATGGTGGCCGGCGCCGTCCTGTGCCTCTTCATCGGCCTCTATCCGGCGCCGCTTTACGAGATCCTGCCCTTCCCGGTCGGGGACTACGAACCGTACACGGCCGGTCACGTCCTGACCTCGTTCCAACTCCTCGTCTTCGCCATCCTCGCCTTTGCGGTGTTGGTGAGGACCGGCATCTACCCGCCCGAGAAGGCCGGTATCAATATTGACTTCGACTGGACCTACCGCAAGATGTTGCCGGCCCTGATCCGCCGGACCTCCGCGATGATCAACCGCTTCACCGAGGGCTTCTTGATCGTTGCGGGCGTGCTCCTTGGACGCGCCTACCGGCTGGTCTACCGCTTCCACGGCCCGACCGGGGTCTTTGCCCGCACCTGGGACACCGGCGCCATCGCATTCTGGGCGGTGCTTGGTCTCTTCGGTTTCCTATTGCTCTACTACTGGGGGCGGTGACTTTTCCAGCGACCGTCGGTCGGTCGATGACAGCGGTCGCCGCAGTCGCTTCATGGGCCGCAGATGGTCCTCGTCCGGTCCCGCAAGACCTTCATTTCCGGTCAATGACCGTCGCAATTCGGTGGTAGACTCTGGGTGGTTTTGCGGGGGCGTGGTTCAGGCGGTTCAGGAACTGGACACCTGAGTTTCGAGGGTGGCGCCCAGCGGATCGGAGGGAGCGGACGGCATGGCAATCGTAGCGATTGACGCTGGTGTCTTCTGCCGGGGGCCCGAGGTCGCGGCTGACGTGCGGGAGCGCCTCTGCGCCGCCGAGCTCACGGACGAGGAACTGTTCGCGGCCGCCGCGGAAGCCTCCGGTTTGGCTGCCGGGCGGTTTGAAAAGCTGGTGTACGGCCCGCGTTCCCTGCTCGACGGCGTCCGCCGCGATCGAGCTCTCCTGGTTGCCTACCTGCGGGCGGCCGTGGCGACGATGTTCGGCAGCGCACAGACCCGTGTCTACCTGGGTCGGGCGGGCCACCTGGTTCCACCGGCCTTGACCCACGTCCTCAAGGTTTGTCTCGGTGGGACCCACGACTCTCGGGTTCGGCAGGCGCAGGCGGAAGGCGAGTCGAAGAGAGAGGCCCAGCGCCGGATCAGCAAGGACGATGAGTTGCGGGCCGAATGGACCCTCGCTCTCCTCGACCGCGGCCCGTGGGAAAAGGACCTCTACGACGTCTTCATCGCGATGCAGGAGTCGTCGGTCGATGATGCTGTCGAGATGATCACCACCCACGCCCTGCAGCCCGCGGTGGCCGTGACGCCGTCCGTGGAACAGGCTGTCCGCGATTTCCGGTTGTCGGCTGAAGTCGGAGTGGCGCTGGCAAGGGCCGGTCACGATGCTGATGTCGTGGCCGGCGACGGCGAGATCACGATTCTGATCAAGCAGCACTCGATGTTTCTCGAGCGCCTCGAGCGCGAGCTCGTGGAAATTGCCGACGCCGTGCCGGGTGTTCGATCCGCGGTCGCGCGACCGGGCCCGCAAGTACCGAGAACCGGGGATCTCGTTTGACATCGACCTCGAGGTGCCGTCCAAGGTCATGCTCGTGGACGACGAGGAGGAGTTCGTTCTCGCTTTGTCCGAGCGCCTGCAGACCCGGCGCATGACACCGGTGGTCGCATTCAACGGTGAACAGGCGCTGGCGATGGTGGAAAACGACGAGCCCGAGGTCATGGTCCTCGATCTGAAGATGCCGGGGATCGACGGCATGGAGGTACTGCGGCGGGTCAAACGGACCCACCCGAACACGGAGGTCATCATTCTCACCGGTCACGGTACCGACGCCGAGGAGGTGCTGGCCCGGGAGCTCGGCGCATTCGCCTATCTCCGCAAACCGGTCGACATCGAAGTGCTGACCGAGACCATGAAGGCGGCCTACCGGCGGCTCGAAGAGATCCGCGCAGAAAGCGCAGGAGGCTGAGAGCCCCTCGTGTCCCTCCGTCGCAGTTTTCTGCTTCATTTTTTCCTGCCGGAGCCTGTGGAAGCCGACGGCAGCGTGCCCAAGAGTGCCTACCGGACCCTGCGACGGTCTGTGGTTGTCGCGACCGCCACGGTCGCTCTTGTGCCGCTGATCATCACCACGGCGATCAACTACGTGCAATACCGGCAGGCTCTGCAGGCCGAGGCGGTGCAGCCGATGGCCCGGCTGACCCTCAACACCAAGCGCTCGCTGGAGCTCTTCCTGTCCGAGCGAAGATCGGCGTTGACGTTCCTGGTTTACGAGCGCCCATTCACTGATCTGTGCAGCGAGCAGTCCCTGATGCGGATGATCTCCAACCTCAATCGATCGCTCGAGGTCGGAGCGTTCGTCGACCTCGGGGTGATCGACGATCGCGGTGACCAGCTCTGCTACTCGGGCCCCTACGAGCTCGAGGGCCGGAACTACCTTGATCAGGACTGGTTTCACGAGGTCGCGCGTCTCGGCACCTACACCAGTGATGTGTTTCTCGGCTACCGGAATCTGCCGCACTTCGCGATCGCCACCAGGCACGACAGCGATGACGGCGGGTTCTACATTCTGCGTGCGACGATCGACGCGGACATGCTGAGCGAGCAGATCCTGACCGCCGGGTTGAATCCAACCGACGATGTGTTTCTCATCAACCGGGACGGAATCCTGCAGTCGCCGTCGCGTCGTTACGGTGAGATTCTGCACGTGTTTCCGATGCCGGTTCCCCATTTTTCGCCAAGCGTCGAGGACGTCGAGATGGTGGATTCCGGAGGTGAGAAGGTCTTCATGTCCTCGGCCTACATCGCCAGCTCGCCCTTCATCCTGATCCACATCAAACCGGCGCGCGAGGCGATGGGCCGCTGGTTCACCCTTCGCAGCGAGCTCATCGGGTTCCTGATCGTGAGCACGGCCCTGATCCTGGGGGTGATCCTCTGGGGGTCGGGACTCCTCATCCGGAGAATGCGCGAGGCGGATGAACGGCGGGCCGCTCTGTACCACCACGTGGAGTACAGCAACAAGCTGGCCTCCATCGGGCGGCTGGCGGCGGGCGTTGCCCACGAAATCAACAACCCGCTGGCGATCATCAACGAAAAGGCGGGGCTGGTGCTCGATCTGGTCACGGCCGACACCGAGGGCAAGCACAGGGAGAGAATGATCGCCGCCGTGGACTCGATCTTGAAATCGGTGCAACGGTGCAAGAAGGTCACGCACCGACTCCTCGGGTTTGCGCGCCACATGGATGTGACCAACGAGACCATCGACCTCGAGAGCCTTCTCCGAGAAGTGCTGGCGTTCCTCGAAAAGGAAGCCGAGTACCGTGAAGTCACTGTCGATTTCGAGATCGATCCTGATTTGCCGACCATCATCAGCGACCGTGGGCAGCTGCAACAGGTGTTTCTCAACATCCTCAACAATGCCGTTTCCGCCGTTTCCCAAGGAGGGAAGATCGGAATTGAAATCGCCCGTGAGGGCGCGGATCGAGTCGCGGTGACAGTTGCCGACGACGGGGTCGGCATCCCCCGGGAACACCTGGAGAGAATCTTCGAGCCCTTTTTCACCACCAAGGAGGGTTCCGGCACCGGACTCGGCCTCTCCATCACCTATGGCATCGTCAAGAAGCTGGGAGGCGAGATCCGGGTCGACAGTACGGTCGGCGAGGGGACCCGCTTCACGGTCGCGCTGCCGGTTTCGCGCAAGGGGTGAGGTTCATGCAGCATCTCAGGCTGATGTTCGTAGACGACGAGGACGAGCTGGTTTCAGCCCTGGTGGAGCGACTCGAGCTGCGTGGCATCGATGCGGTGGGCGTCACCTCGGGCGATGAAGCCCTCCAGCATCTTCGTGATGAACACTTCGATGTTGTCATCATCGACGTCAAGATGCCCGGGATCGGGGGACTCGAGGTCCTGCGGACCATCAGCCGGCGATACACCGACGTCAAGGTGATCCTGATGACCGGGCACGGATCCGCCGAGGACAGCGAGATCGGCCGCCGTCTCGGGGCGGTGGCCTATCTGCAGAAGCCGGTTGATCTGGATGATCTGTTGGCCACTATCGAACAGGCGGCGGGCCCCCGGGAAGAGCGGGGTTCCGATGCATGATGAGGAGAAACGGACCCCGGAGCGTGAGGGCGCACTCTATTTCGGAGCCATGGGCGCGGGGTTGTCGCACGAGCTGAACAACATCTTCAACATCATCAACGAGCTCGCGGGTCTCCAGCAGGATATCGTAGCGGCCGCAACCCAGGGCGGCGCGGCAGGGCTCGCGCGGGTCACGGATCTCGCGGCGCGGATCAAGTCCCAGGTCGGACGCGGCGAGGAGATCAACCGCAGTCTGCACCGGCTGTCCCACAGTGTCGACGACACGGATGTCGAGTTCGACCTCGGTGAGGCGCTGATCCTCTTCGACTCACTGGCGGCGCGGGCCGCGCGGTTGGCGGAGGTCGGGATCGAGGTCCGTCCGCCCGAGACCGCGATCGCGCATCGCGGAAGCCCGTTTGCCCTGCTGGTGGCCCTCCACGCGTGTGTAAGAGTGGCGTTGGCAGCCGCGTCGTCACAACGCCGGATTGCGGTGTGGGCCGACGATGGGCCCGACGGTGTGCGGATCATCGTGAGCAGCGCCGATGCAATTCCCGGGCTGACCGCCGATCCGTCCATCGCCGGGATGCTGGAAAGCGGCTGCGCGGCCCTCGCTGCAGTACCTCGAATCGAAACGACTCCCGGAGGGGAATCTCGGATTATCCTGGATCTGGGTGGCCGGTCAGCGGCCGTTGCCGCTCCGGAAAACGAACGACGAGCGGAGGTTTGATTCCCATGGATCGAGTTCTTCTGGTCGATGACGAAGTGACGTTTCTCGAAGCGCTCGCCGAGCGCCTGCAGATTCGCGGGCTGGAGGTCGTGTGTGCCAAATCCGGACGGGAAGCGCTGACCGCCGTGGAGGAGCAGACCTTCGACGCGGTGGTCCTGGATCTCTCCATGCCCGGGTTGGACGGCATCGAGACCCTTCGCCGGCTGCGCCAGATGCGGCCCGAACTGCAGGTGATGATTCTTTCGGGTCGGGCGACCGTTCAGACCGCCGTCGAAGCGACGCGTCTTGGGGCCACCGACATTTTCGAAAAGCCGACCGACGTGGAAACCCTGGTGCAGCGCATCCGGTCCGCGCGTGCGGCACGGCTGTCGCACGAACAGGAAATCGCGCAGGAACACATCGACGAAATCATGCGCACCAAGGGCTGGTAGGTCAGCTCACCCCGGTGTCGATCTGAACGACCTCGACGAGGGGGCAGTGTTCCTCGTCCACCCCACGGTGGGTTTCCGCGTGCGCGCACTCGATCGCCTTGGCCTGGGTTGGGAAGATGCACTCCTCGCCGATGGTCGTGTGGACCCCGGTCCGCCGGAGGACGTCGAGCACCTCGTCGCGGAGCCCGCTGACGCACACCCGGAGCCCGCGGTTTCGCAGTCGGTCGAAGACCTCTACAAGGCCCTCGGCCGCTTCTTCGTCGATCCGTTCGAGCGTGTGGCCGGCGATGATCAGGCAGCGCAGCTCGGGGAGGCTGTCGACCACCCCGTCGATGCCGCGGATGAAGTGTTTGAGCGTGGAGTAGTCGAGACGACCATCGAACCGGACGACGGAGAGACATCGGCACCGTGCCAGTGAGTGCCGCCGCGCACCGCGGAGCGAGCCGTCGGGGTGGAGGGAGAGCTCGGTGACGTGCGGCAGGAGCCCCTCGAGCGGGCAGTTCTTGTCGTCCTCCGCGGGGTGGGTCTCACTCCACATTTCGGCCAGCGCCCCGGTCAGCGACGGGTAGATGTCGTCGACGCCGATGTCGTCGCCGACCCCGGTTCGGGCCAGGGTCTCGAAGACGGCGTCCGGCAGCCGGCACAGCGTGACCCGGTGCCCGCAGCGCCGGGAGTGCCGCACCAGGTCGAGCAGGTTTTCAGCCTGGGCGGGTTCAAGCCGTGTCAATGCGGCGCACACGAAAATGACGGAGGTCACCGAAGGACGGTGTTCCCGCCAGCGTTCGAACTCGCCGATCATGACGTCGTGGCCTGCAAAACCCGAGGCGTTGTCCAGCCGCAGGACGGCGATGGTCGGGCAGAGGCGGAGACCGGAGCGGATGGCGTCGCGCAGGCCGCCCTTGGGGTGGACACCGAGCTCGGTCAGCTGAGGGGCGAGTGGATACAGCGGGCACGCGCGCTCGTCGGAGTCCACGTGGGCCTGTGCCCACCGGGAAGCCACGGCCAGCGACCCGGTCGGGAAGAGGTGGGCCGAGTCGATCACATCCTGGCGGCCGATCTGGGTGATGACGTCAACCACCTCGTCCGGCAACCCGCAGAAGGAGACCTCGAGCTGATGGATGTTCAGTTCATCCACCAGCCGGCACAGGCGTTGCGCGCCTTCGCTGTCGATCGAAGTCACCCCGTGAGAGACGATCACCACCTGACGGATATCGGGACGGTTGGCGACGCGTTCGAAGATCCATTCCTCGACGTAGCGGACGTTGGCGCGGTTGATCGGGCTTTCGATCCGCAAGACGGCGATGTGGCGGCACTTCGGCAGGCGGTAGCGGGTAGCATCGTGGAGCGAGCCGTCCGGGTGCAGGGAAAGCTCGGTGAGGCGGGGGACGATGCCGAGGAACGGACAGTCGATTTCGTCGGAGTCGCGGTGGGCCGGGACATAGATCGCGGCGATGGCTCGGGCGTCGGTAGCGAAGATGTTCTCCTCGCCGATCCGCTCGTACAGGTGCGAGCGTTTCAGGACATCGAGGACCTTGTCGGAAAGATCTGTCACACCGACCTGGATGCGCGTGGCCCGCAGACGATCCACGAGGTGGCGCAGCGTCTCTTCCCCCGTGGCGTCGATCTCGGTAATGCCCTGGCCCGAGAGCAGCAGATAGCGGAGGTCGGGGTGGTCCGCTACCTGAGCCAGGATCTCGTCCTCGAGGTACGAGGTGCTGGCGAAATTGAGAGGGCCGTCAAAACCGACGACTGCCACGTAGCGACAGCTTGCAAGGTCGTGGCGGTCGGCGTCGTACACGGTGCCGTCCGCCGCTGGCACCAGCCGCGACACGTGCGGCCTCATCGACCGGAAGAGGTAGCCCCCGAGCGACAGGGCCACGCCCATGAAGATGCCCCATTCGAGGTGGGGGGCGAGGGCGAGGGTGCCGACAAACGTGATGACCGAAACCAGACCGTCAAACGGGTTGGTCCGCCAGGCGTGCACGAACCCGCTGACGTTGAGCAGGCCGATCACCGCCATCATGATGATCGCCGCGAGCACGGCCTGCGGGAGGAAGTACAACAGCGGCGACAGGAACAGCAGAACTATCATCACGACGACGGACGAGAAGACGTTGGACAGGCCCGTCCTCGCGCCGGCCTGGAGGTTGACCGCCGACCGCGAAAACGACCCCGAGACCGCATAGCTCTGGAATAGACAGCCGACCATGTTGGCAAGGCCCTGGCCGATCAGCTCCTGGTTGGGGTCGAGCCGCTGGCGGGTCTTGGCGGCCATGGCCTTGGCGATCGAGATGGCCTCCATGAAACCGAGAAGCGAGATGATGATCGCCGGCGCCAGCAGCTTGGGGATGACGGTCGTGTCGAGGCGGGGCGCCTTGGGCGACGGGAGGCCGCGGGGGATGGCACCGACGACCGCCCCGCCGCCGACCAGCACCAGGGCCTCGGGGTCGAGGGGGCGGCCGCCGACCTTGAGCCGCCACCGGAGACCATCGGTGGGCGCGCCGTCCGGTAGAAGTTCCCGTTCGTAGAATCCTGCGGCGGGGTCACCCTCTAAAACCCGCGCGAACACCAGAGAGCGGAGCGACGTCCGGGTGCCGGACACCTCTTCTTTGATTCCCCCGATATGGGTGTCCAGCAGCCCCGCCATCTGGTGAAGAGCGAGCGCTCTTTCCTGGATCCCGCCGTCGTCGGCGATGGTCAGGTGGGTTTCGAGGGCGTCGACGTCGCGTTCACTGTGGCAGCGTTGGCAGAACTCGCCCGCACCGTGGGCGACCGTCATGCTGGTCTGGCTGCCTTCGAAACGGAGCTCTTCCATGCGCTTCTGGTTCGTGACCTCGGAGTTGAACTCTTCGACCAGGGCGGGCAGGCGCGGCGAGCGGATCTCGTCCGCCGACACCGTCTCGTTGTGCTCGAAACCGAAGGCCCACGCCAGCAGGCTGGTCACCACCACCGCGATCAGGACGTTGGGCAGCCGCGGGTTGAGGCGACGCGTTCCGACCATGATTGCGAACGCCACCACCGCCATGCCCAGAGTCGGTAGGTGGGTCCAGTGAATCGCCGCCTCGACCACCCGCTGAATGGTCTGGTAGTGGTGCTCCGCCTTCTCCACCGACACCCCGAAGATCTTGTCGAGCTGTGACGTGGCGATGATCAGGGCTGCGGCGTTGGTGAAACCGTTCACGACGGGGTGCGAGAGAAAGTTGACGACCAGCCCGAGACGGGCGATGCCGAGCAGAAACTGAAAGATCCCCACCATCAGGGCGAGGAGGATGGCGTAGGCGATGAACTGCTCGCCGCCTGCGGTGGCGAGCGGCTCGAGAGTTGCCGCCGTCATCAGCGACACCACCGCGACCGGGCCGGTGGCCAGCTGCCGGCTCGACCCGAACAGAGTGGCGACCATCGGCGGCAGGAAGGCCGCGTACAAACCGTAGTAGGCGGGCAGGCCGGCGAGCTGCGCGTAGGCCATGGACTGCGGGACGAGCACCAGGGCGACAGTGAGCCCGGCCATGAAGTCGACGCGGATTGTCTCCGGTGTCAGCTCGCGGAACCAATCGAGAAACGGGAAAATCCTGCGGAGTATTTTCATGAGACGCCGCCCACCATCGGGTGAGTATACCTTGCTCGTTTGTAATCTTTGCTCCCGAATAGGGATGTCTTTCTGCGCCGTGGTAGTGCTCAACAGATACGTTGTCGCAGGCTTGTGCAGAATTTCACATTCCGCTATCATGGCCTCCAGATTTTTGAAGGGAGTGCCCATGGAAGGCGAACCCACGAGCCCAGCCAACCAACTCAGAATCCCCGGCTTTCTCGACCCGGTGCGACGGGCGGCGGTCGACAAGGTGGCGGAGCTGTCCGGTGAAAACGTGTATGAGTGCATGCAGTGCGGCACCTGTTCGGCGGTCTGTCCGATGGTGGAGTCGATGGGTTTCACGACCCGCCAGGGGATCCACTATCTCCAGTTCGGCATGGTCGAAAAGGTGGTCGATGCCCGCATCGGCGAGTACTGCGCGTCGTGCCACACCTGCCAGGTGCGGTGCCCGCGCGGCATCGAGGTGCCCAAGATATTCGAGGCCGTGCGGCTGTTGTCGTTGCGCAAGAACGACGATTTGATCATCCTCAGTGAGATCCCGAAAGAAACCCTCGAGGGGGCGCCTCAGATCGCCATGGTCAGCGCCTTCCGCAAGCTGACGGCGTGAGGTGACGATGAAGATCGCGTATTACCCCGGGTGCACCATGAAGACCAGGGCGGCCTCTCTCGAGTTGGCCGCGGTCGAGGCCCTCAACATGCTCGGAGTGGAGTTTACCGAGCTCGAGCGTTGGAACTGCTGCGGCGCCGTGTTCTCTCTCGCCGAGGACGACCTCATCCATCACGTGGCGCCCGTCCGCAACCTCATCCGCGCCCAGCAGGAGGGCTGCGACACGGTCGTCACCATCTGTTCGCAGTGCTACAACACGCTGGCCCGTGCGAACCTGCTGGTTCGTTCCGATCGGGAGAAGCTCGACACCATCAACCGTTTCATGGATGAGGAGCCCGACTACGACGGCGGTATCGAGGTCATCCACTACCTCACGTTGCTGCGCGACGTCGTGGGTTGGGACGCGCTCAAGGCAAAGGTCGTCAGACCCCTTGACGGGCTCAAGGTGGCGCCTTTCTACGGCTGCACCCTGCTGCGACCCGACGAAGTCTCCATCGACCCCCTCCACGAAGGTGTGCTCGAGCAGTTCCTGCGCGCCCTCGGCGCCGAGCCGGTCGCCCACTCCGCGGCCACCGAGTGCTGCGGTTCCTACCAGATGCTGGCCCACCCCGAGGAGGGCCTGCAGCGGGCGGCCAAGGTCATCGGCTCGGCCAACCACGCCGGCGCCGAAGCGCTGGTTCTGAGCTGCCCCCTGTGCGAGTACAACCTCGGCACCCGGCAGCCGGATGTGGTGGCCTTGGGAGGGGAGCTCAAACCGGTGCCGACTCTTTACTTCACCCAGCTTCTCGGGATCGCGCTCGGGCTCGAGCCCGACCTCTACCGTCTCGATCTGGCCGGCCCGGCAGGCGCGCGATCTCTTGGTTGAAAAGAACTTCGTGGCCGCGGCCACGGTCTGAGGAAGGTGAAAGATGGACACAGCAGTCATCCCCGAGGTTGCAGCCAAGACGATCCCCATCTTCGTGATGGGCAAGAAGTACGAGGTGCCAGAGACCCTGACGATCATGAAGGCGCTCGAGTACGCCGGCTACCAGTACATCCGCGGCTGCGGCTGCCGGGGCGGCATCTGCGGCGCCTGCGCCACGGTCTACCGCAAGGCCGGCGACTACAAGATCTACACCGGTCTCGCCTGCCAGACGGTGGTCGAGCCCGAGATGTACCTCACGCAGATTCCCTTCTACCCGGCCAACCGGGCGAGCTACGACTTTGAAGAGATCGAAGCGACCCCCGAGTCCATCTTCAAGCTCTACCCCGAGCTCTTCCGGTGCGTGGCCTGCAACGCCTGCTCCAAGGTCTGCCCGATGGATGTCGAGGTTCTCGACTACGTCGTCGGCGCTCAAGCGCGGAGATATCAAGGCCGCGGCCGAGATCTCCTTCGACTGCATCCAGTGCGGTCTGTGCACCAGCCGCTGCATGGGCGAGATGGCCCAGTACCACATCGCCCAGTTGGCGCGACGTCTGTACGGCGGCAAGCTGGCCCCCAGGGCCGAGCACCTGCAGACGATGTGCGACAACATCGAGGCCGGCGCCTTTGACGAGGAGCTCGCGAAAGTCAAGACCCTCGGTGTGGACGACATGAAGAAGATCTACACGGAACGCGAAATGGAACCGGCCATGTCGGACGAGAGCTGGAAGCCCGCCTCGTCCGTTGGTCTGGCCTGAGAGGTGGAAGATGCCCTACACACCTGAACTCAAAGAACTCATCAAAAAGGTCGAAGCCACCCGCGCCGAGCGCGTCGAGCGCAAGAAGAAGGGCGAAGAAGTCCCCTTCCTGCAGTCTCGACGAGCGCAAGGAGCGTCTCAAGTTCCACCCCGATTTCAAGGAAGAGGGGCGGCGCGAGCTCAAGGTCGGCCCCTCCAAGGGCTACGGCATTGCCCATGAGATCGCCGACGTACTCGAGGCCACCAGCCGGGTCGCGCCGGAAAAGATCGATCTCTCCAACCCGGCCTACGAGACCGACGTCCTGATCATCGGCGGCGGCGGCGCCGGCACCTCGGCCGCGATCCTCGCCCAGGAGCAGGGCGCCAAGGTCATCATCGCCACCAAGCTGCGCCACGGCGACGCCAACACCATGATGGCCGAGGGCGGCATTCAGGCAGCCTCGCAAGGGCGAGAAGGACTCGCCCTACTACCACTATCTCGACGTCATGGGCGGCGGCCACTTCACCAATATGCCGGAGCTTGTCGAAACGCTGGTCAACGAATGCGCCCGACGCCATCCGCTGGCTCGAACACTCGGCGTCAACTTCACCAAGGACGCCGACGGCCGTCTGATGACCATCCACGGCGGCGGCACCTCGCGCAAGCGCATGCACTACGCCGCGGACATCACCGGCGCCGAGATCATGCGCACCATCCGCGACGAGTCGCGCAACCGCGGCGAAGACATCACGGTGCTCGAGTTCTCCCCGGCCGTCGAGCTGGTCCTCAACGAACACGGCCACTGCGCGGGCGCGGTGCTCTACAACCTGGAGACCGAAGAGTACTTCCTGGTCAAGGCCAAGGCCGTGATCCTGGCCACCGGCGGCTGCGGCCGTCTCCACATCCAGGGCTTCATGACCACCAACCACTACGGCGCCACCGCTGACGGCATCGTCATCGGCTACCGCGCCGGGGTGCCGGTGTCCTTCCTCCACACGGTCCAGTACCACCCCACCGGAGTGGTCTTCCCGGAGCAGGCCGAGGGAATTCTGATCACCGAGAAGTTCCGCGGCGCCGGCGCCAACCTGGTCAACGTCGAGGGCAACCAGTTCGTCAACGAGCGCGAGCCGCGAGACGTCGAGGCGGCGTCGATCATCAAGGAGTGCGTCGCCGACGGTCTCGGCGTGCCGACGCCCACGGGCCGCCTCGGTGTCTGGCTCGACTCGCCGATGATCGAGATGCTCGACGGCGAGGGCACCGTGAAGAGAGAGTTCCCCGGCAAGTACATCCTCTTCAAGCGCTTCGACATCGACATCACCAAGGAGCCGATGCTCATCTACCCGACCCTCCACTACCAGAACGGCGGGCTCGAGTTCCAGTCGAACGGCACCACCTGCGTCCCCGGTCTCTACGCGGCGGGCGAGGTCGGCGGCGGTATCCACGGCGCCAACCGCCTGATGGGCAACTCGCTGCTCGACATCATCGTCTTCGGTCGCATCGCCGGCAAGAACGCGGCCGAGTTCGCCCTCAACTCGTGGAAAGACGGCGCCCTCAACCTCGACCACGTCGCGGCCTACAACAAAGAGGTCGTTGACGCCGGGGTCGCCGACGGACGGGTCGCACCGGCCCTGCTCCCGATGTACACCGACGAACGCATCCGCGAGCGCCAGCTCACCTCGCACTACGTGGGAAACGTCAGGTAGCGTTCACAACGACACCAGACGAAATACGAGGCCGGCATCAGCCGGCCTCGTTCATTTTTCGAATCCTGTTTCAGGTGGTGGTCAAACAGCTATTTTGCGGATTACCAGCACGGCTGCCCCGGCGAGCAGAAGGGCGAACAAGGCGACCCCATACTCGGAGAGCGTCGGGATTGCGCCGCCGGTAGCCGCCGCCGGTGTTCCCTCGACGAGGAAGGCTGCGTCGCCTTGCCCCGCAAAGCCGCTCCACGGGTCGGAAACAAGCACCCCCACCCCGAAGGCTTGTTGTTGTCGGAACAGCGTGGTGGTACCACTTGTGTTTGAAAACCACCTCGAGTCGATATTGACGGTCGGTCCGGCGGGAATGGTGGTGGGTTCGACGACGATCCAGTAGCTTGCTCCGTCTGCGAGAACCGGATTCGCCAGCGAGGTCAAGGTGGTTGTGGTCGTGAAGGGGTTCGAGAATGCCGTTCTCGCTCAAACGATCGTCGGCGGGCGCACCGCTGAGTCCGCGGTAACCGACCCTCAAGACGTTGTCTGGACGTCGCCTGCAGTGAGATCGGAAGCGTCACCGATCGAAGGTGAAATTGCCGCCGGTCACTGTGAATTGTGCCGCGGAGCGAGTGGTCGAATCGCTCATTACACCGGTAATAATAAAGGTGCCAGGTACGGGGGTATTGATGTTATGATGGATGGACCGGACCTGACGGAGCGAAACGATGGGTCGTCGACCGCGAGTGCTGATGCCCGGTGGTATCTACCACGTATACAACCGGGTGTCTCGCGGCGAGCACGCCTTTAGTAACGAGGACGAGGCCGACAGGTTCGAGTCGCTCCTTGCGGCGGTCAAGAAGAGGGACGGGTTCCAGGTACTCGCCTGGTGTCTGATGTCCAATCACTACCATCTCGTTGTGAGGATGGGAGAAATCACTCTCTCGCGATCGATGCGGACCGTTCATCACCGCTATTCGCAGAGCTACAACGGACGGCACCGGGTGTTCGGGCCGTTCTGGCAGGGGAGGTATCGGTCGCGGTTTGTCGGCGACGAGGACTACCTTAGGCAGGTCATCGCGTACATCCATCTGAATCCGGTCACCGCCGGGGTCGTGACCGATGCGGCGAAGTACAGGTGGTGCGGCCACCGGGAAGTGCTGGGGAAAGCGGTTGGGCGTCGACTCGTGGATGTGGATGAAACGTTGCTCACGTACGCACCGAATCGCCGCGGTGCTCTCGCTGACTACCGCGCCGCCATGTCAGTGTGCCTCGGGGAGGATTGGCGAGGTGAGGGCCCCGGTCGGCTTCCGTGGTGGCACGTCGGCCGTCCACGGAAGCCCGGTGACGGTGATGAAATCACGGTCGACGAGGCCCGACCACGGATCGGCATGGATGGGCTGAGCAGTGCGCGGGTGCGGCCGCGTTTGGAGGTCGAGGAATTCCTCGATCGCGGCGCCGATGCCCTAGGGATCACGCTCGAGGACGTCCGCAGCCGTCGACGGGGCAGGTCGATCGTCGAGTCGCGGGAGATTCTGGCGTGGGTTGGTGTCGAGCTTTACGGTTTCACTGTCAAGGAGATGGCGGCTGGGCTCGACAAGTACCATGAGACCGCCAGCCGGCTCGTGACCAGGGCTGCTGAACGAAGAATCGAGGACGAAGAGTTCGGAGAGCGGATCCAGGAGGTCGATTCGATCATCGCAGGTGACGGTGAGTCGGAATGAGAAGCGGCAACATCAATACCCCAGTGCCTGGCACTATTTCTATTTCTGCCCTCAGACCCCACCTGATCTGCCTCGACTCAGATCCCAAGCACTCCCATCTGTGCCTGGCAAGACGGGGTAGGGCGAGGACGTACACTATTTCGAAGGAGGGAGCGGCGGCCCTTGATGCCTACCGGCGAGCTCTACCCGTGGATTGGAAGATCAGCACGGTGGACGCTTCCGGGGCGATCGTCCTGGGCGGTGCGGTCCACTGTGCGGCGCTGGAACTCCGGCTCGCCCGCAGCGAGAGATAGAAGGTCCTTCGCCTGACGTGAGCGGCGGTCTCGAGTCGGAATCGACTCCGTCGATCCGAAGTCAGCCGGCATGGCGAAGGTCGCCTGGAGAAACCCGCTACCGGCGGCCTGGTCACTCCTGGGCGATCGCCACGTAGTGCTCTTCGGCGCGGATGCGCTCCATCGTCGCCTCCTCGCTGTTCCCGAGGACTTCCAGAATCTGGGCGCGGCGCGCATGACAGTCGCCGGCGACCCACGAGTCGGGGAAGGACCGCGCAGAGAGGGTGAACAGTTCGAGGGCCTTCGTGAGGGCTTCGGGAGTGCCGATCTCCTGTGCTTCCACGCCCGCCAGCCAGTTCTCCTTCCACTGCACGGCAATGGCGCGCGTGCGTTCATCCTCCTCGAAGACCGGGAAGGGCTCGACGGTGACGAGCGAGCCCTTGTCAAGGATGGGCGGGATGGGCTGGGAGAAGAAGGCGGCGAGGGCGGCGACATAGGCTTCGGCCTCTCGCCGGTTGTACTCCGCGCTGCGCAGACGCTCCTCCTCCCCGGGATTGGTGAAGAAGGAGGCTTCGCCGATGACGCCGGGGATGCCGTACGAGTGGCGCAGGACCGCGGCTCCGGCTGTGGGGAAGATCGCGTGGTCCGAGACTATGGCGACCTCGGTCTGCCCCGCGAAAAGCGTTTCGGCGAGGGAGGCGGCAAGGGCGCGAGCAAGCGCGACGCCCGCGCTGTTCTCCGAGGCGTTGCCGTGAAAGTAGATGACGGGGAAATTGGCCTCGGGATCGGCGGTAGCGTTGTGGTGGATCGAGAGGAAGACCTCGGCCCCGTTCTCGACCGCCAGCGTTGCGCGGTCCTGGAGCTCCACCGCGACGTCCTCGGTGCGGGTCATCAGCACTTTGGCACCGCGCTCGACGAGGAGGTCGCGCAGGATCAGGGCGACCCGCAGGTCGATCCACTCCTCGCGCTCGCCGGTCGGGCCGACGCGGTAGGAATCGGTGTCAGCGGTTCCGCCGTGGCCGGGGTCGATGCAGATGATGCGGCCCGCGAGGGGATCGTCCACCTGGGTGGCGACGGCGACGGCGGCGCCGATCAGGCACGAAACGATCAACAAAAGCATGCGCATGAAATCCCTCCCGAGTGGATGAGCCTATCCGAGTCACTTCATGGAATTCAACAGACCGAAGGTGGACCAATGCCCAGGGCGGACCCGTAGGGTGCGCCTTGGCCAACCTTCAGGGTTCTTCTTCCGCGGAAGCCGGCCGCTCTCTGAACAGGATCCACAGGGCGGCGGGCAGGGCCGTGAAGTCGGCGATCATCGCGAGGACGAAGGCCATCGACGTGACGATCCCGAACTGACGCATCGGCGGCAGGTCCGACAAGGTGAGGGCGAGGAACCCACCGGCGTTGATGATGGTGGCGAAGAGAATGGCGTGGCCGGCGACCCGGATGGTGTGGGCCAGAGCCGCCTCGGTCGCGCCCCCGTTTCTTCGTTCGAGAAAGTGGTAGAAAAAGTGGATCTGGTCGTTCTCGGTGACTCCGAGCACCGTGGTGGCGATGAGGATCGTCGCGATGTTGAAGGGGATCCCGGTCAGGCGCATGACCAGGAAGGTGACCAGGATGGCAAACAGCGACGGCACCATGGCGTTGAGCCGCGCCGGCCCCGAACGGAAGACCAGAATGAAGGTGACGAAGATGATGGAAAAGGTGATGGCGAAGCTCTCGACCAGGGTCGGCACCAGGTGGCCGGCGATCGTCGCCTGGAGAACCCCACTGCCCGCGAGGCGGTAGGAACATCCGGCGAGGGCCGGGTCCGCCGCCGCCTTCGCCCAGGCGGTTGCGATCGCCGCCGTCAGCTCGTCCATCCCGTGCCCGGTGCCTGCGGCCGAGGTCACGGTGAGATAGGTCGAGGAGAGGGACTCGAGATCGACCCACCGGGCGATCGATGGTTCGCTGAGCATGAGCTGTTCGAGGTCGGCGGCCAATCGATCGTAGGTTTGCGGATCAGTGGGCAGCTCTTCGCCGAGACCCGAAAGATACCGCCGGAGCCGGAGGATCGACGGCAGCCCGACGACCGAGCCGACGGCCGGGCTCTGCTCGAGCTCGCGGGTGAATTCATCGAGAGCCCGCAGAATCTCCGGGTCGACGACCCCGAACTCGGGAGTCGCGACCCAGATCTTGGCCGAGGTGAGACCGAGGACGTTCTCCTCAAAGTACCGGGTGTCCCGGGCCACCGGTGCGTCCGGGTCGATGTAGGCCAGAGAGTCGGTCTCGAGCTTCATCCCGCCAAGGACACCGGGGATCCCGAGCAGGGCGATCAAGCCGGCCAGCGCGAGCACCGAGGCGGTGGTGACGAGCGGCCAACGCCAGCGGTAGGACCACAAGGGCAAGACCTCGGCGACGCGGAGGATCCAGGTCCCGGCGATCCTGCTGTGGCGGCGGGTCGGTGCACGAAGGATGGTCTGGAGCGCAGGGTAGAGGGTGAAGCAGACAACCCAGCCGAGGAGGAGGCCGCCGGAGGTCCAGATCCCGAGCTCGCGGATCGGCCGGATGTTGGAGATGGTGAGGGCGGCAAACCCCACCGAGGCGGCGAAGACCGACGCTGTGACGGCGATGAACTTGTTGGCAAGAGCCCGGGTGCGGTGGGTCTCGAGGTCGACATCATCCGGCTGGTCGACAAAACGTGAGTGGAGATAGACCAGGCTCGCGGTGGCGGTGACCATCAGAGTCAATGGAACCAACGACGACACGATGGTGAAGGAGAGCCCGACCAGACCCGCGAAGGCCATCCCCAGAAGGACCGCTGCAGCGAGCGACACAAGAATCGCGGCCAGCGCCCGCCACGACCGGTAGAGACCGAGGACGAGGCTGACGACGAAGGCGCCGAAGAGAGGGAAGAAACGCGCGCTCGAAGCCGAGGTCTCGCGCTCGAGCCACGCGTCGATCCACGGCCGGCCGACCCGGCGCACGCGGTCGATCGATGCGGACCAGTCCGGGACCCGGATGACGACCTCGTCGATGCCGGCGAGGATTCGATCGCGGCTTTCCGGCCCGGAGTCTTCGAGGGCGAGGACGATGGCGAGAAAACCGTCACCGACGAGACCCTGGCGGCGGAAGAAGTCGGTTCCGCCGACGGTCTTTCGGAACGCCTCCAGGTTGTCGACCGGCGATCCGGCGCCGGGCCGGCTTCGCCGCCACACGGTGGCGATGGAGTAGGCGTCGACGCCCCGGAGGGCCGAGAGTTCGGATTCGAGGCGTTCGAGATCCGTCAGCGGCCCCGAGCCGAATGGGTCGTTGGTCTCGAGCATGAGAACGACGGTTTCGCCTTCGGGGAAAAGCGCGCTGAACTCGCGTGAGACGGCGACCTCCGGGTCCGACGCCACCACCATGTTTTCAATCGAGTTGTCGCGGGGGATGTCGAAGGCGAGCAGCGCCGCGGCTGCCAGCACGACGACGTAAATCGCCACCACCAGCCACCGCCGGGCGATGATGGCGTTGAACACCGGCACCATTCGCGGCTCGAGGGAACGATCAACTAAAGACACAGTATGATGACCTCATGTTTGAGAAGAGCGTGGTGGCGACCCGGGTGCTTCTGCTGCTGACACTCGGTGCGCTGGCTGTCCCGTCGCCGGTTCGAGCGGGCGGCCTGGAGGTGGTGGTGTGCGCCCCGGGGTACCCGGGTTCCACCGCCGAGGCGCAGCCCGCGATGGACGGACTGGCCGCGGCGATCACCGCGGTCGCCGGGTGGCAATCCGGTGCCGTCCAGGCGTCGTACTTCGAAACCGAGGAGGGCGGGGTCGCGAGCCTGAAGTCGCCGGATGTCGGTCTGATGCTGGTGACCTTGCCCTTCTTTCTGGAACACCGAGCGGAGCTCGATCTGCGCCCGCAATTGATGGCGGTTCCCAGCGGTCTCGAGCCTTTGGAGGCGTGGTCCCTGGTCGCCGGCGGCGGATTGGTGAAGCGGCCGGCGGACCTCGGGGGATGGGAGCTCTTCAGCCTCGCCGGCCACTCGCCGCGTTTCGTCAGGGGCCCGGCGCTCGGAGACTGGGGCGATGTGCCGGAATCTCTGACCATCACGTTTTCAGGCGCGGTGTTGACGGGGCTGCGCAAGGCTGCGACGGGCGAGCATGTCGCGCTGCTCCTCGATGCCGCGCAGACCGAAGCCCTCGAGAGGCTGCCGTTTGCCGACCGGCTCGACGTCGTCCACAGCTCGCCGCCGCTGCCGGTCTCGGTCCTGTGCTCGGTGGGGGATCGCGTGGCTCCGGATCGGCTTTCGAAGGTGCTCGCGGCGCTCCAGAATCTCGATGACCGGCCGACCGCGGCCGAGGCGTTGGCGGGGGTGCGTCTCGAACGGTTCGTGCCCGTCGACCGGCCGGTCCTCGAGCGCGCCGAAAAGGCGTTTTCCGGAGCCCGGGAGTGAGTGCAGGGCTGCGGCGGGGAGTCGTCTGCCTTGCAGCGCTGATATTCGTTGTCGGGTGCACATCGGCGCTGAGAGAACCGCCCCCGGTCACCGAGATCGGTTCCGTTGCCAACCCGTCCGCCGAGCAGCCCGCGGACTCGAACGTGCTGATCGCTCGTGCCGAGCTGGATTTCGACCGACGGCCGGACACCGAGGCGGTGGCGCGCTCCCAGACGCAGTATCTCGAAGCCATGCGGGCCGAAGGGGCGCCGGTGGAGGCCTTCCTCGGTGCCGCCCGGGCCACCGCATGGTTGGTGGAGCACGAAGACGACGCCGAACTCCGCCAAGCGCTCGCCGTTGAAGGTGTCCAGATCGGTCAACACTGCGTCCGGCTCTACCCGTCGGTGCCGGAGTGCACCTACCGGCTGGCCCTCGCCGTCGGCCAGCAGGCGCGCGAGCGGCCGTCCACCGCCATCGATGGTCTCGGCGTCATGGTCGAGCTGCTCGAAGAGGTCATCGCAGCTGCTCCGGACCTCGACTTCGCCGGCGGCGATCGGGTCCTCGCCCTGGTCCTGCTGCGGGCGCCCGGCTGGCCGGCGGGGCCCGGCGACCCCGAGAGCGGTTTGACCCACGCGATGGCCGCTGTGAGTGGATTTCCTGACTACCCGACGAACCAATTGGCTGTGGCTGAGGCCTTGCTCGAGAACGGCCGGCGGGACGATGGCCGGCAGGCCTTCGAGCGGGCGGCCGAACTCGCGAGAACCGGAATCGACGCCGGCGATCCCGACGCCGCCGAATGGTTGTCCGAGGCCGAGCACGCGCTCGCCGAACTTCACTGACCCGCCGCCGACGGGAGGGGCGGCGCGCAGCACGCCTCCCGGCTGCAGTTCCGAAGTGCGGTATTTCAAACTTCAGCCGCGGTTGCCATTCGGCAGCTGAAAAGGTCGTAGACGGCAGGTTGAATGATCTCCGCGATGGGTCGCGGTTCGAGTCCTGGGGCCTGCGTGAAGACACATGCCGCCAACAACCCGGAAAATATGATAGCCAAGGGATCCGGCAGCAGGTCCGACAGAGAGATCCATGCCCTCACTATTCACGTTTCTCCCCGGATATTCAACAGGCATTCGCATGAGCGCTCAACGAGGCCAGGGACGGAGCCCTCGATCTCGACCATCTCGCGGTCCGACCCAAACGCCGGGAAGGCGGCGCTTCGAGAATCCGGACAATTATCTTCGCTCCTCCTTCCAGCGCGGTTGCAGAATCCCCCAAACATAGTTGCTCCGAAAGTCTACGTCCCACAACATCTCCCGATGCCATGAACCCGGCCATAACATGCTCACAAAACGGAGTCCGGCAGCAACAGTGGGTCGTCCAATCAGGGTCCACGCGAGCTCAGGGTGGCGCCGTACCGCGTATCGGGACGCAGCACCCGCTGTGCGTGCGCGTTGTCGGTAATCCCCGGGTCCGTTGTAGCGGTGGTCGTGGTAGCACACGGCATTCGGTACATAGCGAAGAGGCCTTCCCGAGCGCGTCAATCGGTAACCCCACTCTCCGTCCTCGAGGCCAGCCTTTGGAAACCTCGGGTCGAAGGGCTCGTCCTTCAACCAGGCTCTCGGAATCGCCAGGTTGGTTCCCCAGCACGCGTCCCAGGGCACCGGCTCAGAAGCGTCGAGGCGGCCGTAGTTGAACTGGTGACCCTCGGGGGCCAGCCATGCCATATACGGCGTGCAGTGCAGTTCAGGGTCCCACTCCACTCTGCCGACAGCAACGCATGGTCCGAGGCTCGACTGAGCAGCCGTGTGCGCGAGGAGGCAGTTATGGTGCGGCCTCGTATCATCGTTGAGGAGGATGACGAGTTCGCCACGAGCGGCTTCTGCTCCCCTGTTCCTCGCAGGGCCGGGTCCGGCGCGTTTCTGGCTGAGCACCTGGATGGGGAATGGGCGCGGCTTTGAGCAGGTCTCCCGCGACGCCGGATCTTCACCGTCGAGAACCACGATCACCTCGAAGGGCGGCGTATTCGGATCGAGGGACTCATAACCGGCCAGCGAATTTTCAAGTTGTTCGGCACGCCCAACGGTCGCGATAACGACGGATATCTGAGGGTCTCGATTTCTCATCCGGTAGGAAGTATAGAGGGCGGCATGCCTCCTTGGGCAATTTCAGCCGAGCCGGGTATCTCTGCGTTCATGACATACGACAATCAGTTCCCACGTCAGGAGGGCGAGGAAAAGGGCTACGGCCGAAACCATCGGGATGCGGTATCGCTCCATCACTCCGGTCAGCAGATACGGCAGGGAGTAGGCCAGAGTGAAGAGAAGAACCAGACCCTCGGCAGCCTTGAGCCGTCCTCGGCGCATGACGATCAGCCCCAAAAAGGACATGATCGGGACGGTCCACAACGCCGCCTTGAGAGCCGATACCGCCGGCGAATGGTCCCAGGGTTTGACCTCATACGCCAGGAAGAAATAGACAGCGCGACGCACCGTGTTGTCGAGGAATTCTCGGAATTGAAGATCTTTGCGAAAACGGCGTTGGGTTTCCCGGAGGTACTGGAATTCTCCGACCTCACCATAGTGGACAAATTCAGCGGCATTCTGGCTCGGGTGATGTGCCTGGAAGGCGGCGTCCTGGAGGAGGCCGCGAGCTTCGCGCGTATTGCCCAGGTAGGTTTCGAAACCTACATTTGATTTCACCGGCACGAAACCGCCGACCCGGAAACTTTGAACCACCACGTATGGTCCGAGAAAGGTCGCACATGCAGCAGTGAAGAAAAATATGAATCCAGCAGTCTCGCGGACGGATCTCCCGCGGATCGCGTACACGACACCCACCGCGGCGCAGAGGAGCAAACCGGGATTGAAGAGCGCCGCAATCGCGGAAAGAAAACCGAACTCGAGACCCGCGAAGCGCCCCTTGGAGTCGGCAGCCCGGAGAACCGCGAGAAGCAACACTGCAAACCACATCACCTGGAGGTTGAAATCGAGTTGGCCTGAAATCTGGAAGATCCACGCCTCAAACGGAAGGCAGGCGAAGAACAGCGCCGCAAGCAAACCGACCCGGGGGTCCCGGCCGACTCTTGAACCGACGTGGAATACCACCACGGTGGTGATACCGGAGCAAACCAGGGCTATAAAAAACGAGAAGAGTATCGATTTGAGGGTAAAGCATCCCCACAAAGCGAACGAGAGAACGTAGAAAGCGACCACTCCCGGCGCGATCCACGCCGTGGGTCCGGTCGATCCGCCGAACGGACTGGCGTACCCCTGGTTCGCGCACACCCACGCGTGGGCGATGTTGGATGCTTCGAATCCGAAGGCATTCATATACGGAGTTTCAGTGCTCGAAATCTCGGACTCGACCCTTTCGAGATCCTGAAAGAAAAACCCGGGGTGGTCAGAAATACTGCCGGCCAAGAGCGCGAGCCGAATGACCAGGGCAAGCGTCAGCACGAGACCCAGGCCACGGAATCTTCCGGTACTCATGAGCGTTGGTTTGGGCCGCGACGAGGTCACGGCTCCCTTGTTTTTGACCGACTGATCAGACATCGGCACGTATTCTAGACTACCGGGTGTGACACGCGCCTTCTCATGGGTGACGCCCGTGAATTCCTCGGTCGCCGCCGGGGTTCGCTAGAATCGGTCTGCATGGTGTCCTCAGACCCGACTCAGACGCGGCTCAGGTCGCGACCGTCGGCGGCCACGCGCCGTTGGTTGATCGCCGCGGCAGTGGTGGTGTTCGCGGCCGAGGTGGTTTTCGTGAGTGCGATCATCCGCGAGCGCGGTCTCTTCGACTACGTCGCGCTGGATTATCGCGGCACGCGGACAGCCGGCGAGGCGATCCTCGCCCACGGCCTCGGCGCCTCGTACGATCCCGCACAGCTCGAGGCCTCCCTCGAAAACGGTCTGTGCGAGAAGGGCCGGCAGGCCTTCGAGCGGGCCGCCGAACTCAACTGACCCGCCGTCTTTGCCCGTGGCAGCAACCCGATCAATCGGTCTTTCAACTGACAGCCGCTATCGCCGCCAGTGGATACACGAGGAGTGGTAGGAACCGGAAAGGATTGGCAGCAGGTCCGACGGATCCATCCATAACCTCACTATCGATGTTTCAACTCGAATATTCAACCGTCATCCATAGGCCGATCTCGTGGAAGAACGGCTGGGCAGAGACATCGCCGAGCGCATTTTCTCGGTGATAAACTCGGGTTGCGGTCACCGCAGCTTTCGACTTCCGGACGCAGGAGGCCATGTCATTGCACACGCAACCCAGAATTTACATTCTCACGGTGCCAAATATGGAAACGAATGCCGTCGATCCTGGGCAGCCTCGCTCGGGGCCATCGGTCGGGCGACGGGTCGATGCTCAAGCCCGCGGCACGCTGCAGTAATTGATGCCGCTGCCTAGTCCCACCGCGTCGTGAGTCACTTCCATCGTTTGGCGTTCCGAGATCGGCAACAGACAGTCGGGTTTGTATTGACCGGTGCCGTCGCGATCGTAGCGGTCGTGGTTTCCTGCTTCTTCGTGTCGGAATCCGACCTCTTCATGCACCTGAAAAACGGTCAGCGGATACTTGATTCAGGTCGGTTGGAAAAGGCCGAGAGCTATTCCTACACCACGACCGAGGCCACATTCCCAAATCACGAGTGGTTGTCAAACATCATGGTGGCGGTGATCTGGCGGGCGGGCGGGTTTGAACTCCTGGTGGCTGCCAAGGCGATCGCGGTCGGCCTGCTTGTTCTCCTTCTGGCAGCAGCCGCCCGCGCACGGGGCTCTCGCGGCCTTGCGGTGCCGCTCACCCTCCTGGCGTGTGTGGTTCTGATGCGCTTTCGTCTCTACGTCCGTCCCGAAATTTTCACTTTGTTGCTGCTGCCGGTGGTCGACCTGTTGTGCCTCGGCGCCATGGCTGTTCCGTCCTCGCGCCGTGTGTGGCTGATCCCGGTCCTCTGCGTGCTCTGGGCAAACCTTCACCCAGGTGTGGTTCTCGCGCCGGTCGTCGTGGCGACGCATGCGCTGGGGGCTCTTCTGGCGGGACGTCTTCCTCTGGTAGCTTCTCGGGGCGCCCCACGCGATGGATGGAAGTTGCTCCTGGTTGGCGGTTCCAGTGTGCCCGCCATGATGCTTACCCCTTTCGGAGCAGGGATCTTCACTCCGCTGTTTCGGATCACGACGTCCGACGCCATTCGTGCTGCCGCCGTCCGCGAGTGGTTACCGCCGACGATTGACGATTTCGGGTTTTTCTTTGCAATGCTCGGTATCGGGAGCGTGCTCCTGATCGCTGTTTCACGACGGGTTGCAGCGACGGACATGGCGTTGTGGTTCGGCTTTGCGGCGCTGGCCCTACGGTCGCTTCGCCACGTGGGCGTGTTTGCCGTTGTGGGCGCACCGGTTCTGGCGTGGGCGGCGACTGTGGCGGCGGAGACGATCGGTGCGGCATCACGCCAGACTGCGCCGACGTTGAGACGTCTGGTGCCTCTCCCTGTGCGGGCGATTGCGGTTGGGTCGATAATCGTCGCCGTAACTGCCGGTCTCCTGTCGCCTTGGGCCTCGTTTCTTCATCAGGACCAGAGTCGCCACTATCGCTTCGGTTTAGGCCTCAACAACTTATCGGCGCCCATCGGTTCCGTTGACCTGCTCGAACGGATGCAACTCCCTGGACCGCTTTACAACTCCTGGGGATTCGGAGGCTATTTGATATGGAGGGTCTGGCCACGGCTCCAGGTCTTTGCGGATGGACGAGACTACATGTACGAGGGCCTGTTCAACGAGATGCTCACCTCGCCTCTGAAATCGGTGGTGGCATCGCGAGGTGTCCGGACGTTTCTAATCGCCCACGAAGACGTTCGTGCGCTCGAGTATGTTGAACAATCGCCCGATTACGTGCTGGTGGCCTTCGATGACCGAGCGCAGTTGTGGACCGACCGAGAGGCGCTGGCAGAACGACCAGGCCTCGAGCCGCTCGAACACATCAGGCCCGAAGACCTGTCGCTGTCGTGGTATGACCGATTGTCGCCCGGGCAGCAGGACGACGTTGAGAGAGCATCGTTGCGTGCAGTCGAAATGACTCCAGGCCATGCCCGGCCATGGGCACTTTTGGGTCAGGTGCAACGACGGCGGGGGGATCTCGATCGGGCCATCACGTCCTACGAACATGCGATTGAGCTCGATCGCGACCAGGCAACGTACTTCAACAACCTGGGCGCGTGTCTGCTCGACAGCGGTCGCGTCGAAGACGCGGCGAAGCAGTTTCGCATTGCAACTCGACTCGACCCGGATATGTTCAGCGCCCACCTTAATCTCGGTCGAGCTGGTCTCATGCTCGGGGATGCCGTTGGGGCAACGGTTTCGTTGAGTCGAGCCCGCGAGTTAGCGCCGGACCAGGCAGAGCCTCTGTATCTCCTTGGACTCGCAGCAGGTGATCCGGAGCAGGTCCGTGAATATTTTCTGCAATATCTCCGGGTCGCTCCCGACGGACCGTGGGCCGCGGATGTTCGCCTTCGGCTATCAGCATATTGAAACCTCATAACGTCACGGTTTTTGGGATCTCCGATCGAGAGTCGCAGATTGAATCGTCGGCAGGGGCCGATATGGCCGCTGCCCGCAATACGTCGTCTTGCCTGTCTATCTCGCTCGACGACATTGATCAGCAGCGATTTGCGGCCGCACGGTGCCGAGATACCCGGTGAGAAATCCGAATTAGAATTGGCCTGAATGGTGCTCTCAAGTTCGAATCCACCGCAGCTCAGGTTGCGACCGTCGGCGGCCGCGCGCCGTTGGTTGATCGCCGCGGCAGTGGTGGTGTTCGCGGCCGAGGTGGTTTTCGTGAGTGCGATCATCCGCGAGCGCGGTCTCTTCGACTACGTCGCGCTGGATTATCGCGGCACGCGGACAGCCGGCGAGGCGATCCTCACCCACGGCCTCGGCGCCTCGTACGATCCCACACAGCTCGAGGCCTCGCAAAGGCGGCTGTACAACAAGTACGTGCACAGCACGGGTCGCGGCGCACTGCCGTTCGGCGTCGTCCCGTCGCCGTATCCACCGCCGTTTTCGCTGGTGTTCGTGCCGTCGACCTTTTTGGCGCCCGTGCCCGGCTTTCTCGCCTGGACCTTCGTCCACTTCCTCGTCTTCGTGCTCTACCAGATTCGCCTCGGCCGGGCCTTCCACGTCGCCGGGTCGGGGTGGTTGATCGTGGCCGTTTTGCTGTCGCCGCCGGTGTTCATCCATCTGGTGATGGGCCAGATCAGCGTGTGGCTGATGGTGTTCTTCGGTGAGGCTGTGATCGCCTTCGATCGCGGACGGTCCTTGCGCGCGGGCATCTGGCTCGGGCTCCTGGTGTTCAAGCCGCAGGTCCTGGTGCTGATCATCCCCGCCCTGGTGATCGCCCGGCAGTGGCGAATGCTGTCCGGGATGGCGGTGGCCGTCGCGGTGGTCCTGGCGCCGACCTTCATCGTGGCGGGCGACTGGGTGACGGGTTTTGCCGACGGTCTGCGAAAGTTCGTCGATGCCACCGGGATGGTCATGAACACCTTTCCGACTTCGATGACCAACTGGCGCGCGTTCGCCCTCAACGCGTCACGGGCTGTGCCTCCATTCGTCGCATGGGGGATCGCGGTGCTCGGGATGATCCTCACCGGCGTGGCGGGGCTGGTGTGTGGCCGTGCCCTGCGCGGAGGTGGCCGGCCGGCGGCATCACTTGCCTGGCTCGGTCTGGTTGCCGCCACGAACGCGTTCACCTGGCACGCTCACGTTCACCAGTCGCTGTTGCTCGTACCGCCTCTGTACTGGGTTGTCGGCCAATTCCCCGGACTGCGGGAACCGGTGGCTGCAGTCTGCCTTGGGCTATCAGCGGGCTTCCTCGCCGCTGCCGCCGCGACCTCCGTCGGTCTCGCCCACGACCTCCTGGGGATGGCGTTTCTCGCCGCTCTGGTCACGACCGCGTTTGTCAGCGCTCTAGCGGTTCGAACCTTCCCGACCGTTTGACTTTTGCAAGACCTCGCCCAGACGCCGGCAGCCCTCGTCGATGGCCGCCTCGTCGGCAAAGGTGAAACAGAGACGGGCGAAGTGGTCGCCTGACAGGGGTTGACCCACCTGTTCGTCAGCATCAGGGAAAAAGGCCCCGCCGGGAACGATGGCGACTCCGGCCTCCACTCCCCGGTCGAACAGCGAGCGGCTGTCGCCCGAGGCCAGTTCGAGCCAGAAGAAGAAACCACCCAGCGGTTCGTGCCAGGAAGCGGCGCCTGCGGGCAGGTGCCGGTCCAGGGCGGCCTGCATGGCGCGGCTCTTGCGGGCGTAGGTGTCGACGATCAAGCCGAGGTGCTCCTCGAGCAGCCCGCGGATGCAGTACTCGGCCACCAGCGCCTGGGTGACGGTTGAGGTGCAGAGGTCTTCCCCCTGGCGCATGAGGACCATCGAGCGGATGAGTTCGGGTGCTGCAACCGTCCACGCCACCCGTACACCCGGCGCCAGCACCTTGGAAAAGGAAGAGGCGTAGATGACGTGGGGTGCGTCGCCGACCAGCGATTTCAGGGTCGGCAGCGCCTCCCCTTTAAAACGCAGCCTGCCATAGGGGTCATCTTCGAAGATCGGGACGGAGAGCTCGCCGGCGGTTTCCACCAGGCGGCGGCGGCGCTCCAGACTCATGCAGGCGCCCGAGGGGTTCGAAAAGTCAGGCACGGTGTAGATGAGTTTGGGCCGCCGCCCGGTGCTTTCGGTGACCCGCGTGACCACCTCGGTCAGGCGCTCGACCTGCATGCCGTCGCCGTCTGACGGGACGAGTGCAAATCGGGCGCCGGCGTTGCGCAGACAGTGGAGGGTGCCGGGATAGGTTGGGGCCTCCAACACCACGACGTCGCCGGGGTCGAGGAGGGCCCGACCGATGAGGTCCACGGCCTGCTGCGAGCCTGAGGTCACCAGTATTTCCCCGGCCTGCGGCCGGTAGCCGAGCCGGATCGCCATCATCTCGAGAATGGCGTCTCTCAGCGGTGGATAGCCCTCGGATGCGCCGTACTGGAGGACGGTCCTGCCGTCGCGCTCGAGGACGTCGGCACAACCTGCGAAGGCCTTCACCGGAAAGGTGTCGGGGTCGGGCAGGCCTCCGGCAAACGAGATCATCCCCGGCCGCTGGATCATCTGGAAGAGTTCCCGGATCGGCGACGGCTGCATCTTTTTGGCGAGCATGGAAAAACGGAAAACTGAACTCAAGCTGACCTCCGTCCGGGCGGGATTGTACTCCTGCAGCGCTCTTCCCTTCCCGTCTTCGTCGCCACGCCAATCCACAGCGGGCATTCACTCCGAGAAGCGGTGTCCCGAGGCGATCATCCCGATTCTCTGATCGGTATTGCCCGTGAGTGCCCCCTCAAACAATGATTGGGCCCATACGGCGCAGGCTCGACAACCGGCCTTCGAGTTCCCAACATTGTCAGAGACGTCCGGTGAACGCGGTCGATCGCGGGGAATGGCACCTCCGCCGCACGCGGCACATATCCGAACGCGCTTCCCGAGAGGAGCCACCCGTCACATTGTTTGCCCGTAGGTTTTTTCCTCCCCGGGGGGTCGAGTTCAAACAATGAGACAAATGGCACCTCCGCCGCACGGTGCCCATTCCGTAGTATTTGTGGGGCAGCCGTCCCGGCTGCCGGGCTTGCCACAGCGAAGCCGGATGCATCGACCGATTTCGTCAAGCCCCGAGCCCCAAGCCCCAAGCCCCAAGCCGGCTCCGCCCCACTCACTCCTCGCTCAGAAACCCTCGAAACTGCCCGGCCAGGTCCGCGGCGACTGCGTTGACGATCCGCTGTCCGGCCTCCACCGAGGCCAGTGCCGGGTGAGAGCCCATCCGCCCTTCGGGGTAACGGTGGCGGAAGTCCGCAGGACCAAAGACCCTGGTCTTCGGGGGCGGCTCGGCCGCCATGTCGGCGGTCTTGAGGTGGTCGGGGTAGGCGGCCGCGGCCACCGAGACCTCGGACGCCGAGGCGTGGTCGCCGTCCCGTTCGCCGAACAGCTCCTCGCTCAGCGCCTGAGCGGAAGGCGTGTTCCACCACTCCGCGCACAGACAGCGGACGCCGTCGCCGCCTTCCACGAGCCGCGGCGCTTCGGCATAGGCTTCGAAGAAACCGGCGCTGATGGAGGCCGTGTTGCCGCCGTGGCCGTTGACGAAGAACATACGGCGAAATCCGTGGCGAGCCAGGGACAGGATGACATCGCGGACCACCGCCACCAGGGTGGTCGGGCGCAGCGTGATCGAGCCCGGGAAGCGCATGTGGTGTTCGGACATGCCCACGGTGAGCGTCGGTCCCACCGCCGCTCCGGTCAACTCGCCGGCCCGCCAGGCCAGGGTCTCGGCACAGATCGCATCGGTGCCGATCAGGCCGGTGGGCCCGTGCTGCTCGGTGGCGCCGATGGGCACGATGATGCCGTTGGATTGGGTCAGGTACTTCTCGACCTCGGGCCAGGACATGAGTTGCAGACGCATCGCCACCTCCGGCCGGAAAGTGTATCCCGAATCTTCGGCCCGTCCGACAGGGCGCCTGGGGTTTATCGAGATATGACAGCTGGGATGACGGCGTTCTTCGCGTTCCTCCAAATCGAGCGGCGGGAATCCGCGGTGGTCTTGATCGCCGGTTCGCGCAGAGGGGATGCCACCGAGGTTGCTTAATTTGCGGTGTGTCGGGGTCTTTACCGCTTCCCTTCCGGACTGTTTGCGCATACGCTCTGACCTGGATTTGATGGATGGCGACCTGGGTCATTGGTGATGTTCACGGCTGCTGGCTGACACTCGAACGGTTGCTCGAGCGCATCGGCTGGCAGCCGGACCGCGACGAGCTGTGGATGGTCGGCGATCTGGTGAATCGCGGGCCGTCATCGCTCGAGGTGTTGCGGTGGGCGTTTGCAAACCGTGACCGCCTCAAGGTGGTGCTCGGCAACCACGATCTGCATCTGTTGTCGCGGGCGGCGGGTCTGACCGGTGCCAAGAAAGAAGACACCCTGGACGAGGTCCTGGCGGCGCCGGATCGGGATGAGCTGCTGAGGTGGCTGAGGACGCGTCCGCTGATCCACCACTTCGGACCGTTCGTCATGGTCCACGCGGGGCTGTTGCCGGAGTGGAACATCGAACGGACCTGCGCGCTGGCAGAGGTGGCCGAGGAGCACCTCGCCGGACCGGGGCACGATACGCTGCTCCGCGCGCTCTCCAAAGGGCGCAAAAAGGCCGGGACCCGCGAGCGCAACGACACAGAGCGTCTGGCGGCGGCAGTGGCCGCGATGACGCGCATCCGGATGGTGGATGCCGACGGCGGCGCGCAGGTCGGCTACACCGGCGCCCCCGGGGATGCCCCGCGGGGATGGCGGCCCTGGTTCGAGGCGTCCGCGGTCCGCCGCCAGGGGTATGCGTTGGTCTTCGGCCACTGGGCGATGCTCGGCTACCACCGCGAGCACGATGTCGCGTGCGTCGACTCGGGCTGTGTCTACGGCGGCAGTCTGACGGCGCTCCGTCTGCGCGACGGACACGTGGAGCTGGAGCCGGTCGCAGACGCCCCAGTCGTTCCGGACTGAGGTGGACATGGACGGGAACTTCAGCCGATCGGCTCGCCGATGAAGACTCTGCTCGTGATGCGCCACGCGAAAAGTGATTGGAGCGGTGCATCTTCCGGGGACCACGATCGTCCGCTCAACCCGCGAGGGGTGAAGGCCGCGCGGCAGATGGGCCGGTTTCTCACCCGGTCCGATGTGGTCCCGGAGCTGATCATCAGCTCGACGGCAGTCCGCGCGCTGACCACGGCCGAGTTGGCCGCTGACGCCGGCAGCTGGAATTGCGCCATCACCACGAACCACAAGCTGTACGCAAGTGATCCGGAGACGGTGCTCGACGTTCTGGCGGCCGTCGACCCTCTGCTGGGCCGGGTGCTGATCACCGGTCACGAACCCACCTGGTCGGACCTCGTGAGTCGGCTGATCGGCGGCGGCCGGCTCCACATGTCGACGGCGGCGGTGGCCTGCCTCGACTTCCCGAACGGCTCTTGGGCTGAGCTTTCGGGGGCGGTCTGCGTACTGCGGTGGCTGGTGACGCCGAAGACGCTCGGAAGGAATTAGGAATTCGGAATTTGGAATTCGGAATTTGAATCCCGTGGCCGGTGGCAGGCCGCGGGCTGCGGGTAGAATGGCTCCAGGGCCGATCAAGGAGATCATGGGAAAGAAGAAGCGCAACGGGGATGAGGTCGCGACTTTTCCGCTCAGGGTGGCGTGCGTCGACATGGGCTCCAACGCGATCCGGTTCGTGGCGGCCGAGTTCTCCTCCGAAACCGACTCTGTGGTGCTCGTTTCGGAGCGCTGCCCGGTGCGGCTCGGGCACAGCGTGTTTCTTTCGGGCCGGCTCGATCCGCAGGCGATGGATGCTGCGGTCGCCGCCCTCGCCGGCTTCAAACAGCAGATGGACGAGCTCGGCATCAAGCACTGCCGCGGGGTGGCCACCAGCGCGGTGCGCGAGAGCAAGAACGGTCGCGAGTTCCTCAAGCGGATCGCCTCCGAGACGGGATTGAAGATCGAGGTCATCAGCGGCTCGGAAGAGGCGCGGCTGGTTCACAACGCGGTCACCCGTGTGGTCACGCTCGGCAGCCGGAGGTGGTTGCTGGTGGACCTCGGCGGCGGCAGCGTCGAAGTCTCGCTGGTCGACCAGCAGGGTTGTTACTGGTCGGAATCCCACACCATGGGCTCGGTGCGACTGCTCGAAGAGCTGACCGGGGCTGGCACCGATCCCGGGCGCTTCCGCCGTTTGCTCGCCGAGTACATTTCTGTACTCAAAGTGCCGGCGATGTCCGACGGCCAACAATTTGCGGGCTATATCGCGACCGGCGGCAACATCGAGGCGCTGGCAAAGGTAGCTGGTTTTTCGGACGAAACCGGGGTGACCCAGCTGCCGGTGGAAACGCTTCGTGCGGTGATCGAACAGTTGGCGAGGCTCTCATACCGTCAAAGGGTGGAGGACCTCGGCCTGCGCGAAGACCGCGCCGACGTGATCCTACCGGCAGCGATGGTGTATGAACGGCTGGCCGAACTCAGCGGTGCGTCCCAGATCACTGTCCCCAGAGTCGGCATCAAGGAAGGCGTTCTGTTCGATCTCGTGGACAGCCTGGTGCGAAGGCGAGATCACGAGGACCGTCAGGAGCGCGAGGTCCTTACGAGTGCGACAACCGTCGGACGCAAGTACCTCTTCGACGAATCCCACGCTCGCCACGTGGCCATCCTGGCGGTGTCGCTCTTCGACCAACTGAAGTCGCTTCACGGTCTGGCGATCGAGGATAGGAAAGTTCTCCAGGCGGCGGCAATACTGCACGACATGGGTCAATTTGTCAGCTTCAAGGGCCACCACAAACACTCTCTCTACCTCATCTGCAACACCGAGCTTCCGAACTTCAGCGATCGCGAGATGCTGCTGTTGGCCAACGTGGCCCGCTATCATCGCAAGGCGCACCCGCAGGATCACCACCATTTCTTCGCGATTCTCGATCAAGGCGAGCGCGGGCGGGTGACCAGGCTTGCCGCTCTTCTTCGGGTCGCCGACGCCCTCGACCGCGAACACCGGCAGCGGGTGACCGGTGTGACCGCCAAGGTCGGCGACTCCGAGGTCTTGTTGTGGTTGGACGGCACCGTGGGTGCGTTGTTGGAGGGGTGGACCGTGCAAAAAAAGGCCGACCTCTTCCAGCAGGTTTTCGGCAAGGCGGTGAGCCTGCGGTTTCTCGGGGAACACCAGGACGGAGAGATCTCCTGAAACGAAACCCCTGGTCGGCGTGAGGGGTGGAACGGGAGGCACCATGAAAAATCGGGTTCGTTGCGGGTGGTGTGGAGACGACCCGCTCTACGTTGCCTACCACGACACCGAGTGGGGCGTGCCTGTTGTTGACGACCGCACCCTGTTCGAGTTCCTCATCCTCGAGGGCGCACAGGCGGGTCTGAGCTGGTCGACCATCCTCAACAAACGCGACGGGTATCGCCGGGCGTTCGACGGTTTCGACCCGAAAAAAGTGGCCGGCTACGATGCGGAGAAGGTGGCGAAGCTCCTCGCCGATCCGGGCATCGTGCGCAACCGACTCAAGGTGGGGTCGGCGGTGACGAACGCGCAGGCATTCCTCGACATCCAGAACGAGAAGGGGAGTTTCTCCGACTACATCTGGGCGTTCGTCGACGGCAGACCGATCCGGAATCGGTGGCGCTCGTTGTCCGAGATCCCCGCCACCACGCAGCTCGCCGAGACCATCTCCAAGGACCTCAAGCAACGCGGCTTTCGATTTGTCGGCCCGACCATCGTCTACGCCCACATGCAGGCGACGGGGATGGTCAACGATCACCTCGTCGAGTGTTTCCGTCACCGCGAGGTCGGCGCCCTCGCCGCTCAACGTTGAAACGTTGCGACGTTCTAACGTTCAAACGTCATACCGGATAATCGGGCGGAAGGTGGCCGAGCATGATCATCTTCCGGGTGAAGGCGCGTTCGCGCCGATTGGCGACTTCTTCGCGTCGCGCCCTGAGTTTTTCGAGCTCGGACTCAAGGGCGGAGCGTTCGTCGCCTGCGGCCGACTCCAGCCGCTGACGCAGTTCGAGAGAAGCCTCCCGCAACTCGCGCATCTCGGCCAACAGCGACGCCTCTTCGTTGGAGACGTAGATCTTGGGCGAGCACGAGGGTTCGTTCCCCTCCTCTTCGGGAGGGTTGATCACCGGCAGCCGATGTTGATCGTTGCTCATTCTGCGAGTCTACTCTAGCCTTCGAGAGTGAAAAACAGCCCTGATCCGATTGCCGCCGATGGAGCCCGGTTCAGCGAGGACCTGGTGGAGGTCGAAGAGGGGGTGCGGCTGCTGTGTTACCGCTGGGAACCCCGAACCGGAAACAGCGCCGCCCCGGTGTTTTTCATCGCCGGGTGGATCTCGCTTGTGACCGGTTGGAAGGCGCTGCTCCGGGAGCTGGTGCGCACCCGTCCGGTTTTCTATCTGGAGACGCGGGAGAAACAGTCGGCGGAGATCTCGCCGCGTCTCATGAAGCCGTCGAGTTTCACCATCCCGAAGCTCGCCGACGATCTGGTGCGGGCTGTGGGAACTCTCGGGCTCGACAACGACCGCACCGTTCTCTTCGGCAGCTCGATGGGCGCCAACGCGATTCTCGAGGCCCTCAAGAACTCGAGGTTGCCGGCAGGTGCGGCGTTTCTGGTCGGGCCCAACGAGGAATTCTATTTCCCGGCATGGGGGAAGGTGGCCGTCCGGGTGGTGCCTGCGTGGTTGATCGAGAGGCTGAAGGGCTTCGTGATCTGGTACCTCGGGAAATTCAGGGTCAACGCGGATTCGGACCCCGATCAGATGGCCCGCTACGTGCGAACCGTCCGCGCCGCGGACGCCCTACGCCTCAAATTGTCGGCTCGCGCAGTGCAGGGATACTCGGTCCTGCCCGGTCTCGAGACCATCACGGCGCCGGTTGCGGTTGCCTACGCCGAATCCGACACCTTGCACGACGAGCGGGAGGTTCGACGGATCGTCGACACCATGCCCCGCGGCACCGCCGTCCGCTGCCCGTCGAACACCTACATGCACGATGCCGATGTGGCGCGCGATCTGGATCGCTATCTTGAATCTCTCGAGATGTGAAAGGACCGGAATGAAACCACTTCCTCGCTGGCTGAAATTCGTCATGCTCGGCGTCGGGTTCGTGCTGGCGGCGCTCTTTGTCGTGTTGCTCGTGCTGGGGTGGTACGTCAAGAGACAATTCCTCCCGTCCGGCGGCAAGCTGCCCGCGACGATGGCCGCCTACGACGTCCGCCATTACGATCTGGCAGTGGCCGTCGATCCTGCGACGAAGAGCGTTCGCGGCGTCAACACGGTGACCGCAGAGGTGGTGGTTCCGATATCGGTGTTCGAGATCAACCTCGACGATCGGATGCAGGTGACGTCGGTCGCGGTCGACGGGGCGGATCGCCTGTTCCAACACCGCGACGGCGTCATCCGGGTCGAGCTTGAAGAGGCCTGGAGAGCTGGCCAGCGGCACTCGGTGACGATCGCCTACGGCGGCGTCCCGAAGATCGCCCTGCAGCCGCCGTGGATCGACGGGTTCGTGTGGTCCGAAACGCCGACGGGCGCGCCGTGGATCGGTGTGACGGGGGAGGGGGACGGCGGCGACAACTGGTGGCCGTGCAAGGACCACCCCTCGGACGAGCCCGACGAGGGGATGAACATCGCGCTGACGGCACCGTCGGATCTGGTGGCCTTGTCGAACGGCGCTTTTCTCGGTGTCACCGACCACGGCGACGGCACCGCGACATCCCGCTGGACGGTGCACTACCCCGTCAACAACTACCTGGTGACTGTGAACATCGCCCCCTACGTGGCGATCGAGGAGCGCTATCACGGAATCGACGGAACCCTCGACGAACCGTTGGTGTTCTGGTCGGTTCCGGAGTACGAGCCGCACGCCAGGGTCATGTGGAAGCAGATGCCCCGGATCCTCGAGGTGCTGGGACGCCGGTTCGGCGAGTACCCGTTTCTTGACGACAAGTTCGCGGTCGCCCACGCGCCCTATTACGGAATGGAGCACCAGACGCTGGTCGCCTACGGCGCTCTCTTCACCGACAACGACTATGGATTCGACGACCTGCTGCTGCACGAGGTCGCCCACGAGTGGTGGGGCAACAAGATCACGGTCGCGGACTGGGCGGATTTCTGGATCCACGAGGGTTTTGCGACCTACGCCGAGGCGCTGTACGTCAATGACACGCTCGGTGAGGACCGATATTTCGACTACATGGATGAGTTGCGCGCCCGGATCTCCAACGAACAGCCGCTGGTCGCGGGCGCCGATCTGACCGCTGCCGACGCCTACAACGGGGATATCTACAACAAGGGCGCGTGGGTTCTGCACACGTTGCGAGGGTTGGTGGGGGACGAGGTCTTTTTCGAGGCGCTCTTCAGATTCGCAAACGATCCGCAATACGCCTACGGCCTCGTGTCCAGCCAGGACTTCGCCGACCTTGTTGGTGACATCAGCGGTCGCGACCTCTCCTGGTTCTGGGATCGCTATCTCCACCGCGCCGCGATCCCGGTGTGGCGGATGGAGCGGCGCCCCGAGGGCGGCGGCGAGAGAGTGGAGATCGTCTGGGACGATCGGGCCTTTGTCATGCCGATCGATGTCGAGGTGAGTGGCAAGCGCCGCCGGGTCGAGATGGAGAACGGCCGTGGGTCGTTCTTAGTCGCGGCGGGAACCGTGGTCGAGGTCGATCCCGACGGGTGGGTGCTCGCTGAACCAATGGCGTCGCCATCGCGGTGACCGGGCGGTCCTGTAAGCCCAACCCTTCTCAATGACGTAGGCGGGTCGTTTACGGCCCGCCCGCGGGAGGCTGAAATCGGCGTTGGGGTGGCGGGTCCTTCAGGGCCCCGCCTTCAGAATCTCTTCTGGCGAAAATGGACGGTCATTTATCAGCGATCTCCCAGTCGTAGAGACGTCGCAACCACGAAGGCACAAAGACACAAAGAAAAACACAAAGAAAACCATCTTGGTGAAATCCTTCGTGGCTTCGTGTCTTTGTGGTTGCGGTTCATACGAATCCGCAGGGCAACATCTGAACCAAGTGCTGAAGCAAGAGGCTCAGATCATAGCCTACAGCCCACAGCTCAAGGCGACCACGCGTTCGTGCTGGCGCTTTCGAAATCGTCGAAAAAGAGGAGCGACGAAGGGGTGAGGGATCGTTCCGGCCGACTGAAGCCGTGGCACCACGAGCAGTCGAAATGTCTGTCCTTGACGTGCTTCTCGTGGATTTCCTCGAAGTCCTTTTCCTCCTCGGCGCCGTGGCACTGGAAACAGATGGTGCTCTTGTCACCCCTCAAGCCGTAACCGAAATCGCGCTGCAGATTCATCCGGGCCGACGAACCGTGGCAGTCGCCGCAGCGCAGGGCCAGGCCGTGGGGAGCGACCTCGTGGTTGAGCATTTGGAAGGTGTCGGTCTCGACCCACGAGTAGGCTTCCGTGGAACTGAGCCCCATGTTCTCCAAACCCTGTTCGATGGCGGCCGCCGGGTCGGCGGTGGCAAAGAACACCGCGGTATCGAGGGCGATGAGTCGGCCGCCTGAATTGGTGATCGGCTGTTCGGCGGTCTTGTACTTGAAAGCGTAGAGCTTGCTCTGAGAATCGCTGACGTGACCGATCGGGCGTGACGTCGGATACCTGCCGGTGACCGGGTCAAGAACGGCCGCATCGTGGAGCAGGTAGTTGCGGTTGAGACGGTTCCAGAATCGATAGACCGGGACCAGGTCGTTGGCCATGTCGGAGGCGGGGTGGAACGGCGGCGCCTGGCTGTGGGTCGCGAGCCAGGTGCGGTGCGTCTCGGTGGCTTCGGAGGCGGCGCTGTCCGCCGCGTCCTTGGCGTAGCGCGGGATGTGACAGGTCTGGCACGCGATCCGCGCGACGTGGCGGTCGATGGTGGATCCATCGTGGCCCGCCGGCGTGGCCATGACGGCGTGGCACTTGGTGCACTCGAGAGGGGTTGCCGAGTCGGTCGGTCGCAGGTCCGAACCACGGCCGGCAAATCTGTGGTCTGAAAACGTGTGGCAGTCCTGGCAGCGGAGATCGCCGCCGGTGGTCGCCATGTGGACGTCAAAAGTGGTGTCGGTGGTGGCGGCATGAGCGAGGGTGAGGTCGCCGCGTTTGACTGCGTCGCCGCCGCCCGCCTTGGCGTGGCACTGGAGGCAGTTGGCGCGCTCTGGTTCGTGCACTGTCTTCACCGCCTGATCCATGGTGATGGTCATCGCATCGGTGTCGGGAACGAAACGGCCGTCGACCCGTTTGCGCCTGTAGGCCTGCTGGTGGCACAGGAGGCAATCGATGTTGGCGAGTTCGGCCGGGGTGGCCTCGACCTGCGGCGGGGTGCCGAGTCCGATGTGGCACGAACCGCAGGCGTTCCAGTTCCCGAGAATGTTGATGCAGTAGCTGTTGACCCCGCCTGCGATCTTTCCCTGGCTCGCCGGTCCGGTCGTCATCTGCGGCGAAGCGCCCTGCCACTGGTACATCACTGAACCATGGACGTCGATCGCCTCGTCGGTGTGACACTCGAGACAGGTCCCGGATCCTGACCAGGTGAGGCCGGCGTGCTCGTCCTCGTCGGCAACCGCCCAGGAGCCGAAGGCGGCGATCACGATGATGGCCGCGCCCGCGATCCGGATCATCGAGGTGTGGTGTTGCATCGAAGGCCCCCGTGGTGAGATGTCACTCTTTCGTTATATGCGCAAATGACAAAATAGTCGAGTGACGTCAATCACAACCACAGCTTCAACCGCACCGGGGGCGGAGAATCTACGATGCAGCTTTTGCCCGTCGTGAGAAGGTCACGACGAACACACACAGGGCCACGATCGCAATCGTCCCGATCACCTCTCCGGGTATGCCCTCGAATGAAGTGTCCGACAGGAAGTGGATCGCGTTTTTGGCTTCGGTGGAGCCCGTCGTCTGTTTGACGATCGCGCTGGCGATGGCATCGAAAGCGCCCATGATGGCACCGCCGGCAATCAGACCGGATGCCAACAACACCCCCCTGTCGGTTCGCGCTTTGACCTCGGCGTCGCTGTCGTTCGCCCCCTTGCGGCCGACCAGCCACGACAGGATGCCGCCGAGCAGCACCGGGGTGTTGAGCTCCATCGGCAGGTACATACCGAGGGCGAAGGCGAGCGGCGGCACTCCGGTCATCCGCAGGATCAGCGCCAACAGCACACCGAGAGAGAAGAGGTACCACTGCAGGGGCGCGGTCTGGGCGCCGAAGATGCCGACCAGGATCTCTTTCATGGCCGAGGCCTGCGGCGCCGGGATGGCCGCGGTGCCGAAGCCCTGACCGGGATCGGCCTGCGCCATCACCCACATCATGATGCCGCAGAAGACGGCCGCGACCGCCGTGCCGGCGAACTTGAGGCCGAGCTGGCGCGCGGGCGTGGCGCCGATCCAGTGACCCACCTTGAGGTCGGAGGACAGCGCGCCCGACGCCGCGAGCGCCGTGCACACGACACCGCCCACCATCATCGTGACGAACATGCCGTTGCCGCCGGACAGCCCCATCTTGAGGAGCACGAATCCGGTGACGATCAGGGTCAGCATCGTCATGCCGGACACCGGATTGGTGCCGACGATAGCGATCGCGCGTGCGGCCACCGGGGCAAAGAGAAAGGCGATCAACATCACCAGGGCGGTCGCGACGGCGGCGTAGACGAACGAACCGCCGATGCCGACGCCGAAGGAGAAGAAGAGGAACGCCCCAAGGGCGAAGAACACCAGCCCGACGATCGTGAATCCACCGGGCAGCGAACGGTCGACGCGCGGCACCTCGGTCACGGTGCGCTCGTCCTGGTGGCTCATACCGACGATGTTGGCGGCGATCGATCGCACCATCGACGGCAACGAGCTGATGATGCCGAGGATGCCGGCGCCGGCGATGCCGCCGACGCCGATGATCCGGACGTAGGATCGGAAGACCTCGTCGATCGTCATGTCGGCGATCGGGATGGCCCCCGGCGGGAGGATGTTCGGGACGAAGACGCCGATGGAGTGCACCAACGGAACGAAGATGAAATAGGAGAGGAACGACCCGGCGCAGATGATGGCCGCGTAGCGGATGCCGACGATGTAGCCGATGCCGATGATGGCGGCGTTGTTGAGAATGCGCAGGGTCATGAACTGGCGCTCGAGGATCTGGCCGAGGCCGATCGCGCGGAACGACAGCTGCTCCGCCCAGGCGTGGAAGGTGGTGGCGAGGCCGTCGTAAAGGGCGCCGACGCCGGCCGCCAGGGCGAGGATCCTGGCCTGACCGCCGACCTGCTGGCCGGACATCAGGATCTCCGTGGTGGCGGTCCCTTCGGGCCACGGCAGCTCGCCGTGCATTTCGACCATGAAGTGGTAGCGCAGCGGGATCAGGAACAGGATGCCGAGACAGCCGCCGAGAAAGGAGACGATGATGACCTGGAGGACGGTCGGTTGGGCGACCCCCGAGCCGGCTTCGGCCGCCAGCATGTAGAGCGCCGGGATGGTGAACACCGCGCCCGCAACCACGTGCGACGAGTTGGCGCCGATCGACTGCACGATGACGTTTTCCAGGATCGTGCTGCGGCGGGAGAACAGTGGCGACAGGCCGATCGCGAGAATGGCGATGGGGATCGCAGCCTCGATGCCCTGGCCGACCCTGAGAGCCAGGTAGGCGGCGGCCATCGAGAACAAAGCGCAGAAGAGGAGGCCCATGGTCACCGAACGGGTTGTGACCTCGGCGACCCCGGTCTCGTCGGGCACCACCGGGATGTAGGTCTCACCCGGTTTCAGCGGACGCCGCGCGTTCTCCGGCAGTCCCTTGATCGCTGTCGGCTGGCTGTGCTCCATGGAGTCACCTCACAGGTGGAATGCGGACGCCACAGTGTACATGGGCGTCGTATCCGTACGTTCTTCCCGAGAGGAAGTCAGGCACGCCGCCATGATGTTGAGGACAACATCATGCCGGGATGCCAGGCACCTCCGCCGCACGCGGGCCGTTTCCGCACGTTCTTCCCGAGAGGAGCCACCTTCAACATTGTTGGCCCGAAAAATCCTGCCGACGTGGATGGTCGTGTGTCCAACAATATTGAAAATGGCACCTCCACCGCACGAGGCTTGTATCCGCCCGGCCTCACCGCCTCACTGCCTCACTGCCCCGCATGGTAGTGTTGCCGGCGATGGACTCTGACCGCGGCTCGACCCCGCACCGCCGCTCTCCGACCGCGACCGACGGGCTCGACGGACTCCTCTTGTCCGCGTTCGGGCACGAGAGTTTTCGACCGCTTCAGGAGGAAGTCTGCCGTGCAGTGACGGCCGGTGAGGATGTGCTGCTGGTGATGCCCACCGGCGCCGGCAAGTCGTTGTGTTATCAGCTGCCGGGTCTGGCGCGGGGCGGGACGACGCTGGTCCTGTCGCCGCTGATTGCCCTGATGGAGGATCAGGTCGCTGCCCTTGCGGCCCGCGGTCTGGCAGCCGAACGGATCCACTCCGGGCGTGACCGGCTCGACTCGCGGGCAGTGTGCCGAAGCTATCTCGAAGGTGCGTTGGATTTCCTGTTCGTGGCTCCGGAGCGACTCGCGGTTCCGGGGTTCCCGGAGATGCTCGCGAAGCGGCCGCCGGTGCTGATCGCGGTCGACGAGGCGCACTGCATTTCTCATTGGGGACACGATTTCCGTCCCGAGTACCGGATGCTTTCCGAGCGTCTGCCGATACTGCGCCCGGCGCCCGTTATCGCTCTCACCGCGACCGCCACACCGATGGTGCAGCGGGACATTGTCGAACAGCTCGAGATCCCGGATGCGCGACGTTTCATTCACGGTTTCAGACGGACCAACATCGCGGTCGAGGTGGTGGAATCAGCCCCATCCCTCAGACGCGACCTTGTGCGGCGGGTTCTGGCCGACGCCAACCGCCGGCCGGCGATCGTCTACACCCCGACCCGCAAGGAGGCGGAGGCGCTCGGCGCCGAACTCAACGCGGAGTTTCCCAGTGCCGCCTACCACGCCGGCATGAAAGCAGATGTCCGCGACCGGGTTCAGCGGGCGTTTCAAGCGGATGAGCTGGAGGTCGTTGTGGCGACGATCGCCTTCGGGATGGGGATCGATAAACCGGATATCCGGACGGTCGTCCACACCGGGATTCCGGGCACCCTCGAGAGTTACTACCAGGAGATCGGCCGCGCGGGGCGCGACGGGGCTCCGTCGCGGGCGGTGCTGTTGTACTCTTGGGCGGATCGCCACACCCACGGGTTCTTTTTCGATCGTGACTACCCGGAACCCCACGTGCTCGAGACGGTTTACGCCGCGCTCGGTCCGGGGCCGCGGCCCGCCGCCGAAGTGCGGAGGCAAACAGGTCTTGACGACGACGTCTTTTCGACAGCGCTGGAAAAGCTCTGGATTCACCGCGGCGCAATCGTCGACCCGGAGGAGAACGCCGCCCGCGGCCGGGCCGACTGGCGGAAACCATACGAGGCGCAACGGGAACACCGGCGCGACCAGATGGAACGCGTGATGGTCTTCGCCGGCGGTCGCGGCTGTCGCATGCTCGACCTGGTTCGGCACTTCGGCGACCAGCACGATTCTGGCCGGCCGTGCGGGTCCTGCGATCAGTGTGCGCCGTCCGATTGTGTGGCGGTAGCTTTCCGCGCGCCGAAATCGAACGAAAAGGAGGCGCTCGCCGGGGCGCTCGATCTGCTCTTCGATCGCGATGGTCTGAGCTCGGGCCAGCTCTTTCGTCAGGCCGGTGAGCCCGCCGGGTTTGCGAGGCCGGCATTCGAAGTACTGCTCGACGGTCTGTCGCGAGCTGACCTGGTGGATATTCGCGCCGATTCGTTTGTGAAGGACGACCGCACTATCCGTTTTCAGAGAGTGTGGTTGACAAACAGTGGCCGGCTGGCGGGGTCCGGCGACGTCGATCGCGTGCGGTTGGTGGAGACCCCCGCAAAGCCCAAGCGGTCACGGCGGTCCGCCGGCCGCCCGAGCGCGGCCGAGGTGAAGGCTGCTCACAAGGCGCCCGAGGCCGCCCTTGACGACGACGAGGCCGCGCTCTTTGATCGATTGCGCGCCTGGCGCCTCGAGGAGGCGAGGCGGCGCCGGGTGCCGGCATTTCGAATTCTTTCAGACCGCACGTTGACGGCGATCTGCCGCGCGCGCCCCGTCGACGATGACGAGCTGCTGGAGGTGGCAGGGATCGGGCCGGCATTACTGAAGAAATTCGGCCGCAAGGTGCTCGCGGTCGTCAACGATGATCCGACGGTCGACGACGAAGACTGAGCGATCCTCCCCTCCGCCGGTGGGACTTTCACGGTCCAACATTCGGCTTGTTCGAAAATCGGTACGTTCATCGTGCGGTTCCTCTGCGATATTGAAGCGAGATTCACCGTGTCATCCCGACCGAGGGAGCGAAGCGACCGAGCGGAAAGATCTGGGTGGGGGATGTTGGCAGAGGTCTCCCTGAAGCCCCTACCCAGATTCCTCGGCTCGCTTTGCTGGCTCGGAATGACAGAAAAAGAGGCTCGGTTCGTGGGTCTGGAATGGGGTGGGCCTTGGCCCACCTTCAGAAACTGACGTGTTCTTAACCCAACCCAAGCCCGATTCCCAGCCGGTCGGCGATCTCGCACCACAGTTCGCCAAACGCCCTGGCTGCCGGTTGCGACGGGAGGGTCGCCGCCACCGGCGCGCGGGTCACACCCATCCGTTCGACGATGCTGGCCGAGGGAATCATCGTCCGCAGGAAATCGCTGTCAGCCAGACACACATCGCAGGTGTCGAGGTGAATTCTCTTGCGTCGATCGACCATCGACAAAAAGGGGAGGAGTCGCGGTTGGTGCTTACCGGCGGTCGCCACAAAGGCGCGAACCTGATCGAGGGTGCGCATGGAGAGAGTGGTGGGGATGACCGGTACGATCAAAGCGTCGGCCGCCCGCAGCACGGATTCCGAAACCAGCGACACGCTCGGCGGGCAGTCGAGCAGCACGACGTCGAACTCGGAGGCCAGCGGCCGCAACCTTTTGCCGAGCATCTTTCTCGGTTTGCCGCCTTCTTCCAACGCCAGGTCGAGGTGGCGATAGGAAAAATCAGCCGGCAGGAGAAAGAGATTGTCGAACTCGCTCGGTTGGATGAACTGCATGAGATCCAGCGATCGATCGAGGATGGTCTCCACCCCGCCGGGAAGACGCGGCAACGCGCGCAGGTAGAAGCTGGTGGCGCCTTGAGGGTCGAGGTCCCACAGCAACGTCCTGATCCCGGAGATCGCCGCGGCGTGGGCGAGGTTGACCGCCGCGGCGGTCTTGCCGACGCCGCCCTTGATGGTCCAGACAGCCAACGTGTGCATGCGTCAGACTCCACCGAATGTCTTCTGATACAGCTTGCGGCTCTGATCGCCGGCGAAAACCTCGAAGCGTTCCGCGAACGCGTCCGCTGAGGCCCCCTGCCGCGCCGCCATCGCATCCGCCAATCTGCCCATTGCAAACATGGTATCGGCTCGCGCCGACCCTTCGGCCATGAGCGTCTCCGCGAAGCCGGCGAGGTGGCGCTGCTGGACGGCCATGTCGTGAGATTCGCCGAGGATGTCCTGGAACTGTTTGAGTTCCTTGACCAGACGCGAGATGGTTTCTCCGGGGTAGAGGCCGCCGAAGAACTCGAGTAGGTAGCGGAGCTTCTTGGCGTCGATCCGGAGCCGGTGGAGGTCCTCGGCGGGCGGTGGATCGGAGAGGCGGGTGCCGCGTCTGACCATTCTCCGGTAGGCCTTGAGGATCTTCTTGCCAGCGACCTCAGAGATCGGCCGATCGGCGTTGGGAGAGTCCGAACTCGTCACTTTCGCTTCGACCAGCGCCGCCCAATCATCCACCAGGCGGACGAAGCGTTGGGATCGGAGGGCGGTGCGAACCCGCCGGAGAGCCTTCGACCGTTCACGTCGCAACAGCTTTTCGAGATCGTCGATCGCTCCGGCGGCAGCACCGAGCTGTCGCCGATAACCGGTCATGTCGAGGAGGTGGACGTCGAGATCACGACACGGGTTGGTGACCTCGCCCAGCCACCGAAGTTCGGTCGCGAGGTGGCCGGCTTCAGGTTGCGGGAGCACCCCCTTGAGCTGACTCAATGCCGACCGGGCGCGTCGACACGCGACGCGGAGGTCGTGGAGGAACTCCACATCCACGTCATCGATCGCTCCCTCCACGTTGGCCGCCGTGGTTTGTCGGAGATGGCCGAGGATCATCTGCAGCACCTCGCCGCAGCGTTGATCCGACTGGAGGGCTAAACGGACCTTCGACGAGTAGTCGCCCGGACGGCGGCCGCGGACTTCGGCTGCCGCGGCGAATGCGTCAGACGTCGCCGGATCACAGGCGCCACTTTCGTGGAGGAGGCGGATCACCCGCCGGTAGGCTCGCGCCCCAGCCCCGACCGGTTGCGCCGTCACCGTTCGGCGCGGCGGACCGACGGACCTGTTCGAGGCGTCGAGCAAGGTCGCCTCCTCGATCAGCAGCCGCACGATGGTGTTGTCCAGGCCGTCGATGATGCGGGCGTTCTGCCGCGAGACCCGGGTGGTGCCGGCGGCCAGCAGTGCGCGAGGTCCTGTCACCGCTTCGAGCTCCGACTTCAAGAACCCCTCGGGCAAATCGTGCGCGAAACGCAGCGCGTGAGTTCTGGGCATCACGTAGGGATGAGGCCGCACTGGTGAACGCCAATGCAGCGACGCCTTACCGCCGGTCCGTTCGTGGGTGAGCCGACACCCGGACTCGTGGAGGAGCCAGTCGAAGGTGTCGAGGTAGGTGATGCGGACGTTGGATCGTGGTTCGACGTGGAGCCGATCACCGAGACGACTCTCGAACGACTCGAGGGACCAATCGTCGGCGGTAAGTGTCAGTGCATCCAACATGAAAAGCTGTGGGTGGCGGCACCCTGGAAAGCGCCGAGGGTATCACGGACACAGCAAACGGGAGCGTGGATGCGAGACAGCTTCCACGCTCCCGTCAGAATGTGCATCGAGAGACACCGACGAAGCGCGAGGTGATAGCGTCCGCTCGCGCCCGTCAGGTGTTCGCGCCGACCTACTTCTTGGCGGCCGGTTTTTTTGCGGCGGCCTTCTTCGGGGCGGCCTTCTTCACTGCCGGCTTCTTGGCGGCGGCCTTCTTCACTGCCGGCTTCTTGGCGGCGGCCTTCTTCGGGGCAGCCTTCTTCACTGCCGGTTTCTTGGCGGCCTTCTTCGGGGCAGCCTTCTTCACTGCCGGTTTCTTGGCGGCGGCCTTTTTGGGCGCAGCCTTCTTCGCGGTCGTTTTTGCCTTCGCTCCAGCTCCGGTCTTTGTCGCCATCTCTTTCCTCCTCTTGTGTTCGCACACGATCAACTTGATGAATTGATAGTAACACGCAACATGTAAATTTCGTTCGATGTGTCTCGAATCTCGCGCAAGCGTTCCGTATAATCGTGGGTCGATCTCTCACAGTCGCGAGTCGAAGATCGATGGAGTAGCGATGGTTCAGAAAAAATCGCAGGACAATCTCACACCGGAATCACCCGGTGCGTTCATCAACCGCGAGTTGAGCTGGCTTCGATTCGCGCGACGGGTGTTCGAGATGGCGAAGGACCCGGAGGTGCCGCTGCTCGAACGCGTGAAGTTCGCAGGCATCCTCGGCATGCTGCATGACGAGTTCTTCATGAAACGCGTCAGCGGTCTCAAACGACAGATCAACAAGCGCGTCAACAAGCTTTCTCTCGACGGCATGACGCCGACTGAGGAGTTGGCTGCGTGCCGCAAGGAAGTGCTCAAACAGAACAGAGAATTGTCGCAACTCTTGAGTTTCGAATTGCGGCCGGCGTTGGCTTCTCAAGGGATCGGTATCGTCGACCTCAAAGATGTGAGTGATCACCACCGCGCCGACCTTGCCGAGTACTTCAAACGTTCGGTGCTGCCCATTCTGACGCCGCTGGCGGTTGACGCCGAACACCCTTTTCCATTCATCAGAAGTCTCGGACTCAACCTTGCGGTCACCGTGAAAGAGGGCAAACGCGGCGATCGATTTGTCCGCGTCAAAGTCCCGATCAACCGGAACCGTTGGGTGCCGCTCAGCGACCGCAGCGGGTTCGTGCCGCTCGAACAGGTGATCGCCGCAAACCTTGATCAGCTTTTCCCAGATGCCGAGATCGCGTCGTATGTTTTTCGAGTCACTCGAGCCGCCCGCGGTGAAGAGGGGGAGGAAAGCGACTCGACGATCCACACCGGTGTTCTGGAACCGGGCAGCATCATCCGGCAGGTGACCGACGAACTCAAAGCGCGACGTTTTGCCGGAGAGGTCCGTCTTCAGGTAGCGAGGGAAACGCCCAAGAAAATGAGGCAGTGGCTGACGCAGCAGCTCAAGCTTGTGGAAACCGATGTCTACGTGACAGACCACTTCATGGCGGTGGCTGATCTCCTTCGGTTTGACGTCGAAGGCCACGAGGCGTTGCGCTACCCGCCCTATGCTCCAATCATTCACAACCGGCTTCGCAACCTCATCGCCAGCGACTCTTCGGCGATCTTTGAAGAAATCTCCCGCGGGGACATCCTGCTCCACCACCCGTACCACAGCTTCGACACCTCGGTGCTCCGGTTTCTGCAGTCGGCGGCGACAGACGACAAGGTCCTTGCCATCAAGCTGACGATCTACCGCACGTCGTCGGACTCGCCCATCATTCAGGCATTGGCCGAGGCGGCGCGTCGTGGCAAACAGGTGGCGGTGCTGGTTGAGATCACCGCCCGGTTCGACGAAGAACCGAACATCGCCTGGGGCCGCTTGCTCGAGAGAGAGGGTGCCCACGTCTCCTATGGAGTGGAAAAGCTGAAGACCCACGTCAAGCTGGCGATGGCGGTGCGAGAGGAGGCCGACGGTGTGCGGCGTTACGTTCACGTCGGCACCGGGAACTACCACAGCGGTACAGCGCGGTTGTACGAGGATATCGGCATTTTGAGTTGCGACCCCGACCTCAGCGCTGATGTCGCGGCGGTGTTCAACGAACTCACGAGTTCCACTCCGTTTGACGGCTACCGGCTGATGTTGGTCGCGCCGAGGATGATGCGCACGCGGTTCATCGAACTCATCCGTCGTGAGGTGGCCCATGCCGTCGAGGGTCGGCCATCAGGCATTCGTGCCAAGATGAACCAGCTGCAGGACCCGGAGATCATTCGCGAGCTGTACAGGGCGAGTCAGGCGGGCGTGTCGATCACTCTCAACGTTCGTGGGCTGTGTTGTCTGCGTCCCGGAATCAAGAACCTCTCAGAGAATATCCGGGTGTTCTGCGTGCTTGGTCGGTTTCTCGAGCACGGTCGGATCTACGGGTTCGAAAACGGAGGCTCGCCCGAGTACTTCTTCGGTTCGGCGGACTGGATGAAGCGAAATCTCGACCGCAGGGTGGAGACCATCGCACCGGTTCGCGACCCGCTGCTCGTCGCCGAGGTGGAGGAGATTCTGACGATTGCCGAGAATGACAATCACACGGCCTGGGATCTCCGGTCGGACGGCACCTATGTCCGTCGTCGTCCGAAAAAGAACGAGGAACCGCGACCCTCGCAGCAGGTATTCATGAACATCGTGCGGTAGCCCTCGGCGAGTTTTGAGTTTTGAGTTTTTAGTTTTTAGTTTTGAATTTGGGATTCGGCTGCGAGCTCAGCCGTGGCGCGTTGACTTGCGTTCGGCGTCGACCTCGGCGAGGAGTTCGCGGAGACGTTCGTGGGTCAGCACGTACTCGGTGTGGCAGAAACCGCACGTCAGAACCGCGCGCCGGTCGTTGTCTTCGTCCATCGCCGCCCGGATCTCGCCGACCCCGAGCAGCTTGAGCGCAGCCTCGACCCGGTCGGACGAGCAGCCACAGAGGAAACGAACGGGGAGTTCGTCGAGAATGGTGCAGCCGTCCGGGAAGACCGTCGCCAGCCACTCCCGGGGACCGTCGCCCTCCGCGATGCGGGACGAAAGGGCCCCGAGCTCGCTGATGTGATCGACCAGAGTCTCCGCTTCTTCGTCGCTGACCCCCGGCAGGAGTTGAATAAGCATCCCGCCGGCGATATCGACCCGCCCTTCGGGAACCACGAGCACGCCGAACACGACGGCCGCGGGCGATTGCTCTGACTCGCTCAGATAGACCGCGAGGTCTTTGGCGAGGTCTCCCGACACCAGGTCGACGACTCCGCGATAGGGATCGCTGTGGCCTGAATCCCGGGTGACCACGAGCTGGCCGCCCCTCCCGACGACGCCCGCAACGTCGAGGTCACCGTCGGCCTTTCGAGGTGTGGTCGCGAGTGGGTTGGCTGCCATCGCGCGGACCCAGCCGGCCGGTGATGCGGTCGCCACCAGCCGGCCCGCGGGACCGCCGCCATCGGCCTCGAGGGTCAACACGGGTTCTCTGTTTGTCAGCTTTTCGAGAGTTGCAGCCAACAGCAGGGCACCAGTCGACAACCTCGCAAGAGCCGCCGCAACCTGTGGCGATGGATCGTGGATTCGCCGCAACTCCTCAGCGGTGTCCGTCGTCAGGGCGGCGACAACCCGGGCCCGTCCATCGAGGCCCATCGCTCGAATCAAATGGTCGCCCTTGTGCCCGGTCATACCTCTGTCCTCTCACTGGTCATGGCAATTGGCCGGGGAAGCCGCACGTGTGATTGCCGAATTCCGAATTCCGAATTCCAAATTCCGAATTCAAAATTCAAGATCCTTCTATGCGACCTTCGGTTCCGCCTTCTTCGGTGCGCTCTTCTCAACCTTCGCGTCGCCGGTCTTCTCACTTTTGGTCTCGGTGGTCGAGGCTGGAACGCTCGCGGTTTCCTTTTCGCTTTCCGATGGGCCCGAACCGTTGTCCTTCGCGTAGTCGTTGACGTACCAGCCGCTGCCTTTGAACTGAAGGGCGGGGGCTCCCAGCAAACGATGGGAGGCGCCGCCGCATTTGGGGCAGACGCCGTCGTGCAGACTCGATGCCCGCTCGATGCGTTCGAAGCGGTTGCCACAGGTCTGACATTTAAATTCATACAGGGGCATGCAGATCCTCCGGTGCGATCAACAATCGAGCATTTTGCGATTTGAGTGTGGTTTTGTCAAGTCGGTCGATGGCCCGGCTGAACCTGAGGAGGGGGTCATGTCTGTTACATTGTCGAGGCAACGGGTGCGGAGGATATCGTCAAGGCGTCCGAGGATTCGGAGATCCAGATGAAGAAGACACTGTGTTTGGGAGTGCTCCTGCTGGCGGCGGTGGGTTGCAGTTCGTCCGACTCCGCCGACGCCGATCTCAAGGCGTGGACGCGTGAAGTTCGCGTGATCACGCCGAACCAGATCGGCGACCGCGAGTACGAAGAGGTCGCGAACCTCGAGGAAAAGGTGAACATCGGCGCCTTGGGTGAGGAGAGCGCCGTGGCAACCGCCAAAGAAAACCTGCGGCGCCGCGCGGCCAAACTCGACGCGGATGCCGTCGTGATCATCGCCTGCGGACAGCAGGTGAGGTCAGCCCAGCCGGATCAGATGAGGAGCATGGGGCCCGAGGTCGTGTGCCAGGGTGTGGCGATCCGGTGGAAGAGCAACTGAGCCGCCGGCCGCGATGATTCCTGATGATTGAGTTCGGGCCGGGTATTTCAGCGCCGCAGGTTTCCGGAGTCGGCAACCTCAACGCAGTGGTTCTGGTCGGCGGCAAGAGCCTGCGCATGGGCCGGCCGAAACAGGTCCTGAGCCGCGGCGGCATGACCTTGACGGAAATCGCGGTCGCGGCGGTCGAAGGATTCGTTCATCGGGTCGTCCTGGCCGGCGACGGTCCAGTGCCGGAAAACCTCGATGGTCTCGAACGACTCGCAGACGTGCCGGGTCTGAGAGGCCCCTTGGGCGGGATCCTGGCGGCGATGCGCCGCATCCCGGAGTCGGTGTGGGTCGTTTCTGCGTCCGACATGCCGCGGGTCCGACGGGAGGCCATCGAGTGGCTGCTGGCGCAGCGCAGACCCGGGGTCTGGGCGGTCCTGCCCCGAACCGCCGCAGATCTTGTGGAACCGCTGCTGGCTGTGTATGAACCACAGATGAAAAACATTCTGGAACGGCGGGCCGACATCGGTCGGTTCGGATTTCAGAAACTGGCCGGGTCCAATCGAGTGATGTGTCCGAGCCCTCCGGACGAAATTCGTGACGCGTGGACCAGCGTGAATACCCTGGAAGAATTCGAGGCCTCCTTTGTTATAGATGTATGATGAGCACAAATATGGTCGACAAGTCAAACGTACTGCCGCCCTTGAATCTTCACATCACGCCGACGGACGGGAGTCCGTTCGATCGGGCACTTTCAGGTGAGAGTTTCGTGATCGGCCGATCCTCGAAGGCCGATTTGACGATAGCCGATCGCTCGATGTCGAGGTTGCACACCAGGATCTTTCTCCTCGACGGAGCGTGGCACGTTGAAGATCTCGGGTCGCGAAACGGCACCCTGATCGGGGGCCGTCCGGTCGAACAACCGGCCCGGGTCGGCCACGGTTCGGTGATTCAGGTCGGCAGCACCTCGATCACGTTGCGGGAGGCCAGTCGTCCGATGCCGAGCAAGCAGGCGAGCTCGGTCAGCCGCGACAGCCACACCATCTTCAAGTCGGCGGCCGAACTGCTGCAGGCGCCCGAGGAGATCCGCACCGATTCGGTGACCCCGATGGGCGAGGGCCTCCGCCGCTATGCGGACCGGCTCCGCCTCCTCACCGAGGTCAACCTCGCCCTCGACAGGGTGATGTCGCTCGAGGACCTTCTCGACCTGATTCTGGATCGCGCCTTCGAATACCTGAGACCGGAAGACGCCGCGATCTACCTGCGCAAAGAGGATGGTGGATACGAACGTGCGGCCAGCCGTTCGACGGGGAGGGGGAACGCCGAGATCCTCTTTTCCACCAGTCTCATGGAGCAGGTGGTCGAGGGGCGACAGGCGGCGCTCGTTCTCGATGCCCAGACCGACGAGAGATTTCACGAGGCCATGAGCCTGCTCGACGCAGGGGTTCGTTCGCTCGTGGCAGCGCCGCTGCTCGACCCCAATGGAGCGCTCGGTCTCATCGTCCTCGGTTCTCGCCTGACGATGCGTCAGTTCGATGAATCTGACATGGAACTCCTGGCGTCGCTCGCGTCGGTGGCTGCCATGAGGATTCGAAACGTTCACCTCGCAGAGGAGGCGGCGGAGCGCAAGCGCCTCGAGCAGGAGGTGGCCCTCGCCCGCGAAATCCAGGTCGGCCTGCTGCCCGACCACCTTCCCGAGGTGCCAGGCTGGGACATTGCCGCCGGCAACATGCCTTCCCGCGGAGTGTCCGGCGACTTCTTCAAGGTCGACATGCGGCACGACGACAGCGAGGTCGTTTTGATGTTGTCGGACGTGTCCGGCAAGGGCATCGCGGCCTCGCTTCTGACCGCATCGCTCGAGGCCCTCTCCGCCGGTCCGATCCACGATGGCGTGGCGGTGGAGGATGTCTTTCGTTCGGTTTCGCACCTGCTCTTCGAGCGGACCCCGCCGGAAAAATTCGCCACCTCGTTTCTGGCGTCGGTGGAGCCCGGGACCGGGAAGTTGCGTTTCTGCAACGCCGGCCACAACCCCGGACTGCTGCTGCGGGCCGATTGCTCGACGGAGTGGTTGGAGTCCACGGGCATGCCGCTCGGGATTCTCCCGGAGGGCGTGTTCGGTGTCGGCGAGAAGACCCTCGAGGTCGGCGACGCACTCATCCTCTACACCGACGGCATCACCGAACCCGAAAACCCGGATGACGAAGAGTACGGCGAAGAGCGGCTGCGCGAGGTGTGTGTCGCAAATCGCGCGAAACCGGTGGCCGAGATCATGGCGGCCATCGAGAAGGATCTCTACGAATTCGTGCGTGGCGTGCCATTCCCCGACGACCGGACCCTGTTGCTGATCCGGCGTCTGGACGGCTGAACCTCCCCTGCACTCTGTGTTCTCAAGAAAATGTCGCAAAAATGTAATGCGTCTGCGTCTCAGGTGCGTTATGATGTGTGGTGTCCATTCCTGGTGACGGACAAATACTCGACGAATTGAGACGACGGAGTCCGTGGGTTCCGAAGTGAGCGTGATTGCAACTCGCTTTGGCTTGTCCCGGAGGGCCCGACGGCGGCGGCTCGGGGGGGTTGTGATGATCGGCAAGAAAATCTCGCATTTCGAAATCACCGACAAACTCGGTGCGGGTGGAATGGGAGAGGTGTGGCTGGCCCGCGACACGCGTCTCGGTCGGACCGTCGCGCTCAAGACCCTGCCTCCGGCGCGCGCCGAGAGCGAGGACCGCCGTCGCCGCTTCGAAGACGAAGCCCGCGCCGCATCGGCCCTCAACCACCCGGGCATCGCCCACATCTACGACGTCGGCGAGGCCGACGGCGTCCACTTCATCGCGATGGAGCATGTCGACGGCGAGAGCCTCGACCACAGAATGGCGCGGGCGCCGCTCACGACGTCCGAAATCGTCGATTTCGGGTCACGTCTCGCGGATGCCCTGGCCGCCGCCCACGACCACGGCGTCACCCACCGCGATGTCAAACCATCCAACCTGATGGTCACTCCCGAAGGTCGTCTCAAGGTCCTCGATTTCGGACTCGCGAAATTGCAGCCAGCCATCGATGGCACTTCAGACGGCACGATGGAAACCATGACCCAGCCCGGGGTCGTGATGGGCACGGTCCAGTACATGAGCCCGGAGCAAGCTCTCGGCAAAGATGCCGACCATCGCAGCGACCTCTTTTCCACCGGCGTGGTTCTCTACCAGATGGCCACCGGTCGGCTGCCCTTTCAGGGGTCGACACCCACCGAGACCATCACCGAGATCGTGAAGTCGGAACCGGTGCCGATCGGTGAACTCAGCCCGGTTTCGCCTCCCGAGCTCGAACGCATCATCCGCAAGTGCATGGAGAAGGACCCTCGACGGCGCTACCAGACCGCCCGTGATCTCGCCGTCGATCTCGACAACCTCAAGCGCGACACCGACAGTGGGGTGATGGTTCCGTCCGGGCGGGTTCGCTCGTCCAGGTCGTGGGTCACCTATGGAATCGTGGGTCTTGTAGCGCTGATCGCAATCGCCGCCGGGTTCTTGTGGAGCCGTGCAGCGGGTTCCTCGACCGAGACCATCTCGTCGATTGCGGTGCTGCCGTTTGAAAACGGCACCGGTGACACCGAGTCCGACTACCTCTGCGACGGCCTGACCGAAAGCCTGATCAACACCCTCGCCCAGATCCCGGAGCTCAAGGTCATCTCCCGTCGCTCCGCCTACGCGTTCAGGGACAGCGAGGAAACCCCCCAGGCGATCGGGCGCAAGCTCGGCGTCCAGGCACTGTTGATGGGCCGACTCGTCCAGCGCGGCGCTCAGCTCGCGGTGAGCGCCGAGTTGGTTGATGTGAGCGACAACCACCAGTTGTGGGGCGGCCGTTTCGACCGTGATCAGACCGATGTCCTGGCCATCGAGAAGGAGCTCACGAACACCATCGCGCAGACGCTGAGGATCGAGTTGTCTCCCGACACGGCGAAGAACCTCGAGCGGAGATATGCCGTCGATCCCGAGGCCCACCGCCTCTACCTCCAGGGGCGCGGGTTCACCATCGGCTCGGCGAGGGAGATGCACAAGGCGGTCGAGTTCTTCCAGCAGGCCATCGCCATGGACCCCGGCTACGCGGAACCCTATGCCGGTCTCGCCGACGCCTATATGACCCAGGCTCTCCACGGCGTGATGGATCGTGAGGAGGCCCTCGAAATGTCGAAGGAGGCCGTGGACAGGGCGCTGGCTCTCGATGGAAGTCTGGCCGAGGCGCTCGCCGCATCGGCCGAGAGAAAGTACCTCTTCGAGTGGGATTGGGTGGGCGCCGACAACGACCTCAAGCGAGCCGTCGAGCTCAACCCGGGCAGCGATTTCGCCCGCGCGTCCTACGCCTATTATCTGTCAGCTGTCGGGCGGTTTGACGAAGCCATCGAGCAGGCAACGGCCGCCAAGGAACTCGATCCCCTGTCACCGTCCGCCTTCCACCTGGTGGCATATTCGCTGATGGGCAAGCGCGAGTACGACCGGGCGGCGGCGGAGTTCCGCGCCGCACTGGATCTCAACCCGAACTGGACCTGGGGCTATATCAAGCTCGGCAAGACCTATGCCGACAACGGCCAGTGTGAGGAGGCGTTGGCGACCGCCGAGGACGCCGAGGCCCAGCTTCACGGCGGCGACACCCCGCTCGCACGCTCGTGGGTGGGCTACACCTACGGCAAGTGCGGCGATACGAAACGCGCCGAGGCGGCATTGCAGACGCTCGACGAGTTTGCCAAGGACACGGAGGTCGATCCCTTCGCCTACGGGATCATCTACGCGGGGCTCGGCGACACCGATCGCCTGTTCGACGAGATCGACCGGGCGGTCGACGCGCACTCCGTCCTGGCGGTTTTCATGCCGGGTGTGCCGAGCTACTACATGCCGGGGCGCGAGGATGACCCGAGGTTCCTGGCCCTCATGGAACGCGTCGGGTTCAACACCACACATCTGAACTGAGGAGTCACTGCATGAGCATCGAACCGGGAATGAGTCTCTCCAACTATCGCGTGATCGATGCGCTCGGCGTCGGCGGGATGGGCGAGGTGTGGCGCGCCGAAGACAAAAAGCTGGGGCGCCAGGTGGCGCTCAAGGTGCTCCCGGACGAGTTCGCCCAGGATCCCGAACGGATGGCCAGATTCGAGCGCGAGGCCAAGGTGCTGGCGTCGCTCAATCATCCAAACATCGCCCACCTGTACGGCCTAGAGAGCTCGGTCACCCAAATGGCAGCCGGGACGGCTGCCCCACAAGGGTCCCAGGCGGATCGAGGAAGGGCTTGTGGGGCACGCGTCCCGCGGACCAGCCGGGACGGCTGCCCCACAAGGGTCCCAGGCGGACGAGGAAGGGCTTGTGGGGCACGCGTCCCGCGGACCAGCCGGGACGGCTGCCCCACAAGGCTCCCAGACGGACGAGGAAAGGCTTGTGGGGCACGCGTCCCGCGGACCAGCCGGGACGGCTGCCCCACAAGGGTCCCGGGCTGATGAGGAAGGGCTTGTGGGGCACGCGTCCCGCGTGCCAATCGGAGGGTCAAGCCCCACGACCTTCCTTGTGATGGAGCTGGTCGAGGGGGAGGACCTCTCCGAGCGCATCAAGCGAGGCCCGATTCCGGTCGAAGAGGCCACAGCCATCGCCCTTCAGATCGCCGAGGCGCTCGAGGCGGCGCATGAGCAGGGGATCGTCCACCGCGATCTCAAACCGGCGAACATCAAGCTTCGGCCTGACGGCACTGTCAAGGTGCTCGATTTCGGGCTCGCCAAGGCGTGGGAGGTTGACGGCAGCAATCCCAATCTGTCCATGTCGCCGACCCTGACCCAACACGCCACCGCGGCAGGGGTGATCCTTGGCACCGCCGCCTACATGTCGCCCGAACAGGCTTCCGGAATCTCCGCCGACCGGCGCGCCGACATCTGGGCGTTTGGCGTTGTCCTCTGGGAGATGCTCACCGGCCACAAGCTCTTCGAAGGCGAAACCGTCTCGCACGTCCTCGCATCGGTGCTCAAGGACGAAGTGGATCTCGACGAGCTGCCGCCCGAGACGCCCCGCCACATCAGAAAGCTCATCGGCCGCTGTCTCCGGAAAAAGCCCAAACAGCGTCTCCAGGCCATCGGCGACGCGCGGATTGTTCTCACCGATGGTGCGGATGCGGAGATGGTTGGGGCCGTCGAATCTGTGGCGCGTCCCGGTCATTCCAGTCTGGCGTGGATCGCCGCCGGAGCTGCGACTGTGGTGGCAGCCGTTCTCGGGGCGCTGCTCCTCTTTGGAGGCTCAAAGACGAACCGTGTCGTGCGCGCCGCCATTCCGGCGCCGCCGGGCACGGTCTTCCACCTCGAGCCATTCAACCCGGGCGTTGCCACGCTCTCACCGGACGGCAACCTCGTGGCGTTCAGCGCTCGGGATGCATCGCGTGAGTTCAAGCTCTACCTCCGGGGGATCGATGAAAGCGAGGCTCACGCCCTTGACGGGACCGACGGCGGCCACTATCCCTTCTGGTCGCCGGACAGCCGGTGGATCGGATTTGTCGCCAACGGCAAGCTGCGCAAGGTACTGGCAACCGGCGGGCCGGTCCAGACGATCTGCAACGCTCCGGATGGCAAGGGCGGCTCCTGGAACGATGACGGTGTGATCGTATTCACACCCGACTCGGGGACACCTCTCTATCGGGTTGCGGCGGTCGGCGGAGAAGCGACGCCGATCTCCGAGCTGGATCTGGCGCGAGGCGACAACTCGCACCGTCAACCCCGGTTTCTTCCGGACGGCCGCCGGGTTCTCTTTTACGCACGGAACTCGGCCGGCGACAGCGACGGATGGGTGCGCGTGATCGGGCTCGACGAGGGCGGCAGCGGCCGCGACCTCGTCCAATCACCGTCCTCGGCCCGGTATGCTGCCGGCCACCTGCTGTTTGTTCGCGACAACATCTTGATGGCTCAGTCTCTCGATCCGGACACGCTCGACTTTCGCGGTGACCCCTTCCCCCTCGCTGACAATGTCATCGTTCCCACTCAGACCGGTGCCGGTGCGTTTTCGGCTTCGGATGACGGTGTGCTCGTGTACCAGACCGGAGAGCAGGAAGTGACGAGTCAGTTGCAGTGGTTCGACCGTGACGGACGCCTCGTGGCCGAGATCGGGGATGCGGGGTTGTACGACCACGTGGCCTTGTCGCCGGACGGGAAGACGGCGGCGCTGGTGGTCTTCGACACGACGCTCGGCGCCAACGATATCTATCTGATGGATGTCGAGCGGGGGCTGCGCACCCGGTTCACGTTTGACAAGGCGAGCGATACGTTGCCGGTGTGGTCGCCCGACGGTCAGAGTCTGATCTTCGCGTCGCGGCGGAACGGGACCCAGGCAATCTACCGCAAATCGATCGGCGGCACCGGAGAGGTCGAATTGGTGTACCAGACTGACGTGGATGTCTTTCCATCCAGCTGGTCGACCGATGGGCGCTACCTCGCCTTCGATCAACCGGGCCAGCGGACCGGCAGCGACCAGTGGGTCCTCGATCTCGAAAACGGGCCATCTGCGAAGCTCTTTTACCAGACCGAGGCCGAGGATGGCGTCGGTACCTTCTCGCCCGACGGCCGGTGGTTCGCCTACTGGTCGCAAGAAAGTGGCAGGGGTGAAATCTACGTGGCGCCCTTCCCCGGTCCGGGGCGCCGCGTCCAGGTGTCTGCAAACTCCGGGACATGGATGCAGTGGCGGGCCGACGGGCGTGAGGTCTTTTTCCAGGAAGAAAACGGCGCGCTCAAAAGGGTGGAGGTCGACGGCCGCGGAGACACATTCACGGTCGGTGCGGTCGAGGATGTCGTGGATCTCCGGCTCCCAGCCCTCACCGGGAAGACGTTCTCGATTACGGCCGACGGCGAACAGGTGCTGGCCGCCATCTCCAGCCAGGATGTGCAGTCCCCGTTTGTCGATCTGGTGGTCGGCTGGACGACCGAGCTCGAGGAGGAAAAATGACCGACAGGAATCTGAAACAGGAGTGGATCGAGCTCTACGATCAATTCACCCACGGCACCATGAGCCGGCGTGATTTCATGGAACGGCTTGCAAAGGCAGCCGGTGGTGCGGCAGCTGCGGCGGCGGTGGTGCCAGTGCTGCAGAACAACTACGCCGAGGCCGCGATCGTGCCCGAGGATGACCCCAGGTTGGTCACCGGGATGGCGACCTATGACGTGAACGGTGTGACCATGTCGGGCTATCTCGCCCGGCCGAAGGGCGACGGGAAACTGCCGGCGGTGATCGTCATCCACGAAAACCGTGGTCTCAACCCGCACATCCAGGACGTCGCGCGGCGGATGGCGCTCGAGGGCTTTCTCGCCTTCGCTCCCGATGCGCTGTCGCCGGTGGGTGGGACGCCCGCGGACGAGGACAAAGCGCGCGAGATGATCTACGAGCTCGACCCCGGGGCCACTGTGAAGCAGCTCGCTGCCGCAGTGCCGTACCTCGCCGCTCATTCCGCTTCTACCGGCAAGGTGGGCGCGATCGGTTTCTGCTGGGGTGGCGGCATGGTCAACGAAGTTGCCGCGGCGGGCACCGGGCTCGCGGCTGGGGTGCCCTATTACGGCCGCCAGCTGCCGGCCGACCAGGTGCCGAAAATCTCCGCGCCGCTGTGCCTTCAGTACGCCGGGCTCGACGAACGCATCAACGCCGGGATTGACGACTACGTGGCGGCTCTGAAGGCCAACCACAAAACTTTCGAAATCTTCATCTACGATGGCGCCAACCACGCCTTCAACAACGACACCAACGCCGCCCGCTACGACAAGGCCGCGGCGGATCTGGCGTGGGGCAGGACAATCGACTTCCTGAAGCGGAACCTCGGCTGATGAGTCTCGGCCCCGGCACTACCCTCGCTCACTACCGCATCACCGCGGCGCTCGGCGCCGGCGGGATGGGGGAGGTGTGGCGGGCGACCGATGAGAAGCTCGGCCGCGACGTGGCGCTCAAGGTGTTGCCGGAGGAGTTCGCCCGGGACCCTGAAAGGATGGCCCGATTCGAACGCGAGGCGAAGGTGCTGGCGAGCCTCAACCATCCCAATATCGCCCATCTCTACGGCCTCGAGAGCGTGAACACCCAAATGGCAGCCGGGACGGCTGCCCCACAAGGCAGCCAGGCTCTCCGGAAGCGTTTGTGGCGCACGCGTCCCGCGTGCAAGCCGCGAATTCAGACTCCCCGCCGAACGCTGGTGCAAGCCCCAAGCCACAGGCCTCGAGCTCCTCCTCTCAAATGGCAGCCGGGACGGCTGTCCCACAAGGGTCCCAGGCTGATGTAGATCGGTTTGTGGGGCACGCGTCCCGCGTGCCAATCGGAGGCTCAATCTCCAAGCCCCAGGCCCAAGCCCCACCACCTTCCTCGTGATGGAACTCGTCGAGGGGGAGGACCTCTCCGAGCGGATCGCGCGTGGCGCAATCCCGATCGACGAAGCGATCCCGATCGCGCGGCAGATCGCCGAGGCGCTCGAGGCGGCGCACGAAGCGGGAATCGTCCACCGCGATCTCAAACCTGCCAACATCAAGCTCACCGACGACGGCGTGGTCAAGGTCCTCGACTTCGGGCTCGCCAAGGCGTGGGAGAGCGACGGCGGGAACTCCAGCATCTCCATGTCGCCAACGATGACCCGTAACGCGACGGTTGAGGGCCTGATCCTGGGCACCGCCGCCTACATGGCTCCCGAACAGGCGCGGGGCAAGAAGGTCGACCGCCGGGCCGATGTCTGGTCCTTCGGCGTGGTCCTGTGGGAGATGCTGACGGGCCGCAAGCTCTTCGAGGGCGAGACCGTGACAGATGTCCTGGCCGCCGTGGTTCGGCAGGAGGTCGACCTCGATGCCCTTCCGGGGACCTCGCCGGCGGCCATTCGCCGCCTGCTCGGGCGCTGCCTCGATCGCGACCCGCGGCAGCGGCTGCGCGATGTCGGCGAGGCGAGAATCGCGTTGGCCAGACTGCCTGAGGCCGACAAGCCATCTTCTCCACCAAACGGCCGGGTGTGGCTGACCCGTCGCTCGTTCGCCGTCACCACGGCGCTGACTGGCGTTGGTGCAGTGCTCGGTTTCGGGATTGGCCGCCGGGTCGCAGGGCCGGGCGGTGCCAATCCTGGCGGGGCCTCGCTCGAGATCACGCGGCTGACCAGCTCGGGCAACGTGATCGCTGCGGCGATCTCGCCCGATGCCCGCTACATCGCATACGTCGAGTCGGATCAGGGGCTGCAGAGCCTGTGGCTGCGGCAGCTCGCGAGCGGTCAGACGCTGCGGCTCATCCTCGAGCGGCCGGTTGCCTACTGGGGGCTCACTTTCAGCCCCGACGGCAACACTGTGGTCTTCGGCCTGAGGTCGCCGGGCGATTCGGACGGTGCCTTCTTTTCCATCTCGACCCTCGGCGGCGCACAGAGGCGTCTGCTGAGCGGCATCGACTCGGCCCCCGCATTCTCATCGGACGCGCAACGGATGGCCTTCGTCAGGGCCGGCTACCCGTCAGCCGAAGAATCCGCCCTGATGGTCGCGGCCGCCGACGGCTCGGACCCGAAGGCGCTTGCCGTCTACCGGCTGCCGGAATTCGTGGCACCGATTTTTTTCGCCGGGCCGACCTGGTCCCCTGACGGGAGCCGCATCGTCACGGCGGTGGGTCGCCTCGGCAGCGCGATCGCCGACGCCCGTGCCCGGCTCGATTCGGTGGCGCTGGCCGACGGGTCGGTGTCAGTCGTTTTCGGATCCGGGCTGGCTCCAGGCCGCGCAGGCGCAGTTCCTTCCCGACGGGCGCAGCCTGCTCGTGATTGCGCGCGCCTCCCAGCAGCTCGAACTCGCAGATCTGGCACGTCAGGTCGACAGGAGGAGAAGCCTCGCCGGTGACGAACGACCTCGACGACCACCGGATCATCTCGCTGTCGGACGACGGCGGCTCACTGGTGACTGTTTCAGGTGATGTCTCGTCGGCGATCTGGATCGGGCCGCGCGATGGCAGCGCCCGCCCCCGCCGCCAGACCTGGGCCAAGCTGGACGGCTTCAGAGGCCTCTGCTTTTCGCCCGATGGCCGCCTCGTCTACACCACTGAAGACGGCGGCCGGTGGAGCCTGTGGACGATGACACCCGACGGCGGCGAACGGGCACCGCTGCTGACGCGGCACCGAGCGAGACCATCCTCGGCGTGGCGGTTTCTGGGCAGGGCGACGTGTTCTTCAGCGTGCGCACGAGCGCCGGGATCGAGATCCGGGTCGTTGGCACCGACGGCTCCGACAGAGGGTGTGGCGGTGCGCGATGTCAGCAACGACTCGATCAGCGTGGCACGCGATGGAACGCTGGTTTACGGCTCGCTCGTCGGTGGTGCGCCGCGGCTCTTTCGGCTCGATGCCGTGGGCGCGTCACCGGTTCCGGTGACTGGCGGTTCGGGTTTCGGATCGTCCATCGAGCCTTTGGGACAACGGATCGCCTTCTACTCCCTCGACGAAGCGGGGCGGTTTCGCGTCGACGTCGTTCCCCGCGAGGGGGGTGACCCCATCTGGAGCGCTCCCGCGGACCCACCGAATGCCACCAGCCGACTGATTCTCAGGGAGGACGGGCTCTTCCTGAACACCATTCCCGGTGATCGCACCAACGTCTGGCAGCTGCCCCTGGACGGGTCTGCGCCCCGTAGGATCACCAACTTCGACGACCAGAATCTCTTCGACTTTGCGTTCTCGGACGATGGACGCACCCTGGCCGTCGCGCGCGGGCCCCGTGTCCGCGATGCCGTACTCGTCAAGGGCTTCCCGGGCTCGCCGACGGGAGTATCCGGATGATCGGCACAACCCTCGCTCACTACCGCATCACCGCGGCCCTCGGCGCCGGCGGGATGGGGGAGGTGTGGCGGGCGACCGACACCAAGTTGGGACGGGATGTCGCGCTCAAGGTGTTGCCGGAGGAGTTCGCCCGGGACCCTGAAAGGATGGCCCGATTCGAACGCGAGGCGAAGGTGCTGGCGAGCCTCAACCATCCCAATATCGCCCATCTCTACGGCCTCGAGAGCGTGAACACCCAAATGGCAGCCGGGACGGCTGCCCCACAAGACAGCCAGGCATCTCCGGAGGCGGTTGTGGGGCACGCGTCCCGCGGAGCAGCCGGGACGGCTGCCCCACAAGGCGAGCCAGGCATCCCCGGAAGCGGTTGCGGGGCACGCGTCCCGCGGAGCAGCCGGGACGGCTGCCCCACAAGGGGCCAGGCTGGTGCGGAAAGGCGGTTGTGGGGCACGCGTCCCGCGTGCCATCCGGTGTCCCAAGCCCCAAGCCCCAAGCCTCAAGCCCCCCTTCTGTCATCCCGAGCGAGGCCGAAGGCCGAGTCGAGGGACCTCAGAACAAAGGCTTGATTGACGACGGGTCTGCTTCAAGAGATCCCTCGACTCCGGCGTCGCCGGGTGACGCAGGATGAGCGATCCACCGAGCGGCATCCACCACCGGATCCAGCCGGTCAAGGCCATCTCCATCGATGACCTGGCCGAGGCCGCGGGGATCGTCGGCGGGGTGAAACGGCACGAGCTCGGCGCGGGCGACCGGATCATCGTCTCCACGAAGAACTCCGTGTACTCGCTGACGGCGCGCGCCGACGGTTCCTTCACCGTCAGCGGCGGCTGGTTCGAACGTGAGGGCAGGGGCCCGACGACGGTGGAGATCCTCGGTTGTACAGCCGGCGGGCACGCCCTCTTCACCGAGCACATCGCCGCGCCGGGGCTGTTTATCGAGTTCGGCGACGGTTTGCGCACCACCCGCATCCGGACGGTGCGGGCGATCTCAGCGCCGAGGGAAGGTTCATGATCGGTGAAAAACCGGAATGGAACACCACGTCGGGTGGGTTTTATAACTCGAGAATCCATAATGGTGATGACATTACGATCGGCGCGGGTCCCGCGTGCCACGGGCAGGGAGGAACGTCGTGTTGATGCGTTTGGTGAATTTGAGAGTCAAAGAGGGCAGGTTGAATGACTTTGCCCGCTTTTACGAGGCACGGACCATCCCCGCACTCCAGGAAACCAAGGGGTGTCTGTATGCGAGCCTGCTGAAACCCACCGACGACGACGTGGAGTGCGTGTCGATGACCATGTGGCGGAGCCGCGAGGATGTTGACGCCTACGAAAAGAGCGGGCTCTACGATCAGCTGCTCGACGAGATGGACGACATGATGGCGGAGTTCGTGGAGTGGAAGGTCCATTCGAGCAGTGACTTGGAGAGAGACCTCCATCTGCTGCAGGATCCGGATGTCGAGGCCTATCCGGTGCAGGTGGCCGCGTTCGGTGAGGTCCTGGACGCTGTCGGGCCGCAGCACTTCTTCGTGCGGCTGGTTTCGGCGAGGATTCAGACCGGCAAATTCGATGCGCTGAAGGAGCGATTCGACCGGGAGATCAAGCCGGTGTTGATGGCAACCAGAGGGTGCCGGGCAGTCTTTCTGGTCGAAAACACCAAGACCCAGGAGCGGGCGTTGTCGGTGACGATTTGGGACAGCGAGGAAGACGCCATCCGTTATGAACTCAGCGGCGGGTTTGACGAGATGACGGCCAAGGTGAGCGAGTTCTTTTCGGGTCTTTACCAGTGGCGGTTGTCGCTGAGCCCTTCTGAAGACCGCAGGTCGATCTCGGGGAAAGATCTCGACGTCAAGAGCTTTCAGGTCGTGACCGGCAAACGGTTGGGCTCCTGATTCTCGTCCATCCGGCAGGATGGCCCACCCATCAGTTTGACTTTGGGGTGGAGTTGACTTTGATGATGAGTTACAATCTCCTCGTCTGAAATCCGATCAGCAGTCTGGATCTGTCGAGAAGTCCGTATTCCTGCGGATGGTATGTGGACGAAGGATGAAACCACTCCATTCTCCTGAAGTATGATCTGTTGAGAAATACTGTGTGAAAATAGTCCGTCCCGCGACCTGGGTGGCCGGAGTCGTTCAGGGTGGGGCGAATCGAGGTGAATTGGATGATGGAATCCGGGTCCCGCTGCGAGTTCGACTCGGCCAAGATGGTCGTGCGGGTGCAGAAGGAAGTTCCGGGCCAGGTTGAGGCCATACCTCCTGTCGTCGAACAGATCATGGACGTGATCCGGCAACAGGGTTGTGCGGAGCAGAGTGAATTTGAAATCGAGGTGTCGCTTTACGAGGCGCTCGCCAACGCTGTCGAACATGGATGCCGCCACGACCCCGAAAAGTTCGTCGAGGTCGTGGTTGCCTGTGAAGAGCACCGCGGGATGATCATCGTGGTTCGCGACCCGGGACCGGGGTTCGACCCCGCAACGGTGCCCAGCCCGATCGTGGGAGAGAATATTTACGCCGACGGCGGGCGTGGGATCTTTCTCATCAATCAGCTCATGGACGAGGTCCGCTTCGAAAAGAACGGCACCGAGATCTGGATGATCAAGGGACCGAAGATCTGACCCGCCGATCACCGGGTATTATGGTCGCGAAATGAAGTTATTCCCCAGACTGATCGTGGTTGTGTCGGTTGCGTGCGTGCTGGCCGGATGTGCGTCGTCCACCGATTCTGCGGATTCGTGGTCCAGGAGCTACCTCTCGCCGCTGGACGTTGTTTTCAATGCAGTGGTCGATGTGCTCGAGGATGATGGTTATCTGGTCGAGGCAAATCGCGAGGCGGGCCGGATCTCGGCCGAGCCGTCGCGAAGCAACCGGGGGCTGAGCCCGTCACTGGCGGTGCGGGTTGTCGAAAAGGCGGGACGCATCCAGGTGGATGTTCAGACGCGATCGGGCGTCAACGACGCGACGACCAGCGGCCAGCAGGTCGAAACCATGATCGTCGAGTTCTTCCACGAGCTCGAGCTCCGGCAGCAGGGGTTCAAGGACTGAACTCAGAAGTTCTTAATTTGGAGTTTGGAATTTGGAATTCCCGCCCGCGCTCCCACCGAAAATAGAGGTTCGAGTGCTCAGGATGGGTGGGGCAATGTGCGGCGGAGGTGCCATCTTTCGCATTGTTTGATCCAAGCACATTCGAGTCGGTGGGCTGATTCGGGCAATCAATGCGAAAGGTGGCGTGCGCCGAGCAAAGCTCGGGGAAGGGGGAAGAGATGACGTGAGATGAGTCGTTTCGGAAACCTTCCGAACAGATCCTGCGGGTCGAGTCCCGCCCGGGTAAGGCCGGCCACCGCCCGGAAGCGAGTCTTGCGTGGCGCTCGGGTAACCGTCGCTGCGAAGCGTAGACAGCGAAGATGCAGGCCGTGTGATTGAGCCCCGAAATTTGCTAATTGTGGGAGCCGACGCCGTGCCACTAGCGGAAGGCAAAATCGCGAGCGCCGAATGGCCTGGCGCTCCGGTCCCACCGGGGTCAGATGTGAGCAGGGCATGCATCGAGAAGATCTGACGGGAACTCGGGAGATCCTGTGGTCTCCGTCCTCAAGGAGCCGGTTGGGGAGCCGGCTGATCAAAACCCTGGCCCGTTACGGGTAGCGCTGGCCGATGGCGGGAGCAAAACAAGCAGCGCAAGGACGGTACCGGCGGGCGAGTCAACGAGCCCCCTGGGATGGATGACAGGAAGTCGGAGCGCTTCATAGTACCGATGAGTCCGGGGAACCGAACCCACAGGGACCCGGAGGAGGGAAGGGGGCGCCAGGGTTATGGAACCGATGGAGGGGAAGATGGCGAGGACATTGGACCTCGGAACCGTCTCGACGACACTGCATCGGATAGCTGAGCTGAGCAAATCAGCGGGTGCGTGGCGGTCAACCGCCCCGTAGCGAACCCATGCGCCTGAAGAGCCGGATGCGGGAAATCCGCACGTCCGGATCTGTGGGGGGCCTGGGCGGGTAACCGCCCGGGTCTACCCGACTCCTCTCGGGAAGCGCGTGAGGAAAGTCGGCCTGCAACGGTCGTCTCCCGGCTGCCTTGTGGGATGGCCGTATACTCTGACCACGGCGGGGTCGTCCTCGCCGTTCATCTGGAGGTGAGACATGTCGTTCCCCGAAGTTTCGGTACGTGGCAGGTCTGCTGGCTGCAACGCTTGCATTTGCCTGCGCACAACCCGGACCGACACCGCCGGTTGCCCAGAAAAAAGCCCAGACGCTGGAGGCGAACGGCGATGTCCGCGTCGACGACTACTACTGGCTGCGGGAACGCACCAACCCGGACGTGCTGGCCTATCTCGAGGCGGAGAACGCCTACACCGAAGCCATGCTCGGCGACGCCACCGGATTGCGGTCCGAGCTTTTCGAGGAGTTGAAGAACCGGATCGAGCCCGACGACTCGACGGTACCGGTTCTCTCCAACGACTACTACTACCTCACGCGGTACGAGGGGGACCTCGAGTATCCGATCTATTGCCGCCGTAAGGGCTCGTCCGACGCTGCCGACGAGGTGATCCTCGATGTCAACAAGGTCGCAGCGGGCCACACCTTCTGCTCGGTGAGAAATGTGGCGGTGAGCCCGGATGCAAAGCTGATGGCGTGGGCGGTGGACACTGTCGGCCGGCGCAAATACACCATTCGCGTCACTGATCTGAATTCCGGACAGGAGCTTGACGACATTCTCTCCGACGTCACGGGCGACCTCGTCTGGGCCAACGACAACCAGACCCTCTTCTACACCCGTCAGGACCCCGAGACGCTGCGCTCCTACCAGGTGTGGCGGCACGTGCTGGGCACCGACCAGGGTGCTGACGCACTGGTCTATGAAGAGAGCGACCCCACCTTCAGTGTGGACGTGTCGAAGACCCGATCCAAAAAGTACATTCTCATTCAGTCTGAACAGACCCTGGCAACCGAGTTCCGCTTCCTGGACGCCGATGATCCGGAAGGCGAACCGCAGATCATCGCGCCGAGAGAACGCGGAGTCGAGTACAGCGTCGATCACGTCGGCGACCGGTTCATCATCAGGACCAACCTCGACGCGGAGAACTTTCGCCTGATGGAAGCGCCGGTTGCCAGTCCGGGAAGGGCCGATTGGAGTGAGCTGCTCCCCGGCCGGGAGGAAGTTCTTCTCGAGGGAGTCGAGGCCTTCCAGGACTTCATGGTGGTGACGGAACGCCGCGACGGCCTGCGCCACCTCCGCGTCATCCCGTGGGACGGCGGCGCTGAAACCGATGTGGCATTCGACGAACCAACGTATGTGACGTGGGTCGACGAAAACGACGAGTTCGACACGTCGGTCCTGCGCTACGGCTACAGCTCGCTCAACACTCCGGAGACCATTTACGATCTCGATCTGTCGACGGGTGGGCGAACTCTCATGAAGCAGGAGCAGATTCGCGGCGGGTTCGATTCCGCGAACTACGTGGTCGAACGGTTGATGGCGCCGGCGCGCGACGGCGTGAAAGTGCCCGTTTCGCTGGTCTACCGTAGAGGACTGCCCCGTAACGGCACCAGCCCGCTGCTGCTCTACGGCTATGGCTCATACGGTTACAGCATGGAGGCCGGGTTTCGACCGGAGGTCGTGAGCCTGCTCGACCGCGGCTTCGTCTACGCCATCGCCCACGTCCGGGGCGGCCAGGAGATGGGCCGCCGGTGGTACGAGGACGGCAAGCTCCTCCACAAGAAGAACACCTTCACCGACTTCATCGACAGCGGACGCTTCCTGGTGGCGGAGGGCTTCACCGCTCCCGACCGGATGTTCGCCAAGGGCGGCAGCGCCGGCGGCCTGCTGATGGGCGCGGTCGCCAATATGGCGCCCGATCTCTTTGCCGGCATCATCGCCAACGTTCCGTTTGTCGACGTCGTCACCACCATGCTCGACGACAGCATTCCGCTCACTACCGGCGAGTTCGACGAGTGGGGCGACCCCAAACAACCCGAGTCCTACGACTACATGCTGTCGTACTCGCCGTACGACAATGTCGTCGCCAAGGACTACCCGTCGCTGCTCGTGACCACCGCGCTCGAAGACTCCCAGGTGCAGTACTTCGAACCCGCCAAGTGGGTGGCGAAACTGCGCGATCTGAAGACCGACTCGAACCCGCTGCTCTTCACCTGCGAAATGTCCGCAGCGGGCCACGGCGGGGTCAGCGGGCGCTACAAGAAGTACGAGGAGACCGCGATGGAGTACGCCTTCATCCTCGAGGTGCTGAACGGGAAGCTGTAGGCGGCACGAGATTTCGGATTTCGGATTTCGGATTTCGGAATTCCCACCCACCCTCCCACCGACAATGAGCACTCGAGTGCTCAGGGTGGGTGGGACCGCGTGTGGCGGAGGTGCCTGGAGCGCGTGCGGAAAGTCAGCGTGCGGCGGAGGTGTCCGGCTTCGCCTCTGGCTTCGCCGGGACAGACCTCACCTTCAACGGCGGCCATCCCGGCCGAGGGAGCACTCGCCCCTTCCTGTCATCCCGACCGAGGGAGCACCCGCCCCTTCCTGTCATCCCGACCGAGGGAGCACCCGCCCCTTCCTGTCATCCCGACCGAGGGAGCACCCGCCCCTTCCTGTCATCCCGACCGAGGGAGCACCCGCCCCTTCCTGTCATCCCGACCGAAGGAGCACCCACCCCTTCCTGTCATCCCGACCGAAGGAGCTTGCCCGTTCCTGTCATCCCGACCGAAGGCCCGAAGGGCCGTAGCGGAGGGATCTGGGCGGGGGTTGTCTGCAACGCCGTTCCTTGAGCCGCCCAGATCCCTCCGCTCGCTCGCTTCGCTCCCTCGGTCGGGATGACAGCGAGAAAAGGCACTTCGCTCCCTCGGTCGGGAGACAGCGAGAAAAGGCACTTCGCTCCCTCGGTCGGGATGACAGCGAGAAAAGGCACTTCGCTCCCTCGGTCGGGATGACAGCGAGAAAAGGCACTTCGCTCCCTCGGTCGGGATGACAGGTTTGTTTGTGCAGGTCTTCTTCAAGCACGAGCGCGTGGAACGACGGCGGAAGTCGACGTCAAGAACCCCCCGCGGCACCCACCGCGGGGGGTTCTTTCAGACCGTAAAGTCACCTACTCCGTGACGAGAATCGCCTCCATCTCGCCCACGATCTTGCGGAAGTCGTCCATCACTGCGCGGATGACCTGGGGGTCGTTCATGTCGACGCCGGCGCGTTTGAGGGCGTCCATCGGGTAGACGCTGCCGCCGAGCTTGAGAGTCTCCAGATAATCGGCGACCGCCGTCGGGTCACCGGCGCGGAATCGGGCGGCGATCGCTTCACCGGCGGCGAAGCTCGTGGCGTAGACCCACACGTAGTAGGTGCGGTAGAAGTGGGGGATCCGCGCCCAACCGCTTTTGAACTCGGGGTCGAGGGTGGCGCCGTCACCGTAGTACTCGAGCCACAGGTCGCCCCAGATCTTGCCCAGCGACTCCTTGGTCAGGGGCTGACCGGCCTGGCCGGCCTGGTGGGCCGCGTGCTCGAACTCGTGGAAGAAGATCTGGCGCAGGAAAGTGCCGACGATGTTGTTCAAACGGAGGTTGAGCAGAGCGAGCCTTTGCTTGGGATCCGTGGTGCGGTCGAGCATCCACTCGAAGAACACCGCCTCGGATCCCACCGACGCGACCTCGGCCACGAACAGCGTGTAATCGGAGTCCTGATAGGACTGGTTGGCGGTGGCGAGGTAGCGGTGAACCGAGTGGCCCATCTCGTGGACCAGCGTGAAGACGTCCTCCAGGGTGCCGCCCCAGTTGAGGAAGAGATAGGGGTGTGAGTTGTAGGTGCCCCACGAGTAGGCGCCGCCGCGTTTGCCCGTGTTCGGAAAAACGTCGATCCAACGCTCGGCAAGCCCGCGCGCCGCGACCTCGGCGTACTCGGGGCCGAGGGTCTCGGTCCAGAACTGCATGGCCAGCGCCCAGCCCTCGTCGAAGGTATAGGTTGCGTCACCCTCGGGGACCATGCTCACGTACAGGTCGTAGATGTGGAAATCGTCGAGCCCGAGGACCTTCTTGCGAAGGTCGACATAGGAGTGCACCACGTCGAGGTTGTCGTGGACGGTCGAGACCAGGGTCTCCACCACCGAGCTCGGGACGTTGGTCTGGTCGAGCACCATGTCCAGGGTGGTGGGGTAGTCGCGGACCTTGGACATCCAGACGTCCTTCTGGACCAGACCGGCGTAGGTGCCGCTGTAGGTGTTGCCGTAGGCATCGTAGGTGCCGAAGAGGGCGAGGGCGGCGTCCTTGCGGACGCGGCGGTCCTGGCTCGCCATGAAGCTGTAGTAGAGCCCCGGGATGACCTTTTTGTCCTCGCCGTTCTCGTCCTTGATGGTGGGCCAGTCGATGTCGGCGTCAGTCAGGAACCCGTAGATCTGCTGCGGCGCCGAGCGCAGCAGTGAGGCCTCGGCGAGAACCTGTTCGACCTCCTGCGACCGCGTGTGCGCCTTGGTGCGCAGAATGTTGTCGATGAAGTGCTTGAACTCCGCCATCCGCGGGTCCGCGAGAAAACCGGCCATGGTCGCGTCGGGGATCTGCACCACCTCGGGATCGAAGTAGGCGGTGGCCTCGCCGAAGGCGGCCGCCAACGCCCGGGCCTTGCCGACATAGGCGTTCGCGTTCGCGTCCCGGGTGTCGGTGTTCTGCCACTGGCTGGCGTAGACGAAGATGTCTTCGAGGGTCTTGCCGAGCTCGATCTGGAGGGCGACCGCGGCGAGGAACGTGTCGACCGACTCGCCCAGATGGCCCTTGGCGGCGGAGAGTTCCGGAATCCGGGCCTCGACGACGGCGTAGGCCGCATCCCAGGCCTCGACGTTCGGGAAGATGTCCGCCAGGTTCCAGCGGTACTGGATCGGAATGTCCTCGCGGGTTTCGTAGAAGGTCTGTTCGTCGGCTGCGCCGGCGCTCCCAGCCATCGCGATCAGGACCGCCGCGAGCGTCAGTACCAAAACGGAGTGTTTGCGTTGCATCCTTCTCCTCTTTTCCGACCCGCCTCGGCAGGTCTCAAAATCACCGAAGATGGTACTACGATCCGGGCGCGGGGTGCCCGGATCGAATTCGGAATTTGGAATTGCCGCTCACACGGCAGCCGGGACGGCTGCCCCACAATTCGGCCACCATGCTTGCGGTTGTGGGGTACGCGTCCCGCGTGCCGGGCGGGTGGGTGGAAATTCGAAATCCGAAATTCGAAATCCGAAATCCGAAATCTTCGCCTTCACACCACTCGGGGTCAGACCCGCAGTGCCGCCGCCCTCTCCTGACAATCGAGGGTGGTGCAGGTCGAGCAGCAGGTAAAGGACGGACTGAAGATATGGGCTTCCATCGGCGCCAGGACCAGCACTCCGGACACCGACTTGATCGGCGACATCAGACAACTGTCGTTGATCGTGACCCCGATCGCCGCGGGTTTGAGGTGGGCAAAGAGCGCCCGCTGCCCCGACACATTCCAGCCGCAGTAGCCGGGGCTGTATGGCAGCACCGCGACGCCGGGACCGCGCATCTCGGCCCGACTGTATCGCCCCGCTGCGATCTGTGCCATCTCGTCGGCCGCGAACGAGGCCACCTGGTCGAGGATGTAACCCTCGGCCATCTCCCCGGCTTCGAACAGTCGGGGGATTCGCCCCGACACCTCTTCACCGACCGTCACCGCGAACAGGGCCAGCGACACGGCGTCCTCGAGCACGACCTCGAGCGGGGTGTCGCGGTCGTTGCCGCCGTCGCCGTGGTAGACGGCGAGGAAGTCGGCGGTCGGGATTGTCTCCCACACGCCCTGCGGTTGCGCCGAATCGACAAACGTCGCACCGGCGCCCTCGATCAGACCGCGAACCCGGTCGGCCATCGGGGACCCGTCGGGCGGTTCGAGATTCTTCATCGAGCGGGCAACGGCTTTGAGAAGATCGGTCGGGGCCATCTCGAAAGTCTCTCTCACGGCTGATCCTCCATTGGTAGATGATAGAGGACTCCGACCGGGCGGCAAGCACCGGCAACCGATCCACGCTAAGATTCAGGTGAAATACCGGCCGCGGAGAGGATGGAGGACGCGGCGAAATGAGGCAGGGCATTCAGACCAAGAGGTTCATGATCTGCCGGCGGGCGGTCATCAGTCTGGTGATCGCATGCGCCGTGGTGGCGGCTATCGGCTGTCGCGGCGCCGATCAACCCGCGACCACGGGGCCGGTGCGCGGCACGGTCCTCGGCGGGGTCGATCCGGCGAGCCTCAACGTCATTCTCATCACCATCGACACCCTGCGCTCCGACCACGTGTCGTGCTACGGCGACTCGCGGGTGGCAACGCCCAATATCGACCGGTTGGCGAGCGAGGGCGTTCGCTTCACCAACGCGGCCAGCACGGTCCCCTTCACCCTGCCCGCCCACTCCTCGATCATGACCGGAACCTACCCCCCGCGGCACGGGATCCGGGAAAACGTCGGCTACTTCCTCGGCGACAGCCAGCCGACGATCGCCGAGTCGTTGAAGGGTGGCGGGCGCGAAACCGGTGGGTTCGTGAGCGCCTTCGTGCTCGACTCACGGTGGGGGATCGCGCGCGGCTTCGACCACTATTTCGACGACTTCGTTCTCAGTGAATTCGAAAACGCCAACCTCGGCTCGGTGCAGCGTCCGGGCAACGAGACCGTCGCCGAGGCGGTCCGTTGGCTCGATGCGCGCGAACAGACCGCGCCGTTCTTCCTCTGGCTGCACCTCTACGACCCGCACGATCCGTACACCCCGCCGGAACCGTACGCGAGCAGGTACCCCGGCCGCCCGTATCAGGGTGAGGTGGCGTTTGTGGACTCGTTGATCGGCACCTTCCGCGCCTCCCTCGAGGAGCGCGCTCTGCTCCAGCGATCGCTGGTGATCCTGACCGCGGACCACGGCGAAGGTCTCGGCGACCACGGCGAGCAGTTCCACGGCTATTTCGTCTACGACACCACGATCCGGGTGCCGCTGATCATCCGCTTCCCCGGCATGGCCGACGCCGGCATGGTGATCGGCGACCCGGTGAGCCACGTCGACCTGATGCCGACCATCCTCGAGACCGTCGGTCTGCCGGTGCCCGACGATGCGCAGGGGGCCAGTCTGCTGCCGTTGATCGAAGGCGGGGCGATCGCCAGCAAACGTGAGGTCTACAGCGAGTCGTTCTACCCGCTGCTCCACTACGGGTGGGCGCCGCTCCGTTCGCTCCGCACCGTGCGCTCCAAGCTGATCGCGGCGCCTCGCCCGGAACTCTACGATTTCGTCGAAGACCGCAAAGAGGCCCACAACCTGTTCGCCGCCGACCCTCAGGAGGCCGGCGAACTCGAGGCGCGCATGCAGAGGCTGCGGCAGGAGATGGAGAGCGACGCGCCGGCGGCGGGAGAGGCCACCGAGATCGACCAGGCGACCATCGACCGCTTGCGCGCTCTCGGCTACATGGCGGGCGGCGGCGGCGTTTCGGTGGACGAAGAGGAGGAGCGCCCGCGCGCCGACCCCAAGGACATGATCGACATCCACCAGATGATCATGGCCACCCAGAGCCAGATCGGGCGCGGGGAAATGGACGAGGCGACCACTCTGCTCAACCGCGTCCTCGAGCGCGACCCCTCCATCATCGACGCCCACCAGATGCTGGGCCAGATCGCCCTTTCGGAGTCGCATTTCGACGAAGCCGTGAAGCATTACCAGCGGGCTCTCGCTCTTGACGGCGACCACAAGACGTCGCTGTTCGGTCTCGCCATGGCCTACCGGAAGCTGGGCCGGGACGCCGACGCGATCCCTGGGTTCGAACACCTGTTCGACCTCTCGCACCGCGACGTCAAGGTGGCGATCCAGCTCTCCGAGCTCTACGAGGAAACGGGCCGGATCGACGACGCGGCCGCGATTCTCGAGGAGGTCTCGGGCCAGCCCGATGCCCCGGCCATGCTCCTCAACTCCCTGGGCGAGTTCCGGGTCCTCCAGGGCCGGTCCGACGAGGCCGTGCCCCTGTTCGAAACGGCGATCGCGACCAACGCCGAGCTGCCGAACCCGTACTTCAATCTGGCGGTGTTGTACGAGGAGAGGGGCGATCTGGAACGGGCGATCACATTCTACGAGCGCGCCATCGAGCGCGCGCCGAAGAACTTCCAGGCCCAGTTCAACCTCGGACGGCTCTACGGCGGAAGGGGAGATGTCGCCCGGCAGCAGGCGATGTGGGAGGCGGCGATTGCATCCAACCCGGACTTCGCGCGCGGCTACTACTATCTGGCCAAGCTGCTGATGGACCGTGGTGACCTCGCCCGCGCCGAGGAGCTGGCGCGCACCGGGATCGCCAGGGACACCATGCATCAGGGCGGACCGCTCGGCTTCTTCGTGCTCGCGGACGTCCTCAACCGGACGGGCCGCGCTGCCGAAGCGCAGGGCGCACTGGCCAAGGGCCGAGAGATCCAGAAAAGTTCGTGACTCGCGTCGTCCTTCGTATCGTGGTGACTGCAACCTGATGATCGCGGAGCCGTACCTGACAGAAGGTCAAATCCTCGGATGGGAGCCGTCAGTGGACTGGATTTCGAATCGCCGCGCGCGGAAATGTGGCGGTGAGTTCTGTGAGCTGACGAGAACTGTGGACGGCGTCTCAGTGTCACCTCTGGTGGCCTGGACATTTCGCATTTCCGTCTTGGGTTTGTGTTATGTTGAGAGCACGAATAGTGGGTGAAGTGCGAGGGAGGCTCGTGGGGTGTCCGTAAAGAGCGTGATCCCGTCCGTGGACATGCGGTCCGTTCAATGCGCCTGCACCCTCTCCAGTCAGATTCACCGCCCACGACCGTACGACTCACATCACGGCTGCCAAGGTGAACTCCGGGGGCATGTGTGTCTCCGGTGGATCGGCGCCGAAATTCGACTCCACAGGGCTCGGGCTCTCAACCCCGCGACCCTGGAGAGCGTCAGGAGAAACGGAGGAAGGTACATGGTTAGGAGAAGTGTCGTATGCCTTGCGATCCTGGGGTTATTGCTCCTTTTCAGCCTGCAGGCATCAGCTCAGACCAGAACCGGCCGCATCGTGGGCCAGGTTACCGGTGTGGAAGGCTACCCGATGCCGGGTGTCACGATCACGGCGAGCGGCGATGCCGTCATGGGCGGCTCGCGCACCGCGGTCACCGGCGACACGGGGGCGTACCGTTTTGCAGCGTTGCCACCCGGCACCTACTCCGTTCGGGCGGAGCTGACCGGCTTCCAGTCCCAGACGATCAACGCGGTCGCTGTCTCGATCGGCGGGTCGGGCACTGCCGACTTCGTGTTGCAACCCCAGTTCTCGGAGGAGATGGTGGTCACGAGCCAGTCGCCGTTGTTGGATGCCACGAGTTCGGCCACACCCGCCATTTACAGTGCCGATTTCCTCAAGAGACTCCCCACCAACCGCAATTTCTACGACATCATCGCGGTCTCGCCGGAAGTCAGCCTCGCTACCGAGGACAGCTCCCGTATGGTCGCCAGCGGCTCCAACGTCCAGTCCAACGCGTGGTTCATCGACGGCATCGAGACCGCCGCGCCGGAGACCGGCACCTCCTGGGTCGGTGTCAACCCCGATGCGATCCAGGAGGTCCAGGTCATGTCGATCGGCGCCCCGGCCGAGTACGGCAACATGCTCGGGGCGGCCTTCAACGTGGTGACCAAATCGGGGTCCAATGAGGTCAAGGGCGGCGTCAACGCCTATTGGTTCGACAACAACCTGGTGGACTCGAATATCAACTTCGACTCGGAGTATCCCGAATTCGTTCAGAACGAGTTCTGGGACGTCACCGCCACTCTCGGCGGGCCGATCGCCAAGGACAAGCTGTGGTTCTTCGCCGCGTACGAGTACTGGCGCGACAACCACTCCTATCCCGGCAGTGACCCGGTCGGCACTCCGACCTGGTATCAGGACCGCTATGACATCAAACTGTCGTGGCGGATCAACGACTCCAACCTCGTCGACGCCAAGGGCTACTACGCGAAATGGGGGTACCCGGCGCAGACGAGCATTTTCGTGACGCCATCGGCGTCCGCGGGCGAGATCGGCGACGATTTAATGTGGGGGCTCAGCTACCAGTCGATCTTCTCGGACCGCACCTTCATGGAGGTGAGGTATACGGGCTGGACCACCAACGACGACAACCTCTCCCAGACCGGCAGCACCGAGGCGGCCTTTATCGATTACTCGCCGCCGGGCGGTGGCCCGGCGACGTACTGGGGCGGGGTGTTGTACCCCTGGACCTATGACACCTCGATCAACCAATTGAGCGTCTCGGTCTCCACCTTCGCCGACGACTTCATCGCCGGCGATCACGACTTCAAGTTCGGGATCCAGGCGAGCAGTGGTGACAACACCGGCAAGAATTACACTTCGATGAACGGCTCCTACTACTACCACTACTACTCTCCCGAGTACGAGTACTACGGATACACCTATGGTGGTAATTACTACTACAAGGTCGACGGGCTGCCCTACTTCTACGGCGCCGAAAACACCTCGGTCGGGGTCTTTGTCGACGACTCCTGGAGCGTCACCGACCGGCTGACTCTCAACCTGGGGGTCCGCTACGACTACCACAAGGGCGTCATTCCCTCGTACGCCCGGCTGGACGCCAACGGAGATCCGACCGGTGAGATGGTCCCAGGCGTCGACCCGGTCTTCACCTGGAACAATTTCTCGCCGCGCATCGGTTTTGCCTACGCCGCCGGCGCGGACCAGCGGACGGTCATTCGGGGTTCCTTCGGGGTCTACTACGACGGTAACGTCACCGGTAACTGGGACGCGCCCGCGCCGTTCCAGCCGCCGCAGTACTTCTCAACAGGCGACTCGTGGACTGGGCCCTGGGAACCCCAGGGAGTCTGGTGGGACCCCGGTACCAACGAAGTCCAACCCAACCTCAAGGCGCCGCGGACCCTGCAGTACTCGGTCGGATTCGAGAAAGCCTTTGGTGAGAACTACTCGATCGGTATCACCGGTTTGTACAAGGACACCAAGGACCTGATCGGGTGGCAGATCCTGGACGACGGCGTCTATGAGGAGATGCCGTGGACCGACCCGTTCACCGGCGATGAGTACACCCTGCTCAACCCGATCGTCTTCCCCTCGGTGCGCAAGGGCAACAGCCCCGGCTTTACTGTCGATCCGAACATCGACGGTTACTGGCAGGAGTACTGGGCTGTGATCGTGGAGTTCAACCGCCGGTTTGCCGACTTCTGGAGCATGCAGGCCTCCTACACCTACTCGGAGTCGACCGGTCTGATCGCAGCCTTCCAGTCTCAGTACCAGTCCAACCCGCTCTACGGCAACCGCTGGGGGGCTGATCCCAACGCGTTTCTCAACGCCGACGGCCAGCGACTGCAGGGCGACCGGCCGCACATGTTCCGCGTGCAGGCGAACTTCGAGCTTCCCTGGAACATGAACCTCAACACCATGGTCAACCTCCAGAGCGGCCGGCCCTACAACCGCCTGTTCAGAGTGCCGACGGCCGGGCGACCACGTGCAGTCGTGGCGCCGGCGGGCGACCCCGGGCGCCATGGCTTCCAGTACCTGTGGGACCTCGGTATCGGCAAGAGGTTCGATCTCGGTAACGACGTCGCATTGCAGGTCGATCTCCAGCTCTTCAATGTCATCAACAACACGCCCACCGACTGGTTCGAGACGAACGTGCTGGCCGAGGGCGACGAGTTTGTACCCAACACGTGGGTCAAACCCCGCCGTCTGCAGCTCCACGTCGGGATCGAGTTCTAGAGCCTCTGGTTCCAGACAGGCCTCGACGGCCACAACCCACCGGGCGGCGAGCCGACTCGCCGCCCGGTTTTTTTAAAATGCAATCCACACCGGGCGAGGTGTTGGAGCCGGGTGAGTTCGTATTGCGGTCGTTTTCCGGGTACCATTCCGAGCGAATGGGTGTCACACACCAAAATGTTGCGCGGACGTTGGTCTTTGCCGGTGTCTGTCTCTGCGGCGCGGGGCTCGTCTCCCCGTCCGGGCCATCCGCCGCTCGACAGCAGCCGAACGTGCTGCTGATCACTGTCGACACGCTGCGGGCCGATGCCCTGAGCTGCAACGGCCCGAAGAAGGTCTCCACACCGCAGCTCGACCGCCTTGCCCGGGGTGGGGTCAACTTCACGCGGGCGCGATCGTCGGTTCCGCTGACGCTGCCGGCGCACGCCTCGATCATGACCGGCAACCACCCTCCCGTCCACGGCGTTCGCGACAACGGCACCTACCGCCTCCCCGAGGAACAGTTGACGTTGGCCGAGGTTCTCGATCGTCAGGGCTATGAGACCGCGGCGTTCGTCGGCGCATTCGTTCTGGATCGCGACTTCGGCATTGCACAGGGGTTTCGCGTCTATGACGAGGGCAACTGGGGCACCGTCGACACGCTGGACAACCTGGCCGCGGAGCGCAGCGCCGACGCCGTGTACGACGCCTTCTCGACGTGGCTGAAGGGCCGCGCCGTGGGGAAGCCGTTCTTTGTCTGGATTCACCTCTACGATCCCCACGCGCCGTATACGCCACCCGAACCGTTTCGAACGCGTTTTGCCGACGATCCGTACGCGGGCGAAGTCGCCTATACCGATGCGGTGGTGGGGAAGATCGTCCAGGATCTCGAATCCCGAAAACTCCTCGAGTCGACGCTGGTCGCGGTGGTCGGAGACCACGGCGAAGGGCTGGGTGACCATGGCGAGCAGACTCACGCCTTGCTGGTCTACAACTCCACCCTCCATGTACCCATGCTGCTCCACTTTCCCGGGCTCATTCCATCCGGGACGACGGTTGAGCACCTCACCCGAACGATCGATCTGGCACCAACGATCCTGGATTACCTGGGCTTCTCACAGGCTTTTGGGCAGGGAACGAGCCTCCGTCCTCTGGTCGAAGGCGACAGCCCGGATGAGGAGATTGAAGCCTACAGCGAATCGCTCTACCCGAGCTTGAACCTCGGCTGGAGCGACCTCCGGGGCCTGGAATCGGGCGGGTACCGTTTCATCCTTGCCCCTCGCCCGGAACTCTATGACCTCACCGAGGACCCGGGAGAGAAAAAGAACCTCATCGACTCGAACCCGGTGATGGCCGATCAGCTCAGGCGCAGCCTGGCATCGCTGATGAAATCAATGCAGTCGTCGGCTGGCGACTCCAGGCAGGCGGTTGATCCCCGGACGGAAGAGATGCTACGGAGCCTCGGATATATCTCCAACAGCCACTCCCCGCCTCCAGATGGGTCCGCCCCGGTGGACCCCAAAGACAGACTCGGGCTCTGGAGAGACATCGAGCGTGGTCTTTCTCTATTCAGCCGGGGGAATTATGCCGACGCGCTCGTCATCTTCAATGAGGCGTTGGCCCAGGACAAAGACATCCCGATCCTCTACACCAATATCGGGTGGTCGTACATCCAACTCAAACAGTATGAACAGGCGGAGCGGATCTATCGGCAGGCGCTCGAACACGGGATCGAATCGGCGGAAATCCATACCAACCTGGGTCTCGTCTCTTACCACCAGGGAGCCTTCGCAAAGGCTGAACAGGAGCTGTTGATCGCGTTGAAGCTCGACGAAGGCAGCGTCGCCGCCCACTACCGTCTGGCCGACGTGTATCGTGCGACCAAGAATTCCGCCATGGCCGTCGAGCAGTATCGGCGAGTGCTCGATATCAGCCCCAACTACGTCTGGGCCCTGAACGGCCTGGGCATGGCCCTCGCCATGGCGGGTAAGGACGACGAAGCTCTCGCCGCCTTCCGCAACGTCGTGCGGATCGAACCGACGATGGCGCTGGGGTTTCTCAACCTGGCCATCCACCTCGAGCGCATGAAACGATTTCCGGAAGCCCTGGAGGCTTACCAGAAGTTCATGGATCTTTCGTCTGAAGGAGAGTTCGCCCAATTTCGTGAACGAGCCGCAGCCGCCATCAAGAGACTTCAGGGCCTCTGACCCGGGCCCGCCATGACCTCCAGCAGTGCGTCGTGCGGCAACGCCTTGGCGTAGCGCCCCTGGTCTCCGGTCATGTCGCGGGCGGCTATCAACGCGTTGATGATCGCCTCCTCGACCGCCTCGACGGTGGCGCCGAACAGGGAAGAGATCTCGTCGTTTGGAATCGACCGATGGACCAGCAGCCGGTCGGCACGACCCAGTGAGTCGTCGGCCGTCGAGAAGGCGACGAAGATGTCGCCGGATCCGTTGCTCGCGATCGAGCCGTTGCGACCAAGCCCCAGGGCCGCGCGCCGGGCGATGCGTTTGAGCTGGTGCGGCAGCAGCGGCGCGTCGGTGGCGATGACAACGATGATCGAACCGTTTTCGTCGGCTTCGGGTTCGGGCTCCGAGTAGATCCGGTGCTCGCGAAGGTATCTGCCGACCGGCACTCCAGAAATCCGCAGCTGCTCGCGCAGACCGTAGTTGGCCTGTACCAGCACGCCTACGGTGTAGGACGAACCGAGCACATCGACCATCCGCGACGCGGTGCCGATGCCTCCCTTGAATTCGTAGCACACCATCCCGGTGCCTCCGCCAACATTGCCCTCGGCCACCGGGCCCGAAGCCGCACCGTCGAGGGCCGCATCGACGTGCTCGGCCTTGACGTGAAAGCCGTTGATGTCGTTGAGGTGGCCGTCCCAGGTTTCGGCGACCACCGGCAGAGCCCACCAGTAGCCGCTGGCATCGGGCTCGCCCTGGCGGATACGCCAGGCGATGGTCGCCTGGTGGACCGTGCCGACGCTGTGGGTGTTGGTGAGCATCACCGGGCCCTCCAGTTGGCCCGATTCCTCGAGCCAGGTGGTGCCGGTCATCTCTCCGTTGCCGTTGAGCGCGAACCAGCCTCCGAACACCGGCCGCATGAGGGTGTCCTTGCCGCGGGGCAGGACCGCGGTGACACCGGTGCGAACGGCGCGCCCGTCCTCGAGGTCCTCGATCAGGGTCGTGTGGCCCACGGTGACCCCGGCGACGTCGGTGATCGCATTCAACGGTCCCGGCGTGCCGTCAAAAGGAATGCCGAGATCGCGGGCGCGCGGTGGTTCGGCGGCAAAGGAAAAACGGGTTGCCAAGAGAAAGCAGGTGATCCACAGAGTCCGTCGCATGGCGTATCCTCCGTCTGGAGCGGTGGGTATCCTTGGGGAATCATGGCACTGCACGCGAAAAATGTCGCGGTTCAGGTCCCCAAATCTGGAGGCGCCGGGTGAAGGGGAGCCACTATGAAAGCCCATGACGACGACATGAAGGTTGTTCCCCTCAACGAGGCCTCCGCCCTCGCGGCCGCGTATTACGTGGACCCCGCGGTGGCGGCGGTGGAGCGGGAGCAGGTTTTCTCCCGCAGCTGGCAGCTGGCCGCCCGCGCCGACGATCTCACGGCAGCCGGCGACCACGTGGTGTGTGAGATCGCGGGCACTCCCCTGATCATCGTGCGTGGCGCCGACGGCGTGTTGAGAGCCCTCCACAACGTGTGCCGCCACCGTGCCGGCCCGCTCGCGACCGAAAACGGCCGCGGCGCGAAGAACCTGCGCTGCCGGTACCACGGCTGGACGTACGCCCTCGAGGGTGGTCTGCGGGCCGCTCCGGAGATGAGCGAGGCCCGCGATTTCGATGTCTCGGCCATCCGATTGACGGCGGCCCGGGTCCACGAGTGGCAGGGTCTGGTCTTCGTGGCACTCGATGACGACACTCCGCCGTTCGAGGCGGTGTACGGCGGCATCGCCGAGCGTATCGCGCCCGTCGACCTCGCAGCCATGACCTTTCACAGCCGCGTCGAGTATGAGGTGTGGTGTAACTGGAAGGTCTACATCGACAATTTTCTGGAGGGCTACCACCTGCCGCACGTCCACCCCGGGCTCTCCAAGGTGCTCGACTACCGGTCCTACGACACCGAGCTCTTCGAGTGGTACTCGCTGCAGCACTCGCCGCTGCGCGACGCCGGCGATGTGTACGGGGACGGCGATGCCTGGTACTTCTTCGTCTATCCCAACATCATGCTCAACATCATGCCCGCGAGATTACAGACCAACGTCGTGCTACCGCTCGGCCTCGACCGCTGCAAAGTCGTCTTCGACTACTACTTCAGCGGCGATGGCGCTGCCCGCAGCGGGTCAGACCTGGAGTTCAGCGACGAGATCCAGCAGGAGGACATCGATATCTGCCAACGGGTGCAGAAGGGCCTGCTCTCGGGCGGCTACGTCCCGGGCCGGCTCTCCCCGAAGAGGGAGGCCGGCGTCTGGCATTTCCAGAACCTGTTGCGCCGCGCTTACAGCTCAGCCGGGTGGCGGCGCCACCAGACATAGGCGGGGATGCCCGCCGCCATCAAGCCGAGACCGAGCAGGGACTCCATCGGCTTTTCCACCAGGGTATTGCCGAGCAGCAGGACGGACGCCAGGATGAAGAGAACCGGCACCACCGGGTAGCCGAACACCTTGTACGGTCTCTCCGCTTCCGGCCGCCGCCGGCGGAGAACGATGACTGCACCGGCGGTCGCGGCGTGGAACAGCAGCATCGCGAAGACGACGTAGGTGTAGATCTGCTCGTAGGTCCCGGACAGCGCCAACACCACGCCCCACAGGCTCTGCGCCCACAGGCTCCGTCCGGGAGTGTGGAAACGCGGGTGGACCTTCGCCAGCCCGCGGAAGAACACGCCGTCGCGCGCCATCGGGAGATAGATCCGCGAGCTGTAGAGGATGGTGGCCGAGAGACACCCGAAGGTCGAGACCAGGACCGCAAACGAGATCATCCTGCCGCCGCCGGCGCCGAACAGGGCGGTGGCCGCGGTCTCGGCGATCCGCCGCGTGCCGGCCATTTCTTCGAGCGAGAGGGCGCGGAAGTAGACCAGGTTGATCAGCCCGTAGAGCCCCATCACGATCACCGTGCCCCACACCAGCCCGAAGGGCAGGGTACGCTCCGGGTCGCGCATCTCGCCGGCCGAAAAGGTCGGTCCGTACCACCCGTCGTAGGTCCACAGCGCGGCGATCATGGCGATGCCGACTCCTGCAAGCAGCGGAACCGAAGGCAGCGGGCCGAAAAGTGAAACCTGCTGGGGCGCGTCCACAAAGAACGCCAGCCCGACGAAGACGACGATGGCGCCGATCCGGAACACCGTGAGAAAGTTCTGCACCCCGGCGCCCTCGCGCAGACCGATATAGTTGACTGCGCTCAGCATCAGGATGGCGGCCGCGGCGGCGATCTGGCCGCCGGACAGGTTCCAGATCCACGGTCCGACGGGCGCCGACAGCACCACGTTGGACGTCGAGAAAAAGGGCAGGAAGCTGCCCAGGTACTCGCCGAAGGCCACCGCCAGCGCGGCGATGCCGCCCGACATGACGATCAGGAAGCAGGCCCAACCGAAGAGAAATCCCCAGAACGGGCCGTAGGCCTCCTTGAGGAAGTGGTACATGCCGCCGGCACGGGGGAACATCGCCCCGAGCTCGGCGTAGGTGAGGGCGCCGGCCAGAGTGAGGAAGCCGGCGAGCGTCCACACCAGCAGGATCATCCCCTGGTGGGGCAGCACGCGGGCGATGTCGGCGGTGGTGATGAAGATCCCGGTGCCGACCACCGAGCCGACGGTCAGAAACGTGGCGTCCCAGCGGCCGAGGCCGCGGACGAGGCCCTCGGAGGTCAGCGGTTCGTCGTTGGTGCTCACGCCGTGTTCTCCGTTCGTCTTCATGGTTTCGGTACCAGGGCGGCGGCCTGCCGGGTGGCCGCGGTCGCCGCCTGCAGACGTCCGACCAGGGCCGCGAGCTGGACGCGGGCCGTGTCCCAGTCTTCCGTTTCGGCCGCCTCGCGGACCCCCGGCAGCGACATCGCCGCGTAGGTGTAGCGCGGCGCGTACAGGGCTGTGCTTGAACCACGGCCGGCCGGGAATTCCGTTTGCCAGGAGGAGCTCGCGCTCGACTCCGAGCAGGGCGGTATTGAGGGCGGAAAACGAGCCGGCCGCCGGGGCGTTCTCGCCGGTCAGGGCGCCACTCGATCTTCTGCCGCAACACCTCCGCCTCCTGCCGCCACCCGTCGACGGCCGCGTCGACCGCTGCCAGATCCAGCTTCTGGTCGACGCCGGGAATAGAGCGGAGGGACGCGACGAATGTCCGAACCGTGGCCGCATACTGACCGAAGTCGTAGGGGAGGACATTCGCGTTCGCGAGGCGCAGCGCCATCCGCCCCCACACCTCGACCATCGCCGTCATGTAGCGGTAGCCCGGGTCGCCGAAGTGCTCCATCCAGTAGCGGTCGTCGTACTGCGAGTGGTAGACGCCGTAGGGTCCGTCGAAGGTGAGGTCGGCCACCGGCACGCCGAGGAAGTTGAGGAAGACCGTGTAGTCCGAACCGCTGCCGAGGTCGTTCTCGATCATCGATTCCGCGCCGCCGTCGTTCGCTGTCGATGACTGCCACGCCTCCAGGAGGTTGGTGCCGCTGTTCGGGTCGGTGACGTCGCGGGCGACCTCGAGGATCGTCGGGTTGAGGCTGGCGACGGCGCTCGCCGTGAAGGTCGAACCGCTCGTCGAACTGTCGACGTTGAGGTAGGCAACGGCGCCCCGACCGAGTTCGGCGGCGAACTGCTCGCCCCACTCGGTGGAGCCCGTGAGGTGCCACTCCTCGGCGTCCCAGCAGGCGAAGACCAGGGTGCGTCGCGGTCGTTGCCCGTTGCGCGCCAGCTGACCCATCACCCGCGCGGCCTCGAGCAGGGTCGCGGTGCCGCTCGATGGGTCCACCGCGCCATAGACCCAGGCGTCCAGGTGGTTGCCGAGGATGACCATCTCGTCGGGTTTTTCGGAGCCCAGGATGCGCCCCTCGACCACATGGATGGATCGCGTTCCGCCGTCCATGTCGACCTCGACGTGCAGCTTTGCCGGGCCGGGGCCGATGTGGTAGGTGATGGGGAGCGCGCCTTGCCAGTCCGGCGGTGCGACCGGTCCGCCGAGGTTTTCGAGGATCGGTTGCGCATCGCGCCAGGACATCGGCACGGCCGGAATCCGCGGCACCGAACGCGCCTCGTCCACTGGAATTCTCTTCGCCCCGTCAAGCGACGGCCAGCCCGGCGTCAGCGGGTCGCCGGGGACGATGAAGTCGTAGGTGATGGCGCCGCGCTGGATGTGACTCGCCGGGCCCCACGGACCCTTCGGGAAGACGTCGCCCTTGCGGTAGCCGTCATCCATCGGGTCGGAGTAGATGATCAGCGCCGCGACGCCGCGCCGCTCGGCCTCCCAGGCCTTGAAACCACGATAGCTGTAGGGGTTCGAGTAGCGGACGATGGCGATCTTGCCGCGGGGGTCGATGCCCTGTGCGACCAGTCGGTCGTAGTCCTCGGGGTTGCCGCTGTGGGCGTAGATGACGTCCGCGGTGACGTCGCCGGAGCCCGACATGCCGAGATAGGTGAGGTCCGCGCCGACTCCGTACGAGTCCTCGTCCACCGGGTAGCCGTCCTCGGCGAGCGACGCGGTCCACTCGACCGGCTCGACCATCGACACCGCGACCTTTTTCGGCCACGGCATGAGCACATCGTAGCGGTGCATCTGAACACCCTCGAGGCCCGAGCTGGCAAACTGGTCGCGCACGTACGTGGCGAGCTCGAGGTTCCGGGCGGAGGCCGCCGGGTGGGGCTCCGCGGTCAGGAGGCGGAAGTGGCGGGCGGTGCTGTCCGGGTCGAGCAGGTCAACCAGCTGTGCTTCGAGGCCGCGCTCGGCGGTGCTCGCCGCCGCGGTGAACCCGGGAATGCCGGTGGTGTCGGCTGGCGGCGGCTCGTCCGCCGCCACCGCAACGGCGATCAGGAGAACGAAGCCGAAGGCCGGTCCGAGAGCCTTCATGACCCGTCGTTCCCGGACGCCGAGCCCTTCGGGACGTAGGCTGCGAACCACGCGAGGATCCGCTCGTACAGGTCCTTGTTGTAGGACGGCGTCGTGAACTCGTGGAACTCGCCGGGGTAGACCACCAACTCCGTGGTCACGCCGAGCCGTTTGAGGGCCTGGTAGAGCTGCTCGGAGTTGACGATGGGCACGTTCCAGTCCTGCTCGCCGCCGACGATCAGGGTCGGCGTCACCACCTTGTCGACCTGGTAGTAGGGCGACATCTCCTGGTAGATCTCGGGGTGCTCCCACGGCAGCCCGAGCTCGCCCTCCCACCACAGCTGATACTCGTCGTGGCCGTAATTGGTGATGTAGAGGGACTCGCTGGCGCCGGTGTAGGCAGCCTTGAAGCGGTCGGTCTTGGTGATCACGTGGTCGGTCAGAATCCCGCCGTAGGACCAGCCGCCGACGGCCAGGCGATCAGGGTCGGAGTAGCCGCGGGCAATGGCATCGTCGACCGCCGCCATCACGTCCTCGAAGTCCTTGCCGCCCCAGGCCAGCCAGATGGCGGTGGAGAAATCCTGGCCGTAGCCGGAGGAACCGCGCGGGTTGGCCATCACCACGATGTTGCCGGGCGCAGCGTAGAGCTGGCCCTCGAAGTGGAAGCCGAAGTCGTACTGCATCATCGGTCCGCCGTGGATGCGCAGCACCGTGGGGTAGCGGACGCCGTCGACGAACCCCGGCGGTTTGACGATGAAGCCCTCGATCTCGGTGCCGTCCTTGCTCGTGAAGTGGACGTTCTCCACCTCACCGAGCCGGATCCCGGCCAGAACAGTGTCGTTGGTGTGGGTGATCCGCTCGAGCCCGGTGGAACACTTGAGGAAGACCTCGGGCGGCAGGAGCGGTTCGGAGATCATCGCCGCGATGCGGCCGTCGAGGCCGATGTCGAACTCGCCCACCGATCGCGGTCCGCCGATCACCTGCTCGAGAGGGCCGCCGTCGATCGGCACCCGGGCGAGGTACTGTTCGCCGTCGTCCTCCACCGCCGCCAACACAGCGCGGCCGTCGATCGAAAACTTCGGGAAGAAGACGTTGCGGTCGAGGGACCGGGTGAGGACGATTGTTTCGCCGCCGGCCGCTGGGGACACCGCCAGGTGGTTGGTGGCATAGACGTTGGCGGCGGTGTCGGTGGCGGCCCTGTGGGCGATCCACTCGCCGTTCGGCGACCAGTCCGGAGAGGCGTCGGCGCCTGGGTTGGTGGTGACCTGGATCAGCGTCTGACCCTTGTCGGTGGTGTCGGAGGCGACCACCCAGATGTCGGTGTTGTAGTTGCTGTCGGGGTCCGCCGAGCGATTGCTGGTGAAGGCGATGCGTTTGCCGTCGGGCGACCAGGCGGGCTCGCTGTCGTCGAAGTCCCCCGAAGTGATCTGAGTCATCTTCTCGCTTGCAAGGTCGAGCACGTAGAGGTGGGTCCGCAGGTTATCGAGATAACCCACGACGTCGAGCTTGAACTGGCGCCGAGTGATCACCCACGGCGGCGGGTTCTCGGGCTCCTTCTCGCCCTTTGCGACCGCCAGCTGGACGGTGGTCGGGTCCTCGACCACCAGAACCAGGCGTTTCCCGTCGGGAGACCACGCGTAGTCGTCCACCCCCGATGCGGTGTCGGTGACCATCACTGCCTCGCCGCCCTCGCGGAACAGCGTCCACACCTGATCCTCGCCGTCCTCGGGAGCGGCGATGAACGCCAGGAATCGGTTGTCGGGGCTCCAGCGCGGGTTCGACGCGGACCGGTCCTCAGAGGTCATCGGCACTGCTTCGCCACCAGTGCTCGGGACCATCCAGATGCGGCTCGTCAACTCGTCCTTCTCGAGGTCCGAGGTGCTGACCGTGTAGGCCACCCAGCGCCCGTCGGGGCTGATCTGCGGGTCATCGACCCCGAGGATCCGAAAGTAGTCGTCGACCTCCAGCGGGCGCGGCGCGGGCGCCGCTTCGTCCGCGGCGAGGGCGGCGCCGAACGGGGCGCTGATGATGAGGGTGGCTGCGACGATGGTGAGTTTCGACAGGCGGTTGTTCATGGTCTCTCCTCTTTTCGGTGGATGGTGGTCGCATTTCGTGCCGGTACGGGCCGGACTTGCGGCGGGGAACGGGAGAATTTTCGAGAGGCGAGCCAACCCTCTGAAACTGTCATCCCGAGCGAGCGCAGCGAGCCGAGGGATCTGAGGGAAGCGAACGAATCCTCTGAAACTGTCATCCCGAGCGAGCACAGCGAGCCGAGGGATCTGGGAGGGGGCTTCCGGGAGGTCGTTACATGGAACCCCCACCCAGATCCCTCCGCTCGGTCGCTCCGCTCCCTCGGTCGGGATGACAGAAGGGGGAAGTCGCTCCGCTCCCTCGGTCGGGATGACAGAAGGGGGAATTTGCTCCGCTCCCTCGGTCGGGATGACAGAAGGGGGAATTTGCTCCGCTCCCTCGGTCGGGATGACAGAAGGGGGAATTTGCTCCGCTCCCTCGGTCGGGATGACAGAAGGGGGAAGTCGCTCCGCTCCCTCGGTCGGGATGACAGAGGGGGGGAAGTGGCGTGGCTCTTTCGGTCGAGTGGCCGGGAGGGACGATTGCTCGAGGGACGCCCTGAAAATGATCATGTGACGCGGAAAACTCTACCACGAACCGGTCTTCGCCCTGATCGCAGGGCAAGCTCCCCAGATGGATGGTGTGCCTGGAGGGACTCCGTGTCCGGGGATTGCAGCATCCCACAGTTTCACATATCCTGTGGAAATGAAGAACGTCACGATCGCTCTGGATGAGTCGCTGCTCCGCGAGGCGCGCCGTGTCGCCGCGGACCAATCAACCACGCTCAATGCCATGATCCGGGATTTTCTCCAGCAGCTCACCGAGCGCGAGTCCCAGGCCACTCAGGCGCGCCAGCGCATCGTCGAGCTGTGCCGGGGATCCCAGGCCGAGGTCGGGCCGAAAACCTGGACGCGGGATGAGCTCCATGAGCGTTGAGGCTGTTCTCGACACCAGCGTGCTGATCTACGCCGTGTCGTCAGCCCCTGCCGAGGCGGTGAAGAAGGGGCGGGCGTTGGAGCTCATCGTTCAAACCGACTTCGGTCTTTCCGCACAGGTGCTGCAGGAGTTCTACGTGACCGTGACCCGGAAGATCGCCAAAACCCTGACTCCGGATGTCGCAGTGGCACTTCTCGATGATCTCAGGCGCTTCCCCATCGTTCCGACGGACTATCCGCTCATCGTCGCCGGCGTCGAGTTTTCCTTGCGCTTCGGGATCTCTTACTGGGACGGCGCGATCATTGCGGCTGCCGAGCGCCTCGGCGCCACGACCCTGTACACGGAGGACCTGAACCACGGCCAGCGCTACGGTTCGGTCCAGGCGATCAATCCCTTTGTGCCGATGACACCCGACAGCGTGCACGAGACGAAGATTTCGTCGTACGAATAACTCATCGCTCCCGCATGCTTGCTTCAAGACCCTCCCTCGACGAACGTGTCCCGATGGAACGCCCAGGGCGAAGCCGGATCACCACGTCGGCACCGTCTCCCACCCCGGGAACGGATCGTGGGTCAGCGTCCAGCCGGTTGGCGATTCTTCGTCGCGGACGACGCGAAGATTGGTGAGGGTCTTGAGCTTGGCGATGAGTTCGTCGTGCGGCAGGGTGTGGAGCGGAGGTTTGGAAAGATCGGGCATGGGCCAGAGGCGGACCGTCTTGTCAATGCTGCCCGATGCAACCCAACGTCCGAGCGGATCGATGTCGAGGGCTATCACGGCCTGCTCATGGCCATGCAGCACCCACGGCTCTTCACCAGTTGCGGGTCCAACTCGGACCGTCCCGTCAGCATCGCCAGTGACGACGATGGTTCCCTCAGCGTTGAGAGCCAGTGACCAAATTTGGCTACCGTGAGTATTGAGTACTGTTGACACTCCCGTATCGAGGTCGACAAATACAGCCCGCCCCGGGTCATCACCCGAGGGTGAAGTCAATAAAAGGACGCGCCGTGCGGATTTTGACGCGACGAAACCCTCGAAGGTGCCCTCCTGAATCAAGGAATTCATTCCGGTTTCGAGGTCCCACCGCCGGAGACCGGTTGCGTCGAGTGCCAAGAGTTGGTTGTTGCCGACAAATACTGGCTGGGCGGAGTGAACAGTATCCCCTTTGGCAAGCTCAGCCACACGCTCACGCTTCGTGAGGTCCCAGATATCGATCTTTCGAAGCTCGGGGTTCCAATCTCCGCACGTTGCGGCCGCCATCTGACCATCTTGGCTTATCGCGAGGTCGAAGTACTGTTTACACGATTCTGAGAGGGGGAATACATAGGTCGATTCGTCGTCGAGAGACACGGAGTGGATCCCAAGCCTGGGCCCACCGCTTACCAGAAGCTTGCTGCCATCTGAATTCGTCGCCAGAACCTCGATGAACGCATACGCCGTCGGATCAAAGACGGCATGTCCCGACGACGGTGCAACTCCTTCGAGAGGCCAAAGCTTGACCGTTCCGTCGCCAGCCCCAGCCGCAGAGGCAAGCCAGCTTCCATCGGGTGCAAAGAGAACATCGTTCACCCTGTCGGTGTGCTGACGAATAATGATCGGATACGGGCGTGCAAGAGGCCACATGCCGAGGCCAGAGAGGTGTGGCACGGCCAGCCATTTCCCGTCAGGTTGGAATGCGGGCATATAAAACTGGTTGACCGCGCCTCGGAGAAGTCTCAGCGGTTCGGCATCTGCCGGTGCTGAGAGACTCCACAATCGAGGCGCCTGATCTCCGCCGATTCTGACGAACCGGCCACCGTCGTGGTCCGGAATAACCGAGGACATCGGCTCTCTTCGCCCAACGTCCGTCCGGCGCAAAAATCTCAACTCACCCGAATCGACGGCCCAGATCCAAAATTGACAGTCATCGCCCGTCTGGATTTCACCCGCTGTGCCCCACCACACCGCACGCAGGGAGTTGCCGTCTTCAGTGAACCGCAAAAACCCGTTTGGCGGACCAGGAACACTCTCGGTGGGAGGTCCTTCTGTCAGCGGCCATAGCCGAATATTGCCCCCGACAGTGGCCGAAGCGACGAATCGGCCGAGCGGGTCCACCGCGAGCCGATTGATCGAATCCTTCTCCCTGCCCAGAAACCGCGGCTGGGACAAACCCCTTTGCTCAATATTCGTGATGAATATGTCGTGACCTGTTGTCGTCGCGACGAATCGACCCTTGCGAGTGTCCAATTCGCTGAAACACCGGCCGTCGTCGGTTTCGATATCGAATTCGCGGGTCCCGAGCCGGGTAAGCTGGCCGTCAAATCCCAGACTGTCGACGTTCAAACCGCATTTGCCCTCAGGCGCCAAAATCATCAATTTTCGATCGTCTGGAATCATCGCGACGCCGAGGCCGGGAGTCTTTTGGATATACGGTGCCTCTGCGATGATCCGGCCTTCCGAAGCCGAAAACAGCATGATCCGCTTCGTGAATGGTTCCCCTGATTGATTTTGCCCCCAATCCAGCAGGACAAACAGGTCGGAATCCTCGCCATACGGGGGAGTAAAGGTGTTCTCATGGCCCTCGGTGCCCTCCAGGGGCGCGCTCGAACCATCTGCACCAATCAAGCGCACGGGACCGTCCCCAGCGGCTTGGTATGCCTGGGTGAGCCATTGACCGTCTGAGGTGAATCGGACTTGGTTCGTTGGCTTTTCGTTGACGACAAAAACAGTCGGCCCCTTCCACAGCGCCCCCATCGCGAGCATTCTCGCGGCGAGTGAATCGGAAAGCTCGAGGCTGGCGATCGTGTGGGCCAGGGCGGCTGTCGGGTAACTCTCCAACTCGAGCTGGCCGAGGGCAACGAGTTCGGCCGCCTCGGCGCGATTCGTCTCTCGCACACTCTGGCGCCACAGCACGGTTGTGACTGTGGTGACCACCACGGCCAGCAGCAGGGCGGCAGCAACCACAAGCCTTCGTCGACGCCTCCGCCATTTGGCGTGAGCAATCATCGCGATCGCGAAGTCTTCTTCCAGCTCGGTCAATCCCCCTGGATAGCGGTCATGCCACAGACGGAACTCTCGAAAGGCCGCACCGGTCCAGAGAAAATCGTTCGTTCGATCGTGGTCATCCCAGATCCGGGCGGCTTGGCGAAGTTCATCCCTGATCCGTGCCGCGTCTGCGTCTTGCGTCTGCCACCCGACCAGCCGCGGCCAGGAGATGAGCAGCGATTCGTGGACGATTTCGACTCGATGGCAACCGTCGCCTTCGGCTTTCTCCTCCTCGAAGGAAGTCAAGAGACGGGCGTCGATCAGCCGCCGCAGCACGTCACGTGCCTCATCGCGATCGGAAACTGAAAAAACGGACATGAGGCCGTCGACCGAACGGGCAGCCCGTGTGCCCTGCGAGGTGACCAGGTTTCGGAAGATCTCACGAACTATCGGCCGCCGCGCGTTACCGATCGATTGCATGGTGGACTCGGCGTGACGGGCGAGCGCACCGCCGACCCCGCCGATATCGCTGTACGCCTGCCGGGTGAGGGTCTTGTTTTCCCGATCGCGTTTGTCCCACAGGCGCCCAACCGCAAAAGCGAGCAGCGGCAACGCCCCCCGCTCGCCCTCGACCTCCGCGATCATCTCTGAAGCCAGTCGATCATCCTCGAAATCGAAGTCGAATCGTCGTCCCGGTTCGACCAAGGCGCGTTTCAAGGAGTCCGAATTCGGCTGTTGGAGAGCAAACAGTCCATCCAAAACTGGATGAAGCCAATCGAGCGACTGGCATCGATAAAGAAAATCGTCGCGCAGGCTCAGGAGAACGTGAATGTCGGCCTCTCGCGCAAGACGACTCACGAGCTCCGCGAATCGGTGCTGGGTCTCCGCAGGGTTGAGAGTGAAAAGTTCTTCGAACTGATCGACGATCAGCAGTGCCCGGTCATGTTGCTCACGCCATCGAGTGAAGAGGTGAACGGCGTTCCGCTCGAACTCGGTTGCCCTGGAGAACGCTTCAGCGTCGCCTTCGAAAGCTGGAGCCAATGCCCTGGCTAGCGCCGCAAACGGCGCCTCGCCGGGCTGGCAGATGAGAATGCCCCACCCCTCCGGTTTCGCCGGGATCACCCCCGCCCGAATGAACGAGCTCTTCCCAACTCCGGACGGACCGATCACCGCCAGCAGGCGGCGGCTCGTGACCTTCCGCCACATCTGGACGACCTCATTCTCGCGGCCGAAGAAGAACTCCGCGTCGTCCTCGGTGAAGGCGGCAAGGCCGGGGTAGGGGCTGAGATCTTCGTTGGTAACAAGGCGCGCCGGTGACGGGAACTGGGCAACCGTGCCCGCAGGCCGCTCTTCCACCGTCACCGGCACCATCAATCGGTAGCCGCGGCGGTAGATGGTCTCGATGAAGGACGGGTTCCTCGCGTCATCGCCGAGGGCGGTTCTGATTTCATTGATGGCGTGGGTGAGGGTGTTGTCGGCGATGAACTCGGTTGCCCACACCCGGTCGATGATCTCGAACCGCGTCACCACCTCGCCCGCCCGCTCGGCCAGACACACCAGCACATCCATCACCTTGAGCTCGAGCTGGATCGTCGTGTCGCCCCGGGAGACGCGGTTCAGCGACGGCTCAATTAGCCATTCGCCGATTCGGAAAGATCCTCCGGCCGCAACCGGCTTCTCGAATTGTCTGGACATCTTGGGATCATTCTATCGGGCCGGATCAGAGATGCAATCAAATCGTCTGCGGCAATCACCGCGTCGGCACCGTCTGCCAGCCGGGGACGGGTCCGACGGCAGAATATTCAACCCGGGAAGGCACTGGAATCAAATGCCGGAACTGCTGTGTTAGGATTTAATACAGGAGGTCGTTGTGAGGAAAACGGTCACAGTAAGCCTGCCCGAGACGCTGACCGAGGAACTCGACTTGGTGAGCCGAGAGGCCGGAACCTCGCGAAGCGAGATCGTGCGCGACGCCCTCAAGAGGTACTTCGTTTTTCGAGAGTACCGGGCCCTCCGCGCCGAGCTCACCATCGAGGCAGAATCGAAGGGCATCATTACCGACGAGGACGTTTTCGATCGGGTGTCATGAAGGTCGTACTCGACACCAACGTGCTGGTGGCCGCCTTCATTGCGCGTGGTGTTTGCACCGAGGTCTTCGAGCGAGTGATCGCCGACCACGAGCTCGTCCTGCGTCCCCACATTCTCGGCGAATTCGAGCGCGTGATGACCGGCAAGCTTCGGTTTGATCCGAATCGTGTGAGGCGCGCATTGGCCCTGCTTCATCGCATTGGTCGGATTGTTGAACCAGAGTCTCTCGCTGAGCCGATCTGCCGTGATGTGGACGATGACGCGGTGTTGGCCCTCTCTCGTTCGGCAGGCGCGGCCTGCCTCGTTACCGGTGACGATGATCTCCTGGTCCTCGAGACTTTCGAGAAGACTCCGGTAATTTCTCCAAGAGCGTTCCTGACATTTGAGCCCCCAGAGAACAGCGCGTGAATCGCTACCACTCCGGGACCGTCTCCCAGCCGGGGAACGGCCCGACCTCGATCTTCCAGCCGGTGGGGGATTCGGCGTTTCGAACCACCCGAACGTTGGTGAGTGTCTTGAGCTTGGCGATGAGCTCGTCGTGGGGCAGGGTGTGGAGGGGCGGCTTGGAGAGGTCGGGCATGGGCCAGAGGCGGAGGCTGCCTTCCTGACCGGCGCTTGCGATCCAACGGCCGTCCGGTGAGACCTCCACGTGCCTGACTCCTCGCTCGTGGCCAAGGAGGAGGTACGGCTCATCCCCGGAGATCGGAGCGACCTGCACTGCGCCATCATTCTTGTAGGCCGCAGAGACCACAACGGTTCCATTTGGATCGGTCGCGATAAAGTCCGGGTTGGCAATTCGAGAGGGAAGGACTTTCGTGGTCCTCGTCTCGAGATCCGTGATCCGAAGGAAGGTGGTCGCCCCGTCCTTGGCTCCAATGCTGGCGACGTACCACCCGTCGCCGAAAACCGCCAACGGGCCGCCGTCGCCAGGTACCACGACTTCGTGGCTGTTCTCTCGGACATTCCACAGCCTCAGGCCCCCATCGCCGCTCGAGACGAGGGACCCGTCCGGAAGAAACCCCAAGCCAAGAGTGGAGCCATCAAAGCCGTCGCCGGCCCCCTCGATGGGTCCGAGGACGGTCACCTCCTCTGTCTCCAGGTTCCAGATCCTGATCACCTTGTCGTCGGCCGCTCCGAACCACGTGCAGGCGGCCACCCGCCGCCCATCGGAGTCGAACGCGATGTCCCCGATCCAGGTCCCGGGCGCAAACCCCTCAAGTCGTCGCATCGGGCCGCCCGCGAGCGGCACGAGCGCCACCGCGTCCCACGTTGACACGGCCACGAACCGCCCCCGGGGATCGACAGCGAGCCGCGGGAATTGGATAAACGAAAGGCTCGCGAGAGTCCGGCTGGGCCCACCGGACTCCAGATCCCAGGCCCAGATCTGTGTTTCTTCGCCGAATCCACCGACCATGACAAGTGCAATCAGGGAACGGCCGTTCGGCGTGAACCCCAGTTCCCGGAGCCCCAGGCCCGTCCCGGTGACGACATCTTCGGCGAGGACCCGCGGCCCGTCCCGGCTCAGGGGCCAGAAAGCCACCGCCGCCACGTGGGCGGTGGCCAGCCAGCGCCCTCCAGGCACGAAGCCGGCGCCGTTGAAAACGGCCGAGGCCGCGGACACCGACGCAGGGAAACGCTTGAGGGGCGCAGGGCTACGACGACGGGGGCGCAGGTCCCAGACCTCGACCGAGAAGTCTGTCTGAGATCTGTAGACGCCCAGCCAGTCTCCATCGTCGTCGAAGAAGAAATTTCCACGTTCCCTGGCTGGAAACGGGCCGAGCGCATCAACCCCGCCCTCGACGGGCCAGATCCAGATCTCGCCGGATTCGAGTTCGGCCGCTACCCGGTTGCCGGCGAACAGGACATTCCGCACAGGCTCGTTGTGGCTTCCGATTCGCCGCGGCGGCAGATCCCATTCCTGCAGCGAGCGCACGAAGACATCACTGCCGCGGGCGAAGGCGAACCAGTTTCCCTCACGGTCGAAGGAATACGGGAAGCGCTCCTCGATGCGACCGACCAGCTTCGACTCGCCACTCGCCATGTACGCGCTCACGACCCTCTCCTCGGCACCTTCCGGGTCGCTCACCTCGTAGAGACCACGGCGGGTCGCATCCGGGAAGTGTCCGCCTTCGGGAAGAGGCCGACTGTCGAGCAACTGAAACTCCGGCACCGACCAGACGTGGAACTCGCCATGAAACCGGGAACCGAAGAGGCGACCCCCTTCGCGATCGAAGCTCGCATTGATGGCAAACGCTTCTCTTTTTGGCAGCGGCTCGAGCATGCGGCTCACCCTGCCGTCCCGGCTCACGACCCGGAACGCATCGAAGCCCTCGAGCGCCGCCCACTCGCCGTTCGGGCTGAACACCACATCGTGCGCATAGTCCCCCTCGTCCGTGGGGGGGCCAACCTGGAGAAGGGTGCCGGGCGGTCCGGCGGCCAGCGCCTCCAAGGCGAGTCGTCTCGCCTGGTCGCTGTCAGTCAGCTCGAGACTGGCAGTGACGTACGCTAAGGCTTCGGTGGGCGACGTGTCGAGCTGGACCTGGGCCAGGGCGAGGAGCTTTGCCGCCTCGGCCCGATTGGCTTCGGCAATCGCCTGCTTGCGGGATGCCCCGACAATTCCCAACACCGCCAGGAGAACGGCGAATGCCGCTGCTACCGCGACCCGGCGCCTGCGTTTCCGCCGTCTGGCGTGTGAGGTCATCGCGGCGGCAAACTCCTCCTCGATGTCTGAGAGATTTCCCGGATAGTTCTCATGCCAGACCGCGAACTCGCGAAACGCCTTGCCTGACCACAGGTAGTCGTTGGTTCGCCCGTGCTCGTTCCAGGTCTTGGCCGCCTGTCGGAGCTGATCTCTGAGCTGGGCCGCATCAGCGTCCTGGGTCTGCCAGCGGACGAGGCGCGGCCAGGACGAAAGCAGGGATTCGTGCACGATCTCGACCCGACGTTGGCCATTACACTCGACGGAATCTTCCTCGAATGAAGTCAAGAGGCGAGCGGCGATCAGGCGACGCAGAACATCCTCGGGCGATTCGCGTTGCGAAACGCTGAAAACTGATAGCAACTCGTTCCATTCGCGCACGGCACGGGTACCCTCGGCCGTGACCAGGTTGCGGAAGATCTCGCGGACGATCGGCAGGCGATCGCTGCCGATACCTTGCAGCGTCGCTTCGGCGTGGCGAGCGAGGGCGCCACCGACACCGCCGATATCGGTGGAGGCCTGCCGCGTAATCAGTCTTCGCTTGCGGTCACGTTTTTCCCACAGCCGCGCC
>CAVUHO010000016.1:0-17857 GCA_963741385.1 Candidatus Sulfomarinibacteraceae bacterium
AAACCGTCGGCGAAAACCTGGGCAACTGTAATCACGTACCGTGCCGCCACTTCCTCGCAGGAATCGGAGCTGCTAACTACAACCCAGTACCAATGGCCTGTGGGGCGCTTCGACCGGCATGTTTGCACTCGTCTCTCCAGTGCTCCAAGGTAGCTGTCAAATTCCCCCGACACCGAGAGAGTAACCGGGTCGCCCCACGTAACCGCTATGACTGGCTGGGCACACCCCGCGGAGGTAGTGGTTGCTATCACGACAGAGCTGGCGTCGCTGATCACCAAATTTTGGTTGTCTTCATGTGGATCTGTGTACGACATCACCGCGAAGTCGTAGGTTGATGCCGGATCAAGCCCGGTTACAGGAAAGGTGATATCCGTCTTCGCCTCTGTCCAACCGCCGGATACCCAATCGTTGGTCCCAGTCGGCGCGGAGAACACCTCGTAGCCGCCCGGATCGTCCCGGTAACTCACGTCATCCCAGCTCAGCCAAACTGTGTGATCGCTCTCATCCTTATCGATGGTTAAATTGCCTGGAGCGACCGTCTGTGTGCTCTGCCAATCAACACCCCAGCGTTGTTTGGCATTCTTGAAATGCGATCAGTTGGGAGTCACTAGAGTGAAGGCCGTTCCATCGAAGATCTATGCCAAACGACTCCTCGAGGTTCGATAGATTCGCGATTTCCGGAGGGATGGCCCCTGTCAATGCATTCGAATGAAGTATTAAGTATTGCAGGCTCGATAGGTTGCCCAATTCGGATGGGATGGCTCCATTGAGTCGATTGAAATCAAGAAACAGCGACCATAGGTTCGACAAGTTCGCCCAGGGCCGCCGGAATACTGCCGCCTGATCCGATTCGAGGTAAGAATGAGGTGTTTCAGATGAGTTAGGTTCCCAAGTTCTGGGGGTATTGTGCCACTCAGTTGATTGTCTGAAAAATCGACGTACCAAAGGAAGTTGCGATAGGTTACCAATCTCTGCGGGAATGCTCCCGCTGAGTTGGTTAGAGGCGAGTGAAAGATATTGTAGGATCGGAAGATCTCCTAGTTCGGGGAGGGATGTTGCCGGTCAAGTTGTTGGAATAAAAGACCAGATGACTCACTCGTGCGAGACTACCCAATTCAGGTGGTATGTTCCCGGTCAGCTCGTTGGTGTGCAGCCATAAATCTAAGAGATTATGAAGGTTGCCAGTTCTGGAGGGATACTGCCGCTGAGTCGATTGGAGTAGAGGTTCAGGAATTTCAGGTTCGCCAAGTCTCCCAACTGCGAAAGGTGTATGCTCCCGGTGAGTTGGTTAGAGTAGAGTTGCAAGCCCTTCAAGTTTGAGAGATTTCCCAGCTCCGGGGGAATACTCCCGGTTACTTGGTTTGATTCAAGATAGAGATTCTCCAGCCTGGATAGGCTTCCCAGCTCTGCTGGGGAGGCTCCCGGTCAGATGATTGGACGACAGATTAATTGTCCGAACATGACCTTCAGAACAGTAGACTCCGTGCCAGGAACATTCCGTTCCCTCATCCCCCAACCACCCCGCTTTGATCGTCCAGGAGTGCCCGTTCGTGCCGTTATACAGCGCAATCAAGGCGTCTCTTTCGATATCAGGAATCTGCGCTCCAGCATAACTGAATGGGGCGAGTGCTAGGACGGTAGCTGCTACTGAAGCCCTCACCATTCCTCCGCAGTTTCGTGGGTTTCGTAGCTGAAAGCGACTGATCCACACATACCAGCGCGTGCAACACCCCGTCAAAGAAGATAGGTCACGATAGCCGTTCATGCCAACTCAGACTTCACCGTGCAGTCGTTCTTAACGACCATCAAAGGTGACGCAGCCAGTATCAAACGCGAACCGGTCCCCATTAGGGCACCAGAAAATTTGCCCACTCATCGACGTGTTGGGTTGTCTCATCAAACGAATTCATCGGGTAGTTGGATCTCCCCGTCTTCGATACGCGAGTGAAGTTCTAACAGAGATTCAATGACATGCTCAGCCAATCGGCTAGAGGTCAACACCCCAGAGAGGAGTCATACTCTCACTTCTCCAACACCATTTGTCACCCTGGAGGCTAAACAGGTACACATGATCTTCGAGGTGTCTTGACTCACCCAGAATCACAGCTCCTCTAGCCCTTTCCTCGGGCAAGATTTTTGGCCCTACCCATTTTCTTTCTCTGACCCGTGTGCGGCCCTCGATATTGCTGATATATCCAATTAAAGTGACAGCAGCGTGAGACGTTCTCACTACGCATTCACGAGTCCCATCAGCCCCGGCACGTAAAGCTAGGGAAGGCGATTCCGTGCGACTCTCTTCAACAAAAGCCAAGGTATTTTCTGGAAAACACCATTGAGTTCAGCCTTAGCGGCAGTGAAGCCTTCCTCCTTGAGTCTTGCCCTGTTTGCTGCACGACTCTCCAAGTCCTTGGCTATTTGCTTAAACCTCTCCGCTGCACCTCCCACCTTGGCGGTCTCTCCGCTGTTTGAACCACTATTGTCGAACAGGCCACCCAAAGGAGGTGCCTCTCCTCGCCGCCCCAGAAGAGTCGCATGAAGTTCGTGGTATTCGGTCTCCGAATATGAGTCGACCGCGAAGATCAACCCCTCGCACCCCTGACAACCACGTTGGGACCCCTGTCTGCCAATCCCCATCACGCAACACAGGAATGAACTTGCTCCGATTCCTGCGCGAAAAAACCTCCCCGGTCATGATGTCCCCTTCATATCCAACCCCACCCGAGCGCGAGTCGGATTTCTCTTTGTAGCGCGGCGTACAGATCACCAACACATAATCGTTCTCTGAAACGGCCCGCTCCATGAACTCGGGGAGTTGATCTCCAAGGGCTAAATGCCATTGATCTAGGACGGCGGCCACCTCGTCTTTTCGTAACCTGACGGCCAGCTCTTTCACCCACGTCTTGTGGGCTTCGTCTTCCCAGCAGTAAGACAGAAACGCGGTCGGAAAATCACTCATAACGGTAAGGATACTCTAGGCTCAATCCCGATTCAAAAAAACGCGTGCCAGGTCAGACGATTCAGACGATTTTGAGGTAGGATCGTTTTGAATCGGCGCCAGGCTTTAGAAACTTAGAAAGTTTTGGAGGTGAACTCCTATCAATTGGCATCCTAACGTTTCTTGAACATCGCACTGACACGAATCCCGAGGCCGACGGTGACGTTTTGTCCGGGTAACGTCATGGTTGGGAAAATTGGGAAAGTGTGGCGGGGCTAGCAGGACTCGAACCTGCGACCTAAGGTTTAGGAAACCTCCGCTCTATCCACCTGAGCCATAGCCCCGCGCAGGGCCCCGATGCTACGACCCAAGTCGTCGCGTGTCAAACCGTCCGCCCGGCATCGCCGGGAAAGGGAGAAAGGGCATTGCGCTTTCGCCCTGATGTTCGATTCTCGATCTGCCCATTTTATGGTGTCCGCGAATCACCCGGAGGACCCGGATTCACCACCCACCCTGGTGCGATTCCACCCGACAGGAACCCGCAGCGGGTGGATCAGTGTCCGAAGTCGCGAGAAATCAAGGCGGCCACCCGCTGACGCGTCGATTGATCGGAGGCCGTGGTTTCGAGGCGATGCCGGAGAGTCTCCTGCTCGACCAGTCCGTGGGCGATGGCGGCTCTGACGAAGGCCATGTCCTTTTCCCTGCCGGCGAGGTACTTGGAGATCACGAGGTCATGGATCTCGATGCACAGGCCGACGGCTCCACGAGTCCGCGGTGATTCGACCCGAATAAGACGATCCTGCCAGCCGTCGGGCAGGATCGCGGTCTCCGGCCCCACACCCTGCGCATAGTAGCCGAAGGTCTCGTGGAACGGCGAGAGCTCACCGATCGATCCGTCAACGAGTTCCCACCGTTCAGGGTGATTGCGCGGCCAGACGTCGGCCTCCATCGACCTGCAGAGTTCGTCCGGCGCATCGGGAAATTGGCCGAGCACGGCTTGGCTGCCGATGACGACGATTTCGTCATCATCTGCGATCGTCGCCGCCGCCCGAATCACGTGCTCCAACTGCTCTCGAGTCATGAAGCCGCCGCCCGTCCTCGATGTCGTCGGAGAATCTCCCACCGTTCGCGGGGATCGAGGACACCGGCGAAGGGAGAACTCTGGCGGAGTGCGCGTGCTCGTTCCGACGTGGCGGTGATTCTCGCGATCACCTGCTCGAGGCCGCCGCCCAGGGTTTCATCCCACGCTTCCGCCCAGTACCGCGGCACACATCCGGATTCAAGCCAGCTCCGAACCCGTTGACGCGCCACTCCCAGGAGTTCGGGGCGATCCTTCAGGCGTCGCGCCACTTCGCGATGCAGCGCGAGGCTGCGTTCTTCCGCAAGTCGATGGGTCACTCCAGGCATCACGATAAGTATACCGACCATATTTCGGATCTCGAATGCCGCAGCGCTCTTCAGCTCTGGGGGGCCCATTGTCGGCCGGCTCAAGTCAGCCGGGTCGCTCCCGGTAGACCGTCAAAGTGACGGTCGAAGGTCAGGATCTGCTCGATGCCGTGCTCCCGCATGACGGCGAGGTGAATGGCATCTCGCGCCGTGAGATCCGGGTGACCGATCACGATGTCCCTGGCACGTTCAATAACCGCGAGATCCACCGCGAGCACTTCATCGACGATCTCGAGCACGACCTCGAAGCACGGCTGGATGGCGTCGCGGCGGTCAATCGCCACGTAGCGGTGGAGGATTTCCTGCAGGACCTCGGCATCGGTGACCAATCGTCGTCTCTCGGCGACGGCCCGCTCGAGCAGGCGGCGAGCATCGACCTTGTGGGGATGCTCCGCGCCGACCAGGTACATCGGAACGTTGGAGTCAACGAGGATCACTCGCCGCTCTCTCCATATCCGCTTTCGATCTCGCCAAGCATGTGATCGATATCAGACGTCGGGTAGGCATGACGATCGGCCGCGCGGATCGCCGCGAGCTTGCGCTCTGAGTCTCCGGAGGCAACCTTGCGGCGGGCCTCTCGAAGCGTCTCGCGGACGAACTCCGAAACCGTCACACCCCTCTCCTCAGCGGCGGCGCGGATCGCCTCCAGTTCACTCTGGTCCATGACAACCTGCAACCGGATACTCATGGCATGAGTATGATTGCTGTAGACTGTGATGTCAAATCGCGTTCGGTGCCCGAAAACTGTGTTGGAGCTTGTCGCGATCCCGGTCAGCGTTCAGGGTTTCGACTTTTTGAGCCGGCGATACCGCCGGATGAGGGCGTTGGTCGAGCTGTCGTGCCCGAGAGTCGGCTCGCCGGCTCCTTCGAGTTCGGGGATGATCCGCTGAGCCAGCATCTTCCCCAGTTCGACGCCCCACTGGTCGAATGGATTGATGTTCCAGATCGTCCCTTGCGTGAAGACGCTGTGCTCGTAGAGCGCAACCAGATTTCCGAGGGTTTCCGGCGTCAGACGCTCGGCGAGGATCGTGTTGGTGGGACGATTGCCCTCGAACGTCTTGTGCGGCACCAGCCGGGCGGGAACACCATCGGCCTCGACTTCGCCCGCCGTCTTGCCGAAGGCCAGCGCCTCGGTTTGAGCGAACAGATTCGCCATCAACAGATCGTGGTGACGGCCGATCGGATTCAGCGGCCGGCAGAAGCCGATGAAATCGCACGGAATCAGGCGGGTTCCCTGGTGGATGAGCTGGTAGAACGAGTGCTGGCCGTTGGTGCCCGGTTCACCCCAGGAGATGGGCGCGGTGGAATAGCTGACGCGCGCGCCGTCGAGGGTCACGTGCTTGCCGTTGCTCTCCATCGTCAACTGCTGGAGATAGGCTGGGAAGCGCTTGAGGTACTGGTCGTAGGGGAGCACCGCGACCGTCTCGGCGCCGAAGAAATTGCTGTACCAGACCGTGAGCAGCCCCATGAGAACCGGCAGATTGCGGTCGAACGGCGCTGTGCGGAAGTGCTCATCCATCGCGTGAAAGCCGGCGAGCAGCGACCGGAAGTTCTCTCCTCCGACGGCGATCATGGTCGAGAGACCGATGGCCGAATCCATCGAGTAGCGCCCGCCGACCCAGTCCCAGAAGCCGAACATGTTGGCCGTGTCGATGCCGAACTTCGACACCTCTTCGGCGTTGGTCGAGATGGCGACGAAGTGCTTGCGCACCGCCTGCTCGTCCCTGAGCGTGGCCAGGCTCCAGTCGCGCGCGGTGCGGGCGTTGGTCAACGTCTCGAGCGTGGTGAAGGTCTTCGAACAGATGATGAACAGGGTCTCTTCGGGATCGAGGCCGCGGGTGGCTTCGGCAAAGTCGGTGCCGTCCACGTTCGAGACAAAACGGAAGCTCATGTTCCGCTGGCTGTAATGACGCAGAGCTTCGTAGGCCATCACCGGTCCGAGGTCGGAGCCACCGATACCGATGTTGACGACATGGAGAATGCGCTTGCCGGTATGGCCCCGCCACTCGCCGCTGCGCACCTGGTGTGAGAAGGCGGCCATCCGATCGAGCACCGCGTGGACTTCGGGCACGACGTCCGTGCCGTCCACGACAATGTGCTCGCCCTCCGGCGCACGCAACGCGGTGTGGAGAACGGCGCGCTGCTCCGTCACGTTGATCTTCTCCCCGCCGAACATCGCGTCGATGCGCCCGCGCAGGCCGCAGTCCTCGGCAAGCTGCACCAGGAGCCGGATCGTCTCGTCGGTGACGCGGTTCTTCGAGTAATCGAGGGAGAGACCGGCGGCCTCGACCGCGAAGCGCTCGCCACGGTGGGGATCGTCGGCGAAGAGCTGTCGTAGAGTCAGCTCTCCAATCTGTTGGTAATGCGCCTCCAGCGCCTTCCACGCCGGGCGAGTCGTGAGCGGTTGTGTCGGAATGGTCGAGTGGGTCATCATCATGCCTTTCCTCTGGACTGACCGGCGCTCCCGATCACGGCGCTCTTCGCGGCGATGCACCCCATATCGTAGTCCAGCAGATCGCCGATGCGCTCGATCGTGCGCGGCGTCCGAGCACAACGGCACTGGAACCCCGGCAGCCGGAGCAGTTACACTGTGCGTCGGATCCGCTGCGATGTCCAGAATCAAAGACTCTGCACTCGGCCAGTTCCACCGCGGAGGCGCGCCCGCCGACTGGGAGAGTCCATGAAGGTGCCGCGGCTCGTGCGGACCTGGCTGCCGCCCCTCGCCGGGCTGGCGGTGTTCGTCGTCGCCCTCGTGTACCTGCACCGCGAGCTCGCCCACCTCCACCCGCGGGAGATCGCCGGCCAGCTGCGGTCGATGCCGTCGTCGGCGTTGGCGCTGGCGCTCGCGTTGACCGTCGTCAGCTACCTGGTCCTGACCCTCTACGACGTGCTGTCGGTCCGCTTCGTCGGAGCCCACCTCCCCTACCGCCGCACCGCGCTGGCCTCGTTCCTCGGCTACGCGGTCTCACAGAACGTGGGTTTCACGCTCTTCACCGGTGCACCGCTGCGCTTCCGCATGTACACGGCATGGGGCCTGTCGGCGATCGAGGTCACCGGCGTCGTGGCCTTCAACGTGGTGTCGTTCTGGCTCGGCCTGCTCGGGGTCGGCGGTGCGTCCCTGGTCCTCGCCGGCGGAGCATCGCCGGCCGAGCTGCACCTGCCGTTCGCCTCACTCCGCCCGCTGGGGGTGGTGATGCTGGCGCCGGTCGCTGCGTACCTCGTCGCGTGTTTCCTGCGGCGCGCGCCCGTCGATGTCGGCCCGTGGCAGTGGCATCTGCCCCGGCCGCGGCTGGCCTTCGCCCAATTGGTGGTGGGGGCAGCCGACTGGGTTCTGGCCGCGGTTGTGCTCTACGTGCTCATGCCGCAGCCCGCCCGCGGACACCTCGTCGCCTTCGTCGCGGTGTTCATACTCGCCCAGACGGCGGGCCTGATCAGCCAGGTACCGGGCGGGCTGGGGGTTTTCGAAACCGTGGTCCTGCTGGCGCTCCCCGACACGGTGGGGCGCGGGGCAGCCATCGGCTCCCTGATCGCCTACCGGGCCATCTACTACCTGCTGCCCCTCGCCGTTGCCCTGCTGATGCTCGCCGCCTACGAGGCGGTCGCGCAGATCGAGCACGTCGAGCGGGCCCTCCGGATCGCGGGCGCGGCCCTGCGGGTCATTGCGCCGCAGCTTCTCGCCGTGATCACCTTCGCCGGGGGCAGCGTGCTGCTCTTCTTCGGCGCGGTGCCGGCCATGCCCGCCCGGCTGGCCTGGTTCGACAAGCTGCTGCCCCTCGGCGTCCTGGAGCTCTCTCACTTCCTCGGCAGTGTCGTCGGCGTGAGCCTGCTACTGCTGGCGTGGGCTGTTCTGCGCCGCCTCGAGGCCGCCTATTACGTGACCTGCTTCGCGCTCGCCATCGGCATCGTGCTGACCCTCCTGCGCGGTCTCCAGTTGGAGGCCGCGGTCGTCCTCGCCGCCATGCTGGTGGCTCTGCTGCCCGCTCGCCCCTATTTCTACCGCCACACCTCGCTCCTGCGGCAGCCGCTGTCTCCGGGCTGGCTCGCCGCGGTGGTGTTGGTGCTGGTCGCCGTGGCCTGGATCGGCCTCTTCACCTACAGACACGTGGAGTACACATCGGAGCTGTGGTGGCAGTTCGCCCTCCACGGCGACGCCTCGCGCTTCCTGCGCGGCGGTATCGGCGTGGCGCTGGCGTTAGCAGTCTTCGGAATACTGCGGCTGCTCGGTCCAGCCCCTCCGCGCTCGAATCCGCCCGATGCCGCCGATCTCGAGCGGGTGCAGACGATCGTCTCCGCATCGCCAAGGTCAGCAGCCGGTCTCGCCCTTTTGGGCGACAAGAGATTCCTGTTCGATCCTGGTCGGAGTGCCTTCATCATGTACGGGATCCAGGGGCGGAGCTGGGTCGCGATGGGCGACCCGGTGGGGCCACCCGGGACCCACGGCGACCTGATCTGGACCTTTCGTGAAATGGCCGACCGGCACGGCGGCTGGACGGTGTTCTACGAGGTCGGTGACGACAACTTGCCGATCTACCTGGATCTGGGCCTGACGGTCGTCAAGATCGGCGAAGAGGGCGTCGTGGACCTGGCAGAGTTCTCGCTCGAAGGCGGCGCTCGCAGCGGTCTCCGCCACACGGTGAACAAGAGCGAGCGCGACGGCCTCACCTTCGAACTCATCCCGGCTCAGGGTGTCGTCGGCCTGCTGCCCGAGCTGCGCGTCCTGTCGGACACCTGGCTAGAGTCCAAGGGCACCCGCGAGAAGAGCTTTTCCCTCGGACGCTTCGACGACACTTACCTCACCCAACACCCGCTGGCTGTCGTGCGACGTGAGGATCGCCTGCTCGCCTTTGCCAATGTCTGGCAGGGTGCGCCCGGAGGCGAGCTGTCGATCGACCTGATGCGCCATCGGCCCGACGCGCCGCCCGGCGTGATGGACTACCTGTTCATCAAGTTGATGCTGTGGGGCAAGGAACAGGGCTATGCCGCCTTCAACCTCGGCATGGCCCCCCTCGCCGGGCTGCGGGTCGGTCCGTTGGCCCCCATGTGGAACCGGCTGGCGGCTGTCGTCTACCGTCACGGCGAGCACTTCTACAACTTCCAGGGACTGCAGCAGTACAAAGAGAAGTTCCACCCCGAGTGGTCGCCGCGCTACCTGGTGTGCCCGGGCGGCGCCGCGCTGCCCGGCGTGCTCGGCGATCTCGCGGCGCTGATCTCGGGCAGTCTGCTCGGCGCGTTGCGCAAATGACCGACGCGGGGAAGCCGCGTCACGCTCAAGAAAGGACATCTCATGGGCAACAAGAAATCCTCGCTCGTCACCTGCTCCGTGTGCGGCCACCATGTCCCCCCGGGCGACGTCGTGTCGGGCGAGCTGATCCGTTCCTCGATGGCCGACGCCATCCGCCGCGACCACCCTGAGTGGCCTGCCGCCGGGCCGGTCTGCATGGACGACATCAACCACTACCGGGCCATGCAGGTGCAGGACATGATGCGCGATGAACGGGGCGAGTTGAGCGACCTCGATCAGGAGGTGCTGCGCAGCATGCGCGAACACGAACTGGTGTCGGAAGACGTCAACAGCGCCTTCGAACAACAGCTCACCGTGGGCGAGCGCATCGCGGACGGGGTCGCCTCCTTCGGCGGCAGCTGGCGGTTCATCATCATCTTCGGGGTCGTGATGTTCGTCTGGATCGCCCTCAATTCCGCGATGCTGGTGGCACGGCCCTTCGACCCCTTCCCGTTCATCCTGCTCAACCTCGTGCTGTCCTGCCTTGCCGCGATCCAGGCGCCGGTGATCATGATGAGCCAGAACCGCCAGGAGTCCAAGGACCGGCTTCGCGCCGATCATGACTACAAGGTCAACCTCAAGGCCGAGCTCGAGATCCGCCTCCTCACCACCCGGTTCGACCACCTCCTGAGCCGGCAGTGGCAGCGGCTGCTCGAGATCCAGCAGATCCAGACCGATCTCATGGAGGAGATCGCCACCCACCGCCGTTCGGTGGAGTGACCGCGCCGGACGTCTCACATCCCGGGCGGCCGGGTCAGCTGCGAGGCGCTCTGCAGGCCCGCGGCGATCTCCGGGATGATCCCGAGCCGGACGTAGATCGGGTGGACGAGCCGGCGCAGCGCCGGCAGCCGCGTGATGAAAGCGGCGGCGCCGGCGATGCAGACGATGCCGCCGAGCAGCAGGGCCGCCGAGGCCCCGAAACGCTGTGCGAGCGCGCCGGCGAGCAGCGAGCCGAACGGCGTCATGCCGACGAAGGCCATGGTGTAGAAGCTCATCACCCGGCCCCGCTTCTCCTCGTCGACGATGGTCTGCAGGACGGTGTTGCTGGCCGCCATCTGCACCATCATCCCGGCGCCGATGACCGGCATCAGCGCCAGCGAAACCAGCTGCAGGTGCGACTGGGACAGGCCGATGAGCCCGGCGCCGAGCGCGATCACTCCGGCAGGGATCAGGCGCCCGAGGCCGAGCACGGTGCTCCGCGACGCCAGGTAGATCGCCCCGCCCAGCGCGCCGAACCCGCCTGCCGCCATCAGGAACCCCAGCGTGTGGGCGCCTCCGTGCAGGACCTTGGTGGCGACGATCGGCATCAGCACCGTGTACGGCATGCCCATCAGGCTCACCAGGGCCAGCAGAGCGAGCAGCGCACGGATGGGAGCGAACCCCATCACGTAGCGGAAACCCGCCGCGAGCTCCCCGAGCACCCTCGGCGGCGATGCCGGCCGCTTCGGGAGCGCGAGCCGCATCATCAGCAACGACGCGATCACCGCGAGGTAGCTCGCGGCATCGGCGAGGAAGCACATCCCCTCACCAACCCAGGCGATCAGCAACCCGGCGATGGAAGGGCCGATGAGCCGCGCGGCGTTGACCATCGACGAGTTGAGAGCGATGGCGTTGGCCAGGTCCGCACGGTCGTCCACCATGTGCACCACCAGGGCCTGGCGGGTCGGCATGTCGAAGGCGTTGATCAGCCCCTGGAACACGCTCAGGATGATCACGTGGGTCACGGTGATGACGCCGCCGAGCGCCAGAGCCGCCAGGAGTGCGGACTGGGTCATGGCCAGGACCTGGGTGACGATGAGGACCCGCTGCCGGTCCCAGCGGTCCACCAGCACCCCTGCCACCGGCGCCAGCAGAAACGTCGGCACCTGGCCGGCGAACCCCACCACCCCCAGCAGCAGCGCCGACCCCGTGATCCGGTAGATCAGCCAGCTGGTGGCGACCCGGGTCATCCACGTGCCGATCAGGGATATGCCCTGGCCGACAAAGAACAGGCGGTAGTTGCGGTGTCTGAGCGCGCGCCCGAGCGCGCGCAGCCTGGGAGTGTGCGGGGGCCGGCCCTGGCCGTCACTCATCGAGTTCGGCCGCGATCACCGGGACCGTTTCACCCTCGAGAAAGGCGCCGAGCAGGATGGCACGAGAGCCGCAGGTGGCAATCAGGGGTTCCACGGATGTCGTTGTCCAGTCACAGAGGTTCGTGCACGGCCGATCGGGCGACTCTATACTACAGCGTCGCTGCGAGACCGGTGGATCGCAATGCCCGGCGTTTGCGCACGTCGTGCTCTGCACACGAGATCGAGCGGCGATTACGGCTGCTGTGACCGCGCGGAAAGCCCTCCGTGGAGGATTGTCACGGCGCTGAATCGGCGTATGCTGGCCGACGGTTCTCCGTCGCCGGCGACGGTCAACGAACGGCGCCGCCGGGTGGGCATGGGCCGCGCGACCACCGGCGGAGAGACGGAGGAGGGTGCACATGAAGCCGCATCGAGTTTTTTGGCTCGGCCTTGCTGCGGCGGTGACGGTCGGGTGTTCGAGTGTCCTGCCGCACGGTCTGACAGCGGAAGCCCCGGTGCCGCCGGCGGCAAATCGGACGGTGCAGTTGACTCCCCCTCTCCCCACCGTCCAACCGGCGCCGTCGATACCCGAGTACCTGCTGGCCGAGGGCGCCACCTTCACTTTGGCCGACGTGGTCGAGATCGCGCTGAGCAACAACCCGGTGACCCGGGCGAGCTACTTCCGGGCGCTGGCCGCCCGGGCGCAGCTCGGCGTTGATCGGGCTCCCTACTACCCGACCGTCGACGTCAATCTCAACGCTTCCCGCACCAAGCAAAGCGCACTGGGAGGCCAGTTCAACTACTCCCTTACCAGCTACGGGCCGGATGCGGCCCTGACCTACCTGCTCTTCGACGTCGGGGGGCGCGCTGCCGACGCCGAGAGTTCTCGGCTCGGTCTGCTCGCGGCTGATTGGACCCACACCGCGGTCGTGCAGAACGTGATCCTCGGCGTTCAACAGACGTATGTCGAGTACCTCAACGCCAGAGCCCAGCTCGAGGCTGCACAGTCAAACCTGAAAACCGCGCATACCGCTTACGACGCAGCCTCGTTCCGCAGGAAGGCCGGTGTCGCCACCATCGCAGATGAGCTCCAGGCTCAGACGGCGATGTCGCAGGCGCAGCTTGCCGTCGACAGACTCTCCGGCCGGGTGCTCGCTTTGCGGGGCGCGCTCGCCACCGCCATGGGGCTGCCCGCCAACACGCCGTATGATGTCGGCGACCTCCCCGCGGATCTACCCCTGGATGAGGTCTCGAAGGCCGTCGACGATTTGATCGACGAGGCACGCACGGTCCGTCCGGATCTCGCCGCCGCACGGTTGGAGGCGGAGCGGGCCGACGTCCACATCAGATCGGTCCGTGCCGAAGGACTGCCGAGCTTGTTCGCGTCGGCAGACGCCAATCGGACGTACTACGACCCTTCGACCTATGCGAACTTCGGCGACAGCTGGGCGTTGCGCGTGGGGCTCAACATCCCGATCTTCAAGGGTTTCGAAACCAAGTACAACGTGCAGAAGGCCAAAGACGAGGCGGCCGTCGCGGCCGCCGACGCCGCGAGCCTGGAGCAACAGGTGATCTTGGAGGTGTGGACCAGCTATTACGGTTTACAGACTGCAAACCAACTGGTCAAAACCAGCCGCGATCTCCTGGCCAGCGCCGAGCAGTCGGAGCGGGTGGCGCTCGGACGCTATCAGGAGGGCGTCGGGACCATTCTCGACCTGTTGACCGCCCAGTCGGCGCTCTCCGCTGCACGGGCCGAGGAGATCCTTGCCAGGTCGTCGTGGTTCTACGCGCTGGCGCAGCTCGCGCACGACACCGGCGTCGCCTCGCCGACGCTCAAAGCGGCAGTGTCCGTCACCCAGAAGGGAACAACTCCATGACCTACGTACCGATTTCCGTAGACGCGAACCGCAGCGGAAGGCCGTCCCCGTCTGCGGGCCGCTCCGCGCAATTTCCGCGGGCACTGGTCGTCTTGGCCGTCCTGATGCTGTTGATGGTTGTCTCAGGCTGCGGCGGGGCGAAACAGACCCAGCGAGGAGCCCCTCCCGCCGTCCCGGTGACGGCGGCGAAGGTCGACCAGAAGACCATGCCGATCACTATCCGCGCGATCGGCAACGTCGAAGCGATCGAAACGGTCGCCATCAAGGCGCGGATCGGCGGCGAACTCCTGGGGATCCGATTTCGCGAAGGCGACAAGGTCCACCGCGGCGATGTCCTTTTCGTGATCGACTCCCGGCCCTACGAGTCTGCGCTCGCGCAGGCGGAGGCCGTTCTGGCGCGCGACCGGGCCCTCCTCGCCAAGGCCGAGACCGACATCACGCGTTACGAAGATCTGGTCAAGCAGGAGTACGTCACCAAGGAGCAGTTCGATCAGATCACCGCGGATGCGGCGGCGCTGAACGCCGCGGTTGCGGCCGATCAAGCCGCTGTAGAGACCGCGAAACTCAACGTCGACTACTGTTCGATTACCGCGCCGGTGACCGGGCGGACCGGGAATCTCAACGTCAAGACCGGAAATCTGATCAAGGCCAACGATGACAGCCCGATGGTCACGATCAACCAGGTGAGTCCGATCTACGTGACGTTTTCGGTTCCTGCTCAGCAACTGCCCACAGTGCTTGCCCACCGGAAAGCCGGCATCAGTGTTCTCGCCGCTCTGCCCGGTGACGCCTCAGAGCCTGCTACCGGGGCTCTGACCTTTGTCGACAACGCCGTCGACACCGCAACCAGCACCATCCTCCTCAAGGCGACCTTCGCCAACAGTGACGAACGTTTGTGGCCCGGCCAGTTCGTCGATGTCACCGTCGTCCTCGGCGAGGAAACCGATCGTGTCGTGTGCCCCGCGTCGGCGGTACAGACGGGCCAGCAGGGCCAGCACGTGTTTGTGATCAAGGATGACAATACCGTCGAGCTGCGTCCGGTGCAGGTGAACCGCATGGACGAGCACGAGGCGGTGATCGACTCCGGCCTGATGGCCGGCGAGACCGTGGTCACCGACGGTCAGCTGCGGCTGGTGCCGGGATCCACCGTCGAGATCAAGGACGCCGCGCCGCCGGACGGCACCGTGTCATGAACTTCTCCGAGCTCTTCATCCGCCGCCCCGTGATGACGACTCTCGTCATGAGCAGCATCCTGCTGTTCGGGTCGATGGCCTACCGGCTGCTGCCGGTGAGTGATCTCCCCAACGTGGATTTCCCGACCATTTCGGTTTCCGCCGCACTGCCGGGCGCCAACCCGGACACCATGGCGTCGTCGGTGGCAACGCCGCTCGAGAAGCAGTTTTCGACCATCGCCGGTGTGGACTCGATGAGCTCCACGAGTTCGCTCGGCAACACCAACATCACCCTGCAGTTCAACCTCAACCGCGACCTCGACGCCGCCGCCCAGGACGTCCAGGCCGCGATCGCCCGCGCCAACCCCCAGTTGCCGCAGGACATGCCGTCGCCGCCGACCTACCAGAAAGTCAACCCGGCCGACCAGCCGATCCTCTACATCGCCCTGACCTCGCCCACCCTGCCGATGTACGAGCTCGACGAGTACGGTCAGACCATGATGGCGCAGCGGATATCGACGGTCCTCGGAGTCGCCCAGGTGCAGGTGTACGGATCTCAGAAGTACGCCGTCAGGATCCAGCTCGACCCGACAGCCCTCGCCACCCGCGGCATCGGCATCGACGAAGTGTCCGGGGCGGTACAGAGTGCCAACGTCAACCTCCCGAGCGGCATCCTCTACGGGCCCAAGACGGCCTACACCCTCGAAACCCGGGGGCAGCTCACCAGTGCCGAGGCCTACCGGCCGTTGGTCGTCGCGTATCGCGACGGCCGGCCGGTGCGGCTCGACGAGCTGGGCTGGGTGTCGGACAGCGTCGAGAACAACAAGACCGCGGCCTGGTTCATCGATCAGCGGGCGGTCATTCTGGCGATCCAGCGCCAACCGGGCACCAACACGGTCGAGGTGGCCAACGCGGTACGCCAGCTCCTGCCGACCTTCGAGCGGCAACTCCCGGCGAGCGTCTCGCTCAAGGTGCTGTTCGACCGCTCAGTTTCGATCCACGAATCGGTCAATGACGTCAAGCTCACCCTGCTGGTGACCCTGATCCTGGTGGTCCTCGTCATCTTCATGTTCCTGCGCAACCTCTCGGCCACCGTGATCCCGTCGCTCGCGATGCCGATGTCCATCGTCGGCACGTTCACGGTCATGTACCTGCTTGACTACTCCCTGGACAATCTCTCACTGATGGCGCTCACCCTGTCCGTCGGGTTCGTGGTGGACGACGCCATCGTCATGCTCGAAAACATCGTTCGCCACATGGAGATGGGCAAGCGGCCGTTTCAGGCCGCGCTCGACGGCTCCCGCGAGATCGGCTTCACCATCGTCTCGATGACGCTGTCGCTGGCCGCGGTCTTCATCCCGATCCTGTTCATGGGCGGCATCATCGGCCGGTTGTTCCGCGAGTTCTCGGTCACCATCGGTGCCGCGGTGCTGATCTCGGGCTTCATCGCGCTCAGCCTGACCCCGATGCTCTCGAGCCGTTTCATCCGGCCGCCGAAGGACATCCAGCACCACGCGCTCTTCAACTTCTTCGAGCGATTCTTCGCCCGCCTGCTGGCGGCCTACGAGGTCGGCCTCAAATGGTCTTTGAGTCACCGCCGGACGATGGTGGCGATCACGGCGGTCGTCACGGTGCTGACCGGCGTGCTGTTCGTGATCGTGCCCAAGGGGTTCGTGCCGTCGCAGGACATCGGCCAGATCTTCGGCCAGGTGGAGGCCATCGAGGGGATTTCATACGACGCCATGGTCGTGCACCAACAGGCGGTCGCGGCGGTCCTCGCCTCCGATCCCAACATCGAGGCCTTCATGTCGTCGGCGGGCGGCCGTGGAGGCTTCGGCGCCTCCAACACCGGGTTTTTCTTTGCGCGCCTCAAGCCGACGAGCGTTCGCAAACTCACCTCCGACCAGGTGGTGGCAGAGCTGCGGCCGAAGCTGGCCCAGATACCGGGAGTGCGCGTGTATGCGCAGACTCCGCCGTCGATCCAGATCGGCGGGCGAATGACGCGCGCCCAGTACCAGTTGACGTTGACCGGTCCGGACACCGACGAGCTCTACCGATTCGCGCCGCTCCTCGAATCCCAGCTGCGGGACAACCCCATGTTGGTCGACGTTTCGAGCGACTTGCAGCTGACCAATCCGCAGATCAATATCGACATCAACCGCGACAAGGCGGCCTCCCTCGGCGTCACGGCGAGGCAGATCGAGAATGCCCTCTACACCGCCTACGGGAGCCGCCAGATCTCGACCATCTTCGCCCCCAACAACCAGTACCGCGTGATCATGGAGCTGTTGCCGCAGTACCAGACCGACATCCTCGATTTGTCGCTGCTCTATATCAAGTCCTCCAACGGCGGGCTGGTGCCGCTCGACTCGCTCGTCACCATGACTCCGGGCCTCGGCCCACTGACCGTCAACCACTCGGGCCAGGTGCCTTCAGTGACGTTGTCGTTCAACCTCGCTCCCGGGGTGTCACTCGGCCCCGCAACGATCGAGGTCGAGCGGCTGGCCCGAAACACCCTGCCCGCCACCATCAACGCCACATTCCAGGGCGCCGCGCAGGCCTTCCAGTCCTCCATGGGCGGCCTCGGCCTCCTGCTCCTCCTCGCGGTTCTCGTGATCTACATGGTGCTGGGCATTCTCTACGAGAGCTTCATCCACCCCTTCACCATCCTGTCGGCGCTGCCGCTGGCCGGACTCGGCGCGCTGGCGACCCTGCTGCTCTTCCGCGTCGACCTCAACATCTACGCCTTCGTCGGGGTCATCATGCTGGTCGGTCTGGTCAAGAAGAACGGCATCATCATGATCGACTTCGCCATCGAGACGCAGCGAGTGGGGGGCAAGACGCCCGCCGAGGCGATTTACGAGGCGTGCGTGGTCCGCTTCCGACCGATCATGATGACCACCATGGCCGCGTTCTTCGGCACGCTCCCGATCGCACTCGGGCTCGGCGCGGGCGCCGAGGCCCGCCGGCCCCTGGGTCTGGCGGTCGTCGGCGGGCTCGTCGTGTCGCAGTCGCTGACCCTGTTCATCACGCCGGTCATCTACACCTACATGGAGTCGCTGCAGACCAACCTCGGGCGGTGGCTGTGGTTCCTG
>CAVUHO010000017.1:0-12605 GCA_963741385.1 Candidatus Sulfomarinibacteraceae bacterium
CGCCTTCAATCGACCGTGGTCTTCCTGTAGCGCGCCGACGTGGGCGATGGTGCGCGTGCTGTCTCCGCGCAGCGAGTCGATCGCTGTGGCGGCCGCCTGGGCAGACGTCTCGACGCTCACCAGTCGTTCGCTTGCGGCGTCGAGTTCACGCTGGAGGGCCTGAACCATCGCTGTGAGTGCTTCGAGTCGGTCATTGAGTTCTTCGTGAGTTGTGATGGTGACCTCCACACCGAAGATAGCCGATTTCCCATGAGTGTTGACCTGTTCAGGGATACCACGGCACCGTCGGCCGCTTCAACCTGCTATTCTCGGCGACTGTCCCCGCGCCAGCGAGTTCGCTGGATGAAGTTCCTCAATCATATGCCAGTCGATGCATTCACGATTTCGTCCAACAACTACCTGGGCATGGCGCGGGTGTTGGCGGACTCCTTCTCGAGCCGACCATCCCGGGGCAAAGGTCTTCGTCTGTCTCGTCGACCGCCACGACGTCCGAGGTGGCGTATGGAGGAGCTCCCCTTCGAGATTGTCTGGCCGAGGAGCTCGGCATTCCGCGGGTTCGAGCAATTTCGCGTTCAGGTACGGCATTCTTGAGCTGAACACTGCCGTCAAACCATTTATGTTCAGATATTTACGCCGATCGCATCGGCTCGATCAAGCGTTCTATTTTAGACGACCCCGACATTTTGGTTCACGATCGGCTCTCTGGTCTCGAGGAGTAGCCCTCGATCGAGCACCAGGCGGTGCTGACGCCTCACCTCACCCAACCCCTCGACAACCGCTGTCGGCCGGCCGAGACGCGTGATCGGGATGTGCGGCATGTACAATCTCGGGTTTCTCGGCCTTCAGTTGACAGGCGGACGAGCGGGTTCCTCGACTGGTGGTGTGATCGTCTCGACCGCTACTGCTTCGTCGACCTCGCAAACGGCATGTTCGTGGACCAGTCGTGGATGGACTTCGCACCGGCGTATCTCGAGTCAGTCGCGATCATGCGCGACCCCATCTACAACATCGCCTACTGGAACCTGCCGCACCGATTCCCCGTGCTCCAGGACGGTCGCTGGGAGATCGACGGCCGACGGGTCGGGTTCGTCCATTTCAGCGGGGTCGACCTGCAGGACATCGATGAGATCAGCCGGCACCAGGACCGCATCGAGCTCGCCTCGAGACCCGAACTCAGACCGCTCGTCGAACACTACACCGATCTCGTGCGTCGCAGCGGACAGCACGATTTGAGGAGCGTTCCGTACGCCTACGGCTGTTTCTCCGGCACCGACGTGTCCAATCCTGCAGATGCGCGGCGCGCCCTCCACGAGGTCGATCCGAGCGGCGCGCGCTTGCTGCTCTGTCGCCTGATCCCTTCGATGTGGGGTGTGAGGACTCGTTTCTGTCCTGGTTGGCAACCCCGATCCATCTCGATGGGGGGGTGGCAAACCGTGCGGCGCTGTATCTGTGGCAATACAACGACAACCTTCAGGCCGAGTTTCCACGGATCGACGACCGGGACCTCCCGCGTTTCTCGCAGTGGTTCGTGTCGGGAGGCTCGGCTGAGCACGACCTGGACGACATCTTCGTCGACCCGTTACGGGCACACCTGTCGGCGTCGCTGTTTCACGATGGATGGAAGAGGATCCGGGGCATCACACTGTCTGCACCCGGGGCCGAGGCGCATTGGTTGAACAAACCGGTCGACTCCGAGATGGACCCGGTCCTGACGAGGTTGGCGACCGCGATCTACGACGCGCGGCCGGACCTCCAGGCGAGGTTTCCCGATCCCCTCGGAGGTGATCGCGGCCAGTTCGCGTACTGGCTCGTGAGGTTCGGCTCGAGCGACTACGGGCTCCACCCGTGTCTGGTTGAGCCGATCGCCAGGGCCCTGCCTCCCAGGAGCCGGCTTTCGGTGTGGCTGAGGAACGCCCTGGCTGGTGGCGACAGGCTGGAGGCCAAACCTCGTCTCCTGCAGCCGTACGTGAGGCAGGCCACGGTGGCGAGCTCGGCTGTCCGCCTCGACGACGGCCGGGTCTTCTCATCCCGGACGCCGGTCGGCGTCAATCTGGTCGGCCACTTCGAGGGCACGGACGGGGTCGCGAGCTTCGCGTCGGGAATCCGCGACGTTCTCGTCGATGCCGAGATCCCGCACGTCATCGTCCCGCTCGACCACGACCTCCCGGACATCATGACGACTGCCCGCATCCGTTTCGAGTCCGGGGCGCCCTACCCGGTGACGTTGCTGGCACTGCCCACGCCTCAGTGGAACCCGGCCATTCGGAAGCTCCCGGTAGGGTGCCGGGCCGGTGGGATGATTGTCGGCTACTGCTGCGACCCTGTAGAGGCGGTTCGGGCGACCGAAATGACCGGAGTCGACGAAGTGTGGGTGCCAACGCACCGGGAGGCCCATCGAATCGTTCGCGTGTCGCCGGTTCCGGTCCGTCCGGTGATCCCGCCGGCGACCGATCCGGGAGGGGCGGGGTGCGAGTCCCGTTTCAATCTCGACAGCGATCGCACTTGGTTCTTCGCAGTCGACTTCGGACGAGGCGAGGAAGACGATCTCGCCATTTCGAGGGCGCTCGAATGTGTGCGGCAGCTCCACCGCGACAGGCCGACGCCGGTGGGGCTCCTTTTGGTAGTTGGAACAGTCCGCTCGTCCCTGGCGTCCGAGCTTCACCACCTGCCCGTGAGGGTGCACGAAGGTCCGATCACCGCTGATGTCGTACGCGAAGGTCTCGAAGCGTGCGATGTGTTGCTCGATTTGAGCCGTTTCCCAAGGCTGGGGCCGATCGGTGTCGAGGCGGCGTTGTCCGGGAAGGTGAGGGTGACCGGTCGGTGGCTGGAACTCCCTGAAGCGGCCTCCGCGGCTTCCGAATCACATGACATCCTCATCGAATCCGGCGAGGCGTCGTCCGAGGTCATCGTGAACGCGGTGGCGGCGATGCGTGAGATCGTGCGTGAACGTGCCTCGGCTTCGGTGAAGCCGGTGGACGAGAAGGACCTTACAGGACGCGACGCCTGGCAGCGGGAGGCCGTGGATCAGTGGAGGCGGGAGATTTTGCGGGTGTTCAATCGGGAGATGTGACGGAGCTGATGGCTATGAATCGGACATCTCGCAGACGCACCACCCACAGCAGGGTGTTTTCAGCGAAGGTCGGCGATGTCGGCTGGTCGGACGGGGCCCGATGAGGCCGGGAGTCAACATCTACGGCTACGCTCATGCCGAAAGCGGTGTGGGAGAGGTCACCAGGTTGCTCGTCTCCTCGGTTCGTGAGGCCGGCATGGACTACTCGGTCGTACCTTTCACATCCACATTGAGCCGCCAGCAATCGGAGTTCGCCGATTTCGGCTCCAAAGACCCTCGGTTCGACGTCAACATCATCGGTGTCAACGCCGATCAGATGGACCATTTTGTGGAGCATTTCGGCCGGGAGGCGCTGGACGGTCGGTACAACATCGCCCTGTGGGCGTGGGAGGTCGAGGACTTTCCCGACTGGATGGCGGCGACCGCCCGCTGGGTTGACGAGATCTGGGCCATCAGCTCGTTCTCCGCCGCGGCGATCGCCAGGAAGGTCGATGTACCTGTCTATCCGTTTTCGCTTCCGATCCGGACGCCGGAACCCCAGGTCCGGTCCCGGTTCGAAGCTCGGCCTCCCGGAGAGTTTCCTGTTCCTGTTCTGCTTCGATTTCGACAGCGTCTTCGAACGCAAGAATCCGCTCGCGGTCGTCGAGGCCTTCGTGTCAGCCTTCCCGGACGAGCCGGGAGTCCACCTCGTCATCAAGGCGACTAACGGCGACCGGCATCCCGGGGAACGGTCGCGACTCGAGGAGGCGGTCGCAGGGAGCCGCACGATCACATTCAGGGACGGCTACGTGACGGCCGAAGAACAAGCGTCTCTCATGGCCTCGTGCGACGCGTACTGTCTCGCTCCACCGCTCGGAAGGTTTCGGTCTGACCATGGCCGAGACCATGGCGCTCTGGCAAACCGGTGATTGCCACCGGGTACTCGGGAAACCTCGATTTCATGAACCCGAACAACTCCTTTCTCGTGCCGTTCGATCTGGTTCCGGTGGGGCCCGGCAGCAACCCCTATCCAGCGGATGCCGTTTGGGCCTCTCCGGATGTGGTGACGGCGGCGTCTCTCATGCGCAGGGTGGTCGAGTCCCCGGCGGAGGTCGCCGAGAAGACCGAGATGGCCCTCGCGGAGATCGCCGGTTTGCACTGCCCGCTGGTCCGCAGTAGATTCGTCCTCGGACGGCTCCACGACGTGCGTTCGAGCCGCGGCCCAAGCCATCACGATGGCTTCTCGTCAAACGAGTAGTATTGGAAAAGGATCCAGTCGTGTCCAGCCTTGAGATTTTTGGTACGGGGCGCTGGAGCGTGTCTGCCCTTTGGGACTCACCGCGCCGGTCCTGCTGGCGGCCCTCTCGGGTTGCGGTGGTGTGGAAAGCCGCCGGCACCGCCGCCGGAGGTCAATGTCGTTCTGATCTCGATCGATACCTGGCGGGCGGACCGTATGAGCCTTTATGGGTACGAGAGGCCGACAACGCCGTTTCTTGAAGATTTCGCCTCGGAGGCGGTCGTCTTCGACCGCTTTTTCCACAGCGGCGGGGGAACCCTGCCGTCTCACATGACCATGATGACCTCGCTGAACCCGAAGACCCACGGGCTCAATCCAGGCAACCACAGAGTCCTGGAAGATCAGCGCATCACCCTGGCGGAGCAGCTGAAGTCGGTGGGCTCTTCGACGGCGGCCTTTCCGGACGGCGGTTGGATGCGGGGCAGGTTCGGATTTTCGCAGGGCTTCGACAGCTACGATGATGAGGGCGGAAGATTTCGAGAAGATCCTGCCCAAGGCCTTGCGTGGTTGGACCAGCACTCTCAGGAGAAGTTCTTCCTTTTCCTCCACACCTATGATGTCCACTCCGAGCACACGACGAAGCTCCCGTACTCGTGTCCCGGCGGGCTCGAGCTGTCCTACGTCGATCCGTCGACGGTGACTTTCGACGGGTGCAGGGATGACAGATGCGCCACCAAGCTCCTGGCCTGGGTGAAGCTGCCAGGTGCCAGACTGGCGGTGCTTCGGCCGAGGATTTCTTCCCGCCGGATGGATCGATTTCATCTCCTCGCTGTACGACGGTTGCATCAACTACGTCGACCAGAAGATCGCGGAGGTCGTTGCCGAACTCAAGGACCAGGGCGTTTTCGACGAAACGCTTCTGTTGATCACCTCCGATCACGGCGAGGAGTTCACCGAACACGGGATGTTTCTTCACGATCGGGGGGGTTTGAGGAGTACGTCTGGTTGCCGCTCATTATCAAGTTTCCCAAAGATCGCTTCGGGGGGAGGAGAATCGGCCGCTGGGGGGCCGTGGTGGATGTGATGCCGACCGTGCTGGATTATCTCGGCATACCGGTGAATGACCAGGCCCAGGGATTCAGTTTGATGCCGACGGTGGTGGACGACACACCGGTTCGGCAGGATGTCCACCTCTATGATGTCCTCAAGAGTGGGAGCTGGAAGTACTTCTCCTCGAAAAAGATGCTGTTCAACGTGGAGACCGACCCGCGTGAGGTCCACAACCTCTACGATCAGCGGCCGGAGGTCGTCGCCGAGCTGGAACAGCGGGTGCGGACGCTCGTCAGGGCTGATATCGAGGCGTTCGATTCTTTCCAGGCGTCTCTGAAATCGCCGTCCGGTGAGATCGAGCTGAGCGAAGAGGAGATCGCCAACCTCAAGGCGTTGGGCTACCTCACGGACTGAGCACGACCGCCGGTCGGGTTGGCCCTCCGTGCGAGCGAGATGCCACACTCTGACGTCTCAATCTCTCCATGACCACGAGGAGCGTCTCGAACGTCTCCCGAATGAGGCGCTTCGAGCCGATTCGGCGCTCTACCCGATCATCCGGCGCGCTACTACTCGAGATAGCCGAGCGCCCGGAGTTCGTCGGCGAGCTCTACGTCGACCACAGCCTTCTCGGGCAGCAACCGGCTAGCGGGGAGGCTCTGTTGCTGGTGCAGGAGATTGAGCATATAGCCGGCAACGATGGGGTATTTCTTGAACACGTTGGTGGTCTCACGTGGGTCCGATGTACGGTCGAAAAGCATGGGCTCCTGACCGAGTTGTTTCGACAGCGGCAGGATCAGCTTCCAGTCCTCGGTGGTGATGCTGACGCCGCTTCGGGTGTCGAGACCGAGGACTGAGAATACCGGCACGGGTGCGGGTGCGCCGCGCGACTCCAGCAGGGCTCGCAGCGATCGGCCGGCCGTGTCGCCTTCCTCGAGGCACCCGGCGTAATCGAGAATGGTCGGCAGGAGATCGGCCTGCTGCACCAGGGTCCTGGTTCTGGCACCGGTCTCCTGAAGCGGCTGTTTGATGATCAAAGGGATGCCGAGGACCTCGGTGTACAGGGTCTCGCCGTGGGCCCAGTCGCCGTGATCCCAGAACTCCTCACCGTGATCGGCGAGAAAGACCATCGCCGAGCGGTCGAGAAGATTCATGGACTGTAGTTTGTCGACGAATTCACCGAAGGTGAAGTCGTTGTGGGCGATTTCAGCGTCGTACAGGGCGATGACGTCCGCGGTAATCCGGGGATCGAGGGGCATTCCTTCCTCGACCATTTGTTTTCGCGCCTTTTTCAGCTGCTTCAACCGGTCCATCTCGCCGATTCCTGGGTCCTGGACGTCAGAGGCGAACTTCAGCCTCCACTCGTCCGGGGGCTGGTAGGGTGCATGCGGGTCGAGGGTGTGGATGTACAGGAAAAAAGGTTCTTTCAGCTGTCCGGAATCGAGGAGTTGAAACAGCTCCTGGTTGAGGACGTCCGAGTAATAGTTGCCGGCGTGGGACCGGATAAATACGTCAAAGCCCTGATCGAGGTTGTACTTTTCTCCGGCGTTGCCGTTGAACACCAGCGCGGCCGTGGTGTAGCCGCATTCCTTGAGACGCTCGGCGAGCGTCCGTGCCGATTGTGAAAGGGTGTCGTCACGTCCGATCACACCCGTCCGAAACGGGTCGAGGCCGGTGAAGATCGATGCGACTGCGGATCTCGTCCACGAGGTCTGCGCAACTGCGTCCTCGAACACGGTCGCGCGGGCGGCGAAGGCGTCGATCCGAGGTGAGATCGGTTTCTCATATCCGTAGACCCCGAGGTGATCTCTGCGAAGTGCGTCGATGAGATACACGATGACATTGGGTCGAGCGACTCCGCGTTCAACAGTGGAACCGCTGCGGACTGTCGGCCGTGTCGCCTTGGGTTCTCCGGCCGGGGACACGACACGGGGGTACACGATCACAGTTCCGTTGTTGCCATTTCCGGCGGACTGGAACGACAGCCGGGTCAGCCGGCTTGGGCCGTCTGGAATAGCAATTCGCGTGCACTCCCGAGACGGATTCACCTTCTCCTGGGTGAGCTTTCCTCCCAGTGCGCGCTGCAGGGAGATCTCGACAGATTCTCCAGTCACGGCCTCAAGAATCAGTACCGAACTCATTGGTATATCGACGAAGAAGTCGAACGTGGAAGCCGGAGGGAGCTCAATTTCACCCTCGCTCCCAATCGAACCGTCGCGGACGCTGGTCGGTAGCCCCGACACGGAAGGTGTTTCCAACGTGAGATCGACGATCGTCTCTTCCTCCCGCTGCGCGGGGCGCCCAACACATGCAGACAGAAGGAACGCGGCAGCCAGAAGAACCAGGCAGTGCCGGCTCATAGGGCAGTCCGCATTCGACTCGAAATGAGCGAGGGACTCAAGTCATCACCTTTCGTGGTTCACCAGCCGGTAGGCGGCGGTGGCCGAACCCAGAAACCGAGAGTGATTGTAGCGGAACATCGCTTCTCATGCTTGTTCTCGAAATCGATGAACGACGTGGCTAGCGTCGAGACCGAGTCGTGGTCGGCTGATGCCTGTTGAATGGTGATCCACGAGCCATGGAATTGGTTGTCGCGGGAGACTGCGCCCAGGCGTGCCGTTAAGGTGTGGGACGGTGAATTTCGGCTTCAACAGCCACGGCTAAGTGCATGAGGAGGTCGGGGACGGTGGGTGCACCAGACCCTTGTGCCGTTGGGGGGCGAAGCGGGTTTGGGAAACCCAGTGATTCCGTTCGCCATCAACCTGAGCTGGTAGGAGGTTTTTTCCACCACTTGGGGTCGGGCACACCGGAGTTCGACGTCAATATCATCGCCGTCGATGCCGATCATGTGATTGAATTTCTACCGCACATTGCTCGCGATGTGTTGGGAAACCACCTCGCCATCGCCGTGGGGGCTTGGTAGCCGGAAGGACTTTTCCTCTGGGCGGTGACTTAAGCGCAGCTGCCACTCAGCAATCATGGGGCTGGACTCCGTTACCTGCCCCTGAGTCGCGCGTCCTCCTTAGCGTGAGAATGGTATCAGTCGATCTCTGGACTTTCAATCATGGTCACCAAACACGCGGGGTTTCAAGAAAGACTGTAACCATCTGCGACGACAAGGACTCACAGAAAGGGGATTTTTGATGAAGATGAATCGTAGCGTAGTTCTGGTTGCGGTGCTTTTTCTTTTGGTCGGTGGCACAGTTATGGCAAACACGAATATGAGTGTTATCCCGGGCGCCGCGATGAGCGGGACAGGTTACGGACTTCGTGTGAGCTTTGATGGCGGCACCGGCAACGCATATGTACAAGATGACACCCCTACGGCTGAAAAGGTGTATCGGGCGACGTTCATGATGCGGAACGGCTGCTCCGATCAGGTCAACGGTGTAGCGGATGCGATGGCGAACGGAGCTACCCACCAGGTGTTTCGCGCCCGTATGCCCGGGGAAACCGTGATCCGGATGCAACTGAAGAAGGCCAACTCCGGACCTGATTTCGTTGTGTTCGTATGGGCACGCCTCGACAACGGCCAATACTCTCCTCCAATCATGACTTTCGCCAACAAGGTGCATGAATTCACCGTCGAGTGGGCCGCGGCGACTGGTCCGGGGAACAACGATGGTGTTCTCAGGCTTTATAAGGGGACGAACATGATTGGTGAGTTCACTAATCTCGATAATGACACCTACAACATTGATTTGGTGCAGTTGGGCGCGTTCGGTGGTGTCGACTCGACGACTGGACAGTACAACGATTTCGATGAGTTCGAGTCCTACCGGACATTCCTGCCCTGATTTTCGAGGGAATCCTGTGCAGTCGACCCATCACCGCAGTGCGGTGATGGTTTTTTTGTGATGAGGAGTCGCCAGGGGCATTTCGGAGCAAGGCAGGCCTGTGGAGAATGCCGTGGTCATCGCGACTGACGATCTGAGCACCGTCAGTTGAGGTAGTCCAGGGCTCGGAGGTGTGCTTCTTCTTCGGGGATTGGGGTGACGGTTCCGTCTTCGGTCGCGATCTTCGCCCGGCATGCCTCGTATGCGGCACCGTGCGCGGTGCTCGGACACTCGACCCGCATCGCCATCTGCGCAACCCGCTCCGGGTGATCATCGAAGACGTAGTCTATTAATGACGATTCGGATTGGCTGGATTGAGCGGGACGCGCCCACTCGGCAGTGCGGTGTGCGGATCTGAGGAGGGTAGATACACAGAGAGGCGCACATCCTGGACTTGCTGGTCAAACGCGACAGTGAACACCTTTGCGTGGGGGGAAGAAGCTTCGGGAAAACGGATGGGGGAGTTGGCCTTGCCGGGGTATCGGCTCCGAACCAGAGCATCGGGTTTGTACACATCCACCCAATACGGCCAGTCATTGAGGTTGTCTTTCGTCAATCCTGGAGAGGCCAATCCATTAACATCACGGTACTCGGCGCATTCCGCGAAGTAGCTCAGGACGCCGACTGCCGGAGTGAGAACCACCGGTTTCGCCTCTGATTCGTTACGGCACACGTTTTCATCGATGAATTCGGCCGCATTCAAAAACAGCGTGAGGTGGGGCGCCAATCCGACAGCAGGGAGATCAGAGCGTTGTGACAGGTCGTAATTTCCCGGAGAGATCCCCACCAGCGCTAGCAGGGTGAACGTCACCGCAGCGGCATTACGCCAACGAAAGTCAGCGGACGGAAGCAGGATCCCGGCACAACGGCCCGCAATCCAAGAAAACCCACAGCACAATGCGAGTCGAATTGCGAATTCGGTAATCCAGCCGTACCACGGGTAGTGTGCGACATGGAGTATGGTGTAAAGCGAACCCTGGAGCACGGCGAAGGTGCCGAGAACGGCCCCGATTCGCCCGAGCCGAAAGAAACCGATCAGAGCCAAGGGGGCAAAGGGCCACAGTCCGCCCAAACCGTTCCGCACGTGACCGCTCCATTGCGAACCAAAGGTCTTCCAAGGGCCGACAGTCCCCTGAATGATTTTCGTATCGAGAGTCACAGGTAACCACGATCCGGTCAGTCTATGGCTCAAATACAAGCCGGCTGCGATAACGGCCCCTCCGATCACGACAGCCCGCACGGCGGTGCGCACCGTGGCCGCGCGAGGCATCCCCTGGCGACCGCTTTCATCGAAAGCCCAAACCGCCGCGAGCGGGAGGGCGAGCAGCAGCACGTCACCGCGACAGAAGAACCCGAAACCGATAATGGCAGCGCCGGCTCCCAGTTGACGCCTGTGGGTGCCGAAGTAGATTGCGCCAGATATCACGGCCAGTGCGAGATGGGTCTCTAGGCCAACGGTGTAGCGAATCAGCTCCACGCTGACGATCGCAAACGGGGTGGCCATGGCCGCTGCACCTGAGACTCGGTTGACGGACAACGCCATAAAAAAGCCGGCAGCGACGACCAACCCCGTGGCCAAACCCTTGACTGCGATGGGCAACGAAGCCGGCCCCAGGGTCGCGACGGCGGCAACCAGCCCCGCCCACGCGAGACTGGTGACCGGTGTATGGAGGTCTCCCGGGTTCAGAGCCGGTCCGAACCCGGCGGCCCAGTTGCGGGCCACCGTGAGGTAGATGAACGCGTCATCGGTGTAGATGACGGATGCGTGCCAGAACCACACGGCCGCCGCGATCGCCGCCCCCAGGAGCCATACCGGTGGTACCTCGGGGACACGACAAATGCGATCCTCCTGACCCCGGTTCTCTTCGCCTCCACGGCTGAATTGAGACGGTGCAGCGGAGCCATTTCGAAGGTTTGAGAGGACCTGCATCAAGCGTTCGGGGTTGAGCGAATTAATGGCTTCTCCAATGGCTCCTGCATTAAATTAGCCTGGAAGCTCGTGTCGCGCGACCCGGATGAAGAAAGACCACCCTCTGCGGCTTTGTTTTTTTACCCACCTCCCGCACCTCGATGGAGCAGAGTGGTCCCTTCTCGAGCTTATCGAGCAGCTCGTGCGCGATTACGGAGCGGATTGCAGCGTTGTCGTGCCAGGCGAGGGTCGCTTGAGTCGGCGGCTCGAGGCGGCGGGTGCTCGGGTTGTCAATACCGACTACGCGTGGTGGTGTACCGCCGACGGTCTTTCGAAAGGCGACATGCAGAAGAGGGTGGGTATCGGGCTTGCAAACCTCCACCGGGAGATCCTGCCGGCGGTTGGTCAACTGAACCCGGATGTGATCACCACCCAGACAATCGTGATTCCCTACGGCGCACTGGCGGCCGCGTCGCTCCGGGAACCCCATATCTGGAACATCCGCGAGTACGGAGAGTCTTGCTGATACCGGTTGATGATGCCCTTCGACGATGTGGCCGCATTTGTCCGCAGTCGATCGGATTTTGTTTTCGGGGCCAACCGGCGAATCTGCGAAGAGCTGATCCCGGGGTTGCGGCCGGAATACCACGATGTCCTATATCCGGCAATCGACGTTCCAACGACCCTGCCGCCGCACCAGTCGAAGCGTTTGCTTTCCGGCCAGATTGACTTCCAGATTTGCGAGTTTGCCACCCTCAATCGGAACAAGCGCCTCGAGATCGGGATCCTGGCCATCGCCGAGCTTCGGGGGCGGGGTCGCCACGTGGAGCTGGTGATCGTGGGTGACGAAGAGGTCAGCTATACGGCTGAGCTCCGCCGTCTTGTGGAGCGCCTTAGACTCGGGGATCGTGTCCACATTCGAGAGTTCACCGACGATGTTTTCGGGGTCATGGTCGAATCGGACGCTGTGGTCATTTCGGCACTGGTCCACAGTTTCGGCAGAACCGCACTCGAGGGCATGTTGCATCGGAATGCCGGTGGTGTATCCCCTCGGCACTGGATTCGACGATTACATGGAGGACGGAGTGACTTCGGCTCGGCTACATCGCCGGCGATCCAATGTCGATGGCTGATCGGATTGATGACCTGATTCAAGACCCGGTGGACCGCGCGGAAATCGGCAAAGAGCCCGTCAAAAAGCTCGAGCAACATTCACGAGGGAACGGTTTTCGGGCAGGTTCTATCGAAAGGCCGTCGATCGGCCGCCCGTCTTCCCGGCGCCCGTCGGCGACGCCTCCAACGAACTCCTGCGGCGCTCGCTGCATGAGTGTTGATGACCTGCAGCAGCACGTTGCAAATTTGGAGCAGATTATCGCGGCCCGGGACGATCAGATCGATCGAGCAGGCGGCCTCGGTCGTGTTGATGGGGTTGAACCAGCACCGGCCGCCGCCCGTGGTGAGTGAGGCTGCCGTCCGTGTGGCGTGTGTTGGTCCGGAACGGCCAAGAATCCTATAAGATCCACAACG